>NZ_JAFCTP010000001.1:0-2400301 GCF_049896085.1 Brevundimonas sp. TWP1-3 | reverse complement strand
CCCCCCCCCCCCCCCCCCCCCCCCCCCCCCCCCCCCCCCCCCCCCCCCCCCCCCCCCCCCCCCCCCCCCCCCCCCCCGCCCCCCGAAGGGGCCCCAGAGGAGGCTTGGGTCGCTGGTGTGGCGCCCGGCAAGGCTGTCTACCAGCCGCCCCGCTCGGCTCGCAAGGCGAATGCCACTGACCTCAATAGCGCTTTTTCAAGAACCCGTAGGAGTCACTTTAGTCGTGAAACGTGACTCTACTCAAGTCTTGCCGCGCTCGCTCAAAAACGATGCAGAAATACTATAGTCAAGGGAATACGCAGGTGCAAGTGCTGGAGCGATATTGATCCGAGCAGGCGCAGATGACCACCGTGCTCGCAGGTCCTCGGCCTTATCCGATGGCGTCAACCCCGGCGTGGCCGACCGCCAGCCAGTCATTTACGAATATAGAGGAGTTCCTGTCGCTGAGACGGCGCAGGCGCGTAAAGTAAAAATGAGCAACACAGATAATATGGGAGCAAAGTCTCCCCTTGAGAAAATCAAGGCAAAATATCCAAATCTTCATTATCAGATTGCTGATAGTCAGATGAAGGCAATGGACTATGCCAATAAGCGTATTGCGCAGATAAAGCTGGGTGGGAAGGTTCGCTTCCTCGATAGAACGGATCGTCAACTGGCGTTCTACTCGTTCCACGATATGGCAACGATCCTCGCTCACGAGACTGTTTTGATCGTCGGCTGGGAAGTCAACGAAGGCAAGAAGGTCCCGGTCGCCAAGCCGGTGCCGCTGTTCCGGTGGTGGGCCTGTCAGTCCGACCGTCGTCAGTACAGCGAGAAGGTGTTCCTGCCGTACCGGCCCAGCGGTCAAGCTGTTGGACTGCCGGATGGCGCCTTCAACACTTTCCAGGGGTTCGCCTACAAGCCCGCTTTCTCCAGCGGCTACGACTTGTTCAAGGAGCACGTCAACGAGAACCTCGCCGGTGGTGATCCTGTCCTGGCGGCGTGGCTTTGGGATTTCATGGCCGACATCTTCAAGAACCCCACGAAGCGTCCGCCTGTTATGCTGATTCTGCGTGGATCAAAAGGCTCCGGAAAGTCCACCTTCTCCAACGTCCTGGCGAAGCTGATCGGCGAGCGTTACTGCCCCGTCATCGATTCCGCCGTGGGCCTGACCGGACGCTTCGCAGGCGAAACCTTCGCTCACGCCATGCTTCTGGTCGTGGAGGAGGCGTACTTTGCCGGTGATCTGGCGTCGGAGGCGCGGCTCAAGTCTCTGGTGACGTCGCCGCGTTTGCCCGTCGAAGAGAAGCATGGCGCCACCACCATGCAGCCCGCGTACTTCCGACTGGTGATGACCGCTAACGCCGAGCACGTAGTGCCCTCCGGCCCCGGCGAACGGCGGTTCGTCGTCGCCGACGTCGCCGACCACCGTAAGGGAGACTCGAAGTTTTTCGCCGACATGTGGGCGGAACTGGAGGCGGGCGGCTTCAAGACGTTGCTCGCCGATCTCTGCGCCCGCGATCTGCGCAACCGAGACTGGTCGAAGCCGCCCAAGACTGCGGCCCTGGCGGATCAAGTCCGCCTGTCGCTGAAGTCGGACGAACGGTGGTGGGCGTCCATCTTGACCACCGGTGTTGTACCTTACGAACGCCTGCCTGAAGGAGCCGTGGCCGACGCTGACGCGGAATGGTCGCTCGATGCGCCGCTGGTCATCGCGCGCGCCCACCTGCTGGCTAGCTATCAACAGAACTGCCGCGCCTACGGCGGTTCGCTGTCGCCCGAGAGCCTAGGCCGCTTCCTGCGCAAGGTCGTGGGTGACAGCCTGAGTTCGGTCAAGGCGACCTTTCCGTTCCGTGGCCGCGTGAACTGTTACCGACTGCCGAGCCGTCGCGAGGCACTGGCGTCCATGCAGGGCGCTTACCCCGGTCTTATGTTGTCGCCGGAAGCCGACGCTGAGGATCTCGATGCGGCTATGCCTCGGGAGGCTCCGGCGCTTTCTGCTGAAATGTACGACGTCGCTGTCCACCGCGCCCCGACCTAGGCAGCCCGGCCGATCCGAAGCAAAAGTGTCCAGGTTCGAATTCTGCCGGACCTGGACACCGGTCTGGGTGTCCTGGCTGTGTCCCGGTTCGGCACCAGCTACGGAGACGCCGCAAACCACTGCCACCACACACATTCCTGTCCAGAGTCCCAGAGTCCAGGTTCTTTCCTGCTTTTCTAGAGAAGAGAGAAATAGAGGTGAAGATGCCGTGACCTCTGAAGAGTGGTGGGAATCGGGTGAGTAAATGTAGGGGTCAGCCAAAATGGTTGGAGAACCTGGACTCCTGGAGTTTAGGTTGGGCGCAGTCGCACTGGTTTCGTCTGTTATGAAGCGTCCTCCCAAAGCGGGCGTGGCTGAAGCCATCACGGAGCAGGAATAGTCCGAAATATAGTACAGTAAGTGTTACGGTTAAGGTGAGTCCGCCTGGACCGCTCGCGTCCAGAGGCGCACCTGAACAACGACACTTGACGACCGACGATTTTCTTGGCCGCCATCAGCCGATGGCAGGCCCCAAAAAGCACCACCGAGTTCCTAAGTCGTATCTGGCCCAGTTCACCGGAGGCGATGACAGGCTTTGGGTTTACGATCCCACGTCTGACGGGCCGCGTAGTAGCCGTCCGCTCAATGAAGCGGTCGAAACCGACCTCTACAGCGTGGTTGCCGCAGACGGGACCCGTGATACGCGCGTGGAGAGCGTCTTAGCGGTGCTAGAGAGCTGCGGCGTCCCTGTCCTTAAGGCGGTCGCGTCGGGCGCTCTCAGTCTCGCCGATCTGTCGGATGAAGACCGGCTCGCCTTCGCAGCCTTGGTCGCGTCGGTCTACCTTCGATCCGATACCTCGCGGCAGCGCTTCGCCGAATTCGAGGGCCGCCTCCTTACCCGCGCCGCTGATTTGCTGCTTGGTCACGACGGGGCGTGGGAGACGTTCGCCCGGCGGCAGGCCGAGGCGGGTAAACCCATTTCGCCAGAGGAACGCGCCCACACGCGCGAATTCATGGCGAACCCATCGCGCTACGAACTGCACATGAGGAAGGACGCCACGATGGCGCCGCTGGCGAACCTCGATACCGCGTCTAAGCTGATGTTTCAGATGCACTGGACACTCATCGCGGCTGCGCCGGGCGAGGTGTTCGTGACCAGTGATAATCCGGTCACTCTGGTCATCGCGAATGCCAGGCCTGGATTCATGCGCGGCGGGCTTGGAAGCCGGGACGCGGAGGTTACGTTGCCGCTGTCGCCATCGGTCGCGCTCTTGATGCACTGGCACCCCGACATGTCTGACTGCATCAAAGCCAACCGCGAGACCACCCGCCACCTGAATCGGATGCGCGCCGGGTTCGCAGAACGATGCATCTACGCAGACCGTCGGTCGGATGGCATATGGCGTCTGGCCAGTAAACACGTCGGAGAGGCAATCGACCGATCCGAAAATGAAGGCGAGGCTCCGGTGAAACTGATCCGACCGGGCAAGTGGCGCGACTGACCGTCTCGCTTGGGTATACCCGGATGGGCTGTCTCGCTGTCCAACCCAACAGCCGCAGTCTCGCGTCTCATAATATGTCTTGAAACCCTGCAAATCAGGGCATAGACCTTTTGAGACAGTGCCGTTCTGGCGCAACGGAGGATCAGATGGCTTTGGTGGGTTACGCGCGTGCGTCCAGTATCTCGCAAGATACTCAGATTCAGATTGAGGCTTTGAAGGCGGCAGGCGTCGAGGACGACCACCTGTTCGTCGAGAAACGTTCGGGGGCTACGACAGAGGGCCGTGACGAACTAGCCGCCTGTCTGAAACACGCGCGGCGCGGCGATACCGTTCTTGTGACTAAACTGGACCGGCTTGGCCGTTCGGTGAACGACCTCAGCCGCATCGTCGCCGACCTTGAGTCGCGCGCCATCGGCTTCCGGGTTCTGGATCAGCATGGGATCGACACGACGACGACAACGGGGAAACTGCTGTTTAACATGCTGTCGGCATTCGCCGAATTCGAGACGGCGTTGCGCGCCGAACGCCAGCGCGCTGGGATCGAAAAGGCCAAGGCCGAGGGGCGCTATACTGGCCGCCCGGCGAAGATCGATCCTATCGAGATTGCTCGCCTCAGAGCTGAAGGCCTGGGCGCAACAGAGATAGCGCGACGGCTGCGCGTGGGGCGCGCGTCTGTTTACCGGGTTATGGGCGGATTAGAAGCGGCGAGATAATCCGGCTTCGATCTTAGCCACCAAGGAATGACAGACGGGGGGGACCCGTCGGCCCCCCTTAACAATCTGTTAAGGTGCCGGCGCCTGGGGCAACGCCAATAAATTGACCGTACGCAGACCACTTTTGTCGTTGCGAAGCTGTTCTTCGTAACAACATCGCCTCAGGAATCCATCTAGGCGTTTCGATTCCAAGATTCGGTTTTCTGAAAAATTTTGAATCGATATTTCGCAGGCGGAGCCATCTCAGTGCGCGGTGACGATGACGTCCTGGACATGGCTCTTCCAGCATGCAATATGGATTGCATGCGACCAATCTGTATTGATCTTTTTGCTGGTTGTGGCGGCCTGTCGCTGGGTCTTGGGGCTGCCGGGTTCTCGACGCTGTTCGCAGTCGAAGCCCATGCGGACGCCTTCGCCACCTACAAAGCCAATCTGCTCGAAAATTCCGAGCGGCAGCACCAGTGGCCGGAGTGGCTCGAACAGCGCGCATGGCAGGCCCAAGACGTCCTCGCGAACCACAAGGGTCAGCTCGTTGAACTACGGGGCAAAGTCGATCTAATTGCTGGCGGCCCCCCTTGCCAAGGCTTCAGCATGAATGGCCTCCGCAAGCCTGATGATCCTCGCAGCCAGATGGTGGAGGTCTATCTGGATTACGTCGATCTTGTTCGGCCGAAACTAGTCCTGCTCGAAAACGTCGTTGGCTTCCGCTCGATGAAGCATCGCACAGGCGGTACCTACAGCGAATACGTCGAACGCAAGTTGCAGGAAATGGGCTACGAGACGTGGGCGGGCGTTCTGCGTGCAGCCGATTGGGGCGTTCCACAACGCAGGCCCCGCTTTGTGCTTGTGGCCGCACGTAAAGGTACCCTGCCTGGTATTGATCCGCTGCAACGCCTGCGGGTCGCAAGAAAGGCCTTCTTGTCGAATCGCGGGCTGGGTCCTGGCCACACCAGCGCCCGCGATGCGATCTCAGATTTCGAATCTGATGAAACAGGACTGTCTTTTGATGAAGACTGGGCCCACCTAGGCTTCAGAAAGCTGGCGCGCTCGCCTGCCGCAAAATCTCGCTATCAAGAGCTGATGAGGGCTGAGAGCAGCGTCGAACCTGGCGACCTAAGACTTCCCCGCCACGCCCCGATGTTGGTCAAACGTATGCAAGACATCTTAGACAACTGCGAAAGGGGAGTGTGCCTTCGGCCCGCCGATCGGGATCGGCTAGGCATCAAGAAGCGTTCGACGACGCCATTGGACCCGAATGCCCCATCTCCAACGATCAGCACGTTGCCGGACGATTTCGTACACTATTCGAAACCACGAGCTATGACCGTTCGGGAACACGCACGACTGCAATCCTTCCCCGACTGGTTTGCGTTTAGTGGTCCCTACACCAGTGGCGGAAGCCGCAGACGCGATGCTTGTCCAAAATTCACGCAAGTTGGTAATGCTGTGCCTCCGCTTCTCGCCGAGGCGCTTGGGGAAATGCTAGTCGGTCTGTTGACCGTCCAGCAGAGTGACCAGACGCATCATATCCCTGAGCGCATCGATATGAGCCGCGAACGTTCGACGGATGTCGGCGAAGTCGCCGATATTGATGTCGTCGCTGCCTTGTAGAACCCAACCGTTCTCGCCTTTTACTTCGACAACGTGCCCGAGAATGTTGCGTTTCGCGAGAACGTTCTGATCGTATTGGGCGCTGGCCTTACGCAACTCACGCAGGCGATCGACCTGTTCCGCACTCAGACCAAACGCTTCCGGCGAGGTTGCCGCAATCTTAGTGAGCCTCCGAAAGTGCTTGAACAACTTGGCACTATCGACAGCTCGCGTTTCCAGTCGCGCTACCAGATCGCCGAGCACGGCCGCTTCGTAGGCATGTTTGACGTCCGCCATGAACTGCAAGACATCCTCGTCTAGATCGGAGGACTTTCCTTCACAGGCTGAGTCACGGGCCGCCATCGACATCACGGCGACCCTCATCAGTTCGTCGCACTCTGCGACCACCCTCATCGCCAACCCTCGCATCCCAGATAGCCTATCGAGCGATCGGGCTGTCTGGTCGATAAGCGCACCTGCCCGGTCGATAAAGCGTTCGCGAGCGCTGCAATATACGCCCTCCACTTCCTTGTCGGCGATCTTACGGCGCAGCTCTCCCTCCTGCGCGCTGCCGGAATAGAAGAGGATCGTCGTCGATGGGAAAAGCCCACGAATTTTGGGCGCGAGCTCATCGCCGTTTTCGTCTTTGAGGCGATAGTCGAGCAAGATTAGATCGTAGAGATGGTACAGTTGATGCCCGCGTGCGAGGGCCTCTATGCCCTCGCTATTGGGTATTGTCTCGATGCGGGCTACAAAACCCGCTTCCTGTACTCTGCGACGCAGAGCTTCTTCTTCCTGTTCGCTGAATGAGTCCTCGATCCATAGGATGCCGAGATCAAGGTTCATGCGTCATCTCCGGGGATCACGATCTCGAAATCCGCGCGCGTACCATCGCCAACCAGCTCGATCGTTGCGTCCATGCCCTCAAGAATTTGGCGCACGCTGTACAGACCGAGTCCCGTGCCGTTGCTCGAACCGCTATAACCCCGTTCGAAAATTTTGGAGGAATCGACCTTTCGGTCATCGATGCCAACACCGTCATCGCTGACCTTGATTAGGACAGAACCCTGTCCCTTGCGGCTCGCCACGAACTCGACTTTCCTCGCCTTTGCCTTCCTGGCGTTATCCAGCAGATTGTCTACGAGCACGGCGATATCAACGGGCGAAAATTCTCGCTCAAGGGTCTGTCCCGCTGCGTCGAATGAGGAGAGGGGCATACCCGGCACGCCTGAAAGACGTACTTCAAAATATTCGGTGAGGAATTGGAGCAAGTCCCCATGAACCTTGTCAGTCTGCAAATCGACACGAATGTTCGGCGCGAACGACAGGACCGTGCGCAGGCGATCGCCAGAAAGGCTCGCTCCGGCGATGGACGCCGAGACACGGCGCGCGGATTGGCGGATGGATGCGAGCACATCCTCTACATCGTCCAGGTCATCCAATCCTTCCGGAAGGACCGCAGCATCGAGAACGTTACGCGCCTCGTGCGCCGCGTTTGCGATCGCCGATCGGACGTGGCCCAGATGGATTGCGGCCTGGTGCATAAGCAATTGAACGCGTTCTACATCGACGTCACGACTGCTCCCGAGGAAGGCTGCCTGCTGTTCGAGCCTGGCGATCCGGGCATCAGCCTGCGCTCTCTCTTCTATCGCGCGCTTGGCGTCTTCGCGGGCTTCCTCGCGAGATGCCTTAAGTTCCTCAACGCGTTGCCTCGCCTCCTCGACTTGCCGGAGCAGTGACGTATCGCCACGACTCTCAGCCAGATCGGATACAGCCTTGAGTGCAGCATCAGTGACCTGATCAGGATCGTCCGAGACGCGGACTATCTCTTTGTCATAGTAGAGGACTTCCACGTCCTTTGAGCGCGCGAGCGCACCCACGATACCAAGAATGCGGTCGCGGGCCCGGTCGGTTTCCAGGCCTTCGGAAGTGTCGCGATCCTGATCGCGCTTGTCCTTCCAGTTGACACCAACGACATAGCGTTCAAGGCGGAAAATCATGTGTCGCCGGATCGCTTCGTACAGCGCACGTGTCCGGGCATCCTCGACAAGTCCTGAGTCTCGGCTGGATACCTCGCGGAACATTTTTGGTCGCGCCGTCACATCCACCCGGCCGATGATGTCACGCGTACCGAGATAGCGCGATTGTCCTTGTTGCTTTCTTCGGTTCAGCCCCAGCGTGTCGTCAAGCTCGTCTCCGATTGGGAATATTCGGAAGCGGTTCAGGAAAAGGAATACGCTTCCGAACTCGACCGGGCGCACCCCCATACGCAGCGTGAAAGTCTGCTTGGCCGATCTGTTTAGGAAATAGACTTGCCCCTCGACTAGGCAGTCAGCAAGTTCTTCATACGGTGAAGGCTCTCTGATCGTATAAATCTTCCGACCCCGATCGAAGAGGGTCGTCTCGATGAAGCCGCCTTCGATCGCGACCTCAATGCGACTTGTCTTCTCGCGCAAGAGGTCTGAAATCTCGTTGCCTACGGGACCATCGACGCCCTCTATCCTCTGGGTCGATCCGTCCAGAAACCATGTGCAGACAGCGACATGACTCGTGGTGCCGAAGGGATCGATCAGCTTAGCGAGGTCGCGCCGCAGTCGGCGTACCGCGTCCTCGTCCCATTCTTGCCGCGTATCCCGAATAACGAGCACAGTCCCGTGGGCTTCGGGCTCATTGGCGTTGTGCACGATTGGGAACGCCGACGCCGAGCCGAGCTTCACATCAACTTCTTGAAACTCTTCGATGCTGTCCCTTTCGAATAGGGTCCAGTCGATATCCAACTTCTCGATCGAGTCCGAACCCTGAGCGCGGCTGTATAGCTCAAGGCGTTTCCCCAGCGTGTCGCATGCGAACCGGCCGATGCCTTTGCTACCTGCAAACTGACCCGCTGGTCTTATCTTGTCGCGATAGTTGTCTGGCGTTGCGAGCGCCTTCTCCGAGTAGGCCACGAACAGCCATTTGTCGCGTATGTCGGATGACGTCATGCCGCGACCGTCATCGACGATCTTTATCGACCTCTCACTTGGGTCGAACTCGATATCGACGCGCGTAGCCCCGGCGTCGAAGGAGTTTTTAACGAGTTCGAAGATCGCGACGAACTCGTTCGTCACCAGGTCTCGCCCGATGATGTCCTTGAGGTGGGAGCTGACTCGGAAGGATTCGGAAGTCGTCATCGCTATCGCATACCGCACTTTCCGGTGGCCACGAACAATCGTCGATTTTCACCAGTCATTCATAAGCGCGCCACGTTTGCTGCTGGAGCCGGGCGGCCGTTTTGGATTTTTGGCAGGTTCGGCCGTCACGGCTTCAGGTCGGGGCGTCGGGCAGAAACGCGTTCCAAATCTCAGCTATTCGCGCGGCAGGAACCACCCGTTCGAGAACCAACGCGGTCGCCAGCGCCGTCACACGATCAAGTGGTATTGCTTCGCTCAAGGCTGCCCCGGAGGCTGCGAACTTAGCGTCGTCGTCTTTCGACCAGCCTCCATCAGGTCCAGCTCGATTTTCGTCGTGAAAGGGAATCTTGTCGGCAGCGGCGTTCTTCCCGAGTGCCTGCTGGATGAACTGCTGTTCGGTGAGGATTACGCCTGACCGATCGGTCAACCGCCCCGCTGCAAATAGGGCCACTTCAACCGCGTACCCAGCGACAGCTATCAGCCTGCGCTCTTGTTGTGAGCTGACACCAGAAATACGATTCCGTCCGTGAAGGGTTGGCTGTTCGATGATCTCCATGAACTCAGGCGCGACCTGAAACACTAGAGATGCTGCTGCGTGCCCGGCCTCGTGCATGGCGACAGAAGCTTCCGAGGGCGGGATAAACTGAATCAAATGCGGGATGGAGGTGGTCATTTAACAACCGTAGCGGGCTTGGCGAGGTCGGGGTAGCGCTTGTCTGTAGCCCGGAAGAACGCGGGGGCATAAAGGGGCATCGGCCGCGTGTAGGCTCGCATTCGCGTTGCAGCTAAAGCATTGTAATTGAACCAATTCAGCCCCACCGGCGTGGGTGCATACCTGAATCGGCTCGCACCCGTCGCCGCCTACCAAACAAAAAGGCCGCCGGATCGCTCCGGCGGCCTTTCGTGTTTCTGGCGCTCGCTTTCGATCAGAAGCGGAAGCTGGCTCGCAGCAGCAGCGAGTATCGGACGTAGTCTTCCAGCAGTTCGGCGTCGCCGGTGACCGACAGCATGCCTAGTTCGTTGCCGAAGTTCAGACGGAAGCCCAGGATCGGTCCGCCGCCCTCGACGGCGTCCGGCGACAGGATGAAGTCGGGGCCGCCGCTGGCGAAGCGGGCGATGGTCTCGCCGGCGTCCACGGAGATGTTCTGGCGATAGCCTATGCGCAGTTCGGGACGGACCCAGCCGTTACGACCGAAGCCGTAGCCGATGTTCATGGCGGCCACCGCCGAGAAGATGTGGCTGTCGCGCGAATCGATGTCGAGGTCGAAGCCGTCGCCGCCGCCGGTCTCGCTGCGGGCGCCTTCGGACAGGCTGAAATACTCGCCGTAGATTTCGGGGCGAACGTTCAGGCGACCGAAGTTGCGCTCATACGAAGCGCCGCCGGCGACCGCCGCTGTCCAGCCATGCCAGTCGGACTTGTTGTTCAGATAGACGCCGCTGGCGACCAGAGAGCGGTCTGCGGTGAAGGAGGCGTAACCGCCGGCTGCACGAGCCCAGGTCGTCCAGTACTGACCTTGGGCGCGCCAGTAGAGGCCCAGTTCCAGCAGGTTGGCCGACAGCACCTCTTCGGCCTCGGCCTCGGGGTCCTTGATGTCGGACGAGGTGAAGGCGGCCGTGATGCCGAAAGCGCCCAGGCTGGAGCCTTTCTCCACACCGCCCGCGACGCCGAAGCCTTCCGAGCGGAAGCCGTAAGAATCGGTCTTGTCCTTGTCGGCGTAGAAGTTGATCTCCTGCACCCAGGCGCTGGTTTCGCCGGGCGCAGCGACGGCGTTGCGACCCGTGAGGGCGCGGGTGACCGCGTCCACGCCGGCCGACAGCGACATCAGCGGACCGCCGGAATGGTCGGGCAGCATCTGCTCATAGGCGTCAACGAAGCCATCGCGCGAGGTCTGCGACAGGAAGAGGTTGCGAAGCGTCTCGTTGGACCCCAGCGCGCCGTACACGGCGTCGTAGGCGGAGGCTTCGACTTGGATCAGGCCGGCTTCCGTTGCGGTGCGGCGGCGCGCATCGACATAGACGGTGTTGCCCGCAACGCCGCCTTCCACAACATAAAGATAAGGCGAGTTGTCGGACAGTAGGGTCTGGTTGATCTGGCCCACATTCAGTGTGCCGGCGGTGATGATGTTGAATCGTTCGGGCCCATCAATGAGCGACGCGAAGCGAACGCCAAGGGTCGAGCCGGTCGCCAGGGTCGCATTGCCGCTGACATTGAAGCCGCCGGCGCGGTCATTCGCTGGGTCCAGATTCACCAGCAAAGTGCCTTCTGCGCCGATGTTCAGGTTGGAGATGGCCGTCGCGCCCGTCTGGGTGGCGGCCAGCGTGCCCTTGGACACGTTGATGTCCAACAGGCCGTCAGCGTTCCCGATGGCGCCCGAGACGACAGCGCCGCCGCTGATGTTCAGACGGTCCGCGCCGGCCCCGAAATCGATATCACCATTGACGACGCCGTTTTCGATGTTGAGCGTATCTGCGCCCGAGCCGAGCTTGATCGCGCCCACGATGGCCGGTTCGGTGGCGTCCGGCACGCCGTCCTTGTCCGTATCGACCGCCGTGCTGTCCGAGGCGGCGAGGACGCCGTACTGGCGCAGCGTGATCCCGGTCGTGTTGGCGGACAGGTCGATCGCCGTGACTGTCCCATCGACGGCGGTCGTGTCCGTGCTGTTAGCCGTCAGTGAGCCGATGATCGATCCGGCGTTGTTGAGCTGGGTCAGCGAACCCGATTGGTCGCGGATGACAGTGGCCGAGCCATGGTTGCCGCCGAACGAGGCCACGAGGTTGCCGGTGTTGGTCAGCGATCCGACGTTCGCGCCGGCGCCGATCAGAATGGCCGTGGCGTTCTCGGTCTTGCTGCCCGAGGCGACGGCCTGGATGGCGCCCGAGTTGTTGATCGTGGGAGCGGTGACACCCGATCCAATCCACACGCCGGTGGAGTTGGCGTCTACGGCGGTCGATGAGATGCCGCCTTCGTTGCGGACACCGCCGACCACGTTGACCGCTTGGCCGCCTGTTACGCCGAGTTGAACCGCGCGGGATTCGACGCCGGAATACAGTCCGGAACCGATGATGGTGCCACGGTTGATCAGGCCATACGCCGCGTCGCCCGTGCCGACGGCGCCCAGGGTCACGGCATTGGTGGTGGAGCCGATCAGCAGGGCCGGCGCGCCGCCCAGCGAGGTGATCGAGGCAGCGGTTTCGCTGGCGTCCGGGATGCCGTCGCCGTCACGGTCCGTGTCGTCGCGGTTCTTGACGCCGTCGCCGTCATCGTCCTCGTCGCCGTTCTTGACGCCGTCCTTGTCGTCGTCGCCCTCGATGCCCGCGTCGGAATAGGCCAGAGCCTTGTCTAGCAGGACGCCGCCGGCGACGTTAGCGCCCACGCGCACGGCCGGCCCGCCTTGGAGCAAGTCATCCGCGTCCAGTTCGTCGAGGAATAGGGTCGTTGCGTTGTCGAAGGTGCCCGTGGTGGGGCGTACGGACGGAGGGGTCGTGTAGCGGTAGCCCGTAGCGACGACCGAAGAATGGATCTTCAGCGCCCCGCCAACGTCGCCCTCGATGGAGACGCCGGTGGCATTGGCGCCGAGCGCCGAAATGGAGCCGGCGAGATCGACATTGCCGGAGACCGGGCCGGTCGTTCGGATGGCGGTGCTGTCATTGCCGGTCGCGCGTACCGTGCCCAGGCTCTGCAGCTTACCGCTCACCGCAGATTCGACCGACAGGCCGTAGGAGTTGTTGCCCTCGACCGCGATCGCTCCAGTGCCTTCAACCAGGATGTTGCCGGTGAAGGGTGACGCGCCGGTCACTCGCACGCCATATCGGTTGGTTCCGGTCGCGAAGGGACCGTCCAGGTCGCCGTCGCCGTCCGTATCCTTGATGTCGGCCGTTTCCTGCGTGTCGTTGACGGTGATGGTTCCGCCGACGATGACCGAGCCGGTGTTGCCGCCGTTGACCAGGATGCCCGTCGAACCGTCGGCCGACTTGTCCATGGTGATCGAGCTGCCGCTGTCCAGATCGACCGTGTTGTTCGAGTTCAAGGTCACTGCCGCGCCGGAGGCGACGGCGACGCTGCCGCCGCTGGCGATGCGGATGTTATCGGCGGCCGTGCCGGTCGCATTGGAGGTCTGGATCGGCGTCGTCCGCGCGGTCGAGATGACGATCTCGGCCTGAGCTCCGGCGGCGGCCATCAAGGGGGCGATCGCTACGGCGGTCGCGAGCAGAATACGCATTCGGTAGAAACCCCTGGTGGTCACGCATCACGGTACGGTCGATCCCTTAGCAGGGTCCGCGCCAGCCTTCCAAGTTTATCGAATTTGAGGCGAATACAAGGCCGCAGTTGCTGGCGACCCTGCCTATGAACGGACCCGTGTTCTGCGGTTCGCGAGCGTTGCGGGGGATACGGAGCGTTTTGCAACGCGTCGCTCTTGAGCTTTGCCGCGACCGGGTTTACGGCCGTCACGAGGTCTAAAGGCCGCGTCCCGGCGACGCATCCAACGAACCCCTTCGGCGTTCGACAGCCCAGACCAGGCGAGAACACCCCATGAGCATGACAGACCTCGACGTTCAGGAAAGCGAACTCCGACTGATTCCGGGGCTGGACGTGGAAGTCGCCGATACCTTGCGGGCCTTGAAGGCGGCGGCGATGGACGAGCGGCCGCGCCTGGTGGACACCACCATGCTGTATGCGCCGCGCTCGGGCGGGGTGAAACGCTACATCCTGTCGAAGAAGACCTGGATCGAATCAAACCGGCCCGGCGTCAGCCATTCGCTGATCGTGCCCGGCGCCCGGCACAAGGCGCGCGCCGACGGCATCGTGCAACTGCGGGCGACCAAGCTGCCGTTCGGGGACGGCTATCGCTGGCCCAGCTCGGTCAAGCGTTGGAGCGCATGGGTGGCGGCGATGAAGCCGTCGATCATCGAGGCGGGCGATCCTTATACGCCAGGGCAGGGCGCCCTGGAGGCCGGCCAGCGGGTCGGATGCCCCGTCGTCGGTTTCTGCCACTCCGATCCTGCGGGTCTGGCGGCTCTGCACTTCGGCGAATGGGCCAAGAAGCCGGTCGAGAAGCGCTGGGCCAAACTGTTTTCGCAGTTCGACCGGGTGGTGTCGCCCAGCCGGTTCA
The DNA here is from genome assembly GCF_049896085.1 of Brevundimonas sp. TWP1-3. Lineage (NCBI taxonomy): Bacteria > Pseudomonadati > Pseudomonadota > Alphaproteobacteria > Caulobacterales > Caulobacteraceae > Brevundimonas > Brevundimonas sp. TWP1-3. The sequence continues at coordinate 2,386,216 of NZ_JAFCTP010000001.1, read as the reverse complement.
TCGCGCGACGGCTTGAGGAGGCCGGGGTCGACAATATCGTCATCCGTCCCTTGGGCGTGGAGATCGACACCTTCCGGCCGGAACGCCGGGACCGCCAATGGCTGCTGAACAAGCTGGGCCTAGGCGAGGACGCCCGGTTGCTTTGCTTCGCCGGACGGCCCGCGAAGGAAAAGAACGTCGATGTGCTGATCGAGGCGGTCCAGAAGCTGGGCGCGCCCTACTATCTGGTGCTGGTCGGCGCGGGCGCCGGGATGCCGGAGGAAGATCGCGTCATCTCCATGCCTTATGAGAGCGATCCCAAGGCGGTCGCCAAGATCATCGCGAGCTGCGACGCCTTCGTCCACGCCAACGACAAGGAGCCGTTCGGCCTGATCGTGCTGGAGGCCATGGCGTGCGGGCGACCCGTGGTGGGGGTCAACGCGGGCGGTGTCGCCGAGACGGTGGACGAGACTGTCGGTCAGTTGGCCGTCAGCGCCGACGCCGACGACTATGCCCAGGCGGTTGAGGCCCTGTTCGCCCGCGACATTGAAGCCATCGGTCGGGCGGCGCGCGAGAAGGCGGTCAGCCAGTTCGCCTGGAACCGCGTGTTCGAGGACCTGTGCATGGTATACGGCGAGCTGACGGGCGAGGCGGCCTTCGTGAACCCGGATACGGCGCTGCCGCTGCATTGACGGGGGGCGTGCAGACGCACGGCGATCAGCGATTGAATTAAGGCGCGTTCCGAAACGGGGGCGCGCCACTTCTTTTTGCAATGTCTGGAAAAGAAGTGGCGCGAGTGACGGGGCTCGAACCCGCGACCTCCGGCGTGACAGGCCGGCACTCTAACCAACTGAGCTACACCCGCGTTTCCCGGCCGAAGCGGCTGTGCGCCCCGGCGAGGGGCGTCGTTTAGGCGGGCTGGCACATCGCGTCAAGCGACCTTTTCGGAGAAACGCGACCCTCAACGCGACGGGGCTGTGGACGGGGTGACGATCGCCGCCTGGGGCGGGCTGTGCGGGCCCGCCAGGCCGCCGCTCAACGGCTCCTGAGCGGCCACGGCCGGGGCGGGCGGCTCATAGTGGACGCCGACGCCCGGCCCCAGCGGCAGGTCGAAGGCGACCCAGGCCGCCACCATGGCGAGGCCTGCGACCAGAAAGGCCCCGGCATAGGGCAGCATGGTCGCCATCAGCGATCCCAGGCCGAATCGCGGATCCCAACGCTGGGCGAAGGTCAGGATCAGCGGGAAGTAGCTCATCAGGGGCGTAGCGATATTGGTGACCGAATCGCCCATCCGATAGGCGGCCGTCGTCATCTCGGGCGAAATGCCCAGCAGCATGAACATGGGCACGACGATGGGCGCCAGGGCCGACCATTTGGCCGAGGCCGAGCCGATGAACAGGTCGAAGAAGCATGAGACGAAGACGACGCAGATCAGCAGCAGCGGAGCGGGCAGGGCCAGGGTCTTCAGTCCGGCGGCCGCGTTCACCGCCAGGATCGGTCCCAGGCCCGACCAGTTGAACATGGCCACGAAGTGGGCGGCGAAGAAGGCCAGCACGATATAGGGCGCCAGCTGGGCGATGCCGTCGCGCATCATCGTCACCATGTCGCGGTGCGACTTGATCGTCCCGGACCCGGCGCCATAGGCCCCACCGGCGACGAAGAAGGTGATTGCGAAGAAGGCGACCAGGGACTTGTAGAGCGGATTGAACTTCTGCTCCGGATCGACCTCGGGATCGACGAACGGCGAGCCGGGCAGGAAGGTCAGCGTGGCCCACAGGGCGATCATGCCCAGAACCGCCAGGCCGGCGAACCGCAGGCCGCGCTTCTCGGCGGCGGTCAGGGGCTGTTTTTCCGTGGCGTTGGGGGCGGCGACGCCCTCAGCCGGCTTCCAGACGCCTAGGCGCGGCTCGATCACGCGATCCGTCAGGAACCAGACGATGGGGGTGAAGACGAACACCACGCCCACGATGAAGAACCAGTTGCCGGCGATGTTCACCGAATAGGACGGGTCGATCAGTTGAGCGGCGGGCTCCGTAATGCCCAGGATCAGCGCATCGCTGGCCCCAGGAAACAGATTGCCGGCGTATCCGCCCGAGACGGCGGCGAAACCGGCTGCGAGGCCGGCCAGTGGGTTGCGGCCCGCCGCGGCGAAGATGACGGCCGCCAGGGGAATGACGACCACATAGGACGCGTCCGACGCGTGGTGGGACACCATGCCGGTGACGACGACGATCGGCGTCAGTATGGCGCGCGGCGCGTTCAGCAGGGCGCCGCGAATGGCCGTGGCGAACAGGCCCGTCCGCTCGGCGACCGATGCGCCATAGATAATGGTGATGACGATCCCCAGCGGCGGGAAGTCGGCCAGGGTGCGCGGCATGCCAATAATCAGCTGGCCCAGGTTCTCAGGCGACAGCAGGCTCTTGGCGACCAACTGATCGCCGGTCACCGGATTGACGGCGGACCACCCCAGGCCCGCGCCGACCATGCTGAGGACGATGAGTCCGGCAATCAGCCAAAGGAACAGGAAGACGGGATCGGGCAGGCGATTCCCGATCCGCTCCACGGCGTTCAGGGCGCGGCTGGCTGCGCTCATTCGGATGACTTTCGGTTACACGATCAGGCCCGCAATAGGGCTTTGCGGACGCCAGCCGCGCAAGCGTCGGGCCTGCGACATATGGCGCAGAAACTTGCGATCCATTCTCAATGAAAAGCCAATGTCCGCAGGGGTTTGAACGGCGACGTTCTTGGGTCTAAGAAGCGCCGAATCCCGCCTCTCCCCGGCGGACGAGGTTCTTCGAATGAACGCATTCCTTCTCGAATATCTTCCGGTGGTCATCTTCGCGGGCGTCGCCGGCCTGATCAGCATCCTGTTCATCGCGCTGCCGCTGCTGCTGGCGCCGAAGAATCCGGATTCCGAAAAGCTTTCGGCCTATGAGTGCGGGTTCAACGCCTTCGACGATGCGCGCATGAAGTTCGACATCCGCTTCTATCTGGTGTCGATCCTGTTCATCATCTTCGACCTGGAAGTCGCCTTCCTGTTCCCGTGGGCGGTGTCGATGTTCGACCTGTCGCACGGCAGCATGATCTTCGCCTTCTGGTCGATGATGGTCTTCCTGAGCGTGCTGACCATCGGCTTTATCTACGAGTGGAAGAAGGGAGCCCTGGAATGGGAGTAGTCGCCACTTCCACGCCGACGACCCTGGTCACGGCTTCCGGCGCGCCGCTGGTTCCGGCCGGCGCCGCCGCGCGTTCGACCGTCGAGGGCTATGACCCCAAGGTCCACGACAAGTTCTTCGAGGCCGTGAACATGGAACTCGGCGAGCGGGGCTATCTGGTCGCCGCCGCCGACGACGTCATCAACTGGGCCCGCACCGGCTCGTTGATGTGGATGACCTTCGGCCTGGCCTGCTGCGCCGTCGAGATGATCCAGATGTCGATGCCGCGTTTCGACGTCGAGCGCTTCGGCATGGCGCCCCGCGCCAGCCCGCGTCAGTCGGACCTGATGATCGTCGCCGGCACCCTGACCAACAAGATGGCCCCGGCCATTCGCAAGGTCTACGACCAGATGCCCGACCCGCGTTACGTCGTGTCGATGGGCAGCTGCGCCAACGGCGGCGGCTACTACCACTATAGTTACAGCGTCGTTCGCGGTTGCGACCGCGTCGTGCCGGTGGACGTCTATGTGCCCGGCTGCCCGCCGACGGCGGAAGCGCTGCTTTACGGCCTACTGCAACTGCAGAAGAAGATCCGTCGCACGGGGACGATCGACCGATGACGTCTCTGGCTGTTCAAGCGCAACACGAAGCCGCCCTGACGCCGCTGGGCGCGGAGATGGTCGGCGCCTTGGGTGTTGAGGCGCAGATCGCATTCGGCGAGCTGACGCTGGTCGCGCCGCGCGAGCGGATCGTCGAGGTGCTGACCGCGCTGCGCGATCAGTTCGGTTTCCAGCAGCTGCTGGACCTCTGCGGCGTGGACTACCCGGATCGCAAGGAGCGGTTCGAGGTCGTCTATCATCTGCTGTCGATGACGCGGAACGCGCGCCTGCGCGTCAAGGTGTCCACCGATGAGAACCAGCCGGTGCCCTCGGTCATTTCGGCCTATCCGGCCGCCAACTGGTTCGAGCGCGAAGCCTACGACATGTACGGCATGCTGTTCTCGGGCCACCCGGATATGCGTCGCCTGCTGACGGACTACGGCTTCGAGGGGCATCCCCTTCGCAAGGACTTCCCGATGACGGGCTATGTCGAGGTCCGCTACGACGAGGAACAGCGCCGCGTGGTCTATGAGCCGGTCAAGCTGACGCAAGAGTTTCGCACGTTCGACTTCCTGTCGCCCTGGGAAGGCGCCGAATACCCCGCGCCGGTCCTGCCGGGCGACGAGAAGGCGGGAGGCCAGGCGTAATGGCTGACGGAAACCCCACCCTGCCGCTGGGCGTCGATGTGTTCGAGGACGAACTCGACACGCGCACCGCCCACGCGCGCGACATGGAAGACCGCAAGTTCACCATCAACTTCGGTCCGCAACACCCGGCCGCGCACGGCGTGCTGCGTCTGGTGCTGGAGCTGGACGGCGAGATCGTCGAACGCGTCGATCCGCACATCGGCCTGCTGCACCGCGGCACCGAGAAGCTGATGGAGGCGCGCACCTATCTGCAGAACGTGCCGTATCTGGATCGCCTCGACTACGTCGCGCCGATGAACCAGGAGCATGCCTTCTGCCTGGCCATCGAAAAGCTGCTGGGCATCGAGGTGCCTTACCGGGCGCAACTGATCCGCGTCCTGTATTCGGAAATCGGCCGCATCCTGTCGCACATGCTGAACGTGACGACCCAGGCCATGGACGTCGGCGCCCTGACGCCGCCGCTCTGGGGCTTCGAGGAGCGCGAAAAGCTGATGGTGTTCTACGAGCGCGCCTGCGGCGCCCGTCTGCACGCCAACTACTTCCGTCCCGGCGGCGTCCACCAGGACCTGCCGATGGACCTGATCGACGACATCGGCCGCTGGTGCCACGAGTTCCCCCCGGCGCTGAAGGACATCGAAAGCCTGGTCACCGAGAACCGCATCTTCAAGCAGCGCAACGTCGACATCGGCGTGGTGTCCAAGCAGCAGGCCCTGGAGTGGGGCTTCACCGGCGTGATGCTGCGTGGGTCGAACATCGCCTGGGACCTGCGCAAGTCGCAGCCGTACGAGTGCTATGCCGAGCTGGAGTTCGACGTCGTCGTCGGCAAGAACGGCGACTGCTGGGACCGCTATCTGGTGCGCATCGAAGAGATGAAGCAGTCGGTGCGGATCATGGAGCAATGCATCCATAAACTGCGCAACTGCCCCGGCGAGCCGGTGATGATCGAGGACAACAAGATCGTTCCGCCGCGCCGTGGCGAGATGAAGCGGTCGATGGAATCTTTGATCCATCACTTCAAGCTGTACACCGAGGGCTTCAAGACGCCCGAGGGCGAGGTCTACGCCTCGGTCGAAGCGCCCAAGGGCGAGTTCGGCATCTATCTGGTGTCGGACGGCACCAACAAACCCTATCGCGTGAAGATCTCGGCGCCGGGCTTCCGCTCGCTGCAGGCGATGGACTGGATGAACCGCGGTCACCAGCTGGCCGACGTGTCCGCCATCCTGGGCTCGCTCGACATCGTTTTCGGAGAAGTGGACCGATGAGCGTTCGTCGTCTCGCCAAGGAACAGCCGGCCTCGTTCTCCTTTTCGGCCGACACGACGGCCAAGGCCGAGTGGTGGATCAGGAAATACCCGGAAAGCCGTCGCCAGTCGGCGGTGATTCCGATCCTGTGGCTGGTGCAGAAGCAGGAAGGCTGGGTCTCCGAACCCGCCATCCGCGCCGTCGGCGAACTGCTGGGCATGCCCTTCATCCGGGTGCTGGAGGTCGCGACCTTCTACACCATGTTCATGCTGGAGCCGGTCGGCAAAACGGCGCTGATCCAGGTGTGCGGCACCACGCCGTGCATGCTGCGCGGCGCCAATGAGCTGATGAAGGTCTGCAAGGACAAGATCGGTCCCAAGGATCACCTGTCCGCCGACGGCCGCTTCACCTGGCAGGAAGTCGAATGCCTGGGCGCATGTTCGAACGCGCCGATGGCCCAGATCAACGACTACTATTTCGAAGACCTGACGCCCGAGACGATCGGCCAGATCATCGACGATTTCGCCGCCGGCAAGACGCCGAAGCCGGGTTCCTATGCCGGTCGCGTCACGTCGGAACCGGCGGGCGGCGCCAAGACGCTGCTGGACGCCAAACTCTATGACGGCTCGGCCGCCAAGCCGATCAAGAAGCTGCCGAACAGCGACCCGGCGCCGGTTGAGAGGGCGCCGGCCTGATGGCGCCGCCTGATCTGAGCACCGACGAAGGCCGTGCGGCCTATCGCAAGGAACTGCGCAATGTCGGGCGTCCGCTGCGCGCGGGCGGACTGGCCATGGTCGTCGGCGCCGCCGTGCTGATCCTGATGTCGCGTCAGGGCGCGGTCGGGCCGTGGGCGGTCAATCTCTCCTACTTCATGCTGGCGGCGGGCTGGGTGATGGTCATCGCGGCCATCTGGATGCGCACCCGCCACCACAAGCGCCGTCTGGCGGAAGGACTCTGAGGGCCATGATCGGCATTCTCGAAGACAAGGATCGCATCTTCACCAACCTGTACGGCTTCCAGGACTGGACGCTGGACGGGGCGAAGAATCGCGGCGCGTGGAACGCCACCAAGGACATGCTGGACCTTGGCCGCGACTGGATCATCAACAACGTCAAGGCCTCGGGTCTGCGCGGCCGTGGCGGCGCGGGCTTCTCGACGGGCCTGAAGTGGTCGTTCATGCCCAAGGAAGTGAAGGACCGTCCTCACTACCTGGTCATCAACGCCGACGAATCCGAGCCCGCGACCTGCAAGGACCGCGAGATCATGCGTCATGATCCGCACCTGCTGATCGAAGGCGCGCTAATCGCCAGCTTCGCGATGCAGGCCCATGCCTGCTACATCTACCTGCGCGGCGAATACGTGCTGGAGCGCGAGCGGATGGAAGCCGCCGTCAAGCAGGCCTACGAAGGCAAGCTGATCGGCAAGGACAACGTCCACGGCTGGGACTTCGACGTCTATATCCACCACGGCGCCGGCGCCTATATCTGCGGCGAAGAGACGGCCCTGCTGGAATCGCTGGAAGGCAAGAAGGGCCAACCGCGTCTGAAGCCGCCGTTCCCGGCCGGTGCGGGCCTGTACGGCTGCCCCACCACGGTGAACAACGTCGAGTCCATTGCCGTCGTCGGCACCATCCTGCGTCGCGGCGCCGACTGGTTCGCCAGCTTCGGTCGTCCGAACAACACCGGCACCAAGCTGATGTCACTGTCGGGGCACGTGAACACGCCGTGTGTCGTCGAAGAGGCCATGTCGATCCCGCTGCGTCAGCTGATCGAGGATCACGGCGGCGGCGTTCGCGGCGGCTGGGGCAATCTGAAAGCCATCATCCCTGGCGGCGCGTCCTGCCCGGTCATCACGCGCGAGCAGGCCGAGACGGTCCTGATGGACTTCGATTCCATGCGCGAGGTTCGCTCATCGCTGGGAACGGCCGGCGTCACCGTCATGGACGAGTCGACCGACATCGTGAAGGCGATCGCCCGCATCAGCTACTTCTTCAAGCACGAGAGCTGCGGCCAGTGCACGCCGTGCCGTGAAGGCACCGGCTGGATGTGGCGCGTGCTGGAGCGGATGGCCGTGGGCGAGGCCGATCCGTCGGAGATCGACCTGCTGCTGGACGTCGCCAGCCAGGTCGAGGGCCATACCATCTGCGCCCTGGGCGACGCCGCCGCCTGGCCGGTGCAGGGCCTGATCCGTCACTTCCGTCACGAGATCGAAGACCGCATCGCCAACTACCGCAGCCGCCGCGCGAACTTCGCCGGCCATGCGATCGCCGCGGAGTAGGAATGCGCCTTTCGCCCGCCATCGTGATCGGAGCCTTCGCTCTCGCCGCCTGCGGCGAGCGTGAAGCTGCGCCCACGCCTGCGGAAAAGGTGTCGGCCGAGGTCAAGGCTTCGGACGCCGTGCAGACGGCGCCCAAGGTTCTGACCGTCGGCGAACTGCGCCGCGTGTGCCAGGCCGGTCTGGCCCAGGTGCATGGCCAGGAGCCGTCGGCGGTCGCCGTCGACGGCGTCGAGAACGGCGTGGTCCACGCCTCGTGGCGCGCGCCGGTCGATGGCGGGCGAATGCGCGCCGACTGCCGTGTGGAAAACGATCTGATCGTGTGGAAACCGCTCGATCTGCCCGATGCAACGCTCGTTCGCTGGATGAACCAGTCGGGCGACCCGGTGATCCGTTACGTCATGGACGGCGACACGATCACCATCACACAGACGCTCCCGGATGGGACCACGGAACAGGCCGAACTGGCCGTTCCCGCTGAAGAAGAGGCCCGCTGATGCCAGTCGCCAAGGTCAACGGCGTCGAAACCGAGTTCGAGCCCGGCATGACCGTGCTCCAGGTCGCCGAGCGCGCGGGACAAGAGATTCCGCGCTTCTGCTACCACGAACGCCTGTCCATCGCCGGCAACTGCCGCATGTGCCTGGTCGAGGTGAAGCCCGGACCGCCGAAGCCGCAGGCGTCGTGCGCGCTTCCGGCCGCCGAGGGCCAAGAAATCTTCACCGACACGCCGATGGTCAAGAAGGCCCGCGAAGGGGTGATGGAGTTCCTGCTCATCAACCACCCGCTGGATTGCCCGATCTGCGACCAGGGCGGCGAGTGCGACCTGCAGGACCAGGCCATGGGCTATGGCCGCGACGGCTCTCGCTATGCCGAGAACAAGCGCGCCGTCGAAGAAAAGGTCATGGGTCCGACCATCAAGACCTTCATGACGCGCTGCATCCAGTGCACGCGCTGCGTCCGCTTCATCACCGAAGTCGCCGGCGTGCCGGACATCGGCATGATCTCGCGCGGCGAGGATGCTGAGATCACGACCTATCTGGAGAAGTCGGTCGCCTCGGAACTGTCGGGCAACGTCAACGACCTGTGCCCGGTCGGCGCCCTGACGCACCGTCCGTGGCAGTACCACTATCGTCCGTGGGAACTGAAGAAGACCGAGACCATCGACGTCATGGACGCCCTGGGCTCGAACATCCGCGCCGACTTCCGTGGCTCCGAGGTGATGCGCGTGCTGCCGCGGGTCAACGAGGGCATCAACGAGGAGTGGCTGTCGGACAAGAGCCGCTATGTCGTCGACGGCCTGACCGCGCGCCGCCTGGACCGCCCGTGGATTCGTGAGAACGGCAAGCTGCGCGCCGCCTCATGGAACGAGGCGCTGGACGCCGTCGCCGCCAAGCTGAAGGCGGCCCCGGCCGACCGGATCGGCGTGATCGCCGGCGACCTGCAGGACGCCGAGTCGATGAAGGCGACGCTGGACCTGTTCCGCGCCCTGGGTTCGAACAACACCGACTGCCGCCAGGACGGCGCCGCCCTGGGCTATGGTCCGCGTGAGGGCTGGCTGTTCAACACCGGCCTGGAAGGCATTGAAAAGGCTGACGCCATCCTGATCGTGGGTGTGAACCCGCGCATCGAGGCGCCGTTGCTGAACGCCCGTCTGCGCAAGAGCTGGATCAAGGGCGACGTCGAGATCGGCCTGATCGGCGAACAGGCCGATCTGACCTTCGACTACGCCTATCTGGGCGCCGGTTCGCAGACCCTGGGCAAGCTGCCCAAGTCGGCGATGGACTTCCTGACCAAGGCCGAGCGTCCGGCGATCATCGTCGGATCCGGCGCGCTGAACGGGGAGGGCGGCCCGGCCGTCCTGAACGCTCTGGGCGCACTGGCCAAGAAGGTCGGCGTCGTGACCGACAGCTGGAACGGCTTCAACGTCCTGCACCACGCCGCATCGCGCGTCGCCGGTCTGGACATGGGCTTTGTGCCGGCTGAAGGCGGCCTGACGGTCGCCGAGATGCTGAAGCCGGGCGCGCTGGACGTGCTGTTCCTGCTGGGCGCCGACGAGGTCGATCCGACCGGTTCGAACGCCTTCCGCGTCTATCTGGGCAGCCACGGCGACCGTGGGGCGCACGGCGCCGATGTGATCCTGCCGGGGGCGGCCTATACCGAAAAGTCGGGCCTGTATGTGAATACCGAGGGCCGGGTGCAGATGGCCGAACGCGTCGTCTTCCCCAAGGGCGAGGCCAAGGAAGACTGGGCCATCATCCGCGCCCTGTCGGCTCGCGTCGATCAGACCCTGCCTTACGACACGCTGGAGCAGCTGCGCGCCAAGCTGATGGGCGATCATCCGACCTTCGGCCGGATCGACTATCTGCCCGCGCCGGCGGCGTTCGACGTGGCGACCCTGGGCGCCAAGGGCGACCTGGGCGACCGGATCTTCGCCTCGGCGATCACCGATCCCTATCTTTCCAATCCGATAGCGCGCGCCAGCGCGACGATGGCCGAGCTGTCCGCCCTGCGGATCGCCCCGGTCGCAATGGCGGCGGAGTAAGCCATGGACCCCGTTTCCTTCTGGGCCACGCCTCTGGGCTGGACGCTGATCACCGTCGGTCAGGTTCTGCTGATCACGGTCGGCGTGCTGATCGCCGTCGCCTTCCTGCTGCTGGCCGACCGCAAGGTCTGGGCGGGCGTGCAGATGCGCAAGGGTCCGAACGTCGTCGGTCCCTTCGGCCTGCTTCAGTCCTTCGCGGACATGATCAAGTTCGTGCTGAAGGAGGTCGTGATCCCGGCCGGTGCGGACAAGGCGGTCTTCATCATCGCCCCGATCATCACCGTCATCCTGGCCTTCATGGCCTGGGCGGTCATTCCGTTCGCGCCCGGCTGGGTGGTGTCGGACCTGAACGTCGGCATCCTGTACATCTTCGCGGTCTCGTCGCTGGGCGTTTACGGCATCATCATGGGCGGCTGGGCTTCGAACTCGAAGTATCCGTTCCTGGGCTCGCTGCGTTCGGCGGCCCAGATGGTGTCCTATGAAGTCTCGCTGGGCCTGATCATCATCAATGTGATCCTGCTGGCCGGCACCATGAACCTGTCGGCCATCGTCGACAGCCAGAAGGGCATGTTCTGGAACTGGTACGGCTTCGGCGGCGGCGCCGACACCTGGCCGCTGGTCGTGATCCTGTTCCCGATGTCGATCATCTTCTTCATCTCGGCCCTGGCCGAGACCAACCGCCCGCCGTTCGACCTGCCCGAGGCCGAGTCCGAACTGGTCGCCGGTTATCAGGTTGAATACAGCTCGACCCCGTACCTGCTGTTCATGATGGGCGAGTACGTCAACATCGTCTTCATGTCGGCGATGATCAGCCTGCTGTTCTTCGGCGGCTGGAACCCCGGCGTGCCGCAGGCCTGGATGGATGGGCTGCCGGCCTGGATCGCCTATGCGATCTATCTGCTGACCTTCATGATCAAGACGGTCTTCTGGTTCGTCTGTATCTCGATGGTGAAGGCCTTTGTGCCGCGCTATCGCTATGACCAACTGATGCGCCTGGGCTGGAAGATCTTCCTGCCGACGTCTCTGGTCGCAGTCGTGATCGTCTCGGCCTGGCGCGTCTTCGTGGTGGGGTCGTGATGAAGGGTCTTGTCATCGCTTTCGGCCTGCTGACGCTGACCGCCGCCTGCGCGCCCGACAATACGCGCATGCCCGAGTCGAGCTATCAGTGGCAGCAACGCCAGGACCGCATCGAACAGGACTGGCGCGCCAGCCAGACCGCCCCCCAGACCGCCCCCAAGACGACGCCCGCCCCCAAGGATAAGCCCTGATGTTCACCCGTATCGTCCAGGCGACCAAGGGCGCGATGATGCTGGACGTCATCGGCGCCATCGGTCTGTCGCTGAAATACATGGCCCGTCCCAAGATGACGGTGAACTACCCGTTCGAGCGCAATCCGCAGTCGCCCCGCTTCCGCGGCGAGCACGCGTTGCGTCGCTATGCGAACGGGGAGGAACGCTGCATCGCCTGCAAGCTGTGCGAGGCCATCTGCCCGGCCCAGGCCATCACCATCGAGGCCGAACCGCGCGCCGACGGCAGCCGCCGCACGACCCGTTACGACATCGACATGGTCAAATGCATCTACTGCGGCCTGTGTCAGGAGGCCTGCCCGGTGGACGCCATCGTCGAGGGGCCCAACTCCGAATTCGCCGTCGAGACGCGCGAGGAGCTGCTCTACGACAAGCAACGTCTGCTCGATAACGGCGACCGCTGGGAACGGCAGATCGCCAAGAATCTGGAACTCGACGCGCCTTACCGCTAAGGCGCATCTCGCTTGAACGGGCCGACGATTCCAAAAAGGGGTCGCGGCCGATACGAAAGGGGCTTCGTCCCGACATGCTGCAAGGCATAGCCTTCTATCTGCTGGCGGCGGTCGCCACGGTTTCCGGCCTTCTGGTCGTGACCGCGCGCAACCCTGTGCACAGCGTGCTGTGGTTGATCCTGGCCTTCTTCTCGTCGGCCGGTCTGTTCGTCCTGCTGGGCGCCGAGTTCCTGGCGATGCTGCTGGTCGTCGTCTATGTCGGCGCGGTCGCGGTGCTGTTCCTGTTCGTCGTCATGATGCTGGACGTGGACTTCCTGAAGCTGCGCGAAGGTTACGCGCGCTATCTGCCGCTGGGGGCGATCATCGCCGCCGTGCTGCTGGTGGAAATGATCATCGTCTCGGTCGCCGTGGTCCAGGGCGGCGCTGCCGCCGGTCTTCCGGCTCCCGGCGCGCCGGACGCCAGCGTCACCAATGTCGAGGCCATCGGTCGCGTGCTCTACACGGACTACGTCTACTTCTTCCAGGCGGCCGGGATCGTGCTGCTGATCGCGATGATCGGCGCCATCACCCTGACGCTGCGCCACAAGCCGCACATCAAACGCCAGAACCCCGGCGATCAGGTGAACCGCGACCGTCGCAAGTCGGTCGAGATCAAGCCTGCCGCGACGGGCGAGGGCGTGAGCGCCGAGGAGCTTCTTTGATGGACATCGGTCTGACCCACTATCTGACGGTCGCCGCGATCCTGTTCACCATCGGGGTGTTCGGCATCTTCGTGAACCGCAAGAACGTCATCATCATCCTGATGTCGATCGAGCTTATCCTGCTGGCGGTGAACATCAACTTCGTCGCCTTCTCGACCTATCTGAACGACATCAGCGGGCAGATCATGGCGATGTTCGTACTGACCGTTGCCGCAGCCGAGGCCGCAGTTGGCCTGGCCATTCTGGTGACCTTCTTCCGTAACCGCGGCGACATCGCCGTCGACGACGCCTCCGTGATGAAGGGTTGAGCGTGACTTTCCATACCCTCGTCATTCTCGGGATCTTCGCCCCGCTGCTGGGTGCGGCCATCGCCGGCTTCTTCGGACGCCGCATAGGCAACATCCCGTCGCAGGCCGTCACGACCGGCCTGCTGTTCTTCTCGTGCGCCGTCGCCTGGACGGTGTTCGGGCAATGGACCTGGGGCCATATGGAACCCTTCACCATTCGCCTGGCGCCCTTCATCAATGTCGGCGACTTCCAGTCGGCCTGGTCGATCCGCATCGACGCCCTGTCGGCGACCATGCTGATCGTGGTCACCAGCGTCTCGTCGCTGGTCCACCTCTATTCCTGGGGCTATATGGCCGAGGACGACAGCCGGCCGCGCTTCTTCGCCTATCTGTCGCTGTTCACCTTCATGATGCTGGCGCTGGTGACGGCCGCAGACTTCATGCAGATCTTCTTCGGCTGGGAAGGCGTGGGTCTGGCGTCCTATCTGCTGATCGGTTTCTGGTTCAAGAAGCCGACGGCCAGCGCCGCCGCCATCAAGGCCTTCGTCGTCAACCGCGTCGGCGACTTCGGCTTCGTCCTGGGGATCATGACGATCTTCTGGATGTACGGCACGATCGAGTTCGCTGAACTGTTCCCGATGATCGCCACCAAGGCGAACACGACGTGGGAGTTCCTGGGCGTCCAATGGTCCGCCCTGGATCTGGCCGGGTTCCTGCTGTTCATCGGCGCCATGGGCAAGTCGGCCCAGTTCTTCCTGCACACTTGGCTGCCGGACGCGATGGAAGGCCCGACGCCCGTGTCGGCCCTGATCCATGCCGCCACCATGGTGACCGCGGGCGTCTACATGGTCTGCCTGCTGTCGCCGATCTATGAGTATGCGCCGGGCGCGTCGCAGATCATCGCCATCATCGGCGCGATCACGGCCCTGTTCGCCGCGACCGTCGGCCTGACCCAGAACGACATCAAGCGAGTCATCGCCTATTCGACCTGTTCGCAGCTGGGCTACATGTTCTTCGCGGCGGGCGTCGGCGCCTATCAGGCCGCCATGTTCCACCTGTTCACGCACGCCTTCTTCAAGGCCCTGCTGTTCCTGGGCGCCGGTTCGGTGATCCACGGCATGCATCACGAGCAGGACATGCGGAAGATGGGCGGACTGTGGAAGCTGCTGCCGGTCACTTATGCGGTGATGACCATCGGCACCATCGCCATCACCGGCCTGGGCATCCCCGGCGTCGGCGGCTTCGCCGGCTTCTATTCCAAGGACTCGATCATCGAGAGCGCCTACGCCTCGGCGGCCTCGGGTCATTCGGCCATCGGTCTGTTCGCCTTCTTCGTCGGCATCATCGCCGCCGGTCTGACGGCCTACTATTCGTGGCGCCTGGTCTTCATGACCTTCCACAACAAGCCGGTGTGGAAGGAAGAGGGCGCGCACCACGCCGACGATCACGCCACGGACGCGCAACTGGAGACGCACTCTGAGCCGCTGCCCGACGCGGACGATCACGGCCACGCCGTCGCGCACGGCGCGCATGACGATCACGCCCACGACGACCACGGTCATCATGGCCCGTTGAAGCCGCACGAGAGCCCGTGGGTGATGCTGGTTCCGCTGATCCTGCTGTCGGTCGGCGCCGTCGCCGCCGGCTTCGTCTTCGCGCCGCACTTCATCGGCCACCACGAGGTCGAGTTCTGGCGCGGAGCGATCTTCACCGGAGAAAACAACCACGTCCTGCACGAGAGCCACGACGTCCCGACCTGGGTGAAGTGGTCGCCGCTGATCCTGACCCTGACCGGCACGGCCTTCGCCTACTGGATCTATGTCGCTCGCGAAGGCATGGGCCGACGCATGGCCGAGCGGAACGGCGTCATCTACCGCTTCCTCTACAACAAGTGGTATTTCGACGAGCTGTACGACTTCGTCTTCGTGCGCGGCTTCAAGGCCATCGGCGACGTCTTCTGGAAGATCTTCGACATGAAGATCATCGATGGTCTCGGTCCGAACGGCGCTGCCTGGGTGTCGCTGAAATCCGCCGCTCGACTGGCCAAGATCCAGTCCGGCTATGTCTATCATTATGCCTTCGTGATGCTGCTGGGGGTCGCCGGTCTGCTCACCTTCGCCATCCTCGCGTGGGGAGCCTGATCTCGTGCCCTACATCCTGAGCCTCGTTACATTCCTGCCCCTGATCGGGGCCCTGGCGCTCTTCGTCGCCCGGCTGACCTTCAAGTCGGCCGACGCCGCCGCTCCGGCCGCGCGCTGGATCGCCCTGGTCACCACCCTGGTCACCCTGGCCGTTTCGGTCGTGCTGGTCGCCAGCTTCGATCCGTCGAACACCGGCTATCAGTTCGTGGAGTTCGTCCCGTGGTTCGCGGGCGCGAGCTATCACCTGGGCGTCGATGGAATCTCGATCCTGTTCGTGATGCTGACCGCCTTCCTGATGCCGATCTGCATCCTGGCCAGCTGGAAGTCGATCGATACGCGTGTCGTCGAATATATGATCGCCTTCCTTGTGCTGGAGACGCTGGTCATCGGCGTGTTCACGTCGCTGGACCTGTTCCTGTTCTACATCTTCTTCGAAGGCACGCTGGTGCCGATGTTCCTGATCATCGGCATCTGGGGCGGGGCGAACCGGATCTACGCCGCCTACAAGTTCTTCCTCTACACCCTGCTGGGGTCCGTCCTGATGCTGCTGGCCATGCTGTGGATGGCCCACGAAGCCGGCACCACCAGCATCCCCGAGCTGAAGCAATACGCCTTCGACCCGGCGGTTCAGCCGCTGCTATGGCTGGCCTTCTTCGCCTCGTTCTCGGTCAAGATGCCGATGTGGCCGGTCCACACCTGGCTTCCCGACGCCCACGTCCAGGCGCCGACGGCGGGCTCGGTTATCCTGGCCGGCATCCTGCTGAAGTTGGGCGGCTACGGCTTCATCCTGTTCAACGTGCCGATGTTCCCGGTTGCGTCCGAGATGTTCCGCCCGCTGGTCTTCACCCTGTCGGTGATCGCCATCGTCTACACCTCGCTGGTCGCCTGGCGTCAGACGGACATCAAGAAGCTGATCGCCTATTCGTCGGTTGCCCACATGGGCTTCGTCACTCTGGGCATCTTCTCGGGCAATGACGTCGGCATGCAGGGCGCCATCTTCCAGATGATCAGCCATGGTCTGATCTCGGGCGCGCTGTTCCTGTGCGTCGGCGTCGTCTACGACCGGATGCACACCCGCGAGATCGCCTTCTACGGCGGCCTGACGTCACGGATGCCCTGGTATGCGGCCATCTTCCTAATGTTCACCATGGCCAACGTCGGCCTGCCGGGCACCTCGGGCTTCGTCGGCGAAGTGCTGACCATGACGGGCGCCTATCAGGCCTCGACCTGGGCGGCTCTGGTGGCGGCCTCGGGTGTGATCTTCTCTGCGGTCTATGCGCTGACCCTTTACCGGGCGGTCATGTTCGGCGAGATCACCAATCCGAAGCTTGAGACCATCACCGACATCGACAAGCGCGAACTGCTGCTGTTCGTGCCCTTGATCATCGGCACCATCTGGCTGGGGGTCTATCCGGCCGCTGTCCTCGATTACACCGGGCCTGCCGTCGAGGCCCTGACCAGCGCCTATCGCGCCGCGATCGGCGGGTGAGACCATAATGCCTGATTTGTCCTCCGCCCTGCATCTCGCCGCCTCGGAAGTCACCCTCGCGGTCGGCGCCCTGGTCCTGCTGATGGTGGGCGCCTTCATCGGCGACAAGAGCGCCCGCCTGGTCTCGATCCTGTCGGTCCTGTTGCTGATCGCCGCGTCGGTCATCGCCATCGTCGGCCCGTGGGGCGTCGCCTTCAACGGCGCCTATGTCGCCGATCCGCTGGCCATCTACGCCAAGAGCCTGATCTATCTGTCGGCCGCCGTGGCGGTCGTGCTGGGTGATGGCTGGATGAAGCGCACGCGCATCGCCAAGTTCGAATATCCGGTCCTGATCGTGCTGGCCTCGGTCGGCATGGGGATGATGGCGTCCTCGGGCGACCTGATCTCCATGTATGTGGGGATCGAGCTGCATTCGTTGGCGCTCTATGTGCTGGCCGCCTTCCACCGCAACGACGTCAAGGCGTCGGAAGCGGGCCTGAAGTATTTCGTTCTGGGCGCCCTGTCGTCGGGCCTGCTGCTCTACGGCTCCAGCCTGATCTATGGCTTCGCCGGTTCGATGCGGTTCGAGGACATCGCCGCCTTTGCCCAGGACAACCCCGGTCCCGGCCTGGTCTTCGGCCTGGTCTTCCTGATCTGCGGTCTGGCGTTCAAGGTTTCGGCTGCGCCGTTCCACATGTGGACGCCCGACGTCTATGAGGGCGCGCCGACGCCCGTCGTGGCCCTGTTCGCCACGGCCCCCAAGGTCGCCGCCATGGTCCTGATCGCGCGCGCGCTGGAGCACGGCTTCGGCGACGCCCACGCCCAATGGTCGCAGGTCCTGATCGCCATCTCCCTGATCAGCTTCGTCGTCGGCGCCTTCGGCGGCCTGGCGCAGAAGGACATCCAGCGTCTGCTGGCCTATTCGTCGATCGCCAACATCGGCTACGCACTGCTGGGCATTGCGGCAGGCACGGCCGAAGGCCTGCAGGCCATGCTGATGTTCATGACCCTGTATGTCATCGACCAACTGGGCTTCTTCGCCATCCTGCTGAGCTTGTCCAAGTCGGGCCGTCCGATCCGTCGCATCGCCGACCTCGCCGGTCTGAAGAAGGATCGTCCCCTGACGGCCGTGGCCCTGACCATCCTGTCGCTGTCGGTTCTGGGCATGCCGCCATTCTCGGGCTTCTGGGGCAAGTACTATGTGTTCGGCGCCGCCGCGGATGCGGGTCTGTGGCCTGTCGCGGCCGCGGGTCTGGTCGCCTCGGTCGTCGCCGCCTTCTACTATCTGCGCATCCTCAAGCTGATGTGGTTCGATGCGCCGCTGGACGACATCGCGACGGATGCCGCGCCGGTCGAGGCCAAGTGGATCGGCTGGGCCTGCGCCGCCTTCGCCTTCCCGCTGGTGATCGTCGGCCTGACCTGGCTGGAGCCGCTGACCAAGGTTGCGAGCGCCGGCTTCGGGAACGGGTAGGGCGTTGTCGCCCGTCCCTCTGGTCATTCTCGACGAGGTCGATTCGACGCTGTCGGAAGCCCGACGGCTGGCTGAGGCCGGCGAGGTCGGCCCCAAGTGGATCATCGCCCGTCGTCAGACGGCGGGTCGGGGGCGCCGTGGACGAGGCTGGATCGACAAGCCGGGTAATCTGGCGGCGACCCTGCTGATCAGGGTTCATGCGACGCCGCGGGAGGCCGCTCAGGCGACCTTCATCGCCGCCCTGGCCGTCGCTGACCTGCTTGACGTCTTCGTTTCGCCCGCTCTGGTCTCGATCAAATGGCCGAACGACGTCCTGCTGGATGGCCGCAAGGCGTGCGGCATCCTGGTCGAAAGCGGAGCGCATGCGTCAGGCGGGCTCTGGCTGGCCATCGGCATCGGCGTGAACCTGACCCACGCGCCCGAGGGCACCGCAAAAGCCTCGGCGGCGATCGCGGAAAAACTGCGAGACGACCTCGCCTTCGCCCCGCCCATCGAGGCCGCCGCCGAGATTCTGGCCGAGACCTTCGCCGTCTGGTGGGGTCGTTGGCAGACGATGGGCTTCGAGCCGGTGCTGGACGCCTGGACCAGCCGCCTGACCGGGCTGAACGGCCCCTGTGTCGCGCGTCTGGACAACGAAACCATCGAGGGCCTGGCCGAGGGCGTGGAGCCGGATGGGGCGCTGCGCCTGCGTCTGGCCGACGGTTCGGTGCGTCTCATCTCCGCCGGCGACGTGTTTTTCGGCCCAGATTCTAAGAACGGCGCCGCCTGATGCTGCTGGCGATCGAGCAGGGCAACACCAATACGCTGTTCGCGGTTCACGACGGCTCGGACTGGATTGCCCAATGGCGCGCCGCGACCGAGGCCAGCCGCACGGCCGACGAGTACGCCGTCTGGCTGAACCAGTTGATGGTCATGAAGGGGCTGGAGTTCGACGCCCTGAGCGGCTGCATCATCTCCAGCGTCGTGCCGCAATCCATCTTCAACCTGCGCAATCTGGCGCGGCGCTACCTGAACATCGAACCGCTGGTGATCGGCGAGAATGCCGAACTGGGCATCGAGGTGCGGATCGCCAAGCCCAGCGAGGCCGGCGCCGACCGGCTGGTCAATGCGGTCGGGGCGTCGCTGATGTATCCCGGCGACCTGCTGCTGATCGACAGCGGCACGGCGACGACCTTCGACATCGTGTCCGCTGACGGCGCCTTCGAAGGCGGTCTGATCGCGCCCGGCATCAATCTGTCGCTGCAGGCGCTTCACGAAGCGGCGGCCAAACTGCCCCGCATCGCCATCCAGAAACCCGAACACGTCATCGGCAAGGGCACGGTCGAGGCCATGCAGTCCGGCGTCTTCTGGGGCTATATTTCGTTGATCGAAGGCCTGGTCCAGCGCATCAAGGCAGAGTGGGCGCGGCCCATGACCGTCATCGGCACCGGCGGCGTCGCCAGCCTGTTCGAAGGCGCGACCGACAGCATCGATCACTTCGATCCCGATTTAACTATTCGCGGCCTCCTCGAAATCTGGCGTCGTAACGCCCATTTGACTGATTGAATGAAAAAGCAAAACCAAGACGAACTCGTTTTCCTGCCTCTGGGCGGCTCCGACGAAGTCGGTATGAACCTCAACGCCTATGGCTTCGGCCCGGCGGATAATCGTGAATGGCTGATCGTCGATGTCGGCGTCACCTTCGGTGACCTGTCCACGCCCGGCGTCGACGTGATCGTGCCCGATCCCGCCTTCCTGGAAGGCGAGAACATCAAGGGCATCATGCTGACCCACGCGCACGAGGATCACATCGGCGCTTTGGGCTGGCTGTGGCCACGCATCAAGGCGCCGGTCTATGCCACCCCCTTCACCGCCTATCTGATCAAGGACAAGCTGCGCGAGCGCGGCATCTTTGACGAGGTTCAGGTGATCGAGGTACCTCTGGGCGGAACTGTGGACGTCGGTTCGTTCGGCGTGACCTTCGTCAACATGAGCCACTCGATCGCCGAGCCCAGCGGCCTGGCCATCGACACCCCCCTGGGCATGGTGTTCCATACCGGCGACTGGAAGATCGACGACCAGCCGATCATCGGCGAAAAGACCGACGCCCCCGCCATCCGCGCCTTGGGCGACGAAGGCGTGCTGGCCATGGTCTGCGACTCGACCAATGTCTTCGTACCGGGCGTCGCCGGGTCCGAAGGCGATGTGGCCGTCGCCATCTCCAAACTGATCGGCAGCCTCAAGGGCCGGGTCGCCGTGGGCTGTTTCGCCTCCAATGTCGCCCGGATGGACAGCGTAATCCGGGCCGCCGAGGCCTGCGGACGTCGCGTGTCGCTGGCCGGTCGCTCGATGCACAAGATCACGGCGGCCGCCAAACACGTCGGCATGTTGCAGGACGTGAAACCCTTCCTGTCGGACGAAGAGGCCCGCGTCTGGCCCGCCGACCAGATCCTGTTTCTGTGCACCGGCAGCCAGGGCGAGGCTAGAGCGGCCCTGTCGCGCGTCGCCGACGGCACCCACCCGGTCGTCAAACTGGGCCTTGGCGACCACTGCATCTTCTCGTCGCGCCAGATCCCCGGCAACGAGCTGGCCATCGGCAATCTGCAGGACCGTCTCGCGGACCGGGGCGTGCGCCTCTACACCGAGAAGGATCACCCCGGTATCCACGTCTCGGGCCACCCGTGCCGGGACGAGCTGAAGCAAATGTATGACTGGGTCCGGCCGCAGATCGCCGTCCCGACCCACGGCGTGCGCCGCTTCCTGCTGGAACACGCCAACCTGGCCAAGGACATCGGCATCAAGGAGACCGTCACGCCTCGCAACGGCGACATGGTCCGCCTGGCGCCCGGACCGGCCAAGATCATCGACGAGGTGCCGAGCGGCCGCCTCTACGTCGACGGCGGCATGCTTGTGACCGAACAGGGCGAGGCCCTGAAGGAGCGTCGCCACGCCTCGACCAACGGCGTGCTGATCGTCAGCTTCGCCCTGGACAAGCGCGGCCGCATCGCCAGCGACATCGACATCCGCAGCGTCGGCCTGCCCGGCGACACCGGAACGCCCCTGGGCGATGCGCTGGACAAGCTGGCCGAGCGGGTCGAACAGGTGATCAAGGGTCTGAAGGGCGACGCCCTGGACGACGAGATGGTCATCGAACAGGCTGTGGCGCGCGTGCTGAAGAAGGCCAGCCAACAGATTTGGGATCGCCGCCCCATCGTCGAGACCGTCGTCCTGCGGGTCTGATGCAACCTTGACCGTTCGGGCGCATTTCCTGCGCCTGAATGGTCGGGGGAACCCATGTCTGACAAACCCACCCGCGCGCGCCACCTGTTGGAACGGGTGCGTCATGCCCGCCATCCGCTGCACGGCTGGCGGCGCTGGGCGGTGATCGTGGGGCAGGGGATGGTCGGCTTCGTCGCCCTGTTCGCCGCCGTCAATCTGGTCCTCAGCCTGTCGACGTTTCGCGGCGAGGATCCGCTGTCCCGCACGGTTCACGAACTGCGCGTATTGTGGTTCAGTCCGCCGGACGGCGCGGCCATGTCGCCGACCGCCTTTCCCACGGTCTATGGCCGCGACCTGGGACCGGCGCCCGACACTGTCGCCATCCACGCCTTCCTGGAGCGCGAGGCCGAGGACGGCGTCTTCCTGCTCGACCATGTGATGGTGGATCGGATCCTGAAGCTGAATGGCCGGATCGATGCGCGCAGCGTGCCGAGCGGCGTCTATGTCGGCGCCCACGCCTTGGGGCCGGACGATATGCCTCTGGTGCCGGTGACCAAGTTCATGGCCCACTATCTACTGTTTCCGCGCCACGCCTATATTCTGGTGGTGCCCGAGAGCGGGCCGGCCATCGCCTTTTCCGCCAGCCAGAACGCCAAGTTCGGCATCGACACCCACCCCGAACGCCTGTCGGCCGAGATCGCGCCGTTCGATCCGAACGCCTATGACTTCCCCAGTTCGGGCGAGGCGCTGCACGAGATGACCCGCATCACCAACGACCCCGCCAGCGTCGCCACGGCCGTCGAAATGCTGAAGGGCGCACAGGCACGACTGGCGGCCGAGGGGCTGACCTATGGTCTCTTGGCGCCGAACTCCAACACGGCCGTCGGGTGCGTGCTGCAGGGGTCGGGGGCGATCACCCAGCAGGCGCGATCGTCCATCCTGTTGGCCCTTCGTGCGCCGGGGTTCGGGGCGGAATGCGAATAGCGGTCGCGACAATCGGCTCAACTCGGATATATCCACGCAAATGGCCGAGCGACTTTTCCTGTTGAACCCCGACTGGCACGACGACCAGGGTGGACCGTGGTTTTGCCCGCCCGGCGCCTATATCGAGGGCGTGCTGGCCTTCTATCCTCAGCTTCGCGACGTGCTGGAGGTCGTCTATCTCGACCACCCCCGTCCGCGTCAGCCGGTCATCGACCAGGTCGGCGAGACACATCAAAGCTGCCCCATCCTGATCCTGGACGATACGCTCGACTGGCCTGACGCACAGGTCAGCGAAACGACCGGCCGTCGCTTCCTTCAGGATCACGCCATCGCCCCCTATCTGGCCGCCCGCTACGGCGTCGGCCGGCCCCATCCCTAGAGGTTCGTCATGCCCATCGGCGTCTTCACCATGGTCGGCATCTACATCATCGCCTGGTGGACGGTGCTGTTCGCCGTGCTGCCGCTGGGCACGTCGCGCGAGACGCACGAGCCGCCGACCGACGGCACGCAATGGGGCGCGCCCACGACCCCGAACCTGAAGAAGAAGTTCCTGACCACCACCTGGGTCTCGGCCCTGGTGTGGGTGTTCGTCATGGTGCTGATCTTCACCGGCTGGCTGCCCTTGCCGAACTTCGCCAACGGCCCGGCCGTCTAAACCGCAACCCGGCCTAGCTTTCGCCCCGGTCCAGCGGCTAAAGCCTTGTTCCGTCTCTACGCCTAGGATTCCCATCATGCGCCTGTCGCGCTTTTTCCTGCCCACGCTGAAGGAAGCCCCTTCGGACGCCCAGATCGTCTCGCACCAGCTGATGCTGCGCGCCGGCATGATCAAGCAGGAGGCCGCCGGCATCTACGCCTGGCTGCCGCTGGGCCTGCGGGTGCTGCGCAAGGTCGAGCAGATCGTCCGTGAGGAGCAGCAGCGGGCCGGGGCGGTCGAACTGCTGATGCCGACCCTGCAACTGGCCGACCTGTGGCGCGAGAGCGGCCGCTACGACGCCTATGGCCCCGAGATGCTGCGCATCACCGACCGGCACGAGCGCGAGCTGCTGTACGGACCGACCAATGAGGAGATGATCACCGACATCTTCCGGGCCTATGTGAAGTCCTACAAGTCGCTGCCCCTGAACCTGTTTCACATCCAGTGGAAGTTCCGCGACGAGCGCCGCCCTCGCTTCGGCGTCATGCGCGGTCGCGAGTTCCTGATGAAGGACGCCTATTCCTTCGACGTGGACGAGGCCTCGGCCCGCAAGGCCTACAACCGCATGTTCGTGGCCTATCTGAACACCTTCGCCCGCATGGGTCTGAAGGCCGTGCCGATGCGCGCCGACACCGGCCCGATCGGCGGCGACCTGAGCCACGAGTTTATTGTTCTGGCCGAGACCGGCGAGAGCGCGGTCTTCTGCGACAAGGCCCTGGTCGAAATGCCGGCGCCCGGCGCGGACGTAGACTGGGACGATCTCCAATCCATCGTCGATGAGCGCACCGCGCTCTATGCCGCGACCGAGGAAATGCATGACGCGGCCCAGTTCGAGACCCAGACTGCCGAGGGCGACCGCCTGTCGGCGCGCGGCATCGAGGTCGGTCACATCTTCTATTTCGGCACGAAATACTCCGCCCCGATGAAGGCCAAGGTCGCAGGACCTGACGGCCAGGACGCCGAGGTCCACATGGGCAGCTATGGCGTGGGCGTATCGCGTCTGCTGGGCGCCATCATCGAGGCGAGCCATGACGCCGGCGGCATCATCTGGCCCGACGCCGTGGCCCCGTTCGACGTGGTCGTGATCAATCTGCGCGCCAATGACGCCGCCGTCTCGGCCGCCTGCGAGGATGCGGTCGCCCAGCTGGAAAAACTCGGCAAGGACGTGCTTTACGACGACACCGACGAACGTCCGGGCGGCAAGTTCGCCACCGCCGACCTGATCGGCGTGCCGTGGCAGCTGACCATCGGTCCCAAGGGCTTGGCCGACGGCGTGGTCGAGCTGAAGCGTCGCGCCACCGGCGAAAAGGTCTCCGTGCCGCTCGCCGAAGCCATCGAAAGGCTGACCGCTTGAGCCTGCCGTCCCGTCCTTCCGGCGCCTTCTCCTCGTGGGAGATAGGCCTGGCCCTTCGCTACCTGCGCGCAAAGCGCAAGGAGGGCGGGGTCGCCACCATCGCCGTCATCAGCTTCATCGGCATCATGCTGGCCGTCGCCGTGCTGATCAGCGTCATGAGCATCATGTCCGGCTTCCGCAGCGAACTGCTGGGCCGGATGCTGGCCTTCAACGGGCACATGTATGTGCAAGGTCCGGTGTTGACCTCGCCGGATCGTGACGCGGTCCTGGCCAAGATCGAGGCGATCCCCGGCGTCTACAGCGTCAACCCGCTGAACGAGGCCCAGAGCCTGATCCGTGTCGGCGGCTATACGACTGGTGTAATGGTAAAGGGCATCCGCCCGCAGGATCTCGCCAAGACGCAATATGTCTTCGATAGCCTGACTCCGCAGGAACGCGCTTCCTTCGGTCAAGGCGCCTATGGCGGGGACCGTGTGTTGATCGGCGCTGCGTTGGCGACTTCGATGGGTTTGCGTGTCGGCGATCCGATCACCGTCTACTCTCCGACTGGCGCTGACAGCGCATTCGGCAATCTGGGCGGATTAGAGAAGACCTATTTCGTCGGAGGTCTGTTCCGCTCGGGAGCAGCCGATTACGACCGCGCCTTCATGTTTATGCCGCTGGAGCAGCAGCAGCTCTTCTTTGGCAAGGAAGGCGTGTGGGACGCCATCGAGATCAAGGTCGACGATCCAGATCAGGTCGGCGCCCTGACCGCCGCCATCCGCGATGCGGCCGGCCCCGGCGCGGTCGTCAGCGACTGGCGCGAGCGCCTCGCCGCCTTCTATGGCGCGCTGAAGGTCGAGCGGGTGGCGATGAGCATCATCCTGGGCCTCGTCGTCGCCATCGCCGCCATGAACATCATCTCGGGCATCGTCATGCTGGTGAAGAACAAGGGCCGCGACATCGCCATCCTGCGCACCATCGGCGCCAGTCCGTCGTCCATCCTGCGCGTCTTCTTCATGGCAGGCGCCATGATCGGCGTGGCGGGCACCATCGCGGGGTTGGTGCTGGGACTGCTGTTCTGCTGGAACATCGGCTCGATCCAGCACTTCCTGGAGTTCGTGCTGCAGACCAAACTGTTCGATTCCGACGTCTATATGCTGGACGCCATTCCGGCGCTGGTCGATCCGATGGATGTGACCTGGGTGGCCTTCTGGTCGCTGTTGATGAGCTGTATCGCCAGCCTGCCGCCGTCCTGGAACGCGTCTCGCATCGATCCCGTGGAGGCGCTCCGCTATGAGTAAGGCTCCGATCCTGTCGGTGCGCGGCCTGACCCGGACCTATGACACCGCCCAGGGCGGTCTGACCGTGCTGAAAGGCGTCGATCTGGACGTGTTTCCGGGCGAACTGGTCGGGCTGATCGGCCCGTCGGGCTCGGGCAAGTCGTCCCTGCTGCACGCCGCAGGCCTGTTGGAAAAGCCGACCAGCGGCACGGTCGCCATCGACGGCGAACAGGTGGGAAATCTGGACGAGCGCGCGCGCACGCGCCTGCGTCTGGGCCGGATCGGCTTCGTCTATCAGTTCCACCATCTGCTGCCCGAGTTCGATGCGCGCGACAACGTCGCCCTGCCGATGCGGATCGCGGGGCTGCCACAGGACGAAGCCCGAAAACGCGCCGAGGTCACCCTGACGGCCCTGGGCCTGGGCGAACGCCTGACGCACCAGCCGGCTCAGTTGTCAGGCGGGGAACAGCAGCGGGTCGCCATAGGCCGGGCCCTGGCCAATGGGCCGCGTCTGCTGCTGGCCGACGAACCGACCGGCAATCTGGATCCGACCACTAGCCAGTCCGTGTTCGAAGCCCTGCGCGACCTGGCCAAGAACACAGGCGTCGCCGCCCTGATCGCCACCCACAATATGGAGCTGGCCGGCCATATGGACCGCGTCTTCGCCCTGAAGGACGGCCATCTGGAAGAGCGCGCGGCCCAAAGCCACGCATATTGAGCCAGGCGTACTGAAATCAGCTGACGGCGGCGTCGCCCCAGATCGCCCTCAGGCGTTCGGGGCGGCGGCAACCGACCCGATAGGCCTGATAGCTGGCGGCGTGTCGCTTGGCATAGTCCTGATGTTCCGCCCCCGCCGGCCAGAAGCGCTGAACGCCGACGACCGGCGTGGTGAAGCTCTTTCTCAAGATACGCATGGCCGCATCGCGTGAGGCGACGGCGTCTGCGCGCTGGGCGCCCGTGGCGAAAACGGCGGCCCGATAGGACGGCCCCTGATCGCAGAACTGACCGTTGGGATCGGTCGGATCGATGGTGCGCCAGTAGCGATCGACCAGGGCGCGATAGCTGACGACCTGCGGATCGAACGTGACCTGCACGGCTTCCATATGACCCGTGCGGCCTCGCACCACCTGTTCGTAGGTCGGATTGGCGGTATGGCCGCCGACGAAGCCGGACACCGCTGAACGCACGCCGGGCAGGTCGTCGAACGCCTTTTCCTCGGACCAGAAACAGCCGCCCGCGAAGATGGCTGTTTGAAGCGCCGGCGTCGTCTGGGCCTCGGCCGGGCGGGGCAGGGGTGCGCCGAGCGCCAGCACCCCGATGGTCAGGGATGCGAGCGCGGCGAGCGTGGTGCGATTAGACATCAGTCGATCTCCCTTTCCACTCACTACGACGGCGTCGGTCGAATGGTTTCAAACACGATTGTTGACGAGAACAAAAAGCCAACATAGAACATTAGCGGAACATATCGGATTGGTGGGAGACAATGTCATGCCGCGTTTGATGAGAGATATGCTGTCGCTGGCGTCGTGCGGGGGCTTCGTGCTGATGGTCTGGACCGTAGCGATCAACGTCACCGGCGCCTGAGGTCAGACGAATTAGACGGATTAGACGGTGTTTTTGCCGATGACCGTCTGAAGTCAGTGATCCACAGCCCATCCGCCCGAGAGCGGGTTTGCGATGGTTGATCGCCGCCCGATATGAGAGTCAGGGCGGACTAGGCCGCGAATGAGCGGGCCGGCGGTCGGAGAAGGCATTGAGCGAGCCGGTGAACAGTCAGGGTTTCGTCCATCTGCGGGTCCGCTCGGCCTATTCGCTGCTGGAGGGCGCGATCAAGGCCGCCAAGGTCGGCAAGCTGGCCGCCGATGCGGGCATGCCGGCGGTCGGGGTTGCGGATCGGGCCAATCTGTTTGGCGCGCTGGAGTTCAGCCAGACGGCCAAGGAGGCGGGCGTCCAGCCTCTCGTGGCGTGCGCCCTGCCGGTGTTCGGCATCGGCGGCCAGATCAAGGCCCGCTGGGCCAAGGTTCCGACCGTGGTGGTGCTGGCTCAGAATGCCGCCGGGTGGCTGAACCTTTGTGCGCTGTCGTCGTCAGCCTATCTGGATGCGGGCGAGATGGCCGAGCCGGGCGTGTCCTGGGAACAGGTCGTCGCGCGTTCCGAAGGATTGATCCTGCTGTCCGGCGGCCCGGACGGCCCGGTCGATCCGCTGTTCGCACAAGGCAACAAGGCTGAAGGCGCCGCGACCCTGGCGACCATGAAGGCGGCCTTCGGCGACCGCTTCTACGTCGAGCTTCAACGCCACGGGCTCGATGACGAGAAGCGGGCCGAGCCGGGCCTGGTCGAATGGGCCTATGCCAACGACACGCCCTTGGTCGCCACCAACGACGTCTATTACGCCAAGGCGGCGCAGGCGAAGTCGCATGACGCTCTTCTGTGCATCGCCGACGGCGCCTTCACCGGCCAGGAGGATCGGCGCCGCATAACCGGTGAGCACTGGTTCAAGCCGGCCGCCGTCATGCGTGAACTGTTCGCCGACCTGCCCGAGGCCTGCGACAACACCATCGACATCGCGCGCCGTTGCGCCTTCCTGGTCAACACCCATGCGCCCATCCTGCCGCGGTTCGACACCGGGGCAGGGCGCTCCGAAGCCGACGAACTGGCGCACCAGGCGCGCGAGGGGCTGAAGGTCCGCCTGACCGAGGTCGCGCCGGCCTTTCCCGAGGCGGAATACTGGAGCCGTCTGGAATGGGAGGTCGGGATCATCCAGCAGATGGGGTTCCCGGGCTACTTCCTCATCGTGGCGGACTTCATCAAATGGGCCAAGACCCACGGCATCCCCGTGGGGCCTGGGCGGGGCTCCGGCGCCGGCTCTTTGGTCGCGTGGTCCCTGACCATCACCGATCTCGACCCTCTGCGGTTCGGCCTGCTGTTCGAGCGGTTCTTGAACCCCGAACGGGTCTCCATGCCCGACTTCGACATCGACTTCTGCCAGGAGCGGCGCGAGGAGGTGATCGACTACGTCCAGGACCGTTACGGCAAGGACCGGGTGGCCCAGATCATCACCTTCGGCACCCTGCAGGCGCGGGCCGTGCTGCGCGACGTGGGCCGGGTGCTGCAGATGCCGCTGGGTCAGGTGGACCGGCTCTGCAAGATGGTGCCGAACAACCCGGCCGCGCCCGTCACCCTGGCCCAGGCCATCGAGCTTGAGCCGCGCCTGAAGGAGGCGAGGGATGCCGAGCCGGCGGTTCGCACCCTGCTGGAAACGGCGCTGGAGCTGGAGGGGCTGTACCGCAACGCCTCGACCCACGCCGCCGGCATCGTCATCGGCGACCGGCCGCTGACGGAGCTGGTGCCGCTGTATCAGGATCCGCGCTCCACCATCCCGGCGTCCCAGTTCAACATGAAATGGGTCGAACCGGCCGGCCTTGTGAAGTTCGACTTCCTGGGCCTGAAGACCCTGACCGTGCTGGACCGTGCGCGCGCCTATCTGGAACGGCGCGGCGCCGCGCGGGATTGGAATACCCTGCCGCTGGACGACGCGCGCACCTATGAGTTGATGGCCTCGGGCCAGACGGTCGGGGTGTTCCAGCTGGAATCCCAGGGCATGCGCGACACCCTGCGCAAGATGCGCTGCGGCTCCATCGAAGAGATCACCGCCCTGATCTCGCTCTATCGGCCGGGGCCGATGGAGATGATCGACACCTATATCGACCGCAAGTTCGGTCGGGCTGAGGTGGATTATCTGCACCCCAGCCTGAAGGAGGTGCTGACCGAGACCTACGGCGTCATCATCTACCAGGAACAGGTGATGAAGATCGCCCAGATCCTGGCGGGCTACAGCCTGGGCGAGGCCGACCTGCTGCGGCGCGCCATGGGCAAGAAGAAGAAGGAGGAGATGGACTTCCAGCGGGCGCGCTTCATCGCAGGTGCGCTTGAAAAGACGGTGCCCGATGCGCAGTCCGGCTCCATCTTCGATCTGGTGGCCAAGTTCGCCGGCTATGGCTTCAACAAGTCGCACGCCGCCGCCTATGCGCTGATCTCCTTCCAAACGGGGTGGCTGAAGGCCAACCAGCCGGTGGAGTTCTTCGCCGCCTCGATGAGCTTGGACCTGTCGAACACCGACAAGCTGGCGGTCTTCTATCAGGACGCGCGACGGTTCGAGGTGCCGGTGCTTTCGCCCGACATCAACCGCTCGTCGGCCGACTTCGACGTGGCCTTCGACGACGACAAGGGGGCGGTGCTCTACGCCTTGGGCGCGATCCGCAACGTCGGCCTGGAGGCGATGAAACACGTCATTGAGGTGCGCGAGAGCGGCGGACGTTTCGCCGACATCTTCGACTTCCTGGAACGCGTCGATCCGCGCAGCGTCAACAAGCGTGCGCTGGAAGGCCTGGCCAAGGCCGGGGCCTTCGACAGCATCCATTCCAACCGTCGCCAACTGGTCGAACAGGCGGATGTGTTGATGGCGTATTGCCAGAGCGTGGCCGCCGAACGCGCCTCGTCGCAGGTCTCGCTATTCGGGGGGGATCAAGCGCACGCCGGCCGTCCGCGCCTGAAGACCGTCGAGCCCTGGGTCGGGCCGGAACGGCTTGATCACGAACTGTCGGCCGTCGGCTTCTATCTGTCCGGCCACCCGCTGGACGAGATGACCTCGGCCCTGAAACGCAAGCGCGTCACCTTCGTCGCCGAGGCCATTCCCCTGGCCGAAGCCGGCCACGAGGCCTTCCAGATGGCGGGCGTCGTGCGTCGCAAACAGGAGCGGGCCAGCGCGCGCACGGGCGAGAAGTTCGCCTTCGTGACCTTCTCGGATCCGACGGGCGAGTTCGAATGCCTGTTCCCGCCCGAACAACTGCGCAAATGCCGCGAAGTGCTGGAGCCCGGCGCGTCGGTCATGGTGCGGGTCCGCGCCAAGTCGTCGGAAGGGGAGGTGCGCTTCTTCGGCGACGACGCCTCGCGAATGGACAACCTTCTGGACGACGCCAACATCGGTCTGCGCATCCACGTTTCGGCGCGCAGCGCGGATGCCGAAGCGCTGAAGGCCCGGCTGGAGCGCGCCCGCTCCGGCGCCATTGGCAAGGGTGGCGAAATCTCCCTGGTCGCCTCGTTGGAAGGCCGCCAGGAGGTCGAGGTCAAACTGCCCGGCCGCTACCGTCTGGACGGCGCCCTGCGCGGCGCGCTGAAGTCCGCGCCGGGCGTAGTGATGCTGGAGGACGCCTAGGTCGCGACAGGCTTTGGTATGGTCAAGCTATTGATATTTCGGAACCTCACGGGGGCGTGATGGGTTTGGTCAGTCCATAGGGAGACTGTTCCAATGAAATATCTCGCCATCGCCAGTGTCGCCTCGCTGGCCCTTCTTGCCGCCTGCAACCAGGGTGGCGACAGCGCCGCCCAGAACACCAGCGAAGCCGTCAACGCGACCCAGGACGCCACCTCCGGCGTCGTCGGCCAGACCTCGGCCATGACCATGGGCGCCAATACGGTCGACGGCTTCGTCACCGGCCTGGGCGCCAGCAACATGTATGAGCTTGAAGCCGCCAAGATCGCCGCCGCCAAATCGACCAACGCCGACGTCAAGGCCCTGGCCGCCATGATCACCAAGGATCACACGGCTGCGGGTGAGAAGCTTGGAACGGCCGCCGCTGCCGCTGCGCCCAACGTCGCCATCCCGACCGCTCTGGACGAGCGTCGCAAGGGTCTGATCGACAATCTGAACGCCGCCACGCCGGGCGATTTCGACAAGGTCTATCTGGACCAGCAGGTCGCCGCTCACAACGAGACCCTGACCCTGCTCAACGGCTTTGACGACAACACAGACGCCCCCGCGCTCGCGACCTTGGCTCGCGAACTGATCGCGCCCGTCACGGCCCATCGTGACCGCGCCCAAGCGCTGCTTGATGCGATGAACTAGCGAAAGCTGTCTATCGATCTTGGAAAGGCGGTCCCGAAAGGGCCGCCTTTCTTGCGTTCGGGAGGGCGACGCTTGCTATTGCGGCCCATCCGGCCTACACGGCCCCCGCATTTCGCAACGCGGGTGAGGCGTGTCTTGGGGAGAAATCCTGAGACGCACCATTCCGAGGGTCGTCAGACCTTTAATCCTCCGCGCCACGTTTGATCGGAAAAAGGACTGAACGATCATGGCTTTGCCAGAATTCTCGATGCGCACCCTGCTTGAAGCAGGCGCTCACTTCGGCCACCAGACGCACCGCTGGAACCCGAAGATGGACCGCTACATCTTCGGCTCACGCTCGAACATCCACATCATCGACTTGTCGCAGACGATGCCGCTGTTCCACCAGGCGCTGGTGGCCGTGCGCGAAGTCGCCGCCAAGGGCGGTCGCGTCCTGTTCGTCGGCACCAAGCGCCAGGCCGCAGAGCCGGTCGCCGAAGCCGCCAAGCGCTGCGCCCAGTACTACATGAACAACCGTTGGCTCGGCGGCACGCTGACCAACTGGCGCACCGTCTCGGGCTCGATCGCTCGTCTGCGCGAACTGGAAGGCATCCTTGAGAACGGCGGCGAAGGCCGCGTCAAGAAGGAGCTGCTGAACCTGGAGCGTGAGAAGGACAAGCTGGAACTGTCGCTGGGCGGCATCAAGGACATGGGTTCGATTCCGGACATCATGTTCGTGATCGACACCAACAAGGAAGCGATCGCGATCCAGGAAGCCCGCAAGCTGAACATCCCGATCATCGCCATCCTGGACACCAACTCGGATCCGGACGGCATCACCTATCCGGTCCCCGGCAACGACGACGCCGCCCGCGCCATCCAGACCTATTGCGACCTGATCGCCGACGCCGTCCTGGACGGCCTGGCCGCCGGCGCTTCGGCCTCGGGCGTGGACCTGGGCGCTGCGATCAATCCGGAAGAGCCCATGCTGCGTGAAGCCTCGACCCCGGTCGAAGCCGACGCCGCTCCGGCCGGTACGGAAGCTGTCGCTGCCGAGCTGGAAGCCGCTGCTGAACCGGCCGTCGCCGATGAAGCCGCCAAGGCCGCCACTTCGGAAGCGAACGACGCCGTCGAAACCGAGAAGGCCGCAGTCTGAGACTGTCCTTGGCCTTCCCGCGTTAAGGTGAAGGCCGTGCGTTGAACTGACACACGGCCGGGCTAAGTCAGCCCGGCCGTTCCCACATACGAAATCCCCCAAGGAGAAGAACATGGCCGAGATCACTGCCGCCCTCGTGAAGGAACTTCGCGAGCGTTCGGGCGTCGGCATGATGGACTGCAAGAAGGCGCTGGTCGAAAACGACGGCAACATCGAAGCATCGATCGACTGGCTGCGCGCCAAGGGCCTGTCCAAGGCCGCCAAGAAGGCCGACCGCGTCGCCGCTGAAGGCCTGGTCGCCGTGGCGTCCAAGGAAGACGGCAAGGGCGAAGTCGCCGCCGCCATCGAGTTCAACGCGGAAACCGACTTCGTCGCCCGCAACGAGCTGTTCCAGAACGCCGCCAAGTCGTTCGCCCAACTGGGTCTGGACCATCACTCGGTCGAAGCCCTGCACGGCGCAGAACTGGAAGCCGGCAAGACGGTCCAGGACGAAGTGACCAACATGATCGCCACCATCGGCGAGAACATGCAACTGCGCCGCGCCGCCCGCCTGTCGGTGTCGGAAGGCGTCGTCTCGACCTACGTCCACAACGCGGTTTCGCCGGGCGTGGGCCGTATCGGCGTGCTGGTGGCTCTGGAAGGCGAGGGCGACAAGACTGCGCTTCGCGAACTGGGCCGCAAGATCGCCATGCACGTTGCAGCGACCGCTCCGCTGTCGCTGAACACCGACGACCTGGACCCGGCCGCGATCGAGAAGGAACGCACCGTTCTGACCGAAAAGGCCAAGGAAGAAGGTCGACCGGAAGCCATGATCGCCAAGATCGTGGAAGGCCAGATCAACAAGTTCCAGAAGGATGTGGTGCTGTCCAAGCAGCCGTTCGTCATGGATCCGGACGTGACCATCGAACAACTGGTCGCCAACTCGGCCAAGGAACTGGGCTCCTCCAACCTGCACCTGGCCGGTTTCGTCCGCCTGGCGCTGGGTGAAGGCGTCGAGAAGGTCGAAGGCCCCGACTTCGCGTCGGAAGTCGCCTCCATGATGGGCGGCAACTAAGAAATCTTCCCCTCATTCGTGAGGGTTTTGTATCAGAAGGGCGCGTTCGGCTTTGATGGCCGGCGCGCCTTTCGTCTATAAGAAGTCGCCTGATTCAATGGCGCCGCAGTCAAACGGACCTTCCCGCATGCCCGACGCCACCTCGACCTTCCGCTACAAACGCGTCCTGCTGAAGGTTTCCGGCGAGGTGCTGATGGGCGATCAGTCGTTCGGCGTCGACATGAAGACGGTCGATGCGGTCGCCAAGGCCGTCGCGGACGTGGCGGCGGAAGGCGTCGAGATCTGCCTGGTGATCGGCGGCGGCAACATCTTCCGCGGCCTGTCAAAGGCGGCGGCGGGCATGGAACGCTCACAGGCCGACTATATGGGCATGCTGGCGACCATTATGAACGCCCTGGCGATGCAGTCGGCGCTGGAGAAGATCGGCGTTTCGACCCGCGTACAGAGCGCAATTCCCATGGCCGCCATCGCCGAACCCTACATCCGCCGGCGCGCCCTGCGTCATCTGGAAAAGGGCCGTGTCGTGATCTTCGCCGCCGGCGTCGGCGCACCCTTCTTCACCACGGACTCGGGTGCGGCCCTTCGCGCCGCCGAAATGGGCTGCGACGCCTTGCTGAAGGGCACCAGCGTGGACGGCGTCTACACCGCCGACCCCAAGAAAGACCCGACCGCCACCCGCTATGAAACCCTGACCTATCAGGACGTCCTGGCCAAGGACCTGCGGGTCATGGATGCCTCGGCCATCGCCATGATGCGCGACACGGGCATCCCGATCGTGGTCTTCTCCATTCGGGAAGAAAACTCGCTGCGCCGGACCCTGACTGGCGAAGGCACGTTCACGGTCATTCAGGACGTCGCTTGAACGTCTGCGTGACCAGGAAAGACAAGAGAGACCAAGACCATGGCAAAGCCTGAACTGAAGACCTATCGCGACCGCATGGAGCGGTCGGTCACCGCCCTGAAGGAAGAGTTCAGCGGCCTGCGCACCGGCCGCGCCAACGCCGGCCTGCTGGAGCCTGTGCGGGTCGAGGCCTATGGCTCCGCTTCGCCGCTGAGCGCCGTCGCCGCCATCAGCGTGCCCGAGCCGCGGATGATCAGCGTCAATGTCTGGGACAAGGGCATGGTCGTCGCCGTCGAAAAGGCGATCCGCAACGCCAACCTGGGCCTGAACCCCATCGTCGATGGCCAGACGCTGCGCATCCCCGTGCCGCCCCTGACCGAGGAACGCCGCAAGGATCTGGTCAAGCTGGCCGGAAAATACACCGAGCAGCAGAAGATTTCGGTCCGCAACGTCCGCCGCGACGCCAACGACGACCTGAAGAAGGCCGAGAAGGCCGGCGAGATCAGCCAGGACGAACAGAAGAAGATGGAGACCGAGGTCCAGAAGGAAACCGACGCGGCCATCAAGCGCATCGACGAGGCCTTGAAGACCAAGGAACAAGAGATCATGCAGGTCTAGGCGAAACGGCTTGGCCCTGAAGGGATCACACCACAGATGACGGCAGACAGCGCCGCGCCTTCAGGCCAAAGCCCAAAGGAACGGGGCCCGGATGGGCCGCGCCATGTCGCCATCATCATGGACGGCAATGGACGCTGGGCGCAGGCGCGCGGCCTGCCGCGGGCGCTGGGCCACCGTGAGGGCGTGCAGGCCTTGAAGCGCACGATCCAGGCGGCGCCGGACCTGGGCATAGACTGTCTGACCGTCTTCGGTTTCTCGACCGAGAACTGGAGCCGACCGGAAGACGAGGTGTCGGACCTGATGGGGCTGGTGCGGACCTATGTCGCCAGCGATCTGGCGCGCCTGACCAAGGCGGGTGTGCGCCTGAAGATCCTGGGCCGTCGCGAAGGCCTGCCTGCAGACATCGCCGCCATCATCGAAAAGGCCGAAAGCCAGACGGCGCATAACGACCGCTTCCTGCTGCAGGTCGCCTTCAACTATGGCGGTCGGGCCGATCTGGTGGACGCCGCCCGTCGCCACATGGAGCGGATTCTGGCCGGCGAAACGGTCGAGCCGATCACCGAGGCGGTGTTGACCTCGGGGCTTGCGACGGCGGGTTCGCCGCCGCTGGACCTGATCGTCCGCACGTCCGGCGAGCAGCGCCTGTCGAACTTCCTCTTGTGGGAAGCCGCCTACGCGGAACTGGTGTTCCAGGACATCCTGTGGCCCGACTATGGACCCAAGGCGCTGGCCGAGGCGATCTCGGCCTTCGGTCAACGCGACCGTCGCTATGGCGGCCGTGTGGTCGCGCCTGAGCGCGCGACGGCCTGATGGCGGTCAAGGGGCGTGACATCGCGTTGAGGGCCGCTTCCGCCGCCGTGCTGGCGCCGGCTGCTGTCGCTGCGACCTGGTTTGGAGGCGTTTGGTTCCTGGCGCTGGTCGTCGCCGCCGCCGTCGTTCTCGCTTTCGAATGGGGCGCAATGAGCGCGCCTAAAGCG
This sequence comes from Brevundimonas sp. TWP1-3, assembly GCF_049896085.1. Classification (NCBI taxonomy): domain Bacteria; kingdom Pseudomonadati; phylum Pseudomonadota; class Alphaproteobacteria; order Caulobacterales; family Caulobacteraceae; genus Brevundimonas; species Brevundimonas sp. TWP1-3. The sequence continues at coordinate 2,349,930 of NZ_JAFCTP010000001.1, read as the reverse complement.
CCGCGGCCGATCGGCTTGGCCGTTGCTCTTGCGGTCGTAGCCTCCGTCGTCAGCGCCTACTTCGGCGTCATGTCGGTGGCTTTTGTCACCTTGGTATTTGGCGCCGCGGCCGCAGGCCTCCTCGCCCGCAAGCGTGGACAACAGGCGGTCGATGCCGCCTACGGCGTGCTTTATCTCGGCTGGCCTTCAATCCTGCTGATCTGGCTCCGGGACGGCGAAAGCCCGGTGGGCCTGCACTGGACGGCGCTGGTCTTCGCTGTGACTTGGTCGGCGGACATTTTAGCCTATCTGGCAGGTTCGACGTTCGGCGGTCCCAAGCTTTGGCCGCGCTATTCGCCCAACAAGACTTGGTCGGGCTTCATCGGCGGTATCCTGGCGGGGGCGGTGGCCGGCGCAGCCATGACCGCTTGGTTCGACATGGGCCGGCTGACCATATTCTGGGGTGCGATTCTGGGGCTGGCGGCGGCGCTGGCGACCATGGGCGGCGACCTGTGGGAATCGGGCCTGAAGCGTCGGTTTGGGGTCAAGGACGCGGGCAACACCATTCCCGGCCACGGCGGCCTGTTGGACCGTGTCGACGGCCTCATGTTCGCGGTCGTCATTGTCGCGGCGGGGCGGCTGGTCGTTCTGATGCTGGAGCGCGGCGCGTGATCCGGCGTCGCGTCACGGTCCTTGGCTCGACCGGCTCGGTCGGCGCCTCGACGCTGGACCTCATGGCTCAGGCCGTAGCGACGGGCACGGGCGTTTTCGAGGTCGAGGCGCTGACGGGCGGGGCGAACATCGCCAAACTAGCTGAACAGGCGCGACGCTGGCGTCCGAAAGTGGCGGTCACGGCCGATCCGGCGCGGTTGAGCGAGTTGCGCGACGCCTTGGCCGGCACCGACATCGCGGTCGCCGCCGGCGACGCCGCCATCGTCGAGGCTGCGACGCGACCGGTCGATTGGATCATGGCCGCCATCGTGGGTGCAGCGGGACTGAAGTCAGCCTGGGCGGCTGCGGCCACCGGCGCGACCCTGGCGCTGGCCAACAAGGAAAGCCTAGTCTGCTGCGGCCCTGCGCTGATCGAGCGGGTCAAGCGGGCAGGGGGGCGACTGATCCCGGTCGATTCCGAGCACTCGGCCATCTTCCAGGTCTTTCCCGCCGATGCTCCTGAACGGGTATCCAGGCTGATCTTGACCGCATCGGGCGGGCCTTTCCGGCAAACCCCGCGCGACCAGATGACAGGCATCACGCCCGAACAGGCGGTGGCCCATCCGAACTGGAGCATGGGGGCCAAGATTTCGGTCGATAGCGCCACCATGGCCAACAAGGGCCTGGAGATGATCGAGGCGGCCTATCTGTTCGATATGCCGCAGAACCAAATCGATGTGGTGGTGCACCCCGAATCGATTATCCACAGCCTTGTGGAATATGTGGATGGTTCGACGCTGGCCCAGATGGGGCCGCCGGACATGCGTACGCCCATCGCCTGCGCCCTGGCCTGGCCTGACCGGATCGCCTGGCCGGCGCCCAAGCTGGACCTTGCAGCCCTGGGGCGGCTGACGTTTGAGGCGCCCGACCTGGCGCGTTTCCCGGCCCTGGATCTGGCCCGTCAGGCCTTGAAGGCGGGGGGCGCGACGCCCGCCGTGTTCAATGCGGCGAATGAGGTCGCGGCCTTCGCATTTCTTGACCGCAAGCTGGCCTTTCTCAATATTGCCGCAGTCGTCGCCGAAACCCTTGAGCGTGCGACGAAAGCGGGGATGGCTTTCGGTTCTGGAGACGCCTGCGGCGCGGCCCTGTCGGTCGATGCCGAAACGCGTCGAATGGCCGAAACCGTCATCGCCGGTCTTGCGAACGCGGCCTGATAGCAGGCCAGGGGAGACGATTTTCGAATGCTGGGCGTCCTGGGTCAGGTCCTGATCTCAATCGCCTCGTTCCTGTTGGTGCTGACGTTCATCGTCACCATCCATGAACTGGGTCACTTCCTCGTCGCGCGCGCCTTTGGCGTGAAGGTGGATCGTTTCGCGGTCGGCTTCGGCAAGGCCGTGTTCAGCCGCACCGATCTCCACGGCATCGAATGGCGGCTGGGTTGGCTGCCGCTTGGCGGATATGTGAAGTTCTCCGGCGACCTGGACGCGTCCAGCGTGCCGGACAGGGCAGGGCTGGACGAACTGCGCCAGCGTGTGGTCGCCGAGCGCGGGCCGGGCGCCGAGCGCGATTATTTCCACTTCAAGCCCGTGTGGCAGCGCGCCTTGATCGTCGCCGCCGGACCCATCGCCAACTTCATCCTGGCCATCACCATCTTTGCGGTCGTCTTCATGGCCGTGGGGGTTTCGTTGCGCCCCGCCCGCGTGGCTCAGGTTCAGGCGGGATCGCCCGCCGCCGCCGCGGGCTTCCAGGTCGGCGACCTGATCACCGATGTGAACGGCAAGCCCATCAAGGACGGCAGCGCGGTGACGCGCACCGTCATGCTGTCTACCGGCGATCCCGTGCGCTTCACCGTCGAGCGCGCTGGGCGGCCCGTCGAACTGGTCGCGACGCCCGAACGCCGCGAAGAAAACGATCCTATCGCGGGACGCGTCAAGGTCGGCCGCATTGGCTTGGGCCTTGGGTCATCGGCCGGCGATGTGCGCCATGTCCGCTATGGCCCGGTCGGCGCCGTGGTCGAGGGCGTGCGCCAGACCGGCGACGTGATCGGCTCGACCCTGACCTATCTCGGGCGTCTGGTGACAGGTCGCGAGTCGGGCGATCAGTTCAGCGGACCGTTGGGCATCGCCAAGGCGACAGGGTCGCTAACGACCGCTGCGGTCGAGGCTAATCCGGCGCCGAGCGCCATCGCGATTAACCTCGTGCTGACGCTGACAACCTTGGCCGCCATACTTTCGATCGGAATCGGCTTTCTAAACCTTCTTCCCATCCCGATCCTCGACGGCGGGCATCTGCTTTTCTACGGTTATGAAGCTGTGGCACGGCAGCCTGTGTCGGCGCGGTTCCAGGAGATGGGCTATCGTGCAGGCCTTGCGCTTTTGGCGGGATTTATGTTGTTCGCGACGTGGAACGACCTACAGAAGCTCAACCTCTTCCAATTCCTCGGCGGGCTCGTCTCGTGAGCCGACGCCAGCCCCCGATGGTTTCCCGAATGAATGACATGACCTCTCGCGCCGCCGTTCGACTCAGCGCCCGTTCCAGCCTGCTGGCTCTGGCCGTCGCCGCCGGCCTCGGCGCGCCTGCCCTGGCTCAGACTGCGCCCGCGACGGCCCCCGCTACTCCGGCCCCAGCGCCCGCTCAGACCGCGACGCCTCAAACCTCCGCCGCCGCCGCCGAGCCACGCGTCGAGATCGCTGCGCCGCAGACGATCACGATCAACCGCATCATCGTGCAGGGCGCCCAGCGGATCGACCAGACGACGGTCCTGTCCTATCTGCCGATCCGACCCGGCGACGCGGTGGATGCCTCGGTGCTGGACGTCGCCGTGCGCACCCTGTCGCGCACCGGCCTGTTCGCCGACGTTCAGCTGGGTATCCAGAACGGCGACCTGATCGTGCAGATCGTCGAAAATCCGATCATCAACCAGGTGGTGTTCGAGGGGAACAAGGCGCTTTCCCAGGACAAGCTGACCAAGGAAGTCACCTTGGCGCCGCGCGGCATCTATACCCGCGCCAAGGTGCAGGAAGACGTCGGCGCCATCGTCGAGCTGTATCGCCTGCAAGGCCGGATTTCCGCGACCGTAACGCCCAAGCTGGTTCAGCTTGAGCAAAACCGCGTCGATGTGATCTTCGAGATCAACGAAGGCCCGCAGACCGGCATCAGCGCGATCAACGTCCTGGGCAACGACGCCTTCTCGGATCGCGACGTGCGCGGCGTGATGGTCACTGAGAAGTCCACATGGTGGAAGTTCTTCTCCAACAACGACAACTACGACCCCAACCGCCTGGAATACGATCAGGAGCAATTGCGGAAGTTCTACACCAACCGCGGCTTCTACGATTTCCGTGTCGTCTCGTCGGTCGCCGAGCTGCAGCCGGACGATCAGGCGTTCCAGCTGACGCTGACGTTGAATGAAGGCGACAAATACAACTTCGGCGAGGTCAAGGTCGTCACCCAAAACGACCGTCTGAACGCGGACTTCCTGCAACGTCTGATCCCGATCCGCTCGGGCGATCTGTACGAGAGCGACAAGATCGAGCAGGCGGTCGACGCCCTGACCTTCGCCGCCGGTTCGGCGGGCTACGCCTTCGTCGAGATCAACCCGACCTACAAGGCCAATCCCGAGACGGACACGGTGGACGTGACCTTCAATGTGTCGGAAGGACAGCGGGTCTATATCGACCGCATCAATGTGGTGGGCAACACCCGCACCATCGACCCGGTCATCCGTCGCGAACTGCTGCTGACTGAGGGCGACGCCTTCAACCGCGCCTTGATGGAGCGTTCGCGCAATAATCTGCGCGCGCTGGGCTTCTTCAAGGACGTGACGGTCGAGGAAACGCGCGGCAGCGCGCCGGACCGCTCTGTCATCAATGTCAACGTCCAGGAACAGCCGACCGGTGAACTGTCCGTCGGCGCGGGCTTCAGCTCGGTCGACAGCTTCACCGTCAACCTGGGTATTTCCGAGCGTAACTTCCGGGGACGCGGCCAGAACGTCGTCGCGCGCCTGGAATGGGGTTCGCTGCGCCAGCAGGTGGACTTCCGCTTCACAGAGCCCAAGTTCCTGGGCCGTGACCTGCGGGCCGGTTTCGACGTATTCCACTCGCGTTACGACCTCAGCGAATATTCATCGTACGACTATCGCTCCACCGGCGCGGGCCTGCGTTTGTCCTATCCGCTGAACGGCAATATGCTGCTCAGCACGCGCTACTTCCTGAAGTCGGACGAGATCATCGTGCCGACCGGCTATTGTGACGGCGCGGGTCAGGGGTCGTCGGCGCTGTGCGATCAGGTCGGGAGCTACATCAACTCGTCGGCCGGCTACACGCTGCAGGTTAACTACACCAACGACCCGGTCCGCCCGACGCGCGGCTGGGCGGGCTCGCTGCGTCAGGATCTGGCGGGTCTTGGCGGCGACGTGAACTATGTGAAGACCGAGGCCGACGCCAGCTGGTACTATGGCTTTACGCCGGCCTGGATTGTCAGCGTTCAGGGCTCGACCGGTTATGTCAGCGGCTGGAACGGCGACCCAATCCGCATCAACGACCGCTTCTTCAAGGGCGGCAACAGCTTCCGTGGTTTCGAGACGGCCGGTATGGGGCCGCGCGACCTGACCACGACCGACGCTCTGGGCGGCAACTTCTACGCCATCGGCACGGTCGAGCTGACCCTGCCGAACTATCTGCCCGAGCAGTACGGTATCAAGACCTCGCTGTTCGCGGATGTGGGCACGCTGGGCGTGTTGGACGACCGTTACAAGCTGACGTCTACGGGCACCGTGAACACCAATATCGCCGACGAGCTGTCGTTGCGTGCGTCGGCGGGCATCAGCATTCACTGGAGATCGCCGATGGGGCCGATCCGCTTCGACATCTCCAAGGTTCTGTCCAAGGAAGACTACGACAAGACGGAATCCTTCCGCTTCTCGACCTCCACCCAGTTCTAATCGCGGCTTTTTCGACCGCACGAGGAAACCCTATGAAAACTCTGATCATCGCGGCGACCGCCGCCGCTTCGCTTCTCGCCACCGCCGCTTCGGCGCAACAGGCGCCCGCCAATCCCGGCCCGGTCATCCCCGGCGTCTGCGTCTATTACAACGCCCGTCTGCTGGCCCAGTCGTCGGCCGGTCAGGCTGTCGAAGCCCGCATGCAGCAGCTGGCTCAAGAAGTTCAAGGCGAACTGCAACCTTACGCCACGCAGATCCAGACCGAGGCTCAGCAGCTTCAGACGTCGGGCTCCAGCCTGCCGGCCGACCAGTTGCAACAGCGCCGTCAGGCCTTGCAGCAGCGCGCTCAAGAGGCCCAGCAGCTGGAATCCACTCGCGAAAACGAACTGCGCTACACCCTGGGCATGCAGCGCCAGGCCATCACCGAAGCCGTCTCACCGATCCTGACCGCGCTTTACCAAGAAAAGGGCTGCGGTCTGCTGCTCGACCGCGAGAGCGTCTTCATGATGAACCCGGCCATGGACGTCACCGACCTGGCCATTCAGCGTCTGAACACCGCCCTGCCGACCCTGAGCTTCAACCGCATGCCGGTGCCGGCTCAGACGCAAGCTCAACCGGCGGCCGCCAACTAAGCCGCCGATGCCGGATCCTCGCTTCTTCGAAACCCTGTCGCCCCTCAGCGTCGCCGAACTGGCGGCCCAGACCGGCGGCGAGGTCGAGCGGGGCGGGGATCGCATGATCGCCTCCGTCGCGCCCCTGTCCTCTGCGGACCGGGGCGCGATCGCGTTTTTGAGCGATCGCAAGTTCGCCTCTGCCCTGGCGGCGACGAAGGCCGGCTGCGTGATCGTGCCGGCCGAGGCCAAGGGCGCGACGCCAGTAGACGCCGCCGTGATCGTTTCGCGAACGCCTCAGGCCGCCTGGGCCAAGGCGTCGCTTCTGCTGCACCGTGCTGTTTCGTTCGATACGGCGATCACGCCTGACGACGCGGCCGAGGACGACAGCGTCGTGGTCGAACCGGGCGCGATCCTGGGCAAGGGCGTACGTATCGGTCGCGGGTCCCGCATCGGCGCCAACAGCGTCATTGCGCCCGGCGTGCAGATCGGCCGGGATTGCGTCATCGGCTCGAACGTCACCGTGGGCTTCGCCCTGATCGGCGACCGGGTGAAGCTGTACGCCGGCGCACGTATCGGCGAGGCGGGTTTCGGCGCCACCGGTACGGCCGCCGGCGCCATGGATATTCCCCAACTGGGCCGCGTCATTCTGCAGGACGGCGTTACGGTCGGAGCCAACTCCTGCATCGATCGCGGCGCCTACGACGACACGGTCATCGGCGAGAACACCAAGATCGATAATCTGGTCATGGTGGGCCACAACTGTGTCATCGGCCGCAACAATCTGATGGCCGCCAACACGGGGATTTCCGGGTCGGTCACTAGCGGCGACAACGTCATCTTCGGCGGCAAGGCGGGGATCGGCGACCACATCACCATCGGCGAAGGCGCGCGGGTTGCAGCCGGGGCGGGGGTGCTGGCGAACATTCCGGCCGGCGAGACCTGGTCCGGTTATCCGGCCCGTCCGATCCGACAGTTCTTGCGCGAAACCATCTGGCTCGCCAAACAGGCCTCTTCAAAGAAGGCCCCGAAGGAATCATAGGGATGAGCGAAGACGGCAAGATCGATTACGCCGAGGTGATGCGGCGGCTGCCGCACCGCTATCCCTTCCTGCTGGTGGACAAGGCCGAGGCCTTCGTGCCCCGCACCTCCATCGTCGGCATCAAGAACGTCAGCCACAACGAACCCTTCTTCCAGGGCCATTTCCCGATCGACCCCGTCATGCCCGGCGTGCTGATCGTCGAGGCTATGGCCCAGACCGGGGCTCTGCTGATGTCCAAGACCCTGGACGTGGCCGTGGCGGACAAGGTCATCATGTTCATGTCCATCGACGGCGTGCGGTTCAGGAAGCCCGCACGGCCTGGCGACCAGCTGCGTATGGAGGTCAAGGTGATCAAGGCGCGCGGCGACGCCTACAAGTTCCGCGGCGAGACCTTCATCGACGGCAAGCTGGCGGCCGAGGCGGAGTTCATGGCTATGGTCGTGACCGTGCCCGTTCCAGCGCCAGAGCCCGCCGCTTGATGACCATCCACCCGACCGCCCTGATCGACGCCACGGCGACCCTGGCCGACGGGGTCCAGGTCGGGCCCTGGTGCACCGTGGGGCCGAACGTGGTGCTGGCCGAGGGCGTTCGGCTGGTCAGCCATGTGGTGGTCCAGCAGGATACGACGGTGGGCGCGGGGACGGTAATCCATCCGTTCGCCGTGATCGGCGGCGACCCGCAGCACAACGGCTACAAGGGCGAGCCGGTGCGGCTGGAAATCGGTGAGAACAATCTGATCCGCGAACACTGCACCTTCAACCGGGGCACGCCGCAGGGGACGGGCGTGACCGTGGTCGGGTCCAACAACCTGTTCATGACGGGCGCCCACGTGGGCCATGACTGCGTGGTCGGGAACAATGTCATCATGGCCAACAACGCCACCCTTGGCGGCCATGCCAACGTCGGGGACAAGGTCTTCCTGGGCGGGCTTTGCGCGGTGCACCAGAACGGGCGTGTAGGGCAGGGGGCGATCATCGGCGGTCTGGCGGCCGTGACCCGTGACGTCATCCCCTACGGCTCGGCCTGGGGCAATCATGCGCGGCTTCGCGGGCTGAACCTGATCGGGTTGAAGCGCAAAGGTTACGGTAAAGACCAGGTGCGGCGGTTGCTGGCGGCCTATCGCGACCTGTTTGAAGGCCAGGGCGAGTTTGCGGGTCGGATCGACGGCGTGGCCAAGATCTATACCGACCTGCCGGAGATCATGGAGATCATCGCCTTCATCCGCGACGGCGGACGGCGTCCGCTGTGCCTGCCGAACGCGGAATGAGCACTTCCGGAAAGCTGGGCCTGATCGCCGGCGGCGGCGACCTGCCGGCGACGGTGGCGGCGCGGTGCGATGCGAAGGGGCGGCCTGTCTTCCTGATCCGCTTAGCCGGGTTCGCCGATCCCAACCTGACGCGCTGGCCTGGCGCCGAGTTCGGCATGGCGCAGATCGGGGCGATCCTGAAGGCCCTGAAGGCCGAGGCCTGCACGACCGTCTGTCTGGCGGGCATCGTCAACCGACCCGACTTCAAGACGTTGAAGCCCGATTTCAAGGGCGCGACCCTGCTGCCCGGCATCGTGGCGGCGGCGGCCAAGGGCGACGACGCCCTGTTGCGCAAAATCCTGTCGGTGTTCGAGGCCGAAGGCTTCGCCGTCGAGGGCGCCGACGACATTTTGGGCGGAGAAATGCTGGCTGCTGGGGCGCTGGGCACAGTGTCGCCGACGCCGGAGCAGCTGGCCGACCTGAAGAAGGCGCTCCATGTTGCGGAAAAATCAGGCGAACTGGACATCGGGCAGGGCGCGGTCGTGTGTCACGGACTTGTGTTGGCGGTCGAGGCGCAGGAGGGGACCGACGCCATGCTGGGCCGGGTCGCGGGGCTGCCGGCCGATCTGCGCGGCTCGGCCGGTGATCGCAAGGGCGCGCTGGGCAAGGCGCCCAAGCCGATCCAGGACCTGCGGGTGGACATGCCGGTGATCGGGCCGCGCACCGTCGAGATGGCGGCGGCGGCGGGCCTGGCCGGTATCGGCGGGGTGGCGGGACGGCTGATCCTGATCGACCGTGCGGCCATCATCGCGGCGGCGGACCGGCTGGGCCTGTTCGTGTGGGGCGAAGCGCGATGAGCCGCCCCTTGAAGATCATGCTGGTGGCGGCCGAGGCCTCGGGCGATGCGCTCGGCGCCGGTCTGGCCAGGGCGTTGAAAGCGCGGCTGGGTGCGGACGTCACTTTCGTCGGCGTCGGCGGTCCCCGGATGGCGGTAGAAGGCGTGGTCAGCCCGTTCGACATCGCTGAACTGTCGATCCTGGGCTGGATCGAGGGCCTGCGCGCCTATGGCAAGGTCAAGCGCCGCGTCGAGGAGACTGCAGCGCTGGCCGAGCGAGAAAAGCCCGACGCCGTGGTCCTGATTGACAGCTGGGGCTTCACCATCCGGGTCGCCAAGGCCATCCGCGCCGCGCGGCCGGATCTGCCTCTGATCAAATACGTTGGGCCGCAGGTGTGGGCGTCCCGGCCGGGCCGGGCAAGGACGCTGGCGGGGGCGGTGGATCACCTGCTGGCGCTCTACAGCTTCGACGCCCCCTGGTTCGAGCGGGAAGGTCTGCCGACGACCGTGGTCGGCTCGTCCGCCTTGCATGTCGATATGGCCGGCGCCGACGGCGCAGCCTTCCGTGCGCGACGCGGCATCGCCGCCGACGCCAAGCTGCTGCTGGTGCTTCCGGGCAGCCGCCCCAGCGAGATCACGCGAATGACGCCGGTCTATGAGGCGGCGATCGGCAAGTTGAAGGCCATCGATCCGGCGCTAGAAATCGCCGTCGTCGCCGCCGGGACCGTGGCCAAGGACGTCGCGGGACGGGTCGCCGCCTGGCCGTTCCGGGCGCATCTGGTGGACGAGGCCGAGAAGTACGACGCTATGCGCGCCGCGACGGTCGCCCTGGCCACAAGCGGCACGGTTTCGACAGAGCTGGCCCTGGCCGGCGCGCCGATGGTCATCGCCTACGGGATCGACGGGCTGAGCTATCAGCTGATGAAGCGGATGGTGACGGCGAAACACGTCACCCTGTTCAACGTCGCCGCCGACGACAGGATCGCACCGGAGTTCATCCAGCACGAGGCGACGCCCGCCATCCTGGCGGCGGCGGTCGGTCGGTTGCTGTCCGATCCGGCCATGGCGGACGAACAGGCGCAACGTCAGACAGCGGCCCTAGACTTGATGGGGCGCGGCGGAGCGGACCCGTCGGAGTTGGCGGCGGACGCCGTGTTGAAGGTCATCGCCGCCAAACGGAAGGCCTGACGATGGGGCGGGCCCTCAGTCCTCGGCGCGCCGCCGAGGTTCGGGCCGCGTTGCAGATGGCGGTCGGCGCCATGGCCGCCCTATATCTCGCCACATGGCTGAACCTGCCGCATCCCTACTGGAGCGTGATCTCCGCCATCGTCGTCATCCAGGCCAGCGTCGGGGGCGGGGTGCTGACCGTCGCGCGGGATCGGGCCATCGGCACGGTGACGGGCGCGTTGGTCGGTGCGGTCTTCGCCTTCCTGCGTCCGCCCGGCATGGAAAGCATGGCGCTCAGCATCGCCGCATCCACGGCCTTGCTGGCGTTTTTCGGAACCGGGCGCCCCTGGCTGAAGATCGCGCCGGTGACGGCGACCATCGTCATCGCCGGAGGGACGGGCGCTGAGGGGCCGGCGTCGCTGGCCCTGGATCGCGTGATGGAAATCCTGGTCGGCAGCGGCGTCGGTGTGATGGCGATCTTGGCGCTGTTCCCCCGTCATGCCCATCAGTCGTTTAAGCTGCAGGCGCGCGAGGCGGCGGGGGAGGCGGCGGCGCTGTTGGCCGTGATATCCCAAGGCGATCCGGCGGACGCGTCCGAAATCACCCGACGCCATGCTGATCTGAAACGACGGCTGGATGCGCTGGGTCAAGCGGCGAAGAATGTGATCGATCTGCCGGGGCCCCAGCGCGAGACCGCAGACCGCGCCGCCCTGGCGCGCGCCTTCTGGCGGGTGCGTAGCGACATCGTGATTCTGGGGCGTGGTTTTCAGGCCGAAAGGGCAGGCGCGAGGCTGGATCCCTGGTCACAGGACGCGGCGCGTGCGGTGGAGCGGCTGGAAGCCCTTTCCCAAGGTAAGGCTGCCGCGCCGATGGGACCGATCGACCAGAGCCTGGCACTGTCCATGGCTGTGGAGGGCGACGACATGGCGTTGGGCGCCGCAGCTATCGGCGTGGCCCACATGCACCGCGATTTGGACGATCTGGCCGCGCGGTTCGCCGATCTGCAGCTGGTCTGACGGCAAAGAAAAACGCCGGGGATGGCTCCCCGGCGTTCTGCATTTTCAGACGTGAAGCCGTCGATCAGCCGCGTTGTTCGATCGGCACGTAATCGCGCTCGGTCGGGCCCGTGTAGAGCTGACGCGGGCGGCCGATCTTCTGCGAGGGATCAGCCATCATTTCCTGCCACTGGGCGATCCAGCCCACGGTGCGGGCCAGGGCGAACAGGACGGTGAACATGCTGGTCGGGAAGCCCATCGCCGACAGGGTGATGCCCGAATAGAAGTCGACGTTCGGGAACAGCTTGCGCGAGGTGAAATATTCGTCCGACAGGGCGACCTTCTCCAGTTCCTTGGCGACCAGGAACAGCGGGTCGTTCTCGCGGCCCGTGGCGGCCAGGACTTCATAGGCCGACTGTTGCATGACTTTGGCGCGCGGATCGTAGTTCTTGTACACGCGATGGCCGAAGCCCATCAGCTTGTACTTGCGGTCCTTCACGCCCTGGATGAACTCCGGGATCTTGTCCGGGGTGCCGATTTCCTTGAGCATGGTCAGCGCCTCTTCGTTGGCGCCGCCGTGCGACGGGCCCCACAGGCAGGCGATGCCGGCGGCGATACAGGCGAACGGATTGGCGCCCGACGAGCCAGCCAGGCGCACGGTCGAAGTCGAGGCGTTCTGTTCGTGGTCGGCGTGCAAGGTGAAGATGCGATCCATGGCGCGAACCAGGGCCGGATCGACGTGATAGTCCTCGGCCGGCACGGCGAAGCACATGCGCAGGAAGTTCTCTGCATAGGACAGGTCGTTGCGCGGCGACACGAACGGCTGGCCGATGTGATATTTATAGGCGCGAGCCGCGATGGTCGGCATCTTGGCGATCAGGCGGATGGCCGAGATGTCGCGCTGGACCGGATCATGGATGTCCAGGCTGTCGTGATAGAAGGCCGACAGGGCGCCGACCGTGCCGACCATGATCGCCATCGGGTGGGCGTCGCGGCGGAAACCCTCGAAGAACCGGTCGAACTGGCTGTGCAGCATCGTGTGCATGGTGATGCTGTCTTCGAACTTCTCGAACTGCTCGGCCGTCGGCAGTTCGCCGTGCAGCAGCAGGTGGCAGACTTCGACGAAGTTCGACTTCGACGCCAGCTGATCGATCGGATAGCCGCGGTGCAGCAGCACGCCGGCGTCGCCGTCGATATAGGTCAGGGCCGATTCGCACGCCGCCGTGGAGGTAAAGCCCGGATCGAAGGTGAAGGCGCCCGTTCCCGCATAGAGCTTGCGGATGTCGATGACGTCCGGGCCGGTGGAGCCCGAAAGGACCGGCAACTCGATCGTCTTGTCCTCGAAGGACAGGGTCGCCGAGGTGGCGGTTTTGGCTTGTTCAGTCATGAATGCCCCTTTGCATCACACGTCCAGGCGCGGGGAGGCGTCGGCCGCTTTTTGGTTTGTGGGTGATCACTTAGTCTGTTGCAGCGCATCATCCAAGCGCCCGAGACTTTCGTCGCGCCCAAGAGCCGACAAAGTTCGTGCAATATCGGGTGATGTTGACCCTGCGGTAAGCGCCGCGCGCATCGGCGGACCGATCTTGCCGAAGCCGACGCCCTCGGATTCGGCGAAGGCTTTGAGCTCGGCTTCCAGCGCGAAAACGTCCCAGGACTGGAAAAGGGCCAGCCGGTCACGCAGGCGACCAAGGCGCTCCAGCGTCTCACCGGTCAGCAGGGCCTGGGCCTTTTCGTCGAGGCTTAGTGGACGCGTCTTCAGCACGAAGGTGGTCTGATCGGCCAGCTCCAGCACCGTCTTGGCGCGGTCCTTCACGAAGGGCATTGCGCGTTGAAGCCGAGCCTCGTCCGCCTCCGCAAGAACGTGGCCCTTTTGCAGATGCGCATCCAGCGTCAGCTTGGCTAGGCGCTCGTCGTCGGCGAGACGCAGCCAGTGCGAATTGACGTGAGCCAGCTTGTCGAAGTCCAGACGGGCCGGCGCCTTGCCGATGCCGGCGAGGTCAAACCATTCCACCGCCTGGGCGTCGCTGAACAATTCGTCGTCGCCGTGGGCCCAGCCCAGCCGGGCCAGGTAGTTGCGCATGGCCTCGGGCAGATATCCCATCTCGGCATATTCATGCACCGCCTGGGCCCCGTGCCGTTTCGACAGTTTTGCGCCGTCGGGACCGTGGATCAGGGGGATGTGGGCGAAGGTCGGCCGGGTCCAGCCCAGGGCGTCGTAGATCAGGCTCTGACGGGCGGCGTTGTTCAGATGGTCATCGCCGCGAATGACGTGGGTCACGCCCATGTCGTGGTCGTCCACGACGACGGCGAGATTATAGGTCGGCGCGCCGTCCGAGCGCAGCAGCACCAGGTCGTCGAGATCTTCGGTGGACCAATTGACCGAACCCTGAACCTCGTCGGCGACGGTGACGGTCGTCGCCTTGGGGCGGCGGAAGCGCACGACGTGGGGCAGGGCCAGGTCGTCGACCGTGGGCTCTCGGTCGCGCCAAGGCGATTCGAAGGTGCGTTTCTCGGCCTTGGCTTCGTCGCGCAGACGGCCGGTGTCTTCAGCAGAGGTGAAGTCGCGGTAGGCGTGGCCCGTTTCGAGCAGTTGATCGACCACCTCGCGGTGGCGGTCGGCGCGGCTGTACTGGAACACCGGCTCTTCGTCGGCGAACAGTTCCAGCCAGCTCAGACCGTCGAAGATGGCCTTCACCGCCTCGTCGGTCGAGCGTTCGCGGTCGGTGTCCTCGACCCGGATCAGGAAACGCCCAGCGTGTCTCTTGGCGTACAGCCAGTTGAACAAAGCGGTTCTCGCTCCGCCGATATGCAGATAGCCTGTCGGCGAGGGGGCGAAGCGGGTGACGACAGTCGAGGAGGGTGAGGTCATAGGCGATGGGTCCGTAAGCGAGGCCCTTATACGCCCCGACGCGGCAAAGCCTACCCCCGCCGCGCGATTGCGCGCGTGGTTGGACGAGGAGGTCGCGGCGCAGACGCTGCGATGGCGGTTATGGGCGCCGGTCGCGTTCGGCGCCGGCGCCGCGGTCTATTTCGCCCTGCGGATCGAGCCGCCGTTGTGGCCTCTATTGCTGGGCGCAGTCGTCGCCTTTGCGGCCTGGATCGCGGCGAGGCGGCGGGGATGGGCGCGGCGCCTGACTTGGCCGCTGTTGATGATGGCCTGTGTCGCCGGCGGTTTGGCGGCCGCCAAGGTCCGCACCGAAATGGTCGCCGCACCAATCGCGCCCGTAATGAGCGAGCCGACCGTGATCGAGGCCTGGGTCGTGGACGTCGACAGTCCTGGCCAGAGGGGCGCGCGGATCGTGATCGCGCCGGTCTGGATACGCGGGCTGACGCCCGAACAGACGCCCGTGCGTTTGCGGGCGACGGTGCGGGGCGAACCGCCCCGACCCGGCGAGGCGATCCGACTGTTCGGCATCCTTAATCCGCCACCGGCGCCGCCAGCCCCGGCGCCTATGATTTCGGCCGCAACGCCTTCTTCCAAGGTATGGGCGGTGTGGCCTTCGCCTTGGGTGAGACACGGCTGGCCGATCTCGCGCCGCCCCCATGGCGGCTTCGGTTGGCGATGGCCGTAAATGGCGCGCGTTATGCCTTGGCGGAGCGGATCGTGGCGCGCCTGGGCGAGCGGACGGGCGGAATCGCCGCCGCCATGACCACCAGCCACGAAACCTGGATCAGTCAGGAGGACATGGACGTCATGCGGGATTCCGGCTTGGCGCTCATCCTGTCGGTGTCCGGGCTGCACATGGCCATCGTCGGCGGTTTCGTCTTCTTCGCCGTGCGGCTGGGCGTGGCGGCCTGGCCTTGGTTGGCCCTGCGGGTTCACGGCAAGAAGGTCGCGGCGGTGGCCGGGCTGACGGCGGTGGGCGTCTATCTGGTGGTGTCGGGTGCGCCGCCGCCGGCCGAGCGAGCGGCCATCACTGCCTCTATCGCCTTTCTGGCCATCCTGCTGGATCGGCAGGCGGTGACGATGCACGGCCTGGCCGTCGCGGCCTTCATCGTCCTGGCCATCCAGCCGGAAGCCATCGTCACTCCGGGCTTCCAGATGTCGTTCGCGGCGACCGCCGCCTTGGTCGCCCTGGTTGAGGCCTGGCCCAAGCGGACGCGAGAGATTTCCGCCCCGTGGCCGATCCTGGCGATCCAGCGGTTCGGCGGATGGCTGACGGCGGCCGTCGCGGCCAGCGTCGTGGCGGGGCTAGCAACCGGGCCGTTCGCCATGCAGCATTTCAATCGCACGGCCATGTACGGGCTGTTGGCGAACCTGGGCACTTCGCCAGTCGCAGACTTCATCCTGATGCCGGCCCTGGCCATCGGCGCGGCGCTGGAGCCGATGGGATTGGGCGGGCCGTTCCTGGCGATTGCGGGATGGGGCGTCGATCTGATGCTGGCGATCGGAACCTGGACGGCGGGGCTGCCGGGGGCGGTGAGGACTGTCGCCAGCGCGCCGGACTATGTCCTTCCGATTGCGTTCCTGGGAGTGCTGTTCGTCTGTCTGTGGCAGGGACGATTGAGGTGGTTGGGCCTGCCGCTGGCGGCGGCCATTCTGGTCTGGCCGCGCGCCCCGACGCCGGATCTGTGGATCGGAGACGGGGGGACAAACGCCGCATTTCACCGCGAGAAGGAGGCGGTTGTCGTCAGGCCAGGCGTCCGAGAGTTCGCCGTCGATCTGTGGTCGCGGCGGCGCGGCCTGACCATGACGGATCGGTCTGAGGCGGGCTGGGTCTGCGAGCGCTTTTCTTGTCGGCCAGAAGCTGAGCGGGTCGGTCCGGTCGCGATCTGGTGGGGACGCAAGGCTCCTGGTCCGGACCAGATGGAGGCCCTATGCCGCGCGGCGCCCGTCATCAGCGTGCGCGCGGCCGTCACATCGATTCCAAGCGCTTGTCAGGAACGCCTGGTGCTCGACGGCGTCGATTTCGCCAGAGGCGGCGCGGTCGAGTTATGGCGTGTCAGTCCGCCTGAAACGGGCCGATGGCGCGCCGTCTGGACGGCCGACGTGCGGGGCGACCGCCCCTGGGCACGCCAGCCGAACCCGGACGTCAGTGATAGCGGCGCATGAGGCCGACCAGCTTGCCCTGAACGGCGACCTGATCCGACCCGTAGATCTTGGTTTCGTAGTTGCGGTTGGCGGGCTCAAGCGCGATGGAGGCGCCCTTCTTGCGAAGCCGCTTCAGCGTCGCGTGTTCGCCTTCGACTAGCGCCACGACGATCTCGCCCGAGGAGGCGTTGTCGGTCGATTTGATGACCACCATGTCGCCGTTCAGAATACCCGCCTCGATCATCGAATCGCCTTCGATTTCCAGCAGATAATGTTCGCCCGAACCCAACATGGATTCCGGGACGGGATAGCGCGCCGTCTCGTGCTCTATGGCGTCGATGGGCGTGCCTGCGGCGATCTTGCCCATCAACGGTAGCTCCCGGGTGTCATTGGCTGCGAGCGGCGCCAGGGTGCGGCCGCCGCCACCTTCGATGACATCAGGTTTGAACCCGGCCCGGCCGCGCGGCGCGCCGGCCGTGGCCTGTTCGGGCAGTTTGGTGACTTCCAGGGCGCGGGCGCGGTGGGCGAGGCGGCGGATGAAGCCGCGTTCTTCCAGCGCCGTGATCAGCCGGTGAATGCCCGACTTGGACGCCAGATCCAGCGCCTCCTTCATCTCGTCGAACGAGGGAGACACGCCGGTCTCCTGGATCCGTTCGTGGATGAACATCAGCAGTTCGTGCTGTTTGCGCGTGAGCATCGCCAGGCCCTCATGCGCCCGCCGACGAATCGGAACGGGCCGTGAACATTTGTCGATGTTCTGTAAGTGTTCCTTCCTAATGTCAACTTAACAGCGCCCTTGGGACACCGCGTGACGCGAGGAAGGCGATCAGGCCGCCAGCAGTTGCCGCGTCGCCGCCTCGACATCCGCCTGACGCATCAGGCTCTCCCCGACCAGAATGGCCTGCGCATGGGCGGCCGAGACGCGCTCGACGTCCTCGGGCGTGAAGATGCCGCTTTCGGCGACCAGCAGGGCGCGGACAGGGCTGAGCATCGACAGGCGCTCGGTCACTTCCAGATCGACCTCGAAGGTGCGCAGCGACCGATTATTGACCCCGACCAGATCGCCCCCGAGCGCACAGGCGCGGGCCATCTCTTCTTCGTCATGGGTTTCGATCAGGGCGTCCATGCCGAAGCGTTCGGCCTCGGACAGCAGTTCTGCAGCCAGCCGATCATCGACCATGGCCAGGATGATCAGGATGCAGTCGGCGCCCAAAGCGCGGCTCTCGGCGACCTGCCAGGGATCGACCAGGAAATCCTTGCGCAGGCAGGGCAGGGCGACCGCATCACGAGCCTGGCCCAGGTAGGCGTCATCGCCCTGGAAACTGGGGTCGTCGGTCAGTACCGAGAGGCACGCCGCGCCGCCCGCCTGGTAAGCACGCGCCAGGGCCGGCGGGTCGAAGTCGGGCCGGATCAGCCCTTTGGACGGACTGGCCTTCTTGATCTCGGCGATCAGGGCGGGACGGCCGGTTTCTTCTACCACACGCTCAAGGGCGGCGCGGAAACCACGCGGAGCCGAAGCGGTGCGGGCCAACGCCTCGATCGCGTCCTGCGAGGTCGCGGCCATGCGGGCGGCGACGTCTTGGCGCTTGTAGGCGGCGATACGGTCCAGAACGTCGGTCATGCGGGATCTTGGCTTTCCAGCGGCGTGGAGGTGATGCGGGCCAGACGCTCCAGCGCCTGGGCAGCCCGGCCGTCGTCTATGGCGGCGGCGGCGAGGATAGCGCCTTGGGCAAGGTCGGTCGCCCGGTCCGATACCACGAGGGCGGCGGCGGCGTTCAGCAGCACGATGTCGCGGTACGGACCGGCCGCGCCCGCCAGCAGGGCGCGCAGGGCGACGGCGTTCTCCTCGGCGTCGCCGCCACGGATGTCTTCGATGGAGGCGCGGGGCAGGCCGGCGTCCTCGGGCGTGACCTGGAAACGGTGAACCGCGCCGTCCTTCCATTCCGCGACTTCGGTCGATCCAGAGGTCGCCAGTTCGTCCAGGCCCTGGCCGTGAACGGTCCAGGCTCGCGTCGCGCCAAGGCGGCCCAGCACCTCGGCCAGAGGCTCCAGCAGGCGGGGATCATAGACACCCATGACCTGGCGTTTTGCAGCCGCCGGATTTGAAAGCGGCCCCAAAAGATTGAAAACGGTGCGGAAACCGATCTCGGCCCGCACGGGGCCGACATGCCGCATGGCCCCGTGGTAGGCGGGGGCGAAGAGGAAGCAGATGCCGGCTTCGTCCAGCGCTTTCCTCTGTTGAGCCTGATCCGCCATCAGGTTCACGCCCAGGATCGATAGAACGTCGGAAGACCCTGATTTCGAAGACATCGCCCGGTTGCCGTGCTTGGCGACCTTCAGGCCCGCGCCGGCCAGAACGAGGGCGGCGGCCGTGGAAATGTTGTAGGTGTGCTGACCGTCGCCGCCGGTGCCGCAGGTGTCGATCACCTCGTACGGATGATCCAGCGTCAGCGCCGCCTCCCGCATGGCGCCGGCGAAGGCGGCGATTTCGTCCACCGTCTCGCCGCGCATCCGCATGGCGGTGACGGCGGCGGCGACTTGCGACGGGGTCGGCTCGCCGCGCAGGCAGGCGGCGAAGAAGTCGTGCGCCTGTTGCGATGTCAGCGGATGGCCCTCGACCAGTCGGGCGAGGATCGGCTTGAATCCGTCCCCCACCGTCAGGCGGCCGCGAGGCGTTTCACGCCGGCGATCTCCAGGAAGTTGGCCAGCATGTCGTGACCGTGTTCGGTGGCGATGGATTCCGGGTGGAACTGCACGCCGTGGATAGGGCGGGTGCGATGCTGCAGGCCCATGATCTCGCGATCGGCGGTCCAGGACGTGACCTCCAGACAGTCGGGCAGGGTCTCGCGCTTCACGGCCAGCGAATGATAGCGGGTGGCGGTGAAGGGCGAGGGCAGGCCGGCGAAGACGCTCTGGCCCTCGTGCAGGATCGGCGAGGTCTTGCCGTGCATCAGGGTTTTGGCGCGGATCACGTCGCCGCCGAAGGCCTGGCCTATCGCCTGATGGCCCAGGCAGACGCCCAGGATCGGCATCGACGCCGGCGCGGTCTCGATCAGCGGCAGGCAGATGCCGGCCTGGTCCGGCGCACAGGGGCCGGGCGACAACAGCACGGCGGCGGGGTTCAGCGCCCACGCTTCGTCCACCGTCAGGTCGTCGTTGCGCACCACATGCGTCGGCGCGCCCAACTCCGCGAGGTAGTGGACGAGGTTGTAGGTGAAGCTGTCGTAGTTATCGACGACGAGGATCATGGCTTGGCTTCTAGGCTCGACGGGCGTCCGCGCCAAGCGGGCGCGGCGGTAAAGCGCATTTTAACCCGACCCGGAGATAAATGCGGCTGTGAAACTCGCTGCTGAAAAAGATATCGCCGCCAAGATCGCCGCCGCCAAGGCGAAGCTGGTCGTGGTCGAGACGAAGCCCAACCCGGTCGCCGCCCTCGGCGCCGCTGCATTCGCCGCGACGGCGGCCGTGCTGATGGCGGGCGTTGTCATCGTCGGCCCTGGCGTTCACTTCGACGATCCGACGATGACCGTTACGCGCTAACGATTGCCGGTGCGGAAGCGCCAGGCGTCATCGGCCGCCCGCATCGGCGCGCGTGCCTTGTGCTGGGTTTCGGCATATTCGGCCGCAGGATCGCTGTCTGCGACCACGCCCGCGCCGGCCTGGACGAAAATCCGGTCGTCGGCGAACAGGGCGGTGCGCAGAGTGATGCAGATGTCCGCCTCGCCGCCTGCCGAGATATATCCGACGCCGCCGCCGTAGCCGACGCCGCGCTTTTCGCTCTCCAGCTCGTCGATGACCTCCATGGCCCGAACCTTTGGCGCGCCCGACAGGGTGCCGGCGGGAAGGGCCGCCAGCAGGGTGTCGACGGCGTCCAGCTTCGGATCGGCCTTGCCGCGCACGTTGGAGACGATGTGCATGACCTGGCTGTAGCGTTCGACGACGAAGCTCTCGGTCACCTCGACCGTGCCGGGTGCGGCGACGCGACCGACATCGTTGCGGCCTAGGTCCAGCAGCATCAGATGCTCGGCCCGTTCCTTGGGATCGGCCAGCAGTTCGACTTCCAGCGCCTTGTCCGCCTCTGGCGTCGCGCCCCGCATGCGGGTGCCGGCAAGCGGGCGGATGGTGACCTCGCCGTCCTTCAGCCGAACCAGAATCTCGGGGCTGGAACCGGCCAGCTGAAAGCCCTCGAAGTTCAGATAGAACAGATAGGGCGAGGGGTTCTGGCGACGCAGGGACCGATAGAAGGCGAACGGATCCTCGGTCCAGGGCGCTGAAAACCGGTGGCTGAGCACGACCTGGAAGATGTCGCCCGCGCCGATGTAGTCCTTGGCCTTAGCGACCATCTCGCCGAATGCGGCTTCGTCCACGGCTGAGGTGAAGGTCGGCGCCCGCGTTTCCTGCGGCGCGGCGCGGACGGGCAGGGGCTCGCGCAGCGCGGTTTCGAAGGCGTCCAGTCGCGCGACGGCGGCGTCGAAAGCCTCGCGCACTGCGATGCCGGCGTCGGGATAGGCGGCGGAGACCAGAACGATCTCGTGGCGCACGGAATCGAAGATGGCGACCAGCGACGGACGGGTCAGAACGGCGTCCGGCAGATCCAGCTGATCGGGGTTGGGCGCGCCCAGCGGCTCCAGCAGGCGAACCATGTCGTAACCGAAGACACCGAACAGGCCGGCGGCCATGGGCGGCAGGCCATCGGGCAGGTCGAACTTCGACGCCGCGATAAGCGCGCGCAGCGATTGCAGCGTCGGCAGGGCTTCAGCCGTGAACCGGCCTTCGGCGATGGCCGGCCCGCGCGACAGTTCCGCCGCGTTCGAACGACAGCGCCAGACCACGTCCGGGTCCAAGGTCAGGATCGAATAGCGACCCTTGACCGCGCCGCCTTCGACCGATTCCAGCAGACAGGCGTAGGGCCGGTCGCGACCCAGTTTCAGATAGGCCGAGACGGGTGTTTCCAGGTCGTCGATGATCCGGCGCACCACTACCTGCGGCCGACCCGCCGAAAGGCCGGCGGCGAAGGCGGTGAAGTCTGCTTGCCCAGACGCAGCCTCGGTCATTGCGCCGGGGCTGCGGGCGTCGCGTCGGCCGAGAGGCCCAGGGCCGAGCGCGCCTGAACCGGGTCGTTCTTGGCCTTGGAGCGCTGGGCGCCGGCGGCGAAGGACGTCTCGACCATGGCCTGGACCAGTTCCTGCGTCAGGCGCGGACGAACCTGTTCGGCCAGCGGGCCTGCCACGGCGGGATTGGCGGCAAGGACGTTATCGACGCGACCAACGACGTAGGCGGTCTGCGACGCGGGTTGCGAGAAGGCCTGGCCCTTGGACTGGCCGAACAGACCTTGCAGCACGCCCTGACCCAGCGAGTCCTGCGTCGCCTGGTTGCGAACGACGCCGGTGCGGACCGTCAGGGGCGCATTGACCGAGCGGGCGACTGCGGCGATGTCCTCGCCGTTGCGGACGCGGGTGGTCAGTTCTTCCGCCTTGGTCGAAAGACGAAGCATCGTCTCGCGCTGGATCCATTGGGCCGTCAGGGGCTCGCGCACCTCGGCCAAGGTCGGCAGGGCCGACGGACGGATGTCGTTCACGCGCACGGCGAAATACTGGCCCTGGCCGGCGTCGATCACGTCGCTTTCGCCGCCCTTGGTCAGGCCCCAGGCCGTCTCGAAGATTTGCGGCGGGGCGTTCAGCGCCTGACCGTTCGGCAGCTTGCCGTCCTTGGTGAAGGGCGGCAGATCGACCACGCGACCGCCGGCTTCGCGGGCGGCGTCGGCCAGGTTCTTGCCGGCCGTGCGGGCGGCTTCGTACTTCTCGACCTTGGCGTAGGTCTGGGTCTTCACGTCTTCGGTGCGCAGTTCCTGGATCAGTTCTTCACGTGCGCTCTCCAGCGTCGCAGGCGCTGCGGGCTGGATGGCGGTGACCTTGGCCACGGCGAAGCCGACGCCGGCCTGGACCGGGTCGGAAACCTGGTTGGCTTGCAGACCGAAGACGGCGCCGGCCGTCGCGGCGTCGCCGATGGCCGAACGCGGAGTGGCGTCGAACGTTGCGGGCGTGACGTTGTTGGCGCGACCGGCGTCGACCGGCGACTGGCCGGCGCGCAGGGCGGCGGCGATCTTCTGGGCCGTTTCGCGGTTCGGCGCCGTCAGGGTGACGAAGGTGCGGGTCTCGGGCTTGCCCAGAGTGTCCTTCTTGAACTCGAAACGCTCGCGGACGCGATCGTCCGAAATCGGCGTTGCGGCCGAGGCTTCAGGCGTGAACAGGACGACGGAGACCATGCGGAACTCCGGCGCACGCAGGCGTTCGGCGTTTTCCTGGATGAAGGCGTTCAGCTGGGCGTCGGTCGGCGCGGGGACCTGGCCCGCCATTGCAGACGTGACCTCGAACCAGCGACCGTCGCGGCTTTCGAAGGCCGAGCCGGCCAGCAGCGCGCCATAGATGCGCGGAACGCGGGCGCCGGCGAAGACGGCCGCGCCGAAATGTTCGGTGACGTATTGGTCGCGCAGGTCCTGTTCCAGCATGGCCGGGGTCAGGTTCTGCTGGGCCAGGGCGGCCTCATAGGCCTGTTGGTCGAACTGGCCGGTGACCGAGTTGAAGAAGGCCGGGATTTGGCGGATCTGCTTGACGATCAGTTCCTTGCCGGGGCGGATGCCCGCGTTCCAGGCCCAGTTCAGGAAGCCCAGCTGCTGGGTCTGCTCGGTCAGGAACCGGGTGTGGATGTTCTCTGCGACCAGTTCCTCGTTAGTCAGAGGACGGCCGACCTGCTGCTGCAGGCGTTCACGCACCTGATCGAAGGCCGTGCGGAACTCCAACTCGTTCATCGAACGATCCCCCGCGTCGATGACGTGCTTGGGACCCAGGTTCGAGAACACGTCCATCCGCGCGCCGACGATCACGAAGCTGATCGCGATCAAGACAAGGAGGGCGGCCGCCCATTTGGATCGAGAGAAGGCGCGGAAGGCGGTGAGCATTCGAAAACCCGAGACTGGCCGAGATTGGGGCCGATGTTGGCGTCAGTGGTCGCGTATAGTCGGGCCGGGCACGCTGCTGCAAGGACGGCATCGTGTTCGGATTGCGGCGGCCCCCCTTGGCTTCGCGGTTTTCGCCTTCTAGAGAGGCGGCCATGAAACAATCCGTGAAGTTGATCGTCGGCAATTGGAAGATGAACGGCCTGTCGGCCGCCCTGGCGCAGGCTGAAATGATAAAAGACGCCGTCAGCGCAGCAGGGCAGGGGGCCAGGGTCGTCCTGTGCCCGCCGGCCACGCTGATTGACCGGATGCGTACGGCGCTGGCCGACAGCGGCGTCGCCGTGGGCGGTCAGGACTGCCATGAAAAGCCGGTCGGCGCCTTCACCGGCTCGGTATCGGCGGAAATGCTGGCCGATGCGGGCGCGACCGTCGTGATTCTTGGGCATTCGGAACGCCGCGCCGCCTTTGGCGAGACCGATGCGGATGTCGCCGCCAAGGTCGAGGCTGCCATCGCTGCGGGGCTGGAGCCCATCGTCTGCGTCGGCGAAACCCTGGAGCAACGCGAGGCGGGCAAGGCTGTCGCCGTGGTGTCCGCACAGGTCGAGGCTTCCTTGCCGACGGGCCTGTCCGAGCGCGACTTCGCCGTGGCCTATGAGCCGGTATGGGCCATCGGGACCGGTCTGACGCCGACGCTGGAACAGATCGCCGAAGTCCATGCCGCCATCCGTGCCGCCATGATCAAGCGGCTGGGCGACAGCGCGCGAACCGCGCCGATCCTTTACGGCGGCTCGGTGAAGCCCGAAAACGCCCGAGACATTCTGGCCACGCCGGAAGTCGGCGGCGCCCTGGTCGGCGGGGCGTCGCTGAAGGCCGAAGATTTCATGCCTATCGTCAAAGCGGCCGCCTGACGTTTGCTCCGGGCCGGCTTCGATGATAGAGGCCGCCGCTTGATCGGCGCAGATCCGCGCCCACATGAATGACGCCATGCTCCAGACCATCCTGCTCGTCGCCATCATCATCATCGCCGTGTCCCTGACGGGCGTGGTGCTGCTTCAACGTTCCGAGGGCGGCGCCCTGGGCATGGGCGGCGGACCGTCGGGCTTCATGACGGCGCGTGGCGCAGGCAACCTTCTGACGAAGGTGACCTGGATCCTGGCCTTCCTGCTGTTCGGCCTGACCATCGTCCTGACCGTCGTCGGCAACATGGACCGCGCTTCGGTCTCGGTGATCGACGCCGACGCCGTCGGCTCGCTGGCCACCACGCCGCAGACGCAGCAGCAGGCGCCCGCCCAGCAACAGCCCGCCGCTCCGGCCCAGCCGACGGCTCCGTCACTGGACGATCTGGAAGCCAGCCTGCCGTCGGCGACGACGGCGCCGGCCCAGCAGCCCGCCCAGTAACGGTCAGGCCAACGATCCGACTTCCCGAAAGCGCGCCGCAGGGCGCGCTTTCTTCTTTTGATCAACAGTTCGATTCGCAGCGGGCGATGCGCCGCACGCGAATCATGGAGTAAGGTGTCCGCCCATGGCTCGCTATGTGTTCATCACCGGCGGCGTGGTTTCCTCGCTAGGAAAAGGCCTCGCCTCCGCCGCTCTCGGCGCTCTTCTGCAGGCGCGTGGTTACAAGGTCCGTCTGCGCAAGCTGGACCCCTATCTGAACGTCGATCCGGGCACGATGAGCCCGTACCAGCACGGCGAGGTCTTCGTGACCGACGACGGCGCCGAGACCGACCTGGACCTGGGCCACTACGAGCGGTTCACCGGCGTATCGGCGGCCAAGTCCGACAACATCACCACCGGCCGGATCTATTCGACCATCCTGGAGAAGGAACGGCGCGGCGACTATCTGGGCGCGACCGTCCAGGTCATTCCGCACGTCACCGATCAGATCAAATCCTTCTGCCTGACCAAGGCCCTTACCGATGACGGTGAAGAGGTCGATTTCGTCCTGGTCGAGATCGGCGGCACGGTCGGCGACATCGAGGGCCTGCCCTTCTTCGAAGCCATCCGTCAGCTGGGCCAGGATCTGCCGCGCGGTCAGTCGTGCTTCGTCCACCTGACGCTGCTGCCCTTCATCAAGACCGCCGGCGAGATGAAGACCAAGCCGACGCAGCACTCGGTCAAAGAGCTTCGCTCGATCGGCATCCAGCCGGACATCCTGCTGTGCCGGTGTGAGTTCCCGATCCCGGCGGAAGAGAAGCGCAAGATCGGTCTGTTCTGCAACGTCCGCGAAAGCGGCGTGATTCAGGCGATGGACTCGGCCGACATCTACGCCGTGCCGCTGGATTACCACCGCGAAGGTCTGGACCGCGAAGTCCTGGCCCATTTCGGCATCGACGACGCACCTGAGCCCGACCTGACGATGTGGCAGGAGATCGCGCGCCGACGCCTGCATCCCGACGGCGAAGTCACCATCGCCGTGGTCGGCAAATATACTGTGCTCAAAGACGCATATAAGTCCCTGATCGAGGCCCTGCATCACGGCGGGGTGGCCAACAACGTCAAGGTCAACATCGACTGGGTCGAGGCCGACACCTTCGAAGGCGACCCCGAGGCCTGCGAACAGCGGCTGCAAGGCGCCCACGCCGTTCTGGTGCCGGGCGGATTCGGCGAGCGTGGCTCGGAAGGCAAGATCGAAGCGGCGCGGTTCGCCCGCGAACGCAACATTCCCTATTTCGGCATCTGCTTCGGCATGCAGATGGCGGTGATCGAGGCGGCGCGAAACCTGGCCGGCTATCCCAAGGCCTCGTCCACCGAGTTCGGTCCGACCGCCGAGCCGGTTGTCGGCCTGATGACCGAATGGACCCAGGGCAACCAGCGGGTCCTGCGTCAGCAGGGCGGCGACCTGGGCGGCACCATGCGCCTGGGCGCCTATGATTCGACCTTGATGGCCGGGTCGAAGATCGCCGAGATTTATGGCTCCACCGCCATCAGCGAGCGTCACCGCCACCGCTACGAGGTCAACATCAACTATCGCGAGGCGATCGAGCAGAAGGGCGGGCTTGTCTTCGCCGGCCTGTCGCCCGACGGCGTCCTGCCCGAAACGGTCGAACGCCCGGACCATCCCTGGTTCATCGGCGTCCAGTATCACCCGGAGCTGAAGAGCCGACCGTTCGCGCCTCACCCGCTGTTCGCCAGCTTCATCGGCGCGGCCGTGGTGCAAAGCCGCCTCGTCTGACGGAACGCCGTTCACGGACTCGGTCAGGTCTGCGTTATGCAGTATGATGCCCAGAACGGATCGATTTGACCCAATCCGGGATGTGGCGGGACCGTCGATGATCGGCGAGTTGCTTTATCACCTGCACCAGCATGTCCGCCTGGTGCTGATCGCCGGCGGGCTGATGCTCGTCCTTGGCGTGATTTTGCTCGGCTATGAGGCCGTGCGGCATAGGGGCGAGCCGCCGGCCCGCCCGGCCGAAGCCGGGCAGGCCTGAGCCGTCAGTCGATCTTCAGCCTCATGAAGATCATCGCCCCATCAGGATCGCCGCCGTAAAGCGGCTCCAGAGCCGTCGGCACACGGTTCATTGCATAGAGACCACCGAGGCCGAACCGGACGTGTTCGGCGATCCGCCAGTCACGCACCACGCCGACCGACGCCTTGCCAACCGTGTAGAGCGGACCGTGGCCGCCGCCGACGCCGGGAACCAGCTCATCCGTCTCGATCCGTTCGGCGCGGGCGAAGACCGTCCAGCGGTCGTTGGGGTGGACGGCGGACTCCAGCAGCCAGCCGTCTTTCGACTCGTCGTGATCGTTGGTCTTGCGGCCCCAGGCCAAGGTCGAGGACCACCAGCCGGTCTCGCCCAGTCGCCGGGTATGGATGGCGCTGGCCGACCATTTGGTCTCGTCCTCGTCCGGCTCCAGCTGTTCCGGCGCGGACACATCGGCGTAGGAGGCCTGGAGCGACCATTCGTCGGTCGGGTTCCAGGCCGCCCGCACGGACCAGCTGTCCAGCCGTGGCGAATCGATGCCCCAGCGTTCCTCGTCCGGTTCGCGTCCCTTGAAGGCCGAGGTCTCGATCTTAAACCGATCATGCGCCCAGCCCAGGGTCGTCACGCCGAAGACGATATGGGTCGAGTCCAGCCAGTGGTGGGTGATCGGCGCCTCGGGGCTGTCCATCGCGCTCATGCGGTGCATGAAGGCGGGTGGCCCAAAGGCGGGCTCGCCCGGCAGGCCGATGTAGCCATAGACGCTGTCCTTGTCTGACAGACGCTTCGAATAGCTGGCCGACAGCTCCATGAAGAGATCGTGCGGATGCTGGCGATCGACCAGCGGACTGACCCCGTCCGCCGTCTCGCCTGCCGCAAGCAGCAGCGGATAGCCGGACTTGCCCATCACCGGGTCGGGGCTGAGCATGGCGCGCAGGTTCAGCGTCGAACCGTCGTTGAAGTCGCGCCGCGCCGAGGTCATCAGCATGCCGGAGACGAAGGTCTTGTCGCCCCCGCGCGGGCCGGACTGGGTGTCATAGACCAGGTTGAACATGGCGTGGCTCATCACCATCCAGTCGCCTCGGACGCTGTGTATGCCGCCATGTTCGCCGGCGTCGGGTTGCCAGCCGGTGCCCGAGGCGTCGCGGCTCATGGGCCAGGGGCCATAGGGGCTGGTCATCGCATGACCCATGCTGGCGTGATCAACTGGCGTCGCATCTGACATCGGCATGGGCATGTCGTGGCCAGCGTGCGGGTCCGCCGACGGTGCGGTCGTGGTTGGTTGAGCGTGTTGGGAGTGATCCTGCGCCGCCGCAGCCTGAGCCAGCGCGAGCAGGGATACGCCGGCGCAGGCGCCGACGAGAATGCGGATAGCCATTCAAGGCCTCCTCTGATGATCGTGACGGAATGCGCCCTCGTAAGGCGCGAGCGGTGTCAGACGATCAGGAGGCGTGGCGGGCCGGGTTCGGGCGACAGAAGCCGACCGACAGGCATGTCGATCAGTCCGGCGGCGAGACGCGCGGGTGAGACCTTCAAGCCGGACAGGGGCGCGGGATCCAGTGTCGGCGTCGCCACGCAGGCGACGCAGCAGACCATCGCCTTCATGGCCTTGGGGGCGTGACCGGGGGCCTCGCCCGGCATGGGCTGGCCTGTTTCATGGCAAGGCGCTGCCGCAGCAGGGGACGCGGACTCGCCGACCGTGCCGAGCGCCAGCACCGCCAGGGCGCCGATCAGCAGCAACAGGGATTGAAGGATCTTCACCGCGTCAGGATAGGCGTCGGGGCGATGCGCCGCAATGCGTCAACGGGCCGGCTTCTTGTCCACCAGCGGCAGGCCGGGGGCGTCGGGGGCCGCCGAACCACCTTCGCCCAGCGCCCGCTGCATGAAGACGACATCGCGCCAGTCGTCATGCTTCCATCCTGCGGCCTTGAACAGACCCGCGTCGGTGAAGCCGCGCGTGCGATGCAGGGCGATAGACCCTGTGTTCTCGGAATCGCCGATCACCGCCACCATCTGACGAAGCCCCATCGCCTCGCAGCGCGCGATCAGCGCATCCAGCAGGGCGCCGGCGACGCCGCGTCCCCTGGCCCAGGGCGCGACATAGATCGAGTCCTCGACCATGTAACGATAGGCCTGACGCGTTCGGAAAGGCCCGGCATAGGCGTAGCCTGCGACCGCGCCCTCGATCTCGACCACAAGTCGCGGCAGGACCAAAGCCTCGACCCCGGCCAGCCGCGACGCCATTTCGATCTCGTCAGGCGCCTCCAGCTCGAAAGTCCCGCGACCATTGGCGACGCTCTCGGCGTAGATGGCCGTTATCGCGGCGATGTCGTCGGGACGGGCGTCGCGAACCGTCGGTGCGCTCACGCCTTCTCCCAGCCCTTGTCGATGGCCCAGACGGCGAAGGCGTAGTCGTGGGCGACTTCCTTCAGATAGTCGAACCGGCCGGCGGCGCCGCCGTGTCCGGCCTCCATATTGATCTTCAGCAGCACCGGCTTGCCTGAGGTGGTCGCGGGTCTCAGCTTGGCGACCCACTTCTCCGGCTCCCAATAGGTGACGCGCGGATCGGACAGGCCACCTGTGGCAAGCACCGCCGGATAGGCCTTGGGCTCGACCTGATCGTAGGGGCTGTAGCTCATCATGTAATCGTAGGCGGCCGGGTCTTCGATAGGGTTGCCCCACTCGGGCCATTCCGGCGGCGTCAGCGGCAGGGAGGTGTCGCTCATGGTGTTGATCACATCGACGAAAGGCACCTGGCCGATGATGCCGGCCCACAGGTCGGGACGCATGTTGTTGACCGCGCCCATCAGCAGGCCGCCGGCCGATCCGCCTTGGGCCACGATGTTTCCGGCTGCGGCGTATTTGCGACCGATCAGATGTTCGGCGGCGGCGATGAAGTCGGTGAAGGTGTTCTTCTTCGTCATCTTCCTCGCGTCGAGGAACCAGCCCCAGCCCTTGTCGGACCCGCCGCGAATATGAGCGATGGCGTAGATCCAGCCGCGATCCACCAGCGACAGACGGTTTGTCGAGAAGCTGGCGGGCATCGGGATGCCGTAGGAGCCGTAGCCGTAGAGCAGCAGGGGCGCGGAGCCATCCACCGGGGTGGATTTGCGGCGCAGCACCGTCACCGGCACCAGCTGTCCGTCCGAAGCGGGGGCGTTCAGCCGCTCGACCACATAGTCTCCGATATTGTGGCCCGACGGAATCTCCTGCGTCTTGCGCAGGGTCCGCTCGCGCGTCGCCATGTCGTAGTCGAAGGTCTGGGTCGGGGTTGACGGCGAGTTGTAGGCGTAGCGGGTGGTCGTCGTCTCAAACTCGGATGCGCCGGCCAGCGACAGGGCGAAGGCGGGTTCGTCGACGGCGATCTCGTGCTCGGCGCCGGAGCGGTCGCGGATGATGATGCGCGTGTTGGCGTCGGCGCGTTCCTGGCGCGCCAGGTGGTCGTTCGTCAGGTCCAGGCCTTCGATGAAACGACCGGGCGTGTGGGGGACCAGGTCGGTCCAGTTCGCCTTGGACGGCGTTGCAGTCGGGGCCTGGACGATCTTGAAGTCTATGGCGTCGTCGGCGTTGGTGCGGATCACCCAGCGGTCGCCCCAGTGATCGACATCGTAGCGGATGGCGACCACGCGCGGCTCCAGCACCACGGGTTCGGCCGTCGGCGTGGCGGCGGGGATGTAACGCGCCTCCGACGTTTCCTGGTTCTGGATGCCGATGACGATGAACTGGTCGTCGGCCGTTCGGCCCACACCGATGAACATGCCGTCGTCGGCCTCTTCATAGACCAGAGTGGTCTCGCCGCCCTTGGCCGGACGGCGGAAGATCTTGTCGGGACGGCCGTTGTCGTCGCGGTTGGTCCAGAAGATCCACTGGCTGTCCGGCGAGAAGACGAAGTCGCCGGTGGCGCTGTCGATCACGTCGGGCAGGATCTCGCCGGTCGCCAGATCCTTGACGTAGATCTTGTGGACCTCGGAGCCCTGCGCGTCCTCGGCATAGGCGAACAGGGTGTGATCGGGGCTGTGGCTCGCGGCCGAGACTTCGGAATAGGCCTTGCCCTTGGCCAGTTCGTTGGCGTCCAGCAGCAGTTGGGGCGTGGGGGCCATGACGAAGTTCTTCGTCACCGGCTGACCATCCATCATCCATGTGCCCTGGCGCTCTACGCGCATGTATCGAGGATGCTGATCGCCTGTCTGGTATTCGACGTAGTAGTTCCAGCCGCCATCCGGCGCGGGGACGGAGCTGTCGTCTTCCTTGATGCGACCGCGCATCTCCGCAAACATTGTCTGCTGCAGCGGCAGGGTGGAGGCCATCATGGCCTCGCGATAGGCGTTCTCGGCCGTCAGATGCTCCTTGACCTCGGCCTTGATCAGGGTCGGGTCGCGCAGCACGGCCTGCCAGTTGTCGTCCTTCATCCACTGATAGTCGTCGGTCCGGGTGCGGCCCAGCTGCTCGATGACTACGGGAATCTTCTTGGCGACGGGCGGTTGAGGCATGGGAGATCCGGTGGACTGGCGGGCGAGCGCGGGGGAGGCCGAGGCGGCGACCGCCGTCGCAGCGGTGGACATGATCAGTTGCCGACGATTCATCGGTCGCTCCCCTTGATAGCCGAAGGCGAAGTTTGGGCGCGGCGGGCGTCGAACGTCAAATGAAGAAACGCTGCGGCGCGTCAGCCCGCCAGCGCGTCCACCGTCATCCGTTGCAGCAGTTCGCCCCCTTGGCCGATGGCCGCCAGGCGGCTGGTGACATGGCCCAGCACATTGGCGGCATAGACTTCGTAGAGGTCCAGCTTGCCTTGCAGCCAGGCCGGATCTCCGTCCTGCGCATCCAGCTTCGCCTTGGCCGCCAGCGCGCCCTTGGCCAGCATCCAGCCGCCGACGACGTCGCCCAGCAGTTTCAGATAGGCGTCCGCCGCCGCCAGCACGTCTGCCGCTGCATTCGGATCGGCCTTCTGATCCAGCAGCCAGAGCGTGGCGTCCTGAACCGCCTCGATGGCCGTCGCGAACCGTTCGACAGGCTTGCCGCTGTAAAGGGCGCCGAGATCGATCAGGGTGGCCTTCATGTCCGCGATCAGAGCCTTGGCCGATTCGCCGCCGTCCATCGACAGCTTGCGCCCGACCAGGTCCATCGCCTGGATGCCGTTGGTGCCCTCGTAGATCGGAGCGATGCGTGCGTCGCGATAGTATTGAGCCGCGCCGGTCTCCTCGATGAAGCCCATGCCGCCGTGGATTTGGATCCCCATCGAGGAGACCTCGCAGCCGACATCGGTGGACCAGGCCTTGGCGATGGGGGTGAACAGGTCCTCGCGGCCCTTCCAGCGACGACGCTCTTCTTCGGTCCCGGCGTGCTTGGCCAGATCGGCGGCGACGCCGGTGGCCAGGCAGATGCCGCGCGCGGCCGAAGTCTTGGCCTTCATAACGCTCAACATCCGGCGCACGTCGGGATGGTCGAAGATCGGGGCGTTGGCTTCGCCGGTCCAGACCGAACGGCCCTGGCGGCGGTCCAGCGCATAGGCGAGGGCGTGCTGGTAGGCGCGTTCGGCGATGCCGACGCCCTCGACGCCGACGGCCAGGCGTGCGGCGTTCATCATCACGAACATATGGGCCAGGCCCTGGTTCGGCTGACCGACCAGTTCGGCGGTCGCGCCTTCATAGCTCATGACGCAGGTGGGGGAGGCGTGGATGCCCAGCTTGTGCTCGACCCCGACTGGGCGGAAGGCGTTGCGGTCCCCCAGGGTCCCGTCGTCATTGACCGCGAATTTGGGCGTAAGGAACAGGCTGATGCCCTTGGGGCCCTTGGGCGCATCGGGCAGACGGGCCAGCACCAGATGCACGATATTGTCGGTGGCGTCGTGATCGCCCCAGGTGATGTAGATTTTCTGGCCGTTCAAAGCGTAGGTGCCGTCGCCGTTCGGGGTCGCCGTGGTGATCAGAGAGCCCAGATCGGAGCCAGCACCGGGCTCCGTCAGCACCATGGCCCCGGTCCATTCGCCGCTGACCAGTTTGGTCAGATATTTGGCCTTCTGCTCTTCCGTTCCAACCTGTTCCAGCGCCTCGATGGAGGCCAGGGACAGCATGGGGCAAAGGCCGAAGGCCATATTGGCGGCATGGACGGTCTCGTAAGCCGCGAGTTCAAGCGCCTTGGGCAGGGCCTGACCGCCGGCCTCTGTCGGGGCGGACAAGCCGGTCCATCCCCCAGCCGCAAACTGGCGATAGGCGTCGGCGAAGCCCGGCGCGGCGGTGACCGAGCCGTTGGCGTAGGTCGAACCTTTCTGGTCGCCGATCCGGTTCAACGGCGCCAGCACCTCTTCGGAGAACTGGCCCGCCGCTTCCAGCACGGCAAAAGCGACATCGGCGTCATAGTCGGGAAAGGCGCCGGTCGCCGCCACATCGGCCATGCCGGCCACCGCCTCCAGGGTGAAGGCCAGGTCTCGAACGGGGGCGCGGTAGGTCATGGGTTTCCTCAATCGTCGTTGCGGCCTAAGTGCCGCGTCGGGGCCGGTCGCTGCAAGCGTCTTGGCGACGCGCCCCATCTGAGTGCAAGGTGACGTAGTGCCGTCACGGAAGGGAAGACATGGGCGAGCCCCGCAATCGATATTCGACCGTTTCCCTGCTGTTTCACTGGGGCATCGCCCTGGCGGTTCTGCTCCAGGTGCTGCTGATCACGGCGCATGAGAATACGGAAGGGCCGATTTCGGGCCAGTTCGTGATGCTGCACAAGTCGCTGGGCCTGACGATCCTGACGCTGACCCTGGCGCGGATCGGCTGGCGGCTGGCCCATCCGGCCATCCCTCTGCCGTCCGGTCTGCCGAGCTGGCAACGGATTGCCGCGCGGGTCAGCCATGTGCTGTTCTACCTCGCGCTGATCGTAATCCCCATGACCGGTTGGCTGGCGTCGTCGGCTGGCGGGCGCGCGATCGAATGGTTCGGCCTGTTCGCCTGGCCGCTGCTGCCCATCGGCGGCGGACGCGACGCGGCGCGCAGCCTGATGGGTCTGCATGAGCTGGCGGTGAAGGGCCTCTACGTCCTGATCGCCCTGCATGTCCTGGCGGCGCTGAAGCATCAGTTCATCGACCGGGACAATGTGCTGCACCGGATGATCCCGATCATCCCCCGCCGACCGTGAGCGAGACCCCGGATCAGGCGGCGCAGGCGCTGGCGAACGGCGATCTGATCCTGATGCCGACCGAGACGGTCTATGGGCTGGGCGCCGATGCGGGCAATGCCCAGGCGGTCGCGGCTATCTTCTCCGCCAAGGGAAGACCTAGGTTCAACCCGCTGATTTCCCACGTCGTCGACGCGGATGCGGCGGCGGCCATCGGAGCATTCGGTCCGGCGGCACGCGCATTGGCCGAGGGCTTCTGGCCCGGTCCGTTGACCTTGGTTGTGCCGGTGCGCGATGCGGCGCGGGTCTGCGATCTCGCTCGCGCCGGGTTGGACAGCGTCGCGATCCGGGTGCCGGCCCATCCTTTGGCGAGGAAAGTGCTGTCGGCGTTCGGCGGGCCCGTCGTGGCGCCGTCGGCCAATCGCTCGGGACGGCCAAGCCCCACGACGTTGGTCGATGCGGTGGACGAGACGGGCTTTGCGGTCACCGCCGCCGTCGATGGTGGCCCTTGCCAAGTCGGCCTGGAGAGCACGGTCGTGTCGGTGCTGGACGGACGTGTCGCCCTGCTGCGGCCGGGCGCCGTCACCCGGGTCGAGATCGAGGCGCTCGTCGGCCCGCTGGCGGACAGCGGAGAAGGACATCGGTCGCCCGGGCGGTTGGCTCTGCACTACGCACCGGACGCTCCGGTCAGGATCGAGGCGCTTGGGGTGAAGAGTGGCGAAGTGCTGCTGGGGTTTGGCCCCGGCGTCGGTGATCCGCGCTGGAGTTTGAGCCCGTCTGGCGACCTGCGAGAGGCGGCGGCCAATCTGTTTCGGCTTCTGCGCGAGGCGGACCGGACGCATCCAGTCGGAATCGCCGTTTCGCCGATCCCGATGACCGGATTGGGCGAGGCCATCAATGATCGGTTGAAACGAGCCGCAGGCTTCGTCGGTTAGCCGAACCGGGCCTGGAGATCGACGCTGGACTGACGGCCGACACTGGGCAAGCAGGTCGTGAGCCAGTCGTCCGCAGCGGCGCGACCGCGCGCCTTCAGGTCATTGAGGAAGCCCCATTCGGTATTGAACTTTGACCGCAGCGACAGGTCCGATAGCCAGCCGTCCGCTTCAATGGCGTGCAGGCGGACGTGGCGATAGGGGCCTGATCCGCCGCCCTTCAGCTGGCCTTGGGCGATCAGCTCGCCGGCCAAGGCGATGGCGCGCAGTTCGGCGACCAGCGGCGCGTTGAAGACGATCTCGTTCAGTCGATCCACAATGTCGCCGGCGCTGCGGGGCGTCTCGTCGCGCGCCAGGGGGTTCAGCGTCACCAGCAGCACGTCGTCGGGCGTGTCATCGCCGGTCAGGGGCCAAAGCGGCGGATTGGTCAGATAGCCGCCGTCCCAATAGAGCTCGCCGTCGATCTCGACCGCCTGGAACAGATGGGGCAGGCAGGCGGAGGCCATCAGGACATCGGCATTGATCTCGTGCGTCTCGAAAAGCCGGGTCTTGCCTTGGCGCACGGCCGTGGCGGCGACGAAGAGCTTTATGTCCGAGGCCTGGACCGCGCCGAAATCGACGGCCGCCTTCAGAACCCGGTTCAGAGGATTGTGGTTCAGAGGATTGAATTCATAGGGGCTCATGGACATCGCCAGCGTTTCGCCGGCGCGCCAGAACGGGTTGTCCTTGATCCAGTCGGGTGGTTGGGCGGCGTTCCACATGGCGCTGTCGCCGAAGACGTTTCGACCACCGGACTGGTTCACCTCGCGCCACAGCTTGTCCAGCGCCGCACGGGCGTCGCCGGTCGCGAGGCCGGATACTAGGGCCGCGCCGTTCATGGCCCCGGCCGAGACGCCGGACACCGCGCGGACATCCAGCCGGTCGTCTTCCAGCAGCCGGTCGAGCACGCCCCACTGAAAGGCGCCGTGCGCGCCGCCGCCCTGAAGCGCGAGACAGACGGGGCGACGCCCCGTGGGAGCGGGCAGATCTTCCGCCGGTTGGGCGGTCTTGCGTTTGAAGATCGCCATGTTCGCCCCAGTCTGAATTTATTGAGCGGTCCAACCGCCATCGATGGAGAAACTGGCCCCGTTCGCCGAGGCGCCGAGATCGCTGACCAGATAGAGGAAGATCCCGGTCAGTTCGTCCGTGGTCACGAATCGCTTGGTCGGCTGGGCGGCCAAAATGACGTCGGTCAGCACCTGCTCCTCGGTCATGTTGCGGGTGCGGGCCTGGTCCGCGATCTGTTTCGTCACGATCGGCGTCTCTACAAAGCCGGGGCAGATGGCGTTGCAGGTGATGTTGTCCCGCGCCAGTTCCAGCGCCACCGTCTTGGTGAAGCCGATGACGCCGTGCTTTGCTGCGACATAGGCGGACTTGAACGGACTGGCGACCAGCCCGTGGGCCGAGGCCATGTTGACGATCCGGCCGCGCCCTTGCGC
Organism: Brevundimonas sp. TWP1-3; assembly: GCF_049896085.1. Lineage (NCBI taxonomy): Bacteria > Pseudomonadati > Pseudomonadota > Alphaproteobacteria > Caulobacterales > Caulobacteraceae > Brevundimonas > Brevundimonas sp. TWP1-3. The sequence continues at coordinate 2,313,545 of NZ_JAFCTP010000001.1, read as the reverse complement.
CTTCATGATCGGGATCGCGGCGCGGGTGGCGTAAAAGGCCGAGGACAGGTTGATGGCGATGATCTTCTCCCACTGGTCGGTGGGGAATTTCTCGACCGATTCGACGTGCTGGATGCCGGCGTTGTTGACCAGAATGTCCAGGCGGCCGAGTTCGTTCTGGGCGAAGGCGACCATGTCCGCGATCTCTTCGCCGCGTGTCATGTCGGCGGGATGATAACGCACGCGAACCCCGGACCAGGCCTCCAGGTCGGCGCGCGTGCGCTCGATCTCGGCTGGATCGCCCAGGCCGTTCAGGACGACGTCGCCGCCGCCCGCCGCCACGGCCCGCGCCAAGGCCAGGCCGATGCCGGAGGTCGATCCCGTCACGATCGCAACCTGGCCCTTCAGATCGCCGATCATGCGCAGCGCGGGCGTTTCGCCTTTGACGTCAGAGGATGTTTCGGGCCGTTGCGACATGGATCCGCCTTGGGTTCTTTTGCGGGAGACTAACGGCAGGACAGGGCAGGGATCAAGAATTTCCCGATCTGATGAATATCCATTCGCTTTCGGTCGAGGCGGCCTTGTCGAACTTGTAGCCGTCGCGGTCGAAAGCCTTCAGGTCCGCCACCCGTTCCACGCGCTCGTCGATGGCGAAGCGAGCCATGGCGCCGCGCGCCTTCTTGGCGAAGAAGGAAACGATGCGGCTCTCGCCGTTCTTCTCTTCGCGGAACTGCGGCGTGACGACCGGCAGCTTCAGCGCCTTGGCGTCCACCGCGCCGAAATATTCCTGGCTGGCCAGGTTCACCAGGGTGGGATCGGTCTGGCCTTCGGCGTCTTCGTTCAGTTGTTTGGAAATCCGCTCGCCCCAGAAGTCGTACAGGCTGGTCCCGCGCCGGGTCTTCAAGCGCGTGCCCATTTCCAGGCGATAGGGCTGAATCCGGTCCAGCGGACGCAGCAGGCCATAGAAGCCCGACAGGATGCGCAGATGGTCCTGGGCATAAGCCAATGACTTGGCGTCGAGTTCTCGCGCTTTCAGCCCCTCATAGACGTCGCCGGCGAAGGCGAAGGCGGCTTGGACGCCATCCGTCGATTCATCGTCAAACGCCTTGAAGCGCGCGACGTTCAGGGTCGCCAGGTCGTCTGAAATCCCCATCAGGCGGCGAAGATCGGCCTTGGTCTGACGCCGCGCGGTCGTCGCCAGGCTGGCGGTATCCTCGACGAATCGACGTTCAGTGCCGGGAATCGCTGGATCGGCCTCGGTGAAGTCGAGCCGTTTGGCGGGAGAAAGGACGATCAGCAAAAGACGCAACTCCGTGGTGTGCCCGCCCACATAGGATGCTTCGATGACGATTTGAACCGGTGCGGAGACGCCAGGCCTTACGCCTCCAAGCGCGACCAGCCCAGCTTGCCGAGCACTTCCATCGGGCGGAAGTCGGCCTTGTAGTCCATCTTGGCCGAGCCCTGGACCCAATAGCCCAGATAGACGAAGGGCAGACACACCAGCGCGGCCTGGCGGATGTGGTCCAGGATGGCGAACCGGCCCAGGCTGCGGCGCTCCATCGTCGGGTCGTAGAAGCTGTAGACCATCGACAACCCGTCCTTGAGCAGGTCGGTCAGGGTGACGGCGACCAGATCGCCAGGCCCGCCGTCGGTCGAGGGCAGGCGATATTCGATCAGATGGGTGCGGACGGCCGTGTCCTCGACCATGGCGACATAGTCGAGCCAGCCCATGTCGCTCATGCCGCCGGTCGGGTGGCGGGTGGTCAGATAGCGGCGCAGAAGCTGGAACTGTTCGGTCGTGGCTTCGGCCTCGACCAGGCTGCGCGACAGGTCTTCGTTGCGGGCCAGAACCTTGCGCTGCGAACGGCTGAAGGCGAACTCCGGCACGGGCAGACGCACGGACACACAGGCGTCGCAGGCCTCGCAGGCCGGGCGATAGGCGATGTTCTGGCTACGGCGGAAGCCGGCGATGGTCAGTTCGTCGTTGACGTGGGCGCCGTCGGAGAAGGGCAGATTGGCGAAGACCTTTCGCTCGGTCTTGCCCGGCAGATAGGGGCAGGGCGCGACCGAGGTCATGAAGAAGCGGAGCTGTCGGGTCGGTACGTGCTGGGTCACGGCCTCAGGTCCGCATCCGATCTTGCCAATATTGCGACAGGTGAACGCCCATCGCGCAATTTGGCGTCATTCGTGGCCGGGCTGCAAGCGTGTTCGCGTCGCAGCCGAGCGGGGATCACAGAGAGGTGTCCATCGGCAGGACAGGCGCCTCGCGCAGCAGGACAATGGCGATGCGGCGGTTGCCGGCCAGGGTGGGATCGTCGGGATAGAGGGGATCGGACCCCGCCTTGCCCGCCACCGAATAGACCCGATCAGGATCGACGCCTGCACCCTGAAGCACCAGGCGCGAGCCGTTGGCGCGCTCGGACGACAGGCTCCAGTCCGCAGGCGCGCTGGCGCGGTTGGAACCAGCCGTCGCGCTGGTGTGCCCGGTGATGGAGATGCGGTTCGGCAGTTGGTTGATAACCTTGGACACCGCGCGCAGCAGCACCTGGGCGCGCGCGTTCGGTCGTGACGAGTTGTTGTCGAACATCGACCGGCCTTCCTGATCGACCAGCTGGATGCGCAGGCCCTCGGGCGTCTGATCGACGATCAGCTGTTTCGACAGTTCGGCCAGCTCAGGCATCGACTGCATGGCCTGACGCAGGGATTCGGCGGCGCTGGCGAACTCGGCGGCTTCGCGCTTCTGGATTTCGGCCTGAAGGGCGGCGTCGCTGGCGGACGACAGGCTGGACCCGGTCTGGTCAGTGGCCGGAGCCTCGGGCGCGAGTTCCTCCAGCACCGATTGCGAGCCCGAACTCTTGGGACCGTCGTCGCCCAGAGAGGTGCCGCCCAGGATGCCGCCAGAACCCGATGTCGTCTCGGACACGCTGGCAGGGGCGAAATATTCGGCGATACCGCGCTTCTGCTCGGGGTCGGTCGTGTTGATCAGCCACATCAGCAGGAAGAAGGCCATCATCGCGGTCACGAAGTCCGCATAGGCCACCTTCCACGCGCCGCCATGGTGGCCTCCGCCGGAGACCTTCTTGACCTTTTTGATGAGGATCGGACGATCGCTCACGGACATGGAATCTGATCCCCAGGAATGGTGCCCCATTGTGGGCTCGCCAAGGTTAACCGGGCGTTGACCTTGAACGACGTCGCGACCCGGCCTAGTCCGGCGCGGATATCAAGGAGCCAGTCATGAAGATCGCATTCGCCGGCTTGGGCGTCATGGGCGCCCCGATGGCGCGTCATCTGGTCGAGGCGGGCCACGACGTGACCGGCTTCAATCGCACCACGGCGAAGGCCCAGGCCTGGGCGACGGCGACGGGGGCCAAGACGGCGACGACCGTGGCGGAGGCGGCGCAGGGCGTCGAACTGTTCATCCTTTGCGTCGGCAATGACGACGACGTGCGCGCCGTGGTGACCGAGGCCTTGCCGCGTCTGGCCGAAGCTGCGGTTATCGTGGACCACACCACGACCTCGGCCAAGGTGGCGCGCGAACTGGCGGAACTGGCGCATGGGCAGGGGCGGCAGTTCGTCGACGCGCCGGTGTCAGGCGGTCAGGCCGGGGCCGAGAACGGGCAACTCAGCGTCATGGCCGGCGGGCATGCCGCCGCCCTGGCGACGGCGGAGCCGGCGCTGAAAGCCTATTCCAAGGCGATCAAGCACATGGGACCGGCAGGATCGGGCCAACTGACCAAGATGGTCAACCAGATCGCCATCGCCGGCGTGGTGCAGGGCTTGGCCGAGGCCGTGCATTTCGCCCAGGTCGCAGGCCTGGACACCGACGCCGCCTATGAGGCCGTGTCGAAAGGCGCGGCGCAAAGCTGGCAGATGGACAATCGCTGGAAGACGGCGGCTAAGGGCGAGTTCGAGTTCGGCTTCGCCGTCGATTGGATGCGCAAGGACCTGGGGCTTGTTCTTGACGAGGCGCGGTCGAACGGCGCGCGCCTCAGCCTGACGGCCCTGGTCGATCAGTTCTACGCCGAGGTTCAGGCCATGGGCGGCAACCGCTGGGACACGTCCAGCCTGGCCGCGCGGCTTCAATCGCGCGACTGACGCCTAAAGCGTGCGGTGCATGATGTGCAGGCCGACAAGGCCGTGGGCCGGGTGATCGAAGGCCTCGGGGACCGTGCCGACGATCTCGAAACCCAGCTTGCGCCACAGGCCGACGGCGACGGTGTTGGTCTCCACGACGGCATTGAACTGCATCGACCTGAAACCGGCGTCGCGCGCGAAGCCCAGCGCGGCCTCGCCCAGCGCGCGGGCCACGCCTCGACCGCGCGCAGCGGGGGCGACCATGAAGCCGCCGTTTGCGACGTGGGCCCCGTTTCCTTGCTGGTTCGGGATGATCTTGGCGGCGCCCAGCACCTGGCCGTCTTCAATCGCGACCAGGGTTCCGCCGGGCGCGGGCGGCATCCACATCGTGCGGGCCTGCGCCTCTGTCATGTCCAGCGGATAGGTATAGGTCTCGCCTGCGCGCGTGACGGCCTCGATGATCGGCCAGAGACCGGGCCAGTCGGCGTCGGTGATCGGCCGGATCTCGACGACCATCAGCCCAGCAGCCGAGCGGCCTGGGGCGCGAAATAGGTCAGCACGCCCGCACAGCCGGCGCGTTTGAACCCGTGCAGGGTCTCAAGGATCGCGCGGTCCTGATCCAGCCAGCCATTGGTGATGGAGGCCTGCATCATCGAATATTCGCCCGACACCTGATAGGCGAAGGTCGGAACACGGAAGGTCTCGGAAACGCGACGCACGATGTCGAGATAGGGCATGCCCGGCTTGACCATGACCGCGTCGGCGCCTTCCGACAGGTCCATGGCGACCTCCTTCAGGGCCTCGTCGGAGTTGGCGTAGTCCATTTGATAGGTCTTCTTGTCGCCCTTCAGCATGGCTGAGGAGCCGACGGCGTCGCGGTAGGGGCCGTAGAAGGCCGAGGCGAACTTGGCCGCATAGGACAGGATCAGGGTGTCATGGAAGCCGTTGGCCTCCAGCGCCTCGCGCACCGCCTGGATGCGGCCGTCCATCATGTCGGACGGGGCGACCACGTCGGCGCCAGCGTGGGCGTGGATGAAGGCCTGTTCAGCCAGACGGTCCAGCGAGGCGTCGTTGGCGATCCGGTCGCCCTCCATGACCCCGTCGTGACCATGGTCGGTATAGCAGTCCAGCGCCACGTCGGTCATGACGCCGATCTCGGGCGCGGCGTCCTTGATGGCCTTGATGCATTCGGGGATCAGGCCGTCGGGATCGGTCGCGCCGGTGCCGACCGCGTCCTTGATCGCGCCATCGACATTGGGGAACAGGGCGATCATCGGAATGCCCAGGTCGCGGGCCTCGACGGCGGCCTTGGCGGCTTCCTTGGGCGACAGGCGGAAGACGCCGGGCATGGAGGCGACGGGGACGCGTTCCTCGGCGCCGTCGTGAACGATCAGCGGCCAGATCAGATCGGCCGGCCTCAGCGTCGTTTCCGCCACCAGGCGCCGCACCCACGGGCTGGACCGCAGGCGACGCGGACGGGCGAGCGGGAAGGGGGCGGGCTGATAGGGAAGCATGACGAAACCTTCGAAACTTGGGGTCGGACTAGCGCCGCAGCGACCGGGGCGCAAATCGCGTGATGCGTCGGATCGTTTCGCGTGTGATGACGGCTTGCGCGGATCGGCGAAATGCGAGCCTATCGCCGAGAATCCTAGGAGATGACGATGATCAAGCGATTGGCGACCGGCGCGGCGGTTCTGGCTCTGGCGACGGGTCTTTCGGCCTGCATCATCGTGTCTTCCGACGGCGGGGAACGGACCGTGGTCGCCGGCGAGAACGCCGCCATGGCTTCGCCGTCCTACGTCTCGCTCTATACTGATGCGGTCGCCGATCCGAAGCGTCCGGCCGAAGAAGTGGCCCGCGATCCGCTGCGTCATCCGGCCGAGATCCTGGCCTTCGCTCAGGTCGCGCCGGGCGACAAGGTCGCCGACATCCGTCCCGGCGCGGGCTATTTCACCCGACTGTTCTCGGACGTGGTCGGGCCGACCGGCCGCGTCTATGCCTTCGTGCCCGAGCGGACGATGGCGCGCGAGAATGCAGGAGCCGATGCGCTTGCCGCCGCCTATTCCAATGTCACGCGGGTCAACGGCCTGCTGGATTCGATGACCTACGCCGAGCCGCTGGACATGATCTTCATGAGCCAGGAATACCACGACTTCCACATCCCCGGCTTCAACACCGACGTGGCGAAGATGAATGCGGCCGTGTTCGCGGCGTTGAAGCCAGGCGGTCGCTACATCCTGATCGACCATGAGGCGGCGCCCGGCACGGGCATCTCGGCCGTCCAGACCCTGCACCGCATCGAAGGCGACTATATGAAGCGCGAGGTCGAGGCGGCGGGCTTCGTCTATGAGGGAGAAAGCACGGCCGTTGCAAATCCAGACGACGACCACAGCCTGAACGTCTTCGATGAGAAGATTCGCGGCAAGACCGATCAGTTCGTTTATCGCTTCCGCAAGCCGGGCTGACGCTAAGCAATACTGAGAACCGTTATCAATTAAGGGTTTGGGTCGTTTTGTCCATGTGGGGCGCATGGACAAGCCCGCGCCGGGGGAGCAAATAACGCAAAGACATCGCCATAAGCGAAAGAACGCGTAGTTTGTTCGACTATAAGGCCGCCTTTAAAAGCTCCGTGGAGCAGGTTCGCAGCGAGGGACGTTACCGCGTCTTCGCCGATCTGAAACGCGTGCGCGGACAGTTCCCGCTGGCGGTGCGTCGTCGCGACGACGGCACGCAGCAGGACGTCGTGATCTGGTGCTCCAACGACTATCTGGGCATGGGGCAGCACCCTGTCGTGCTTGACGCCATGCATGAAGAGATCGATGCGGTCGGCGCCGGCGCCGGCGGCACACGCAATATTTCCGGCACGACGCGTTCGGCCGTCGATCTCGAAGCTGAACTGGCCGACTGGCACCAGAAGGAAGCGGCGCTGCTGTTCACCTCGGGCTATGTCGGCAACGAGGCGACCCTGTCGACGTTGCAGAAGATCCTGCCCGGCCTGATCACCTTCTCCGATTCGCTGAACCATGCCTCGATGATCGCCGGCATTCGTCACGGTGGCGGCGAGCGCCACGTCTTCATGCACAACGACCTGGCGCATCTGGAGGCCCTGCTGGCCGCCGCGCCGGTCGAGGCCCCCAAGCTGATCGCCTTCGAGAGCGTCTATTCGATGGACGGCGACATCGCCGACCTGGCCGGCACCATCGCTCTGGCCAAGAAATACGGCGCCCTGACCTATCTGGACGAGGTCCATGCGGTCGGCCTGTACGGCGATACCGGCGCAGGCGTCGCCGAACGCGACGGTGTGCTGGACCAGATCGACATCATCGAATGCACCTTGGGCAAGGCCATCGGCGTGATGGGCGGATATATCGCCGCCGACGCGATGATTATCGACGCGGTGCGCAGCTGGGCTTCGGGCTTCATCTTCACCACCTCGTTGCCGCCGGCATTGACGGCGGGGGCGCTGGCCTCTGTGCGACACCTGAAGGCCCACCCCGAACTGCGCGTCCAGCACCAGGAACGCGCCGCGACGCTGAAGTTGCGTTTCGCGGCGGCCGGCATCCCCGTGATGGAAAGCGTGAGCCACATCGTGCCGGTGCACGTCGGCGATCCGATCCACTGCAAGATGATCTCGGACATGCTGCTGGACGAATACGGCGTCTATGTTCAGCCGATCAACTATCCGACCGTGCCCAAGGGGACAGAGCGCCTGCGCTTCACCCCCTCGCCGAACCACACCGACGCCATGATGGATCACCTGGTCCAGGCGATGGACAAGCTGTTCGCCCACTGCAACGTGGCGCGCCGCCCGGTCGCAGCCTGAGGCTCGGTGATGGCGGACGACGATCTGGGTGAAGTGATCGTCGAATTCACGCGCAACGGCCCCTACGTCAAATGCTCCGCCATCCACGTCGCTACCGGCCGCGAGGTCAGCGCCATGGGGCCGGTCAACGAGCCGAAGTCCGTCGAGCGCGTGGCGATCGCCAAGTTGAGGCGGGCTTTGGCATCAGGCTGACCACAAGATGTTGTGGTCGGGCGCTGTGGGGACTAGATAGGCGGCCTTCTGATTTTCGGGGATTCCAGCGTGACGGCCTTCACCCACGACGCCTATTTCACCAAGACGCTCGCTGACGCCGATCCGGACGTCTTCAAGGCCATTCAGGGCGAGATGGGGCGGCAGAAGGAGCAGATCGAACTGATCGCGTCCGAGAACATCGTCTCTCAGGCGGTGCTGGATGCGCAAGGCTCGGTGCTGACGAACAAATACGCCGAGGGCTATCCGGGGCGTCGTTATTACGGCGGCTGCGAGTTCGTCGATATCACCGAGGATCTGGCGCGCGAACGGGCGAAAAAGCTGTTCGGCGCGGCCTTCGCCAACGTCCAGCCTCACTCGGGCGCCCAGGCCAACCAGGCGGTCTTCTTCACCCTGCTGCAACCCGGCGACACCTTCCTGGGCATGGACCTGGCCTGCGGCGGGCACCTGACGCACGGCTCGCCGGCGAACCAGTCGGGCAAGTGGTTCCGGCCCGTGACCTACAAGGTCAGTGAAGACACCCATCTGATCGACTACGACCACGTCGCCGAAATGGCCGAGCGCGAGAAGCCCAAGCTGATCCTGGCCGGCGCCTCGGCCTACAGCCGCCACATTGATTTCAAGCGTTTCCGCGAGATCGCCGACAGCGTCGGCGCCTATCTGATGGTGGACATGGCCCACTATGCCGGCCTGATCGCCGGCGGCGCCTATCCCGATCCGATCCCCCACGCCCACGTCGTGACGACCACGACGCACAAGACGCTGCGCGGGCCTCGCGGCGGCATGATCCTGTCCAACGACGTGGACCTGGGCAAGAAGATCAACTCGGCCGTCTTCCCCGGGCTGCAGGGCGGACCGCTGGAGCATGTGATCGCGGCGAAGGCCGTGGCCTTCGGCGAGGCGCTGCAACCCGAGTTCAAGCTGTATGCGCAACAGGTGGTCAAGAACGCCCAGGCCCTGTCCGGCGTGCTGATCGAGCGCGGCCTGGCCATCGTATCGGGCGGCACCGACAGCCACCTGGCCCTGGTCGATCTGCGGCCCAAGGGCGTGACCGGCAAGGCGACCGAGCACGAGCTCGAAAAGGCGCTGATGACCTGCAACAAGAACGGCGTGCCGTTCGACACCGCGCCCTTCACCGTCACCTCGGGCGTCCGCCTGGGGACCCCGGCAGGGACCACGCGCGGCTTCGGCGAGGACGAGTTCAAGCAGATCGGTCACTGGATCGCCGACGTCGTCTCGTCGATGAACGGCGGCGACGAGGCGGATCCCGCCGTGGTCGCGGGCGTGGCGGCCCAGGTGCGGGAGCTGACGAACCGCTTCCCGATCTACGGATAACTCACTGATGAAGTGCCCATTTTGCGGTCATCAGGACACCCAGGTGAAGGACAGCCGGCCGTCAGACGACGGCTCGGCCATCCGACGCCGTCGATCCTGCCCCAACTGCAATGGGCGCTTCACGACCTTCGAGCGGGTGCAACTGCGTGAGCTGGTGATCCTGAAGCGCAACGGGCGACGCACGCCGTTCGAACGCGACAAGCTGGAACGGTCGCTGGGCGTGGCCCTGCGCAAACGCCCGGTCCAGGCCGATCAGGTCGAACAGATGGTCAATCGGATCGTCCGTCAGCTGGAAAGCCTGGGCGAAACCGAAATCCAGTCCAGCACGGTTGGCGACTTCATCATGAAGGCGCTGAAGGGCGTGGATGAGGTCGCCTATGTCCGCTACGCCTCGGTTTACAAGGATTTCCGCCACACGGGCGACTTCGCCAAATTCCTGGGCGACGAAGGGTTCGACGAACCGTCCGGCAAGGCCTGATGCGGGTCACCCTGAAACTGGCGACCTCGCTGGATGGACGTATCGCCACGGCGTCGGGTGAAAGCCAGTGGATCACCGGCGAGGCGGCGCGGCTGGAAGGCCACCGTTTGCGCGCGGCGCATGACGCCATTCTGGTCGGCGTCGAGACGGTTCTGCACGACGACCCCGAACTGACCGCCCGCCTGCCGGGGCGCAGCGTGGACCAGCCGCTTCGGGTCGTGCTGGACAGTCGCTTGCGGACGCCGCAGACGGCGAAACTGGCGCGTGAGAACACCCTGATCCTGACCGTCGCCGAGCCACACCCGGTTGGTGCGGCCGAAGTTAAACGGGTCGAGGCAGACGACGGGCGGCCGGCGATCCCGGCGGTTCTGCAAGCTTTGAAGGCGGCGGGCGCCAAGTCGGTGCTGATCGAAGGCGGGGGGCAGGTCGCGGCGTCTTTCCTGCGCGCCGGCTTGGTGGACGCGCTGGAATGGTTCAGAGCCCCCATTCTGCTGGGCGGTGACGGCAGGCCCTGCGTGGCGTCCCTGGCTCTTGCAAAGCTGGCCGACGCACCCAAGTTCCGTCGCCTGGGCGTCGAGCCTGTCGGGGACGACCTATGGGAACGCTACGCGCGTTTCTGACGGGGTCGATTTCAGACGATTAGACTATTCAGACTGTGTTTTTCGGGTCCGAAAGGGGCCAGCGTCCAATGTTCACCGGCATCGTCACCGACATCGGCCGCGTCCGCGAGGTCCGCGAGACGGATCGCGACCGCCGCTACGAGATCGAAACCGTCTGGGACACCGACGGCATCGACCTGGGGGCCTCGATCAGCCATGCGGGCTGCTGCCTGACGGTGACGGAAAAGGGCCCCGGTTGGTTCGCCGTCGAAGTGTCGAACGAGACCCTGTCAAAGACCACCCTGGGCGCTTGGAAGGCCGGCGACGGCGTCAATCTGGAGCGCGCCGCCAAACTGGGCGACGAGATGGGCGGCCATGTGGTGTCGGGCCATGTCGATGGTCTGGGGCGGATCGTCTCGATCACGCCAGAGGGCGGATCGCACCAGGTCGAGGTCGAGGCGCCCGAGCCCCTGCACCGCTATATCGCCGCCAAGGGATCGATCACTGTCGATGGCGTGTCCCTGACGGTGAACGCCGTCGAGGGGCAGATATTCTCGCTGAACATCATCCCGCATACGTGGGAGGTGACGACCTTGGGTCGTCTGAAAGTCGGTGATCCGGTCAATCTGGAGATCGACATGCTGGCGCGATACCTCGCACGGTGGCAGGAGACCGCCTGAATGCAACTGGCCGCAAACATGAACGATAGTCCGATCAGTCCCATCGAGGACATCCTGGAGGACGCCCGCAACGGCCGTCCCTACATTCTGGTGGACGCCGAGGATCGTGAGAACGAGGGGGACATCATCATCCCCGCCCAGTTCGCGACCCCCGACCAGATCAACTTCATGATCCGCCAGGCGCGCGGCCTGGTCTGCCTGGCCATCACGGCGGAGCGCGCGAACCAGTTGCGCTTGCCGCCGATGGCCGCCGACAACCGCGAGAGCATGAAGACCGCCTTCACCGTCTCGATCGAGGCCAAGGACGGCGTGACTACCGGCATTTCCGCCGCCGACCGGTCGCGCACCATCCATGTGGCGACCGACGCGTCGAAGGGCATGGACGACATCGTCTCGCCCGGCCACATCTTCCCTCTGGTGGCGCGCGACGGCGGGGTTCTGGTCCGCGCCGGCCATACCGAGGCGGCGGTGGACATCAGCCGCATGGCGGGCCTGACCCCGGCAGGTGTGATCTGCGAGATCATCAAGGACGACGGGGAGATGGCGCGGATGCCCGATCTGGTCGCCTTCGCCCAACTTCATGGGCTGAAGATCGGCACCATCGCCGACCTGATCGCCTATCGCCGCCGCACCGAACGGTTTGTCGAGCGGATCATGGATACGCCGTTCGAGAGCGTCCACGGCGGTCCGTTCCGGCTGATGCTCTACAAGAACACCATCGAAGGCGCCGAGCACGTCGCCCTGGTCAAGGGCCGCATCGACCCGACCAAGCCGACCCTGGTGCGGATGCACCAGGTGGATTTCGCCTGCGATCTGCTGGGCCATGTCGAGGAGCGCCAGGACTATGTGCCCACCGCCCTGAAGCAGATCACCGAACACGACGGCCCCGGCGTCGTCGTCTTCCTGCGCGATCCGTCGCTGACCTCGCTGGCCGAGCGGCTGGCGGGCGTGGACAAACCGGCGGCGATGGATCGGTCGCTGCGTGCCTATGGCGTCGGGGCTCAGATCCTGCTGGACCTGGGCGTCAAGGACATGATCGTGATGAGTTCGACGCGACCCGAACCGACGGCGCTTGAAGGCTATGGCCTGCGCATCGTCGGCTGGCGCGACATGGATGGAGAAGACAAGGCGTGACTGACGCACCCCGTATTCTGATCGTCGAGGCGCGCTTCTACGACGACCTGGCCGACGCCCTGCTGGAAGGCGCCAAGGAGACGCTGAAGGCGCGTGGCGCCGACTTCGACGTCATCACCGTGCCCGGCGCGCTTGAAGTGCCGCCGGCCATCGCCCTGGCCGAGGAGGCCGGGCGTTTCCCGACCGCGCCTCGCTATGACGGCTATGTGGCCCTGGGCACGATCATCCGCGGCGAGACCTATCATTTCGAGATCGTTTCCGACCAATCGGCGGCCGGCATCATGGCCCTGGGCGTCAAGGGCGTGATCATCGGCAACGGCATCCTGACGACCGAAGACGAGGATCAGGCCTGGTATCGGGCCCGTCTTTCGGAAGGGGATAAGGGCGGCGGCGCGGCCAAGGCCTGCCTCGACCTCATTGCATTGAAGAAGCGGTTGCGTCATGGCGTCGGTGCATGACTGAACCGAACAGCGTCAAAGCCGTCCTCGAACAACTCGCCGAAGCCGAAAAGCAGCGCGCCGAGCCGAATCTGAGCTCGAAACAGCGTCGCGCCCGCACCGTATCGCGCCTGGCCGCCGTCCAGGCCCTGTATCAGATGGAACTGGCGGGCGAAGGCGTGGAGACGGTGATCACCGAATTCTCCAACTTCCGCTTCGACACCGATATCGAAGGCGAGGCCCTAGCCGAGGCCGACGAGGCCTATTTCGCCGACATCGTACGCGGTGTGATCGAAAGCCAGCGCGACATCGACGCGGCCATCAAGGCCCGCCTGGCCTCGAACTGGAAGCTGGAGCGGCTCGACGCCACCCTGCGCGCCCTGCTGCGCTCGGGCGCGTGGGAGCTGATCAAACACCCGGAGACGCCGCGCGAGGTCGTGATCGACGAATATGTCGAACTGGCGAAGGCCTTCTTCGACGATTCCGAGGCGCGCTTCGTCAATGCGGCTCTGGACGGCGTGTCCAGAGACACGCGCAAATAATGCCGGCGCTCGACGTCGCGGGCGAGTTCGAGACGATCGAGAGGCTGCTGCGGCCCCTGGCCCATCCCGAATGGGGCAGGGGGCTTGCCGACGATGTGGCGGTCCTGCCGTCGCGTCCCGGCTATGATCTGGTCCTGACCAAGGACGCCCTCGTCGAGGGCGTGCATTTTCTGCCGGACGATCCGCTGGACACGGTGGCGAAGAAGCTGCTGCGGGTGAACCTTTCGGATCTGGCGGCCAAGGGGGCCGAGCCATTCGGCTATCTGATGGCCTGCTGCTGGTCCGAACGCTGCGGCTGGCCGGAGCGCGAGGCCTTTGCGGCCGGTCTGGCCGAGGATCAGGCGGAGTTCGGCGTCTTTCTGCTGGGTGGGGACACCGTGAAGACGCCCGGCCCGGCGACGTTCTCGCTGACGGCCTTGGGATGGGTTCCGACGGGTGCGTCCGTGTCGCGTGCAGGCGCCCAGGCCGGGGATCTGGTGTTCGTGACCGGCGCAATCGGCGACGGCCTGCTGGGTTTGAAGGCGGCCCGGGGCGAGCTGTCGCTGGCGCCTGAACGCCTCGCGGCCCTGGCGACCCACTACCGCACTCCGACGCCGCGCGTGGATTTCGCCGATGTCGTGCGGGATTTCGCGACGGCCTCGGTCGATGTCTCGGACGGCCTGGCCGCCGATCTGGCCCATGTCGCCAAAGCGAGCCGGGTAGGCGTCTCATTGAACCTGAACGTCCTGCCTCTGTCGGCGGCGGCCCAGGCCTGGTTTGCGGACCGGGTTGATCCGCAGCTGTCGCTGGAAGACCTGGCAAGCGGCGGCGACGACTATGAGATCGCTTTCACCGCCCACCCGCGCCACGAAGAAACCCTGCGTCGCGAGGCTGAACGCCGACTGTTGCGTCTGACCCGAATTGGCGAGGTGACCGCTGGATCAGGCCTGACCGTCACCTATGACGGCCTGCCCATCGTCATGGCGCGCGGCGGTTGGACCCACGGTTGAGGTGGCAAGGGAATCCTAACGGCCTTGCGTCATAAGCGACGGATGAACCGTCGCTCCCTGATCACCGCCGGAACCGCCGCTCTCGCCGGGGCGGCCGCCACATCCGCAACCGCATCGAGCAGCAGCGACGCGCCCGCCGCGCCGGCCGCGCTGAGCATCGCCGGCCTGGGCCTGCCCGTGATCGAGGGCGGCCGACTGAGGAACTACGTCTTCGTGGCGCTGCGCCTTCAATTGGGGCGAGGTAAGACGGTCGAACAGATGCGGCCCAAGGAAGCGTTCTTCCGTGACGCTCTGGTCAAGGCCGCGCATCGGACGCCGTTCACCGTCGCGGGCGATTGGACGCGTCTGAACGAACAGACGCTGTCCGCCGCCGTCTTGGCGGCTGCAAACGCGATCTCCGGGCGAGGCTCGATCACTGGCGTCGAAATCGTGTCGCAAAGCCCAAGACGCCGCACGGGCATACCGACGACGCGTTGACGGCTCGTCGATCACGGTTGCGCGACCTGTAAGGCCATGACACGCTCCTCTTGCAAATCCCAAAGGACGCACTGACGCGTCCGCCGCGTGCGGGGGGACCGGAAGGCGGACAGAGGCGATAACGCCCGACCGCGCCAAGGCCTGCGCGCCTGTTTGCAAGGGCATGGAAACGCCAATGACGAACTCACTTACGCTGGTCTTCGCGGCCGGTGTGCTGGCGGTGCTGTATGGCGCCGCTCAGACCGCCGTGCTGATGAAGGCGAGCACCGGCAACGACAAGATGCGAGAGATCGCCGCCGCCATCCAGGAAGGCGCCTCCGCCTATCTGAAGCGGCAATATCTGACCATCGGCATCGTCGGGATCGTGATCCTGATCGCCGCCTATTTCCTGATCGGCATCTACGCCGCGATCGGCTTCCTGATCGGGTCCGTCCTGTCCGGCGCGGCCGGCTATGCCGGGATGCTGATCTCGGTGCGGGCCAATGTGCGCACGGCGCAAGCGGCGTCCGAAAGCCTGTCCAAGGGGCTGAACCTGGCGTTTCGCTCGGGCGCCATCACCGGCATGTTCGTCGCGGGCGGGGCCCTGATTGGCGTGTCGGGCTACTACATTGTCCTGACCCAACATCTGGGCCTGGCGTCGACCGGACGTGAGGTGATCGACGGGCTGGTGGCGCTGGGCTTCGGCGCCTCGCTGATCTCGATCTTCGCGCGTCTGGGCGGGGGAATTTTCACCAAGGGCGCCGACGTGGGCGGCGACATGGTGGGCAAGGTCGAGGCCGGCATCCCAGAGGATGATCCTCGCAATGCCGCGACCATCGCCGACAACGTCGGCGACAACGTCGGCGACTGTGCCGGCATGGCCGCCGACCTGTTCGAGACCTATGCGGTGACGACCGTCGCGACCATGGTGTTGGCGGCGATCTTCTTTCGGGGTCAGCCCTATGTCGATCTGATGATGGTCCTGCCTCTGGCGATCTGCGCGGTGTGCATCGTCACCTCCATCGTCGGCAGCTTCTTCGTGCGGCTGGGCAAGAGCCAGAACATCATGGGAGCCCTGTATCAGGGCCTGATCGTGACCGGCGTCCTGTCCATCGGCGCGGTGTGGTGGGTGATAAACCAGATGGTGACGGGGCCGATCGTGACGGCCAGCGGCCTTGAGATTCAGCCGATGGCGCTGTTCTGGTCCGGCATGGTCGGTCTGGCGGTGACGGCGGCGATCGTGGTGGTGACCGAATATTACACCGGCTCGAACTTCCGGCCTGTACAGTCCGTGGCCAACGCCTCGGTCTCGGGACACGGCACCAATGTGATCCAGGGGCTGGCGGTGTCGCTGGAATCCACCGCGCTTCCGGCCCTGACGATCATCGTCGGCATCGTCGCCAGCTTCCAGCTGGCGGGCCTGTTCGGCATCGCCATCGCCACCACCACCATGCTGGGCGTGGCGGGAATGATCGTGGCGCTGGACGCCTTCGGGCCAGTCACCGACAACGCCGGGGGCATCGCCGAAATGGCGGGCCTGCCCAGCGATGTGCGTCATTCCACGGATGCGCTGGACGCCGTGGGCAACACCACCAAGGCGGTGACCAAGGGATACGCCATCGGTTCGGCGGGCCTCGGCGCGCTGGTGCTGTTCGCCGCCTACACGTCGGACCTGCAGTATTTCTCGGCCAATCCGGCGGACTATCCGTTCTTTGCCGACATGGGGCCGATCGCCTTCGATCTGACCAACCCCTATGTCGTCGTCGGTCTGCTGTTCGGGGGGCTGTTGCCCTTCCTGTTCGGCGGGATGTCGATGATGGCGGTGGGACGTGCGGCCGAGGCTGTGGTCGCCGAGGTACGGCGTCAGTTCCGCGAGAACCCCGGCATCATGACCTATGAGGTCAAGCCGGAGTACGGCCGGGCCGTCGACATCCTGACCAAGGCGGCGATCCGCGAGATGATCGTGCCGTCGCTGTTGCCGGTGCTGTCGCCCATCGTTCTGTTCGTCGCCATCCTGGGCATCTCGGACAAGGCCAACGCCTTTGCGGCCCTGGGCGCCATGCTGATGGGCGTGATCGTCACCGGTCTGTTCGTGGCCATCTCCATGACCTCGGGCGGCGGCGCCTGGGACAACGCCAAGAAGGTGATCGAGGAGGGCTTCACCGACAAGAACGGCGTCGTCCACGGCAAGGGCTCCGAAGCCCACAAGGCGGCCGTGACCGGCGATACGGTCGGCGATCCCTACAAGGACACGTCCGGCCCGGCGGTGAATCCGATGATCAAGATCACCAACATCGTCGCCCTGCTTCTGCTGGCGGTGCTGGCGAGCGGCAATATCGGCTAGGTCGTCAGACTGCGGATACGAAAACGCCCCGGAGAACGATCTCCGGGGCGTCTTTGTTTGGGAAGAAGGTCGCCTTAGTCGGGGCGGCGTTGGCCCGGCGTGTCTTCGTCGGTTCGGGGCAGCTGGCCGCGACCGACGTTGCCCAGCAGTTGTTCCAGCACCGTCAGCTCGCGGCCGCGTGTCGGGGTCTCGTTGCGGTTCATGGCGATCTGCTCGCCGTCCGTCAGGCCCAGGGTGCGGACCGACGCGACCTGGTCGCCTTGAGGAACGAAGGTGATCTCCGTGACCGTGCGGGTGGAGACCTTGGGCAGGTTGTAGGTGTATTTCTCGGTCGTCTGGCTGATGTAGTACCAGACCTGATCAGGCTCGAAGGTCGAGGTCGTCGAGGGCGAACCCAGCTTGGCCAGGACCGTTTCCTTGGTGTCGGTGCCGGCGACCACGTCCTGCGGCTTGGCGTCGATGGCCTGGAAGCCGTTGGAGCCGATGGTCGGAGCACAGGCGGCGGACAGGCCGGCCAGCGAAACGGCGACGAAAAGCGGGACGAAACGGGACATGGTCGGGCGCCTGCGAGAGAACAAGGTCTTTGACCTAGACGGACCTGCGTCCTAGTTCAACGGCGCGGCGGAAAAGGGGCCGTTGAAACCCATGCTCAAAAACCTGTTCAAAGCCCGACCCGGCGTCCAAATCGGCGACGATCTGTATGCCAAGGCCGTCGGCCAAGCGCGCAATCCGGCCTTCTATACGCGGCTGGGAGTCGCCGACCGCATCGACGCCCGATTCGAGCTTTATACGTTGCACGTGCTGCTGTTGGTGCTGCGGCTGCGCGACGAGAATACGGCCCAGGGCCAGGATGCGGCCCAGGATGTGTTCGACGTCTATGTCTCCGCGCTTGATCATGCCCTGCGTGAGGAAGGCGTCGGCGATGTTGCGGTCGGCAAGAAGATGCGCAAGCTGGGCGAGGCCCTGTATGGTCGGATGAACGCCTATGAGCAGCCGCTGCGCGCCGGTGACGCGGGCGGGCTGGCCGAGGCGATGGCGAAGAACGTCTATGCGGAGCCGGATGCGGCGCACTCGGAGACCTTGGCGCGCTATGCGCTGACCACACGCGCAGCCTTGGCGGCGCAGGATTTCAACAAGGTGCTGGCGACGCCGGCCTGGGCGGAAGTTTAAGACAGATGAGCGTGACGCTCCCCTACAGCGAGACGGTGCGGGTCAATCAGATCGGGGCCGGACTGAACCGGAAGCTCGAACCGGATGCGGACACGCGCAAGCGAATCGCCCGCGCCCTGGATCTGCAAGGCCTCGAAGACTTCGTCGTGGATTTCGACGTGACGCCGACACCGTCCACCAGCGAGTGGACCCTGAAAGGGCGTATCACGGCCCATGCCGTTCAGTCCTGCGGCCTGACGCTGGAGCCCTTGCCCGTCGATGTGGATCGCCGCTTTTCGATCCAGCTGGTCCAGGCCAAGCCTCAGGAGACTGAGGAGATCGAGGTCACGCTGGACGAGGAAGACGCCGACGTGATCGAGGACGGCAAGATCGACCTGGGTCAGTACGCCGTCGAACAACTGCTGCTGTCCCTGGATCCTTTCCCGCGCAAGCCGGGCGCGGAATTCGTGCAACCGGAGGAGCCGGGCGAGATTTCACCCTTCGCCGCCTTGAAGGCGCTTAAATCTCAGGACGATAAAGGCTGAGGTTGACGCAGGGGCCGGGTGGTTGCATCCCCCGGCTTCGGCGCTATCGTTCAGCGCATACTGCCAAGCGTCGCGCGACAAGACGACGCGGCCAAACGAGGTCCATTTGCCAGCCCCAGTTACGATCTCGCTTGACGCCATGGGCGGCGATCACGGGCCATCCGTCGTCGTTCCCGGCATCCGCAGCTACATCCGCGCCCATGACGGCGAAGGTGTTCGCTTCCTCCTGCACGGCGACGAGGCCAAGATCGCCCCCGAACTGGCGCGCTGCGGCCTGGCGGCGGACATCTGCGAAATCCGTCACACCGACAAGGTCGTGGCCATGGACGAGAAGCCGGCCCAAGCCATGCGGCGCGGCAAGGGCTCCAGTCTGTGGAACGCCATCGAGGCGGCGAAGACGGGACAGGCAGGCGGGGTCGTCTCGGCCGGCAACACCGGCGCCCTGATGGCGATCTCGAAACTGATTCTGCGCATGTCCGCGCCGGGGCTGGAGCGGCCGGCCATCGTCGCCAGTTGGCCGACCTTCAAGGGCCATACCGCGGTTCTGGATGTGGGCGCCAATATCGGCAGCGACGCCGAGCAACTGGTCGAGTTCGCCATCATGGGCGAGGCCTTCCAGTCGGCGGTGCGCGGCATCGCGCGCCCGACGATCGGCCTGCTGAACGTCGGGTCCGAGGACATGAAGGGCAATGAACAGGTCAAGGAGGCTCACGCCATCCTGCGCGACGGCCCGTTCGACCTGAACTATCACGGTTTCGTCGAGGGCGACGACATCGCCAAGGGCACGGTGGACGTGGTCGTCACGGATGGCTTCACCGGCAATATCGCGCTGAAGACCGCCGAAGGCACGGCGCGCTATATCTCGGCCCTGCTGAAAGAGGCCCTGACTTCGAACCTGCAGTCGAAACTGGGCGCCGTCATCGCCATGCCGGCGCTGAAGAAAATGCGCCAGAAGATCGATCCCAGCACCATCAATGGCGGGCCGCTGCTGGGTCTCAACGGTATTGTCGTGAAGAGCCACGGCGGCGCCGACGCCAAGGGATTCGGCAATGCGATCCGCATCGCTGTCGATCTGGCCCGCAGTGACTATATGAGCAAGGTGGGGGACAACCTGGGCAAGCTGGACGCGGTGTTCGATCATGCCGCCAAGCCCGCCGCATCCGTGGGAGAACCCCTTCAGTGAGCGTCACCCGCAGCGCCGTGACCGGCGTCGGCTCCTATCTGCCGGAGCAGATCGTCACCAACGCTGACCTGGCCAAGTTCGTCGATACGTCCGACGAATGGATCCAGGAGCGCACCGGCATCAAACAGCGCCACAAGGCGCGCGACGACCAGCCGACCAGCGACCTGGCGGTCGAAGCCGCAAAGAAGGCGCTGGCCGACGCCGGCAAGACAGCGGCGGACGTCGATCTGATCATCGTCGCCACCACCACGCCCGACATGACCTTTCCGGCCGTCGCCTCGATCGTTCAGGCCAAGCTGGGCGCGGGCGTCGGCATCGCCTTCGACGTGCAGGCGGTCTGCTCGGGCTTCGTCTATGCCTTGAGCGTCGCCGACGGTTTCGTGGCCCGTGGCCTGTCGAAATGCGCCCTGGTGATCGGGGCCGAAGAAATGACGAAGCTGATGGATTGGACCGACCGGACCACCTGCGTCCTGTTCGGCGACGGCGCCGGCGCCGTGGTGCTGGAACCGCGCGAAGGGCAGGGGACGTCCGACGATCAGGGCATGCTGGGCTTCGCCTTGCGCGCCGACGGCTCCAAGACCGATCTGCTGTATGTCGATGGCGGCCCGTCTACGACCGGAACCGTCGGTCATCTGCGCATGGCCGGCAATCAGGTGTTCCGTCACGCCGTGGTGAATATCGCCGAGGGCATCACCGCCGCCTGCGCCGCCGCGAACATCGAGATCGCGGACGTGGACTGGTTCGTGCCGCATCAGGCCAACCAGCGCATCATCAAGGGCGTAGGCGACCGCTTGGGCCTGGATGAGAACAAGGTCATCTCGACTGTCGCGACCCATGCCAACACCTCGGCCGCCTCCATCCCCTTGGCGCTTGACGCCGCGATCCAGGACGGACGGATCAAGAAGGGCGACATGATCCTGTTGGAAGCCATGGGCGGCGGTCTGACCTGGGGCGCCTGCGCCCTGCGGCTCTGAGGTGGCGACTTTAAATCGGGCATAGGCATTGATTTTTCGGGGCCTTTGCGGCCCTATGAATGCGAGCGGATCGCATGAGCGGGGATATGATGGCAGGCCAACAGACCGTGACGCGCGCTGACCTGTGCGAAGCCGTACACAATGAGGTCGGCCTGTCCCGTCAGGAGTGCTCAAGCCTGGTCGAGCGCACCCTCGAATTGATCGTCGAATCGTTGGAACGCGGCGAGACGGTGAAGCTGTCCGGCTTCGGCGTCTTTCAGGTTCGCGAGAAGCGCGCCCGAATGGGCCGCAATCCCAAGACCGGCGAACCGGCGGCGATCAATCCGCGCCGTGTCATCAGCTTCCGCGCCTCGCAGATCATGAAGAGCCGGGTTCACGACGCCGTCGTCGAGGATTGACGCGCGTGGCCAAGAGCGCCGATGCCTTTCGCACCATTTCCGAAGCGGCCGAAGAGGTCGGCGCGCCCCAGCATGTACTGCGCTTCTGGGAAACCAAGTTCGCCTTCGTGACGCCGGTGAAACGCGCAGGCGGGCGGCGCTTCTATCGTCCTCAGGACATCGCTGTGCTCAAGGCGGTCAAGCGGCTGCTGCACGATGACGGCCTGACGATTCGCGGCGTCCAGCGTCTGCACACGGAACAGGGGCTTAAAAAGCTGATCGGGGCTGAAGCCGCCGCCTTGATCGAGGACGGCGACGTTGCGATCAGTTCCGCCAAATCCGGCGCGGGGCGGCTCGAAACCTCGAATTTGCATCAGGTTCTCGCCGATCTGGAGCAGGCGAAGGCCCGTCTGGACGCCGTTCTTTCACGGTAGGTGGAAAAGTCGTTTTAGCGTTTGCGGACGACGATCCCCCCGTCTATAGGGAGCGCCTTCGGAGCGTGGCGCAGCCTGGTAGCGCACTTGACTGGGGGTCAAGGGGTCGCAGGTTCGAATCCTGTCGCTCCGACCATTCTTGCAAAAGAATGATGTTGATGGGGTCGTCCTTGCGGGCGGCCCCATCGTCGTATCTGGGCCTATCCGCGCTCGGCCCACTTCAGCAGCGGAATGAGCGGCAGGCCCCAGGCGGTGCCGCCGATGCCGAAGAACAGGAAATCGATCCACTGCGACGCAGGCAGCATTCCGCGCAGGGCGATCAGGCCCCAGACCCAGAAGATCAGGAAGGCCAGCACGCCGATCGCGGCGACGAAGCGACGCAGTCGCGGGTGCATCAGCGCTTGTTCCTGAACAGGAAGAAGGCGACCAGGCAGAACCCCGATCCGACCAGGGCCCACGGCACCCAGACCCAGCTGTCCATGGTGCTGATGGCGAAAACGCGCACGGCCAAGAACCAGCCACAGGCCAGGCCGACGCCGGACACCAGGCTGGTGCCGCCGAAGCCGCGACGGCCCGTCAGAAGGTCCGCGATCCAGGCCAGCAGCAGGCCGCCCACAACGGCGGCGGCGATATCGGCGTATTGCAACCCTGATCTCCTGCGGCGTCAGCGCCGTTAACTCAATCCGACTCGATCTTGTCGCTCCGGGCGGGCATACCGCACCGGTCGCGATTTGGTCATCGTCGAGCGCGACACCATATCCGGGTCAGTGTCGGGCGTCGAATGAACCGTTTCGGAAATCCAGATCGCAATCGCGCCGTCGCCGTTTGGCTGTTCGCCACGGCGGCCATCGTCTTTCTGATGGTGGTTGTCGGCGGCATCACGCGTCTGACGGGCTCGGGCCTGTCGATCACGGAATGGCAGCCCATCATGGGCGCGATCCCGCCCCTGAACGACGCCCAGTGGGCCGAGGCCTTCGACAAATACAAGCAGATCCCCCAATACGCGCAGGTCAACGCCGGCATGAGCCTGGGCGAGTTTCAGGGCATCTTCTGGTGGGAATGGCTGCACCGGCTGATCGGCCGTTTGATCGGCCTGGTGTTCGCCCTGCCGCTGATCTTCTTCCTGCTGTGCCGTGTGGCGCCGCCGCGTTCGCTGTTCCGCCAATGGGCCATGCCGGACCGGCTGATCTGGCGTTGTGTCTTGTTGCTGGCTTTGGGCGGGCTGCAGGGTCTGATCGGTTGGTGGATGGTGTCCAGCGGCCTGTCCGAGCGGGTCAGCGTCGCGCCGGAGCGTTTGGCGACGCACCTGGGCCTGGCCTTCATCCTGTTCGCGGCGCTCATCTGGACAGCGCTGGAGGCGTGGCACGGCGAGGACCACGGACGGCCGCCGTCTGGTTGGGCGCGGGGCGCCGGTTTCCTGTTGGGCGCTGTCTTCGCGCAGTGCTTGCTGGGCGCCCTGGTCGCGGGCGGGCACGCAGGTCTGGTCTACACCGACTGGCCTTTGATGAACGGCGCGGTGCTGCCGCCGGCGGACTGGAGCCTGGGGGCGAGCGCCTTCCTGCACGACCAGGCCCTGACGCAGTTCAATCACCGGCTGGTGGCCTATGGCCTGCTGATCGCGGTCAGCATCTACGCCTTCCAAGCCTGGCGCTGGCGCGTGGCCGAGGGAATGGGCTTGGCCGCCTTCGTCTTGGCGGGCGTGGTCTGGTTCCAGGCCGTGCTGGGCATCGTCACCCTGATTCACGCCGTGCCGGTGTGGCTGGGTGTGCTGCACCAGGCCGGGGCCGCCGTCGTCCTGGCTGTGGCGACGGCGAACCTGTGGCTGGTGCTGCGGGCTCAGCCCCGGATCTTCATGTCCGGACCGAGGACCATGGGCCTCTGATCGCCAGGGTCATTCCCGGATACATGATGTTGACGAACAGCACCTCTCCGTCCGGCGAGAAACAGGCGCCGGCGAACTCGGAGTTGCCGGTGAAGACATTGCGTCCGATCGTGTAGACCTTGCCGTCCGGGGTGACCCCTTTCAGGTGGTTACGCACGTCGGAGGAATAGTTGTCCTCGCACAGGATCAGGTGGCCCCACGGCGCGATGGTGATGTTGTCGGCCATGTTCATGGTTTTCAGGTCCGTGCTTTCGACGAACAGCTGGAGACGGTCGGCCGTGCCGTTCAGGCCGGGAACCAGTCGCATGACCTGGCCGCGCCGGATCGGTCCACCCGAGGTGGCGGTGAAATACATCTCGTCGTCGCCCCACCAGACGCCTTCGCCGCGCGCCACCAGGGCGGCGCCTGCCGCATGGCCGCGTTTGGCCAGGTCGCCGTTGGGGGATTCGACGTCGTCCATGTCGATCCATTCGATCTCGCGCCAGTCGCCGACGGCCCAGGTGCGGGCGTCCTGGTTGCGGGTGTCGGCGGCGGGCACGCCTTTCCAGGCCATGGCCTGAAGCCGCCCGCCCTCGGCCAGCTTGCCCGGGACATTGGGGATGAAACGGTAGAACAGGCCGGTGTTGTCGTCTTCGGTCTGATAGACGATGCCAGTGCGGGGATCGACGCAGACGGCCTCGTGGTCGAAACGCCCCATGGCCTTCAGCGGCACGGGATCGACGGGGCCGGTCGCCGTCGCCGGCACCTCGAACACCCAGCCGTGGTTCTTGGTCACATCGGCGTCGGCCGGCGTCTCCAGCGTTTCCTCGCAGGTCAGCCAACTGCCCCAGGGCGTCGGGCCGCCGCAGCAGTTGGTCGAGGTGCCGGCCAGGGTCAGATGCTGGCTGACCATCTGACGCGCCGCCAGATCGTAGATGATGGTGGAACAACCGCCGGGCAGGGGGCGGCCGT
Source organism: Brevundimonas sp. TWP1-3 (assembly GCF_049896085.1). Lineage (NCBI taxonomy): Bacteria > Pseudomonadati > Pseudomonadota > Alphaproteobacteria > Caulobacterales > Caulobacteraceae > Brevundimonas > Brevundimonas sp. TWP1-3. The sequence continues at coordinate 2,288,967 of NZ_JAFCTP010000001.1, read as the reverse complement.
CCTTGTAGGTGTCATAGGCCTTGGCGGCGTCCAGCAGGCCGAGCCGCTCCTCTCGCAGACCGCCGGGGCCGAGGTTGCGGTGCAGGCCGGACGAGCCCTTGAGCTCGTGATTGATCACCAGGGCGACGCGCGAGCCTTCGAGCGGGAAACAGGCCATGCCGTCCGGTTGTCCCGGCGCGAACAGGCCGTCGGCCATGGTGTCGCCGCTCTGGGCTACGACCTGGTAGGAAAAGCCCTCGGGCAGGTCGAGCAGCCGGTTCGTGTCGCGCACCAGCGGACCGTAGCCATGAACCTCGTTGACGTAGGTTTCTTCGCCGGCGGCTTGGGCGGAGGCGTGGCGCGCCAGACCGGCGAAGGCGGCGGCGGCGCTGGAGGCGATCAGGCCGCGACGGTGAAGGATCATGAGAAGGCTCCGAAGGTGTCGGCCCCCGATGCCTCGGAATGATCATGGTTTGATGACGATTTTTGTTATTTTGTAACGCCAAATGGCAGCACGGCGTCGGGTATTTTAATACCGTATTTAGAAAATGACATGAAAACAAAGCGGTATGGTGAATACGTTGCGTTTGTGTGCGTTGACGCGACCAATCGTCTCCTGTATCAGCGCGCCTTCATTCGGTTCCTTCAGGGGCCGGACCCGATTTTCGTCTCCAGGAACCCTCTCAATGCTGAAGAGCACTACGGCTTCGTTGAAGCCGGCCGAGGTCGAGAAGAAGTGGATCCACATCGACGCCGAAGGCGTCGTGGTGGGCCGCCTCGCGACCTTCATCGCCAACCGTCTGCGCGGCAAGCACCGCGGCGACTACACCCCGCACGTCGATTGCGGCGACTATGTCGTCGTGACCAACGTCGACAAGGTCGTGTTCACCGGCAAGAAGTCGACCGACAAGGTCTATTACCGCCACACCGGCCACCCTGGCGGCGTCAAGTCGACGACCCCTGAGAAGGTTCTGGGCGGCCGCTTCCCCGAGCGCGTGCTTGAGAAGGCCGTCGAGCGCATGCTGCCGAAAGAAAGCCCGCTGGCCCGCAAGCAGATGACGCACCTGCGTCTGTTCGCCGGCGGCGCACACGAACACGAAGCCCAGCAACCGGAAACGATCGACTTCAAGTCGGCGTCGCCCAAGAACACCCGGAGCGCCTGAGCATGACTGACGCGACGCAAGACACCGCCGCCACCGGCTTCGACGCCCTGAAGGGCCTGAGCTCCTCGGTCGAGAACGACGCCCCCGTCTATGTCCAGAAGCTGGACGCCCAGGGCCGCGCCTATTCGACCGGCAAGCGCAAGAACGCGATCGCCCGCGTCTGGGTGAAGCCAGGCACCGGCAAGATCACCGTCAACGGCAAGGACCAGGAGCAATATTTCGCTCGTCCCGTGCTGCGCATGATGATCGCCCAGCCGCTGACCGTTTCGGACCGCGCCACGCAATATGACGTGATCTGCACCGTCGAAGGTTCGGGTCTGTCGGGCCAGGCCGGCGCCATCCGCCACGGCCTGTCGCACGCCCTGACGCACTTCGAACCGGAACTGCGCAAGGTCCTGAAGCCGCACGGCTTCCTGACCCGCGACAGCCGCGTCGTCGAGCGCAAGAAGTACGGCCGCGCCAAGGCTCGCCGTTCCTTCCAGTTCTCGAAGCGCTAATCGCGTTCACGCGGTTTGGATTTGGGGCGCTTCGGGGACACCCGGAGCGCCCTTTTTCTTGTCTATCTTCTCCCGCAAGGGAGGAGGGTCAGGAGCAGCCTATGACCCACACCATCTTCATTGACGGCGAGGCCGGCACCACGGGGCTGGAGATCCGCGAGCGGCTGGAAGCGCGCCCGGATCTGGAGCTGATTCTGTTGGGCGATCGGCGTCGCGATGTGGATGCGCGGCGCGAGGCGCTGAACGGCGCCGATGCGGTGATCCTGTGCCTGCCGGATGATGCGGCGCGGGAAGCCGTGGCCATGATCGTGAACCCTTCGGTCAAGGTGATCGACGCCTCGACCGCTTATCGGGTCGCACCAGGCTGGGCCTATGGCTTCCCTGAGATGGACGCAGGTCAGCGTGATCGGATCGCGCGGTCGTCGTTCGTGTCGAACCCCGGTTGCTATCCCACCGGCTTCATCGGGCTGATGCGACCGCTGGTGAAGGCGGGGCTGGTGCCTACGACCTATCCGGTCACGGTCAATGCAGTGTCGGGCTATTCCGGGGGCGGCAAGGCCATGATCGCCGAATTCGAAGCCGAAGGCGCCGCGACCGCTTATCGGGCCTACGGCTTGTCGCTGAAGCACAAACATGTGCCGGAGATGACGAAACACACGGGGCTGAGCCGTGACGTGCTGTTCGCTCCAGCTGTCGGAAACTATCGGCAGGGCATGCTGGTGGAGGTTCCGCTGCATCTGGCCGCCTTGCCGGAGACGCCATCCGTCGAACGCCTGCACGGCGCACTGGTCGAAGCCTATGACGGACAGCATTTCGTCGAGGTCGCCGATCTGGAAGACACCGAGGTCCTGTCGGGTCTGGAACCCGAAGGCCTGAACGGCACCAACCGCCTGCGTCTGCACGTCTTCGGCGACCGCAATGGCGAGCAGGCACGACTGGTGGCCCTGCTCGACAACCTGGGAAAGGGTGCGTCAGGTGCGGCGGTGCAGAACCTGAACATCATGCTGGGGCTGGACGAGACGATCGGCTTGATCTGAGCGGCTGAAACCATTTCGCCGCGCTCTTCGTATGAAGGACATGACCCAGTCCCTGATCGTGCATCGCCGGGGCCTTCTGATGGGCGCCGGCGCGCTTGCCTTGTCCGCCTGTTCTCCCCAACCCTCCGAGGCGGGGGAGGGGCAGTATGCGACCTCGCCCTATCGGCGCGTCTCCGATGCCGACTGGCGACGCCGACTGGGCGATGCCTCATGGCGCGTGATGCGGCACGAGGGGACGGAGCGGCCCTATTCCAGTCCCTTGAACGACCAGCACGGGCGCGGGAACTTCGTCTGCAAGGGCTGCGACCTGCCGCTGTTTCGGTCGCAGTGGAAGTTCGATTCCCACACCGGCTGGCCCAGCTTCTATGACGTGATCGCCGCCAACATCGGCAGACAGCGCGATCTGGCCATCGGCATTCCACGCACGGAATATCACTGCGCCCGTTGCCTGGGGCATCAGGGACATGTGTTCAACGACGGCCCTCGTCCGACCGGCCTGCGCTACTGCAACAACGGCGTGGCGCTGAAGTTCGTCGCGGCCTAGCCGCGCCGCGCCCGAATGGCGGAATCGACGGTCAGGCCGAAGATGACCGAGGCGATGATCACCAGCAGCCCATAATCGTGACCCGCAAAGAAGACCGGCGCGCACGCCATGCCGATGACGATCAGAGGAAACAGGCCGGCCCATACCGCCGTGCCGGGCGTGTCGAGGTGGATCATCGGCTGAACCGCCGGGCGCTTCATAGCCTTGGCCATACGTCCGTTCAGCAGGACGAAGGCGGCCGAGCAGATCACGGCCGAGATGATGTATTTCACCGTATTTCCGGTCTCGCCGAAGACGCTGGCCGTCATGATCAGCAGGATCAGCGCCACCCCCGTGCTGATCGCGAGCAGGGCGTTGGGTTCGATACGGTTCAAGACTTCACTTTCACATAGCTGCCGGGGGCCGGCTCGATGGGCTTTAGGGGCCCCTTTTCAGGATCGCGGGCGGGGATTTGCTTTCCGGCACGCTTGGCCAACCATGCAGACCAATGGTCCCACCAACTGCCGGGATGCTCTAACGCGTCAGCCTGCCATTCGGCCAGGGTCGGGGGCAGGGCGGCATTGGTCCAGTGCTGGTATTTCTTGGCCGCAGGGGCGTTGATGACGCCGGCGATATGGCCCGATCCCGCCAGGGTGAAGGTGACGTCATTGCCCCCGAACAGCTTGGCGGACCGATAGACCGAGTTCATCGGCGCGATGTGATCCTCGCGGCTGGCCTGGAAATAGAGCGGGATCGAGACCTTCGACAGGTCCGCCGTCAGTCCGCCGATCTGGAAGGCGCCCTGGGCCAGGGCGTTGGCCCCATACATCTGGCGCAGATAGTCGAGATGCAGCGCCTTGGGCATCCGTGTCTGGTCGGCGTTCCAGAACAGCAGGTCGAAGGCCGGCGGATCCTTGCCCAGCAGATAGTTGCTGATGAAGAAGGACCAGATCAGGTCATTGGAGCGCAGGGCGTTGAAGGTCTCGGCCATGGCCGCGCCGGGCAGGACGCCGCCTGCCGCATCCATCTGACGCTCGATCTCGGCGATCCAGTGCTCATCGGTGAACAGCAGCAGGTCGCCCGCCTCGGCGAAGTCGTGCTGGGCGGCGAAGAAGGTAGCGGCGGCGACCCGCTTGTCGCCCTTGGCCGCCATGTGCGCGAGGCCGGCGCCCAGCAGGGTGCCGCCGATGCAATAGCCGACGGCATTCAACTGCTTCGCGCCCGCCTGTTCCAGCGTCTTCTCGACCGCGCGATAGATGCCTTTTTCCAGATACTGGTCGAAGCCGAAACCGGCCTTGTCCTTGTCCGGATTGACCCAGGAACAGACGAACACCGTAAAGCCCTGGGCCGACAGCCAGCGGATCAGCGAGTTCGCCGGCTGGAGGTCCATGATGTAGAATTTGTTGATCCACGGCGGGAAGATCAGCAGCGGGATCTCGTGCTGGCTCTCGGTCGTCGGCGCATACTGGATCAGTTCGAACAGCTCATCGCGCCAGACGACCTGGCCCGGTGCGGTGGCGACGTTCTCGCCGACGACGAACTTGCCGTAGTCGGCCTGGCTGATGCGGAGCGACCCGCCGCCGCGTTCCAGATCGGCGGCGAAGTTCTGCATCCCCTTGACCAGCGATTCACCGCTGGTTTCCGCCAGGGCCTTCAGCGCGACGGGATTCGACGCCAGGAAGTTCGACGGCGAGAAGGCGTCGGTCAGCAGGCGGGTGAAGAACTGGGCGCGGCGTTTCAGCGTCGGATCGACATCCTCCACCCCCGCGATCAGGCCGTTCATCCAGTCCGACGTCAGCAGATAGGACCGCCGCATCATGTCGAACATGGGATTTTCGGACCAGGCCGGGTCCTTGAACCGCTTGTCGACGGGGACCGGATCGGGCGCCTCGCCCGCCGCCTGTCGGGCGGTCGAGGACCAGAGCTGCATATAGCGACCGAACAGATCGGCCTGCGCCTGCATCATCTTGTCGGGCTGTGCAGCCAGGCTGGTCATGACCGAAGTCATCGCGGGGGCGACATTGAACGGATCAGGTGACAGGGCGGCGGGGCGGTCGGCCTGGGTCAGGGCAGCTTCCGCAATCGCGCTCTGAGCCATCATGGCCGCCTTGGCCAGGTTCATCGACAGGGTCTCGATCATCTCGGCCTGTGCGGCGCCGGGGAAGGCCGTTTCGGTCGCGGCCTCGGCGACGGTTTCAGCCGGCGCGTCCTGCGCTTCGGCAGGCTTCGGTTTGGGCTGGCGCGGGGGGCGGGGCTTGGCCGAAGTGGGGCGTCCGGCCTTGCGCGCGGGGCGTTCGGCGGCGTCTGTCGGCGTCTTTGGGAGCTTGGCCATGATCGTCCTTCGCGCTTCCTGCATCGGAGGCCGGTTCATCCGCCCTTCCGCGCGTGGCGATGATGGCATAAGACCAGCCAGGAAATGAACGCGCTGAATTCGAAAAAGATGATCCTGATCGCCGCAGTCGCGATCTCAGCGCCGCTGGCCGGCTGCATCAGCGGTTCTGCGTCCAAGACCGAGCCCGTCTCGCCGTTGGCGCCGCGTGTTCAGGAACTGGTCGACGCCAATCGCCACTATCCCCGCTGGGAGGATTTTCCGGCCGCGCCCACCGACCTGCCGCCCGTCGCCCAGGTCGCCGCCAATGCTCAGCGCCTGCAGAATGACAGCGCGACGCTGAACAGCGAGATCGCGCGGATCGACTGGACCCTGACCGATCCCGAGGCTCTTGCCGCCGAGACGGCGGCTGCGGTCCAGTCCGTGCCGGTCTCGCCGGACGCCGCCCGCACCCAGGCGGACATCGAAGCCTTCGCCCAAAGCCTGCGTGATCGCGCCAAGGCGCCGCCGCCGCTCGATCGCCGCCCGACGCAATGACCGGTCGCCGGGGATGCAGAATCCCGCGATGATGTGCTGATGGCGGATGACGGCGGCGCAAAGACACTGAATGCATTTCTGGGCGTGTCCCGGTCTCTCTCAGGGCGCGCCTGGCGTCAGCGACCCGCGGATGCGGCGACGACCCGCGCCCACATGCAAGGCCTCGGGCTGGACGAGCTCCTGGCCCGCGCCCTGGCGTCGCGTGGCATATCGGCGGATCAGGGGGCCGATTTCCTGACCCCGACCCTGCGCGCCCTTTTTCCCGATCCGTCCAGCTTCATGGACATGGATGCGGCGGCTGATGCGATCCTCAACGCTCTTCAGGTCAAGGCGAACATCCACGTCTTCGCCGACTATGATGTGGACGGGGCGTCCAGTGCGGCGCTTCTGGTGCGCTGGTTCCGGGCGATGGGCCATGAGTTGTCGATCTACGTCCCCGACCGGCTGACCGAAGGCTATGGCCCTAGCGCCAAGGCGTTCGACACGCTGAAGGCCTCGGGCGCCGATCTGGTGATCACGGTGGACTGCGGCGCAGCAGCGAACGAAGCACTCGCGCATGCAGCCGCCATCGCCCTGAACGTCGTGGTCATCGACCACCATTTGATGCGTAGCGAGCCGCCGACGGCGCTGGCGGTCGTCAATCCGAATCGGCCGGGTTGCAACTCGGGTCAGGGCAATCTGGCGGCGGCGGGCGTGGTGTTCGTGCTTCTGGCGGCCCTGAACCGCGAGGGGCGGCGACGTGGGCTGTTCGCCGAGCGAGCAGAGCCGGACATTCGCCAATGGCTGGACCTCGCTGCCCTGGGGGCCATCTGTGACGTGACGGGTTTGACCGGGTTCAACCGGGCTCTGACCGGCTTGGGTCTCAAGGTCATGAGCGAGTGGCGCAATCCGGGTCTGCGCGCCCTGCTGGCGGCAGCGGGCGCGGAACAGGGCCCGGCAAAGAGCAATCATGCGGGCTTCATCCTGGGCCCCCGCATCAACGCCGGCGGTCGGATCGGGCGGTCCGACCTGGGCGCGCGGCTATTGTCCACCGACGATCCGGCCGAAGCCGAATCGCTGGCGGCCGAACTGGATGCGCTGAACCTGTCGCGGCGCGATGTCGAGCGATCCGTCACCGACGCCGCCGTCCGCCGTGTCGAGGCGACCGGCGTTCATGCCGACGATACCGCTGTCGTCGTTGTCGCGGGCGAGGACTGGCACCCCGGCGTCGTGGGTATCGTCGCGGGGCGGCTGCGCGAGCGCTGGCGCAAGCCCGTCATCGTCATCGGCGTTGATCCCGCTACCGGCCTGGGCAAGGGGTCGGGACGATCCCAGCCCGGCATGAACCTGGGTCGTGCGATCCAGGCGGCGTGGGAGAGCGGCATCCTTATGGCGGGGGGCGGTCACGCCATGGCAGCAGGCCTGACGATGGACAGCGCGCGAGTCGCAGAACTGACAGCCTTCCTGAACGCGCGGCTGGCCTCCGAACGGGTCGAGGCTGTGGCGCAGGACGTGCTGGAGATCGACGCCCTGATCGATCCCGGCGCGGCGACGCGCGACCTGTTCGAATCGTTCGAGCAGTTGGCGCCCTTTGGTCCCGCCAATCCCGAGCCGAGCTTTGCCCTGAGCGGCGTTCAGGCCCGCGAACCGGTCGCGATGAACGGCGGCCATGTCCGTTGTCGCCTTGTCGGCGCGGACGGCGCATCGGTGAAGGCCATCGCCTGGCGGTGCGCCGATCTGCCGGCTGGCCAGGCCTTGCTGTCGGGGCAGGGCGGGTTGAACGTCGTCGGTCGGCTGAAGGCCGACGACTGGAACGGCCGCAGGGGCGTGCAGTTCGAGATCGAGGATGTCGCTGACCCTCGAATGATCTGACTGCCGCCCAAAAAACTCGAAATCCAAGCTTGCACCGTCCCGAGGGCGCGGCTATATCGCCGGCTCTCCCGCGCAGCGGTCCCTTCGTCTATCGGTTAGGACGTCAGGTTTTCAACCTGAAAAGAGGGGTTCGACTCCCCTAGGGACTGCCACGCGGGCAGGCCTCCGGTAGAGCCTAAGGCTCCCAGAAACAGAAAAAAACCTTACATTTCAGACGACGCGAAAGCGCAGCCGCTGATCGTGTTGCGTCTGCATCTTCAGTCCTCCAAGGCCCACACTTCGCCCCGCACGTGCATTTTCCGCTTTTCAAACTTTCGCGGAACAGTGTTAAACATAAAGACGAGTCCGCTGGAGGCGCGGGCGGGGGTTCTTAAGTGTCTGAATATAGCGAGACGGAAACGGCGCAGACCGTTCGCGTCACTGGGCGCGTGAAGTGGTTCGATGCGACGAAGGGTTATGGCTTCATCGTGCCGGACGACCCGACGCTGACCGAAATGCGAGACGTCCTGTTGCACATCAGCAGCCTGCGCGACCTTGGCCGCGTCGCCGCCGACGAGGGCGCGCCCATTACCTGCGACTGCGTCAAACGCTCGAAGGGCTGGCAGACGTTCGAAATTCACGACCTGGGGGACGGCAAAACGGTCCAGGTCGCGCGTAGCCCCGCTGCTGTGACCGCGCCTCGTTCACCCGTTGAGTCCGACGAAGAGCTGGAGACAGCCCTGGTCAAATGGTTCAATCGCACCAAGGGCTATGGATTCGTCGTGCGTGATCGCGAACCCGGCGATATCTTCGTCCATATAGAGACCCTGCGTCGCTGCGGCCTGGAAGATCTGATTCCCGGCGATGCGGTGCGGGTGCGATTCGCCAACGGCCCGAAAGGCCTGGTGGTCGCGGACATCAGAACGGGCGACTGATCCGGCGCCCAGGAGAGGCGTATGATCAAGGCGACGAGACGTTTTCTGATGGCGGGCCTGCTGATGCTCGCCGTCGCCGGTTGCGCCGCCAAGGCGCCGCTTGGCCCCAATGGCGAACCGCTGCAGAAGCTGGCCGTCGTAACCACATCAGGTGAACACCAGTTCTGGGTTGAGATCGCCGACGAAGAGCCCGAGCGGCAGCGCGGCCTGATGTTCCGCCCGCCGCTGGAAGACGACCGCGGCATGCTGTTCCAATGGCCGGGCGAAGGGCCGCGCGAGCAGAGCTTCTGGATGCGCAACACGCCCAGTTCCCTGGACATCCTCTACATCGACCCTCAGGGACGAATCGTGTCCATCGCATCGCACGCCACGCCCTTCTCGGAAGCGCCCATTCCATCGAACGGCGCTGCCAACGGCGTGCTGGAACTGCGCGCCGGGCGGGCGGCGGAGATCAATGCCAAGCCCGGCGACGAAGTTTTACATCCTTATTTCAAGCCTTGATTGCGGATCGCTTCGTGAAGTGCCAATAGAGCGCTCCGTTCGGTCCGGGGTGTAGCGCAGCCTGGTAGCGCATCTGGTTTGGGACCAGAGGGTCGGAGGTTCGAATCCTCTCGCCCCGACCAACGGAAGGCTGCTGGATCATACGTCCAGCGCGCGTTATGGCAGGGCCAGAGGCCCCGCCGTCACTGAGGATTTCGCCATGCTGGCTCGCATTTACCGCCCGGCCAAAACCGCGATGCAGTCGGGCAAGGCCAAGAGCCGCGACTGGCGTCTGGAATTCGAACCGGCCTCCGCGCGCACCATCGACCCGCTGATGGGCTGGACCAGCTCCAGCGACATGAACGGTCAGGTCCGCCTGACCTTCGAGTCGAAGGAAGAGGCTGTCGAATACGCCGAACGCCACGGCATCGCCTTCCGCCTGCATGAGCCGAACGATCCGCCGATGATCATCAAGGCCTATGCCGACAACTTCGCCACCAACCGCAAGCAGTCCTGGACGCACTGACGCCTGACGTCTTGCAAGAGCGCCCATAGCTCAACCGGATAGAGCACCCGCCTTCTAAGCGGGATGTTGCAGGTTCGAGTCCTGCTGGGCGCGCCATCCCCGGCGCCTTCGAGGGGCCTGATCCATGACCGACGTTCAGACCTCGCCCCAACACGCCGTCCGTGTCGCGGCCCTTTATCGTTTCGCCCCCGTCGCCGATCCCGGCGCCGTCCGTGACGCGCTTCAGGCCGTTTGCGACGCCGGGGAGGTGAGGGGGACGCTGTTGGTCGCGCCCGAGGGGCTGAACGGCACCATCGCCGGCTCGGAGCCGGCCGTTGAGGCTGTGCTGTCGACGATCCACGCCATGCCCGGGTTCGAGACGCTGGAGCTCAAATACGCCTGGACGGACGCCTTGCCGTTTCACCGTATGAAGGTGCGCGTCAAACGCGAGATCGTCACCATGGGCCAGCCGGACCTGGACCCGGCGCGACAGGCGGGCGTCTATGTGGCGCCGACGGACTGGAACGCGCTGATCGCCGATCCAGAGACCTTGGTCATCGACACGCGCAACGATTACGAGGGCGAGATCGGCGCTTTCGAGGGAGCGATCCAGCCCAATACCCGCAGATTCCGCGACTTTCCCGACTGGTTCCGCACCGAGGGTCGCGCCCTGCTGGAGCAGACCGGCGCAAAGCGGGTGGTCATGTACTGCACCGGCGGCATCCGCTGCGAAAAATCGACGGCCTTCCTGAAGGCGGAGGGCGTCGAGAACGTCCACCACCTGGAAGGCGGCATCCTGCGCTACCTTGAGACGGTGGATGAGGATGAGAGCCTATGGCGCGGCGAATGCTTCGTCTTCGACGAACGGGTGTCGGTCGGGCACGGGCTGAGCCAGGGGCCGCACACGCTTTGCAGGGGGTGTCGTTTGCCGGTGGGCGATGCCGGTCGGGCCTCGCCTCACTATGTCGAGGGCGTCTGCTGCGAGCGTTGCTACGACACGCGCGACGACGCGCAGCGAGAACGCTATGCCGAGCGCCACAGGCAGATGGAAATCGCGCGCAAGCGCGGGGACATTCACCTTGGGACCGCCCGCAAGGACTGAGGTCGGTTCAGCGACGCGGCGGGCGAGGGAAGAAGGCGCTGGTGCGGGCGGCATAGGCGTCGAACGCCTTGGGTCGCGAGCGCCGCATATGCTCTTCCAGCAAGGGCACGCCGGAGACCTGGGTCAGTAGCCAATACATATAGGCCGGCCCCGTCAGCGCCAGCCAGCCCCACGGCCATTCGCCGCTCAGATTGATGGCGAACAGGGGCCAGGCGCACCAGCCCAGCCATTCGAAGAAATAGTTCGGATGACGTGACCAGGCCCACAGGCCGACATCGCAGACCTTTCCCTTGTTGTCGGGATTGCGCTTGAAAGCCGCCAGTTGCCGATCCGAGATGGCCTCGCCAAGAAGCGCACCCACGAAGACCAGCGTCGCGAGTCCGTCCTGCAGGGTCAGTCCAGGCGTCGGATTGCGCGCGCCCGCCATGACGCTGAGCGCCAGGAAGGCGGCGGCCCCAGCTTGAAGCATCAGGAAGCCGAACATCTTGGCCTGAAACCCGGCGCCCCAGTCCTGACGCAGCCGGGCATAGCGGGCGTCTTCGCCCTCATGGGCGGCGCGGGCGGCGATGTGGGCGCCTAACCGCAGTCCCCACAGACCAATCAGCAGCGCCGCCAGATATTGCCGCAAGGACGGCGCCGCGCCGTCGATCGGAAATAGCGCGACACCAACGCCTGCCGCGCCCAGGCCCAGCGACCAAAAGGCGTCGGCCCAGCCGCCCTGGCCTGTGCGTTTCTGCACCAGCCAGGCCGCCGACATCACGATGACGAGAAACAGGGCCGCAACGCCCCACAGCGCCGCCCAGCCAGTCACAGGCGAACGAACGGTTGAATCAGCTTGCCTATCCAGCCGTCCAGCTGGATCTGGCCATCCAGCGCCACGACGCAAAGGCAGGCTTCGTCTGACACGACGCGCGGCTGGTGCAGCACTTCCGGATCGGCCTCTTCGAAGTCGCCCACGTCGAATCGTTCGGTCTCCGTCGCATAGGCGCCGGAGATGACGCAGGTCAGTTCGATGCCGCCGTGCGTGTGTTTGGGGGTCTCCCGGCCTGATTCGATCTTCAGCAGGATCACGCGACAATCGCCATCGCGTGGTGCATACACATCGCGCACCCGCATGCCCGGCCCGACCCAACGCCAAGGGCTGAGCGCATAGCGCCGCAGCGGCTCAGGCAGTTCGGGCATGTCGTTCAGCGGGGTCAGAGCCTTCACCTCGCCTGCGTCCGTCTCGATCCGCGCCATGGCCAGGGCGAGCGCATCCTGCGACAGGGGCGACGGCGTCGCCTCGTCGAGAAATTCGCCGCCTACGGCCTGAAGATCACGCACCCAGGCGTCGTTCGCCGGCCGCATCGCCAGATGCGCGGCCATCACGACGGCCTCAGGCGGGCTCAGCGTGCCGGCGGCATAGGCCAGCAGCCGTTCTTCGGAAGGATTGCGTTGCGGGTTCATCGCGCGGCCTCCTCTGACGGCGCAAGGATCAGGCGGAGTTTAGTCATGGCGTTACGAATACGGGATTTGACGGTGCCGAGCGGCAGGTCGAGGTGTTTGGCGATTTCGGAATGGGAGCTGTCCATGAAGAAGGCGAGGCGCAGGACCTCGACATGATCGGGGCTTAGACGAGACAGGGCGTCACGAACCCGGTCTGCGTCCTGCGACATCGACAGCAGTTCGTCGGGGCGGCGCACATCCTCGCCCGCCAGTTCGATCTCCGGCGTCGGCAGAGGACGCGCGTCTCGGCGCAACATATCGAGGCGACGATTGCGGGCGATGGTGAAGATCCAGGTCGCGGCGCGGGCCTTTGAGGAGTCGAACAGGTCGGCCTTGCGCCATATGGTCAGCATCGCATCCTGGGCGAAATCTTCGGCGGCGCCGGGCGTCGCCCCAGACTTGATCAGCCAGGCTTTCAGGCGCGGCGCGAAATAGGCGAACAGGGTTGCAAAGGCCTCCCGGTCCCGACGCAACGCAATCGCCTCGATCAAGCGATCATGCAGGAGGGGGTCTGAAGGATTGTCGAGTGTCTTCATGCGCGGGGACCGGCATGGATTCGACGTGAAGGGCAGTGTCTCGACATGCATGAACCCTAATACGCCTGACGGAAATGTCTGGATCAATCGCGATCCGATCATGACGGCGACCCGTAATCCGTTCATGCCTAGGCTTGCGCCAGCGGGCGTGTATTCGGAGTTTCCATGTCCCTGTCGCCCGCGAATCCTTCTGCCGATCGTCTGAAGATCGCCGTCATCGGCTCCGGCGTCGCGGCCCTGTCGTCGGCTTGGCTGCTGTCCCAGCGGCATCAGGTGACGATCTACGAGAAGGCCGACCGGCTGGGTGGGCATTCCAACACCGTGACGGCGGGCGTTTCGTCTGGCGACATCGCCGTCGATACCGGTTTCATCTGCTTCAATGACGCGACCTATCCCAACCTGATCGCCCTGTTTGAACACCTGGGCATCGCGACCCGCGCCACCGACATGTCGTTCGCCGTCTCTCTGGACGACGGCCGGTTCGAATATGCGGCGCCCGGCCTGTTCGCCCAGCGTCGCAATGCGCTGCGGCCCCGGTTCTGGTCGATGCTGAGCGAAATCCTGCGCTTCTATCGCGATGCGCCCAAGGATCTGTCGGGTATGACCGATTCGTCGTTGACCCTGGGCGACTACCTGAAGCGCGAGGGTTTCAGCGAAGCGTTCCGCGACGACCACCTGCTGCCCATGGCCGCAGCCATCTGGTCGTCTCCCGCGCATACGCTGATGGATTATCCGGCCGAGTCCTTCATCCGCTTCTGCGGCAATCACGGCCTACTGAAATTGGTCGGCCGTCCCCTGTGGCGCACTGTCGAGGGCGGCAGCCGCGTCTATGTCGAACACCTGGCCCGCGCCATCGACGACGTGCGCCTGGATCGCGGCGTGACATCTGTGCGGCGCACGGAGGAGGGCGTCTTCGTCCATGACAGCCAGGGGGGCGTCGAGCGTTTCGACCAGGTGGTGATCGGCGCCCACGCCGATCAGGCCCTGTCCATGCTGGCCGAACCCACGGCCGAGGAAAAAGCACTGCTGGGCGCCTTCCGCTACAGCCGCAATCTGACCGTCCTGCATACGGACGCCAGCCTGATGCCGCGCCGTCGTCGCGCCTGGGCAAGCTGGAACTATATCGGCGCGGACGACGGCCTGTGCGTCACCTATTGGATGAACAAGCTTCAGGGCCTGCCGGGCGACGACCTGTTCGTGACCTTGAACCCGCCGCGCCCGCCGCGTGCCGACACCCTGTTGCGCAGCGAACTGTACGAACACCCCGTCTTCGATCCCGCCGCCATTGAGGCGCAGAAGCAGTTATGGAGCCTTCAAGGGCAGGGCGGCGTCTGGTTCTGCGGCGCCCACTTCGGCGCCGGCTTCCATGAGGACGGCCTGCAATCCGGTCTGGCGGTTGCAGAGCAGCTCGGCGGCGTCCGTCGCCCGTGGTCGGTCCAGAACGAGAGTGGCCGCATCCATCTGTCGCCGCTGCCGACCCCGATATTCGAGCAGGCCGCGTGACCCAAACCTCGGCCCTCTATCGTGGCCGGGTCATGCACCGACGCCTGCGCCCCAAGACCCACCAGCTGAACTACCGCGTCTTCTGGCTGCTGCTTGACCTGGCCGAGATCGACGATCTGGATAGAGGCCTGCGGTTGTTTTCTCGCAATCGCTTCAACCTGCTGTCCTTCCACGACGGCGATTATGGCGATGGCTCCGGCGCCTTGCGGCCTCAGGTCGAGGCGTGGATGTACCTCGCGGGCATCGATCTCGACGGCGGCCCCATCCGTCTGCTGACCATGCCGCGCGTGCTCGGCTACGTCTTCAATCCGATCAGCCTCTACTATTGCCACCACCCCGACGGCCGACTGGCGGCGATGGTGTACGAGGTGACCAGCACCTTCGGCATCCGCCACGCCTACGTCATTCCCGTGCCAGCCGAAGACCAGAGGCCCGGCCTGATCCGACAGGGCGCCGCCAAGGCGCTGTACGTGTCGCCGTTCATGGGGATGGAGATGGACTATCGGTTCCGAGGACACGCGCCAGGCGAACGGCTCGACATGACGATCGACGGCCTGGACGCCGCCGGCGTGCTGATCACGGCGTCCATGGCGGCCGAACGGCAGGAACTAGACGACCGCCATATCGCGGCAGCCACAGCGGCGATCCCGCTAATGACCTTCAAGGTGGTCGCCGCCATCCATTACGAGGCGCTTAAGCTCTGGCTGAAGGGCGTCAGACTGACGCGACAGCCGCCGCGAGCGAAGGCTTCAGTGACGATCCAGAAGCAGGCGCAGGGCAGCCAACTCGGGCGCTAGGCTGCGCAAGTGTCAGATTATCGCCTAAGATATATTATGTGAAATATTTGACAGACCTCAGATGGATCGGCATAACAGCGGCTCAGCCTTTCCATAAAGACGCCAGCACCTTGGGCAAAACATCGCTCAGGTCGTCAGAGGTTAATCCCGGTCCAAAACGTTCCGCAGCATCGGAATGGATCCAGACCGCCGCGCATGCCGCATCGAAACTGTCCATCCGCTGGGCCGCCAGTCCGCCGATCATCCCGGCCAGGACATCGCCGGTTCCAGCCGTCGCCAGCCAAGCCGAGCCGTTCTCATTGCGGCGAATGCGGCCGTCTGGTGATGCGATGATCGTCGGGGCGCCTTTCAGCACGATGGTCGCCTGGGCCAGGCGCGCGGCTTCGATGGCGGCGGCTTCTCGGCCTTGGGTCAGCAGGCCTGGGAACAGCCGTTCGAACTCGCCCTCGTGCGGCGTCAGGATGTCGTCGCGGTCCAGAACGGCGAACAGTTCGGCGGTTCGGCCCTTGAAGACCGACAGGCCATCGGCGTCGATTACCAGAACAGCGCCGCTCAACGCTAAGGCCTGGATGTTGGCGATCGTCGCGTCCTCCAGTCCGGCGGCCGGTCCGATCACGATGGCGTCGCTTCCTGCGGCCTCTCGGCCTAAGACTTCAGGTGAAGAGAACGGCGTCAGCATGATCGCCTGGACGGCGGGCGCGATGACGGCGACGGCGTCTGGCGGGCACAGGATTCGCACCACGCCTGCGCCCATTCGCAGTCCCGCGTGCGCCGCAAGCCGTGCGGCGCCCGTCTGATGGGCTTTTCCCGACACGACTGCCAATCGGCCCCGCGTATGCTTGTGCGTTTCCGCGCTCGGCCAAGGCAGAAAATTGCGCCAGATCGCCGGGTCGTTGGTTTCTATCATCCGCGTTCCGATTATCCGTGGCTTTTCTGCGAAAATCGCTTGCTTTGAACGCCCTTGCTGTGTCCCATTTGGGCCCGAGCGCCGCTGCATTCCGTGCGCCGCTCAGGGGTCGCCATGAAGAAAATCGAAGCCATCATCAAGCCTTTCAAGCTGGATGACGTCAAAGAGGCGCTCCAGGACGTGGGCGTGCAAGGCATGACTGTGCTGGAGGCCAAGGGATATGGCCGCCAGAAGGGTCATTCCGAACTGTATCGCGGCGCCGAATACGTCATCGACTTCCTGCCCAAGATCAAGATCGAGGTGGTCGTCGCCGACGACCTCGCGCCAGCCGTCGTCGAGGCCATCCAGACCTCGGCCCGCACGGGCAAGATCGGCGACGGCAAGATCTTCGTGTCCGACGTCGCCGAGGTGATCCGTATCCGCACCGGCGAGACCGGAGCCCAGGCCGTCTAAGCTCGACCACCCTCCCCGGCCCTCGGCCCCTCGGGTCGCTTGCCGGTTTCCTCCCCAAACGCCTAGAAACAGGACTTCCGAGAATGAGCGCCAGCAAGATCCTCAAAGAGATCAAGGATGAGGAGGTCCAGTATGTGGACGTCCGCTTCACCGACACGCGCGGCCGTCTGCAGCACGTCACCTTCGACGTCGACCTGGTCGACGAGGACTTCCTGAACGAAGGCACGATGTTCGACGGCTCGTCCATCGCGGGCTGGAAGGCCATCAACGAGTCCGACATGCTGCTGAAGCCGGACCTGACCACGGCCTATATCGACCCGTTCTACCAGCAGAAGACGATGTTCCTGTTCTGCGACGTGCTGAATCCCGACACCAACGAGCCGTACAACCGCGACAGCCGCTCGATGGCCAAGAAGGCGCTGTCCTACGTGCAATCGTCGGGCGTGGGCGACGTGGTCTATTTCGGCCCGGAAGCCGAGTTCTTCATCTTCGACGACGTGCGCTGGTCGACCCAGCCGCACAACACGTCGTATTCGTATGACTCGATCGAACTGCCGGCCAACACCAACGCCGAATACACCGAAGGCAATATGGGCCACCGCCCCGGCGCCAAGGGCGGCTATTTCCCCGTCAACCCGGTCGATTCGGGCCAGGACCTGCGCGGCGAAATGCTGGGCGTGATGCGCGACCTGGGCCTGCAGCCCGAGAAGCACCACCACGAGGTGGCCCCGGCCCAGCACGAGCTTGGTCTGAAGTTCTCGGACCTGCTGACCATGGCCGACCGGCTGCAGCTGTATAAGTACGTGATCCACAACGTCGCCGCCGCCTATGGCAAGTCGGCGACCTTCATGGCCAAGCCCATGTTCGCGGACAACGGCTCGGGCATGCACGTCCACATGTCGATCTGGAAAGACGGCAAGCCCCAGTTCGCCGGCGACCAGTACGCCGGCCTGTCGCAGGAATGCCTGTGGTACATCGGCGGCATCATCAAACACGCCAAGGCCATCAACGCCTTCGCCAACTCGACGACCAACAGCTACAAGCGTCTGGTCCCCGGCTACGAAGCCCCGGTGAAACTGGCCTATTCGGCCCGCAACCGCTCGGCCTCGATCCGCATCCCGCACGTCTCGTCGCCGAAGGCCAAGCGTCTGGAAGCCCGCTTCCCCGACCCGATGGGCAACCCCTATCTGACCTTCGTCGCCCTGCTGATGGCCGGTCTGGACGGGATCGAGAACCGCATCGATCCGGGCGCGCCCGCCGACAAGAACCTCTACGACCTGCCGCCGGAAGAGCGCGGCTCGATCCCCGAGGTCTGCGGCTCTCTGCGTGAAGCCCTCGAAAACCTCGACAAGGACCGCGCCTTCCTCAAGAAGGGCGGCGTGATGGATGACGACTTCATCGACAGCTACATCGAGCTGAAGATGGAAGAGGTGATGCGCCTGCAACTGCACCCGCACCCGGTCGAGTTCGACATGTACTACAGCTGCTGATCGTCAGATCGGCCGCAGATCGGGCCGTCGGCGGGAAACCGTCGGCGCCCTTGTCAATTCAGGCGGCGGCGCCCTGTTCCGCAGCGGGGATCAGGCTTTGATCCAGCAGGGCGTGCAGCGCGTCCACATGGCCGTCCCGCGCGGCGACCGGCGTAGGGTCCGACGTCATCACGACCGTAAGCCTCAGGTCCGGCACGACGAACACCATCTGGCCGCCGTACCCCCAGGCGAAAAAGACCTCATGGCGGCCGGAGCGCCGGATCCACCAGCCGTAGCCATAGGGATTGCCGCTCCAGCGCGACGTGCCCCTGCCCCGCCACGACTGCTGGACCCAGCCCTCCGGCAAGATGCGCCGACCATCGTGCAGACCGTCGTTGCGGTACAACTCCCCGAACTTCAGCAGCGCCAGCGGCGACAGCCGCATATCATTGCCGCCGAAATAGATGCCTTGCGGATCGGCCGGCCAGGTCGGGACTTCGATCTCCAGGGGGTCGCCCAGCCATTCCCGCGTCAAGGCCAGGGTCGAACGCCCGCTGGCCCGCGTCAGACAGGCCGACGTCAGGTGGGACGTGCCCGTCGAATAGACCATTCGTCCGCCGGGATCGGCCTCGAAAGGCCGGGCCAAGGCATGGCGCACCCAGTTTCCGCTCGACACCCAGGCTCCGTAGTCCGCGCCGGACGTGGACCCCAGTCCGGCCTGCATCGACAGCAAGTCGCCGATGGTCAACTGGCTTAAGCGCGGATCGGGATCGCTCGGAAAGCTTTCGGACAGGAAGGTCGAGATCGGCTGATCGACGCCGGAGAACAGGCCCTGGCTTATGGCGATGCCGCCGAGGGCCGCGATCACGGACTTGGACGCGGATTTGATGTTGACCGGCGTTTCCAGCGACGAGCCGCGAAACACGCGCTCGAACAAACGCTGGCCGTCACGAGCCACGATCATCGCTTGAAGTTTGGGCAAGGCCGCGCCGGCAGTTTCGGCCTGGGCCATCAGTCCGGCAGCCAGGCCTTGGGTGCGAGCAACGGGCGGCGGGATCTCGGCGGCTTCGCTACAGCCATAGCTGAACGGCAAGGCCAGTCCAGCGGCGATCAGGGTTCGACGGTTCATCGCCGATCTAATCGATCAAAGGGCCGCTGGTTTCCCCCTGCGACGACGCGACGCCTATGGCGAACGTCAGGCCGCCTCGGCTTCCAGGTCGTCGGCCTTCTTTCTGCGCAGTTCGATCAGCCGCACGCACCAGATCGAAACTTCGTAGAGAATCACCAGCGGGATCGCCAACATCAGCTGGCTGATCGGGTCCGGCGGCGTGACCACGGCGGCGACCACCACCACGGCGACGATGGCGTAGCGGCGGCCCGCGGCCATGACCTTGGAATTGATCAGCCCGGCCAGGCCCAGCAGGGTCGTGACGACCGGCAACTGGAAGCATAGGCCGAACGCCAGCAACAGCGAGGTCACCAGGCTGAGGTAGTCGGAAATCTTGGTCGTCTGGGCCACTGAAATGCCGTCGCTGGCCACCTGCTGGCTCAGCGAGAACAGCATCACGAAAGGCAGCATGACGTAATAGACGAGGGCCCCGCCCAGGCAGAACATGACCGGCGCGGCGATCAGGAAAGGCAAGAAGGCGCCGCGTTCATTACGATATAGGCCCGGCGCCACGAAGCGGTACATCTGCCAGGCCATGACGGGGAAGGTCAGGACGGCGGCGCCGAAGGCCGCGATCTTCATCTTGGTGAACAGCTGCTCCAGCGGCGCCGTCGCGATCAGCTGCACGACGGCCGCGCTGCCGGGTGGATAGGGCTTCAACCCCGTCATCACTGCGATCAGTTCGATGGGGTTGGCGTGACCGCCGCTCGCCATGGCTGCCGCATGGACCGCGACCGCCGCCTGATAGGGTTTGATCAGCGCGATCTGGATCTGATTCGCGAAGGCGAAGCAGAGGATGAAGGCCAGGAAGAAGGCCACGACGCAGATCAGCAGCCGCCCACGCAGCTCGATCAGGTGATCCATCAAGGGCGCGCGCGACGCCTCGATCTCGGCCTCGTCACGATCGGGAGACGTCACAGGTCAGCGGCCTTCTTGCGCGGAGTCTTGGGCTTGGCGGTCGCCGACTTTGTCTTGGCGGCCGGGGGCGCCGCCTTGGGCTTTGCTGCGGCGCGCGGCTTCGTCGTCGAGGCCTTGGCCGTCGTCGCCGGCTTCGCCTTCGCAACTGCCCGTTTGGGTTTCGTCTCCACGACGGGCTCGACGGGCGTCGGCGTGTCCGGCCATTCGTCGGCGGCCGGCTTCATGACCGGAACCTCCGGCTCGGGCGCAGGCAGTGCGGCCGAGGGCGTCGGCGCCGTCAGTCCTGCATTGATGTCCTTGAAGGCGGCGTCCGCCTCGGCGCCCAGGGGATACATGGTCCCTTGCCCCGTCCGCAGCGCCTCGACCTCCTTGCGCAGGTCGTCCAACTCGGACTGGCGCGCCATCTCGTCGAAACTGCTGCGGAACTCGTTGGCCATGGCGCGCGCCTTGGCGACCATCTGGCCGACGCGACGCATCAGAACAGGCAAGTCCTTTGGCCCCACCACAAGCAGGGCCACCAGACCGATCACCACTAATTCGAAGCCCCCGATACCGGGGCCGAGCCCGCCCATGCGTCA
Source organism: Brevundimonas sp. TWP1-3 (assembly GCF_049896085.1). Taxonomy (NCBI): domain Bacteria; kingdom Pseudomonadati; phylum Pseudomonadota; class Alphaproteobacteria; order Caulobacterales; family Caulobacteraceae; genus Brevundimonas; species Brevundimonas sp. TWP1-3. The sequence goes on along the minus strand of NZ_JAFCTP010000001.1, from coordinate 2,268,236 downwards.
GCCCTTACAGACGACGACTAGCGCTTCAGCTCTTCCTTTTCCGCCTCGGTGCGCGGCAGCGAGCTGACGCCGTCGTGCGGACCGTCTTTCTTGTCGTCTTCCTTCAGGCCGTCCTTGAAGGCGCGGATGCCCTTGGCGGCGTCGCCCATGATGCCCGACAGCTTGCCCCGGCCGCCGAACAGCAGCGCGATGACGACAATGACGATGGCCCAGTGCCAGATGCTCATGGAGCCCATGGCTAATCTCCTCGCGAGGACCGGTGATCCGATCCCATCCACTATTCTTCGATGCGCATATAGGCGCAGTGATGGCCCCACGCCAAGGGACGCTGTAGGTCTGCGCGACCATGAGTCCCTCCGATCACGTCATCATCCACACCGACGGCGCCTGCAAGGGCAATCCCGGCCCCGGCGGCTGGGGCGCCCTGCTCCAAACAGGCGGCGGTCACGAAAAGGAATTGTGGGGCGGCGAAGCCAACACCACCAACAACCGCATGGAGCTGATGGCCGCCATCATGGCGCTGGAGGCGCTGAAGCGGCCCTGCAAGGTCGAACTGCACACAGACAGCAAATACGTCATGCAGGGAATCACCGAGTGGATGCGCGGCTGGAAGACGCGGGGCTGGCTGACCGCCGACAAGAAACCGGTCAAGAACGCCGACCTGTGGCAGCGCCTGGACGCCGCCCGCCTGCGCCACGACGTCAAATGGCGCTGGGTGAAGGGGCATGCGGGCCATGAGCTGAACGAGCGCGCGGACCAGCTGGCGAATCGCGGCGTCGCCGATCTGAAGAGACGCTAGACCGCCTCGACTTCCTTTTCCGGCTCGGCCGGACGGCGCTGCACGCGCGATCCGCTCATGACCGCGCCGAACAGGGCCGTAACTGCGGCGATCTGGAAGCCATGCGCGACACCATTGATCGGCGCGGTCGATAGTAGGAAGGCGACGACCACCGCGCCCAGCGACTGGCCAACCACGCGCGCCATTCCCAATGTGCCGCCCGCCGCCCCAGCCCGTTCTTTCGGCGCCTCAGACAGCATGGCGCGGTTATTGGGTGACTGGAAGAAGCCAAACCCGGCGCCGCAGACTGCCATCCGCCACACGATGTCGAAATGGGTCGAATCGGCGTTCAGGAAGCTCAAGGCCATCAAGCCGCAGGCGAAGACGCTCAGCCCGATGGCGCCCAATACACCCGCCGAATATCGATCCGACAGATAGCCGGCCAGGGGCGCCGCGATCATCGTCGCCAACGGCCAGGGCGTCATCAACAGGCCCGTCTCGACCGGCGTCAGTCGCAACGATCCCTGAAGGAAGAACGGCAAGGCCACGAAGGCCATCATCTGCGCCGTGAAGGAAATGATGGAGGTCGCCACCGACAGGCTGAACATCGGCCGCGCCAACAGGTCCAGCGGGATCAAGGGCGACGCCCGCAGCCGCTCGTGGCGAATCAGCAGGACGCCCGCCGCCAGCCCTGCTCCTGTCAGGCCGAACCCCAACACGGCCGCCTCGCCATGCGCCAAGGACTGCAAGCCCGTGATGACCAGGCCGAACGCCGCCGCATTCAGCGCAGCCCCGGTCCAGTTCAACTTTCGCTTCTGCAACAGGTTATGCGGCAGGGTGAACCCAGCGAGCGACACGGCCAGCAGCCCAATGGGCACGTTCAGCGCAAACAGCCAGCGCCAGTGCCCCACGGCCAGGATGGCGCTGGCGATGGTCGGCCCTGCCGCCGCCGCCAGCGAAACGATCACGGCATTTATGCCGACCGCGCGGCCGAGAAGTCTCTGCGGATAGGTGAAGCGCACCAGGGCGCCGTTGACGCTCATGATGCCTGCTGCGCCGAAACCCTGGATCACGCGCGCCAGGCTCAGCGCCTCGATGGAGTTGGCGAAGACGCAGGCGATGGACGCCAGGGTGAAGACGGCCAGCCCCGCCTGCGACACTCTGCGATAGCCGACGATCTCGCCCAGCGACGCGAGAGGCAGCAGGGCGACGACGATGGCGATCTGATAGGCGTTGACGATCCAGATCGACGCCGCCGATGACGCCTGCAAATCCTGCGCGATGGACGGCAAGGCGACGTTGGCGATGGCCCCGTCCAGAACGGCAAGGGTGATCCCCAGGCCGATGGACGCGATGGCCCAATACCGCCGGGGCGTGGGCAGACCGTCCAAGGCGGCGTTCTGGCTGGCTGTCATTCCTGACGAACGCTTCTTAGGCCGCGTCGTTTCAGACGGGCGACTGAACCGTCAGCAAAGATCCCGTGATCCGCATCACCACCACATCCTGCCCTTCCACCGGCGGTTCCCCCTCGATCTCGGCTGGCCATTCGGCGCCCGAGATGAAGACGCGCCCGCGCCCGGAAACGAACGCTTCCACGACCCTGGCCCGCTGGCCGATCAGGCGGCTGTCGCGGTCGTTGATGTCGGGACCGGCAGGGTTGGCTTTGGAGATCAATCGACGAGACAAAAGCGTAGCGATCACCGTGAGAACGGCGAAGACGGCGACCTCGCCCGGCAGACCCAGCCGCACGCCCGCCGCTGTCATCACCGCGACGACGCCGGCCGAAACGGCGGGCCACAGCAGCCATTCGGTCGAGAACATCGCCTCGACAGCCAACAGCAGAACTCCAACAGCCAGCCAGATCCAGAACGGCTGGGCGACATAGAGATCAGCGAGCGACAGCATCGTTCAGCCTCCTACGATCAGGCCGATGGTGGGACTGCGCCGCCTGCAGGGCGACGCGGCGGTGCGGGACGGACCGGCGGTGTCGAAGCGGCGCCGGAGTTCTGCTCCTTGGCCAGACCGACCATCTCGCCGATGCCGGCGATGGTGCCGACCAGGGCGCCCATTTCGGCGGGCACGATGACGGTGCGCTGCTGCGGGCTGCGCGCCAGTTCGGCGAAGGCTTCGACATACTTCTGGGCGATGAAGTAGTTGATGGCGTTCACGTCGCCGCGCGCGATGGCTTCCGACACCATTGCGGTGGCTTTCGCCTCCGCCTGGGCTTCGCGTTCGCGAGCCTCTGCGTCGCGGAAAGCGGCTTCCTTGCGGCCTTCGGCCTGAAGAATAGCGGCCTGTTTGGCGCCTTCGGCGCGCGCGATTGCGGACTGTTTTTCGCCCTCGGCTTCGGTGATGATTGCGCGCTTTTCACGCTCTGCCTTCATCTGGCGAGCCATGGCGTTCGTGATGTCTACGGGCGGGGTCAGGTCCTTGATCTCGATCCTGTTGACTTTGACGCCCCAGGGTTCAGTCGCAGCGTCGATGACCGTCAACAACCGCGTGTTGATCGAGTCTCGTTGAAAAAGAACCTCGTCCAGTTCCATCGAACCGACGACCGTTCGCAGGTTGGTCATGCAGAGCTGGGTGATGGCATAGGGAAGGTTCTCGACGCGGTAAGCGCCGGCCGAGGCGTTCATCACCTGAATGAACACGATCGCGTCGACCTTCACCATGGCGTTGTCCTTGGTGATGACCTCCTGGGTCGGGACGTCCAGGACCTGCTCCATCATGTTCATGCGGCGCCCGACGCGCTCCACGAACGGCGTCAGGAAGCCGATGCCGGGGCTCAGCGTCTTGGTGTATTTGCCGAAACGTTCGACTGTGTATTCACGGCCTTGCGGTACGATCTTGATGACACTGATCAAGAGCACGATAGCCAGCAGAAGCACTACGCCGGCGAATATGGTGGTGACGTCCATTCAGATCCTCCCTGAGGCGATCAGCCTACGCGCTGGACGCGAGCGGCGCCATAGAAACCGGACGAACTGATCGACGCTAAAGGCCGCGCTTGGCCCGCCATGCCGCCAGCCGGACGCTGACGTCACGCTCGATGTCGCCATAGAACAGGTTGTAGGGCACGATCTTGCGCCGATCCGCCCAGCTTCCGCCGGCGGTCAGGAAGTCCGCATCGGGCGCGCTGTGCCACAGCAGCCCGCCACGACATTCGGTCGAAATCAGTCGCCCGGTCAGGGCCGGACGCGCGCCCCACTCCAGCCCCGTCGCATTGGTCGCCCCGCTATGTTGCCGGGCCTCGGCGCGCGGCTGTTGCGTCGAGCCGGTCACCGGATTGACGCACATCGGCGCGGTCGTCAGCCCCACCAGCTCGCCCCGGTCATTCCAGTCCAGCGCCCGCCGCAGCTTGCGCCGCGCCGCCGGTTCATCGCCGTCCTCGACCGATGACCAGGCGACGATACAGCCTGTCTCGTTCGACGCGTCGCAGGGCGTGACCCTCTGCTGGAACATCTCGCGACTGACCAGGGTCTCGATCAGATAGGCCGCAACCAGCCGGTCCTTGAGCTTCGGATCGGTGCTAAGCGCGTCGCGCACCAGCAGCGCCGACAGTTCGCCGCCCTGCTCCACCCCCGCGATCACGATCGGTCCGGTCGGATGATTGCGAAGCCACAGGGTGAAGGCCGCCTTCACGTCCTCATAGGCGAAGGCCCGCGCCTCACGCGCATCGTCGCGCAGGGTCAGCCGCGTATAGAGGCTGGCCTGGCGATAAAGCGGCGCGCTGACCTTGCCCTCCCGCGCAAACGGCGAAGCATAGTTCGGCAGGACGACGCGGCGCAGATAGGCGTTCGCCCGTGCATCGTCGATCGGCCCGTTCCACTCCGCGCCGCCGTCGAAGGTGGTCGGCATGACGAAGAAGACCGACGCGCGGTCCGGCGCGCCTTCGTCCATCAACGCCCATGACGACGCCGACCGATAATCCGGCGCGGGCGGCGGCTTGTAGGTCTGGAACGGCACCTGGGGATCCAACCCCGCCCGCAGGATATCTCCGCTCCAGACCGCCACGGCGGCGGTCAGGATCAAGACGGCGCCGAACCCCGCATAGCCGACCCACTGCCTGAAGGTCAGCCGGCGCATCAGCGATACGGATCAGCGGTGGACAGGAAGTCCTGCACGTAACGCCGCACGCCCTCTTCCAGCGGCGTGGACTGGCCCTCGAAACCGGCGGCCCGTATCCGGTCCATCCGGGCTTCGGTGAAATACTGGTACCGGTCGCGGATCACCTCGGGCATGTCGACATACTGGATTGAGGCTTCCTTCCCGGCGGCGGCGAAGGTGGCCTTGGCCAGATCGTCGAACGACCGCGCCTGGCCGGACCCGGCGTTGAAGATGCCGGACACCTCCGGCGACTGCAGCAGGAACTCGATGATGTCCACGACGTCGTCGACATAGACGAAGTCGCGCAGCTGGCCGCCATCCGGGTAGTTCGGATTGTGCGACCGGAACAGGCTGACCGCCTCGCCCGCCTCGACCTTGGGCCAGATCTGGGCCACGACCGACTTCATTCCGCCCTTGTGGCCCTCGTTCGGTCCATAGACGTTGAAGAATTTCAGCCCGGCCCACTGGCGCGGCGCCTGGCCGCGATCCGCCTGACGCACGGCATGCTGATCGAACAGCATTTTCGAGTAACCATAGGCATTTAGCGGCCGAAGCTTCAACAAAGACTCCGCATCATCATCGTCGTTGAAGCCCCCCTCACCGTCGCCATAGGTGGCTGCCGAGGACGCGTAGATCATCCTGACGTCTCGGATCGTGCACCAGTCCCACAGGTCGCGCGACAGGGTGAAGTTGGTGCGCAGGATCAGGTCGGCGTCCGGCTCGGTTGTGGATGAGATGGCGCCCATATGCACCACGGCCTCAATCCGTTCGGCATGCCGCTCCAGCTGTTCGAACAGTTCCTCGGGCGACCAGAAGTCGGCGATGGCGTGCTTGGCGATGTTTTTCCACTTGGCGAGGTCGGCGGTCTCCAGCCGATCGCAGACCACGACGTCATAGGCCGTCTCGGCCGTCAGCCGCGCCACGATGTTGGAGCCGATGAAGCCGGCGCCGCCTGTCACCACGATCATCCTGGGCGTCATCACTCTTGTCCTGTCGCTGGCGCTTGAGCACCAGTCGTCATCTTCTCGATCGTGCGCGTGGTGGAGAACCCGTCCTTGAAATCCGCCAGCCTGACCTCGCCGCCCCAGCTCTCGACCAGATCGCCGCCGACCACGCCCTCACGCGTATAGTCCGAGCCCTTGATCAGCACATCGGGCCGCAGCCGTTCGATCAGGGCGACCGGCGTCGGATCATCGAAACTGGTCACGCGGTCCACACTGGCCAAGCCGCCGATGACGACCGCCCGACTGTCCAGATCGTTGACCGGCCGGCCCTCGCCCTTTAGCCGCCGAACCGAGGCGTCGGTGTTCAGCGCCACCACCAGCCGGTCGCACCAGCTGCGCGCCTGGGCCAGATAGGCGACATGCCCACGGTGCAGGATGTCGAAACAGCCGTTGGTGAAACCGACCTTCAGCCCCTGACGCCGCCAGGCCTCGACCTCGGCCGCCAGCTCGTCCAGCGGCGTCACCTTGGCGACGGCGGCGGTGGCATGCTGGCTCAGTTCGGCCTCGATCAGTTCAGAGGGTGTCACCACGGCCGTCCCGGCCTTTCCGACCACTACGCCGGAAGCCAGAATAGCGAACTCGACCGCCGTCTTTAGCGAAGCCCCGGCGCCCAGGGCCAGGCCGATGGCCGCCAGACAGGTGTCGCCGGCGCCCGAGACATCGAACACCTCGCGCGCCCGGCCGGGGAAATGCTTCACCGGCTGACCGCGCCGGGCCAGGCTCATCCCCTTGCCCGCGCGCGTGACGATCACGGCCTTTGTGGTCGTGGCGGCCAACAAGGCGTCCAGCGCCGCCTCGACTTCGGCGTCTGTTCCGACCGGCAAGCCCGTCGCCCCGGCCAATTCAGAGGCGTTGGGCTTGATTACATCGACCGCTCCATAGCGGGCGAAGTCGCGGCCTTTGGGATCGACCACGACCGGCGCGCCCGACGCCTTCGCCGCAGCCAAGGCCGAACCGATCAGCGCGTCGCCGACCACGCCCTTGGCATAGTCAGACAAAAGATAGACGGAAGCACCCGTAAACGCGTCGGAATTGTCGATCTGCACGGGCGCCGTTTCGTCATCCAGCCGCAATAGCTGCTGCCCCGCCGAAACGAAGCGCGTCTTCACAATAGTCGCTGCCTCGCCAGGACGAGCCAGTGCGTCCTCGATGCGGGGCTCGGCGGCGATCAGAGCAGTCAGTTCAGCGCCCGCCGCATCATCCCCGACCACGGCGCCCAAACGGGCCACACCGCCCAAGGCCGCAATATTGCGCGCCACATTGCCGACGCCGCCGGGCATGGCGACGATGCGGGTCGCGCGCAGCACCGGGATCGGCGCCTCGGGCGAGATGCGGCTGACCTCGCCATAGACGTAGCGGTCCAGCATCAGGTCGCCGACGCAGGCGATCTTCAGGCCGCGCACGCGCTCCAGCAGGCTTTGCAGGGCGCCCAGGTCCAGGATGTCAGACATGGGTCCGACCTAGAGGATTCAGGCGGCCTGCGCCACCGGCGCCTTGGCCCCGATCTTGATGGCCAGGTCGTCGAAGGCGATCAGTTGCGCGGCAAGGGCCTCGAACTGGTCCAGCGGCACCATGTTGGGGCCGTCTGACGGGGCATTGTCCGGGTCCGGGTGGGTTTCCACGAAGACCGCGTCCACGCCGACCGAGACGGCGGCGCGCGCCAGAACCGGCACGAACTCGCGCTGACCGCCCGAGGACGTGCCCTGCCCGCCCGGCTGCTGAACGCTGTGGGTCGCGTCGAACACGACGGGGCATCCGATTTCGCGCAGCACCGGAAGCGCCCGCATGTCGCTGACCAGGGTGTTGTAGCCGAAGCTGGCGCCCCGCTCGCAGGCCATGACGTTGGGATTGCCCGCGCCGACCACCTTGGCGATGACGTTCTTCATGTCCCAGGGGGCCAGGAACTGGCCCTTCTTGATATTGATCGCCTTGCCGGTCGCAGCGGCGGCCAGCAGCAGGTCGGTCTGACGGCTGAGGAAGGCCGGGATCTGCAGCACATCGACCACCTCGCCCACCGGGCCGCACTGGGCCTCGGAGTGGACGTCGGTCAGGGTCGGCAGGCCTGTGACCTCGCGGATTTCTGCAAAGATCGGCATGGCGTCCTTCAGCCCGATCCCGCGCGCCGCGCTCGCGCTGGTGCGGTTCGCCTTGTCGAAACTGGTCTTGTAGATGATGCTTACATTCAGCCGTTCGCCGATTTCCTTCAGCGCATGGGCCGTTTCCAGCGCGTGCTGGCGGCTTTCCATCTGGCAGGGACCGGCGATAAAGGCGATTCTGGCGCCGCCGCCGATGACGACAGGCGTCCGAAGACCTTCGGACAACGTAATGACTGCGTTGGGTCGGCTCACGAGGCGGCTCTTTCGAAGTTCGAGTGTTGTAGAGGCGGCGTTTGCCGCAGCTATTGGGCCATCAGGTGGCGCTCTGAACGGTTGAGTGCAAGTTATCACGGAGTTCGCCCGCGTGGCCACCAAGCCTGTCATCCTCTGGTTCCGCCGCGACCTGCGCCTGCACGACAACCCCGCCCTGAACCATGCCGCCGAGACGGGACGGCCGATCCTGCCGGTCTTCATCCTGGATCGAAATCCGGATCGCCAGACCGGCGCGGCGTCGCTGTGGTGGCTCGACAAGTCGCTCCGGGCGCTCGACGCGTCGCTACAGGCGCGGGGTTCGCGGTTGATTTTGCGAAGCGGCGATTCGCTGACGCAACTTCAGAAGCTGATCCAGGAGACCAATGCCGACGCCGTCTTCATGAACCGGCTGTTCGAACCGCAGGCGTTTGAGCGCGACGCCGAGATCGCCCATGCGCTGAAAGCCGACGCCGTCGATTGCCGAGGCTTCAACGGATCGCTGCTGTGTCGCCCCGGCGCGATGCTGAACGGCACGGGCGGCCCCTATAAGGTCTTCACGCCGTTCCTGAAGGCACTGCTGGCCCAGGCCGAACCGCCCGCCCACACGACAGGCCCGCGCGCGATCGACACCCCGATTGCCATCGAGAGCGAGTCGATCAACGACTGGAAACTGCATCCGACGGAGCCGGACTGGTCCAAAGGCTTCGACTGGACGCCGGGCGAAGACGGCGCCTCGACCGCTCTGTCCGACTTCCTTGCCCACGGGCTGAAGGCTTACGCGGTCGGCCGCGACCATCCTGACCGTCCCGCAACCAGCCGCCTCTCACCGCACCTGCATTGGGGCGAGATCAGTCCATGGCGCGCCGTCGAACGTGCGCGTGATGCGGCCGCAGCAGGCAAGGTCCCCGCCGCCGAGGCGGAAAAGTTCGTCGCCGAGATCGGTTGGCGCGATTTTTCCGCCCACCTGCTCCACCATTTCCCGACCATGCCCGACCGCGCCTTCCGGCCCGAATTCGACGCCATGCCCTGGCGTGACGATCCCAAGGGGCTGGAGGCCTGGAAGCGCGGCCGAACCGGCTACCCCCTGGTCGATGCCGGGATGCGCCAACTCTGGGCGACCGGCTGGATGCACAATCGCGTGCGGATGGTGGTCGCCTCCTTCCTGGTCAAACATCTGTTGATCGACTGGCGCGAGGGCGAGGCCTGGTTCTGGGACACGCTGGTCGACGCCGATCTGGCCAGCAATGTGCAGAACTGGCAGTGGGTCGCCGGGTCCGGGGCCGACGCCGCCCCTTATTTCCGCATCTTCAATCCCATCGCCCAAGGCGAGAAGTTCGACGCCAAGGGCGGCTATGTCCGCCGCTGGGTTCCCGAACTGCGCGCTCTGCCCGACCGCTGGCTTCATGCGCCCTGGACCGCCCCGGTCGAGGTGTTGCGCGACGCCGGCGTCAGGCTTGGCAAAGACTATCCCCACCCCATCTTGGATCATGGCCAAGCCCGTGCTCGCGCCCTCGACGCCCTCAAGACGGTGTCGGGACGCGGCGACGACACGACCGACCGTGATTGACGCAAAGAAAGGTTCATCATGAGTCTCGCCACGACCGATCTGGAGGCCGCCGCCGCCCGCACGCCCCGCGTCTTTGCGATGCTGCTGCGCCTGCTCGCCTCCAACTGGACCTACGGACGCCTGACCGTGCATCTGCCGAATGGCGAGGCCCATGTGGTGGAAGGCGAACAGCCCGGCCCCAGCGGCGTGATGCACGTCAAGGATTACAGCTTCGCGCGCCGTGTCCTGGCCGCCGGCGACATCGGGTTCGCCGAGGGCTATATGGCCGGCGAATGGGACAGCCCGCATCTGGCCGCCCTGCTGGAGACCCTGGTCGACAACTACGACCATATCCGCCGCCTGTTCGACGGCAACTGGCTGATGATGGCCGTCAACTGGCTGGCGCATCGCAGCAACCGCAACAGCCGCACGGGCTCCAGGAAGAACATCCACGCCCACTACGACCTGGGCAACGCCTTCTATCTGAACTGGCTGGACGCCTCGATGACCTATTCGTCGGCGCGCTTCAGTCGCGAGGACGAGACGCTGGAGGCCGGGCAGCGCGAGAAATACGCCAGCCTGGCCCGGATGATGGACCTGAAACCCGGCATGTCGGTCCTGGAAATCGGCTGCGGCTGGGGCGGTTTCGCCGAGTTTGCGGCGCGCGAGATCGGCGCGAACGTCACCGGCATCACCATCTCCAAGGAGCAGCACGACTTCGCCCAGCAAAGGCTTTTCAATGCGGGGCTAACCGAAAAAGCCAGGGTCGAGTTGGTCGACTATCGCGACGTCCAGGGCCAGTTCGACCGCGTCGCCTCCATCGAGATGTTCGAGGCGGTCGGAAAGGAATACTGGCCCGCCTATTTCGACAAGGTCCGCGATGTCCTCAAGCCGGGCGGCGTGGCGGGGCTGCAGATCATCACAATTCAAGACGCCCTGTTTGAGGAATACAACGCCCGCACCGACTTCATTCAGAAGTACGTCTTCCCCGGCGGCATGCTGCCGTCGGAGGAGCGATTGGCGCCCGTCACCACGGCGGCGGGCCTGTCATGGCAGGCCGTCGAAAGGTTCGGTCTCGACTACGCCTCCACCCTGAAACGGTGGGACGAGCGCTTCCAGGCGAGTTGGTCCGAGATCAGCAGGATTCCCGGTTTCGACGAGCGTTTCCGGCGACTATGGCGCTTCTATCTGGCCTATTGCGAGGCCGGCTTCCGCTCCGGCCGCACCGATGTCATCCAACTGGCCCTGTCCCGACCATGAGCTTTCTGATCTCCACCGAAGATTTGGCTGCCCGCCTCGGGGAACCCGGCCTGCGCATCGTGGACGGCAGCTGGCATCTGGACGGCCGGGACGCCCGCTCTGAGTTCGAACAGGCCCATATCCCCGGCGCCGTCTTCTTCGATCTGGACGCCGTGTCCGACCGCGACAGCCTCCTGCCCCACATGATGCCGTCGCCGCGATCGTTCGCAGCGTCGGTCGGCGCCCTCGGCATCGGGACCGACGACCGGATCGTCGTCTATGACACGACCGGCCTGTTCTCGGCGGCTCGCGTCTGGTGGATGTTGACGATCATGGGCGCCAAACACTTTCAGGTGCTCGACGGCGGCCTTCCGCGTTGGCTGGCGGAGGGCCTCTCTGTGCAGACTGGCGAAGCGGAAGCCGTCGCGACCCACTTCGAAGCCGCGGATCCTGGCGAGGCAGTCGCCTCGATTGATGACGTCCGCGGCGCCTTGGCCCAAGGCGTGCAGGTCGTCGATGCGCGTGGCGCCGCTCGGTTCAATGGCCAGGCGGCCGAACCCCGGCCCGGCGTGCGCAGCGGTCATATGCCGGGCGCGCTCAACCTGCCCTACGGTCGCCTGCTGAACGAGGACGGCACGATGAAGCGCGGTTCGGCGCTGGAGCAGACCTTCACCGACGCCGGCGTGGACATAGACCGGCCCATCGTCACCACCTGTGGCTCCGGGGTCACCGCCGCCATCCTGACCCTGGGCCTGGCCGAGCTGGGTCGCTCGTCACGCCTCTACGACGGGTCCTGGTCCGAATGGGGCGCCCGCGAGGACACCCCGGTCGAGACAGGCTGAACCTCAGGCCGGCGGCGCGACCGGCACGGCATCGGCTTCGTCGGCTTCGACAGCGTCGTCCTCTTCGCCACGCGACACCACGGTCGCCAGCACCAGGTCGCCGGTGACGTTCAGCGTCGTGCGGCACATGTCCAGGAAGCGATCCACGCCCAGGATCAGGCCGATCCCTTCGGGCGGCACCTTCACCATCACCAGGATCATCGCCACGACCGGCAGAGAACCGGCCGGCACGCCAGCCGTGCCGATCCCGCCCAGTATGCAGACCAGCATGACGATGACCTGCTGGGTGATCGTCAGATCGACGCCGAAGAACTGGGCCAGGAACAGGACCGTCACCCCTTCGAACAGGGCCGTGCCGTTCTGGTTGGCGGTGGCGCCGACCGTCAGCACGAAACGCGCGATCTTGCGCGGCAGCTTCAGCTCTTCCTCTGCCGCCTTCAGCGACACCGGCAGCGACGCGTTGGACGAAGCGGTCGAGAAGGCCACCACCATCGGCTCGCGCACGCCCTTGAAGAAGACGATGGGCGAACGGCCGCCCAGGATCCAGATCACCAGCGGATAGACGACGAACATGTGGATCGCCATGGCGCCCACGGCGACGCCCACATAGGCCGCCAGCCGCACCAGCAGGTCCCAGCCGAACAGGGCCGCAAGGTTGAACATCAGGCAGGCGATGGCGATCGGGGCCAGTTTGATGAACAGGTTGATCAGCTTCATCGTGACTTCGAACAGGCCCTCGATGACCTGCTGCAACCGGTCGGTCGCGGGCGACTTGGCCATGACCAGACCGACGCCGAAGAACAGGGCGAACACCATCACCGGCAGGATCTGGTTCTCGGCCGCCGCCGTGAAGACGTTCGACGGGATCAGCTCAAGGAAGAAGTCGCCCAGCTGGATGGTCTCAGGCGCCCCGCGCACGATGCCGGCCGCGCCGTCACGACCTTGTTCCAGCAGCTGTTGCGCCAGCAGGGGATCGACGCCCCGTCCCGGCTGGAACACATTGACCATGACCAGGCCGATGACCACGGCGATGCTGGACACCAGTATGGTCAGCACCAGGGTCTTGATCCCGGCGCGTCCCAGCGAGCTGAGATCGCCCATTTCGGCCACCCCGACCACCAGGGCCGAGAACAGCAGGGGGATGACCATCATGAACAGCAGGCGCAGGAAAATCTGACCCAGCGGCCCTGTGACGTTGTCCGTCAGCCAGACGACCCAGCCCGTGTCGGCGCCCAACGTCAGATTGACGATGAGACCGCCGCCCAGACCGACGGCGAAACCGATCAGCATCAGCCAGTGCAGCGCGAGGCCGCCACGTTTCGTCTCGGTCATCTATCCCCCAGGAAGCGATACAAACGTCGGCGCTTATCGGATCGGCAGACCATAGATCAAGCCGGCCGGGCGCGCGTTCCATTGTGCGTTCAAACCGCGGGCCAGGTCGAGCGCCGATTGCGACCCCAGATTCCGCTCGAAGATCTCGCCATAGTTACCGACCGCGCCGACGGCGTCCTTGGCCCAGGCGTTCGACAGCCCCAGCATGGGTCCGAACTCGCCCTCGGCGCCGAGCAAACGGCGCACGCGCGGGTCTGTCGCGGCCTTGGACTGCTCTTCCACACTGGCCTTTGTCACCCCCAGCTCCTCGGCCAGCATCAGGGCGTTCAGGGTCCAGCGAACGGTCGAGGCCCAACGCTCGTCCCCCGCCTTGACGACCGGCCCTAGCGGCTCCTTGGACGCCACATCCGACAGGATCACATGTTCGTTGGGGCTTGTCAGAACGGTCCGGGCGGCGGCCAAAGCGGAGATGTCGGCGCTGAAGGCGTCGCAATCCTCGCGGCCATAGGCGTCGCGCGCCGCCTCTTCGGTTTCGAAGACGACAGGCCGATATTCAATGCCACGCGAGCGGAAATAGTCGGCGGCGTTGACTTGCGAGGTTGAGCCGGACTGAACGCAGACCCGCGCGCCGTTCAGCTCGGTCGCGCTGTTCAGGTTCAGCGATCGCCGCACCAGGAAGCCCTGGCCGTCGTAATAGTTGATGCCGGCGAAGACAAACCCCTCGCCCGCGTCACGGCTCATGGTCCAGGACGAGTTGCGCCACAGCACGTCGATCCGGCCGTCGTTCAGCGCCGCAAACCGATCCGACGCTGACAAGGGCACGAACCGCACGGCATTGGCGTCGCCCAGCACGGCCGCCGCCGTAGCGCGGCAGAAGTCCACGTCGAACCCACGCCACTGACCGCGATTGTCGGTATAGGCGAACCCGACCAGTCCCTGATGCACGCCGCAGTTCAGGCGTCCGCGCCGTTTGATCGCCGCCAGGGTCGGGCTTTCGGGAACGGCGCTGGGCGTAGTCGTGGTCGGCGCGACATCGGTCGTCTCCGGCGTCGGACCGGCGTCCTGTCGTCCGCACGCGGCCGTCAGCAGCACCACCGCCATCGTTCCGATCATCCAGCACCGCATCGCGTTCCAATCCCTCGCCGCTTGCGCCCCGCTGGCTTTAGAGGCCTTTAGGGCCCGATCCGCAACCATCGGAAACGCCATGTCGCCGCATTCGGACCGCACCCGCCTGATCGCCGCCGCCACACATCGGGGTCAGGGTCGTCGTGGCGTCAACCCACCCATTGAGCGCGCTTCGACCATGCTCAGCGATACCGCCGCGGTCATGCGCGACGAAACGGGCGGCCCGAGCTATGGGCTCAGCGGAACCAGTGCGGCGCGCGATCTCCGACGGGCTCTGGCCGATCTGGAGGGCGCGAAGGACGCCTTTCTGGTCCCGTCCGGCCTGGCGGCCGTCACCGTTCCCCTGCTGGCCCTGCTACGGCCGGGCGACGAGGTGATCACCACGGACGCCGTCTATGGCCCTACGCGCCGTTTTCTCAGCCGCTATCAGGCCGCTCGGGGCGTCACGACCCGGTTCCTGCCCGCCGACGCCGACGCGTCCTCCATCCTCGCCGCCTTGGGTGACCGGACGCGATTGGTGCTGATGGAGTCGCCGTCGTCCCTGACGTTCGAAATGGTCGATGTCGCCGCCGTGACCCAGGCCTGCCGCGCGCGAGGCGTCCTGACGGTGGTCGACAATACCTGGGCCGCCGGCCTAGCCTATCGCCCGCTGGCCCATGAGGTGGATGTCAGCGTACAGGCCGTCACCAAATATGTCGGCGGTCATTCCGACGTGCTGATGGGCAGTATCGCTTCGAACCATCCCGCTTGCCTGCGCGCCATCGGCGACACCATCGAGGATTTAGGGTGGCATGTGTCGCCCGATGACGCCTGGCTGGCGCTGCGCGGTTTGCGGACCCTGCCGTTGCGCTATGCGGAACAGGCCAGGTCTGGCCTGATCGTCGCGGAATGGCTGCAAGCGCAGCCCGAGGTTTCCCGCGTCTTCTACCCGCCCCTGCCCGGCTCGACCGGCCATGATCTGTGGCGGCGGGACTTCACCGGCGCGGCGTCCCTGATGGGCGTGGTGATGAAGGGCGGCGACAAGGCGGCGGGCGAGGCCTTGCTGAACGCCCTCAGCCTGTTCGGTCTCGGCTATTCCTGGGGCGGGTTCGAAAGCCTGATCACCCACGAGACGCATCAGATGGCCTATCGCGACCATCCGCCCGTGCTGGAGGGCGAACTGATCCGCATCCATATCGGTCTGGAAGACCCCGCCGACCTGATCGCCGATCTGGAACGTGGCCTCGCCGCCTTCACCGCCGCACTCACGGTTTCTTAAGCGACGCAAAGGACTGTGCGCCCGTGCGCGAACCGCTCGTTCAGACCCCGGATGATTCGCCGCCGCTGTGGGAACAGTGGGCGGCCGGTTTCGTCGTCTTCATGCTGACCGGCGCCCTGATCGCCCCTGTCATCGCGCCGACCCAGGTCGAGACGCCGATCCTGCGGTTCATCTGGTTGCCCGTCTATGCCGTCATCGCCGGCCTGATCGTGTTTCGCTTCGACAAGGTCATTCGGGCTTGGCCGGCCTGGCTGATGATGTTCGGCTTGGTCGCCCTGTGTTTCGTGTCGAAATACTGGTCCATCGATCCCGGCGTGACAGAGCGCCGGGTGATCGCCATGGCCATTAACAGCGCCTTCGCCATCTATCTGGGCGCCCGCTTCCGCGACGACGCCCTGCCGCGCGTCCTGATGTACACCGGCCTGGTGATGGCTGTCGGCAGCCTTCTTATGGTGTTCGGCTATCCCCAGGTGGGCGTGCACCAGTTCGACAACGCCGGCCTTTGGCGCGGCCTCTGGTACGAGAAGAACCAGATGGGGCTGGTCATGGTGGTCGGCGCCGTTTCGGCCGCAGCAACCCTGGCCGCCGATCATATCGCCGGACGCAGCAACCGTTTCTGGGTCTGCCTGCTGACCCTCGGCCTGACCACGCTCCTGGTGCTCGCCACCCAATCGAAGACATCGCTGCTGTGCTGGGGCCTTGGTCTGGGCATGGTCGGCGGCTGGTGGACGTTGAAACAGGGCGGCGCCGTGATCACGGTCGCCGGGATCTGGCTGGGCGTCATCACGGCTGCGGCGGCCACCTGGCTGTGGAACTCCGATTCGGCCGCCATACTGGAAGCGCTGGGCAAGGACCCGTCCCTGACCGGCCGCACCCTGATCTGGGAAGCCCTGATGCGAAAGGTCGCCGAGCGTCCCTGGACCGGCTACGGCTTCAGCGCCTTCTGGGGCGTGGATTCCATTCCCGCTCGCGAAATCCGCATCGAGACCCAGTGGCCCGTACCGTCGGCCCACAACGGCTGGATCGACCTGCTGGTCCAGCTGGGCTGGCCCGGCGCGGTGGCGGTCGGCGCCGTCATGGCGATCTCGGCGATCCTGATCGTCGCGCGGCTGAATGGGCTGGGCGCGCGCGAAGGCTACTGGAGCATCGCCTATCTGACCGTGTTCACGGCGCTGAGCCTGTCGGAGAGCGTCCTGCTGACCCACGCCAACCTGCCGTGGATCCTGATGCTGGCGATCATGGCCCGCGCCGTGACCTTCGATCCGGCCCCTGTTCGCGCGCCGCTTGCTCGACCGGCCTCACGGGCCTACCAGACCCGCTCCCGAATCGCCTCAGACTATGTGAATGGCCGCCGACCTCTTCGCTTTTGACGACGAACCCGAAGCTCGCAAACCCGAGCCTCCTAAACCTGTGTCGGTGAAACCGCCCGAGGCGCCGCACGCTCCTGCGTCATCTCCTGCCCCGACCGCAGCCGCTGCGCCGACGGCCGGCAGCACCAACGCCTATTCGGCCTCCTCGATCGAGGTGCTGGAGGGGCTGGAGCCCGTCCGCAAACGTCCCGGCATGTATATCGGCGGCACCGACGAGCGCGCCCTGCACCACCTGTTCGCCGAAGTCCTGGACAATGCCATGGACGAGGCGGTGGCCAAACACGCCAAACTGATCACCGTGGATCTGGATGCCGAAGGCTATCTGTCGGTCCGCGACGACGGCCGCGGCATCCCCGTCGATCCCCACCCCAAACACCCCGGCAAGTCGGCGCTGGAAGTCGTCATGACCGTCCTACACTCGGGCGGCAAGTTCTCGGGCAAAGCCTATGAAACTTCAGGCGGTTTGCACGGCGTCGGCGTCTCGGTCGTCAATGCGCTGAGCGAAAGCGTCGAGGTCACCGTCTGGCGCGACGGCTTCGAGTGGAAACAGGCGTTCAGCCGCGGCGCCGTCCTGGCTCCGATCCAGCAGATCGGCCCGTCTAAGAAACGCGGCACCCTGATCCGCTTCAAGCCGGACGACGAGATCTTCGGCATGGGCGCCGCCTTCAAGCCCGCGCGCCTGTTCCGCATGGCCCGCTCCAAGGCCTATCTGTTCCGAGGCGTGGAAATCCGGTGGACCTGCGCGCCCGAGCGCATCACCGACGCCACCCCGACCCAGGCCAGCCTGCACTTCCCTGGCGGTCTGGCCGACGCTCTGGTGGACCGGATCGGCGAACTGGACACCGTCACCCCGACCTTCGCCGGCCGCGCCGAGCGCCAGGGCGAGGCGGGGGCCTTCGAATGGGCTGTCACCTGGTCGCCTATCGGCTTTGGCGAATCCGACGGCTTCATCCAGTCCTACTGCAACACCGTCTCTACCCCCGACGGCGGCACGCACGAGGCCGGCTTCCGCGCCGCCCTGGTCAAGGGTCTGAAATCCTACGGTGAGCTGACCAACGAGAAGCGCGCCGCCATCATCACGGCCGAGGACGTCATCGCCAACGCCGGCGCCCTGATCAGCGTCTTCATCCGTAATCCCGAGTTCCAGGGCCAGACCAAAGACCGCCTGTCCTCGCCCGAGGGCACGCGCATCGTGGAGCAACTGCTCCGCGACCCGCTGGACCACTGGCTGACCGAGAGCCCCAAACAGGCCAACGCCCTGCTCGGCTTCGTCATCGACCGCGCCGAAGACCGCCTGCGCCGTCGCAAGGACAAGGAGGTCCAACGCGCCGCCGCCACCCGCAAGCTGCGCCTGCCCGGCAAGCTGTCGGACTGCAGCCGCCAATCAGCCCAGGGCACCGAACTCTTCATCGTCGAAGGCGATTCGGCCGGCGGCTCAGCCAAACAGGCGCGTGACCGCACGACCCAGGCCATCCTGCCCCTGCGCGGCAAGATTCTGAACGTCGCCTCCGCGACGGCGGACAAGCTGCGCCAGAATATCGAACTGTCCGACTTGGCCCTGGCCATGGGCGTTCAGCCCGGCAACCGCTTCAACATTGACGACCTGCGCTACGAGCGGATCGTCATCATGACCGACGCCGACGTGGACGGCGCCCACATCGCGGCCCTGCTGATCACGTTCTTCTATCGCGTCATGCCCGAGACCATCCGCCAGGGCCGGGTCTTCATGGCCCTGCCGCCGCTCTATCGCATCAGCGCCGGCCCCTTGAGCGAATACGCCCGCGACGACGCCCACCGCGACGAACTTCTGGCCACCGTCTTCAAGGGTAAGAAGACCGAGATCGGCCGGTTCAAGGGCCTGGGCGAGATGATGGCCTCCCAGCTGAAGGAGACCACCATGGACCCCAAGAAGCGGACCCTGGCCCGGATCACCGTGCCGGACGCCGAGACCGACATTGAGGACTTGGTAGAACGCCTGATGGGCAAGCGCGCCGACGCCCGCTTCCAGTTCATCCAGGAAAATGCGCAGTTCGTGAAAGAAGAACTCGACGTCTGAGGCCCTCGCGGCCCTTCCACCGAACGACGACGCCTGACAAAAGGGGGCATGCAGACGCCCGCCCCCTCCTCCGCCGTTCTCGATGAATTGAAGGCCGCGCTGGGTCCGGGCGGCTGGACCCAGGATCCCGACGTCATCGCTCCGTCCCTGACCGAATGGCGCAATCGCTGGACCGGCAACACGCCGATCCTTCTGACCCCGCGTTCGACCGAGGAGACGGCGAAGGCGGTTGCCATCTGCGCCCGCGAAGGCGTCGCCATAACCCCCCAGGGCGGCGGCACCGGTCTGGTCGGCGGCCAGATCCCCTTCGGCGAGGTCCTGCTGTCCACCCGCAAGATGCGCGCGGTGCGCGACGTCACTCCCCTGGACGACGCCATGACGGTCGAGGCCGGTCTGACCCTGCTGGAGGCGCAGCAGGCGGCGACGGCCGCCGGCCGCTATTTCCCGCTCAGCCTCGCGGCCGAAGGATCGGCCACCATCGGCGGCGTCATCTCCACCAACGCTGGCGGCACCCAGGTGCTCCGTTACGGCATGATGCGCGACCTGGTGCTGGGCCTTGAGGCGGTCATGCCCAATGGCGAGATCTTCCGCGGCCTGAAGCGCCTGCGCAAGGACAACACCGGCTACGACCTGAAACAGCTGCTGATCGGCGCCGAGGGCACCCTGGGCGTCGTCACCGCCGCAACCCTGAAACTCTTCCCCATCATGCGCTCGCGCGCCGTGGCCGTCGTCGGCCTGGAGACGGCCGCCGCCTCGGTCGAACTCCTCGCCCGCGCCAAGGCCGAGACCGGCGGTGGGGTCGAGGCCTTCGAGCTGATGAAGCGGCTGGGCATGGAACTGGTGCTCAAGAACATCCCCGACACCCGCGAACCGCTGGACTCGACCCCCGACTGGTACGTCCTGATCGAGATCGCGTCGGGCACGCCGGGCGGCGCCGAGGCCCAGATGGAGGCCCTGCTGGAAGTCGCCTTCGAACAAGGCCTGATCACCGACGCCGCCATCGCCCAGAATGACGCCCAGCGCGCCGCCTTCTGGCGTCTGCGCGAGGAGCATTCGGCAGCCCTCAAGCCCGAGGGCGGCGGCTGGAAACACGATGTCTCCGTCCCCATCAGCCGTATCGCCGAATTCATCGACGAAGCCTCGGCCGCCGTCGAACGCTTCCACCCCGGCGCCCGCATCTCGGTCTTCGGCCATGTCGGCGACGGCAATCTGCACTACGACATCCTGCCGGGCGTGGGTCAGGACATCCCCGCCTTCATCGCGCGCTGGAAGGAAGGCTCGCAAGTCGTTCACGACATTGTCGGAACCTATGACGGCTCCATCTCCGCCGAACACGGCCTGGGCCGCCTGAAGACCGAAGAGGTCAAACGCTACAAGTCGCCTCTGGAGATCGAGACCATGGCCGCCATCCGTCGCGCCATCGATCCGAAGAGGATCATGAACCCGGCCGTTCTGTTCTGACCTAGGACCGCCGGGTGATGTTCGCAGCCAACGCGGCTTTGAGATGATCTGCACGGGCTTGGGAGAGACGCCCCTGCATACCCCGTGTCACCTCTGGAAGATGTGCGCCCGGCGTCTCGCCTGCGTCGAACACGAAAGCCTCGAACATGCTGCGCCAGACCTCGCGCTGCTCGGGCGGCAGATCGCGCACGCTGAGCATGGCGTGGATCAACGCTTCCATCGGACGTAGTTCGGACGAGGCTTCGTTCCACCAGTAGTTCACCAGCATCGCGAAGGGATCGAAAGACTGCACGTGATGCCACCACATGTAGGGAATGTAGATCGCGTCGCCGGGGCCTAGGTCAGCAACCTCCGCTTGCTCCCAGGCCAGATGAAAGTTCGGGAATCGCTCGTGATCCGGCGCATCCAGCCGGACCATGCTGGTCAGCGGGCCCGCCAATGTTCGCTCGAACGGGCCGACATAGAGATTGCCAGTCTGGCTGGGTGGAAAGAAGATGAACCGCCGTCGACCCGCGACCGCACAGGCCACATTGGCGTTCATGTCGTGGTGGGTCTGAACGACGGCGGCGTTGCCGATCCAAAGCCGCGCCACGGCACCTCGCACCGCCACAGGTGGTGGGTTTGCTGCACTGAAGCCTGGAGCCGCCGCCGGTTCCGGCATGGATTGCGCCGCCAGGGAAGGCGGATGCTCCGTACCATCCAAATCCAATAGACGCTTGAACAGAGCGGTGAGCGGCATCCGAAGCGTTTCGAAATTGGTCCCCGTCAACGCCTCATCATAGAAGAACAGCCCTGCCTGATCGTGTGGGGTTCGAAGGACCGGCGCAGGTTCAGCCCTTGTGAAGGGCGACAGGTAGGCAGCCAGTGCTTCTCCCCCTGCTTTTCCAGCCCTCACCGCTGGCCAATGATCGACCAGCCCCCGCATCACCACGGGTCGATCGCCAACCACGATCTCGCGTTCAAAGATGTCCGCATCGACATCATGAAGCTCGCGAGTTCGTCGTTCGGGCGAAGGTATCTTCATCCCTAATGGCTTAGTATGCCGACCGAAGATCGCAAAGCCGTCTCACCTGAACTTCCTCAAGCCACGCGGCCCCTGGCGACCGGCGCTGGCGCGTTTGCCCAGCCAGTCCTTCCAGTCGGGCCAGTTGCGACGCCGCCCGCCGCCGTCTGCCCACTCGGGGCCCTGTTCGGCGTTGAACACGGTCACGTCGGCCAGGCCGCCCTGTTTGAAGTTTTGTAGGCGCACGCCCTTGCCGCGCCCCATCTCGGGCAGTTCGGCCAGAGGGAAGATCAGCGTCTTGATGTTCTCGCCGATCGTCGCCACGTGGTCGGCGGCCGGAGTTTGCGGGATACGCAACATGGCCAGCAGGTCACCGTTCAGCACCTGTTTGCCGCCCCGCTTCTGGGCGAGGGTCTCGTCTTCCGGGGCGATGAAGCCGTAGCCGGCCTTGGAGGCGATCAGAAGTTTCCCGCCCGGCTGATGCGCCAGGACGTTGATGATCTCGGCCTTCTCGTCCAGGTCGATCATCAGGCGCAGCGGCTCGCCATGCCCGCGGCCCGACGCCAGCTTGTCGGCCCCGATGGTGAAGATGCGCCCGTCCGACGCCGCCACCAGCAGCTTGTCGGTCGTATAGGCCGGCACGAGGTAGGCCAGCTGGTCGCCTTCCTTGAACTTCAGCTCCGACGGATCTTCGACCTTGCCCTTGGCGGCGCGGATCCAGCCACGTTCCGACAGGATGACGGTGATCGCCTCGCGCGGAATGAAGGCCTCGGGCGCGACGAAGGCCGAGCTGTCGACGGCCTCGGCGATGGTCGTCCGGCGCGGCGAGATCAGCGCCTTGCGCACCGCCTCCAGTTCCTTGGACACGGCCTTCCACTGCTTGCCTTCGGACGACGTCAGCGCTTTGAGATGCGCAAGTTCTTCCGACAGAGCATTGAATTCCTTCTCGATCGCCATTTCCTCGATCCGCGCCAACTGACGCAGACGGGTGTCGAGAATATAGTCGGACTGGGCTTCGGTAAGGCCGAAGCGGGCGATCAGCACCGCCTTGGGCTGCTCCTCCTCGCGGACGATGCGGATCACCTCGTCCAGGTTCAGGAAGACGATGCGCAGGCCTTCCAGCAGGTGCAGCCGCTTCTCGACCCGCTCGATCCGCCACTGCGAACGCCGGTTCAGCACCACGCGACGGTGATCCAGGAAGGCGCGCAGACACTCCTTCAGCCCCATGACGCGCGGCGTGCCGGTGGCGTCCAGCACGTTCATGTTGATCGGGAAGCGGACTTCCAGATCGGACAGTTTGAACAGACTTTCCATCAGCATTTCAGGCTCAATGGTGCGGTTCTTGGGCTCCAGAATCAGGCGAATGTCCTCGGCCGACTCGTCGCGCACATCGCCCAGCAGCGGCGCCTTCTTGTGTTCGATCAAGTCCGCCAGCGCCTCGATCAGGCGCGACTTCTGCACTTGGTACGGCATCTCGGTGACGATGATCCGCCACACGCCACGCCCCAGGTCCTCGGTCTCCCAACGCGCGCGCAAACGCACCCCGCCCCGGCCCGTCTCATAGGCGTCCAGGATGGAGGCTTGGCCTTCGACAACCACGCCGCCGGTCGGGAAGTCAGGGCCCGGCACCAGTTGCACCAGTTCGGCCGTCGTCGTCTCGGGCCGCTCCAGCAGCATCTGACAGGCGTCGATCAGTTCGCCGACATTGTGCGGCGGGATCGAGGTCGCCATGCCCACGGCGATGCCTGACGATCCGTTGGCCAGCAGATTGGGGAAGCCGGCCGGCAGGACGATCGGCTCCTCGTCCTGATCGTCATAGGTGGCGCGGAAATCGACCGAGTCCTGATCGATGCCGTCCAGCAGCAGCACGGCGGCAGGCGTCAGCTTGCACTCGGTGTAGCGCATGGCCGCCGCGCTATCGCCGTCGATATTGCCGAAGTTGCCCTGACCGTCGACCAGCGGATAACGCTGGGCGAAATCCTGGGCCAGGCGCACCAGAGCCTCGTAGATCGAGGCGTCGCCGTGCGGGTGGTATCCCCCCATGACCTCGCCGACGACCTTGGCGCATTTGCGCGCCGCCGCCTGCGGGTTCAGCCGCATCTGGTGCATGGCGTACAGGATGCGGCGGTGCACGGGCTTGAACCCGTCGCGCACGTCCGGCAGGGCGCGGTTGGTGATGGTCGACAGGGCGTAGGCCAGATAGCGGCGGCTGAGCGCCGTCTCCATCGGCTCGTCGATGATACGACCGCCTTCCGGCGGTGGGGCGTGGATCGTCATGGCTCTGCGAATCGAGGATCGGAAGCCCGAAGTCTAGCCCGAAGCCGCGCGTAAGTCGGGGATAGTTGGCGCGAGACCAGACGATGCGTGGGTGTTCGTCAGGAAGGTCCGCTCTTTCGCGGGGCCTCAACGGCGCCTAACTGCAAAGGCGACCAAGGAGCGCATCGTGAACAGCCGACTGACGGAAACCATCGGCCTGGACTATCCGATCATCCAGGCGCCGATGGCGGGAACCTCGACGCCTGCGCTGGCCGCCGCCGTCTCAAATGCGGGGGCGCTCGGCTCAATCGCCATCGGGGCCCTGGACGCTGAGGAAGCTCGGCGTCAAATTCAGGCGACCCGCGCTCTCACCGACCGACCGTTCAACGTCAACGTCTTCTGCCATGCCACCGCTGCGCCGGATCCGGCTGGGGACCAGGCGTGGATCAACCGCCTGCGCCCCCTGTTCGCACCGTTCGACGCCCAGCCGCCGGAGCAGTTGCGCGACATCTATCCCAGCTTCCTCGACGACGACGCTCAGTTGGCGGTCCTGCTGGACGAACGCCCGGCCGTGGTCAGCTTTCATTTCGGCCTGCCGAAACCGAAGCAGATCGCCGCGCTGGAGGCCGCTGGCGTCCTCCTGCTTGCGACTGCCACCTCGCCAGCCGAGGGGCAAGCCGTTCAGAACGCCGGCATCGACATGGTCGTCGCCCAGGGTTGGGAGGCCGGAGGCCATCGCGGCGTGTTCGACCCCGCCTATGACCTGCGGTTCGCAACCCTGCCGTTGACCCGACTGCTGGCCAGCCGGCTGACCATTCCCGTCATTGCGGCAGGCGGGATCATGGACGGCGCAGGCATTTTGGCGGCGATGACGCTGGGCGCGGCCGGGGCCCAGATGGGCACGGCCTTTGTCTCCTGCCCCGAATCCTCGGCCGACACTGCCTATCGACGGGCGATGGCGGGTCGGGAGGCGCAACGGACCCGCGTATCCGCCGTGCTGTCCGGGCGGCCCGCCAGAGGGATTGAGAACGCCTTCATGCGCCAGGCCGAACCCGACGCTATCGCCGCCTATCCCCGCGCCTACGACATCGGCAAGGCGCTGAACACAACTGCCAAGGCCGCCGGCGACGACGGCTACGCCGCCCAATGGGCCGGACAGGGCGCGCCGCTGGCCCGCGTGATGCCGGCGGATCAACTCGTGCGGACGCTGGCCGAAGAATTCCGACACGC
Organism: Brevundimonas sp. TWP1-3; assembly: GCF_049896085.1. Classification (NCBI taxonomy): domain Bacteria; kingdom Pseudomonadati; phylum Pseudomonadota; class Alphaproteobacteria; order Caulobacterales; family Caulobacteraceae; genus Brevundimonas; species Brevundimonas sp. TWP1-3. The sequence continues at coordinate 2,243,281 of NZ_JAFCTP010000001.1, read as the reverse complement.
CGCGAACATTTTCCGCAGCGATGAAACCAACCGGCCCGTCGGTTCGAACGTAGGGAAGAACCACCTTCCCCGTCAGGCCGCGCCATGATCCTGTTCCTGCTGTCCTACCTCGCCGGCGTCCTGACCATCGTCAGCCCCTGCATTCTGCCCGTCCTTCCGTTCGTCTTCGCCCGCGCCGGTCGCCCCTTCCTGCGCAACGGCTTTCCTCTGCTGGTCGGCATGGCGGTGACATTCGCGGGCGTGGCGACCCTGGCGGCGCTGGGCGGAGGCTGGGCGGTTCGCGCCAACGAAGTCGGACGGTGGATCGCCCTGGCGGTCATGGCCGTGCTGGGCCTCAGCCTGTTGTTCCCCGCCTTGGGCGACCGCCTGATGCGGCCGTTCGTCGCCGCCGGATCCTGGCTGACGGACCGTGCGGAACGTCACAGTGGCGATCAGGGCGAGGTGCGGGCCTCTCTGCTGCTCGGCGTTGCGACGGGTCTGCTGTGGGCGCCGTGCGCCGGGCCGATCCTGGGCGTGATCCTGACGGGCGCAGCGCTTCAGGGCGCGGGCGTCGGCACGACGGTGTTGCTGCTGGCCTATGCGGCCGGTGCAGCGACGTCCCTGGGCCTGGCCCTGCTGATCGGCGGTCGTGTGTTCAAGGCCATGAAGGGTGCGCTGGGCGTCGGGGAATGGGTCCGTCGCGGGCTGGGCGTGCTGGTGCTGATCGGCGTGGTCATCATCGGCCTGGGCGCCGACACAGGCTTGCTGACCCGCATCTCGGCAGCAAGCACCGGCCGTATCGAACAGGCGCTGCTGGGCAGTATCGGTCGCGGCATGCCGACGAACGAAGCCCCGACCGACCTTGCCAACCTGCCGGTCGAGGGCATGATGCCGCCACTGAACGGCGCGACGACCTGGATCAACACGCCGCCCCTGACGACGGAGCAACTGCGCGGCAAGGTGGTGGTGGTCGATTTCTGGACCTACTCCTGCATCAACTGCATCCGCTCCATCCCCTACGTCCGCGCCTGGGCCGAGAAGTACAAGGATCAGGGTCTGGTGGTGATCGGCGTCCACACGCCAGAGTTCGCTTTCGAAAAATCCGAGGCCAACGTCCGCCAGAACATTCAGCGGCTGGGCATCACCTATCCGGTCGCCATGGACAACGAATTCGCCATCTGGCGTGCGTTCAAGAACCAATACTGGCCCGCCCACTACTTCATCGACGCCAAGGGCCAGATCCGCCACCACCACTTCGGCGAGGGCGACTATGACGGCTCCGAACGCGTCATTCAGCAGCTTTTGAAAGAGGCCGGCGCGGCGAACGTCGCCCGCGACGTGGTCGACGTTCAGGCCCAGGGCGCAGAGGCCGCCGCCGACATGTCGCAGGTCGAATCGCCGGAAACCTATGTGGGCTATGCGCGCGCCGAGAACTTCCGTTCTCCCGGCGGCTTGGCCAACGATGTCATCAAGGACTACGTCGCCGCCCCGCTGCAACTGAACGGCTGGACCCTGTCCGGCCGCTGGAGGGTCACCCGCGAACACGCCGACCTTCAGACTGCTGGAGGGCGTGTCGCCTTCCGCTTCAAGGCGCGCGACCTGCATCTGGTGATGGGCCCGAGCAAGACCGGCGAACAGCCGCGTTTCCGCGTCCTTGTCGATGGCGCCGCACCCGGCCCGAACGCAGGCAGCGACATCGACGCGCAAGGCATGGGCCGCATCGACGGCGAGCGGCTTTATCAACTGGTTCGCCAGACTGGTGCGGTGCGCGAGCGGACGTTCGAGATCGAGTTCCTCGATCCCGGCGTTCAGGTCTTCGCCTTCACCTTCGGCTAGAGGCGGCCGGCGTCGGCCAGTTTGTCCAGCATCCAGACGCGCGCGGGCGGCAGGGGCTTGTTCTGCGGGTGAAACACGAACTGTTCAAGGAAATGCCCGGTCAGGTCGAACCCCGCCTTCACGTCGCCCTCGATCAACCCCGCCTGCGCGCCCAGCATGAAGGGCGGCAGCGTCAGCATCTTGTCGGCATAGGGTGCGCCCGCGTCGCGGCTGACCGCCCGGCCGGTGCGGGGGCTGACATAGATCAGGTCGTCGGCCGTGCCCATCGCTGCGCATTTCGACAGATCGAGGCCAAAGCCCAGGTCTTCCAGCAGCCCCGCCTCGAACCGCACGAAAATGGCGGGCCAGACATCCGGCAGGGCAAAGGCCGTCATCAGCGCCTCGAAGGCGAGAAAGACGCCGGGATGCGGCTCGCGCTCGGGCAAGGCCCCTTGCGCCACACCGGCCGCCGCCGCCAACCCGGTCAGCGCCAGGGCGTCGTCGAACAGGGCGCTGGGCCCCTCGCCCACCGGCTCCAGCCGCGCGGCGCCCAGATGATCCGAAGTTCGCGCGCGGTAATCCGCCACGACCCGCGCCCCGGCTTGCAGGAACGGCTTCATCTTGCGCGACGCCCCTCCCGCCACATAGGCGGACCGGCGGCCATGGTTCTCGGTCAACAGATCCACCACAGACCCGGTGTCGCCATGGCTGCGCGCCGACAGGACGAACGCCTCTTCGTGAAAGTCCATCAGTCGGCCGAACCTTCGGCGATCAATCCGACCACGCTCTTGGCCTTGTCGTTCGGCACCGTGAAGCTGAGGACATATTGCTCGATCTTCCAGCCCTCGTCGGTCAGACGCAGCACTCCCGATCCCCGCGTCAGCCCATAGGCGTCGTTGTCGAGCAGTTCGTCGAACCAGACGATGCAGCGGCAGTCGCCCGGCGCCAAGGTCGCCACCCGGTCATGCGGGCGATAGGTCCAGCCCTTGCCGCGCGAGAAAAACGGCGTCGCATAGGCGCGAAACTCGGCCAGCGACCAGCGCTCGGTCGCATCCGTGCCGACGAACCGGGCGTCGGGGGTGAAGAGGTCGAAATAGGCGTCGCCGTCAGCGCGCGACGCGGCCTCATGCATCCGGTCCAGAACGACGCCTGCGGCGACGGCGGAGTCATCCGAAGCCTGCATCGGAAACGCGGACAGGGCGAGGGCGGCGAAAAGGGCGATCATGCGTCCGTTCTAGTCCTGTTCTCCCCATTGGGAAACCAGGCGGATGGCTCAGCGCGCCAGCGTGGTCGGAAACTCGCGCGCCAGGGCTTCGGCCATCGCCTGCTGGCTGATCAGGAAGACCTGGTCGCGCAGATGATAGTTGTTGGACAGCACGATCACCGTCACATCGGCCTCGGGCTGATAAAGCATCAGGTTGCGGAACCCGCCCCAACTGCCGGTGTGATAGATCTGGCGGTCCTGGAAACTGGGCCGGACCTGATCGCCCAGACGGTTCGAGAAGATGCCGAAGCCCCAGTCCCGACGCGGATGGCTGCGCTCGTTCGGCTTGGTGTCCGCCGGCGCATGGTCAGCCAGCATCTGCTGGTAACTGCTCGGCTTCAGCAGCGCGCCGCGATGCAGCGCCCTTTGCCAGACCAGCAGGTCGTCCAGCGTCGAATAGACCGCACCCGCCCCCGCAACGATGGAGGTATTGGCGTTCGGCTGGGCCGCCAGCCCGCCGGGGAAGTTGGCGTAGCCCATGATGACGTCGTGGTCGCCGCCGTCCAGATCCAGCCCGCTGTCCTTCATGCCCAGGGGCTTGAAGAAGGCGTTACGCATATAGGCGTCATAAGGCTGACCGCTGGCCTTTTCGACGATGGCGGCGGCCAGGTTGAACCCGGCGTTGTCGTAGCGAACCTTCGTTCCCGGCTCGAACTGCAGGCCGAACTGCTTCGAGTCCTCGGTCAGTTCGTTCAGCGTCGCCGGGGTCGTGCGGCGCATGCCCCAGCCGGGCCGCGCCATCAGATCGGGAATGCCCGAGGTGTGCGACAGTAGATGGCTGATCCGCACCGACGCCCAAGCCTGCGGACAGGGCTGTAACCATTTGCAGACAGGGTCGGAGACGTTCAGCTTGCCCTCGTCCTGAAGCTTCAGGATCGCCGTCGCCGTGAACTGTTTCGAGATCGAGGCCAGGCGGAAGCGCGAGTCCAGCGCCAGCGGCTCGTCCCGCTCGTAATTGCCCTTGCCATAGACCTGGCGGAACAGCACCTGGTCGCCCTTGGCCACCAGAACCGCCCCCATGAACCGGCCTGCCGCCGCCTCGCGATCCATCCGCGCAGCCAGTTGCGGCAAATCCTGAACCACGACCAAGGGCGGACGCGGCGGGGCATCGGCCCGCTCTGTCACCAAGGCTGCATCGGTCTTGGGTGGGACGGCCGTGGCGATGCCGCCCCAGACCGCGCCGCCGAGGATCAGCGCCCCAAGGACGCCCAGAACGAGCCGGGGATGGCCCCCGGCAGTACGCGGCACTTCAAACACAGGAACTCAGACGTCGAAATCCAGGCCGAACTGGGCGTATAGCGCCCTCGAGTCCTGCCATTTCGGATCGACCTTGACGGTCAGGAACAGGTGGACCTGGCGACCGAGCAGCTCGTTCAGCTCCTCGCGCGACTTCTGACCGATCCATTTCAGCGTCTGACCGCCCTTGCCCAGGACGATGGGCCGCTGGCTCTCACGCTCGACATAGATGGTCTGTTCGATCCGGGCCGAGCCGTCGGCGCGCTCCTCGAAACTGGTGGTCTCCACGGCCGCCGAATAGGGCAGCTCTTCATGGACGCGCAGATAGACCTTCTCGCGGGTGATCTCCGCCGCCAGAACCCGCACCGGCACGTCCGCCGCCTGGTCCTCGGGATAGAGCCACGGCCCCTTGGGCATGGACAGGGCCAGACGCTGCTTCAGGTCTTCCACGCCGTCGCCGTTGGCGGCCGAGATCATATAGACCTCGGAATAGACGCCGCTCTCGAACATCTTCTGCGACAGAGCCAGAAGGGTGTCGCGGCGCATGCCGTCGATCTTGTTCAGCGCCAGCACCACCTTGGTTCCGGTCGACTGCAGATTGGCGATAATGGTCTCGGTGTCCTCGGCCGAGCGGCGATCCGCCGCCGTACCTTCGCGGCCTTCCGAGTTGATGTGCGACTGGGCGTCGATCAGGTGGACGACGATGTCCGCGTCCTGGGCCCCGCCCCAGGCCGAGGCGACCATGGCCCGGTCCAGACGACGACGCGGGGTGAAGATGCCGGGCGTGTCCACCAACACGATCTGGGCGTCGCCTTCCATCGCGATGCCGCGCACGGGAAAGCGCGTCGTCTGCACCTTTTGCGTAACGATCGAGACCTTGGACCCGGTCAGCCGGTTCACCAGCGTGGACTTGCCGGCGTTCGGCGCGCCGATTATGGCGGCGAAGCCCGCGCGCTGGTTTTCGAAATCGGTCAAATGACGCCTTCACGTTTGAGGAGAGCCGTTGCGGCCGCCTTCTCCGCCTCCTGACGCGAACGCCCTTGCGCGGTCAAGGGCTGCACGTCCTGCACGGAAACTTCGACGGTGAATGTGGGTGCATGATCCGAACCCGTCCGTTCGGCCACGCGATAGGTCGGCAGCGGCCTGCCCTTGCCTTGCGCCCATTCCTGAAGCGCCGACTTGGGATTCGTCACCGTGCGCGACGGCGGGGCAGACAGTTCGTCGGCCCAGGCGGCGTCGAAGAAGGTCCGCGCCGCATCAAGGCCGCCGTCCAGGTAGACCGCCGCCAGGATCGCCTCGACCGCATCGGCGATAACGCCCGCCTTGCGACGGCCGCCGGTCTTGGTCTCACCCGGCGACAACCGTAGAGCTGGGCCGACGCCCAGCGCCTCGCCGACGCGGGCGCAGGCGGTCTTGTCGACCAGGGCATGCAGACTGGACGAAAGCTGACCTTCGTCGGCCGTCGGAAACTCTGCCGACAACCGCTCGGCGACCAGCAGTCCCAGCACCCGGTCGCCCAGGAACTCCAGCCGCTCGTTGTCGCGCGGACCATGGATCCCGACCGGCGCCCCCTCGCCCACGCTGGCGTGGGTCAGGGCGCGCTCCAGCAGGGCCTTGTCCTTGAACGTGTGTCCCAGACGCGTTTCCAGCGCCGCGACGGATTCAGCTCGCGTATTCCCCATTACTTCAAGACGTTGAAGAACCGGTCGAGCCGCACATTGAACCAGCTGACGGGGTTCCACAGCGACGAACCGGGCTTCCAGGAGAACAGGATGATCTGCGCCTTGCCGACCAGGTTCTCGGCCGGGACCATGCCCACGCCGCTGGACTGTTCGACGCGGCTGTCGATCGAGTTGTCGCGGTTGTCGCCCATCATGAAGTAATGGCCGGCCGGGACTGCATAGACCGGGGTGTCGTCCAGATCGTTTCCGGGACCGAAGTCCTGGGTCATGAAGCTCCTGCCTTCCGGCAGGGTCTCGCGCACCTCGGTCACCGGACGCGGGCCGAAGATGTCGTTGATCTCCTGCTCGCTGACCACGACGTCCTGAACCGGCTTGTCGTTGATATACAGCTTGTTGGCGATCATCTGGATGCGGTCGCCGGGCAGGCCGATCACGCGCTTGATGAAGTCCGTCTTGTTGTCACGCGGCAGTTTGAACACGACGACGTCGCCGCGCTTGGGCGCCGAGCCCATGATCCGGCCGTCGAACAGCGGCGGGCTGAACGGGATCGAGTGTTTCGAGAAGCCGTACGACCACTTCGACACGACGATATAGTCGCCTTCGTAGAGGTTGGGCTCCATCGAGGCCGACGGAATGGTGAAGGGCTGGAACAGGAATATCCGCAGCACCATCGCGATCAGCAGGGCGAAGATGACGGTCTTGAAGATCTCGCCGGTCTCGCTGGCGGCCGACGGCGTCTTGTCACGACCGCCGGGCTTTTGCGCGTAGACCTTTTGGTTCGACGTGGTCGGCTCTTGCACCGACTTGACCGGAGCGTCCGCCTCCGAAGCCGCAAATCGCTCTTCGGGAGTGGCGTCGCGTTTGGCGTCGTCGGGCTTTTGGTCTTCGCTCATGCGATCAGGCATCCTCGCCGCGTCTGCGCGGTCATCGCGCACGCCTATAACCTGATTACGACTGCGGCAAGGCTTCGATCACCACGAAGGCGAGCGCATAGGGATGTTCGTCGCTCAGAGTCAGGTGGATTTTCGCCTCGTGTCCGGCCGGCGTCAGCCGCGCCAGATGCTCGGCGGCATGCCCCGTCAGCGCCATGGTCGGCTGGCCGGAACGCAGGTTCACCACCCCCATATCGCGCCAATAGACATCGGCCCGCATTCCCGTGCCCAGCGCCTTGGCGCAGGCCTCCTTGGCCGCGAAACGCTTGGCGTAGCTCCACGCCGGATCAGGCTTGCGGTCGGACCGCGTGCGTTCCAGTTCGGTGAAGCAGCGGGTCTTGAAGCGATCACCGAACCGATCCAGCGAGGCCTGGATGCGGCGGATGTCCGACAGATCCGCGCCCACGCCGATGATCATTTCGCTGCATCCATCGCGGCCCGCATCCGGCGGATCGCGCCGTCCAGACCGATGAAGATCGAATCGCCGATCAGGAAATGCCCGATATTCAGCTCGCGAACTTCGGGGATCGCCAGCATGCGGGGCGCCGTGTCGTAATCCAGTCCATGACCCGCATGAACCTCCATCCCCAGGATGTCGGCCTGGGCGGCGGCGGCGGCCAGGCGTTCGAACTCGACCTCCCGCTCGCCGGGATCGGTCAGATGGCAATAGCGGCCGGTGTGGAACTCCACCACCTGAGCGCCTACGGCGGCCGCAGCCTCGACCTGCGCCTCGGCAGGTTCGATGAACAGAGAGACGCGGATGCCGGCATCCGTCAGCGCCTTCACCACAGGGGCGATGCGCGCCTCGTGACCCGCGACCGCCAGACCGCCCTCGGTCGTGACCTCCTCGCGCCGTTCGGGCACAAGACAGGCCGCATGGGGCCGATGACGCATGGCGATGGCCAGCATCTCCTCCGTCACCGCCATCTCGAAGTTCAACGGCTTTCCCGCCCGCGCGCACAGGGCGCTCAGCACGTCGATGTCTGCGTCGGTTATGTGGCGGCGGTCTTCGCGCAGATGGGCGGTGATGCCGTCCGCGCCCGCCGCGAGGGCCGCCTCGGCCGCGCGGGCCGGATCGGGATGCGTCCCGCCTCGCGCATTTCGCACCGTAGCGACGTGGTCGATGTTGACGCCCAGCCTGACCCGTTCGCGCATGGCTCTACTTCGACAATCTGCGGCTGCCAGGATCTTCCACCGGAAGCGCGGCCAGTTCCGGCGGGAGGGCGTCAGCCGCATAGGCCGGCACCTCCAGCGAGGCCAAGGCGATCAGCGGCACGCCCACGTCCACCTTGCCGCCCGAACGATCGACGATGCAGGCGGCGGCGACCACCTCGCCCCCGGCCGCCTGGATGGCGGCGATGCATTCACGCGACGACAGGCCGGTCGTGACGATGTCCTCGACCATGACGACCTTTTCGCCCGGCTCGACCGAGAAACCGCGACGCAGCTTGAACTGGCCGCCTTCGCGCTCGACGTACATCGAGCGGACCTTCAGGTGTTTGGCGGTCTCATAGCCGGGGATGATGCCGCCCACAGCCGGCGAGATGGCGACATCGACCGGGCCGACCGTGGCGACGATCTTGTCGGCCAACGCCTTGCACAGCCGCTCGCAGCGCGCGCCGTCCATGAAGACCAGGTTCTTCTGCAGGAAGACCGGGCTGTGCAGGCCCGACGACAGGACGAAATGGCCTTCGCGCAGGGCGCCAGCGTCGCGAAACTCGTTGAGTACGTCTTGGGTGTTCATGAAGGGGTTCTAGACCCGGATCGCGCGCGGATGAACCCTCCGGCGACGCTTCATTCGATGTTTTCGTTCGGGCGCAGTCCGCGCGCCAGCAGTTCGGCCCAGACGCCCTCGGCGTCCTCGGCGAAACCGATCAGGTCCAGGTCCGATGGCGCGATCATCCCGTGCTCGACCAGGACGTCGAAACCGATGACCGAAGTCCAGTAGGCCTTGTCCACAAGCACGACCGGCACAGGCGGCGCCTTCTTCGTCTGGCGCAGGGTCAGCATCTCGAACATCTCGTCGAAGGTGCCGAATCCGCCCGGGAAGACCACAAGCGCATTGGCTCGCATCGCCAGGTGCATCTTCCGCATCGCGAAATAATGGAACAGGAAGGTCAGTTCCGGCGTCGAATAGGCGTTCGGCTCCTGCTCGTGCGGCAGGATGATGTTGAACCCGACGGAGGGCGCACCGGCGTCCACGGCCCCACGATTGGCCGCCTCCATGATGCCCGGTCCGCCGCCGGTGGCGATGACGTTGTCGCGCGGCTCGCCCACGGAACCCCGAAACGCCCCGCCCCGCTCGGACGCCAGCCGACCGAAGGCGCGCGCCTCTTCGTACCAGCGATGACCCTCGCGGATACGGGCGCTGCCGAAGACGACGATGGTGGAGCGCACGCCCCAGGCCCTCAGCGCCTCATCCGGCTTGGCGTATTCCATCAGGAAGCGGACGCCGCGCATGGAATCGCCCAGCAGGAAGTCCTGATCCATCGCTGCCATGCGATAGGACGCCGACGCCATCTGGGCCGCGTTCGGCTTGACCGGCTCGCTCATTCGCCCCGCGCGCGTTCGACCGAGTCGACCGACGGATTGGCCCGCAGCGCCGCCATGATCATGGTCGCGTGCTTGGCGTCCTCGACCTCGACGTCCACGTCCACGTCGAAGAAGTCCTGCTGGCGGTGCGCCATCGACAGGTTGATGATGTTGCCGCCGGCCTCGCCGATCAGGGTCGTGACCTGGCCCAGCACGCCGGGCGCATTGCGGATCGTCGCGCGAATGCGGGCGGCGGCGACGGCGTCGGTCTCGGCCTGGGGCGTCCATTGCAGGTCGTGCCAGACGGAATCGTCGTCCGCGAAGGCGGCCAGGGTCTGGCAATCGATGGTGTGCACCGTCAGGCCGGATTCAGGCTCCAGAATACCCACGATCCGGTCGCCCGGCACCGGGGTGCAGCACTGGCCGAAATGCACCGTCACGCCGGGCGTCAGCCCGCCGCCGCGCACGAACAGCCGCGCCTTGTCGCCCTCGATCCGCTGCTTCTCCGGCCCGGCCTTCAGCCGCCCCTTCAGTGCGGGGAACAGGATTTCGGCGGCGGTCGTCGGCGACAGCCGGCCCCGGCCCAGCCCCTCGAACAGATCCTCGTCGTTGGCGACCGCCAGCATCTCCAGCACCGGCTTCAGCGACACGTCGGTCAGGGATTTCTCCACGCGCCCCAGCGTCTGATCCAGCGCCACGCGGCCCAGCTTGATGAACTCTTCCCGCTCTGACGTGCGGATATGGCGACGGATGGCCGAGCGCGCACGGCCGGTGACGGTCAGGCTGCGCCAGTCGGCAGGCACTTCGCGCTTGGAGCCCCGAATGATCTCGATCACGTCGCCGTTCTGAAGCGGTGTCCGCATCGGCTTCAACTCGCCGTTGACCTTGACCCCGACCGCCGTGTCCCCGACCTCGGTGTGGACGGCATAGGCGAAGTCCAGAGGCATGCCGCCGCGCGGCAGCGTCACCAACTGACCCTTAGGCGTGAAGACGAACACCTGATCCAGGTACATTTCGAGCTTGGCGTGCTCGACCCAGTCCTCGCCGCCCTCGCCGTGCTCGATCACCTGCACCAGATGGCGCAGGTTCTGCAGGGGATCGCGGCCCCCGCCCTGTTCCATCGCCTCGCGGTCGAAGCCATAGGACTTGTTCTTATAGCGCCAGTGGGCGGCGACCCCGTCCTCGGCGATCCGGTCCATCTCCTCGGTGCGGATCTGCATCTCGATGCGCAGGCCGCGCGGCCCGACGACGGTCGTGTGCAGCGAGCGGTAATTATTCGACTTGGGCGTCGAGATGAAATCCTTGAACCGCTCGGGCACCATCGGCCATTCGCGGTGGATGACGCCCAGCGCGCGATAGCAGTCGTCTTCGGCCTCGACGATGACGCGGAAGCCATAGATGTCGGACAGGGACGAGAACCCGACCGACTTGCGCTGCAGCTTGCGCCAGATCGAATAGGGCGTCTTCTGGCGACCATAGACATTGGCCGTCAGGCCGGCCTCCGACAGCACGCGCTCGACCTCGCCTGCGACGCCTTCGATGGCGCGCCCGTGTTCCAGCTTCAACGCCTCCAGCCGCCGCTCGATGGCGGTCTTGGCGGTCGGATTCAGGTGGGTGAAGGCCAGCTCTTCCAGCTCGGAGGCGATGGAGTGGATGCCGATCGACCTGCCGAGCGGCGCATAGACTTCGAGCGTCTCGCGGCTGATCCGCTCGCGCTTCTCGGGCTTCACATATTGAAGCGTGCGCATGTTGTGCAGGCGGTCGGCCAGCTTGACCAGCAGCACCCGCACGTCCCGGCTGATGGCCAGGATGAACTTGCGCAGGTTCTCGGCCTGGCGCGTGTGCTCGGCCTGAAGCTCCAGCCGGCTCAGCTTGGTCACGCCCTCGACCAGGACCGCGACCTCCTCGCCGAACATGCCGGCGATGTCGTCGCGCGTCGCCGAGGTGTCCTCGACCACGTCGTGCAACAGGGCGGTGACGATTGTGGCGGTATCGAGCTTGTAATCGGTCAGGATGCCCGCGACCTGGATCGGGTGGGCGAAATAGGGATCGCCCGAAGCCCGCAACTGCGAGCCATGCATCTTCATCGCATAGACGTAGGCGCGGTTCAGAAGCGCTTCGTCGGCTGTCGGATCATAAGCCTTTACGGCCTCGATCAGCTCGAATTGGCGCAGGATCGGCGCACGCTTGATCGGCCGCCCGGGATCGGCGGCGACCGATTTAAGGTCGTTTTTGTTTGCAGCTTGGGGCGCCGGCGGAACCGTTTCGGTCCGCGCCGGCAGGATAGTGACGCCAGGGGCTCCCTCGGGCGTCAGTACCGCTCCTCCTGACCGCCGTCGCGGTCGCTTTGCAGGGCGCGGATCAGTTCCGCCTCGGCCATGTTCATGTGCTGCGGTGCGGCCAGCAGGGCGACCGTCTCCGCCTCGTCTTCGGCTTCCGTACGCTCATCGACGCGTTGCAGCGTGGTGATGATGGTCTCAAGCAGTTCGTCCGGAACGACGGTGTCGTCGGCGATCTCACGCAGGGCGACGACCGGGTTCTTGTCGTTGTCGCGGTCGATCGTCAGGGCGGAGCCATTGGCGATGCTACGAGCACGGTGGCCGGCAATCAGAACCAGACCAAAGCGGTTCGGAACCTTCTCGATGCAGTCTTCGACGGTGACGCGGGCCATGAAATTCCTCGAACGCGGGGGAGAACCGCGTCAAATACAGATGGGGACTGACTTTTGCAACGCCACAGGGGCGAAAGTGCGGCGTCAGTCGGTCCGACGCGCCAGAGGATAGGCGATGATCAGCACCAGATCGTCCTCGCCGACCTGCTGGATGCCGACATTGCCGCCGTCATACAGATAGGCCGTGTCACCGACCTTCATCCGGGTGGTGACGCCGTCCGTGGTCACGTCCCCTTCCCCGCTGACCACATGATAGACCTCGTCGTGGGCGATGACGTGCAGGCCGATGGACGATCCCGGATGCATGACCCGCTTTCTGAACTCCATCGATCGGTTCGGCGCCACGCCCGAGATGCGATAGGCGGTGCTCATTCCCGTTCCGTTATGGGGCGGCGGCTGGCGGACCATCGTATCCGCCTCATGGATCACCAGCCCGACTCCCGCAGGCGGCGAGGCAGGTACAGGATGCGATTCCTGCACCACCCCGGCAGCGAGCAGGATGGCCATAGAAAGGACGAGCATGAATGTCTCCCGGTGTCAGGAGAGAGAGATCAGCTCACGAACCGCGTCCTACTTCAAGGGATGGGCGTCGCGACCGACCGACGCGGTCTCGACCAATTCGCTCGCCGTCCCACCCTGCGTCGGATGCAGCCAGCGCGGCGCGATCTCGACGATCGGCCCCATGACAAACCGTCGCTCGGCCGCACGGGGGTGAGGCAGGATCAACCCGTCCAGATCACCGCTCAGTCGCCCGTAGGCGATCAGGTCTAGATCCAGCGTCCGCGGCGCATTGCGAACCGACCTTTCGCGACCGAAAGCGTCCTCGATCCGTCCCAGGGCAGTCATCAGTTCGTGCGGATCATGGGCGGTGCGCACCATGACGACGCCGTTCAGGAAGGGAGGATCCTGCGGATCGGGCCAGGCCAGCGACGACCACCACGACGACCGGGCCACGACATCGATCCCCTCGCTGCGAAATAGCGCGAGCGCCGCCTCCAGCGCTTCGCGGCACGATGCCCATGCCCCCTTGTCATTGCAGCCCAGCGCCACGATGACTGCATCATTCAGGTCGAACCCGTCGTCGATTCCGACATCGACGCCTGGCGCGGCCGCGGAGTCCGATTTTTCATCTCTTTCGACGGCATCGACCATGTTTCATCCCACCGACCGGCTGGCGATCTTCATCGACGGCTCGAACCTTTATTCCGCCGCGCGCGCCTTGCAGCACGACATGGACTTCCGGCGGATGCTGGACTGGTTCCGCGAGAAATCCATCCTTACGCGCGCCTATTACTATACGGCCGTGGTCGAGGGCGAAGAATTCTCACCCGTGAAACCGCTGGTCGACTGGCTGGACTACAACGGCTTTTCGGTCGTGACCAAGCCGGTGAAGCGTTTTACCGACGGTCAGGGCCACAGCCGGATCAAGGGCAATATGGACATCGAGATTGCGGTGGACATGCTGGAGTTGGCTCCACACATCGACCACGCCGTGCTGTTTTCCGGGGACGGAGATTTTCGGCGGGCGGTTCAGGCGGTTCAGGCGCGTGGCGTGCGCGTCACCGTCGTCTCGACCCAGAAGACCCAACCGCCGCACATCGCCGACGAACTGCGTCGCCAGGCCGACGCCTTCCTGGATTTGAACGACATGATGGCCGAGTTCGGCCGTCCCAAGAGCGCCCAATAATGCTGACGCCCGAACCGCCCCGCGACTGTCCGCTTTGCCCGCGCCTGGTCGCCTATCGCCAGGAGAATGCGCGCCAGAACCCAGACTGGTGGAACGGTCCCGCCGCCTCGTTCGGGGATCCGAACGCGCGCCTGCTGATCGCGGGCCTCGCGCCCGGCCGCACCGGCGCCAACCGTACCGGCCGCCCCTTCACCGGCGATCATGCCGGCTGGCTGCTCTACGACACCCTCAAGAAGACGGGCTTCGCGCACGGTCACTATGATCCGAACGGCGACGACGACCTGACGCTGACGGACTGCATGATCACCAATGCGGTGCGCTGCGCCCCGCCCGGCAACAAGCCTCTGCCGATCGAGGAAACCACTTGCCGGCCCTTCTTGATCGACCGGCTGGCCCTGCTGCCCAATCTGAAGGTGATCGTGACCCTGGGCGACGTGTCGCGCCGCAATATCCTGAAGGCGTTCGGCCGTCCCGCCTCCGCCATGCCCGCAGGCCATGGCTCCCAAGGCGAGGCGGGCGGCTATGTCATCCTGAACAGCTATCACTGCTCACGGCTGAACACGAACACCGGCCGCCTGACGCCTCAGATGTTCGAGGACATCTTCGACCGCGTCCGCACCCTGATCGACGCCTGAAGCTCAGCCCTTGTCCCGCATCAGGCGGGCCTTGTCGCGCTGCCAGTCCCGTTCGGCCGAGGCTTCGCGCTTGTCGTGCAGCTTCTTGCCCTTGGCCAGGGCGATCTCCAGCTTCGCCTTGCCTGCGTCGTTCAGATAAAGCTTCAGCGGAATGATCGTCTGACCGTCGCGCTGGACAGCCCCGATCAGGCGGTCGATCTGCTTTCTGTGCAGCAGCAGCTTACGGGGCCGGCGCGGTTCGTGGTTGAAGCGGTTGGCCTGTTTATAGGGCGGGATGTCGGCGTTGATCAGCACGATCTCGCGCCCCTCCACCGCCGCATAGCTTTCGGCGATATTGGCTCGCCCGTCACGCAGCGCCTTGATCTCGGTGCCCAGCAACTGAATGCCCGCCTCGATATTCTCTTCAAGGAAATAGTCGAACCTTGCGCGGCGGTTCTCGGCGATGACCTTGGATTTGGACTGGGGTTGCGGCGCCATCAGCCGACGCCCGCATCCGCCATAGCGCGATCGATGAGCGGCTTGACCGCATCCGACGTCGGCGACAGCGGCAGACGCGCCTCTTCGTTGCACAACCCCAGCCTGGCCAAGGCGTATTTGGTCGGCGCCGGCGAGTTGTCGAGGAACAGCGCCTTGCACAGGCCGATCAGCCGGTCCTGCCAATCGCGAGCCGTGGCGTAGTCGCCGGCCGTCATCGCGTTATGCAGGGCGACCATGGCCTCGGGCGCGACGTTGGACGCCACGGAGATCAGCCCGGCCCCTCCATGGGCGTGATAGCCCAGATAGCTCGGATCATCGCCCGAGATCAGGTCGAACTGGCCGCCGATATTGGTCCGCATCCAGCTGACCCGGCTCATGTCGCCGGTGGCGTCCTTGATGCCGACGATGTTCGGATGGGCCGCCAGGCGCGCCACCGTCTCGTTCGCCAGATCAACCCCGGTGCGCCCCGGCACGTTATAGAGCAGGATCGGCAGTTGGACCGCGTCCGCGATGGCCTCGAAATGCGCCGCCATGCCCGCCTGCGACGGGCGGATGTAATAGGGCGTCACGATCAGCGCCCCATCCGCACCCACCGTCTTGGCGTGCCGTGTCAGGTCGATGGCTTCCTTGGTGTAGGGCGAGCCCGTACCGGCGATGACGCTGACGCGCCCGGCCGCCAGCCGCACGCACAGTTCGATCACATGCTTGTGCTCGTCCAGATCCATGCTGGCGCCCTCGCCCGTCGTGCCCATCGGCACGACGCCGTGGACCCCTGCGGCGATCTGGCGCTCCAGCAATCTGGCGAATGCGGCTTCGTCCACGTTTCCGTCACGAAGTGGTGTGATCAGGGCGGTGATCACGCCCTTGAACAAGGGGGCGGTCATGGGACTAAACTTGGCCTGCGTGGGGAGGGACGATGGACGGATGTTCATCGCCTTTGCAATGAGTGCGGGACGTTAGGTCGCCAGCGGCTCCGCCGCAACCGGATTGAATGAGAACAGGACAGATCATGATAGCGACCAGTCTGGCGGCGGCCCTCGCCGTTCTTGCGCCGAACCCGCAGGACGTCCTGCCGACCCAGCCGGTTCCCTATGCGTCGGCGTCGTCGTCCGTGCCCGGCTATTCCGCGACCTATCAGGGCCGCGTGCTGAACGATCAGGACACGGCGCTGTTTCGCCAGGGCCTCGCCGCCGCCCGCGCCCGCGACGTCTTCGGCGCCCAGTCCGCCATGTCCCAGATCCGCGACGCCTCGGCGCGCAAACTGGTCGAATGGGCGCTGATCGACACCTCGGGCGAACAACTGTCCTATGCGGACCTCGCGCGCGGTCAGAGCGATCTCGCCGGCTGGCCACGCAACGAATCACGCCGCGCCGCCGCCGAAAAGGTTCTCGACCGTTCCGGCATGGGCGCCGATGCGGCCCTGGCCTTGATGTCCGACGGCAAGCCCACGACGGTGGAAGGCGCCATCGCCTATGCCTCGGCCCTCGAACAACGCGGTCGTCAGGACGAAGCCCGCGCTCTGGTCCGCCACTGGTGGCGCACCCGCTCGTTCGACGATGCGCCCCAGTCGCGCATCCTCGGCCAGTGGGGATCCTGGCTGACGCCCGCCGATCACGAGGCGCGGCTGAACATGCTGTTACTCGGCCCGCATGGCCCGGCGACTCGCAGCATGGTCAATCTGGTCTCGCCCGACCGGGCCGCCATCGCCAACACGGTCATGACCCTGCGCTCGGCCTACAGCCCCGACGCCGTCATCGCCAATCTGACGCCTACCCAGGCCGCCGATCCCGCCGTCGTTCTGGAACGCGTCCGCCTGCTGCGTTCGCAGAACCGCCAGTCCGAGGGTTTCGCCCTGCTGGCCAACCTGCCGCCCGCCCCCGCCCACACGGCGGGCGACAACACCCTGTGGAGCGAGCGTCGCAACTACTTCCTCGACGCCTTGCAACAGGGCAACTGGCGCGCCGCCTATGAAGCCATGAACGGTCACGGCTTCACCTCAGGCGACCGGATGGTGGATGCGGAGTTCTTCGCCGGCTGGGTCGCCCTGACCAAGCTGAACCAGCCCGAGGTCGCCGCCCGCCACTTCGAGGCCCTGCGCACCGCCTCCTCCACCCCGATCACCCAGGGCCGCGCCTTCTACTGGCTGGGCCGGGCCGCCGAGGCGCGCGGCGAGCGCGACGCCGCCCTCGCCTATTATCGCAACGGCGCCCAGCACTGGCAGACCTTCTATGGTCAGTTATCCGCCGAGAAGGCGGGCATGACCACGCTTCAGCTGCCGGGCGAACCCGTCCCGTCCCAGTCGGATATCGCCCGCTTCGAAGGCAACGAAATCGTCCGCGCGACACGTATCCTGGGCGAGACCGGCGAGACCAGCCTGCTGCGTGTCTTCGCCTATCAGCTCGACAATGATCTGCCGACCATCGAGGATCTGGCCCTGCTGATGGACCTGTCGCGCGGCTATGGCGAAGGCTTCACCGCCATGATGGTCGGTCGCGCCGCCAGCCAGCGCGGCTTCGTCATGCCCGAGCGCATGTATCCCATCCGCATCCCGCCCCAGGTCGGCGGCGCCGCCCCGCTGGAGTTCACCCAGGCCATCACCCGCCAGGAATCCAGCTTCGACCCTCGCGCCCGTTCCGGCGCCGATGCGCGCGGCATGATGCAGTTCCTGCCGTCCACCGCCTCGGGCGTCGCGCGCCGCCTGGGCATGAGCTATTCGGCCGAGCAGTTGTGGGATCCCGATTACAACATGACCCTGGGCAGCTATCACCTGGGCGAGCTGATGGCTTCGAACAGCGGCTCCATGCTGCTGGCGACGGTGGGTTATAACGCCGGACCGGCGCGATCTGGCCAGTGGGTGTCGCGATGCGGCGATCCGCGCGGCGACGCCACCGCCGCCATCGACTTCATCGAGTGCGCGCCCTTCACCGAGACGCGCAACTACATGATGCGGGTGATGGAGAACATGGCGGTTTACAAGGCGCGACTGAACGGCGGCACGGCGCCGCTGACGCCGTCGGCCGACATTTCGCGCGGTTCGGCGACCGGTCCTCGCCCCTACGCCGCCTACTGAGCCCGGCGGGCCGCCAACAGCGGCCCGTTCGGCCCCTTGATCCAGCCGCCGTCCAGCCCGAACACTTCGCGCACGACAGCGGCCGACAGGGCCTGGATCGGCGCATCGTCGGCGACGACCCTACCCTGATCCAGCACCACGACACGATCCGCCGTCGTCGCGGCCAGCGTCAGATCGTGCAGGCTGACCAGCACCCCCGCCCCGCCATCGGCCCGCGCCCTCAGCCGCTCCAGCACCAGCCGCTGCGCATCCGGGTCCAGCCCCGCAATCGGCTCGTCGGCCAGCAGCAGCGGCGCGTCGACCACCAGGGCCCGCGCCAACAGCACACGCGCCCGCTCTCCCCCCGACATCTCCGCTACGCCGCGGTCGGCCAGATGACCGGCGCCCACCTCGTCCAGCGTCACCCTGGCCCGCGCCAGCGCCTCCGCACCCGACAGGAAGGGCGCGCCCAGGGCCGCCACCTCGACCGCCGGCAGGTTCCAGGCGATTCGCCGCTCCTGAGGCAGATAGGCCGCCCGTTCCGCCCTCTGACGATGGGACAGGTCTGCGATCTGCGTCCCGCCCAGCCTGACCTGACCGCCGGTGGTATCAAGCAGGCCGACGGCCGCACGAATGACGCTGCTTTTGCCCGCCCCGTTCGGCCCGCACAGGGCGACGACCTCGCCGGCCGCAACCGACAGGTCCACGCCATCAAGCACGACACCCATGCCCAGCCGCGCCTGCACCCGTTCCAGGGACAACAAACTCACAGCCGCCACTCCCGCGCCGCACGCCAGGCGATCAGGGCGAACAGCGGCGCGCCGATCAGGGCGGTGAACACGCCCAGCTTCAGCTCCTGATCCGTCGGCGTCAGCCGCGCCAACAGGTCCGCCAAAATCAGCATCAGCCCGCCCGCCAGCGCCGACGGCGCCAATATCCGCTTGGCGTCGCCTCGCACCGCCGCCCGTACAAGATGCGGCGCCGCCAAGCCCACGAAACCGATGACACCCGCCACCGCGACCGCCGCCCCGGTCGCCACCGCCGCCGCGATCAGGGCGAACAATCGAACTCGCCCCATGTTCAATCCTGACGTCGCCGCCCCCTCGTCGCCCAGGGTCAGCATCCGCAAGCCCGATCCCGACAGACCGGCGAACACCGCCGCGACGATCACCGCAGGCGTCACCCAGGCCACATCGACCCAGCTTCGGCTCTGCACCGATCCCAAGAGCCACGACATCACCTCAGCCGACGCGATCGGCGACGGCGACAGGTTGAAGATCAGGGCGGTCGCAGCACCCGCGAAGCTGGATAGCGCCACCCCGAACAGGATCAGCGCCTCGGGCGCCCGCATGGCCCTGGACGCAACGATCAGCAGTCCGCCAGCCAGCGCCGCACCCGCCAGCGCGGAAACCTCGACCAATCCCGGCAAGGCCGCCGCGCCCAGCACGATGGCCAGGGCTGCACCCAGGGCCGCCGTTGCCGACACGCCCAGCACGCCGGGATCGGCCAGCGGATTGCGCAGCAGACCCTGCATCACTGCACCCGCGAGCCCGAGGGCCGCGCCGACGACCAGGGCGCAGACCGCGCGCGGCGCCCGCACCTGCCAAAGTACTTCGGCCGGTCCCGACTTCGGATCGCCGAACGCGGCGGCATACTGCGCTCCGCTGAACGCCGTCTCACCCGCCAGGATCGCCAGCGCCAAGGACGCCACGATCAACAGTCCCAGGATCAGACACAGTCGCACCGTCGCGATCACGGCCGGCCCTCAGCCATCATCTCCACAGCATCGGCCGCGAACCACGCCGGACAGGTCAGGCTGGCCGCCGGTAACCGCGCCGCCGTCTGTCCCTCGGCCGCCCGGCGAACGACCGGATGGCGACCGGGGCCGCGCAGGTCAGCCCGCAACTGATCGAAAAAGCCCAGAATGAACCGCGCCGGCGGGTTCAGGGCGATCTGCTCCACGCTGATGGCGCCGAAGCCGGGGGCCGTGGTCAGGTTGCGAAATCCTGCCGCGCGCATCATCGCATCCATCAGCGTGCCCGGCCCGGAGGTGAAGCCCCCCGAGGTCAGATAGACCGCCCCCGGCGCCTTCGCCGTCTGGCTGACCGGCGCCGTCCGCGCCAGCTTGGCGTCCATCCGCTGCTCCAGCCGGCGTCCCCGCTCGACTTGGCCCAGATCGCGCGCCGCCGTGCGGATATTCTCACGCACACCATTGAGATCGACCGCGTCATTGATCGCGATCACCTTGACCCCGCGCTGTTCAAGCGCCGTCAACAGCCGGAGTTCTCCACCCCAGTAGCGGACCACCACATCCGGCCTGAAACCGACCGCCGCCTCCAGAGTCGGCCGCAACCGCCTATGTCCGGCCGCCTCGCGCCGCAACCAGGCGTCGGGATCGTCGGCGCGGGGCGACAGCGCCAGTTCCGCATCCGGCGCAAGCGCCAGAACATATTGATCCGCACACTGATCAAGCGCCATGACCCGCAACGGCCTCGCCTGGGTCGCGCCTGCGCCGGCGATCAAGATCAGGGCCGCGAACGCACCCAGGATCCGCTTCATGGCCGGGGCAGACCCGCGAACAGGGCGTCCAACATCGTATCGACCAGCGCCTGACGATCCGCCCACGGAAAATACGGCTTGGTGATCATCAACGACACCACCCCATGCGCCGTCGCCCATATGGCTTGGGCAAGGACGCTCGGGTCGCCTTTCAGCTCGCCCGCCGCCACCGCGTCGGCCACCGTCGCTTCCAGCGTCGTGAACAGACCGCCGCCCAGTTCGCGCGCCATGTCCTGGGCGCCCTCGCGCGCCTCGACCGGCCGCGTCAGATAGATCAGGCGATAGGCGTTTGGATGGGCGAAACCGAAATCGACATAGCCGTCGATCATCCGCCGCAACCGGCGTATCGGGGGCGCGTCCTCGTCCGCCACCGCCGCATTGGCGGCGATCAAGCGCGCAAAGGCGTCGCGGCAGATCTCCTGCAGGATCGCACCCTTGTCGGAGAAATGCATGTAGAGCGCGGTGGACGACAGGCCGACCTCGTCCGCGATCTTGCGAATCGTCGCGCCCTCATAACCATGCTCGACGAAGATTCGCTCGGCCGCCGTCAGGATTTCGCCGCGCCGCGAATGGCCTTCGCCCTTGGGCTTTCGGGTCGTGCGCGAAGAGTTCGAAACGTCAGACAAGCGGCTGCTCCGGGTGAGGCGCCCTGAATAGCGACAATCCGTCCCAGACGCCAACCAGCTTGCCGAACACAGTTGTTTCAAATAGCCATTAGCGGTTGTGGAGGTGCGGGGGGCGGCGACATGGAGGTCTGGACACATCCGGGGATCACGCCTCGCAGAAACGGCGCCGCACGGCGCGTGCCCAGCGGCTTCCAGATCACGGCGATGATCCTGCTGGCCCTGGGCTCTTCCGCCGCTCTGGTCCGTTGGCCTCAAGCCGCTTTCCTGACGCTGCTCATTCTGTTCCAGGCCGCCTTCGTCGTCTCCGCGATCTGGAAGACCGTCATCGCCATCGCCAGCCTGCGCCGCCCCAAACCCTGCGCCCGACCCATCGTATGGCCGCGCTACACCATATTGGCGGCGCTGCATGACGAGGCGGCGGTGACGCCGCAACTGATCGCCAACCTGGCTCGCATCGATTATCCGCCCGATCGGCTCGAAGCCTTCATCGTCCTCGAAACCCACGACCACGCCACCCTCGCCGCCGCCCAGGCCACGCCGCGCCCAGCCTGGATCAAGATCCTGGTCGTCCCGCCCGGATCGCCCCTGACCAAGCCGCGCGCGCTGAACCACGCGCTGAGACAGGCCTCCGGCGACCTGGTCACGATCTACGACGCGGAAGACCGACCGCATCCGCAACAGCTGCGTCAGGCGGCGGCGCGTTTCGTCGCCCAACCTCGGCTGGGATGCCTCCAGGCGCCGCTGCGTATCCGCCCCTCGGGTAGGCCCGGTTCCGCTTTCCTGGATCGACAGTTCGCCTTCGAATACGGCGCCCTGTTCGAGGTGACGCTGCCGGGCATGGCGCGGCTCGGCCTGCCCTTCCCGCTGGGCGGCACCAGCAATCACATCCGAATGACCGCCTTGCGCGCCGCCGGAGGATGGGACGCGCACAATGTGACAGAGGACGCCGACCTGGGCTTTCGGCTGTGGTCGCTGGGCTGGAGGCTGGACGTCATCGACTGCCCGACCTGGGAGACCCCGCCCGGCGCCTTGGACCGCTGGCTGCCTCAGCGGACGCGCTGGCTGAAGGGCTATATGCAGACCTGGGGCGTCCACACTCGACGCCCGCTGGGCCTGGGGCGACGCGGCCTGCTGTCCCTGGTCATGACGCTGGGCGCCGGCATCCTGTCGGCCGCGGCCCATGCCCCGACCCTGGCCTGGCTGGCGTCGGCGCTGATGGTCGGGCTCCACGCCGGAATCGCGCCGGCGACGCCTGTGGGGTCCTTGGGCGTGCTGGCCCTGGGCATCATTGCGGCCTGGATGGGCTGCGCCGTCGGCGCCAAGCGCGCCGGGCTGGACTATCGGCTCGGCGACATGCTCGCCGCCCCCGCCTATTGGTCGCTGCTCAGCCTCGCCTTCGTGCATGCCACCTGGCGCCTGATCGTCGAGCCTCACGTCTGGGACAAGACCCCGCACGATGGCGACGCCCAGACGGCGGAATTGACCGTCGTGGCGCAGGAGTCTGGACGCGAGGCCGCCTGAGCGCCTATCAGCCCGACGATGGCGCCCGTCCTTTCAAAAACTCCCGAAACGCTCGTGACGTCTGGCTGGTCCGACTACGCCCTGCTGGACTCCGGCGACGGCAAGAAGCTGGAACGCTACGGCCGCTACACCGTGGTCCGGCCCGAGCCGCAATGTTTCTGGTCGCCACGCGATCCGGCAGCCTTCGAAAACGCCACCGCCACCTTCGACCCCCAGCAGGAGGAGGAAGATAGCGGCCGCTGGAAGTTCGACCGCCACGGCCCCATCGACGCCTTCGCCCTCAAATGGCGCGACGTGAAGTTCACCGGCCGATTCACGCCTTTCCGCCACCTCGCCTTCTTCCCCGAGCAGGCCGCCAACTGGGAATGGCTGGACAACCGGGTGCGGAATTTCTCACGCGAAGCCGGCAGAGCGCCGAAGATTCTCAACCTGTTCGGCTACACCGGCGTCGCCAGTCTGGCCGCCGCCGCCGCCGGTGCTGAAGTCACCCACGTCGATGCGTCCAAGAAGTCGGTCGCCTACGCCCGCGAGAACGCCGAACAGTCGGGCCTGTCCCAGCATCCGATCCGCTGGATCGTGGAGGACGCCCGTAAATACGTCGCCCGCGAGGTCCGTCGCGGCTCGAAATACGACGGCATTATCCTTGATCCGCCCAAATACGGACGCGGCCCCACCGGCGAAGTCTGGCGCCTGTTTGAGGACATGCCGGCCCTGTTGAAGGACTGCGCCGCCCTTCTGGCCGATGACGCCGACTTCCTGTTGCTGAACGCCTATGCCGCCCGCGTTTCGGGCCTGTCACTGGCCCATCTGATGGTCGAGGCGACGCCCGATCGCGGCGGCCGCATCGACTGGGGCGAACTGGCCCTGTCGGAAGACGGCCCGGACGCCCGCGCCATCGGCCTGTCCTTTTTCGCGCGGTGGAGCAAATGACGGAACGCGTTATCACCTCCCTGAACAACGACACGGTCAAGGCCGTTCGCGCCCTGCACATGCGCAAGGAACGCGACCTGACCGGGACCTTCCTGGCCGAAGGTCTGAAGTTCATCGGCGAAGCGCTGGAACAGGGCCGCGCGCCAAAGATGCTGCTGGTCGGCGAGGAGGCCCGCCCCCATCCCCTGCTGGACCGCGCCAAGACCGAGACGCGCAAGGCCGGCGGCGACATCATCATCGTCACCCACGCCATCCTTGAAAAGATCAGCCGCCGCGACAATCCCCAGACCGTGCTGGGCGTGTTCGACCAGGCCTATGCCCCGCTGGACAGCCTGGACCCGGCCTCCGCCGTCTGCTGGGTGGCCCTGGAGCAGGTGCGCGATCCCGGCAATCTGGGCACCATCATCCGCACCGCCGACGCGGCCGGCTGCGGCGGCGTCATCCTGATCGGCGACTGCGTCGATCCCTATTCGGTCGAGGCCGTCCGCGCGACCATGGGCTCGGTCTTCGCCGTCTCGATCACCAAGACCGACCCCGAGGCCTTCCTGGCCTGGCGCAAGACCTGGCCCGGCAGCGTCGTCGGCACCCGCCTGGACGCCAAGGTCAGCCATCGCTCGGCGGTCATGAAACAGCCGTCGCTGATCCTGATGGGCAATGAACAGGCCGGCCTGACCGACGACCTGGCCGCCGTCTGCGACGTCAACGTCAAGATCCCGATGCGCGGCCGGGCCGACAGCCTGAACCTGGCCATCGCTACCGGCATCATGGTCTATGCCGCGACCGAAGAGGCCTAACGCTGCTCTTCGGGCGCCACCCGTCCCATGCCCCACAGGGCGACGATGGTGACCAGGGCCGAAATCACAAGATAGCCGCCCACGGCCCCCGGCCCGAACCGCTCGGCCAGTTTCAACGCGATATAGGGCGCCAGCGACGCCCCCAGAATGCCCGCCAGGTTGAACGCCATGGACGCGCCGGTATAGCGCACCGCCGTCGGGAACGGCCGCGCCATGGCAGCACCGATGGGGCCATAGGTGCAGCCCATCAGGGCGAACCCCAGCGCAAAGAAGATCAGCAGCCCCGTCAGGCCGCCCCCGAACAGCGGCGCGAACAGGAAACCGAACAGGCCGATCCCCACCGAGGACCAGATCAGCACCTTCACCTGCCCGTATCGGTCCGCCAGCAGCGCCGTCACCGGAATACAGGCGGCGAAGAACAGCACGCCGATCAGCTGGATCGGCAGGACATCGGCCCGCGCCAGCCCCATCCCCGTCGTCGCCCACCCCAGGGCGAACACCGTCATCAGATAGAACAGGGTGAAGGTCGTAACGCCGCTGAACGTGCCCAGCACCAGCGCCGCCTTGTGATGGGCGAACAGGGTCACGGCAGGGGCCTTGACCCGCTCGTCGCGATCCACGGCCTTCTGGAACTCGGGCGTTTCGCTGATCTTCAGCCGCACCCACAGGCCGACGAACACCAGGATGGCGCTGGCCAGGAACGGAATACGCCAGCCCCAGCTCTCGAACGCGCTCTCGCTCATAGTCGAGGTCAGCACGATGAAGGATGTCGTCGACAGGATGAAGCCGATGGGCGCGCCCAGCTGCGGGAACATGCCGAACCAGGCCTTCTTTCCCGGCGGCGCATTCTCGGTCGCCAGCAGCACCGCCCCGCCCCACTCCCCGCCCAGACCCAACCCCTGACCGAACCGACACAGGGCCAGCAGCAGGGGCGCCAGCAGGCCGACCTGCTGGTGCGTCGGCAACAGGCCGATGGCCACGGTCGACAGCCCCATGGTCATCAAGGCCGCGACCAGCGTCGCCTTGCGCCCCACCCGATCCCCGAAATGCCCGAACGCCAGGGCCCCGATGGGTCGCGCGAAGAAGGCGATGGAGAAGGTGGCGAACGACGACAGCAGCGCCGTGCCCGGATCTTCGCCGGGGAAGAACAGCACCGGAAACACCAGCACGGCGGCGGTGGCGTAGATGTAGAAGTCGAAGAACTCGATCGTCGTGCCGATCAGGCTGGCGAACAGCACGCGGGCGGTGGAGTTCTTCGGCAGGACGGCGTCGGACATCATGGGCTCCCAGTTGCCCTCAGCGATGCCCGTTTCCCTGCCGTGGCGTCAAGGCGATCAGGTCCCTCGCGGCTTCACCCGGTTCGTCGGTTGCGCCTCTGCCGGGTTCTCGGGCCAGGGGTGGCGGGGATAGCGCCCGCGCATCTCGGCCCGCACCGCCGCCCACGAGCCCGCCCAGAAGCGCGGCAGATCCTTGGTCACCTGCACCGGCCGTCGCGCCGGCGACAAAAGGGCCAGGGTCAACGGCACGCCGCCGACGTTTGGATGCGTCGTCACGCCGAACAGCTCCTGCACGCGAATGTCCACGCGGGGCCCGCCCTCGGCGCCGTAATCGATGGCCGCCGATCCCAGCGGCGTGACCAGACGCGTGGGCGCCAGGTCGTCCAGCTTGCGCTGCAACTCCCAGGGAATGAGACCGCGCAGGGCCTCAGACAGCCGACCGTCCCCGATCCCTTCCAGCGACTTGGCCCCGTCCAGCAAGGGCCACAGCCAGTCTTCGCGCGCCGCCAGCAGGGCGTCGTCCGATACGTCGGGCCAAGTCGGGTCGCGGTCGTGCAGGAAGGCCAGCCGGGCGCGCAGGCCCGACGCCTGCTCACCCCATTTCAGCGCGCCAAGTCCGTCCGCCTCGACCTCGGTTCTCAGCGCGGCGGCCAAGGCCTTCGCATCCGGCACGCCGACGATCTTTTCGTCCAGCACGATGGCCCCGATTCGCCGCGACCGGCGGATCACCGAACGCCCCGACGGCTCGCGCACCAAACGGTCCTCGACAGAGATCAGCCGCGCCAGATCGGTCTCGATCCGGTCCGCATCCAGCACCGCCGCCAGCCTCACACGATCGCGGGCATCGCCCCCGCCCAGTTCCGCCACCGCCAGCCAAGGTTCGCGCGCCAGATGATCGGTCGCCTCCAGCACCGCCCCGCGCCCGCTGGCCAGCAACAGCTCGCCCGCCTTGCCCCGCGCCTTGGCGATCCGCTCCGGGAAGGCTTCCGCCAGCAGAAAGCCCGGATCGATCGTCCTACCCGACCCGCCGCCCGCCGCCTTCGCCCAGCGATCCGCCAGCTTCATAGCGTCGCGCGCCCTGGGCGACCGATCTCGCTCCAGCCCGATCAGGCGATCCGCCAGATCGACGCCCGATCCGCCCAGCCCTGGTTCGCTCAGCACCGCCGCGATCCGCGCCCCCGTCATCGCATCGCCCCCGTCCGACGCCACGGCGACCATATGCGCCAGACGCGGCGACAACGGGATTCGCGTCAGTCTCAGCCCATGTTTCGAAAGCCCCCCTTCCGCATCCAGCGCCCCCAGCCGCGTCAGCACCTTGCGCGCCTCGGCCATCGCCCCAGCCGGCGGCGGGTCCAGCAGCGCCAGCCCTTCGACAGACCGCGCGCCCCATCGCGCAAGGTCAAGCGCCAGACCTGTCAGGTCCGCCTCCTGGATTTCCGGCCGTTGATGCGGGACCAGACCGCGCGTCTGTTCCTCGTCCCACAGGCGATAGCAGACCCCCGGCTCGGTGCGTCCGGCCCGGCCGCGTCGTTGCTCGGCCGAAGACCGACTGACCTTGACCGTCGCCAGTCGGGTCAGGCCGCTGGACGGCTCGAAGCGCGGAACCCGCGACAGGCCGCCGTCGATCACCACCCGCACGCCTTCGATCGTCAGGCTGGTTTCCGCCACCGAGGTCGCCAGCACCAGCTTGCGCCGCCCTGGCGCCGCCGGTTCGATCGCCCGATCCTGCTCGCCCCTATCCAGACCGCCATAAAGCCGCACGACATCGACGTTCGGCAGTCGCAGCCGGTCGTTCACCAGCCGTGCGACCCGGTGGATCTCGCCCTGCCCCGGCAGGAAGACCAGCACCGACCCCGTCTCTTCGCCCAGAGCGTTCAGACAGGCCCGCGCCACGGCCTCCTCGAACCGCTCCGACGGATTGCGGCCCAGATACCGGGTCTCGACCGGCCAAGCCCGCCCCTCCGCCTCGATGACCGGCGCACCATTGAGCAGTCGCGACACGCCCACGACGTCCAGCGTCGCCGACATGACGAGCAGCCGCAGATCCTCGCGCAGCAGGCCTTGCGTCTCCCGCGCCAGGGCCAGCCCCAGATCCGCGTCCAGGCTGCGTTCGTGAAACTCGTCGAACAGGACCGCGCCCACGCCCTCCAGACCCGGATCGTCCAGAATCATCCGCGTGAAGACGCCCTCGGTGATCACCTCGATCCGCGTCTTTGGCCCGATGCGGCTTTGCAACCGGGTGCGATACCCCACGGTCCCGCCCGCCTGTTCGCTCAGCGTCGTGGCCATCCGGTCGGCCGCCGCCCGTGCGGCCAGGCGTCGCGGCTCCAGCACCAGCACCTTGCCCTCCAGCCACGGCTGATCCAGCAGGGCCAGGGGTACGACCGTCGTTTTTCCGGCCCCCGGAGGCGCGGCCAGCACCGCCGTATTGCCGCTCGCAAGGGCGGCTTTCAGCGGTTCCAGAACGGCATGGATGGGCAGCATGCCCCGCCTCTAGCCCGATGCACCCTGATCACGAAAGCGTCGTCACGCCTTAACCCCCTCGTCATGCGCGTTGCGCGCCGCCTCATCCGTCGCTAGCGTCCGCCTCAAGCAGCCGAGGGGCTGTATCAAAACCGTGGGGGTATTTTATGTGGCGCGTTAAGTCGCTCGACGCGATCCTTGCCACGGCCGAGAAGAAATCTCTTCATCGGTCGCTTGGTCCTATTCAACTGACGCTTCTGGGGATCGGGGCCATTATCGGCACCGGGATCTTCGTCCTGACGGCCGCGGCTTCGCAAAAAGCCGGGCCGGGCATGATGGTCAGCTTCGTCATCGCCGGCGCCGTCTGCGCCGTCGCGGCGCTCTGCTACTCCGAACTGGCGGCCATGGCCCCGGTCTCGGGCTCGGCCTACACCTATACCTATGCCGTGATGGGCGAACTGCTGGCCTGGACGGTCGGCTGGGCGCTGATCCTGGAATATGCGGTCGCAGCGTCCGCCGTGTCGGTCGGCTGGTCAGGCTATGTCCTGGGGTTGATAGAACAGGGGCTAGGGTTCGACTTCCCTGACCTCCTATCCGCCGGCCCCGCCTGGGCCATGAACGGCTTCATTCCCACGCCCGACTTCTCGGTCGGCATCGTCAACATCCCGGCCATCATCGTGGCCCTGCTGGTCACCGGCCTGCTGATGCTGGGGACGACCGAATCGGCGCGCGTCAACGCCGTGCTGGTTCTGATCAAGGTGGCCGCCCTGGCGGTCTTCATCGTCATCACCCTGCCGGCGATCAAGACGGCGAACCTGTCGCCCTTCGCGCCAAACGGCCTGTTCGGCGAGTTTTCGGGCATGGGCATCGTCGGCGCCGCCGCCTCGATCTTCTTCGCCTATGTCGGCTTCGACGCCGTTTCGACGGCGGCCGAAGAGACCAAGAACCCGCAACGCAACGTGCCGATCGGCCTGATCGGTTCCCTGGCCATCTGCACCGTCTTCTATCTGCTGGTCGCCCTGGGTGCAGCCGGCGCCATCGGCGCACAGCCGGTGCTCGGCGCGGCAGGCCAAGCGGTGCAACCCGGCTCGCCGGCCTTCATCGCCGCCTGCGCCCTGCCGGCCAACGCCGAGGCTCTGGTCTGCTCCAACGAGGCCCTGGCCCACGTCCTGCGCGTGATCGGTCATCCGCAGATCGGCAACGCCCTGGGCACCGCCGCCCTGCTGGCCCTGCCCTCGGTCATCCTGATGATGATCTACGGCCAGACCCGCATCTTCTTCGTGATGGCGCGCGACGGCCTGCTGCCAGAAGGCCTGACCAAGATCCACCCCAAGTGGAAGACGCCCTATATCGTGACGGCCGCAACCGGCATCGCGGTGGCCATCGGCGGCGCCCTGTTCCCGGTCGGTCAGTTGGCCGACATCTCGAACTCCGGCACCCTGTTCGCCTTCTTCATGGTGTCGCTGGCCGTGCTGATCCTTCGGGTCAAGGAACCGAACCGCAAGCGGCCGTTCCGCACGCCGTTCATCTGGGTCTTCGCGCCCCTGTCGGCCTTCGGCTGCGCCTTCCTGTTCTGGAACCTGCCGCACGACGCCAAGATGGTGCTGCCGATCTGGGGCGGCATCGGCCTGGTGATCTACTTCCTGTATGGCTATCGCAAGAGCCACCTGGGTCGCGGCCTGATCGAGGTCCACGAGACCGACAGCGACCTGCCGCCGCCGCCCGTCCCGCCGATCCTCTAGGCGAAAGTTCCGGGGCCTATTGCGCAGGTGCGATAGCCCCGGAACACGCCCTCAAGTCGCGCGCAGGAGCGAGGCCCCGAAGACCGGCCTCAAGCAGCCCGAAGGGCGGTAGGACCAACAATAAAGAAAAGGCCCCGGATCGCTCCGGGGCCTTTTTGCTTTGGTGCGGATGAGAGGACTCGAACCTCCACGCCTCTCGGCGCTAGAACCTAAATCTAGTGCGTCTACCAGTTCCGCCACATCCGCATGGGCAGGCCGTCGCCTCTAGAGGGTGACGACGGTCAGAGCAAGACCTCAGCGGCGCCCGGCGACCAGTTCGTTGCGGATAGACCGCCCCAGCGGATCGCGCGCCTGCCAGGTGTCGCCGACATCGGCCTCGACCACACGACTACAGAAGCGTGGTAAGATCTGACGCGGGCTGAAGCCGCTTAGGCAGATCCTGTCCCCCTCGGCCGACCACCGCGCCGCTAGCCGCCGCCCGTCCGAAAACTGCGAGGTGTAGCGCCCGTCCGGCTCAAAGAAATGCTTCACCCACTGCCCGTTTGGATAGTGGGAAATGATCGTATTGCCGAACGCCTTGGACATGTCAGCGGAAGCCGGCGAGGCTGCCAGCGCGCTCACCATCGCCAGTCCGCAGATTACCAAACCCTGCCTCACACGCCTCTCCTGCGCCGTCTCTGCATCGACTATCGACGATACATAAGACGGCGCAAGCGAAGCGGTTCCTCGATCAGACGTTTCCGCGACGACCCGATTCGAACAGGAACCAGACGCGCTTCTCGCTCTCGTCGATCCAGTTCTCCAGCAGGCTGGCGGTGGCGATGTCATTATGCTCGTCGCAGAGGTCGTGAATCTCGCGCATCCGAGCGATCAGCTCGCCGTTGTCGTCGCGAAGCTCGGCCAGCATGTCCAGCGGATCGACGTAGTCGGCGTCATTGTCCGCGACGCGTGATTCCTTGGCGATCTGACCGATGGAGCGCAACGTCGTGCCGCCGATCTTGCGCGCGCGCTCGGCCATCGGGTCGGTCATGGCCAGGATTTCCGCCGACTGCTCGTCCAGCAACAGGTGATAATCGCGGAAATGCGGCCCCGACACGTGCCAGTGGAAGTTCTTGGTCTTGATATAGAGGGCGAACGTATCGGCTAGCAGCGTGGTCAGCGCGGCCGAAATATCGCGTGTCGCCTCCTCCGACAGGCCAGTCGGCGTTCTCAGCGGCGCAAGGCGCTTCTCACGAGCGGTCACCATCGTCGTTCTCCTCAACAGTCTGCAGTCAAGCTAGGAAGCCGGGCAACCGAACGGAAGCCCTGATGCAGATCATAATGCTGAAGCTGTGAAGTGGTTCGGCGGCGCCGACCTTTGTCGGCGGATGGCTGGGGAACTAGGACTCGAACCTAGAATGACGGTACCAAAAACCGTAGTGTTACCATTACACCATTCCCCAGCAGGACCGGCGTTTCCGAAGCACTCTGTGCGGCGGAGGCGGTCAGATACGCCAAGCTGTTTTGGGATGCAACACCCTCTTTCAGGACTATTTTCATGCACCGGGAAGATGGGGTGAAATGGACGCTTGCGGCCTCCTGAACCCATGGCTATAAGCCGCGTCCTCACTTCGGGGCGACGCCGCCAGGCCAGCCCCCACGGTCGGAGTGTGGCTCAGCCTGGTAGAGCACTGCGTTCGGGACGCAGGGGTCGGAGGTTCGAATCCTCTCACTCCGACCATCTTCTCTTTAGAAAAGTAGACGGCGCGCCGGCGGGTTTTCACCCGCCGCCTATGCTTTTCTCATCATCGTCGTTCGCCGCCGTCTCCATCGCCTGACGCGCCACGGCGTTCAGATGCGCCCCCACCGATTCGATGGTCCGCAGCCCCAGCGCCTTTCGCCGCCCCAGCAGATCCGGCGACCCGGCGTCGTAATCCGCCATCAGCCGGCGTACGAACGCTCCTCCCTGAACCTCGGCCAGCACCTGATCCATCGCTTCGCGCGACGCGGCGTTGATGATGCGCGGGCCCGTCAGATAGGCGCCGTATTCCGCCGTGTTGGAAATCTTGGCGAAGGCCCCGGCGATTCCGCGTTCGTACATCAGGTCGGTCACCAGCTTGGTCTCGTAGAAACATTCGAACCAGGCGACCTCGGGCGGATAACCGGCGTCCACCAGCTTCATGAAGGCAGAATCGATCAGTTCGGCGATCCCGCCGCACAGCACCACCTGTTCGCCGAACAGGTCGCTTTCGCACTCGTCCCGCATCGTCGTTTCCAGAATGCCCTTGCGTCCACACCCCAGCGCCGCCGCATAGGACAGGCCCAGGGCGTGTGCGCCGCCCGACGCGTCCTGATGGACCCCGAACAGGCAGAAGACCCCCTCCCCGGCCTCGTACAGGTCGCGGATGCGCGGCCCGATCCCCTTGGGAGACGCCAGGATGACGTCCAGGTCGTTGCGCGGCTGGACCAGGCCGAACCGCACCGACAGGCCGTGGGCGAACACCAGGGCCGCGCCCGGCCGCACATTGGGCTCCAGTTCGTCGCGCCACAGGTCGCGATGCGCCTCGTCCGAGGTCATGACCGCGATCACGTCGGCCCGGGCGGCGGCCTCGGCGGCCGTCATCACCGCGAACCCATCCGCGCGCGCCAGCTCACGAGTCTTGGACCCGGCCTTCAGACCTACGACGATGTCCGCCACCGACGAATCGCGCAGGTTCAGCGCATGGGTCCGCCCCTGACTGCCGTAACCGATCATGGCCACGCGCTTGCCGCGAATGATCGAAAGGTCGCAGTCGCGGTCATGGAAGACGGGCAGCGGATTGGATAAGGTCTGGGTCATGACCGTCTTCATAACCCCTTCCTCCGTCGTCGCCTTCTGGAAAGAGGCCGGTCCCGAAAAGTGGTTCGCGAAGGACGAGGCGTTCGACGCCGATTTCCGCGACCGTGGCCGCGCGGTCCATTGGGCGGCGGCGCGCCGCGAACTGGACGACTGGATGGAGACGCCGCACGGGGCCCTGGCCCTGCTGATCCTGCTGGACCAGTATCCCCGCAACAGCTTTCGCGGCACGGCGCATCAGTTCGCGACCGACCCCCTGGCCCTGATGTTCACCAATCAGGCGGTGGCGCGCGACCTTCATCTTCAGGTCGAACCCGAGCTGAAGAACTTCCTCCTGCTGCCCTTCGAACATTCCGAACGGATCGAAGATCAGGACCGCTACATGACCCTGATCGCCGGCGACGAAGAGCTGGAGAAATGGGGCAAGCTCCACCGTGACATCATCGTCCGCTTCGGCCGCTTCCCCCACCGCAACGCCGCCCTGGGCCGCGAGACGACCGCAGAAGAACAGGCCTTTCTGGACGAAGGCGGTTTCGGCGGCTGAAGCGCACCGCCTCCTCCCAAAGTCCCACAGGCGCCTCTCCCTCCCCTTCATGGGGAGGGACGATCGCGCAGCGATCCGGGTGGGGCCGTAAGGGCAGCGGAGACGCTTCATACTGCCCCACCCCGGCTACGCTCCGCTTCGCCGCCCCTCCCCATGAAGGGGAGGGAGAACGCGCTCAGCCATCACAATGACGCTGGTTCATTCGCAGCGAATCCAATCGCTTGCCGATTTATGTCCCCGTTCTCCCATCCCCCCCTTCGAAACCGGCGTATGCTAAACCCGTCCCGTTGCATGGAGGGCTCGCTTGGCCTGCGACCTTGCGGCGGCGGGAGCGGATGGAACGGGAGCCGGGGTGAAATCCCTCCGCGCTGACATCGACTCATGGAGCGGTGTCGGAGGGTCGAGGGGGATACTCGATCGCACTCGGGACGGGGTTTCGCAGACCCCGCCGACCCGTCGCAGGCTTATGGGGTTAGGCGATAAGACCGCCACCGCTCGACGCCTCGAGCTTGCAGGCCAACCAGCCGCGCGGAGCGTCAACCCTTCGTCGAAACGGTACTTACAAACTCACACTCCGGGCGAAGGCCCGGCGCTCCGTCCAGCCCTCCACCAACTTCGCAGCGAAAGCGCGAGGCCGATCACCCCTGTCCGAGCGAATCAATTCCTGTGGACGACGCCGATTTGCCGCGACCCCGAATCAAATTCTGAGGCACCTTGAAACCATGACCGTTCAGATGATCCACGCCACGCTTCAGGCCGACGTCCAGGCCCGCATCGCCGCCGCGCCCGCCGATCATCCCGAGCGGCAGTATCTGAACCTGCTGCGCGACATCCTGGACAATGGGGTGCGTCGCGACGACCGCACCGGTACGGGCACCCTGGGCGTCTTCGGCCGCCAGATGCGCTTCGACCTGTCCAAGGGTTTTCCCGTCCTGACGACCAAGAAGCTGCACCTGCGCTCGATCATCGTCGAACTGCTGTGGTTCCTGCGCGGCGAGACGAACATCGGCTGGCTCAAGGACAACGGCGTCCGCATCTGGGACGAATGGGCCGACGCCGACGGCGAACTGGGTCCGGTCTATGGCAAACAGTGGCGCTCGTGGACCGCCCCCGACGGCCGCGTCATCGACCAGATCGAGAAACTGGTCCACGGGCTGAAGACCAACCCCAACAGCCGCCGCCACATCGTCACCGCCTGGAACCCGGCCGATGTCGACGACATGGCCCTGCCGCCCTGCCACTGCCTGTTCCAGTTCTTCGTGGCGGATGGAAAACTGAGCTGCCAACTGTATCAGCGCAGCGCCGATGTCTTTCTGGGCGTGCCGTTCAACATCGCCTCCTACGCCCTGCTGACGATGATGCTGGCCCAGGTCGTGGGGCTGGAGCCCGGCGACTTCGTCCACACCTTCGGCGACGCCCACCTGTATCTGAACCATCTGGACCAGGCCGAGCTCCAGCTGACCCGCGAGCCCCTGCCATTGCCGGTTATGCACATCGCCCCCAAGACCGACCTGTTCGCCTTCGACCTGTCCGACTTCACCCTCGACGGCTACGAAGCCTGGCCGCACATCAAGGCGGCCGTGGCCGTCTGATCGCCCATCGTTCCGGACATTTCCATGCTGATCCGTGCCGCCTTGACCAGTCTCGTCATTCTGGCTGCGCCAACAGCGTCGGCCTTCGCGTTGCCGATCTCATCCGTCATCACAACGCCCGAGATCACCCCAACTCAAGCCAGAGTCCCAGCACCGGACGGTCGTGCGATCCCGATCAGCATGTGGACCGCGCCGGACGAGCGCGGCGTGGTGGTCTTCAGCCACGGCTACAACGGTTCTCCCACCGCCTACCAGCAGCTGCTGTCGGCCTGGGCCGCTCATGGGTTTACGGTAATCGCGCCGCTGCACGTCGATTCCCTGCGCCATCCCGAACAGGCGAAATACGATAACCGCGCAGCCTTCTCGACGAGGTTGTTGGACCTGGGAATAGCGCGCGCTCTGGCGAGACACGCCCACCCGGGCAAGCCGCTAATCGTGGCAGGCCATTCCTTCGGCTCGCTGATGTCCCTGATCGAGGGCGGGGCGGTGACTGTCGCAGGCCCCATGGGCGATCCGGCTGTGAAGGGTGTGATCGCCTTTTCCTCGGCCGGGAACATTCCCAATGTCGTGACGCCTGACACCTATCGCACTCTTGACGGTCCGCTGTTGATGATCACCGGCGACCGGGATCTGGTTCCGGGTTTCGCCGACGACTGGCGGGATCATCGCGCCGCCTTCGACGCCAGTCCCGCCGGAGACAAGACCCTGCTGATCTTCTCCGGGGCGGACCATCAACTACCCGGAACGGCGGACGGCGAGCGGTTCGATCAGATCATCCAGGCGACCGAGGATTTTCTCGACGCCTATGCCCTGAACGACGCCGCCGCTCGCGCGCGGCTCCAGACCTTCGCCGCAGAGGGCGTCACGGTGGAGCGGCGCTGAAGACATGGACCTGAAAGACCTGACCGCTTCGGTCCTGCGCATCTCCGACATCTACGCCGCCGAACACAGCATCGACCGCGACCGGGATTGGGCGCTGCTGAAACTTCAGGAGGAGCTGGGCGAACTGACGGCCGAGCATCTGCGCCTGACCGGCCGCGCGCGGGGCACGCCCGACGCTCAGGCGCTGGGCGACGAGGCGGCGGACGTGTTGGGTATGCTGCTGATCTACTGCGCTCGGGCCGGTGTCGACCTGGATCAGGCCATGCAGCGCAAATGGCTGAAGTGGCTGGAACCGCAAACCGATGTCGCGGCCGGGGCCTAAGCCTCCGGCGCGATCATGATCATGGGCTTCAGACGCTGGATCAGAGCGTCGTCGCTCTGAATGCGTTCGACCACGATCCGGTTCTTCATCATGCCCATCTGCATCGTGGCGCGGAAGGCGATCACGTCGCCGGGCGCGGCGATGAAACCCTCCAGCGTCGGCTTATTCTGCTTTCCGGCCAGACCGCCGAACGCCATCGACAGCTGGTGGCCGCCCGGCGCGACCGAAATGGCGGTGAAGCGCGGGCTCTTCAACTGGGCGACAAACAGATCATCCACCGACAGATCCATGCCCGCCGCCTTGCCCACGAAGCCTTCGCGATAAACGATCAGCAGCGCCTGATCATGGAACTGCGGCCGGAAATCCAGCACGGCCTGCTTCTGCTCCGGCGTTGCGGCCTTGCCCAGCTTGGTCCCGGCCAGATTGGCCATGATATAGGCCGTGAACACACCCAGGAAGGCCCCGACCATCATCGGCAGATAGCCGGCGTCTGCGCCCGCTGACGAAAAGAAGAAGGCCAAGCCCCCGCTGACAAGGACCGCAACCAGGAAACCGACGACGATGGCTGGGATGTACTTGCTCATGACAGGGCTCGCGTCCATGGGATGGGCCACTTCAACGCATCGATACGGTCAAGGTTCTTGCCCCAGCCCATCATTTCCCTGGTCGTCGCTCGCGGAAGCAACGGCGTCATCGGCCGCGACGGCGACCTGCCCTGGCGGCTGCGCTCGGACCTGCAGCGGTTCAAGGCCATCACCGTGGGCAAGCCCTGCCTGATGGGCCGCAAGACCTGGGAGAGCCTGCCGCTCAAACCCCTGCCCGGTCGGCTCAACATGGTGCTGACGCGAGACGAGTCCTACGAAACCGACGGCATGTCCAAGGGCGCCCTGGTCTGCGCCACCCTGGACGAAGCCATCGAGATCGGGCGCGAGACGGCCGAGGAGGACGGCGTGGACGAGATCTGCATCATCGGCGGCACCGCCCTGTTCGAGGCCGCCCTGCCCCGCGCCAAACGCCTCTACATCACCGAAGTCGATGCCTCGCCCGACGGCGACGCCGTCTTCCCGGCATTCGACGAAACGGCCTGGGTCGAGGTATCTTCGGAATCCCATCCGGCAGGCGAGAAGGACGATCACGCCTTCACATTCCGCGTGCTGGAACGCCGCTAGGAGAGACAGATGTACGTCACGACCACCAACGACCTGCCCGGCTTCCGCGTCACTCGCCATATCGGCCTGGTGCGCGGCGTGACGGTGCGGTCGCGCAACGCCATCTCCGACGCCATCGGCGGGGTCCAGTCGATGCTGGGCGGTCGCGTCGGCGCCTATGTGAAACTGGCCGAAGCCGGGCGTCAGGAAGCTTATGACGAACTGGTCAAACACGCGACCGAGCACGGCGCCAACGCCATCCTGGCCGTCCGCTATGACGCCACCGAAATCATGCCCGGCGTGACCGAGGTGCTGTGCTACGGCACGGGCGTGATCGTCGAGCCGGCCTGAACCGGCTCGACCGATCGGGTCAGGACAGGGTCATCAGGTCCGCGCGATCGAAGTTGCGCAGTTCGTCCGAACGGCCGTCGCGGATCTTGTTGACCCATTGAGGGTCGGCCAGCAGGGCGCGGCCTACGGCGACCAGATCGAATTCCTCGTTCTCCAGTCGACGCAGCAGACCGTCCAGTGATGCGGGCTTGGAGCCTTCGCCGCCGAAGGCTGCGATGAACTCGCCGTCCAGGCCCACGGATCCGACGGTGATCGTCGGCTTGCCCATCAGCTTCTTGGTCCAGCCGGCGAAGTTCAGGTCCGAACCTTCGAACTCCGGCTCCCAGAAACGGCGCTGCGAACAGTGGAAGACATCCACCCCGGCGTCCGATAGCGGCGTCAGCCATTCGACCATCTGGTCCGGCGTTTCGGCTATGCGGGCGGTGTAATCCTGCAGCTTCCACTGTGACAGACGCAGGATGACGGGGATGTCGTCGCCGACGCCCTCGCGCACCGCCTTGACCACCTCGGCGCCGAATCGGGCGCGGTCGGCGATGGTCGGGCCGCCCCAGCGGTCTTCACGGGCATTCAGGCCGCCCCAGAAGAATTGATCGATCAGATAGCCGTGGGCGCCGTGGATCTCGACGGCGTCGAATCCGAGTTCACGGGCGGCACGGGCCGAACGTCCGAAGGCGGCGATGGTGTCGGCGACGTCCTCTTCGGTCATCGGCTCGAACTTGGCCTTGCCCGGCGCGGTCATGCCCGACGGGCTGTCGACCTTGCCCAGCGGCGTCCAGTCGTCGCCGCGTCCCCGCGCCGATCCCACGTGCCAGATTTGCGGCGCGATCAGGCCGCCGGCCGCATGGACCTCGTCCACCACCGACTTCCATTCCGGCAGGGCCTCGCCGTGGAAGACCGGGACTGCGGCGTCATTGCGCGCCGCCGGTCGTTCGACGACCGTCCCCTCAGTCACGATCAGACCCACCCCGCCCTCGGCGCGACGGCGATAGTAGGCGGCGACGTCCGAGGTCGGGATGCCGTTCGGCGAAAAAGACCGCGTCATGGGCGCCATGACGATGCGGTTGGGCAGTGCCAGCCCCTTGATGGTGAATGGGCTGAACAGGGCGTCGACGCTCATCGGATCTCCTTGGATATCGGCAAGACCCAAGGTGGCGAATAGAGTTGCGTTTGAAAACCCCGCCCTCGCAGATATTTTCTAAAGGTCGAGAGCAGTTGCGATACGGTCGGCGATCGTACCGAACTGACTGGCGATTTCGCCCGACGGATCAACCGAAACCGGAGGCCGGCCTGCGTCACCACCTTCGCGCAGAGCGGCGTCTAGCGGCAGATCGCCTAGGAACGGGATCGACAGCCGCTCGGCCTCGGCCTTGGCTCCGCCCTGACCGAACACCGCACCGCTCATGTTCTCGATCAGGCCCAGCGTCGGCACATTGACCCGCTGGAACAGCGTGTGCGCCCGACGGGCGTCGGCCAGCGCCACTTCCTGCGGCGTCGAGACGATGACGGCGCCGTCCAGCGGCGTCTTCTGGATCAGGGTCAGTTGCACGTCGCCGGTGCCGGGCGGCAGATCGACCACCAGAACATCCAGCGGCGCCTCGGCCGTGCCCCAACGGGTCTGGGTCAACATCTGGGTGATGGCCTGGGACGCCATCGGCCCGCGCCAGATCATGGCGTCGTCCATCTTGGTCAACAGGCCGACCGACATGGCCTTCAATCCATGGGCGACGTGCGGCACGATGGCGCCGTCCTCATAGGCCGGCTGCCCGCTGATCCCCAGCATGGTCGGCAGCGACGGCCCATAGACATCCGCGTCAAGAATCCCGACCGACAGCCCGCGCGCCGCCAGCGCTGCGGCGAGATTGACGGCGACCGTGGACTTGCCCACCCCGCCCTTGCCGCTGGCGATGGCCAGGACACGGCGCACATGCGCCGGGCGATCGGTCGGAACCGGGGCCTTGGCCCGGCCCTGGTCGGCCGCCGCCTTGGACAGACCGGCGGTGCGCGGCGCGGCGGCGGGCTTTGCCTCGGCGGTCAGGATGACGGACACGCGCGCCATGCCGGGCAGCGCCTTCAGCGCCGCCTCCGCCGCATCGCGAACGGGGGCATAGGCGGCGGCCTGGCTGCGATCAACCTCAAGCGCGAAGCCTGCGCGGTCGTCGGCCACCACAAGCCCCTGAACCAGACCGGCGGCCACGAGACCCCGGCCTGAAACCGGATCGATGATCGCGTCCAGGGCGGCGATGACGGCGGTGCGTTCGACCAAGGCGGTCTCCAGAAGACTTGCAGGCGATGATGCGCGCGTTCTATCGCCCTCGAACCCGTCCCGCGAGCCACGATTTGTCCCAACCGCCCTCAATCACCCTGATCGCCGGCCCCACCGCCTCGGGCAAGTCGGCGCTCGCGCTTAAGATGGCGCGTGAAACCGGCGC
The DNA here is from genome assembly GCF_049896085.1 of Brevundimonas sp. TWP1-3. NCBI lineage: Bacteria > Pseudomonadati > Pseudomonadota > Alphaproteobacteria > Caulobacterales > Caulobacteraceae > Brevundimonas > Brevundimonas sp. TWP1-3. The sequence continues at coordinate 2,203,327 of NZ_JAFCTP010000001.1, read as the reverse complement.
GGTGATCATCAATGCCGACAGCCAGCAGCTTTACGCCGACCTGCGAATCCTGACGGCGCGGCCGTCCGTTGAGGACGAGGCTCAGGCCGATCATCGCCTTTACGGCGTCGCCGACGCGGCCGACGCCTGGTCGGTCGGGCGCTGGAGCCGCGCGGCTTTGGACATACTCGACGAACTTCGCGCGGATGGACGTTCGGCGATCCTCGTCGGAGGCACCGGCCTGTATTTCATGAGTCTCACTCGGGGCTTGGCGGACATTCCCCCCGTCCCCCTGGCGACGCGTGACGCAATCGAGGCGGAATATGCGATCGAGGGCGAGACGGCCTTCCGTGCGCGACTGGCCCAAGCCGATCCCGACGCTGCGCGCGCCATCGAACGGGGCGACCGGCAAAGATTGGTGCGCGCCATGAGCGTCTTCGCCGCCAGCGGTCGATCGCTCAGCGACTGGAAGGCCGATACGAAACCCCTGCTGCCATACGGGTCTTGGACTGGACAGGTGGTCGAGCCTGACCGGCAGCGCCTCTATCAGAACTGTGACGCTCGTGTGGACCTGATGCTTGAACAGGGAGCGGTGGAAGAAGTCGCCGCCTTGGTCGCGCGTGGTCTATCTGGCAGCCTGCCCGCCATGAAAGCCGTCGGCGTGCGCGAACTGGCTGACTATCTGACTGGAGCACTCAAGCGTGACGACGCCGTCGCCGCTTTGAAACAGGCCACCCGGAACTACGCCAAACGCCAGTTGACCTGGTTTCGTCAACAGACGCCGGACTGGCCGCGCGTCTGACTTGAAAGCGGCGCTTGGAATGCATCCAGTCAGCGCCTATATTGGCCGTGTCCGGTTTCGGCCGGACTATAGCGATAAACGCGCTTGTAATAAGCGGACCGGACCCGGGTGCGATTCCCGGCGGCTCCACCAACTTTCTCCCCGCGTTATCGGCGGAGGCAGCATGGGGCCGACTAGCATCGACGGACGTGTAAAGAGGATTGCTTTCGCTCGTCCTGGCCCACCGTATCGGGCCATTTTCTAACTGCGAACGATAACTTCGCTGGAGAAGTCGCTCTCGCCGCGTAATGCGGTTCGGGTGATTTCGAATCTTAAGTCCTAGGGGTTCAGATCCTTGGGCGGGGCCTGTCGGGAGCCTGGCAACAGAATCCCGGCGCTTTTCCAAATCATCGGTATGGCGACAAATCGGTTCGCTTAACCCTCAAGGCATCTTTCGCCATCGCATCCGCACGTCTATCAGTCGCGCTCTATTGCGAGGTGACGATGAGCGACCAGGCCCCTCCGGTCGATGAGATGCATTACGAGCAGCTGGCGCAAGAGGCGCTGCGCGGCGTCATGCGCGCGGCGCTGGAACGTGTGCTGGCCGAAGGCCTGCCCGGCGCGCATCACTTCTACATCACCTTCAAGACCCGAGCCGTCGGCGTCAGCGTCGCGCCCGACATCCTGGCGAAATACCCGGAGGAGATGACGGTAGTCCTGCAGCACCAGTACGACGATCTGCGCGTCGAGCCCGAACGTTTTTCGGTCAAGCTGCGGTTCGGCGGCATGCCCAAGAGCCTGGTGATTCCTTATTCGGCAGTCACGCGGTTCTACGACCCCAGCGTCCAGTTCCTGCTGCAGTTCGAGGATCCGCAGCTTCTGGAAGAGGTCGAGGAAGAGCCGATCCCGCCACAGGACACCGACCCATCCTCGGAAGGTCCCAAGGTCGTCTCGCTGGACCAGTTCCGCAAAAAATAGCCGTCTTCAGTCCCGTCGCGGATAGGAGCGGATCGTGATCCGCTCTCTTTCGCCTTCGCGCCGTTCGACCAGCAACCGCGCGACCTGGGCGTCGTCGTGGAACAGATAGCCCTTGATGGAATCAAGCAGGGCCTTGGCCAGGTTGTCCAGATCCATCCACGGCGGCTCGCCGACATGCTCCATGCGGATCTCGACGACATGGTCGCCCCATGACGGCCGCGCGCCGCGCCATTCCTTGCGCATGAACTCATAGACCAACGGCTTGTAATATTTGGCCTGGGTGGTCAGACCGTCGATGACGATCTCGACGGCGTCGCCATCCTCGCGGGCCCGAACCTTGCTGGTCCCGATCCAGCCGGCGGTCAAGGTCGCGCGCTCGCCGTGCAGACGGCCGGCGAAGGATCCAGCAGCCGGGCTGAGCGAATGGCCACAGGGGGCGTCAATTTTTCGTCGGCGTCTGCCTGCATCCCCTGAATGCGGCGCGCGACGTCCAGCCCTTCGATCACCGAACCGAAAGCGGCGAACCCCTGGCCGTCTGGGTTGCGGGCGCCGCCGTAGTCCAGGCTCGGAGTGTCCTGGGTGACGATAAAGAAGCTGGACGTGGCGGTATCGGGTCCATCACGCGCCATGGAAACGGTTCCCGCCAAATGGCGAAGCCCCGTGTCGCGCGTTGGCTCCAGCGCAATGGGCGGCCGTGAGGCGTCGTCGCTGCCGCGCGGGGTCGCCGCCTGAATCACGTCTATTGGATTTGGGTTGGCGGTATTGGTCGCCCGGACGACGGTGCGAAAGAAGCTGCCGCCGTCATAGTCGCCGAACACGACATAGCCGATGAAGTTGCAAGTGCTGATGGGCGCACTGGCCGGGTCCAGCGCCACTACAATTCGGCCGGCGGATGTGTCCAGCGCCACGCGGGGATGCTGCGGATCGGGCGCAGTCGTCGCGCAGCATGCGAGCGTCAGCAGCGCCGCCGTCGCGATCATTCCCGCCTTCATTGTCGTGTCCTTCGCCTTGCCCTGCATGCGTCCCGTGCTACACCGCCGCGCAACCCATCGCCACGCCTGAGAGACGAGATTCCGCGCATGAGCAACGTCCGCACAGAGACCGACACCTTCGGCCCCATCGAAGTGGCCGCAGATCGCTACTGGGGCGCCCAGGCGCAGCGGTCGCTGGGGAACTTCAAGATCGGCTGGGAGAAACAGCCCCTGCCGGTCGTGCGCGCCCTGGGCATCGTCAAGCGCGCCGCCGCCGAGACCAACCGCGACCTGGGCAAGCTGGATCCGGCCCTGACCGACGCCATCGTCAAGGCCGCCAATGAGGTCATCGAAGGCAAGCTGAACGATCACTTCCCACTGGTCGTCTGGCAGACGGGTTCGGGCACCCAGTCGAACATGAACGCCAATGAGGTGATCTCGAACCGCGCCATCGAAATTCTGGGCGGCGAGATGGGCTCCAAGAAGCCGGTCCACCCCAACGACCACGTCAACATGAGCCAGTCGTCGAACGACACCTATCCGACCGCCATGCACGTGGCCTGCGCCGAACAGGTGGTCAACGACCTAATCCCGTCGCTGAAGCACCTGCACGCCGCCCTGGAAGCCAAGGCCACGGCCTGGGCCCACATCATCAAGATCGGCCGCACCCACACCCAGGACGCCACCCCCCTGACCCTGGGTCAGGAGTTCGGCGGCTATGCGCAACAGGTCGCTAACGGCATCGAGCGCATCGAACAGACCCTGCCCAAGCTTATGGAACTGGCCCAAGGCGGCACCGCCGTCGGCACCGGCCTGAACGCCCCCGTCGGCTTCGCCGAAAAGGTCGCGGCCCAGATCGCCGAGATCACCGGCCTGCCGTTCACCACGGCGCCGAACAAGTTCGAGGCCCTGGCCGCGCACGACGCCATGGTCTTCTCCCACGGCGCGATCAACACGGTCGCCGCATCTCTGTTCAAGATCGCCAACGACATCCGCTTCCTGGGCTCCGGCCCGCGTTCGGGCCTGGGCGAACTGGCCCTGCCGGAAAACGAGCCCGGATCGTCGATCATGCCGGGCAAGGTCAATCCGACCCAGTGCGAGGCCCTGACCCAGGTCTGCGTCCAGGTGTTCGGCAACAACGCCGCCATCACCTTCGCCGGCTCTCAGGGGCATTTCGAGCTGAACGTCTATAACCCGGTTATGGCCTACAACTTCCTGCAGTCGGTGCGCCTGGTCGCTGACGCGGCCATCAGCTTCACCGACAACTGCGTGGTCGGCATCGAAGCGCGCGAGGACAATATCGCACGCGGCCTGAACAACTCGCTGATGCTGGTCACGGCCCTGAACGGCAAGCTGGGCTATGATACCTGCGCCAAGATCGCCAAGACCGCGCACAAGAACGGCACCACCCTGCGCGAGGAAGCCGTGGGCGGCGGCTATCTGACCGACGCGGAGTTCGACGAGGCGGTGCGTCCCGAGAAGATGATCTCGCCGGGCTGACATCATGACCGCGCTGGAGCGTCCCTACTGGATCGAAGCCATCTTCGAGCGCCGAGACGGCTGGGACGCCGAGGCCTATCCCTTCAATCTGCCCGCCGTGCGCAGCCTGGATCGGCTGGCCTTCCACCCCAGCGTCACCTTTCTGGTCGGCGAGAACGGGTCTGGAAAGTCCACACTGATTGAGGCGCTAGCGGTGGCGTGGGGCTTCAACGCCGAGGGCGGCGGCCGGGAGCATCGGTTCCAGACGCGCAGATCCCATTCGCCGCTGCACCAGTTCGTGCGTCCGGTGCGGTCGCCGCAGCGTGTTCAGGACGGCTTTTTCCTGAGGGCCGAGAGCTTCTTCACCACGGCCAGCTATCTGGAAGATCACAAAGCCGAGCGGTTTGGTGACCGATCCCTGCACGAACAGTCGCATGGCGAGAGCTTCTTCGCCCTGTTCGACAACCGTTTCATCGGCGACGGCCTCTATATCCTCGACGAGCCGGAGGCGGCCCTGTCGCCCAGCCGCCAGCTGTCCTTCCTCAGCCGACTACACGAGCTGGTGAACGCCCGTTCGCAGCTGATCATCGCCACCCACTCTCCCATCCTGCTCGGCTATCCCAACGCCTGGATTTATCAGGCGTCGGAACACGGGCTTGAGCGGGTCGAGTACGAAGACACCGATCATTATCAGGTCACGCGCAACTTCCTGACGCGGCGCGAGATGATGCTGGACATCCTGATGGACCTCGATTGACCGTCAGGCCTTGTCCCGGATGGTGCGGCCGACCGGGGCCAGCGCCAGCTTGGCCAGTTCCAGATCCTTCAGGGCGAAGGGAATGCCGATGATGGAGACGAACTCCACGACGGCGATCAGCAGATGCGTCAGGGCGATGTACCAGCCGGCGACGACGAACCAGACGATGTTCAGCACGACGCCCAGGCAGCCCGCCACCGGATGCGCATCCTGCCACACGACCTCGCGGCCGAAAGGCCAGAACGAATAGCTGGCGATGCGCCACGCCGCAAACGTCCACGGCAGACCGACGACGGTCAGCGCCAGAATGGCTCCACCGAACAACCACAGCAGGCCGGAAATCCAGCCGCCGAAGATGAGCCAGAGGATATTCAGGATCAGGCGGATCAAGGTCGAAGCTCCAGCACCGCCTCATGCGACGCCTCCTAGATAGCGATAAGGCCCCGCTTGTGCAGCGGGGCCTTAGATGAATTCGCGTTAAGTCGCCGTGATCAGTGCGGCTTTTCCGACCAGCGCGCCTTGGCGTCTTCTTGGGTCAGGTTCAGGTGGACGTGCTTGTCATCGACCTTCTCGACCCAGCTGACCGGGATCAGGTGGTGTTTGAAGCCGCCGGCGAAATCCAGCTTCGCCAGCTCGATCTGGTCGCCCAGGACGTGGTCGACACGTCCCACGTGGCCGCCGTCCGAGCCTACGACTTCGAGGTGTTCCTTGATGAGCGAAACGTCGACCATGTCTGTCTCCAACAGTGCGGTTTGTCCTGCCGGTGAGAACACGTAGCGTCAGGGCGGGTTTCAAACCGCGACGCTTGTTTTCTGATGTGATGACAGGCGCCGCCCCGGCGCGGTAAGGAGTTTTCCTCCAGACAAGGTTGGAAACAAGCGTATGCGGCGGATCGGATCGGGCTTGTTCGGCATCGTCATGGCCCTGGCGCTCGGGGCGTGCGGCACGCTTGATCGGCCGACTGGACCGCTCAGGATCACCGACGGCACTCTGGTCAAGGCCGAGGATCCCCGCATTCGCACCAACGACAGCGCACGCTTGCAGGCCTTCACCCGTGAAATCGGCGAACGGTTGCGACCCGATCATCCGACCTCGATCCTGGCCCTGTCCGGCGGCGGGGCCAACGGCGCCTATGGCGCCGGGCTTCTGGTCGGCTGGACCGAGCATGGGGATCGTCCGGTGTTCGACGTGGTGACCGGCGTCAGCACCGGCGCCCTCGCCGCCCCCTTCGCCTTCCTGGGCTCGGAATGGGATGACGAGCTTCAGCACGCCTACACCAGCGGCGGAGCGAACAATTTGCTGAGCTGGCGCAGTTTCGCCGCCTTCCTGAACCCCAGCCTGTTCTCGTCGCAGGCGCTGCGAAACCTGGTGGACGAGAACGTCACGCCCGAACTGATGCAGGCCGTCGCCCGCGAGAACGCCAAGGGCCGTCGGCTGCTGGTCGCCACGACGGACCTGGACAGCGAGGAGACCGTCATCTGGGACATGGGCCTGCTGGCCGCCCAGGGCGACGACAACGCCCGCGAACTGTTCAAGGAGGTTCTGGTCGCGTCCGCCAGCATCCCCGGCGTCTTTCCGCCCGTGCTGATCGCGGGGCTTCAGGATGACGACAAGGTCGTGCTGGAAATGCACGTCGACGGCGGGGTCAACACGCCCTTCCTCGCCATACCGGAAGACCTGATGCTCTGGACCCGGCCCGAGGACGAGGGGCGTGTCGGCGCCCTCTATGTCATCGTCAACGGTCAGGTCGGTCGCAACGACGGCGTCACGCCGGGCCGTCTGTCCGGCATCCTGGCGCGGACCTATGACAGCATGAGCAAGTCGTCGCTGCGCATCCATCTAGCGGTGACGGCGGCCTTCGCGCGGCGCAACGGCCTCGACATGGCCCTGTCGGCCATTCCCGACAATGTCGCCGCCTCAAGCCTCAAGTTCGACCAGGAGACCATGACCGCCATGTTCGAATTGGGTCGCCAGCGCGGGCTCGGCCCTGACGCCTGGACCCGGCTGGGCGAGCGTCCGGCGAACCAGCCCTTCATCCCCCAGACGACCATCTCGGACTCGCAGGTGCCGGCGGTGCTGGCGCCGCCGCCCACGCCCGCAGAAACGCCGGCAGAGCCGCCGAAGAACTGATCATGGGCGAGATCGTCAATTTGAACCGGGCGCGAAAGACGCGCGCCAAGGCAGTGGACAAAGCCCAAACCGCCGCCAATCGCGTCGTCCACGGTCGAACCAAGGCCGACAAGACGCTGACCGCTCTGGAACGTCATCGGGCAGACAAGCTGCTGGACGGTCAGAAGCGCGATCCGAAGTCGGACGACTGACGCCTCAGGTCTTGGGCGCACGGATCAGCATCACCTGCCCCGCCAGCACCAGCGCCAGTCCGATCAGTGCGCTCCATCCAAAACGCGCACCTTCAAAAAACACCGACACCAGCATGGCGATGGGCGGCGTCAGCGCCGAGATGTAGCTGGCCAGGGCATAGCCACGCTGACGCGCGATGGTGAAATACAGGCCGAACGCGATCACCGACCCGAACAGCGACAGATAGAGCAGCGACAGCACATAGTGCGGCGTCGGCTCGATCCGCCACGTCACGCCGGTCGCCAGGCCATACAGCGCCAGCATCGCCGTGCCATAGGCCATGGCCCAGGACGTGGCGGCCATAACCGGCGCGCCGGCCTGCTGTCCCTTCCAGGCGAACCAGTTGCCGAAGGCCGACGCCAGGACGGCGGTCAGGGCGAAGATGACCCCCAGCCCGGGATTAAGGCCTGCGCCGGCCGCCGTGATCTGACCGTACGACAGCACCCCCACACCCATGACGCCCAGAGCCGCGCCGATCCACGCGGCGGGCGCCGCCTTCTGTCCGCCCATCAGCCGGAACAGGATCAGGTTGACGAAGGCCAGGGCGGCGAAGATCACCGCGACTACGGCCGACGCGACCTGCCCCTCGGCCGCATAGACGAAGCCATAGCTGACCGCGAAGACGAAGGCGCCTTGCCCGATGGCCGCCAGATGCTGGGGCCGGGTCAGGCGCAACGGCCGTCGCGTCACGGCGCAGAAGGCGAACAGGACCGCCGACGCCAGACCGAACCGCCAGACGATGGACACGATCGAATCGACCGGCCCCAGTTGCAGGGTGATCGCATACCAGGTCGTGCCCCAGATCAGGGCGCAGATGGCGATGGCGGCGATCGTGAAAGGGCGGCTCAAGGTCGATCTCCGGCGGCGGACAGTTCGCTTATCATCGCAAAGCCGGCGGCGCCGCTCACGTCTTGCGCCGGAGTGTGACACACTGTCTCCCACAAAGGAGATCGTCATGCGAAACGCCCCCCTGATCCTGCCCGCCGCCCTGGTTCTGGCCGCCTGCGCGACCGCACCGGACATGACGACGGGAACGACCGTCGTGAACGTGACCGCCACCTATCGCGAGCGGATCATGCTGCCGCCCGGCCATGTCCTGACGGTTAAGGTCGAGGATGTCAGCCTGGCCGACGCCCCGGCGCAGGTGCTCGCCGAAACCAGCGAGCCACTGACCGGCGCCCCGCCCTATCGCGTCACCCTGGGCTTCCCGACGTCTCAGATCGATCCCCGTCGCACCTATGCCGCGCGGGCCGAATTCCGCGACGCGGCCGGCGCTCTTGTCTTCGTCACAGACACCCGCCACGCCATTCTAACCAATGGCGCACCGGCCTCGGCCGAGATCGTGTTGAAGTCCGCGCGTTGAGCAGCCTGAGCAAACGCTCGGTCGCCCTGGCGGGTCATGCGACCTCGGTCGCGCTGGAGCCCGAGTTCTGGGCCGTTCTGGACCGGATCGCCGCCGCACGTGAACTCAGCAAGGCTCAGCTTCTGGCCGAGATCGACGCCAATCGCGGCCGCCGCCCCCTCGCCTCCGCCTGTCGCCTGCTGGCGCTGGACTGGGTGGCGGGTCATGGACGACAGGCGTAGCGTCAGCCGAATGGAGACCGCGTCATGACCGACAATCGTCTGATCCCCGCCGCCGTCGTAGGCGGCCTTTTGGCCCTGGGCTTCATCGGCGCCGGCGCCCTGATCGGTCAGGGCGTCATCCATGCGCGTGCAGGCGACCGCACGGTGACGGTGCGCGGCTTGTCCGAACGCAATGTGAAGGCCGATCTCGCCGTCCTGCCGCTGCGCTTTACGGCCTCGGGGGATGTCCTGTCCGAAGTTCAGACCAAGATCGACGGCGACCTTGCGCTTGTACGGCGCTTCCTGGCCGCCCAGGGCTATCCTGCCGAGACCATCGAACTGGGCCGGCTGGAGGTCGCGGACACGCGGTCGCGCGAATACGCCGCGCAGAATGGCGGTCCCCGCTTCATCCTGGCCCAGACGGTGATCGTCCGAACCAACGATGTGGCGCGGGTTCAGGCCACGACGCGGTTGTTGAACGACCTCGTGCGTCAGGATGTGGTGCTGCAGGACTTCCAGGGACCGTCCTACATCTTCACCAAGCTGAACGATGTCCGCCCGCAGATGATCGCCGAGGGCACGGCGGCGGCGCGCACCGGCGCGGAACAGTTCGCCAAGGACAGCGGCACGCCGCTGGGTCCGATCCGTCAGGCCACCCAGGGCTCGTTCGAAATCCTGCCGCGTGACGGCGCAGGCGGCGACGAGGCGGCCTCGATCGACAAGAAGGTCCGGGTCGTCACGACCATCACCTATAGTCTGAATTAGTCTCGTGAGATCCCGCATCGGCGGATTGCGGTTGCCCGATGAATTCGACGTCGGCATGCGGGTCCTGGCCCATTTCGACCAGGGCGACCCACACCGCCATGATCACGAACATCCCGGCCATGCCCAGAACGAAGGCCAGCCAACCGGCCTTCTTGCCCTGCCGTTTGCGGTCTGACGCCGCCTTACTCTTGTCCGTGTTTCGCTGCATCGCACCTAGGAACCTGCCGTCGCCCTGCCGGTTCCGAGGTTTCATTGTGGCGTGGCCCTGACATTGCCGCGCGGTCCCCTTATGTTCTGGTTTCGAATCTGACTGACGGATATTTCTGCGCCTGTGACCGATCTCCCCGCCCCCCGCATTTCCGACCTGGCGCGCGCCCGCGCGCCCGAGGACGAGGTGCCGCGCGACTATCTGAAGGGGCTGAACCCCGAACAGCGTGAAGCGGTCGAGACGACCGAAGGGCCCGTCCTGGTTCTCGCCGGCGCCGGCACCGGCAAGACCCGGGTCCTGACCACGCGGTTGGCCCACATCCTGGCCACCGGCCGGGCCAAGCCCTGGGAACTGCTGACCGTCACCTTCACCAACAAGGCCGCGCGCGAGATGCGCGAGCGGATCACCCATCTGATCGGTCCGTCGGCCGAGGGCCTGCGCTGGTTGGGCACCTTCCACTCGGTCGCCGCCCAGATCCTGCGTCGGCATGCCGAACTGGTCGGGCTGAAATCCAGCTTCACCATCCTGGACACGGACGACCAGGAACGGGTGCTGAAACAACTGCTGGAGGCGGCGAACATCGACACCAAGCGTTGGACGCCCAAGTCGCTCAGCGGCCTGATCGACCACTGGAAGAACCGCGGTTGGACGCCCGAGAAGCTGCCGCCCGGCGAGGATTTCGCCAACGGCAAGGGCCAGGACCTGTACGCCGCCTATCAGGCGCGGCTGCGCAGCCTGAACGCCTGCGACTTCGGCGACTTGCTGCTGCACAACATCACCATCCTGTCGCAGCACGCGGATTTAGCCGAGGAATACCGCCGCCGCTTCCGTTACATCCTGGTCGACGAATATCAAGACACCAATGTCGCCCAATATTTGTGGCTGCGGCTGCTGACGGCCTCGACCGGCAATGTCTGCTGCGTCGGTGACGACGACCAGTCGATCTATGGCTGGCGCGGGGCCGAGGTGGATAACATCCTGCGCTTCGAGCGCGACTTCCCCGGCGCCAAGATCGTCAAGCTGGAGCGCAACTATCGCTCGACGAGCCACATCCTGGGCGCAGCCTCAGGCCTGATCGCCGCCAATCGCGACCGTCTGGGCAAGACCCTTTGGACCGAGGACGACAGCGGCGACAAGGTGCGGGTGCGCGGCGTCTGGGACGGCGAGGCCGAGGCCCGGCTGATCGCTGACGAGATCGAGACCGCCCGCCGTCCCCACGCGGGCGAACCGGGCCTGAAATACAAGGACATGGCCATCCTGGTCCGCGCCTCGTTCCAGATGCGGGCGTTTGAAGAGCGGCTGGTCATGCTGGCCATCCCCTATGCCGTCATCGGCGGCCCGCGCTTCTTCGAACGCGCCGAAATCCGCGACGCCCATGCCTATATGCGGCTGATCCAGTCCGAGGACGACGATCTGGCCTTCGAGCGGATCGTCAATGTGCCCAAGCGCGGCATCGGCGACACCAGCGTACAGAAGGTTCTGCAACTCGCCCGCCAGCACGGCCTGTCCGCCCTGACCGCCGTGCGCGGACTGATCAACACCGACGAGCTTCAGGCCCGCACCCGCACCGCCTTGTCCAACTTCGTGCGTGACATCGACCGCTGGCGCGCCCTGTCCGAGACTACGCCCCACTGGCAGGTCATGGAGACGGTGCTGGAGGAGAGCGGCTACACCGACATGCAGAAGGCCGACCGGACCAGCGGCCAGACCCGGTTGGACAACCTCAAGGAACTGACTCAGTCGATGCAGCAGTTCGAGACGCTGCAGGCCTATCTGGAACACGTCTCCCTGGTCATGGATCTGGAACGCGCGACCAGTGACGATCCCAATGGCGACGGCGCCGTCCAGATCATGACCCTGCACGGCGCCAAGGGGCTGGAGTTCCCGCTGGTCTTCCTGCCCGGCTGGGAGGAAGGCGTCTTTCCCAGCCAGCGCAGCATCGACGAGAAGGGCGAGAAGGGCCTCGAGGAGGAACGCCGCCTGGCCTATGTCGGCGTCACCCGCGCCAAGCAGGACGCCCGCATCTCCTTCGCCGCCAACCGCCTCGTCTATGGCCGCTGGACCTCGCAACTGCCCAGCCGCTTCGTCGATGAACTGCCCATCGCCCACGTCGATCCACAATCCGACACCGGCTACTACGGCGCCTCGACCGGCATGAAGGAGGCCAAGAGCCGCTGGGACGACGCGCCCAGCTTCGGCAGCGGCTATTCCTCCCCCGGCTGGAAACGCGCTCAAAGCTTCACCGCCGCCCAGACGCCGAACAAGATTCCGGCCCGCAAAGCCGTGATCGAGGGGGACGGCCGCCTGATCGCCACGGGCGATCCCAAGTCGAGTTCCAGCTGGAAAAAGGGCGAACGCGTCTTCCATCAGAAGTTCGGCTACGGCAACGTCCGCATCATCGAGGGCAACAAACTGCTGGTCGATTTCGAAAAGGCCGGCGAAAAGCGGGTGATCGACAGCTTCGTCGAGAAGGCTTGACGTTGTCAGGCGACTGACCCAGATTGTTCCTGCAATGTTCTGAATGGACGCCACGCCATGGCCGACGGCTCCCTGACTCTCAAGCTCGACGACTACACCACTGCCAAGATTTCGGAACGCGCACGAACCATGGGTATGCCGGCGGAGGCGCTGGCGGCCATGGTGTTGGACGCCCGTTTCTTCGACTATGACGACTTCACCTGGATCAACGGCGACCCGCGCGACGACCAGGCGTCACTGAACGAAGTGCACGAGGAGGGCCGACCGTGGAGCGAGGCGAGGTCTGATTTCCTGGCGCTGATCGACAAGACGTTCGGCAAGCCTGAATGAAGATGATCCTGTCGCCGAGGGCCGAACTCGACTTCGAGGCCCAGGTGCGATGGCTCCAACTCCATTCTCCCGTTGCGGGCCGGGCAGTGGCCTTGCGCATCGTGCAGACGATTGATCTACTGGCGAACTTTCCAGACCTTGGCATGGTCGTCTGCGGAGATGTACGCGAAAAGGCGGTTCAGTTCGGTAGGGAAGGATTTGTGATCCGCTACCGGCGCTTAAGCCAGACCTTGATCGTGCTCCGTATCTTCCACAGCCGCCAGAACAGACTAGGATGATCAGTTGAACGTTGCTCGCCCCCTTGGGCGCTAGCGGCTAGGACTAATCCGACAGGGTAAGTGGATGGCACGGCCCTTTATCAAACGGAACCAGCCATGGCAGGCCTCAAGGACAAGCGCGGCTTCATCGACAAGGAACGCATAGACCTGTCTGAGCGGCAGTCGGTAGAATATTTCATGAAACGCTGGGGCGTTACACGCGACCAGATCACCGCCGCCCACCGCAAGGTCGGTCGCATGACCAAGGACATTGCGGCGGAGCTGGGCAAGAAACGCTGAGCCACCCCCTTGACCAAAAACGGCCCCGGATCGTTCCGGGGCCGTTTCAGTCTCTGGTTCAGATGTGGATCACTCGCCCGTAGGCGTCCAGCGCCGCTTCGTGCATGGCCTCCGACATGGTCGGGTGCGGATAGACGATGCCGTGGATGTCTTCTTCCGTCGCCTCCATGGTGATGGCCGTGACATAGCCCTGGATCATCTCGGTCACTTCGTGGCCGATCATGTGAGCGCCGATCAGGGCGCCGGTCTTGGCGTCGAAGATCACCTTGACGAAGCCGTCAGTGTCGCCCGAGGCGATGGCCTTGCCGTTCACGCGGAACGGGAAGCGGCCGATCTTGACCTCGCGCTTCTCGGCGCGGGCGGCCTGTTCGGTGACGCCGACCGAGGCGACCTGCGGCTGGGCGTAGGTGCAGCCGGCGATCGGCGAATGGACGTTGGGCGTCTTGAACCCGGCGATGAACTCGGCGGCGTGGATGCCTTCGTGCGAGGCCTTGTGCGCCAGCCAGGGCGCGCCGGCGCAGTCGCCGATGGCGTACAGGCCCTTGACGTTGGTCTGACAGTGCCCGTCGATCTTGACGTGGCCGCGGTCCATTTCCAGACCCAGGGCCTCCAGGCCGATGCCGTCGGTGTTGGCGGAGATGCCGACCGCCGAGATGCAGACCTCGGCCTCAAGCGTCTCGGCCTTGCCGCCGACCTCGACGGCGACCTTCACGCCCTTGGCGTCCTTGCTCACCTTTGTGACCTTGGCGTCCAGCTTGAACTTCATGCCGCGCTTCTCGAACGACTTCTGGGCGGCCTTGGAGACCTCCTCGTCCTCGACCGGCATGACGCGATCCACGGCCTCGACCACGGTCACGTCGCAGCCCAGGGCGCGATAGAAGCTGCCGAACTCGATGCCGATGGCGCCCGAGCCGATGACGACGATCGACTTGGGCAGGAACTTCGGCGCCATGGCCTCGCGGTAGGCCCAAATCCGGTCGCCGTCGGCTTCCAGACCGATCTGCGGCAAGGCGCGGGCGCGGGCGCCGACGGCCAGCATGACCGACTTGGCCTCCAGGGTGCGCGAACCGCCCGCCTTCAGGTCAACGACGACCTTGGGCGCGGCGGCACCCTTCTCCAGCTTGGCCGAGCCCTCGATCACCTCGATCTTGTTCTTCTTCATCAGGAAGCCGACGCCCTGATTCAGCTGTTTGGCCACCCCGCGCGAGCGCTGGATGATGGCGTCGAAGTCGAACGACGCGCCCGATGCGGACAGGCCGTATTCCTTCAGATGGCTCAGGCTCTCGAACTTCTCGCCAGACTTCAGCAGCGCCTTGGTCGGGATACAGCCCCAGTTCAGGCAGATGCCGCCCAGGTTTTCGCGCTCTATGATCGCGACCTTGAGGCCCAGTTGGCTGGCGCGGATGGCCGCGACGTAACCGCCGGGGCCCGAGCCGATGACGACGAGATCGAATTCAGCAGCCATGATCAGATCAACTTCTCGATGTCGGCCTTGATGGCCTCGGGTTCTGTTTGCGGAGCATAGCGGGCGACCACCCTGCCCTCGCGGTTGGTCAGGAACTTGGTGAAGTTCCACTTGATGGCCTTAGAGCCAAGGAAGCCACGCTTCTGCTGCGTCAGCCAGGCGTACAGCGGATGCCGGTTCGGCCCGTTGACCTCCACCTTGTCGAACAGGGGGAAGGTCACGTCGAAACTGGTGGCGCAGAAGGCGGCGATCTCCGCCGCCCGTCCCGGCTCCTGGTCGCCGAACTGGTTGCAGGGAAAGCCCAGCACCTCGAACGGCCGGTCGGCGAACGTCCGGTGCAACTTCTCCAGCCCATCGTACTGGCCGGTGAAACCGCACTTGGACGCCGTATTGACGATCAGCAGCGCCTGACCGCGAAAACGATCCAGCGAAACCTCCGTGCCGTCGATGGCGCGGGCGGAGAAGTCATAGACCGAGGTCATGACCTCACCCTCCCCTTACGCCAGCATCGCGACGGGATCTTCGATCATCGGCTTGAACGCCTGCAGGAAGCGGGCGCCGGTCGCGCCGTCCACCACGCGGTGATCGCAGGTCAGGGTCACGGTCATGACCGTGGCCGCCACGATCTGACCGTCCTTGACGACGGCCCGTTGTTCACCAGCGCCCACGCTCATGATGCAGCCCTGGGGCTCATTGATGATCGAGGTGAACTGCTTGATACCGAACATGCCGAGGTTGGACACCGAGAAGGTGCCGCCCTGGAACTCTTCCGGCTTCAGCTTGCGTTCGCGGGCGCGCTTGGCCAGGTCCTTGGACTCGGTCGCGATCTGCGCGAGGCCCTTGGTCTCGGCCTTCTTGATGATCGGGGTGATCAGGCCGCCGTCGATCGCCACGGCCATGGAGACGTCGGCGTTGTGGTGCATGGCGATGCCTTCGGGGGTGTAGGAGGCGTTCGCCTCCGGCACCATCTTCAAGGCCAGGGCCGCAGCCTTGATGACGAAGTCGTTGACCGAAACCTTGACGCCCTGCGGCTCCAGCATCTTGTTCACCTTGGCGCGAACCGCCATCAGCTGGTCGATCTCGACGTCGATGAACAGCGGGAAGTGCGGCACGTTCTGGACGCTGTCGACCATGCGACGCGCCACGGCCTTCTTCATCCCGTCGAGCGGGATCAGGTCGTAGCTGCCGTCCGGGATCCCCATCTGGGCCAGCGACTGCGCCTTGCGCGGCTCAATCCCCGAGATCGCGGCGGCGGCGGTCGCCGTCGAGGCGGCGGCCGGTTGAGCGGCGCCCTTCGGCGCGCCCTCGACGTCACGCTTGACGATGCGGCCGTGGGGGCCCGTGCCCTTGATCGATTTCAGATCAACGCCGTTCTGGGCGGCGATGCGACGCGCCAGGGGCGAAGAGAAGATGCGCTCGCCGTTTTCCGATTTCGGGGCGGCGGGCGCCGGAGCGGCAGCAGCAGCCTTGGGCGTTTCAGCGGCGGGAGCGGCTTCGGCCTTCGGCGATTCCTCGGCCTTGGCGGCGGGCTTTTCCGCAGCCTTGGGCGCGGCGGTTGCGCCTTCATCCTTCAGGCGGGCGATGGGCGTATTGACCTTCACGCCTTCCGAGCCTTCGTCGACCAGGATTTCGGTGATCTCGCCCTCATCGACGGCCTCGACTTCCATCGTGGCCTTATCCGTCTCGATCTCGGCGATCACGTCGCCGGCCGAGACGACGTCTCCGACCTTGACGTGCCACTTGGCCAGAACGCCCTCCTCCATCGTCGGAGACAAGGCCGGCATCAGGATATCGGTCATCAGGCGTTCCCCCCGGTATTGGTGGTCGGCTCCGCGACGGTTCGGACGTTCGCCGCCTTCACCACTTCGCTGACGCCTTCGAGGATGCGGTTGTAGGCCGCAGTTTCATCATGGTTGTGACGAACGGCATAGCCGTGCGCCATATGGCGCGCGGCATAGGCCAGCATGTGGCCGAACTGGAGCGGGTCGTTGAAGGCGGGCTTCACCGACATCACCGGTTCGTTCTTCGACCACCACATACGCAGCACTTCGATCGCATCGGGATCAGCGGCGACGCTCTCGGGCGTCACCAGCATGAATTCCGAGGCTTCGGTCATGCCATCACCTGCTTCACGGCCGCGACGATCTTGTCCACGCCCGGAAGCGACAAGACTTCCAGGTTGGCGGCATAAGGCAGCGGCACGTCTTCCTGGTGCACGCGCAGCGGTGGGGCGTCTAGATAGTCGAAGGCGTGTTCGATGACACGGGCCACCACCTCGGCGCCGACACCCATCGGACCCCAGCCCTCTTCGGCCGAGACCAGACGGCTGGTCTTCTTGACGCTCTCGACGATGGTGTCGGTGTCCAGCGGACGCAGGGTGCGAAGATCGACGACCTCGCACTCGATGCCTTCCTCGGCCAGCTTCTCGGCGGCCTGGAGGGCGAAGCCGACCATGCGGCTGTGGGCCGTGATGGTCACATCCTTGCCTTCGCGACGGACCTTGGCCTTGCCGATCGGCAGGACATAGTCCTCGACGTCCGGCACATCGAACTCCAGGCCGTACATCATCTCGTGTTCGAGGAAGACGACAGGGTTCGGGTCGCGGATGGCGGCTTTCAGCAGTCCCTTGGCGTCGGCGGCGTCATAGGGCGCGATCACCTTCAGGCCCGGTACCTGGGCGTACCAGGCGGAATAGTCCTGGCTGTGCTGGGCGCCGACGCGCGAAGCGGCGCCGTTCGGGCCGCGGAACACGATAGGTGCGCGGATCTGACCGCCCGACATATACAGGGTCTTGGCGGCCGAGTTGATGATGTGGTCGATCGCCTGCATGGCGAAGTTGAACGTCATGAACTCGACGATCGGCTTGAGGCCCGACATGGCGGCCCCGACGCCCAGGCCGGCGAAACCGTGCTCGGTGATCGGGGTGTCGACGACGCGCTGGTCGCCGAACTCCTGCAGCAGGTCGCGGCTGACCTTGTAGGCGCCCTGGTACTGGGCGACTTCCTCGCCGATCAGGAAGACGCGATCATCGCGACGCATCTCTTCAGCCATGGCGTCGCGCAGGGCGTCGCGCACCGTCGTCTTGACCAGTTTGGCGTCGGCCGGGATTTCCGGGTCGCGCAGTTCGACCTTGGGGGTCGAGGTCTGGGCCGGAGCCTTTTCGGGATCGCCGGTCTTGCCTTCGGCAGTCGCCTTGGGCGCATCGGCCTGAGCCTTGTCGGATTCAGCCTTGGGCGCAGGCGCCGCTGCGCCGTCTTCGCCGGCCAGACGCGCGATCGGCGTATTGACCTTTACGTTCTCCGAACCTTCGGCGACCAGGATTTCCATCACTTCGCCTTCATCCACGGCCTCGACTTCCATCGTCGCCTTGTCGGTTTCGATCTCGGCGATCACCTGGCCAGCCGACACGGTGTCGCCTGCCTTGATGTGCCATTTGGTCAGCGTGCCCTCTTCCATCGTGGGGGACAGCGCCGGCATCAGAATGTCGGTCACGGATCAGGCCTCCACGTAGACGTCGGTGTAGAGCTCGGACGGATCGGGTTCCGGGCTCTCTTGAGCGAATTGAACAGCTTCGGCGACGATCGCCTTGATTTCGGTGTCGATGGCCTTGAGCTCGTCCTCGGTCGCATTGGCGGCCGACAGCAGCATCTTCAGGTGATCGATCGGGTCACGGGTCTTCTTGACCTCGTCCACCTCTTCCTTGGTCCGGTATTTCGCCGGGTCGGACATCGAGTGACCGCGATAGCGATAGGTCTTCACTTCCAGGATGAAGGGACCGCCGCCTTCACGGGCGCGCTTCACCGCACGGGCCGTAGCGTCACGCACGGCCAGCACGTCCATGCCGTCAACCTGTTCGCCCGGAATGCCGAAGCTGGCCCCGCGCTGGTACAACTCGGTCGTGGAGGACGAGCGTTCGATGCTCGTGCCCATGGCGTACTGATTGTTCTCGATAATGTAGATGGCGGGCAGCTTCCACAGCTGCGCCATGTTGAAGCTCTCGTAGACCTGACCCTGGTTCGAGGCGCCGTCGCCGAAATAGACGAAGGCCACCGAATCGTCGCCGCGATATTTGCCGGCGAAGGCCAGTCCGGTGCCCAGCGCCACCTGGGCGCCGACGATGCCGTGACCGCCGTAGAAGCCGGTCGGCACGTCGAACATGTGCATCGAGCCGCCCTTGCCCTTGGACGAGCCGCCGCTGCGGCCGGTCAGCTCGGCCATGACTTCCTTGGGATCCATGCCGGCGGCCAGCATGTGGCCGTGGTCACGGTAGCCGGTGATGATCTTGTCGTGGCCCTGTTTGACGCTCTCCTGAACGCCGACGGCCACGGCTTCCTGGCCGATGTACAGGTGGCAGAAGCCGCCGATCAGACCCATGCCGTAGAGCTGACCTGCACGCTCTTCGAAGCGGCGGATCAGGACCATCTCGCGATAGAAGCGAAGGAGGTCCTCCTTGGACGCCGTCGGCGTGTTGGGCAGTTTGTCAGGCGAAGTCGTCTGAGCGGATTTGGCTGGGGCTTTCGCCATCCGGTATCTCCCGGCTAGGCGTCGAGAACCGGCGCCTTCTTATCGTTACGGAAAGGGGCTTTAGCAGCCTTCCTTCCCGGAACGCAAAGGGGTGGGAGCCGCCCTGTAACAATAGTTCAAGTGGCGAGGGTTTTCACCCTTGAACGGCGGGGCTCTGCACGCGGATCACATAGTCGCGGGGGTCGGAGAAGCCCAAGACGGCGCGCGCACGCTCTTCCAGAAGATCACGGGACAGACTGTCGGTGCGAAGATAGCGAACGCGCGTCTCAAGGTCGCGACGCTGTTCGGTCAGATGCGCCAACTGGTCCTCACGCTGCCCCAGCAGGGCATCGCGGGAAGAGCCGCTCAACAAGCCGCGCTCGCCCGTCAGCGCCTGCACCCCAAGATAGGCAAGCAACAACAACAGGGCGAAGGACAGGCGGTAAGGTTTCATCCGTTCGGGCACTTAAAACGCTCCTTCTGAGCGCGAAAACACAGTTCAGGAACCGTGCCCGAAAATGCCTAACGAAATGTAGCTTGACCGTAAGATAGTCGGCGGAGAACACTGATTCTCCGCCGACAATTCCGTTCTTACTTCAGCAGCATGCCGTCGCCGAAATAGATGCCCTGGTCACCCAGCATCTCTTCGATGCGCAGCAGCTGGTTGTATTTCGCCACCCGGTCCGAACGCGCCAGCGAGCCGGTCTTGATCTGCCCGCAGTTGGTGGCGACAGCCAAGTCTGCGATGGTGTAGTCCTCGGTCTCGCCCGAGCGGTGGCTCATGACGGCGGTGTAGCCTGCGCGGTGAGCCATATCGACGGCGTCCAGCGTCTCGGACAGGGTGCCGATCTGGTTGACCTTGATCAGGATGGAGTTGGCCAGGCCTTCGCCGATACCGGCGGCCAACCGCGCCGGATTAGTCACGAACAGGTCGTCGCCGACCAGTTGGACCCGGTCGCCCAGCCGTTCGGTCAGCAGGCGCCAGCCGTCGAAGTCGTCCTCGGCCATGCCGTCCTCGATCGAGACGATCGGGAAACGCTCGCACAAATCGACCAGATAGGCGGCCATACCGTCGGAATCGACGGTCTTGCCCTCGCCGGTCATGATGTATTTGCCGTCCTTGAAGAACTCGGTCGAGGCGACGTCCAGGCCCAGGTGGAAGTCTTCACCGGCCAGATAACCGGCCGCCTGCCCCGCCTTGGTGATAAAGCTCAGGGCTTCGTCGGCCGAGGCTAGGTTCGGGGCGAAGCCGCCCTCGTCGCCGACGTTGGTGTTGTGACCGGCGTCCTTCAGCTGCTTCTTCAGGGCATGGAAGATTTCAGCGCCCATGCGCACCGCGTCCGAGAAGGTCTCGGCGCCGGTCGGCAGAATCATGAACTCCTGAATGTCGATGGGATTATCGGCGTGAGCGCCGCCGTTGATGATGTTCATCATCGGGGTCGGCAGGACACGGGCCGAAACGCCGCCGAGGTAGCGATACAGTTCCTGATTGGCCGACAGGGCGCTGGCCTTGGCGACGGCCAAGGACACGCCAAGGATGGCGTTGGCGCCGAGACGCGCCTTGTTGGGCGTGCCGTCCAGATCGATCATCGCCTCGTCGATGCGGCGCTGCTGCTCGGCGTCCATGCCGGACAGGGCGTCGAAGATCTCGCCGTTGACGGCGTCGACCGCCTTCTGCACGCCCTTGCCGCCCCACATGTCCTTGTCGCCGTCACGCAGTTCGACGGCTTCGTGCGCGCCGGTCGAGGCGCCCGATGGGACGGCGGCGCGGCCAAAGGAGCCGTCTTCCAGCGTGACATCGACTTCCACCGTCGGATTGCCCCGGCTGTCGAGGATCTGGCGGGCGACGATGTCGGCGATGTCGGTCATGGCTCGGCTCTTTGGCTCAAGGGGCAAGGGAGGTCCGACGGTTTAGCCGCCTCCCCGCAAAACGCCAATGCCGACATCGTCGCCTGGCGTCAGGAACAGCCCTCGACCAGTTGGATCGATGGATCGCCGGCGTGAAC
The DNA here is from genome assembly GCF_049896085.1 of Brevundimonas sp. TWP1-3. Lineage (NCBI taxonomy): Bacteria > Pseudomonadati > Pseudomonadota > Alphaproteobacteria > Caulobacterales > Caulobacteraceae > Brevundimonas > Brevundimonas sp. TWP1-3. The sequence continues at coordinate 2,182,146 of NZ_JAFCTP010000001.1, read as the reverse complement.
CATCATCACGTTGCCGTCGCTGCCGATTTCGTAGCGCGCGCCTCGCGCCGCCGGATCGGTGACATAGGACGTCGAGCCACCACGCGACCAGACGAACAGATCTTCGGCTGGCGCATCCTGGTACTTGTGCGGTTGGGCGAAAAGGGCGCCGCCGTAAGCCTGTTTGATCGCCATGGCGGCGTCGCCGACGCCAAATCCACGATCGGTCTTGGTCGTCGCACCGCGCGCCAGAGTGATTCGCGTCAGGACGCCGTTCTGGATCATGACCCGCACGTCCGCCGGCGCATTGGCCGGATGGAACTCGTCGCAGGTCTCAGGGTCAGCGCCGCCGACGGCGTTCGGCTGAGAATCATCGCCCCAAGCCGTCACCAGCTCGGCGCGCGTCATGCCGATTCGCACGGGGCCCAGCCCTTCGGCCGTCAGGGCGTTGGGGTCTACAGCCGGCGCTGCGGGCGTCTCCACAGCCGGCGCAGCGGTCACTGGAGCCGGAGCAGCGGGCTGTTCCTGGCGGTCACAGGCGGCGAGCGTCAGCAGCGCGCAGGCGCTGACGGCGGTGAAACGAATCATCATGCGGCGTCTCCAGAGGAAGCTTCACCGCATTGAACGCACGAAAACGGCGCGCGGGTCACCGCGCGCCGTTAAAATCGTCATCCGGCCGTAGCCGGACGCCAGTCGAAGACTAGTCTTCCTTCGGCGTGATGACCTGGCGACCGCGATAGGTGCCGGTCTTCAGGTCGATGTGGTGCGGGCGCTTCAGCTCGCCGGTGTCCTTGTCCTCGACATAGACGTTCGAGGTCAGGGCGTCGTGGGCGCGGCGCATGTTGCGACGCGAGGGGGATACTTTCCGCTTCGGAACGGCCATGTCCGTCTCAATCTTCTAAGTCGGGCGCCGCCCAGAGCCGAAGCCTGATCAAGCGCGAAAACGATAGCGGCGGCCCTGAACCCTTCAAAGGAAGAACGGGGGACCGCCACGCGAGGCGCGGCTTATGCATGAACCCCGCGACGATTTCAAGGCGTTTAAGCAGGTGTGAGGCGACGCACGATCTTCGCCGGATTCCCGACCACCACGACATCCGACGGCACATCCTTGGTCACCACCGAACCGGCCCCGATCACCGATCGATCCCCGACGGTGACGCCGGCCAGAATGATGGCGCCGCCGCCGATCCAGACGTCGTCGCCGATGACGATGGGCCGCGCCGTCTCCTCGCCGCGACGCGCAACGGCGTCCAGCGGATGCTCCGGCGTCAGAAGCTGCACCCCAGGCCCCGCCTGAAAGTTGTCGCCGATGCGGATTTCGGCGCAGTCCAGGAACACGCAGTTAGCGTTCGCGAAGGCCCGCGCTCCCATATGGATGTTGACGCCATAGTCACAAAAGAAGCCCGGCATGATCACCGCCTTGCCGTCGGCGGCGTTCACCAGCTCATTGACCAGGGCGCCGCGCCGCTCGCGATCCGGCTCGGCGTTGATGGCGACGGTCAGGCCGACCGCTCGGGCGCGACCGTCCCGCAAGTCCTGATCGCCCGGATCATAGGGCAGGCCCGCCAGCATCTTCTCGCGTTCAGTCATGCGGTCTCCGTGAGAGCAGCAGCCACGGCCTCGCCTATGGCCAGGGAGCTGGTCAGGCCAGGGCTCTCGATGCCGAACAGCGCCATCAGGCCGTCTATGCCGTGATGCTCGCGTCCGTGCAGTTGAAAGTCCGGCTGCGGCTCGCCCGGTCCATGCAGCTTGGGGCGGATGCCGGCGTAGTCCGGCGTCAGGGCGCCGTCGGGCAGGCCGGGCCAGAACCGGCGGATATAGGCGGCGAAAACCTCGGCCTTGGCCGGATCGACCGAATAGTCCTCGGTCTCGACATAGGCCAGGTCGGGGCCAAACACGGCCTGCCCGCCCAGATCCTTGCGATAATGGGTGCCGAGAGCGCCGGGAATGGGCGGCGGATAGATCAATCGGTCGAACGGCGCCTTTCCGACCAGCCGGAAGTAGATCCCCTTGCCGAAATGGCCCGCCGGAATGTCGCTGGCCGGATAGCCGTCAATGGCCGCCGCCACGGCCTGGGCCGAGAGACCGGGGGCCGTGACCAGCAGGCGGCTGGTGATCTCCATCGCCCCCTCCCCGCCTACACGGATGCGAAACCCGCCGTCCGGCAGGGGTTCGGCACCTTCGAACGGCGCCGAAACCACGACCGAGCCGCCCGCATCCTCGATTTCGCCCTGCAGGGCCAGCATATAGCCATGGCTGTCGAACAGGCCGCTCTCGGGCGACAGGATGGCGGCATAAGCATTCAGTTCGGGCTCCAGCGCCCGCGCCTGGGCGCCGGTCAGATGCGCCAGCCCCTCGACCCCGTTGGCCGTCGCCTGTTCGAAGATGGCCTCGATCCGTTCGACCTCGGCCTCTTGCGTGGCCACGACCAGCTTGCCGCATTTGCGATGGTCGATCTTACGACTGGCCAGGAAGTCATAAAGCGCCCGCCGCCCCTCGACGCAGAACTGCGCCTTTCGCGATCCGGTCGGATAATAGAGGCCGCCGTGAATCACCTCGGAATTGCGCGACGAGACGCCCTGGCCGATGTGGCCTTCCTTCTCAAGCACCAGCACCGTCAGGCCGCGTTTCGACAACGCCCGACCGCAGGCCAGGCCCACAGCCCCGGCGCCCACGACGGTCGCGTCGAAATCGAAGACGTTCAGCAAAACTCAGCCATCTTCATGCTCAAGAACAACCACAGCGGCCACAAGGGCAGGATCGCAAAGCCCCACCATGCGCGTGGTTCGTTACGAACAATGAAAGCTCTCCACCCATTTATCAGCACGCCGAGGATGGCTATCGGCAAGGTCACGCCCCCGATCACGAAAAGACGAGCTGGCCATCCCGCGCAAGAATCACTCCCCATCCCTGACATGGCGGCGAACATCAGCAACATGGGGGACGCCAAGACGAAAGCGCAGGTCGATATAACAAGAACGACCAGCAGAACCCAGCTGCGACGCCTGTACAATACAGGTCTCTGTTCCGACATCGTGCGCCCTCATCGAAACCGTCTAGCTGCTTCGCTTTCAAAGCATCCGATCAGCTTTTCCACCGCGCGGTCGAAGTTGGCCGACAGCATCAGGTCCAGCATCTTCGATTTGAAGGCGAAGTCGATCATGAACTCCAGCCGCGCCCCGTCGGGGTGCGGAAAGAACTCCCACCGATTCTTCAGGTGCTTGAACGGCCCGCGCAGCAGGCCGACCTCGACCTTGGGCGCGTTCCGGTCATGCCGGACCCAGGTGGAGAATCGCTCCTTCAGGAAGGAGAAGCCGACCCCCGCCTCAGCGTCCAGCACAGTGACGCCCTCGCCCTCGGCCCGCTCGTTCCAGACGCGCATCGACGTGACCCAGGGCACGAAGTCGGGATAGGCGCGCACGTCGGCGACCAGATCGGCAAGCTGTTCGGGCGCATAGGGAAGGATGCGCGTGACGCGGTGGACGGCCATGCGGGACTTAGCGACGCAGCTGCGCCTCGCGCGCCGCCTTCAGCCGAGCGAAATCGTCGCCGGCGTGGTGCGACGAACGCGTCAGCGGACTGGACGACACCATCAGGAAGCCCTTGGCCCGGGCGATCGCCTCATAGGCCTTGAACTCTTCCGGCGTGACGAAACGGTCGATGGCGGCGTGTTTGCGCGTCGGCTGCAGGTACTGCCCGATGGTGATGAAGTCGACGCCGGCGGACCGCATGTCGTCCATCACCTGCATGACCTCTTCCTTGGTCTCGCCCAGGCCGACCATGATGCCGGACTTGGTGAACTGCTCCGGGTCGCGCTCCTTGACCATCTGCAGCAGGCGCAGGCTGTGGAAGTAGCGGGCGCCGGGCCGGATTTTCAGATACAGGCGCGGCACGGTTTCCAGGTTGTGGTTGAAGACATCCGGCTTGGCTTCGATCATCACGGCGGCCGCCCCGTCCTTGCGCAGGAAGTCAGGCGTCAGGATCTCGATGGTGGTGCCCGGCGCCTGGATGCGGATCTGGCGCACCACCTCGGCGAAGTGGGCCGCGCCGCCGTCCGACACGTCGTCGCGATCGACCGAGGTGATCACCACGTGGTTCAGGCCCATCTGCTGAACCGCCAGCCCGACCTTGCCCGCCTCTTCAGGGTCCAGCGGCTGGGGCAGGCCCGTCTTGACGTTGCAGAAGGCGCAGGCCCGCGTGCAGGTGTCGCCCATGATCATCAGGGTGGCGTGCTTCTGGCTCCAGCACTCGCCGATGTTCGGGCAGGCCGCCTCCTCGCAGACCGTCACCAGCCCCTTGGAGCGCACGATCTCCTTGGTCGCATTGTACTGACCCGAGCCGGGCGCCTTGACCCTCAGCCAGTCGGGCTTTTTCAGAACGACCGACTCGGGCCGGTTCTGCTTTTCGGGGTGACGCAGCTCGGAAGGCTTGCGCTGAAGGGTGTCGATCAGGGTGACCATTCCCGGTATTTCGGACTTTGAAGGCGTTAAGGCAAGGCACACCGGGTAACAGACTTGCCGCAGGCGTGACCGCGCGGCGGAACTCACGCGACGTTACGCATCTTTTCAAGATGACGCGGCGTCATTAATGACAGTCGCCCGAACAACAGAGAGGGCCGTCCGCGCCCTCCGTAGGAGACGCGCTTGCGCCAGGCCCTGGATCCCTCGCTTTACGACTCGTCCCTGATCGACGCCCTGATCGATGCGCGGGCGCGGTTCGGCGACAAGGAAATTCTGGAGGACCAGGATCGCCACCCCCTCACCTACACCGGCCTGATCCGCGCCGCCTTCGTGCTGGGCCGCAAGATCGCGCACATGACCGATCTCGGCGAGCGGGTCGCCATCCTGCTGCCGTCGTCGATGGGGGTCGTCGTCACCTTCTTCGGGCTGCACGCCCACGGCCGCGTGCCGGTGATGCTGAACTTCACCGCCGGCGAGGCCAATCTGAAGGCCGCGATCAAGGCCTCGGGCGTCAAGAAGGTGCTGACCGCCCGGCGCTTCATCGAACAGGCCAAGCTGGACGACCTGATCGCGGACCTGAAGACGGTGGCCGAGATCGTCTGGCTGGACGACGTGCGCAAAACCATCGGCCTGGCCGACAAGCTCTATGGCCTCGCCGCCGGCGCCGCGCCCAAGCGTTTCCGCGTCAAGACCGACCCGGACGCGCCGGGCGTGGTCCTGTTCACCTCCGGCAGTTTCGGCACGCCAAAGGGCGTGGTGCTGAGCCAGAAGAATCTGGTCGCCAACGCCCGCCAGGTGGCGGCCCATATCGACCTGCTGCCGGAATGGGTGATGTTCAATCCCCTGCCGACCTTCCACTGTTTCGGCCTGACCGGCGGCGTCATCCTGCCGCTGCTGCAAGGATTGAAGGCGTTCCAGTATCCGTCGCCGCTGCATGCCAAACAGATCACCGACCTGCTGCCCCAGGTGAACGCCTCGATCCTGTTTGCCACCGACACCTTCCTGAACCAGTACGGCCGCGTCGCCGAGCCGAACGACTTCTCGACCCTGAAGTTCGTGGTCGCCGGCGCCGAGAAGGTGCGGCCCGAAACTCGCGCCCTGTTCGACGAAAAGTTCGGCGGCGTCGTACTGCTGGAAGGCTATGGCGCGACCGAGGCGTCGCCGGTCATCGCCGTGAACCATCCCGCGCGCAATGCGCCCGGCACCGTGGGCCAGGTCCTGCCCGGCATCGACTGGACGCTGGAGCCGGTCGAGGGCATCGACGCGGGCGGCCGTCTGATGCTGCGCGGACCCAACGTCATGAGCGGCTATGTCACCTCGGCCGAACCCCTGGCCTGGGATCCGATCGGCGACACCTGGCTGGACACCGGCGACATCGTCGATGTGGATGACGAGGGCTATGTCACCATCCGGGGCCGCGCCAAGCGCTTTGCCAAGATCGGCGGCGAAATGGTCTCCCTGACCGCCGTGGAAGGCATCGCCGGCGCCGTCTGGCCGGATCAGCGCCACGCCGTCGTGTCCATCCCCGACAGCCGCAAGGGCGAGAAACTGGTTCTGGTCACCGACCACGCCGAGGCCGAGGTCGCGCCCCTGGCCGAATGGGCCCGCACCAACGGCGCGCCCGAGCTGATCGTGCCCAAGAAGATCGTCAAGGTCGCCGAAGTGCCGGTCCTGGGCACCGGCAAGACGGACTATGTCTCGATCCAGAAGATGGTCGAGCCCGAAAAGTCGGCCTGATCAGCCGATCCTGACGCCGGTCATCGAGATCGAGCCGCCGTCGATACGGTCGTTGAAGAAGCTGACCGCCTCGCCCGGCTCCTGCTGGGCGGCGATATAAAGCACCGGCAGATAGTGTTCGTCCGTCGGCACGCTCAGCTGGGCGTCCTCGGCCAGGCCGACCCAGTCGATCAGGGCGTCGTGGTCGCCCTTTTCGAACGCCGTCTTCACCGCCTCGTTGAACCCGGTCGCCCAGGCGTAGGGTTCGGCCCTGTCCTCGCGCTTCCAGGTCCGCAGATTGTGGACGAAGTCGCCCGAGCCGGCGATGACGATTCCTTCCTCCCGCAGCGGCTTCAGAGCCTTGGCCAGATCGTAATGCTGCCGCGCCGTCAGCTCGCGATTCAGGGACAGCTGCACCACCGGCACGTCGGCGTCCGGCCAGACATGGCACAGCACCGACCAGGTCCCATGATCCAGACCCCATTGCTGCGTCTGCATCGCGCCCGTCAGTTCCGCGACCCGCGCCGCCAGTTCAGGCGACCCGGGCGCGGGATATTGCATCTCGTGAAGTTCACGCGGAAAGTTACCAAAATCATGAAGGGTTTCAGGTCGTTCCTGCGCGGTGACGCACAGCCCGCGCGTCTCCCAGTGGGCGGAGATCATCACCACCCCCTTGGGCTTGCCTATGGCCTCGCCCAGCGCGCGCCACGCAGCCCCGTAGGGACCGCCAAGCGCGTTCATGGGCGAACCGTGACCGAAGAAGACGGCGGGCTGGCGCATCGGATCAGCCGTGCAGTTTCTTGGCCAGTTCGGCGATGTGCTTGCCCTGGAACCTGGCGCCGCCCAGTTCGATCTCGCTGGGCTGACGCGAACCGTCGCCGCCAGTGATGGTCGTCGCACCATAGGGCGAACCGCCCTCGACCGAGTCCAGCGTCATCATCGCCTGATACGAATAGGGCAGGCCCACGACCGGCATGCCGTGGTGCATGAAGAAGTTGTGCAAGCCCTGGAAGGTGGTTTCCTGGCCGCCGTGCTGGGTCGCCGTCGCGGTGAAGGCGCCGCCGATCTTGCCGATCAGGGCGCCGCTGAACCACAGGCCGCCGGCCTGGTCCAGGAAGGCGCGCATCTGCGAGGCGGCCGAGCCGAAGCGGGTGCCGGCGCCGATGATGATGGCGTCATAGTCCTTCAGGTCGTCGATCTTGGCGATCGGCGCCTTCTGGTCGAGCTTGTAATGCGAGGCCTTGGCCAAGTCTTCCGGCACGGTTTCCGGCACGCGCTTGATGTCCACCACCGCGCCTTCGACCTCGCGCGCGCCCTCGGCGACGGCTTCGGCCATGGTTTCGAGGTGGCCATAGGTCGAGTGATACAGGACGAGGATCTTGGGCATTGGGGAGGCTCCGTTGAATGACCGGCCGTCATTCGCAACAACGACCGTTGCTAACTTGGCGTGTCCGTTCGGTCCATGCAAGCCCCCGACAGGTTTTCAACACACGAAAGGACAGACCGCATCATAGAAGGCCGCGCTGCCCGGCGCCCTGCCTCCGCGCATTCTATGGAAACGATGTTCCATCACCATCGCCTGCTGCTCGATGTTCAGCGAGTCCCAACGGCAGTCCGGATCGGCGGAATAGGCATAGGCGGCCGCATCGTCTCCCGCCTTCAGCTTGGCGAACAACAGGTTCACCCCCTGCTGCGCCTGCCAGACATGGGTCAGCTCATGCACCAGCACGCCCTGCAGATGCAGCGAGGCCGAGGCGAAGTCACCGACCATCGCCCTGTGCGGCCAGACGATCCAGTCACGCCCGAACCAGCGCCCGGCGACGAAGGCGCGGCGTAACGGCCAGCCGATCAGACGCACGGTCTCCAGGCGCAAGGCCGCCCCGAACGCCTCGCGCCCCAGGGCCGCCTCCCCCTCGGTCAGGGCGCGAACGAAGGATCCCACGGCCGTACATACTCCCAATGCCAGGGCTCATAGACGTAGGGCGTAAACCCGAACCGTCCAGCGTTCGCCACCAGCCAACGATAGGTCGCCGTCCGCGCCATATGTTCGCGGCTTGCCGGCGAAGTGGAATCGACGCCCTGCCCCGGCGCCTGGCCGACATAGAGATCGACCGCTGTCCCGGTCCTGTGCGGCGAACAGACGGCGCGGCGCAGTCCGTCGCAATTGCCCTGCTGGGCGCAGCGGGCGGCGTCCGCCTCCGGATCGCGGAAGCCGGAGAATATCTGCAACAGCTCGGGATTGGACGCCACCTCGGGAACCTCGGCGCGGGCGGCGGCCACCAACCGGCGATAGGCGTCCAGCACGTCGCGCCGCAACAGTCGCGTCAGACGGTCCGCATGTTCCTCGGAAGCGACCAGATAACCCAGCTGGTTGATCGGCGGCGGCTCGGGACAGGCCCCACCGACCCGCGCCATCACGAATGGCCGCCGCTCCTGCCACAGCCCCCTGAACACCTGAAACGTCGCGGCGTCGAACAGGCCTGTGGGCGCCAGGCCGTGGGTCTGCTGGAACCCCGCCAGTTGCGACGCGAAGATCGGCGTGCCGGGGCCGCAGGGCGTATGCAGCTCGTGCTGAATCAGCGGCAGATAGGCCTGCCATCCCCACTCCATCGCCCCGAACGGCGCCCACTCCATCCCATAGGCCGAGGCCGCATTCGCCAGTCCCTGCGCCTGCCAACCGTCGGCATTGGTATGGCAGGGACCGGCCGCACGCGCGCCGCTGGCGAAGACCAACGCAAAGCAGAGGGACAGAAACGCAAGAAGACTTCGCCACATGGCGCACAGGAAGCCTCAAGCCGGTCGATCTCACAAGTGCATGCTTCGCCGATCGCTGGCATGGTGACGCGCGGCCGACTCGCGCCGCGCCTTTCGGACCGACGCATGTCCACCGCCGCGCCGACCGCGCCCCGCCGCTCCAATGCGGTGCTCGCCGCCTTTTCAGGCCCATGCCTGCCTCTGGCGGCCTTCGGCGTGGCCTTGCCCGTCACCCTGCCTGAGTTCTACGCTACCCATGTGGGTCTGGAGCTGGGCGTCGTCGCCGCCGTCTTCATGGCGGTGCGCCTGATCGACATCGTCTTCGACCCCTTCATCGGCTGGGGCATGGACAAGACCAGGACGCGACTGGGCCGCTATCGCCCGTGGATGGCGATCTCGACGCCGATCCTGATGCTGTCGGCCTTCATGATGTTCGTCGTGGTCCAGCCGGGCGCCGGGCCCGCCTATCTGTTCGGCTGGCTGCTGGTCCTCTATCTCGGATTCTCGATCGGCACCCTGGGTCAGCTCGGCTGGGCCGCCGTGCTCGCCCCCCAGTATGACCAGCGCAGCCGGGTCTATGGCTGGTGGCAGGTATTCAACATCATCGGGGTGATCCTGATCCTGATCCTGCCGACGGTGGTGGTCCAGACCGGCATCGGAACCTATGCCGACGGCGTGCGGATCATGGGTTGGGCCATCCTGATCGCCTTGCCCCTGACCATAGGCCTGGCAATGGTCGCCGTGCCCGAGCCGGTCAATGCGGGCGACCAGCCCCACGGCGGCGCCGGTGCCTATCTGGCCCTGTTGAAGATGCCGACGGTGCGCAAGCTGCTGATCGCCGACCTGCTGCTGGGCGTCGCCCCCGGAATCACCGGCTCGCTGCTGTTCTTCTTCTTCGGCCAGATCAAGGGCTACGATCACAGCCAGGCCGGCCTGTTCATGCTGTTCTATTTCGTCGCGGGTCTTTGCGGCGCGCCGATCTGGGCCTGGCTGGCCACCCGCATCGGCAAGGACAAGGCGCTGGCGGTGGCCAGCCTGATCTTCGCCGGCCTCTATATCGCCGCCACCCTGGTCCCCGGCGGAAACTTTATGCTGACGGCGGCGGCCATGTTCATCGCCGGCCTGCCCTATGCCGCAGGCCTGTTCCTGTTGCGGGCCATGATGGCGGATGCGGGCGACGAGGTGCGGCTGGAGACGGGCGTGGACCGGACCGGCCTGATGTTCTCAGTCCTGTCGGCGACGACCAAGATCGGCCATGTCGTGGCCCTGATCCCCTACCTGATCCTGCAATGGGTGGGCTTCAAGGCGATTCCGGAGGCAGGCGGAAACAGCGAGTTCTCCCTACTGACGCTCCAGATCCTGTTCATCCTGGTTCCCGGCCTGCTGCTGGCCGCCGCCGCCTGGGTGCTGAAGGGCTATCCCCTCACGCCGAAGCGTCACGACGAAATCCGCCTCGCCTTGGAAGCCCGCGACGGAGCCCGAAATTGAGACCCATCGACCGCCTGCTCGGCGTCATGGAGCGGTTGCGCGACCCGAATGGCGGCTGCCCCTGGGACGTGGAGCAGACCTTCGCCACCATCGCCCCCTATACGATCGAAGAGGCCTACGAGGTCGCCGACGCCATCGAACGCAACGATCTGAACGAGCTGAAGGGCGAACTGGGCGACCTGCTCTTCCAGGTCGTCTTCCACGCCCGCATGGCCGAGGAACAGGGGCTGTTCGCCTTCGACGACGTGGTCACCGCCATCGCCGACAAGCTGGAACGCCGCCACCCCCACGTCTTCGGAGACGAAGCCCAACGGTCTTCCCTGGAACAGACCGTCGCCTGGGAAGCCATCAAGGCCGCCGAGCGCAAGGACCGCAAGAAGCCCGGCGTGCTCGACGATGTCCCAGTCGGCCTGCCCGCCCTGACCCGCGCCGCCAAGCTGACCAAACGCGCCGGCCGCGTCGGCTTCGACTGGCCCTCGACCGACGAGGTGTTCGACAAGCTGGCCGAAGAGGTCGCGGAACTCCGCGTCGAGATCGCCGCCGGCGACATGGCCAAGGCGCGCGAGGAGCTGGGCGACCTGCTATTCGTCGTCGCCAACCTGGCCCGCAAGCTGGATGTCGAGCCGGAAGACGCTCTGCGCGCCACCAACGCCAAGTTCGTCCGTCGGTTCGGCTTCATTGAGGCCGAACTGGCCAAGGATGGACGCACCCCTGATCAGTCGACACTGGAGGAGATGGACCGCCTCTGGGACGCCGCAAAGGTCGCGGAGAAGGCCGCTCCCGCGAACTGAGCCGCCCATGACCTACGACCTGATCATCTTCGACTACGACGGCGTCGTGGCCGACAGCGAGGTGCTGAACAGCACCGTCATGGCCGAACAGCTGACCGCCATCGGCCTGCCCACCAGCCTGGACGATGTCCTCGCCGCCTATACGGGCAAGCGCTGGCGCGACAACCGGCCGGCGGTCGAAGCCGCCCTGGGTCGCGCCTGTCCCGATGACTTCCACACCACCTGGTTCGCCACCTGCCGCGCCCGCGCGCCGATCCATCTGAAGCCCGTGCCCGGCATGATCGACTTCGTCGCCGCCCGGTCCGAGGCCCGGTGCATCGCCTCGTCCAGCGGCCCCGACTGGATCGGCGTCGGTCTGGATCTGTTCGGCCTGACCGATCATTTCGACGGCGCCGTCTTCACCGGCCTGGTGGTCGAGCGCGGCAAGCCGCACCCCGACATCTTTCTGCACGCTGCCGAAAACATGGGCGTCGATCCGGCCCGCGTCCTGGTGATCGAAGACAGCGAGGCGGGCGTCACCGCCGGGGTCGCCGCCGGCATGACCGTGGTCGGCCTGACCGCCGGCGGCCATATCCGAGACGGACATGCCGAGCGCCTGCTCGCCCGCGGCGCCCACCATATCGCCGACAGCTACGCGGCGGTCGCAGCCTTCATGGACCGCTGACGCCTACAGATACCGCAGCTCCTGCAGATCCACTTCTCGGATCATCTTCTTCGCCGTCACCTCGTCCAGTTGTCTGACGCGCGCCAGACGAACCAGTTCGTCACGCTCGGCCGCCAGTCCCGCCAGCCACAGCCGCCGCTCCACATGATCGATCTTGCGTGACAGGACCGCGTCGTCCTCGTCCGAGCGTGTGTGGGTCTCGATCCGCTGGCGATAGATCTCCATGATCCGGCTGGCGATATCGGAATAGAGGTCCGGGTTCGGCTTGCCCTCGGCCATGGCGTGCGACACGTCTTCGATGGCGCGCAGGGCGGCCGAGGCGGCGGCCACACGACCGCGATCTTCCTCGCGCTCGTGCGAGGGCTCGGGCGGCAACTCCACACCTTTCAACAGGCGCGGCAGGGCGAAGGTGGCGACCAGCAGCGACACGATGATGACCCCCGCCGCCAGGAAGATCGCCAGGCTGCGCGACGGCATTGGCGACCCGTCAGCCAGCACGAACGGCAAGGTCAGAATACCGGCCAGGGTGATCGCGCCCCGCACCCCCGCCAACGACATCACCATCGTCAGCCGCAAACCAACCTTGGCCGGCGGCTCGCGATGGCGGCGACGGAACAGCGTCAGCTTCAGTGAGGTCCAGACCCAGACGAAACGCAGCGTCGCCAAGGCGGCGACGATGCCGAACACATAGACGGCCAGCCACCAGACCTCCGGCCGGCTGGTGCCGGCCACCACCTCGGCCGCGCGCGACATGATCGACGGCATCTGCTCGCCCAGGATCACGAAGATGATGCCGTTGGCGACGAACTGAACCGTGTCCCAGACCACGCCCCGCCGGATGCGCGTCACGGCCATCGACTGCCCGGCGAACAGACTGCGTTCGGTGAAGCTCATGGTCACGCCGGCCGCCACCGCCGCGAGAATGCCCGAGGCATTCAGTTCTTCCGCCACCAGATAGGCCGCGAAGGGGATCAGCAGGCTGACCAAAATTTGCGCGCCGACATCCTCGCCCCACCGCTGACTGACGAAGCCTTTCGCATAGCTGATCCCCATCGTGATCAGCACGCCGACCGCCACCCCGACCAGGGCCAGCCAGGCGAAGGTCCCGATGGCGCTGCCAATGGAGAAGGCGCCCGTGGTCGCCGCGATCACCGCGATCCGCATACAGGTCAGGCCGGTCGCGTCGTTGAGCAGCGACTCGCCTTCCAGGATGTGCATCAGCCGCTTGGGGATCGGCGCGCGCGAGGCGATGGCCTGGACCGCGATGGGATCGGTCGGCGACAGGATGGCGGCCAGGGCGAAGGCCACCGGCAGTGGCATCTCCGGGATCATCCACCAGATCATGAAGCCCAGGCCGACGACGGTGAACAGCACCAGCCCCAAGGCCAGTTCCAGGATCACCGCCCGGTCACGGAACAGGGCTTCCTTGGGAATGCGCCATCCGTCGAGGAACAGAAGCGGCGGCAGGAACAGCAGGAAGAAGATGTCTGGTTCGAGATCGACCGTGGACCCGGTGATCAGCACGATCGCCGCACCCAGTGCGATCTGCACCAGAGGCAGGGCGATGCGCGTGATCCGCGCAATCGAACCCGACACCACCACGGCCAGAAGCAGAAGCAGGACGGTTTCGATCAGATGCATGGAATGTCAGTCGGCCAGGTCAGGATACAGGCGTTCGAATCGCCCCAGCGCCGCAGGGTGCAGTCGTACAGTGACCTCAGTACGGCCAAGCTCGTCCGTATTGCGCGAAATCACACGGCCATGCTCATACAGCCAGGCCATGGCCTCGCCGTGTTCCGGCTCCAGGGTCAACTGAGTCTCGGGGTCGTCGTCGATCAGGCCGGCGATGATCTGGCGCAGGGGTTCGATCCCCTCGCCCGTCCAGGCCGAGACGGCCACAGCCTCGCCTTCCTTGGCCAGACGTTCGGCCTGGCCCAGCACGGCCTCGCGCGCCTCGTCGTCCAGCAGGTCGATCTTGTTCCAGACCTCCAGCACCCGACGGGTCTTGCCCTCCGGCGTCTCGATCTGTTTCAGCACCGCCTCGACATCCTTGGCCTGGGCGTCGCTGTCGGCCGAGGCGATGTCGCGGACGTGCAGGATCAGGTCGGCCTCGCCAACCTCTTCCAGGGTCGCACGGAAGCTCTCGACCAGTTCGTGCGGCAGGTCAGAGATGAAGCCCACCGTGTCCGCCACGATGGCCGGACGGCCCTGCGGCAGACGGATGGTGCGCTGGGTCGTGTCCAGTGTGGCGAACAGCAGGTCCTTGGCGAAGACCTCGGAGCCCGTCAGCCGGTTGAACAAGGTCGACTTGCCGGCATTGGTGTAACCGACGAGGGCGATCGTCGGGAACGGCGCCTTCTGGCGTTGTTTCCGGTGCAGACCACGCGTCCGGCGCACGTCCTCCAGCTCGGCCTTCAGCTTGACGATCCGGTCGGCGATCAGGCGGCGGTCGAGCTCGATCTGCGTTTCGCCGGGACCGCCGGTCGAGCCGGTGCCGCCGCGTTGCCGCTCAAGGTGGGTCCAGGTTCGCACCAGCCGCGACTTCTCATAGTCCAGACGCGCCAGTTCGACCTGCAACCGGCCCTCCTTGGTGCGCGCACGGCGTCCGAAGATTTCCAGGATCAGGCCGGTGCGGTCGATGACCTTCACCTCCCATTCCTTCTCCAGATTGCGTTGCTGCACCGGCGTCAGGGCGTCGTCGATGATGACCGCCTCGGCGTCTGCGGCGCGGACCAGGGCAGCCAATTCCTCGACCTTGCCGCTGCCGAACAGGGTGGCAGGCGTCGTTCCACGCAGTCGCACGATCTCTTCGGCGCGCACGTCAAGGTCCAGCGCGCGGGCCAGGCCCACGGCTTCTTCAAGGCGCTCGCTCGCCAGCCGAGGGCTGTCTGAGCGTCGGTCGGGATGGATGACGACCGCCCGGATCAGCGGGACGGAATGGTCGATAAGCTTGCTCAAATGGTCTCTACTTTTGGGACCACCTCCGCCGTCACCCTCGGGCTTGACCCGAGGGCCGGAGGTTCCGCCGTCGGTGCGGTGGTCGTTGTTTCTACGCCCTATATAGGCGCGCTCGACAGTCTTTCCGCACCACACCCGGCCCTCAGGACAAGCCCGAGGGTTGACGCGATGCGTCAATCTTCTTCGGCGTCGGGCTCGTACAGTTGCACGGGCGCGGACGGCATGATGGTGGAGATGGCGTGCTTGTACACCAGTTGGGACTGGCCATCGCGGCGCAGCAACACACAGAAGTTGTCGAACCAGGTCACGATGCCCTGCAGCTTGACCCCATTGACCAGGAAGATGGTCAGCGGCGTCTTGGTCTTGCGGACCGAGTTGAGGAAGGTGTCCTGAAGGTTCTGACGTTTGTCTTGCGACATGGCAGGTTTTTCCTGTTCTTCGTTGTTCGTCGCCGTGGGAGCGGCGTGGCCGGTGCGACCGGCTTCGACAATAACCGCCGCCTCCCCGCTCGGGCAACGCCCTAAATGGCGTCTCGGCGCGCCTGATCAAGATAGACCTCACGCAGGCGGGTCGCGATCGGCCCAGGCTTGCCGTCGCCGATCTTCACGCCGTCCAGCGAAACCAGCGGCATGACGAAGGAACTGGCGGCGGTGACGAACACCTCGCGCGCCCGCTTGGCCTCCTCGACCGAGAAGGGTCGCTCGTCCAGTTCGATGTCCTCGGCCTCGACCAGTTTCAGGATCGCCTCGCGCGTGACGCCACGCAGAATGTTGGCTTGCGTATCGCGCGTCCGCAGCCTGCCGTGCTCATCCACGATCCAGGCATTGGTGGACGCCCCCTCGGTGATCAGACCCATCTCGTCATACATCAGGCACTCATAGGCGCCGCGTTCGCGCGCCGCCTGTTTGGCCAGCACGTTCGGCAGCAGGCCCACCGTCTTGATGTCGCAACGTCCCCAGCGGATGTCGGGTCGGGTCACGCCGGCCGCGCCCTTGGCCGCCATCGCCTGGCCCTTGGCCAGGTCGAGCCGTTTGGCGGTCACGATGACGCTGGGCGCGACGTCCGTTGGAAAGGCGTGATCGCGCGACGCCGTCCCGCGCGTGACCTGCAGATAGACCAGCCCATCGCGGACCCGGTTGCGCCGGATGGTCTCGCGCAGCACCACGCCCAACGATCCCGTACTCATGGGGATGTCGATCTTCAGCGCGTTCAGGCTGCGGTGCAGGCGGGTCATGTGGCCTTCGAAATCAGCCAGCCTGCCGTCGAATACCGACCAGACCTCATAGACGCCGTCCGCGAACTGGAAGCCCCGGTCCTCGATATGGACCACGGCCTCGCCGTGCGCGCTGTAGGCGCCGTTCACATAGGCGACGCGAGACATCAGGCTGGCTCTTCGTCGTCGCCGCCGCGCGCGGGCGATACGCCCAACGACTTCAGCTTTCTATGCAGGGCCGACCGCTCCATACCGATGAAGGCGGCGGTGCGCGAGATATTGCCCCCGAACCGCATGATCTGCGCGGCCAGATATTCGCGTTCGAACACCTCGCGCGCCTCTCTCAAAGGCAGCGCGATCGTGCGCTCGCCGCCCAGCGACGAAGGCCCGCCGTTGGATGTCGCCACCTCCTGCGGCAGCATGTCGGCCGTGATCGTCTCGGCCGGATCGCCGGTCGCCAGGATCAGCAGCCGTTCGATGTTGTTGCGCAACTGCCGGATATTGCCCGGCCATGGATGAACTTGCAGCACCGCCACCGCGTCGTCGCCGATGATCCGCCTGGGCAAACCCTGCGAGGCGCTGATCGTCTCGACGAAATATTCAACCAGTTCGGTGATGTCCTCGCGCCGTTCCGACAGGGCCGGCACGCGGATCGGCACCACGTTCAGGCGGTGGAACAGGTCCTCGCGGAAACGCCCCTCTGCGATCTCGGTCTTCAGGTCGCGAGAGGTGGAGGTCACGACGCGCACATCGACCTGAACGTCCTGCTCGCCGCCGACCCGGCGGAACCGTTGATCGACCAGGACACGCAGGATGCGGCTCTGGCTCTCGCGCGGCATGTCGCTGATCTCGTCCAGATAAAGCGTGCCGTTGTGGGCGCGTTCGAACACGCCGATCTTGCGCGGCCGGCCGTCCTGGCCCTCCTCCCCAAACAGTTCAAGATCCAGCCGTTCGGGCGTCATACCCGCAGCCGAGATGGCGACGAACTCAGCGCGAGCGCGGGGGCTGGCCTCATGGATCTGGCGCGCCACCAGCTCCTTGCCGGACCCGGCCGGTCCGGAAATCAGGACCCGGCTGTTGGCCTGGGCCACCTTGGCGATGGTGCTGCGCAGCGCCTGCGCCGCCTGCGACCGGCCGATCAGGCCCGACGGCGTCATGGTCTGCACGCGCAGTCGACGGTTCTCGCGCCTCAGGGTCGCCGCCTCGATGGCCCTCTCGACCACGACCACCAACCGGTCCGACTTGAACGGCTTTTCGATGAAGTCGTAGGCGCCGCGCTTCAACGCCGTCACCGCCGTCTCGATATTGCCGTGGCCCGAGATCATCACCACCGGCAGGTCGGGGTCCAGTTCCTTAACCACCTCCAGCAGTTCCAGCCCGTCCAGACCGCCGCCCTGCATCCAGATGTCAAGGATCGCCAGCGACGGCTTCCTGGCCCGGATCGCGGCCAGGGCCTCGTCGGAGTTGGCGGCGACGCGCACGGCGTGCCCCTCGTCCTCCAGCAGGCCGGACACCAGGTCGCGGATGTCGGCCTCGTCATCGACGACGAGAATGTCGGAACCGGTTGGTCGCATCTTGCCTCGCTATTCGGCGGCCAGGGTCTGGAGCCTGCGCTCCGCACCGTCGCCGCTTTTGCCGTGGGGTTTCAGGGGGAAGATCATGCACACGCGCGCGCCGCGAAGCGTTTCTGCGTCGGCCAGCTTCAGCTCGCCGCCGTGGTCCTCGCAAATGCGTTTGACGATGGCCAGGCCAAGGCCTGTGCCCTTCTCGCGCGTGGTGACATAGGGTTCGGTCAGGCGGTCGCGATCTCGCGCCGGCAGGCCGACGCCGTCGTCCTCGACGACGAAGGTGGCGACGCCGTCCTCGACCGTCAGGGAGGCGATCACGCCCGCATTGTCCGACGCCGCCGCCTCTCCGGCCGTCAGACGACGCGCCGCGACGGACTCGCCGGCGTTCTTCAGGATGTTGATCAGCGCCTGCCCCACCATGCGGCCGTCGGCCTGCAAGGTCGCCTTGGGCAGGGGTTCGGTGATGTCCACCACGATATCCGGAGCCGCCACCCGCTGGGCGAACACCGCCTCGCGCAACATCTCCGCCGGGTCTTCGGGGGCGAAGCGTGGCGCCGGCATCCGCGCGAAGGACGAGAACTCGTCCACCATCCGGCCGATGTCCCCGACCTGTCGAATGATGGTGTCGGTACAGCGATCGAAGATCTCGACGTCTTCGCCGATCCGCGAACGATACTTCCGCTTCAGCCGCTCGGCCGACAGCTGGATGGGCGTCAACGGATTCTTGATCTCATGGGCGATGCGGCGGGCCACGTCCCGCCAGGCCGCATTCCTCTGCGCCGTCACCAGACGGGTGATGTCGTCGAAGGTCAGCACCATCTCGCCGCCCAGCCCGCCCTCGATGCGGACCCGTAGACGGCTGGTATCCCCGCCGCGACCGACGTCGATGTCTTCCTCGATATGGGCCTCGGCGCGGCGCACCAGATCGCTGAGTTCGGGCGAAAGGGCCGCCAGTTCGTGCCCCAACACCTCGGCGTCTTCGATGTGCAGCAGTTGCAGGGCGCTTTCGTTAATTGCAGAAACCCGCCCGCGCTTGTCCAGGCCGATGACGCCCGCGCTGACGCCGGACAGGACGGTTTCGATGAACCGGCTCCGGTCGTGCGCCTCGTCGCTGGCCGCCTTCAGCGCCGCCTGCTGCGCCTGAAGATCGCCGGTCATGCGGTTGAAGGCATCCGACAGGGTGGCGATCTCGGCCGGGGCGCCGTCGCTGTCCACCCGTGCGGTGAAGTCGCCGCCCGCCACCTGCCCCGCCGCCTTCACCAGCCGGCCGATGGGCGCCGAGATGCTGCTCGCCGCCGACATCCCCAGCCAAACCGCCCCCACCAGCACCAGCAGCGCCGTCTCCAGATAGCTGAGGATGAAGGCCGACTGAATCCGCGCACGGCTGTCCTGCGCCTCGCGATAGGCCTGGATCGACTGATCCGAAGCGTTCATCCGCGCGATCAATCCATCCTGAAGGGGCCGCACCAGATAGAGGTAGGCATCGCCATAAGCCGGCAAGGCGATGATCGAGCGTACAGTGTCAGGATTTTGCGTGACATCTGTGGGCGGTTTGCCGCCCTGACCTGCAGCTTCGATGTAGCTGCGAGGCGGCGCCAAATAAGGCGGTGCGCCAGGCTGTTCGGCTCGCGCCAGAACTTCGCCATTCCCATTGACGATATAAATGGCCGGGTATTGGAAGATATCGCCAACCTGCGCCAATGCAGCGTTGAATTGAATCCGGTCGTCAAAAAGTCCGCGCGCGCTATCCAACTGATCCGAGATCGTCACCAGATCCGCATCCATCGAAGCGGCGACATCTCGGACATAGGCGCGGCCGATGATGGCGCCATTATCGACCGAGGATTTGACGTTCTCGCTGAACCACTGGTCCACGCCGCGGTTGACCAGCACACCGAACACCAGGGCGATCAGCACCGACGGGATCAGCGCCACCATCGAGAACAGGGCGACGAACCGTAGATGCAGGCGTGACCCTGCCTCTTCCTTGCTGCGGGCCAGCGTTAGGACACGCCTTCCGACGATGAAGGCCAGACCGGAAATCAGGACCAGATTGCCGGCCAACACGATCAGCGCGATCTGACTGCTCGATCCACGCGCCGCGCCCGATGTAGCGCCAGGGGCCACAGCGACCAGCCAGATCGCCGCCGCCGTGATCGCGACGGCCAGGAAAAACGCCAACCCGAACCCGGTCCGCGCCCGCTCCGTATCGACCCACCCCCAGAACGACCCGTCATCCGACGCGAGGTCGGTCGGAGAGGTCTTCGTTAAAGGCGTATCCGTCATGCCACAGCAGTCTCCAACACCTGTGGCGCATTTTCAACAACAGACTTGCGGATTTGCGGCAAATCCGGCCGCCACAGGCCCTGCATAGCCGCCTCAACGGCCTGAGGTTCGTCCAGTCGGCAAATTCTTGCCTTGGCCTCGCGTCGGTGTTGCGGATCGGCCGGCCAGGGCGCCTGTTCGACATACCAACCCAGATGCTTGCGGAACATCTTCAGCCCCAGCGGCAGGCCATAGAATTCGACCGACGCCCGCAGATGTTCGATCACGATGGCCAGCCGTTCCTCCTGCCCCGGCTCGTCCAGCGCTACACCGTCGATCAGCGCCCGTTCCAGATGGGCCGCCAGCCACGGCCGGCCATAGACGCCACGCCCCAGCATCAGCCCGTCGGCGCCCGACCGCGCCAGCGCCTCGCGCGCCTCATCGGCCGTGATGATGTCGCCGTTGACGATGACGGGAATGCCCACCGCCGCCTTGACCGCCCCGACCGCATCCCAATCCGCCCGGCCGGTATAAAACTGCTTGCGCGTGCGGCCGTGCACCGTAACCGCCTTGACGCCGATCTGCTCGGCGCGCTTGGCCAGTTCGGCGGCGTTCTTGCACTCGTCATCCCAGCCCAGCCGCATCTTGACCGTCACCGGCCGGCTGGTCGCCTGAACCGCCGCTTCCATGATCCGACAGGCCAGATCCGGCGTCCGCATCAAGGCCGAACCGGCGGTCGAGCCCGTGACCTCCTTAGCGGGACAGCCGAAGTTCAGATCCACGATGTCCGCCCCGGCCTTTTCGGCCATGCGCGCGCCCTCGCCCATCTGTTTGGGATCGCGCCCGACCAGCTGGATCACCGTCAGCGGCAGGCCTGCCCCCACCGCCGCACGCCGCACCACGTCGGGCCGCGCGCGCGCCAGTTCCTTGGCCGCCACCATCTCGGTCGCGACATAGGCGGCGCCCAGCCGCGAGGCGAGCACGCGGAACGGCAGGTCCGTGATACCGGTCATCGGCGCCATCAGCACCTGGCCGTGCACGGTCACGTCGCCGATCTGTAAGGTCTTGGCCATAGGCGTCTTTCGCAGCATCCCAGCCCCCTTCGTCAAGCATGACCGCGGCCGATTGATGGTTTCGCCCCGTCGCGGCGCGCACTATCAAGGCGGCCATGACATTCTCGGGCATCATCGTCGCGGCCGGTTCCGGCTCGCGCGCCGGCGGCGACAAACAGTGGCGCACCCTGGGCGGCAAGCCCGTCCTGCGCTGGTCGGCCGAGGCTCTGCTAAACGCGGGCGCCGACGAACTGATCGTCGTGGTCGCCCCCGACGCCCTGGATCGCGTGGCGGACCTGCTGTCCGACCTGCCCCGCTGGCGCGCCGTCGCAGGGGGAGACGCTCGCGCCGATTCCGTCCGCGCCGGTCTGGCGGCTCTGACCTGCGCGCCAGATCAGCCGGTGTTGATCCACGACGCCGCCCGCCCCCTGCTGGACCGCGCCGTCATCGAGCGCCTGCTGTCCGCCCTCGAAACCGCCGACGGCGCCCTGCCCGTCCTGCCTGTCGCCGACAGCCTGCGCCGTGGCGAGGCCCAGGTAATGACCGACGTGGTGGAACGCGACGGCCTGTGGCGCGCCCAGACGCCCCAGGCCTTCCGCCGTCGCGTGATCGAGGCCGCCTACGCCGCCTGGACCGATGTCGCCGCCCCGGCCGACGAAGCCGTGGTCGTCCAGCGCAATGGCGGCAAAGTCGCCCTGGTCCAGGGCGATCCCCGCCTGCTGAAACTGACCTATCCCGAGGATTTCGCCATGGCCGAGGCCCTGCTGCCCCGTCAGACCCGCATCGGCTCCGGCTACGATGTCCATCGCTGGGGACCGGGCGGTTCGGTCTGGCTGTGCGGGATCGAGGTGCCTCACGATCAGACCCTGATCGGTCACTCCGACGCCGACGCCGGTCTTCACGCCCTGACCGACGCCATCCTGGGCGCCATCGCGGCGGGCGACATCGGCGATCACTTCTCGCCCACCGATCCGAAATGGAAAGGCGCCTCGTCGGATCAGTTCCTGATCCACGCCGCCGAACTGGTCGCAGAGCGTGGCGGGCGCATCGTCAACGTCGATGTCACCCTGATCTGCGAGCGCCCCAAGGTGAAGCCGCATCGCCAGGCCATGCGCGACCGCATCGCCGCCCTGCTGGACCTCCCGCTCGACGCCGTCAGCGTCAAGGCGACCACGACCGAAGGGCTTGGCTTCACCGGACGCGGCGAAGGCCTGGCCGCCCAGGCCGTGGCGACCGTCGAACTGCCAGCGCCCTAACGCGCCGCCATCTCCATCTGCCGGACCAGAGAGCCGAACAGATTGACGTAATCATCCGTCCACGGACGAACCGTTGTTGGCGACAGTTTGCGCCAGCGCCCATCCTCGCTGAAACCCTCCAGCGACGCCTGGCTCTTGCCGATCAGCAAGGCTTCGGTCGACGCCTCGGCCATGTCCCCCTGACCTGACTGCTCGATATAGACCTGATGCAGATGCGGGACCTTCAGCGCCTGCGCGGCCGCCTCGGCCGGCAGGGTGATCTCCAGGTTCCGGTTTGAAAGGTGCAGCACCATGACCCCATCCGGCGCAAGCAGTCGCAGATAGCCCTGGATCGCCTCGACCGTCAGCAGGTGCGTCGGAACGGCATCGGACGAGAAGGCGTCGATGACCAGCAGGTCGTAGGATCCCGCCGGCTCGCGATCCATCGTCAGCCGCGCATCCCCAATCACCGTCCGCACCGGCCCGTCCGCACACCCGTTGATGAAGCTGAACCATTCGGGATCGCGCGACAGCCGGTCCACCATCGGGTCGATCTCGAAGAAGGTCAGCTGGTCCTGCGCCCGCTTGTAGGCCGCCATGGCTCCCGATCCCTGGCCCACTACCCCGACCCG
This sequence comes from Brevundimonas sp. TWP1-3, assembly GCF_049896085.1. Taxonomy (NCBI): domain Bacteria; kingdom Pseudomonadati; phylum Pseudomonadota; class Alphaproteobacteria; order Caulobacterales; family Caulobacteraceae; genus Brevundimonas; species Brevundimonas sp. TWP1-3. Next base: position 2,159,371 of record NZ_JAFCTP010000001.1, on the reverse strand, counting down.
CGCACCGTCCAGACGCCGCGCCTGCATCTGCAGCATCGCCTGCCCCAAGGGTGTGGAGGTCGCGTAATAGAGGGTGGGCTGACACAGGTTCTGCGCCCCTTGTGCCTGCGCCCCGTGAAGGGTCGTGCCGTGCATCAGGACGTGGACCGGCCCGCCCATCAGCGGATCGTCGATCTTGGCCACCCGCATCACGCCGAAGAAGCTGCGCTCCGACAGGGCCCAGTCATAGCCGCGCGCGAGGTGGTAACCGGACCAGACGATCGAGGCCAGAACCACTGTGAACAGCACCGCCCGATCCCGCACCAGAAAGGCGAACAGGGTCGCGATGCCCAGTACGCCCTGCGCGATTCGCACCAGTTGCGCATCCGGGATCGCTACACGCACGTCGGGCGCATAGCGCACCGCCTCCATCGACAGCGGCCCCAGGAAGGCGATGACCACGCCCGCGACGCAGCAGATGATCTCCCACGGGCGGATCTCGCGCCGGCTCCAGGGCCGAAGCAGCCCCGCCGCGACCAGAACCAGCGGATACTCCCACACCATGTTGAACACGGCCGGCGCGATCAGGCCGTTGAAGACCCCGCCGACGACACCGCCCAGCGACAGCAGCAGATAGAATTCCGTCAGCCGATCCGGCGCCGGCCGCCGCGCCGCCAGCCGCTGGTGACACATCAGGGCCGTGAAGAAGAAGGCCGCGAGATTGACCGTGAAGACCAGCAGCCACTCGCCGGTTCGGAACGCGATCAAGGCCGCGCACGCGGCCCCCGCCGCGGCCTGCAGCGCCAGCCCCAGGGGCGGCGGAATGGCCGGTCGCGTCTGGAAGGCGATCACGAAGGTCAGCAGATACAGCGCTAGCGGTATGACCCAAAGGAAGGGCGCAGAGGCCACATCGGTGGTCAGATGCGCCGTGACCCCCAGCATCAGGCTGGACGGCGCGGCGGCCAGCAGAACCAGCATCCCTTTCTCGCGCCAGGCGATGGGCGGGCTGATCGTGAGCGGCGCCGGATCGGCGGTCCCGAGCTCGCGCCGCCGCCACACCTGCACCCCGAGTATCACCACCATCAGCACGAACAGGCCATAGCCGAGGCTCCAGCCGATCCGCTGGTCCGACAGACTGGCCAGCGGCTCGATCAGAACCGGATAGGCCAGGAGCGCCAGGAAACTGCCCAGGTTGGACGCGGCATAAAGCACATAGGGGTTCTTGCCGTCCGCATGGCCCGCGCGCACTCGCGCATACCAGGCCTGCAGCAAGGGCGCGGTTGCCGACAGCACCGCGAACGGCGCGCCGACCGACAGGGTCAGGGTCGCCAGCAGCCATAGCGTCGGCTGCGACGGATCGGGATCGCCCAGCAGGCCGCTGATCTGCAACGGCAGGAAAAGCGCCGCCAGGATCAACAGCCCAAGATGCACCCCCACCTGCACCCGCATCGTCGGGATGCGCTGCAACAGGTGCGCATAGGCGTAGCCCGCCAGAAGCGCGGTCTGGAAGAAGACCATCGAGGCGTTCCACACCGACGGCGATCCGCCCAGCGTCGGCAGCACCAGCTTCGTCACCATCGGCTGGACGACGAAGACCAGACAGGCCGAGGTGAAGATAGCGACGGCGAACAGGATCGGCTGGGTGCGATCCCATGTCTTGGCGGCAGGGCGCAGCGGATCGACAGCCTCGGTCATGGCTCTGGTTAGAGCGGGACTCGCAGCCTATGAAAAGGCCATGTTTGCCCAAGACATCCAGCGCAAGGCGCAACAGATCGTCGCAACCTCGACCGAAAGCGGCCTGATGCTGGCCACGGCCGAAAGCTGCACCGGAGGCCTGGTCGCGGCGGCCCTGACGGCCATTCCCGGCTCATCTTCCGCGCTGGACAGGGGTTTCGTCACCTACAGCAACGACGCCAAGATGCAGATGCTGGACGTGCCGGAGGCGACCCTGGCCGCCCACGGGGCAGTGTCCGAGGCGACCGCCCGCGCCATGGCCCTAGGCGCCGTCGCCCGGTCGCGCGCCGCCGTCTCGGTCTCGATCACCGGCGTCGCCGGTCCCGGCGGCGGGTCGAACGAGAAACCGGTCGGCCTGGTGCATTTCTCGGCCTGCGGTCCCGCCGGCCAGATCCACCGCGAGGAGCGATTCGGCGACATCGGCCGCGACGCCGTCCGCCTGGCCAGCGTCAGCATCGCTCTGGACATGCTGGCGGACCGATTGGCGTGAGCGATCCTGTAGTCGTCGACGCAAAGGGCCACCGCTGCCCCGTGCCCAGTCTCAAACTGATGAAGGCGATGAACGGCGCCCCGCCAGGATCACGGTTCGTGCTCCTGGCCACCGACCCGATGGCACGCATCGATGTGCTCTTCCTGATGTCTCAGAAAAACGGCCGGATGATCGCGGTCGAAGAAACGGACGGCCTGCTGCGCCTTACGGTCGAGACCGGCGAATGGCGCGACGCTCCGACAGATTGACCACGCTGGCCGGTTCCTGGTCGGCCACAGCCCGAGCCCTGGCCGCCAGTTCCATCTCGGTCGCGAAGGCCCCGCCGTAGAAGATGGCGTTGACGTTCCACGACAGCCAGATCAGCAGCACCACCACGGCGCCGACCGATCCATAGGTAGCCCCCAACGGCGCGATCTGCTCGACATAGATGGCGCACAGCCACGACGACACGACCGACATCAGCGTCGCCACCAGACCGCCGACGGTCGCCGGCAGCCAGGCCACAGGCGTTCGGTGGCTCATGGCGTAGCGATAGAGCAGCGTCAGCCCGATCACGAGACCGATGGCAGGCAGGAAGGCGTCCAGCGGCGCAATACCGCTGCGCATCGGCGATCCCGCCGCCGCCGACGCGTGGGCCAGGATCCGCACCGTCACGACCGCGCCGGACACCACGGTGAACAGCGCAAAGGCGAAGATGGCGACAAAGAAGGCCAGCAGGTTGAACTTGAAGAACCCATGCGGCTCGGTCTCGTCATGAATCAGGTTCAGTCCCGCCAACAAGGCCTTGAATCCCCTGTGCGCCGCATAGGCGCCGACGAACAGCGCAAAGGCGCTCTGGGCCGAGACCGTCCGTGCCGAGGCGTTGCTCAGCCGCGTGATCTCACCCTGGAAGATGTTCTGCGCGGCCTTCGGCAGCAGATCCGACAGAGCGGCCGCCTGGGCGCTGACCTCGCTGATCGACAGGCCCAATTTGTAGAAGCCGATCAGGATGGCGATGGCCGGAAACACCGCAAGCAGGGCGAAGAACGACACACCGCCCGTATAGAGCATAACGTCGCGTCCCCAGCTGCGGGCGAAGGCCCGCACGGCCAGTCCGCCCCAGAATCCGGGCGCCTTTAGGACCGATCGTGTCAGCTGTTCGCTCAAGCCGGTCCCCACAACCGTTGCAACAAGCGGCGGAACCTAGCGGATTTCGTCGGTCGCGAAAGTCTCATCCGCGTGAGGACGGACTTTCTCGTGGACGCCTTGGTTCCGCCCGCCGTGACATTGCATCCTTAACACCCTCGTCGCTATGGTCTGCGCGTCGCCGGCTGGCTATGGGCGCGGCGACTTACGGAGACGACCGGCTTGGCTTTCGACGCGCGTGTATTGATCCTGGCGGCTGACGACGGCCGGATCGGGCCGCTCGCTGCAGGGCTGGACGCACTGGGCTGGCGCACCGTCACGGCCCGCGACCTCGTCTCTGCCGAGATGACGCTTAAGGACTTTCCGCTGGAAGCCGCCGTTATCGACATCGCTGCCTTCGGCCTGGACGTGGCGACCCGCCTGCGCGCCGCCGCCGAGCCGCGCCGTCTGCCGATCATGGTCATCGGCGCCCGCCCCGATTCGATCAAGGGTGCGGACCTGACCATGTCCGCCCCGCCCCATCCGGCACAGGCCGCCCTGCGGCTGGAGCAACTAGGTCGCGCCGCCATCGCCGAGGAAGAGTTTCACCTGCGGGTGGCCACCTTTGCGAAGCAGGACATAAAGCTGGATGTCCGTTTCGATGATGATGGGCCGCTGCGGGTTCTGGCCGCAGGCGTCGCGGATCGCCGCTTCCTGGCCCTGTCCAACGCCCTGACCGCTGCGGGCGTCGAGGTCGTCGCCGCCCCCACCCCCTACACCGCCTTCGACTATCTGCACGAAAGCCCGTTCGACGCCGCCGTGCTGTGGGGCGCCGAGGATCATGCGCCGGCCCTGTCCATCGCGGCGGGCATGAAGCGCAACACCCGCCTCTATCACATCCCGCTGATGCTCTATCTGCGCGGCAAGAACGAGATCAGCCTGTCGGAACTGTTCAACCGCGGCTTCGCCGACGTCGCCTCGGCCGATACGCCGGAGGGCGAGACGGCCGAACGTATCCTGGCCCTGGCCGGCGCCCACCGCACCCACCTCGGCATCCGCAAGACTTTGGACTCTGTGCGCAGCCTGGAGCTGATGGACCCTGCGACGGGCCTCTTCACGCCCGAACTGTTCGCCAGCCATCTGGGCCGCGTCGCCGAGGCATCTCGCGCGCGCAAGCGTCCGCTGTCGGTCTGCGTGCTGCGCGTTCGCGAAACCGAATCCGTCACCTGGGCGCGTCAGGGCGGCTGGCTGGACCGCGCCATGCCCCAGATCGGGGCCATGGTCTCGCGTCTGGTCCGCGTCGAGGACACGCCTGCCCGCCTGGCCAAGGAAGTCTTCGCCCTAGCCTTGCCCGCCACCCACGCCGAGCCGGCGCGTCTGGCCGCAGAGCGGATCGCCGCCGTCATCGGCTGCACCGCATTCGACGCCGGCCCCGACCGCTCGCCCTTCGTGGCCGAGTTCGACGTCGGCGCCGCCGAGATGCAGCCGAACGAAAGTGCCGCCGCCCTTCTGGAACGCGCCTCCGCCGACCTGTTCGAAAAGACGCGCTGAGGGCTTACGCCCCCGCCACCCGCGCCAGGTCGGCGGTGATTCGCTCCGCCACCTTCAGCCGCTCCTCCGCCGTCGGCCAGTCGCCGGACACCACGATCTTCTGATCCGGCCGGATTTTCCAGAACGCCTGGTTCTTCTGGATCAGGCCCACCAGACCCATCGGGTTCGGGAAGCTGTTGTCGCGCAGTGTCAGCACCGCGCCGCGCGGCCCGATGTCGATCTTCTCGATACAGGCGCGGCGGCAGTTCGACTTGATGCCGACGATCTTCAGCAGTTGCTGCGCCTCGTCCGGCAGGGGCCCGAACCGGTCGATCAGTTCGGCGGCCAAGGCTTCGCGATCCTCGGCCTGTTCGGCGTCGGACAGGCGGCGATACAGGCTGAGACGGACGTTCAGGTCCGGGACATATTCCTCTGGAATCAGGACGGAAGCCCCGACGTTGATCGACGGCGACCAGCCGCGATGCACATTGGCTCCCTCGCCCTTCTCGCGCAGCTCGGCGACCGCGTCCTCCAGCATCTGCTGGTACAGTTCGACGCCCACCTCGCGGATATGGCCCGACTGTTCGTCGCCCAGAAGATTGCCGCCGCCGCGCTGGTCCAGGTCGTGGCTGGCCAGCTGGAAGCCGGCGCCCAGATTGTCCAGCGACTGAAGCACCTGCAACCGCCGCTCGGCCGACAGGGTCATCGGCTTGACCGCGTCCGTGGTCAAATAGGCGAAGGCACGCGCCTTGGACCGGCCGACCCGGCCCCGGATCTGATACAGCTGCGCCAGGCCGAACATGTCGGCGCGGTGCACGACCAGGGTGTTGGCGGTCGGGATGTCCAGTCCGCTTTCGACGATGGTGGTCGAGACCAGCACGTCGTACTCGCCGTCGTAGAAGGCGCTCATCACCTCCTCCAGCTGGGTCGCCGACATCTGGCCGTGACCGACCACGAACTTCACCTCGGGCACCTGCTCGCGCAGGAATTTCTCGATGGCCGGCAGGTCCTTCAGGCGCGGCGCGACATAATAGGCCTGACCCCCGCGATATTTCTCGCGCAGCAGGGCCTCGCGCACCAGCACCGGATCCCACGGCGTCACATAGGTCCGCACCGCCAGGCGATCGACCGGCGGGGTGGCGATGATCGACATCTCACGAATGCCCGACAGCGCCATCTGCAGGGTGCGCGGGATCGGCGTGGCGGTCAGGGTCAGCAGGTGGACGTCGGCGCGCAGCGACTTCAGCTTCTCCTTGTGCTTGACGCCGAAATGCTGCTCCTCGTCGACGATGACCAGGCCCAGGTCGCGGAAACCGACCTGTTCCGACAGCACCGCATGGGTGCCGACGACGATCTCGACCGAACCGTCCTTCAGCCCCGCCCGCGTCTCTGACGCCTCCTTGGCCCCCACCATCCGCGACAGTTGGCGCACCTTGACCGGCCAGCCGGCGAACCGCTCTGTGAAGGTCTTGTAGTGTTGCCGCGCCAGCAGGGTGGTCGGCGCCACGATGGCCACCTGCTGCCCCGTCATGGCCACCACGAAGGCGGCCCGCAGCGCCACCTCGGTCTTGCCGAAGCCGACGTCGCCGCAGATCAGGCGATCCATCGGCGTGCCCTTGCCCAGATCCTCCAGCACGTCGCCGATGGCGTTCAGCTGGTCGTCCGTCTCCTCGTAGGGGAAGCGGGCGCAGAACTCGGCGAACAGGCCCGGCGGCGGCACGACCGCATCGGTCTCGCGCAGCGCCCGCTTGGCGGCGAGCGCGATCAACCCCTCGGCCATGGCGCGCAGGCGCTCCTTGGCCTTGGACTTGCGCGCCTGCCAGCCGGCTCCGCCCAGCCGGTCCAGCTGCGTGCCTTCTGAATCCGACCCATAACGAGTCAGAAGATCAATGTTTTCAACAGGCAGATAGAGTTTGCTGTCACCGGCATACAACAGCTCCAGGCAGTCGTGCGGCGCCTGCTGGATCTCCAGCGTCTTCAGCCCCTCGTAACGCCCGATACCGTGGTCCAGGTGGACGACCAGATCGCCGGTCGTCAGGGCCGAAGCCTCGGCCAGGAAGTTCGACGCCCGCCGCTTCTTGCGCGGCCGCGCCAGACGGTCGCCCAGGATGTCGGTCTCGGAGATGACCGCGACCTCGTCCGTCGCAAACCCATGCTCGACAGGCAGGACGCCGCGCAGATACAGGTCTTTCGGCGCCGCTAGGACATCGGCCCAGTCGCGCACGGCGACGATATGATCCAGGCCGTGATCGGCCAGCATTGTCGCCAGACGCTCCGAAGAGCCCTCGGTCCACGAGGCGAACAGCACCCGCTTGCCGTCGGCCTTCAGCGCCGCAGCATGGGCCGCCACCGCCTCGAACAGGTTGACGCTGTCCTGCGCCCGCTCGGCCGCAAACGTCCGACCCAACCGGCCGCCCGCATCTTCTCCACCGCCGGAAAACGGCGTGAACCGTCGCACGGCGCGACCCGCCAGGGCCTGGTTCCAGTCGCCGGCGTCCAGATACAGCGATCGCGGCGGCAGCGCGCGATTGGCGGCCGCATGACCCTTGGTCTTGGCGGCTTCGGCCCGGCCCTCATAGGCGTCGGCGATCAAGTCCCACCGCTCGGCCCGCGCGCTCTCGGCCTGATTGTCCAGAAAGATCTGCGCCTGGTCGGGCAGATAGTCGAACAGCGAATCCAGCGTCTCGTAGAACAGCGGCAACCACTGCTCCATCCCCTGACGCCGCGCGCCCTCGCTGATGGTCGCATACAGCGGGTCGTCGCCGGGCGCGCCGAACAGGTTCAGATAGCCGGTGCGGAACCGCGAGATGGCCGCCGCGTCCAGCAAGGCCTCCGACACGGGCGCCAGCGACACCGCCGTCATCTGCCCCGTCGACCGCTGGGTCTCAGGGTCGAAGGTGCGGATCGATTCCAGCTCGGACCCGAACATGTCCAGCCGCACCGGCTCCTCGAAGCCCGGCGGATAGACGTCCACCACCCCGCCCCGCACGGCGAACTCGCCCCGCTCCGACACGGTGGAGGCCCGGACATAGCCATTGGCGGCGAAATACCGCTCCAGCGCCTGAATGTCGAGATCACTCCCGACCTTGGTCTCGAACCCCGCCTGGGTCGTCACCGACTTGGGCGGGGTGCGTTGCATGGCCGCCGACACCGTCGTGACCACCAGGACCGGGTTGTCGTCGGGCTTGCGCAGGGCCAGACGGGTCAGGGTCGCCATCCGCTGGGCGGCGATGCCCGCCGTGGGGCTCAGCCGGTCATAGGGCAGACAGTCCCAGGCCGGATATTCCAGGATCTCAATCTCTTGAGAAAAGAATCGGAACGCCTGAACGAAACCGCCCGACCGCTGATAGTCGCGCGCCACGAACACGCCGACGCCGCCATCCTTTGCGATCCGCTCGGCGACAAGCAAGGCGTCCAGCCCCTCCGGCGCCCCTCCCAGATCGGCGTCGGTGCGGTGCTGCACAGTGACCTGTTGATCCATCAGCCGATGCCCTTGCCGACCTCTGCGGCCACATGCTCGCGCATGAAGGCGCGAACCTTGGCCATCACGGGCGTCTCGAACTCGGGCGGGGTCGGGTCACGTTCGATGATCCAGCCGTAGAGCCACTGGTCCTCCTCGTCGATCAGCAGTTCGAGCTGATCCAGTTCGGCGTCGGTCAGGGTCGGCGCCACCTGGTCCGAAAACGGGCCCAGCACCATGTCGGCCTCGCGGAAACCGCGCCGCCAGGACCGGAACTGGATACGGCCCAGCCGCTGCTTGCGCTCCAGGGCCGTTTGGTCGCCACTGTCGTCTTGGGGGATTTCGGTCACAAGCAATCCTGGCCCGGCAAGGTTGAAGGAGGTTCAAGCCGCGATCCACCGCGTGGCGAACCTTAGCGTCCTAAAATGGAAGAAGCGCAGATAGCGCTCCTTCGCCCACTTCGCCACCCGTCATGGTCACGCTATGTTCCCGGCGATGCGTCCGCAGATTCTCTTTCCCCTGTTCGCCGAGGTCTCCAGCCTGAAGGGCGTGGGTCCCCGTGTCCTGCCCCTGGTGCAAAAGGTGGCGGGGCCGCTGGTGCGCGACCTGGCCTTCCTCAGCCCCTCCGGCGTCATCGTCCGTCGTCCGATGGAGGCGGCGACCGCCGTGGACGGCGAGGTCGGGATCTTCGAGATCGTCATCGACCGCCTGTTCGTCCCCAGCCGCCCCGGCGCCCCGCTGAAGGTGCGCGCCAGCGACCCGACCGGTTTCGTCCATCTGGTCTGGTTCGGCGGCTCGCCCCAGCATATCGACCGGTTGCTGCCGCGCGGCGAGACCCGGCTGGTCTCGGGCAAGGTCGAACGCTTCAACGGCGAGGTCCAGATCGTTCACCCGGACATCGTCACGCCCGACAAGGCCGCCGACATCCCGGCCTCCGAAGCCGTCTATCCGGCGACGCAAGGCCTGACCTCGCGCCAGTTGCGCAAACTGGTCCAGGCCGCCCTGCCCGCCGCCCCCGACCTGCCGGAATGGCAGGACCCCGCCTGGCTGAAGAAGCAGAACTGGCTGGGCTGGCGCGCCGCCCTCGACGCCCTGCACGCCCCGACGGGCGAGCTCGACCTGACGCCCGACGCCCCCGCCCGCCAGCGCCTGGCCTATGACGAATTCCTGGCCCACCAGCTGGCCCTGGCCCGACGTCGCCGCGCTCGCGAGATCAAGCCCTCGCCGGTCATCGTCCCCGGCCCCGCCTCCGACCACCTGCTCCAGGCCCTGCCCTTCACCCTGACCAACGCCCAGGCCCAGGCCGTCGCCGAAATCCGTCGCGACCTGGTTTCGGGCAAACAGATGGGCCGCCTGCTTCAGGGCGACGTGGGTTCGGGCAAGACCGCCGTCGCCGCCCTGGCCCTGGCTGACGCGGCCTCCAGCGGCTTCCAGTCCGCCCTGATGGCCCCGACTGAAATCCTGGCCCGCCAGCATTACGAAAAGCTCGGCCCCTTGCTGGAGGCGGCCGGCGTCGCCTCCGTCCTGCTCATCGGCCGCGACACCAACGGCCAGAGGCGCGAGAAACTGGCCGCCCTGGCCTCCGGTCACGCCCAGGTCGCCATCGGCACCCACGCCCTGTTCCAGGACGCCGTCCGCTTCGACCGCCTGGCCCTGGCTGTCATCGACGAACAGCACCGCTTCGGCGTCAGCGAACGCCAGCGGCTGCAAGCAAAAGGCGATCCGCGCATCGGCGCCGTCCACCTGCTGACCATGTCGGCCACCCCCATCCCCCGCACCCTGGAACTGACCCAGTACGGCGAGCTGGAAGTCAGCCGTCTGATGGAGAAACCGCCGGGCCGCACCCCCGTCACCACCGCCGTCGTTCCCCTCGCGCGGATCGGCGAGGTCGCCGCCCGGTTGAAGACGGCCCTCGACGCCGGCGCCCAGGCCTATTGGATCTGCCCCCTGGTCGCCGAATCCGAGGCCATCGACTTAGCCGCCGCCGTCGACCGCGCCGACGACCTGCGCCGCCTGCTGGGCGTCGAGGTCGGCCTGGCTCATGGCCAGATGCCGGGCGCCGAGCGTGAAGCCGTCATGGCCGACTTCGCCGACGGCCGCATTCCCCTACTGGTCGCCACCACTGTGGTCGAGGTCGGGGTGGATGTGCCCAACGCCTCCATCATGGTCATCGAACACGCGGACCGCTTCGGCCTGGCCCAGTTGCACCAGCTGCGCGGCCGCGTCGGTCGGGGCTCAAAGGCCAGTTCCTGCATCCTGCTGTACGGCGGCCAGGACGGCGCCCTCGGTGAAACCGCAAAAGAACGCCTCGAAACCCTGCGCCGCACCGAGGACGGCTTCGTCATCGCGGAAGAAGACTTCCGCCTGCGCGGCGGCGGCGACCCCCTGGGCCTGAAACAGAGCGGCTTCCCCGCCTACCGCTTCGCCGACCCGATCCGCCATCGCGCCCTGATGCTGGCCGCCGCCGACGACGCTCGCCTGATCCTGAACCGCGACCCCGACCTGGCGTCCGAGCGCGGTCAGGCGGTTCAGGTGCTGGAGGAGTTGTTCGACTGGAAAGGGCATAAGGCGGGGGCGGATTGAAGGGCGCCGCGCCCACGTCCGTCATCGTGGGCCTTGTGCCTAGGATCCAAAGACTTGAGCGGCTAGAACGCCCCGGATGTTGCGCCTGTCAGAACTCAAGCTGCCCCTCGACCACCCGCCGGAGGCCCTGCCCGCCGCGATCGCCGCCCGCTTGGGCGTGCCGCCGCACGATCTTATGTCTTGGTCGATATGGAAGCGGGCGCACGACGCCCGCAGGAAATCCGCGATTCTGAAAGTCTACATCCTCGACGTCGAGGTGAGGGATGAAACGGCGGTGCTGGCCCGCCTTGCGGAAGACGTGCACGTGGCGCCGACGCCGGACGTCGCCTATCACCCTGTCGCTGTTGCGCCCAAGACCGAGCGCCTTCGGCCGCTCGTGATCGGCGCCGGGCCGTGCGGCTTGTTCGCCGGGCTGATCCTGGCCGAGATGGGGTTCAAGCCGATCATCCTCGACCGCGGCAAGGTGGTGCGCGAGCGGACCAAGGACACTTGGGAACTTTGGCGCAAGGGAAAGCTGCACCCGGAGTCCAACGTCCAGTATGGCGAGGGCGGCGCGGGCACCTTCTCCGACGGCAAGCTCTACAGCCAGATCAAGGATCCGCGCTTCCTGGCCCGCAAGGTGCTGACCGAATTCGTCGCGGCCGGGGCGCCGGAGGAGATCCTGACCGAGGCCCATCCGCACATCGGCACCTTCCGTCTGGTGACCATGGTCGAGGCCATGCGCGAGAAGATCGAGGCTCTGGGCGGCGAATACTGGTTCGAGCAACGGGTCACGGACATCGATCTCGACAAGGGCGCCATCCGGGGCGTGCGCCTGCACACGGGCGAGACGCTGGAGGCCGATCACGTGGTCTTCGCCATCGGCCATTCGTCGCGCGACACCTTCCAGACCCTCTACGAGCGCGGCGTCCATATCGAGGCCAAGCCGTTCTCGATCGGTTTCCGCATCGAGCATCCGCAGTCGTGGATCGATCGGGCGATGTTCGGTCCTTGCGCTGGCCACCCCGATCTGGGCGCGGCGGCCTATACGCTTTCGCACCATTGCAGCAACGGTCGCACCGTCTACAGCTTCTGCATGTGCCCGGGCGGCACCGTGGTCGCGGCCACCAGCGAGCCGGGCCGCGTCGTGACCAACGGCATGAGCCAATATTCGCGCAACGAGCGGAACGCCAACTCCGGCTTCGTGGTCGGGATCTCGCCGGAAGATTACGGGAGCGACCACCCGCTGGCGGGCATCGAACTGCAACGGGAGCTGGAGACCCGCGCCTATGCGGCCGGCGGCGGCGACTATTTCGCGCCGGGCCAGCTGGTCGGCGACTTCCTGGCGGGCCGCGCCTCGACCGCGCTGGGCGAGGTCGTCCCCAGCTACAAGCCGGGTGTGCGCCCGACCGACCTGGCGCCCCTAATGCCCGACTATGTGATCGCCGCCATGCGCGAGGCTCTGCCCGTCTTCGGCCGCAAGATCGCCCGCTACGACGACGCCCAGGCGGTTCTGACGGGCGTCGAAACCCGGAGTTCATCCCCGATCCGAATGACGCGCGGCGCCGACTTTCAGAGCCTGAACGTGCGCGGCCTGTTCCCTGCCGGCGAAGGCGCCGGCTATGCCGGCGGCATCCTGTCGGCCGCCGTTGACGGCATCAAGGTGGCCGAAGCCGTCGCCCGGTCGATGGTTGCGAAGGTGGCGGCGTAGACAAGAGGTGGCGCATCGGCTGCGCTGTCCGCCCCGCCAAACCTGCCAACCTCAGCCAATCATCCGGCTCCAGCCGTCGAACCCGACCTCGACGTTGGCAGGAACAATCGCCGACAGTGCGTTGTAATCCATGTCGATATGCAGGTTCGTCAGCACCGCGCGCTCCACGTCCGCGGCGGCGATCCATTCCAGCGCCCGGTCCAGATGCGCATGGGTCGGATGCGGCGCGTAACGCAGGGCGTCCACGATCCATATCTTGCACCCGGCCACGGCCGCCAGCGCCGCCTCGTCCAGATCGGATACGTCGCTGGAATAGGCCATGTCGCCCAGCCGATACCCCACCGACCGGATCGGCCCGTGCGCCTGGTCGAAAGTCGTGATCGGGATCGCCCCGCCCGGCCCCTCCACCGACCAGGCTGCCCCGTGGGCCGGAATGAGCCGCCCATCCAGCAGCGCCGGATAACCGAACTTGCTCTCGAAGATATAATCGAACCGATGCGTCAGCGAGCCATGCGTCGCCTCATCCATCCAGGCCGGAATTCGCTTCCTCGACCGCGCGGCGAAGGTGCGCAGATCGTCGATCCCGTGGGTCTGGTCCGCATGATCGTGGGTATAGAGGACAGCGTCCACATGCCGGGTCCCGCTGGCCAGCATCTGTTCGCGCAGGTCCGGCGAGGTGTCGATCAGGACATTGGTCGTCCCCTCCGGCCCGGTCTTCCTCGCCAGCATCGAGCAACGCGTCCGCCGGTTCCTCGGCTCGGCCGGGTCGCAGACGCCCCAGTCGCCATCGCCCCGCGGCACCCCGCCAGAGGATCCGCTGCCCAGGATGACGACTTCGAAACTCATACAGGTCTCGGTATCCGGTCAAAGAGGCCGAAGAAGGCCTCGGTCGTTCTCTGGTCCGCCTCCTCGGCGCTCCAGCCCCGGATTTCGGCCAGCTTGTCCAGCACATGGCCGACATAGGCCGGCTCGTTGCGCCGCCCCCGATGCGGGATAGGCGCCAGATAGGGGCAGTCGGTCTCGACGATTATACGGTCGCCGGGCATGTCGCGGATCACCGCCCGGACATCCTCGGCCGCCTTGAAGGTGGCGATGCCCGAGACCGAGAACCAGGCCCCCAGTTCCGCTGCGATTCCCGCCAGTTCCGCCCCGCTAGTGTAGCAGTGCATCAGCATCTTGAACGGCCCGGCGGCGTGCTCCTCCTTCAGGATCGCCCCCATGACCTCGTCCGCTTCGCGGGTATGGATCACCAGCGGCAGACCGGTCTCCCGCGCCGCCGCCACATGCTGGCGGAACACCGCCGCCTGGATCTCGCGCGGGCTGAAGTCATAGTGGAAGTCCAGGCCGCACTCGCCGATCCCGACCACCTTGGGCCGCTGCGCCAGATCGATCAGGGTCGCCGCCGTCAGATCCGCCGCATCCTTGGCCTCGTGCGGATGGACCCCGACCGTGCACCAGATGTCGTCGTGCGCCATGGCGATCCCATGGGTCGCCTCGAAGGTCGTCAGCTTGTCGGAGATCTCGACCATCAGCCTGACCCCCGCCTCGCGCGCCCGGGCGATCACGTCATCCCGGTCCTCGTCGAACTGGGGCGCATGCAGGTTCACATGGCTGTCGATCAGCATCAGCCCATCCGCTCCTGCTGGGCCTGAACCCGTTTCAGGTCCGCCAGCGCGCCGGCCAGCACATCGGCCTTGTCGAGGTTCAGCCCCGCCGCCCGCTCCGGCAAGGGCTGCAGCCGCTCCCACAGCTCGGCCCAGCGGTTGCCTGCGCCGGCCGGGCTGCTCAGGGCCCGCATCCGCACCGCCGCGATCAGCCGGTCCATCAGGGTCTCGAACCGCTCCTGCCCCTCCGCGCCCCGGAACTTGTCGGCGATGGCCAGGGCTTCGGCCCAGTCCACATCGCCTTCGACCCAACGTCGCGCCAACTGGTCCATCTCGAAGGTCGCCCCCCACGCCAGGGCCAGTGCCGCGCCCGGCGACCCGCCCGCCATGATCGCCGCATGTTCGGCGTCCTCCGGCTCGGCCCCCGTGCGATTGCGCACCAGGGTCTCCAGCCGATCCGGCGTCCAGATCGGAAAGCTCAGCCGCCGACAGCGCGACCGGATCGTGGCCAGCAGCCGACCCGGCGCGTGAGTCACCAGGAACAACACGCCGCGCTCAGGCGGCTCTTCAAGAACCTTCAGCAAGGCATTGGCGGCGTTGATGTTAAGGTCGTCGGCCGCATCGATGATCGCCACCCGATACTGGGCCTGCGACGGGCTCTTGGAAAAGAACTCGGGCAGTTCGCGCGACTGATCGACCGAGATCGACTTCTTGGTCTTGCCGCCCTCGACTAACCGTTCCAGCACCAGCAGGTCCGGATGCGACTGGGCCGAGATCAAGCGACTGACCGGATCATCGCGCCGCGCGCCCAGCGGACCACGCGCCGGATCGGCCGCCGCCCCCAGCAACCGCCGCGCCGCGCGATAGGCGAAGGTCGCCTTGCCGGTCCCCTCGACCCCGCACAACAGCCAGGCGTGGTGCAGACGCCCCCGTTCCCAGGCATCCAGAAAGGCCGCTTCCGCCGCAGCATCAGGGACCAGGTCGAACCGATCGCGAGGATGGTCCTCGCTCACAGCAGCCGGCCCTGAACCGCCCGCCAGACCCGCGCCTCGACCTCGTCCAGCGATCCCACAGCATCGATCAGCACGCACCGCTGGGGATTGGCCTCGACGATGCGCAGGAAGCCCTCGCGCAGTCGCTGGTGGAACTCCACCCCCTTGGACTCGAACCGCGTCTCGAACAGGCCGCGCCCGAACGCCCGCTCCAGCCCCACCTCGACTGGCAGGTCGAACACCAGGGTCAGGTTCGGCTGGTCGTCCCCGACCACGCCTGCGTCGATCTGTTCGATGAAACTCTGGGCCACGCCGCCGCCCGCGCCCTGGTAGGCGCGACTACTGTCGGCGAACCGGTCGCACACCACCCAGTCGCCGGCCGCCAACGCCGGGCGAATGGTCCGCTCCAGATGGTCCGAGCGCGAGGCGTACATCAGCAGGGTCTCGGTCATGGCCGACCAGGGCTCGGCGTCATTGGCCACCACTAGGTTGCGTATCACCTCCGCCCCCTTCGATCCGCCCGGCTCGCGGGTGCGCACCACCTTGCGCTCGCCCAGCACGGGCTCCAGCCGCGCGACCAGCCGCCCGACCTGGGTCGACTTGCCGGCGCCCTCGCCGCCTTCGAAGCTTATGAATTGTCCACGGGTCACGCGCCTTCATGGCGCGCGGGCGCCACCCGGCGCAAGCCCGTGCGCGCGATCAGTTGCCGGATATCAACAGGGCGCCCGCATAACCCCGCGCCACGACCGACTGTCGGGCGGCTTCGGCCGCATTGGCGCTGTCCCACGGCCCCACCACGACGTTGAACCGTCCGCCGTTCAGATCGGCCCTTACCCAGCCGCTCAGGCTGTCGGCGATTCGTCGGGCCTCGCCCTGGTCGGAGAAGGTCCCCGCCTGCACCCAATAGATCGAGACCTCCTCGACCGCTGGCGCGACCTGCGCGGCGGCGACCGGCACGGGCCGGCTCACGGGCGCGCTGACCGGTGCCGAGACGCGCGGCGCGGGCGCCGACGCCCTCAACAGCGTGCCCCCGCCCTGCTGCGGCGCCCGGCCCAGATAGCGCACTCGCACCCGCCCAACGCCCTGCGACAGCATCCCCAGTTCATTCGCCGCCTCGCGTGACAGGTCGATGATCCGGCTGTCCACGAACGGCCCCCGGTCGTTGATCCGCACCACCAGCCGCCGCCCATTGTCCAGGTTCGTCACCTCGACCAGACCGGGCAGAGGCAGGGTCTTGTGCGCCGCCGTCAGGGCATGCATGTCGAACCGCTCGCCGGTCGAGGTCGGCCGCCCGTTGAAGGCGTCGCCGTACCAGGACGCCATCCCGACCTCTTCGTAATCCGGCTGTTCCTTGGGCGTGTACCAGCGTCCGCGCACCTGATACGGCCGCATTGTCCCCGACACGATCGGCGCCGGGTCCTTGACCACAGGCAGGCGCGCCTCGCCGCGCGTCCCGCCCACGCCTGCGCCGCCCGCCGTCGAACAGGCGGCCAGCAGCGAGAACAGCCCCAGGATCAGGGCGCCGCGCACCCATTTTCCACACGTCATCGATCCGCCTCGTCAAAAATACGAAAACAGGATGATCGAAGACATTTCCGCTTTGGTTAATGACCCGTTCGCCTGCTATGGCGTCCGCCTCCGCTCCGACGGCAAGGAAGTGTGGCCGAGTGGTTTAAGGCACTGGTCTTGAAAACCAGCGACGGTGAGAGCCGTCCGTGGGTTCGAATCCCACCGCTTCCGCCATTTCCATTGATTTTATTGAAGAAATCGGACAGTTGCGCTGACACCCGCCTATACACCCGCCTATCCGGCGACCGATTGGGACGGTGTTCCAGACCGTTTCATCTGTGTTCATTTTGCCCATTCGCGCGCACCAGCGACGGCTGACGATCTGGCGAACGCTTTAGAATGCGCCCCGCGATGAGACCGATAAGCGTAGCGCAGGCACGACCATGGACCTGACCCGTCTCGGACTTTCCCGGTTTCGTAACGGGCGATTTCCGTGGCGAGAGACTCCTCGCACCCCATTGCGTCTGATGGCCTGATCAATCCGCAAGAGCGGATTATCAGCCAGCTATGGGTGGCGGAACACACCTGCTAGATTGTGGGATTGCGCGCTAGGGGTGCAAACGATAATGTCAAGGCCGAGCTGGTCTGACGGCTCGCTCTAGCGGGGACCTAAGGGCCGGCGGTTCCGCAAACGCCCCGGCCCATCACAACCGACGCTTGACGGAACGGCACACTTCGAGGTCCCCATGCAGAAGGCGCTCGTGATTTGGTACGTCGAAAGCGACTGGCCGGAATGGTTGAAGATCGATCCGAACTTCCTCCCGACATACGCGGAGTGGCTTGCTCGCACCCAGGCCGAACTCCCAAAATATAGAGACGGGGGCCTAACCCCTGAGCCCGTCACCGTGCGAGTGAAAGATTTCAAGCGTTGGGCGGCCGCCAACAACAAGCCAAGACGTCAGGAAAGCGTTTCCGCCTACGTCATGGACCAGGTCAACCGCGACACCGGCGCTCAATACAGGCGAACCTGACGGGCTCAGGCCTGCTTGATCGCTCCGGCGGGACCTGTTCAGCCAGAGCCCTCAGATCATATTCAATCTTCAGACCGGAACGGCCTTGATACGGCGGAGAAGATCAACAACGTGTTTTCCGATTGGGCCTCGACCGCGTTGCTGGACGTGGCGGTACCGACCTCTCGGTCTGCTCATTTCGGTCAGCGCCCGTAGGAACACACAAATATCCAATGTGGCGCTTGATGGAGATGCGAACGGCGTCCGCATGTGCTTAGGTTCCTGCCATGCCAATGCGTCACGACAATGGAAGCCCGCTATGGGGCGCGCCTGAACCGAGGTGGTCGGGCAAGGTGCGGGTGGTGGCCCTGGTCGCCGCCAGCCTCGCCGCTTGGGCCGTTATCGCCGGCAGCGTCTTCCTGATCACGCGATGGGCGGCGGGGTAGGCTCGCCTGCCGTCAATACGGCCGACACATGACGGCATTTGAATAATCTCGGGGTGGAAAGCCTGCACCTCGGACGAAAGACACCTTCGCCCGTCCCGTCGGCCCATGTCCGCAATCCTATTCGATCCCTGTGCCCACACGAGACAGGCCCTGCTACAGGTCCCGCCATCGAGGACGAGCGCGCTTCCGGATCGCCCATCTCGACGGCCTGAACTTGAGCCGCGGCTGGTGCTGGCGGGCCATCGCGGCAGCCCTTTCATCTTTGGCCCCGCTTCAGGCCGCTGCCGCAACCGCAGCCGAACGCCACCTCGACGCCGCCCTACCCCACAGCACTGGCGACTATATGGGCGAGCACTGGCTGCCCAGCTTCGCGCTTCTGGCGCTCATGCCGCCCACCCCGGATAAACGACTGAGTCCGTTACTGTAACTCGGGAGCCGATGACCAAGCGCGCCTTTGCCCGCGATTGCGGTACATAGCGCTGAGACCCGACGCGCACTGGCGCGCCCGCCAGCACGGATCGACATAGCCGCGCAGGCGACGTTTGGCGTCTACTGAGCTCAAGTTGCGGCGTTATGGGCGCGCTTCCGTTGTGCGACTTCATGGGTGTACTGAGCGGATCCGGCGTCGGGCACACGCTCGTCGTGACGGCTGCCGATCCGATCCCACAGGCTTTCGATCTGGCTCGCGCAATCCGCATGGTCGCCCACATAGACGCCCTGCGTCATGGTGATATGCGCCTGCTCAAACGCGCCGGAACCCGCCAGCAGGATCGTCCGCGTCGGCGCGTTCGCGCTGGCAAGCGCCACCACGCCCGGACTGACGAGATCGGTTGAAAGCCCTTTCAGGTCTTCCTCGGAATAGAGACCCTGGGTCATCTGCGTGGCGGCGCTGGGGGCAAGACAGTTGACCCGGATGTCGAATTTTTGACCTTCGAGCGCCAAGGTCTGCATCAGGCCGACCAGGGCCATCTTCGCTGCGCCGTAGTTCGACTGGCCGAAGTTTCCGTACAGGCCGGAGGACGAGGTGGTGAAGATCACTCGCCCGTAGCCCTTGTCGCGCATGTGCGCCCAGGCGGCCTTCGTCAGATTGACCGAGCCCATCAGATGAACGTCGAGCACCAGGGCGAAGTCATCCAGGTCCATCTTGGCGAAGGTCCGATCCCTTAGAATGCCGGCGTTGTTGACTAGGATGTCGACCCCGCCCCATTGGGCGATCACACCTTCGACCATGGCCGCCACGGCGTCCCGGTCGGTCACGCTGCAGGTCCAGGGCAGCGCCTCGCCGCCGACCGCGCGAATCTCTGCGGCCACGCCTTCGCACGCCGCCGACGCGAGGTCGTTGACCACTACCCGCGCCCCGTGACGCGCCAAAGCCAGCGCGTGGCTCCGCCCCAGGCCGCCGCCGGCGCCGGTGACGATGGCCACGCGGCCCGTGAGATCGATGGTCATGATTGTCTCCCCTGCAGCGGACGTTGCCGCGATCGCCCTGTGTGAACCGCAGCACTTTGGCGATCCCGACCAAAAGGTCAATCTTCACTAGCCGACGAGTGAGGATTGACGAAGCCGGCGATCGGTGAGACGGTCACCCCATGGCGCCGTCAGAGCGCCGAGGAAACATCGAGGGAGGAAGACCATGGGGCGCAAGCTCTGGCTGACCACATCCGCCGCCGTCCTGCTGTGGGCCGGAGCCGCCCAGGCTCAGGATCCCGCGCCGCGACAGACTGACGATCAGCAGGCCGCATCGGTGAGCGATGTCGTGGTGACCGCCGAACGCCGGACCACCAACCTGCAGGAGACCGCCGTCGCCGCGACCGTCCTGTCCGGCGACAGCCTAGACGACCGGGGCGTCTTCTCGCTGGAGCAACTCCAGTTCGTAGCCCCGTCCACGACGGTCCAGAACTTCGGCCAGGGCAACTTTTTCAACGTACGCGGCATCGGCAAGTCGGAGCCCACCACCGCCATCGGCGTGGGGGTGACCACCTATCGCGATGGCGTTCCGGTCTTCCCCGGCTATTTCCAGGCTGAACCTTACTACGACATCGGCAGCGTCGAACTCCTTCGGGGGCCGCAGGGCACCTTCGCCGGCACCAACGCCACAGGCGGTGCGGTTTTCATCACCTCGCGCAATCCCGACTTCACGAGCGTGAACGGCTATGTGATGGGCCAGGTCGGCAACTACGACAATCTCAAGTTCCAGGGCGCTGTGAACGTCCCGTTGACCGACACCCTGGCGGTTCGCCTGGCTGCGAACAGCGAGCGGCGCAGCAGCTTCCACGACATCACCGGCCCCTATAGCGGCGATCCGGGCGACATTGAGATGAACAGCGTCCGGGCCAGTGTCTTGTGGGCGCCGACGCCGGCCCTGCGGGTTCTGCTGAAGGGCGACTACAACAACCAGGACTTCGGCGGCTACCCCGCCGATCCGGCGCTGGCGACCAACGATCCGTTCAAGATCACCGCCAACGGCCCGCACTCAGGCAAGGACGAGACCGCCCGCCTGTCGCTGAACGTCAGCTATGTCTTCGACAACGGGATCACCCTGCGTTCGATCACCGGTTACCAGGACGGGATCAGCGAGTTCTCGACCGATCTGGACGGCACCAGCGCGCTCAACAACACCTTCTATGACCGGGTCGAAGAGACCGTCTGGTCCCAGGAGATCAACCTGGTCTCGCCGGACAACCAGCGCCTGACCTGGCTGCTGGGGGCCTTCTGGCAGCAGGACGACGTGACCTTCCCCGTCACGACCTTCCCGCAAGGCGCCTATCACATCGGTTTCCCCGAAGGGGTCTTCGACTACTATATCTTCGGCGAGACGCCGAAGGAGACGACCGCCGTCTTCGGCCAGATCAGCTATGACCTTTCGGATCGGCTTCAGATCCAGGTCGGCGCGCGTTGGTCCGAGAGCAGCTCGCGCAACGAGAACGTCTATACGACCTATCCTGCGCTCGGCCTGCAGCTGCTCCAGAACGACGAGGTCACCGCTGACAAGACCACTGGCAAGGTCAGCATCAACTACAAGGTTGACGACAACAACTTCCTCTACGGTTTCGTCGCGACCGGCTTCAAGATGGGGGGTCTGAACGCACCCAACTTCTACGTCCCGGCCAGTTCGTTCGGCCCCGAGGACGTGGTCGACTATGAGCTCGGCTGGAAGTCGACGATGCTCGGCGGTCGGGTCCGCACCCAGCTGGGCGCCTATTACATGACCTACGAAGGCTTCCAGGTCGTGGTCGGCGATCCGGCCGTTCCGCTGTTCAGCTCCATCGTCAACGTGGCGGACGAAACGGTGCTGATGGGCCTCGAAGCGTCGGCCCAGGTGCGGCTCGACGCCTGGACTGTGGACGTCGGCGCAGAGGTCTCCAACTCCGAGCTGGGCGAATTCTACGCCGCCGATCCGCGCATCGCGCGCAGCGGCACGTGCAACGCCGCCACCGGCCCAGCCACGGCCAACTGCCTGAACCTGGACGGAAACACCCAAGGGTACGCCCCGGAGCTGACGTTCAACATCGGCGTCCAATACGACGTCCAACTGCCCAACGGCGCGACCCTGTCGCCTCGGATTGACTACGCCCACATCGGCGAAGCCTGGACCAGCATTTTCAACAACGAAGCGCTCGGCGATCGGCTGGAAGCCCGAAACCTGATCAACCTGCTGCTGAGCTACAAGACGAATGACTGGACCCTGGCCGCCTATGCGCTGAACGCCACCGACCAGACCTATATCGCCGCCATCAACTCGGGCCTGCGCTACGCCGGACCGCCGCGACAGTTCGGCGTGAACCTGACGAAGACCTTCTGAACCCAATCGGGGACGATGGCCTGACGGCTGTCGTCCCCGCGCCCTCGCCGGTCCGCCGGCATCGACAACAGTCTGGACCTCTGCCCGGTATGATCGGCTCGCCCCCCGGCTCCATGCAAGACTATGCGCTGACCGTGGATCGCTTCCTGGATCACGGCGCCAAATGGCATGGCGAGGCGCGGGTCGTCACGGCAGGCGAAGACGGTCGCGATACCCTGATCGGCTATGCTGCGCTCCGCGGCCGCGCGAACCGCCTGTCCGGCGCCCTTCTCGATCTTGGCTTGGCGCCCGGCGACCGGATCGCCACCCTGGCCTGGAACACCCAGCATCACGTCGAAATCTGGTACGCCGCCATGGGCGTCGGCCTTGTCTGCCACACGCTGAACCCGCGCCTGACCGTCGCGCACCTGGCCGCCATGATCAACCAGGCCGAGGATCGGGTGCTGGCGGTCGGCGCCGGCCTGCGCGACATGGCCGAGGCCCTGTTGGCCGCCTGTCCACGCCTTGAACGTTTGATCCTGCTGGACAAGGTCGAACCTGAGACGGCGCATGCCGATCTGGAAACCCTGCTCGAAACACGCGGCCGGCCCGTGGCCTGGGGTCGGTTCGAAGAGACCGCGCTGGCGGGTCTGTGCTTCACCTCGGGCACCACCGGCGCGCCCAAGGGCGTGGCCTATACCCACCGGTCCAACTATCTGCATACCCTGCGCGCGCTGCAGGCGGACTCCATCGCGCTGACGGCCGCCGACGCCGTGCTGGTCGCCGTGCCGATGTTCCATGCCAATGCCTGGGGCCTGCCGTTCGCGGCGCCGGCGGTCGGGGCGGATCTTGTCCTGCCCAGTCGCGTCACGGACGGAGCGAGCCTGGCCCGGCTGATCGACCACCATCAGGTCACGGTGGCTGTCGGCGTGCCAACAGTCTGGCTGGGTCTTCTTGACCATCTCGACGCCGTCGGACGCCAGACCGACAGCCTGGAGCGGATCATCATCGGCGGCTCCAGCTGCCCCGACAGCCTGCTGCGGCGCATGGAAGACCGGTTCGGCGCCACGGTGCAGACGAGCTGGGGGATGACCGAGCTGTCGCCGCTGGGCGCCATATCCCCCCGCAGCCCGCAGGCCGGCGCCGCGCGAGGTTCGGGTCGACCACCTATGGGGCTGGACCTGCTGCTGACCGACGGCGACGGCGCACCCCTGCCTGAACAACGCAATGCGGTGGGTCACCTGAAGGTCAAGGGTCAGAGCGTCATCGAACGTTATTTCGACGCCGCCGAGACCGCCCTCGACGCCGACGGCTGGTTCGACACGGGCGACCTGGCCGTTCTCGATGACGCGGGAAATCTGACGCTGGCGGGCCGGTCCAAGGATCTCATCAAGTCCGGCGGCGAGTGGATCAATCCCGTCGAGATCGAAGAAATCGTCGGCGCCCTGCCCTCCATCGGCCTGGTCGCGGTGATCGGCCGGGCGGACCCCAAATGGGGCGAAAGGCCCCTGATGGTGGTCGAGCCGGCGCGGGGGCAGGACATCGACGACGCAGCGTTGAAGGCGACGCTGAAGGGGCGGGTCGCCGACTGGTGGATTCCCGATCGCATCGTTCGGGTCGAGACCATGCCGCTGGCCGCCACGGGCAAGATCAACAAGACCCTGCTTCGCGCCACCTATGGAGGCGCTTAGGATGGACGCCATCTCCAACATCGAGTCGGCGTTTCACCCTCAAGGCGCGCCGGACCGTCTTGAGGTTCTGGCCATGACCACCCCGTCTCCGAAACCGCGTCGCAAGGCCGAACAACGCGCCGAAAGCCTGGAGCAACTTCTTGATGCGGCGGAGGAACTGTTCTCTCAGCACGGCTTCTACGGGGTGACGATCAAGGACATCGCCGAAAAGGTCGGCGTGCATAAGTCGCTGGTCCACTACTATTTCACCGACAAGCAGGAGGTGTTCGACCGGGTCATGGCGCGGCGCGCGCCCATCACCAGCGGACGCCGCATGGAGGCCCTCGACGCCTACGAAAAGGCCGTGGACGGAAAGCCGACGGTCGAAGGCGCCCTGCGCGCCTTTCTGGACACCGACCTGGACACCTATTCGACCGGAGGCGACGGCTGGCGGCATTTCGGCGCCCTCAGCGCCCAGATCAACAACACCCCCGCCTGGGGCGCCGAGGTCATGGACCGGCTGTATGATCCTGTCGTGCTGCGGCTCATCGCCCTGCTCAAACAGGCGATGCCCGACGCCGCCGAGGAAGACATCTTCTGGGGCTATCACTTCGTCACGGGCGCCCTGACGTTGAGCCTGGCGCGCACGGGCCGGATCGATCACCTGTCCGGCGGCAAATGCCGGTCTGACGACTTCGAGGCGATCAAGGAGCGGATGGCGGCCTTCATGGCCCACGGCTTCATCGGCGTCTTCCGCGACCGTGCGGACGAGCGGCGGCGGAGCGCGCACGAATGACCCTCGGCGGCCTTCCTTTCGCGCCTTCGCCCGAGATGCTGGGTTTCGACGCTGACCGCCTGGGCGCGCTAGACGGCTATATGTCGGGCATGGTCGAGGCCGCTCTGGTGGCGGGTACGTCGACCCTGCTGATGCGCCACGGACAGGTCGCCGCCTTCAACACCTTCGGCAAGGCGCGTCTCGGCGACGAGGCCGCGCTGGCGCACGACGCCCTCTTCCGCATCTATTCGATGACGAAACCGATCACCGGCGTCGCCATGATGATCCTGTTCGAGGAAGGCCGCTGGCGTCTCGACGATCCGATCACCGATGTCCTGCCCGAACTGACCGGCCAGAAGGTCTTCGCCGGCCTGGCGCCGGACGGAACGATGCTGAATCAGGACGCCATTCGCCCACCGACGATGCGCGAACTGATGAGCCACACGGCCGGCCTCGGCTATGGCCTGTTCGACGTCCACCCGATCGAGCGCGCCTATCGCGAGGCCGGCGTCATGATGGCGAACAGCCATGATGATCTGGTCCGACGCGCCGCCGCGATCCCGCTGATGTTCCAGCCGGGAACCGAGTGGTTCTATTCCATCGCCACGGACCTTCAGGCCCTGGTGATCGAGCGCCTGTCGGGCCAGACGTTCGGCGATTTCCTGAAGACCCGCATCTTCGAGCCGCTGGGCATGGTCGACACCGGCTTCCACGTCCCGCCCGATCAGGTTCACCGGCTGACAGAGATGTACAGCGACGATGGCAAGGGCGGGCTGAAGGCCGCAACCGAGGCCTTCGACATGCCGATCAACGACTACACTCGCCCGCCCCGGTTCGAGAGCGGCGGCGGGGGGCTGGTCTCCACGGCGATCGACTACGCCCGGTTCTGTCAGATGATCCTCAACAAGGGCGAGCTGGACGGGGCGCGCATCCTGTCGTCCGCCAGCACCGACCTGATGGCAACCAATGTCATACCCGACGCCGTGCTGAACACGGCCAATCCCCTGCGTTTGCTGCCGTTCAACCCCGCCTTCGGCTTCGGACTGGACTTCGCGGTCTTGATCGATCCCCAGGCGCTCGATGCGGTCGAGGGCAAGGGCACGCTGAGCTGGGGCGGCGGGGGCGGAACCTGGTTCTGGATCGATCCCGAGAACGACCTGATCTTCGTCGGCATGATTCAGCGGATGGCCGATCCGGTCAGCAGCGAGTTCCGCGCCAGGGCCCGCGCCCTCACCTACGCCGCACTGACCCACCCCGAAAAATAGACCGGCCAGCAGGCCCGCACCCTGAGGAAACGACCCATGAGCGCGACGCCGATCGAACCCGCAGACCCGCCCGCCACCGCCAGACCCTCGGTGGGAAAGAACGCCTGGGTCGCCTTGGGCGTCCTGTGGTTCATCTATGTGCTGAACTTCCTTGATCGGCAGCTGCTGTCGATCCTGGCCAAGCCCATCCAGGACGCCCTGAACATCACCGACGGACAGCTGGGCCTGCTGGGCGGGCTGTATTTCGCGTTCTTCTACTGTTTCATCGCCATCCCCGTCGGCTGGCTGGCCGACCGGACGAACCGGGTCATGGTCGTATCGATAGCCTGCGGCATCTGGAGTGCGGCGACCATCGCCTGCGGCCTGTCACGCCACTTCGGTCAGTTGGCCGTGTCGAGGATGACCGTCGGCTTCGGCGAGGCCGGCGGCGTGCCCCCGTCCTACGCGATCATCACCGACTATTTCCCCCCGGGCCGTCGCGGCATGGCACTGGGCATCTTCAACCTCGGTCCGCCGGTCGGCGCTGCGCTCGGCATCGCCTTCGGAGCCTCGGTGGCGGCGGCCTTCAGCTGGCGCGACGCCTTCATCGCCATCGGCGTCGTCGGCCTTGTCGTCGCCGTGGTGACGCCCCTCCTGGTCAAGGAGCCTCGCCGAGGCGGCCTCGATATGGCCGCCGGCGCCTCGCCCGCCGCCGCTCCGGTCCGGGCCGGCTTCTGGGATACGGTCAAGATGTTCTTCTCCAACCCGGTCCTGGTGCTGGCGTCCTTGGGCAGCGGCGTGACACAGATCGTCACCTATGGCCTGGGCAATTTCGCCGTCCTGTTCCTGATGCGTGAAAAGGGGATGGAGCTCGGCGACGTGGCGCTTTGGTACGCCCTGGTCGTGGCCATCGGCATGGGGGGCGGCATCTTCGCCTCCGGCTGGCTGATCGACAAATACACCAAGCGTACGCGCAAGGCCTACGCCTTGTTGCCGGCCATCTCCTTGACCCTCGCCCTGCCCTTCTACGTCGCCTTCGTCTGGGCGCCGTCGTGGCCGCTGGCCCTTGCGCTGATGCTGGGGCCGAACTTCCTGAACTACTTCTACCTATCGTCGTCGGTGGCGCTGGTGCAGGAAGAGGTAAAGCCGAACCAACGCGTCATGTCGGGCGCCCTGCTGCTGCTGGTGATGAACTTCATCGGCATGGGCGTGGGCCCCACCTACGTCGGCGCCGCCAGCGACTTCTTCCGCGCGGCCCATCCCGAAAACTCGCTGCAGATCGCGCTCTACACCCTTATCCCGGTCTATCTCGTCGCCATCGGCCTGTTCCTGTGGCTGGCGCGGGTGCTGGGACGCAAGACCTTGAAAGCTGGAGCCGCCTGATGCGCCGTTTCGTCCCTTCCTTCGCCGCCGCTGGCGCCGCCCTGGCCTTTATGGCCTGCGCCTCCGCGCCGTCAGCCCAGACCGCACCCGTCGTCACTGCGCCCGCAGGCGCAGTGCGCGGCCAGGCCGATGGCGACATCCTCAGCTTCAAAGGCCTTCCGTACGCCGCCCCACCGGTTGGCGAGAGGCGCTGGCGCCCGCCTGCTCCCGCCGCCAGGTGGAACGGTGTCCGTGACGCCACCGCCTTCGGGCCCGCCTGCGTCCAGCCCACGCCGGTTATCCAGTCGATCTATTCCGCCGACCTGGGTCGAACCAGCGAAGACTGCCTGACCCTGAACGTCTGGACGCCGTCAACCGCCGGCAAGGCGCCGGTGATGGTCTGGATCCACGGCGGAGCCCTGGTCACAGGATCCAGCAAGGAAACCCTGTATGACGGCGCCCGGATGGCCCGCGAGGGCGTGGTCGTGGTGTCGATCAACTATCGCCTGGGCGTGCTGGGCTGGCTGGCCCATCCGGACCTCAGCGCGGAGTCGTCCGCCGGCATCTCGGGCAACTACGGCCTGATGGACCAGGTCGCGGCGCTGGAATGGCTCAAGCGCAACATTGCGTCCTTCGGCGGCGACCCGGACCAGGTGACCATCGCCGGCGAGTCCGCCGGCGGGCTCAGCGTCCTTTATCTCATGACCTCCCCGCTGGCTCAGGGTCTGTTCGACCGGGCCATCGCCCAGAGCGCCTATATGATTTCAACGCCGGAGTTGAAGACCTCCCGCTTTGGCGCGCCCTCTGCGGAAGACGCGGGCGCCGGACTGTCCAGAACCTTGCAAGCGCCCAGCCTGCGCGTGCTGCGCGGCATGGATCCGCAAACCTTGACGGACCGCGCGGCCATCGGCGGCTTCTCGCCGTTCGGTGCGATCGACGGCAAGGTGCTGCCAGCCCAACTGATCAATGTCTTCGATCAGGGGCGACAGGCGAAGGTTCCGGTTCTGGCCGGCTTCAACAGCGGTGAGATCCGCTCGCTGCGGATGCTGGCGCCGCCGACGCCGGCCAGCGCCGCAGATTACGAGCGGACCATCCGAGACCGCTACGGCGATCTCGCAGACGCCTTCCTGCGCCTCTATCCGTCCTCGGACATGGCCGAGAGCATCCTGGCGAACAGTCGTGACGCCCTCTACGGCTGGACGTCGGAGCGGCTGGTGCGGTCGCAGACGGCGGCGGGCCAACCGTCCTTTCTCTATCTGTTCGACCACGGCTATCCGGCGGCGGACGACGCCAATCTCCACGCCTTCCACGCCGCAGAACTGCCCTACATGTTTGGGACACTGGATCGCACGCCGCTACGCTGGCCGCGCATCCCACAGACCGACCGCGAAACCCGTCTGTCAGACGCCATGGTCAGCTACTGGGCGGGCTTCGTTCGCGACGCACAGCCTCGGGCAGATGCGGCGCCGGTTTGGGAGCCCTACGGTTCCGAAGCCATATTCATGCGCTTCGCAGATATGGCCACTCCCCAGCACGACCTGTTTGTCGGTATGGTCGATTTGCACGAAGAAGCCGTCCGCCGACGCGCCGCCGCCAACCAGCCCTGGAACTGGAACACAGGTTTGGCGTCGCCGCCGCTTCCTGCCCCTTCAGAGTAAGGGTTAGAGCAGGCTCCCAAGCCCGTAGACAAACGTTCTTGAGGAAGCCACCACGCGCGTATCAGCTCGCGAACGCGCAAGAAACGGTCATCAGCCACCTTCCCCAAACGCGTCGGCGTGCGCCTGAAAATCGTCTCTTCATTCAGAAGTCTAATTCCGGCCCCGCCCGCTACGGACGATCACGCTATCATCCCCGACGAGACTCCTGCGATGTTGATCAGACACGCCCTTTTGTTGAAGGCTGTGTCTCGCAGAAAGATTCATGAGAGCCATTATGGACGATTTTCCGCAGGGCGTTGTCCACAAAGCAGGCTCCGACCTTGAAGCCGCCATCTGCTCGAACCCTGAAGTCCTCAACTTGTGGACGGACCTCACCGCGCTCGCGCGAAACGAGTTCATCTGTTGGGTGGACAACGCCAAGCAGGCGACGACGCGGTTGCGTAGGATAGAAAGAACGTCCGAGGAATTGTTGGAAGGCAAAAGGCGACCCTGCTGCTGGGCGGGATGCATACACCGGACTGACAAGGCTCCCAGTCGCTGGCAGCAGGCTGTTTTGATCGGCCAAAAGACCGGGTCCTCCGACGAAGGCGGCTAACTATTTGTGGGATCAAGTGCGCCGGACCCGGTAACAGTGCTTGTGCCCCTCTCCCCTCCTACCCCGTATTTGGGTGGGTTAGCGGATGACGCGGTCGCCGCAATGGCCATCAGGATGCCGCCTCGAAGCTGACCGCGACTTAACGCGGGTCGGAAGCGAAACCACGGGTGGGCGGCTGGCGGCGCAATGACCCGGCGGAGCCGTTACGCGGGCGGCCGCTGGAAAGCGGGAGCCATGACGGCCCCAAGGTCCAACCGAAATAGGATGAGCCCGCCTTCGTCAGAAACGGTCATCGAAACTTCTTCTTCGACCCAGAACTGCGACCCGTCTTCGCTGAGTAACTCGCCGAGTGTTTGGATCGCTTGGATCTGCGCATCCCGAACGGTCGCAAGCTCTGTGGACCAGCTTTGGCGCCCATGGACGCCAGCGTCACTTTCGAAGCGAAAAATCATTCCCTGATTACGACCGGTCTGAAGTTCGGTTCCGGGCAAAAGCCACCCATTCCAAGAGATGGGGCAGCGCGGGCTGCGCGAGGTCTGAGAAAGGACAGCGCTTTTTCGGTCGGGAGGCCGAAGTCTGCATCCGGCCCAAAGGCGCCTGACTGAAACCGACCACAGCCAACCTTGTTGAGTTGGTCGTTTGCGCTACTGTAAGATCGTCGAAAAAGGCAGATCGGTGTGGTTAGCCCGGTCCTCGCGAAAGCGGGTCTGTCCGTCGCTACCTGCGGCGAGTCCCCCGACCTTCAACGCGGCTTGCATGGTGCAGGCTGCGAGCAAAGGACGTGGACCATGCAACAGCAGATTTCGGTCATCACTCTGAGCGTCGCCGACCTGGCGCGATCCAAACGATTTTACGTGGATGGATATGGCTGGTCGCCCATCTTCGAGAACGAAGAGATCGTCTTCTATCAAATGAACGGCATGATGCTGGGGACTTGGCTTGATGGCGGCCTTGAACGCGACATGCAGCGGCAGGGGTTGAAGCGCCCAGGCGCCTTCAGCCTCGCTCATAACGTCCGTGAACAAGAAGACGTCGCCCCCTTGATGGATCGGCTCGCAAGCTTGGGCGGTCGAGTTCTTCGGCAAGCCGATGCGCCCCCCCAAGGAGGATTTAGGGGCTACGTCGCTGATCCCGATGACCACTCTTGGGAGATCGCGTTCAACCCGGCATGGCGGATCGACGACCAAGGCATGGTGACCTTCGGCTTGTAAGCCGTGGTGGGGCGGGCCTCGTCGGAGGTCCGCTTTCCCCCCGCTGACGTTGAGACAGTCCGCTCTCAGGTGACTCCCCAAAGCCGGCTCACCGTGCGAGCGTCGCGCCATGTGCAACCTCTATCGCCAGCGCTCCGGTCCTCAGGCGATCATCGACATCGCCAAAGCCATGCGCTCGACCGTCGGCAACCTGGCGCCGGGTGACGTCTATCCCGACTACGCCGCCCCGATTGTCAGGACGGCCGCCGATGGGATGCGCGAACTCGCGCTGTCGCGCTGGGGCATGCCGTCGTCATCGAGGGCGATCTATGAGGCTGCGACCAAACGCGCGGACAAGCTGAGGGCCAAGGCGACCGAGTTCGACTTCCAGGATCTGCTGAAGAACGAGCCGGATAGCGGTACGACCAACGTCCGCAACACGGCCTCGACCCACTGGAAGCGCTGGCTGGAGCCGTCGCACCGCTGCCTCGTTCCATTTACCGCCTTCAGCGAACCCGGCCGCGACGACGCGGGCAAGTATCGGCCGGTGTGGTTCAAGCTGGCGGGCGACGACCCCGACCCCCTGGCCTTCTTCGCCGGCATCCACCTCCCGGCCTGGGAGGGCGTGCGCAAGATCAAGAAGGGCTGGGAGCAGGCCGACCTGTTCGCGTTTCTCACGACCGATCCCAGCGAGCCGGTGAAGTCGGTCCACCCCAAGGCCATGCCGGTGATCCTCACCAAGCCGGATGACATCGAAGCCTGGATGACCGCACCATGGTCGGAAGCCAGCGCCCTGCAGCGCGCGCTACCAGACGGCGCGCTGGCGACGCTCTGAACGATTCGGCCTAGAAGCTGCGCTCATGACGCCTGACGAACTGAACGACGCCCTCGACGCGATGCAGACAGCGGCCGGCGAAGACTCCGACAGACGACCCGGTCTCATCGAAGTCCGATCCGACGAGTGGGTCAATGGACTGGCGGACATGCCGGTCGCAAAACCCAAGACCATCGTCGACGGTATCCGTATTCGCGACATCAAGGTCGCGGTGAGCGCGGGCGTTGTCTCCAGGGTCTTGCCCCGCGCGGAGGCGGGCGAGCGAGGCCAACCGTATCGCGATCTGGCGTCTCGGACCTAGGCTGTCTCGGCCGCCGTCGATTGCGGCGACGCGACCTGGTGACCCGCTCTAAAAGATCCCATGGACGGAGGGGCCCCGGATCAGCGACCCCGGGATGAAGGCGCTGATGATCGCGGTCGGGATCGACAGCCGGAACCGATGTGACGAAGCCCGCTAGAAGCCGAAGTCCGTCTGAGCAGGATCCGGATCCCGCGACCGGCGTCGCGCAATCCGCGCCGGGGCGACGGGCGGCGGAAGCGGCGGCGAAACCGACCGCATCGGCGGCGGGGCGGTCGGCAGCGCCCGCGTCGATCGCGGCATGCCGGGCAACCGCGGCGCGCTCGGCGGGTTGAAACGCCGCCCCTCGCCCGGCGGCCGGACGATCACCGGCTCGGCGGATCGTCTCTCCTGCTTCCAGGCGTTCAACTCGCTTTCCCACCATCCGACCCTTCCCGGGGACACGGGGACAGGCCCCGGAAACAGTCCTGCCCGCTGCATGCGCCAGGCGGTCGTCCGACTGAAGCCGACGAGTTTGCGTACCTCGGGCCAGGGCAGAAGCCGGTCCTCCGGACCGCCGGGCTCAAGGCCCCAGCTGTGTGACCGGATTGCAGTCGTCCGCCCTCTCGAAGGCCGGACCGGCGTCGGCGCCTCAACGCGCTCCAGGATCACCCCTGTGACGATGCGCCCCCTCGCCGCCTCCGGGATGCCGGCGAAGAGGTCCGGGACGTCGGATCGGTCCGGCCGTCGATCAGCCACGGCGTCGGCCCTGCGCTGCGGCCGGGGCGCCGGTGCGAAGCTCCGACACCTGGCTCGCCGCCCAGGCTTCGAGCAGATTGCGCGGATAGAGCGGTTTGGACCGGACGTGGCGGCACGGCGGGCCGTCGGACCGGGTCGACCATAGCCGCGCCAGCGTGGCCGGCTTGAGCCGGATGCCGCGCTGCGCCAGGAAGGCGGAGGCCTCCGCGCGCGTCAGGAGCGCGCCCTCCTCCAGGGCCGAGCCAGGGGGTTCCGTCGTCATAGTGCGCCGCCCTGAGGCCGGCATTGGCGAACGGTGAACACCCTGCGTCCCGCCGCCAGGGCGAGGTAGCAGTCCAGAACGTTCGCGACGTACTGGCGGGTCTCGGCGATGTCGGGGATCCGTCCGACCCGCGCGACCCGGGCGGGACCGGCGTTATAGGCGGCCAGGGCCAGCCGCACGTCGCCGAACCGGACCAGCTGCTGGGCCAGATAGGCGGCGCCGCCGCGCAGGTTTTCCTCCGGCGCAAAACGATCCCGGACCTGAAGGTCGGCGGCCGTCCTCGGCATCAGCTGGGTCAGGCCGCAGGCGCCGGCGACCGAGCAGGCCTCGGGCCGATAGGCGCTTTCCACAATGACGACCGCGTGGAGAAGCTTCTCGTCCAGGCCATGACGCCGCGCCGCCGCCTCGACAGCCGCATGATACGGCTGGCGGAGCGCGGGGACCCTGTCGCCATGTCCTCCCAGTCCGGCGACAGCGTCCGCGTCGTCCGGCGCGACGCCGAACAGGCCGCCGCCGGCGGCGGACCAGTCGACGACCTGGGCCCGCGCCGCGCCAACGTCCGAAACCAGGATGACAAACGACAGGACGAAAGCCGCGCCGATGGCCCGCCTCACCACAGCACCGCCTCCCGATACACGCCGGTCACGCGCCCTCGGTCGACCGGCCCGAAATACCGGCTGTCGAAGCTCTCCGCCGTGTCCCCCAACAGAAAGAGCTCGCCGCCCTCAAGCACACGACAACCCCGCCACTGCGGCAAGGCCGCACCGTTGCGGTCCACAAGGCTTGCGACCACGGTCTTTTCAGCCGTGACGACCCGCCCTGCCGTCCGGCAGACGCGATCCCCTTCGCGCGCGGCCACCCGCTTGATGAGCAGGACGGTCGCAGGCATGCCCCGACCGCCGAGATAGGCGCGCGCCACATCCGGCTGAGGGATGGCGACGATCGCGCCCGGCGACGGTTGTCCGCGGAAATCCCGCACGTAAAGGCCGCGCGGCAGGCTGGGACTCTCGTTGATCAGGGCTATGTCCGCCGGGTAATGGGCAGCCAGACCCAAGCCGACAACCAGACCGACCCAGGCCGACGGCGCCGCCCAAGGCCGCACAACAGCGGATGGCGCGCTCATGGCTGGTACGGCTCCAGAACCAGGTCGCGGGTGATCATCACCCGCACAGGAGCCCCCGCGTCCAGCCGGATGCTCGGGCGGACGCTCAGCTCGCGGTCCACGAGCCGGCCGCCGACCTGCGCGCCCTCGATCGCCGCCGCATCTCCGGCGTCGCCCAGCAGACCGCCGCCGCGATCGCCGTCCCGCGCCGCCTGCCCGAGTGCGGTGATCGCCCCGCCGAACAAGGTGCCGAGCGCGAGGGGGAAGAGCCTGCGATCGACCCGTCCGCGGATCCCGACGGCGCCCTGGGCGTCGACGCCCGCCTCGTCCTCCAGCAACAGGCTCTTGCCATTGGGGAGGATGATCCTCTCCCAGGCGATGAAGGCCCGCCGGTCGCCGTACCGGCTCTCGCCTTCCGCCGCGCCGATCAGACGCGTCCCTTGGGGCAGGAGGAGATATCGTCCCGAGATCGTGTCGAAGACATTCTGAGTCACCGTCGCCACGACGGGGCCAGGCCGCGCGGTGTCGATCGCGGTCAGCAGCACAGCCGGCACCGTGGCGCCCGCCTTCAGCTCGTAAGGGGAGACCGGCGCCGTCAGCCGGTGAGGATTGTAGGCGGCGTTGACGCCGGGCCGCTCCGGAGGGCCTAAGGCAGCGGTCACCGGCTCGGGCGCCGCCGCGGCCGATCGTCGGCTCTCGCCCCCGCCCGCCGGTTCGGCGAAGAAGAGGCTGGACTGGGCGGCGAGCGCCCGGGGGCTCGGCGCCGAGGCGGCCGGTCGCGCGTCGTAACGCACGGCCCTTGGCGCAGCCTCAGGCAGAGGCGTTTCAGCCGACGCAGCCGGGTCGTGGGCCTGCGCCGTGCGGGGAGGCGGCAGTCGATCATAGGAGGCGGGCTGGTCGGCGACCGCATCCGCCGGCCGGACGTTTCGGCGCGCCTCATCACGCTGGTGTTCGGCCGCCCTGTCCCGCGCCGCGAGGCGCAGATCCGGCTGGACGA
This sequence comes from Brevundimonas sp. TWP1-3, assembly GCF_049896085.1. NCBI lineage: Bacteria > Pseudomonadati > Pseudomonadota > Alphaproteobacteria > Caulobacterales > Caulobacteraceae > Brevundimonas > Brevundimonas sp. TWP1-3. The sequence goes on along the minus strand of NZ_JAFCTP010000001.1, from coordinate 2,124,733 downwards.
CAAAAGCCCAGGCCAGTGCGCCCGACACGAGCACCACACCGCCGACCATCACCAGCCTGACCACGGAACCGCGCAGCCGCACGGCCCTGGGTCGAGGCGCGCGCGCGGACAGGCCCGGCGGGGGCTCCTTGTCGCGAACAAGCGGTTCGGGAGCAGACTGCGGGTTCGGGTTCGTATCGCTCATGTCGGCGCTCCCGGCATCCGGCGGAGTACGACCACCTGAGGCCGGCGGTCTCCGAGACGCAGCTCGGCCCGGTCGAACACGCGATCCACGACGAAGAGTCCGAACTGCTCCCTGGGCAGATGCGCCATGGCCGCCCGCACATAGGCCTGGAGCGCGCTCCAGGAGGTGATGACCGGGCGACGGCAAGCCTCGACCCGGACAAGCCGCACGGCCAGTTCGCGCAGAACCTTCAGGTCGGACAAGGCGGCGGGCCCCATCAGGAACCGCCGCATCAACTCTGACGGGTCCGCCGCCGCCACGGCGCCCAGGGTGCCGAAACGCGCGAGGAGGTCGACTGCCAACTGATCCGGATCGCCTTGGGACCGGCCCAAAATCAGCGCGAGGAGACTGTGATCGTCCCGGGTTTCGCAGTCGGGTATCGAGATCGAGAGGGCTTCGCCTGCGACGTCGCGACGACGACGAGCGGATGCCGGATCGAGCGTGAGGGTCATGGCGGTGTCCTTTGCCGCTCCACCACGGAGCGCCCGCCGCCACCCTTCCTTTCTCCTTCACCTGGTTCGACGCGCCTCCCTTTGGCGGTCCGCTGGCCGATCGCGATCGGTGCGGATCACCCGCCGGTCGAAACCTCCTCCAGGCCGGGGCGTCCGATCTATCGCAACTGGCTGTCCTTGCTCCCCCGGCGATTGATCGCCGAGTGCGCGATGCGGCCATCGCGACCGGATTGACAGTGCACGCAGGTCGTCGCGCCGGGCATCGCCTTGCGTCGGGCCTCGGGAATTTCGTCCCCGCATTCGACGCAGCCCAGAGTGCCTTCGCCGATCGGGATGCGGGCCCGCGCATTGAGAACGCCGTCGAGCACCGTGTCCTCGATCTGATCGAGAACCGCTCCATCCCGCGTCCAACCGCCAGCCATTGGCCCTCTCCCAGTCCATCAGGTCTTCACCTGCTTCGGAAAAGCCTCAGGCCGACGTCGAGGTTCCACCCGGTGGGCCTGGCTGGCCTTGGAGATCGGGCTTACCGACGCCGCGAGATCATCGGCCTGCCTAGGCCCCGATCCTGGAAAATGAACTCCCCCGTCTCCGGAGGCGGCCGTCTGGGTCGCGCGACACGAGAGGGTCGTTCGAACCGGTCCCGACTCCACAATCGCATAACGCCGTGTCAGGCTCTGGTTCGGGAGGACTGGACCATGGGAATACGCAAGACCCTCGTCAAATCGCGCGCCGGCGTGAAGCTGCTGCGCGTCGAACATTTGGCCGGCCGGCAGAAAGGCATCCAATCGTCGTGGCGCCTTCTCACCCTGCGGACGAACGCGCCGCGCGCCTTCGCCGACGAGATGGAGGCCGAGGACGCCTTCGACATGGAGGTGATCGCGTCCCTGACCGACCCCACGATCATCGCCATGCAACGGCGGGGCCTCATCGACTGAGATGGCGCCGAAACTCAAGGTCTTCACCTGGTCGGACGGCTTTCATGCCTTCACCGTGGCCGCCAGTTCCCGGCCCAAGGCGCTGGACGCCTGGGGGTCGAAACAGGATTTGTTCGCCACGGGCCTGGCCAGCCAGCTTAGCGATGGACCGGACTATGAGGCGGCCCTCGCCTCGCCCGGCGACGTCATCACCCGCGGCCTCGCCATCGACGTGGGCAAGATCGGCAAGGCGCGGCCGAAAGAGACCGTGGGTCTCTCCAAGACCAAGCGCGCCAAAATCGAAACCCTGCAGGCGGCGCTCGCCGAGTTGGATGAAACGCATCAGTCTGCGCTCGCCGACCTCGACGCGCGCCAGGCGGCCCTGGAGACCGAAAGGCGACGTGTTGAGACCGATCACGAGCGGAGCCGAACGGCCCTTGCCGCAGAGCTGAAAAAGGCCCGGGCCTGACGGGCGAACGCCGTCGCCCGCGTTGCGGACTTCAAGCCTTAGGGCCAGGCTGAACGCCATGCGCTCGACAGCGGACGACTCGCCTTGTCCATTTGAGCCTGTCTCGCCGTTCTGAGATCCGCGGCTCGCAAAACCCGCTTTGGGCGTCCGGCCGGGTGCGCGCCAGTCGCGTCGACCCGATGATCGTCAGGCGAAAGTCTCACCAAAATCGTCATCTGCGGCGCACCCGCTGAACCCTCGGCGCGACCTGCTGACGTCGCAAGAGAACTTGGCGTCCCTCTAGCTTCTCGGGGAGGGAGACAGGGTCAGATCGCAGTGTCTGGCCGTCGTGAGCGCGACGTCGACGCGCCCCGATTCCCGGATCGGTTTTGCCTCTCGCCGCAACCTTCCCAACAGCCCTCCGTTGTCCCAGCCCTCCCTGATCGTGGCGCGCGCCGCAATCACTGTTCCACACGAAAAGTCCGAAGGATCGCCATGTCCGTCATCGTCATTACCGGTGCTAGCGCCGGCGTCGGATTGGCGGTCGCGGAGCGCTTCGCCAAGGCGGACTGGCAAGTCGTGGTCGTCGCCAGACAGGCCGAGCGTCTCGCCAGCGCCGTGAGTCTGCTGACACGTTCGGGCGGCCGCGCCATGGGCCTGGCGGGCGACGTCTCGGATCCTGAGTTCGTCGCGCGCGTGGGCCACGAGGTCACCCAAGCGTTCGGTGGAATCGACGTCTGGGTGAATAATGCGATGTCGACGGTGATCGGCCGTGACGAGGACCTGACCGACGCCGACTATCGTCGTGTCACCGAAACCACCTACCTGTCGCAAGTCTACGGCACGCGGGCGGCGCTCGACGCCATGCGCCCGGTGGATCGGGGCGCGATCATCCAGATGTCTTCGGGCCTCGCGCTCCGACCGGCGCCCTTGCAGGCCGCCTACTGCGGCGCCAAGGCGGCCGTTGACGGCTTCACCGAGGCGCTTCGCGCCGAACTCATCGCCGCCGCTTCGAAGATCACCTTGACGACCGTCTACCTCCCTGCGGTCAATACGCCCCAGCCCCTGTGGGCGCGCAATCGCACCGATCGGGCGCAAGTCATCCCTGACCCCTTGTTCGATCCCCGTCTCTGCGCGGAAGCCGTGTGGTCGGCCGTCCGGAGGCCCAGCCGCAAAATCTTCGTCGGACGGTCCACCTGGCTGATGGGTCTGGCCCAGACCCTGACGCCGGCGTTGGCCGACCGAAAGGCGGCAGGCATGATCGCGGCGCAACAGGGCGACGCTCAACTGCCCCGCCTGGGCAATCTCGACCAACCGGAGGAAGGACCAGCCGCGATTGACGGGCCGGACACGGCGCGGGTGGTGAAACCCTGGATCGGCTTCGTCTCCAGTCGCCAGGTCGCCGCCCTCAAGTGGGCGGTTTGCGGCACGCTGGCGAGCCTCGCCGTGGCGACAGGCTTCGCGATCGGATCCTCCAAACGATGATCACGACGGCCTTTACGCCCCACCCCGGCCGTTCCTCGGAAGCGCTCCGCCCCGATGGATACGCCGCGCTCGAAGACTATGGGGTTCTGGGCGAAGGCCGAACGGTGGCCCTGTCCGCGCTGGACGGGAGCATCGACTGGTGGTGCGTGCCGGCGATCGACGCGCCGCCGCTTTTCGACCGCCTCCTTGACCCCGACGGCGGGCGGTTCTCGATCTCGCCGATTGGGCCGTTCACGGCCACGCGCCGCTACCGCCCCGACAGCAATGTGCTCGAAACCGAATTCACCACATCCTCGGGTCGGGCCCGCCTGACCGAGAGTCTCAACAGCGGAACCGCCGGGCGACTGCCTTGGTGCGAACTCGCCCGCCGCATCGAGGGCCTCGAGGGCCAAACGACCTTCGCCCTGGAGATGCGTCCCGGGCGCCGAGGCGACACCGCCAACCCCTATCATTCCAAGATCGGCGACCACACCGTCTTCCATGTCGAGCGCGTCCTTGGCCTGTTCATCCATGATCCCCGCATCGCGTGCGAATGGTCCGATGAAGGCATCGTCGGAACGATCGCGGTCAGCGCGGGGGAGCGGCGCACGGTGGCCATCGTCGCGGGCCGCGACGAGCCGCTGGTCGCGCCGTCCATCGCGGAGATCGACGCCCGGATCGATCTGTCGGATCAGGAATGGCGGGACTGGGCGGCGCGACTGAACTGTCCCGGCCTCTATCGCGACGACTTCATCCGCAGCGCCCTGGCCTTGAAGCTTCTGCTCTACTCTCCGTCCGGCGCCATCGCCGCCGCCGCCACCACCTCCCTGCCCGAGCGTCTGGGCGGCGAAAAGAACTGGGACTACCGCTACGCCTGGCTGCGCGATGCCGGCTATACGATCGAGGCCTTCCTGGCGGCCGGAGCCCAGGCGGAGGCCAAAGCCGCCTTCAGCTGGCTGTTGATGCAGTTGAAGCGTCACGGCGCCAAGGTCTGCTACAGTCTGGACGGCGAGATCGTGCCGCCGGAAACCCATTGGGACATGCCGGGCTACCAAGGCTCGCGTCCCGTCGTCACCGGCAACCGGGCTGCGGATCAGGCCCAGCATGGCGTGTTCGGCGACATCTTCGAAACGGCGTCGCGTTTCGTCGGCTGCGGCAACATCCTCGACAGCGCCAGCGCCCAGCAGCTTTCCGAACTGGCGGACCGGTGCGCGGACGCCTGGCGTCAGCCCGACGCCGGCATGTGGGAGCTGGAGGACGAGCAGCACTACACCATGTCCAAGATCAGCTGCTGGCAGGCTCTGGCTCGCGCGGTCGAGCTGGCCGACGCTGGACAGCTGCCGACGACCTGCCGGGACCGCTGGTCCCGGGAGCGGGACCGGATCTTCGCTTGGGTCGAGGACAACTGCTGGTCAGAACCCCTCCAGGCCTTCGTCATGTATCCGGGCAGCGACAAGCTGGACGCCGCCCTGGCCCTGGCCGTCCGGTTCAGGTTCGACGGGGCGGACCGGCTGCGGTCCACCCTGGAGGCGCTCGACCAGCGACTGGGCGCCGGCGTCTTCCACTATCGCTACACCGGCATGGAGGCCGAGGAAGGTTGTTTCATCGCCTGCTCCTTCTGGATCGCCGAGGCCTGGGCGACGCTGGGCGAGCCGGACAAGGCGCGCGCCCGCATCGACGGCCTGCGCGAAGCCTTGGGCGGCCGTTGGGGCATGCTGACGGAAATGATCGACCCGAAAACCGGGGGCTACCTTGGCAATATGCCACAGGGCCTCAGCCACCTCGCCCACCTGACCGCGCTGACCGCGGTCGGCAAGGCGCAGACCCCCTCCCCCACCCCCGAAACGGAGACCTTCCATGACTGACCGCCTGACGCTGCAGGATCCGCGCGACCAGTATCCGAAGCCGCCCTTCCCCCGCCAACCCCAACCGGTTCCGGGCGAGGCCCGCGCCATGGACCCCAAACCGGATCATGGCGAGGAGAGCTATCAGGGCGCTGGAAAGCTCAAGGGCCGCAAGGCCCTGATCACCGGCGCCGATAGCGGCATCGGCCGTGCGGCCGCCATCGCCTATGCGCGTGAAGGCGCCGATGTGGCCCTGTCCTATCTGCCGTCCGAGCGCCGGGACGCCGCCGAAGTCATCGCCCTGATCGAGGCCGAGGGCCGCAAGGCCATCGACCTGCCGGGCGACATCACCGACGAAGGCTGGTGCCGACAGATGGTCGAACAGGCCGTGTCGGAACTCGGCGGACTGGACATTCTGGTGATCAACGCCGGGCGCCAACAGTACCGCGAGGACATCTCCCAGGTCACGTCCGAGGACTTCGACAAGACGTTGAAGACCAATCTGTACGCCATGCACTGGATCGCCCAGGCGGCGGTTCCGCACCTTCCGGCGGGCGCCTCCGTGATCACCACGGCCTCAATCCAGGCCTATGAACCGTCCGCCATTCTGCTGGACTACGCCACCACCAAGGCCGGGATCGTCGCCTACACCAAGGCCCTGGCCAAGCAGCTGATCGAGAAGGGCATCCGCGCCAACGTCGTGGCGCCGGGTCCGTTCTGGACGCCGCTGCAGTCGTCGGGCGGCCAGCCGCAGGAGGCTGTGATGAAGTTCGGCGAACAGGTGCCGTTGGGCCGCCCTGGCCAGCCGGTCGAGATCGCCCCGGTCTATGTCCTGCTGGCGTCCCAGGAAGGCAGCTACATCACCGGCGAAGTCTTCGGCGTCACCGGCGGCATGGGCGTCGCCTGATCAAGACATCGGCGGCGGGACAATCCCGCCGCCGATCTGTTTCTTCTTCGCCTGATCAGCCGGCGATGGTGGCGACCGACCCTGAGTCGACCCGAAGACCCGCGCCATTGATGAAGCTGGCGCGCTCGGAACACAGAAAGGCGACGGCGGCCGCAACCTCTTCAGCCTTGCCTCGGCGATCCAGGGTCATGCCGGGGCGCTCTTCCTTCAAGAAGCTCTTGATCGCCGCCTCGAAGGTTTCGCCCCGTTCTTCCGCGCGCTTCTTCATCATGGCGTCGGTCATCGGCGTCGCGATGAAGGCGGGTGACACGGTGTTCACCAGGACATTGTCGCCGCCGTAGGCCTTGGACAGCCCCTTGGCGAGGCTGAGGATCCCGGCCTTGGAGGCGCAATAGGCCAGTTCGTCGACATAGGGCTGCACCGCGTCTTCGGAGGCGAACAGGACGATGCGCCCCCACCCTGCGCGGCGCATCGCCGGGATGGCCTGCCGGCACATCCGCACGGCGCCCATCAGGTTGATATCCAGCGTCTCCAGCCAACCGGCGTCGTCCACTTCGAGAAAGTCTCCCGTCGCCCCTGTCACACCCGCGGCGTTGACGTAGATGTCGGGATCGCCGAGGCGGTCCCGGACCTCCGCCCAGATGCGCAAGACCTCTTCGGCCTTGGTGACATCGCCGGTCACGCCGATGCATTCTCCCAGGGGAGAGAGCTCCGTGATGGCCTCGTCCAATGTGCCATCCGGCTTGTCGGTCAGCGCGACCCGAACGCCGGCCTCCAGCAGAAGACGAGCGGTCTCCTTGCCCATGCCGGAATCGGCGCCGGAAATGAGGGCGATCCGCCCCTTGATCCCAAGGTCCATCAGAAATCTCCTGTTCGTGCGCGGTCAAGGAAATGGTCGGCCGTCCCCATCGTCACCACAATGAGGGTCAGGGGCCGCATTGGCCGAAAAGGCGCTCGGAAAACCAGGCGCCGAAGCGATCGGCGCCCGGTTCGGCGTCTTGGCGGAGAAATGCCCGAGAGGCCTGATGTGCTTCTGGAGCGCGCCGTCGGGAATGCATCCTAGTTCAAGGTCGGATTGATCAGGACCTTCTCGCCGGTCGCCTTGCGCTCATAGGCCTGGAGAACCTCAGGCTTGAGCGCCTCCGCCAGACCAATCGTGCGGGTGTAGCGCGTGGCGAAGGTGGTCGTCAGCTCATCGAAGACGCGCTTGCGCAGGCGCGCCGTGGTCTCGGCTCCGACCTTTTGCAGGAAGGGTGTCAGGAGCCAACCGGAGACGCTCCACTGGAAGCCGAAGGCGAGCCGGTCCAGGACCATAGGCGACGCATCGAGCGCGCCGTACACATAGAGCTGTTTGAACTGTGTGGAGCCGTATCGGCTGTACTCCGTCATCCGGTTGACCGCGCCCTTCTCCATCGCCCGCATGATCTCGCCGCCAAGCCCACCGCCGCCGATGGCGTCGAAGGCGATCGTCGCCCCGGTCTCGGTGACGGCGTCGACCAGCTGCGTTCGGAAATCCTCGTCCCGGCTGTTCAGGACATGGGTCGCCCCCATGTCCCTCAGCAGACGGACCTGATCGCCAGAGCGCACAATGTTGACGAGCGGCACGCCGTCGCGCGCGCAGATCCTTTGGAGCATCTGGCCGAGACTGGACGCCGCAGCCGTATGAACGATGGCGGAATGCCCCTCGGCGCGGGCGGTTTCGACGAAGCCGAGCGCCGTCATCGGATTGACGGTCAGGGCTGCGCCCTGGGCGGCCGTCACGCCTTCGGGGATCGGCAGCGCGTCGCGCGTCCTGATCTTCTTCAGATCGGCGTACATGCCGCCGCCGATCATGCCGACCAGAAGCCCGATCCAATCCTTCGCCTGGTCACCGGCGGCGACGACCGTACCCGCCCCTTCGTTCCCCACGGCGAGCGACTGGCCGATCCGGCCCGCGACCCCGCCGCGACGCGTGTCGGGGATGTCAAACCGAAGGCGAGGCCGACCCTCGGAACCTTCCGCACGGACCGACGCCGCGTCCGCCGGGCCGAGCAGCAAACCAAGGTCGCTGGGATTGATCGGCGCCGCCTCGATCCGGACAACGATCTCGTCGGGGGCGGGATCGTCCAGGACGACGTCCTCGAGCGTCAGCGTCAAGCCGCCGTCCTCATCCACTGTCGATCGCAATTCCCGGGCGGTGAGCGTCATGGCGAAGGGTCCTTGTCGAGGCCAAAAAATGAAGGGCGCTGACGGCGTCGCCGTCTGTTGCGCCCATCGGCGAGCCGCCATGATCTGGGCGCCCACGCGCCCGTTGCAACACCCCGAGCGCCATTCGCTGGAACGGACCCTGGATCAGCTCGACATCTTGCAACGCCCCCACGACATCGCCCACGGTCGTGGCAAAGCGTTCCAACGCGATGCTCACCTGCCGACCGTGACATCGGCACCGCCTGGTCAGCCCGGGTGATAAGGGTGACGACGCCCCGGACTTCCAACCCCCTGGAACGTCGCGGTCCGGTCTCCGTTAGCTGTCGCAGTCACAAGGAGATCCGCCATGACCGACCTCTCACAGATCAAAGCCCATATGGACGTCATCGGCGCAGACGGCGTCCACCTCGGCACGGTCGACAAGGTCGAAGGCGACCGCATCAAGCTCACCAAGGCCGACAGCGGATCACACAGCGATCACCACCATTATCTCTCCGGCGGTCTGGTCGCCGAAATCGAAGGCAACCAAGTCCGGCTGTCCGCCAACGCTGCTAACGCCGCCCTTCTTGAAGAGGAAGAGGCCGGCGAGGCGATCGCCGACCTGAAATAGCACCCCATGAGCACTGACAACGCGGCAGTCGCCGCCCGACTTCACGCGATCCGCGAGGACCTCCAGACCCAGGTCTGGCCGACGGCGGTCGAGGCGGCGAACTCGGGCGATCACGAACGCATTCGCGACCTGGTCAAGCTGAAGGTCGACATCGAAGCCATCGATTTCGCCCTGGGACATCGACCCACAGGATCCGCTGAGGACGGCGACACATGATCGACCTCAACACGGCGACCGCCGAGGAGTTTGACGGCGTCGAGGAGTTGCGCGGTCATGGCTTCGAGATCGTTCGCTATCGCGAGGAACGGGGCCGCTTCACCAGCCTTCGCCAACTGGACGAAGTGCCCGGCCTGGCCGGCAAGACCGACGGGGTCGGCGCCCAGGTTTCGGTCGAACCGGGCTGATACAGCTCACGCCGCAGCGACGATCGCTGCGGCGGATGCCGCCTCTCGGTCCGGACCTGAAGACGCGTCCTCGATCTATCCTGATCCGTCATCCGGCATCGTCTGCGCGATGCACCATAGTCAAAGCGCCGCGAATGATGGTCCGCGTGATGCCATGATATCCCGAGGGCGTCTTCACGCTCAGGACAGGCTTAAAACCTCGATGCGCTCGCTCCGTCCTCGAACGGCCGTGAGTGCTTAGACGCGGCTTGCCCCCATCGTCGCGGCCGATGCGTTACGGATCGAAACGGAGGCTTCGCTTGATCAGCGACGGGGCATCATTCGTCCCGTGTGTCTGTAACCGCGCAGAACCCACGGCGTTTTTCGGAGTTGGTGCACGGCAGTTTCGGACCATTCATGACCCAGACCTCGACGCCCATCGCCGGCCCCCTCCCGCTCGTCGACGGTCCGGCGCCTGCCCCCGACGACAAGGCGCCCGCGCGCAAGACCCCGCCGGCCGCCGTGGCGGCGAGGCTCGTGGCGGCCTGGAGCCAGGAGGCCGGCGCAGACCTGATCTTCGTCGCCGCAAGCGAGCGTCGCGCCGACGAAATCGCCCGCGCACTGGAGGCCATGGCCGCGCCCGCGGGTCCAGTCGTCCTCGTCTTCCCGCCGTGGGATTGCCTGCCCTATGACCGGGCCGCGCCGTCACGCGAAAGCATGGGGCGGCGGATGGCGGTCCTGCATCATGCGACCGTTCCCGGCAGGGCGGGACGGCTGGTGATCACCTCCCCCGAGGCCATGCTGCAGCGGACGCCGCCCCAAGGCGTCGCGACGGCCCGCTTTTCCCTGACGACCGGCGACCCATTGGATCGTGAGGCGATCGAAGCCTTCGCCCGACGGACCGGCTATATGCCGGACGAGCGCGTCGACGAGCCTGGCGAAATCGCCATCCTGGCCGAGGTCATCGACGTCTACCCGCCGTCGGCGGTGACGCCCTATCGGCTCGTCATCGATCCGGATGGGACAGTGGCCGACATCAAGGCGTTCGATCCCGTGACCCAGCGTTCCCTCGACAGCGTCGCCAGCCTGACCCTGACGGCGGCGTCCGAGCTCGTTTTGGCCGAGACCGGCGACAGCGACCGGGCGGCCCAAGACCCCCATGCCCTTTCGCGCTTCTATGACGCGCCCCTCGGCACGCTGTTCGACGCCTTCCCTGAGGCCCGCCTCCTGCGCGACGACGATGTGGAGGCTCGCCTTTCGCGCGTCTGGGACCAGATCGCCGAGGCCTATGAGTCCCGTCGTGGGTTCGGCGAGACCGACGGCGCGGCGGCGCCGGCTCCGGATCGCCTCTATCTCTCGCCGGCGGAGGCGACGCGCGCGCTCCGGGCCGCGACTGCGCTCGACCTGGAGGGCGTCAGCCCGACGCCCGGCTTCGCGACAGAGCGGAGCCCCGGCGCGGCGCTCAAACACTATATTCAGGATCAGCAATCCCAAGGCCGATCGGTCGTCCTGGCCGGATTGGCCCATGAGCATCGCGTCATGGCCCGGCTCCTGAAGCGAAACGGTCTCGTTCCGCCGGCGCCCTCCCCGTCATGGAACCCGCTCGCCGGGAACGACTCCAGCGGGCTGACGGCGGTCCTCGCGGACCTTGACGGCGGCTACGAGGACGCCCGCTCGGGCCTGACCGTCCTGACCCCGACCGATATCACTGGCGGTCGGATCGCAAGGGCGTCCGGCGCCCCGAATCCGGGCCTGGGCGAAACGGACATCCGTCCAGGCGATGTCATCATTCATGAGGATCACGGTCTGGGCGTGCTGACGGCGATCGAGGAATTCGAGGCCGACGGCGTGGTGCGCGACGTCGTGCGGCTGGAATATCATAACGGCGCCACCCTCCTGGCGCCGGTCGAAGAGTTCAACCGGATCTGGCGCTACAGCTCGGAGCCCGCCAGCGTCAGCCTGGATCGGTTGAACACCCAGGGCTGGGCCAAGCGCCGCGCGGAGGTCAGCGCCCAGATCGATGCGACCGCGACCCGGATGGTCGAACTCGCGCGCGCCCGGGAAGCGAGGCGAACCCCTGCCGTCGTCCCGCCCCGAACCGCCTATGCGCGGTTCACGGCCCGGTTCCCGTTTCCGGAGTCCGTCGATCAGCTGTCCGCCATCGACGCCGTCCTGGCCGATCTCGCCTCCGGTCGTCCGATGAACCGGTTGGTCTGCGGCGATGTCGGGTTCGGCAAGACGGAGGTTGCGCTCCGCGCCGCCGCCGCCGTCGCCCTGTCGGGCCGGCAGGTCATGATCGCCGCCCCCACGACGGTGTTGGCCCGCCAGCATTACGAAACCTTCCGTCGCCGGTTCGAGGGCTCGGACATAACCGTCGCGGCGCTCTCCCGACTCGTCGATTCCGCCGAGGCGCGGCGCGTCCGCGACGGCCTGGCCGATGGGACGATCGGCATCGTCGTCGGCACCCAGGCCCTGGCGCAGGAGACTCTGAACTTCGCCGATCTGGCCCTCGTCGTCATCGACGAAGAGCATCGGTTCGGCGCGACCTTGAAGACGGATCTGGCGGCGCGCGGGGACCATCTCCTGATGATGTCGGCCACGCCGATCCCGCGCACCCTCCAGAGCGCCATGGTCGGGATTCAGGACGTCAGCCTCATCGCCAGTCCGCCCGCCCGACGCCGGCCGATCCGCACCTTCCTGACCGCGTTCGACGAAGGGTCCGTCCGCACCGTCCTGTTGCGCGAGAAGGGCCGTGGCGGCCAGAGTTTCGTCGTCGTGCCGCGGATCGAGGATCTTGAGCCGCTCTCAGAGCGACTGGCCCGGCTCGTTCCTGAGCTCTCCGTCGCCGTTGCGCATGGCAAGCTGTCGGCCGAAGCCCTGGAAGCGGTCATGACCGACTTCGCCGAGGGGCGGGGCGACGTTCTTTTGACCACCAACATCATCGAGAACGGCCTAGACGTGCCGCGGGCCAACACCCTTCTGGTCTGGCGTCCCGATCGCTTTGGGCTGGCGCAACTGCACCAGTTGCGCGGCCGGGTCGGACGCGGACGGCGTCAGGGCTTCGCCTATCTCCTCAGCGACCCGGAGGCGCCTCTGGCCGAAACGACGCGTACGCGTCTCCAGACCCTTGAAGCCCTGGATCGGCTTGGCGCCGGGTTCGCCATCAGCGCTCGCGACCTCGACCTGCGCGGCGGCGGCGATCTCGTCGGCGACGAACAGGCCGGGCACATCCATCTGATCGGCGCCAGCCTCTATCAAAGCGTGCTCGCGCGGGCGCTGCGGGCCGCCCGAGGCGAGGCGGCGGTCGACCCCCGCCCCCCCGTCGTGAACTTTGGGACCACGGGGCGGATTCCGCCGGACTATGTCCCGGACCCCACTGTGAGACTCTCGCTGTATGCGCGGCTCTTGCAGATGACCGCCGTCGAGGCGATCGACGCCCTTCAGGAGGAGATCGAGGATCGGTTCGGGCCGCTTCCCGAGGCGGCCGAAACCCTGTTGAGCACGCACAGGCTGACCGCGCTCGCCGCGTCCGCCGGCGTCACGGAGATCAGCTGCGGTCCCAAGGCCACGGCCTTCCGCTTCGACGCCGAGCGGGCGAAGGGTCTTTCGTCCACTCTGTCTTCCTCGCCGGATCGTCGTTGGTCGCGAGAGCGGCTGATCGTCGACACCGCCGCTGAGGCGCCTCACACCCCCGCCGATCTTGAGGCCTTGCTGGAAACCTTGGCGGCGGCCTGATCGGCGGTCCTTCCTCACCGGGGCGAGAAGGCGCGTTCGCGCCCGGCGTCGCCGCTAGAAGACCGCGCTCGAAGGCCGCTTGGCGGCGGCGAGCTCCTCGGCCGTGGGCGGCCTCAAGACCCGCAGGTCGTCCGATGTCCAGTCGATCAGGCCCATCGCCCGCATGTCGGCGAGCCAGCCGTCCATCGGCCAGACCCCCCAGCGGTGATGGAAGGTGCGGGCGTTGGCCACCAGGGCGGCGAAGTGCTGAAGCGGCGGGTCATAGGCGTCGTGATGCTGGTGATAGACCGCGCCGTCGCCCGTGAAGACCATGGGCACGCCCGCCTTGGCGACCCTGAACCCAAGATCGGTGTCTTCCGCCCCATAGCCGACAAAGGCTTCGTCGAAGCCGCCGACGGCGAAGAAGGTCGAGCGACGCATGCCGAAGGCCAGGGACCAGAGCAGGCCGGGATTTATTTCGATCCGCGCGCCCTGCGCGGGAAACCGTCGCACCGGATGCGCCACGCCCGCCTGATCGAGGTCCGCTTGCGTCCAGGCCGCACGCGCCGCGCCGGACAGCAGGTAAAGGACCTTCGGACAGGCCACGACATCCTCGGCCTCCAGCAGGCCGGCGACAACGCCGCAGGTCGCGGCCGCCGGGATACAGTCGACGTCCAGGAACAGCAGCTGTTCGCCTTGAGCCAAGGCGGCGCTCCTGTTGCGCGCCGCCGCCAGAGGCAGCCTCTCCCCTGGAAGGCGCTCGATGCGGATCGGAAAGCCCGCCTTCGGCGTCGAAATGGGCCGATCGCTCATGTCGATGATGATCAGCTCGGCCGGCGCCGTGACGCTGCGATCAAGACCGGCGATCAGCTGGTCGAGGTGGGCTTGGCGATTGCGGACCAGGGTCAGGACGCTCAGGGTCATGGTCGTCTCCACAGATCGAGCCGATAGCCCGGCTGACGCGCGTCGAGAGACACGCTGAGGATGTCTTCCAGGTCGCGCCAAAGCGTCGTCACGGCGCCGTCCCCGGTCTGCGGATAGTCGGTCTCCCCCGTCCAGTGCACCAGAAGGACCATCCCCCCGGGCCCGAGATGGGCGCGGACGAACGCCGCTGCGGCCGCCAGATCCTGGTCGCTCCAGTAGTAGGCGACTTCGGACAGGACGATCAGGTCGAAGGGGCCGGCGAGCGCCACGTCATGGGGAAAGGCGGCCTGGCGAAACACGAGCTGGGGACGATGTCCCAGTCGACGCCGGGCCCGATCCAGGGCGGTCCGGCTGATGTCGAGCGCCACCAGCGCCTCGCATCGGTCCGCCAGCCGCGCCGTCAGGGCGCCGCCGGCGCATCCGACCTCAAGGCCGCGCCGGAACCTTCGGTCGCCCAGGCTCGCGACCGTTCGGGCGTGTTTCTCGGCTTCGTAGGGGCGGCTGTCCAACCCCCAGGGGTCGGGATCGCCCGCGAAGACGTCCTCAAAATAGTCCGCGCCGAGGGAGGGATCAGCCATGGGGCGCCTTTCGCAGATAAAGTCGGTCGCAAGCGGCCGAGAGCCGATCCGGCGTCTCCAAACGGAATCCCGGGCCCATCATCGGCGTGCGTTGGCTCCGATGCGCGGCAAGCGCCAGGGCTCTTCGGCCGGCCGCCAAAGGCCGGGTCGCCAACTGAAGATCGCCCTGCGCCGCCGGCCGCGCCCAGACGCCATATTCGAACAGGGCGACCGGCCGCCGGGCCAGACTGACGACCCGACGCGCCAACCGTCCTGCGGCTTCGTGATCGCAATGGGGTTCGGACACCGCCGTGACGGCGACCGCGTCGATGCGGAGGCGGCGACAGAGCCAGGCGAGACGGCGCGCGCTCGCCTCGAACCGGGCGTCGCCCACGACCGGCGGCGCAGCGTCCGGCCAATCAAGGAAGATCGGCTGCGCGGTCGCGCGCCCTGTCAGCCGGTGGATCGCTCGGCGCGCCTCCACTCTGCGGATCGCGACCAGGCGGCGGCGCGCGCGATCGTCGGCATGGGGATGGGAGGCGCCGCCGTCCGTCACGATGACCACGCCGCCGAGACGTCCCTCTCCCGCCGCCTGCTGGATCAGGGCGCCGGCGCCAAGCGTCTCGTCATCGGCATGCGGGGCCAGGACGAGCCATCGCGCCCGGGCCCAGCGCGACCGGGCCAGCGGCGCGGCGCCGACCGGCCCAAGCTTGGCGCTCACCACAGGGCGTCTCCCGCGCCCCAGAGATCGTGATCCAGCCAGGTCTTGGCCGCCTCGTCGCGCGCATGGTCCGGTCCGGCCTGGCGAAGATAGAGGCTGAGATCGCGGATGATCTTGTCCAGCCGTTCGCCGTCGAAGGCGCTGCGGGTTCCCGTCGCCCGGGCCGCCAGCTCCATCACATCCAGCGCGCTTCGCTCGACGACGCCGCGGGTCGCCCGCGCAAAATCCGCTGCGTCGGTGGCTTCCGTCGCGGCCCGCTCGGCAGCTTCGCGAACCCACAGATAGGCGGTGCGGGCGGCGACGACCGCCTCGGCGAATTTGGCGCGCTGCAACGGATCGCGACGCGCCGGTTCGGACAGGGCCGCGCGCATCGCCAGGACGAGGCCCTCGACGCCGCCGAGCTGGACCGCCGTGAAGCGCCAGGCGCCGGCGGTGAAGCGGGGTTCGCGGTCGTAGTCGCCCGGCTCCCCCAAAAGGTTCAGGTCCGTCACCGGCAGATCGGTGACGTCATATCGACCGCTCAGGGTCGCCCGCATGCCGCGGACGCGCCATCCCGTGAGATCGGCCCGCTCGCCGCAATCCGCCGGCACCACGGCCAGACGACGCGGTCCCTCGCCGGGCTGAACGGTGACGACGGCATAGGCGAGTCCGCCCGCCCCAGTGGCGAACATCTTGGCGCCCGACAGCCGGCCCTCCCGAAGCTGGACGCCCGGCTGGGGTTCCGTGGCCCAGACCCCGAACCAGCCGCCGGCGGCGAGTACATCCGCCAGCCAGAGCTTCTGCTCGGGCGCGCCATACCAGTCGAACAGGGCCAGCACATTGACATGGCCCTCGAAGAGACGGCCCACGCTCAGGTCCGCGCGCCCCACCCGGCGCAGATCGTCCAGGAGGGCCAGGGCTTTCAGGGCCGGCGTGGCGAAGGCTTCGCCGCCGCTGGCTGCCGGGGCGTAGCGCCGGTGCAGGCCGAGCGTCCGGAGCAGCGCCAGGCTGTCGACCGGAAAGCGCGGCGAGGCGTCGTAGCGCTCGCCGAGCGCCGCCAGGGCGTCGTGAACGTCGTCCGCCGACACGTCCGGGACGGCTGCAGGCGCGTCAGGCATCATTATCCTCTCGTCTTCGATCCGCCAGTTCGACCAGCCAACGGCCGGCGGCCTCGACGCCCTCCCCGCGCAGATCGTGTCGGGCCTGCGGGTCAAGGCTCCGCGCCGAAGCAATAATCCCCGGCCAAGCCTTAGGTTCGGGCCATGCGACCAAGACGACGGCCGCGCCGGCCTGGGCAAGCCCTGCAGCCTTGGCCGCCTGCTCCTCATAGGGTCGAGGTTCCGGCAGGCAGACGAACGGACGATCCGCTCCGAGAACGGCGTCGACAAGGCCGTCGCCCGCCGCTCCGACAACGACGCCGGCCTTCTGGATTTCCGAGTTCACATCCTCAATCCAGCCCTTCAACGCCAAATTTGGCGGCGCGTGACACGGCGGCGTCACAGGCCCGATCACCGTCCATTGCAGGTTCGGCGTCGCGGAGGCGGCTGCGGCCAGTCGGTCCCCGTCGATCGGCGCGCCGCCTCGCCCGTGAACGACCAGGACCGCGTCGTGATCGCCCGAACCGACCTCTGCGCGTCGCGACGGCGCAAAGTAACGGGTCCGCGCCCGCACCCAGTCTGGCGTATCGGGATGCTCCAGCCTTGGATGCCAGGGCGCGAGCAGAGCCTCTGCACCCCGGAAGGCCTCCAGATGGGCCGTATCCGTTCGCGCGCCGGACAGCCGCACATAGACGACCGGCGTCGACGCCAGCCTGGCCAGCAGCGCCACCTCGACCGACACATCCACCACGACGAGGGCCGGGGCGGCCGTCGCGATCCATGTCGACAGGTCGCCGACCCGCCGGCGCAATCCCGCGACGCCATAGGGCGCATAATGAAGCGCCTTGGGCAGATTCGGTCCGCCGTCCGCGCCGAACCCCGTGGCGGCGTCCACTCGGTCGTCGGGTAGATCAAGCACGGCGACCTCGCCGCCACGACCCGCGAGCCCGGTCCCCAGAAGGACGAACCGCGTCGGCGCGGCGGCCGCGACCTGAAGGGCGCGTTGACGATGCCCCTCCCCCTGATGGTGGACATAGTAGCCGATCGGACGGGTCATGGCGCGATGCCGTCGGGTTGAGGCCTGCCATTCAGCTCCAGCGCATAGTCCAGCGGCATGGGCGGCAGATGCGGCTCTGCCTCCGCGATCCGCTGCGCGCCGTCGGGCAGACGGCGAAGGTCGCGGCGCCACAAGGCGCGGGCCCGCCAATGGGAAAAGGCGGGCGCCCTCATGGGCTCCTGTCCCGCCGTCTGGCGCGCCAGGCGGGCCATGGCCTGGGCCATGCCGTCCTGCGCCCGGCCGTGCGCGCGCGCGGAGACGCGGGTCCATACGCTGAGTGGATGAACCAGTCTGGCGCCGGCGCGCTGGGCCGCCAGCACCAGGGCGCGATCCTCGCCGGTGGGCAAAAGCGGCGTCCCGCCTGCCGCCCTGTAGGCCGCAGCGGTGATGGCGAGACTGGCGCCGGTGTGGTCGCCGTGGCGGGGAGCCGGATCCCAGGGGACCGGGTCCAGGGCGTCCTCGATCGCCCTCACCTCCCGCCAGTAATCGCGCCAGACGGCCCAACCGCTTTGGAGCGCCTGGCTCTCCGGTTCGTCCTCGTCCAGCGACAGGGCGCCCCCGACGAGATCGGCTCCCCCAGAGACGGCGGCGAGATTGGCTGAGACCCAGTCCGTCGGCGGCCGGGCGTCGGCGTCGGTCGAAAGAAGGACCCCTTCCCCGTCCAGGAGCTCCAGGCCCAGGTTCATGGCCGCCGCCCGGGCGCTGCCCGCATGGGCGTGTTCCTGCGGAAACGTGTGTTCGACCACGGACAGCGTCAGTGTGGCGCGATGGGCGGCGGCGACCCCCTCGGCATGCCGCCGGCTCCCGTCGGTCGTATTGTTGATGCAGAGCGCCACGCGCACCCGGCCCACGCCGGTCTGGCGCGCGAGCGCATCGAGCAGGCGCGGAAGGCGGTCAGCCTCGTTCCGCGCGGGCACGCAGACACAGAAGGGGATGACGCTCACGCGGTGAGCCGGTCGGCAGGGCTGTCATTGGCGACGGCCAGCCGTTCCGCCGTCAGATCGCGATAGAGCGCCTCGTATCGCCGCACCATCTCACGGGCGTCACAGGCCTGCTCGGCCCGAGCCCGGCAGGCGCGGCGCGACAGTCCGACGGCAACGCGGGCGGCGCGGGCGAGGTCGGCGGGATCGTCCGGCGACGCCAGCACGCCGCAGGCCGGCGTGAGGATTTCCGGTATGGCGCCCCGCGCGAAGGCCGCGACCGGCGTGCCGCTCGCCAGGGCTTCGGCGACAACGAGGCCGTAGGGCTCGTCCCAGCAGGGCGTGCACAGCGCAGCGGCGGCGCACCCGATCTCTCGCGCCAGAGCGCGGTGGTCGAGGTGGCCGAGATACAGGGTGTCGGACGACAGCCGCGGCAGGATCTCGCGGCGATGATAGTCCGGGTCGGCGATCGGCCCGGCGAACCGGAGCGGCAGTCCGGCCAGGCGAGCGGCGTCCAAGGCGTGGTGCAGCCCCTTTTCCGGAACGATCCGCCCGTACCAGATCAGATGCGGCGGTCCGGACGCCTCGGCGTGAAACGGGAAGCTACCGAGGTCGATCCCGTTCAGGATGACATGATCCAGCGGCACGACGTCCTGCCAGCTCGCCCTGATGGATTCCGAGACGCCGACATACCGGATGTTTCCGCCCCGGCTCTCGCGCACCCCGCTTTCCAGCCAACAGAACGGCGGGGTGTGAAGCGTGGTCACGACGGGCATGGGCAGGGTGTCGGCCATCGATACCGGCAGATAGTGCAGGCTGTTGTTGTGGATCACGTCGAAGCCGCTGCGACGCAGCCGGGTCATCAGGGACAGATAGGCATGATGCTCGCGGAAAAAGGCGACGTCGCCCGCTTCAGCGGTCCCGACCTTCGCCATCTCCGTCTGTTCGCAGATCGCCTCAAGGCCAAGCGCAGGATCGGATCGCGTCGCCGCAAAGAGGGTGACGTCATGGCCGTGCCGCCGCAGCAGACGACATAGCAGATGGGTGTGCATCTCCAGCCCGCCGGCGAACGGCTCGGCGATGGGATATTTAAGATGTGCGATGACGCCGATTCGCATCAAGTTCCGGCCCTGCCCCAAACCGAGCCCTATTGGGCCCGTCCAACGTTTTACACCTGACGACGTAAGACGAACCGTGGCCGATCGGTTCCTGTGTGCGGTTTCGCGCTCCGCCATGTCACGTTTGATGGGAGGGTTGGCAGTAGGTTGCAGTCGATATCCTGGCCCAGAACCAACGAATACGCACGTCCTTCTTGGCGCGTGGCGAAGACGTTCAACTTTCTTGGACCCTGAGACGCGGACGCGCGTTCCCGGCTTTGAGCAACCCGAGAGGAAACCTATGACCGCACCGATCACATCAACCTTCGCAACGCGTCGAGACGCCGAGATGGTGGTCGAACGCCTTGTTCAGACCCATGGGGTCTCCCGGGACGCCATCCGGGTCGCTCCCGATGGACAAGAGAATACGGTGGGCGACAGGGCGTCCGGCGGCGATCTGGAAGCCGCAGATCCCAGCGTCGAGGCGAGATCGGACGCGCCGGTGGAAGGCCGGATCGCGGTCTCGGTCACGCCAGGCTCAACGGACGACGCCGAAATCTTCCGGGCCGCGTTCCGAGAGTTCAACGGCGAGGCTGAGCCGAATGCTTCCGCGTCCGTCTAGACCCGCGACGACGCTTTCGCGTGCCGCATCCGCCGACAGAGGCAGGAGCGAGCGCCCGTTTCGCCCGCCATGCCGACCCGTTCCTGTCCCAGGCAGCTGAGCCCGACCGTTCAACGAAAAGGAGGCCCTCGACCATGTCCGAACCCCTCTCAACCGACGCCGACGTTCAGTCGCCGGCGTTCAACGACAAGGATGAAGTGGAGGGCGCCTATGACGCCACCAGCATCCGCGCCGTCATGATCAACCGGCCGCGTCAGGCGCTGTATGACTATTGGCGCGACTTCCGGAACCTGCCCAGCTTCATGGAGAATGTGAAGTCGGTCGATGTGCTGGACGACGCCCGGTCCAGTTGGACCGTCGCCGGTCCGGCGGGCGCGGAAATCGAACTGGTCAGCGAGATCACCGACGACCGTCCCGGCGAATATATCGCCTGGCGTTCCACCGAGGACAGCGACGTCGATCACGAGGGCTGGATCGCGTTCCGCGACAACGCCTTCGGCCGAGGCACCGAGGTCCGCGTTCTGATCAGCTACGACCCGCCTGCGGGCGCCGTCGGCAAACTGGTCGCGAAGGTGATGCAGCGAGAGCCCCGGGTTCAGGCCCGGCGCGAACTGCGGCGCTTCAAGCAACTGATGGAAACGGGCGAGGTCCCGACGTCCAAGGCCCCCGATGCGGCGCCGCGCGCCGATCGTCATTTCTGATCCCGGAAGGAAGTCCCATGCGCGCCCTGACCTGGCACGGCAAACATAATGTTCAGGTGGATACGGTCCCCGATCCTCAGATCATCAACCCCCGCGATGCGATCATCAAGATCACGGCCACGGCCATCTGCGGCTCGGATCTGCACCTCTACGACAGCGTCATCCCCGGCATGTCCAATGGCGACATCCTCGGCCATGAGTTCATGGGCGAGGTCGTCGAGATCGGCCGGGGCGACACCAGCCTTCAGGTCGGTCAGAAGGTGGTCGTGCCCTTCGTGATCGCCTGCGGCTCCTGCTTCCATTGCGGCAAACAGCAGTTTTCGGCCTGCGACAACTCCAATCCGGCCGACAAGTCCGACGCGTCCGAGATCGCCTACGGCTATCCGGCCGCCGGCCTGTTCGGCTATTCCCACCTGACCGGCGGCTATGCGGGCGGCCAGGCGGAATATGTCCGCGTCCCCTATTCCGACATCGGCCCGATCGTCGTGCCCGACGGGATCGAGGACGAGCGGGTGCTGTTCCTGTCCGACATCTTCCCCACCGGCTGGATGGCGGCCGAGAACGCCGGGATCGAGCCGGGCGACACGGTGGCGATCTGGGGCTGCGGTCCGGTCGGCCTGTTCGCGATAAAGAGCGCGAAATTGATGGGCGCCGGACGCATCATCGCCATCGACCATCACCCCCGCCGGCTTGAGCTGGCCAAGGCCAACGGGGCGGAGGTCCTCAACTATCACGAGGTCAAGATCCGCGAAGCCCTGATGGAGATGACCGCCGGCATCGGTCCGGACGCCTGTATCGACGCCGTCGGCATGGAGGCGCACGGGTTTTCACCCGACAACGTCATCGACGCCGTCAAGCAGGAGACCAGGCTTGGCACCGACCGTCCGCATGTGCTGCGGGAAACCCTCATGGCCTGCCGGAAAGGCGGCCGGATCTCGATCCCGGGCGTCTATGGCGGACTCGGCGACAAGCTGCCGATCGGCGCGCTCATGCAAAAGGGCCTGACCATCAAGACCGGCCAGACGCATGTGCAGAAATATCTGCCCCAACTGCTGGACCTTGTCCTGGACGGCAAGATCGACACCACGGACCTCATCAGCCACCGCCTGCCGCTGGAGCAGGCCCCCGAGGCCTACAAAAACTTCCACGACAATCCGAACGAGTGGACGAAGGTCGTGCTCAAACCCCACTGATCGCGCCCGGCAGGCGGCCCCACAGTCCGAGGGGCGGCCTGCCGAAGACGCCCTCTGGGCGTCCGTCCCCGGTTCGGCGCGACCCGGCGCCCGGAACAACCGCCCCGACCGGAAGGTTTCAACCCCAAGGGCCCGTCACAAGGCGGGCGCCACAGCGAGGACCTTTTCATGACCGAGCGTCTCTACACCTTGAGAATAGGCCAGACCGGCGGCCGCGAGCGCAGCGTCCAGGTCCGGTCGGAAACGGATGTTCAGGCGGCCGACGCCGCCGCCCCTCTGCTCTCGGAGGGCGAGACCATCCTGTCGATTTCGGAAATCCCGGACGACGGCGCGGTCGTTGCGGACGCGCCCGCGCCCCAGTCACAGGCCGCCGAGCTCGCTCCCGTGACGCCTGGCGTCGCGGCCGCGCCACAAGACATCCGTTAGCCGGGGGTCGCCGACGAGGACGCGGAGGTCACGTCCGACCGGGACCCTGCGGCTGCGAAAAAATATAGACACCCGCCGCGACAAGGCGCTCGTGCAGGCCCGGATCGATCCCCTCAAAATCCTCGGTCGGCGGCGGCTCACATTCGACGACCAGACGACCGTCGCGCCAGACGGCGACCGGCGCCTTCAGCGCAAAGGCCCGGCGCCGGGCTTGGCGGAGGGCGTCCGCGACATCGCCCGCAATGAGCGTTTCCGGCTCTCCTCCCTGACGGAAGCGCAATTGATAGCCCAGCACGGGCGTCCTCGGTCTCATGACGCCCCCTCCCGGCCAGGCCGAGCCGCACTCTGCGAAGTCACGTCGAGCCTGATCATCGCCGCCTCACGGCCGCGACAGGACAGCGCGCTCAGCGCCGTGCTCCGCGCGCAGATGAACAGGTCGGCCTTCCAGCCAAAGGCGCTCCACCGTTATCGCCTTCCATCCCTCAGGGAGGACCACGGGCCGGGCGGGCCAGTCGGCGGGCGCGCCGCGCGCTTCCAGTCCGGTCAATCCGTAGACAAGGCCGAGCAGCAGCCCCCCGAGGTTGGCGAAGAAGGGTCCCGCCGCAGTCTCGCTGTCCGGGTGGTCGGCCCGATATTCCAGACACTGGTGGAATCGTCCGGCGTCGTAGGCTGCGTATCCCTCCTCGAACAGCGTCAGCGCCAAGGCGCGATCGCCGGCAAGCGCCGCCCAGGCGGCATACAGCGCCGGAAACATCGGCGAACCCACATAGGCTTTCCAATGCGCCAGATAGAAGTCGAGCGTGGCCTTCGCCACATCGGGTCCGGCCGGATATCCGCCCGGAAACAGGCCGGCCAGGGGTGATGGCGTGGCCCCCTTGGGCTCGTCGATCCGGAAGTCGTCATGGGCGGCGATCACCCCATCTGCGCGGATATGCAGGTAGAGCTCGTCGCGGACCTGACGCCAGGCCTCCGGCGAAGGCCTGCCCAGGGCCTCTGCGGCGGCCGTGGCGCGCGTCAAGACATCCCGGGCGAACATCAGGGTGAAGGCGTCGTTGTCCGGCGGAACCGGCACTTCGGCCGGACCGGTGGCCCGCTTCAACTCATAGCCGCGAGCGGTTCGGACCATCCGGCTGACGATCCAGTCCGCCACCCCGCTGAGGACGGGCCACGCCTCCTCGCGCAGGAAGGCCGCGTCGCCCGTCGCATCGGCATAGAGGCTGAAGGCGCGTGCGACATGCAACGATCCGTGGTCCTCGTGCGCCGCGCCCGATCCGCCGCCGGGCGTCGCCTCCTGCCCGGTCGAGGGCGCCGCCTCCCAGGGGAACTGCAGCCCCTGACGTCCCGACAGGCGGGCGTTGGCGCCCGCAGCGGCCAGGCCGCGACTGCGGAAGTCCAGCAGGGCGCGCGCGGCGTCGGGTTGGCTGAGGATCAGGGGTGGGACGCAGAAGGCGTCGATGTCCCACATCACATGGCCGTAGTAGTAGGAATAGTCATGCCAGGTCGCCAGCCCGAAGATCGAGGTCGCGGCCGGCGAGGCGGCATGGACGGAGCTGTTGAGATAGAAGAAGGCCGCGTCGATCAGGGCCTGATGCTCTGGCCGGGCGCCCTCGACCACGATCCGGCCCCGCCAAAGGGCCCGCCAGGCCTCGCGGTTTCGGGTGCGCAAGGTCTCGAATCCGGTCTCGGCCGCACGCGCGACGCGGCGCACCGCCTCCTCGTCCGGCCGGGCGTGCACCAGCGAGGGGACCAGCGCCGCCATCTGTCGCAGGCGGGCGCCCGGTTTGCCGACGCGCCCGAAGTCGTAGGCCGTCTGAAGCGGCCCGGACGCATCCCAGGCAGCGACGCTCCGCGCCGCAGCCGGACGGGTCTCGGTCCAAAGGGCGAGCCCGCAGGTCGAGAGGTCGCCCTCGGTGGTCCAGAGCAGCGATCCGTCGCAGGCGGGCTCGGCTTCGCCCGGCGTATCGGTGCGGCGTCGCGTCACCCGCCCCCTCAGACCGGCGGTCGCCACGACGGCGCGGAGCTGGAGCGCGCATGCCCTGTCGGGTCGCACAAAGACCTCTTGCAGCACCACGGTCGGGGCCGTGCGGCTTGCAAAGGTGACCACCTCGAACTGCGCCGTCACCTCCCCGAGGCGGGCGGTCCAGCGACTGGTCAGCTCACCGGTGGCGAAGTCGTAGTCCTGAACCAGGTCGGTGACGCACCAGGGCTGGTCCGACAGCCAGACGCCTTCGATGCAGACGTCGGCCGCCAAAGGATAGGGCACGGGCGCGGCCGCCTCGATCCGTCGCTCCGGATGTTCGCCGGCGACGCCGTTCACGAGGGTCATGCCGGGGGCGAGCGCCATTTCACGGACGCGCAGACCGATCAGGCCGTTTGACACATAGGCCGGCAGGGCGCCGTTGCGCGCGCCATGCGCCGGCGGCGGGCTGATCGGGCGCCAGGCGTTTCCCTCACCGCCAGCCATCGAGCACCTCGGCGCATTCGGCGGTTTCGACCTGCTGGGCGAACCGGTCATGATAAAGGGCCAGCAGATTGTCGTGAGGGTCATCGGCGGAACTGCAGACCGCGTCGGTGACGACCACGATCCGGTATCCCAGATCGATGGCGCCCAGAACCGCCGCCAGAACGCAGACGTCGGTTTCCGCGCCGGTGACCACCAGGGTGTCGACGCCGTGGGCGCGCAGTTCAGCGTCCAGGCCCGTGCCCAGCCAAGGCGAATAGGCCCTCTTGTCGATTAAGCGGCCGGGCGGCGTGAACCTCTGCAGCGGGCTGGCGAGATCGATCATTGAAGGCCCCATCGCCTCCAGGGTCATCGAGGCCCAGCGGCGCCAGTAGTCGCGCCAGGTGCCCTGCCCTTCCCCCACGCGAGCCGCCGGGATGAAACGGGTGAAGATCGTCCGGTCGGCCTTGGCCTCGCAGAGCTTGACGAGGACGGGCATGACCCGCTCGGCCCAGGGGGTGCGCCATTCGGTGTCCTCGACGAACATCCGCTGCATGTCGACGCACAGGTGAACGGTCGTGGTCGGCAGGGGCGCATGCAGACCGGCCACGGTCAGATCTCCTCTGGCTTGCGGGCTTCAAGACGCGCGTGGGTCGCCGTCTCGCCGGTATGATGTTCGATGCGCCCGCTTTCGACCTCCGCCCGGGAAAAGACTTCCTCCTGGCCCGAGTCCAACAGTTCAGTCCCGGCTCCGCCCAGGCCGCCCTGGGCCAGGCCGGAGCGGGCGTCAGCGGCCTGCTTCCGGTTCGGCGACCGCCGAGGATCACCCTCTTCCGCACCCACGGTCATCGTGCTCTCCCTGTCCATGTCAATCGCATAGGCCGGGGCGTTCGTTCCCTCCCGCCGGGCCAAACCCTCCCTGTGTCCATGATCGGCCGCGACTGCGCCGGGTTCGTCCCCGGCGACCTTGGCGTCCGACTTTGGATCGCCGTCGCGGAAGCGCCACTTCATGACCAGCACCCCTGAGGCCATGATCAAAGCGCAGCTGTTCGCGACGGTGACGGGCCAGGCCTGGGTCATGACGCCATAGACCACCCAGAGGATGAAGCAGGACACCGTGAGCGAATAGGTCTTGAGACTGACGGCGGAGGCGTCCCGCTCCTTCCAGATCTTGATCCCCTGGGGCGCGAAACTGGTCACGGAGCAGATGGCTGCGGCCGATCCCACGAGATTGGCGAAGGTCTCATTCATAAGCCCGCAACGTGGGCCTGCGCCCCTCTGTTCCTATGCGCGAAAGCGCTCAGTCGTCTGCCGGGCCGCCCTGAGCTGGCACGAACGTCCATCAATCCCGGAGCGGCTCGGCTCAGCTTGGCCGCAGCCGCAAGCCGTCTTCGTCCGGGCCGCGCCCGTCCTGATCCTTCACAGCACATCCGGCCCCTTCTGGGCCTTTTCCACCAGGTCCGCCGTCTGGCGGTCGGGACCCAGAGCCCATCGGGCGAGTGCGGCGTCAAAGACGCCAGGCTCGGGCGAGACCTGGGCGAACAGGGTCATGGACGACCGGAACTTCAGATCGTCCGGCGATCCGAACAGGCGATGCAGCGAGGCGGCCGGCGCCGTCGTGGCGGCCTCCGCAGCGCGGGCAAGCCGGTCGCCCAGGATCGGATGCGCCAGATAGGCCCGGGCCTCGGCCAGGGACGCGATCCCGTAGAAGACGGCCGTGGGCGACCGGCCCAGCGATCGGGCCTGAGGAAAGACGAACCACATCCAGTGGCTCGCCTTGCGACCGGCGGCGAGCTCGGCCATCGCGGTGTCGAACACTCCGTCCTGCGCCGTCACGAACCGTTCCAGGTCGGCGGTCATGCGTCGCCCCCGTCCAGCGCGGCGAACCAGTCCGCATAGAGGGTGTTGCGCGCCATGCGCCGGTTGAGGTCCGGCGCCCCGTCGTCCCACCAGACCGGACCGCGCTCGCCCAGGGCGATCTTGGCCGTGTCGACGGCGCGACGCGCGGCGGCCAGGGCGTCTTCATCCGCCACAGCCAGGGCCGCACGGACGGATCGACGCGCTGACATCAGGTCCTGGACGAGGCCCTCGCGCGTCTCTGCGGCGAGCGTCGGATCGGCGCAGCGCCACAGGCGGCCGCGCACCACGAAATAGCGGCCGTCGGGCGTGGTGGGATGAGGCGAAGGCGCAGGCATGGACGCACAACGCCCGACCCGCGAGATGGCGCCGCCCACAGACCGCTCCACAGAGGCTTGCCTTCGCGCCTTGACTCCCGTGACGTTCGATAAGAACAAATACGGAACATTGAACGGTTCGCCCAGTTCAGGAGATCATGTCCGTCGTCCCGTCCCCGTTTCAGGCCCTGCGTTCCGAGATCGCCCGCATCGAGGCGTCCCGACGCACGCCGCGCGGCGTCCTGCCGTTCGGCCTGGACGCCCTCGACCGTCGGCTGCCCGCCGGCGGCCTGGCGCTGGGCGCGCTGCATGAGGTGGCCGGCGGCGGAGACGGCGCCGTGGACGGGGCGGTCGCCGCCCTCTTCGCTGCGGGCGTCGCCGCCCGCACCCAGGGTCCGGTGCTTTGGTGCGTGACCCGGCCGGATCTGTTCGCCCCGGCCCTGGAACAGGCCGGCCTCTCGTCCAACCGGGTGATCTATGTGGAGGCCGGCGACGAGGCCGGCGTGCTGGCCGCCTTCGAGGACGGCCTGCGCCACGGCGGCTTCGGCGCGGTCGTCGGCGAGGTGGCCCGCCTGTCCATGACCGCGTCCCGGCGGCTGCAACTGGTCGCCGAGGACAGCGGATCCCTCGGCCTGGCGGTGCGACGATGGCGTCGCCAGGCCGAGGCGGCGGACTTCGGCCAGCCCACGGCCGCCGCCACGAGGTGGCGGGTCACCGCCCTGCCCTCCGCCCCCCTGCCCGTCGCCGGCGTCGGACGCCCGCGCTGGTTCGTCGAACTGATCCGCTGCCGCGCCGGAGCCTGCGCGGATTTCGAACTGGAAGCCTGCGATGAGACGGGTCGTCTCGCTCTACCTGCCTACCTGGCCGACCGACCGATTGCGGCGCCGGCTTGGACCGGACGCGCCGTCGCCTGACACGCCCCTGGTCCTGGTCGGACGCCAGGGGCGCAAACGGCTGGTCCTGGCCGCCGACCCCGCCGCCCTCGCCCATCGTCTCCATCCCGGCATGGCGGCGACCCAGGCCCGCGCGCTCTTGGGCGATCTGGTCGTCCACCCCTTCGATCCCGCGGGAGACGCCGCGGCCCTGGATCAGCTCGCCCTGTGGGCGCTGCGCCGCTACGCGCCCATCGTCGCCGCCGACCCGCCGGACGGACTGGTGCTCGACGTCACCGGCGCCGGCCACCGCTATGGCGGCGACCAGGGTCTGCTCGACGATCTGATCGCCCAGACGGCCAGCGTCGGCCTCGACGCTCGGGCCGCCCTCGCCGACACCTGGGGCGCCGCCCACGCCCTCGCCCGCCAGGTCGCCCGACCCACCACGGCGGTCGAACGCGGCGGCCCCGCGATCCGCCATCTTTCGGTGCGCGCCCTGCGCCTTCCCGCCGACATGGTCGAAGGCCTGGAGCGTCTGGGGATCGACACCATCGGCGAGCTGGAGGCCAAGCCCCGTGCGCCCCTGGCCCTGCGGTTCGGCCCCGAGCTGACCCGTCGGCTGGACCAGGCCTATGGACGCGCCCCCGAGCCGATCACCCCCATCGACGCCCCACAGCTGATTCAGGTCCGACGCCTGTTCCCCGAACCGATCGGCGCCCCCGAGACCCTGGCCCGCTATACGCTCAAACTGGTCGAAGTCCTGAGCGCCACCCTTGAAGGCCAAGGCCTTGGCGCGACACGGCTCGATCTGCGCTTCGAGCGGATCGACAACCGGACCGAGGCCATCCGCGTGGGCCTAGCCCGCCCCGTCCGCGACGTCGGACGGCTCGCACGCCTGCTCTGCGACCGGATCGAGACCATCGACCCCGGCCTCGGCGTCGAAGCCATGGTCCTGGCCGCTCCGGTCGTCCTGCCGCTGGACTGGTCGCCGACCTCCGGCGACCTGACCGGTCAGGCCACGCCCGACATCGGCGACCTCGTCGATCTTCTGGCCAATCGTCTCGGCCCGCAAAACCTGTATCGCCTCGCGCCCGCCCAGAGCGACGTCCCCGAACGCGCGACCCGTAAACTCCCCCCCACCGCCCCGCCGGTGACGGAGACCTGGGCCCGACGCTGGCCGCGCCCGTCGCGGCTCCTCGCCCGCCCCGAGGCGATCGAGGCCGTCGCCCTCCTGCCGGATCAGCCGCCGGTCGCCTTCCGCTGGCGCGGCGTTCGCCATCGGGTCAAAAGGGCTGACGGCCCCGAGCGGATCTTCGGCGAATGGTGGCGGCGCGACGGCGAACGCGACGCCGTGAGGGATTATTTCCAGCTGGAGGACGAGGCCGGGGCCCGCTTCTGGGTCTATCGGCGCGGCGACGGCGAGCAGGCGCAGACGGGCGACCTCAGCTGGTGGCTCCACGGCCTGTTCGGCTGACGCCGGCCCAGCCTCACCCCATGTCAGCCTTGGCCTTCAGCGCCGCGATGCGCAGCCCGCACAGGTCAGCGACCAAATCACGAAGCCGGCGGGCGCGCGCCATCAGCCACTCCAGATCCTCGACCGAAGCATCGTACTGATCGCTGTAGCGCGCCTCCACATAGGCCCGCTTCAGCAGTTCGAACCGACGGCGATCAAACCGGCTCTCACGCGGCCAGGCCTCGACCAGACCCGTGTCCACATCCTCCGCCAAAGACCGCAGGAACTTGATGTTGTGAGAACGCGGGAAATAGAAGGTGTGAACCAACAGGAAGCAGGCGTAGGCAGTTTCAACGGCTTGGTGGAGGTTGAAGGCCGCTTTCTTGGGCCATTCGCCAGACCGGCCCTTGGCTAGGGCGACATCTGCCAGCTCCAGCCATTCCTCGATGGAGGTCGATAGTTTTGCGAAGTCGCTGGCTGCACTTGCGTGAGCCTCTGCGGCCGTCATCGGCTGCGGCGTTGCGAATGGATGGCCAGGGATCTCGTAGAGGGCGATGCCGTCCCGAACGATGTCGGTCCAGAAGTACTCCCCGCGCCGCAGCGCGGCGTTCACCTCCTGAAGGTCGTGGACGATCAGATTGACCGTGCGGCCGATGGCGGGGTCACGAAGGATCTGATCTTCCGAGTTCCACCAGTAGTCGGCGATGTTGGTCAGCTTCTCGTGGTTGACCACAACCAGCAAATCGAAATCAGAGAGGTAGCCGTTCTCAGGCTCATCGACCCAATCCGTACGGGCGTAGGAACCGAAGAGGATGATCTTGAGGACCTGGCCAGCACGGCGCCAGCCGGAGTTCGCCCCGCCGCCGCTGTGCTTGGCCGATTCGAAACCCGCAAGCAGGATATCGCGAACTCGCTGGAGTTCACGCTGCTGGCGCTCAGGAAGATGGTCGAGGTCGGACCGCATCGGACGATTCTAACCGAAAACGACACGAACGCATCTCCGAACGGCAGAGCTAAGTAAAATATACGTTCGGGGATACGGATCTCGTCGGCCGTCGTCGCGATCCGGCGTCAGCTATGCGCCACCAGCGGATCTTGGCTCTCGTGCGAACATGCGATGTTCAGATCGGACCCGCATCGCCTCGACGATCCGCGCGCCCGACTTAACGATCTGCTAGCCCTGCGCCGCGACGCTCAGACTCACTATTAGTCGTTAACGCCACCGCCGCCAGCAAAGCGTTGCTTGAAGCCCTCAAACCAAGCCTCGACCATAGCCGAGTATGGTTCTTTCGCGTCCTTAAGCGCTTTAATCTGGGCGAGGGCCTCATCGCGGCCGGCACGCGCGGCGGCGGCTGCGTCTCCCGTCTCGACCTTTGCGAAACTGATTGCTGTGTTCCCAAGGAACTCTAGTTGGCGCAGCAATCGCGTCCGATCTTCGACCAGCCGCTGACGGTTCAAGCCATAAATTTGGATGGAAGCCGCTCCACGCTCTCTTTGAGCGACATCCCCGATGGGCATGAGGAGGCTGGCGGGATGTTTGGGGTCGAGGGCGTAGGCTAGGCTCTCTGCAGGGTTATCAACGCACGGATTGAGCAGTAGGGGCATTTCGGCGCTGAAGTCTTTGGCTTCGGCGACAGCCCGCACGCCAGCTGCGGCGAGCGGAAAGCTGTCTTTCTTGCCGGCATTGACCTTTGGGGGGCGGGTGGTGCGAGCGAGCACCTCTAGGCTGGAAGAGATCTCAACTAGGACCTGTCCGCGCATGCGATTGCAGTCGATACAGCTGGGAAGAAGGTTTTCCCACGCCATGGCGATCCACCAATATCCCCCATGACCAAGGTCGTCAGCGACCTTACCTTTTGGTCGGTAGTGATCGACATCCATTGGGGCTGACGCCGCGTAAAATGTCTCGCAGTAGGCGCATTTGCCGTGGAACAATCCCTCCAACGTCTCTTCGACGTCGTCTTCTTTGTAGGCCTTGTATTTGAATGGATCGCGCTTCTTCTTTCCAGCTGGGATAGGAGGGGGATTGTTGTGATACTCCCTTGCGTTAACCAACTCGTCATCCCCCACCCCGCCGGGCATGAGCGATCCGGGCGTTGCGACAGCGCCTTTGTCGACGAAACGCATTCAGAGGCCTTCCAGCACGCGAAGAATTTCCGCCTTGGTGGTGTCCTTCAGATCGCGCAGGGTCTGACTGCTCGCATCGCGCCGCTTCTCTAAGAACTCTGCCACCGCCTCCTGCACAAGCCGATGAACCTCCGTGGAGCCGACTGGCAGGGCGCTTGAGATATCCGCCTCGAAATCGTTCAGGACCTTAGCGTCGCCTCGGGCAAGTCCGCCCCGAGTTCGCGCCGCCATGAGGTCGGCGATGTGCGCCAAGCGCCGATCCGCCGCGGCGTCATCGGTCGAATTGAGCTGGAAGAAATCACTGGTCAGAAGCTGCTCGACGCGGAGGTCTGACGCTCGCGGCAAATCCTGCATCTGCTCGACCACCATCGGCATCTCGCTATCCACCCCCGCATCGCTCGAGGCGACGCGTTGCAGGACAACGACTTCGTGGTCGCCCATGCCTCGAAGACACAAAGGATCGTGGGTCGTGACCACAAACGTCATGCCCGGCAGGGCCGCACGCAGGCTGGCCATGACCTGCATTTTCCAACGGGGGTGAAGGTGGGCTTCTATCTCGTCGATAAGCACCACTCCCTGCGCGGTCTCAAAGCCGTCGAAGGCTTCATAGATCTGTCGGTCCAATAGACCTTTCATGATGTCGCACACCATCGCCAGCATGGAGCGGTATCCGGAGGAGACGGCCTTGAAGGGTGTCCAACTGAACCGCATTTCCCCGGAGGGCTCGGGAACGGCCGTCACCATGTACAGACGCCGGCTCCCTGGCTTTCTGCGGATGACGTCGAAATCGCCCTCGATCGAGAGGAGATCGCGCAAGGTCCGCACGACCATATCGAACTGATGAGCCGGTAGCTTTTTAAGCCACGGCTCAGGATTAGCCAGGTGATGGGCATCGAACAGATTGCGGATATGCCGGTCGTGAGCCGTCTGCCGCGAACCCGTCGAGAAGCGGCGGAAGGCGCCGTAGGCGAAGACGGGCACCCGGTGATTGCCGAGCTCGCCTGACAGATTTGGATCAGCCCCTTGCTCGATCGACATGCGAACGAACTGCCCGGTGGCAAACTCGATCTCCACGCGAGCGCGTCGAGCTGCGGGACCGTCGGCGCTGCCAAGCTGAGCGGGGTCCAGAAGGAAATCCTCCCAGTCCAGGTCCAACGCGACATGCGCTTGTCGGGAGGCCAAACTCAACGCGATCGCTTCGAGAATTGAGCTCTTGCCGGTCGCGTTTTCGCCAAGGATCATTAGTGACGCCGCTTTGGAAGATGCTCCCTCCTCCCCTTTGGTCGCATTACCGAACTCCAAGGCCAACCGCTCGATCGACTTGAAATCCGTGATCTGCACGCGCTTCATTGGGGTCCGCGCCGTATAGACCGCCCCCGACGCCCAACGGCCACCCCTTAAGCTCTGATCTTCGCGGCGAAGCGCGGCGAGAGCGGAGGCGAACGTGCTGGAAGCGCCCCCCGCCCCCCCGAGCCGTTCAAAGAACACTCGAACGTTTGACCTTGTCACGCTTCGCTGCAGCCGCTGTTCAAGCGCGATCCATCGCGCAATTCGACGCAAGAGGAGGAACCACGTCCCGCCAAACTCCTGAGACGAAAAATCGAAGAGGGCCCACCAGCCTTTATCGCCCTTGGGCGAGACCTCTTGGTTGAGCAGCGCCTGCAGCTCGTCAATCCGATCCTGGTAGACTTGATAACGCTCATTGCGCCGCTCTGCCCGGTTCAGATCAAAGATGGCGATCGTCAGTTCGCCGCGCCGTGAATCACCGATGAGTTCGCCGTCGAGTTTGGCCGTCAAATGCCTTTCGAACCGCTGGCCGGAGCATGGATCTAGCAGCATCGCGACTTCCTTAGGCGGATAGGCCCGCCACAGGCCGTCGTTGCGCTCGACATAACCCTCGACCTGCCGGAGCGAGGGCAGATTGGCCCGCGGGCCGTCGACTGGGAATTGGGCCTCAACCGGAACGCAGGTTTCGCAGATGGGTAGGAGGTTCTGCCACGCATCAGCGAGCCAGAGATAATACAGGTGCGGGTCTGCTCGATCGGCGAGCGGCAGGGCGTTCCCGGATGGCCGGAAGCGGTGCACGACGAGAGACCCTCGGGCTTCACAGAACGCACATCGTCCGCCGCTCATCGCTGAGACGGCTTTCACGAGTTGCGGATCATCGCTGGGCACGCCAAGGCGCGGGGGACTGGTCTGAGAACGACGTTTACGGTCAAGGGACCAGAACTCGAGCAGACGCCGTCGCGACGCCACGGCCACTCTCTGGCCGAGCACGGCGGGCGGCTCGCTAGGACGGTTAATCGACTGCATGAGAACTCGCGCGGGGGGCGCCACTGGTCGCTACGCGGTTCGCCAGTTTCGCGACCTGTAGAACGGTCCAGCTTGGCAGATCCGCCTCCGCCTCTGCGCGTCTGCGGGCTTTGGTGCCCAGATAGTTTTTGTATTGCGGGTCGGGGTGGGCGTCCGCCAGCTCCCGGATCGCTTCATAAGCAAGTTGACCGGGCAGTTCGGACAGCAGGCCGAGCAGGCGCTCTCTCGCGTCTTGAGCGTCATCGCGGGCCGTCGGTGAATAGACCCCGGTGTTCGCACGATGGAGATCGTCAGCAACACGGATCTGTTGATGTGTCAGAAGGTAAAAATCCTTCAGAGCAGTCGGCGTGCGGAACGTCCAAAATAGCGGGCTGGCCGTCCGGAAGCGACCGAGGAGCGCGACGCAGAGCGCCGTACAGAAGGCCTCAGGGTCCGAGATCTCCCCACGGTCAAGGCGTCCTCTGAGGTCTGGCAAACCGCTCGCCTGATCTGCGTCGATCCAAAGCGCCTGCCACGTCGGTCGATGCGCTTCCGGCGTCGTTGCGTTCGCAAGCTTGGTCTTCGCAAGATTAGCGATGACCGATGGCTCGCTTGCGCCGCCCATCACGATCGCCCGGCAATGGTCCAAAGCCTCGAGGGTCGCGGGTTCATGTCCCTGCAGCCACGTCAGCACGGCCGAAGCGAGCTCCTTATGGAGCCACGGGGCGTAGTAAACGATGCGCGATAGGACGTAATGGAGGGACTGATCCGGCTGCGTGTTCTCAAGTTCCCACCGAAGTTCGTTCCAGAGAAACTCACGCGCGGCATTGGGCTTCGATCGGTAGAGCGGCTCGAACCATTTCGGAAAGCCGTTAAGCTCACGCAGAGCGTATCGGAAGGCGCGCTGAGCGAGCTTTGGCGTGAGCGCCTGGAGTGCGGCCGGGTCTTGAAGTTCAAAGCTCAACCCGGCCATGGCGAAGATCAAGACGTAGGGCGTGCTGTTCCCGTCCCAATCGTCCGACCGCAGGCCGGGATTGTACGCTCTCCACGCATCCATGGCGCCGTCACGATAAGCTGTTGCGACGTCAATTCCGAAATCGGGGATCAGACGTCGCCAGTTGGCTCCGTCACTCCATGTGGAACTCATCCCGTCGCCCTCCAGGACGCGCATGAGATTGTACTGATCCACGCCCAGCTTGCCGGCCTCAAGACCCGGAGGACGCCGAACCGCTGCAGGATCGGCGACGAGACGAGCGTGGAACTCAGCCCGCAGGCGCGCATCCTCATCGTCGCGCTCGCGTTTCTTGCGAAGGCGGTCCCGCTCATAGCGCTCATATTTCTCAGAGGAAGAAGATGGCGGGGGGTTGAGTCTCTGCTCGAGCGCAGTCTCCAGCGCAGGGCTCCCAGCCACTTCGGCTTGGAGGGCGGTCAGATTGCTGGCTTGCTTGCCACCCTCCACATAGGTCCTCACGGAACGTGAAAGCGCGACCATCTGATCGTCGCCGGAACGGCTTGCGACCCAAGACAGCGTGCGTGACAAGCTATCCTGCTCAAAGGCCCAAAAGTGGTCCATCCACGTGACGGGCCAGTCGTCCACCAGCGGCTCCGACGACGCCCGTCGTCGATGACCAACTGTCCACCAGAAGAGCGCATCATTGAGCTCGACCCACTGCGGCACAGTCTTGCCGAGGGTGGAACTGCGCTCCCCATAGCGCTCATTTTTCCAGAACCGCAGGCTCGCTGCGCCTGCGAGAACCGCTAAGACTGCAGGGTTGAGCGCGGTGGGATGTCGTGCATCCACCAGCCTCTCAGCGACGTGCAAAGCAGGCCCGACAAGCCATGCATGCTCTTCGGAGATCTCGCAATCCTTCGGCTCCACGTGAGGCGCGCGCGTGAGAAAGCCGGCCAGGCCCATGATCAGCCCTGTGACCGGGTCTGCGGCGGAGGTGGTCGGGGCGGGCAGACGTTCGATAAATCCCGTGAACCCTTGCCTCAAGCCGGTGACCTCGAACTCCTTGTGGGGTTCGAGCCGGTCGATCGACGCCAAGATCAGGTCAACTGCTTCAGCGGTTCCAGGAGCATGATCGAGCAGCTCTGCAAGCAGTCGTCTTGGCAAGAGATCGCCGCGAGCGATCAGGTCGCGCCACAACGCGAGTAGAGTAGTCGATTGCGCGACACTGCCAACGGCTCGGATCGCTACCAGACGGGTATAGATCCCTCTGTGCACATCCGACGCAATTTCGACCATCAACGGCACACAGATCGCCAGTTGCCCCTGCCAGACGAGACGTGCGAGCACGAACAAGGCGTCGTCGTTCGTCCGGTGCTCGACGATGAGCTTTAGGACCTCGCTGGCGATATCCGTTTGGGCGATGCGCGCCACTTCGCTGTTGTCGAGACCGTTCACCATCGATGCAGGCTCGATAAGACGGTAGATCAACGCCGACAGCATGGTCCGTCTCACGTCGAGCTTTAGGCTGGCGGGGTCCCCGCCCTCAACCGCGACTTCCGGGTATTCGCTCAGGACCACTTCACACACGCCATCGTCCAGCAGGATGAGCCACGGCAGGATCGGGCGGAGCCGGCGGGCCAGGCTGGTTTGCCCGAATTGGCTCCGGTAGATGAGGCTGTCGAGATGGTCACGCGCGTTGGGATCGTCCATCCGAGCGGCGAACCAGCTTGCGGCCAGGAGCTCCCTGATTTCTCTGTGGCGAAACCGAACCTCTCCATAGACGGGCTCACTGAACAGCCCGGTTCCCAGCAAACCGGTGATCTCGGGATCAGACCAACCGGTAAGCAGGTCATCAACTTGGATCGCTGTCGCGCCACCGCCGCCTGGTAGGCGGAAGCTCGATTTACCGGTCAGAACAGCGGCGACCGCAAGCTCTTCAGCCGCCGTCCTTGCCTTGACGAGCGAAGTCCCTTTGAGCGCCCCAAGATGGTGGCCAATGCTCGTTTGCAAGACCTCCAGCCGAGACCCAAACACCCCTCGCGCCGTCCAGCTTTCGACGAGTTCCTGAAGATCGAATGGCCTCTGCGCCAACGGCATGAGCGCGCCGCGCTTCACAGCTTCCAAAAACGGCCCAGTATCCGGGACGCCCCTATGCTCAGAGAACAGACTGATGTCCGCGTCGTTGAGCGGGGCGAGGAAGTAGAGTTCGACGGGCGTGCCGTCTTCGGATTTGACCTGCGAGACAGTCACAGTAGCGCCCTCTTCGCTGTCGTCGCCGGTCTCGGCTTTTGTATCGCTGGATGCGAAGGGAAGAACCTCCTCGATCAGCGCGCGATCCAAGGCGCTTCGCCACGCGTAAGGCCGGCTCGATATGACCACATGGGCCCGCTGGCGAGCGTCACGAATCTTCGCGCCGAATGCCCGGATAGCGTCTTCAAACGCGCGAGGGTTTCCCAGCCGAACCTCATCGACGGAATCGAGGAAAAACCAGGCTTCTTCAGAGCCGGCCAGCCAATCGCGAAAGGCGGCCTCGTCGCCGGTTTCGAACGCGTTTTCGAAGTTTGCGTGGATGTCTTCGATCCGGATGAAAAAGGCCGGGCAGCCCTCCTCGCTCAGCTTCCGAGCGGCGGCCATAAGCTCATAAGTCTTTCCCGCACCAGCCTCCGCCAGGATCACGACGCGGAACTGGGCCAAGAGATCGCGCCAGCCTTTTCGCTCCCCGCCAGCGAGCGACTGCCAAGCCTCACCGAGCGCTAAATCCTCAGTTTGGTAGGCCCGAGAGATGGACACGAACTGACGTGATAGGGGAACGGCGGTGGACATCAGGGTCTCGAACTTGGCCGACTGTTGCGGCTGGAATCGACGGCTTCATCCGCCGCCCGTGGTGCAACTGTGCCGAGAAGGACGCCCTAAGCCAAGCTTCGAAACACTCGGTCGATTCTCCACGTCGCCACTCCTCCGCTCCCTTAACTAAGTCAGGTCACGACCGCCGCCCTGCTGAGCCCGTAACTGAACACCGATTTTCACTACTCACCTCTAACGAGATTCGCGTGCCCGCGATTCCGGCGTCTGAATCATTCAGGATCGAATATGAACCGACCTTCATAAAGTCTGAACCAGCTCCGACGGCCCGCAGAGCGGACCTTCCGCGTTCGGCAGCTAATCAACGTCTTTCCCGAGAGCAGACGTCGCCAAATCCCGCTTTGAGTCAGTGTCAGTCATTGGCCGATGTCGCCAATGCGCCGCCAGTTGCGGAAATTCGCTCGGCACCCGGGAATAGACATTCAGGAAGCGGAAACGCGATGATTTCTGACACCAACGAGCTGTGATTTAAACCTTCCGAGACCAAGGGGTCCCAAGGCCCTTATGAATGTCAGGCTCAGCTATGAGCCTCTTCTCGTGCCCATAGATTGGGCCGCTGGGTCGTTGCTTCCGTAAAGCCAAAAAAAGTGCGACCGTCAGAGAACAGATCAGACACGGATACTGCAGCGGTGATTACTTTAGAGCGAACAAGCGCGGGAGATCTCGAAACGCGATTGATCAGGGCGCTTGCGACCCGCAGCGTCGCCGTTCCCACCACCGACCGGGACGATGTTCACATTCAGACCGCGGTGGCGACGAGCTGGCGGCGGACGAGCGAGGCGGCAGGCGACGTCGAAGAAGCCCTTGCCGACCTTCGGACGAAGTTTCGGGCCGGTGAAACCTTCCAGCCACGTGCGCTCCAGGTAGCAATGAAAAGGTTCATCTACGAGGCGGCGGAAAC
Organism: Brevundimonas sp. TWP1-3; assembly: GCF_049896085.1. Classification (NCBI taxonomy): domain Bacteria; kingdom Pseudomonadati; phylum Pseudomonadota; class Alphaproteobacteria; order Caulobacterales; family Caulobacteraceae; genus Brevundimonas; species Brevundimonas sp. TWP1-3. Next base: position 2,086,220 of record NZ_JAFCTP010000001.1, on the reverse strand, counting down.
ATTTGAGCTGTACGGCAAACGGCTCGGCTTCAGACTATCGCTCGGGAGGTCGAAGCCTGACTTGGCGTACATAAAGCACTACCTCGAAACAGCCAAGCGGTTGGGCGCGCCGACTGCGATCGTCTGCAACCACATGAAGCATAAGGATCGTGAGCTGAACACCGGGGTCTTTGTGTCGGAAAGAACCGGAGACACGGCTGTCGTCTATCGTGTCACCGCTCAATACGCCGAGGGCCAGGCTTCAGATCGCGCAATCCACAAAGACGGTCCCGTCACATCGTACTCGAAGTCTCTGCATGAAATCCTGCATCGGCTGCTTCGGGTCGACCACGCTGCTGGCGAAGTGATCATCCGCCTGTCAGAAAACAGTCCAGCCGGGGTCACCTCCGCATCGTCGACTCTAGGTCTTGCCCGCGCTATCGAAAAGTTGGCGACCGCTCCCCTCTCACTGGCAAGCTCCGAGTCAACTCAGTTCGACGGACTGGAAATCCAACGAGAAACGATCACTCTCGCTCGCATCGGAGGTCAGCGTGTGTCCGAGCCGACTCGGCGCACGATGAGCTCAACGGTGGACCCCGTATCGCGCAGCATTCAACTCATGATCTAATCGCTCAGCAAGGGACTGGGGGCGCCGGTACTGCGCCATACCAGAACTCGGCTTCCTCCCCATTCCTGGACGGAACTGCCATTTTTGCAGTCCGTAGAGCAATAAATCACGTCGTCGTTAGGAAATATGGAGGCGTTGTTGAGCAGGCGTGCGGCGTTGAACGAGGACCAATACATCGTCAACCCAGAGGTGACGGCGCTCGTCGAAGATTTGGTGAGCCAGGCGAAAGCGGCATTCTCGGATCGACAATATGCACTGCACGGTGGGGAGGTTAGGCTTCTGTGGGCGGCCCAGCGGGCCTTCAGGGCTGACGCAGGCATTGGGCCCACAGGAAGTCACGAAATCACCATCAGCTACGGAGCGGGAAGCGAGATCTACCGAGACGCTTTCGTGCTAACGGAGTTCTGCGCTCACCACTTTAACGACTCTCGATACGACGAAATCTACGACGCGCTTGACTATGATGGCCGGCGCGACGTCCTCCCGGATGGTCTCAGCGTTGAGGCCGCGAAGATAAACATTATGCGCACGACGCTGCATTGGCTTTATCTGCACGAACAAGCGCACCTGTTTCAGGGGCACGGCAATGTCGCCGAAGCTGTCGGCGCAGGCACGCTGCTCGGCGACAACCTAACCATCATGGAGATGGCCGTTGCAGGTGCGGCACCGCTTGAAGGCCGCGATGCCGCTGTCCGCCACGCCTTTGAATTGGCGGCCGACCACGAGGCGACAAACCTGATGATCGCCAGCCTAGCTACCACGCCCGGGCCGCTCGCCATCAGGGACCTCTGGTGCTTTACGGTCGGAGCGATGTGCTTATTTTTCCTATTCGATGACGAATCTGGCACGCCGATTGGCTCAGCGGCGAAAGGAACGCACCCCCCGCCAGCGATGCGTATGCGCCTTTTGATCCGTCAGATCCTTTGGTTCGTCCAGAACACCAGCGTGCGGGCGCATGTGGGTCCGCTCCATGACCTTGAATTCGCAGCCAAGGTCATGGAGCACGCGACGGTCACGGCCACCATGTACTGGCAAATTCGCTATCTCGAGCAGCGCGACGGACTGCCGACATTTCTTGAATCGACTACCCATCCCCAGTCGGTGCCCGAACCCTACCGCCAACAGATCTTCGAAATCTGGAAGGAACTCCGCCCACTGATCGTAGCGGAGCACCTAGGATGGGGTGAGGCATCCATTTTGGAGATCGAAACACCCGACAGTCTGGCATAGCAGCGCGCGCGCCCCGCCCGAGGCCAGACGTTCTTAAAGTCCGCAACGAGTCATTCTGCGACATTGGCGCCGCTCGCTGTTCGGCGGCCCGTCTCAAGCCCCTCAATTGTTGATCCGGTCTGAAATCTACAGCGCGCCGCCCGCACTTGCGCGGAGCCGCCACCTGGCCTGCAATGATATCGGCCCATGTGACGGTCGCGTCCGGGAAATCGGTGCTGCCGCCATATCAGATGTGCCGCCCATCAAAGCGCGTCCCTCCAGGACGCCTGCGACCTTCAGGACTCGGCGTGACCGAAGTCGGACCGCTGTCGGCCGGGCCCCGTCCTCGCCCCATTGCGAAGCGCCGTCTGGATGCGATCGATCAGCTCGGCCGGCTTGTAGGGCTTGCCGAGCACGTCCATCGCTTCGGCCTGAGGGCCTTCCAGCGCCATCTGATCGTTGTAGCCGGTCGTCATCAGAATGGGCGTGGCGGGGCTGAGCCGGCGGATTTCCTGCGCCAGGGCCACGCCGTTCATCTCGCCGGGCATGACGACGTCGGAAAACACCAGATCAAATCCGCCCGTTTCCAGAGCGGCCTTGAAGATCCCCAGCGCGCGGTCGGCGTTGTGGGCCACGGTCACCCGATAGCCGAGATCGCCGAGAATCTCCGAAGACATGGCCGCGATCTGCTCCTCATCTTCCACCAGAAGCACCCGAGGCGGCGTCGTCAAACTGACCGGGCGTGCGTGGAAGTTGGAAGGTTCGGCCTCAAGACCGTCTCGGGGGTCGAGCGCGGGCAGGAGCAGGCGGACCGTCGTGCCCTGGCCCTCATCGCTGTCGATCTCAAGCAAGCCGCCGGATTGAGACGCGAACCCGTGCGCCATGGCCAGACCCAAGCCGGTCCCCTTGCCGGTGGGCTTGGTCGTGAAGAAGGGTTCGACCGCCCGGTCCCTGACATGCGCAGGCATGCCGGGACCCTGATCACTCACCTCGATCGATACATAGTCGCCGGGGGCAAGGCCGCCACGACCACCGTCGGCAAGGTTCAGCTTCCGGGCCGCGACCGTGATCTCCCCCTCCCCGCCCAAGGCGTCGCGCGCATTGATCACAAGGTTCAGGAGCGCCGTCTCCAGCACCACCGGATCGACCTTGACCGAGGGAAGCCGGCGCTGAAGGTTCAGTTGCAGGGTGCAGGCCGTTCCCGTCGTGCTGTCGAGCAGCTCCGCAAACCCGTTGATCAGGGCGGCCACCTCCACCGCCTTCGGCTCAAGCCGGCTGCGCCGCGCGAAGGCCAGAAGCTGTCGCGTCAGTGACGCGCCGCGCTGGGCCGCCGTTCGCGCGGCATTGAGGAAGCGGTCGAGGACAGCGGGTTGGTCGCGCCGGGAATCGATCCGCTCCAGGCTGCCGTCGATGATCTGCAGGATATTGTTGAAGTCGTGAGCCAGGCCGGCTGTCAGCTGGCCGATCGCCTCCATCTTCTGGGACTGGGCCGTCTGCTGCTGCGCTTCGCGTCGGGCCGTGACATCCAGCTGACTGGCGAAGAAATAGAGCAGTTCCTGGTCCTGGCCATAGACCGGGCCGATGAAGACCGCATTCCAGAACGCCGAGCCGTCGCGTCGGTAGTTCAGGATCTCGATGGCGATCGCCTCGCGGTCGGCCACCGCGCGTCGCAGCGCCGAGACCGTCTCGTCGTCGGTCTCGGAGCCCTGGAGAAAGCGGCAGTTGCGGCCGAGGATTTCCCCCAGCTCATAGCCGGTCAGATCCAGAAAGGCGTTGTTGGCGAACACGACCGGATTGTCGTCCTGGCGGGGGTCCGTCAGGATCATCGGCATTCGCGTCATCTCCAAGGCCGCAAAGAAGACCCCGCCCCGGTCGTCGAGGCCGTCATGGTCGATGACGCTCTGCTTCCAGTGCCTCTTGCCGACGCGCCCCATCAGGCTTTCGTTCGGGCTTTCCATTTCGCCATCCGCAGGCTGGCCTGACGCCCGTTCATCCTGCATGGCTTTCGTATTCCGTCGTCCGATCTCAGAGCCGCATGGAAAGCATGTGAATCTCCAGTCGTCCAGCGGGCAAACGCGCGCAGATGCGGCTAAGATACTGGACTCCTTGAAAATCGGCGCGGATAAGCGTTGCTGTCAGCGCACCTGCGTCTGTGGAGCCTCATGCATCACGACATTTTTCGAGCCCCGATCTGGCGCGGCTACGCCTTGGCGATCCTGGCCTGGCTGGTCGCCTTTGCGCTGCGTTACGCCCTGGCGCACTCGTTCCCGCCCGGCTTTCCCTATCTGACCTTCTTCCCGGCGGTCGTCCTCGTCGCCTATTACGCGGGCCTTCGCCCCGCCATCCTCACCGCCACCTTGTCGGGCCTGTCGGCCTGGTGGTTCTGGATCGGTCCGACCGGCTTCGATCTCGGGGTCGCGACCCTGGTCGCCGTGGGGTTCTACGTTTTCGTCGTGGCCGTCGACATCTTCTTCATCGTCGGCATGGACGGCGCCTCGCGCCGATTGGCCCGCGAAGTCGAGCGCAACGCCGCCCTGGCGGCCAGCCGCGACCTCTTGCTGAAGGAGGTGCAACATCGCGTCTCCAACAACATCCAGGTCGTCAGCGCCCTGCTGAGCATCGAGGCGCGCGGCGCCGCCGACCCCGGCGCACGCAAGGCCCTCAGCAACGCCTCCGCCCGCACGGCTCTGGTTGCGCGCATCCAGCGGAACCTCGCGGAGGCCGAACACCAGACGGCCGCCTTCAACGCCCTTGCCCGCGAGGTCGCCGACGACGCGCTCACGGCGGCGGCCCGTGACGACGTCTCGGTGACGATTTCCGGGGACGGCGTCATCTTGTCCGCCGAAGAGGCCACGCCGGTCGTGCTCATCATGCTGGAGTGCGTGAACAATGCGCTCGAACACGCCTTTCCCGCGCGACCCGGCCGGATCGCCATCAGCCTGTCGGACGACGGCGCGCACCGGACCTTGTGCGTCGCCGACGATGGGGTCGGGGCATCCATCCCCTCCAGCCCCGAGCCAGCCAGTCTGGGCCTCAAGATCGTCCACGGGCTCGCACGGCAGCTTGGCGGGGACTGGTCACTGTCGCCCGCCGAGAAGGGTTCGGTCGCGACGCTCACCTGGCCCCGACCCGGTGATCTTTAGGCTCGGAGCCAAGGACACGCCTCGGGTCGATCGGATCGTGAAACGCCGCAGGGCCGGTCGCGCGTTCAGCCGAGACAAGGGGCCAGATCGGGGTTGGAGGGCTTTTTCTGCGGTGACGCTCGAACTGTAAGCCGACCCAGCGATTGGGACGCAATGCCTTTCGCCGCCCGCGTCCTCAAAGAAGAAGCGATGAAGTATCGGAGACTTAGCCGATACATCACCGACGCACGCACCCTGGACGTCCTGGACGCCATGGCGGCCGACCTCGAGGCCAAGGCCGCCGTCATCGAAGGCTTGGCTGCCGGTCAGGTTAGTGGGGGAGACCGGGAGGGCTGACACGGACCGACCGTCGAAACCGCTAGGCCGCCGTCGTCGCGGCTCGCCCGGAACACGTCCGGCGGCCTGCTCGGGCGAAGACGTCATCGGCCGGGTCGCCGACGCGCAGCAGGCGAAGGCTGTCTGCACGCGCAACGGCGGCGCTTGTCGTCCAGATCTCTGACGGCGTGCAGACTGGCGGTGGCGACTCTGGAATCTCAGCCCCGATTGATCGGCGAAGTTGAAGTCGGAGCGGGACGACGAAAGGGCGGCCACACGGTCTCGTGCCCGAAGAGCCCGACGGCTCAAAACAAGGCTTTGCCAAGGTGCTCATCAGACCCCCTATTCGGGGTATGGCGCCCGTCACCGCTGGAGGTCTCGACGCGGCTGACGGAATGGATCAGTTTGAGCGGGTCGAACAACCGCAATGATGCTCGCCATGCGCCTTTTCGCCCTGCTTCCCATCCTTCTGCTCGCCGCATGCGCCCATGCACCGGCATCGGATCCGCGCGCTGAAGCGACCGCGGCGTGCCTGGGCATCGCGGCGAGAAACGGCGTCGCGATCGGCGGCGCTCCCGCTCAAGACACCGTCGTCATGGGGCCGGACTATGTGGTGGGAGAGAAGACCTGGCCGGCGACCTCGGGCCGGGGCGAGGTGCTGTGCACGCTCCACGACGACCAGGTCCAGTCGGTGGCGGTCGGGGGCAAAGACGTCTGGCGTCGTCGTTGAGCCGCTAGGATAGACGCAACCGGCCGATCCGTGCGGAATGCCGAGGGGCGACCGGCGTCAAGCCGCAAGCGCGCGCCGGGGTTGACCGCAGGATGCCGGCCGCCAAGTCTCGATGCCGAGGACGCCCGCCCCCTCGCGGGGGCGGGTCTGGGGTCACCAGTTCTCGGGAAGGGTCGGACCGTTGCCGCCGCACACATAGATCGGCGTCGCGTCATAATAGGGCGAAGGCACATTCGCCCTCAGGACGTAGCTGTAGCTGCCGGAGCGTCCGCAGCCGCGATCGGAGATCTCGCCGAGGTATTCGGTCTTCGCGGCGTCGGCGTAATAGACGTAGTGGTAGGCGGTCAGGTCGGTCTGAGCGACGGCCGAAGTGACGCCGGCGGCGGCGACCAGGGCGGCGCCGACAAGCATGGCTTTAACGCGGATTTTCATCGGGTTGTCTCCATGTGCACGCCCCATCGCGTGCTCAGGCAGAGCACACCGACGACGCGCTGGAAGCCACTCTCGCACGCGTCACAAACCACGTTCCCGTTGTGAAGCTTGAGGGGTCAGAGGAAACGCGCGCGCCCGACCAGCCGCTTGAAAAGGCTGTCAGCGCCGACGAGGAGGAGGCCCAGCAGGTTCATCGGTCGCACATGCCGCCACTCTGGCGACCCGGTCACCATAAGGATTGGTAATCACCCTGCCAGGCTTACGACCAACCGATATCCAAATAGCGGAATAGGTCGCCGGCCTCAGGCCAGGCCGAGCTCGGCTGTGTCGGGATCGTCATTGCCGTTCGTCGCTGGCGCCGGTCCCAGGCCTCAGCGGGCGGCGTCACGGCCTCTTCGGCCAGGCGCCCTGCCCTTCGCGGAACGAGAGCCGCGCCCGACGCCTTATCACAGGAAACGAGACCGCCATGCCCTGCCCTCCCCGCCTTGCCAGCCCCGCCCTCGTGACGGGCCCTATCCGGGTCTTCCTCTGAGCGGCCGCCGCGGCGCGGCTGCGGAGCGCGTCGTCACCCTGTTGGGCGACTCCCTCACCGCCGGCTACGGCCTGAAACCCGCCGAGAGCCTCCCGCGTCAGTTGGCCAAACGGCTCGAAGGCGGCGCGCCACCCATCCGGATTGTCGGCGCCGGCGTGTCCGGCGACACCACCGCCGACGGCCTGCGGCGGGTCGACCGGGACGTGCCGGCCCAGACCGACCTCTGCGTCCTCGCCCTGGGCGCCAACGACATGATGCAGCTGGTCCCCGCCGACCGGGTGAGGACCAATCTCCTGGCCATCATCGACCGACTGCAACGCCGCGGCGTCTCCGTCCTCGTCTGCGGCATGCGCGCCCCGCCCTGGTTCGGCGCCTATGCCTGGGCCTTCGACGCCGTCTATCCCGAGGTCGCCCGGGCGTCCGGCGCGCCCCTCATGCCCTTTCTAATGGAGGGGGTGGCGCTCCATCCCGCCTATGTCCTGCCGGACCGGATCCATCCCAACGCCCTCGGCGTGGGCCGCATGGCCGACGCCCTCGCCCCCCATGTGCGCGCCGCCCTCGATGCCCTTGCGGCTCCAGCGTCGCGGTGACCGGAATGCGGATCGCCACCTTCAACATCAATGGCGTCAATCCTCGGCTGCCCAACCTCCTCGCCTGGCTCGAACAGGCCCAGCCCGAGGTGGTCTGCCTGCAGGAGTTGAAGGCGACCGACAGCCAGTTTCCCACTGCCGAGATCGAGGCGGCCGGCTATGCGGCGGTCTGGGCCGGCGAGCATCGCTGGAACGGCGTCGCCATCCTGAGCCGGGTCGGCGAGCCCGTCGTGACCCGACGCCGGCTGCCGGGCGAGGCCGACGACCGCCAGGCCCGCTATATCGAGGCGGCGGTGAACGGCGTGCTGATCGGCTGCCTCTATCTGCCCAACGGCAACCCCAGGCCGGGCCCCAAGTTCGCCTACAAGCTCGCCTGGGCCGACCGGCTCATCACCCATGCGGCCTCGCTCTATCCCACGGCGGCGCCGGTCGTCCTGGCCGGAGATTACAATGTCGTGCCGACAGACGCCGACATCTACAACACCCGCTCGTGGAAGACCGACGCCCTGCTCCAGCCCGAGAGCCGGGCGGCCTTCCAGAGCCTGCTCGACCAGGGCTGGACCGACGCCCTGCGCGAACGCTTCCCGCACGATCCGCCGCCGTGGACCTTCTGGTCGTATTTCCGGGAGGCCTGGCCCCGCGACGCGGGCCTGCGGATCGACCATCTGCTGCTCAACGGCCCCGCCGCCGAACGCCTGAGCGACGCCGGGGTCGACCGCGCGGTAAGAGGCGCCGAGGGCGCCAGCGACCATGCGCCGGTCTGGATCGACCTCGCCTGACCCGACCGCTCCGGGACGCCCGACAACAGCCGGCCGCCCCATCGATCGTCAGTCGGCCAGGGTTCGGAAGGTGACGGAATAGCGCAAGGCCGTCATCGGCGTGATCGAATGCTCCCAGGCCGCCCGCGCCTCCCCCGACAATCGATAGGCCGAGCCGCACGCCAGCGGCGCATTTCGCCGCAGAAAGCCCGCCCCCTCGCGGCGGCGCAGCCGCATCACGCAGGGCGCCAGCAAGGACAGGCCCAATATCTCGCCATAGACAGGGCGGTCGCGATGCCAGCCGATGCCGGCGCCCGGCGGATATTCATTGACCAGGACCTGGACGAAGGCCGCGCCGTCCAGATCAAGACGATCCGCCAGCCGTGCCATCAAGGTCGAAAGACACGCCGGCCATCCCGCGCCGTCGCCCTCGCGGTCGAAGGCGGCGATCCGCCGATGGCCGAGATAGCCCAGATGCTCATAGGGCTTGAACGCCAGGGTCTGGAGCGCCTCCACAAGCGCATCCTGTCCGGGCGCCGACAGGACGTCGGCCCAATAGTCGAACCCTGCAACGACCGGCGCAAATACAGGCGCCTCTCCGAACAGGTCGATCTGCGCCGATCCGGTCACGACAGGGCCAGTTGTTTCGCCGCCGCCGCCGTCGTCTCCAGATTGGACAGGCTGACCCCGACGAGCCGCACGCCCCGGGTCGGCGGATAAAGGGAGCGGACCAGCAGCCGACTGACGTCGCGCAAGGCCTCGCGGGAGGCGACGGGCTCGGACAGGGACCGGCTGCGGGTCGACTGCTGGAAGTCCGCCCATTTGACCTTGACGGTGACGGTCCGTCCGCGACTGCCCGCCGTCTCGCACCAGGCCCAGACCTCGTCCGCCATCGCTGCCACCCCGGCCTCGATCGCCTCGGCCTCGGTGAGATCGGAGGCGAAGGTGGTTTCCGAGCCGCTCGACTTGCGGGTCCGGTCCGGATTGACCGGCCGGTCGTCCTCGCCGCGGGCGATGGCGTAATACCAGGGCCCGGACTTGCCGAAATGATGCTGGAGAAAGGCCAGGGTCTGGCGGCGCAGATCCGCGCCGGTGCGGATCCCCAGCCGCTCCATCTTGGCGGCGGTCACCGGCCCCACGCCGTGAAACCGCTGGACCGGCAAGGTTTCGACGAAGGCCTCACCCCGGCCCGGCGCCACCACGAACTGGCCGTTGGGCTTTCTCTGGTCGGACGCCAGCTTGGCCAGGAATTTGTTGTAAGAAATCCCGGCCGAGGCGGTCAGGCCTGTCTCCTCCAGGATCCGCCGCCGGACCGCCTCCGCCGTCGCCGAGGCGGTCCCCAGGCCCCGCCGATCCCCAGTCACGTCGAGATAGGCCTCGTCCAGAGACAGGGGCTCGATCAGGTCGGTGTAGTCGGCGAAGATCGCATGGATCTGCGCCGAGACCGCGCGATAGACCTCGAAGCGTGGCGGGGCGAAGACGAGGTCCGGGCATTTGCGCAGGGCGGTCGTCGAGGGCATGGCCGAGCGCACACCGAACCGCCGCGCCTCATAGCTGGCGGCGGCGACCACGCCGCGCGCCGCCGCATGGCCCACCGCGACCGGCCGCCCGCGCAGGGCCGGATCGTCCCTCTGTTCGACGGAGGCGAAGAAGGCGTCCATGTCCACATGGACGATCTTGCGGATGGCCGATCCCTGCATGACGGCCTGCATATCAAGACGAGAACAAAAAGGAAACATTTCTCAAAGGCGACGCTTGCCTTCCGCCTCCTGCGCGCGCTTTCGAGGACGCCGAAACACCGCGCGAACCCGCATGCCCTACGTCGAGCTTCAAGCCACCTCGCACTTCTCCTTCCTGCGCGGCGCCAGCAGTTGCGAGCTGCTGTTCGAACAGGCGCGGCTGTGCGGGCTGGAGGCCCTCGCCATCGTCGACCGCAACTCCCTGGCCGGGATCGTGCGCGCCCATGAGGCGGCCAAGGCCTCGGGCGTGCGCCTGATCGTCGGCTGCCGCCTGGACCTGATCGATGGGACCGGCCTGCTGGTCTATCCGACCGACCGCCCCGCCTATTCCCGCCTCACCCGCCTGCTGTCCCTGGGCAAGCGCCGCGCCGGCAAGGCCAGATGCCATCTCGACTGGGCGGACCTGAAGGACTGGTCGCAAGGTCTGATCGCCGTCCTCGTCCCCGACGAGGCGGACGACGCCTGCGCCGCCCGGCTGCGAAAACTCAAGGCGACCTTCCCGACCGGCGCCTATCTGGCCCTGACGCTGCGCCGCCGCCCCGGCGATGCGCTGCGCCTGCACGACCTGTCCACCCTGGCCGCCCAATCCGGCGTGCCGACCGTCGTGACCAATGACGTCCTCTTCCATCATCCGGACCAGAGACTGCTGCAGGATGTCGTCACCTGCGTGCGTCACGGCTGCACCATCGACGAACTGGGGTTTCGGCGCGAACGCCATGCGGACCGCTATCTGAAGCCGCCCGGCGAGATGCACCGCCTGTTCAAAACCTATCCCGAGGCCCTGGCCCGCTCGGTCGAGATCGCCGACCGGTGCCGCTTCTCCCTCGATGAACTGGCCTATCAGTATCCCGACGAGGTCTCGACGCCGGGCATGACGCCGCAGCAGACCCTCGAACAGCTGACCTGGGCCGGCGCCGCCGACCGCTATCCGGAAGGTCTGCCGGACAGCGTGCGCCGGACCCTGCGCCACGAGCTCGATCTGATCGGCAAGCTGGACTATGCGCCCTATTTCCTGACCGTCCATTCGATCGTCCGCTTCGCCCGCAGCCGCGACATCCTGTGCCAGGGACGCGGCTCGGCCGCCAACTCCGCCGTCTGCTATGTCCTGGGCATCACCTCGATCGACCCCGGCCGCAACGACCTCCTGTTCGAGCGCTTCGTCAGCCAGGAGCGCAAGGAGCCCCCCGACATCGATGTCGACTTCGAGCATGAGCGGCGCGAGATCGTCATGCAGTGGATCTTCGAGACCTATGGGCGCAACCACGCCGCCCTGTGCTCGGTCGTCACCCGCTATCGGTCGCGGGGCGCCCTGCGCGACGTCGGCAAGGCGCTCGGCCTCAGCGAGGACCTGATCAAGACCCTGTCGTCCCAGGTCTGGAGCTATTCCAGCGAAGGGGTCGAGGACAAGCACGTCGAGGGGCTGAACCTCAATCTGGAGGACCGCCGGCTTCGGCTGGCGCTTGACCTGTCACGTCAGCTGATCGGCGCCCCGCGCCACCTCAGCCAGCATCCCGGCGGCTTCGTCCTGACCCGGGACCGCCTGGACGATCTGGTCCCGATCGAGCCGGCGGCGATGAAGGACCGCCAGGTCATCGAATGGGACAAGGACGACATCGACGTCCTCAAGTTCATGAAGGTCGATGTTCTGGCGCTCGGCATGCTCAGCTGCATGAAGCGCGGCTTCGACCTGCTGGCCGAGCACAAGGGGATCGCGCTCGACCTGGCGACCATTCCGGCCGAGGACCCCAGGACCTATGCGATGATCCGCAAGGCTGACACCCTCGGCGTCTTCCAGATCGAGAGCCGGGCCCAGATGGCCATGCTGCCGCGGATCAAGCCGCGGACCTTCTATGATCTGGTCATCGAGGTCGCCATCGTCCGCCCCGGCCCGATCCAGGGCGACATGGTCCACCCCTATCTGCGACGGCGCGAGGGCAAGGAGGCGGTCGTCTATCCCAAGCCCGAGCTGGAGAAGGTGCTCGGTAAGACCCTGGGCGTGCCCCTGTTCCAGGAACAGGCCATGCGGGTCGCCATCGAATGCGCGGGCTTCACGGCCTCGGAGGCCGACCAGCTCCGTCGGGCCATGGCGACGTTCAAGTTCACCGGCGGGGTCAGCCATTTCAAGGACAAGCTGATCAACGGCATGGTCGAGCGGGGCTACAAGGCCGAGTTCGCCGAAAAGACCTTCAGCCAGCTCGAAGGCTTCGGCTCCTATGGCTTCCCCGAAAGCCACGCCGCCTCCTTCGCCCTGATCGCCTACGCCTCCTCCTGGCTCAAATGCCACCACCCGGACGTCTTCTGCGCCGCCCTGCTCAACGCCCAGCCCATGGGCTTCTACGCCCCGGCCCAGATCGTCCGCGACGCCCAGCAGCATCAGGTCGAGATCCGCCCGGTCTGCGTGAACGCCAGCCGCTGGGACTGCACCCTGGAGCCCTCCGGCCCAAATGAGCGCCTCGCCGTCCGCCTGGGCTTCCGGATGGTGCGGGGACTGGCGAACGCCGACGCCGCCCGTATCCTGGCGGCCCGCTCTGACGGGGCCTTCCGCTCGGTCGATGACCTGTGGCGACGCGCCGGCGCCCAGGTCGCCAGCCTCGTTCGACTGGCCGAAGCCGACGCCTTCCGCCCGGCCCTTTCCCTCGACCGCCGCGACGCGCTGTGGGCCATCAAGGCTTTGCGCGATGAGCCCCTGCCCCTCTTCGCCGCCGCCGACGCCCGCGATCCGCACCCCGAAATTCAAGAACCCGACGCCGACCTCAAACCCATGACGCCGGGCCGCGAGGTGGTCGAGGACTACAGCCATATCGGCCTGACTCTGCGCGACCATCCGCTGAGCTTCCTGCGGGATGATCTTCATTCCCGTCACGTCATGACCTGCGCCGACGCGACAGCAATGCGCGACGGGCGACTGACGCGGATCGCAGGCCTGGTGCTGGTCCGTCAGAAGCCCGGCAGCGCCAAGGGGGTGATGTTCATCACCATCGAGGACGAGACCGGGGTCGCCAACCTCGTGATCTGGCCCAGCCTCTACGAACAGCAACGCCGCATCGTCCTGTCGGCGACCATGCTCGTCGTCGATGGCAAGGTGCAGCGCGAGGGCGAAGTTGTCCATATCGTCGCCACCAAACTTCACGACGCGTCCGGCCTGCTCGCCTCGGTCGGCGACCGGGGCTCGGCCTTCCCCCTGCCCCACGGCCGCGGCGACGAATTCCATCGTGGCGGCTCGCCCGACGCCCGCGACGCCCCGCCCCGAACGGTCAGGGCGAGAGACATCTACATCCCCGATCTGCACCTCGACACGATCCGGCCCAGGACACGGGATTTTCGGTAGCGAGGGCCACCCTCCCTCGTCAGCGCGGGACTGGCGATGCGCCTTGAAGCACGGGCTCCGCCGCCAAAAATGTGAAGATTATCAACCTTGGCCGTCGGAACGAACGCAGGCGGCGGTCCCTTTTGGTGGCTCACCCTGAAAGGAAAACCTCATGTTGAAAGCCGCCCTCGCCGTGTCTGCGACCGCCGTCCTGCTGACGGCCTGCGGAAATAACGAACGCAGCGAAGCGCCTGTCGAAGGCCCGGCCGTTTCCTCCGCCGAAGCGCCGATGAACCCTGCCGTCGACACCCAGGAGACGTCTGAACAGGCGGCTCTCACGCCCGGCGCCAACTCCTTCACCGAAGGTCAGGCCAAGGCGGCCATCGAGAAGCAAGGCTATGTCGTCTCCGGCCCGCTCACCCAGGACGAGCAAGGCATCTGGAAGGGCCAGGCCACGCGTGCGGGCGGCGACCCGATGACCGTGGGGGTCGATTACAAGGGCGTCGTGACGCCCCAATAATCGCAGCCTGATTTTCCACCTCTCTCAAACATTCCCAAGGACTCTATCATGGCCACCGTCACTCGGCTGTTCGACAGCCACACCGAAGCTCTGGACGCCGTCTCGAAGCTCGAATCCTCCGGCGTTCATCACGACAAGATCAGCATCGTTTCGAACAATGCCGACAACTGGCATTCCGGATCCCGCGATCACAAGGCCGGCCCTCTTGGCGACCGTAACGGCGACGGCGAAAACGATGTCGCCGACGGCGCCGGCAAGGGCGCGACCACGGGCGGTCTGCTCGGCGCCGGCGCGGGCGTCCTCGCCGGTCTCGGCATGCTGGCCATTCCAGGCCTCGGCCCGGTCGTCGCCGCCGGCTGGCTCGCCTCGACGGCGGTCGGCGCAGCGGTCGGCGCCGCAGCCGGCGGCGCGACGGGCGGCCTGCTCGGCGCCCTGAAGGAATCCGGTCACAGCGACGAAGAAGCGAACGTCTATTCGGAAGGCGTCCGTCGTGGCGGCACGCTCGTCAGCGTCAAGGCCGACGGCGACGAGGCGCAGCGAATTCAAGCGATCCTGGACGGCAGCCGCGGCTATGACGCGACCGCGCGCGGCGAAGCCTATCGCCAATCGGGATGGTCCGGTTTCGACGCCGAAGCCAAGCCGTACACCTCGGATCAGATCCTCGAAGAACGCGCCCGCTATCGATAAGGCGGACGCCTATCTCTGACTTCAGCGGCCCGACGTCATCGACGTCGGGCCGTTTGACGTCTTGTATCCACGCTCAACGCCCGCAGATAGCCTGCGCCTACTCTTCGAAAACAGCGGTCTACGCCGCGTAGCTTAGGACGGCTGGAAGAGGCGGGCTGGATCGAGGTCATGCCAGCTGAAACCGGACGGAAGCGAAAGCGCAAATACCGGGCTCTGCCCCCTGGGCGCGACGAACTCGCGCGCTGGGCCGAGGGTCAGGGTTCCCTCTCAGCGCGCGGACGGGACCCAGGCGGCGGGCTCGCACATCCCATAGCTGACATTGCGCAAGCTTAACTTGCGACGTCGGATTAAGCGAAAGCACATATCGCAACCGCCATGTCGGCGGCGCAGCCTCTGAGGAAGCATGATGCGTGCTGGCGCAATGTTAGCGATAGGTATGTGGCTGGCGGCAAGTCCGACAACGGCGCAGTCGAACCATACTGAGTCGGCAATCGCGGCTGCCGCCTCTTTGGAGGCTCAAGCACCTGGACTGCTCACACGACTGAACATGGCGAGCCTCTCAGTCGCGGTTCTTGAGGAGGGGCGCGTGGCTTACACCCAGGCTTGGGGACAAGCCTCGCCCGGCCAGGCTGCGACTCCGAATACGCTCTACAACGTCGCGTCCTTGGCAAAACCGGTCAGTGCGGAAGTTGCTATGCGGCTCGTTGCGACGGGGCGTATCGGGCTCGACGAAGCCATGTCCCCCTACTGGGTCGATCCGGACCTCGCGGAAGATCCCCGGGCCTCTCGGCTGACGCCCCGCCTTGTGATGAGCCACAGGACGGGATTGCCGAACTGGCGAGCAGACGATGGGGGCGTCCTCAAGTTTGATCGCGAACCGGGAGAGAGCTTTGGCTACTCAGGGGAAGGTTTTGAATGGCTCGCGCGGTTCATCGAACGCAAAACCGGCAAGCCTTTCGAAGAATTGGCGCAAGCGCTCGTCTTCGCCCCCAGCGGCATGAACGATACGGCTTACACTCGGCGTCCCTGGTTTAGCGGGCGTCTAGCCGCGCCCTACGATGCGGATGTGACGGCCTTAACTCCGCAGATCGCTGAGAAATATGTGGCCTCTGACGACCTGATCACGACACCCACCGACTACGCGCAGTTCATGATCGGGATACTGAACCAGCAGGGTCTGACGCCGGCGCTGTACCGAGAACGTCAGAAGATTCAGACGGCGCGCCCGAAGCCGGCGTGCGCGACTGACGCTACTATAGCTTGCGCGTCCGAGGACGGCTTTGGCCTAGGTTGGGAAAGCGTCTTAATCGATGGTCGGCGGTTCTTGATGCACACCGGTATGGATGAGGGAACCTTCACCTTCGCCTATTTTGAGCTCGATACGGGCAAGGGACTGGTCCTGTTCACAAACAGCAGCAATGGATGGAAGGCTGTATTGCCCGTCCTTCAACTGACGAACGCAGACGAGGGATTTGTCCAACACCTTCGACGAGCCATCTCGTAAGTCTTGACCGGCTGGGTCGGGAACGTGGCAGTCGTCTGCCGCATCGCCACCGTCAGGTTACGATAGGCCCGACCATCGTCACGGGCGCCGCGCGCTGGGTGCAGGCATGGCGGACAGCGCCTGGTCGATGACGGCCAGTTCTTTCAGCGCCGCCTGAGACGCCGCCAAAGACGGCGACCGGAGAGAGAAAGACGACTCCCATAGACGATGACCCCGGAGCGGATCCCACGGAGACTGTGGATATCCCGAACAGGCCGCTCCTGATTCTTAGCGGCCTTCGGCAACGTCCGCTTCCCTGCAGGCCGTCGATCAGGTGTCACATGCATCAGCATCCATACGCTGGAAGGGATCTGTGATGCTGACTATGATCAAGCCCTTCGAAGACCCGAGACGCGAATTCTGATGGCGTTGTCGGGAAAGGGCAAAAGCATGATGGTGCGGATTGGGCTCGGCGCTTGCCTTCTGCTGCTGGTGGCGTCCGCGCCGCTTGCGAAGGCGCCGCTTGATGGCGCCGAGGCCTTCACGCGACATGATTTCGGCGCTGTGAACTTTAGGGCCTTGGACACTGTAGCCGTGCCTTGGAAGCTGGTCGCGGCGGCCCTGGTTCTCGACGATCCACACAGGGGCGACGTCAGCCAGGCGCATCTCAAGGCGCGATTGCAGACCTTCGGCTTCCTATGGCCGGAGCGGATCGAGGGCGCCGGTGTGCCGATCACGCCCAGTCGCGATCATCCGCTTGGAATCAGCGTCGGCTCGGTTACGCCGGGGCTTCCTCCGGTCAAGGTGACGGTCGCCAATCTGGGCTGCGCCTCTTGTCATGCCGGACCGGCCTACGCCGCCGACGGTGCGCCGCGACCCACGACCGCGTGGCTGGGATCGCCTAACACCAGTCTGGATCTGGAGGCCTATACCCGCGCCGTAACTCAGGCGCTCAAACGCCAGAGCCACGACAAGCCCCGCCTCCTCGCCGCCGTTCGAACACTCTTCCCCGAAACAGATCGGTGGGAGATGGCCAGCCTGCGCTGGGCCGTCATTCCACTGGCGCAACGCCGGTTGTCCCAGGTACCAGACGGGGGAAGCCCCTTAAAGTTCTCGAACGGCTCGCCCGGTCTGACGAACGGGATCGCCGCGTTGAAACTGCAGGGCCACACCCTGTCCAGCGCTGAGGAGGCGGGTTTCACCTCCATCCCAGATCTTGCCGATCGCAGTTTCCGTTCGACCCTGCTGTACGACGGGGCCTATGCGCCGCAAGGCCAGCCGCGCTGGCGGTCGATTAGGCGCGAGGACCTGACGCCGGAGCATCGCGACCGGCTGGCGGCCATCACCAGCTTCTTCACCGTGCCCAGCATGGGTCAGTCGCCTCGCGGCGCCCATCGCCAGATTCCGGCTGCGGAACGCGCCTTCGCCTGGCTGGAGACGCGTCGCCCCCAAGCCTTTCCGGGTCCGGTCGATCGGGCCACCGCGGCGAGAGGGGCATTGGTTTATGCCCGCGCCTGTTCGTCTTGCCATGGCATCTACACGGGTCCGGTGGACCGCCCCCGTCTTGAGCGTTTTTCAAACTGGCATGGCCGCGTGGGGTCCGACCCAGCGCGGGCGGCGGCCTTTAACAACGACCTGACGCGCTATGCCGCCAACGGCGGATATGACAAAATTCTGGACGCGCGCCCGACCGGCGAATACGCCGCCACCCTGCTGTCCGGCCTTTGGGCGACCGCGCCGTATATGCACAATGGGTCGGTGCCGACGCTGGCGCAGTTCCTGTTGCTCGAACCGCGATCCGAACGGTTTCTCGTCGGCGGTCATCGGCTGGACTTCGCGGCCGTCGGCATCGCGGGACAGGATCAGGGCGGGGTCCGTGTCTATCCGCCAGGCTATACGCCGTGGTCGCAGACGGCCGTGTTCGATACCCGCATGCCCGGCCGATCCAATCGCGGTCATGAAGCCGAGGTCGAGGGCCTGACCGTCGCCGAGCGCTGGGACCTGATCGAATATCTGAAGGGGCTCTAAGTCAGACGATCAGGGCGTCCAGCCCGAGGCGGGGCTTGGGCGCCAGATCGCGAGCCGGCGCGATCCCCAGCCGGAAGGCGGTGATCAGGCGACGATCACTGCCGATATCGAAATCCGCTTTCACGCACGCGCGCGCATCGACATCATCCGCCAGCACCGCCATCGGCGCAGCCGACAGTCCGGCCTGGGTGAAGCCGAGCCAGGCGCGATGAAACCTGCGTCCTGTATCGAACGGCGCCTCGTTCGCGGGGCGATGAAACAGGGCGATGGCCGAGGCGCTGCGCACCACCGCCGCCTCGGCGACCAGGGCACCGGACAGACCGACCCGGTCCAGCGTCTCGAACACGCCGGGCCTCAGCACGACTCCGGCCCCGGCGGCCTCGATCCCGGACATTTCCATGGCCTCGGCGTTCAGCCCATCGAGGGACCAGGACGGATGGCGTCGCGACAGCCGCATCCACGACAGCAGTTCCGCCCGATAGGCGGCGTTGCGGAACCAGCGCAGGCTGGCCTCATCGTAAAGGCGGGCCAGTTCGGCGACGGGCTGCGGGGTTTGGAGGACGATCAGGTCATCGCTGCGCTCCAGTCGGGCCAGTGCGGCGTGAGCGGCCTGACCGCCTTCGAACTTTCCGCGATAGGTTCGCCGCTCCGTCAGATGCGCCGCCAGCGGATCGGAAACCTCGCCAGGGCGAACGGTCAGTTCCGCGACATTACTTCCGTCACGCCCGACATCGACGGTCAGGCCGCGCCGTTCGGCGGCGAGGCAGAACCCCTCCACCGCCGAGCCATGGCTGATGTTCAGGTCGCGGCCTTCTGGATCGCCAACGGGCAGCCTGCGGCTTTCGTCCTCCAGCACCTGCACCCGGCCGTCGCGCGTCAATCGCCACCGCGTCGGCTGGGTATTGTGCACGCTGGGCGAAAGGGCGGCCTCGGCCACCAGCGCCCGGAACATCTCGGCATCCAGCGTCATCGCAGGTCTTTCCTGAACAGATTCAGCCGCTGAAGTCGCCGCGCGCCCAGCTTCTCCATCTGGCGCAGCGAGGCGGTGTTGTCGTCGGCGATCCAGGTCACGCCGCATTGCCTGTAGCCGCCTGAGAACAGGGCCTTGATCACCTGGTGCAGCATGGCGCCGTTCAAACCCTGTCCGTGCAAGGCGCGCTTCACCGAATAGAAGATGATCACCGCGCGTCGGCGCCTCAGCCGCTCCCGGATGAAATGGACCAGGGTCATCGGACCCATCCGACCGCGAGTCGCCTTCTGGAACGGGTTCAGGTCGGGGATGCAGATCACCACGCCTGCGGGCTCGCCCCTGTAGTGGACGACGCAGGCGATGCGGGGATCGACGATCCACATCATCTCCCCTGCCTGGAAGTCGAACTCGGCCGGGGTCAGGGACACGAACATCGGATTGTCGCTGAAGCCGTCGTTGAGGCATTGCCGGGCCTCCTCGAACCGGGTCTTGAAGGCGCTGCGGCTGATGGGCTTCCACGTCCAGTCGGGGTCCGACAGCACCGCGCGCTGCTTGTCTCCCAACAGGGCGTCGGCGGTCTTCGGCCCGACATCGAACTCGAAGGTCGACATCGGAAACACGGGCGCATAGCCGCAAGATTCCAGCAGGCGCGGCAGATGCGGGGCGCCCCAGACCATGTCGGTATAGGGCTGGTTCTCGAAGCCCTCGATCAGGACGCCGGCCTGCTGCATGGCCGTCAGGTTGAAGGCGCCGACCAACTCATCGCAGCCTTCGGCTCGGGCGAAGGTCTCGGCCGCGTCGAACAACGCTCGCGCGGTTTCGACACGGTTCTCGCAGTCGAAATAGCCGAATTGACAGCGCCGCGTGCTGTAGCGCGCATTCGAGGACGGATGGGTATGGGCCGTCAGCCGTCCGACCGGACGCCCGTCGCGCCAGGCGGTGAAGAAGGTCAGGCGGCCGCCGTCGTCGCGCATCAGAGGATTGCGCGCCGGATCCAGATACCGCTCCAGATCGGCGCGCATCGGCGTCACATAGGGGCTGTCGGGGGGATAGATCTCGAACGGAACCTGGAAGAAGCCTTCCAGATCACCCTCGCGAAGCTCCACAGTCGGGGCGGTCATGGGCGTTTATCCGTCGTCAGCCGCGCCATCCGAAAGGCGAGACCCAGATCGATCTCGGCCTCGGTGTTGCGCAACAGATCCGGCAAACGAACGAGGCCGATCCGAACCGGCGAACGGCCCAACAGGCCGACGTGGGTGGCGTCCGATCGGGCCAGAAGATCCAGCAGCGGCTCGCGCTCGGCCTCGTCGACCGCCCCCGCACCGGCCTGCAGGGCGGCGGCGCTCCACAGAGGCTGGCGATCCAGCGTCTGCGCCATCGCCTCGGGGCGATAGTCGGCAAGATCGTGTTCGGACAGCACCGCCAAATCCTTCAGCATCAGCTCCTTGGTCAGGTCGCCCAGGAATCTGTCGAGAGATTCGGTGTCCGCCGAGGCCATGCGCTGGCGCAGGCTGGTGCGTCGTCCGGCGGCGCCGAACGGCTGGATGCGGACCACCAGGGTCATGGTGATCAGGGCCGCGCCGATCAGGGCGAACAGGCGAACCCGGTCGTCTAGCGCGCCGACATCCAGTTGTTCGATCAGGCCACAGGTCAGGGCCAGGGTTGTCACCAGGATCACGGCGACGTCGATCCAGACATCGCGCGCATCGCTGACCCCGTTCGACAGAGCCACCAGGACGATCACGAGGGCGGCGATGGGGCTGAAACCGATGGGCGCGGCCACCAGTTCGGAAAAGTCCGTGCCGATCAACGGAATGACGATGGCCAGGCCGACGGCGAGACGGCGAACGGCACCGTTCTCTGCGCGGGACAGGGCCTTGCGATCCCTCGCCCACAACAGGATCAGAATGGCGACCAAGGACGAAAGTATGATGACGGCCAGTGCACTACGGGAGCCGAAGGCGACATGGCTGGTCGTAAACAGGGCGAAACCCAGACCCAGGGCGGACGCTGCGAAGACGGCGATCTTCATCGCGCGCGGTGCATGACGGCGAAGCAGTCCTTCGGCCAGCAGCAGGGCCGCGAGGGGGGCGAGCGATATGGCGGCGTATGTCGCGCCCTCGAAGATCGGCAAGCCCGTTCGGACGGCCAGGCTGCGTACGCCATAGAACACCGACATGACCCCGAACAGGAACACCAGTCGCGGCGTCAACGGACCGTCGGCGCGCCGCACGAGCAGGGCGACGACATAGGCGGCCAGACCCGCCGCCGCAAAGCCGTCGAGCAGCGCCTGGGTCTCGACGCGGATCATGCGGCGCCCCTTAGCAGCCGGGCCATGAAGGCGCGCACGATCAGGCCCTTTATGGCGGCGACGGGCACCCACAACGGCCGTTCGGTTCGGCCCGCGAAGGCGTTGAGGAACCAGCCTCGGCAATCGGTCCTAGATCGGCGGCCCATCAGCAGCCACAGCGCCTCATAGGCCATCAGGCAGCCGGTCGAGATCACCATCGGCGCAAAGGACATCCGCTTGGCGGTTCCGGCGGCGAGCGCCGCTGCGGCGTCCAGATCGACATGATGGGCCGAGGACGAATGGACCATGACGTATTCGAGTTCCTTCATGAAGCTGGCTCGCAGATCCTCGGGCTGGATCGCGTCCAGCGCCTTGTCGCGCGTCGGATACTTCAGACGCTCCTCCGGGCGCGGGTCGGACGGTCGCACCACGATCACCGAGGGCAAGGGAGAGGCATAGGCGTCGATCACGGTCGCGCCCGCCGTCTTGGCGGCGCGATAAAGGGCGATGCCTGCGGCGATGTCGTCGGTTCCGTTGACGATCACCGGATAGCGCGCGGCCAAGTCCGCGACCTGATCGACCCACTCCGCGCCCAAACGCTCGATCTCGACCTCGGGGTTGATGCGCCGCGCCGCCGCGCAGGCGACCTCGGCCTTGTCCTGTCCGACGGTGTCGGTGAAGGCGAAGACCTGGCGGTTCATGTTGGAGGTTTCGAAAACGTCGATGTCGCAGACGGCGAACCGCCCGACGCCCGCGCGGACCAAGGCCAGGAAACAGGCGCCGCCCATCCCACCGACTCCCGCAACGAACACGGCGCCGCCCTTCAGGGCCGCCTGTTCCGCCTCGGTGACGAAGCCCAGATTGCGGGTGGTGAACTCGGCGTAGTCGAAGGCGGTCACGTCTTCCATGCGCGCAAACTTCCCCAGGGTTGAGTGTGATCGAGCCAATGCACCAGCGGCAGCAGGGCCGCCTGGATCGTCAGCAGGGCGAACCGGCCGAGCAGGCCCGGAATAGTGTCGGGAGGGGCCACCTTGGCAAGATACCGGCTGGCGGCGCGCATATCGATCTGACCGATCTGAAGCAGGTCGTCGCCCCGGCCATAGTCCAGCTCTGCAGCGCAGAGATCGTTGTAGATCGCGTCGCGATGTTTGGCGGCGCTTTCGAAGGTCTTCTTCAGCTCGTCCGAACCGCCGGTATAGGCGTCGGTGATTACGAAGCGATCCGCGTCGAAGCCGGCCTCGTCGCCGACCCCGAAGGCGTGACGCCAGTCATCCATAATCTGGCGGGCCAATCGCTCGTGTTGGAAGGAGCGTCGGGCCGTCGGCCTGCCGGGATAGACGTCGGAAAAGGTCTCGGCGACCATGCCCACGACGGCCGGAACCTGGGTCACACTGGACACCCAGGCTGCCCGGCATTGCCGACGCACGAACAGCAGGACGCAGGTCAGGCCATAAAGCGTGGCGGACAGCCCGCTTCCGCGCACATCTGGACGCACCATGACCAGACCCAGGTGCAGAATCTCCACCGACCGGCCGCCCAGATCGGCGTCCAGAATGGCCAGGGCGTTGAAGGCGACCGGTCGTCCGCCCCGCTGCTCGTAGACCACCGTCAGCACAGTCCGGGACAGCGTCTCCGGATCGCCGGAGAATATCCCGTAGGTCAGATCGCGGTCGCCCAGAACGCTGCGCGCGATCGACCTGACATCCTTGACCAGACTCGCGAGATCGTCCGGCTCCAGTCCCAAGCCCGGCCGTTCGACGATTCGCGACCGCAGCCCCGGACCGGCGCCCACCGTCGTGTCCAGTAGTCGTGGGGTCTGTAGCGTGCTCATATAGGCTGGCCTCGCTTCCGAAATGCACTGTTAAGCACTTGGCGCTTTTACCTTTATGAAAATCGACCGAACGATCGACAGGCGATGAGCCTGATCTCAGTATCGTGTTTCCGGCGACAGCGGAAAGACAATCCCGGGCGCTACGCAGCGGTAAGAAAGGCTGAATGAGGCATCCAGATTTCGCGGGTTCCCTGCCTGTGTCCCTACCGGTCGGTCAAGCTTCTAAGTGTGACCCGGGAAGCCTCTCGACAGGCTCGTCAGAAGGAGACATCTCGCCATAGCCTTGGCCCGTTGACTTCAGCTACGACGCCAGGATGATCACTGCGTTTGTCCTCGCCATCACCCTGCAGTCCGCCACGCCTGCCGCCCCTTTGATCGGGCGAGCCACGGTCATCGACGGCGACACCCTGGAGATCGGCGGCCAACGCGTGCGGCTATGGGGCGTCGATGCGCCCGAAGGCCGCCAGTCCTGTCAGCGCGACGGCGAGACCTATCGCTGTGGCACAGAGGCCGCCCGCCACCTCGATCGGCTGATCAACGACCGGCCGGTGACCTGCACGCCGCAGGGTCGACCGGATCGGTATCGACGGATCGTGGCGCGCTGCACAGTCACGGCCGACTGCGAGCCAACCGAGGCCTGCAAGACTTTCCGTAGGGATCTCGGGAGTTGGATGGTCGCCGCCGGCTGGGCGCTGGATTATCCGCGCTACAGCGAGAGCGAGCACTCTGAGCAGCAACACGACGCCGAACAAGGCCGGAAAGGGCTGTGGGCGGGGACGTTCATCAGCCCGTGGGACTGGCGCGCCGGCAAACGCTAGCCATCCGCAAAAGAACCGGAAGGCTTGGAAAGAGAAGGCCGAAGAAGGCGCATCACCTCCAAATCGCCGAGAACCGCCTTAACCTGACGCCTGAAAGGTAGCGGTCGCAGGCCGTCGGCCGATCGTCGCCGCCTAGAATTTGCGGCTCATCCCCACCGACGCCACCCAGGGATCGAGTTCGACGCTGGATTTCAGCGCGCCATCGTTGATGCTGGCGTCGGTGTTGAACCAAACCTTCTTGACGTCCAGATTCACGCTCCAGCGTCCCTGGATGCCGATGTCGGCGCCCGCCTGTAAGGCGTAGCCGAAGCCGTCTTTCAGATCGACCTTGAAGCTGTTTTTGTCCTTGCCGTTGTAGAACAGCATGTAGTTCACGCCTGCGCCGACATAGGGGCTGAAGCGGCCTTGGGTCAGCGGGCGGTATTGCAGGGTCACCACCGGCGGCAGCACCCAGGTCTCGTTCACGGCGACATCGGTGGCCCCGCCCTGGGCGCGAATCTCGTGCCGGGTCGTGCCCAGGATGGCCTCGACCGCCAGATGGTCGGTCAGGAAATAGGTGAAGCCCAGGGTGGGCATGACGCTGTCGCCCACATCCACCTTCAGGTCGGCATCGGTGCCGGCGGCCGTGGTGATCACGTTGTCCGCTTGGGAGAATACGTCGGTGACGCGACCCGTCAGGAGCAGATCGCCCTTCTTGGGCGCCTCCCAGGCGACGAGAGCCACACTCTCGGTCTGGGCCAGAGCCAGGGTCGGCGCGGCGAAGGCGGCGAACGCGACGGCGGCGAGGAACAGGGTCTTGGTTTTCATCTTCTCATCCCCGACGCCCGGGCCGCCGCGTGCGGCCTTCGTCAGGCGTCGGAGAGGGGTGTGCGCCTAGCCTGACCCCACGACCTTGATCCATCGCAAACCCTGACGGGCGTGGACAAACTGTCCTGTCAGACCACCCGCGCACGCCGCTGGCGAATGTCGGCAGCGTCGGGATCGAAGGCCGCGCACACCGCCCGCACGAAGGGCTGCCCCACGGTCTTCACTGCCACCACCGTTCCATCCAGCCAGACCAGGCCGTCCTGCGCGAACCGATCCAGCAGGGACCAAGCGCTCGCAACCTCGGACAGGTCGCGGCCTCGGCGAAGCGCGATGGGCGCGACATCGACGACGAAGTCGCACATCAGCCGCTCGATGATCTCGCCGACGAAGGCGGCCTGCTCGGTCAGGGCGACGCCTCGGGCGACCGGCAAGTTCCCTGCGGCCACCGCCTGACGCCAGTCGCGTTCCTGCGTGTGGTTCTGGACGAAACCCCTGGACGTGCGGCTGATGGAGGAGGCGCCCAGGCCGATCAGCACCTCGGCCGCGTCGGTGGTGTAGCCCTGGAAGTTGCGATGCAGGCGCCCGGCGCGATCCGCCACCGCCAGCCCATCGTGCGGCAGGGCGAAATGGTCCAGGCCGATCGCCTGCCAGCCCTTGCCGGTCAGATAGCGCGCCGCCGCCTGGCTCTGAACGAAGCGCGCCTCGGCGTCGGGCAGGTCGGCGTCGTTGATCAGCCGCTGGTGCGGCTTCATCCACGGCACATGGGCATAGCCGAACAGGGCGATCCGATCTGGCCTCAGCGTAGTCACCTGACCCAGGGTGGTGATGACGTTCTCCACCGCCTGGAGCGGCAGCCCGTACATCAGGTCCAGATTGAGCGAGGTCACGCCCTGCCCTCGCAAGGCCTCGGCCGCCCGGCAGATGGTCTCGAAGCTTTCTGGACGGTTCACCGCCGCCTGGACACGCGGCGACAGGTCCTGAACCCCCAGGCTGGCGCGGCTCAGACCAATCCGTGCGGCGGCTTCGACCCATTCCGACGTCAGAACCTCGGGGTCCAGTTCGGCGGCGATCTCGAAACAGTCGCTCAGGTCGAACCGCGCCGAAAGGCCGGCGAACAGCCGCTCCAAATCGTCCGGCGACAACATATTGGGCGTGCCGCCGCCCAGATGGATCGATCCCACACGGACCGGATGCCCAATTTGGGCCAGGACCAGATCGGCCTCGTGCAGCATCAGATCGACATAGCTGGAGATGACGCCTGCCCGGTTCACCGCCCGCGTGTTGCAGCCGCAGTACCAGCACAACCGCTTGCAGAAGGGAAAATGCAGATAGAGCGAAACCGACTGATCAATCGGGACGCCCTTCAGCCACGCGGCCCAATCCCCGGGGCCGACGGCGGGCGTGAACTGCGCCGCCGTCGGATAGGAGGTGTAGCGCGGCGCATGGGCGTCGTAGCGTTCGATCAGGTCGCGAACGGAAAGACGCGCGGAGCTAGAGGGGAACATCGCCCTCTTTCGACGCATCGATCGACAGGCCTTCATCGCCCTCGTCGAACAGGTGGAACTCGTGCCACAGGCCGTTCAGAACGCCGAAGCCGACCGCCAGACCCAGGCCGAGAATCCATGAAAAATACCACATCGCTATAAGCTCCTATGGCTCAGTAAAGGTCGGGGTTGGTCTTGAGGGCGGCGGTCGAGGTCCGGCCCCACAGCACCGAGTAGACCCAGGTCGTGTAGATCAGGATCAGCGGCAGGAAGATCGCCGTCACGATCAGCATGATGAACAGGGTCAGATGGCTGGACGACGCGTTCCACACCGTCAGGCTGGACTGCGGATCGATCGAACTGGGCAGGATGAAGGGGAACATCGACAGGCCGACGGTCGAGATGATCCCGACCGTGGACGCAGACGAGCCGCCGAACGCCAGGGGCGCAGACCGCCGCCACATCCCGACCAGACCGGCCAGGGCGCCGACGAAGCCGAGCGCCGGGGCGACCATCATCCAGGGATAGCGGCCATAGTTGTCCAGCCAGGCGCCGGGTGCGGCCTGAACCGTCGTGCGCAACGGGTTGGAGAAGCCGTTGACGTCCAGCATGCCGGTGATCCGATAGCCCAGACCGCCATAGGCGACATACAGACCCCCGACCGCGAACAGCACCAGGGCCAGAACGCCGGCGACCGTGCCGATCAGACGCGCGCGCTCCAGCACCGGCCCCTGCTCGGCCTTGACCGACAGCCAGGCCGCGCCGTGCAGCACCAGCATGGCGACCGACAACAGGCCCGCGATCAGGCTGAACGGCGTGAACAGGCCCAGCAGACTGCCGTCGTAGAAGGACCGAAGATCGCTATCGAGATGGAAGGGCGCGCCCAGCATGACATTGCCGACCGCCACGCCGAACACCAGGGCCGGAACGAAGCCGCCGACGAACAGGCCCCAGTCCCAGAAAGTCCGCCACCGGGGCGAGGCCCGCTTGGAGCGATATTTGAACGACACCGGCCGCAGGATCAGGGCGGACAACACCAGGAACATGGCCAGATAGAAGCCCGAGAAGCTGACGGCGTAGACGAAGGGCCAGGCGGCGAAGATCGCGCCGCCGCCCAGGATGAACCACACCTGGTTGCCTTCCCAGGTCGCGCCGACGGTGTTGATCACCATGCGGCGCTCCTCGTCCGTCTTGGCGACGAAGGGCAGAAGGGCGCCGACCCCCAGGTCGAACCCGTCGGTCAGGGCGAAGGCGATCAGCAGCACGCCCAGCAGCCCCCACCAGATCAGGCGCAGGGTGGCGAAGTCGATTGGAAGATCCATGGTCGGATGTCCTAAGAGATCTGGGTCAGGCCACGGCGGGCGCGAGCGGGCGCACATCCGGGGCTTCTGGGGTCGGTTCGCCGAACATCTCCTGTTCGTGGAAGGGGCCCTTCTTGATGGCGTGGAGCATCAACCGCACCTCCACCACGGCCAGGGCGCCGTACAGCAGGGTGAAGCCGACGATGGTGGCCCACAGTTGCGGCACGCTCAGCGACGAGGCGCCCAGGAAGGTCGGCAGCACGCCTTCCACCGCCCAGGGCTGACGCCCGAACTCGGCCAGGATCCAGCCGAACTCGATGGCGACCCACGGCAGGGGGATGGCCAGGACCGCGATCCTCAGGAACCAGCGGGTGTCGTGTTTGCGCAGGGTGCAAAGGACGAAGGCCGTGCCGAACAGGGCGATCATGAACATCCCCACGCCGGCCATGATGCGGAAGCTCCAGAACAGGGCCGGCACGTTCGGCACCGTGTCCCACGCCGTCTGCTTGATCAGCTCGGGCGAGGCCATGCGCGGATCGGCGACGTGGCGCTTCAGCAGCAGGCCATAGCCCAGGTCGCGTCGGTGGGTCTCGAACAGGGCGCGCGCGGCGGGATCGGCCGGATCGGCCTTGACCTTCTCCAGCGCGTCATAGGCGATGACGCCGGATTCGATCCGCGTCTCGGCCGTGGCGACCAGTTCGAAGATGCCCTCGACCGGCTTGTCGATGGTGCGGGTGGCGATCAGGCCCATGACCCACGGCACATGGACGCCGTAGTGGGTCTCGCGATCCTTCATGCTGGGGATGCCGATCAGGGTCAGGCCGGCGGGAGCGGGCTCGGTGCGCCACATGGCTTCGAGCGCGGCGAGCTTCATCTTCTGATTGTCCGTCAGGGCATAGCCGGACTGATCTCCCAGGACGACGACCGACAGCGACGCCGCCAGACCGAAGGCCGAGGCCACGGTCATCGACCGCTTGGCGAAGCCGACATGTTTGCCGCGAAGCAGGTAGAAGGCCGACACGCCCAGCACGAAGACCGAGGCGCAGACATAGCCGGCCGAGACGGTGTGGACGAACTTGGCCTGGGCCACCGGATTGAACAGCACGGCCATGAAGTCCGTGACCTCCATCCGCATGGTGTCGGGATTGAAGGCGCCGCCGACCGGGTTCTGCATCCAGCCGTTGGCGATCAGGATCCACAGGGCCGACAGATTGGTGCCCAGGGCGACCATGAAGGTGACGAACAGGTGGGCCGACGGCTTCAGCTTGTCCCAGCCGAAGAACATCAGCCCTACGAAGGTCGCTTCCAGGAAGAAGGCCATCAGCCCTTCGATGGCCAACGGCGCGCCAAAAATATCCCCGACATAGTGGCTGTAGTAGCTCCAGTTCATGCCGAACTGGAACTCCATGGTGATGCCGGTCGCCACGCCCAGGGCGAAGTTGATGCCGAAGCAGACGCCCCAGAAACGGGTGATGGTCCGCCAGATCGGCCGGCGGGTCATCACATAGATCGACTCCATGATGACCAGCATGAACGCCAGCCCCAGCGTCAGGGGCACGAACAGGAAGTGGTAGAGGGCCGTCAGCGCGAACTGCAGCCGGGACAGGTCGACGACCGCGAGGTCGATCATGGCGTTGCTCCGAGAAATCGGTCTGCACGACCGACGTTTCGCTGGCCGTAGAAGCTTGACGGGTATGCCGCCTTGATCTCGATCAAAGCGCTCGCGAACGCCGGCTCCTATTGGACGGTCGGTCCTTGGACGTTTGGTCCAACGACGTTTTGTCCAGTGGCGCGCGGTCGCGGCCGGGTGCTGGAGTCCGCCGATGAGCGCCGTGCCGATCGCCCCCGTCTCCGCAGCCGCGTGGCTCAAGCAGGTCGGCCAGCCATGGCGTCTGCTGACGCTGCTGGCCGGCCTGCTGACCGTCTCCGACGTCGTTCCAGCCATCGGGTTCGCAGCGGGCCTGGCCCTGACGATCGCCAACCTGACCGTCTCGCTCGCCGCCGCCGCGCCCTGGCTGGCTCTGGCGGTGTTAAGCCTGGTCGCACGCGGCCTGATCGGCCAGGCGGCCGTGACCGTCGGCGCGCGCCTGGGCCGGGCGATCAAGACCGATGTGCGCGGGCGCCTGCTGGCGGACCTGTTCGGACGGGGACGGCGATCCGGCGACCGGCTGACGGCCCTGGTCGAGGGCGTCGGCGCGCTGGACGGCTACTATTCACGGTTTGCGCCTTTGCGCCTCGCCGCCGGCGCGTCGCCGCTGCTGATCATCGCCGCCGCCGCGATCGCCAGCCCGGTGTCGGCGGGCGTCCTGCTGTTCACCCTGTTCCCCTTCATCGTCGGCATGGCCCTGGCGGGCACGGCCGCCGCCGGCGAGAGCCGTCGTCAGTTCCAGGCCCTGGAGCGGCTGTCCGGCCTGTTCATCGACCGTATCCGCACCCTGCCCGCCATCCTTGCCTTCGACGCCGTGGGCCGCACGACCGCCCGGATCGCCCAAGCCTCGGACGAGCTGGAGCGCCGGACCGCCCGCGTCATGCGCGTCGCCTTCCTGTCGTCGGGAGTGCTGGAGTTCTTTTCGGCCCTGTCGGTCGCGCTGATCGCCGTCTATTGCGGCTTCAACCTGTTGCGGCTGCTGCCCTTTCCGGTTCCCGAGACCCTGGACCTGTCGCGCGCCTTCTTCGTCCTGGCCCTGGCGCCCGAGGTCTATGCGCCCCTGCGCCGGCTCGCCGCCGCCTATCATGATCGCCAGGCCGCCGAGGCCGCCGCACCGTCCATGATCACGCCAGACCCGCGCCCGGCCCTGCGTCCGGTTCTGCGCGCGCCCCTCGGCGACCTGGCGCCCGCCATCCATTTCCGGGACGTCGCCATCGCCTATGACGACGCCGCGCCGGTGATCGACGGGTTCGACCTCGACGTCGCGCCGGGCCAGATCGTCGCCGTGATGGGCGCCAGCGGCGCGGGCAAGTCCAGCCTTCTGCATCTGCTGCTCGGCCTCGCGCCCCTGACGCGCGGCGAGATCGAGGTGGGCGGCGCGCGGCTCAGCCTTTGCGGCGACATCGCCGGGCGCGTCGCCTGGGCCAGCCAGCACCCGATCGTGGCCCCCGGAACCCTGGCCGAGAACATCGCCCTGGCGGATCGCACCGCCTGCCCCGGCCGCATCGTCATGGCGGCGCGCACGGCCGGCCTGTCCGGCGATCTGGATCGACGCATCGACGAGCGCGGCGGCGGCCTGTCGGGCGGCGAACGCCGTCGCCTGGGCCTGGCTCGCGCCATCCTGAAGCGCGCCCCGCTGCTGCTGCTGGACGAGCCGACCGCCAATCTGGACCCGGCCGCCGAACGCGCCATGCTGGACGTCATCCGCCAGGCTGCACGTGGCCGCACCACCCTGATCGCCACCCATTCCCCGGCGGTCGCTGCCCTGGCCGACCGCGTGGTGCGGCTGTGAGCGCCCCGTCGCGCATTGCTGGCCTGATCGGCGCCCAGGCTCAGGCTCAGCGCGCCCGGCTTCGGCTGGCAGCGGCGGCTGGCGCTGTCGTATCGGTTTCGGCCGTCTGCCTGCTGGGTCTGTCGGGATGGTTCATCACCGGCGCGGCCTTCGCGGGCCTGGCGGGCGCGGCGGCGGCCCAGAGCTTCAACTATATGATGCCCAGCGCCGTCATCCGCCTGTTGGCCATCGTCCGCACAGGCGGGCGCTACGTCGAGCGTGTCGCCGGCCACGAGGCGGCGCTGAAGGCCCTGGCCCGCCTTCGCCCCCAACTGTTCGACGCCATGGCCGCCGGCCCGGCTGAGCGCGCGTTGAGCCTGTCGTCCGGCGAGGTCTCCGCCCGCCTGGTTCAGGACGTGGACGCGGTCCAGACCCTGTTCGTACGCCGCTCCGTACCCTGGAGCCTGGGCGCGGGCGCGGCTTCCGCCGTCCTGCTGGCCAGCCTCGCCTCGCCTCTGGCGGGCCTGGCCCTGTCGTGCGCCATGGCCGCAGCCTGCATCGGGGGCGTCCTTGTCGCCCGTCGCCTCGCCGATCCCGCGGGTCGCGCCGCCCAGATCGGCGTGGGCGTGCTCAAGGACCGCCTCGCCGCGCTGGAGGCGGCCGCTCCCGAACTCAAGGCCTATGGGCTGAACGACTGGGCCGTCGCCCAGGTCGCTGCGGTCGCCGCCGACCACGATCAGGCCCAGATGGCGCTGGGCCGATCCGGGGGCTGGATGGCCGCATGGCAAGCAGTTGCGACCGCCCTGGCCGTGGGTGCCGTCGTCCCCGCCGCTTACGGCGCCGACCTGCCCCTGATCGCCCTGGCGGCCCTGGCGGCGGTCATGGGCGTGGAATCCGCCGGCGGGCTGGTCGCCGCCCTGCACCAGAACGGGGCCGCCCGCCAGGCTCTGTCGCGACTGGAGGCCGCCGTGCCGGCGCCGCCCGCTGCTGCACGCCGTGGACCCTACGGCGCCGCCCTGGGCCTCGACGCGCTCGACGCGGACCTGACGCCGCCATTCCGTCTCGGCCTGTTCGGCCCGTCCGGGGCCGGAAAGACCACCCTGATCGAACGCCTGATCGGGCTCCGGACGCCCATCGCCGGGGAGATGCGTCTGGACGGCGTAGACGCCGCCGAGATCGCGCCAGAGGATCGCCGCGCCCTGTTCGCCTATGCCGCCCAGGACGTGCGGCTGCTGAACGGATCGGTGCGCGACAACCTGCTGCTTGCCGGTCCTGCGGACGACGCAGCCCTATGGGAGGCGCTGGACGACGCGGCGCTGGGCGACCGAATCCGAGCTGAGCCCCTGGGCCTCGACACACCCACCGGACCGAACGGCGAGCGCTTGTCGGGCGGCGAACGGCGTCGCCTGGGCCTCGCCCGCGCCTATTTGCGCGACGCGCCCTGGCTGGTGCTGGACGAACCCACCGAAGGCCTGGACGCCGCGACCGAGGCCCGCGTCCTGGAGGCGCTTCGACGACGCCTTGCGGCGCGCGTCCAGGGCCTCATTCTCGTCAGCCATCGCATGCCGCCGATGGCGATGTGCGAGCGATCGATCCGCGTGGATGGACGCGATATCGACGGACGCATCGCCTTCAAGCCCCGTCGCGATCACGCCGCTTAGGGGCCCCATCCGCCAACGCCCGAAGCCGGTCAGGCTGCTCGATCCGGATGTCATGCAACGACAGGGCGTGAATGACGCCAGCCGTCTTCAGCCGGGTCAACTCCCGACTGACAGTTTCGATCGTCAATCCCAGATAATCGGCGATCTCGGACCGTGTCATCGACAACCGCACGACATTGGCCGCTGACGGATG
This sequence comes from Brevundimonas sp. TWP1-3, assembly GCF_049896085.1. Classification (NCBI taxonomy): domain Bacteria; kingdom Pseudomonadati; phylum Pseudomonadota; class Alphaproteobacteria; order Caulobacterales; family Caulobacteraceae; genus Brevundimonas; species Brevundimonas sp. TWP1-3. The sequence goes on along the minus strand of NZ_JAFCTP010000001.1, from coordinate 2,053,366 downwards.
CACCGGATCGCGGTCAACCATCGTCACCAGGAAGCTGGCAAGCCGCTCTCGTGCGGTTTTGCGCCCCAGGAGAAGCATCTGCCCCTGCGCCGCGGCCAATTCATGCATCGCCCGCCCCAGCAGCGCCGCTTCAAGGCTCGGTTTTTCGCGCGCCAGCCCATGGTAGTCGGCCGTGCGGAAACGACACAGGGTCGTGTCCTCGATCGCTTCGGCGGAGAAGCCGTAGGCGGAGCCCGCAGCCAGTCCGATAAAATCCCCGGCGAACAGAAATCCGGTGATCTGGCGTCGACCATCAGGCAGCAACTTGTAAATCCGCACCGAGCCGGAGGTGATGTTGAACACGCTCACCGCTGGGTCGTCTTCCCTTGTCAGCACGTCGCCGGCCGCCAGGGACATCCGCTCGGCGATAGCGTCCAGCCGCGCGAGATCTTCCGGCGCCAAGCTGTCGCAGACGCTGAACGCACGCGCGCCGCAGCCCAAGCAATCGGCGGTCTCGCGCCTCTCGGCGCAGGCGGCGGATAAGGAGCGGAGTTCGACCATTCAGCCTCGCTGTCTCACCATGACTAGACGTGCCACTCAGATCTCGCAATCACTGGCCTTCAAACTGTTCTTTCGGCAGTCCGAAACCCGCCGGAGAGCCTCAACCTTCTTTAACGCCTGCTCAAAAGTGGTTCCTGCCGAGCCTGGCGCGGGAACCTGCGGAGCCCTGGAGACCCCTCAGCGACCCAGACCGCAGAACGCCGCCCAGTCATTCATCAAGACGACTCGGCGCTCAAACAGGTCGCCTCGACGATAGGCGGCTTCGACCTTGCTCCCCACCGCGTGGGCGAGGGCCATCTCCGCTAACTCGTTCGCATGGTCGGTTCGCTCTGCCGCCCAATCGCGGAATGTGGACCGAAATCCGTGAGGAACTGCGTCCACCTTCATGTCGCGCAGCACCTTGGTCAGGGTCATGTCCGAAAGTGTGCCGCGGTTTGCCGAGGGAAAGACCAGGTCATCGGGTTTACCTGGAACGCCCAGGAGACTTAGCGCGGCGTTGGAGAGCGCGACGCGATGCAGCCGACCACCTTTCATCCGTTCTGCAGGCAAGGTCCAAGCCCCGCGAGCCAGATCGATCTCGCCCCATGTGGCGCCCCTTGTCTCACCGGAGCGGGCAGCGGTGAGAATTCCAAACATAAGGGCGCGACCACCCATTCCGCCAACTTTCGAAAGTCGAGCGATGAACTCAGGCATATCGTCGATGGGCAAGGCGCGATGGTGTCGGACCCGTGACACCTTCCCTGGATCGGCCAGCAGCTTGTCCAGATGGCCCTTCCACCGTGCAGGATTAGGGCCAGAGCGAAGCTCCCGGGTTGTAGCCCAGTCCAGAACCGCTTCCAGCCGGCCTCGCACGCGCTTGGCCGTTTCCGTTTTGGAGGTCCAGATCGGGGTGAGAATTTCCAGGACCTGAGGGACGCCAATCCGGTCAATGCTCAGGTCGCCGATGACGGGGTAGGCATAGGTTCCGAGGCTCGATGACCACTGGGCTCTATGCTTGACGTTCTTCCACGCCGCCTCATGCGTGGCGACATAGGTCTCGCTCGCCTGCCGGAACGTCCAGCCGGCGTTGACGGATTTCACGGCCAGGGACGCCCTGGCTTCCCTGGATCTGCTAATCGGATCGATGCCCGAGCGGATCAGATCTCGCGCCGCGCGCGCCGCTTCTCTCGCGCTTGAAAGCGTCACGCTCGGGTAACCGCCCAGACCCATTTCCCGACGACGCCCCCCAATCGCCGCCCGGAGTATCCAAGTTCGCCCGCCTGCAGGGAGGACCTGAAGATAGAGACCAGTGACCCCGCCCACGGCATGGTAGCCGGGAACGGTCAGACGACTGACTGCGAGAGCGCCCAACTCAGCAGCTTGGCGTGGCATGAAACCCTGCGACATTTCTGCAATAGCGTTTTCCGTCCGCCATTCTAATACACCCACCCACACACCCGCCATAAAATTTGCGACTGGGCGCGACTGTGTGAAAAGTGTTGAAATGGCCGACATCGGCGGATGTTGTGAATTTCCTCCGCCGAAAACAGGCTGCACCGTCGTGAAACGCGATGAATCGGACACCGCTTCCGCCATTTTTTATGGATTATTGAATCCCCTCTGGGCAACTCGTCCCACTTAGACGCCCGCAACCTGTCTGGTTGGTGTGGGCGCGCTGTCGGCATCCTGTCGTGTCGGACCTTCGAAATTCGCCATAGCTAGACGAGCATCGAAGGAGGAAACATGACCAACAAAATGCACAGATTATCGCCGAAGCTTCTAGGATTTTGGGTGCGATGCATCCGCACGGCCTCGAAATGGTCGCAGGAAGCCCTTGCCGAAAGTTCCGGCTTGGACCCTCGCACCATACAGCGGATGGAAGCCGGTCAACCTGCGAGCGTGACGACCCGTCGAAGTCTGGCGCGGGGCCTTGGATATGAGAACCCCGACGTGTTCGATGATCCGGCGTTCGTGGCGGAAGTTCACAAGCTGCTAGAGACGGTTTCCGATTACGGGGAGAAAGAGCGTTACCCGGATCATCTGAAACTGCCCGCCGAACCCGTGCGAACCGGCGACGCCTTGGGGCGATTGATCGGCGCATCGTCCGCGTATGTGTTCAACTGCGACGACGAACTGCCCGACGAAGTGGAGTACCAAGCCGCCGCGCTGTTCGACTTGTTGCAGGACTATGGGGACGCTTGGTCGGACTTAACCCACGGCGACCGCCTGTCGGCGAGCCGCAGCTTCGATCAAAACCTAGCGGAGTTCGAACAGCATGGCGTGCGGCTCTACTCCGCAACGCGCTCGACAACGATCGTCGGTTCGATGTGGACGGACAAGACACCGCTTCCCATAACCATAGGATATGTGACTGTAGTTCCGAAGGATCGCGAAATCGGGCACATCATGGTTCCGAAGGGGATTTGAAGCTGTGTCGGACGATATTGAATACATCAAGAACTACACACCCAATAAGCTCTACATTGATCCCGCACGGGCTGGAGCCTTCGCCAAGATCGCGGGCGTGAGCGAAGAGTTCGTCGGTGAAATCGACGTGACCGATAGGTGCAAGATCGCCGTGTCCGCCTTCTACGTCAGGGATCGGAAAGATTTCGACACATTCAAGCTAACGAAGTTGAAATGGCACAAGCTGCGGGGTTGGGAACTCGACGGACACATGCAGGTCAACCGGTTCCAACTTTCGCAGATCGGGCAGTTTCTTGGGATCATTCAAAGCTTAGATTTGAGTGACGCAAACACTTCTCGCCTATCACTCGATGCGATCAACCTTGGCGCACTTGGCGAACTTATCGGAAGTAACAAGGGTGCTGACCTACTTCGGAAACTTGCGGAGACGCCGGAACTCCATCAGGACATCTACGCGGTCGCATCGAAGCGACAGGCGCTCGCGGACTTCGAAGCAAAGATCGGCACGGGCGCGTCCGAAGGGGTTTGGCAGGCCTTCTTTGAGGCAAACCCTTGGATATTTGGACACGGCCTCAACTATATAGCTTTGGACAAGGTGGGTGAGAAGCTGGAAGCCGTCACCACCGGCGCTGCGTTCGACCAACCCGGCAAAAAACCGACGCACTGGTGCGGACGCGCGCCGAGGTCAGTCAGTATGTGTTGGTCGAAATCAAGAAGGACTGGACCGCCCTACTGCGAAGCCAACCTTATCGGACCGGTTGTTGGGGCGTGTCCGACGAAGTTTCACGCAGTCACACAGATACAGAAAACGACCTTCGAATTCGCCCGACGCCGTTTGCGGGACAACCTGAAAGATGATGAAGGCAACGACACCGGCGAAGCCGCATACGCGATTGAACCGCGAAGCTACTTGGTTGTGGGCAACACGTCGGAGCTAAAGGGGAACGAGGACAAGATCGCGTGCTTCGAACTCTATCGACGCAATATCCGGTCGCCCGAAATCCTGACGTTTGACGAACTGCTATATCGCGCCCGCTATATCGTTCAGAACATAAGCCGGGAAGTCTCGGAAGCCTAACGATGACGGCCCGTTGGCGCTACATCGACCTCTATACGTAAAGTTGAAGCACGATCGCGTAGTCATCGGCGTTTTCTCATGCGCCCGCATTAGCCCTTGCTATTGCCCCGCCTGACGCTAGGAACCCGGCTCCCCTGCCTGGAGCCCTGCCATGACGGCGACGAAACCGATGACGATCGGGATCGATTTCGGCACGACCAATACGGTCGTCGCCCTGACCGATGCGGACGGGCTCGCCCGGCTTGTGACCTTCGATGCGTTGGAGGGCCAGACGACCACCTTCCGCTCGGCGCTCAGCTTCCAGATTCATCAGGGCGTGGACGGCCAGCCGCCCGAGCGCGTGGTCGAGGCCGGTCCCTGGGCCATCGCCGCCTATGTCGAGGACCCGCTGGAGACCCGCTTCATCCAGTCGTTCAAGACCTTCGCCGCCAGCGCCGCCTTCACCGAGACCCGTATCGACAACCGTCGCTATGCGTTCGAGGATCTGCTGGCCGCCTTCCTCTTGCGGCTGCGCCACCATGCGGGCGACGAACTGGCGAACACCCCGCCCGCCGTCATCGTCGGCCGCCCCGTCACCTTCGCGGGCGGCAATCCCGACGAGACCCTGGCCCTGTCACGCTATCAGACGGCGTTCGAACGGCTGGGCTTCACCGACATTCGCTATGCGCACGAGCCGGTCGGCGCCGCCTTCTATTTCGCGCGCACGCTGAAGCAGGACGCCACGGTTCTGGTCGCCGACTTCGGCGGCGGCACCAGCGACTTCTCCATCATCCGGTTCGAGCGGACCGACGACGGCCTGCGTTCGACGCCGCTGGCGCGGTCGGGCGTCGGCGTGGCGGGCGACGCCTTCGACTATCGGATCATCGACCAGCTGGTCTCGCCCGAACTGGGCAAGGGCGGCCTCTACAGCTCGGTCGGCAAGCAGTTGCCGATCCCCCAGCGGTATTATTCCGCCTTCGCGCGCTGGGACCAGCTGGCCCTGCTGCGCGCATCGCGGGACATGCGCGACATCCGATCCCTGGCCCGCACGGCGCTGGAGCCGGAGAAGATCGAACGCCTGATCGAGGTGCTGGACGACAACCACGGCCATGACCTGTACCGCGCCGTGTCCACGTTGAAGATGGCCCTTTCGGCCGAGGAGACGGCGACCTTCCTGTTCGAGGCCGGCGGCGTCCATATCGAAAAGCCGGTCGCCCGCGCCGATTTCGAACGGTGGATCGCGCCGGAACTGGCCGCCATCGAAGGCGCCGTGGACGAGGCCATGGCTCGCAGCGGCCTGGGCACAGACGCCATCGACCGGGTCTTCCTGACCGGCGGCACCTCCTTCGTGCCGGCCGTGCGCGCCATCTTCCAGAGCCGTTTCGGCTCCGAGCGGATCGAGACCGGCGGCGAGTTCGAATCCATCGCCGCCGGCCTAGCCCTGATCGGCCGCGAGCCGGATTTGGACCTGTGGAGCGAGAAGGCGGGTTAGCGGAACACAGTCGCCAGGGATAAAATCGCGTCCGACTTCAAACGCTCGTCACCCTCGGGCTTGTCCCGAGGGCCTACGGTCAGGCGCACTTAGCGGTCAGAGTTTTTCAAACTGCAGCCTGCCCCGTCCACGACTGCGTTCGACCAACCGTAGGCCCTCGGGACAAGCCCGAGGGTGACGGTCTATAATTTAGGCGAGCCTAGAACCCCTGCACCCGCGCCACCCGTTCGGCGTGGAACCCGGCGTCGCCCAGCAGTTCGTTCAGCACCCGCACCCGCTTCATGAACAGGCCCACGTCGTATTCGTCGGTCATGCCGACGCCGCCGTGCATCTGGACCGCCTCCTGCACCGCCAGTTCGGCGACGCGCCCCGCCTTGGCCTTGGCGATGGAGGCCGCCAGAGACGCCCCCTCGCGCCCCTCGTCGATGGCGATCTGGGCGCCGATCGTCGCCGCGCGGGCCAGCTCCAGCTCGGAGAAGAGGTGCGCGGCCCGGTGCTGCAACGCCTGGAACTCGCCGATCAGCTTGCCGAACTGTTTGCGGGTCCGCAGATAGTCCAGCGTCGTCTTGAACGCCTGATCGCCCGCGCCCGTCAGGCTGGAGGCCGCACAGGCCCGCCCCAGGCTCAGCGCGCCGTCCAGCAACGCCTCCCCGCCCCCGACCGCGCCGATCACCGCGTCCGCATCGACCGCGACGTCGATCAGCGTGACCCGCGCGGCGTTGTGCGCGTCCACCATCATCGTGCGCTCGATCTCGATACCCGCCGTCGCCGGATCGACCAGGAACAGTGTCGTCCCCTCCTCTGCCGTCGCGGCCACGATCAGGGCGTCCGCCACATGGCCGTCCAGCACGAAGGTCTTGGCCCCGTTGAGCTTGAAGCCGTTTCCGGCCCGCTCGGCCCGCGTCGTGATGCGCGACGGCGCGTGCTTGGCGCCCTCGTCCACCGCCAGGGCCAGGATCGCCTCGCCCGCAGCCACCTTGGGCAGCCACGCCTGCTGCGCCTGCGACCCGCCCTCGATCAGCACCTTGGCCGACAGAATGGACGACCCCAGATAGGGCGACGGCGTCAGGGTGCGCCCCAGGCTCTCGGCGATCACCCCGGCCTCGACGGCGCCCAGCCCCATGCCGCCCAGCGCCTCGGGAATGATGACCCCGGCGAAACCCATCTCGCCGAACGCCCGCCACAGGTCGCGCGACACCCCGTCGGCGTCGCGCCCGTCCCGCAGCTTGCGCATATGCGCGATCGGCGCCTGTTCGTTCAGGAAGCCGTCGGCAGCATCCTGCAACATCGTCTGTTCTTCGGTCAGGATCAGCGGCATCGTCTCACGCTCCCGGCAGTTGCAACAGGTGTTTGGCGATGATGTTCAACTGAACCTCGCTGGTGCCGCCCTCGATGGAATTGGCCTTGGTCCGCAGCCAGTCGCGGGCCGTCTTGCCGTCGTGCGACCGCTCGCCTTCCCACTCCAGCGCGTCGGACCCGCCCGCCGCCATCAGCAGTTCGTGGCGCCGCTTGTTCAGCTCGGACCCATAGTATTTCAGCATGGAGGCGATGGCCGGATGCGCCTGTTTGGCCTTCACCTGATCGCCCACCCGCTCCATCGCTAGGCGGAAGGCGGCGGCGTCGATCTCCAGATCCGCGATCCGGGCGCGCAGCATCGGTTCGTCCAGCCGCCCGGCCTCGTCCGCCCCGATGGCGTCCAGCGCCACCTGCCCCACGGGCCGCCCGCCGCCGACCTCGCCCATGGCGCCTATCATCGTCCGCTCGTGCGCCAACAGATATTTGGCCACGTCCCAGCCCCGGTTCAGCGTCCCGACCAGGTTCTCCTTCTCCACCCTCACATCATCGAAGAAGGTCTCGCAGAAGGGCGACTTGCCGCTGATCAGGGTGATGGGCCGCGTCGTCACACCCGGCGTCTTCATGTCGAACAGCACGAAGCTGATGCCCAAATGTTTGGGCGCATCCGGGTCCGTCCGCACCAGGCAGAAGATCCAGTCGGCCTTGTCGGCATAGGAGGTCCAGATCTTCTGGCCGTTGATGATCCAGTGATCGCCCCGATCCTCGGCCCGCGTCTGGATGGCGGCCAGGTCCGACCCGGCCCCCGGCTCGGAATAGCCCTGGCACCAGCGGATTTCGCCGCGCACGATCTCGGGCAGGAAACGTTTCTTCTGTTCCTCGGTCCCGAAGGCCAGCAGCGCCGGGCCCAGCATCCAAACGCCGAAACTGGCCAGGGCCGGCTGCGCCTTGATGCGCCGCAGCTCGGAGGCCAGCACCTTGGCCTCCTCGCGGCTGAGGCCTCCTCCGCCGTATTCCTTGGGCCATTCCGGCGCCGTCCAGCCCCGCGCGCCCATCCGCTGCAGCCACAACTTGTGCGCCGACGTCTTGAACGTGGCGTCGCGCCCGCCCCAGATCATCTCGTCGTCGGCCATCGGCCCGCGACATTCGGCCGGGCAGTTCGCCTCCAGCCAGTCGCGCGTCTCGGCGCGAAATCGCTCCAGATCGGTCATCCATCGTCTCCCATGGCGTGCGTCGCTGACCGGCCTGAGCCGATGCGAAACATCTTTGGAAGAGAGCTTATCCGCGAAATCGCCGCCTTAGGAAGCGAAACCTGAATGCCGATCACTTAGCTGACGTAACGTCAGATCAGCCCATGACCCTTGGGCAGTTCGGCGTATCGGTGGACCCGCGTCGCCATCACCAGGCCGAACCCGATCATGACGGTCAGCATGACGGTGCCGCCATAGGACAGCAGCGGCATCGGCACGCCCACCACGGGCGCCAGCCCCATCACCATCGCCCCGTTGATCAGCACATACAGCGCGAACGTCGCCGTCACCCCCGACGCCGCCAATCGCCCGAAGTGGCTGTGCGACAATGAGGCGATCCTCAACGAGATCAGGATGATGGCCGCATAACAGGCCAGCAGGGTGAAGGTGCCGATAAAGCCGAACTCCTCGGCGAAGGCGGCGAAGATGAAGTCGGTCTGGCGCTCGGGCAGGAACTCCAGCTGGCTCTGGCTGCCCAAGCCGAATCCGCGCCCCAGCGGCCCGCCCGATCCCATGGCGATCTTGGACTGCACGATCTGATAGCCCTTGTCCGACATGTCGGCCTCGGGGTTCAGGAAGGTCAGCACCCGATGGCGCTGATAGTCGTGCATGCCGAACATGACATAGGGCGGCACCAACACGGCCGCGGCGACGATCAGAGGCAGGATGATCCGCCAGCTCAGGCCTGCGACGAACATGATGGCAGCCCCGGTCATGCCGATCAGCATGGCCGAGCCCAGATCGGGCTGGTGCGCGACCAGCAGGAACGGCAGGCCGATGATCCCGACCGGGAAGATCAGCTTCCAGTGAAGGCTCGCCTCCTTGGCTGATGCGCCGTGATACCAGCGCGCCAAGGCCAGCACGACGCCGATCTTCATGATCTCGGACGGCTGAAGACGTATGAAGCCCAGATCCAGCCATCGCGTGGCGCCCAAGGCCGTATAGCCCAGCGGCGTCTCCACCAGCGCCAGCATGAATAGCGCCATGCCGTAGATGGGATAGGCCAGGGCGAACCAGTAGCGGATGTTGATCATCGACAGCGCTAGCATCAGCGCCAGACACATGCCGAACCGGATCAGATGCTTCGCCGCCCACGGCGACCACGAACCGCCCGCCACCGAATAGAGCATCAGGGCGCCGGTGCCGGACACGACGCACAGAAGCGCCGTCAGCCGCCAGTCGATCTGGCCGATCTTGGTCGAGACGCGTTCGCGCTCGCCGGGACGTGACAGGGCGGATGCGGTCAACGACGCGGCTCGGACAGATAGGGGCGCGGGCCGCTGGTCGTCGTAGGCGCAGCTCGGGGGGCTTGAGGCGTCGCGACCACATCCGGCTCGGGCGCAGCGCCGACCACGCCGTCCTCGACGATGGCGGCCCCCGTCGGTTCGGGCGGCAGCGGCCGCTCGATCCGCGCACGCATGTCGGGATCCTTCAACAGGACCGTACGCATCACTTCGCGGGCGCGCGGCGCGCCGGCGGTCGCTCCACCCTTGCCGCCGTGCTCCACGATGATGGCGACGGCGTATCTCGGCGCATCGACCGGCGCGAAGGCCACGAACAGGTTGTGGTCCTTCAGCGCCCAGATCTCGCTCTTGCGTGAGCCGGTGCCATAGTTGCGGACCTGGGCCGTGCCGGTTTTGCCCGCCATCTGGATGTCGCCAAGCCCCAGCTGGCTCTGACGATAGGCCGTGCCGGAGCGGTCGTTGGCCACGGCGATCATGCCTTGGCGCACATATTCGACGTGGGCGGGATCGAACGGCAAGTCCGGCGCCTCTGCCCCGCTGGGCTGTTCGACGCCGCCGATCGACTTGATCAGCCGCGGCTGCAGTTGTTTCTTGCCGTTCGCCAAGCGCGAGGTCATGACCGCCAGCTGCAGGGCGTTGACGGTGATGGCCCCCTGCCCGATGGCGACCGACGTCGTCTCGCCCGGATGCCAGACGGGATCACGCGGGAAGGTCCGGGCCTTCCATTCCGTGGACGGCAACAGGCCCTTGCGCTGGTTGCCGACGCCGATGTCGAACTCATGCTCGAAGCCCAGGGCCAGGCCCGCCTTGCGGATATTGTCGACGCCCGCGCGATTGCACATGGCGTAGAAATAGACGTCGCAGGAGTTCTTGATCGCGTCGTGCATGTTCTGGGTGCCGTGCCGGCCCCAGCAGCGCTGCGTCCGGTTGCCGGTACGATACGAACCCGAGCAGAACACCGTCAGGTTCGGATCGACGCCCGCCTCCAGCAAGGCCAGCGCCGTCGTCGGCTTGAAGGTCGATCCCGGCGGGAAGGTGCCGTTCAGCGTCTTGTCGAGCAAGGGCTTGCGCTCGTAATCCGCCAAGGCGCGATAGGTCTTGGTCGGCACCCCGCCGACGAACAGGTTAGGATCGAACGACGGCGCCGACATCATGCACAGGATGTCGCCGTTGCGGACGTCCATGACGACACAGGCCCCGGACTCGTCGCCAAACACCTCAAGCGCCCGGTTCTGCACGTCGGCGTCCAGCGTCAGGATGACTTCCTTGCCGGGCACCGCTGGCCGCGAGCCGCCGATGTCTTCGGCGACCACCCGCCCGCGAGCATCAACCTCGACCCGGTTGCCGCCCGGCTCGCCGCGCAGCGACAGGTCCAGCGCCTTTTCGACGCCCTGGCGACCGATACGGAAGCTGGGGTTGAACAACAGGGCCGGCGGCTGCTCGCCCTTGTCGCGGATTGCCTTGACGTCCCGGTCCGACACCTTGGCCACATAGCCGATGGCATGGGCGAACGCTCCGCCGAACGGATAGTAACGCGCCTCGTTCATATCGACCATCACGCCCGGCAGTTCGTTGGCGTACTGGTTGACCTTGGCGAACTCTTCCCAGGTCAGGTCGCTCTTGACCGGCACGGGATTGAACTTGGACGCCGCATTGACGTCGCGGATGATGGCCCGTCGCCGCTCCAGCGTATCGGGCAGCAACCGCCCCAGCAGGTCCAGCGTCTGATCCAGATCCTTGGTCTCGTCGCGCACGACCAGCACCCGGAAACTGGGGCGGTTGCCGGCGATGACGACGCCGTTTCGGTCCTTGATCAGGCCGCGAGGCGGCGGCACCATGCGGAAGTTGAACTGGTTCTGCGACGACAGGGTCGCATACTCCTGGGCCTGAACGACCTGCAACTGGCCCAGCCGCCCGATCAGGGCCGTGATGCCCAGCGCCGATACCCCGCCCAGCACGAAGGTCCGCCGCAGGAACGACCCCTGACGCTCGTTCACGTCCGCAAAGAAGATGGAGGGTTCGCCGCTCATCTGAACCGAATATCCCCGTCGTCGAACCGCTCAAGCATCCAGTTGGCGATCGGAAACAGCAGCAGCGTCGGCAAGACCTGACCGATCAGCGGCAACAGCGCCGGCGCATTCGCCGCCCGCATCGTCACAACCAGATAGGCCAACAAAAAGGCGCCCAGGGTGCAGGCGGCATAGGCGCCGAACCGAACAAGTCCCTCATGGCCCGCCAGCAGGTTACGCGACAGCAGCACCGTCCCATAGACCGCCATCAGGCACAGCGCCCAAAGACCGAGAGGCGCATTCCAGAACAGGTCGAGGAAAAGCCCGACCAGAAACAGAACCGCCGGCGCCGTCATCGACGGACGGATCAGAGGCCAGGCGAAGGCAAGAATCATCGGGATCACCGGCTCCGGCAGATGCAGGCCGAACATCTGGATCGGCGTTCCCAGGACGACGGTGGCGGCGAGGACGACCAGGGCCGGATAGACAATCCACTGCAGAGGTCCGACGACACGGACCGCGACCGGCCGTCTCACGCCGCGCCCCCCGGAGCATCTGTGGGGACCGTCGGAGCCGCGACTGCCGCAGGCGGCGGCGTCGCAACGGCGGGTCTCGGCGCCGTCGTCGCAGGCCGTGCGGCGTTTGGCGTCGTCGAAGGCCCGGCAGCAGGAATGACCGGAGCCGCCGCAGCAGCGCGAGCGCGCTCCGCCTGGGCCTGCTGCGCCGTCTGACGGCGAGCGGCGGCGTCGCGAATCGCCCCGGCCTCGGCGGCGTTCGGCTCAGGCGCCGTGTCCAGCCCCGCCAGCGGCGGCGCATTCAGGGCATCCGGGCTGACCAGTTGGCCGAAGGTCTGGAACAACAGCACACGGACATAATCCACCGCGCCGTGATCGCTGAACAGTTTGACGCGCCAGGCGCCGTCGACGCCCTTGGCCGCCACCCCGACCGGCAGACCGCGCGGCAAACCGCCGCCGTCGCCCGAGCTAAGGATGCGGTCGCCCGCCTGGATCGACCCTGCGCCGCGAATGAACTCAAGCCGGGGACTGTCGCCGCCGTCGCCGGTCAGCATGGCGCGCGCATCGGTGCGCTCGATCATGACCGGCGTGCGCGAGGCCACGTCGGTCAGCAGGACCACGCGACTGACGCCGCTGGTCACGCCGGATATGCGACCGACCAATCCGTGTTCGGTAACGACCGGATTGCCGATGCGCACGCCCTTGGCCGAGCCGACATCGATCAGCTTGGCGCGGTTGAACGGTCCACGCGCGTCCGAGATCGCCCGCCCCGTCGCCATGGCGACCGCCGGCTCGGTGCGCAGACCCAGCAAGGCTTCATACCGACCATTGATATTCTTCTGTGCGATCGCTTCGTCGCGCCAGCCGCGCAGTTCAGCGATCTCGGCCTTCAGGCGGCGGTTCTCGCCGATCGCAAAGAAATAGCCGCCGACATAGTCTCTGGCGGCGCCGCCCCAGCGCACCGGCGCGGCGAAAACGCCGCCCACCGGCCCCGCCGCCGCTTCGAATCCGCCGCGCGCGGCGCCCATGCTGGATCCGCCCTCGGGCGTCGTCCGGTCGCCCAGCAACAGGAAAATCGCCCCGATGACGGCCACGACAACGACCACCGCAGCGGTCCACGCCAGCGGCACCTTGATGTTTTCAAAAGGGCCGTCGCGAAACGCCACGGGCGACCTTCCACTCAAAGGGTTGGAATCGGCAGGACGCCCCCTGCCGCTAGGCCTGCCTATCGCAGGATCAAGGCCGGAATGGAACCGTGATCACGCAGGCCTGACAAGGATTTGCGGCCAAGCTCTCACTTGGCCGCAACGATAATCATCAGAGCGCGGAGTCGAGGATGCCCTTCATCCAGCGCGGGTGTTCCAGAACGCGGCCGCAACCGATAGCGACGCACGACAGCGGATCGTCAGCCACCGAGACCGGCAGGCCGGTGTGATCACGGATTTCGATGTCCAGGCCGCGCAGCAGAGCGCCGCCGCCGGTCAGCATGATGCCCTTGTCGGCGATGTCGGCAGCCAGTTCCGGCGGGGTGGCTTCCAGCGCGACCTTCACGGCCTCGATGATCTGGGTGACCGGCTCGGCCAAGGCTTCGGCGGCCTGGCGTTCCGAGATACGGACTTCGCGCGGCACGCCCTGCATCAGGTCGCGACCCTTGACCTCGATCGACAGGCCTTCGCCGTCGGCCGGGATACGGGCGGTGCCGATGTCCTTCTTGATGCGTTCGGCGGTCGTTTCGCCGATCAGAAGGTTATGGTTGCGACGCATGTAGCTGATGATGCTGTCGTCCATCTTGTCGCCGCCGACGCGGACCGAACGCGAATAGACGATGCCCGACAGAGACAGCACGGCGACTTCCGTCGTGCCGCCGCCGATGTCGACGACCATCGAGCCGGTCGGCTCGTGAATCGGCAGGCCGGCGCCGATCGCGGCGGCCATCGGCTCGTCGATCAGGCCCACGCGGCGGGCCGAGGCGTTCAGGCAGCTGTCGTTGATGGCGCGACGCTCGACCGCCGTGGCGCCGGACGGCACGCAGACGATGATCTTGGGGTTCACGAAGCCCTTGCGGTTATGAACCTTGCGGATGAAGTGTTTGATCATCTCTTCGGCGACTTCGAAGTCGGCGATGACGCCGTCGCGCATGGGGCGGATCGCCTCCATGTGACCGGGGGTGCGGCCCAGCATCTGCTTGGCCTCTATGCCCACGGCGTGGACGACCTTGCGGCCGCCGACGTTTCTCAGCGCCACGACCGACGGCTCGTTCAGGACGATGCCCTTGCCCTTCATGTAGATCAGGGTGTTGGCGGTGCCCAGGTCCATCGCGATGTCATTCGAGATCGCGCCGAAAAGGGAAAAACTCATGGGAATCGATACCGTTGTTAGCTGGCAGGGCGTCTGGTTATCTCAGTCGACCTGGCGACGCCCCAACTGCCCTGACATCCCCACGCCGGACAGTTCCTGATCGTCTTCGCCACGCCTACTAGCGGCGGGTGTGCCTGTATGAAACCGGGATTACAAGCCCTGATGACGGTCTCGTCATATGGGGTTCGCATCTGATGTGGATGCAGGGCTCAGACCGAACCGGCGTCCTCGTCCCGCGATGGTGCCGATCGTGCGTCCGCCGCCTCCATCGCCGGATAAAGGGTGTCGTCCTCGCGCTCGACCCGGTGCGCCAGGGCGCCGATCAGCCCCTTGGTCGCCACAGCGAACCGGCTCCGATCCGACAGGATGCGGGCCTGCGACCACTCGCCGAAATAATGCGCCCAGGCGCCGCTGATCGCGCCCATGTCATCGACATAATGCTCCGCCAGCTGACGAACCGACGCATCATCCGCCTTCATCAGCACAGGATAGAGTTCGCCGTCTTCGATCGCGAGGTGTTCGATCAAGGCCGCGTTCAGCGCGGTCATCAGCTCTCGCGCACGAGAAGCGTCGTCCTGCGTCTTCAGGGTTTCGGCCAAGCCGCCCAATGCGCTGGCCAGGCGAATGATCCGGCGGTGCTGCGCCTTCAGTATCTCGACGTCCATCGCGATACCTCCCAACCGGCATGCTGCAACCTTTGGGTGAACCACTTCTAAATGGCTTACTAGGCGAATTCCCTCAGTCGCCCCGCGCGGTCTCGCGCCGCTTCACCACTTCGCGCACCACCAGCATCAGGATCAGCCACGCCAGAGCCACGCCCGCCAGTATGGCCGAGGTCCAGATCCCGTCCCCACTGACCGCCGTCATGAAGGATCCGCCGAAGAAGGCGACCAGCGCCGTCTTGGGCAGCACCCCAAGTGCGCACCCGGCCAGGAACGCCGGAAACGACGTCCGCGCGGCGCCGAAAGCCATATTGACGACGATGAAGGGCGCGGACGGCACATTGCGGATCATGAAGCTGGCGTAGAAGCCGTTCTTGCCGACGAACCGGGTCAGCCGCCCGACGGTGCGCCCGCCGTGGCGCTCCAGCAGCCGCGCCGTCGGTCCCCGCCCCAGCCAATAGGTCACGCCCGCCGACACCACGGTCGCGATCCAGCTGTACAGAAACCCGAACCACGGCCCGAACGCCACGACGCAGGCGGCGATCAGGATGAACTGCGGCGCACCGAAAAAGGCCGAGACCGTGAACACCACGATGGCCGCGACCAGCCCCCACGGCCCCTGCCGGAACCCGGCTAGCCAGTCCTCCAGCCGCCCCTCGGCGTCCAGCCCCAGCTGGCTCTTGCCCACGGCGAACAGGGCGATCATCGCGCCCAGCAACAGGGCCGTCGCCAGCACGGCGCGCCAGCGACGCGCCTCCATGTTCGACAGGAAATCGATGATCCAGCGCATCAGAGGCGCCGCTTAACACCCCGCCCGCGCATTGGCGAGCTTCAGCGCATTGTCCCGCGCCGCGACCGCGCGTAAACAACCCCGCCCTCCCCAGGCAAGAATCTTCCAAAACCCACGGGATAGTCATGTCCAGCCTGCAATCTTCCGCCCTCGCCCGCGTCAAGCCTTCGGCCACCATCGCCGTGACCGCCCAGGCGCGAAAGCTTAAAGCCGAAGGTCGCGACGTGATTGGGCTGGGCGCCGGAGAACCCGACTTCGACACCCCCGAGAACATCAAACAGGCCGCCATCGACGCGATCCACCGCGGCGAGACCAAATACACCGACGCCGACGGCATGCCCGAGCTGAAGGCCGCCATTGTCGCCAAGTTCAAGCGCGAGAACGGCCTGGACTATACGGCCGCGAACATCCACGTCGCGCCGGGCGGCAAGCCCGTCATCTTCAACGCCCTGGTCGCCACCCTGAACCCCGGCGACGAAGTCATCGTGCCCGCCCCCTACTGGGTCAGCTATCCCGACATGGTCCTGCTGGCGGGCGGCGAACCCGTCACCGTGGTCGGCGAGGGGAAGGACGGCTTCAAGCTGCTGCCTGCCGTGCTGGAGGCCGCGATCACGCCGAAGACGAAGTGGCTGATCCTGAACAGCCCGTCCAACCCGACCGGCGCCGCCTACACCAAGGCCGAGCTGCTGGCCCTTGCCGATGTGCTTCGCCGCCACCCCCATGTCTGGGTTCTGACCGACGACATGTACGAGCACCTCGTCTATGGCGACTTCGAATACACCACCATCGCCCAGGTGGCGCCCGACCTGACCGACCGTACACTGACGGTCAACGGCGTCTCCAAGGCCTATGCCATGACCGGCTGGCGCATCGGCTATGCGGGCGGCCCCAAGCCGCTGATCGACCTGATGCGCAAGGTGGCCAGCCAGACGACCTCAAACCCCGCCAGCATCAGCCAGTGGGCGGCCGTCGAGGCCCTGAACGGAACCCAGGACTTCATCCCCGAGCGCAAGGCCGCCTTCGAGAAGCGCCGCGACCTGGTCGTCTCGATGCTGAACCAGGCGACGGGGATCACCTGCGCAACGCCGGAAGGCGCCTTCTACGTTTATCCGTCCATCGCCGGCCTGATCGGCAAGACGACGGACAACGGCGTGGTCATCGACGGTGATTCCACCTTCGCCGCCGAACTTCTGAACGCCGAGGGTGTCGCCGTGGTCCAGGGCGAGGCCTTCGGCCTGTCGCCCTATTTCCGCATCAGCTACGCCACCTCGGACGCCGTGCTGGAAGAAGCCTGCACCCGCATCCAGCGCTTCGCCGCCTCGCTGCGCTGAGGACAGATACGTGGGCCCGAAAAAACCGAATTCGGGCCCGCACTTCCTAAGTCTCCTCGGCAGAACAAGGATTGAGCCGTACTTCTGGTGGACATGTCTGTTCCACCTCGTCGTCGTCCCAGCGGGATTATTTTATCTCCTTCTGACGTCGCTGGGTAATCGAGATTACGAAGGCCCCTTAATTGGAATACCGGGCGTTCCCGAAATCCTTCTAATCGGCGCCTTCTGCATTTGGCTTCTGATCGCCATGACTACGCGACGATTGCGGGATGCCGGCTTCTGGCCTTGGCTATCCCTTGCGATCTTAATTCCGGGGCTAGGCCAAGCGCTGATTATCACGCTCTGGTTTTCTCCAACCAAGGAGCTGCGGTGTGCTTGGCGCGGTATCGACTGAGTTCGTACCAGCCCCGGCCTTTAGGTGCTCGGCTGCGTATAGACGACCCGGCAATCGCCATCGATGGTGGTGTAGCGATTGTTCGCCGCATCCACGAACGAGATCCGGCCGCCGTCGTCATATTCGACCTTGCCGGTCGAGCGCCCCTTGAAGTTCTCCACCCCATAGGTCCAGCAGGTGATGTCCGCCGGCTTGTCGCCCCAAGTGGCGTCATTACGCGCGCGCTTGCTGTCGGTGCAGGCGGACAGGGCGCCGGTCAGGGCGATGGCGGTGACGGTGATGGCGAGAGCTTTCATAAGCCTAGCCTTGCATGGACGGCGCCCAAGGAAAAGGCCGCCCAAGCGATGCAAGGGCGGCCTGATTTCTTCGATGGCGCCCGACCTACGGCCGGCTGGCCATGCCCAGCTTGATCGGCTTGGCGTCGTCGGCCAGCGTGCCGCGCTTGACGCCCCACAGCAGGATGATCGGCGCGCCGACATAGATCGACGAATAGGTGCCGATGATGATGCCGAACATCAGGGCGATGGAGAAGCCGAACAGGGCCTCGCCGCCGAAAACGGCCAGCGCCGCCAGCACCATGACGGCGGTCACGCCGGTGATGATGGTTCGCGACAGGGTCTCGTTCAGCGACAGGTCAATCACCTCGCGTAGCGGCATGGTCTTGTATTTGCGCAGGTTCTCGCGAAGACGGTCGAACACCACCACGGTGTCGTTCATCGAATAGCCGATGACGGTCAGGATCGCGGCCACCATGTTCAGGCTGAACTCCAGCTTGAACAGCACGATCAGCCCGAACGTCAGGATCACGTCGTGCAGCAGGCCGATCACGGCGCCGAAGCCGAACTGCGGCTCGAACCGGAACCAGATGTAGAGGAACATCAGCCCGATCGCGACGGCGAGCGCCAGCAGGCCCGAGGTGAACAGTTCACCCGACACCTTGGAGCCGACGACGCTGACGCCCGAATACTGGACCGCGCCGACGGTCTGGCTGATCGTGCTCTCGACCTGATTGACCACCTGGGTCTGGTCGCGGCCTTCCGGCACCTGGAAGCGCAGGATAGCGGTCGAGCCGTCATCCGCGTTGGTGTCGCGGCGCGCGATGCCCTGCACCTGGACGTCGCCCAGGTTCAGGCCGTTCACGGCCTCGCGCACGCGATCCAGTTCGATCACCTGACCGGCGGGCTTGGACACCTCCATCGAGGCGCCGCCCCGGAAGTCGATGCCCATGTTCAGGCCCGGATAGAAGCAGGCGATGATCGAGGCGACGCACAGAACCACCGACAGTACGCCCGCGGCTCGGGCGTATTTGACGAAATGAAAGTTCGTCTTCTGCGGCAGAAGTTTGATGAAGGGCCATCCACGCATCGCCATCACTCCGCGATCGGCAGTTTTTTGGGCTTGGCGGTCTTGAGCCAGTAGGCCAGCAGCACCTGGGCCACCAGAACCGACGAGAACACCGAGGTGAAGACGCCGATGCTCAGCGTCCAGGCGAAGCCGCGCACCGGGCCGGCGCCGAAGATGAACATGATCCCCGCCGCCACCAGGGTGGTGACGTTGGCGTCCAGGATCGTGCCCCAGGCCTTGTTGAACCCGGCGTCCATGCTGGCGATCACGCTGCGGCCCGACCGGGCCTCGTCGCGCATCCGCTCATAGATCAGCACATTGGCGTCCACGGCGACAGCGAAGGTCAGGATCAGACCAGCGATGCCCGGCAATGTCAGTGTGGCCTGGGTCAGCGACATGGCCGCCACGATCAGCACACCGTTCAGCACCAAGCCGATCACGGACACGCCGCCGAACAGGAAGCCGTAGGCCAGGATCATGAACAGGACGATGATGCCGAAGCCCACAGCCGTCGACAAGGCGCCGGCCTGCACCGCATCGGCGCCCAGCTCGGCCGTCACGGTCCGACGTTCCTCGACGTTCAGCGGCGCCGGCAGGGCCCCGCCGTTCAGCAGGTTCACCAGGGTCGCCGCTTCCTGAATGGAGAAGGTGCCGGTGATCTGACCCGAGCCGCTGGTGATCGCGCTCTGGATCGTCGGGGCCGAGATGACCTTGCCGTCCAGAATGATGGCGAAGGGCTTGCCCAGGTTTGCCGCGGTCGCTTCGCCGAACCGGCGTGCGCCGGCCCCGTCGAAGCGGAAGTCGATGGCCGGACGGCCGCTCTGGTCCGAACCGACGCCTGCACGGGTCAGGTTCTCGCCCGACACCAGCACGCGTTTCTTGACCAGATAGGGGGTGCCGTCCTCGCCGACCAGCAGCTCGGAATCCGGCGGGACGCGGCCCGCCTGGGCCTCGGTGACCGAGTTTTCGACATCCACCATCTGGAACGTCAGCTGGGCCGTCTGGCCGATGACTTCTTCCAGCTTGGACGGATCGCTCTCGCCTGGCGCCTGGACCACGATGCGGTCGGCGCCCTGACGAGTGATGGAGGGTTCGCGCGTGCCCAGGCTGTCGATCCGGCGGCGCACCACCTCGATCGACTGGTCCACGGCCGTCGCGCCCATGCCGTTCAGCGCGGCGTCGGTATAGGCGAAGCGGATACGGTTATTGCCCAGGCGCGTCGCTGCGCGTTCGACCTGACCGCCCGCCCCGGCCTGGCCGGCCAGCTGCTGCAGCGCCGTAAAGGCCGCATCGTTCTGGGCCGGATTGGCCAGGGTGACGACCACGCCGCCGGCTTCACGCTGGAAGCCGTTGGTGGCGATGCCTGCGCCGCTCAGCGTGACCCGAACGTCTTCGATCAGGTTGGTGATGCGCTTCTCGCGCATCGCCGGCACATCGACTTCCAGCAGCAGATACGACCCGCCCTGAAGATCCAGCCCCAGGTTCAGCTTGTTCTTGGGCACAAAGCCCGGCAGCGCCTCGCGTTGGGCATCCGACAGCACGTTCGGGAATGCGAACAGGCAACCGAAGACGGCCGCAGCGACGACGAGTATGACTTTCCAGCGCGACAGCTGAATCATGAGGGCGGTCTCGGTTCAGCGATACGCGAGCGTATCAGGCCTTGGAATCGTTGGCGGCGATGGCGGTGCGGTTGCGCACCTCGGCGATCATGGACTTGACCACGCGCACGTTGACGCTGGGCGCGATCTCGACATTGACCTCGGCCTCTTCGACGCGGGTGACCTTGCCGATCATGCCGCTGCCCAGGACGACGGTGTCGCCACGCTTGACCGCGCCGATGGCGGTCGCGTGTTCCTTGGCGCGCTTCTGCTGCGGACGGATCAGCAGGAAGTAGAACAGGATGAAGATGCCGATGATGGGCGCGAAGCCGATCAGTTGCGCCATCAAGCCGCCGTCAGCCGCTCCGCCCATGGGTAGTCTCCGAACATAGAAGGGGCAGCCCTCGTCGGCGCCCCATTAAAACGAGGCGCGGAACCTAGGGCCGCGCCTCGCGGATTGCAACGCGACTAAATCGATCAGCGCGGCAATACC
The DNA here is from genome assembly GCF_049896085.1 of Brevundimonas sp. TWP1-3. NCBI lineage: Bacteria > Pseudomonadati > Pseudomonadota > Alphaproteobacteria > Caulobacterales > Caulobacteraceae > Brevundimonas > Brevundimonas sp. TWP1-3. The sequence goes on along the minus strand of NZ_JAFCTP010000001.1, from coordinate 2,032,590 downwards.
GTCAGGGGATCGACCGCGACGGGGTCGTCGCCTCGCATCTGGCGGGTCTCAAAGTGGATAGAGGGGCGTCCGTCGCCGGCCGTCAGACCCACGGTGCCGATCTGCTGACCCGCCCGCACGTCCTCGCCGTCACGCACCGTCGCCGAACCCAGATGGCCATAGACCGTGCGCCAGCCGTTGGCGTGAACGATCAGCACCGTCAGCCCCTGCCCCACCAGATCGTCGCCGACATAGGCCACGCGCCCGGCCGCCGAGGCGCTGACCGCCGCGCCCGCAGACGCGCCGATGTTCACGCCGTTGTTGCGCTCCCCCATCCCGACCGGGCCGAACCGCCGCACGATGTCGCCCCGCACGGGCCACAGCAGGTTCGGCTGTCCGGCGGCGACAGGCCCTTGGGCGGCCGGCGCCTGGGCCGATCCCGACGTAAAGGGTTGGGTCGCTGGTCGCGTCTGCACCGGCAGGGCCGCATTGCCCGAGGGCGGCGGCGGCGGCGGCGGGACCACGCCATTGTTCGGCACCAGAACCCCGACGGGCGAAGGCCCGGTCGCGTAAGGATCGTTTCCGGTGTCCACCGCCGCTTCCGGCAGGATGATTCGCTGGCCCGTCGTGATGGCCCCGCGCGGACCCAGACCGTTCAGGTCGATCAGCGTCTGCACCGGCGTCTGGAACCGCCGCCCGACGCCCGAAATCGTGTCGCCCGGCTGGATCACATAGGCCGCGCCCGGACGAACCGGCGCGGACGACGACGGATAGGGCGCCGGCGTATAGGCGGGCGGCTGAGCGGTCGGCGGCTGATAGGCCGGCTGGCTCGGCCCCACGCTGACGGTCGGCGGCAAGGCCCCGCCCTCCACCTGACCGATGGGCGCCGTCGCAGGCGGCGGCGACTCATAGGGCGCCGGTTGATTGGGCTGGCCTTGCGGTGCGTTAGGATAGGCCGGCTGCTGCGGATAGGCGCCCTGTCCTTGCGCCGGCGCCGGATTCGCATGCGTCGAATAGCGCGGCTCGGACGGATAGCTGATGCAGGCCGCCGTGCTCAGCGACGCCCCCGCCACCAGAACCGCTCTCATCCAGCCCGAAATCACCGCCACCGGCTGCTCCTCACATGGTTAAACTCGCCCGCCCGGTGTGCCCGCTCGCGCCCCATAAGCCAACCCCGCAATCGTCGCGGAATTGGGGCGCGAAGGTTAACGGGGCTGCATCCGCATATCGATCCCCACCCTGCGGTTCATCCAATAGGATACGCCGTCGGCAGTCGGTCTCATGAGATTTGTCTCGCCATACGCCGTCGTCTCGACGTCCCGAGCATGAACGCCCAATCGAATGAAGGCGTCCGTGACAGCGTCGATCCTACGCCGGCTCAGCGCCAGATTGACCTCCGGCGATCCTGCCGTGTCAGTAAAGCCATGCAATACGACCCGCATTCCAGGCTGGTAGGTCGCGGCGTAGACCCTCAAAGCCGACATCGCCTTTGGGTCAACCACAGCACTGCCGCTATCGAAGAAAACGGGATAGTAGTGCCATGTTCTCAAAGACGGCGGCCGGCCGGCTTCAAGCCGTCTGACAGATATCGAAACACAGTGTGGCTCCGCGCTTTCATAGGGTTTCAGGATTTCAATCGCGGGTGAGAAGCCAGCGTGAATGACTTCCAGATGGACGACAGTCAGGCGTTCTTTCGCGGCTGGATCAGCTTCATCGTAACCGGGTTGCGCATAGAGCGTAACCGTCGAAGCCCATTCAGGCCCCTGCTCGTAGGCTTCACGCGCTTCTCGAAGGGCGCGATATCCTTCCGGCGTAAGTATGGCTCCGTCCTCGAAACAAACCGGCCATGTCTGCGCCCCGACAGTCGTCGTTGAAAACAGAAAGATGGCGGCGGCGAGCGATGAGCGGACCATCGGCGAACCATGCAGGCTCAACCCACGGCTGTCACCCCTCCTTCGCCGTCCCCTCGACCAAGGGCACGAACCGAACCTCCGTCAGGCTCTCGCGATGGAACGACCCGTCGCCCTGACCGACATAGCGGTGCAGCATCTGCACCGACGTGCGTCCGACCGGCGCGACCAGCACCCCGTTCGGCTTCAGCTGTTTCAGCAGCTCGGTCGGCTCCGTCGGCGACGCGGCCGTGACCATGATCCGGTCGAACGGCGCCTGCTCGGCCCAGCCCAGGCCGCCGTCGCCGTGCCGGGTGATGACATTGTCGATCTGAAGCGTGCGCAGTTTCGCCTCCGCCTCGACCAGCAGGCTGCGATACCGCTCCACCGAATAGACATAGCGCGCCAGCCGGCTCAGCACCGCGCACTGATATCCGCTGCCCGTGCCGATCTCCAGCACCCGGTGCCGCGCCTGCACCTCCAGCGCCTGGGTCATCAGGCCGACGATATAGGGCTGGCTGATGGTCTGGGCGCAGTCGATCGGCAGGGCCTGATCTTCCCACGCCTGATCCAGGAATTTCTCGTGCACGAAGACCGCGCGGTCGATGCTCTCCATCGCCGTCAGCACGCGCGGGTCCGTCACCCCCTGCTGCCTCAGCGACAGGATCAGCCGGCCGGCCCGGTCGTCGTGCAGATTCATGCAGCCGTCACCACAGTTTTAGGCGGCGCCCCGCCCAGCACCTTCTTCAGGTCATGCACGCTGGTCATGTGCGTCAGGTCGATATGCAGCGGCGTGACCGAGATCCGCCCCTCCTCGATGGCCCGCAGGTCCGTGCCCTCGGCATGCTCCTGCTTCTCGCCGCGGAAGCTCATCCAGTAATAGTCGCGCCCACGCAGGTCGACGCGCCGCACCGCATGCATCTCGCCCACATTGCGGAAGCCCTGCGTCGTCACCTCGACCTGCTCCACCGCTTCCGGCGGGCGGTTGGGGAAGTTCAGGTTCATCACCACCCCATTCGCCCATTTCTGCTCCAGCAGGCGGCTGATGATCGCCGGCGCGAACGCCTCGGCCGTCTCCCAGTGCGCCACGACCTCGTCGTGGAACCGCTCCAGGCTCTGACTCAGGGCGATGGAGCGGATGCCGAACGCCATCCCCTGCAAGGCGCCCGCGACCGTGCCGGAATAGCTGACGTCCTCGCCGATATTGTGCCCCCGGTTGACCCCCGACAGCACCAGGTCCGGCTTGTCCGGCATCAGGTCGTTGACCGCCAGCACGACGCAGTCGGTCGGCGTCCCCGTCACCGCAAACCGCTTCTCGCCCAGGTTCAGCACCCGCAGCGGCTCGGTCAGGGTGATCCCCCGCCCCTTGCCCGACTGCTCGACGGCGGGCGCGCACACCCACACGTCGTCGCTCAGCGTGCGCGCGATCCGCTCAAGACAGGCCAGGCCTTCGGCCTCGATCCCGTCGTCGTTGGTCAGCAGGATTCTCATCGCGCGCCATCCCTACCCTCTCCCAGAGGGAGAGGGCTTGAGCGCACGGCGGCGAAGCCGTCGTCCTTGCGCGAAAGGGTGAGGGGTAAGCGGCCAACCGGCGAGGGCAGTCCCCTCACCCTTTCGGCCAAGGCGCATCGCTGCGCTCTGCGGGCCTCAAGCCCTCTCCCTCTGGGAGAGGGACTCACTTGGCGCCCCCCACATGCGTCAGACCGCCCATATACGGCTGCAACACCGCCGGCACCGCGATCCGCCCGTCTTCCTGCTGATAGTTCTCCATGATCGCCACCAGCGTGCGCCCGACCGCCAGCCCCGACCCGTTCAGCGTATGCACGAACTCGGTCTTCTTCTCGCCGGCGCGCTTGAACCGGGCATCCATGCGCCGCGCCTGGAAATCCCCGCAGTTCGAGCAGCTGCTGATCTCGCGATAGGTCCCCTGGCTGGGCAGCCAGACCTCCAGGTCGAAGGTCTTCTGGGCAGAAAAGCCCATGTCGCCCTTGCACAGCAGCATGCGCCGGAACGGCAGCTCCAGCGCCTTCAGCACCGCCTCGGCGCAGGCCGTCATCCGCTCGTGCTCGGCGTCGGAGTCCTCGGGCCGCGCGATCGACACCATCTCAACCTTGGAGAACTGGTGCTGGCGGATCAGCCCGCGCGTATCCCGCCCCGCCGACCCCGCCTCGGCCCGGAAGCACGGCGTCAGCGCCGTCATCCGCATCGGCGTGGCGAGGTCATCCTCGGACAGGATGGTGTCGCGCACGAGATTGGTCAGGGAGACCTCGGCGGTGGGGATGAGGTAGCGAACGGCGTCGACGACTTCGGTATCATCACCCGCGACCGTCACTAGATCTGCGTCCTGATCCCAAGTCAGCCGCGCGTCGGCCTTCAGCATGACCCCAGTCGCCTGGCGTCCTGTTGCGTCCCAATCCTCGCCCCACGGCATGACGGATGAGGCGAAGAACAAGTCTTCACGAAACTTCGGCAACTGCCCGGTCCCAAACATCGCCTCATCCCGCACCAGCAGCGGCGGGTTCACTTCCAGATAGCCGTGCAAGTCGCCGCCTTCCGGCGTCGAAGTCTGCATATCCAGCATGAACTGGCCCACGGCCCGTTCCAGCCGCGCCAGCTGGCCCTTGATCACCGCGAACCGCGCGCCCGACATCTTCGCCGCCGCCTCGAAGTCCAGCATGCCCAGGGCCTCGCCCAGGTCGGCGTGATCCTTGGCCGGACCGGTGCGACGCGGTTCGCCCCACACCGAGACCTCGACGTTGCCCGCCTCGTCCTCGCCGTCCGGCACATCCTCCGCCGCCAGGTTCTTCAGCCCCGCCAGCAGGTCGCGCAGTTCCTTGCCGACGCGCGCCTCGACCTCGGCCGCCGCCGCGATGTCGCCCTTCAGCGCCTCGACCTCGGCCTTCAGCCGGTCGGCCTCGGCCATGTCCTTACGCCCCATGGCGGCGCCGATCAGCTTGGACGCCGCGTTGCGCTTGGCCAGGGCGTCCTGGCCCGTGGTCTGGGCATGACGCAGTTCGCCGTCCAGCCGCAGAATATCGGCCACCAGGCCGTCGGCCTCGTCCACCCCGCGCGACGACCAGCCCGCCACGTAAACCTGGGGGTTCTCGCGAATGGCTCTGATGTCGTGCATGGTCTGAAACTTCGGCTGGGCGGGAGAAGCCGAACGCTCTACCCGCCCACGCGGTGTCGGGCAACGCGGGAAGGCAGATGCATCGTCTCCTATCCATACAATCGGGGGGCCTCAAAGTCCCACAGGCGCCTCTCCCTCCCCTTCATGGGGAGGGACGATCGCGCAGCGATCCGGGTGGGGCCGTAAGAGCGGGCGCAGCGCTTCACACGCCCCCACCCCGGCTGCGCTCCGCTTCGCCGCCCCTCCCCATGAAGGGGAGGGAGAAGCACGCCCCAGCCATCACAATGACGCTGGTTCATTCGCAGCAATTCCAATCGCTTGCGGATTTATGTCCCCCGCCTCCCATCCCCCCTCCGAAACCGGGGTATTCTACACCCGTCCCGTCGCATGGAGGGCTCGCTTGGCCTGCGACCTTGCGGCGGCGGGAGCGGATGGAACGGGAGCGGGTCTGGAACGGCTCGCGCTGACATCGACTCATGGAGCGGTGTCGGAGGGTCGAGGGGGATACTCGATCGCACTCGGGACAGTCCTCGCAGGGACTGCCGACCCGTCGCAGGCTTATGGGGTTAGGCGATAAGACCGCCACCGCTCGACGCCCCGAGCTTGCAGGCCAATCAACCGCGCGGAGCGTCAACCCTTCGTCGAAACGGTAATCTCTAATCACACTCCGGGCGAAGGCCCGGCGCTCCGCCCAGCCCTCCACCACCTTCGCAGCGAAAGCGCGAGGCCGCACTCGCACGCCCAAACACCCGTTCACCCGCCACAGAATCTCGCCTACAACCCCATCATGGCCACGCTTCGTCCCGACACGCTGGCGGCATCGCTCGCGCGCATCTTCGAAGGCCGGATGATCGACCGGGCCAGTTGGTTCGCCCTGACCGGCGGCGAGCCGCTGTTCTCGGAAGGCGATCCCTCCGACACCCTGTATCTGGTCCGCTCGGGCCGTCTCGGGGTCTTCCGGCTGGACGCGGATCAGCCGCCGCACATGCTTGGCGTGGTCAAGACGGGCGAGCCGGTGGGCGAAATGGCCATGCTGGCCGGCACCCCCCACACCGCCACCGTCGTCGCCCTGCGTGACAGCGAGATCCTGGCCCTGCCGCGCGAAGCCTTCTTCGAGGCCGCCCGCACCGAGCCGGACCTGATGGTCGAGCTGTCGCGCCTGATGATCCACCGCGCCCGAGAGCGCACCGCCGGCGCATCGGAACCCAGCGTCTTCGGCTTCGTCTCGGCCCGTCCCCGCCCGATCCGCGCCTTCGTCGAGCGCATCGGCGCCGCCATCCAGGCCATGGGCTTCACCTGCCAGGTCATCGACCAGTCGGCCCTGACCTCGGCCGCCGAATGGTTCAGCCGCGTCGAGGGCGACCACGATTACGTCCTCTATGTCGCCGAACAGGATCAGCCGGCCTGGGCCAATCTTTGCGCCCGCCAGGTGGACCGGATGTTCATCGTCGGCAGCGGCCTTCTAGCGCCGCCCGCCGCCCTGCCGCGCCGCATGGGCTTCGGCGACGGGCGGCGGCTGACCGACCTGATCCTGCTGCGCGATCCGCGCATGCATCAACCCGCCAACACACGCGTCTGGCTGGACGCGCTCCAGCCCGACCGCTGGTTCCACTGCGTCGAGGGCCAGGCCGGCGACGCCGAACGCATCGCCCGCGTCGTCACCGGCACGGCCGTCGGCCTGGTCCTGTCGGGCGGCGGGGCGCGGGCCTATTGCCACATCGGCGCGATCAAGGCGCTGGAGGAGGCCAGGGTCCCCATCGACTTCGCCGGCGGATCATCCATGGGCGCCGTTGTAGCCGCCGGTCCCGCCCTGGGCTGGAGTTCCGAACGGCTGGATTTCGAAATCCGCCGCGCCTTCGTCGATTCCGATCCGCTGTCTGACCTGGCGGTGCCGATCATCGCCATGTCGCGCGCCCGCAAGGTCGCCGGCCTTCTGGAGCGCGCCTATGGCGACATCGACCTGGCCGACCTGGCGCTGCCCTTCTTCGCCGTCTCGTCCAACCTGACCTCGGGCCGGATCGAGGCGCACCGCACCGGCCTGATGCGCCGCGCCATGCGCGCCTCCATCGCAATTCCCGGCGTCCTGCCGCCCGTCGTAATCGACGGTCAGGTGCTGGTGGACGGCGCTGTGCTGAAGAACTTCCCCACCAGCGTCATGCGCCAACTCAACAGCGGCCCCATCGTCGGCGTGGACATGTCCCAGACGCGCGGCGTCGATCCCCAGTCGCTGGAGAACCCGCCGTCCTGGTGGAAATGGATCCTGTCGGGCGCGTGGAAGGCCGGCCCGCCCATCGTCTCGATCCTGATGCGGTCGGCCACCATCACCACCGACACCGAGATGAAACAGTCGCGCGCCGACGCCGACGTGCTGGTCCTGCCCCGGCTCGACAGCACCGACATCCGCGACTGGAAGACCTACGACGGCCCCGTCGCCACGGGCTACGAGGCCACCAAAGCGGCGCTCGCCGACCTGCCCTGCCCCGTCACCCAGATCCGACACTGTCCGACCGAAAAACCCAAACCGTCAGCAGAAGCGGAGGTCTAAAGGGGCGCGCACGCCCGTTCCAGCCAGGCCCGCACCTCGCCGTCCACCAGCGGCCCGACCTTGGCCAGGGTCTCGGCGTGATAGGCGTCCACATAGGCCCGCTCGTCCGGCGTCAGCATCCCGACGTCGATCAGCTTGCGGTCGATGGGCGCGAACGTCAGCTGCTCAAACCCGTGCATCGGCCGCTCGCCGCCTTCCGGGACCACCGCCGGCGTCACCACCTGCAGCGTCTCGATGCGGATGCCCCAGTGCCCTTCGCGGTAATAGCCGGGCTCGTTGGACAGGATCATCCCCTCCAGCAGCGGCTGGGCCGTGCCCCATTTGGCGATCCGCTGCGGCCCCTCGTGGACCCCCAGATACGAACCGACGCCGTGGCCGGTGCCATGATCGTAATCCAGCCCCGCCGCCCACATCGGCGCCCGCGCGATGGCGTCCAGGGCCATGCCGCTTGTCCCCGCCGGGAAGCGGATCGTCGCCATGGCGATGTGCGCCTTCAGCACCAGGGTGAACTTGTGACGCTGATCGTCCGTCGGTTCGCCGACGGCCATGGTGCGGGTCACGTCGGTCGTGCCGTCCAGATACTGGCCGCCGCCGTCCACCAGCAGCAGCGAGCCCTTCTCGACGTTGCGGATCGTGGCGCCGACCGGCTTGTAATGCGGCAGCGCCCCGTTCGGCCCGGCCCCGGCGATGGTGTCGAAGCTCAAATCCTTCAGCGCCCCGGTCTCCTCGCGGAACCGCTCCAGCGCCTCGACCACCTCGCGCTCGTTCGGCAGGGTTTCCTGAACCACCGTATCGACCCAGTGCAGGAACCGGCTCAGCGCCGCCCCGTCGCGGATATGCGCCTGACGGCTGCCTTCGATCTCGACCGCATTCTTGGCTGCGCGGGGAATGGCGCAGGGATCCATCGCCCGCACCGCCGTCGCACCCGCCGCTTCCAGCCGGTCGAAATACCAGGCCGAGGACAGGGACGGATCGATCATGATCTTCTGACCCGACAGCCCGTCCAGCGCGTCCGCCAACTGCTCGGTCGCCTCGATCCGCACGTCGTCTCCCAGCCAGCCGGGCAGCGCGTTCGTCACCTTGGCCGGGTCCAGGAACAGCCGCGCCTTGCCGTCCGCCGCCAGGATGGCCTGACCGACCGGCAACGGCGAACGGATCACGTCCCCGCCGCGCACATTGAACAGCCAGGCGATCGACATCGGCGCCGTCAGCACCACGGCGTCGGCGCCGGCCTCGGCCACGGCCCTGCCGATCCGCGCCCGTTTCGCCGCATGGCTTTCGCCGGAATAGACATCTTCATGCGGCACGACCGGCGCCGTCGGCTGGGCCGGGCGATCCGCGCCCCAGGCCAGGTCCAGCGGATTGACGTCCACGGGCTTCAGCGTCGCCCCCGCCTTCTGCGCCGCCGCCTTGAAGGCGACCAGGGCGTCGGGGCTATGCAGACGCGGATCGTAACCGATCACCGCCCCCTTCGCCGCCGTCTCCAGATAGGCGGCGACCTCCGTCAGATCGCGGCGCTCGAACAGAGCCGGATCGGTCTGGGCCTTCACCTGAACCGTATAGCGGCCGTCGGTGAACATGCTGGCCCGATCCTGGAACACCACCGCCGCCCCGGCCGAGCCGGTGAAGCCCGTCGCCCAGGCCAGCCGCTCGTTGGCGTCCGGCAGATACTCGTTCTGGTGCTCGTCCTCGTGCGGAATCAGAAAGCCGTCCAGCCCCTGCTTGCCCATCTCGGCGCGCAACAGCGGCAGGTGCTTGGCCCCGAAGGACGGATCGGTCGTTTCATCGAAGGTCTGGCGCATGATCGTCTTTGTCTCTCAGCCCTTGCGCAGTTGCAGCGCGCTCCAGGCGTCATGATGGATGGTCTGTTCGACCACGAAGCCCAGCGGCAGATAGGCCTCCAGCACCCGCTCCTCCTGCGTGCGCAGCAGGCCCGACAGGATCGCGACCCCGCCCGTCTTCAGCGCGGCGCCGATCTCAGGCGCCAGTTCGACCAGGGGCGCGGCCAGGATGTTGGCGAACACCAGATCGTACGGCAGGTGCTGGGCGATGCGCGGATCGCTCAAACCGTCGGCGAAATAGAAGTCGCACTTGGCCTCGTTGATCTCGGCGTTCTCGTTGGCGATCCGCGCAGAGGGCTCGTCGATGTCGGTGCCGACGGCGATGGGCGTGCCGGTCTTGGCCGCCGCGATCGCCAGCACGCCGGTGCCGCAGCCGACATCCAGCACCTTCTCGAAGGTTTCGGTCTTCAGCAGGTTGTCAAACGCCTCCAGGCAGCCGACCGTCGTGCCGTGGTGACCGGTGCCGAAGGCGGCGCCCGCGTCGATCTTCAGCGTGACCCGACCCTCGGGCACCTTGCCCTGATCGTGCGCGCCATAGACGAAGAAACGTCCAGCCTCGACCGGCGGCAAACCCGACAGCGACATGGCCAGCCAGTCGGCGTCTGCCAGCTTCTCGACCAGGACCGTGACCGGATGATCGGCCAGCACAGCCTTCAGCCCCTCGACCTCATCGTCGGTCGTCGGGAAGGCGTCGATGCGCCAGACGCCCTTGTCCTCGTCCTCTTCCAGAATGGAATAGGTCGCGCCTTCCAGCCGGGGATCGGCGTCGATGGCCTCTGCGGCGACTTCTGCGGCGGCGCGGGGACCGCGAGCGATTATCTGAAGAGCGGACTCGGACATTTCTCAAACACCGGTAATATGGCGAATCGTAGCGATCCGGCGCTGTCTGCCCGTCGCCGCCGCGTTTTTATCAAACCGAGGGGTCGGGGAATACATGGCCAAGTCACCGTCTACGTCTAAACCTGCGTCGCCAAAGCCGGCGACCGCCGCTTCCAAGCCTAAAGCCGCGCCGAAGTCGAGCGCCGTGAAGCCCGTCGCCGCGAAAACCCCTGCGCCCAAGGCTGCAACTCCCAAGCCCGCCGCCGCGAAAGCCGTAGCCCCGAAGGCCGCCGCCAAGCCGAAGGCCGCACCGGCCCCCAAGGCTCCGGTCGCCGCCAAGGCAGCGGCGCCGAAAGCCGCCGCGAAGACCGCCGCACCGAAGGCTGCTGCTCCGAAAGCCGTTACGCCTAAGGCCGTCGCTCCGAAAGCTACCGCGCCCAAGGCAGCCCCGAAACCGGCTGCAGCGCCCAAGGCCGCTCCGGTCGCCAAGCCCGCCGCCGTCGCAGCGCCCAAGCCCGCAGAACCGGTCGCCGCGCCAAAGCCGGTGACCGCACCCGCAGCCGCTGCTCCGTCGCCCAAGCCGGTCGAAGCCCCCAAGCCTGCGGCCGCACCAGCCGCCGCCAAGTCCGAGGAAAAGGGCTTCTTCGCCAAGCTGGGCGACATCATCTTCGGCAAGCGCTGATCGCACCTCACGTCTGATCTTGCAGATCGCCGGACGGTTCGCCCGTCCGGCGATTTTCGTTTGAGGCCGTCTCAGCGCAGTCGTTCGGCCAGATAGTCGACGAACACCCGCACCCGCGCCGGCATGTTTGCGCCGCCGACGAAGACGGCGTGGATCGGCTCGCGGTCCCCAGGATTGAAATCCTCCAGCAGCGGGACCAGCCGCCCCTCGGCGATGGCGTTGCCCACGCTGAAATGCCCCACTCGTGTCACCCCCACGCCAGCCAGCGCCAACTGCGTCAGGGTCTCGCCATTGTTCGCCTCCACCGATCCGCGCACCGTCAGCGCATAGTCGCGCCCGTCCCGACGAAACGGCCAGACCGGCTCCTGACGCCGAAAGTTGAAGTTCAGGCAGTCGTGATCATGCAGATCCTCGGGCACGCGCGGCACGCCTCGCCGCGCCAGATAGTCTGGCGAGGCAACGATGGTCCGCCCCGTGTCGCCCAGTCGCCGCGCGGTCAGGGGGCTGTCGGCCAACGCCCCGAACCGGATCGCCACATCCGCCTGCCCCGCCGCCACATCAACCACGACGTCCGTCAGATTGATATCGACCAGGATATGCGGATAGCGGCGCACGAACTCGCCCAGCAGCGGCACCACCTGCTGACGGCCATGGGCCAGAGAGGCGCTGACCCTCAACCGCCCGCGCGGCGCGCCTTGGTCGGCGATAGCCTGTTCGGCGTCGTCCAGCTCGGTCAAAATCCGTCGCGCCGCGCCCAGATAGGCCTGGCCTTCGGGCGTCAACGTCAGCACGCGCGTAGTGCGCAACATCAGCCGCACGCCCAGCCGCGCCTCGATCCGGTCGATGGTCCGACTGATGGCGGAAGGCGTCAGGCCCAGCGTCCGCCCCGCCGCCGAGAAGTTGCCGCTCTGGATCACGGCGACGAAGACTTCCATCTCGCGCGCCCGATCCACCCCGATCATCTGCATCTTTGCGTCCAGATCAAAAATGTTTGGCCTGACGCCTGCCTACCGCCGCCGCACGCCGGCGTCCATCTGTGCCTCCGAACAAGAACACGGTCACGAGGGCAGTCATGGAATATCGTTAACTTGGAGCATCGGGCCTGCGGGTGCCGGTCCTCAGCTTCGGCACGGGCACCTTCGGCGGCTCGGGCCCCCTGTTCGGTGCCTGGGGCGCCGCCGACGTCGCCGAGGCGCGGCGGCTGGTCGACATCTGCCTGGAGGCCGGGGTAAACCTGTTCGACACCGCCGACGTCTATTCCGACGGCGCCTCGGAAGACGTGCTGGGCCAGGCCATCAAGGGCCGCCGCGATCAGGTGCTGATCTCGACCAAGACCGGCCTGCCGGCCGGCGACGGTCCGGGCGACTGGGGCGTGTCGCGCGGCCGGCTGATCCGAGCGGTCGAGAACGCCCTACGCCGCCTGGACACCGACCATATCGACCTGCTGCAACTGCACGCCTTCGACGCTTCGACCCCGGCGGACGAACTGCTGGCCACGCTGGATACGCTCGTGACCTCGGGCAAGGTCCGCTACACCGGCGTCTCCAACTATCCAGGCTGGGCGCTGATGAAGGCGCAAGGCATCGCCGAGCGTGACGCCCGCCCCCGCTTCGTCGCCGACCAGGTCTATTACTCCCTGATCGGCCGCGCCTATGAGGCCGACCTGATGCCGCTGGCTGCGGACCAGGGCGTCGGCGCTCTGGTCTGGAGTCCGCTGGGCTGGGGCCGCCTGACCGGCAAGATCCGCCGCGACGCCCCGATCCCCGAGGGCAGCCGCCTGCACCAGACGGCCGCCTTCGCGCCGCCCGTCGAGAACGACCACCTGTATCGCGTCGTCGATGCCCTCGACCTCGTTGCGGCCGAGACCGGAAAGACCGTGCCCCAGATCGCCATCAACTGGCTGCTGCGACGCCCGACCGTCTCCTCGGTCATCATCGGCGCCCGCAACGAGGAACAGCTGCGCCAGAACCTAGGCGCCGTCGGCTGGAGCCTGACACCCGACCAGATCGCCGCGCTCGACGCCGCCAGCGACGTCCTGCCGCCCTATCCCCACACGCCCTATCGCCAGCAGGAAGGGTTCGCTCGCCTGAACCCGCCGCTGGTCTGAGTCTCGAAAGTCTCCTCCTCAATGAAACTCAATCCTCCCCTCCTGGCCCTCGCGGCGGGCGCCTTCGGCATCGGCGTGACCGAGTTTGCGCCCATGGGCCTGTTGCCCATCATCGCTGCGGACCTGGGCGTCTCTATTCCCACGGCCGGCCTGTTGATCAGCGCCTATGCCCTGGGCGTCATGCTGGGCGCGCCGCTGATGACCCTGACCACTGGCCGCGTGCCGCGTCGGACGCTGCTGATCGGACTGGCGGCCATCTTCACCGTCGGCAATCTGCTGTCGGCGATCTCGACTGACTATTCGGTGCTGTTGATCGCGCGGGTCATCACTTCGCTGAACCACGGCGCCTTCTTCGGCGTCGGCTCCATCGTGGCCACCAGCCTGGTTGCGCCGAACCATCAGTCGGGCGCCGTCGCCGCCATGTTCATGGGCCTGACCATCGCCAATGTCGTCGGCGTACCCTTGGCGACCTGGGCCGGCGACGCTCTGGGCTGGCGCGCCAGCTTCTGGGGCATCGCCGGGATCGGCGTTCTGGTCATGGCCGCCCTGCGCTTCACCCTGCCTAATCTTCCCGCACCGACCGGCGGCAACATCGCCGCGGAACTGCGTGTCCTGGGTCGCGGCCCAGTGCTGGCGGCCCTGGCCCTGACGGTGATCGGCTCCAGCGCCATGTTCACCGTCTTCACCTATATCGCTCCGATCCTGCGTGAGCAGACCCACGCTTCGCTCGGCTTCGTCACCGCCATGCTCGTCACCTATGGCCTGGGTTTGACCCTGGGCAACTGGCTGGGCGGCAGGTTCGCGGACAGGTCCGTCGATCGCACCCTGATCGTCACCTTGGCCTCGCTGTCGGCCATCCTGGTCGCCTTCGCCTTCGCCATGCCGTTCGCGGTTCCCACCTCGATCCTGGTCTTCCTGTGGGGGATCGCCAGCTTCGCCCTGGTGCCGCCGCTGCAGGTGCGGGTCATGGCCGCCGCCGGCGACGCGCCCAACCTGGCCTCGGCCATGAACATCGGCGCCTTCAACCTGGGCAACGCCATCGGCGCGGCCGTTGGCGGGGCAGTCATCGCCGGCGGCCTGGGCTATCCGGCCGTCTCCATCGCCGGCGCCATCGCGTCGGGCCTGGGCTTGCTGCTGGTCCTGTTCCTGACCCGCAAGCGTGCGTCCGCGACGGTCCCCGCCATCGGCTGAACCCGCCTCAGTGAAAATCGCGCGACCCCGGCAGAATGCGGACGTCGCGCGGATGCCGGCCGGTCGGGCTGCGTGGACCTTGCGGATATTTCACCGCATCCGCCCGCGACAGCTCGACCTGCAGGTCATAATCCTCGGACAGCCGGCTCAGTTCGGCCGAACGGTCCACCACCTTGCGCACCATGATGTGCAGCACGCCCTCGACGCTCTTCTCGACCGTGCCCTCCACCTCCATCAGACGGGCGGCCATCACCTCGCGCCGGAAGGTCTCGAACAGCCGCGCCCAGATCAGCGCGTTCACCACCCCCGTTTCGTCCTCCATGGTCACGAAGATGGCGTTGCCCGTGCCCGGCCGCTGGCGAACCAGCACCACGCCCGCCGTGCGCACCAGCCGCCCATGCTTCTGGGCCATGACCTCGGCCGCGCTCAGCACGCCTTCCTCCCGGAACACCGGCCGCAGGATCTGCATCGGATGTCCCTTCAGCGACAGTCGCGTCGTCTGATAGTCGGTGGCGATATGTTCCTTCAGCGGCATCAGCGGCAGGTTCGCCGCCGCCTCGGCGCCCAGTTCCCGCGCCCGCGCGGCCTGGAACAGCGGCAGAGGTTCGTCGTCCGGCAACCGCCTGACCGCCCACAGCCCCTCGCGCCGGTCCAGCCCGATCGACCGGAACGCATCCGCATCCGCCAGTTTCCGCATCGCCCCCGCCTCCAGCCCCGTTCGCCGCGCCATCTCCTCGACATCGGTGAAGGGAGCGTCGCGCGCTTCGACCAACTTCGAGGCCCACCCCTCCTTGAACCCGTCAATCTGACGCAGCCCCAAGCGCAAGGCCGGAAATTCCTTGCCGCGATCCGTAGGCTCCAGCGTGTTGTCCCAAACGCTGTGATTCACATCGATCGCCCGCACCTCGACCTTCTGCGGACTCTCCTGCGCATCCCGCACCAGTTGCGCCGGCGCATAGAACCCCATCGGCTGGCTGTTCAGCAGCGCACAAGCGAACACCGCCGGATGATGGCATTTGATCCAGGACGAGATGTAGACCAGCCTAGCGAACGAAATAGCGTGGCTCTCGGGAAAGCCATAGGAGCCGAAGCCCTTGATTTGCTCGAAACAGCGTTGAGAGAAAGCCGGGTCGTACCCCCGTTCGATCATTCGAGAGACCATCCGCTCTTCAAACTGCCACAGGGTTCCGTCGCCCCGGAAGGTTCCCATGGCTTTGCGCAGCCGATTGGCCTCGCTGGGTGAAAACTCCGCCGCCACCATGGCGACCTTCATCGCTTGCTCCTGAAACAACGGCACGCCCAAGGTCTTTTCGAGCACCTTCTTCAACTCGTCCGGGTCGTGCGAAGGACCAGGTTTGGCGTAGTCCGGTAGCTCTAGTTTCTGACGCCGACGCAGATAGGGATGCACCATGTCGCCCTGGATCGGCCCTGGCCTAACGATCGCCACCTGAATCGCCAGATCGTAGAAGGTCTCGGGTTTCAACCTCGGTAACATGTTGATCTGCGCCCGGCTCTCCACCTGAAAGATGCCGATGGACCGACCTTCCTGCAGCATTTCGTAAACCGCCGCGTCCTTGTCAGGGACTGTGTCCAGTTGCAGGTCCGCCTCACCCTGCAACCGCATCAGGTCGAATGCCTTGGCGATGCAGGTCAGCATACCCAGCGCCAGCACATCGACCTTCATCAGGCCCAAAGCGTCGATGTCATCCTTGTCCCATTCGATGAAGGTCCGGTCAGGCATAGCCGCATTGCCGATGGGAACCACCTCGTCCAACCGATCCTGCGTCAGCACGAAACCCCCGACATGCTGTGACAGATGACGCGGGAACCCCAGCAAGCGTCGGGTCATCGCCACGGCGCGTTCGATCTGGGGATTGGAGATTTCCAGCCCCGCCTGGGTCACATGGCGCTCGGTCATGTCGCTGCCAAAACTGCCCCACTGGCTACTCGCCAGACGCGCTGTCACATCCTCGGTCAGACCCAGCACCTTGCCCACCTCGCGAATGGCGCTTCTTGGCCGATAACGGATGACCGTCGCCGCTATGCCCGCACGATGACGGCCATAGCGTTCGTAAATGTGCTGCATGATTTCTTCACGCCGGGCATGTTCGAAATCGACGTCGATGTCAGGCGGCTCTTTGCGATCAGCCGACAGGAAGCGTTCGAACAACAGGTCGTGCTGTTCAGGATCGACCGAGGTGATTCCCAGTACATAGCAGACAGCGGAATTCGCCGCCGACCCCCGTCCTTGACATAGGATGCCCTTGTTTCGGGACACCTGCACGATGTCGTGGATGGTCAGGAAATAAGGCGCCAGCTCCCGCTCGCCGATGTAGGTGAGTTCCTTGGCGAGGTCGTCTTGCACCTTCTTTGGCGCACCTTGCGGATATTTCTGGTCGAGGTTTCTCTCGATCAGATGTTCCAACCACTCTTGGGGTTCCCAACCCGGAGGGATCGGTTCTTCTGGATAGTTGTAACGAATATCGCCGAGGTCAAACGCCACGCGCGTCAGGAAATCCTGCGTCTCCGCCACCGCCTCGGGCGCATCACCGAACAGGCGCGCCATTTCCTCCGAAGGTTTCAGATGACGTTCGGCGTTTTGGTCCAGCCGCCGCCCCGCCGTCTCAAGCGTCGTTCCCTGACGGATGCAGGTCAGCACGTCCTGCAGGTCTCGCTGTCCGGCCTCGTGATAGAGGACGTCGTTGACCGCCAGCAACGGCGTCTCTGTCCGTGCACTCAGCACCTTCAATCGCGCCAGCCGTCTTCGGTCATCTCCCGCCCGCAGCATTGATGCAGCCAGCCAGACCGCGCCCGACGCCGCATCGTTCACGCGTTCCAGCAAGGCCTCCAGACCCTCCAGACGAGGCGGAGGCATGACGATCAGCAACAACCCCTCCGGTGCGGCGCACAGGTCTCGCAGGCCGATTTCGCACTTGCCCTTGTTCGCCCGGCTGTTGCCCAGCGTCAGCAGGCGACACAGCCGCGCCCAGCCCTGTCGGTCTTCGGGATAGGCCAGAATATCGGGCGTCCCGTCATTGAACCGGAGGCGCGAGCCCAGAATCAGCTTGAAGGATTGGGCGCGCTGCCTGACCAAGCCCTGCAAGGCTGGATCGTTCATCGGATCCTCGATCCAGCCGACCTCGCCAGGACTGCCGCCCTCGCTCACCTTTTCGGCCGGCGAGAGACCTTCTTCCCTCAGTTCCTTCAGTGCGCTCCACGCCCGCACCACACCGGCCAGGGTGTTGCGATCAGCCAGCCCCAGGCCCGTGTGGCCGCGCAGGATGGCGCTCAACACCAGATGCTTCGGATGCGACGCTCCCTCCAAAAAGGAGAAATTGCTGCGTGTCGCCAACTCGGCATAGGCGGTCATGCGAAGACGCCGTGCACGAACCAGCGGGGCGCCCGTTCCTCGCCATAGAAGCCCGAACGGAACAGCCAGAACCGCCGACCCTCCTGATCCTCTACGCGGTAATAGTCGCGCGTGGGCTCCAGCGGCCTCCGCAGCCTGCGCCACCATTCGGGCGCGATGCGTTCGGGACCTTCGACCCGGACCAGGCGGTGATCCACCCGCCGCCAGATGAAGCGGTTCGGCGGGTGGTCGGGCACCTCCGCCGTGGCCAGGATCGGTTGGGGCGGGTCGAACATCTGCAGGGGCCGCAATGGCGGGTCGGCGGGATCGGGTTCGGGCCAGCCGTCGTCGGCGCTCGCCGGCATGGCGACGGGCGCCAAAGCTGCCGGTATGAGCCGCACGGCGCGTTCGGGCCGGTGCGACGCCACCGGCTCGAACCGGCTGATCGCCTCAGGTCCCAGCCGCGCGGTCAAGCGATCCACAAGCCGGCCCAAGTCCTCGGCGCCCGGCGGCGTCCGGTCGAAGCCCCGCTGCTTGGACGCCAGACGATCGGCGACCGGCACGGACAGCCGCAACTGGTCGAAGCCGAAACCGGAATCCAGCGGCCGCGCCAAGGCCGCCAGCCGTTCGCGGAACAGGCGCAACACTCCAACGACATCCCGGCTGGGCCGACCGGTGCGAACCGTGATGTGGCGCACCTCTCCATCCAGACGGAAGAAGGCGGTCTGGAAGGCCCGACCGCCCTGACCGCGCAGGTCGAGCTGATCCATGGCCTCGACCAGCAGATCGCCGATAACCGCCTCAATGTCGGTCGTCTCCGTGATCGGCTCGACCAGAATGCGATTGACGCAAATGACCAGCACAGGCCGTTCGGGCCGGATCCGAGCGTCCTCACGCCCCATCACCCGGTTCAGCCGCGTCGCCGCCGCCACGCCGAAGCGCGCGGCGATGGGCGCGGTGGGACGGTCGGCCAGATGAGCCAGGGTCTTCAGTCCCGCCCGCGACAGGGCCTGCGTCTCCTTGTCCGACAGCTCCAGCGCCGCGACAGGCAGGTGGCGCAGCGCCTGGCTCTGCCCCTCACCCTCGTAAATTCCACCACGCCCGAACCGCGCCAGGGCGCGCGCCGTCTCGGGCGTGCCGGCCAGGGCCAGACGAACCGCCAACCCGACACCTCGCGCCCTAGCCACGACCGACCGGACCAGACCTTCTTCGCCCCCGAACAGATGGGAGCAGCCCGTCACGTCCAGCGTCAGCCCGTCCGCACCGTCGGTCGCCGCCATCGGCGTGAACCGGCCGAAATCCAGCAACACCCTTTTCAGCAGGGCCGCGTCCGCCTCGGGCCGGTGCGCGACCACCCAGATGTCCGGCGCCCGCGCCCGAGCATCGGCCAGGGTCATGCCGGGCGAAAGGCCCAGCGCCAGCGCCTGCACATTCGCGGCCGCCAGACGCAGCGCGCCCTTCACCTTTTCCACCAAGACGGTCGCCGGCTCAGCCGAAGAGTCGGCTTGTCCCTCCTCGCGCCGCAACCGATCCGTCGGCAACAGGGGAAACCAGATCGCCAGATATCGCCGCTCGTTCCGAGTATTCATGTCCGCCTTTCTGGAAGACTTCGCGCTCACGATCCCACTCCATGATCCAGGTGTTAGGCTGCGCGCCCAGCCGATGCCGCAGTAGTTCAACCGCATAGGTCGGATGACCGGGCGCCTCGGCTTCCAGCGCGCGCGACAAAGCCCCCCTGACCCGCCACCGGGTCTCGGCAGCGCTCGGCTGGGGTTGGGCCGCCAAGCGCGTCAGAATCGCCGTCGCTCGTCCCTGCCCCGCCGCCATCGACAACCGCCGCGTCGCCGTCAGACTCAACATCTTGCTCTCGCCCCAGGTGGTCAGCAGCACCGCCCCCACGGCGCCGCAAGTCAGCGCCTCTTCTCCCGCCGTCAGCAGGTCCTTCGTCTCCTTGACTCGCACCAGCACCACCCGGCCGGGATCCAGCCCCATCTCGCGCAAGCCCGGCCCATGGATCTGCCCCGTCTCCAGCCCTGCCATGGCCTGCACGCCCCAGACCACGGGCCGGTCGCCCGCCGCCCGCTGAACAAGCCCCAGGGCGAACCCCAAGGCCGCCGTCGTATCCGGCGTGGTCGGGGCGTAGATCTCGTGCAGGGCATGGATCGCCAGCCCGCCTAGATGCCGGTCCGCCTCCTCATGCCCCAGGTTGAAGCGTGCATCGTCGGTCGGAGATGCGTCCGTTTCCATCGCTTTCAAACGTTCGCGCAGGACTTCGATATCGTGATCGGGCCGCACCACTGTTCTCCTTTTGTTCTCTTATATGCATCCTTCAGGGGACAAGGAGTCAAGCAGAGTTCCAGCTTGACCGTGGGAATTTATTCCGCACAGTCCGCTCGGACGACATATCGTGAATACTTGACTTTGGCGCAGGGACTTCTATATCGCCCCCAGCCTCGGGACAGGTCTGCGAAACGCGCCGCCCGCTCGCCCAAAGAGGGGCGGTTCCGTCGCTGCTATGCACGCAGACGCTTTCTCTCCCAAGGATTCATGACAGAATTTTCCCAACTGGGCCTTTCGCCCACGACTCTTAAGGCCGTTGCCGACACCGGCTACACGACCGCCACCCCCATCCAGGAACAGGCCATCCCGGTCGCTCTCGCCGGCCGCGACGTCCTGGGCATCGCCCAGACCGGCACCGGCAAGACGGCCGCCTTCACCCTGCCGCTGGTCGATCGCCTGTCCACCGGCCGCGCCCGCGCCCGGATGCCACGCGCCATCGTTCTGGCTCCGACCCGGGAGCTGGCCGACCAGGTCGCCGAGAGCTTCGCCAAATACGCTAAGGGCACCAAGCTGACCTGGGTGCTGCTGATCGGCGGCGTCTCCATGGGCGACCAGGTCGCGGCCCTGAACAAGGGCGTCGATGTCCTGATCGCCACGCCGGGCCGCCTTCTGGACCTGTTCGAACGCGGCAAGATGATGCTGAACGGCGTCGAGATCATGGTCGTGGACGAGGCCGACCGCATGCTCGACATGGGCTTCATCCCCGACATCGAGAAGATCTTCAAACTCACGCCGCCGCGTCGCCAGACCTTGTTCTTCTCGGCCACAATGCCGCCCGAGATCACGCGCCTGACGGCCGCCTTCCTTAAGGATCCGACCCGGATCGAGGCCTCGCGTCCGGCGATGACCGCCGACACCATCACCCAGTACGTCGTCCGCATCCCCACCTCGGACCCCAAGGCCAAGCGCACCGCCCTGCGCGCCTTGGTCGGCCGTGAGGACGTGCGCAACGGCATCGTCTTCTGCAATCGCAAATCGGAAGTCGACATTGTCGCCAAGTCACTGAAGCAGCACGGCTTCGACGCCGCGCCGATCCACGGCGACCTGGACCAGTCGCAACGCACCAAGACCCTGGCGGACTTCCGTTCGGGCGCGCTGAAGATTCTGGTGGCCTCCGACGTCGCCGCGCGCGGCCTGGACATCCCGGACGTCAGCCACGTCTTCAACTACGACGTCTCGCACCACGCCGACGACTACGTCCACCGCATCGGCCGCACGGGTCGCGCGGGCAAGCTGGGTCAGGCCTTCATGATCGTGACCCCGGCCGACGACAAGTCGCTGGATAAGGTGTTGAAGCTGATCAAGATGGACCCGCAGGAGCTGGTTCTGGACGGCATCGACTTCGCCGCCATCAAGGACGGCCCCGCCCGCGACGACAAACGCTCCGGCGGGCGTGAGCGTTCGGGAGAGCGCAGCCGCAGCCGGTCGCGCAGCAGCGCCGCCCCCGCCGCCGAGCCGACCGAAGTCGTCGCCGTCGCTGCACCCCAGGCTGCTCAGGCTCAGGCTCAGGAAATCGAAGCCCCCCGCAGCCGCAGTCGGCGCAAGGCCCGCCCGGAAGCCGCCGCAGTAGAAGTGGCCGCCCCTGCCCCGGTCGTGGTCGAAGCCGTCGAAGCGGTCGAAACACCCCGCGCCCCGCGCCCAGAACGTGCAGAGCGTCCCGACCGCGCGGACCGCGAGCCTCACCTGCTGCAATCCGACCGCCGCGGCGACCGCAAGGCCGCCAAGGACGACACTCAGCGTCAGGGCGTGCGCGGCTTCGGCGACGACATCCCGGCCTTCCTGCGCCGTCCGGTCATCGTGCGCGCCTAAATTCGCACATAACGGCGCGGTGGAATCCCGCGCCGTTTACCCTGCATTACGGAACACTCCTTAGTGTCCGCCCCGAGATGGCTCCAGAACAGGAGTCAAAGGGGAAGAAGAATGTCCAAACAGGTCGAGACGTCGCTCCGGGGTCCACAAGCCTACGCCCTGGCGCGTGATGTCATCGCCGAAATGGAAAAGGCAGGCGTCTGGCCGACGCCGCTGAACTTCGAACTCTGGCTGCACTATCTCAGCGATCCTGACGGCGCCCTGGCTCAAGAAATCCGACGCCTTCTCGCACAGTCCACGGTCATCACCGACAAGACGTCGGAGATGCTGGCCGCCGAGTTCCTGCCGCGCGGGCGTCTGCCGGATCAGATCCGTGACGTGGGCGCCGTGCTCGACCGCGAACTGGCCAGCGTCGCCAGCGCCATCGCCATGGCCCACAAGACCCAGCACGACTATGGCGAGACCCTCGCCGACGCCTCACACTCCATGGAAACCGTCGAGGATCCATCCTCGCTGAAGGATCTGGTCGGCGGCCTGTCGACCGCGACCAACCGCGTGCGCCGCGAGACCGCGATCCTGGAAAAACGCCTGGAGAAGTCCAACAAGGAAGTCATCCGCCTTCGCGAGAACCTGGAACAGGTGCGCCGCGACGCGATGACGGATGCCCTGACCAATCTGGCCAACCGCAAGGCCTTCGACGAACGGCTGGAGGCCGCCTGCGCCGAAGACGACGGATCGCCGCTCAGCCTCGCCATCCTCGACATCGACCATTTCAAGCGGTTCAACGACACCTGGGGCCACCAGACCGGCGATCAGGTGCTGCGCTATGTCTCCACCGTCCTGTCCAACATCTGCGGCAAGACCCGATTTGCGGCCCGGTTCGGCGGCGAGGAGTTCGCGATCATCTTCCCCGGCGAAGGCGCGGGCGTCGTCATGGCGGCGCTGGAAAGCATCCGCAACGACGTGGCCTCGCGCGCATTGCGCCGGCGCTCGACCAATGACGACCTGGGTTCGGTGACGCTTTCGTCCGGCTTCGCCCAGCGTCAGAGGGGCGAAACCGCCGCCAGCCTGCTGGAGCGCGCCGATGCCGCCCTCTACGAATCCAAGCGCGCCGGTCGAAACTGCGTCACTGCCGCGGCCGCGCTGGAAAAAGCGGCTTAGAGCCTGACAAGGCCAAGCTTTCTGCCATAGTCGCCCGATGCGCAGCTTCGCCTTCAATGTCGCCTACTGGATCCTGTCGATCAGCTATGGACTGACGGCGGCCTTTGCGGCGCTCGCGCCCGGTCGCGGTCCCGCCAGCTGGGTCATCCGCCGCTATGTGAAGCGCATGGTCCAGGCCATGGCGATCTTCGCCGGCATTCGGCTCGACGTGCGCGGCAAGGAGCGGCTGCCCGAGGGCGCCTTCATCATCGCCTCGAAGCACCAGAGCTGGGGCGACGGCTTCGCCACCTACGACCAGTTCGACGATATCGCCTTCGTCACCGGCGACCATCTGGAGAAGTTTCCCCTGCTGGGCGGGGTGCTGAAGAAGCTGAGCGCCATCGTCGTCAACAGCTGCGGCGGCCATGAAGCCCGCAAGGCCCTGGCCATGCGCGCCGCCGAGGCCCGCGCCGAGAACCGCAAGATCCTGATCTATCCCGAGGGTCACCTCGCGCCCGTCGGCCGGAAGTTCAGATATCGGTCCGGCGTCTGGCACATGTACCGCGATTTCGAAATGCCGGTCGTGCCGCTCGCCACCAACCTCGGCGTTTTCTGGCCCGAGGAGAAATACGAGAAGCATCCCGGCGTCGCCACCCTGGAGTTCCTCGACCCCATTCCCGTCGGCCTGCCTAAGGACGAGTTTCTGGCCCGCCTGGAAGCCGTCATCGAGACCCGCACCGCCGAACTCGTCGCCCAGGCGACGGGTCAGTCGGTGACGCCTGCCGAGTTGATCGATACGCCCACCTGAACAAAAAGGCCGGGGAGGTCGCCCTCCCCGGCCCAATTCTTGGCGATCGATAGCCCGATCAGGCGGCGCCGTCGGCCTTTTTCTTCGACACTTCGGAATAGATCAGCAGGGGCTGAGCCTTGCCTTCGATGACCTCGGCATTGACCACAACCTCTTCGACGCCTTCGAAGGTCGGCAGTTCGAACATGGTCTCCAGAAGTATGCCTTCCAGGATCGAACGCAGGCCGCGCGCGCCCGTCTTGCGGGTGATCGCCTTCTTGGCGACGGCGATCAGCGCGTCGTCGGTGAAGGTCAGCTCGACATTCTCCATCTCGAACAGGCGCTTGTACTGTTTCACCAGCGCGTTCTTCGGCTCGGTCAGGATGGTGACCAGCGCCGCTTCGTCCAGGTCTTCCAGCGTCGCCAGAACGGGCAGACGGCCGATGAACTCTGGGATCAGGCCGAAACGCATCAGGTCGTCAGGCTCGACGCCCTTCAGGATGTCACCGGTGCGACGCTCGTCGATTTCCTTGACCTTGGCGCCGAAACCGATCGAGGCGCCGGCTCCGCGCGCCGCGATCACCTTCTCCAGGCCAGCGAAGGCGCCGCCGACGATGAACAGGATGTTGGCGGTGTCGACCTGCAGGAACTCCTGCTGCGGATGCTTGCGGCCGCCTTGCGGAGGCACGGAGGCGACGGTGCCTTCCATGATCTTCAGCAGGGCCTGCTGCACGCCCTCGCCCGAGACGTCGCGGGTGATCGAGGGATTGTCCGACTTGCGCGAAATCTTGTCGATTTCATCGATGTAGACGATGCCGCGCTGGGCCCGTTCGACGTTGTAGTCGGAGGCCTGGAGCAGTTTCAGGATGATGTTCTCGACATCCTCGCCCACATAACCGGCTTCGGTCAGGGTCGTGGCGTCGGCCATGGTGAAGGGCACGTCGATGATGCGCGCCAGCGTCTGGGCCAGCAGCGTCTTGCCCGAACCGGTCGGCCCGATCAGCATGATGTTCGACTTGGCCAACTCGACGTCGTTGTTCTTCGTCGCGTGGTTCAGGCGCTTGTAGTGGTTGTGAACGGCGACCGAGAGCACCTTCTTGGCGTGCGACTGGCCGATGACGTAGTCGTCCAGGACGTCGCGGATCTCCTTGGGCGTGGGAACCCCGTCGGTCGTCTTCTTGAAGCCGATCTTGTGCTCTTCGCGGATGATGTCCATGCACAGTTCGACGCATTCATCGCAGATGAAGACGGTCGGGCCCGCAATCAATTTGCGGACCTCGTGCTGGCTCTTTCCGCAGAACGAGCAGTACAGAGTGCTTTTGGCGTCTGAGCCGGCTGCTTTGGTCATAGACCCTTATCTCACTCCCGCGGGGCGAACCGAAATGGCCCGAAACGCGCTTCCCTCACATTGATGCCAGTACTCTGGCTGCGAAGGTCTTCAAAAAATGACAATTACCCATCCCACGTGCGACGACAACCCCGAAGGCGGCAAGGGATTGTTGCAGTGCGTGGATGGATCAGTGTCGGCGGGTATCAAGGCGAATGTCTGACATGGGGATCGTGCAGGATTTGCGCCAGTCCAACACTAAGGGGCGTCCCATTGTCGCGTTCGATTTCGATGGGACACTGACGATTCGCGACAGCTTCACCGAATTCCTGCGCTGGCGCGCCGGTCCCGGCGCCTGGGCCCTGGGTCTGGTCAAGCTGGCGCCCGCCGTGGCGGCCTATGCCAGGGACCGCGACCGGGGTCGGATCAAGGCGGCGTCGGTGAAGGAGTTCCTGCAAGGCGTCGATCGTCAGACGCTGGAAGCTGAGGCCGAGCAGTTCGCGCAGGGCGTCTGGCCGCGCTTCATGCGGCCCGATGCCATTGCGGTCTGGAACGACTGGGGCCAGCGCGGCGCCCATCGCGTGATCGTGACCGCCTCCCCCACCACCACGGTCGCGCCGTTTGCCCGAAAGCTGGGCGCGGAAGCTCTGCTGGGCACCGAGTTCGTGTTCGACGCCGACGACCGAATCACGGGCGCCTTTGCGGGTCCGAACTGTCGGGGAGAAGAGAAGGTGCGCCGGCTCAAGGCCGCCTATGGCGACGACATGATGCTGGTCGCCGCCTATGGCGACACCTCGGGCGACACCGAAATGCTGGCGATGGCGCAGGACCCGGGCTTCAGGGTGTTTCGCCAGAAGCCGTGAGGGCCTTCAGTTGCCGTCGGCGTCCACGTCGAACACGACGGCCTTGCCGCGTGAGGCCGGATCCCATCCCGCTGCGATCGCCGAGGTGATGGCAGTGCGCACCGCATCGACGTTGACCCGCTGCTTTTCCACATCCGGCCGGCCGTTGGGCCGCAGCGGCGGGGGGAACTGTACGATGGCCTCACGCTTGAAATCGACGTGGCGCAGGGACACGGCCATGCCCTCCCAGACATTGCCGCCCTTGGGCTGGGGCTGGCGACGAAGCTCCCAGGCGTAGGTTTCGCCGTCGACCTCGACCGTGCCGCTTGGATCTCGTGTGAACTGCATGGCGGTTCCGATAGCACAAAATGAAAAGGGCGCGCCGCGTCGGCGCGCCCTTTCGTCGTTTGTCGGGAGACTTAGCTGCCGGGCGTCTTCACGCCGTCGGCGTCGGCCTGTTCGCGGCGATCATAGACGTGGTCCACGATGCCCCAGGCCTTGGCTTCCTCGGCCGACATGAAGTGGTCGCGGTCCAGCGTCTTTTCCACTTCCTCGTACGTCCGGCCCGTGTGGTGGACGTAGATCTCGTTCAAACGCTTCTTGGTGTAGCGGATGTCGGCGGCGTGCAGTTCGATGTCCGACGCCTGACCACGGAAACCGCCCGAAGGCTGGTGAACCATGATGCGCGCGTTCGGCAGGGCGATCCGCTGCCCAGCCGCGCCGGCCGTCAGGATCAGCGAGCCGGCCGAGGCCGCCATGCCCATGACTACGGTCGAAACCGGGCTCTTGATGTACTGCATGGTGTCGTAGATCGCGAGCGCCGAAGACACCTGTCCGCCGGGGCTGTTGATATACATGCTGATTTCCTTCTTCGGGTTCTCCGACTCAAGGAACAGCAGTTGGGCGCAGATCAGCGACGCCATGCCGTCCTCGAACGGCCCCGTCAGGAAGATGATCCGCTCGCGCAGCAGGCGCGAGAAGATGTCGAAGGAGCGCTCGCCACGGCTGGATTGCTCCACCACCATCGGCACCAGGTTCATGTTCATCAGTTCAATCGGATCGCGCATATAGCCTTCTCGGGAATGCTGGGGACGCGCGACTCAAAAACCGCACGTCTTGTTACTCTGCATATCGGTCATGAAGGCCGCCTTACAAGGCCGTGGCCAGACATGAAAAAGGCGGAGGCCCTATGACCTCCGCCTTTGGATCATTTGGAAGCGAGGGCGATCAGCCCTCGTCTTCGTCTTCCTTCAGCAGCTCTTCCTTCGTGATCGGCGTGTCGGTCACGTCGGCGACGCCCACGATCAGGTCGACCACCTTCTCCTCGTAGATCGGCGCGCGCATCTGGGCGGCGGCGTTGGGGTTCTGGCGGTAGAAGTTCAGGACGGCCTGTTCCTGGCCCGGATAGTTGCGGGCTTCCTGCAGGATGGCGGCGTTCAGCTCCTGGTCGGTGACCTGGACGTTGTTGGCGCGACCGATCTCGGCCAGCACCAGGCCCAGGCGCACGCGGCGCTCGGCGATCTTGCGGTACTCGGCCTTCAGGTCCTCGTCGGACTTGGCGGCGTCTTCTTCAGGCAGACGGCCGGCGGTCTTGTCGGCCTCAACCTGTTGCCAGATGCCGTCGAACTCGGCGTCCACCATCTTCGGCGGCAGCGGGAAGTCGTGGGCTTCGTCCAGTTGGTCCAGCAGGGCGCGCTTCAGCTTGAAGCGGGCGGCGCCGGCGTATTGCTGGTTCAGGTTCTGGCTCAGCAGTTCCTTCAGCTTGTCCAGTGACTCCAGACCGATACGCTTGGCGAAGTCCTCGTCGACCTTGGCTTCGACCTCGGCCTTGATGGCCTTCACCTTGACGTCGAAGGTGGCCAGCTTGCCGGCCAGGTGGGCGGCCTGATAGTTCTCGGGGAAGGTGACCTCGATGGTCTTCTCTTCACCGACCTTGGCGCCCGTCAGCTGCTCTTCGAAGCCGGGGATGAAGCGGCCCGAGCCGATCACCAGGTCCGCGTCCTCGGCCGTGCCGCCGTCGAAAGGCTCGCCGTCCAGCTTGCCCAGGAAGTCGATCGTCAGCTGGTCGCCCTCGGCGGCCTTGACGGTCTTGCCCTTCTTGTCCTCGTAGGACTTGGCTTGGCCGGCCAGTTCGGTCAGGGCCTCGTCGAGATCGGCGTCCGAGGCTTCGTAGGTCGGGCGATCCAGCTTCAGGGTCTTGGGATCGATCGGGGTGAAGTCCGGCATGATCTCCAGAGCCATCTCATAGGAGAGGTCTTCCTCGCCCTTGATGACCTTGTCCATGTCGGAGATCAGCTTCATCTCGGCCGGGGCGGCCGGACGGATCTTGGCTTCTTCCAGCGCCTTCTGGCTGGTTTCGTTCAGCTCGGCGTTGATGATCTCGCCCATGAACTCACGGCCGAAGGTCTTCTTGACGTGGGCGACCGGCACCTTGCCCGGACGGAAGCCCTTCAGCTTCACCTGCGGGGCGACTTCCTTGACGCGGGCTTCGAGCTTGGCGTTCAGCTCCGCAACGGGAATGGTCACCGCGATCACGCGGCTGAGGCCTTCGTTCGACTTTTCGACGACTTGCATGGTCGGGATTCTGACGCTCTGTGGCGCATGGGCCTTAAGGACGGCCGGCGCGGAATGGATAAAGCAAGAAGGCCGCCCTGCCCCAGGTCTTGGGAAGGAGCGGCGCCTCGAAGCCCGCCCTTATGTCGAGAAGGGCCCCAAAGGTCAACGCGGGCGTGATTGCGGCCGGTGGTTTCGCGCATCAGGCAGGGTTATGTTGGCCACATGAGCCAGCCCGCCTCCCCCATCGGCGTCTTCGTCACGCCAGTCACCCCGCTTCAGCAGAACTGTACCACCGTCTGGTGCACCGCCACCAACAAGGCGGCAGTCATTGATCCGGGTGGATCGGTGGATGTCGTTCTGGGCGAGGTTCGGCGGCGCGGCCTGACGCTAGACCAGATCTGGATCACCCACGGCCATCTGGACCACGCAGGCGGCGCGGCCGAGATGAAGGAGAAGACCGGCGTCCAGATCACCGGCCCTCAGAAGGCGGATCAGTTCTGGATCGACCGAATCGTCGAGAGCGGACGGATGTATGGCCTGCCCGACGCTCGCCCCTTCACGCCTGATCGCTGGCTTGAGGATGGCGACACGGTCACCTTGGGCGAAACCACCTGGGAGGTGCGTCACTGTCCCGGCCATACGCCGGGCCACGTCATCTTCTTCAATCGCGCGGCGCGTTTTGCTCAGGTCGGAGACGTCTTGTTCAAGGGATCGGTCGGCCGCACTGACTTTCCGATGAGCGATCCGCCGGCCTTGATCCGCTCGGTGATCGAAAAGCTCTGGCCGCTGGGCGACGACGTCACCTTCGTGCCGGGGCACGGACCGATCTCGACCTTTGGCGAGGAACGCCGCACCAATCCCTTCGTGTCGGACGCCGCAATGAGACAGGCCCCGATCCAGCGTGAGCCGGCGGGGCCTGCCTAAAGCTCTCGCCTGGATCAGCGGCGCAGGATCATGCCGATGATCACGCCGATGCCCAGCGCATACAGGGTCGCCTTCATCGGGCTGTCCTGAATATCTTCCTGGACGCGATGCACGCGACCCGAAATCTTCTCGCGCACCAGGCCTACGTCTTCGCGCACGGCCTGGCGAATGGAGGCGGTTTCGCCGAAGGTGCGGCGTTCGCCACCGGCAAGAATGGCGTCGGCTTCGCGGTCCAGACGCTGCGTCAGATCGTCATCGTCCAGAACGATGTCGTCTGGCGAGGGCGAAGTAATGGGTGTGTTGGTCATGTCGATCTCCGGGTTCGCACAACAAACCGACCGGGCGACCAGTGGTTCCTTTGAACGTCAATGGCGGGGTCGCGTTGGTTACGGGCAAGGAGAAGATCATCATGACCTACATCGAACCCACCCCCACGACACCCCAGCCGGAAATCCAGCCCGAGACCACGCCTCAACCGGAAATTCAGCCGTCCGACACGCCTGACGAAGTTCCACCGATGGAACCCGATGGCGGGGGCGAAGGTGATTCCAGGCCTTATGGAGCCGGATGAAGTCAAACCACGAAGACGCTCAGGGGTGTGACAGTAAAACAGGGTTCCGAACGGAACCGTCACCGAGTCACAGGGTTCACTTCAGCAAGCGCAACGGCAGCACTGAAAGGACCCCGATGGACAGCCAGCCCTCACGACCCTCCGGCGTTTCCAAGAGAGGTTTCGCCTCCATGGATCCAGAACGTCAGCGCGAAATCGCGCGCAAAGGGGGCGCCAGCGTCCCCAGCGAAAAACGAAGCTTCTCCCAGGATCGCAGCCTCGCCGCACAGGCCGGCCGTAAGGGTGGTGAAGCGTCGCACGGAACCAAGAAAGACGCGGACGCCGCAGACGGCGAATAACCCGCTGAGACCTATAAAATAGGGCGGCCCGTCTATCGACGCGCCGCCCTTTTTCTTTGTGTTTGGGGCGTCGCTCTGTGCGACGCCCCAAAGCCGATTCAGGCCCGAAGCAGAGCCAGGGCCACGCTGGGTTCGGGCGACACGTCGATGCGCACCACGGACCAGCCGGACGCCTTCGCCATGGCTTCGACGGTCTCGGGCGTGAACTTGCGTGAGCTTTCTGTGTGGATCGTCTCTCCGCTCATGAAGCGGAACGACTGATCGCCGATGCGGACCGTCGTCGGAGTGACGGTCTGCAGATGCATTTCCATCCGCGACGCCTCGGAGTTCCAAACCGCCCGGTGCGTAAAGGCGTCCAGATCGAAATCGGCGTCCAGTTCGGCGTTGGCGCGAACCAGCAGGTTACGGTTGAAGGCGGCGGTGACGCCTTGGCTGTCATCATAGGCGGCGACCAAGATCGCGGGATCCTTGACCAGATCGACGCCCAGAATGAACAGCGCCCCCTCACCCAGCATGCGTCGCGCCGCCTCCAGGAAACGCTCGGCCTCGTCCGGCTGCAGATTGCCGATGGTCGAGCCGGGGAAGAAACCGATGCGGCGTCCCCGCGGCAAATCGTCCGGCAGAGGCGCCAGATGTTCGAAGTCGCCCAGCACCGGCTGAACCCTCAGGCCAGGATAGTCCGCCCGAATGCGGGTCGCGGCGTCCAGCAGGGCCGTCTCGCTGATGTCCAGCGGCACATAGGCCCCCAGGTCGGGCACGGCGTCCAGCAGGATGCGGGTCTTCTCGCTGGCCCCGGATCCGAACTCCACCAGCACGGCGTCCGGCCCGAAATCGGCGGTCAGGGCCGCCGCGCTGTCGCGCAGCAGGGCCGTCTCCTGCCGCGTCGGATAGTATTCCGGCAGGGCCGTGATCTCTTCGAACAGGCGCGAACCTTCGGCGTCATAGAACCATTTGGGCGGCACGGCCTTCTGGTCGCGCGACAGGCCCTCGACCATGTCGCGCCGGAATCCTGCGGTCTGGGCGTCGTCCGGCGGCACGGCGTGCCTGTGCGGGGCGTCTTCGGCTAGTCTCAGACCCATGAAGGCCCACCTCTGTTGCGGGTAGAAGAAGTTCCGATACGTCACACGGGCATGATCGGACGGCGTGGCGAAGGCGCCGCCGCGCATAACCATCTGATTGGCCATGAACTTGCCGTTGTATTCGGCAGCCGTGCCGGACGTCGGCTGGAAGCCGGGGTAAGGCGCATAGGCGCTGGACGTCCATTGCCAGACCTCGCCAGACAAGTTCGAGAAATCCTCAGGGGCGGTCGTCGCCGCATGTTCCCATTCCGCCTCGGACGGCAATCGCTTGCCGGCCCATCGCGCACAGGCGTCCGCCTCGTAGAAGCTGACATGACGTACGGGCGCGGCGGGATCGACCGGGGTGCGCCCGGTCAGACCCATGACTGTCCAGTCGCCGCCGTCGCAACGCCAGTATAGCGGCGCGGTCCAGCCCTGGGCCTTAACCGTCGCCCAGCCGTCCGAAAGCCAAAGGTCCGAGCGGGTGTAGCCCCCGTCCTCGATAAACCGGATCCAGTCGCCGTTGGTCACCAGATCGGCGGCCAGCGCGAACGGCTCCAGCCAGACCCGATGCGCCGGGCCTTCGTTGTCGAAGGCGAAGCCGGCTCGGCCATGACCGATCGACACCAGGCCCGCGTCGAACGCGACCACGCCGCCGCGTGTCTTCTCGACCGGCCGGTCACGCGGTTCGACCTCATAGGCGGCGGGGTCGAGCGGCGACCGCGACATCAGGTTCAACAGATCCATCAGGAACAGTTCCTGATGCTGCTGGTCGTGATGCAGACCCAGCTCGAACAGATACCGCTCAAGCCCGCTCGACGGCCCCTGCGCCAGCCAGGTGGCCATGCGTCGATCGATCTCGCGGCGATACGCCAGGACCTCATCAACCGACGGGCGGGTCATCAGGCCGCGTTCGGCGCGCGGCACCCGCTCGCCCAACGCCTCATAGTAGGAGTTGAATAGTTGCTGGAAGCGCGGGTCGACAGGCCGATAATCAGGATCAGACGCCAGGATCAGCGCTTCGAAGAACCAGCTGGTGTGGGCCAGGTGCCATTTGCCGGGGCTGCAATCGGCCATCGACTGCGCCGACAGATCTTCAGACGACAGTCCCTGGGCCAGGGCGGGCATCGCCGCCCGAACACTCCGGAAGCGCGCCACGTCCGACGCCGCCCGCGTATCGGGCTCGAATCGAGCATTCATGTCAGCCGTTCCGTCCCGCGCCAGTCCCGCTGCCCGGACCGGGCGTCGCGTCGTTCAAGCAGATCGAACGTCACGCCACGGTCGGGGTTCCCAGGTGAGTGGTCAGGGATTTGGGAAGTCTGGCTGCAAATTCAACGCACCGGCCTGCCGCCGTGCTTGGCGTATTCCAGACGGGCTATGGTGCGGTTGTGAACCTCGTCAGGACCGTCGGCGATCCGCAGGGTGCGCACCGTCGCATAGAGTTCGGCCAGGGGTGTGTCTCCCGACACGCCGGCCCCGCCGAACGCCTGGATGGCGTCGTCGATGACCTGAAGCGCCATGCGCGGCGCCGCGACCTTGATCTGGGCGATCTCGGAGCGGGCGTTCTTGGCCCCTGCCTGATCCATCATCCAGGCGGCCTTCAGCACTAGCAGGCGACACATCTCGATATTGGTGCGGGCGTCGGCGACCCGCTGTTCCCACACCGAATGTTCGGCCAGTTGCTTCTTGAACGCCGTCCGGTTCAGCAGGCGCACGACCATCAGTTCCAGCGCCCTTTCCGCCGCCCCGATCACCCGCATGCAGTGGTGGATACGGCCCGGACCAAGCCGCCCTTGGGCGATCTCGAACCCCCGGCCCTCGCCGGCGATCAGATTCTCGACCGGGACGCGGACGTTTTCCAGCACCACCTCGGCATGGCCGATGGGCCGTTCGTCATAGCCGAACACCGTCAGCATCCGTTCGACGCGGAAGCCGGGCGTGTCGACGGGCACGATCACCTGCGACTGCTGCGCATGGCTGGCGGCGTCGAAGTCGGTCTTGCCCATGACGATGGTCATGGCGACGTTCGGATGGCCCATATTGGTCGACCACCATTTGCGGCCGTTAATGACGTAATGGTCGCCGTCACGCTCGATCCGCGTCTGGATATTGGTCGCGTCGGACGAGGCGACCTCGGGCTCGGTCATCAGGAAGGCCGAGCGGATTTCGCCCGCCATCAGCGGCTTCAGCCAGCGATCCTGCTGGGCGGCGTCGCCGTACATGTGCAGCACTTCCATGTTGCCGGTGTCGGGGGCGTTGCAGTTGAACACCTCCGACGACCACAGATGGGCGCCCATCATCTCGGCCAGCGGCGCATAATCGAGGTTGGTCAGGCCTGCACCGTGTTCGCCCGGCAGGAACATGTTCCATAGCCCGGCCTCACGCGCGGCGGCCTTCATCGCTTCCATGACCGGCGGCTGGCGGGTCGAATCCTCGCGCACTTGGGCGAAATACTCGGCTTCGCGCGGGATTACCTGTTCGTCTAGGAAGCGGCGCACGCGGGCATGCCAGTCCAGGGCGCGGTCGGAATGTCTGAAGTCCATGGCGTTATCCTCTTCCCGTTCGCGCCTCTGCCGGGCGCTCGATACGAAAACGGCGCGGCCCCGATCAGGAGCCGCGCCGCCATAACTGGTCGTTCAGACCGGCATCAGCGCTTCAGCAGCGGAGCCAGCTTCTGGGCGATCATCATGTCGCCGGCGATCTTAAGCTTGCCCTGCATGAAGGCCATCATCGGATCCAGCTTGCCTTCCGACAGGGCCATGAAGTCGTCCCACTTGATCGAGACCGTAGCGTCGGCGGGCTTGTCTTCGTTGGTGACGGTGTTCGGCACCGAGGCGCCGTCGATGTAGATCTTGCCCTCGTCGCCGAGGTCGAGCTTCACGGTCTTGCCGAGACCGGAGTTGTCGCCGACGGCGCCGCGGATGTGTTCGGTGACTTGTGCGAGATCGGGCATTGGGGGCGTCTCCCTAAAAGGACGTTGTGAACTACGGGTTAGCCCGCATCGGCGAAGGCGCCAAGATCACGTCGGGTAAAGCTCGCATCACTTCTGCGGATCGCCATCCCGAAACCGCCATTTCATCGCCAGCACGCCCGACGCCATCACCAGGGCGCAGGCGTTCGCCACCGTCACCGGCCACGCCTGCGTCATCACGCCATAGACCACCCACAGGACAAAACAGGTCACCGTCAGCGAATAGGTCTTCAGGCTGACCGAGGACGCGTCGCGCTCCTTCCAGATTTTGATCGCCTGGGGCGCGAAACTGGTGATCGAGCAGACAGCCGCCGCCGAACCGACGATGTTGGCGATCAGGTCGCTCACGCTATGATCCGCCGCTGAAAGTGAGAGTCGCCGTTGCTCATGCCGCAATCCCTCGCGGCCACCCCGAACCGATGTCAGGGACGAACGACAGGCGGCGGCCGCCGCGCCTGGGTCACCTGTTCCAAGGCGTAACCCAGCGAAAGGATGCGTGCGTCCTCCCACTTCCCACCAAGGAAGCTCAAGCCCACCGGCATCCCCCGATCAAAGCCCATCGGCACGGTCAGGTGCGGATAGCCGGCGACGGCGGCCAATTGGCTGGCCGAGCCCTCCATGTCGTCCTCATCCTTGGGATCGTTGGTCCAGGCCCGCGAAGTCGTCGGGGCGATCAGGGCGATCAGGGCATTGTCTCGCATCAGCCGGTCGATCCCCTCCGGTCCCGCCAGCCGCAGCGAAATCGCGCGCGCCTCCAGATAGTCAGCCTCCGTCAGATCGCCCATCGCCTGAGCGCGCTCGAAGATGTCCTGACCGAACAGCACCGTCTCGCGCGGCTCGGCGGCGTTGAAAGCGATCACGTCGGCCAAAGTTCGGGTGTGGACCTGTTTCGGGTCGGTCGAGGCCAGATAGGCGTTCAGGTCGTGCTTCAGTTCGTACAGCAGCACCTTGAACTCGGCCGTTCCGATGACCCGACCGTCCGGCCCCTCCGGCAGATCGACCAGCACGGCGCCTGCATCGCGCAGGGCCTGCAGGTTCTGTTCGAACACCGCCTGGGTCTCGGCCGAATACCCCTTCAGGAACCGCATCACCCCGATCCGCGCGCCGCGCAGGGAACCGGCGTCCAGCCCGGCGGCATAGTCCACCTTTCGCGCGTCAGCCTCGACCGTGGCGGGATCGGCCGGATCGGACCCGGCGATGACCGTCAGCACCTTGGCGGCATCCCGGACCGTCGTCGCCATCGGCCCGGCCGTATCCTGAGAATGGCTGATCGGCACGATATGGGTCCGCGACACCAGGCCGACGGTGGGCTTGAACCCGACTACGCCGTTGACCGAGGCCGGACAGGTGATCGACCCGTCTGTCTCCGTCCCGATCGCGACCGGCGTCAGGCCCAGCGCCACCGCCGCACCGCTGCCTGACGATGATCCGCACGGCGTACGCGCGGGATCATAGGGGTTCAGCGTCTGCCCCCCGACCGCGCTCCAACCGCTGATCGAGTCCGAAGACCGGATGTTGGCCCATTCCGACAAATTGGTCTTGCCGACGATGACCGCGCCCCCGGCCCGCAGCCGGGCGACCAGAGGGGCGTCGCGGCCCGGCGCATTGTTCGCCAAAGCCAGCGACCCGGCCGTGGTGGGCATGTCCGCCGTCTCGATATTGTCCTTCAGCAGGATCGGCATGCCGGACACGGCGGACGCGCCGCCGCTAGTCGGTGAAGAGTCGCTCCAGCGCAGGACGGCGTGGGCGCTGTCGTTCAGGCGGCCGGCCGCGACCACCGCCAACGCGGGCGGATAATCCCCCTCCTGACCGCCCGCCCCGGCCGCGCAGCCCGCCAGGGACAGCGCGACCGCAGCCGCGAGGATCAGTCGGCGGCCGGTTCCGCGCGCTTGCCGATCGTGCGGTCCAGGAAGTCGAGATAGGTGCGCCATTGCTGCAGTTGCCTCGGTTCGCCGCGGACGCCGTGTCTCTGGCCGGGATAGAGCATCATCTCGAACGGCATGCTCTTGGCCTGAAGGGCGTCGATCACGCGGGTGGCGTTGCCGAAAATGACATTGTCGTCGGCCATGCCGTGCAGGATCAGCAGGCGGCCGGTCAGATCATCCAGGCGCGGCAGAACGTCGGTGGCGGCATAGCCTTCCGGATTGTCCTGGGGCGTGGACATGTAGCGTTCGGTGTAATGGGTGTCGTACAGGCTCCATTCCGTCGGGGCGGCGCCGGCGAGAGCCGAGGCCAGACCGGCATCGGGCTCAGTCACGGCCAGCAGGCTGAGGAAGCCGCCGAAGCTCCAGCCCATCATGGCGATCCGGTCCGCATCGACATAGGGCAGGGTCTTCAACCATTTGGCGGCTAAAGTCTGATCCTCGACCGCCGGAATGCCCAGGCGGCGATAGATGCTGGTCTCGAACGCCTGCGACCGATCCCCCTCGCCGCGATTATCGACGCGGAAGACGATGTAGCCCGCCTCGGTCAGCAACTGGTTGGTCAGCGGCTGCCAGCTCTTCTGCACGCCCGCGCCGGTACCGGGGCCGCCATAGACCTGCATCACCACCGGATATTTCTTG
The DNA here is from genome assembly GCF_049896085.1 of Brevundimonas sp. TWP1-3. Taxonomy (NCBI): domain Bacteria; kingdom Pseudomonadati; phylum Pseudomonadota; class Alphaproteobacteria; order Caulobacterales; family Caulobacteraceae; genus Brevundimonas; species Brevundimonas sp. TWP1-3. The sequence continues at coordinate 1,995,831 of NZ_JAFCTP010000001.1, read as the reverse complement.
GACGGGTCGAAATCCGGCGGGGTGGTCATGCGCCAGACCAGGCTCTGGCCGTGGCTCTGCATTGTGCCGAATTCGGGCGCGCGCAGGCGCGAGACATAGGGGGTGAAGGGGTGTGCGGCGTCGAGCTTGTTCTCCTCGATCCAGCGCACGCGCGTGCCGTCGATCCGATACAGGGCCGATTGCGGCGGGGTGGCGGGATCCGAATAGTTGCCGACATAGGCCGTCGCCGGCCCGTTGACCGACACGCTCCACCAGCCGCCGCCCGGCGTCACTGCCACGGGATCGACCGTGCGGTTCAGACTGGCGCGGAACATCTGCTGCTCGATCGGCAGTTCCTCGCCGTCGCGCATCGAGGCGGTGAAATAGACCTCGCCGGTCTGTGCGTTGACGCCGTCCAGATGTTTGACCGGATAGTCGCCCCGCGTGATGGCGCGTAGCTGACGGCCGTTACGGTCGTACAGATACAGGTGGCGCCAGCCGCTGTCCTCGTTCGACCAGATGAAGCGGCCGTCCGGCAGGACGTGGAAGTCATTGTTCAGATCGACCCAGGCCGAGGCCTTCTGGCTGAGGATCACGCGCGACGCGCCCGTGGTCGGATCGACGCTCAGCAGGTCCAGCGTCTTCTGGTCGCGCGACTGGAGCTGGACATACAGGGTCTTGCCGTCGCCGGCCCAATCGACCCGCGCCAGATAGATGTCGGTGTTGGCGCCCAGGTCCACCTTGACCCGTCCCCCGCCCTGCAGGTCGCGCACATACAGTTCGACCACCGCATTGGGACGGCCGGCGCGGGGATAGCGCTGCTCGACCATGGTCGCGCCTGCGCCGGTGATCTCGAACCGGGGCACAATGTCCACCGGGCTTTCGTCCACGCGGGTCAGGGCGATGTAGCGTTCGTCGGGGCTCCACCAGTATCCGGTATCGCGGTCCATCTCCTCCTGGGCGATGAACTCGGCCATGGCCCAGGTGATCAGGCCCGCGCCGTCGTCGGTGATCGGCGTCTCCTGGCCGCTGGCCAGATCATAGACGACCAGGTTCTGATCACGGACCCAGGAAACATAGCTGCCCTTGGGCGAAACCTTGGCGTCGATCTCGTCGGCCGGCGTCTCGGTCAGGCGCCGCACCTTGCCGTCGGCCCGATTGGCCAGGAAGATGTCGCCTTCCAGCGGCGCCAGGATGTAGCGGCCCTGCTGGTCCCACGAATATTCGACCACGCCGCGCGCGCTGATCCGCATCCTCTCGCGCCGCGCCTTTTCGGCCTCCGACAATTCTCCGGCGTCTGGAACCAGCGCCTGGGCATCGATCAGCTTGTAGGGTTCGCCCTCGCCCGTCGGGGCGGCCCACAGGTCCTGGACATCCACATTGTCCTCGCGCGAGCGCAGGAAGGCCACCAGTTGCCCATCCGGCGACAGGCTGACCCCCTTGGCCACCGGGCCGTTCAGGCTGGGGCTGGAGAAGACCCGCTCCGGCGTCAGGATGTTGGAGGGCGTCTCTTGGGCGAGTGCGGAACCCGCCGACAAGAGGATGGTCGAAGCAAGAAGGACTGTGCGCATGGGGCCGGACGCTAGCGGCCCTTCTGCAAGCCGTCACGAGGAAAAGTCGCCGTCTGACGAAAGGCTTTTTCTTCCCTGCGAGCGGGTCTCAGATTAGAGAGACCGCACCATGACCGACGCCGCCCTCTCCCCCGCCCCCGTGAAAGCCAGCCCGTTCAATGAACTGGAGGTTCTGTGGGTCCGCCATTGGACCGACAGCCTGTTCAGCTTCGGCGTGAAACGGCCCGAGGATTTCCGCTTCCGCTCGGGCGAGTTCGTGATGATCGGCCTTCCGGGCGAAGGCGGCGGCAAACCCGTCCTGCGCGCCTACTCCATCGCCAGCCCCTGCTGGGCCGAGGAGCTGGAGTTCTTCTCGATCAAGGTCGCCGACGGCCCCCTGACCTCGCGCCTGCAGAAGATCGTCGCCGGCGACACGGTCCTGATGGGTAAGAAGCCCACCGGCACCCTGGTGCTGGACGCCCTGACCGGCGGCGAGCGGCTGTTCCTGATCGGCACGGGCACGGGCCTGGCCCCCTGGCTTAGCGTCGCCCGCGACCCCGACACCTATTCCCGCTTCGGCCATGTCTATGTAATTCACACGGTGCGCAGCGTCGCAGACCTGGCCTATCGCGACTTCTTCACCCGGGAGATCCATGACGACCCGCTGATCGGCGACGAGGCCAAGGCGCAGCTGACCTATTATCCGACGGTCACGCGCGAAGAATTCGAAACCCCCGGCCGTATCACCGACCGCATCAAGTCCGGCGACTTCTTCCGCGACCTGGGCTTGCCCGACGGTTTCGATCCCGCCCGCGACCGCGTCATGCTGTGCGGCTCCATGGCCATGATCAAGGAAGCCGGCGAACTGCTGGAGACCTATGGGCTGAAGGAAGGCTCAAACGCCGAGCCCGCCGACTATGTGCTGGAACGCGCCTTCGTCGGCTGACGTCTTGGCTTGCGCGGCCTGAGCGGCTAACCCCACCGCCATGCACCACCCTGCCCTTGTCGCCGTCGACGCTCGTGTCGATCCCGCCGAATGCCAGTCGATGTCCGACGTCCGCCAGGGCGTCGATGCCCTAGACCGCGCCCTGGTCGCCCTGCTGGCCGAACGTCAGCGCTATATGGAGGCGGCCGCCCGCATCAAGCCCGACCGCGACGCCGTCTTCGACCAGGCCCGCATCGACGACGTGGTGGCCAAGGTTCTGGTCGCCGCCGAGGCGCACCACTTGTCGCCCGACATCGCCGAACCCGTCTGGCGCCTGCTCATCGACCGCTGCATCGCCCACGAGTTCGCGACGTACGACCGGACTCGCAGCTAGGTCGATAAAATGGTAACTTTCGGTCATGGCTCGACCGGAAACCTCCATCTTCAACGATCACGACGCAGAGGCGGACGCGCATTCGCTTGCAGAGGCTGAGGCCGACATTGTGGCCGGTCGCGTCGTCCCGCATGAAGACGTGGTCGAGTGGCTGAAGACCTGGGGGACGCCGCAAGAAGGTCCGCCTCCGGCCAAATGGAATATCGATGGCTGAGGTCATCTGGACGGCGAAAGCCATTCGGAACGTCGAAGCCATCCGAACATACATTGCTCAGTTCAGTCCGCTGGCCAGTCAGCGCATGGCCCTACGCCTCATGTCAGCCGGCGCAAGCCTGGCTGAACATCCCGAAAGAGGCGCACCCATCCCCGGCGGCCGTCGTCAACTGACCCACATCCCCCCCTACTTGCTTCGGTACAAGGTCGTCGGCGCGCGCGTCTTCATTCTGGACGTCCGGCATGCTGCAGAGAATGCATCGTAGCCCAACGGCCTCAGACGCTTCAGCCATCCTATTTTCGGAAGCGTGATCGTTTGATTTCAGCCTCTTAAATGCGAGCAGCGTCAATCGACCTACCGCTCCCTCCGGGCGCCGTATAATGGCCGTTCGGTATTTGACATCGCTGCGCGCTTAACCAGCCGAAATTGCACTTTCTTGCATTTTGCACGCGTTTTCGGAGTGCAGTGCAATTTAGCACATCCGTCGAAGTTGGACTCACTTGGACACTTGGACCGTTTTTTCCCCGAGTCCAACTTCCACCCCTACAGCCTCAGGCCTTAAGGCCCCGAAGCATCAGCTCATGGCGATAGGCCGCGACGTCCGCCAGCGCCGCCTCAAGGGCATCGCGGACCCGCTCCAGAGCCGGCGCGGCCAGGGTCTGGTTCGCGCCCTCCGCCTCGGCGCAGATCGCCGCCAGGTCTCGCGCCCCGATGCCCGCCGCTGCGCCCCGGATCGTGTGGACCCCATCGCGCCAGCCCTCGGACTTGGGGTCCAGCATGACGGACCACAGACCGGCCTGCTGGACGAACAGGCCCAGCACCTCCTCGTTGATGGCGTCGTCGCCGCCCGTCATGCCGTTCAGCACGGCGAAATCGACCGCGCCGGTCAGATCGCGCAACGCCATCAGGCCGCCGTCTCCTCGCCCTTGGCTAGGCGCGAGTTCTTGGACGACCAAAGCAGATATATCGCTACGCCGATCACGTTCCAGATCAAGAAGCCGATCTGCGTCACCGGCTTCAGGCTCAGGAAGAAGACGATGCAGCCGATCACGCTGACGGCTCCGACCAACGGCCACAGCGGCGCCTTGAACACCCGCCGGCGACCCGGCTCGCGGATACGCAGCACAATCAGGCAGACACCGACCGAGCAGAAGGCCGCCAGCGTCCCGGCGTTCGCCAGCGACGCCAGCTCGTCCAGCGGCAGAAGCCCCGCCAGGATCGCCACGACCACAGCCGTAAAGACCGTCACTACAGCCGGCACGCCCCGGCTAGACACCTTGGCCAGACGACGCGGCAGCAGGCCGTCGCGCGCCATTCCCAGGAAGATGCGGCTCTGGCCGAACAGGAAGGCCAGCAGCACGGTCGGCAGGGCGATCACCGCCGCCGCCGCGATCCACTGGGCCGCCGTCCCCTGGCCCATCTCACGCAGGATCAAAGCCAAAGGCTCTGGGCTGCTGGCGAAGCTCGCCACCGGCCGCGCGCCGATGGCGGCGGCCGCTACCACCAGATACAGCGCCGTGCAGATCAGCATGGACCCGACGATGCCGATGGCCAGGTCGCGCTCGGGCTTCTTGGTCTCTTCCGCCGCCGTCGAGATGGCGTCGAACCCATAGAAGGCGAAGAAGATAATCGCCGCCGCCGCCATCACCCCCGTCTGGACGAAGGGCGCGCCGAAGCCGTTGGGCATGAAGGGCGTGAAATGCTCGGGCTTGAACGCCGGCAGGGCGATGGCCACGAACACCACCAGCGCCGCGATCTTGATCAACACCAGAACCGCGTTCAGCGTCGCGCTCTCCTTGGTGCCCAGCAGCAGCAGGCCCGTCACCACCCCGATGATGGCTACCGCCGGCAGGTTAATGATCCCGCCCGCATGCGGCCCAGCCACCAGCGCCAGCGGCAGATCGACGCCCAGCCCGCTCAGGAAACCGACGGCATAGCCGGACCAGCCCACAGCCACGGCCGAGACCACCAGCGAATATTCCAGGATCAGGCTCCACCCCACGACCCAGGCGATCATCTCGCCCAGCACGGCATAGGAATAGGTGTAGGCGCTGCCCGCGGTCGGCATCATGGTCGACAGCTCGGCATAGGCCAGGGCCGCGCAGGCGCAGACCAGTCCCGCCAGGCCGAAGCTGATCATCACCGCCGGCCCCGCCAGGCCCGCCCCCACGCCGATCAGCGTCAGGATGCCGGTGCCGACGATGGCGCCCACGCCCAGGGCCAGCAGATGCGGCCAGCTCAGCGTCGGCTTCAGCCGCGGTCCATCGTGCGGCGCCATCATGACATCGATTGATCGACGCCGGTTCCAGAAGGCCATGAAGCTCGCTCCCCCGCCGCTTGCCGCGGCTGATTCCGTGCGGACCATAACCCGCCGAAGAAAGTTTGCGAAAGCGCTTGCCAACCCCCGAACCGCTGGGTAGTAGGAGCGCCCTTCGGCAAGGCCTCTCGCCCCCGAAGACGCAGACGATCGGTCGGGTGATTAGCTCAGTTGGTAGAGCAGCTGACTCTTAATCAGCGGGTCGTAGGTTCGAACCCTACATCACCCACCATCGTCTTCCCAAGCCATTGAAATCCTGCCAATCCCTTATTGGGGTTGACTTTGCGCGCCTAAAAGACCCTCCAATTACCCTCCAAAAAAAGGAGCGGTTATATGGCCAAGGGACTGACGCGCGACGGGCCGGGTTGCGTCTGGATCGCGCGGAAGGCAGTCCCGGCGAATGTGCGTGACATCGTGAACGCCCTACCTGCCGATGACCCCCGGCGCGCCGTCTTCATCGGGCCTACAGGCCGCGCTCGCGCCGAACTCTGGCAGTCCACGGGCCATGTGGACTTGGGCGAGGCCCAGGCCCAAGGCCGGAACATCCATGAACGATGGAACCGCGCAATTGCTGGCCTGCGCAAGCGCGGCAACCCCCAGGACGTGGCCCATGCCCTCGACATGATCGAGGCGTGGCGGTCGAACAAGGTCGCTTGGGCTTTAGGGTTCGGGGCTATGATTGATTTGTTCGGCGCCGAGGGCGGCAAGGTCGGGATTAACCTGGGCGGCGCTCGCCTTGAGGTGAAGCATCTCGACCTTGCCGCTCCCCTGTCAATCGAGACGCCCGGCCTGACCACCGGCGCCGTTAATTGGGCGGCGGCCTATTTCGCCGCCGCACCAGAACTCGACCGAGGACTGACGATCCCTCCGGCAACGCACCGTCTAATCCGACTACTACGGGAGGCCGAGACGGCACCGGAGCGCTGGCGTGACATCGACGGCTTTGACGTCCGTCTTCAAGAGGTCGTCGGCTCGCTGGATACCAAGGTCCGGGCGGCAGTCCGCCCCACCTTCGCCAAGGCGTGGCGAGAGGTGGCTGAAGCCGAAGAAGCCGAGCGCCGTTTCGCCGCCACCCTTGCGCTGGTCACGGCGAACGCCAGCGCTCCGGTTGTTGCAGCGACGCCCGCTTTCGTCCCCACCATCACCGACAAGACGCTGGGCGATCTGCTGGACGCCTACGAAGCGGATTTCGCCGCGACCCACAACGCGACTAAGGACTTGGTGGCCCCTGTCCGCGCCCTCAAGGAATTCTTCGGCGAGGGCCGGTTCGTCCGGTCAATAGAGAACGAAGACGCGCGGGCCTTCGCCGCGTTCTGCGAGAAAATCCCCTCCAACGCTGGAAAAATCTACAAGGACGCCCCGCTCGTCGATGCCATCGAACGCGCCCAGGCGGACGGAAAACCAACGGTCTCTCGCAACACGGCCCGCCGCTACATTACGTTCGCCTCAATGATCTGGAACTGGGCAGGCAAAAACGACTTCGCCGACCGCAATCCATTCCGAGGCCGCGCGGGTGCCCGAAGGGCTAGCGTGAGGCGCGAGGGCTTCACAGACGCCGAACTGGCGGCATTCTTCGCCGCCCTCCAGCCCTACAAGGCGGACGGCAAGGCGCTGTTCTTCGTGCCCGCCCTGGGCCTCAACGGAGCGAGAATTAGCGAACTGCTCCAACTGAGGGTCGGGGACGTGAAGGAATTTGAAGGGACGCCTTACCTGGACCTGTCGCCCTTCGACGAGACCGGCCGCCGGGATGACGACAAGAGCCATAAGAACGCTGGAAGCGAGCGGCTGGCGCCCATTCATCCATTGGCAATCGAAGCAGGGATCATGGACCTTGTGGCGCGCAGGAAGGCCGAAGGCGCCACGCGCCTCTTCCCCGAGATCAAACCGCGCATCCAAAAGGGCGGCAAGGTGGATTGGGCGCACTACTACTCGAAACGCATCAATAAAATTCTCGATGATGCGGTAACAGACGCGCCTCGACTCGTCGGTGGTCACGGATTTCGCCACACTTTACGTGAGAGATATAGAAAGCACGACATCCTTGAGGAAGTCCTGGACGCAATTGGCGGATGGTCTCAACAGACTGTAGGACGCCGTTACGGTCGCAACGAAGTGAAGATGCTTGCAGATAACTTAGCAAAAATCAATTTCGGCCAACTCAAAATCTAATTACTGGAGCGCTCTTCTGCTCGTCCGGCTCCGACCACGCCTAGCGTACCAGACCTTGGCAGAAACGTGAAAATGATCGGCCCCCGCCCGCGCCGCCCTACATGACTCTAAACAGTAAGTAATTGTCGATTTGATCTAACTAAAATCGATTTTATAACAACATTTGTATAATACACCAATTAAAACTGAACATCTCGCATAAACTAATTGACATTTCTGTCGATTTTGTTTAAACAGAGATACGAGGTAGCGGCGGGGCGTCGCGCTGATGCGTACAATCGAGACCGGCTCTCCTCCGATATTCGCGCATCCACCTCGACCACCACCACATCTCTGGAGCGCACCGCCTTGAGCGGACGAAACCTCTATCTATGCTGAATCCAATTCCGATCACGCCTGCCGACCTCGCCCGCCGCCACGGCATCGAGAACGCCATTCACGTTCTCGCCCCCATCCTTGGCCTTGCGGGGCCGACCGTCGTCCTGGACCTGGCGGCCCGCGCCCTTCATGCAGGCGCAGAGGTGTCCAGCGTCGGCGTACGTATGCCGGACGGCCGTTCGCTGGAACGCTATCTGCTAGAACTGAAAAGTGATCCGGAGGCGGCTCATTTCTGGCGTCGCAAGCCTGAGGCGAAGCCCGCCCAGACGAAGCCGAACTTTGATGCCACTCCGATCCGCCGTCGCGCCACCGCCAAACTGGATTCGGTGAATGGCTCCGATATGGAGACCCGCCTGTGACCGGCCCCACGCCCGCCGTCTCATTGGTCGCCTGGGATGATTTCAGTGACCGCCTGCCGGTGCGAATGACCCGCAGACAGTGGCAGGCCCTCCGCCCTCAGCCGATTCCATACCTCAAGCTTGGAAGCCGCCGCCTCTATAGTGCAGCGGCGGTTGATGCCTGGATCAAGCAGGCCGAAGCATTGACGCCCGGCCTGTCGGAGGTGGCGCAATGACCGCCTCGACCCGCACGGGCTTGATGCGCCGCCGCAACGAGCCCACCCCGACGCCGCTGGACGCCACCACCCGCTTCGCCCACCGACTGGAAAACGAAGTCCACCTTCAACATCATGCCTACATTCCCGGCGTCGGCGCCTTGTCTGGCCGCCTGACGGGTTCGCCCGGCAGATCAATCCCGAAGCGCCTTTCGCTGTTGGTAGATCGTCACATCTTTTTCAGTCTCCAACGCGTCACAAGAGACTTCTCGATCCATCTCGACTACGACGACGACGGTCCCGCCGACACCCCACCGACCGCCATCGTCATGCAACGGCTAGACGACACCGCGACGATCGCATTGGGCTGGACGCGCAGCCGCCTGAGCGTCGGCGCCACCGTCGTGAACTTTAACGCCGCGACCGCTGGCGAGGACCTCGTAGAAGCGATCTGCGTTCAGGTCGCCACCTACTTCGTGAGCGGGCGATAACATGTGTCATCGCCCCGCCGATCCCACCCCGGTCCCCCGCCGACGCCGCTTCCCTGGCCCAGCGCGGTGGGCGTTCCCCCTAGCGCCGTGCGGCGCCCCCCGACGCCTCCCGCCCGCCCGTCCTATCGAACCCGAATTCGATGGGGAACCGGGCGACTGGGTCCAAATGACTGCGGCGGCGCAGTTGTGGTGACGTTCGCGCCGTTGCCCCGCCCGGTCTGGACCCCGCCGCCTGTCCTGCCGAACGCCTCTTCCGACGATCCATTTGAGGTTGCCGCCGCCTTCTTGGGGCTTGGAGGAGTCAAGGTGTTTCCGGGTACCCGGCTGGCTAAAAATGGGCGCAGGAAGACGTTCAAGGACATCCAACGCCTCCCCGATTTTCGGCGCCAACGACCAGATGCAGTTTTTGGAATCCGGCTCGGCGGCGGGGTGGTCGCCATCGAAACCCCCGCCGGGGGTAAAGCCGACCGCCTCCTTGACGCCATCTCCGAACGTCACGGCGACCTACCGCGCACTGTCACCCTGGCGGCGGGAGGGTGTAGCTGGCGGCTGTATCGCACGGCCGAGACGCCACAGGGACGCGTCGCTCTGGGCGACGGCGCGGTCGTCCTGGGCTGTGGGTGCGGCCTCCCCCTGCCGCCGTCGCCTTCAACTTGGTTGGCAGGCGCGGCGCCGGGTGAGATCGCCCTGGCAATGCTACCCGGTGGCTGGGAGTCGCTCTGGACGCCCAAAGTGACTGCGACAACCGCACGGTGGTTTTGAGCATCTATTAGAGTCACATTTCGTATGAAACGTGACTCTACTTATGCCCTTCTCCGGACGCGATTTTTCGCGGCAAAAATGCAATACACAACTGCGATGCCTGAAGCAAATCCGAGTAATCTGTTGCGTGTTGTGGGTCTTGGTGACCACGTCAGATCACAGGTCCCCGGCCTTCTCCGGTGGCGATAACCCCGGCGTGGCCTGCCGCCCGCCAAGTCTGAACGTAACGCAAAGGTACCCGCCCTAAGACAATAGGGGCGGCTATAGACAGATGACATACAATAAACCTGACACGATGGATGCCATCGTGAAAGAAAACGGGTGCGGCATCGCACTGATCAAATTCAGCACATCAAAAAGCCCTAGCGCAAAGAACCCCACATGGGTGCCGCAGACTCTGACGTGGGACGGTTTCACTGAATATCTGAAGGCCGAGTCCGAAATCGACGCCGACCGCGTCCCCGGCATGGCGTTCGTCCCCGCTGTGCTGGCAGGTGCCCAGCGACGGAAGACCGCAGTCACTGAAATTGGTGTCGCGGTGGTCGAGATCGAAGGCGTCAACCTCGACGAAGTCAGCAGTCGTATCGAGGAAAAGAACTGGACGGCGGTGCTGGTCTCGACCTCGGAGAACGGCAGGACGGAAACGATGCTGCCGCGCGACCACGTGCTGAAGTGGTTGGACAAGAACTACCTTGCCAACTACGGCGGGCGGGAAATCAACGCCACGTCGGTCGCCTACTATTTGGGCGACGCGCTGGGCTGGCTCGACACCTCTGCCACCGTCGAGATCGTCGATGAAAACCGGGCGACCGCTGATGGCGCGATGATTGCCATTCACCATGAACCACTGCCAGCCTTCATCGTCGCGGTTCCGCTGTCGCCGGCGTATCATCCGGCGGCCGCCTCGACGCAGACGACAGGAATCCAGATGTGGGGTGAAGTGATCTCGTGTGTTTCACACGGGCTGTCGTCGCGCTTCGTTCTGCCGCGCGCCGTGCGTGATCCCGCCGCGATGATCCGCGTGCCGCGCTGCCGTCCGACCGAAGCGCCTATCTATAAGCTGTTCCGTGGCAAGCCGCTGGACTGGCGTGACCTGGGTGTCGATGAGCCTTTGGAAAAGGAACCTGCGCCACCTGCGCGCGCCAAGAAGCCGAAGCGCGATGGCGGCGACGAGTGGATGAACCGTCTGGTCCTGACGGACAAAGGCCGCATCATTTCGAGCCTGCCCAACATCCATCTGATCCTGACGAACGATCCGCGCACGGTCGGGGTTATGGCGTTTAACGACTTCACCGGGGAGGCAGTGTTGCGTGCGACGCCGGGCCGGAAGTCGGACGCGGTGGTTCAGTTGGACGGCACCGATTGGACCGTGCGCGACCCCATCAACGGCGACCTCTGGGCCGACGGCCACGATAACGCCTTGCGCGCCCTACTGGAGTCGTCCGAGGAGGACGGTGGCTATGATCTCCGCATTTCTGATCGCGACATGACGGCGGCGATCAACCTGACGGCCAAGTCGAACGCGTTCCATCCGGTGCGTGACTATCTGAACAAGTTGGCCTGGGACCAGAAGCCCCGCGTCGCGGGGTTGTTCATCGACTACCTGGGCGCCCCCAACGACGCATACCACATCGAGGTTGCCAAGCTGATGATGACCGGAGCGGTTGCGCGAGCATTCGAGCCCGGCACGAAGATCGACGAGTCTGTGATCCTGGAAGGGCTGCAAGGCAAGCGGAAGTCCACCTTCATCGAGACCCTAGCCGTTCACTGGTTTGGTGAACTTGACGCGTCGATGGATGACGAAAAGGGAACTGTCGAACAGATGCAGGGCGTCTGGATCGCCGAGATGGCTGAACTGACAGGGATGGCAAAGGCTGACGTGCGCAAGACGAAGGCGTTCCTGAGCCGCCATACTGATAAGGCGCGGTTGGCGTATGCACGCCGCGCCCGCCTCTTCCCTCGCGGTTACATCTGCCTGGGGACCACGAACGATAGCGCCTACTTGAAGGATTCTACGGGCGGGCGCCGCTTCTTGCCCATAGCGTGCAAGGTCGAAGACAATATCGACATCGAGCGTCTGCGCGCGGAGATCGGCCAACTGTGGGCTGAAGCCGTCCACCTCTACAAAGCTATGCGCAAGGCCCAGTCGGTTGGGCGTTTGCCGCTCTGGCTGTCGGACGAAGCCGCACGCACCACCGCCCGCACGCTGCAATCGTCGCGCACCATCGATACCGCCGACGACATGCTGACAGGGAAGGTTGAGGCGTGGCTGGAGGAGAAGCAGAAGGACAAGACCTGCCTGCCCTTGATCTGGGTCGAGGCCCTGGGCCGCGACCTCGATGCTTACAACAACGCCTGGGCCGCCAGCCTGGGCCAGATCATGCGTACCCTGCCGGGATGGGAGGCGACCGGAACTCGTGAAACGTTCAAGGACTACGGCCAGCAACGCGTGTTCCAAAAGGTCGAGGCGGCGCCGAAGGGTGCAGGCGCCGCCGCCGACAATGGCGAGCCCAGCGCAGCGTAGACAGGTTCGAGGCTGTCTTGGGGCCGTCTAGGGGCTGTCTACGGGCAACCCCTTGTTTCCATTGATTATCTATCTCAACTAGACAGTTAGACAGGTATAAAGGGGTAAAGGCAGGGCAGCCGCTATCGCCCGGCGCGGGGGATCAGAGGTGAACGTTCGGAGCCGTCGATCAGTGTTAAGGATCGCAAATTAGCTGTCTAGCTGTCTAACGCCGTTCAGGTGGCGGCGGCACCTTGACGGTCTCGGATTTCAACACCTCCGAACTTGACGCCGCCAGTTTCCCCGAGAACGGCCAGCCCACCGCGCCGCCCGGGGCGGCGTCTCGCAGAAGCGTTATACGGTCACAACCTCTGTTGCGGATATTGGGCCGTCCAATTGTGGTAGAGGTGCGACAGTGCGTTGGAGTCAGCTGGTCAAGGCAGCCTAAGGCTCACGCTCACGCTCGCCCAGGCCGCCACCAGGGTGGTCTCCGCACCGAGACCCAGGCCGACGTTGCCGGGGTCGCGGTCGCCGTGCAGGGCGTCGCCGCTATCGTATCGGAATCGACCGATTCCGAGCCGTCTTCGACGGCTGTATCTAAAACTAGCTTGACTCGATTATAGATACGTTCTCTAAATCGATACAGGTTTTAGATATGGAAGAATATCATGTCATCACGCACCTTCGTCTATGCCCGCGTCTCGACCCTAGGCCAGACGACCGACAACCAAATCCAAGAGATTAAGGCGGCGGGCTTCTCCGTCGAAGAGAAGCGGATCGTGACGGAGACCATATCCGGCTCGACGTCGGCGATGGAGCGGCCCGCGTTCGCCGCCCTGGTCGCCCACAAGCTGGAAGCAGGGGACGTCTTGCTGGTCACGAAGTTGGACCGGCTGGGCCGTAACGCCATGGACGTGCGGGCGACCGTCGACTCGTTGGCGGCCATGGGGGTCAAGGTTCACTGCCTGGCTTTGGGGGGTGCCGATCTGACTAGCGCCGCCGGTCGTATGACCATGGGCGTCCTCGCCGCCGTGGCCGAGTTCGAGCGCGACCTTCTCATTGAGCGGACGCAAGCCGGGCTTGTACGCGCCAAGGGCGAAGGAAAGACCTTGGGCCGCCCTGCGCTGTTCTCGGAGGCCCAGCGCCGCGAGATCGCGCAGCGCCGCCAATCGGGCGAAACGCTCGGCACCCTAGCAGCCGAATACAAGGTTGATCGCTCGGCGATCCAGCGCGCTGTCAAGTCCGTGACCGGTGATCTAGGCACGGTGATCTTTGTGTGACCCGCCTCCTCAATCTCGTGTTTGCGTTCGCCGTCATCCTGATATTCATCTAGCTGCGGCTCCTCTGATGGCCAGACCGGGGGACGGGCCCGGCGCCGTAAAGGTTAACATCCGGCCCGAGGGGGCTCCAAGCCGCCCACACCTTAGATTGTTATTAATGCGCGCCAAGCGGGCGCGGACCCGATTGCTGATCGAGGTCCACAAGTCGATTTTAGAACTTCGCCCTCACGAAATCCGGTCGGGCGTTTCGATTCCGAAATCTCGTTTTCTGAAATTTTGTTGAATCGTTTTCTGGCGTTCTCCTTCGCGGACCCGAGATTTGCGATAAGTTTGCGTAAGACGGCCATTCGCCGCTTCGGAGTGAATGATGGCTGACTGCTATCGCGAAAAGTACGTCGCCTTCATCGACATGCTGGGGTTCAGCGCTCTTGTAGCGACGACGGCTGACGACCCGTCGTTGCGTCCCAACATCGCCGAGGCGATGGCCGTAATGCGGTCCTCCACCGCGCAGAATGAGAAGCTGGGCCTCAACTTCACGCAGTTCTCCGACTGCATCGTCATCTCCAGCGATCCTACAGAGCACGGCCTTTTCGAGATTCTCGAAAGCATCCGAACGATTGCCGAAAATCTGCTGCAACTGGACATTCTCATCAGGGGCGGTCTGACGCGCGGCAACATCCACCACGACGCTGACCTCATGTTCGGGCCTGCGATGTTGGAAGCCTACGGCATGGAGCGTGACGCGACGAAGCACCCGACGGTGATGATCTCCGCAGCAGTGAAAGAGGACTGCGACTCATATCAGTGGGGCTCGTACTGTGTAATCCGCGACATCGGTGAACCCGAGCGGTGGTATGTGCACTACCTGCGCAACTTCCATGACTACGACCCGACGCCGGTCGCGGGAAAGGTTGTCATGGACAAGCCCGCGCTGCTGATCAGGCACTACATTGCGCGACGGCTTGCGAACACGACCGGCAAGGTCCGGGATAAGGCCTTATGGCTTGAAACCTACTGGAATGACACGGCCGGTGCGGGCGTGTTGGGGCGCGTCGATCCGGTCGGTGACCTCGCCGTACGGACGTTTCTAGACTCGGGATACAGGACAGTTCGTCGTCAGCTTGTTGGCTGACGTTCATAACGGCTACGGCTCACAACCGGCGACTTGATAGGTGCGGATGATGACGGAGCAGCGGATCAACGCCTTGCTGGAGGTCGAACGGATCGACCTGATCCACAACGACCTTTCGTCGGCCGCCTTTCATCTGAAAACGCGGATCGACAAAGCCCTTGCACCTGACGGCGATAGGGACGGCGTCGGCCTCGATATGATGGCGGGCATCACCATGTTGGCGTTCACCTTTGAGGCCTACCTGAACTTCATCGGCGATCTGAAGGTCCAGAACTGGAATGAGCGCGCCAGCGGCAAGGAAAAGCGGGAAGCCGTATGGAACACGCTTGGGCTATCGTGGGAGCCTGCTGCGCGACCGGCTTCAACAATCCTTCGCCTTATCAAGGCCCGGGACATGATGGCCCACGGCAAGCCGGTCAAAGTGAAGAAGGAATGGGTTGCCCAGGGAACCGATGGCGAACTGCAAAACCTACTGAGAGCGTATCAGACGGAGTTTGATGCTCTCATTACCCCCGAGTTCTTCGCCACCGCATACGACGACGTCGAGGCCATCTGGAAGGAAATGCTAGGTGCCGGTAACATTCAAGTTCACGAGACCTTCGACAAGGGAATGAGCGGCATAACGTTCATCAGTGCCGCCGAGTAAGCTTGCGCGACTCCTGCAATCCACGTGATCTGGCTGCCGCCCCGCACCTATCGCCAGCCGTTGGCCTGATAATCCGCTTGGACAGCGACGATGGCGTCAAGGATCGGCGCAAACTGGCTGAAGTCCACGGTACCTGGCGGCTGTTTGGCGACGTAGTCAGCCAGAGCGGCCTTTCCAAAATGGGTATTGGGATTCAGGCCGGTGTTAGGCTTGTGGAACCGCTTGCCGTTCAAGACCACGCCGGTGACAGCAGGTCTAAGGAACGACTCGATGTCGGTCTTGGCTCCCCCCTGTAGGGGCAAGGGCACAACATACAGGTTGCCGAAGATATGGTAGAACTGGGCGGTGCCATCGATTGGGGTGACAGCCTTCTTAACAGTCCGGATGACGCTGAATACGGGGCGCGCCCCGGAGTCATTATCAACCAGGATGATGGCGGGGGCGGTCGGCCGTGGCGCAGAAAATCCTAGGGTAGACGGCTGATACCGAGGGATCAGCGTCTGTAGTTCGCCGGTTCCACCGCCAAGTTCTTGAACGACACGTGTGGTTTCGTTGCGCTTGAATAAGTGGGGGATCAGCGTGATTTTTCCGTCAGCTATTGTCGCTAGGCTGGGATAGCCCACGCCCAGAGCCCGGATCGCCGCGCGCAGGTAGACATTGTCTGTCTTGCCCTCCGCCAGGATTGTTGGTCTCTGGATGCCGTAAAAGTATTTGAAATCTAAAAATTGCCTGTACATCCGGTAAATTCCGGGCGGAGTCCCAGTTTTCCATTCTACAGAATGACGATCTCCATCGTCATTCTTAGGAAACTTGACGTTAAATATGTAAGAAATTCTTCCGTGCAGTGGTTCCAGCACCCGTCCGAGGCTGGGGACCTTGGTCCCGTAGGAGTAATCATACGAACCAGTGCGGAAAAGTTTGTCGCACATAGCACGAGTATTCTTGTAATACTCTTTCGGGACGTTAACAACATGGTTGACGACAAGGCCGGTGACCATTTGTCTGGAGTTGCGGATCGACATCCGAGTCTTCACGGGGTTCAGTGCGAAACCGGCCCGTCGAATGCGCGATTCCAACTCAGGTCCGGCCTTCCAACCCCCTGAACCGCTGGGGTCAGGAGTCGCGATCGCGCGAGGAAAATCCTTCAGATTTGTCGAGAAGCTGAGATCATCCGCGTAACGCGTGTAAGTACATCCGTTACGCGACGCCAAACGGGCGAGGTGAACGTCGAGTATATTGCCAATTAGATTTGATATAATCGGCGAACATGGACCTCCTTGTGGTAATGCACCGTTCCTGCAAGCGATTTGAGCGATTATAGTTGCAACTTTAACCGGAAGACGGAAATCCCGGTTCTGGATAAAATACCCTCGAACACGCCCAAAATTGATGGAGGGAAAAAATTCAGACAAATCCGTATTGAAAACGTACCGACGATTTCGGTGTCGTTTTGCATTACTGACTATAGAGAAACCTTTTCGGAACCCATGAGATAAAACACAATTATCTTCTACTTCATTATTATTTGTTATCTCTTGCAAGCAGAGTGAAAGATGGGCCGAAAGGCGCTTTTGGACTAGCTTTAGTTCGTCAATCGGGGCGTGTATTATCCGAGTTCCACCGCTACGCTTTGGTATTGGAAATTCATAATACTTTGCGTCATCATCGATCTTGTAGAGAATGTATGACAAACCTGACGGTTTAACACCCAGCAAAAGCGCTACATCAGCTAAAGTACTGCATCGCCTCAGACGCTCTAACGCAGTCATTCATAGCCCTGGACAGATTGGCTTGCGGATACTCGTTGGCAAACCAGAGGTTTACATGGAAAGCGTATCGTCGCGTAGGGGCATTCAGTCGAACATCCCGATCAACTGCCCCGAAACAAGGCAGCAAAATCTATCCGCAAGCCGTGGCTACCGTAGCCGGTGATTCTGCCCGCGTCACCTGGGGGAGGGCTAGAACCTAGCCTGAGGCATCGGCGTGAAATCGACCTTGGTGCATGGCCCCGTGAGCAAATCACTGGTCAGAATCCCGGTCGTCCTATTCACAACCATCGCCGGTCTCGCGAGGCCGTTGCGGAACTCGGCAGGAAGCAATTCCAGTTCGGCCGCGTCCACTCGGACAAGAGGAACGGTGCGGTCCTCATGGCAAGTGTTTGTTTCCTCGCTAACGCCGCACCAGACGCCCCTGTTTAGATCGAGGCTGTAGCGGTTGGAGTAGTGGACGGTCGTTCCCAACGCGTTCAGTTCGCAACGCAGGCCGAACTGCTGTGGTGTCGGCTCTGCTGCGCCTATCAGAAACACGGCGGCGATGGCGGCGACAAGCTTCATTAGCGGTTTCTCCCGAACGCATTTACTAGCATCGGACATTGGAGATTCCGAGGGTCGGCCAATACCGAGGCGCGCGAACAGGGCGGCGGCGACGCGGCCGATCATCTTGGAAAGGTGCTTATGACCATCTGGACAACTGCCAATCCGGACCAGGCCGTAGCGCGAACGGATGCGCTTCCATGACAAACGTCGTGCTCGATGTCGCAGCTTGGCGCCCAGCAACGCGCGACGAATTCAAAGCGATGCTGGATAAGAGGCGTGGGCAGACTTCGGCACCCAGAAAGAAGCGCGCCAAGCCCACCGGCAGCAGCCTTGCAGTCAGGACCCACCTGACGACCCTCGACATGTATTCCTACCTCAAGGCTAAATTCGGCCCGCCAAATGGGCTTCAGAGCATGATGCGCTCCGACGATAGCGACAACATCTTCCACTGGGATTGGAATCTAAAAGCGGGTGACACCGACGTCTACATTCTGGGGATGTCGCGAGAGACGCACTTCCAAATAGGCGCGGTGCTGACAGACCACGATTGGAAGTCGCTAATCATCGCCATCAAGCAGGACTTTGGCCGAATAGGTCGAGATAAAAGTGAAGCATCGAAATCTTTGGAGAAATGGCTAGTTTTTCCAAACAAATATGTCGCGATTTCGAATTTGTGTGAGGACAAGCACGACAGGATTACTGACCAGATGGGGAAATTTGCCGAGTTTGCCCCTGCCTCTCGTAGGGCTATCAACAAAAAAGGCCTAAAAGACGCCCAGGACGCCTCGAAACGGGCCAGCAGCCTAACAGGCGATATTCTAGAACTCAGAATTCTGACGCCGATACTTGTTGAGGCATTTCTGAATATGATGATCCTAATCCTGTGCAAGCCGGAAGTGCGACAGGATAAACGTCAGTATCAGGCCTTCATTCGTTCTGAAATTGACATCAAAGTTTCAGACCTGTTCTACAAGTGCCGCGCCTTTCAGGTCGCCCCGAATTCGGCACATCCCGAGTTTGTTGCCTTCCACAAGGTTATGCAAAAACGAAATTACGAAATTCACGGCAACATAGACCCGGACCGCGATACATTTGAAACGGTTTATTTTGACGGCACCATCCCCACCTATCCGGTGCCTGGAGATCACATATCGACATTCTACGCCAACCTTGAACGTCAATATGATCCTATCAGCGCTGTGGCAGACTATGAGGCTGTGCACCTCTTTATTGCCTATCTGATCGACTGCCTTGAACCACAATATCAGGAGCAGTTCCGGCTGCTCGTTGATGATCCCTACCCCGGCTGGAACGAGGTCAAGCAAACGACCGGAGTGTTATTCCCGGGGCGTACTGTTTCCGCCTACTTCAAAACTAGGTTTGACGATGAATTAAAAGTCGATTGGTCATAGCCTCGGCTGTTGCTTCACCAAAGACCTTCTCTTCGGGACCATGTGCCCCCGGATCAGCCCCCCACCCTACCCTCCAAAGACCCTCCAAGATTGCGAGGGCATTTCGTATCTAACTTGTTGTTTTACAACAAACCCGTTCGTGCCCTACATCACCCACCATCGTCTTTAACATCAGATCGCTCGTTACGCTGTCGATCCCCGGCGCAACGTTCGGTAGTTCCAGCCCTCGTAAACTCAAAGCGACGCCATTGCTGGGTTGAGAATGCGGCGAAAACGCCGCTGGATGAGCGACGTGTCGCCGTCAGAGCTTTTGGCATGCGGGTGGATCGAACGCGTTGCGCAGCACGCGTCCCTTCGATCTCCACCACCACGTCATCAACCCATCTCGGTAGATCGACGCGACAGCGTCCATCCGCCCGACCCGCATTGGTGCTCCTGTTCCGTCTGTGGTGATTTACCGCGTCGGGCAGACGGCGTCGCCCTCGTTGGAGGCGAGGCGGATGTCTTCGACGGTGACGGCGAAGTCGGCGGCGGTGCGCAGGCCCCAGGGCTGGTCGACGGCGGCGAGGTCGGTGCCGCTGTCGCGCAGGCACGACAGCCGCACCTTCAGCGTGCGCCATTCGCCGACGGGGGCGGCGTTGAGCAGGCTGGTGATGTCCACCGATCCGGCGCCCAGCGTCAGGAAGACGGGGCCTTGCGCACGGGCGTCGACGCGGTAGCGGAAGGCGATGGCCATCTCGCCGTTCGACTGACGGATCAGATCGACCGGCTGAGCCGCGATCAGGGCCTGTCCGCCGCCCTGCGAGAAGGTCAGGGCGCGGGCCGATTCCTGGCCCGCGCCGTCGGTGGAGCGCACGGACACGCCGCTGCGCGGGCTGGCGCCGCTCTTTTCGGCGCCCAGGCGGAACTCGCCGCCGGCGTCGCGCAGCATCAGCGACCAGGGGGCGATGAAGCGGCCGTCGACGAAGTAGCGGTCCAGGCTGCTGCCCGCGCTGACCACGCCGCTCTCTTCCGACAGGGCGCCGACGCGGGCGCCGCGCGCATAGGTCAGGCCGTAGCCATAGGCGAACTGCGGGTCATAGCCGGGCTGGCCGACGTTCAGCGGCTCGCCCTTGGCGTCCTTTGGCCAGCTGAACGACAGCGTGCCGTGGAAGTCGTTGCGCGGCTTGCCGGCCGCATCGCCGATCAGCACGTCGGCGATGCCTGCGCCTTCGGTGCCCGGCAGCCAGGCGGCGACGAAGGCGTCGGACTGGTTGATCTCGGGATTGGTCCACATCGGTCGGCCTGACAGGAAGACCGACACGGTGGGAATGCCCGCCGCCTTCAGCCGCTTCAGCGTCTCCAGCGGTTCGGTCGGCAGGAAGTCCAGCGTATCGACGTCGCCCTGGAACTCGGCATAGGGGGTCTCGCCGAAGACGACGATGGCCACATCCGGCTTTTGGGTGAACGCGCCGTCGGCGCTGAGGGTCGCCTGGCCGCCGCCGGCCGCGACGGCTTCCTGAATGCCGCCCCAGATCGACTGGCCGTTGGGGAAGTCGGCGTTGGCGTTGCCCGTGCCCTGCCACGTCAGGGTCCAGCCGCCCGAGGCTTGGCCGATGTCGTCGGCGTGACCGGCGACCAGCACGCGCGCCCCCGAACGGATCGGCAGGACCGAGCCCTCGTTCTTCAACAGCACCAACGACTTGCGCACCGCCTCGCGCGCCAGGGCGCGGTGGGCGGGCGAGCCCAGCTCGTTCAGATGACCCTCGACCGGGCGGCTGTCGTTGAACAGGCCGGTCTTGACCTTGACCCGCAGGATGCGCCGCACGGCCTCGTCCAGACGCGCCATCGGAATCTCGCCCGACTTGGCCTGGGCCAGGGTGCTTTCGTACAGCGGCTTCCAGCTGTCGGGGGCCATGAACATGTCGATGCCGGCGTTGAAGGCCAGGGCGCAGCTTTCGTTGGAGCAGCCCGGCAGCTGGCCGTGGGCGTTCCAGTCCGACACCACGAAGCCGTCGAAGCCCAGCGGGCCGCGCAGCACGTCCGTCAGTATGGTTTCGTTGCCCGAATGTTTGACGCCGTTCCAGCTGGAGAAGCTGGCCATGATCGACAGCACCCCGGCGTCGATCGCCTGGGGATAGCCCGACAGGTGGGTGCGGATCAGCTCCTGCTCGGACCCGGCGTAGTCGCCCTGGTCCTTGCCGCCCGTGGTGCCGCCGTCGGCCAGGAAGTGTTTCGCCGAACCGGCGATGTGGCCCGCCGTCAGCGGATGATCGGCTGACAGCGTCCCCTGCAGGCCCAGGGTCATCGGCCCGGCATAGCTCTGGGCCACCTCCGGGTTCTCGGCATAGCCTTCATAGGCGCGGCCCCAGCGGTCGTCACGGGGCACGGCCAGGGTCGGGCCGAAGGTCCAGTCTGCGCCGGTCACCGCGACTTCCAGCGCCGTCGCCTCGCCGATGCGGCGGATCAGGTCGGGATCGCGCGCGGCGCCCAGGCCGATGTTGTGCGGGAAGATGGTGGCGCCGACGATGTTGTTGTGACCGTGGACGGCGTCGATGCCGTAGATCATCGGAATGGTGGCGCCCGGGCGCTGGGCGATGGCGCGGCGATAGGCCTGGGCCAGCTCGACCCACTTCTGCGCCGAGGCGCGCTCGTCGCCGCCGGGCGAGGAGTTGCCGCCCGCCAGGATCGACCCCAGCGGATAGGTCAGCAGGTCTTGCGGTGTGATCGAGGCGATGTCCGCCTGGATCGTCTGACCCACCTTCTCCTCCAGCGTCATCCGGCTCATCAGTTCGGTGACGAAGGCCTCAGTCGCCGCATCCGTCATCGCCGCCGGCGAGGCCGCACGAGGCCATAGCGCCGGATGCGCACGCGCCGCGTCAGTCACGATGGAGGCCTGGGCCGTCACCGCCTGAACAGCCGCTTGGCGGGTCGAACCCGTCGCGGCGCACGCGCCGGTCGCGAGCGCGACGCCCAAGGCGAGAGCGGAAACAGCGCTGCGGCGCGCGTTCGGGATACGCAGGGTCATGTCAGGTCCGTTAGGCTGTCGGCGAAAACGATGCGGCGAAAAACCCGGCGCGACCATGCAGGTCGCACCGGAAGTTCGCTCAGGGTCTGCAAAAATCCAGGCGTCGCGCGACGCGCCGACAGCGGCGAAATCCGTTGAACCCGAGGTTCGCTCCCGATACGTCGTTGACCGACGCCTGATTTTTACAGACGCAACTTGATGCACCTATGACAATGATGTCAACTGTTCACGTTAGCGCTAACATCGAGAGACGACTTAACGTCTCCGACCCAGGGAGAGACGGCGACATGACGACAGGTGTGACACGACGCACGGCCGGCCTGTTGGCCCTGTCCGTCAGCGGGCTGGCGGCGACCGCCAGGTCGCAGGCGCGAGACGCCGCCCCTTACGGCTGGCGCAATGTCGTGGTCGGCGCGGGCGGCTTCATTCCCGGCATCGTCTTCAGTCGCGTAGAACGCGGTCTGGCCTATGCGCGCTCGGACATGGGGGCCGCGTATCGGTTCGATGCCGCCGTAGGACAATGGAAGCCGCTGATGGATTCCAGTCCCCGGTCGGGCGACTTCGGCATCGAAAGCATCGCCGCCGATCCCATCGACGCTGATATCGTCCACGCGGCGGTCGGGGTCCACAAGGCAGACCCCGGCGCCATGCTGCGATCTTCCGACCGGGGCGAGACCTGGCGGCGGACCGAAGTCCCCTTCCGCATGGGCGGCAACGAGGACGGGCGAGGCCTGGGCGAACGGCTGGCGATAGACCCGAACGACAACCGCATCCTCTATTTCGGATCGCGCCACGACGGTCTGCAACGCTCGACCGACGGCGGCGAAAGCTGGCGCAAGGTCGAGGCTTTTCCGCTGAAGGGGCTGGGCACGCCCACCGACCGCAGCACCCACGGCGGGCTCAGCTTCGTGGTCTTCGATCCCCGCAGCGGCCGGCGCGGACAGGCGTCGCGGACGCTGTTCGTCGGCGTCGCCGATCGTCACGAACATGCCCTTTATCGCTCGGACGACGCCGGGCAAAGCTGGCGGCCGGTCGAGGGCGGGCCGCGCGCCGAACTGTCGGCGGCCAAGGCGGAGCTGGACGACCGGGGGATCCTCTATGTCACGTGCACTCTTGGCATCGGCCCGAACGGCGTCACTGACGGCGCGGTCTGGCGGCTGGACACCAACACCGACGCCTGGACCGACATCACCCCGCCGAGACCTCTGGGTGGCTTCATGGGGGTGGCGCTGGACCGGAAACGGCCAGGCGTGATCATGGTTTCGACCCTGAACCGCTGGCAGCCCGGCGACACGATCTGGCGTAGTACTGACGACGGACGAAGCTGGACCAGCCTGCGCGAGGCGGCCCGCCAC
The DNA here is from genome assembly GCF_049896085.1 of Brevundimonas sp. TWP1-3. NCBI lineage: Bacteria > Pseudomonadati > Pseudomonadota > Alphaproteobacteria > Caulobacterales > Caulobacteraceae > Brevundimonas > Brevundimonas sp. TWP1-3. The sequence goes on along the minus strand of NZ_JAFCTP010000001.1, from coordinate 1,972,449 downwards.
GACGTCAGCGCCACCCCCTATCTGAACTGGGGCAACGACAAGCCGGACTTCGGCTGGTGGATCGCGGCCTTGGCGCTGGATCCGTTCGACAGCGACCGGCTGGTCTACGCCACTGGGGCCACCGTCTATGAGACGCGCAACCTGTCCGCCGCCGATCACGGGGAGCCGACCGACTGGGCCCCTTGGGTCGAGGGGATCGAACAGACGGCCGTCATCACCCTGGTCAGTCCGCCCAAGGGACCGCATCTGCTGACCGGGTTCGGCGACATATCAGGCTTTGCTCATGAGGATCTGGACCGCTCGCCGCAGCGCCAGTTCATCACCCCGGTCTTCGCCAACACCAACCAGATCGACTATGCGGGCGCCGCGCCCGACATCGTGGTGCGCAGCGGTACGCCGCACGAGGGCGTCGCCTCGGAAGGTCACGACAGTTCTACCCTGGCCTGGTCAGACGATGCGGGGCTGAGCTGGAAGCCGCTGGGCCGCCCTCGACCGGCCTCGGGCGAGACCGCGGCAGTTGCCGACAATCCGCGTATGGACCTGTATCGCGACGCGCCGATCACGGTGTCGGCCGATGGATCGACCTTTGTGCTGGCCACGCCCCAGGTCGTCTGGTCGCGGGATCGCGGCGCGACGTGGAAGGCCTGCGCCGGTCTGCCGATGCTGTTGAGACCTGTGGCGGATCGCAAGGATCCAATGCTGTTCTACGCCTTGGATTTCCGCACCGGCGCCTGGTACGTCAGCGTGGATGGGGCCGAGAGTTTCGCCGCCGTGTCGTCGCGCGGCTTGCCCGCGACCAGCGCCGAGGACCGGCCGACCTGGCGCGAGGTCGCCTTCCCGCTGAAGGCGACGTCCGACCACGAGGGCGATCTGTGGTTCGTGTCGCACAGCGGCCTCTACAACAGCCGCGACGGCGGTCAGCGGTTCGACAGGATCGACGGGGGCTTGAGCGTCGAGATGCTGGACTTCGGCAAGCCGCCCGCCGGTTCGACCTACCCTGCCCTGTTCGCCATCGGCACGCAGTCCAAAGCGGGGGGCGAGGTGCGTGGCGTCTTTCGTTCCGACGACCGGGGCCGATCCTGGATCCGGGTCAACGACGACCTTCATGAGTATGGTCGCCGCTATCGCGCCATTGCCGGCGATCCCCGGGTCTTCGGCCGCGTCTATGTGGCCACCGACGGGCGCGGCGTCGTCTATGGAGAACCGGCATGACCCTGTCGCGACGCGGACTTCTCGGCGCCGGCGCCTCGGCTTCAATGCTGGGAGCGTGCGCCACGACGCCGGGCGCCACGACGGCGACCGGTCCGTTCAAGCCGACCTGGGACAGCCTGGCCGCAGGCTACAGGACGCCCGACTGGTTCCGGGACGCCAAGTTCGGCATCTGGTCGCACTGGGGGCCGCAATGCGTGCCGGAGTTCGGCGACTGGTACGGCCGCCAGATGTATATTCAGGGCAACCCCGTCTACGACCACCATGTCGTGAACTACGACCATCCCAGCCGCTTCGGCTTCATGGAGTTCATCGACCAGTGGAAGGCGGACCAGTGGGACCCCGAGGGGCTGCTGGACCTCTATCAGGCGGCGGGCGCCCGCTACATCATGTCGATGGCCAACCATCACGACAATCTGGACCTGTTCGACAGCGCCCATCACGACTGGAACGTGATGCGGGTCGGGCCGAAGCGCGACATCGTCGGCACCTGGGAAAAGGCGGTGCGGGCGCGGGGCCTCAGGTTCGCCGTGTCGAACCATGCGGCCCACGCCTGGCACTGGTGGCAGACGGCCTATGGCTATGACGCCGAGGGGCCGCTGAAGGGCGTGCGTTATGACGCGGCGCGCCTGACGAAGGCCGACGGCGCCGGCAAGTGGTGGGAGGGGCTGGACCCGCAGGAACTCTACACCGGCCCGACCTTCGCCCCGCCGGAGGGGATCGGCTCCATCGCCGAGATGAACGCCTGGCACGATGCGCGCGACGGTCAGTGGATCGAGACGCCGCCCGCGAACAACCCGGCCTTCGTGCGGTCCTGGGTGGCGCGGCAGCGCGACCTGATCACCAAATACAAGCCGGACATGGTCTATTTCGACAACTACGGCCTGCCGCTGGGGCGCTACGGCCTGGAGGCGACGGCCGAGTTCTACAACGCCTCCTTGGCCTGGCGGGGCGAGCTGCCGGTCGTGAACGGCAAGCGGCTGGACGAGCGTCAGCGCAAGGGCATCACTGAAACCATCGAGCGCGGCTTCTCCGACAGCCTGAAGCCCGAGCCGTGGCAGACCGACACCTGTATCGGCGACTGGCACTACAACCGCGCCCGTTATACCCGGCACTCCTACGTCCCGGCCAACAGCGTGGTGCAGCGGCTGGTGGATGTCGTCTCCAAGAACGGCAATCTGATGCTGAACATCCCCCAGCGCGGGGACGGCTCGATCGACAGCGACGAGCGTCAGATCCTGACGGATATCGCCGCCTGGATGAAGGTCAACGGCGAGGCCATCTTCGACACCCGTCCCTGGCGCATCTATGGCGAGGGGCCGACGGCGGTCGTGGGCGGCATGCACGGCGAGGGCGCGGCGCGGCCCTGGACCGGTCAGGACATCCGCTTCACCACCAAGGGCCAGACGCTCTACGCCTTCGCGCTGGACTGGCCCGAGGACGGACGGATGGTGGTGCGCGCCCTGGCCCCGCAGTCGGGTCGCGTCGAGGCGGTCGAACTGCTGGGCGGCGGTGCCCTGCCCTTCCGCCAGACGGTCGAGGGCCTGGTCATCGACCTGCCGGCCGAGCGGCCGGTGACGGTCGCGCCGGCCGTGCGGTTGAGGGGCGCAGGCCTGGCCTGAGGCCCTAGCGGATCTCGGCCTCGAACGGGACCGCTGGAAGACCGGCGGGGCCGTAGAGGTTGCAGACCGGGCTGTCGGCCCAGCAGAACCGGACCTTGAGGTCGGTCGCCGTCGCCGAGGTCAGCACCACGTCATCGCCCGCCAGGGCCGCATCGACGAAGCGGCAGGCGTTGTCGACCCCGCACAGCTCGAACCCGACCGGGCGGTTGGAGCCATGGGCGACCAGCTGGGCCGAGGCGGCATAGCGGATGTGGACGCCGTCGGCGGCGCGGGTCACAGCGACCGGCTGGGGCGAGACCGGCTGGGCCTGGCCGTCGAGGCGACGGGCCTCCAACGCCAGGCGACGACCGACCTCCAGCTTGTTGGTCGGATGGATGTCGTAGCGGTCGCCGATGTCGATGGCGACGGCGAGCCCTGCCAGAGGATCTGCGTTGACCACTGTGCGCTGGCTCTCACGCAAGGCGGCCCAATAAGAGTTGGTCGGCTGGCTGGCGGCGGGTCCGAAGTTCGCGAGTTGCACCACCAGCATCCGTATCTCGGGGTTCTCGAACTGCGCCCGCCAGTCGGCGAACAGAGCCGGTAGCAGGCGGCGATAGCCGACATAGTCGCCGATGTTCGACTCGCCCTGATACCAGGCCATGCCCTTCAGGCCGTAGGCCCCCAAGGGCGCGATCATGCCGTTGTAGAGGGTGGTCGTGCCGCTGCCGCCGATCCAGGGCGTGCGCGGCGGATTGGGCAGGTCGCCCAGGGGCGCGGCGACGCGGTGACGCCAGCCCGAAGACAGGGCGACGGCCGTGCCGTCCGCCAGCACCAGCCGCTTGTTCGCCGCCGGTCCCCAGGCCCCGCCGCCGCCGTTGGTGTCCAGCACCCCGACCGCAATCAGGTTGCGGCCCGCTTTCAGCGTCTCGGCGGGGACGGCGTAGGTGCGGGGCGTGTCCCAGCCCTGCTGGCCGCCGACATATTGGCCGTTGACCCAGGTCACATCGGCGTCGTCCACCGGACCCAGCTCAAGCGTGGCGGCCTGGCGCGCCTGGGCGGCGGTCAGCTCGACCTCTTTTCTTAGCCAGACGATGCCGTCGAAGGTGGCCAGACCCGGCACGGTGGATTCCCAGAACCCTTCGGGGGGGATGGGCGCCCAGTCGGCGTCATTGGTGCGCGGTAGATGCCAGCCCTGCTTCGTGCCGGGGTCGTTGGCGGTCCACCAGGCCTGCGTGACCTGTCGCCAGATGGCGTCGCCCTGAGACGGATCGCGGGCATAGGCGTCCAGCGCGTTCAGCGCCTCTTGATGGCCGCCCAGTTTTTCCACCGCGCTGCGGCTCAGCCAGTCCTCGATGATCGACCCGCCCCAGGAGGCGGCGATCAGGCCGACGGGGACATCCTCGGTGCGGCGCAGGTCGCGAGCCATGAAATAGCAGGCGGCCGAGAAGTCGCGCACGCTTTGCGGGCTGGTGATGCGCCACTGGCCGACCGAATGCGGGGTCGATGACGGGGCCGGCAGGCTGGAGCGGCCGACCAGGAACAGACGGATCTTGGCGTCGTTGGCGTTGGCGATCTCGCTCTCGGCATTGCTCGCCTGTCGAACGGCGAACTCCATGTTCGACTGGCCCGAGCACAGCCAGACGTCGCCGACCATGACGTCCGAAAGTGTCTGGGTCGCGCCGCCCGACTGTGCCGTCAGGACATAGGGACCGCCGGCGGTCAGGGTCGGCAGAGCGGCGCGCCAGGCGCCGTCGGCGCTGGCAGTCGCCTCGACCTGGGTCTGGCCGAGGCTGACCGAGACGGCGGCGCCGGGGGCCGCCCTGCCCCACACATTGACGGGGCGACCGCGTTGCAGGACGGCGTGGTCTTGGAACATGGCGTCGAACAGGGGGGCGGAAGCCGGCGCCTGCATCTGCGCTTCGGCCTGGGCCAACGCAGGGACGGCTGTGGCGAGGACGCCCATGGCGACGGCGGTGAGCAAGAACGAGCGCATAGGCGCCTCCTGATGTTCCGCCTCGGGCGGAGGGTCCAAATTGCACTGCACCCCGAAACCGAGTGCAAAGTACAAGAAAGTGCAATTTGGTTCGTGGGACGCTGCGATGTCAAAGACCGGACCGCCAGTATAGGGCCGTTCCGAACCCTGTATGGTCGATCGCCTGCGTCTCGCACAAATCCCATTCAAGACAAGGTGTTGAGGATCGACATCGTGTCAATGTCGATCCTCGCATATCCCCTAGCGGCGAACCTCGACCGCCTGTCCGTCGTACTGGATCGTCCTGGCCGGCGCGGCGTCGAAATCGCCGACATCGGCGCCCGGTCCGCTGACGAAGCGCACATTGATGGTGCGGTTCGCCGGCATGGTCGGATACGAACCTGTCCGCGCGCCGATGGTCAGGACGCCGGTCGCATCGTTCCACGTCATGGGGATGTTGGAAAACTCGCCACGCTCGTAGGCATAGGTCGTGCCTTGATCCTCATAGAGAGAGAAGCTGCCGTTCGCGCCGGTGTAGATCACCAGGGTCAGCGGGCCGTCCAGCTTCTCGGACGTGTACTGGATCGCCGGGCCGGTGGGCAGGATGGAGCCGGCGCGGACGAAGACCGGGATCTTGTCGACCGCCGCCTGGACCGTGACCGAACGGCCGCCTGCGTATTTCTGGCCCGTCAGCATGTCGTACCAGTCGGCGCCTTGCGGGAAATAGACCGAGCGGCTGCGCGCCTTGTATTGCGTCACCGGCGCGACAAGCAGGGCGCGGCCGAACAGATACTGGTCGTTGATGTCGCGCGCCTTCAAATCGGACGGGAAGTCCATGACAAGGCCGCGCATGATGGTGCCGTCGCGCTGATAGACGTCGCCGGCCAGGCTGTAGATGTAGGGCATCAGCCGGTAGCGGGTGCGCAACTGCTCGGCATAGGCGTCGTACATCGGCGTGCCGGGCTGGGCCAGATTATAGACCTCGCGCAGCGGGAACTCGCCGTGCGAGCGGAAGACGGGAGAGAAGGCGCCGAACTGGAACCAGCGCAGGTTCAGCTCGTCCCACTCGGCCTTGTCCTCGGGCTTCATGCCGGCGGGGTTGGAATAGCGGCTCTCGACCGAGAAGCCGCCGATGTCGTGGGTCCAGTTGGCCAGGCCCGACAGGCCGGTGTTCACGCCCGCCGAAATCTGGTCCTTCAGATTGTCCCACCGCGCCACCACGTCGCCCGACCACAGGGTCGAGCCGGTGCGTTGCAGGCCGCCCCAGGCCGAGCGGGTCAGGATGTAGGTGCGCTGGTCGCCCTTTTCGCGCCGGAAGTTGTTGTAGACGTTCTCGGCGTTGATCAGCGGATAGGAGTTGAAGACATAGGCGCCCGGGCCGATGGCCGTCGGTCCCATGCGCAGCGTCCGCTCGGGGATGTCCAGGTTGGAGTGCATGTCCGGTTCCACCGAATCCAGCCACCAGCCGTCGAAGCCCATGCCCTTGAAACTGTCGGACATCTGCTTCCAGTACAGGTCGCGGGCGGCGGGCAGATAGGGGTCATAGAAGCTGTTGGCGTAGCCGGGTCCGACCCAGTCGCGCGCGCCGACGTCGACGTTGCGGGTGTACATGCCGCCGATGGCGTCTAGCTGCTTGTAGTGGTCGGTGGTCGGATAGAATTTCGGCCAGACCGAGATGATGATGTTGGCGTTCATGTCGTGAACGTCCTTGACCATCTGGGTCGGGTTCGGGAAGCGCGCGGGGTCGAACTGGTGCGAGCCCCAGGCGTTCTCGGGCCAGTAGAACCAGTCTTGAACCACGTTGTCGATCGGCAGGCCCAGCTCGCGATAGCGGCGCACCGTGTCCACCACCTCGGCCTGATTGTTGTAGCGCTGGCGGCTCTGCCAGAAGCCATAGGCCCAGCGGGGCAGCATCACCGACTTGCCGGTCAGGCCGCGGTAGTTGGAGATGACGCCGTCGAGGTTATCGCCGCCGATATAGTAGTAGTCGATGGCCGTGCCGACTTCCGAGGCCAGGCTGAGCGCGCCCTGATCGGCGGCGGGTAGCGGGTCCTGGTGGCGCAGCGAGATATAGCCGTCCTCGGGGATCCATTCGATCTTGATCGGCACGCGGGCGTTTGCGGCCATCTGGACTTGGAAGTCGTGGTCGAACGGGTTCCAGTTCTGGCGCCAGTTATCCTCGACCATCTGGCCGTCAATCCAGACCTTCACATAGCCAGACGAATAGAGGCGGAACTTGTGCAGGCCGGCGGTCGCGGTCTCAAGCGTGCCTTCCCAGACGACCTTGACGCCGGCCTGGCCGGGCTTGCCCATGTCGCCGGTCTGGACCGGCTGGCCCGGTTGCGACTTGAAGCCCTCGGGCCAGCGCGACCATTCGCGGATGAACTCGTAGTTCACCTCGGTCTCCTGCCGCTGAACCTTGAGCTGGTCATTCTGATAGTAGCTGGCGGTCAGTCCGCCGAACCGGCCCGTGGCGTCGCGCACGATGAACTGGTCGGCGATCATGCCGTAGGGGCGCGGGTCGCCGAAACGGGTGATCGAGTTGTTGTCCCACAGGACGCCGTAGTTGCGGCTGGACACGACCAGCGGAATGCCGACGTCGATATTGTGCTGGGCCAGCTGAACGTCGTGGCCCTTGTAGTTCATCACGCCCTGCTGATGCTGACCCAAGCCGTAGAAGGCCTCGTCGGCCGGGCTTTCCCAGACCTGGCGCGTGGCCAGGAAGCGGTGATCGCCCTTCTGGTCCTCGACCGTGACGGGGCTCAGTTCGCGGCTGCCGGGGCGCTCCTTCAGCACCTCCTGGCCGTTCTCGTCGAGGAAGCGGACGGCGCCGGTCTCGCGCGAGACCTCGGCCGTGGCCTCGGCGGTCTTCAGCAGCACCACATCGCCGCGCGTGTCGACCTCGAACGGGGTGGTGGTCGAGGGCTGGGCCGTGACCATCAGGCTGGCGGGCAGGTTCAGGTCGGCGTTCTCGGTCGCGGTGACGCGGATGGTCTCGGGGCCATAGACCTCCAAACGCACGCGGCGGGCGGCGCCCTCGGCCGGGGTGACGACGATGCCGCTGGCGGTGCGTTCGAACGCCGCCTGTTGGATGGCGCCGGCGGATGCGCCGTTCATCAGCCCCTGACCTGCGCAGGCGGCCAGAGGCGCGGTCATCAGGGCGGCCAGGAACAGGCGGCGGGCGAGGATCGGGATCATGGCGGGCGCTCGCTTTTTACTTTTCAGGGGTTCAGTAGGTGGCGGTGACGACGCGCAGCAGGCGCGGTCGATCGGTGAAATTCAGGCCGTAATCGACCTGGTCTCCGTTCCAGATGCGTTCGAAGACCCATTTTCCAGCGTCGTCGAAACGGCCTTCCTCGTAGCGCACGACCATGCGGCGCTTGCCGTCGGTCGAGGGCTTGGCGTCGAAATCGACGCGGGCGTGCAGGCCGCTGACGAAGAACACATTGGGATCGTCGAGCTGGGCGACGACGACGCCGCCGTTGGGATTTTCGGTGCCGGACGCCGGCCCCTGTTCGCCCAGCCAGGTCCATTCCGGCAGTCCGAACTGCCACAGGCGATAGCGGACGCGGGCGGTCCAGTCGCCGAGGTCGATCTTCTGCTCAGACCGGTCGTCCGGTTCGGACACGCCCCAGACGCGGCCTTCCCAGGCGGCGCGCGCCCAGACATGGGCCCAGGGCCGCACCACGGCGTAGGCGGTCTTGAGCGGCGTCAGGGTTTCGGGCGTCACCGTCTTGGCGCCCAGCGGCCAGTTGGCGTAGCCGGTGTAATCGATGCCGAAGGCGGAATAGCCTACTCCGCCGCGTCCCAGCGTCGAGAAGAGGAAGCGTCCGAACGAAGGATCATTGCCGGTTTCGGCGACGAACAGGGCGTTGTCCGGTCGCGCGTATCGACCCAGCGTGCCTTCGTAGCTGACGGAGCCGCGATCGTAGATGTCAGGCGCCAACAGGTCGATGGATGGCGCCGCCGCCTTCCAGACGTCGATCACTGGCCAGACGGGGCCGCCGGACGCATAGTTGGTCGGCGAAACGCGCGTGATTGGGTCCGTCAGCGCCGCATTGACGTACATCGGCAGCGGATATTCGCGCTTGCCGGCCTCGGTCACCGTGTTGACGTAGGTGGCGATGGACCACGCATGGAAGAACTCGTCCGCCTCGCCGCCGAAGACGGCGGACCAGGTTCCGGGCGCCTTGCCCGTGCGGTCCAGCAGGGCCTGAGGCACGGGGCCGTCGAAGGCGGCCTGGGCGGCGGGGGAATAGTCGCGCACCGAGCCGTAGGTGCCGACCTCGTTCTCGGGCTGGACCATGATGACGGTGCGTTGGCGCTCGTCGATCTGGCGGATGTGGCGCATCAGGGCGGCGAAGGCGCGGGCGTCGGCGGCCAACGTCTCGGCGCCATAGGGCGACATGGCGTAGGATTCCGAGCCGTCCTTCTGAATCAGGTGCGGGAACCGCGCGGGGTTCAGCTTGACCCAGGCCGGGGCGTATTTGGGCGCGGTGTTCTTCCAGGTGGCGAACCACAGGATGACTAGGCGCACGTCGTTGCGACGGGCCTCCTGAACCAGATGATCGACGAAGGAGAAGTCGAACTGGCCCTCGACCGGTTCGAGCTGTTCCCAGGCGATGGGCACCTGAACGGTATTGGCGCCGATGTGGTGGATCGCAGGCCAGGCCTCGGCCAGGGGCGCGGGGTAGTTGGAGGAGTTGTTGACCTGAGCGCCGAGGATGGTGAAGGGCGCGCCATCGACCATCAAGGCATGACGGCCGTTCTGCTCGACCAGATGAGGGATCGGCGACTGCGCCAGGGCCGGCGCCGAGGTCACGGCTGCCAGAGCGGCGATGCCCAAGGCAAGGTTAAATCCGCGTGCGAAAAAGCCCATCGCCGCCTCCCAACGTCGATAAGAAAAACGATTGGGGCGCCGACGACTGCCGACGCCCCGTCAGGTCAGACTGAGATCAGAAGGCGGCGCGAAGCACCACTGCGATCCGGCGATCGGTATCCACCCAGTTGTACGGCGGCTTGCGGGTCTCGTTGCCCACCTTCAGCACGGTCCGTTCGTTCAGGATATTGGTCGATTGGATGCCGATCTTCACTTCCGAGGTCAGGTTGTAGAAGATCGAGCCGTCCAGCTGGCCATAGTCGCTGGCCCACACGGGCGCGTTCACGTTCGCGGCCGAGGTGGTCATCAGATACTCCTCGCGCCAGTTGTAGGCGAGGCGCGCCGAGATGCCGTATTTCTCATACAGAAGCGCGGCGTTGTAGCTGGTCCGCGACAGGCCTTCGAGGGGCAGTTCCGCGCCGGCCGCACCGTTCTGGATCGGGTCCAGAATGTCCTGGCTGGTGTTGCGACCGCCGCTGCTGTCGACGTAGGTGAAGTTGGCCTGGACGCCGAACCCGCTGAGGGGACCCGGCAGGAAGTCGTAGAACTGCTGATAGGCCAGCTCGAAGCCGTCGATCTTGCCCTTGTCGCCATTGGTGTAGCGTGTGATCAGGAAGTCGTTGGTCACGCCGCCGTTGGTGAAGGTCTCGGTCGAACTGCCCGAGAAGATATAGTCCTTCAGATCCTTGTGGAAGGCGGCGAAGGTGATGCTGCCGGTCGGGGCGAAATACCATTCCAGGCTGAAGTCGTAGTTGGTGGCCTTCAACGGCTCCAGGTTCGGATTGCCGCCCGTGCCCGTATAGGGCGTTGTCGGGTTCAGGGTGACGCCGTCGGGCTGGAAGTTGATCGCCAGGTTGGTGAACGGCTGAAGCTGATACATTTCCGGGCGCAGGATGGCGCGCGACACGGCGAAGCGGGCCTGAAGCGTATCCGTTAGGAAGGCTCGCAGGTTCAGGCTGGGCAGGACGTTGGTGTATTCCTTGCTGATGTCGGCGCCGTCCAGCGGGCCGCCATTGGCGAACTGGACCGCGCGGTTGAAGGCGGTGCAGTCGGTGCCGGGATTGGTCGCCGGCGGGCATGACGTTGTGATCGACGGCAGGGTGATGACCTGGTTGGAATCCGTATTTGTCTTGACGACGCGCAGGCCGATGTTGCCGTCCAGACCGCGACCGAAGAAGGCCGTATCGTTGCCGAAGCGGGTGTAGACATAGGCCGCCTCGGTCTTCTCCTGCAGTTCGGTGACGCCGCCGGCGCCGCTGCCCAGACGATAGCTGTCGAAGTCGTTGGAAAGCGGGGTCCAGCCCCAGCCCGAGCTCTGGGTGTTCTTCAGGATGTCATAGGCGTGAGCCGTGCCCTGGTTGAGCAGGCCGGCGGTCGGGAACCAGGCGACCCCCGGAACGACCGTGTCGCCACGGAAGAAGTTGTCGAAGCGATATAGGGTAGAGGACTCCACCAGACGCGGATCCTGAACGCCGCCGGGGAAGCCGGTGTCGTCCAGATAGACCACGGCGCCGCCGCCGTTGCCCCAATACTGGTTGGACAGCAGGCCCCAGTTATAGCCGGTCTGGCGGTTGGTGTAGTTCTTGTCGGTGGCGCGGACGCCGAACTCGATCGAGCGGAAGAAGCTGTTGTTCTGGAAGTCGTAGCGGGCGTCCAGGCGACCGGCCAGTTCGTCGGCCTCGTTGTCCTCGATGTGGTCCATCGCGGCGGCCCACCAGTATTGCGACTTATCTTCCATCGCCCCGCCGGTGGAGGTGATGGTGGGCAGGTCGCCGTCGATGGTGATCCGCATGTCAGGACGATCCTGCAACTGCGTGAAGGCGGTCATCGAATAGATTTCGGCCGTCGACTTCACATATTGCAGGTCGCCGCTGAACGACCAGGCGCCGCCCGGCGTGTATTTGAAGTTCAGCGCGACGTCGCCGGTCTTCTTGGTGTCGTCGCCGATCCGGGTGTCGGTGTTGTAGTTGGCGTCGAAGATGTTCCCGGACTTGAAGACGTTGTCCTCGTCATAGGAATAGGTCGAGTTGGGCGAGGCGATCGTCTCGGTGCCCATGGCGTATTCGACATTATAGGTGTCGGCCTGCGAGCCCAGGGCCTGCAGGGTGAACAGCCACTGGTCGTTGGGGCGCCATTGGGCGGCCAGCGCCACGGCGGTGCGCTTTTGCTCCCAGTCGATGGTGCGCCAGCCCATGTTCTTGGGAACATAGACGGTCTCGCCCGCCGCGCCGGTGCCGTCCGCGCTGGCGTTGCCGGCATCCAGCACGATCGGGTCGTAACGGTCGGTGGAAATGCTGTCGGTGCGGTTGCCGACGTTGGAGACGCTGACGTTGGCCAAGAGGCCGAACTCGCCGAAACGGGTATCCCAACGATCGGAACCGATCACGCTACCGGACCAGAAACCCTTCTCGGACAGGTCGCCGTAGTTGTAGTCGGCGTTGACCGCCAACAGGCGGTCGGCGTTGTCGAACGGCACGCGGGTGCGCAGGTTGATCGTACCGGCGATGCCGCCCTCGATCATGTTGGCGGCGACGTTCTTGTAGACATCCACGCCCGACAGCAGGTCGGCCGAGACATCCTCGAAGCTGAGACCGCGGCCCGAGGCGGCGGAGAAGATGTCGCGACCGTTGGTTTCGGAACGAACGCCCGATAGGCCGCGCACGAAGACGCCGCCGCCTTCGGCCGCCAGACGGGCGGGGTCGCGGGCGGAGTTGGTGCGTTGCAGGGTGATGCCGGGAATGCGTTGCAGCGCCTCGGACACCGAACGGTCCGGCAGGGCGCCGATGTCCACAGCGGTCACCGAATCGACGATGACCTCGGAATTCTTCTTGATGGCCTGGGCCGAGCGAAGCTGGGCGCGAATGCCGGTGACGACCACTTCATCGACCGTGGTGGCGTCGTCCGACTGGGCCGGATCCTGCTGGGCCAGCGCGCCCGTCGGCAGTGCTGCGGCCACCGTAAGCAAGGACGCTCCACACAACAGAGCGACACGACGCACGTGATTTTGACGAGACATGTGTCTCAGAACCTTCCTGCTGGTCGCGCCCGCCGCTTATTGGCGACGTGGAACGACATCCCTCCCGAAGTGAAGCCGCGCATCGTCCGATGTCACCGCCACCTTTCAAGGATGCACAAGTTTTCATGCATTGAAAAGTGTTTTCTGATAGCGCTACCAACGTGGCGCTTTGGCCGTATTCGGCTAGGCTTCAGGCAAGCATGATCGGCGAAAAGCCGGCGTCGGGGAGAACAGGAATGACCGAGCAGACAGGAGAAATGACCGAGCAGACAGGAGAGGTGCGCCACGTCGCCATCGTCGGCGGCGGGACGGCGGGATGGATGGCCGCAGCGGCGCTGGGCCGGGCGTTCACGCGTCCCTTGGGCCTGGCGCTGAAGATCACCCTGATCGAGTCGGAAGCCATCGGCACGGTCGGCGTGGGCGAGGCCACGATCCCGCCCATCCGTCAGTTCGTGCAGATGGTGGGCCTGTCCGAAGAGGACTTCATCCGCTCGACGGCCGCGACCGCCAAACTGGGCATCGCCTTCAAGGACTGGACTGCGCCGGGTTCGGAATATTTCCACGGCTTCGGCGACTATGGCCCCACCGTCGCCGGACAGGCCTGGCGGCAATATCTGTTTCGCCTGAAGGCCGCTGGCCGAATCGACAGCCTGGACGCCTGGTCCATGCCCACCGCCATGGCCCGCGCCGGCAAGTTCGCCCCGCCGGTCGAGGACAGCCGTTCGGTGCTGTCCCACTATTCATACGCGTACCAGTTCGACGCCGGCCTGTTCGCGCGGCGGCTGAGGACGCTGGCGGAGACGCTGGGGGTCGTTCGGCGCGAGCGACGGATCACGGGCGTGGATCGCGACGGCGAGACCGGCCTGGTGCGGGCCGTGAAGCTGGAAGACGGCGGCGAGGTCGAGGCGGACCTGTTCATCGACTGCTCGGGCTTCCGAGGTCTGCTGATCGAACAGACGATGCAGGCAGGATACGAGGAATGGACGCACTGGCTGCCGTGCGACCGCGCCGTCGCCGTGCCGTGCAACTCCACCGTGGCGCCCGAGCCTATCACGACCGCCCGCGCCCGCGAGGCCGGCTGGCAATGGCGCATTCCGCTGCAGCACCGGGTGGGCAACGGCTATGTCTATTCCAGCGACCATGTGGACGACCAGACGGCGCTGGACGACCTGTTGGGCCAGATCGAGTCGGAACCTCTGGCCGAGCCCAATCGTCTGCGCTTCGTCACCGGCAGACGGCGCGAGGCCTGGAAAGGCAATGTGGTGTCGCTGGGCCTGGCGTCGGGATTCGTCGAGCCGCTGGAATCGACCAGCATCAACCTGATCCAGACCGGCATCGGGCGGCTACTGCAGATGTTCCCCGACCGCAGTTTCGATCCGGCCCTGATCCGCGAATACAATCGGCGCTCGGCCCAGGAGTTCGAGCGCATCCGCGACTTCATCATCCTGCACTATCACCTGGCGGGGCGTGCCGGGGCGATGTGGGATCGCTGCCGCGAGACAACGCCGCCCGATACGCTGATGGACAAGATCGAACTGTTCCGGGCGCGCGGCGAGATCGGGCTGCTGGAAGACGAATCCTTCCGCGAGGACAGTTGGGCCGCCGTCTTCACCGGCCTGGGGACATGGCCGAAACAGGCGTCGCCCCTGGTCTGTCTCGACGATCTGGACGGGGTCGATCGCCAGGCGCGGCAGTTCGCCCAGCTGATCGAACGCGCCGCCACCGCCCTGCCCGCCCATTCCCACTATTTCACAGGTTACGCCCGATGACCCCCGCCCCGCTGAAGCGCATCCTGATCGTCGGCGGCGGCACGGCCGGCTGGATGGCCGCCGCCGCCCTGTCGCATGTGACGCGCGGCACGGTGAAGGTCGAGTTGGTCGAGTCCGAAGCCATCGGCACCGTCGGCGTCGGCGAGGCGACCATCCCGCCGATCCTGCTGTTCAACCAGTTGCTGGGCATCGACGAGGATGAATTCGTCCGCGCCACCCAGGCGACCTACAAACTGGGCATCCAGTTCCATGACTGGTTCCAGAAGGGTCAGAGCTATTTCCATCCGTTCGGCGTCTATGGGACGCGCATCGATGCGGCGTCGTTCCATCAATACTGGCTGCGGCTGAACAAGGCGGGGCTGGACGATGACCTGGGCGCCTATTCGGTCACGACCGTGGCGTCGCAGATGGGGCGTTTCACCCGGCCCGACAGCGATCCGCGCGGCGTGGCGTCGCAAATGACCTACGCCTTTCATTTCGACGCCGGCCTGTACGCCAAGTTCCTGCGTCAGCGCGCCGAGGCGCAAGGCGTTGTGCGCCATGAAGGCAAGATCGCCGACGTGGTGCTGCGCGACGGCGACGGCTTCATCCAGTCGGTGCGGCTGGACGACGGACGCGAGCTTGAGGCGGACTTTTTCATCGACTGCTCGGGCTTCCGGGGCCTGCTGATCGAGGGGGCGCTGAAGACGGGTTATGAAGACTGGACCCACTGGCTGCCGGCCGACCGGGCGGTGGCCATGCCCTGCGCGAGGGTCGGAGAGCCGACGCCCTATACCCAGTCGACGGCGCTGGAGGCCGGATGGCGCTGGCGCATTCCGCTGCAGCACCGCACCGGAAACGGCTATGTCTATTGCAGCCCCTTCATCTCGGACGACGAGGCCCAGGCCAAGCTGCGCGCGTCGCTGGACGGCGAGGCCATGGCGGATCCGAACTTCCTGAGGTTCACCACCGGACGGCGCAAGAAGACCTGGAACAAGAACTGCCTGGCGCTGGGATTGGCGTCGGGCTTCCTGGAGCCGCTGGAATCGACCAGCATCCATCTGGTGCAGTCGGGCATCTCCAAACTGCTGCTGCATTTCCCCGACACGGGCTTCGCCCAGGCCGACATCGACAACTACAATCGACTGACGCAGGTCGAGGTCGAGCGGATCAGGGACTTCATCATCCTGCACTATCACGCCACGGCGCGGGACGATTCACCCCTGTGGCGGCATGTGCGGGCCATGGACGTGCCAGAGACCCTGAAGCAGAAGATGGACCAGTTCCGCAGTCGGGGCCGCGTCTTCCGCTATGACGACGAACTGTTCCAGGAGACGAACTGGATCGCCGTCCTGCTGGGTCAGGGCGTGATCCCGGAACGCCACGACGCGATCACCGAAACCATCCCTCTGGATCACATCCGACAGCGGCTGCAGCAGATGAAAGCGATGATCCGACACGGCGTGGAGCGGATGCCGACCCACGACGCCTTCATCGCCGCCCACGGCAAGGCGCCGCCGCTGCAATAGAGCGGCGGCGCCTCAGTCGGTCAGTGATTGTCGCGCGGCAGGCCGAACTGGTCGATGATGCGGTGGTATTTGATGGCCGGTTCCAGCACGGCGCCGGTTTCCAGCTGGCCGACCGCCGCGCGCTGCATCTCCTGCCACGGGGTCTGGGAGGCGGGGTATTTGTAGCCGCCCGCCGCCTCAAACGCCTTGCGACGCTCGGCCAGTTCCTCGTCCGGGATCAGGATGTCGGCGCGGCCGGTGTTCAGGTCGATGCGCACCCGGTCACCGGTCTTCAGCAGGGCGATGTTGCCGCCCGCCGCCGCCTCGGGCGAGGCGTTCAGGATCGAGGGCGAGCCGGAGGTGCCGGATTGCCGCCCGTCGCCGATACAGGCCAGGGCGCTGACGCCCTTCTTGATCAGGTAGGACGGCGGCCGCATGTTCACGACCTCGGCCGCGCCCGGATAGCCGATGGGCCCGGCGCCGCGCATGAACAGCAGGGTCTGTTCGGTGATGCCCAGGCTCTCGTCGTCGATGCGGTGGTGAAAGTCCTCGGGCCCGTCGAACACGACGGCCGGGCCTTCGAAGGCGTTCAGGTCGTCGGGATTGGACAGATAGCGTTCGCGGAACTCGGGGCTGATCACGCTCAGCTTCATGATGGCCGAGTTGAACAGATTGCCGGTGAAGACGACGAAGCCGGCGTCGGTCTTCATCGGGGCGTCGAAGGTCTTGATGACATCGGGCAGGACGATCTCGGCCCCACGACAGTTGTCGCCGATGGACTTGCCGGTGACGGTCAGGGCGTCCTCGTTGATCAGCCCCTGTTTCATCAGTTCGGCCACCACGGCCGGCACGCCGCCGGCATGGAAATAGTCCTCGCCCAGATAGTCGCCGGCGGGCTGAAGGTTGACCAGCAGCGGCACGTGCAGCCCTTGCGTCTGCCAGTCCTGCAGCGGCACATCGACGTGGGCGTGACGGGCCAGGGCCGTCAGGTGGATCGGGGCATTGGTCGAGCCGCCGATGGCCGAGTTGACGACGATCGCATTGTGGAACGCCTCCTTGGTCAGGATGTCCGACGGCTTCAGATCCTCGCGCACCATCTCCACGATCCGCAGGCCGGTCTGATAGGCGACCTGGGCGCGTTCGCGATACGGCGCCGGAATGGCGGCCGAGCCAGGCAGCGACATGCCCAGCGCCTCGGCCAGCGAGTTCATCGTCGTCGCCGTGCCCATGGTATTGCAATAACCGACCGAAGGGGCGGACGAGGCCACCAGTTCGATGAAGCCGTCATAGTCGATCTCTCCGGCCGCCATCATCTGGCGCGCCTTCCAGATGATCGTGCCCGAGCCGGTGCGCTCGCCCTTGTGCCAGCCGTTCAGCATCGGGCCGACCGACAGGGCGATGGCGGGGATGTCCACGGTGGCGGCGGCCATCAGGCAGGCGGGCGTGGTCTTGTCGCAGCCGATGGTCAGGACGACGCCGTCCAGCGGATAGCCGTAAAGGCTCTCGACCAGACCCAGATAGGCCAGGTTGCGGTCCAGGCCCGCCGTCGGGCGCTTGCCGGTTTCCTGGATCGGATGGACCGGGAACTCCATGGCGATGCCGCCCGCCTCGCGGATGCCCTCGCGCACGCGTTCGGCCAGGACCAGATGGTGGCGGTTGCACGGCGACAGGTCCGAGCCGGTCTGGGCGATACCGATGATCGGCTTGTCCGACTGCAGCTCTTTGCGCGTCAGGCCGTAGTTCAGATAGCGCTCCAGATAGAGCGCCGTCATGTCCGGGTTTTCCGGGTTGTCGAACCAGGCGCGGCTGCGGAGGGTCTTGGTCATTGATCAGGTTCTCGGGGCGCGAGGGCGATGCGGCATATAATATTACAAATCGATCCGGCGCAGTTCAAGCCGCGATCAGGTCCAGCCGCCGTCGACGACATAGTGCTGGTTGGTGATGGCCCCGCCCTCGTCCGAACACAGGAAGACCACGACCTTGGCGATGTCGTCGGGCACGAGCCGGCGCTTCAGGCACTGATTGGCGTAGATCTCTTTTTCAGTTTCCGGCGTGACCCACAGCGCCAGCTGGCGATCGGTCATGATCCAGCCGGGGGCGACCGCGTTGACCCGGACGCCGAACGGACCGAAGTCGCGGGCCAGCGAACGGGTCAGGCCGATCACTGCCGATTTGGACGCCGTATAGGCGGGCATGCCGCCTTGGCCGATGACCCAGGAGGTCGAGCCCAGGTTGACGATGGAGCCCTTTCCCGTCGCCTGCATGTCCGGCAGCACCGCTTGGGCCGCGAAGAACTGATGCTTCAGATTCACCGCCATACGGCCGTCCCAATAGTCCTCCGTCACCTCCAGCGTCTCGTGACGCTCGTCATGGGCGGCGTTGTTGACCAGGACGTCGATGGGACCGAAGGCGTCGCGCACCGTGGCGATAGAGGCCTTCAACGCTGGGATGTCAGTCAGGTCGCAGGCGACGAATTGCGCCCCCTGCCCAAGTTCGGCCTGCAGCTTGGGTCCGCGCGTCGTGTCAATGTCCAGAAAGCCGACGCGGGCGCCTTGGGCGTGGAAGGCGCGGACGATGCCTTCGCCGATGCCGCCGGCCCCGCCGGTGACGACGACGGTCTTGTCTTTCAGGTCGGAGTAGATGGCGGCCATGATCGGTCTCGCGCCTCCCCGACGCCTCGTCGTTGATCGACGATGTTCGATCTTTCACAAATGAAAGTCGTTACCGTCAACAAAAATGGCGGCGACGGCCGTTTCTGTCAACGGGGGAGTGAGGGCGCCCGATCAGGCCTGGGAGACGGCGCCCATTTGGTCGGAGATCACAGCTGCAGCCCGCACCAACCGGGCGGCCGCCTCGTCCTTGGCGCACGTCATCGGAGCCTGTTCGATGAAGGGGGTGATCAGGGTGGCGATCACGCCGTCCGACCCCATGATGGGCGCCACCAGATCGGTGACCCCCTTCACGAAGTCGCTGGCCCGCTCGACATAGGGGCCTTGGGTCATGGCATGGGATCGGCTGACGAACTCTTCCACGGCCTCCACGCCGAACAGGCCGATTAGGGTCTCCTTGAGGTGAGCCTGCGCCCGTTCGTTGGCCCGCGAATAGAACATCAGGCCCGAAGTGGCGTGCAGGATGCTGCGCCGATAGCCGATCCGCACCGAATAGCCGAGGTCGCCGGGGCTCTCGATCCGAGCGATGACCACGATCTGGTCGCCTGACGGCACGACCAGGTGGCAAGACTGCATTGTGCCAGAGGCCAGATCCCGCATCGCCGGCATGGCCACGTCCACCAGCGACTTGATCGGCGCCTGGGTCATGCCCAGGGTGAACAGGCGGTTGGTCAGGCGATAACCGTCCGACAACTGCTCGATATAGCCGCGAAACTCCAGCACCTGGATCATGCGGAACAGTTCGCTGACCGACCGGCCCAGGGTAACCGACATCTGCGAGGGCGTCATCGCCTCGCCCTGGGACGACAGCAGCTCCAGAACGTCCAGGCCCTTTTCGAGGGCGGGGGCGCGATATTTGCGGTCGTCGGTCTGGTCTTGGTCGGTCATTGTAATCCTGTCGAGCGTCCTTACGCTACCGGGCGCGCCGTGCCGGGTGAAGACCAGCAGATGATGCGAGTGGTAGCATTGTCGCGGGTAAAATCACCACGCATATATAAAATCTTCATTGCGGCATACCAGCTCGTCCCCTAGGCTTTCTGCAGGGAGCCCGAAGTAAGGGCCGCATCGGGGAAACTGCATCATGTCGCTCGCGGCCATCGATCTGGCGATCCTGGCGATCTACGCCGTCTTCATCTTCGGCCTGGCCCAGTGGGTCTCACGCACTAAGAAGGGCGAGCAGAAGACCTCCACCGACTATTTCATGGCGTCCAAGAGCCTGCCTTGGTGGGCCATCGGCGCCTCGCTGATCGCGGCCAACATCTCGGCCGAACAGATCATCGGCATGAGCGGATCGGGCTATGTGATCGGCCTGGGCATCGCGTCGTATGAATGGATGGCGGCGCTGACCCTGCTGATCGTGGGCAAGTTCTTCCTGCCCATCTTCCTGCGCAATGAGATCGTCACCATGCCGCAGTTCCTGCAGCAGCGGTACGGGCCGACGATCCGCAACGTGATGGCCGTCTTCTGGCTGTTGCTCTACGTCTTCGTCAACGTGACCTCGATCCTGTGGCTGGGCGCCATCGCCGTCCACACCGTGACCGGCTTCAACCAGGATTACGCCATCGTCGCCATCGGCGTCTTCGCCCTGGCCTATCAGCTGTGGGGCGGTCTGAAAGCCGTGGCCCTGACCGACATCGTGCAGGTGGCGCTGCTGGTCTGCGGCGGTCTGATCATCGGCTTCATCGCTCTGTCGACCATCGGCGGCGCGGGCGGCGCCCTCGCCGGCTTCCAGACCCTGCTGACCGAGTTCCCCGACAAGTTCGACATGATCCTGTCCAAGGACAGCCCCCATTATCAAGAACTGCCGGGCATCGCCGTTCTGCTGGGCGGCCTGTGGGTCATGAACATCAGCTACTGGGGCTTCAACCAGTATATCATCCAGCGCGCACTGGCCGCCAAGTCGCTGCACGAAGCCCAGAAGGGCATCGCCTTCGCCGCCTATCTGAAGCTGCTGATGCCGGTGATCGTGGTCCTGCCGGGCATGGCCGCGCTGATCCTGGCCCCGAACCTGTCGGCGCCGGACCAGGCCTATCCGACGATGATGAACCTGCTGCCGGTGGGTCTGAAGGGTCTGGTGTTCGCGGCCCTGATCGCCGCCATCATTGCCTCGCTGGCGTCCAAGGTGAACTCGATCTCGACCATCTTCACCCTGGACCTCTACGCCAAGATCAAGAAGGACACGCCCGAGCATCAACTGGTCACGGTCGGCCGCATCGCCGCCGTCGTCGCGGTGGTCATCGGCATCCTGACCGCCCGCCCGCTGCTGGGCGGCTTTGATCAGGCATTCCAGTTCATCCAGGAGTTCACCGGCTTCTTCACCCCCGGCATCGTGGTCATCTTCATGCTGGGCCTGTTCTGGAAGCGGGCGTCCGAGGCAGGCGCCCTGACCGCCGCCATCGGCTCTGTGGTGCTGTCCGCCATCTTCTGGTGGCTGCAGGAGAGCGGTCAGTTCATCTTTCCCTTCATGAACCGGGTCGCGGTCGTCTTCGTCGTCTCGCTGATCGCGGCGGTCGTCGTGTCCTTGCTGATCCCGGCCAAGCCCGACGCCATGAAGATCAGGCTGGACAAGATCAGCTACAAGACCTCGCTGGGCTTCAACCTGGCCGGGGTCGGTGTGATCGCCTTCCTGATCCTGGTCTATTGGATCTGGTGGTGAGGTGAGCGATACGCGCTTGCCCCCTGCCGCCTTGGTTGGAGTCGACTGGGGCACCAGCAACCTGCGCGTCATGCGGATCGCCGAGGGCGGCGCTGTGCTCGACAGCCGTTCCGACCCTCGCGGCGCGGGTGGCTTGGCGCCGGATCAGTTTCACGGCGTGCTTCAGGAGGTCGCCGGCGACTGGCTGATGCAGGGCCTGCTGGTCCTGGTCAGCGGCATGGCCGGCGCGCGAGGCCGGTGGCGCGAGATGGCCTATCTGCCCTGCCCGGCCGGCGTCGCGGACCTGGCGAGCGCCGTGGCCAGCCCTGACGACGCGCCCGACGTCTGCATCGTGCCCGGCGTCGCCGTGTTCGAGGACGGCCTCCTGCAGGACGTGGTGCGTGGCGAGGAAACTCAGGTCTTTGGCCTGGACGCCCCGGACGACGCGGTGGTCGTCGGCCCCGGCACCCACAGCAAATGGATCCACACGGCGGGCGGCCGGATCGCGGGCTTTCGCACCTTCATGACCGGCGAACTGTTCGCCGCCATCCGCAAGGGCACGATCCTGGGCGCCGACATGGGCGACCCCGGCGTGGACGACGACGCATTTGCAGCAGGGGTGCAGCGCGCCTTGCGCGATCCCGCCGTCACCGCCGCCCTGTTCTCGGTGCGGGTCGAGGGCCTGGCCGGACGCCTTTCGCCGGCGTCGTCGGCCGACTATCTGTCGGGCCTGTTGATCGGAGCGGAAGTCGCCGCCCAGGTCGACGCCAACGACCGCCCCGTCATCCTGATCGGCGCCGAGGCCCTGTGCCGCCGCTATGCCGCTGCCCTGGCGCTGGGCGGTTTCCAAGACGTTCGCATCGCGGACGGCGCCGCCGCCACGGCCAAGGGTCTGTGGCGCGTTCACGAGGCTGTATCCCGATGATCCCAGTTTCCATCGAAAGCCTGGACGCCCTGCCCCTGATCGCCATCCTGCGCGGTCTCACGCCGGACGAGGCGGTG
Source organism: Brevundimonas sp. TWP1-3 (assembly GCF_049896085.1). NCBI lineage: Bacteria > Pseudomonadati > Pseudomonadota > Alphaproteobacteria > Caulobacterales > Caulobacteraceae > Brevundimonas > Brevundimonas sp. TWP1-3. The sequence goes on along the minus strand of NZ_JAFCTP010000001.1, from coordinate 1,950,210 downwards.
GATGTGGGCGAGGCCATCGTCGCCGCCGGTTTCCGTTGTCTGGAAGTGCCGCTGAACTCGCCCCAGCCGTTGGAGAGCATCCGCCGCCTGCGCCAGGCGCTGGACGGCCGCGCCTTGGTCGGGGCGGGCACGGTGCTGAATATCGCGGCGGCCCGCGAGGTCGCCCAGGCCGGCGGCCAGTTGATAATCTCGCCCAACGCCGACACCGACGTGATCCGCGAGACCAAGACCCTGGGCCTTTTGTCCCTGCCCGGCTTCTTCACCCCATCCGAAGCCTTCGCCGCCCTGAACGCCGGCGCCGATGCATTGAAACTGTTCCCCGCCGAGATCGCCGGTCCGAGAGGATTGAAGGCCGTCCGCGCCGTCCTGCCCGCCGCCACGCGCGTCTATCCCGTGGGCGGCGTCGATCCCGACAGCATGGCGGCCTGGCTGGGCGCCGGCGCCTCGGGCTTCGGCATCGGCTCGGCCGTCTTCAAGCCGGGCCAGACCGCCGATCAGATTGGTCGCCAGGCGAAGGCCTTCGTGCAGGCTTGGCGCGCGCTGTAGGCCCTCCGACGTCCGACACATTGCGCCTGAGTCACGCGGGTCGGGTAGCGAAGACGATTTGGGCTGACCAAGCCCTTGAGCCTCTTGGATTTCCGACAGCGCAGCCTAAATGTCGATGCCCCGCTCAACGGACTGCTGATCATGGCCGACTATGACTACGACCTCTTCGTCATCGGCGCCGGTTCGGGCGGGGTGCGGGCGGCGCGGCTGACGGCGCTGGACGGCAAGAAGGTTGCGGTCGCCGAGGAATACCGGGTCGGCGGCACCTGCGTCATTCGCGGCTGCGTTCCCAAGAAGTTCATGGTCATGGCCTCCGAGGTCAGCCATGCGCTGGAGATCGCCGAAGGCTACGGCTGGTCGTTCGACAACGCCAGGTTCGACTGGCCCACCTTCCTTGAGGCCAAGGACGTCGAGATCGCGCGCCTGTCCGGCATTTACGCCGCCAATCTGGGCAAGGCGGGGGTCGAACTGGTGCACGGTCGCGCCGTGTTGAAGGACGCCCACACGGTCGAGATCGTCGGCAAGAACCGCACCATCACCGCCGAGAAGATCCTGATCGCCACCGGCGGCCGCCCGTGGAAACCGGAAGACATGCCCGGCATCGAACATGCGATCACCTCGGAAGAGGCCTTCCACCTGCCGGAACTGCCCAAACGCATCCTGATCGCCGGCGGCGGCTATATCGCGGTGGAGTTCGCGGGCATCTTCGCCGGCCTTGGCGTCGAGACGACCCTTATCTACCGCGGTCCCAACATCCTGCGCGGCTTCGATGACGATGTCCGCGCGCATCTGGCGGGCGAGATCGAGAAGCGCGGCATCAAGGTTATCCTGGGCTGTCAGCACGAGAAGATCGAAAAGACCGCCACCGGCCTGGTCAACCACCTCGAAAACGGCATGAAGCTGGAAGCCGACGTGGTCATGTTCGCCACCGGCCGGATCCCGCACGTCAAGGACCTGGGGCTGGAGGCCGCCGGCGTCGAGCTGAACGACGAGGGCGCGATCAAGGTCGATCCGTATTCGAAAACCACGGCCGAGAACATCTGGGCCATCGGCGACGTGACCGACCGGATGAACCTGACGCCCGTCGCCATCCGCGAGGCGGTCGCCTTCCACCAGACCGTCTATCGCGACAACCCCCAGCACTTCGACTACGAGGCCGTGGCCACCGCTGTCTTCAGTCAGCCGCCGGTCGGCGTCGTGGGCCTCAGCGAGGCGGAGGCGCGCCGGTCATGCTCCAAGGGCGTGGACGTCTATGTCACCCGCTTCCGCCCGATGAAATACGCCTTCACCGGCTCGGACGAGCGGGTGCTGATGAAGCTGGTGGTCGACGCCGACAGCCAGCGCGTGGTCGGCGTCCACATCGTCGGCCCCGACAGCCCGGAGATGATCCAGCTGGCCGCCATCGCCGTGAAGGCCGGACTGACCAAGGCCCAGTGGGACGCCACCTGCGCCGTTCATCCGACCATGGCCGAGGAACTGGTCACCCTGAAGGAGAAGCAGTCCGGCGCCACCTCGGCCGGCTGACGCCTTTACGGACGGGGCCGGTCGCGGAACCTTTCCAGCAGGTCCAATCGCGCACTGAACGGAACCGGCGTCACCGTCGGCCCGGCGTTGCCGAAGTTCATCAGCCGGGTATCCCCTGCCCTGGCGCGCGGCCATTCGATCCGACCGACGCCATTGGGATCGCCGGAACGCGCGAAGGCGGTCCAGTAGCCGATCATGGCCTCAGACGCCTGGCGATCCCGATCCTCGACCGGATACGGCAAGGTGTTCAGCGTGCCGAACACATAGGGCCGCTCGATCGCGTGGGTGGCCCCGCCATGAGGCTCGGGGTTCTGCGGCGACGAGATGTCGAACCGGTAGAGCCAGGCTGGATGACCGGCCTTGTTGTGCAGCCGCGCCAGCATCCGCGCCGGCTCCGAGAACACAAGGTCCGTGATGGACAGCGTTTCGAACGCCTCCAGCCCGCCGTAGGCCTGGACCGCGTCGGCCCGCTCAAGCCAGGTCATGTCGTCGTCGATCTGGCCATAGCCGTTGCGGTCCGTCGGCCGCATCCACCAGAACTCGGCGCTGTTCGTGCCGATGATCAGCGGAACCGGCGCCTGCCGCCCCGCCTTGAACGCCGCCTCGACCGTGGACGGCACGATCCGCCCGTCGATCAGGCTCAGGTCGCCATTGGCGAACACCGGCGGCGGCGTCAGAAACATCTCGGCCGGCGCGGCGCGCAGATCGGCGGCGGTCCTCAGACCCGCGCCGAATGACCAGACCTCGCCCCGCTCGCGCGCCGACGGGGCGTCGTGGGGCCCCTTCTTGTCCAGCGGCGTCTGCAACTCGCGCCCCAGGCCCGACTGGACCATGGCCCGGTCGAACAGGCCCCGTGCTGGCGGCGAGATCATCAGCCGTGTCACGATGGCGCCGCCCGCCGACTCGCCGAAGATGGTGACGTTCTCGGGATCGCCGCCGAAGTCCGCGATATTGGCGCGCACCCACCTCAGCGCCGCCGTCACGTCCATCAGGCCATAGTTGCCCGCCGCCTCACCCGCCGGCCGTTCGGCCGCCAGTGCAGGGTGATCGAAGAAGCCCAGCCGCCCCAGCCGATAGTTCAGCGTCACCACGACGATGCCGCGCTTGGCCAGGGTCGTGCCGTCATACAGCGGCGCCGTGCCGGACCCGTTCACCAGACCGCCGCCGTGGATCCACACCATGACGGGCGCCGGCTGACGCGTGCCTACCGGCCGCCAGACGTTCAGGTTCAGGCAGTCCTCGCTCATCGGCAAAGGCCCGACGCCCGGATCGCCACTGGGCGGCGCCTGGATGCACAGGGGTCCATAGGTCGAGGCGTCACGCTGTCCCTCCCAGGTCGGGGCCGGGCCCGGCGGGCGCCAGCGTCGCTCTGCCGTCGGCGGCGCGGCGTAGGGGATATTCTTGAACGCGGCCACGTCGGCATCGGCGCGTCCGATCAGGACGCCTTGCTGAATGCGGACTGTGGGCTGGTCGGCTGCGGGCGCCATCATGAGCGAGAGGGTGGCGAAGACGCCGGCGATTGTCATCCCCGCTGATTAGCAAATCCTGAGATCACGCCAATGACCTTGCGATCACAGTTCACGACATCTCGCGGTAGAACCCATTTTGAGATCATGCGTTATCGCCAAGCTGGACGGGGTAGGCGTTGAACGACACGACACAATCAAGCGACCTGACCGTCGATCTGGGCGCGGCCTTCGAGGCTTCGCCCAACCCGTATCTGTTGCTCACGCCCGACCTGCGGATCGCAGAATTCAATCAGGCCTATGTGGACGTCACGGGCGCCAGGCGCAGCGAGGTGATCGGCCAGCTTCTGTTCGCCGCCTTCGACTCCGGCCCCGGAACCGAGGCGCCGGAAAACGTGCGGCAGGTCCGCGCCTCTCTGGAAAAGGCGCGCGATACCCGACAACGCGATCACCTCGCCGTCGTGCGCTATTCGATGCCAAAGACCTTGCCGGACGGCAGCGAGTCCTTTGTGGAGCGGATCTGGAGCGCCACCCACACGCCGATCCTGAACGACGCAGGCGAGGTGGTGCTGCTGCTCCAGCACACCATGGACGTCACGGACCTGTCCCCGAACATTCAGCCGGACGAGCCGACCACGGCGCTCGACGCCATCGTCGGCGGCTCGGTCCTGCGTCGCGCCCAGTCCGTGCAGGAAGACAATCGGCGGCTGGAAACAGAGCGCAATCGACTGGTCGAAATGTTCATGCAGGCGCCGGGCTTCGTCGCCATCCTATCTGGCCCGGAACACCGGTTCCAGATGCACAACGACGCCTATAGCCAGTTGATCGGCCACCGCGACATCGCCGGCAAGCCTGTGCGTGAGGCTTTGCCGGAACTGGTGGGCCAAGGCTTCTACGAGTTCCTCGACGGCGTCTTCGCGACCGGCGAGCCCTATGAAGGCCGCGAGAGCGTGGCCCAGCTGCAGCGCACGCCCGACGGCCCGCTGGAAGCCGTCTATCTGAACTTCATCTACCAGCCGATCCGCGACGACGCGGGCGCCGTCGTAGGCATCTTCGTCCAGGGTCACGAAATCACCGACAACGTCCTGGCCGCCCAGCGCCAGAAGCTGATGATCGACGAACTGAACCACCGGGTGAAGAACACCCTGGCCACGGTCCAGTCGATCGCTATCCAGACCGCGCGTTCCAACACCGACCCGGCCAGCTTCGCCGAGACCTTCCAGTCGCGGATCATGGCCCTCTCACACACCCACAATCTGCTGACGCAGAGCCATTGGGAAGGCGCCGACCTGCGCGCCATCCTAGAGCACGAGACCGAGGCCTACGGTCACACCCGCATCAGCCTGAACGGGCCGCCCGTGTCTTTGGAGCCCGCCATCGTGCTGTCTCTGGGCATGATCTTCCACGAGCTGGCCACCAACGCAGCCAAATATGGCGCGCTTCACACACCGGAAGGCCGCCTACTGATCGACTGGGCGCTGGCGGATCAACGCGCGCCCAAGCTCAAGCTCAGCTGGCGCGAGATGGGCGGTCCGAAAGTTACGGCCCCGGACAGAAGAGGCTTCGGTAGCCGCTTGATTGAACGAAACATTCGCCATGATCTGGCGGGCGAGATCGATCTGGTCTACGCCCCTGATGGATTGATCGCGGAACTGACGGTTCCGCTCGACAGGACGGCTTCACGATGACCCAACCCCTGAGCGGCCGCCGCGTCCTGGTCGTCGAGGATGAATCCCTCGTCGCCATGCTCCTGGAGACGATCCTGGAAGACATGGAATGCATCCCTATCGGCCCGGCGTCCAACATCGACGACGGCGAGGCCCTGGCCCGCGACACGGCCGACCTCGACGCCGCCTTGCTGGACGTCAACGTGGCCGGCCGTCAGGTCTTCCCGGTCGCCGAGGTTCTGAAGGCGCGCGGCGTGCCCTTCGTCTTTTCGACGGGCTATGGCGAGGGCGGCCTGCCCGAAGAATGGCGCGGCCAACCCACAATCCAGAAACCCTTCACCGAAGCCGCCATCCGCGACGCCTTGATGAAGGCCATGGGCGTCGCCCAGGCCTGAGCCCTAGCTCGGCATCCGCCGCGGTGCGAACCAACCGACATCAGTGCGTTGCACAGAACCCGCGACAGCTAGAACCGCCAGAGTGTGATCGATCATTCGGTGTGCCCGTGGCTTGCTGCCCTCGAATTCGGCGACCAAGGCCGCAGGGGGCATCGGGACACCGGCCTTGCGAAGGATGGAGAGCAGGCTTGAGGCGAGAGCGCCAGGTTCCTCTGGCAGGAACATCTTCTCACGCGACGTCGGCAGGCTGGGTTGAACAGGCTTCATCGCCCCGCCCTGTCTGACCTTTCCGGCCTGGTATGCCGCGCGCAGGAAGCGAATATCGCCCCTCGCCTCCTGTTCGGCACGCGCCTGATTCAGCACGATGAGGCGATCCACGATCTGGCTGTCCGTCAGGTCGTCAGGCCATCCGTAGGCATGGGCGACCAGCCGATCGAGCCGCTGGTGCAGGTGATCCAGAACGCCCACACATCCGGCTTCGTGAGCGACGCGCTCCGCTTCCGTCAGCGGTTCGCCGCCCATTCGCGCCCGGGCATTGTACAATCCGGTCATGGTGAGCGCGGCGTGGCGACCCAGAACGTCGGACCGCAGCCTATCCAGTTCTTCGGCGAGCACGCCGATCTCGGCTGCCAAATCGCCCTTTAGATCGGGGAAAGGAAACGCGTCGAAACAGGCGCCCTTCACATAGACGGCCTCACGTTCGTATTCGCCGATCCGGCCCGCGTTTGCGGCGAACCACGCCCGATGTTGCCGTGAGGACAGCACACCCAGCACGGCGGGATCATCGCTGGCGATCACCACCAGTTTGTTGTCCGGAAGGGTGGCTGCATCCATGAACCGAACCCAGCGATGCTTGGCCGTCTCGACAGTGACGATGTAGCGGTTCAGGCCCTCCAGTGCGGTTCGGAGATCGCGACGCGGCTCACCGAAAATCCACCAGTTGTCGCGATAGGTGGCCCTGTTGTTGCGATCCCGATCCGGCTTCACCGTCTCCAACAGATGCTGGAAGAGCAGCGGATGGCGTCGCCGCGCCTCGCTTTCGTCCCATCCGAAGAAGTCGATGACCTGAACGCCCCGCGGTCGGTCGGCCAGATCTCGACCGTTGCGATAGTCGCGAACCGGGGACGGCGCCTGAGGGTCCGACCCCGACAACAGCGCCTTCGCCCTCGCCCTCGCCGGGGAGACTTGAAATCCTGCCCCCATCAACTGCACGCCGCGATAGGCCAAGCCCGCATTGGCCTTCAACGCCCCGACCCGCGTCAGCCGGCTGTCCAGCAACAGATCGGCGCCGATGTCGCCATGCCTTTCCTCGAACGTCAGCGCCTCCGCATCGCGGGCCTTCAGCCATCGCCCCTGGCCGTCCGGTTCGCCCCGCTCGGCGACGGACATGGCGATGCGCACGTCGGCGCATCCGACGCCCTTGACCCAGGGATGATCCGGGATCGCGAATGCCAGACGGATCGGCGGATCTCTGTCGAGGTGATGCTCAAGCACGCGACGCGAGAAGGTCTGGGTGATCGAGTTGGTCGTGATGAAGCCGAACCGCCGCAGGATCGACCCGGGCTGGGTCAGGATTTCGGCCGCGCGGTCCCACCAGGCCGTGACGAAATCCGCAGACAGGAACCGCCCGCCCCTGATCGTCGCCAAGGCGTCGACATAGCCGTCGCCAAGCTCACGCCTCAGATCCTTGCCGCCGATGAAGGGCGGGTTGCCGACGATGAAATGGACCGGAGGCCAGGGCTTCGGACGCGGATCGACGTAACGGACGGTTTCGCGCTCCCAGTCTCTCTCGAACAGAGGCCGGCCTCTGCAATCACCGTCCGGCGCACGGCTATGAACGGCGCTGTCGCGAACGATCTCGATACGCGCATATTCCAACAGCGCGTCCGATCGCTCGATGGTGCGAAAGTCCTTCAGGATCGGCTCGCTGGGCATGGCGTCGCCGGACACGCGGAAATGCCACTGGAGATGGCCGATCCACATGACCATCTCGGCGATCCAGGCGGCGTTGGCGTTCTTCTCCAGCCCATAGAACTGCTCTGGACTGACCACATGGCCTTCCAGGGCCAGACTGCCCTGATGCTCGCCCATCTCGCCAAGGGTACTGACGACCTCTTCTTCCAACTCCTTCATCATTCGCATGGCGACATAGAGGAAGTTGCCGGTGCCGCAGGCTGGATCCAGCACGCGCACTTTGCACAGCTGTTCGTGGAAGCCACGGATCAGACGACGTGCGTCCAAGGGATCACCGTTCAGATACAGGCCGATAGCCTGAGCTTCGACCGCCTCCCAATCCGAGCGTAACGGCTCCATGATCGTCGGCTCGATCAGGCGCTCCACAAAGGCGCGCGGCGTGTAGTGAGCGCCTAATTCGGCGCGTTCCGCTGGATCAAGCGCCTGCTCCAGCAGGGCGCCGAAGATCGCCGGCTCGACATTGGCCCAATCGCATCGCGCCGCTGCAATCAGCGCCGACAACTCGTCTTCGGTGATCGGGATCGGGTCCACGCGATGGTAGAGGCCGCCGTTGAACCGCCGGATACGCTCCTGCGTCGCCAGGCAGTGGCCACCTTCATCCATAGTCCTGAAGAATATCCGCGCGGCATCGTGAAACCGGTCGGCCTTGGAGCGATAGCTTTCCAGCAGCCCCAGGAATCCCCGGTAGTCGATCAGCCTGACGCTGTCGGCGAACATGGCGAAGATGCACTGCATGACGAACAGCGCCGTCTTTTCGGCCTGAGCCGAAGCGTCCACCCGGTCCAGCCCAACCTGCCGTCGGTTGTTGATCGATCTCACCAGCCAGGCCAGCCGCGACGCGATGGCCGTGGTCACCTCGGCCGCCTTGGCGGCCGGGTCCAGCGACATGGGCTCGGTCCAGACCCGGCGCAGACGGTCCATCACCTCGGGCGAGCGAAGCTGATCCAGGGTGATCCGATAACCTGCACGGTCGGGGAACGGCGCGTAGATCTTGCCCTGACGCGCGAAGTCGGACCAAAGCTCGATCGATCGGCCGACATCCACGATAACCAGAAACGGCGGCCATTCATCCAGCGCCTTTGCATAGTTCTCGGCTTGGCGCTTGGCCGTCCGCATCAGCCGATCCAGCGCGTCCTGCGATGGCGCACGTGATTTGGTTGCGGAGCGCGAAAACAGAGCCAGTTGAACGACCGGATCGAACGGCCCGCCCTCGCGCCTCTTCTGCGACTGCTTCGCCTCCAGCACGAAACAATCACGCTTGGCGCAGTCGATGTAGCCAGACTGGCTGGACCCGTCGTCATGCCGAAACCGAACCGGCCGTTCGAAGCAGTAGTCCAGGTCGCCGGTCCGTTCATCATCCGGCGCCGGCGCTCCGATCAGGCGACACAGTTGGATGATAAAGGTCTGGTAGTGGGCCCGTTCGCTGATCGGAACGCTCGACCAATGGGCGATGAAGGCCTCGACATCGTCTGATTGTTTCCCCTGCATGAAAACAATCTAAGGTTATTATACACCATAACGCAATCTATACGCGCAAACCTCCGCGATAACGCGCCGCGCATAAAGGCTTGCCCAGCCAGTAGCAAAGCTCCCCCGGTCGGGTGACGTCCCATATGGCCAGATCCGCCGCCTTGCCGATCTCCACGGTTCCGATCTCGTCCAGCATCCCCAGCGCCCGCGCCGCCTCACGCGTCGCACCGGCCAAGGCCTCTTCGGGGGTCAGGCGGAACTGGACGCAGGCGAGGTTCAGCGCGGCGGTCATGGAGGCGACGGGCGAGGTGCCGGGGTTGCAGTCTGTGGCGACGGCCATCCGCACGCCGTGGCGACGCAGCAGATCGACGGGCGGCGCCTGGGTCTCGCGCAGCATCAGATAGGCGCCGGGCAGCAGGACGGCGACGACGCCGGCGGCGGCCATGGCGGCGACGCCGTCTTCGGTCGCATGTTCGATGTGGTCGGCGGACAGGGCCTGATAGCGCGCCGCCAAGGCCGCGCCGCCGCCGTTCGACAACTGATCGGCATGCAGCTTGACCGGAAGGCCCAGGGCGCGCGCCTTGTCGAACAGGCGCGACACCTCGTCGGTCGAAAAGGCGATGGGCTCGCAATAGGCGTCGACCGCGTCGACCAGACCTTCGGCATGGGCGGCCGGCAGGATGTCATCGATGGCCAGATCGACATAGGCGGCGCGGTCTTCGCGATATTCCGGCGGCACGGCGTGCAGGCCGAGGTAGCTGGTGCGGACGCGCGCCCCGCCTTCGTGTCCGATCCGGCGGGCGACGCGCAGCATCTTCAGTTCCGTTTCACGATCCAGCCCATAGCCGGACTTGATCTCGACGGTGGTCACGCCGGTGACCTTCAGTCCCGCCAGCCGCGTCATGGCCGAGGCGAACAGATCCTCTTCCGACGCCGCCCGCGTGGCCTTGACCGACGAGACGATGCCGCCGCCGGCGCGCGCGATCTCTTCGTAGGTGGCCCCGCCCAGCCGCTGCTCGAACTCGGCCGAGCGGTTGCCGCCGAACACCAGGTGGGTATGGCAGTCGATCAGGCCCGGCGTGATCCAGCGACCGTCCAGCCGCTCAGTCTCAGTGGCGTCTACGGCGGGCAGATCAGCGCGCGGCCCTACCCAGGCGATGCGCCCATCCACGACGACAACGCCCGCGTCCTGAATGGCGCCACAGGGCACAGGCCCCTCGACCATGGTGGCGACGTGACAGTCGATCAGCAGACGGTCGGCCTTCATCGGCGGGGCTCCTTGGCTAGGACGGGCGAATGGGCTGACGAAAAACGCGCGACCAGATCGTAGCGGTCGCCGGGGAAGGTCTGCCAGACCCGCGTCACCCCCTGGCCGTCCCGCCACGTCCGCCGCTCGACGCACAGGCAGGCGGCGCCGGGCTTGAGTTCGAGCAGGCGCGCGGCGCGGGCGTCGGCCGCGACGGCCGAGATGCGGTTCTCGGCCTCGGTCCAGGGCGCGGAGTCCAGCAGCCAGCTTCCCGGCGGAACCGTCTGAAAATCAACGTCTATAGCTTGCGGCGCTGCGCCCAGGGCGATCAGCCGATGCTCCAGCGCCAGCGGCGCCCCGTCGGCGCTGTGCAGACAGGTCAGGTCCAGCAGACGACCGCCCGACGCCAGTTCGATTTCGTCCGCGCCCTCCGGCTCGCGCTCGATCCGCTCCAGCAGGACATAGCCGTAAACCTGCCCTCGCTCGATCACCTCGGCCCGCAGGTCGGGAATGGCCAGGACGGCGGCATGGGCCTTGGGCTGGGCGACGAAGGTGCCGGCGCGGCGACGGCGCGTCACCAGCCCACGCCCCGCCAGTTCTGAAATCGCCTTGGACACCGTCATGCGCGAACAGCCGTAGCGTTCGGTCAGCTCGTACTCGAACGGAATCCGGTCGCCGGGCGACAGATCGCCGGACAGAATGCGCCCCTCCAGATCGGCGTAGATGCGGCGGTGCAGACTCACCCCAGCACCGTCGCCAGCGCCTGGCGATAGCGCGCCTCGATGGCGTCCCGCGCGATATGGCGGCCATTCTTCACGACCTCGCGCCCCGCGCGCCAGACCGACGAAATCGAGCCCGTCGGTGCGCTGAAGATCCAGCTGTCGAGCAACGCATCGCCCGACCGTCCGGCGAAGGCCAGGCCGCCCGTATCCAGCGAGACGATGTCCGCCGACGCTCCGACGCTCAGATCCGATGCGGCGCCGGTGGCCTGGGCGCCGCCCGCCAACGCGCGCTCGAACAGGGCGCGGCCCGTCGAGCGCTGGGGGTCCGCCATGACTGCACGGCCGCGCAACGCCAGCCGCTGGCTGTATTCCAGCATCCGCAGCTCCTCAGCCACGCCGATCTGGACGTTGGAATCCGTGCCGATGCCGAACCGCCCGCCGGCCCGTGTGAACTCGACCGCCGGAAAGACGCCGTCGCCCAGATTGGCCTCGGTGATCGGGCACAGGCCGACGACGGTGCCGCGCTCGACCACACCGCGCCATTCGGTCTCGGTCACGTGGGTCGAGTGGATCAGGCACCAGCGCGGATCGACCGGCGCATTGGCCAGCAGCCACTCCACCGGCCGCGCCCCCGACCAGGCCAGGCAGTCCGCGACCTCCTTGGTCTGTTCCGCGACATGGATATGGATCGGCCCATCGCCCGCCAGCGCGGGCATGGCCGCCAGTTCGTCCGGGCTGACGGCGCGCAGGCTGTGCGGCGCCACCCCGACCACGGCGTCAGGCAGATCGGCGGTCAGGGTCCGGCATCGCGAGACCAGATCTGCAAACCCGTCCAGATCATTAATGAAGCGTCGCTGTCCTTGCGACGGCGGTTGCCCCCCGAACCCGGCATGAGCATAGAAGACCGGCAGCATCGTCAGGGCGATCCCGGTCCCCTGCGCCGCCACGACGATCCGCGTCGCGATCTCAGCCCGATCAGCATAGGCGGCGCCCGACGGGTCGTTATGCAGATAGTGAAACTCGGCGACGCGGGTGAAACCGCCCTCCAGCATTTCCATGAAGGCCAGGGTGGTGATGGCCTCGATCTCTTCCGGCCCGCCCCGGTCGAGGAAGCGGTACATCAGTTCGCGCCAAGTCCAGAAGTCGTCGTCAGACGGCCCGCGAGCCTCGGTCAGACCGGCCATTGCCCGCTGGAAGGCATGGCTGTGAACGTTTGCGACACCCGGAAGGGCGACGCCGCCGCCTTCGTCCGTCGCATCGCGCTTACTGTCCTTGTCCAAACTGGCGATCCGCCCACCAGCAATGCCGATCCGCACATCTCGCGCCCAGCCGTCCGGCAACAGGGCCGCCTTGAACCAGAGGGTGCGATCCACGGGCTGCGGCTGAAGGGTCACTGGACAGGTCCGTCGTGTTGCGATCAATATGTCTAGACATACCACGACGGATCGATTTGGCGAGGGAGGCTGAACGGATGCAGGACTGGCTGACCGTGCATGAGGGTTCGGCGCCGCTGGTGATCGGCCTGCCGCACACCGGGACGGACATTCCGGCCGCCATCGAGGCGCGGATGAGGTCCGGCTGGCTTGCGCGCAAGGACGCCGACTGGTGGGTGGATCGGCTGTACGACTTCGCCGTCGACATGGGCGCGACCCTGGTCCGCACCGGCGTGTCGCGCAGCGTCATCGACGTGAACCGCGACCCGTCGGGCGTCTCCCTCTATCCCGGCATGACGACGACCGGCCTGTGTCCGACCGAGACCTTCGACGGCGAGCCGCTGTATCGGGCGGGCCAGGAGCCCGATGCGGCCGAGATCGCCGAGCGACGCGTGATCTGGTTCGATCCCTATCATGCCGCCCTGCGAAGCCAGTTGGACCGGCTGCGTATCAACGGCCCTGTCGTTCTCTACGATGCCCACTCGATCCGCTCGGTGGTCCCGCGCCTGTTCGAGGGCGAACTGCCGCAGTTCAACATCGGCGACAACGACGGCGTGACCTGCGCCGGAGCCCTGACCCAAGCCGTGGAAGCTGCCTGCGCCGTCAGTGGCGCCAGCCTGGTCGTCAACGGCCGGTTCAAGGGCGGCTGGACCACGCGCCACTATGGCCGGCCCGAGACCGGCGTCCACGCCATCCAGATGGAGCTGGCGGACCGGGGCTACATCCTCGATCCATCAGGACCCGTGTCGCCGGACAACTGGCCCAGCCCCTACGAACCCGAACGCGCCGAGCCGATGAGGAGGCATCTGCGCCGCGTGCTGACCGCCTGCATCGCCTTCGCCGAGAGCCAGAGATGAACACGCCCAACGCCCGGATCGTCCGCAGCCCGCGCGGGCCGGACAAGACCGCCAAGACCTGGGCGGCCGAAGCCGCCATGCGCATGCTGATGAACAACCTCGACCCAGAGGTGGCCGAGCGGCCCCAGAATCTGGTCGTCTATGGCGGCATCGGCAAGGCGGCGCGCGACTGGGCCGCCTTCGACAGGATCGTCGAGACGCTGAAGACGCTGGAGGCCGACGAGACCCTGCTGGTGCAGTCGGGCAAGCCGGTCGGCGTGTTCCGCACCCACGCCGACGCCCCGCGGGTGCTGATCGCCAACTCCAACCTGGTGCCGAAATGGGCGACCTGGGAGCATTTCAACGCGCTCGATCGCAAGGGCCTGATGATGTACGGCCAGATGACGGCCGGGTCATGGATCTACATCGGCACCCAGGGCATCGTCCAAGGCACCTACGAGACCTTCATGGAGGCCGGTCGCCAGCACTATGCCGGCGACTGGTCTGGCAAGTGGATCCTGACGGCCGGCCTGGGCGGCATGGGCGGCGCCCAGACCCTGGCGGCGACCATGGCCGGCGCCTCCTGCCTTGCCGTCGAATGCCAGCGCAGCCGGATCGAGATGCGGCTGAAGACCCGCTACCTTGATGTCATGGCCGAGACGCTGGACGAGGCGTTGGTTCTGATCGAAGACGCCGGGCGAACGGGAAACCCGATATCTGTCGGCCTGTTGGGCAATGCGGCGGATGTTCTGCCTGAAATGGTCAGACGTGGCGTCCGCCCCGACCTGGTCACGGACCAGACCAGCGCCCACGACCTGATCAACGGCTATCTGCCTTCCGGCTGGACCGTCGCCGAATGGGAAGACAAGCGGGTCAGCGATCCTGACAGCGTCGCCGCCGCCGCGCGCACCTCCATCGTCGAACACGTCAAGGCGATGCTGGCCTTCCAGGCGATGGGTGTGCCGACGACCGACTATGGCAACAACATCCGCCAGGTCGCCTTCGACGCGGGTGTCGCAAACGCCTTCGACTTCCCTGGCTTCGTGCCCGCCTATATCCGCCCGCTGTTTTGCCGCGGGATCGGCCCGTTCCGCTGGGCCGCCTTGACCGGCGACCCGGACGACATCCGAAAGACCGACGCCGCCATGAAACGGCTGTTCCCCGACAACGCCGGCCTGCATCGCTGGCTGGACATGGCCGGCGAGCGGATTGCATTCCAGGGACTTCCAGCCCGCATCTGCTGGATCGGATTGGGTGATCGCCACCGCGCAGGCCTGATGTTCAACGAGATGGTGGCGTCGGGCGAACTGTCGGGGCCCATCGTCATCGGCCGCGACCACCTCGACAGCGGATCAGTCGCCAGCCCAAACCGCGAGACCGAGGCCATGATGGACGGCTCCGACGCCGTCTCCGACTGGCCTCTGCTGAACGCCCTGCTGAACACGGCCTCGGGCGCCAGTTGGGTGTCGCTGCACCACGGCGGAGGGGTCGGCATGGGCTATTCCCAGCATTCAGGCGTCGTCATCGTCGCCGACGGCACGCCGGAGGCCGCCCGTCGGCTGGAGCGGGTGCTATGGAACGACCCCGCCACCGGCGTCATGCGCCACGCAGACGCCGGCTACGACATCGCCAAAGCCGCCGCTCGTGAGCACGAACTGAACCTTCCCAGCCTCGCCTGATCTAACGTTCCAGGCCGGTCGACTGCCGGCCCTCATCTCCTAGGAAAGCCGCATGGAATTCGCCGCCGTCGCCCTGCCTCTGGCCCTGGGGATCATCATGTTCGGCCTCGGGCTGGATCTGACGCCCGCTGACTTCGTGCGCGTGGCCAAACAGCCTAGGGCGGCCGCCGTCGCCCTGGGCTGTCAGTTGCTGGTGCTGCCGGCCATCTGTTTCGCCCTGGTGCTTCTGTTCCGCCTGCCGCCCATCCTGGCGGTCGGAATGCTGCTGCTGGCGGCCTCGCCCGGCGGCACGACCGCCAACCTCTACAGCCACCTGTTCCGGGGCGACGTGGCGCTGAACATCTCGCTGACGGCCATCAATTCGGTGATCGCCGTGGTGACCCTGCCGGTCATCACCAATCTGGCCATCGCCTGGTTCCAGCCGGGCGACCTCAGCGTCGGCCTGCAGTTCAAGAAGACGCTGGAGGTGTTCCTGATCGTCCTCGCTCCGGTCGCGCTGGGCATGACCGTGCGGGCGCTGAAACCGGGCTTCGCCAAGGCCATGGACAAGCCGGTACGGATCGCCTCGGTGGCGATCCTGGTCCTCGTGATCCTGGGATCGGTGGCCAGCAGCTTCGACCTGCTGGCGGCCAACGTCCTGCTGCTCGGCGGGATCGCCATCGTCTTCTGCGTCCTGAGCCTGACGGTCGGCTACGTCGTTCCGCGTCTGCTGAAGATCGAGAAGAGCCAGGCGGTGGCCAGCGCCTTCGAGGTCGGCATCCACAACGCCACCCTCGCCATCGTCATCGCCCAGGGCGTGCTGCAGCAGCCGGAAATGTCGCTGCCGGCGGCGGTCTATGGCGTCTTGATGTTCCCCATCGCGGCGCTGTTCGGCCTGTGGATTTCACGGCGGCCCGGCTGAGCCGCAGCCAGAAAAGAAGCAGACATGACCCTTATCCTCGGCCAATCCCCCCTCACCCTCGCCCAGTTGCGCGCCGTCCTCGACGGCCCTGTCATGGTCGAACTGGCGCCGACCGCCTGGACCGACGTGGACCGGGGCGCGGCCGTGATCGCCGACATCGTGGCCCAGGGCCGCACCGTCTATGGCGTCAACACGGGATTCGGCCTCTTGGCCAACACCTCCATCGCGCCTCAGGATCTGGAGACGCTTCAGCGCAACCTGGTGCTCAGCCATGCCTGCGGCGTCGGCCCGTTGCTGCCCGACGCGGTGACCCGCCTGTTGATGGTGCTGAAGATCGCCAGCCTGTCGCGCGGCGCATCGGGCATCCGGCGCGAGACGCTTGAGGCCCTGATCTCGCTGGTAAACGCCGACATCCTGCCCTGCATTCCGTCGAAGGGATCGGTCGGCGCCTCGGGCGACCTAGCCCCGCTGGCCCATATGTCCTGCGTCCTGATCGGCGTGGGCGAAGCGCGGCTGAACGGCGAGACGCTGGAGGCCGAAGCGGCCCTGGCCAAGATCGGCCTGATGCCCCTGACGCTCGGCCCCAAGGAGGGCCTGGCCCTGCTGAACGGGACCCAATGCTCGACCGCGCTGGCCTTGGCGGGTCTGTTCGCGGCCGAGGCGGTCTTCGCCGCCGGCATCGCGGCCGGGGCCTTGTCGGTCGATGCGCTGAAGGGCTCCGACGCCCCTTTCGACGCCCGCATCCATGCCCGGCGTGGTCAGCCGGGCCAGATCGCCGTCGCCGCCCGCCTGCGTGAACTGATGACCGGCTCGGCTATCCGCGACAGTCACCGCGACGACTGCACCAAGGTGCAGGATCCCTATTCCCTGCGGTGCCAGCCCCAGGTCATGGGCGCGATCCTGGATGTCCTGAACACCGCCGCCGCCACGTTGGAGCGCGAGGCCAATGCCGTGACCGATAATCCGCTGGTCTTCATCGAGGACGGCGACGTCATCTCGGGCGGCAACTTCCATGCTGAACCCGTTGCTTTTGCAGCCGATCAGATCGCCATGGCCCTGTGCGAGATCGGCAATATCTCCGAACGCCGCACTTCGATCCTGGTCGATCCGAAGATGAGCGAACTGCCGGCCTTCCTGGTCAAGGAAAGCGGTCTGAACTCCGGCTTCATGATCGCCCAGGTGACGGCCGCCGCCCTGATCGCCGAGAACCGCATGGTCGCCCATCCTTGCAGCGTGGACACGGTGCCCACCAGCGCCAATCAGGAAGACCATGTTTCCATGGCCACCCACGGCGCGCGCCGCCTGCTGGACATGGCCGAGAACGCGGCGACGGTCGTCGGCATCGAACTTCTGGCGGCGGCGCAGGGCCTGGAATTCCATCGCCCGCTGACCAGCTCCCCCGCCCTGGAACAGGTCTTCGCCATCGTGCGAGAGGCCGCCGCCCCCTATACCAGCGACCACTATTTCGCGCCCGACATCGCCCGTGCGACGGACGGCGTGCGCGCCGGTCGCTATCGGGCCTTCGCCGCAGACCTCCTGCCCTCGGCCTGACGGGTCAGCCGCCCAGAATACCCAGGTGTTCCAGCAGGATCGCCGTGCCCAGGCCGATCAGGGCCACGCCGCCGACGATCTCGGCGGACTTGCCGAACCGGGTCCCCACGGCCTTGCCGATCAGCATGCCGATGGTCGTCAGGACGAAGGTGGTGAAGCCGATCGAGGCGGCGATCACCCAGATGTTCACGCCGATGAAGGCCAGACCCACGCCCACGGCCGCCGCGTCGATACTGGTGCCGATGGCGGTGGCGATCAGGGCCCAGGGGCCGGACAGGCGCGGCGCGGCGTCGTCTTGCGCATCGCGCGGCTTGGCGCCTTCCCAGATCATCTTGCCGCCGACGATCAGCAGAAGCGTGAAGGCGATCCAGTGGTCGATCTGTGCGACGAAACCCGCTGCGACCAAGCCCAGCCCCCAACCGATCAGGGGCGTGATCGCCTCGATGACCCCGAACACCAGCCCCGCCTTGATCGCGTCCTTCACGGTTGGACGATGCGTGGCCCCACGTCCCACGGCGGCCGCGAATGCGTCCGTGGACATGCTGAGGGACAGGATGGCGATTGTTCCTGGGGTCAAGGACTGCACTCGACCGGACGCAAGACAGCGGTTCCACTCCGGCCGGTGCGGCGGTGGAACGCGCTGGTCTCGCTAGGCGGTGATGGTCCGCTGATCGCGCCACGCGCCGAAACGCGAGTGTGTTGACACGATCCCGACGTCTCGACGCCGGAAGCTACTCCCCAACAGGAGGCGGTGCTCTACACGCGACGCCGAAGGATTGGCAACCTTGCAGATCAGTCGAAGGGGTGCAGCGGCGCCCGTCTCAAGGCCGCTAGGTTGGCGGAGTTGGTGCAGAAACAGACGGTTCGCAGTTGTCGAATGACCAGCTGAAAATGATCCACGACGGCCTCGGTCGAGATCGTCGCGGCCGCCAGAACGCCCGCCGCCTGCCCCGCCACATCCGCGCCGAGCCGAATCGCCTTGGCGACATCCAGGCCGTTTCGCACGCCGCCCGATCCAATGATGACGGTGTCCGGGCAGGCGCGCCTGACGTCCACCAGCGCGTGGGCCGTCGGCGTGCCCCAGTCGGAGAAGACGGCGGCATGGGCCTTGTCCGCCGGATCGACGGCGCGCTCGCCCTCGACCAGACCCCAGTTGGAACCGCCGGCCCCGGCGACGTCCACGGCGGCCACGCCCATGTCCACCAGTCGCCGCGCCGTGTGGCCCGACAGGCCGGCCCCTGTCTCCTTGACGACGACCGGAACCTCCAGCTTGCGGACCAAGGCTTCCAGCGCCGCACCGACGCCCCACCAGTCGCGGTCGCCCTCGGGCTGACAGGCTTCCTGCAACGGGTTCAGGTGAACGACCAGGGCGTCGGCGTCGATCATCTCGACCGCCCGCCGGGCCTCGTCCAGCCCGAAGCCGCGCGTCAACTGGGCGGCGCCGATGTTGGACAGGATGAAGGTGTCCGGCGCCCGACGACGCAGCGTCCGGTCCAGACCGCCCGCCGCCCCGCCCTCGACCGCCGCGCGCTGCGAGCCGACGGCCAGGGCGATGCCCAGATGCTGGGCCGCCTCGGCCAGGCGCGCATTTATCGCCTCGGCGCGCGTCGGTCCGCCGGTCATGGCGCTGATCAGCAACGGCGCCTTCAGCCGTCTGCCTAGGAAGTCGGCGCCGAGGTCGATCTTGTCGTGGTCCAGATCCGGCAGCGCCTCATGGACGAAATGCACCCGGTCGAAACCCGCGTCGCGCGCGTGTCGGCCGCGCCCGGCCAGCACCACGTCCAGGTGCTGATCCTTGCGATTTGGCGGGGTGGCGTCGGTCATCGCCTTATTTCGGCGTCACGACGATGGGCGCCTCATCGTGGGCGACGGCCGACGCCCCGGCCGGCTGACGCTCCACCGTCAGGGCATAGGCGCCTGTCTGGTTGGGGCCATAGGCGCGAGCGCGCACCAGATACCAGCCGTCGTCCGGCGCGGTCCAATCCAGCTTGGCGTGGGCGTCAGACAGGCCGTCGTCGTCGGTGGCCAGGCTGGAGAAGTCGCCGTCGTCATCGACTTGACCCAGGTCGATGAAGGAATCGAAGGCGTTCGAGACCATGGTGATCCGCAGTTTCTCGTCCTTTTTGGCCTGGAACCGATAGGCGTCGAAATAGGCGCCTTCGTCGCTGAGCGCCGCGCTGTTGGACAGGGTTCCACGAACCGTCCCGCCGACCAGCAGGCTGCCCGGCTTGGGTTCAGGCCCGCGATCCAGCAGTTCGAGCGCGTAAAGCCCCTTGCCTTCCGAATCCAGAGGCGAAGCCCGCACCACATAGTCGCCGGCCGACGGCAGGGTGAAGTTCAGGCGCGAATCCGTGCCTTCCGCCAGGCCGTCATCATCGCTGGCCAAGGCTTCGAACGTATCGCCGACCTCGCCGATTTCCAGATAGGCGTCGAAGTCGCCCGAGCGCAGGATCGCCTGGACGCGCTGTCCCTCCGTCCCGGTGAAGACATAGGCGTCATAGCGTTTGCCGTCGTCCCCCTGAGGGTCCTCGTCCGTGATCTCGCCTTCGACCTTCTGCCCGAGGGTCGCCGGGGTCGGTGGAGGCGGCGGCGCGGTTTCGGTCAGCGTCAGCGTATAGTCGCCCTCCGCCTCGTCGCTGAATCCCCGCGCCTCAATGACGTAGTCGCCATCGGCGTCCAGAGTGCGGACGATACGGGCATCCGTTCCCGATCCGGCGCCGTCGTCGTCCTCGACCAACACGGTATCGTCCGACGCGCGCCGCAGGGTCAGATAGGCGTCGAAGTCGCTGGACTTCATCTCGATGGCCACGCGCTGGCCGTTCGTGCCGGTAAAGCGATAGATCTCGGCGCGCTGGCCGCCGTCGTTGACGGCGCTGTCTGACCCCAACTCGCCCTTGATCTCGTCGCCGACGGCGATCGGCTTGGACGGCGCGGCGGGCGGCGCCTCGGCCAGGCCCAACTCATAGCGGCCAAGGCCGTCTTCCAGCGACGTGGCCCGGATCAAATATTCGCCCGCCGTCGGGGCCGTGAAGGTCAGGCGCGCGTTCAGCCCGCCGCCGGGCGCGTCGTCGTTGGAGCCGATCTCCACGAAGTCGGGACCGTTCATCCGCCCGACCCGCACCAGGGGATCGAAGGCCTCGGAATCCAGCGTCACCACGAACCGGTCGCCGGCGTTGGCGCGGAAGGCGTAGGCGTCGTAGCGGCCGCCGTCCTCCTGCTCGGGATCGCGCCCGGTCAGTTCCCCGCCTTGGGTCGCGCCGACACGGATGCCGCCCGGTCGAGGCGCGCGCGGCGCGGCCGGGCGTTCCTGCAGGGACAGGCGATAGTCGCCGCCGTCCAGCCCGCTCAACGTCCTGGCCCGCAAGACATAGGCGCCCGCTCGCTCTGGCGTGAAACGCAGACGCGCGTTCGTGCCGTCCTCCAGACCGTCGTCGTCGATCGCCAGCGGCTCGCCCTCGGCGCCGTCCGCATAGACAGCCAGATAGGCGTCGAAGGCGTCGGACCTCAGAATGGCTTCCAGTCGCTGGCCAGCCCGCGCGTCGAACCGATAGTCGTCATAACGATATTCGTCGTCCGTCGCCTTGCCGTCTGCGTCCGTCAGGGCGCCGTTCACCGTCGCGCCGATCCGCAGGGGCTGGGCGTCCTGGGCCAAAGCCGGCGCGGCGGCCCAGAGAAGGGCGACGGTGCTGACTGCGGCGACAAGAGACGGACGATTCATGAATTCCTCCAGCATTGGACGCGGATCATAGACGCCGAACCGTGACGGCTGTAAATCGCCGCCATCCTCATTTCGCGCCAGACGGAGCTGCCATGTCGGCCCAATCCACGCCTGCGACCCTGATCGACGGCAAGGCCTTCTCGGTCGCCCTGGTGGAGCGCGTCGGCGCGGCCGTCGCCCGGCTGGAGAGCGCACATGGCGTCAAACCCGGCTTGGCCGTCGTCATCGTCGGCGAGGATCCCGCCAGCCAGATCTATGTGCGCAACAAGGGCGAAACGACCCTGCGCGCCGGCATGCGCTCCGACACCCACCGCCTGGCCGACATCACCAGCCAGGACGAACTGCTGGCCCTGATCGCCCAGTTGAATGCGGATACGGGCATCCACGGCATCCTGGTTCAACTGCCCCTGCCCGCTCACATCGACGCCTCGGTGGTGCTGGACGCCATTTCGCCGGACAAGGATGTGGACGGCTTCCACGTCGTCAACGCGGGTCGTTTGGCCGTCGGCCTACCGGGCCTCGTGCCCTGCACCCCTTTGGGCTGTCTGATGCTGCTGAAGGATCAGCTGGGCGACCTGTCGGGTCTGAACGCCGTCATCGTGGGCCGCTCCAATATCGTCGGCAAGCCTATGGCCCAGCTTCTGCTTGGCGAAAGCTGCACCGTGACCGTCGCCCATTCCCGCACGCGCGACCTGCCCGATGTATGCCGTCGCGCCGACATCCTGGTCGCCGCCGTCGGTCGGCCCGAGATGATCAAGGGCGACTGGATCAAGCCGGGCGCGACCGTCATCGACGTGGGCATCAACCGCGTCCCCTCGGCCGATCCGGTCAAGGCCGCCGAGGGCAAGACCCGCGTGGTCGGCGACGTGGCCTTCAAGGAGGCGGTCGAGGTCGCAGGTCGCATCACCCCGGTGCCGGGCGGCGTCGGCCCCATGACCATCGCCTGCCTGCTGGCCAACACCTATTCGGCGGCCTGCCGCATCAACAATATCCAACCGGAGCCATTGGACGCTTGATGCATTCATGCGGCGGGTCAATATTCGACCCGACGGCGATCTGCGCCGACAGGGAGATGTCATGGTTCGCCTCAACGCTCGCGCCCTTGCTCTGACGGCCGCACTCCTCATCACCCCGGCTGCGGCCGGCTGTGGCTACAACACCATTCCAACCAAGCAGGAGCGCGCCGAGGCGGCCTGGGCGGACGTGCAGAGCCAGTATCAGCGCCGCGCCGACCTCGTTCCCAATCTGGTCGCCACCGTCCAGGGCGCCGCGATCCAGGAACGCACCACCCTGACGGACGTGATCAACGCCCGCGCCCGCGCCACCTCGGTCAACGTCTCGGCCGACGACCTGGATAACCCCCAGGCCTTCCAGCAGTATCAGGAGGCCCAGGGCCAACTGTCCGGCGCCCTGTCGCGCCTGCTGGTCACGGTCGAGGCCTATCCCCAGCTTCAGGCCAACCAGAACTTCCTGACCCTGCAGTCGCAGTTGGAAGGCACCGAGAACCGCATCGCCATCTCGCGCCGCGACTACAATGAGGCTGTTCGCGACTACAACACCACGCTGCGCACCTTCCCGCAGGTGATCTGGGCCAAGACCCTGCATGGCGGCTCGCAGCCGATGCAGTTGTTCACCGCCACGGCCGCGGCCCAATCGGCGCCCCAGGTCAACTTCAACCTGAACGCACCGCCCGCCAACGCCTCGGCGCCCGGCGGCGGCGCGCCGACCGTGGCGCCGGGCGCGACCCCGCCCGCCCAGTGACAGGTCTTCAGGCGGCGGTGCGGCGTCCGACGGGCCTCGCCGCCCTTCTTCTGTGTCTGGCCGTCGCCCTGCTGTTTGCCTTTCCGGCGGCGGCCCAAACCAAGATCGACTTTCCGTCCCTGACCGGGCGCGTGGTGGATCAGGCCAATCTGCTCGATCCCGCGACCGAACAGGCCCTGACGGAAAAGCTGGCGGCGCTGGAGGCCGGCAGCACCGACCAGCTTGTCGTCGTGACCGTGAACAGTCTTCAGGATCAGGAGATCGAGGACTACGGCTATCAGCTGGGTCGCGCCTGGGGCATCGGCCAGAAGGAAAACGACAACGGCGCCCTGCTGATCGTCGCCCCCAACGAACGCAAGGTCCGCGTCGAGGTCGGCTATGGGCTTGAGCCGATCCTGACCGACGCCTTCTCGTCTCAGGTCATACGCGACGACATCCTTCCGTCGTTCCGCGACGGCGATTATCAGGCAGGCGTGGTCAAGGGCGTGGACGCCCTAATCGCCCAGCTGTCGCTCGACCCCGCCGAGGCGCAGGCGCGCGCCCAGGCGGCTGCGGCGCAGCAGACCGACACCAAGGCCGAATCCATCATCCCGGTCGTCATCATCGCGGCCATCTTCCTGTTCATGTTCCTGATCGCCATGCGGTCCGGGCGCGGACGGCGCAGCAACGTCGGATCCGTGCTGCTGTGGGCTGCGTCCGAAGCGCTGAGAAGCTCGGGACGCGGCGGCGGTGGAGGCTTTGGCGGCGGTGGCGGTGGGTTCGGCGGAGGCGGCGGCAGCTTCGGCGGCGGCGGCGCCTCGGGGGGATGGTGATGCAGATCACGGACAATGACCGCAGCCGGATCGCCGAGGCCATCTCGGCGGCCGAGCGACAGACGTCGGGCGAAATCTACTGCGTGATCTCGCGACGGGTTTCCACCTACCTGGACGTCAGCCTGGCCTGGGCGGCAGGCGCCGCCCTTCTGGCGCCCATCGTCTTCATTCCCTTCTTGCTGAATTTCCGCTGGCCCGGCGATGGCTGGGAAGCCGCGCATGATGCCGCCCAAGCCGCCACCACGGGTCAGGCCCTGGCCCTCTACGCCTTGTCTCAAGCCGTGGTCTTCGTCGGCGTCTTCCTGCTGACGCGCATTCCCGCCGTTCGCAGGCTGGTCACGCCTGCCGGTGTCCGGCGTGGTCGCGTCAGAGAAGCCGCCTTGCAGCAGTTCCTGGCCCAGGGCGTCCATGTCACCACCGAACGCACCGGCGTCCTGCTGTTCGCCGCGCTGGACGAACATCAGGTCGAGCTGATCGCCGACGAAGGCATCTACACCAAGGTGGACGAGGACGCCTGGGCCCAGGCGGTCGCCGTCCTGACCCGCGAACTGCGCGCTGATCGTCCGGTCGAGGGTTTTGCATCGGCTGTCGATCTGTGCGGACAGGTGCTGGCCCGACACTTCCCGCCGCGCCGCGACAACCCCAACGAACTGCCCGATCACCTGATCCTGCTCTGATCGTCGTATCGGGGTCGCATTCGCGCGCCAGAAGGCCTAGCCCACGGTCAACGTCCACACAGCTGCACGCCATGCCTCGCCTTCTCACCTACAATGTCCATCGCTGCGTCGGCACGGATCGCCGGCTGGATGTCGGCCGGATCGTCGCCGTGATCGGCGAATACGAGCCAGACATCGTCTGTCTTCAGGAACTGGACGTCGGCCGCGTTCGCACCGGCAGCGTGGACCAGGCGCAGGCGATCGCTACGGGTTTGGCCATGACCTCACGCTTTCACCCGGCGATGCGGGTCGAGACCGAACAATATGGCGACGCCATCCTGACCCCCCATCCAGAACGCCTGATCCGGGCCGGCGCCCTGCCCACCGTATCCGGCATTCCGGGCCTTGAGCCGCGCGGCGCCATCTGGTCCGAGATCGAGATCGACAGGGCCGCCATCAATGTCCTGAACACCCATCTGGGCCTGGTCCCCCGCGAACAGCGGCTTCAGGCGGCGGCGCTGGCCGGGTCCGGCTGGGTGGGCGCCTGCACAGGACCGACCTTACTGGCGGGCGACTTCAACGCCACCTCTATCACCCGCCCCTATCAGACCCTGTGCCGCAGCCTTCAGGACTGTCAGCGTCAGCTTGGCCTGAAGCCCAGCGTCAAGACCTTCCCCTCGGCCTTCCCCGCCATCCGCATCGACCACTGTTTCGTCAGTCCGGAAATCCGCATCCGCGCGGTGCGCTCGGCCTTTTCGCCCCTGGCGCGCGTGGCCTCGGACCATCTGCCGCTGATCATCGATTTCGATGTAGTTCAGCCTGGCGCGTGACCGCCCTCGGACGCCGGTCGGGTCCGTTGGGACCGTTTCAGCCGCTTCCAAGGCCGCCAGGCGTCGGTCGAGGAGGTCGGGTCGCCTAACTGCCATTCCGCGAACATCCGCTGGATGCGCGTCGGCGGATCGGATCCCAGCGGCTTCAGCCGATCCGTCTCGAAGCTGCAAATCGCCGCCCCGACCGAGCCGAATACGCCCTCGACCGCCGCATAGTCCTTGGTCGCCACACCCAGCCAGTGGGCGATGGTGCGGTGACGATAGGCGGTGATCACGGCTCGCCCGGCGTCATCCGTCGGCTCGGCGGCGATGTCGCACTCCGTGTCCAACCCCATCGAGCGGTTGTTCAGGTTCGTGGATCCGATTCTCAGCAGCCGGTCGTCGATGATCGTCACCTTGGCGTGGACGATGATCCGGTCGCCATGCTCGGTCAGCGGGGCGAAGGCGAAGAAGCGGTTGTAGGTGTCGGCCTGCTCCAGCCGATGCAGCACCTCGGCCCGGGCCGTGTCCATGGTCAGACTGTCGAACCAGCTGGGGCTTTTCGCTGTCGAGATGACGATCACCTGCGGCCCGTCCACCTCGGCCAGCCGTTCGGCCAGGGCCGCGGCGATGACCGGCGAGGTGAAATACTGGTTCTCGAAATAGATCAGCCGCTTGGCGCGGCGAATGGAGTCCAGATGCAGCGCCTCGCTTTCGCGCACCTCGTGACGACCTGACCATTTGGGCTCGGTGCGGGCGATGCCGACCGGCACGTCGGTCATCCGCACCGGCACGCCGTCCGGCCAGGGATCGCTTTCGACCTCGTCCGGGGTGGTGCGTTCCCAGGTCGCCTTGAACCAGCGTTCGCGCGCCAGATCGCCCAGCGCGCGCGCCGCCGGCCCGTCCATCACGGCCATGACCTCATGCCGGGCCTTGCAGATCAGGCCGCTGGGCAGGGCGCGGCGCGGATCGCCGTCCAGATGCTCGTCGGAATCCCAGCGGTCGGTTGATATGTCCCCGCCCCCGCAGAAGGCCACCTTGTCGTCGATCACCACCACCTTCTGGTGATGGCAGGCGCCGATCGGCCCCGGCGAATCCAGCCGAAACTCCACCATCCGCTTGCGGAACCAGCGCTGCGCCCGGTGCGGATAAAAGCCCTGCGACGCCGCGATCAGCAGCGGCGACTTCCAGATCAGCAGTCGCACGTCCAGATCCGGCTTCTTCTTCACCATGATGCGCAACTGGCGACCGATCTCGGCTGACTTGTCGCCGGGCCGCGTCTCTGGGTCCAGGTGCGTGCGAGGATCGAACTGCCAGCCCAGCAGGACGATGGACCTCTCGGCCTTGTGCAACGCCGACGACAGGGCGTCGAAATAGGCCTCGTTCTCCATCAGGACCGAAAAGCGATGCGCGACCGCAGAGGTCCACAGGCCCGGACCGGGCTCCAGAAGACTGCCTTCGTAACTGTCGCCGCCTTGCGTCATGCGACCCATCTGCCTGATTCGCGTGACACGGTGTCGGAGCGTCTGCATCCTCCGTTTCACGCACGCCTCGTCGGGTCAATCTTTCAGGGCGGGATTGTGACGTTCACCCATTTGGCGCATAAGGAGCGTAGCCATACAGGCAGCGAGGGAGGGTAGAATGCAGGCGCTTGTCGAACTGATCGCTGGCTTCATCGCCCTGCTGGCCGCCGTCGTCCTGTCGCAGTTCGGCGTGGACACCCACACAGCGAATCATGCCGACCGCGAAGTGCGCCGTGTCGCCGAGTGTCGCGACGCCGGATCGCAAGCGCCCCTGCTATCCGAAACCCAGCGCGACTGCTGATCGGATCGCGCCTTCTGGTGCGTCGGCGCAACGGCTCATCGACAGGTTGCGGTCTTGAGTCGGTTTCGTCCGCACCAATCATGCTCTAGGGTTTCCTCGGCGCTGTCGGACGCCCGCGTAGAGATCGAGTTTTAGAGCTGATGAAGTCTCCCAAACGGCCGCCGCTTAAGCTGACCGACGACGAAGGCGTTGCGCCCGTCGAACTGTCGATCACGGACGAGACGCCGTCGGATGATGCGACTTCAGAACTCGAACCGATCCCCGAGCCTGATTTCGAGATCATTCATCCGACGTTCGAGGCGCCCCCGGTCGACCCTGCCCCGTTCGACCCACCCATGTCCGAGCGCCGTCGCCGCCGCCTGCTGGAAGAACAACGCCTCGCCGAGGAACGCGCCCTGGCGGCGGAACGTGGCCCCATCGAGCCGGAGCCGATGGCCACGCCCGAGCTGAGCGCGGAGCCTATGCCGGAATCGACCGCCGCCGTCGAAATGGCTGTCGCCGCAGGAAAGCCGCCCGCAACCTTCGAACTGTCCAAGCCGCCGACCGTCAAGACGGTCGCAGCCAAGACCCAGCCCGAACCCTCCGGCCGGCACGCCTATCTGATTTCCGGCATCGCTTCGGCGCTCTGGATCGGCGGCGTCGCCTCCTGGGCCGCCTATGAGTTTGGCGCAGGCGGGGCCGAGCTCGATCCGCTGCGGATCGCCATCTATGTCCTGATCGCCCTGGCCCCGGCCGGGCTGGCCATCATGCTGGCCCATGCCGTGCGTCAAGGGGCCGGCCTCGCCGCCGAGACCCGTCGCGCCCGGCAACTGGCCGAGGCCCTGGTCGCCCCCACCGCCCTGGCCGCCCAGCAGACCGGCGAAGTTCTCCAGTCGCTGCGTTCCGACATCGACCATGCGACCTTGGCCGCCGAACGCGCCCGCAACGACATGGCCCTGCTTCGCGAAGCGCTCTCGCAGGAAACCACGCGTCTGAACGAGGCGGCCGAGAACGCGGGCCGCACCGCCCGGCGCCTGACCGAAAACCTGGGGCGCGAGCGCGACCAGATGCAGACCCTGGGCATCCATCTGGACACCCAGGCCGCCGGCGTCATCGACGCGGTGGAACGGCAATCCCGAATGGTCGCGGACGCCTCCGACCTGGCGCAGGCGCAACTGCGTGAGGCCGAAGCCGCCCTGGCCGCCCGCGCCGCAGATCTGGCCGCCGCCGCCGGCGAGGCCCAGGACGCTGCGCGTGTCGCCTCCGATGATCTGGCGCGCCAGACGATCCGTCTGGAAAACGCCGGCACGGGCGTCGCCGAACAGATCCAGTCCGTCGAAGAAGGCCTGGGCCAGCAACGCGCCGCCCTGGTCACCGCCGCCTACGCCCTGCGCACCGATCAGGAAGACTTCTCCGCCCAGGTCGAGAGCCAGCGCGCGCAGTTGATCGAACACCTGTCCGCCACCCGCACCGCCGCCGGCGATCTGGATCGCACGTCCCAGACCTCGGTCGAATCGATGCGCGACCTGGTCGAGGCCGCCGCCGATCAGTTCCGCGCCCTGGTGGACATGTCGCAACGCGAGGCCGACGGTTTTGATTCCGCCACCAAGGTCGCCCTGGATCGTTTCGAGGCCCTAGCCGCCGAGGCTCGCGACGCCCTGATGGAAGAAACCCGCAGGGCGCTGGAGCAGATGCGCGCCACGGCCGAGGATTCCCGCGCCGCCGCCGCCGACGCCGCAGAACAGGCCCGTCTGCGCACCGACCGCCTGGGCGAATCCCTGTTTGAAGCCGCCCAGAAGGCCGATACGGCCGCCGACGCCCGCATCGCCGACGCCCGTCGTATCGTCAACGAAACCTCCGGCCTGGTGGACGAGGCCGGCGAGCGGATGGCCAATCGACTGGAGACGCTGGTCACGAGACTGAGTTCGGCCCTGTCGGAGATCGACACCGCCGTCGCCGACATCGACGAACGCGCCGCCCGCCTGCCACAGGAAGCCCGCGCCCGCGCCGACGCCGTGCGCGCCACGGTCGAGGACGGTCTCGCCGCCCTGTCCGCCGCCTCCCGCAAGGCGGCGGAAGATACCGAGGCGCTGGATGTCGGGTTCCAGGACCGTGTGCGTCGCAACTACGACATGCTGACCGAGGCCGTGCGGCTGATGGGCGTGGTGTCGGGCGACGCCTCGCCACAACGCCGTCGCGAGCCGACCCCGGAAATCGAAGCGCATCCCGAGCCTCGCGCGTCGCGCATGTCACCGCCGGAGACGCCGCCAGAAGAGCGCCGGTTCGGCCTGCGCAGTCGCCTGCGGCTGGAACCCGCCGAAACCCCGCGTCCGCCGTCGGAAAATCGGCTGGACTGGAGCGATCTGATCTCCGGCGACGACGAGCACGAGGCGCCGCTGGAGTTGGACACGCCCTCCCCTTCGCCCGCTGAAGCCGAGGCCCTGTCCGAGCGCGTGGCCGCCGCCATCCGGCGCATGGGCGTGGACCCCAACGCCCTGTTGCCCCGGTCGCGTGTCGAAGAAGCTGCGCGCGCCTTCAGCAACGGCGATCCCGACGCCGCGCGCCAGATCGTGCGCCGTGTCGCCCCGGCCGCCGTGCGTAGCGTCTCGCGCCGCGTGCTCAGCGACGCCGAACTGCGTGGCGACGCCGAACGCTATGTCCGCAACTTCGCCGTCATGTTGAACGCCTCGGCGCGTGCGGGCGACAGCGCGGCGGTCCAGACCAGCCTGGCCTCCGACAGCGGCCGAGCCTTCATGTTGCTGGATGCGGCCGTCGGCGACCTGGGTTAAGGATCATCAGGGCTTGACCGCGTTCGGAAGTTGCCGCCTCTTGCGCGTCACCGAACTGTCATGGATGGGGCTATGGCCGGCACGATGAACGAGATCGACGGCCCTGCGAGCGTTGACCGCCGCCCTGGTATCATCATCTGCGCCTACGATGGCGAAGACGACGGCTGGGATCTGGTCGAGAATCTGTCCGGCGAGATATGGAGTCCCGTCGGCGCCCGCGCCGTGCCGATCGCCGCCGCCGACCCCGACGAACTGGTCTCGACCCTGGCCGCACGCCTGAGCAGCGGCGATTGCCGCGCCGTCCTGCTGGTCGGGCGCACGCACAAGGGCTCCGGTTTTCGGGTTCAGATGCGCGCCGAGAACCGCACGCTGGATTACAAGAACCGCCTGTCCACCACCGGCCCCGGCATCGCCCGCACCACCGCGCCCGTCGCCGACATGCTGCGCGCCCTGACCGCGGCCGGCCTGCAAGCCGACGCCTCGTCGGAGGCCGAGGAAGACGTCGGCTCCTACCTTCTCTATCGCGTGCTGGCGGACCTGCCGGACGGTCCGCTGACGCCCTCCGTGGGCCTGCTGCGTGCGCCTGCGCCAGCTAACGAGGTCGCTGTGCGCAAGGGGATAAAGGCCGCCGCCTCCGCCATGGCGAGCCATCTGACGCCGCTGCCTCGCGCCGGTTAACCCTTCCTGATCACAGACATTCGAAATGCGCCGGGCTAGGGTTCTGGAATGCCAGTGAGTCGCAATCTGATCGTCTTAGCCGCCTTGAACGGCGCCATGGCCGTCGCCGTTGGGGCCTTCGCCGCGCATGGGGCCGGGCCGCAGATCAAGACCCTGCTAACCACAGGCGCCCAGTATCAGATGGTCCACGCCGTCTTCGCCTTCGGATGCGCCCAGTGGATCGCCGGCGGGCGGTTGGCGCAGATCGCCGGTTGGCTCGGCGCCTTGGGAGGTCTGATCTTCTGCCTCTCCCTGGCCCTGATCGCCTTCCTCAGCGCCCCCGCCTTCGGCGCGGTTGCACCCGTGGGCGGCCTGCTGATGATCGCCGGCTGGGTCTGCCTGGCCATCGCCGCGCTTCGTTCCTAATCGCTTCGTCATTGCAGAAAGACCGTTCCTTCATGGCCTTCCCTACGCCCGCCGAGCCGCATCGTGTGCTTCACCCCGAGATCGAGGCCTACGCATCTGGCTGGATGGCGACCGAGGGCGTGCATGAAATCTATTACGAGGAATCCGGCAATCCCCAGGGCCTTCCCGTCCTGGTCCTGCACGGTGGACCGGGCGGCGCGGTGAATCCCGGCATGCGGCGCTTTTTCGACCCTGCGGTCTATCGCATCATCATGTTCGATCAGCGCGGATGTGGGCTTTCGCGCCCCCACGCCTCGCTGGAAGACAACACCACCTGGACTCTGATCGACGATATCGAGCGTCTGCGCGTCCTCTGTGGCATCGACAAATGGGTGGTGTTCGGCGGCTCGTGGGGTTCGACCCTGTCGATGGCCTACGTCATCACCCATCCTGATCGGGTGATTGCCCTGCTGCTGCGCGGCATCTTCCTGCTGACGAAGAAGGAGCTGCACTGGTTCTATCAGGACGGCGCCTCGATGATCTTCCCCGACGCCTGGGAGCGGTTTGTCGCCCCCATCCCAGAGGCCGAGCGCGGCGACCTGATGGCCGCCTATTACAAACGTCTGATCGGCGACGACGCAGCCGAGCGCGAACGCTGCGCCGTCGCCTGGTCCAGCTGGGAGGGCGAGACCGTCAGCGTCGAGGGCCCCAACGCCCGGCCGGACAAGTTCGCTGAACCTGACTTCGCCGTCGCCTTCGCCCGGATCGAGAACTGGTTCTTCACCAACGCCGGCTTCTTCGAGGAGGACGGCTGGCTGCTGAAGAATGTGGACCGGATGCGTCACATCCCCTGCTGGATCGCTCAGGGGCGGTTCGACGTGGTCACGCCGATCTCGGGCGCCTGGGCGCTGCACCGCGCCTGGCCCGAAGCCCATCTGGACATCGTCGGCGACGCCGGCCACGCCTCGTCCGAGCCAGGCATCGTCGACAGCCTGGTCCGCGCCGCCGACTGGGCAGCGACCCTCCAGGCGTGAAAAAGCCGCCGCGCCCGACGGCGCGGCGGCTCTCCTTGTCTACGAAATCAGAACCGCTTTGCGCTGCGGTCGTCGATGCTCCACGCGCCTGGACCGGCCGTGAAGATGTAGAGGAAGACGAAGCAGAACAGGATGGCCGCATCGCCGCCGTTCACCGCCGGATACGGGCTGCTCGGGAAGTGGAACATCCAGTAGGCCACCGCCATCTGGCCCGAGGCGATGAGTGCAGCCGGTCGCGTGAACAGGCCCAGGATCAGCAGCAGGCCGGTGACCAGCTCGATCAGCCCGCCGATGCCGAACAGCGACAGCAGTTCCTGCTGACCCGGCTCGGCCCCGGCGGGAAAGCCGAACACCTTGACGACGCCATGCGCCAGGAACAGCAGGCCGGAGACGATCCTCAGCGCCGCCAGCGCGCGAGAAGACCAGCCATTCACTTGATTGAACATTTCTTTCCTCGGCTTTCAAAAGCGGACGTCACGGTCGAAACAGGTCCGACCGTGAAGCTTGATCTTAAAATCAGGCGGCGTCCACCAGCACGATTTCGGCGTCCGACAACGCCTTGACCGTCACCACATCCTCCTGGGCGATGGCCGCGCCGTCACGGGCGCTCAGCTTGACGCCATTGACCTCGACCTCGCCCTTCGCCGGGACCAGATAGGCCCGCCGGGTCGATCCTAGAGCATAGTCCGAACTGTCGCCCGCCTTCAGCGTCGCCGCCACGATCCGCGCATCGGTGCGGATCGGCAGGGCATCCGCATCGCCCTCAAAGCCCGACGCCAGGACCACGAACTGACCCGAACGCTCGCCCTTGGGGAAGGGCTTGGAACCCCAGCTGGGCGCCTCGCCACGCTTGGTCGGCTCGATCCAGATCTGGAAGATCCGCGTCAGCTCCGGCTCTGCGTTGTATTCGGCGTGGCGGATGCCGGTGCCCGCGCTCATGACCTGGACATCGCCGGCCACGGTGCGGCCCTTGTTGCCCAGGCTGTCCTCGTGGGTGATGGCCCCGTCGCGGACATAGGTGATGATCTCCATGTCGGCGTGCGGATGCGGCGGAAAGCCCGAGCCGGCGGCGATCTCGTCGTCATTCCAGACCCGCAGATTGCCCCAGCTCATCCGCTTGGGATCATAGTAGTTGGCGAAGGAGAAATGGTGTTTGGCGTTCAGCCAGCCGTGGTTGGCGCCGCCAAGGGATTCAAACGGTCTGCGCTCGATCATCGAACTCGTCCTTTCGCGTCGGAACCGCCCGACGCCTTTGCTTGACGCCAAGATAGAGATCGGCGACCGAACAGAAATAGAAACAATCGAAACTCATCGTTTCAGCACGCAGAGCCGCCATGTCCCGCCTGCCCGATCTCGAAGCCCTCGCCATCTTCGCCAAGGTCGCCGACAGCCAATCGTTCTCCGGCGCGGCCGAGACCCTGGGCCTGTCCAAGGCCACCGTGTCCAAGGCGGTGACGCGGCTGGAGCAGCAGCTGAAGACCACCCTGCTCCACCGCACCTCGCGCCGGTTCGCCCTGACCGATGCAGGACGCACCCTGGCCGCCCGCGCCGCCCATATGCTGGCCGAGGCCGAGGGCGCGGTGTCCGAGGCGCTGGACATGTCCGTCACCCCGCGCGGCTTGGTGCGGCTGGCGGCGCCCATGTCGTTCGGCATGGCCTATGTCGCGCCCGCCCTGCCCGAGTTCCTGGCCACCCACCCGGACGTTTCGATCGATCTGCATCTGTCGGACGAGGTGATCGATCTGGTCGGCGGCGGCTTCGACTGCGCGCTGAGGATCGCCGCCCTGGCGGACTCCTCGCTGACGGCGCGAAAGCTGCGGCCGGTGGCGCGCGCCCTGGTGGCCTCGCCGTCCTATCTGGAACAGCGCGGTCGCCCGACCCACCCCGACGACCTAGCTCGCCACGCCTGCCTCGGCTACGCCTATATGCCCAGCCCCGACACTTGGCGGTTCACCAATGATGCGGGCGAAGAGGTCGTCGTGCATCCCCGCGGACCGCTGCGGGCCAACAACTCCGACGCCCTGACCGCCTCGCTGTGCGCGGGGCTGGGCCTCTTCCCCCAGCCGGACTTCATCTACTGGAAGGACGTCGCCGACGGCTGTCTGGAGACGGTGATGACCGACTGGCGCCTGCCGCCGATCGCGCTGCATCTGGTGGCGCCCAGCGGCGGCCCGCGTCCCGCACGGGTCACCGCCTTCATGGATTATCTGGCCGCCAAGTTCAGCGGGCCGCTCTGGCCCGGCGACACCGTTGGACGCTGAACCCTTAGCCGCACTTCACTTCGCGCACGATGCTGGTCGCCTCGTCATAGACGAAGTTCACCCGGTTCTCGCGGTAGTCCATCGTCGCCGCGCAGGTCGTGCACAGAACCCGGAAGGTCTGGCCCGCAGGCGCGGTGGGGATGGTCGAGCGGTTGCGCCCGACATAGCTCTGATAGTCTTCGACCTTGCAGGCCTTGAAGGCGGTTTCCGAGCCCGGCGCAGGCTCGGCGGTTTGCGTCGGCGCACAGGCCGACAACGCCAATGCGCCGGCGGCCATCAGGGTGCTCACGATGATCTTCATGGTCTTCTCCTTCGCGTCAGCCGCAGCGGACCTGTTCGACGATGCCGGTTTGCTCATTGTACAGAATGTTCAGCCGATAGGCCGAGAAGTCGTGGGTGACCGGGCAGGTGGTGCAGGTCACGCGTCTGTTCACAACGTCCACCGGGACCGGGATTTCGGTGCGAGACCGGCCGACGAGATACTGCATCTCGCCCGCCTTGCAAACATCGTCGGTCTGTCCGGTCGGCATGCGGCTGCCTACAGGCGGATTCATCTGGGCCTGTTCGATGGTGCGCGGCGCAGGCGCATCGGCGACAGGCGTCGAACAGCCCGCCAGCAGAACCAGCCCGATCAGGCCGCCTTTTCCCAGCGCCCTTCGTCGGTTTGACGCCAATAGGCCAGGTTCGCGCCCTGTCCCTTCAAAGTCTTCCAGCGCCCTCGCGCGTGCTGCAGCGCCGGCTCGTCCCGACCGTCGAAAATAATGAAGCATCGTTCGAACCCTTCCGTCGCGCCCAGTTCTGCGTCGTCAACGATGAACAGCGCCTGAGCGCCGTTCAGGTTCTCTCCCGATTCGCTCAACAGCACAGGCTGACGATCCGCATTGGGCTGATCCGCCCGCCCGTGCGGCAGGAAACTGTCGTCGCGAAAGGTCCACAGCGTCTCGTCGATGTCGTCCAGCCGATGCGAATGCGACGACTTGATCAGCGCCCGCCAACCCCGCTCGATCGTCTTTTCGAGCAGGGTCGGCAGCACCTGATCCAGCGTCGACCGCTCCAGGTGGTAGAACCAGATTTCGGGCTTGTCGCTCACCCGGCTCTACCTCCGGCGATCAGGCTTCGTAAGCGTCGGCGACCATGCGATCCAGCGTGCGCACGGCGAAGCCGACGCCGCCTTCCGGCACGGTGGGGCTGGGGCTCTTGTTGGCCCAGGCGGTCGGGGCGATGTCCAGGTGCGCCCACGGCACGCCGTTGGTGAAGCGTTGCAGGAACAGGGCGGCGGTGATGGAGCCACCGGCGCGGCCGTTGCCGGTGTTCTTCACGTCGGCGATCTTGGAATCGATGTGCTGCTCATAGATGGCCGGGATCGGCATGCGCCAGAAGTTCTCGCCGACCTTCTTCGCCGCCGCCAGGATCGGATCGGCGACATCGTCGGAGTTCGAGAAGACGCCGGCGTAATCCAGTCCCAATGCCACGATCATGGCGCCCGTCAGGGTGGCCAAGTCGATCATGAACTTCGGCTTGAAACGCTGCTGCGTGTACCAGAGGGCATCGGCCAGAACGAGACGACCCTCGGCGTCGGTGTTGATCACCTCGACCGTCTGGCCCGACATCGACACGACCACGTCGCCCGGACGTTGGGCGTCGCCGTCAGGCATGTTCTCGACCAGGCCCAGAACGCCGATGACGTTCGCCTTGGCCTTGCGGCTGGCCAGAGCGATCATGGTTCCGGTCACGGCGGCCGCGCCGCCCATGTCCCACTTCATGTCTTCCATGCCGTCGGCCGGCTTGATCGAGATGCCGCCGGTGTCGAAGCAGACGCCCTTGCCGACGAAGGCCAGGGGCTGAGCCCCCGCCTCGCCGCCGTTCCATTTCATGATCGCCAGCTGGCTTTCGCGACGGCTGCCCTGGCCGACACCCAACAGGGTGCGCATGCCCAGCTTCTCCATCTCGACCTCACCGAGGATCTCGACCTCGAGGCCCAGGCTCTCCAGCGCCTTGACGCGCTTGGCGAACTCGGCCGGATACAGGACGTTGGCGGGCTCGGACACCAGATCGCGAGCGAAGATCACGCCGTCAGCCACGGCTGACAGCGGCTCCAGCGCAGTCTCGGCGGCGCGCAGGTCGGAGGTGACGACGCGGATCGCGGTGATCGACGGAATCTTGTCCGGCTTTTGCGTCGTGCGATATTTGTCGAAGCGATAGGCGGCCAGACGCGCGGCGAAGCCGACGCGGGCGGCCTGCTCCGGCGCCAGGTCGGAAGCGTCGATGGTCAGAACCTCGGCGCCCGACAGTTTCACGGCCGCATAGGCGTTTCCGCCGAAAGCCTCGACCGCCAGATCATCCAGCTTGTCCTTGGCGCCCGCGCCGACCAGCAGCACGGTGTCGGCGTTGACGCCGACCGGAGCAGCGACGCTCAGGCTCTGGCCGGCCTTGCCGGTAAAGCGGCCCTTGCCGGCCGCCTTGGTCAGGGCGCCGCTGGTCTTGGCGTCCAGAGCGACGCCTGCGGGCGTAAATGCGCGATCTTCAAAAACGGGAACCGCCAGAATCTCGGCGGCGTCCACGGCGGCGACGAACTCGATCTTCATTCAACCAACTCCAGCCAGGCCCCACCCGGCGTCTGCAACGACGAAAAGACAACGGCGCGTCTGCTTGTCGCGGACGCGCCCTGATGTGCTACTAGATGCGCCTCAATATCGCCGCCTGCAACCGGGCGAAGTCCAACCGCCCATGAACCTGATTCAAAGATACCTTTTCCGCCAGATCCTGTTCCCCGTGGTCGCAGCATGCGCAGCGCTGGCGGGAATCGGGATTCTGAGCCAAAGCCTCGACCAACTCCAGGTCATTGTGGAGCGGGGTCAGAGCGTGTGGATCATGGTCAAGCTGACCTTGCTCGCCCTGCCGCAACTGCTGTCGGTGATTCTCCCGATCGGCCTTTTCGTCGGCGCCCTGATCGCCCTGACACGGTTGCAACGCGAGCAGGAACTGACGGCGGCCTTCGCCGGGGGCATGACGCGCTGGCAGTTGATCTCGCCCGCCGCCCGCATCGCTGTTCTGGTCGCCCTGGTCACCCTGCTGGTCAATGTCTTCCTTTTGCCCTGGGCGCAGCAGGAGGCCCGGCGTCAGGCCTTCGACATCCGCACCGACCTCGCCGCCCTGCTGGTCGAAGAAGGCCAGTTCGTCCAGGGGCCTGACGGACTGACCGTCTATGTGCAGCAGATCGAACAGAACGGTCTGCTGAAGAACCTGTTCGTCTATCTGGACGACAAGGAGAAGGTCACGACCTGGAACGCCTCCGAGGCCCGATTCAGCCGTGATGCAGGCGGGACGCCGGTCCTGACCATGCTCGACGGCTCTGCCCAGCGTTACTCGTCAGGCGGCGTGCTGGAGACCCTGTCTTTCGGCCGATACGACTTCTCGCTCGCCCCCTTCGTCGGCGTCACAGACACGATCCGTTATAAGCCAACGGACCTTTATCTGCGCCAACTGCTGAACCCGACGGCCAAGGTGATCGAAGTCGCCGGGTCGCGCGGCGAATTGCTGGCCGAGGCCCATTCGCGCCTGTCCTCGCCGCTCTACGCCCTGGTCGCCATGGCTCTGGCCCTGTCCGCCATCTTGGGCGGCGCCTTCAGCAGGACCGGCTATACGCTGCGGATCGCCAAGGCGGCCGGCCTGTTCCTGCTGCTGCGCGTCATCGGCTATGGCCTCGTCGCCGCCAGCGCCTGGAATGGCTGGATGAACATTCTTCAATATGTGGTGCCCGTCATCGCCATCGCCGTCGCCCTGCGCGTCCTGTTCCGCGCGCTGAAGCCGCGACGCAGCAAGCGCTGGCTCTTTGTGCGCGACCTGAAAGCGAGGTTCGCATGACCACGGCGCTCATGCCGGCCCGTCGTTCGCCGCATATTCCCCGTCTCGGCGGGATTGAACGCTATGTGCTGGTCCAGCAGCTCAAGTCGCTGGGCGTGGCCCTGGCCGTGATCTCGGCCCTGGTCATGCTGATCGACTTCGTCGAGGTCTCGCGCGGCGTCGGCTCGGCTCAGGATCTGTCGGCGGTGCGGATCTTCGGTCTGGTGCTGCTCAAGTCGCCGTCGGTGATCGTGCAACTGATGCCGTTCGTCTTCCTGTTCGGCACCCTGTCGGCCTTCATCAGTCTGAACAGGCGCAGCGAGCTGATCGCCATGCGCGCCGCCGGGGTGTCCGCCTGGCGCTTCGTCCTGCCGGCCGCCGGCATGGCCTTTGTCCTGGGCGTGCTGACCGTAACCGTACTGGGACCGCTGGCCTCGGCCGGCGACGGCCTGTGGCAACGCGAACGCGCCCGCATCTCCGGCACGGCGCCCGGCGGCGACCCCAAAGAGGCGATTTGGCTGCGCGAAGGCGACGACCAGCGTCAGATGATCATCCGCGCCGGACAGCAGGACCGCGCCAACGCCCGCCTGCTGAACGTCAGCTTCTTCATCTACACCACCGCACCCGGCGGCGGCCGCACCTTCTCCGAACGGATCGACGCCAAGTCGGCCTCGCTGAATGCGGGCGCCTGGCGCCTGACCGACGCCGTCGGCGCCCAGATCGGCCAGCGCGCCGTGACCTATTCCAGCCTGACCCTGGTCTCCAGTTTGGCCGACGAAGAGGCCTTCGACCGTT
This sequence comes from Brevundimonas sp. TWP1-3, assembly GCF_049896085.1. Lineage (NCBI taxonomy): Bacteria > Pseudomonadati > Pseudomonadota > Alphaproteobacteria > Caulobacterales > Caulobacteraceae > Brevundimonas > Brevundimonas sp. TWP1-3. Next base: position 1,911,457 of record NZ_JAFCTP010000001.1, on the reverse strand, counting down.
TCGCGCGGCCGCAATCGACCCCCTTCTGGTCCCTGCCCAATCAGATCCGCCGCATCGAGAACGCCGGCTTCACCTCCACGGCCTACCGCCTGCGCTTCCAGCAGCTTTTGGCCACGCCGCTGGTGTTCGCCGCCATGTCGATTCTGGCCGCCGCCTTTTCGCTTCGACTGATGCGTCTGGGTGACCTGGCGCGGATGAGCGTGTCCGCCGTGGTCCTGGGTTTCGCCTTCTTCTTCCTGAACCAGTTTTCTTCGGCGATGGGATCGGCCGAGGTCGTGGCGCCCTTTGTCGCCGCGTGGCTCCCGCCCGTTCTGACGGCGCTCGCAGCCTTTACCTTGCTGTTCTATACCGAAGACGGCTAATCGGGCGCTCGCTTCTCAGAATACGGATGGCCTATGCAGGGTGATCGCCGCGATCGGCGCTTCAACGCTTTCAGAGCAAGGCTTCTCGCCAGTGCGACCCTGGTCGCCTGCGCGCCCTTCGCCATGCCTGTTCTGGCGCAAACCGTGCCGGCCGCGACCACGACCGCGCCTGCAGACGGCCTGCCGCCCGAAGCCGTCTATGTCGATGCCGACAACGCCCGCCGCGAGGGCGACAACATCGTCGTCAGCGGCGCGGCCGAGAACCGCGCCTATGTGCGCACCCGCGGCCATGTGCTGCGCGGCGAGAACCTGTCCTATGATCTGAACGCCGGCTCGGCGACCGGCGAAGGCCAGGTCGAGGCCATCGCGCCGGACGGAACGGTCGTCTACGCCAGCCGTCTCGAACTGGATAAGGATCTGACCACCGGCGTCGCCGTCGATTTCGCCACACGCCTGTCGAACGGCGCCAGCCTGATGGCCGCTACGGCCGTCCGCCGCAGCGAAAACGTCAACGAGCTGAACTACGCCCGCTTCACCCCCTGCCCCATCTGCGACGACGGCGGGCCGAAGACGCCGACCATCTCGATCCAGGCCGAGAAGGTGGTGCAGGACGAGCAACTGCGCGCCATCCTGTATCGTAACGCGGTCTTCTACATCGGCCCCGTGCCGGTCTTCTACACCCCCTTCTTCGCCCACCCCGACCCGACGGTCGAGCGGGCGTCGGGCTTCCTGGTGCCGATCGTCAACTATGACGAAGGGCGCGGCGTCTCGGTCGAGGTTCCCTACCTCCACGTCGTCTCGCCGTCCGAGGACTGGCTGATCAGTCCCCAGATCAACACCTCCGTCGCCCCGCTGCTGAACCTGCAATGGCGCCGCCGGTTCGCCAACGGCATGATCGTGGCGCGCGGCGGCTATACCTACGCCCGCGAGTTCGGCGATTTCGATCTGGACGGCGACGGCGACTTCGAGAGCAACGTCGATTTCGGCGACCGCAAGAGCCGCAGCTATCTGCTGTCGCACGGCGAGTTCGACCCCGACGGTCCGTGGCGCTTCGGCTTCACGGCCGAACGGACCTCGGACAAGACCCTGTTCGACCGTTACGACGTGCGCTCGCCCTATCAGGACAATGGCCTCTACTACGGCGATCGCCGCCGTCTGATCAGCCAGATCTACGCCGAGCATCAGACCGACCGCTCCTATGTTTCGGTGGCCGCCTTCTCGATCCAGAGCCTGCGCCTGAACCCCGCCTTCGCCGCGAACGACTTCCGCGACGCCAACGGCTTCAAGGTGTTCGAGAACGACGACACCCTGCCCCTGGTCGCGCCGCTGATCGATGCGCGGTGGGAGCCGCACGAACTGGTCTTCGGCGGGCGTCTGCGCCTCAAGGGCTCGGCCGTTTCGCTATACCGCGACGCCTTTGTCGGCGCGCCGATTCTCAACCCCGAGATCGTGCCGCCCATCACCACCGGCCTCAGCGGCGTCGACAGCCGCCGCATCACGGGACAGATGGAATGGCGGCGCACGGTCATCCTGCCGGTCGGGATCCGCGTCGAGCCCTTCATCGACACCCGCGTCGATCTCTATTCCATGTCCGATCTGCCCCCGATGTTGGGCATCGACAGCGACGCGACCGTCAGCCGCTCGCGCCTCAGCGCCGGCGTGGATGTCAGCTATCCTTTGGTCAAACGCATCAGCGACGCCGACATCATCCTTGAGCCGGTCGGCCAGCTGTCGGTCTCCAACAAGGTCAGCCTGGATCGCCGCATCCCCATCGAGGACTCCCAGGTTCTGGAACTGGACGAATCGTCCCTGTTCCGCATGGATCGTTTCTCCGGCTACGACCTGCTGGAGGGCGGCGTGCGCCTGACCGCCGGCGGACGCGCCACCATCCGCTGGGCCGAGGGTCGCAAGGCCAGCTTGTTTGTCGGCCGCAGCTATCGCTTCGACCAGCAGGATGACTTCCGCACCTCCATCCCCGACGATCCCGCGCGCCTCTACGATCCGACGGGGCTCGCGGCGGAGACCTCCGACTGGGTGGTTCAGGGCGACTATTCGCCGTCCGACCGCATCCGCAGCTGGGTTCACGCCACCATCGACGGCTCGGGCGACGTGCGCCGCGCCGAAGCCGCCGTCGATGGCCGCTGGGGCCGTCGCAACCTGGCCACCGTCAGCTACATCCTGGATCAGTCGAATCCGATCGATGGCGTGCTGAACCGGAACTACGAGTTCGTCCAACTGGCGGGCCAGCAGTTCGTCTATGGCAACTGGGGCGTCGCGGTCGCCGGCATCGCCGATCTGGATCAGAACGAGATCACCCGATCCGAGGTCGGCGTGCTCTTCGATGACGATTGCCTGCGCTTCGAACTGGGCTACCGCCGCGACAACACCCGTGCGCGGCCCGGCGGCCCGTCGGAAGGCATCTATGTGCGCCTAAACCTCGCCACTTTCGGAGGTTCAGGTTATGGACAGGGCGATATGCGTTGAGCATGACGCTTTACGGGGCGCGACCGCCTGCCGGCCTGGCTGGCGGACCGCTGTAAGGAATCAGGACGACCAATGGGTTTGATGCGTTATTCGACGGGGGCTGCGCTCGCGGCGTTCCTGCTCGCCGGTTCTGCCCATGGCCAGACGGCGCCCGCGCCCGTTCAGGCTCCCGCGCAAGGCCCTGCGGCCGGTGCGCCCAATCCTGCGGCCGAAGAGGCGCCGGCCGCCGCTCGCGCCGAACCTCAGTTCGAGATGGCCGACGGCATCGTCGCCACCGTCAACGACAAGATCATCACCGGCTATGATCTGCGCCAGCGCATGCTGATGCTGATCGCCTCGTCCCAGGTCCAGCCGACCGAGCAGAACCTGCCCGCTATCCAGCAGGCCGCCCTCAACGCCCTGATCGAAGATCGCCTGAAGACTCAGGAGATGGCCAAGTTCGAGAGCCTGAAGGTCACGGACGAAGAGGTTGATGCCGAGATCGCCGAAATGGCTCGTGCGGCCGGCACCGCGCCCGCCGCCTATCTGCAGTTCCCGCAACAGGGCGGCATCCAGCCCGCCGCCTTCCGCGAGAACCTGCGCACCCAGATCGGCTGGGGCCAGCTGATTCCCGGTCGTTTCAACAGCCGCGCCCGCCCCAGCACCCTGCAGGTCGATCAGGAAGTCCGTCGCCTGAACGAAGCCGCCTCCAAGCCCCAGTTTCTGATCGGTGAAATCTATATCGACGCCGCGCGCGTCGGCGGCGCCCAGGCGGCGCTGAACGGCGCCCGGCAACTGGTGCAGCAGATCATCGGCGGCGCGCCTTTCCAGGCCGTCGCGCAACAGTTCTCCTCGGCCCCGTCCGCCAACGCCCGCGTCCCCGGCGACGCCGGCTGGGTGGTGAAGGATTCGCTGCAACCGGCCGTTCAGACGGTTCTGGAACAGCTTCAACCGGGTCAGTTGTCCAACCCCATCGTCGTCGATGGCGGCGTCTACATCCTGTATCTGCGCGACAAGCGCGACGGCGCCTCGACCAGTCTGGTCTCGCTGCGTCAGGTCATGGTCGAACTGCCCGAAACCGCGTCGGAAGCCGATGTCGCGGCCGCCGGCGCCAAGCTGGAGGCGATGCGGACCGGCCTGACCTGCGACAATATTATCTCCCAGGCGCGCGCGACTGAGGGCGTCCTCGGCGCCGACTTGGGCGAATCCGACGTCGCCAACCTGGCGCCCCAGTTCCAGCAGTTCGCCCGCACCGGCGAAATCGGCACAGTCTCCACCCCGATCCGCACGCCGCTGGGCCTGCACCTCGTCGCCGTCTGCGGTCGCCGCGTGGGCGGTCCAGAGGCGCCGAACCGCCAGCAGGTCGAAAACCGCCTGCGCGCTCAGAACCTGGCCGTGCTGGAGCGTCGCTACCTGCGCGATCTGCGCAGCGACGCCCTGATCGAGTTCAAGTGACCCCAGCGGTCGCGCCTCTGGTCCTGACGCTGGGCGAACCCGCCGGCGTCGGGCCCGAGATCGTGGCCGCCGCCTGGAAGACGCTGAACAGCAAGACCTTCGGCTTCGCCGTCATCGGCGACGCCGCTCTGCTGCGCGCCCAGGGCGTTCGCGTCGTCGAGATCAATGGCCCCGGCGACGCCCAAGGCCGCTTTGCCTCCGCCCTGCCGGTCATCCACCGTCCCCTGCCCGCGCCGGTCGAGGTCGGACGCCCCGACCCAGCCAACGCCGCCGCCGTCGCTGACGGTATCGAAGAAGCCGTCAGCTTCGCCCTGTCTGGCGAGGCGTCCGGCGTCGTGACCGCCCCCATCGCAAAGGCGCCGATGTACGCCTCGGGCTTCCGCTTTCCCGGCCATACCGAGTTTATCGCCGAACTGACCGCCGACGCCCCCTATGCCGGCACGCGCGGTCCGGTGATGATGCTGACGGCGCAAAACCTGCGCGCCTGCCTGGTCACCATCCACGTCGCCCTGGATCAGGTGCCTGAACTGGTCACGGCCGAGCGCGTCGCCCGCACCGCCCGCGTCGTCCATGAAAGCCTGAAGCGCGACTTCGCCATCGCCCGCCCACGCCTGGCCATGGCCGCCCTGAACCCCCATGCGGGCGAAGGCGGCGCCCTGGGTCTTCAGGAACTCGACATTCTGATCCCCGTCGCCGAACAACTCCGCGCCGAGGGCATCGACATCACGGACCCCAGACCCGCCGACACGATGTTCCATGACGAGGCCCGCGCGACCTATGACGCGGCCATCTGCATGTACCACGACCAGGCCCTGATCCCGGTCAAGACGCTGGACTTCTGGGGTGGGGTCAATGTCTCGCTGGGCCTGCCCATCATCCGCACCTCGCCTGACCACGGCACCGGTTTCGACATCGCAGGCAAGGGCATCGCGCGCGCCGACAGCCTGATCGCCGCCATTCGTCTGGCATCGGAGATGGCGGCGGCCCGCGCCGCGCGCTAACAGGGCGTGTGACCGACCTTCCTTCCCTCCGCGAAACCCTCGACGCCCACGGCCTGCTGGCCAAGAAGAGCTTCGGCCAGCATTTCCTGCTGGACCTCAATGTGACGCGCAAGATCGTCCGCATGGCCGGCCCGTTCGACGGCCGGGCCGTGATCGAGGTCGGCCCCGGCCCCGGCGGCCTGACCCGCGCCCTGCTGGAATCCGACGCCGGTCCCGTGGTCTTGGTCGAAAAAGATCCGCGCTTCATTCCCCTGCTGAGCGAGCTGGACGACGGCTCGGGCCGCCTGACCATCGTCGAGGCCGATGCGCTGAAGGTGAAGGAGGCTGATCTGGTGTCCGGCCCGACCCATATGGTCTCCAACCTGCCCTATAACGTCGGCACCCCCCTGCTGATCAAATGGCTGACCGGCCCGTGGTTGCCGCACAGCCTGACCCTGATGTTCCAGAAGGAGGTCGCCGAACGCGTCGCCGCCGGGCCGGGCGAGGACGCCTATGGTCGTCTGGCAGTCATTTCCCAGGCCGTCTGCACCGCCCGCATCGTCATGCACCTGCCCGCCGCCGCCTTCACCCCGCCGCCCAAGGTGGCCTCGGCCGTGGTCCACCTGGTCCCGCTGGCCGAACGCCCGTCGCCCGAACGGCTGAAGAAGCTGGAACGCGTCACCGCCGCCGCCTTCGGCCAGCGCCGCAAGATGCTGCGTTCCAGCCTGAAGCAGCTCGGCGGCGCCGCCCTGTGCGAAGCCGCCGGCATCGAGCCGGACGTGCGGGCTGAAACCGTGGACGTGGCGGGCTTCCTTCGTCTGGCGGATGCCCTCGCATGACCGTCGAACCCTTCCGCGCCATCTCCGTCAGCCGACTGGCGCACCAGATGAAGGCCGAAGGCCGGTCGATCATCCATATGGAGTTCGGCCAGCCCTCGACCGGCGCGCCCGCCGCCGCGATCGCCCGTGCGCATCAGGTGCTGGACGCCGACGCCATGGGTTATTGGGAAAGCCCCGACCTGCGCGTCCGCATCGCGCGCCTGTATGACGACCGCTACGGCGTCGCCGTTAATCCCGACCGCATCCTTCTGACCTGCGGCGCCTCGCCGGCCCTAGTTTTGGCGCTCAGCACCCTGTTCAAGCCCGGCGACCGCGTCGCCCTGGCCCGCCCCGGCTATGTCGCCTATCGCAACACCCTGCGCGCCCTGCACCTTGAACCGGTCGAGATCGCCTGCGGCCCCGAGACCCGGTTCCAGCTGACCGCCGACCAACTGGAAGCCCTGGATCCCGCCCCCGCCGGCGTCATCATCGCCAGCCCGGCCAATCCGACCGGCACCATCATTCCCGAGGTCGAACTGGCCGCCATTGCCGAAGTCTGTCGTGCGCGCGACATCGCCATCGTCTCCGACGAGATCTATCACGGGCTCAGCTACGTCGGCCCGACCCCGTCGATGCTGCAGTTCGCCCCCGACGCCGTGGTGATCAACAGCTTCTCCAAATACTGGAGCATGGCCGGCTGGCGCCTGGGCTGGCTGCTGGTCCCCGAGGCCCGGCTCGACGCCGCCCGCGCCTATATCGGCAACATGTTCCTGACCCCGCCCAGCCTCAGCCAGCATGCCGGCCTCGTCGCCATGGATCAGACCGAGGAACTCGAAGGCCACATCCACAACTACGCCCGCAACCGCCAACTGATCCTGGACGCCCTGCCCGCCTTGGGCCTTCGTAAGATCGCCCCACCCGACGGCGCCTTCTACATCTGGGCCGATATCGGCCATCTGACCGACGACAGCGGGGCCTTCTGCGAACGGTTGCTGCGCGATACCGGCGTCGCCACCGCGCCCGGCGTCGATTTCGACCCTATCGACGGCCATCGTTTCATCCGCTTCAGCTTCGCAGTCTCGACGTCGGAGATCGAAGAGGCGCTTAGCCGCCTGCGCCCTTGGTTCGCCGCCCTAACCTAAGCGGCTTCGGCCTGCGCGCCCGACGACGTCGCCTTGTGCAAGGCGTCGTACAGCTTGCGAGGCTCCAGCGGCTTGGCCAGCCAGTCCGTCATCCCGGCCGCATAACAGGCTTGAACCTGTTCGGCCTCGGTCCCCGCACTGAACCCGATCACCGGCACAGCAGCGTTGATGCCCCCTGACGCTCGCAGACGGCGCGTCGCCTCGTTGCCGTCTATGCCCGGCATGTTCACGTCCATCAGCACCACGTCGAACGGCCGCTCGGCCAGCAGCGCCAGCGCCAGATGACCGTCCGAGGCGGTCGCCAGGTCCACATCCAGCGGCTGGAGCACCAGGGCGATGGTGCGACGATTGATCTCGTGATCGTCCACCGCCAGCACCCGGATACGGCGCGCCAACACCGGCGCCGCAGCATCCAGGCTGTTCTCGGCTTGCGTCGGCTCGCCCGCCGGCAGGTCGACGCACAGGGTGAAGGCCGCCCCCTGCCCCGGCACGCTCTCGACCGTCAGGTCGCCGCCCATCAATCGCGCAAGTTCGCGGCTGACGGTCAGGCCCAGCCCCGTCCCGCCATAGGTGCGCGCCACCTCGGCTGATCCTTGCGCGAAAGGCGTGAACAGCCGACTCATGGCCTCGGGCGCAATGCCCGCCCCCTGATCGGTGACAGTCAGGGTCAGCCGATGACGGCCATCGGTACGAGGCGCTGCAGCCTGGAGCCGGATCGTGCCGGCCGGCGTGAACTTGATCGCGTTCGACACCAGATTGTTGATGATCTGCCGCAGACGATAGGGATCGCCCCGCAGCCAGACGGGGTCACCCTCGCCCCCCGGCATCTCCAGCGTCAGTCCCTTCTCGGACGCCGGCGCCGCCCAGAACCGCGCCGTGTCGCGCATCAGGTCGCCCAGTTCGAAGTCACGGCTCTCCATCGACATCGCCCCGGCCTCCATCTTGGAGTGATCCAAAAGGTCGTTCAGCATCCCGGTCATCAGCTGCCCGGCGTCAATGATCAGGTCGGCGGTCTCCTCGCGTTGCTCGGGCAGCTTGCCGCCGCGAATGACATGGGCGCCGGCCAGGATGGCGCTGACGGGCGTGCGCAGTTCGTGGCTTACGATGGCCGCCATCGCCGCGCGATCCGCCATGGCCGCCTGGGCCTGCTCCAGCCTCTGCTCGGCTTCTGCGCGCGACTGGATCTCGGCCTGACGTGCCGCGTGCACCCGCCAATAGACGTTCAGGATGGCCCCCGCGAACAGGGCGGCCGACAGGGTCATGACCACGACGCCGTGGGTGTCGCCCTGAAGGATCTTGACCACAGGCATCAGCGTCAGCACCGCCAGATAGGGTCCACCGCCGATGAAGAAGATCGTACGCGAGCCTATTCCGGACGCCACATTGGTCAACAGACCACCCGCCAGCGTCAGGGCGGCCAAAGTCACCAGGGCCGGATGATTGGAAGACCAGATGATCAGCGCCATGCCGCCATAGGTCGTCGCCATCAGGGTCGTGGAGGCCAGGGCCAGTGCGACCATAAACCGGCGACGCGAAGGCTCTGCACGCCTGAACGGCGCCATGGCCAGCAGTTCGAACGCTTGAACCAGCAGCGCGATGGCAAGCCAGAGGGGAATCCACCGCCCCATGTCGGCCGCATGCATCGCCCAAGCGACCACGAACGCCAGCAGAAGCCTCACCGGAACCTGCTTGACGCGTTCGTTGGCGCTGCTGGCCACAAGAGGCCCGATTGAATCCAGAAAGCCCATGATACCCCCGTTCACCGCCTGACGTTAGGTGAAGAGGGCGAACAGGACGTAAACCGCGCGCGTTCAGCCGCTAGGGAATGTTCCCTATCGCCGCATTTACCGTCTGAAACCTTCTGTCCGGCGATAACGGCTTCAGTAGCGTAGCGTTGAGTACCCCGCAGCGCCGCCGGTCACCCCCACGGCTTGCGGCGCTGTTTTTTATTCAGACGACCTCGCGCAGCAGCGCGGTACGATAATCCTCGACCCACAGGTTACGGAACCGGCGCGACCGCTCCGCATGATAGATGTGGGCCAGTTCGGCGTAGGATCGGTCGAAGTCCTCGTTCACCAGCACATAGTCGAAGGCGTCGCAGTGTTCGATCTCGCCCTTGGCGTTGGCGACACGGCGTTCGATCACGTCGTCGGCGTCCTGCGACCGCGTCACCAGACGGCGACGCAACTCTTCCAGGCTGGGCGGCAGGATGAAGACGCGCACGGCGTCCTCCGGGCATTTCTCGGCCACGTCGCGCGCGCCCTGCCAGTCGATGTCGAACAGGACGTCGCGCCCCTCGGCCAGCGCCCGATCCACCGGCGCGCGCGGGCTGCCGTAGCGATTGCCGTGAACATCGGCCCATTCCAGGAAGGCGTTCTGGTCGATCAGCCGCTGAAACTCGTCATGCTCGACGAAATTATAGTCGCGCCCATGCACCTCGCCCGGGCGAATGCCACGCGTGGTCATGGAGACAGACAGCTCCAGACCGCCGTGATCCGCCATCAACCGGCGACACAGCGACGTCTTGCCGGCGCCCGAAGGGCTGGCGACGATCAGGAGGACGCCCCGGCGGGGCGTGCGTTCATTCGACATTCTGGACCTGCTCACGCAACTGTTCGATGACGGCCTTGAGCTCCAGGCCGATTCCGGTGAGCGCGGTCGTAGCGGATTTCGAGCACAGCGTGTTGGCCTCACGCATGAATTCTTGCATCAGGAAGTCGAGTTTGCGCCCGGCGGGCGCCGAGGCCACAAGCTGGCGCGCCGTGGCGACGTGCGCCGTCAGTCGATCCAGCTCCTCGCGCACGTCCGCCTTGGTCGCCAGGGCGGCGGCCTCCAGAAAAATCCGGTCTTCAAGCCCCTGCGCATCCGGCGCCAGCTCAGTGATTCGACGCGTGAAACGGTCGCGAATGGCCTCGACCTGGGCGGCCGCCTCGCCTTCGGCCTGCATCGTCAGCGTCTCGATCCGGGTGATGAAGTCTTCCAGCACCGGCGTCAGCTGCGCGCCCTCGTTCTGGCGCGAGGCTTTCAGCGCATCCAGCGCCTCTTCGACGGTGCGGGCCATGGCCGCCTCCACCGCAGCCCGCGCCTCTGGATCGTCCACCTCTTCCGGCGCCTCGATCACGCCGCGCAGGGCCAGCAGGCCGTCGGCCGACGGCGGCGTCGCGCCGTCCTCGGCCAGTTCATTGGCAAGGGTCAGATAGCGCGCCAGCACGGCGGCGTTGATCGTGACCGCCGCCTCGCCTGCCTCTGATCGTTTGGCCTGAACGCCGACAGTGACCTGGCCCCGCGCGAACCGCGACTGGCCCGCCGTCTTGGCCGACCGCTCCAGCGCATCGAAACCGTTGGGTCCACGGAACCTGATCTCCAGATTGCGCCCGTTGACCGAACGCGCCTCGACCGACCAGGTCCAGCCCTCACCGACCCCGTCCGCCCGGCCAAACCCGGTCATTCCAGATAGGCTGCTCATCGTGATCCCTGCGTCGCGCCTGCAGGAAGCGTGATCGTCGCCTGTCCGCCGGCAACGGGCGCAGCGGCCGGCTCGGTCGTCATCGGGGCCGCACTGGTCCCCGGCGTCACAGGCGAGGCGGCCTCGGGCGGCAGGCCCGCCTTCTGACGCTCGATCTGGCGCCAGCGCGCCACGTTCTGCAGATGCTCATCATAGGTCAGGGCGAAGGCGTGTCCCCCTGATCCGTCCGCGACGAAGAACAGGACTGGATCGGCCGGCGGGTTCAGCACGGCCTGAACCGCCTCCTTACCCGGATTGGCGATGGGCGTCGGCGGCAGGCCGTTGATCTGATAGGTGTTCCATGGCGTCGGAGCCAGCAGCTCGGAGCGCCGGATGCCGCGCCCCAGGGGCCGTCCCTTGGTCACCCCATAGACGATGGTCGGATCGCTCTCCAACCGCATCCCGGCCCGCAACCGGTTCGAAAACACCGCCGCCACGCGCGGACGCTCGGCCGCCAGCGCCGTCTCCTTCTCCACGATGGATGCCAGGATCACCGCCTCCTCGGGCGTGCGCGCTACCGTGGCCGGCGAACGCTGGCTCCACAGCAGACGCAGGTTCTCGTTCGCAGCGCGCTGCATCCGGTCGATCACCGCCTGACGCGTATCGCCGCGCGAGACCTCATAGGTGTCGGGCCACAGGCTGCCTTCCTCGGGCGTCTCGGCGACCACGCCGGTCAGCACCGGCTCCTTGTTCAGGATGTCCACCGCCTGCAGCGACGACCAGCCTTCAGGCAGGGTCACGAAATGGCGCACCACCCGTCCCTCGACCAGCAGGTTCAGCACCCCGGCCAGGGACGTGCCCGACGGCACCTCGTATTCGCCGGCTCTCAGTCGACGATCCGCCCCGGTCAGGGTCGCCGCCGCGCGGAACAGGTCCGTCGAACGGATCACCCCCGCCGCCTTCATCCGCGCCGCGATGGCGGAGACGCCCGATCCGCTGGCCAGGGTCACGACCGTCTTGTCGCCCTGCCGCGCCGACGGGCCGGGCGCATAATAGATCGCCCACACCGCGATCAGCGCGGCGAGCAGGAACAGGCCGAAGGTCGCGGACGCGGTCAGCAGCGAGACCGTGAACCCAGACCGCCCGCTGGATTTCTCGACCCGTCCCCGCCCGAACATCTCAGTCGACCTTCTTGAAGATCACCGAGGCGTTGGTGCCTCCGAAGCCGAAGCTGTTGGACATGGCCACGTCGATCTTCATCGGCTTGGCCTTGTTGGGCACCAGGTCGATGGGCGTCTCCATCTCCGGGTCGTCCAGATTGATGGTCGGCGGCGCGACCTGATCGCGGATCGCCAGCACGCAGAAGGCCGCCTCGATGGCCCCGGCGGCGCCCAGCAGATGCCCCGTCATCGACTTGGTCGAGCTGACGGTCAGGTTCTTGGCGTGATCGCCCGCCAGCCCCTCGATCCCCTTCAGCTCGATCCAGTCGGCCATGGTCGAGGTGCCGTGGGCGTTGACGTAGTCCAGGTCCGACGGCTGCATCCCCGCCCGTTTCAGCGCCATCTTCATGGCCCGCACCCCGCCTTCGCCGTCCTCGGACGGGGCGGTGATGTGATAGGCGTCGCCGCTCATGCCGTAGCCGACGACCTCGGCGTAGATCTTGGCCCCGCGCGCCTTGGCGTGTTCGTATTCCTCCAGCACCAGAATCCCGGCGCCCTCGCCCATGATGAAGCCCGCATGGCCCCGATCATAGGGACGCGACGCCTTCTCCGGCGTGTCGTTGTAGGCGGTGCACAGCGCCTTGCAGGCCAAGAAGCCCGCGATGCCGATCGGCACGACCGAGCTTTCCGCCCCGCCCGCCACCATCACATCGGCGTCGTCCAGCGCGATCATCCGCGCCGCATCGCCTATGGCGTGGGCGCCGGTGGCGCAGGCGGTCACCGCCGCATGGTTCGGCCCCTTCAGGCCGTGGCGGATCGAGATCTGACCACCGGCGAGATTGATCAGGGCGCTGGGGATGAAGAAGGGGCTGACGCGACGCACCCCCTGTTCCTTCAGGACGATGGCCGTCTCGGCGATGGGGCCAAGGCCGCCGATGCCCGATCCGACCATCACGCCGGTGCGTTCCTTGTCCTCGTCCGTCTCGGGCTTCCAGTTCGCATCGGCCAGGGCCTCGTCCGCCGCCGCGATGGCGTACAGGATGAAGTCGTCGACGCGCTTTCTGTCCTTCACGGACATGATCTTTTCGGGGTCGAAGTCGCCTTCGCCGCCGCCGCCACGTCCATCGACGCTCGGGATTTCTCCGGCGATGGTGCAGCCATAGCCCGTGGTGTCGAACGACGTGATCGGACCGATGCCCGATCGTCCTTCGACGATACCCTTCCAGCTCTTCTCGACGCCCCAACCCAGGGGGGTCAGCAGACCGATGCCCGTAACGACGACGCGGCGCATGGTGCGTGCTCCCTTATCTCCAGCCCGACCTTTCAGAATCATCGCGGATTCCCAAGGGTCAGAAACAGTAAAGGCCGCCGGGCGTCTCCGCTAGGAGCGCCGGGCGGCCCTGTGAACCGTCAGCCTGTTCGGCCGATGTCGGCGACTGAAATCAGCCGGCCGACTTTTCGTCGATGAACTTGACCGCATCGCCGACCGTCTGGATGTGCTCGGCGGCGTCATCCGGGATCTCGATGTCGAATTCTTCTTCGAAGGCCATCACCAGCTCGACGTTGTCGAGCGAGTCGGCGCCCAGGTCGTCGATGAAGCTGGCCTTTTCCGTAACCTTGTCCGGATCGGCGTCCAGGTGGTCGATGACGATCTTGCGAACGCGCTCTAGGGTGTCGGACATCAGTGTCTCTCTGCCTGTTTGAAATCGCCGCGGAGGCGGGGGTAGCTAAGAAATCGCCGTCTCACGGCAGCGAAGGCGACGCAAGCCCGAAAGCCCGAACCACCGTTGCATCTAGCCCTTTAGCACAGGCTTTCGGGCTGGAAATAGTCGGTTGCGCGTCGTGATGACGGCAGACGGCCTTAAATCATCGCCATGCCGCCGTTCACATGCAGGGTCTGGCCCGTCACATAGGCGGCTTCGTCGGACGACAGATAGACGGCGGCGGCGGCGATCTCGTCGCCCGAACCCAGCCGACCGGCCGGAATGCGGCCCAGTATGGTCTCACGCTGCTGGTCGTTCAGCACATCCGTCATCGGCGAGGCGATGAAGCCCGGCGCAATGCAGTTGACGGTGATGCCGCGCGATCCGACTTCCTGGGCCAGCGACTTGGAAAAGCCGATCATGCCGGCCTTGGACGCCGAATAATTGGTCTGGCCCGGATTGCCGGTCACGCCGACGACCGAGGTCACGCCGATGATTCGGCCCGAGCGGCGCTTCATCATCCCCTTCACCGCCGCGCGGGTCAGGCGGAAATAGCTCTCCAGATTGATCTGGATGACCGACTGGAAGTCCTCGTCCTTCATCCGCATCAGCAGGCCGTCCTTGGTGATGCCCGCATTGGCCACCAGGATGTCCAGCGGTGCGCCCGCCGCCGCCTCGGCCGCCGCGACCAGATTATCGACCGACTCCGGGTCCGAAAGGTTCGCCGTCGCGAAATGCGCCCGCTCGCCCAGATCCTTCACCAGATCCGCCAGCACCGCCTCGCGCGTGCCCGACAGCACCACGGTCGCGCCCTGAGCGTGCAGCGCCCGCGCCACCGCCCCGCCGATCCCGCCCGTCGCGCCGGTCACCAGCGCGGTCTTGCCTGCAAGATTGAACATTCGAATTCTCCGCTCATCCCGGCGAAAGCCGGGACCCAGTGCTTTCACGCGCAGGATGGCCGGGATCACCGTTCCTGCGCAAACCCAAACGCCCGTCGCCCAAAGATCTGGGTCCCGGCTTTCGCCGGGATGAGCGGCTAAATTACAGAGCCTTCGCGAAGGCTTCCAGCTCTTCCGGCGTATTCAGCGGCAGGGCCTCGGCGTCCGGCGCGATCCGCTTGGCCATGCCGGTGAGCACCTTGCCCGATCCGATCTCGACGAAGCGGGTCACCCCGCCCTCGCCGGCCATCCACTCCATGCTCTCGCGCCAGCGCACCCGGCCGGTGACCTGCTCGACCAACAGGCGGCGGATGACCTCAGGGTCGCTCTCCGGCCGCGCCAGCACGTTCGCCACTACAGGGACCGTCGGCGCCACGATGGTCGCCGAGGCCAAGGCCGTCGCCATCTCGTCCGCGGCGGGCTGCATCAGCGGACAGTGGAAGGGCGCCGAGACGTTCAGCGGGATCGCCCGCGCGCCCAGTTCCTTGGCCTTCTCGATGGCCCGGTCCACGGCCGCCTTCTCGCCCGAGATGACGATATTGCCGTTGTTGTTGTCGTTGGCGACCACGCAGACGCCGATTTCCGAACCGGCCGCCGCCGCCGCTTCCGCCAGCGCCAGATCCGTCTTGGGACCGATCAGCGAGGCCATCGCCCCCTGCCCCACCGGAACCGCGCGCTGCATGGCCTGGCCGCGCAGCTTCAGCAGCCGCGCCGTATCCGACAGCGAGATCGCCCCCGCCGCCGCCAGGGCCGAATATTCGCCCAGCGAGTGACCCGCGACATAGGCCGTCTTCGCCACATCGAAACCGAACTCGACCTTCAGTGCACGTATCGCCGCCACGGACACCGCCATCAGCGCGGGCTGGGCGTTCTCGGTGAGGGTCAGTTGATCCTCGGGGCCTTCGCGCATCAGCACGGACAGCTTCTGCCCCAGCGCTTCGTCCACTTCGGCGAAGACGTCGCGCGCGGACGGGAAGGCGTCGGCCAGTTGCGCGCCCATGCCGACGGCCTGGCTGCCCTGTCCCGGAAACAGAAGTGCGAGGGTCATCGACCCCTCCCTGAATCATTGATCAAGAGCGCGGACCCGTAAGGCCAGACTTCCGTCAGGGCAAGCGGGGGGCTGACCATCGACCGCACAGCGGTGGAAGGCTCTCAAAGCCCCACAGACCCCTCTCCCTCCCCTTCATGGGGAGGGACGATCGCGCAGCGATCCGGGTGGGGCCGTCAGGACGGGCGCAGCGCCTCACACGTCCCCACCCCGGCTTCGCTCCGCTTCGCCGCCCCTCCCCATGAAGGGGAGGGAGAAAGGGGCGCCAGCCATCACAATGACGCTGGTTCATTCGCAGCGATTTCAATCGCTTGCCGATTTATGTCCCCGTTCTCCCATCCCCCCTCCGAAACGCGCGTATTCTAGACCCGTCTCGTCGCATCGAAGGGCTCGCCTGGCCTGCGACCTTGCGGCGGCGGGAGCGGATGGAACGGGAGCGGGGGTGAGATCCCTCCGCGCTGACATCGACTCATGGAGCGGTGTCGGAGGATCGAGGGGGATACTCGATCGCACTCGGGCCGGGGTTTCGCAGACTCCGCCGACCCGTCGCAGGCTTATGGGGTTAGGCGATAAGACCGCCACCGCTCGACGCCCCGAGCTTGCAGGCCAACCTTCCGCGCGGAGCGTCACATCCTTCGTCGAAACGGTACTTACAAACTCACACTCCGGGCGAAGGCCCGGCGCTCCGCCCAGCCCTCCAAGAATGGGCCTCCTTCCACGCCCCGGCTCACGCCGAGGGCGGGCTCAGACGCGTCAGGTCTTTCTCAGCAGTCTATCCCGCGCCGCATTGACGCGGATGGCCAGGCCTTCGGTGCCGCCCTGATCCGGGTGGGCGCGCGCCATGGCACGCTTCCACGCCGCGCGAACTTCGGCCTCGCTCGCGCCCGGCCAGACGCCCAGAACGGCGCGGGCGTCGGCTTCGCTGATCGGTTCGGATCGGATAACGGGCCGGATGCGTGAAGACCAGACCAGATAGAGCCCCGCCCCCGCCAGTGCCGCCGCCGTCAGCCACGACCCGCGAAACGCCGCCAGGGCGCCGCCGGCCAGCAGGACCGCTCCCAACAGGGTCGCCGTCACGCGCCAATGCGCCCGACCGCGTCGCTCGGTCTGCCGGCCCAGTCGCACCAGCGCCCAGACGGCGATCGCCGCCAGGGCCAGCCAGATCAAGGCCATGGAGAAGTCAGGCCGCCACGTCCAAAGGGCTGAGCGCCTGTTCCAGCCCCATCGCCTTCATCAGGTTGCGCATTTCCTGGCGCGCGGCCACGTGAGCCAGCGACACCGCCACCGGCCGGATGTCGTTCGACAGGTCCGCGACCGTCAGGCCGAACGGGAAAAGCTCGCGATAGATGACCCGGTCGCGCAGGCCCGGCCCGACGCGGAAACCGACCCGTTTGGCCAGCTTGGTCATCCGCTCTTCCAGACGTTTGCGGTTGCGCGCCTCGGCGACGGCCAGGCGGTTGGTGACCACCAGCCAGTCGATGGTGGCGTGACGTCCCTGGGCGATGGCCCGCTGCTTGCGCGCCTCCCAGACGCTCTCGGAATAGATCGACGGTTTCAGCAGATCCAGCGTCACCGGATCGACGTCGCCCAGAAGGTCGAAATCGACGAAACTGTCGTTCATCGGCGTAACGATCTGGCCGGCGCGGGCATGCGCCGCGTTCGAAACGGCCGTATCGCCGCCGGGGGTGTCGATCAGGATGCAATCCACGCCTTGCGCCGCCGCCTCGTCGAAGGCGCGCTCGAACGCGGCGATCTGGTCGGCGACATCCGCCTTGGCCAGGGCCTTGCCGTCGCCCATGTCGGGAATGAAGGGCTGCGGCAGCGTCTGCCCATTCGCGGCCAGCCAGGCCAGGCGATTGTGGAAGAACCGCTGCATCGACCGCTGGCGCAGGTCCAGATCGATGATCGCCACCGTCCGACCGGCGTGCAGCATGCCGGTCACGATGTGGATGGCCAGGGTGGACTTGCCGGCCCCGCCCTTTTCGTTGCCGAGGACGATCACATGCGGCTGCGTCATTCGAGGGAATCCTCTGTGCTGACCACGCGACTCAAGCTGCGCGGTCCTAGGTCCGGCGAGATTCGGCCTCAACGCCGCAAACGTCAACGGAACCTTAACGCAGACCTGTGGACGGCGAACGGGCGGGCCTCAGCTGTTGCGGGCGCACCATGCGTCCACGACATCGGCGGACCGGCACACGGCGGCGGCGGTCTCGGTCGAGACAGGTCCGACCTTCAGCCGCGTCAAGCTGCGGCCGTTGACCTGAACCTCTTCGAACACCGGCGACAGGCCCGCCAGATCGGACCTGCCCCTCAGCCGCGCCCACGCCTGTTGCGCGCTGGCGGGACTGGAATAGGCCCCCAGCTGGATCGTGCGCCCCTGCGTTGGAACACTCAGGCTGGCGGGACGCAACATGGGCGCCTGGATCCGCGCGACCGCCTCGTCCGCAGCGGTCTTGACGACGGCGGGCGCCGCCGCCTGGACCACGGGCTGGGTGACGCGGATGACGGCGTCGCGCAGACCCGCATCCTCGGCCTCGTGACGAATGCCGGCCTGGGCGTCGCGGGCGTCCCACATGGCATGCGGGTCCATCACGGCGACCTTGACCGGCGTAAACCGGGCGGGGCGCAGACCCTCCTGCTGGGCGGATCGATGTCCGCCGTCGCGGGCGCCGGGCGTCAGCGGAACGTCGATCGCGGCGACGTTCTCGGCCATCGTGCTGAAGCGATGCGGATTGCTGTCGACTGCGCCGCACCCGGCCAAGGCCAGGCCGCCGGCGCAGGCCAGGGCGATCAGAACTGGACGGGTCGCTTCTGCGGGCGTCATAAGCACGACCCTAGAGCCCAGACTTTGAGGTCTGGTGCATCAACAGGCTTAAGCGGAAAGGTTAATCGCCTCATAATGATAGACGCCGCCCCCCTCCCCGTCGTCCGCACCGTCGCCGAACTGCGTGCGATTGTCCGGGACTGGAAACGACAAGGCCTGAGCGTCGGCATGGTTCCGACCATGGGCGCCTTGCACGAAGGCCACCTGACCCTGGTGCGCGAGGCCGCGCATCGCGCCGACCGCGTCGTCGCCTCCAACTTCGTCAATCCGACCCAGTTCGCCGCCCACGAAGACCTGGGCAAATATCCCCGACAACAGGAAGAAGACGCCCGCCTTCTGGCCGGCGCCGGCTGTCACCTGATGTTCGCGCCTTCGGCCGAGGAAATGTACCCCGATGGCTTCGCCACCAGCATCGCCATGACCGGCCCCGCCCTGGGCCTGGAAGGCGATTTCCGGCCCCAGATGTTCGGCGGTGTCGCCCTGATCGTCACCAAGCTGTTCAACCAGGTCCAACCCGATGTCGCCGTCTTCGGTGAGAAGGACTACCAGCAACTGATGGTCATCCGCCGCTTCGTGCGGGATCTGGATCTGCCGGTCGAGATCGTCGGCGCCCCGACCGAGCGGGATGGCTGGGGATTGGCGCTGTCATCGCGCAATGGCTACCTGAATGAGGCTGAACTTGAGATCGCGCGGCGTCTGAACGGCATTCTGGCTGAAGCCGGCATCCAGGCCGCCAGCGGTCGCCCCCTGCCCGGCGTCGAGCGCGAAGCCTATGCCGCCATCCTGAAAGCCGGTTTCGAGCGCGTCGACTACGTCGTCATCCGCCATGCCGAGGATCTGACGCCGTTTCGCAACGACATCGTCGATGCCCCCGCCCGCATCCTGACGGCCGCCTGGCTGGGCAAGACGCGCCTGATCGACAACATGGCCGTCTGAAACGAATGGGCCGCATCCGTTCGCCGGATGCAGCCCTTTCAAGATCAGCCGATCGCGCCGACGCAGCCCTCGGCATCGCCCGGCGCCAGCTCGGCCTCGGTCAGGGCGATGGTCCAGCCGTGATGCGTGTTCAGGCCCCAGCGCCGCGCGCCGCCGCCGTCGCCGGCGTCGCCGCCCGCCGTCACCACGACGCGGCGGCCTTTCGGCAAGGCCGGCGGATCGATCTTGCCCACGGCCAGCGACGTCGGCGTCTCTCCGCCGTAACCGTCGAAGACACTGAGCATCGACCATTCGCGACGCAGGCCCATCCACCAGGCATCCTCGGTGTTGATCGCCAGCACCGCGATGCCGTGCCCTTCGGCGGCGAAGGCCAGGGCCTTTTGCGGATCGCGCACCATTTTGATGTCGGCGGCGGCGCCGAAGCGCAGGCGGGCGCCGTCATAGGCGCGGGTCGGCTCGATCGGCGCCCAGACCTGGACCTGCAGCCGGCCCTGGCGCGCCAAGCCCCAGCCGACGATCTCGCGCCACAGATGCTCGACGGCTTCGGCGTTCTCGGGCTGGGCCTTGGCCAACATACGCGACAGCACGGTCTGCTCCCGGTCGGGACGCAGCTTGGTGTGGGGGCCGGTCGGGGCGTCCTTGGCCCGGCCGACGGTGGCGGCGACGGCGAGGCGTTGCTCGAACAGGGCCAGGATCTGGTCGTCGATACTGTCGATTTCGGCGCGCAGGGCGGCGAGCGCCTGCTGTTCGGGCGTCAGGTCGGCCATGTCAGGCCAGACTTGCTGGATGTTGGAATTGGGCATGAAACTGAGCTTTCGGCATTCTGAATTTCGATATGTGCAAGGGCGAACAGCCGCTCTGGTCCAGAGCGGTCGCCGGTGAGACTGTCAGGGACGAAGTGCGCCCGACGCCTCAGCCGGCGTATCGAAAGCCGTAAAAGCCGTAGCCGAAATAGAGGCCGGAAACCGCGCGCGAACGGTCGGAAGAAACAGAAAGAGCGCGCTGGCGGGACATGGTCCGGTTCCGGTTATGCGGATCGTTTTGCGATCCGTGCAGGTCTTAAGGACGCAAAGACCGTGCGCCGTCAACCCTCAGGGAAGCTCAATAGGACAAAACGCGTCTGATTATCGCTGGAATCCTGCAAGTCGTTGCGCAGGATCGACAGGCCATAGACCTCGGCGGCGCCGACCGGGGCGATGGCCGCCCGCGTTGGATCGCCCGCTTCGGCGACATCGCGCGCCGCGCCTGCGGTGTCGTAATGCCCGATCACCTCGACGTTCAGGCCGGCCAGTGTGCCCTTGCACTGGGCCAGGGCGATGGGATGGCTTTCGACCGTCTTGATATCAGACAGCCGCGCGCCCGGCGTCGCCATCAGCGCATGCCGGATCGGCCGCCAGACCTCGGCCACAGGCTTCACGCCAAGTCCGCCCACCAGCGTCGCAGCCGGCTCCACGATGCCGATGGTCGAGTTCTCGACCGGGATCAGGGCGCAGCCGCAATCGCCCGCCCGAAGCGCATCCAGAGCCTGGGCGAAGGTCTCGAACGCCACCGCCTCGTCCCACGGCCGCAGGGCCAGGCAGGCCTCGTGGCTGAACGACCCGGGCGCGCCCTGATAGGCGACCCGACCGGGCTTTTCGTCAATCTGATCCGCAACTTCCATCGATCACTACCTCGGAATCGTCCCGATCAGGCGCTGCGGAGATGGCGTCACCATGACCGGATCGGCCCGCATTTTAGGCGCTGGCGGCGGCTAGGCCGCCGCCGATTGCGCCACTCGCCCCGCCTTGAGCCGCTCGGCCACCAGGAAGGCCAGCTCAAGCGCCTGGTCGGCGTTCAGGCGCGGGTCGCAGTGGGTGTGATAGCGGTTGGACAGGTCATCCTCGGTCACCGCCTGGGCGCCGCCGATGCATTCGGTGACGTTCTGGCCGGTCATTTCCAGGTGAACGCCGCCGGGGTGGACGCCCTCGGCCTCGGCCACGTCGATGAAGGTCCGCACCTCGCCCAGGATCCGGTCGAACGGCCGGGTCTTGTAGCCGTTGCCGGCCTTCAGCGTATTGCCGTGCATCGGGTCGATCGACCAGATGACCTTGCGGCCCGAAGCCTTCACTTCGCGCATCAGTTTGGGCAGGCGCTCGCCGACCTTGTCGTGTCCGAAACGGCCGATCAGGGTCAATCGACCCGAGACATTGTCCGGGTTCAGGGCGTCGATCAGCGGCAGCAGGTCGTCGGCCGTCATGGTCGGCCCGCACTTCACGCCAATGGGGTTCTTGATCCCCTTCATGAACTCGACGTGGGCGCCGTCCAACTGACGGGTGCGCTCGCCGATCCACAGCATGTGAGCCGAGGTGTCGAACCATTCGCCCGAACCCCCGTCCAGCCGCGTCAAGGCGCTTTCGACGTTCAGCAACAAGGCCTCGTGGCTGGTGAAGACCTCGACCCGGCTCAGATCGGGATGCGTTTCAGGCGTGACGCCGACGGCCTCCATGAAGGCCAGGGCCTCGGTGATCTTGTCGGCCAGTTCGCGGTATTGGGCGCCGGCGGCGTTGTCGCCCGCGAAGCCCAAGGTCCAGCGGTGGATATTGTACAGGTCGGCATAGCCGCCGCCGGCGAAGGCCCGCAGCAGGTTCAGGGTCGAGGCGGACTGGTTATAGGCCCGGATAAGACGCTGCGGATCGGGCACGCGCTCTTCCGGCGTGAACCCCATGCCGTTGATGATGTCGCCGCGATAGCTGGGCAGTTCGACGCCGTCGATCTCTTCCAGCGGAGACGAGCGCGGCTTGGCGAACTGGCCAGCGATGCGACCAACCTTCACCACAGGCTTGCGGCCGGCGAAAGTCAGGACCACCGCCATCTGCAGGATCAGGCGGAAGGTGTCGCGTATATTGTCAGTCGAGAACTCCTTGAAGCTCTCGGCGCAGTCCCCGCCCTGCAGCAGAAAGGCGTCACCCCGCTCCACCTGGGCCAGTTTCGACGTCAGGCGGCGCGCCTCGCCGGCGAAGACGAGCGGCGGCAGGGCGCGCAACTCGTCCTCGACGACGGCGAGGGCTTTGGGATCTGGATAGTCCGCCGGCATGTGCAGGGCGGTCTTGGTTCTCCAGCTTTCGGGGGTCCAGCGTGTCATCGTGCAAGAATAGGACTTTGCGCCTGTCCAAACAACGAAAAGACGGATGGATTTTGCGGTAAGGCGTCAGTCTTCGGCGGGCGGCGCCTTTTCAGTCGCGGTTTCGGCCTTGCGTTCGGCCTTGGCCGCCGCCTTCTCGGCCGCCTTTATGGCTGCCGCGCGGTCGCGTTCCTGACGCTCGAAGCTGTAGTTGGGTTTGCGGGCCATTGGCGTCCTCGTCTCATGTCCTAGTCTGACGGTGAAGGTGGCGATGCATCGCGTTCAACGCAATCGCCAAATCCTGCCGCGCACGGATTGCTCCTCAGAGAAGCCGTTCCTTGCGTGTCAGAATCTTCGTCGTGGCGTCCAGCGTGATCAATATGCGAGCAAGAAGAGTCATGAGCGATAAACGCGTTAAGGCACTCCGCGTTCAGTCCCGCGAACCTTCGTCGCACCCAACAGGCGAGCCACAATGACCCAACCCATTCTGCTCGGCGGCGTCGAGGCCGGCGGCACCAAATTCATCTGCGGCGTCGCAGATGTCGGCGGCAGGCTCATCGACCAGATCCGAATCCCTACCACCACGCCTGACGAGACGCTGGACGCCGTCGCCGCCTTCTTCGCCGAGGCCCAGGCGCGCCACGGCAAGCTGGCGGCGCTGGCGATCGGCAGCTTCGGCCCCCTCTCCTTGCGCTCTGACGCGGCCGACTACGGCGCGATCACCACGACACCCAAACCCGGCTGGAGCAACGTCAATCTGCTCGCCCATCTGCGGCGCACGCTGGATGTGCCGATCACGCTCGACACCGACGTGAACGGCTCGGCCATCGGCGAACACCTGTTCGGCAGCGGAAAGGGATTGGAGAGCTTCTGCTACGTCACGGTCGGCACCGGCGTGGGCGTCGGGGTGATGATCGACGGCGCGCCTCATGGCGGGGCGAACCATCCCGAAGCCGGTCATATCCGCCTGCCTCGCGCAAAGAGCGACGAGACGTTCGCGGGCGTCTGCCCCTTCCACGGCGACTGCCTGGAAGGCCTGACCAGCGGCCCTGCCCTTCACGCCCGCTGGGGTGCCCCGGCCGAAACCTTTGCGACAGACCACCCGGCTTGGGCGATGGCGGCGGAATATATCGCCGGCCTCTGCACGAACCTGACCTACACGCTGCGGCCCGAGCGAATCATCATCGGCGGCGGCGTGATGCAGCCGCAGATGTACGATCTGGTTCGGCAGGCGCTGACGCGACAGTTGGGCGGCTATGACGCCAACCTCCGCGATCTCGACATGGAGGCCTATGTCGCGGCCCCGAGCGCCGGCGCCTCGGCCGGCCTGATCGGCGCCTTCGCGCTCGCCTATCGCTCGATCACAGGCCGATGGCCGCAAGACTGGGCGACGCAAGGCTAGACTGGAAATGTGGGAAGATGGTGGACGCGACAGGGATTGAACCTGTGACCCCCTCGGTGTGAACGAGGTGCTCTCCCGCTGAGCTACGCGTCCTTGCCTTGCGGAGGCGGCGACATAGCCCGGTCGCCGTCCCCGCGCAAGCGCCTGTTTCAGATTCCGGCGGCGCGAACCCCTTCGGCCGTGTCGGCCTCCGGGTCGCCCGGCAGCCAGGCGACGTGACCGTTATAGATGTCCTCGTTCAGGATGCCCTCCTCCTTGGCCACCAGCACCGGCACCAGCATCTGGCCGGTGACGTTCGTCGCCGTGCGCATCATGTCGATGATCCGGTCGATGGCGACGATATAGCCGATACCCTCCAGCGGCAGGCCCGCCGTGGACAGGGTCAGGGTCAGCATGACGATCGACGTGCCGGGCACACCCGCCGTGCCCAGCGAACCCAGCACCGCCGTCAGGCCGATCAGGATATACTGCGTCAGCGTCAGGTCGATCTGGAAATACTGGGCGATAAAGATCGAGGCGATGGCCGGATAGATGGCGCCGCACCCGTCCATCTTCACATTGGCGCCCAGGGGCACGGCGAAGGCGGCATAGGCCTGGGGCACGCCCAGACGCTCGACCGTCTGGCGCAGGGTGATCGGCAGGGTGCCGAGCGACGACGAGGTCGCGAAAGCCGTCTGCTGCGCCGCGAAGGCGCCGCGGAAGAAACTGGTGACCTTCAGTCCATGCAATTTCAGCAGGCCCGAATAGACGATCAGGATGTGGAACAGGCAGGCCGCATAGATGGCGCCGATGAACTTCAGCAGTGGCAGGAGCGCCTCCCAGCCATAACCGCCGACGACCGAGCCGATCAGGCCGAACACGCCGATGGGCGTCAGCTGGATCACCCAGCGGGTGATGCGGAAAATGACGGCCGCGCCTTCGTCCACCAGTCGCCGCACGCCCTGCGCCCGGTCGCCCAGCGCGACCAGCGCCATCCCGACCAGGGCCGAGAAGAAAATGATCTGCAACACCTTGCCCTCGGCCAGGGCCGCGAACGGATTGGTCGGCACCACGCCGATCAGCACTTCGAGCGGCGTCGGTATCACCCGGTCCTTGACCTCGCCCAGCGGCAGGTTGGACAGGCCGACGCCCGGATTGATGATGTGCCCGAACGCGAACCCGACCAGCACGGCCAGCAGCGAGGTTATGGCGAACCAGACGATGGTCCGCACGCCCAGCCGAACGGCCCCCGCACCCTCGCCCAGTTTGGCGATGGAGCTTGCGATGGTGAAAAGCACCAGGGGCGCCACCACCATGCGGATCAGGTTCAGATAGACGTCGCCGATCGGCTGCAGCCAGACCTCGGCCCGCTCCCGCAGGATCAGACCTGCGATGATGCCAAGGATGAAGCCGGCGGCGGTGCGCTGCCACAGCGGGATCTTGAAAAATCTGGCGAGCATGAAGTTGCTTTCAACAGGGGTGCGCCAATCTGTCCATCGCGGCGTCGATCCGCAACCGCTCCGGCGATCATTCAGCCGACAGATTTCCTGTCGGCGCCCCTCAGAATTTCAGCGCCTTCATGACGTAGAAGTCCGACAGGATGCCGTCGATGGCTTCCTCGACATCCTCGAAATCGTCGATCAGCACGTCGGCGCCCAGTTCCTCGACCGGCACGGGCGTGAAGCCGAAGGTGACCAGGATGCACGGTATGCCCGCATCCTTGGCCGCATCCGCGTCGGGCGCCGCGTCGCCTACCATGATTGCGCGTTCGGGATCGCCGTCGGCCTTGACGACCGCCTCCTTCAGATGCGCGCCCGAGGGTTTGCGGGCGCTGACCCGGTCCGGCCCGACGATAGCGGCGAAATGCCGGGTCAGGTCCAGCTTTTCCAGCAGCAATTCCGACAGATCCGACCGCTTGTTGGTCGCCACGACCAGGATCGCTCCGCGTTCGCTCAGCCGCTCCAGAGTCTCGACCACGCCTTCGAACGGCTGCGACCCGTCGGCGATGTGGGCGGCGTAATCGACCAGGAACCGCTCGAACAGTTCATCAGATTGCGCTCGTTCGACCGAGGCCCCGGCGGCCTCGAAGCCGTGAACCAGCAACGCCCGCGCACCCGAACCGATCAGGGTCGAGGCGGATTCCATCGGCACGGGCGGCAAACCCTCCTCGACCAGCAACCGGTTCAGGGTTCCGATCAGATCCGGCGCGGAATCGACCAGCGTCCCATCCAGATCGAAGGCGATGGTCCAGCCTTCCAGGTCGCGATCGGTCATCCACATCTCCCGCTGGCCCGCATGATGGGCTAGATCGCAGGACGACTAGACCGCGAGACGATTCATGACCAGCCAGACGCGCGCCCGCGCCGCCATCATTCTCGCCGCCGGCCAGGGCACGCGGATGAAATCGCCCCTGCCCAAGGTGCTGCATCCGGTGGGCCATCGCGCCATGCTGGACCACGCCATTGATGCGGCCGAGGGCCTGGGCTGTGAACGGATCGTCGTCGTGGTAGGAACCCACTCCCCCGAGGTCCGCGCCCATGTGGTCAAGCGGTTGGGCGAGGCCGCCATCGCCGTTCAGGACCCGCCGCTGGGAACCGGCCACGCCGTCCGCGCCGCCGAACAGGCGCTGGCCGGCTTCGACGGCGAGGTGGTCGTCACCTACGGCGACGTGCCCCTGCTGAAGGCCGCCGACATCGAGCCTGTGTTCAATGTCGTTGGTGTAACCGTGATCGGCTTCGAGGCGCGCGATCCCGGCGCCTACGGCCGGCTGATCCTGGACGGCGACGCCTTGACCGCCATCACCGAGGCCAAGGAAGCCTCGGCCGAAGTCCTCGCCGTCACCGCTTGCAACTCCGGCGTCATGGCCGCGCCGGCCGCCCTGCTGTTCTCGCTGCTGGCGGATGTGCGCAACGACAACGCCAAGGGCGAATACTATCTGACCGACGTGGTCGAACTGGCGCGCAAGGGCGGCCATCCGACCCGCGCCGTCTTCGCCGCCGAGGACGCCGTCATGGGCGTCAACTCACAGGCCGAACTGGCCCAGGCCGAGGCCCTGTTCCAGACCGTCCAGCGTGAGACCTTCCTGGCGGCGGGCGTGACCATGAGCGCGCCCGACACCGTCCATTTCGCCTGGGACACTCAGGTTGGCGGAGGTACCGTGATCGAACCCTTCGTCGTCTTCGGCCCCGGCGCGGTGATCGAGGGCGGCGCCCGGATCCGCAGCTTCAGCCATGTCGAGGGCGCCCGCGTCGCCTCCGGCGCCGAAGTCGGCCCCTACGCCCGCCTGCGCTCCGGCGCGGACCTGGCGACGGGCGTCAAGATCGGCAACTTCGTCGAGGTGAAGAACGTGAAGATGGCCGAGGGCGCCAAGGCCAACCACCTGGCCTATCTGGGCGACGGCTCGGTTGGCGCGGGGGCCAATATCGGCGCCGGGACCATTTTTTGCAACTACGACGGCTTCAACAAGGCCCGGACCCAGGTCGGCTCCGGGGCCTTCGTCGGCTCGAACTCCAGCCTGGTCGCCCCCGTGAGCATCGGCGACGGCGCAATGATCGCCTCCGGCTCCGTGATCACAGAGGACGTGCCTGCCGACGCACTGGCGTTCGGTCGCGCCCGTCAGACCCTCAAGCCGGACGCCGGCGCCGCCTTCCGCGAGAAGGCGAAAGCTCAGAAAGCCGCAAAATCCAAATGAGCGACCTCCAGAAAAAGAACGCTGGCGAGGCCGCCGCCGCCCATGTCGAGGCCGGCATGGTCGTCGGCCTGGGCACCGGCTCGACCGCCGCCTGGTTCGTCAAGGCGTTGGCGGCGCGGAACCTGCCCGGCCTGCGCTGCGTCCCGACCTCGGAAAAGACCGCTGACCTGGCGCGCGAACTGGGCCTGACCCTGTCCACGCTGGAGGACACCCCCCGCATCGACCTGACCGTGGACGGCGCCGACGAGGTCGGTCCCGGTCTCGCTCTGATCAAGGGCGGCGGCGCGGCCCTGCTGCGTGAAAAGCTGGTTTGGGAGGCTTCGGCGCGCTGCATCGTCATCGCCGACGCCGCCAAGGTGGTGCCCGTGCTGGGGACCTTCCCTCTGCCCATCGAGGTCGTCGCCTTCGGTCACAAGACCACGGCCAACCGTATCGCCGACGTCCTGATCGATCATGACATCAACCAGCCTGCCCGCGTGCGTCAGGCGGATCGCGGCCTGGTCCGCACCGACGGCGGCAACCTGATCTACGACGCCGGCTGCAAGGCCATCCATGATCCGGTTCGTTTGGCTGACGATCTGAAACTGATCACCGGCGTGGTCGAACACGGCCTGTTCCTGGACCTTGCGGACCTGGCCATCATCGGCACGGATGACTGTTTCGAGGAACGCCTGCCCTAATAGACGCCCCTTCGGCTCAGCACCGCCGGGATCGTGCGCGCCAAAATCGTCAGATAGACGCGCACCGTCCGGTTCCTGACCAGCCAAACGTCCATGGCCACCCGACGCGGATAGGGCACGTCGTTGCGGCCCGACACCTGCCACAGCCCCGTCAGGCCCGGCCGAACGGCGCAATAGTCGGCCAGCCGCCGCCCATACAGCGTCGCCTCGTCCAGCACGATCGGGCGAGGTCCGACCAGCGACATCTCGCCCCTCAGCACGTTCAGTAGTTGCGGCAGTTCATCCAGGCTGGAAAGGCGCAAGACACGACCCAGGCGCGTGACCCGCGCATCGCAACGAAACTTGCGCGCTGCATTCCATTCCGCGTCCATGAGGTCCGGCAAACTGGCCTCGGCGTCGATGGTCATGGACCGGAACTTCAGACAGTCGAACACCCGTCCGCCTCGCCCGATCCTTTGCTGGCGAAAGAGCGCCGGGCCTCCGTCCTGCGCCCTCACCGCCAGGGCGGTCAGCACAAGCAGCGGCAGCAGGATCACCAAGGCCCAGAACGACAGGACCATATCCAGCAGACGGATCAGCCAGGCATCACCCCTGCCATTGCGTATCGTGACGCAACGCGCAGGTTCAACCTGACGCTCGGCAGCCTCCACTGTCGACATTCATCCGCCCCCCTCAGGACCACCATTCCTCAGGGTTGCAGAATTATCAACCTCAATACAGCCGCCTCCGCATGCACATTGACCGCCAATCAACATGCTACCATAAGTTGATTGTGATCAAGAAATCTCCCCGATCCCGCGAACCTCACATCGGTGATGCCGAACCTCGCTGGTCCGGGATCCGGTCTGTAGGCTTTATCGTCGGCCTCAGCGTCCTTCTTTGGATTCTGATCGCGACCGGGGTCTATCTGGCCGTCCGCGCCATTCTCTGATCAGTCGCCACCCCACCAGCTCAGCGCGAAGGCCGTGCGCTGCCCATCCACCGAAACCGTTCCGGTGATGACGGGCGTCTGGTCGCCGAGATTGCGCCGCGCCGTCGCCAGCGCCCCCTGGTCGATCCGCCCCTGCAGCCGCACGATGCCGCCGCCCGGCGCCGAACCTGTCATCTGCACCGTGTCGTCGGTGATCGCATAGGCGTCTGGGTTCACCCGCATCGCCCCCTGCGGCCCGACCAGCGACAGGATCAGCGGCGGCGGGCCGCCTTGTCCCGCCTCCCAGGCCGTGAATCCCGCCGCTTGACCGACGAACAGCGACGCCACCTGACCGCTACCCTCGCCGACGGGACGATAGTCGCCCGAGATGTCGGCGCTCAGTCGATGACTGAACCGTGCGGTTTCAGGCGTCGGCTCCGCCGCCTCCCGACGCTCACAGGCGCTGAGGGCAAGCAAGCCCATGACGACGATCGCACCAAGGCGGCGCCTCATCGATCCAGCGCCTGATCCAGGGCGCGGAAGCCGGCGATGGCGATCTCGGTCGCGCTGGTGAAGACCGACGGCGTGATCCGCTCGAAGGTGTCGCTGGGGCGGTGATAGTCGGGGTGATCATCCACGCCCATATAGAGGAAGGGCACGCCCGCCGCGTGGAAGGCGCCGTGGTCGGACGCCTCGACCCAGTTGTTTTCGCCCGTATCCTGCGGCGTGTCCTTGCCGAAGGCGAAGGACACGGCCCCGTTCGGTTGCACGGCCTCCAGCACCGGCCGCAAATTGGGATGCTGATAGGTGCCGGTGACCCACAGATGGCCGTCGGTCTCGGCCCGCGCCGTCATGTCGAAGTTCAGGTTCAGGCTGATCGACGACAGCGGCACCGGCGGCGCCTTTACGAACTCGCGCGCGCCCAACAGGCCCCGCTCCTCTCCGTCCAGAGCCACGATCAGCACGCTGTGTTCCGGCGGCTGGGCTTTCAGCCGCGTCGCCAGCTCCAGCATGGTCGCCACGCCCGAGGCGTTGTCGTCCGCGCCATGGAAGATCTGACCGTCATTGACGCCGACGTGGTCGTAGTGCGCCGTCACGACGATGTAGCGATCCGCAACGCGCGTTCCGGGGATCAGGCCAACGATGTTGACGCCGCTGAACGTCTTGACGCCTTCTCGCGTGCGGCCCGGCGCCTCGAACGGCTGCAAGCGCCCGAACGGCGGCGCCTGCACGCCGATGGCTTCCAGCCGGGATACGATATAGGCGCGGGCGCGCTCTCCGCCCTCGGATCCGGTGTCGCGCCCCTGCATGTCGTCCGCCGAAAGGATGCGAACGTCCTCCAGCAGTTGGCTTGGAGCCATCTCGACAGGCGTGACAGAGGCGACAGGCGTCGTTGCGACGGGAACGGCGTTGCAGCCGCTAATGACCAGGGCGGCGCTGGTCAGGACAAGGCAGAGGGTCGAACGGTTCATACAGGCTCCAACACAGAACCCGGACCCTAGCGCCGACCGATCGGGCCGTCAGCCTACGGTTCTGTCATCATCGGCTTTGCGCGATGCACGGCCGCCGCGACAGATGATATGACGGCGAAATGGCCTCCGCGATTCCTCTCGAAACTCCTGTCGAAGATCTGACCGCCGAAACGGCCGCCGAGGCCCTGGCCTGGCTGGCGGCCGAGATGGCCCGTCACGACGCCCTCTACAACGAGGCCGCGCCCGAGATTTCCGACGCCGACTACGACGCCCTGCGCGCCCGCAACCTGGCGATCGAGACCGCCTTCCCCGACCTGATCCGCCCGGATTCCCCGTCCAACAAGGTCGGCGCCGCCGTCTCCACCCAGTTCGCCGAGGTCCGCCACGGCGTGCCAATGCTGTCCTTGGACAACGCCTTCGACGAGGGCGAGGTGCGCGATTTCGTCGCCCGCATCGCCCGCTTCCTGAAACTGCCCGCCGACGAGCCCATCGCCTTCGTCGCCGAGCCCAAGATCGACGGCCTGTCCGCAAACCTGCTCTATATCGATGGCCGGCTGACCATCGGCGCCACGCGCGGCGACGGCCGTGCGGGCGAGGACGTCACCGCCAATCTGAACACCATCGCCGATGTGAAACAGACTTTGGCCGGCGACGACTGGCCCGACCGGATCGAGATCCGGGGCGAGGTCTACGCCCCCAACGACGCCTTTGCCGCCTTCAACGCCGCGGCAGAGGCCGAGGGCCGCCGCACCTACGCCAACCCCCGCAACTTCGCCGCCGGCTCCCTGCGCCAGAAGGACGCCCGGATCACGGGCAAGCGCCCGCTGAACTTCTTCGCCTACGCCTGGGGCGAACATTCCAGCGACTTCGCCGAGACCCAGTGGGACGCCCTGCAAAAGCTCAAGGCCTGGGGCTTCCCCGTCAACGAACGCTCGCGCCGGGTCGAGGGCGCCGAAGGCCTGATCGCCGTCTATCGCGAACTGGAACGCGACCGCGCGACCCTGGGCTATGACATCGACGGCGTGGTCTACAAGGTCGACCGCCTGGACTGGCAGCGCCGTCTGGGCTTCGTCGCCCGCAGCCCCCGCTGGGCCATCGCCCACAAATTCCCCGCCCAACAGGCGACCACGGTGCTGGAAGGCATCGACATCCAGGTCGGCCGCACCGGCTCCCTGACCCCCGTCGCCCGGCTGCACCCCGTCACCGTCGGCGGCGTCGTGGTCAGGAACGCCACCCTGCATAATGAAGACGAGATCGAACGTCTGGACGTCCGCATCGGCGACACCGTCCGCCTGCAACGCGCCGGCGACGTCATCCCCCAGATCCTGGGCGTGGTCCCCGACCTGCGCCCCGCCGACGCGGTCCCCTATGTCTTCCCCGACAAATGCCCGGTCTGCGCCTCCGAAGCCGTGCGCGAGGGCGACGAGGTCAAGCGCCGCTGCACCGGCGGCCTGATCTGCGACGCCCAGATCGTCGAACGGCTCAAGCATTTCGTCGGCCGCCGCGCCTTCGACATTGAGGGCCTGGGCGAGAAACAGCTGGTCGCCTTCAATGCGCGCGGCTGGATCAAGGAGCCGGCCGACATCTTCCGCCTGGCGCGCGACGAAGCGCGGCTGAAAGAGCTTGAACGTGACGACGGCTATGGTGAAACCAGCATCCGCAACCTGGTCGCCGGCATCGACGCCCGTCGCGTCATCTCGCTGGACCGGTTCCTGTTCGGCCTGGGCATACGCGACATCGGCGAACAGACCTCCATCGTCCTGGCCCGCGCCTTCGAAAGCTGGCCCGCGCTAAAGGCCGCCTGTCTCCAGGCCGCCTCGGGCGTCTCGTCGGACGCCTGGACCGCCCTGGCCGCCGCGCACGCCATATCGCCCCGCGTCCTGACCCTGATGGCCGAGGCGGCGCCCCCCGCCGCCGATCCCTGGCCTGAGGCGACGATGGACATGAAGATCAGCCAGGCCTTCCCCGGCATGGCCGCCCCGGCCCGCCGCTCGCTGGCGACGATGACGGACGACTGGTCCGGCCTGGTCGAACTGGCCCGCGTGGCGCGCGAGGAAGGCCCGTCCGAAATCCTGAACCAGATCGCCGGCGTCACCGGCGTCGGCCCCGTCGCCGCCCTGGCGCTGGCCCACTTCTTCCACGAGCCCCACAATCTTCAGGTGGTCGCGGCGCTAGAGGCCGAACTGACCGAAATCCTCGACGCCGAACGCCCCAAGTCCGACACCCCGGTG
The DNA here is from genome assembly GCF_049896085.1 of Brevundimonas sp. TWP1-3. NCBI lineage: Bacteria > Pseudomonadati > Pseudomonadota > Alphaproteobacteria > Caulobacterales > Caulobacteraceae > Brevundimonas > Brevundimonas sp. TWP1-3. The sequence goes on along the minus strand of NZ_JAFCTP010000001.1, from coordinate 1,878,718 downwards.
GCCGGCAAGACCGTCGTCTTCACCGGCGCCCTGGAGCGCTTCACCCGCGACGAAGCCAAGGCCCGCGCCGAAAGCCTGGGCGCCAAGGTCTCGGGTTCGGTGTCGAAAAAGACCGACTATGTTGTCGCCGGCCCCGGCGCGGGATCAAAGCTCAAGGACGCCGAGAAGCACGGCGTCCAGGTTCTGACCGAGGACGAATGGCTGGCCCTGATCGACGGCCAAAGTTGACTTAAGGTCCGGTTTTCGTTGGCGATACCCGTTGTTTCAGCCTTGTTTTCAACTGAAACCGGGATCAACGTCGCCTTCAACGGGCGGTGCAACCGACCCGACGAAAAGGGAACGACTATGAAGATCAAGATCATGCTGGCTGCAGCCACCCTGGCGGCCGCCCTCGCCTCCCCGGCCCTGGCCGGCGATCCGACCGGCCTGTGGCAGACGCCAACCAACGGCGGCCAGGTTCGTATCGCGCGCTGTGGTCAGGCGCTGTGCGGCACGCTGGTGACTTCGAACCATATCCGCACCGACGCTAACGTCCGCGACACTCAGAACCGCGACACCGCCCTGCGCAGCCGCACGCTTCGCAACCTGCCCATGCTGACGGGCTTCACCGGCGGCCCGACGGAATGGCGCAACGGCTCGGTCTACAACCCGGCTGACGGCCGCACCTATCGCGGCACCATCACCATGACCGGTGACAACAGCCTGAACCTGCGCGGCTGCGTCGTCGCCCCCCTGTGCAAGACCCAGACCTGGACCCGCATCCAGTAGGATCGAAGCGCCAGACAGACGAAAGGCCCGGCCGGAGCGATCCGACCGGGCCTTTTTCATGTCTGCCTCTCGGCCTTAGCGGTTCAGGGCCGCTCGCGCCGCCTCGGCGTAGCGATGCCCCGTCGCGGCGCCCTTGGGGAAGACCGCCTCGATCCGCGCCAGATCCTCGGGCGTCAGGACGACATCCGCAGCCGCCGCATTTTGCTCCAGGGTCGCGATGCGGCGCGTGCCGGGGATCGGAACCAGATCCTCGCCCTGCGCCAGCACCCAGGCCAGGGCCAGTTGGGCGGCGGTGACGCCCTTGTCGGCGGCGATGGTCTTCACGGCTTCCACAAGATCCAGATTCTTCTGGAAGTTCTCGCCCATGAAGCGCGGATTGGTGCGGCGGAAGTCGTCGGCGTCCAGATCGTCGATGGAGGTGATGTCGCCCGACAGGAAACCCCGACCCAGCGGGCTGTAGGGCACGAAGCCGATGCCCAGTTCGCGCACGACCGAGAACAGCTCCTCCTCGGGCTCGCGGCTCCACAGCGAATATTCCGTCTGCAGCGCCGTGATCGGATGGGTCGCATGGGCCTTGCGCAATGTGTCGGGCGCGGCCTCGGACAGGCCCAGGAAGCGGACCTTGCCCTCTGTGACCAGTTCGGCCATCGCCCCGACCGTCTCCTCGATCGGCGTTTCCGGATCGACGCGATGCAGATAGTAGAGATCGACGTGATCGACGCCGAGGCGTTGCAAACTGCCCTCGATGGCGCGGCGAACGTTCGCCGGACTGCCGTCGGTCATCAGCTTGGTGCGGTCGGCATTGTAGTTGATGCCGAACTTGGTGGCGATGAAGGCTTGGTCGCGCCGGTCCTTCAGCGCCTTGCCCACCAGGATCTCGTTGGTGTGCGGGCCATACATCTCGGCGGTGTCGAACAGGGTGATGCCGAGATCGAGCGCGCGATGAATGACCGAGATGGACTGGGCCTCGTCCGAGCTGCCGTAGAAGGCGCTCATGCCCATGCAGCCCAGGCCTATGGCCGAAAACTCGGGCCCGTTCGGACCCAGCTTGCGCGTCTTCATGAGGCCTTCTCCTGTCGATGTTGGGGATCGACCGACCGGCCGATGATCAGGAGATGGTCGCTGCGACGGCGGGCTGCAAGCCCGGCCGCGCTTTGCGATGGTACCGCCTCTCAGGCTTGAACTGAGGACCTCCGGTTCCACAAACCGGCGCTCTAACCAACTGAGCTAAGGCGGCCCGCTCATCGCGAGGCGCGTTCTCTACCGAGGCCTCACCCACCAATCAAGCCTAGAGTGCGGTATGGCCAAACAAAAACGCCCCGGCGGATGCCGGGGCGTTCTGTCGAATAGAAGATCAGGCCTACTGAAGGCGGAAGCGAACTGTGAAGCGCGCCTGTCCGCCTTGAGCGACCCCATCCACAGTGCCTGGCGCAAAGCGCGCGGAACGCATGGACGCCACGGCTTCGCGACCGAATCCGGCTCCTGAAGGAGTCTCGGAAACGATGCTGCAGTTCGTAGCCGAACCATTGGCCTGAACAGAGCAAAGCAGAACGACCGTTCCCTCCTCGATACCACGCTCTTGAGCGCGGGCGGGGAATTCGGGGCGCGGTTGGCGCGACCACGAGACGTTCGTGATGGTCGCCGGACGGGCCGGAGCCGGAGGGGCGGGCGGAGGCGGAGGTCCAGGAATATTGACGGGCGGGCCCGTATATTCGACTCGGTCTTCCTTCTTCGTCGGCGTGATGTTCACCGGCGGAGGCGGCATGACGTTGGGGACCGGGGCCGGCACGCGCACCTGAAGCTTCGGCGGCGGAGGCGTATCCGTCGGCGGAGGCGGCGGGGGCGGAGGCGGTGGAGGCGGCGGAACCGGCTCGACCAACTCGACCTCGACGGACTCGTCGACGTAGTTGAACTCCTTCAGCTTGAACTTCGACTGTTGCAAGAAGAAGATCAGCAGAGCGAACAGGATGGTGACGACCAGCAGGCAGACGATCAGCACGGGGTAAGAAACCCCCATGAAGCCCTTCTTCTTGGGTACGTCGTAACGACTGCGATGATATTCGACGTCTGTCATTCTATCTCCGCACCCTAACTCGTCGCCTGGTCTTCGCCGACCAGTGCAACACTATAGAAGCCGTTATCCTGGAGCGCATTCATGACCTGCATGAAGTCGCCGTAACGGGTGTTCTGGTCGCCCCGAATGAAGATCCGCTCATCTGCCGGGTTCCGGGCGCCGATCTGTTCTTTCAGATCGTCGCCCAGGGATCCGACGTCGGTCCTGAAGTCGCCCACATAGACGTCGCCGTCGTTCTGGATCGAAATATAGACCGGCTTGGGCGGGTTCGGGGCCGCCTTGGCGACGGCGATTGGCAACTCGACGGGCACCGACACGGAAGCAAGCGGAGCCGCGACCATGAAGATGATGAGCAAGACCAACATGATATCAACGAAAGGCGTGACGTTGATGTCGCTGTTGGCCTCGACCTGGTTGCCGCCGCCGCCCGATTTAATCTTGGCGGCCATCCGTCTTACGCTCCCTTGTCGAGCTGACGCGAGATGCCGTTCAGCAGCTCAGCGGCGAAGCCGTCGGCACGGGTGCCGTAGGCGGCGATGCGGGTGTTGAAGTAGTTGTAGAACACAACGGCCGGGATAGCGGCGAACAGACCGATACCTGTGGCCAGCAGAGCCTCGGCGATACCCGGAGCAACGACGGCCAGGTTGGTCGTGTTGGACTGCGCGATGCCGATGAAGGAGTTCATGATGCCGTAAACGGTGCCGAACAGACCGACGAACGGACCGATGGAGCCGACCGAAGCCAGGAACTGCTGTCCACCCGACAGGCGCAGGGCCAGACCGGATTGAACGGCGGTGACGGCGGCGGCGGCGCGGCCCAGAGCCGAGTCGAGGTGATCGCCGGTGACCGACAGACCGGCCTGACGCGACAGTTCAACTTCTTCGGTGGCCGCGGCGGCCATGTCGGCCAGCGGGTTGCCGTCGAACTCTTCCTGGGTCGAGACGGCGCGCATGTCAGCAATGGTGCGGGCGCCGCGGAAGCTTTCGAGGAAGTTGTCCGTCTTGCGGTTCAGAGCGCCGAACTCGAACAGCTTGATGAGCAGCAGGGTCCACGAGAGGATGGAGGCCAGCATCAGTCCGGCCATGACGACCTTAACGACGACCGTGGCTTCCATGAACATGGAGATCGGCGTGATGTCGCCGCCGTGACCGCCGCCAACGGCTTCGTTCATGGATTCGGGGTTGGCCGCGTCGGCGGCCGGAGCCATTGCCGTCGGGGTCGCCGCAGGTGCGGCAGCCGGGGTCGGCTCGGCCGGGGCCTGAGCCAGGACCGGCGAGCTCGCCATCAGCGCGGCGGTGCCCGCCATGGCGAGAAGGATGTTCGTCTTTTTGCTGTTCAGCATAATTCGCCAGTTCCTGCTTGGTCTGACTCGTGGAACCAAAGGTGCGGCCATAGTCAGCGACCGCCCCCCAACCTGAAATGTTTCCTTCAACGCGCCCCGTCCTATCGAGGATCCGAGCCCGCTGAAATCTTCGGTAGAGACTGTCCGGTCGCCCGCCCAGCCTCTGATGATCGAACCTTCGGAGAACGCGTCTCCTGTAATCCGTATTAACGCCTCCTTGGGAAGGCGTCTCAACCCTTTGACGAACCCTTACCGGAGCGTCAAGGGACAAGAGCGGCTTTTAGCCAGTCGAGCGACGCGGAGAAAAGTTCCGCTCAACCATGGCATTTAATCCGCCAGACGCGACGTTTTGATGATGATTGCGCTTCATTTGGAGCAAACTTGTCGGAAATCGACATCTCGCGACGTAATCCGCCCTGAATGGCCGAAACAACGACCATTCGCTCCGCAGCGCCATGCCACAATGCGAAGACAGACAGCGGCCAGGGCATCCGATGATGCCTCAGCCGCATGACGATCAATATGAGGGGGAAGAAGATGGTGCCTGGAGGCGGGTTCGAACCACCGACACGCGGATTTTCAATCCGCTGCTCTACCAGCTGAGCTATCCAGGCGCCGACGCGGCGTCGCGAGAGGCGGGTCTATAGGGGAGGCTTTTCCGCCTGTCCAGCGCCCAATCAGTCCTTTTCGCCATCATCTTCGGCGCCCTCGTCCAGGGCGGCGGGAATGGCGTAGCTGCCTGTGAACCAGCGCTGCAGATCGACATCGGAGCAGCGGCGCGAGCAGAAGGGCTTGTACTTGGGATCGGCGTCGCCCTCGCGGCAGATGGGGCAGGTTGCCATGGCTCAACTCTCTTCTATACGGCCGTGGCCGGCGGGGATTGCGACATCGGCCTGCACATGGGCTCGCGGCCCCAGTCTCGCTGCTAGCGGGCCCGCGATGGCGGCTTCCTCCGGCGCGCAGCGTGCGGTGATGCGCGCAGATCGAGTGTCGGACAAAAGTTGTCGCCGCAGCGCCCGCACCAACGAAAGAGCGCGCGTCTGGGCAGAGACGCGTCCATCGGCGTCACGCAACACTTCCTCGATGGGCGTGCGTCGCCAAGGCAGCGACACCTGCATCAGGCCGAATCGACTGACGGGTCCGAAGACGGCCTGCGGTTCATGGGCGAAGGCGGTCCTGGCGGTCTTGGCCTGCGCCTCGGCGTCCTGACCATCCCCGACCAGGTCGATGACGACCAGACCGGCCCAGTTCCGAAGCCCGATCAGCCGCGCTGCCTGTCTTAGCCCCTCACGATTCGCGACCGCTCTCGCCTGTTTCGGATCACGACCGGGCATCGAAGCGAAATCGATGTCCACGGCCACCAGGGCGCGGGTGCGTTCAATGGCCAGGTCGATTCCGTGCGACCCGAAGACGCAGGACCGGGCCAGAGCCTCTTCCTCCGCCTCGATCACCGCGTCGATGGCGGCGACTCCGACGATTGATTCCTCGCCTGGCGCGAGTTCGCGCAACTGTTCGGCGACACTGGGCGCGGCTTGAAGCAGGCGGGGTGTCCCCTCCCCCGACCCGAGGCGGCGAACCACGGCCCCCTTCCCGGTCCGAGGCTCGGCGGTGACGACGACTTCCAGCCGTTCGCCCTGGCTCAGGCGGTCGTTGCGGGGAAAGTGCAGGAAGGCAGCGGTATCGGCGCCGATATCGACGAAGGCGCCGCGCAGGCCCTGATTCACTTCGGTCACCCGCCCGATCGACCGCGCGCCGAGCCGCGTCTGGGCCGCGTCGTCGTCACGATGGATCAGCAGATGGGTGTAGCGCCCGTCGCGCATGACCGCGCCACGCGTCTCGCCAGGCGTCTCGTCGAGGAAGACCTCGACCGCGCCGCTCATGCGCGCCAGCCGACGCCGTTCAACAGCTGGACGGCCTCATAGACCGGCAGACCCATCACAGAAGGATGGCTGCCGACGATTCGCTGAACGAAGGCCCCGGCTGGTCCCTGGATGCCATAGCCGCCGGCCTTGCCGCGCCAGTCGCCCGTGGCGACATAGGTCGCGATCTCGTGGTCCGACAGCGGCTTGAAGGTCACACGCGTCTCGTTGACCCGCGACGACAGCTTGCCGTCGCGCACCACCGCCACGCCGGTGAAGACGCGGTGATTGCGGCCGGACAGAAGTTTCAGGAAACGGATCGCCTCAGCCTCGTCCCCCGCCTTCTCCAGGAAGCGGCGGCCGACCGACACGACCGTATCGGCGGCGATAACCACGGCGTTTGGACGCCGTGCGGCGACCACCTCGGCCTTGGAGGTCGCCAGACGTTCGGCGAGACGTGGCGGCGTTTCGCCCTTCAACGGCGTCTCGTCGATATCGGCAGGATCGATATGGTCGGGCGTGATCCCGACCTGCGCCAGCAGTTCGATGCGGCGCGGGCTGGCCGAAGCCAGCACCAATTCGGGACGCGCCGTCGTCACTTACTTGAAGCGATAGGTGATGCGACCCTTGGTCAGGTCGTAGGGGGTCATTTCGACCAGGACCTTGTCGCCGGCCAGCACGCGGATGCGGTTCTTGCGCATCTTGCCTGCCGTGTGGGCGATGATCTCGTGGTCGTTCTCAAGCGTCACGCGGAAGGTGGCGTTCGGCAGCAGTTCGCTGACGGTGCCGGGAAACTCAAGTAGTTCTTCCTTAGCCATGCGGCCTCTCACGCCCGATTAAAATGCGTTCGACCCCACGCCGGGCGGGCGCGAGGGGCGGAATGGAGGGGCCTAATGCCCGAAAACGCAGAGATAGTCGAGGTCAGCCGCGACGGTAGAGCGCACACAGTAACGTAAACAACCGCCGCGCCGTTTCATGATCGACGACGATCTTGCCGTCCAGTCGTGTCTTTAACTGGTCGGCCCCCTCGTTGTGCAGGCCGCGCCGACCCATGTCGACCGATTCGATCTGGCTGGCCGACGACCCGCGCAGGGCCTCGTAATAGCTGTCGCAGATCAGCAGGTAGTCTTTGATCACGCCCTTCAGCGGCGTGAGGCTGATGGCGTAGGTGCGGTTGAAGTTCTCGCCATCGATATCGAACACCAGACGATTGTCCTGCAAAGAAAGCTTCAGCTTATAGGGTCCACCCTCGGCGCCGACGGGTTCGAAACTGTTCTTTTCGACCAGATCGAAGATGGCGACCCGGCGCTCATGCTCGATTTCGGCTGTCGCGGCGGGCAAGGTCAACACGTCCAGTTCGACCGAAGCCAGCTTGTGGGGACCACTCATGCCGCATTCCCTTCATCGCGTTTGGGGGCGTCCAGATCCGGGCCGTCAAGGTGGGTCGGCGCGACCCGCGCGGGCCACCGTTCTGAAATGTCGGTGACCACGGCGTCCAGGCATTCGACATCGATCCGCAAATCCCCGCCGCCGGCGAACATCAGGATGACCTTGCCGCCGGGCGCATCCGTCGGGATGAAATCGAGCGCCAGCAATTCCAGCGAGGCATCGGGGCTGCGCGACAGGCGCCGGCTCTTGACCGCCAAAACGTCGCCGAACTGCATGGCGCACATCACCCGCGTCCCGCCGCATTCCCAGCAGAAGCGGCTGAAGGCAATGGTCAGGGTGCGCGCACTCTTCTCCCACACGATATCGACCGGCCGCAGGATGGCGTCCTGCAGCGCTGCGGAAATGATTTGAAGATCGTCGGCATCCTCGGCCAGCAGGCGCAGCGGCTCGACCGGCGCCTTGGCTTCGGTGATGACGCCGTCGATCTCAGTGCTCATCACCCGTTCCCTTGATCCGTCGAATGTCCGCGCCGCACGCGCCGAGCTTTTCTTCCAAACGCTCGAAGCCGCGATCCAGATGATAGACGCGTCCGACCGTCGTCTCACCTTCGGCGACCAGGCCCGCGATGACCAGGCACATGGAGGCCCGCAGATCGGTCGCCATCACCTGGGCGCCGTGCAGCACCTCGACGCCGTTGACGTGGGCCTCGCCGGCGTGGACCGAGATGTCCGCCCCCAGCCGCGCCAGTTCCGGCACATGCATGAAACGGTTCTCGAAGATGGTCTCGCGCACCGTGCTGACGCCCTCGGCCGTCGTCATCAAGGCCATGAACTGGGCCTGCAGGTCGGTGGCGAAGCCCGGATAGATGGCCGTTTCGATGTCCACGGCCTTCAGCCGCTGCTTCGGATCGCGCTTGATCAGCACGCCGTCGACGGTGGGCGATACCTCGACCCCAGCCTCGATCATCTTGTCGGTCAGCGAGCCGATCAGCTCGGCCCGCGCCTTGGTCAGGCGCACCTCGCCCCCCGCCATGGCGGCGGCGACGGCGTAGGAGCCCATCTCGATTCGGTCGGGAATCACCGACCAGGTCGTCCCGTTCAGCGACGAGACCCCGGTGATGGTCAGGACGTCGGTGTCGATGCCTTCGATCTTGGCGCCCATGGCAGTCAGACAATGAGCCAGATCACCGATCTCGGGTTCGCGCGCGGCGCGGCGCAGCACGGTTGTCCCCTGCGCCAGAACGGCGGCCAGCAGGGCGTGTTCGGTGGCCCCGACCGAAACGAACGGAAACTCGATCTCGGCTCCTCGCAACCCCTTGGGCGCGCGAGCAGTGACATAGCCCTCGTCCAGTTCGATCTCGGCCCCCAGCGCCGTCAGCGCCTGCAGGTGCAGATCCACCGGACGCGCGCCGATGGTGCAACCGCCGGGCAGAGACACCTTGGCCTCGCCGGTGCGGGCCAGCAGCGGCCCCAGTACATTGAACGAGGCCCGCATCTGGCGAACCAGATCATAGGGGGCGAAGGTCGAGGTCAACTCGGCCGCATGAAACAGGCTCTCCTGCCCGTCCGCGCCGTCGCGCTCGGTCACTTCGATGCCGAACTGGCGCAGCAGTTGGCCCAGGAACCGGGTGTCCGCCAGACGCGGCATATTGGTCAGCAGCAGAGGCTGATCCGTCAGGATCGAGGCGGCCATCAGCTTGATGGCGGAGTTCTTGGCGCCGCTGACGGGAATGTCCCCGAAAAGCTGGGCGCCGCCCTGAATGGCGATGCTGTCCATGACGTCCTTAAGCGCACCCGAAGGAAACGCCTCGGGGGGATGGTTCTCTAGCAAGCCGTTGGACGCTTGCCAAAGGGCTGCGAGGTCGCGAGCCGATGACATTCAGTTGCGATGCGTCAGTTGCTGTCGCGCGGCGTCGCAGGCGTCCGCGCCGGGGCCTTGCGACGACGAAGGTTGGCGCGAAGCGCCGAAGCCAGACGGATCGCCTTCTCGGCCTTGGCCCGCGCAATCTCGAACTCCGGCCCCGATTCGACGGGCGGCGTCGCCGCAGGGGCGGCGGCAGGCGTATCGGCGTCATGCGGAGGGTGAGTCATGGCCGGATGATGCCGTGATAACGGGCCATGTCCAAACTTTCTTTCGGAGGATCAAAAAGGCGCTTCCCTCCCCGGAAGGGTTTGGCTATACGGCCGCTTCCTCAGTCGGGGCCGCCGTAGCTCAGTGGTAGAGCGCATCCTTGGTAAGGCTGAGGTCGTGGGTTCGATTCCCCCCGGCGGCACCATCTGAGAACTGAAAAGGCCCGGCTTTCGCCGGGCCTTTTTGAGTTTTCTGGGCAGGCCTTGAGGCCGTCAGTCGTAGCCGTACTGCCCACGACGATAGGGATCGCGCGCTTCCGCATCGCCGTCCTTGCTCCAACTGAAGCCCAGGGACATCGACTTGGTGGTGGTGTCCGCGCCATAGCCCCGACCGCGCCAGCCGCCGCCGTAGGGCGAGTAGAAGCCCGGTCCACGCAGGCCGTAACCGCCGTAGCCATAGCCCCAGGGCTCGTTGCGCCCCTCACGATAGGCCAGGTCCAGGCGACCATTCTCGCCGACAGGCAGGGAGACGGCGGCGCCATAGCTGCGATAGCCGCCTGTGCCGATTCCAGCCTCGACCATGCCGTGCATTTTGCGCTCGGCCGGCGGACCGGTCTCGGCGGCTTCCTCGAAGCTGGCGCCCGGCGTGCGCGAGCTGATCCAGTTCTGGATCTGCTGTTCGGTCGTCAGGCCGTGCGGAGCAGCGTCCTGGGCCGTCGGAGCGGTCACCGATTCCTGAGGCGCGGCCGCCATGGCCTGGGCCAGGGTCGGGGCGTTGGACGGCGCGGTCGTGACGACGCCGTCGGGGTCACCGCCCGCCGCGACAAGGGCCGCACTCGCCAAGAAACCTGCAATCAGCATGGGCCGCCTCCGTTCGAAATCATCCTAGCACAGCGATTGAGGCCAAGGTCAGGCGACACCGTCGCCCCGCCGAAGCGGGTCGGGCAGAGCCTCGCCTTCGGCGACGAAGCTGAGCGCGACCGAGTTGATGCAATAGCGATTTCCAGTCGGCGGCGGGCCGTCGGGGAAGACGTGGCCCTGGTGGCTGCCGCAGCGGGCGCACTGGGTCTCGATGCGGATCATGCCGTAGCTGGTGTCGCGAATCTCGTGAACGTGGCTATCGTCCACCGGCTGAGTGAAGCTGGGCCAGCCGGTGCCGCTCTCGAACTTGGTTCCGCTCCTGAACAGCGGCAGGCCGCATTCGCGGCAGCAGAAGACCCCTTCCCGCTTCTCGCCCAGCAGAGTGCCGCAGAAGGGCGCCTCGGTGCCGTGCGACAGCAGGACGCGTTTTTCCTCGGGGCTCAGGTCGGCCTCCAAGCGGGCGCGTTCTTCATCGTTCGGCGGAGTCAGGTCGAAGCCCGACGGCGAACGCAGGCTTTCGTGTGTTGGGGCGAGATCGGTCATGATCTGCAAATGGGAAGGGGCGGGCCGGGGTTCCACCCCCTGCCCGCCCCCTGATCCGTTCGGCGTTGCGTTTTTACTGGAACAGCGTGCCGACCCAGGCGCGCACGGCGGTCTCGTCGGTCGCCGATCCGGTGTAGGCCAGGCCCTGCGCCGGGGTGAAGGGTGCGTCGTTGCCGCGCTGACGCGTCGTCCAGGCCTTGTGACCATAGGTCAGCTCGGCATAGTTCGACGGCAGGCGCAGCACGGTGGGCTCGATGAAGATCGAATCCTCGGCCGTGACCGATCCGGCCAGGCGCACGTTCGGCAGGCGCGTCAGCAGGTCCAGCGTATCCAGGCAGCCGCTGGTGCAGCCGCTGTCGACCAGGACCACCACCTGACCGGCGACCGGATTGGCCGCGCCGGTATCCGCCACGGACGGACGGCCCGGCATGGTGGAGGTCGGCTGATTGGCGGCGAGCGCCGAATCGAAGGCTGCGACGATGGCCTGAGTCTGTTCGATCACCGGGCCGGATTCGGCGACGAAGCGCGGATCGGCCTGCATCCGGGCCAGGGTGTCGGCGAACCACTGACGGTTGGCCGTCGTGGCGCGATAGGTGATCGAGCCGGCTTCAGGCTGACGGCTGACGGTGAATTCCGGCGTCCAGATGCGGTTGGCCAGGCCATAGCCCTTGCCCGTGGCATTCAGCGATGCGCCGTTCGCGCCGCGCAGATCGATGACCAGGCCTTGCGCGCCGCGAATGGCGGGCAACTGGCCCTCGACGACGGCGAAGAAGGCGTCCCATCCGGCGTCGTCCGCCAGGGTGTGGACGTGGATCCAGGGACGGCCGTCGACCGTCTCGACCGACAGCGGATTGGCGCCGGGCATATAGATGGTGGCGCGATAAGCGGCCTCCAGGCTGGCGGCATCGGCCGGCTGGGGCTGCATCTGGAAGTCACGATCGCGACGCCCGACCTTGAAGGTGCAAAGCGAAGGCACGCCGCCGGTGAAGGGGTTGTTGCGGTTCCACAGCAGATAGGGGGCGGTGCGGACGCGACCAGCCTCGGTCGTCAGGTCGCCTTCCCAGCGGTCCAGCCGCTCTTCGGCCAGTTGGGCGGCGGTTTTGTCGCCGCATTTGACCAAGGTCGCGCCGACCGGCGGCATGTTGCGCACGCCCGGCTTCACATAGGAGACGACATATTCGCCATTGCGCCACGCCGTGGCGACGCCCGGCCAGCTGGTCGCGAAGAACGGACCGAGGCCCTCGTAGGTCGGGCGGATCGCGATGTTGGAATCGCGGAAACCGTTGGAGTAGTAGCGCATCAGATAGGCGTGGCTGTCTCCGCTGTTGACGCGACCGACCTTGCCTTGCGCGTCGGCCAGGCCGGCGTCGATCCAGGTGCGGAAGGCTTCGCTGGGCGCGCCGGGGATCACGGCGGCGGGGTGGTTGGCGGCCAGGGCGTCATGCGCGGCCTGAAGGTCCTGTTGCGCCAGGGCGCGAAAATCCTGTGCGACTGCGGCGCCGGCGGCGACGGTCAGCGACAGAACGGCGGCCGATGCGGCGGCGATCATGCGGTTCATGGAGGTTTCCTGCGGCCTTCTATTTCAAGCTCGTGGCGATGGTTAAACCTCATGCGTCACGCGCTTGCCAACCCCGCAGGTCAGGATTTCGCCCGATTGTCACACCACCTGCGGCGATGCGGCGCGCTCAGAGCGGCGCCACAGCCTCGGCCGCCGCGCCGAATATCCGGTCGAAGCTGCGTCGCAACGCCTCGTCCGCCTCGTCCATGGTCGCCAGCACGCCCAGATCGACCAGGCTGGTGACGCCGTGGTCCTGAATGCCGCACGGCACGATGCCGCCGAAATGGTCCAGGTCCGGCTCGACGTTCAGGCTGATGCCGTGGAAACTGACCCATTTGCGGACCTTGACGCCGATGGCCGCGATCTTGTCCTCGCGCGACCAGCCCGGCCCCTTGCGCTCGACCCACACGCCGACGCGTCCGGGCCGGATGTCGGCTTCGATGCCGAACTGGTCCAGCGCGCCGATCAGCCACAGTTCCAGCCCGCGAACGAAACACCGCACGTCCTTGCCGCGCCGGTTCAGGTCCAGCATCACATAGGCCACCCGCTGGCCGGGCCCATGATAGGTGAACTGCCCGCCCCGCCCCGTCCGGTGCACCGGGAACCGGCCCGCATCCAGAAGATCCTCGTCCTTGGACGAGACCCCGGCGGTATAGAGCGGCGGATGTTCCAGCAGCCACACCATCTCCTGCGCCTCCCCGGCCGCGATGGCGGCGACGCGCGCCTCCATGAAGGCTTCGGCGGCGGCGTAATCGACATAGCCCTGCGACACGGCCCATTCGACGGGCCGCCCGTCGTCGAGACGCAGTTTCTGAAGGGACGGGCTTAACGGCTCAGCAAGCATGACGCTTCAATGTGGTTGGCGAGGCGTTTGCGCAAGAGACGGCCTTTCAGTGATCGAGAGCTTTACGTGACCCAAATCAACGCCGTCGACGTCGAAATCTCTGTGGTTCTGGGTCGATCGGTGCTGCCGATGTCGCAACTGTTGCGCATGGGCCGTGGCGCGGTGATCCCCTTGGACGCCGCAGAGGGCGACGAGGTCTGGATTCTGGCCAACAACTACCCCGTGGCGCGTGGCGAGATCGAGATCCGCGACGACCGAATCGCGATCACCGTCACCCGCCAGGCCGACGTCTATGACTTCATGGCCGGGTCCGCCTGAGGCTTGCATCCTCGGCTCGCCACGAACCGTTCAATTCGTCCTTTCCTTTTCCAGCGGCTTCGTCTATTCGCCGCCGCTCCGATGCGAGCGGTCGTGGCGGAATTGGTAGACGCGCAGCGTTGAGGTCGCTGTGGGGCAACCCGTGGAAGTTCGAGTCTTCTCGACCGCACCATCTGGCTAAACAGGGCGATTCATCGGCTAACTACGGCTGGACATACCAAGGGAGGCGACCACGTGAACACCACGGACTCCGCCTTCGCTCCAGCCGAAGCGCCTGATAACGAAGACCACGCCGCCCTGGACGAGGACTATGTCCTCACCCCTCAATTCGTCGAGAAAGTCGTGGACGCCGCCGACGACGGCGATGGGGTGCGACTGCGGTCACTGCTGGAAGACCTGCACCCGGCCGACGTCGCCGACCTGATGGGCTTCCTGACGGCGGAACACCGCGCCGTCGTGGTGCTGTGGTTGCCGCCGGAACTGCTGGCCGAGACCCTGCCCGAGCTGGACGACAACATCCGCGAGGAGGTGCTGGAGCGCGTGCCGCACGGCACCTTGGCCGTGGCGCTTCAGGAACTGGACTCCGACGACGCCGCCGCCGTTGTCGAGGACCTGGAAGACGATCAGCGGGAGCGCGTTCTGGCCGCCATGCCCGAGGTCGATCGCGCCGCGATCGAGAACAGCCTGGGCTATGACGAGGAGTCCGCCGGCCGCCTGATGCAGCGCGAGGTGATGGCCGCGCCCCAGTTCTGGAGCGTGGGCGACACCATCGACCACATCCGCAAGCAGGGCGACGACCTGCCTGAGCTGTTCTTCGACATCTATGTGGTCGATCCGTTGAACAGGCCGGTCGGCGGCGTGCCGATCAGCGGACTGTTGCGCGCCGCGCGCAGCATCGCCCTGTCCGACCTGATGGAGCCGATCAACGTGATCGCCGTCGGTCAGGACCAGGAAGAGGTCGCCTATATCTTCGAGAAATACCACCTGATCTCTGCGCCGGTTGTTGACGCTGGTGGGCGGCTGGTCGGCCAGATCACCGTCGATGACATCGTCAACATCATTCAGGAAGAGAACCGCGAAGACATCCTGCGTCTGGCCGGCGTGTCCGACGAGGATCGCGGCTCTTCGGTGTCCGAGATCGTGCGCGGCCGCGTGCCGTGGCTGGCGATCAATCTGGCCACGGCGGCCCTGGGCGCCAGCGTCATCGGCCTGTTCGAAGGCACGATTCAGCAGATCGTAGCCTTGGCAGTGCTGATGCCGATCGTGTCCGCCATCGGCGGCAATGCCGGCACCCAGGCTCTGACCGTGACCGTGCGTGCGCTGGCGACGCGCGAACTGAACAGCTCGAACGCCCCTCGCACCTTCTGGCGCGAGATGGCGGTGGGCCTCGCCAACGGAATGATTCTGGCGCCCCTGATCGGCATCGCGGCCGGCTTCTGGTTCCGTGACGAAGACTGGAAGATCGGTCTGGTGATCGGCGCCGCCATGATCCTGAATCTGCTGATCGCCGCCAGCATCGGCGTGCTGACGCCGCTGACCCTCTCCAAGCTGAAGTTCGACCCCGCAGTGTCGTCCGCCGTGTTCGTCACGGCGACCACAGACTTCTTCGGTTTCCTGATCTTCCTTGGTCTGGCCACACTGGTGCTGCTCTAGACATCATCCACGCCGATCCGGCGCGGGCCTTGCTGATGATCGTGCGAGCGCCGCGCGCCTGTTTCCAATTGGGTCAACTGTGTCTGACGTCCTCCCCAAACCCAGCAAGGTGTCCCGCGAGGGCGTCCTGCTGATCAAGAGCTTCGAAGGCTTCCGTCCTCGCGCCATGCAGCGCAGCGACGGTCGCTGGGTCATCGGCTACGGCCACACCCATTCGGCCCGCGAGGGCGCCACGGTGTCCGAACAGGACGCCGAACTGCTGATGCAATACGATCTGATCCCGGTCGTGAAGGCTTTGGCCGATCATGTTCGCGTGCCCCTGAACCAGCACCAGTTCGACGCCCTGGCCAGTTTCGCCTTCTCCATCGGCGCGGATCGGTTCGCGTCGTCCGACGTGGTCGAGCAGTTGAACGCCGGCGCCGCTCGCCAGGCCGCCTTGGCCCTGTCCGAATGGGCGGATGACGCCGCCGCCGAAAAGCCTACGCGCCGACGCTCGGCCGAACATGCGCTGTTCAACGCCGCCCCCGGCGCGCCCGTGACCCTGGCGGACCTGCTGGCCGCCCCCCTGCCGTCTCCATTCGAGACGCCCCAACCGACCCTGGCCGCCGTCGAGGGCGCGCTGGACGAAGCCGTCGCTCCCTTTCCCGCGCACGACGAGACCGACGCGCCGGCTGCGCCTCAGCCCCATTCCATCTATCCCGCTACAGCCGTCGGTCCCGTCGCCGCCAATGACCTGCAGGCGCCGCTCGAAGCCGAGCCACTCGCCGCCTCGAAGGCAGAGTTCACCAGCGCCGAGAAAGCCAGCGTCGTCCTGACCGCGCCGGGCCTTTCGGAACCGGAGGCCGTTGCACCCGTCGATGCCGAAGCCGCGCCGAGCTCCGAGCTGGACGCGACACCCGTCGAACAAACGCTGAGCACGCGCGAAGTCGTCGCCCGCGCCAGGGCCGCGAAACGCCCCGGCTGGGGCGAGACGGCCACCTTCTTGATCATGGGCGGCCTGGGCATGCTGTCCTTGGGCGTCGCCATGGCGGCCTTTCGCCGCGCGTCGGTGTCGAACAGCAGCGACACGGCCACCGTCGCCTGGGTGCTGGCTCTGATCGCCGTCGCCTGCGTCGGGGTGTCGGGCTACAATCTCTATGGTCGCTGGGGACGGGCTGACCGCACCTGACAGCGCTTGGCGAAAGGCCGTGCGCAATGCTACGCCTCAGCGCATGAGCATTCCCTTCGCGCCCCAATCCATGGAATTCGGCCTTGGCGAAAACGCCGACGCCATCCGCGACACGACCGCCCGCTGGGCCGCCGATCGCCTGGCCCCTCTGGCGGCCGAGATCGACGAGAAGAACGCGTTCAAGCGCGAGCTGTGGCCCGAGATGGGCGAACTGGGCCTGCACGGAATCACGGTCGAGGAAGAATACGGCGGCCTGGGTCTGGGCTATCTCGAACACGTCGTGGCGATGGAAGAAGTGTCGCGCGCCTCGGCCTCGATCGGCCTGGCCTACGGGGCGCACTCCAACCTTTGCGTCAATCAGATCCGTCGCTGGGGCACGCCCGAGCAGAAGCAGAAGTATCTGCCCAAACTCATCAGCGGCGAACACGTCGGCTCTCTGGCCATGTCCGAGGCCGGGTCCGGTTCCGACGTCATGTCGATGCGCACCCGCGCCGACAAGAAGGGCGACCGCTACGTCCTGAACGGCACCAAGTTCTGGATCACCAACGCCCCCCACGCCGACACCTTGGTCGTCTACGCCAAGACCGATCCCGAGGCTGGCTCGAAGGGGTGCACCGCCTTCCTGATCGAAAAGGGCATGAAGGGTTTCAGCGTCTCCAAGAAGCTGGACAAGATGGGCATGCGCGGCTCGGACACCGCCGAACTGGTGTTCGAGGACTGCGAAGTGCCGGAGGAAAACATCATGGGCCCGCTGGGCGGCGGCGCCGGCGTGCTGATGAGCGGTCTGGACTATGAGCGAGCCGTCCTGGCCGCCGGTCCGCTGGGCATCATGCAGGCCGCGCTGGACGTGGTCCTGCCCTACGTTCGCGACCGCAAGCAGTTCGGCAAGCCTATCGGCTCGTTCCAGCTGATGCAGGCCAAGGTGGCCGACATGTACGTCGCCCTGAACAGCGCCCGCGCCTATGTCTATGCCGTGGCCCGCGCCTGCGATCAGGGTAAGACCACTCGCTATGACGCGGCCGGCGCGATCCTGCTGGCCTCGGAAAACGCCGTGAAGGTTAGCCTGGAGGCTGTCCAGGCCCTCGGCGGCGCCGGCTACACCAAGGAATGGCCGGTCGAGCGCCTGGTCCGCGACGCCAAGCTGTATGACATCGGCGCTGGCACCAACGAAATCCGCCGCTTCCTGATCGGCCGGGAACTGCTGGGAAGCTGACGGTTTCTTGAGGGCGGAAGGAGACACCCGATGCCCGCCAAATCCGCAGCCCAGCAGAAGGCCGCCGGCGCCGCCCTGTCGGCCAAGCGCGGCGAGATGCCCAAGTCCAAGCTGAAGGGCGCGTCCAAATCCATGGCCGCGTCTATGACCGAGACCCAGCTCGAAGAGTTTGCCGCCACCAAGCGGAAGGACAAGCCGGAGCATGTGCAGGACTGAGACATAGGCGAATTATCTGATCGCCTTTCCGTTCTGTAAGTGGCGATCCACGCGCCGACCGCCTAGATGGGCGCAATCCCTAGCCGAGCGCCCTGCCTGATGCCCGCCCAACCGCCTCCGAACGACGACCTGCGGCGGTTTTCCGACGTCCTCGAAGATCTCGGCCACGCCCCAGAACCCAAGCTGACCATGGCCGAACTGGTCGCGTCTTTCGGTGAGCGCGGCTTCGGGGCCATGATCCTGATCTTGTCGCTGCTGGCGCTCCTGCCCTGGCCTCCGGGCGGCAAGGCGGTCTTCGCCGTGCCGATCATCCTGATGTCGCTGGAACTGGCTTTCCAGAGACAAACCGTCTGGCTGCCGCGCTGGATGTTGAAGGCCTCGGTCTCGCGCAGCGCCTACAACGCCCTGATCGCCACCCCCTTCGCCGCCCCGGCCTGGCTGCGTCGCTGGGTCCTGTCGTCCAGAGTGCGGATCGCGCACCGCCGCTACATGTTTGCCGACGGCATCCGGCGCGCCGTGCGTCGACGGCCAAAGGGCGCCAGCGTCCTGAAACTGGTCCGCGCCATCGAAAGGCTGACCCGCCCGCGCCTGCCCCTGCTGACCGGCGATGTCGCCGACACCTTCACCGGTCTGGTCTGCGTCGTGCTGGCGCTGATCATGGCCCTGCCCATCCCGTTCGGAGACGCCCTGCCCGGCATCGCCCTCGTCCTGTTCGCCCTGGGCATGATGCAGCGCGACGGGGTGGCGATCCTGCTGGGCATGCTGGCGACAGCGGCGAGCGCCCTGTACCTGTTTCTGATCTGGGCGACCGTGGTCGAAGTCGGCGAACACGTCGCCGGCTGGTTCGCTCGCTTGTTGCACTGACCGCCAAGGAAAGGGCCGCCGAGTTTCCTCGACGGCCCTCCACTGTCTGACCGCAAACGGCCCGACTGCAACTCAGTCTGAAAGGCTCAGACCAGGCCCTCTCCGAGGACCAGGGTCGCGGTCGCCGCTCGCGATTGATGACAATGAGACACTGGATCACCTCCTTTCGACACGCGTCACACACTGACGCCGGGAAATCGAAGGTAGGGATCGAGAAAATTATGACAAGCAGCGAATCATCTCCCCATAAGGTGGGGATGCACACGCGAGCCATCATCTACGTCCGGTTTTCCTCGAAGCAGCAGGAGAAGGGATCGTCCGTCGAACGCCAGTTAGAGCTATGCCGCACCCATATCGCGCGCATGGGCTGGGAAGAGGTCGAGGTCGTCGAAGACCTGGGGCGGTCGGCCTGGAAGGGTGATCACCTGAGCAGGGGCAATCTCGGGATACTCGCTGACCGGATTCGTCGTAGCGAGATCGGCCGCGATCACGTCGTCCTGGTCGAAAAACTCGACCGCCTGTCGCGCCTCGAAGTCCGAAAGACCCAACGTTGGCTCGAAGACATGACCGACTTGGGCGTGGCCTTCGCCACGGTGGATGGCGGTCGCATCTACACGGCCGATTCGTTGCGGGCCAACCTCATGGAGACGATGGAAATCCTCATGAGGGGGCAACTCGCCCATCAGGAATCCCAGCAGAAATCGGAACGCGTTCAGTCCGCAATCGCGATCAAGCGCAAGGCCGCACGAGCGACCGGCGCGATCATGAATAAGAGAATACCCGGATGGCTCTCCGTCGAAGGCGACCGATTCGTTGTGCGCGAAGATCGCGCCGCCGTGGTCCGACTCATCTTCGACTGGACGATCGAAGGGCTGGGCGCGCGGATCATCGCGCGCAAGCTCAACGAACGATCCGACACACCATCATGGGGGAAGAACCCCAAGGGATGGGACCCAACCTGGATCGCTGAACTCATCATGAGTCCGGCCGTCGAGGGCGACTATCAGCCGACCACGATCATCGACGGTCGCAAGGTCGCGCAGGGCGACCCCATCTTTGGCTATTACCAACACCGGATCGTGTCGGCCGATCGTGTCGCCCAGGCTCGCGCGGCGAGGCGTGATCGGACGAAGACCGGTGGCGGTCATCGCCTCAACTTCTCGAATCTCTTCACTGGATCGATCAAATGCCGGTCGTGCGGTTCGGCGATGACGATGAGGAACGGTCGGACCACACGCGCATCCGTGGAATGCGGCTCACACTATCGGGGTCGCGGTTGCGATCAGAAATCAGTCCAATTCGCCGCTTTCGAGCGTCAGGCCCTCGACCTCCTCCTCCCCTTGGCTTTGGACGATCGATTCTTTAGCGCGCCGACCGAAACCCTCCGGATGACCAATGAGGTCGCTGATCTGGAAAAGCTCCTCACCGATCTGACGACCCGCTCCACGCGGTTGGTCAGGATGATGATGACGGTCGATGAGCCCGATCCCGTCATGGTCGCGGAGACGCGGCCGTCATTCCGCCCATGCTCTGGATGAGCGAAGCGGCGATCGTCGATCCAGCCGTGGAAGTGAGCGTCAGGCCGCTGAGCGTTCGGTTGGACGATCCCGAAATCGAAACACCACCTTGAGCCGTCAGGCTGGCCCCGGCGAGGGTTGAGGCCGACGACCCGGCGACGATCGTCGAAGCGGAAGACGCGCTGACCATCGGCGCGAGGGCCACGGTCAGGTCAGCGAGACGGACCGGCACAACGGCGACTGAGGATGAGACTGTCAGGCCGCCTAGCGTCTTATTGAGTGATGCGGACCGGAAAGGATGGACGACTATGGCCGCGCCGGTAGCGGTCGCCGACCCCAGCGTCTTCGACAGGGTCGCGATGATCTCAGCCGGACCCTCGACGGCGTTCTCGTTGACGTGAGGGGAACCGTCCTCAAAGAGCCATCGGTCACCATTTTCGAAGAGGATGTAATCGGACATGGGGGCTTACTCCCCCGGCCATCCGGCGTTGAGGTCGATCGCGCTGACTTCCTGATCGGTCGTCGCGGCGAGGACGGCGTCTTTCAGCGAGCGGGCGTTGAACGTCGCAGCAGATTTGAACGCCATCGCCTGTCGAAACATCGACATCATGTCGTGCGCGTCCATCGGCAAAACCTGATTGTCGGCCGTAAGGAATACGAACGGCTGTCCATTCCCCAGCCAATCCAGGTCACCGACCTCGACGCCGGACATGACGGCCAGTGTCGCCATCTGACCCAGCGTAGTGATGTTTTCGCGGTCAGACGGTCGGGTCTGGATGCGGTAGGTCGATGAGTCCTTGGCATAGTCGAACCCGCCTTCGATCAAGGCGTCACGCATGGAGTTGATGTTGGCGATGGCTCGCGGGAGGACAACCTCGATGGGCTCCCATTCCGTGGCGATCAGGCCGGTGTCATCGTAGTGCTCAATCATCAGTTCACCCCAAACTGAACAGCAGGAATCGGAATGCTGAGCATCGCTGACATATTGAACCCCGTGATCGCGTTCGACGGGAGGCCCGACGAGTAGTTGGTCCCCGACTGGTCCATGAGGCCCACGGTCGCCCCGATAAGGTAGTCAGATTGTGACGCTCCCACGGCCCAACTCCCGATGCCTTGATAATTGTAGGAGTAGACGGTTCCGCCGGTCGCACTGAACCACGTCGCACCCCAATAGGTCCCGGCTGCTACGGCAAGCGGTGAACCCAGCGTATAAACCTTCGCCCCGGCCGTGGATGTAGATAGCGAGGTGCTGCGAATGAGGGCGGACCCAGGATTGCCGTTCGCAAGGGAGGAATACAAACCGACATACGCGGTTGATCCTCCACCTTGTGCCGAACTGACATTCAGGATGAGAGACTTTATCGTTGTCGCCACCGGGATGAAGACCGGGTGGAAAAACATGTAGCCACTGTAGGGCGGGGCATTGTTGGTCAGGACACCCCAGTTGCCGGAGTAAACACGAGTGGATGAGTATCCCGGATGGAGCTTCGGCCCCATCGCTGACACGGTTGTCCTCACGCTCGCGCCACCCTGGATCACCGGAACCTCTTCGGTCCTGGTGAGGGCGGTCGCGGCGGGTAGTGCTGAGACTTTTACGTCAGCCAAGGGAGAGCCCTCCCTTAGGCGTTCGAGTCGGACAGCGTGAAGGTGTTGACCGTCACGGTCTGACCCGATGCGATCGAGGTGTTGTCCAACTCCATGTCGCCGCTTTCGCTGGTCGCGGTGACCGAACCCTGGAGGTGGCAAGTCGTGCCAGCCGAATCCACGACACGGAAGTGACCGGCCGTGCCAGCAGCAGCGGCGGTTCCGCTCCAGGTTCCCGATTTGGCTTTCGAGCCAGCCGAAGCGTTGGCCAGATAGTCGGCCGGAAGGGCGATCTCGACCAACAGGGTTCCCGACGCAGCCGTCGCGCAGTTCGCGGGCTGGGCTCCGCTACGGATTTGTAATTTCGCCGATGCTCCGGCGACGGTTTCAATGCTGTCTAAACGGGCGTTGCGAGCGGCTACGCTCAGTTGGATCGCCATAGGTTGTTCTCCTGAAAAGGGTGTTCTCAGGAGTTATTTATCCAGGGGGGTCGGACGCCCGGCGGTTGTGATAAGAGGGTGTCGGGGAAGCTCAGGAGGGGTCATGAGAACCGCAATCGCCGCCGCTATGGCCGTCGCTTTGACGGCCGGTTCGGCTCACGCTGGCTTCGTGACCAACCGTGTCCAGTGGAATGCTCTGGGTGACCGTAAGGGCGACTATGTGATGGGGATCATCGATCAGATGTCCCTCATCGATCCGACATCGCCATACGGTCGAGCCAACACGGAGGGCGTCCTCGCGTGTTTGAAGGATTTGGACCTCAATAATCAGTCGATCGTCCAGATCATCGATGAGGGTTACGCGCGGGACGCTTCGACCTGGGGTGACATTCCGGTCATCGTCCTCAATCGCGAGTTTACGACCATTTGTCGCTCGCACATGGACGCCAAGCGGATCGAGGCTGGACTAAACCCGCTCCCGCCCGCTCGCCCTTAGCGCGGTCTATGGGTCGCGGTCGGCTCGATCAGAGGCTTCGTGAAGGTCTGAGCCAGAAAATTCATGAAGGCGACTACGGCGGCGATGAATATCAGGCCTAACGCCCAACGGACCGGATTGCGCTCATGCCACCGTTTCACGGGCTTGACCGAAATCTTCCTGAGCCCGTTTTTGAAACGGTCCTCTAGACGCTGACGAACCTCATCCAACTCCTCATCCATGAGGACGTTCTGACGCTGAGAACCGAACGCGGGAGGAATGCGCTTCCACGTTTTGGCGTCGCGGATGAAATCCTCGATGAGCGTGAGACCGCCCGTGATGATGGTCGCTTTGCTCAGAGTTTTGTCGCGAGCGTCGTCCATGAGCGCGATCCATCCATCGACCATCTGGTCACCGGACTTTTCGATCGACTGGCATTTCAGAAGAAATTCTCGATCGCCCCGACCAGCGGTCACGATCTTCGCCATGACCTCATTGATGGCGATCTTACCATTGCGGATCGCCACCTTCTGATCGTGGCGGAATGACTCGATGATGTCGGTTTGAGCCCTGGTCATCTGGCCTTTTAGCCGGATGACCGATCGCGAAACAACGGTCTCGCATGAGAAGTCAGACAACGTGCGTAACGTGTGTCTTGACTCCTTTCGACTGTTGAACAGGGAGGTGAAACATAAGCCGCCTCAACGCCTTGCGCCAAGAGGCTTCGCGTTTTCGTGAACCGCCGCGGCTACTGCGTCGGCGACGCCCCGCCCGACAGGCCCTGCATGATCATCCGATTGATATCGATCAGGTCCTGGAACGTCTCTTCGCCCCGCATCACCGCCGACGAATGGCGATTGATGAACAGGCTCAAGGAAATGATCTGCGCGCGCATGGGCGCCCCCAGGGCGTTGGCGGGATCGCTGCAATCGCCGGCCAGCGTCGACCACAGGCGCCGGTTCCAGTCCAGCGCATCGATGCGCGTGGCAAGGTCGGAGGGATCGACGGTCGAGGCGTGAACCAGCGCGCGTGTGACCTGACCGAACAGACGGTACTCCAGGTCGCGCGGGCTCTCAGCTCTCGCTGTCGCCGCTGTGTAGGCCTGAAGCGACATTCAGCACTCTCTCTTCATACTCGACAATCTTACGCGCCGACATCAGGGCCTTGTAGTATTCGCGCGCCAGCACATGACGCGATGCGGATACGCATTCCGCCAGGATGGCCGGGTTCTGCGTCGCGCCCATGAACTCGGTGATCCGCAGCGCCAATTCGTCGTAAAACTTCGCCGCAGAACTCTCTTCCAGATACATCATCATGATGGGGAAGTAGATGCGTCGGGCAGGCGTGATGACGTCCTCGGCCTGCATAATGTCCTTCTCGCGCAGGACACTGGCGCGGTTTTGAAGGATCAGTACACCCCGTCGGTCGCCATTCTGGACCACGGCGCCATTCAGGACGAACTTTTCGCCGGGTTTCAGCGACAGCTTCAAGGCCATTGAGAACCGAACTCCAGATGGAACCGAGCCGGTCGTATCCGACAGGCGTTGAATCGGACCTTAGCCCGCCATCAGTTAACCATCTCTTGTGAACCGGCCCCGCTGGAACGCGTATCGTCGCCGCTGCGTTGGTTTCTCGAAGAGGAGACGACAATGCCGGACAACGATTATCAGGACGACCAGGAACAGTCGGAAACATTCGACGAAACCCATCTGGACGACGAAGGCGACGGTGAGTTCCTGCTCGACGAAGCCGATCAGGTATTGGACGTGACGCAAGCCGACGGTGACGCCGACGAAGAGGATTTCGACGAGGACGCCGAGGTCGACCTCGACGATCAGCTGGCGTTGGACGGGATCGAGCGCGAGGCCGACGCCCTGCTGGGCGTGGACGGCGAAACCCACAGC
This sequence comes from Brevundimonas sp. TWP1-3, assembly GCF_049896085.1. Classification (NCBI taxonomy): domain Bacteria; kingdom Pseudomonadati; phylum Pseudomonadota; class Alphaproteobacteria; order Caulobacterales; family Caulobacteraceae; genus Brevundimonas; species Brevundimonas sp. TWP1-3. Next base: position 1,854,059 of record NZ_JAFCTP010000001.1, on the reverse strand, counting down.
CAGTCCGACGCCGACGGCGAGCCCCAATCAGCGCCCAACGAAATCGAACTCGTCTATTCAGGTTTGATGGAAAACGAGCGTGGCGCCCAGGCCAGCGCCGCCCATTGGGAGGCCAAACGCCTCTCTGACGACGACATCTCCGATCTGGGCTACGGCCCGGACGGCGAACAAGACACTCCGGCTCAATCAGGGCCGGCTCGATAAGGGAGACATCGACATGACCGATCACAAGGCACGCCAAGACGCCTCGTCCGACACCCCTCACGCCAAGCGCAGCCCGTCCGAAGACGGTATGCCCGATCAGCTGGACAAGATCGAAAAGAACGAAAGCCGCCAGGAGGCCCTCGTCGATGAAGGTCTGGAAGAGACCTTCCCCGCCAGCGATCCTGTCTCGGCCAAACGCATCACCTGATCACTGTTCATGCGGATAACGATCCGCTACCCACTTCGTGGAGACACGGAGTGGGTTTTTCATGAGCCGGTTCGAAGGCACAGATCGATACATCGCCACCGGCGACCTGAAGGTGGCGGTCAACGCCGCCGTTGCGTTGGAACGCCCCCTGCTGATCAAGGGCGAACCCGGCACCGGCAAGACGGTTCTGGCTTACGAGATCGCCAAGGCGTTCGACGCGCCCCTGATCACCTGGCACGTCAAATCCACGACCAAGGCCCACAGCGGTCTTTATGAATATGACGCCGTCAGCCGTCTGCGCGACAGCCAGCTGGGCGAGGCGCGCGTTCGTGACGTCCGCAACTATCTGAAGAAGGGCAAGCTGTGGGAGGCCTTCACCGCCCCTGCCCGCCCCGTCCTTCTGATCGACGAGATCGACAAGGCCGACATCGAGTTCCCCAACGACCTCCTGCAAGAGCTCGACCGGATGGAATTCTACGTCCAGGAAACCGACGAGACGATCCGCGCCGAGGTCCGCCCGATCGTCATCATCACCTCGAACAACGAAAAAGAACTGCCCGACGCCTTCCTGCGTCGCTGCTTCTTCCATTTCATCCGCTTCCCCGATCCCGAAACCCTGTCGGCCATCGTCGATGTCCACTTCCCCGGCATCAAGCCGCGACTGGTGTCCGAGGCGCTGAAGACCTTCTACGAAATCCGCGACACGCCGGGCCTGAAGAAGAAGCCGTCGACGTCCGAACTGCTGGACTGGTTGAAGCTGTTGCTGGTCGAGGACATCGACGCCGAGACCCTGCGCGAGAAGACGCCCAACAAGCTGATCCCGCCTCTGCACGGCGCCCTGCTGAAGAACGAGCAGGACGTGCATCTGTTCGAACGTCTCGCCTTCCTGAACCGCCGCGAAGGCTCGCGCCCCGGCGGCTGACCTGTGATTACGGCGATTTCACTGGATAGTATGGCGGCAGCGCGCAGTATGGAGGCCACGAGAGGTTCGACCATGCGTCATATCCTGCTTTATCTAGCCCTCAGCGCCAGCTTGACCGCCTGCGACGGCGACAACTCGGTGCGGATCACCACCACCTCGTCCGACGACGATCAAGGCGCGGGCGTCCTGAAGGTCATCGACGCCCTGCAGTGTCCGGACAGTGTCGGCGTGCTGACGCGCAAGGGGCTGATCGCGGCCGGCGGCACGAGCTGCGTCTATGGCGGACCAAAGGGCGCCGACGTGGTGCTGCATCTGGTCAAGCTGGACGGACGTTCCGTCGATGACGTGCTGCGCGATTTCGAGACGCGGGTCAGCACGGACCTGCCCCACACTGTGGCGCGTCTGGCTCCCGGCGCCGGCGACGCCTCGCCCGCGCCGACGACAGAGCCGACCGAGACCGCCTCGGTCCAGGCGCCCGGCGTCGATATCCGGGCGCGTGGCGACGACGCCTCGGTCAATCTTCCCGGGCTGAAAATCGAGACCCAGGGCGATAACGCCAGCGTCCGTATCGGCGGCATCAACATCCAGTCCAAGGACGGACAGAACACCCGCACGGAAACCTCCAGCGTCAGCATCGACACCAACGACAACTCCACACGCGTGCGCACCCGTGCGCCGGGCGCCGCCACCCGCATGACCTACATCCTGGCCGACGATCAGCCCAGCAACGCCGGATGGCGTCAGGTCGGCTTCGAGGCTAGAGGCCCCAGCGGCGGCCCCATCGTGGTCGCCGTGGTCCGGTCCAAGGATCGCGAGAACGGCCGCATCTTCGACGACGCCAAGGATCTGGTCGCGCTGAACGTCGGCCGCTGACGCCAGTCGAAAGGGCCCCTTTTCCCCGTCCATCGGCACGGATGGGCCCATGCGGCTTGATCCAGGCGCGTCTTTGGGTCACCTGACCCCCCGACAAGCGATCAGGACACGCCCTTTGGCCGAGAGCACACCCAAGAAGAACGCACCGCGCGCATGGCAGCGCATGCTGTCAGGCCGTCGTCTGGATCTGCTCGATCCCTCGCCCTTCGACATCGAGATCGAGGACATCGCCCACGGCCTGGCCCGCGTCGCGCGCTGGAACGGCCAAACCATCGGAGAACACGCCTTCTCGGTCGCCCAGCACTCGTGCGTCGTCGAAGAGATCGCCGCCCACATCAAGCCCGGCCTGGATCCGAAATGGCGCCTGGCCGCCTTGCTGCACGACGCCTCGGAATACGTCATCGGCGACATGATCTCGCCGTTCAAGGCGGCCCTGGGTTCGGGATACAAGGATTTCGAGGCCCGGCTGGAGGCCGCTATCCACCTGCGATACGGCCTGCCGCCTAAGACGCCCCAGACGATCAAGACACTGATCAAGAAGGCCGACAAGGCCTGCGCCTTCTTCGAGGCGACGCAGCTGGCTGGCTTTACGGAAAAGGAATCGCTCGGCTTCTTCGGCAGCCCGCCCGAGGGTTACAGCCTGACTATCGAGCCTCAGCCCGCCCCGGTCGCCCAGGCCCGCTATCTGGAACGCTACCGCGTCCTGGCCGGCGCGGTGGGCCTGATCCCCGCCGACGACACCTGGCATACGGAATAGAACCATGACGCAGGGGGCGGAGGACGGCGTTCGCATCGGTCTGTCGGCGGTCGTCATGACGCTGAAGGCCCGCCAGGCCGTCGTCCTGACCACCCCGGCCGAGGACGGCGCGCGCGCCCTGCCCTTCGGTCCGTTCGACCCCTTGCGCGACCGCACGTTCGAGCGCGCCCTGCGCGACTTCGTGACGGCCCAGACGGGGTTCCGCCTCGGCTTCGTCGAACAGCTCTACACCTTCGGCGACGCGGGCCGCGCCTCGCCCCGCGCCACGCCCGGGCCCGGCCGTCACCGCGAGGTCTCCGTCGGCTATCTGGCCCTGACGCCCGACGCCTCGGAAGGCCAGACCCACGACGCCCGCTGGGACGCCGTCTTCGACTTCTTTCCCTGGGAAGACCGCCGCAGCGATAACGACGCCGCCCTGACCGACGGCCTGCTCGCCTGGGCCGTGGGCGACGAGCACCGCCTGGCCCGCGCCCGCGCCCTGTTCGCACTGACGCCCGAGCATCGCTGGAACGAGGAGCGGGTGCTGGAGCGCTACGAGCTGCTCTACGAGGCCCGCCTAGTCGCCGAGGCCTGGCGCGACCTCGACCAACCCCCGCCCCAGCCCATGCCCGGCCGCATCATGACCTCGGATCATCGACGCATCCTGGCGACCGCTCTTGGCCGCCTGCGCAGCAAGCTGAAATACCGCCCGGTCCTGTTCGACCTGACCCCCGGCGTCTTCACCCTGTCCCAGCTTCAGGCCGGCGCCGAGGCCGTCTCGGGCCTCAGCCTGCACAAGCAGAACTTCCGGCGTGGGGTCGAGCGCACAGGCCTGGTCGAACCCACCGGACAACTCTCCTCGACCACCGGCGGTCGTCCCGCCGAACTGTTTCGATTCAAGGGCGTGGACGCCCAGACCGGCGCCGCGCCGGGCTTGTCCCTGCCTGCCCAAAGATAGCGTCGGATTTCTTTCACAGACGGGTTGCGAAGCGCTGCGGCTCCGACTAGAGAAGCCCCTCGCTCGACCAAGCGATATCGGCGCCGCGGAGAGGTGGCAGAGTGGTCGAATGTACCGCACTCGAAATGCGGCGTGCCTGGAAGGGTACCGTGGGTTCGAATCCCACCCTCTCCGCCATCCGTCAGCGTCGGCGCTGACAACTGCCAAATTACACAAATCATTGAAGTTTAAAGCGCGCCGCGAAACCACTCGCGCTCGCTGTCGCCTATCGCGCACAAGAAAAAGAGGCGGCCTTTCGACCGCCTCTTCCAAAATGATTTATCATTGAAAGGCCGAGCCGCCGCAGCGGCTCGGCCTTCCGATCAGAAGCGATACCGCGCGCCGACGTAAACCTGGCGACCGGTGTGGTGATAGACGTAGGTGCTGTCACGCGAGGTGCCGATGTCGCCGTGGTTCTGGCGGTTTTCCTCATCCGTCAGGTTCAGACCCTCGACCGAAATGCTCAGATTGTCGGTGAGGTTGTAGGAGGCCGAAGCATCGATCGTCGTGGTCTCGGTCTTGCCCTGATACGGGATCAGGCCAGTCGCACCGTTCGACCCCGGAACGTTCTGGAAATAGGTGTCGCGATAGGCGGCGGAGACGCGGGCGTTGAACTTGCCGTCGTCGTAATACAGCGTCGCATTCCAGGCGTTCGGCGACAGGTTTACCAAGTCAGCCGTGACGAAGGCTGCGCAGGTCGCTGTTACGCAATATTGGATCTCGGACTCGACGTGCGTGTAGTTCAGTTGAGTGCCCAGGTTGGAGAGCAGGCCCGGCAGGAACGAGAAGGTCTGCTGATAGCTTATCTCAAAACCTTTCAGCGGCCCGCCTGGCGTATTGGTCGGCGTACTGAACTGATAGGTGTCGCTTGCGGGTCGTGCGCCGGCCGGGAATGCAACCGGATTTAGCGTCGTCAGTTGGCTGTAGGACAGCGGCTCCGTCGTCGTCTGCACGTAGGTCGAAATGTCCTTGTAGAAATAGGCGAAGGACAGCAGAGCCTCAGGCGCGAAATAATACTCGACCGACAAATCGTAGGTCGTCGCACGATATGGCTCCAATTCCACATTGCCGAGCGACGCCGTGTTGGTGGCCGCTCCGACTGCGCTCAACGTAAAGACCGGCACGAGGCTGGTGACCGGCGGTCGCGCCATCACCTTGGCGGCGCCGACGCGAACGATCAGATCCTTTATTGGTTCGATCGAGATGTTCAACGATGGCAGGGTGTCGTCGTATTCGTTCTCCCCCCTCACCGGCGTGGCGACGCCCCCGACATTGGAATAGCCTAGGGCATCAACCTCAGTCTTGACCTGACGAACGCCGACGTTGCCTCGGAACGGAACCCCTATCACTTCGGTGTCCCAGTCCGCCTGAACATAGGCGCCGGTGTCGGTCTCGGTCACATCGCGCCAGTTGCCGTAGGTCGACGTGTTGCCGTTCAGGCCGATCAGACGGAAGTCGCCGCCGGCTACGCCGGTGTCGCAGTTGCAGTTGTAGTTCCAAACGGACTGAAGCGCGGCCAGATCGGGACGGACCCAGGAGGTCGCGGAACTCGAAGGCAGGTCAAGGTTACGGCCGAAGCCTTCGAGCAAGTTCGTGACCGACGCCATCGTCGTCCCCGCCGGAAGGGCCGGAGAGCCATTCGCGTTGTTGGGGCGCGCGAAAGCTCGGCTGCTGGATTCATATTCCTTCCGGCTGACGCCGGCCTTCAGGGTTAGCCAGCTGCTAAGATCAAACTCGAAGCTGGCTTCGCCCGTCGTATAGACGTTGTCTTGGAAGTTGGAGCTGATGCGAAGTTCCGAACGCGGCTGGGTGCCGGTCGGCCCGACCACGCTCCACTGTGTCGGATCCGCGACGTTGAAGCCCCAGTTGATCGCAGGCAAATCCCGGTTCTGGCGGAAGTCGTAGGAATAGCCATCGACGTTCTGGCGGTCGATGATGGCGCTGACCTGAACCGGGTTGGCGAAGCTGGATTCGGCGCGACCGATCAGACCATCGAAACGCAGCCGATCCGAGAACTCATGCTTGACCCCAAAGGTCATCTGCTTGAACTCGGTTTCCAACTCGTCGAACCGCTGCTCGCTGCGGATGTCCATATCGTCGAGCTGGGCGTAGATCATCTCGCCGGTGTCGGGATCGACTTCGAAGTTGACGATATCGACCTGCGGCTTTCCGCCTTGGTCAGCGCCGCGGCTCAGCGACCAGGCTTGCAGGAAGTTCTCGCTACGGGTCGAGTCGAGCTTGGAATACAGCATATCCAAGGTGAAGAGCGTCGGACCGTTACCCGGCCGCGCCTGCAACGACAGGGTCGCGCCCAGACGTTCCTGGCTATGCTCTAGGCTGCCGTAACGCGGAATACGCGGATGGTAGGTGCGTGCGGCGTTGGGAAGGACGCTGCCATTCTGAAAACCGCCGTCGGCGCTGGCAGGGCCCCAGCGGACCGAGCTGAAGCCCTCTTCCAGGCTGTCGCGTTCGCTATAGGCGATGGAGAACAAGGCGCCGAGCTGATCGTCGGCCCAGGTGTTGGACACCAGTGCGGCGAAGCGCGGGCTCCAGTCTTGCGACAGGTCGTTGTAACCGTACTGGCCAGACACGGCGCCCTGGAAGCCCACTTTATCAAACGGACGGCTGGTCTGCAGATCGACGGTGGCGCCCAGCGAGCCTTCTTCGACCTCTGCCGAGGCGGTCTTGCGCACCGTGATGTTGTTGAACAGCTCGGAGGCGAAGACGTTGAAATCGAAGCCGCGACCCCGGTTCACGCCGCCCGAGGAGTCGGTCGCGCCGGTCGAGGATTGGGCTTCGATGCCGTTGATGCGGGTGCGAGTGAACTCCGAGCTCAGACCGCGGACGGTGATCGAACGCCCCTCGCCCGCATCGCGGTCGATGGAAACGCCGGGGATGCGCTGGATCGATTCGGCCAGGTTGGTGTCTGGGAAGTCCGCAATGTCTTCGGCGGAAATCGCATCGACGACGCCGGCTTCGCGGCGCTTGATGTTCAGGGCGTTCTGCAAGCTGGCGCGGAAACCGGTGACGACGATGTCGTCAACTTCGGCCGCGTCGTCCTGTTGAGGCGCAACGGCCTCGGCCGTCTGGGCGGCGGCGTCATGCGCCATCATGGCCAGGGCGAGCGCGCCGAGCGACGCGGTGGCGACCAGCGCATGGCGCGCAAATTTGTGGCGTTGGGTCATTCTCTTGTCTCCTCCCAAGTGTGGCGTGCCGAGGATCGAAATGTCCCCGTTCCAGCCGCCCGCTGCTGGCGGGCGACACCGGTGTCAACGCTTGTTTGCCAAGCTGCTGCCACCGGTGTCATAAATGTTTAGCCACACATGTCGCCGTGTGGCAAGAACGTGACCGCCATGATCTCGAATTTGTAATCTAGCGAATACAGCAGTGCTCAGAGGCTTCTGAACCAACGCCCAGCGCGCAAGACGCTGGCGAGAGAAGGGAAGAATGATCTTCAAGACATACACTTTAGTGTCTTACACGCCGATGGCGGTAAGAACGGTGTTCCAGCCCATTGTCGGTGTTGCGACATGATCACCAGACGCTCGGCTATCGCCGCCGGCCTCGCAGGCGCCGCCTTGCCCTTTGCGACCAGAGCTGACTCTCGCGATCCCCAGGTGCGCACAACGGCTGGGCCGGTGGTCGGAATGCGCCGCGAGGGAATCAACGTCTTCAAGGGCGTGCGTTACGGCGCGCCGACCCGACGTTTCCAGCCGCCGGAGCGGCCCTCCACTTGGCGCGCGCCAATCCGCGCCACCGAGTACGGCGCGGCCAGTCCCCAACGCGGCGAGGAGGCGAATCAGAGCGAGGACTGCCTGTTTCTGAACGTCTGGACGCCGGGGACCGACGCCGGTCAACGGCCGGTGATGGTCTATATCCACGGCGGCGCCTATTCGAGCGGGTCAGGATCGGACCCGCTGTATGACGGGACGCGGCTGGCGGCGCGCGGCGACGTGGTGGTGGTTACCTTGAACCACCGGCTGAACGTCTTCGGCTATGCCTATCTGGCGCGGCTGGCGCCGGGGTTCGAGGACTCGGGCAACGTCGGTCAACTGGACCTGATCCTGGCCCTGCAATGGGTGCGGGATAACATCGCGGCCTTCGGCGGCGACCCGTCGCGGGTCATGCTGTTCGGCCAGTCGGGCGGAGGCGCCAAGATCGCCACCCTGATGGCCACGCCCGCAGCTCAGGGCCTGTTCCACCGCGCCGCGACCATGAGCGGCCAGCAGGTCACGGCGTCCGGCCCGATCAACGCCACGACGCGGGCGACGGCCTGGCTGAAGGCCCTGGGCTTAACGCCGGACCGGGCGGCCGAGGCGGCGACGATGCCGGTCGAACGCCTGCTGGAAGCGCAGAGCGCCGAGGATCCGATCCTGGGCTTCGGCGGCCTGTATTTCGGACCGGTGCTCGATTTCCGCACCCTGCCCCGCCATCCCTTCTATCCTGACGCGGCGCCTCGGGGTCGGTCGATTCCGATGATCATCGGCAATACCCGCGAAGAGACGCTGGGCTTCATGGGCGACGATCCCAACAATGTCGGCCTGACGTGGGAGACCCTGGCCGCGCGGCTATCGCCCGGCGTCATGCGGATCGACATCATGCCCGAAGCGGTGATCGCCGGCTATCGCGCAATGCATCCCGACTGGACGCCCGATCAGGTGCTGATCGCCGCCACGACGGCGGGCCGGTCTTGGCGCGGGGCGGTGATCGAGGCCGAGGAGCGGGCCAAGGCCGGGGCGCCCGCCTGGGTCTATCAGCTCGATTTCCCCGGCGAGATGGCGTCGGGTCGCAAGGGCGCCTTCCACACCGCCGACATCCCCCTGGTGTTCGACAATGTCGAGGCGGCCGGCTCGCGGACGCGGGGACCGGGTGCGCAAGGCTTGTCCGACCGGATGAGCGACGCCTTCATCGCCCTGGCCCGCGACGGCGATCCGAACCATGCCGGACTGCCGCGCTGGGACCGCTATGAGCTGCCGCGCCGCCAGACCCTGCTGATGGACGTGCAGCCGCGCATGGCCGACGACCCGCGCGGGGACGAACGAGCCTTCTTCTCGACCATTCCCTATATCCAGCCGGGCACCTAGAGCGCGAAATCAAATCGAGCAGCCCAGGCGCGGACCAGATCGGGCCAGACCTGGGCGGGCTTGCCCTGGATCAGGCGGACGCCGAAGCCGTGGCCGCCTTCCTGGAACAGATGCGCCTCGGTCGGGACGGCGGCGGCCTTGAGCGTGGTCAGCAGTTGCAGGCTGTTCTCGACCGACACCGAGGCGTCGTCGATGGCATGCAGCAGGAAGACGGGCGCCGCGCCCCCCCAGTTCATCCGCTGCAGAGAATAGGCCGCGATGCGCTCCGGCGACGGCGTCTCGCCCAGCAGGTGGGTGCGCGATCCGGCGTGGACATAGGGGTCCGCCATGGTCGCCACAGGATACATCAAGACGGTCAGGTCCGGGCGAAGCGACAGGGCGTCGGCCGCGTCCGTTGGCGCATAGGTCGCATCCTTCCGCGCACTGGCCAGACCCGCCAGATGCCCGCCGGCCGAAGCGCCTAGGACGGCGATCTTCTTCGGATCGACCCCATAGTCGGCGGCCTGACTGCGGATCAGCCGGATGGCGCGCTGCGCGTCCTGAAGCGGCGCATCGGCCCCGGCGGCCCATCCGTCGGCCGGCAGGCGATAGCGCAGCACGAAACAGGTCGTGCCGCTGGCCGCAAAGACGCGCGCGACGTCGTAACCCTCCTTGTCCAGCACCGCCCAGCGATAGCCCCCGCCGGGGATCAGCAGCATGGCCGACCCGTTCGGCCGCTCCGGCCGGAACACGGTCAGGATCGGGTCGGTCGTGTATTGGGCGTAGCGATCATGGAAGGCGGGATCGGTCGAGCGCTCTGGCACGATCGGCGTGACCGTCACCCCCTCCCCACCCGGCGCGCCGTCAGGCCACAGACGGATGATCTCTGTCGGGTCGGCAGGGCCGGCGCGTCCGCCGTCAGCAATCGTCTGCGCCCGTGCGCCCTTGACCCTCAAGGCCATCCCGGCTCCGGCCGCCAGTCCAAGAAGCGTCCTGCGTTCCATATCCATCGTCGTGCCTCGCATGGTTGAACGGAAAACGGCCAGACGATCGCTCGCCCGGCCGCAATCCTCGATGCGTCAGGGCCTATGCCCCAGCGCCGTTCTTCAGACCTTGGCCGGTTCGTATTTCGGCATGATGAGGTGAATGACCAGAAGCGCGATCAGATAGACAGAACCGGCCACGATGAAGATGGGCGTGTAAGTGCCGATCTTCTCCAGGATCTGGCCGACGTATTTGGAGAAGACCATCCCCCCGATACCGCCCAGCATCCCGCCGATTCCGACCACCGATCCCACGGCCTTGCGCGGGAAGACGTCGCCCGGCAGGGCATAGAGGTTGGCCGAGAACCCTTGGTGCGCCGCTGTGGCCAGGCCGATGATCAGAACTGCGACCCACAGGTTCGACGCCTCTGCGGCGAACATGACCGGCACGGCCAGCACTGCGCACAACAGCATGGTCAGCTTGCGCGCCTTGTTCAGGCTGATGCCCATATGCATCATGCGCGACGACAGCCAGCCCCCGCCCACGGAACCCACGTCCGACAACAGATAGATGGCGACGATAGGCGGACCGAAGGTCTTCAGGTCCAGGCCGTAACGCTTGCCCAGGAAGTCTGGCAGCCAGAACAGGAACATCCACCAGATCGGATCGATTAGGAACTTGCCCGCCGCATAGGCCCAGGTTTCCTTGACGGTCAGCAGCTTGAGCCAGCCCACCTTCTCGTCCGTGTCGGCCGGATCCTGTTCGATATAAGCCAGTTCAGTCGCCGACAGACGCTTTTGCTCGCGGGGCTTGCGATAGACCAGCAGCCAGATCGGCAGCCAGATCAGACCCAGAGCGCCGGTAATGACAAACGCCATTTGCCAGCCGAACGACAGCACCAGAATCGGCACGATCAGGGGCGTGACGATGGCCCCGATGTTGGTGCCGGCATTGAACAGGCCGGTCGCCAGAGCGCGTTCCTTCTTGGGGAACCACTCGGTTACAGCCTTGATGCCGCCCGGGAAGCCCCCGGCCTCACCGGCGCCCAGCACCATCCGGGCCATAATGAAGTGGGACAGATCGCGCGCGCCGGCATGCAGGATATGGCCGACCTGCCAGATGGCGAATGCGATCCCCAGCCCCCACCGGGCCCCGATCTTGTCCATCAGCCGGCCCCAGATCGCATAGAACAGGGCATAGGTGGCCTGGAACCAGAAGACGATGTCGGCATAGTCGGTCTCCGACCAGCCCATCTCGACGGACAGGGTCGGCTTGAGGAAGCCGATCATCTGCCGGTCGACGTAGTTGATGACCATGGCCGCGAAGAGCAGCCACATGATCAGCCACCGGTACTTGCCCGGTGACGGCGCCTTGATCTGGATTGGCGGCGCGACGGAAGCGTCTGACATGGTTATGAAAACCCGTTCCTAAATTTCCTCGACGCGTCCCTGCCCTTTTCCGTCCCTGAACGGCGGCGGGGTGGGCGTCCGATGATGTTTACTTGGCTTCGGCCCTGACGACCGAACAGTGAAGTTCTGCGATACCCTTGAAGATGCACACGGCCTCGTCGCCCGCGTGAACACGGTGGACCCCGGTAACGGCGCCGGTCGAGACCAGCGTGCCCGCCTTCAGCGGACGACCCCAGCGCGCGCAATGCTCCAGCAGGAAGCGCACCGATTCCATCGCGCCGCCGGTTAACGACAGCGAGCCGCCCGTGCCGACGCTGGCGCCGTTGATCACGGTCTCGACCTTGATGCCGTCCAGACGCTCGCGCCAGTTCTCGACCTCGGGACCGATCATCAGCCCGCCGTTGTTGCCGAAGTCGGAAGCCACGACGGCCGAGCCCAGGTCGTTGATCGCCGAGAGAGGGCTGCCGGCCAGTTCGACGCCGATGAAGACCTTGTCCACGGCGGCCGTGGCCTCCTCAATGGTCCAGTCCGTCTTGGCGGGATCGGCGTCGGCGCCGATGCGGGCGATGAACTCCGATTCGACGGCGGCGAACCCGCCCTCGATCTCGGGCAGCGGCACGACGGTGTCGCCGGGCGCGGGCCAGACATTGCGCGCGAAAATGGCGCCGGCCAGGCGGTGGATGCCCAACGTCGGCTGTTGTGCCGGCGGCACGCCGCCCACCTTCCAGCCCACGACCTCGTCGGGGAAGAGACCGATGGCGATGTCCTGAATGGCGTAGGATTCGGCCATGCTTTGGGGAATCGCGCCCGGATAGTCGGGCGTGCAGCGCGCAGCCAGGCGGGCCTCGACGAACTGTCGGGCGATGTCGGCGTGGTCGGCCGACAGGGCGGCGGCCGGACCGGAATCCGGGACGGGCGTCGCGCTCATCGGGCGTGGCTCGCGAATGAAGGGGTCGAAGTCAAAGCAGTCGCCTCGTGAATAAGCTTCGATAAGAGCGGCGAAGGAAACCGGTGTCAATGCGCTTTAGCAACGCCCCATGGCGCTGACGGCGAGTCGCGGCTATGCCTTTGCATTGCACATAGAGAAGGAGCCGAACCTTGGCTCAGGACGATCCGCGATCCGGCAAACCGGGCAAGCGGGCCACGATCAACGATGTCGCCAGAGAAGCGCAGGTCTCCAAGAAGACCGTCTCGCGGGTCATCAACCAATCGCCGTTCGTCAAGGAAGACACGCGCGAACGGGTCAATGCGGTCATCAAGGCCCTGGGTTTCACGCCCGATCCCCAGGCGCGCGGCCTGGCGTTCCGGCGCTCGTTCCTGGTTGGTCTGATCTACGACAACCCCAGCCCGACCTATGTCGTGAACATGCAGCAGGGCGTGCTGGATGCGCTGAAGGGTTCGGGCCTGGAACTGGTCGTCCACCCCTGCAACCGCAACTCCCCTACCCTGCTGGAAGACATCCGAGGCTTCGTCGAGCGTCAGCGGCTGTATGGCGTCATCATGCCGCCGTCGGTGTCGGAGGACGAACAGGTCATCGACCTGTTGCGAGACCTGGACTGCCCCTATGTCCGAATCGCCTCGGTGTCGCTGGACGAGTCGCAGGCCATGGTGGTCACCAACGACTGGATCGGCGCGGCCGAGGCGGCGGCGCATCTGGCGGACCTGGGACACCGGCGAATCGGCCTGGTGCGCGGCCCGGATCTGTTCCGGTCGTCGGCCGTGCGCGGCAAGGGCTTCCTGGACGCCCTGGCCGAGCGGGGCATACCGCTGGACCCCGCCTATGACTTCAAGGGCGCCTATACGTTCGAATCGGGCGTAGAGGCCGGGCACGCCCTCTTGGCGCTTGACACGCCGCCGACCGCCATCTTCACCCTGAACGACGACATGGCCATCGGCGTGATGCAGGCGGCGCGGGATCGCGGGCTGGAACTGCCGCGAGACCTGTCGGTGGTGGGATTCGACGACCTGCCGATGGCGGCGCGGGTATGGCCCAACCTGACATCCGTGCGCCTGCCGATCCGCGACATGGGACGGATGGCGGCCGAGAAGCTGCTGGCGCCGATGCGCGGCGTCGATCCGGCCAAGATGCAGCAGCCGGAAGTCCGCCCGGCCCTGGTGGTGCGCAAGTCCGCGATCCCTGCGGCTTGAAAAAGTCGGTCGGCGCGCGTGATCGCGCGCCGACCTCTATGCCTTAAGCCGTTTCGAGGGAGGGCTTGGCGGCGACAACGCCCTTCAGATAGTCGCGGATGCCTTCGTCGGTAGCGTTGGCGAAAAAGTATTCCTGGAAGCGCTCGCCGGCGATGGCGGCCTTCAGCAGGTCCTGGTCCATCGTCTTCAGCACCGTCAGCATGTCGTGGCAGGTCACGGCCTTCAGGTCGCTGAGCACGCCGCGGTTCTTGCGCATGATCTCGGCCCGCTCCTTGGGATAGCCCAGGCCGCGCTCGCCTTCGAACAGCTTGCGATAGACGTCCTGAAGGTTCAGTTCGGCGGCCCAGCCGAAGCCCTTGGCGTAAGGCATGGCGATGGCGTTGCCGTCATTGATCTGGCCGAACAGGAAGGCGTCGGTCGGGTCGATGATCAAGCCGCAGAAGACGCCCGGCATGGCGTTGGCGGCCAGCATCGAGCCCGTGCCCGTGCCGCAGCCGGTGACGACGAAATCGGCCGCGCCCGAGTTGAGCAGGATGCCGGTCAGGACGCCGTTCATCACATAGGTCAGCGAAGCCTTGTCCTCGGCCGCATACATTCCATAGTGGAAGACTTCGTGGCCCAGGGGCTCCGCGACGGCGGTCAGCGCGGCATGCACCGTCTCGCTTTTGGCGGCCTGGCTGTTTTCGATGATGAGAGCGATCTTCATGGGGGGAATCCTCAAGACGGTGGCGAAGCGATGCCGAACAGATGTCGGCGATTATGGTCTAATCCATTGCATCATAATATGACACCGGTTACCTAGTCTACAGAAGGACGGACGCAAGATCCGTCAGTGGCTCGCGCTGCGAGCTTCCAGGGAGAGCCGCATGTACGACCCCATGTACGACAAGGTCTATCAGGCCACCCATCCGGACATGATGGACGGCGCCTCAAACCAGCAGCTACGCGATCGCTATCTGATCGAGGGCCTGTTCGTTTCGGGCAAGATCAGCCTGAACTATTCCCACCATGAGCGCATGATCATCGGCGGCGCGACCCCGGCCGAGACCGCTCTGAGCCTGCCCACCCATTCCGAGCCGCCGTCGCTGGCCGGCGCCGCGTTCTTGCAGGCCCGTGAACTGGGCGTGGTCAATATCGGCGGGGCCGGTTCGGTCACCGTTGACGGCGAAACGATCGATCTGGGCTTCCGCGACGGTCTATATGTGCCGGTGGGATCGAGGGACGTCAGCTTCGCCTCGAACAACGCCGCCGAGCCTGCGAAATTCTATCTGGTCGCCACCCCGGCCCACGCCCGCTACGCCCTGGCCAAGATCTCCATCGACGAGGCCGTGCCGCTGGAAATGGGCGCGCCGGAGACGTCGAACGAACGGACCATCTACCAGTATGTCGTTCCGGCCAAGGTGAAGTCCTGCCAGCTGCTGCTGGGCGTGACGGTGCTCAAGCCCGGCTCGGTGTGGAACACCATGCCGCCGCACATTCATGACCGCCGTTCGGAAGCCTACCTCTACTTCGGTCTGGGCGAGGACGACCGCGTCTTCCACTTCATGGGAGAGCCGGACAAGTCACGCCACATCGTCGTCGCCGACGGCGAGGCCGTGATCTGCCCGCCGTGGTCGATCCACACGGGCGCAGGCACTTCGAACTACACCTTCATCTGGGGCATGGGCGGCGAAAATCTCGACTACACCGACATGTACAAGCTCGACATCTGTCAGTTGAAGTAATCAGGACAAGAGGAAGAAAAACATGAGCAATCCGTTCGATCTGACCGGCAAGGTCGCCCTGGTGACCGGCGGCAACGTGGGTCTGGGTCAAGGCATCGCCCTGGCTCTGGCCGAGGCCGGCGCCGACATCGTCTCGGTCGCCCTGTCCGATTCCGACGACACGGTCGCCAGGGTGCAGGCCCTGGGCCGTCGCGCCCACGCCATCAGCGCCGACCTGACCTCGATCGAGCCGATCGAGCGCGTGGTTCAGGAAGCCCTGGCCGCCATGGGCCGGATCGACATCCTGGTGAACAACGCCGGCCTGATCCGTCGCGCCGACGCGGTGGACTTCACCGAGGCCGACTGGGACCTGGTGATGAACATCAACCTGAAGACGGTCTTCTTCATGAGCCAGGCGGTCGCCCGCCTGTTCATCAAACAGGGCGACGGCGGCAAGATCATCAACATCGCCTCCATGCTGTCCTTCCAGGGCGGCATCCGCGTGCCCTCCTACACAGCGTCCAAGTCGGGCGTCGCTGGCCTGACCAAGCTGATGGCCAACGAATGGGCCCCGCACCGCATCACCGCCAACGCCATCGCGCCCGGCTATTTCGCCACGGCCAACACCCAGGCCCTGCGCGAAGATCCCGTCCGTTCGGCCGAGATCCTGGGCCGCATCCCGGCCGGTCGCTGGGGCGAGCCGTCGGACCTGGGCGGCGCGGCCGTCTTCCTGGCCAGCCGGGCCTCGGACTATGTCCAGGGCGCCATCCTGCCGGTCGATGGCGGCTGGCAGGCGCGCTGATACCCAGCTAGCCTTGCGACCATGACAGACCACGCCTCATCCAGACGCATCCTCTGCTTCGGCGAGATGCTGCTGCGGTTTTCGCCGAACCAGAACGAACTGCTGATGCAATCCCCCGCCCTGACGATCCGTCCGGCGGGGGCCGAGGCGAACGTCGCCGTGTCGCTGGCCCGCTTCGGCGCGCCAACCGGCATGGCGACGGTCCTGGCCGACAATGCGCTCGGCCGGGGCGTGCGCGACGAGGTGCGCAAGCACGGCGTCGACACCTCGCCCGTCGTCTTCAAGCCTGGGCGGATGGGGCTGTATTTCCTCACGCCCGGCGCCGTGCGTCGCCCGTCGGAGGTGCTGTACGACCGCGGCGGCTCGGCCTTCGTCGAACATGTTCACACCGCCTTCGACTGGGATCAGTTGCTGGACGGGGTCGAATGGCTGCACGCCTCGGGCGTGACGCCGGCGACGGGGCCAAACGGCTCGGCCGCTGCCGTCGCCATCATCGAGGCCGCCGTCCGCAAGGGCGTGATGGTCAGTTATGACGGCAATTTCCGCGGCAAGCTGTGGGAGCAGTGGGCCGGCGATCCGCCAACCACCCTGGGCAAGATGCTGGCCGGCGCCACCGTCGCCTTCGCCGACGACCGCGACTTCGCCCTGGTGCTGAAGACCAGGTTCGACGACCCCGATCCCGCCGCGCGCCGCCGCCAGGCGGCCGAGGCCGCCTTCGCCGCCTTCCCTCGCCTGCAACGCATCGCCTGCACCCTGCGCGTCCAGGACAGCGTCACCGACCAGGCCTTGTCGGCGGTCATGCTGACC
The DNA here is from genome assembly GCF_049896085.1 of Brevundimonas sp. TWP1-3. Taxonomy (NCBI): domain Bacteria; kingdom Pseudomonadati; phylum Pseudomonadota; class Alphaproteobacteria; order Caulobacterales; family Caulobacteraceae; genus Brevundimonas; species Brevundimonas sp. TWP1-3. The sequence continues at coordinate 1,837,203 of NZ_JAFCTP010000001.1, read as the reverse complement.
CGTGACGGCGACAATGTGATCGAGACCAACGCCGCGCCCCTGCAACTGATCGGCGTGGTGGACCGGGTCGGCGGCGGCGACGCCTTCGCCTCGGGCGTACTGTTCGGTCTGTGGAGCGGATGGTCGGACCAGGAGGCGCTGGACTTCGGCCTGGCCGCCGCCGGTCTGAAACATTCGGTCCCTGGCGACTTCAACCTGTTCACGGCCGACGAGGTGCGCGCGGCCATGGGCGACGGCGGCTTCGATATTCGTCGGTGATGTATCCTCTCCTCTCCACATCGTGGGGAGGGGGACCGCGAAGCGGTGGAGGGGTTCTTGACCGCATCACAGGCACCTCCGATGCGGTGAAGAACCCCTCCGTCACGGCGCGAAGGCGCGCCGAGCCACCTCCCCATCGCTGCGCGACAGGGAGGAGACAGGAGGGCTAGGAAACCGGTGTCAGTCATGCTTGAGTGGCGCTTCGAAACGGTCGCCAAGAGCCGTCCGAGAGAGGTCACACCAGGAGTTCCCATGTCCGTAACGTCCATGAACCGCCGCGCCCTGCTGGCCGCCGGCGCCGCCGCCACCTTCGTCGCCGCATCCGGCCCAGCATTGGCGCAGGCCTCGCCCGAGCGCGCCGCCGTCCTGGACGCCATGAAGCGCGCCGCCCGGTTCATGAGCGAGGAGGCCGCCGTCGAAGGCGGTTACGTCTGGCAGTATCTTCCCGACTTTTCGCGCCGCTGGGGGGAGCTGGAGGCGAGCCCGACCATGATCTGGGTCCAGCCGCCGGGCACGGCTACCGTCGGCCACCTGTTCCTGGACGCCTATCACGCCACCGGCGACGTCTTCTATTACGAGGCCGCCAAGAAGGCCGCCGACGCCCTGGTCAAGGGACAGCACCAGGCCGGCGGCTGGAACTATGTCATCGACACGGCAGGTGAGGAGTCGCTGAAGCAGTGGTACGCCACGGTCGGGGCCAACGCCTGGCGGCTGGAGGAGTTCCACCACTATTACGGCAACGCCACCTTCGACGACGCAGGCACGGCCGAGGCGTCGCAACTGCTGCTGCGGGTCTATTTGGAGAAGAAGGACCGCAAATATCTGGCGCCCCTGAACAAGGCGATCAGCTTCGTGCTGGAGAGCCAATATGAAAACGGCGGCTGGCCCCAGCGCTATCCGTTCGTCCAAAACGGCGGCCTGCACGGGCGCGCAGACTATACGCCCTACATCACCTTCAACGACGATGTGGCGGGCGAGAACCTGGAGTTCCTGATCTATGCCTATCACGGCTTGGCGCGGAACGGCCGGGGCGATGCGAAGATCCTGGACGCCATCAACCGCGGCATGGACATCTTCGTGAAGACCCAGCAGCCGCAGCCGCAACCGGCCTGGGGCCTGCAACACTTCCCCGACACGCTGAAGCCGGCCGGCGCCCGGACCATAGAACCCCAGGCCTTCGTCACGCATGCGACGGGCACGAACATCAAGTCGATGCTGGGCTTCTATCGCCTGACCGGCGACCGCAAGTATCTGGCGCGCCTGCCCGAGGCCATGGACTGGCTGGATCAGGTGGCGACCAAGCCGCCGCTGAACACGGCGGGCCGCACGCACTCGACCTTCGTTCTGGAGGGCGCCAATACGCCGGTCTACATCCACCGACGCGGGTCCAACATCGCCAACGGCCAGTATTACGCCGACGACAATCCCACGAATCTGATCGTCCACTACGGCTCGTTCCGCAACGTGGACACCCCTGCCCTGCGCGCCGAATATGCGCGCCTGTCGGCCCTGTCGGTCGAAGAGGCGACGCAAGGGTCGCCGTTGAAGGCGCGCCCCGGCTCGCTGAACCTGCCAAAATATTTCACGCTTCAGGACGTGGACGTCTGGGACATGTCCAGCGACGCGCGGCGCCTGAGCCGTCCGCACGCCAACCGCGCAGCCGAGGTGATGGCCGGGCTGAACGCGCGAGGCTACTGGTCCACGCCTCTGACCACCACCTCGAACCCCTACAAGGGACCGTCCCCCAGGACGGTGACCGGCGGCGAGTATCAGATGACCCGCGTCGGCGACCTGTGGGACACCTCGCCCTATCAGACCGACTTCCCGGTCGAGGGCGTCTCGACCTCGGTCTTCATCCGCAACATGGGCGACCTGATCGAGGCCCTAGGCGTCTAAGTATCTGGGCGTCTAAGGATCTGGGCGTCTAAGGACTTGGGGACCTAGAGATAGGCCCCCACCTGCCAGGGTACGAATTCATTGTCGCCGATGCCCAAGGCCTCGGACTTGGACTGTTCCCCCGAGGCGACGTCGAGCATCTTCTGGAAGATGACGGCGCCCACCTCGGCCAGGCTGGCTCCGGTCAGGACGGGCGAGGCGTCGATGTCCATGTCCTCGTCCATCCAATTCGCCAGTTTGGCGTTGGAGGCGACCTTGATCGACGGGGCTGGTTTGGCGCCGAAGACAGAGCCCCGGCCCGTGGTGAAGACGATCAGATTGGCGCCCGAGGCGATCTGGCCAGTAGCCGAGCACGGGTCATAACCGGGGCTGTCCATGAAGCTTAGGCCCTTGCCCCGAAGCGGTTCGGCATAGCCGATGACGTCGTTCAACGGCGTCGAACCCGACTTGGCCACCGCGCCCAGAGACTTCTCTAGGATGGTGGTCAAGCCGCCCTTCAGATTGCCGGGGGAAGGATTGTTGTTCAGCTCCATCTGGTGGCGGTCGGCATAGTCGCGCCACCACTCCAGACGCGCGTTCAGCTTGTCCGCCACCTCCTGAGACGCCGCGCGACGCAGCAGCAGGTGTTCAGCGCCCCAGATTTCGGGCGTCTCCGACAGCATGGCCGAGCCGCCGTGGGCGACCAGCAGGTCCACCGCCGCGCCTAGAGCCGGATTGGCGGTCACGCCGGACCAGCCGTCCGAGCCGCCGCATTGCAGGCCGACAGTCAGGTGGGAGGCGGACACCGGCTGGCGTTCGACCTTCGCAGCCTCGGCGACCAGATCGCGGACGACCTCGATCCCGGCCTCGGTGGCGCGGGCGGTGCCGCCGGCCTCCTGAATGGTCAGGATGCGGAGGTGCGGGCCGGATTGAAGGCCTTCGTTGGCGAGCCATGCCGGGATTTGATTGGCCTCGCAGCCCAGGCCGACGATCAAGATCGAGTGGAAGTTCGGGTGTTTGGCGTAGCCGGCCAGGGTCCGCTGCAGCAGGATCACGTCGCTGCTCAGCGACGAGCCGCCGCATCCGCCCTGGTGGGTGAAGGCGACGACGCCGTCCACGCCTGCTGGCAGGCTGGAGTCCGTGAAGGCGTCGGCGATCCGGCGCGCCACGGTGGCCGAACAGTTCACGCTGGTCAGGACGCCGATATAGTTCCGCGTACCGATGCGACCATCCGGGCGGACGATGCCGTTGAAGGTCGCGCCCGACAGCGGCGGCGCGGGCGGGCGTAGATCAGCGCCGACCTCGGCCTCACGCCCGTCCTCGGCCATGGCCAGGTTGTGGACGTGGACGTGGTCGCCGGCGGCGATGGCCGTCTTGGCGCGCCCGATGACCTGGCCATAGCGGCGGACCAGACCGCCGTCCTCCACCGCGTGACGGGCGATCTTGTGCCCTGTGGCGATGGCAGCGCGGGCCGGCGCGTCCAGGCCGTCGGGCGTATCGCCGGTCGCGATGTCGTCCAGGGCGATGGCGACGTCGTCGGCGGGGTTCAGGATCAGGACGCGGCTCACGGCTGCACTCCAGTATGTCCGCTCATCACTTGGTCTCGTCCACGATCTGAGCTGCCGCTTGAACCGCGCCGTTCCGACTGAGCGACAGATAGGCGCGGGTGACGGCGGCCACGAACCGATCATCGGCGGCCAGGGCGGGCGGGAAGACGGCGGACAGGCTCAACAGGGCCGATACCCGCGCCGGGTCGCTCTCGGCGTCGGCGAGAAGCGTGGCCGTCTGCGCGGCGAGGGGATCATCGACGGCGAAGGTCTCGCCGCCTTCGGTCACGCCCGACTGCCATTTCATCCAGGCGGCGACGCCCAGGGCCATGGCCGCGATCCCCTGCCCTGCCGCCAACCGTTCGGCGGCGCCGGCCAGCAGGCGCTGGGGCAGTTTCTGCGAACCGTCCATGGCGATCTGGCAGGTCCGGTGCATCAGAGCTGCGTTGGAGAACCGGGCCATCAGCGCGTCACGATAGGCGGGGATGTCCAGGCCCGGCGGCGGGCTCAGCGTCGTCTCCGCCTCGTCCCACAGGGCCTCAACATAGGCGCGGAAAGCGGGGACGGCGACGGCCTCGTGCACGTGCTCATGACCCGACAGGGCGCCGAGATAGGCGATGGCCGAATGGGCGCCGTTCAACAGGCGCAGCTTGGCGTCTTCCCACGGCGCGACTGCGTCGGTCAGCTGTACGCCCAGCGATGCGAAGTCCGGCCGTTCGCCCGCGAACCGGTCCTCGATCACCCACTGGGTGAAGGGCTCGGCCTTGACCATGCCCTGGTCTTCGACGCCGAGATGGGCCGTCAGGCGAGCGATGTCGTCGGGGATGGTCGCGGGGACGATCCGGTCGATCATCGTCTGGGGGAAGGCGCCCTCCGCCTCGATCCAGGCGGCTAGAGACGGGTCGATCCGGCGAGCCATGGCGATGACCCCGGCGCGGATGCGCTTGCCGTTGTGGGGAAGGTTGTCGCAACTGATGACCGTGAAAGGCTTGAGGCCAGCGGCCTTCCTCGCCCGTAGCGCAGCCACGATGAAGCCGGGCGTGGTGCGAGGCGCGGCGATGTCGGCCAGGTCGGCGGCGACATCCGCGTCGTCCAGCAGCAGGTCGCCCGTCGCCGGGTCGAGGCGATAGCCCTTCTCCGTCACGGTCAGGGTGACGATGTGGACATCCGCGTCGGCCATGGCCGCGACCAGGGCGGCGGGGTCTTCCGGCCCGACCATCACGCCCCGGCCGGCGCCGATAACGCGCAGATTTTCGTCGTCGCCATCACGAACGACCAGGGTGTAGAGCCCGTCCTGCGGGTTCAGCTGGTCACGCACGCCGGGCGACCGCAACGAGGCGCCCAGCACGCCCCAGCGCAGGTCGCCGCCTTTCAGCGCATCGTCGAACACCACCGCCTGGTGGGCGCGGTGAAAGGCGCCGATGCCCAGATGGACCACGCCGGTCTTCACTTGGGCGCGGTCGTATCCGGGAACGGCGGCATCGGCAGGCAGGTTCGACAGGACGGCTTCTGAAAGACGGGTCACAGCTTGTAGGCCGCCTTGACCAGACCATAGGTCAGGGCGTGGGCCAGTTCGTGGGCCTCGTCCTCATCCATCCGATGTTCGACCACCAGCTTGGCCAGGAAGCCGCAGTCCATGCGCCGGGCCACATCGTGACGGGCCGGGATCGACAGGAAGGCGCGGGTGTCGTCGTTGAAGCCGACGGTGTTGTAGAAGCCCGCCGTCTCGGTGACCTGTTCGCGGAAGCGACGCATGCCTTCGGGGCTGTCGTGGAACCACCAGCTCGGCCCCAGCTTCAGTGCGGGATAGTGGCCGGCCAGGGGCGCCAGTTCGCGGCTGTAGCTGGTCTCATCCAGGGTGAAGAGGATCAGCGAGAGGCGCGTATCCGACCCGAACCGATCCAGCAGCGGCTTCAGCGCCTGGACGTAATCCGTCTGGGTCGGGATGTCGCAGCCCTTGTCGCGGCCGAACCGGTTGAAGACGGTGGCGGAGTGGTTACGGAAACTGCCGGGGTGCAACTGCATCACCAGCCCGTCCTCGACCGACATCGCAGCCATTTCGGTCAGCATCTGCCCCCGGAACAGTTCGGCGTCGGCAGGCGTCGCGGGAGCCGTCGAGACGCGGCGGAACAGGGCCTCGGCCTCGACCTTCGACAGATCGGCGGTGAAGGCGGTCGGGTGACCGTGATCGGTCGAGGTGGCGCCCATTTCGGCGAAGAAAGCGCGTCGGTCGCGCAGGGCCTGGAGGTAACCGTCCCAGCTCATCGTATCGCGACCGGTCTGTTCGGCCAGAACTTTCAGATTGTCGCGGAAGCCCTCGTAGTCGGGGTCCAGCACCGGGTCGGGACGATAGGCGGTCAGCACCCGGCCCTTCCAGCCCGAGGCCTTGATGGCCTTGTGATGCTCCAGCGTCTCGAGCGGCGACTCCGTCGTGGTCAGGACCTCGATATTGAACCGCTCGAACAGGGCACGGGGGCGGAAGGCGTCGGTCTTCAGCGCGGCATCGATGACGTCGTAATAGTGATCCGCCGTCTCGGCCGACAGGCGCACGTCGATGCCAAAGGCCTCGGCATAGACCCAGTCGTGCCACATCCGCGACGGCGTGCCCCGGAACAGGTGATAGTTCTCAGCGAACCGACGCCAGATCTTCCGCGGATCGGTCTCGACCGGGCCGCCGTCGGCGCGGGGAACGCCCAGGTCCTCCATCGCCATCCCTTGCGAGTGCAACATGCGGAAGACGTAGTGGTCGGGCGTGATCAGGAGGTCAGCCGGATTGGCGAAGGCCTCGTTCAAGGCGAACCAGCTGGGGTCCGTATGGCCGTGCGGGCTGATGATCGGCAGGCCCTTGATCTCGGCATAGAGGCGCCGCGCCACCGCGCGGGTGTCGGCGTCGGCCGGAAACAGGCGGTCGGGATCGAGCTTGAGCGGATGAGCCATGACGTCCTTCACTGGTCCTCAATACGGAGGCGTTGGATCGCCTCGCGAGACTGATCCCCACCAGATACTATGCCGGGGAGAAAAAGACACCGGTTACCACGATATTGGAGAACCAGTTGCTGACACGAAGGCGCGCACTAGTGCGTTTTGTCCGCCGACGCATGCAAGGTCGCCTTGCGTCCAGGCGCGAGGCTGGACATAAGGGCCAACACCGCACTCGCGGGCCGGCTTAGCTCAGTTGGTAGAGCGCCAGTTTTGTAAACTGGATGTCGCGGGTTCGATTCCTGCAGCCGGCACCATCTCTATGCGACTATCGGGGATATGGCCGACACAACCAACAAGCTGGGCCACAAGATCGGTGCGCGCGGCGGGAGAACCCGCCAGGCGATCCTCGACGCGACCCAACGCCTGTTGAATGAGCGGCATTACGGCGAGATCCGAGTCGCTGACCTGGCCTTGGCGGCGGGCGTGTCGCCGTCGAATTTCTACACCTATTTCAAGACCCTCGAAGAGCCCGTTCTGGCGCTGTGCGAGGTCGCGGCGACCGATTTCCAGGGTCTGGCGACGCATTTCCAGGCCGACTGGCCGGGGGACAAGGCGTTCGCCATCGCCCGCGCCTTCATTCTGGACGTTATGGCGATCTGGCGAAGCCACGGCCAGGTGCTGCGGGTCGAGCACATGCTGGCCGACAACGGCGACGTGGCCTTTGTCGAAAGCCGGGTGCGCCGGCTGCGCCGTCTTCATTTGGCCATCGAACGCCGCGTGGCCCAGGCCCACGCCAGCGGTCTGCACCCCAAGGATTACAATCCGCGCCTGGCCTCGTACCAGATCGCCTCGATCGCGGAATCGACAGCGGCCAGTTTCGACCTATTGCGGCGGGCGGATACGCCGGAAGCCATTCTGGACACGGCGGCCATCATCATCGTCAAGCTGACGACAGGGCGTTAGAGCCCCAGCGGGCCGTAGAGCCAGGTCAGCCATATCCCCACGGCCAGGAAGACGCCGAAGGGCAGCTTCTCGCTTGCACTGACCGTGCGACGCACCACCAGCATTCCAAACACGAGACTGAGCCCGACCGCGCAGGCCCACAGCAGCACGCTGGGCAGACCGATCCAGCCGACCCAGGCCCCTGCCCCGGCAAACAGGAAGGGATCGCCCCCGCCCAGGCCGTCACGCTTGCGGATCACTTTATAAAGCCAGCCGACCAGCCACAGGCCGCCGAACCCGACCACGGCCCCGATCAGATGCGACAAGGCCAGATCCCAGCCGATCATGGCCGCCACCGCCAATCCCGTCGCGACCAAAGGCCAGGTCAGGATGTCGGGCAGCCAGAAGTTCTCGCCGTCGATGATGGCGATCAGCAGCAGTTGCCAGCCCAGGACGGCCGTCGCCCCCGCCATCAGCCACGAGGCCCCGCTGAGGCCCGCCCAGACGCCGATGGCGGCAGCGGCCAGCTCGATCAGGGGGTAGCGCTGGGAAATGCGGGTCGAACACCGCGCGCACCGGCCGCGCAGGGCCAGCCAGCTGAACAGCGGGAACAGCTCCCAAGGCCGCAAGGGCTGGTCGCAGCCCCGGCATCGCGAGCGGGCGACGACGATGTCCTCGTCACGCGGCAGGCGCACGCTGACGGCGGCGATGAAACTGCCGAAAATCAGGCCCAGCCCGCCCATGACGGCGGCGGCGATCACAGGGTGCATCGAGACGTCCAGACGGCGGCGAACGCCTGTGGCTTACCCGCCCCCGAGCGCCACCGCCACATGATAGGTCACCAGCGACGCCAGATAGGCCAGACCGAACATGTAGCCGATCATGATCCAGGTCCATTTCCAAGAGTTGGTCTCGCGCTTGACCACGCCCAGGGTCGCCACGCACTGGGGCGCGAAAATGTACCAGGCCAGGAAGGACAGAGCTGTCGCCAGCGACCATTGCGCCGACAGGGTCGAAGCCAGGAGACCGGTGGCGTTCTCGGTGTCGGCGATCGCGTAGGTGGTGGCCAAAGCCGCCACGGCGACCTCGCGCGCCGCCATGCCGGGGATCAGGGCGATGACCATCTGCCAGTTGAAGCCGATGGGGGCGAAGATCGGCTCCAGCGCCCGACCCAGCATGCCGGCGAACGAATAGTCGATGGCCGGCAGGGTCGCGTTCTCGGGCGGATAGGGGAAGGTCGCCAGCACCCACAGGATGATCACGGCCGGCAGGATGATGCGCCCCGCACGGTTCAGGAATATCTTGGCCCGGAGCCACAGGTTGAAGCCTACGCTCTTCAGGTCCGGTGCCTTGTAGGTCGGCAGCTCCATCATGAAGGGCTCGACCGCGCCGCGCCAGAACACCTTGCGGATCACCAGCGACACCAGAAGCGCGCTGACGATGCCGGCGGCGTAGAGGCCGAACATCACCAGTGCCTGCAGATTGGCGAAGCCCCAGACCGTCTCATTGGGAATGAAGGCGGCGATGATCAGCGTATAGACCGGGATCCGCGCCGAGCAGGTCATCAACGGCGCGACCAGGATAGTGGTCAGGCGGTCGCGCTTCGAATCGATCACCCGCGCCGCCATCACGCCGGGAATGGCGCAGGCGAAGCTGGACAACAGAGGAATGAAGGCCCGGCCGTGCAGCCCCGCCCCGCCCATGATCTTGTCCATCAGGAAGGCCGCGCGGGCCATGTAGCCGAAGTCTTCCAGGGCGATGATGAACAGGAACAGGATCAGGATCTGCGGCAGGAAGACCAACACGCTGCCGACGCCGGAAATGATCCCGTCCACGATCAGGCTTTGCAGCAGGCCGTCTGGAATGACCGCAGCGACCAGACCGCCCAGCCAGCCGATGCCGGCCTCGATGCCGTCCATCAAAGGCGCGGCCCAACTGAACACGGCCTGGAACATGACGAACAGCAGGGTGAACAGGATGACCAAGCCGGCGACCGGATGCAGCAGGATCGAATCGATCTTACCGGTCAGGGTGTCGGGCCGCTCGGGCGGGCGGACACAGGCCTTCATGATCCGCTCGGCCTCGCGCGCGGCGGTGCGCAGTTCGGCGGCGTCGGGGCTATGCCACTGGCTTTCCGAAACGGCGGCGACGGCGGCCCGGTCTTCGATGGCGGCGATCAGATCATCGATGCCGCGCTTGCGCGTGGCGACCGTGGTGATGATCGGCACGCCCAGTTCGGCGTCCAGCTTCTCCAGATCGATCCGCAGCCCCTGACGCTGGGCGATGTCGTACATGTTCAGCGCCAGAACCATGGGCCGGCCGACCGCCTTCAGCTCCAGGATCAGCCGCAAGACCAGGCGCAGGTTGGTGGCGTCGGCGACGCAGACCACCACGTCTGGCGGCGTCTCTCCGGCCAGACGCCCCAGGACGGCGTCGCGCGTGACCTCCTCGTCCGGGCTGCGGGCGCGCAGGGAATAGGTGCCGGGCAGGTCCAGCACGGACATGGTCCGGCCGGAGGCGGCGCGGATCAGGCCTTCCTTGCGCTCCACCGTGACGCCGGCGTAGTTGGCGACCTTCTGGTGCGCGCCGGTCAGGGCGTTGAACAGGGCCGTCTTGCCGCTGTTTGGATTGCCGACCAAGGCGACGCGAGCGGTCTTCAGGGCGATGTCCATCAGGCGGCATCCAGCTTGATCGTCAGGCTCTCGGCTTCATGGCGGCGCAGGGCCACGCGCATGTCATCGACCTTCATGGCGATGGGGTCCTGACCGAACAGGCCTTCGTGCAGCAGTTCGATCTGCGCGCCCTCGACGAAGCCCAGTTCGAGCAGGCGGCGTTCCAGCTCGACCTCCCCTTCCTGATGGTGACAATGAGCGCCCACCTGGACGATGACGCCGCGATCGCCGCGTCGGGCCTGGCTCAGCTTGATGGTGTCAGTCAATTTTACGCTCGCACGGGCGAGGCCGCTCCCCGGCGGCTCCGCGTTTCTTTGACACTGATTATCAGGTGCGAGCCCCCCGCGTCCAGCAGGACAGCTTGACCAATTGCCGCGCCGACGCATTGCGCTATCACAGGCCGAACAGGAGCCGCCATGACCCGTTTCGCCCTCGCCGCCCCGCTTCTTCTCGCCCCCATCCTCGCCTTGGCCGCCTGTGGTCAGGGCGAGCCGTCGTCGACGGCCCCGACCAAGCCCGTTCATGTCCTGACGGAGACGGAGAAGGCCACACTGCTGGCCTCCCTGCCCGCCCCTTACAATGCTGGCGATCTGGAGAACGGCCGCCGCGCGTTCGCGCGCTGCCGCGCCTGCCACACCATCGGCGAAGGCGGCCCAGACATGGCGGGGCCGAACCTGTACGGCGTTTTTGGGCGAAAGGCGGGGGATCGGCCGCGCTACAACTATTCCAACGCCATGCGCACTGCAGACTTCACCTGGGATGCGGAGAAGCTGGATCACTGGCTGGAGAACCCGCGCACCTTCCTGCCCGGCAACAAGATGACCTTCCCCGGCCTGCCCGACGCCACGGATCGCCGCGATGTCATCGCCTTCCTGAAGGTGGAGACGGGCTACAAGCCGGAGCCTGCGCCCGCCTCCTGATCCATCAGCCTTCCGGCAGTTCCTTGGGTCCGCCTTCGCGCATTTCCTGGGCTTCCCATTCCTCGATCTTGCGCGAGGTCCATTCCGGCGACTTGGTGAAGCGGGCCAGGACGCCATAGATCACAGGCACCACGAACAGGGTCAGGACGGTGGCGAAGATGGCGCCGGTGAAGATCACCACGCCGATCGTCTGACGGCTGCCCGCGCCCGCACCCTGCCACAACACCAGCGGCAAGGCGCCGAAGGCGGTGGCGATCGAGGTCATGATGATCGGGCGAAGACGCAAGGACGACGACTCGATGATCGCTTCCCGAATCGACCGGCCCTGGTCGCGCAGCTGGTTGGCGAACTCGACGATCAGAATGCCGTTCTTGGCCGCGACGCCGATCAGGATGATCAGTCCGATCTGGCTGTAGATGTTCAGGCTGGACCCGGCCATCAACAGACCGAACAGCCCGCCCGCCGCCGCCAGCGGCACCGTCAGCATGATGACCGCCGGGGTGATCCAGCTCTCGAACTGGGCCGCCAGCACCAGGAAGACCAGCAGCAGCGCCAGGCCGAAGGCCGCGAACACCGCTCCGCCCGCCTCCTGCTGGTCGCGCGCCGCGCCGCCCCATTGGGTGACGACACCGCCCTGGGGCTGTTTGGCCGCCTCGGCGCCGAGGAACTGGATGGCGTCGTCAATGGTCGTGCCGGGGTTCAGGTCGGCCTGCAGCGAGATGGACCGCTGGCGATCCAGACGGCGACGGTCCGGCGTGTCGCCGCTGGTCTTGGTCGTGACCACCGCCGACAGCGGCACCAGTTGCCCGCCGCCGGTCGCGACATACAGGGCCTCCAGGTCAGCAACCTCGCGCCGGTTGTCGCGCTCGGTCTGCAGAATGACGTCATACTCCTGGCCGCCCTTGATGTAGGTGGTGGCGGTACGCGACCCGAACATCGTTTCCAGCGTGCGGCCGATGGACTGGGACGACACGCCCAGCGCCGCCGCCTTCTGGGGATCGACATCGACCAGCAGGCGCGGCGAGTTCGGCTCATAGTTCAGGCGCGGACGCGAGAAGCCGGGATTAGCTTGGGCGGCCGCCAACATGGGTTGAAGCCAGTTGTAGATCTGCTGGTAGTCGGTGCCCGTCGCGATCAGCTCGATGGAGTTGGAGTTGCCGCCCCCGCGCTGGAAGGCGCCGGGAGTCGAGGCGTTGACCTGGGCGTCCGTCTGCCCGCGCAGCTTGCCGTTCAGTTCCTGGGCGATCTCGGCCGCCGTCCGGTCGCGCATGGACCAGTCGGCCAGGGTCAGGACGGCGTTGCCGGAGTTGAAGCTGCCGCCGCCAAAGCCCGGCGCGGAGACCAGATAGCTGTCGGCCTCGCCGTTCGCCTTGTATTCGGCCAGCAGGGGTTCCAGCCCCAGCATGATCTTGCGGGTATAGTCGAAACCGGCGCCTTCGGGGCCGGCGACGCGCACCGTCACCCGGCCGCGGTCCTCGTCCGGCACCAGTTCGTTGGGCAGGGTCAGGAAGATGCCGCCCGCACCCGCCGCCACCAGCAGGATCAGGGCGCCGACGCCGATCACGGCGATCCGCCGGCCTAACATCATGTCCAGCGATCGCGCATAGGAGCGCTTCAGCCGATCCATGCCCCAGTCCACCCGACGCGCGACCCAACCGCCGCCGTGTGCTGGCTTCAGAATCTTTGACGCCAGCATCGGCGACAGGCTGAGCGCCAGGAAGGCGGAGAAGGCCACGGCGGCCGCGATGGCCGCCGCCAGTTCCACGAACAGCCGCCCGACATATCCCGGCAGGAACAGCAGGGGCGCGAAAACCGACAGCAGTACGATGGTCGTCGCCACGACGGCGAAGAAGACCTGACGCGCGCCGCGTTCCGCCGCGACCAGGGGCGGCTCGCCCAGGTCCAGACGACGCTGGATATTCTCGACCACGACGATGGCGTCATCCACCACCAGGCCGATGGCCAGAACCAGGGCCAGCAGAGTCAACAGGTTGAGCGAGAAGCCCAGAGGCGCCAGGACGATGAAGGTCGCCAACAGGCAGATGGGCGCCACGATGGACGGGATCAGCGCCGCCCGCAGACTGCCCAGGAAGATGAAGTTGACTAGGGCCACCAGGGCCATGGAAATGCCGATGGTGATCCAGACCTCGTCGATGGCGTGCGAGGTGAAGACCGAGTTGTCGGACCCGATCTCGATGGTCACGCCCGGCGGCAGGGTCGGCCGGATTTCGTCGATCATCTCATGGACGCCGTCGGAAATGGCCAGGTCGTTGGACTGGGCCTGACGGGTCACGGCCAAGCCGATCTGGTCCATGCCGTTGCCGCGGAACAGGCGGCGATCCTCTTCCGGCGCCTCCTCGACTCGGGCGACGTCGCCCAAACGGGTGACGTAGGTCGGCTGGCCCTGGATGATGGCCGACGAGCCGCTGCCCGTCCCCGTGGCGACGGACGCCGAGGCCGAGGCCGAACCGCGAGTACCGATAGGCAACTGTCGGAAGTCTTCCGGCAGGGCGTAGGTGCGGGCCACCCGCACGGTGTAGTCCTTGTCCGTCGATTCCAGCGAACCGGCGGGCAGTTCGACGTTCTGGTTGGTCAGGGCTGTCTCGACGTCGTTGACCGTCAACCCGCGCGCCGCCAGGGCGGCGGAATCCAGCCAGATCCGCATCGAATAGCGCTGCTCGCCATAGATGTTGACCTGAGCCACGCCGGGCACGGTCGCCATCCGGTCGACCAGATAGCGGTCGGCGTAATCGGTCAGCTGAAGCCGGTTCATGCTGGTCGAGCGCAGGAAGACGATGATGATCGGCTGGCTGTCGGAATCGGCCTTGGCCACTTCCGGCGGGTCGGCCTGGTCCGGCAGGCGGCCGACAACGCGACTGACGCGGTCGCGCACGTCGTTGGCGGCGTCGTCGATGTTGCGGTCCAGCGAGAACTCGATGTTCACGTTCGAACGGCCGTCGCGGCTGGTCGAATTGATGCGCTCGACGCCCTGGATGCCGGCGATCTGCTGTTCGACCGGCTCGGTGATCCGGCTCTCGATCACCTCGGCCGAGGCCCCGGCATAGCTGGTGTTGACCGAGACGATGGGCGGATCGACGTCCGGCAGTTCGCGCACCGGCAGGAAGAAGAAGGCCGCCGCGCCGATCACGCACAGCACGATGGCGGCGACGGCCGCGAAGACGGGCCGCCGAACCGAAACGTCGGACAGCATCATTGGGCGGCGCCCGACTTGCGGTCGGCAGACGACTTGCGATCTGCGCCCGCGACGCTGACCGGCGCCCCCGGCTGGATGCGGTTCAGGCCCGAGCCGACGATGCGGTCACCCGGCTCGATGCCCGACAGGATTTCGACGAAGCCGTTCTCGACGGCGCCGGCCTCGACCTCGACCCGCTGGGCGGTCGAGCCGTTCTGGCCGGGCGCAATACGATAGACGAAGGCGCCGGCGCCCTCATATTGCACGGCGGATTCCGGGGCCGCCGCCGCCTGGCGCTGGCCCTGCTGGACCACGACGCGCAGCAGCATGCCGGGGCGGATGCGACCGCCGGGATTGGCGAACTCGGCCCGGGCCGTGGCGGCGCGGGTGGTCTCGTTGACGCGGGTGTCGATCAGGGCGATCCGGCCCTGGAAGGGTTCGTCGCCATAGGCGTCCGCCGTCGCCGTCAGCTGGGCGCCCGGCTGAAGCAGGTTCAGGTAGCGTTCCGGCAGGGGGAAATCGACGCGGATGGTCGAGGTGTCGTCCAGCGTCGCGATCACGGCGCCCGGGTTGATCAGCGTGCCTGCCGTGACCGTCGTCAGGCCCATGCGGCCGGCGAACGGCGCGCGGATGACACGATCGCCGCGCCGCGCCTGGGCGGCCTCAAGTGAGGCGCGGGCCGTCTCCAGCCCCGTCTCGGCCTGTTCCAGCATCACCTGTGGCGCAATGCCCCGGTCGGCCAGGGCCTTGTAGCGATCATATTCGCGCTGGGCCTGATTGACGTTGGCGCGGGCCTCGATGATGGCGGCGTCTTCCTCGCGCGCCTGAAGCTCGACCAGGGGCGCCCCGGCCGAGACAAACTGGCCGTCGGCGAACAGGACGCGCGTGATCAGTTCGGTGGTCGAGGAGGTGATGTTCACTGACCGCTGCCCGCGCGCCACGCCCAGCACCCGGATCTGGTCCGAGAACTGACGCTGGCCCACGACGGCCTGCGACACCTGCTGGCCGCCGCGTCGCCCACCGCCGGCGCCGGGCCCTTGGGCCGACTTTTCGTCTCCCATGGAGATCTTGACGATGGCGGCGATGACCATCAGCCCCAGCAGAACGGCTGCGGCGATGAGGAAGAAGTGACGTTTGATCACGCGGGGGTCTCTCGGTCAGGGGGACGCCGCATGCATTACCGGGTAATGAAGTGCGCGCAATGTTACGTATCAGTAACGTGGCGGATCACATTTTCCGTCGCAGAAATCTTCCCTAAAAACGACGCCACACCGCCAGGACAGGCCCACGGGCGATTGCGGCCTCTCGGCCTGCGACGGTTTGTCTCCATCCGGCCTGCACGCTCCAGCCCCCGAAATCGCGCACCACCGAGGTTTCCAGCGACAGCCAGCGCGCCCCGCCGTCCGCCGCCCCGCCGAACGCCTGGCCCAGCACCATCCAGTCGCGGCCGATCCGAGCGCCCGCCGTGGCGTCGATGCGCGTCTCGTCCGGCAGGCCGTCACGCAGGCGCCGCGCGGCCTGAAGCTCGATGAACGATCCGTCCATGCCCCAGCGCGCGCCCATTTCGCCCAGGGATCGGCCGACCGACACCCGCGCCTCCCAGTCGTGTTCGCCCACGCCCGGCTGAGCATAGCCGGCGTTGCGCCCCTCCCCGGCCTGGGCATAACCGCCGTACAGGCTGACGGCGTTGCGGTCGTCGCGCCAGACCTGCCAGGTCGCGCCGATCTCGATGGGGCCGCGCCCGTTGTAATCGACGAAGGCGTCCTCGCCGTCCTGCCAGTCGGCCTTCAACTGCAGGGTCACACGATCCGATGCGCCATATTCGGCGAACAAACCCAATGCCGCATCGCGCCGTTCGCCCGGCAGGTCGCGCTCCTCGCCAGAGGCGTCGAAACCGGTGTCGGCGCTCAGCCGCTCATATTTGACGATCGCCTGTCCCTTGCCCTTGGGCTGGACCCAGGCGCCGGCGAAGGCCTGGACGGGCGCCAGCGCACCTAGCGCCAGCACCGCCGTAGCCCCGGCGAGACCTAGGCTTCGTAGCCCGGCGACTTGCGATCCAGCTGACGCAGGGCGCCCGGCCAGGCCAGGGCCGAGATGAAGCCGATGCCCCGTCCCTGCTCCTTGGTTTCCGCCTGCGCCTCGTCGGGGGCCAGCAGGATGTGCTGACGCCCGCCCGACAGAGCCGCGACCTGCTGCGCGCAGGCCCTCTCCAGAAAGAAGATGCCGATCCATGCCTGAGCCGCCGTTTCCCCGACCGCCAGCGTGCCGTGGTTTCGCAGCAGCATCAGCGGTTTGTCCCCCAGGTCGGCTACCAGACGTTCGCGTTCGTCATGGTTCAGGGCCAACCCCTCGTACCCATGATACGCAACCTGATACTGTAGTAAACACGCGTTCTGGCTGATCGGCAGCAAACCTTCGGCCTGAGCCGCCACGCCGACGCCGTTGACCGTGTGCAGGTGGATGACGAACTTGGCGTCGTCGCGCGCGGCGTGGACGGCGGAGTGGATGGTGAAGCCCGCCGGATTGATGAAGTGGGTCGTGTCCTGGACGATATTCCCTTCCAGATCGACCTTCACCAGCGACGAGGCCGTGATTTCGTCGAAATAGAAGCCGTAGGGATTGATCAGGAAATGATGCTCGGGCCCCGGCACACGCGCCGAGATATGGGTGAAGATCATGTCGTCCCAACCGTGCAAAGCGACCAGCCGATACAGGGCCGCCAGCTCGACGCGGACCTGCCATTCGGCCTCGGACACGCGCGATTTGATCGAGGGACTCGTTCCGTCCGCCATGGTTTCCTCCTGCCTCTGAACGGGCTTTGAGAACCCGTCGCCCTGCCCGCGTGCGCCGTCAAGCCGCCATGACCGATGTTGACGCGACGTCATCAGGCGGCCGTTAGCTTTGCTTAACGCCGTCTTCACGACCGCGCCTTATGGTTAAGCATCGTCGTCGGTTCGGGGAGCCGCTGTGTCTGTCGTTCAATTGGAGCCGCCCCGCGACGCCTGGGACGACCGGACCGTTTCCCAACTTCTGACCCTGGCGCAAAGCCGCTCGGCGGAAGACCGTCAACGGCTGCTGCTGAAGGTCACATCCCTTTGCGAAGCGACGCGCCCGCCGGCTGAGGTCGGCCCGCTGCTCAGCGACATCTTCCTGACCCTGGCCGCCCAGGCCGAGCGGGACATTCGCCTGGCTTTGTCCGAGCGAATCGCCGGCGTCGACTGGGCGCCGCCCGCCCTGATCAACATGCTGGCGCTGGACGAGATCGAGATCGCTCGCCCGGTCATTACCTCCAGCCCGCTGCTGAAGGACACCGATCTGATCCGGCTGCTGATCGAGGCGACGCTGGAGCATCAGATCGCCGTTGCGCGCCGGCCCCAGCTGTCCCGGCCCGTGGCGGACATGATCATCGACCGGGGCGAGGCCGTGACCATGACGGCCCTGGCGTCGAATCGTTCGGCGGACATCAGCGAAGACGCCATGCGAAAGCTGGTCGATCATTCGCGGCGCGTCGCCGGCCTGCGCGCGCCTCTGACGCGTCACCCCCGCTTGAACGAACAACTGGCCCAGCAGCTCTACCAATGGGTCGGCCAGGCCCTGCGCCAGTCGATCGGCGAACGCTTCCGCATCGACGACGCCCAGTTGAACGCCGCCGTCCAGCAGGCCGCCGCCAAGGCCGTGGGCAGTCCCGAGTGGCGCGTGGCCCCGACCAGTCGGCTGGTCGAGGAACGCGAACGCAGCGAGATGGAGCGCCGCCTCGTCGACAAGCTTCAGGCCGCCGGTCAGCTACGTCCCGGCCTGCTGATCAGAGCGCTGCGCGAGCAGAGGTTCGAACTGTTCGAACAAGCCCTGGCGGCCTTGGGCGGTTTCAGCGACGCACAGGTGCATCAAGCCGTGCGCGCCCCGACCGCCGAACCCCTCTATCTGGCCTGTATCGCCGTAGGCGTGGACAAGGCGGTCTTCGCCTCATTGCTGGTCGAGGTGCGCAAGCTGTCAGGCGGTTTGCCTGCCGACGGCGGCTGGACGGCGACGCCGATGAACGCCCATTCCGCCTCGCGCGCCTTCCGCCAGATAATGGAAAAGCCCGCGATCGTTTGACTTCGCCGTCAAGCTCGGCTCACGTCCCGCCGTGACCCAGCCTCGATCCTCTCCCATTCCGGCCTCGCCATCCTTGGCCTTCGTCGCCAGCGACCGGCCTGAAGCCCAGGAGGCGCGCAAGGCCCTGATCGCGCGTTATGGCGCAGTGCCCGAGGCCCAGGCGGACGTTATCGTCGCCTTGGGCGGCGACGGCCAGATGCTTGAGACGCTGCATGGCAATCTGCGCGGACGCACCCCCGTTTACGGCATGAACCGCGGTTCGGTCGGCTTCCTGATGAACGACTATGAGGAGGACGGCCTGCTGGAGCGAATCGCCGCCGCCGAACGCACCGTCATCCATCCGCTGCAGATGGATGCCTGGACCGAGAGCGGCGAGGTCCATACCGGCCTGGCCATCAACGAGGTCTCGCTGCTGCGTCAGACGCGCCAGAGCGCAAAGCTGCGGATCACGGTCGACGACCGCGTGCGGCTGGAAGAACTGTCCTGTGACGGCTGCCTGGTGGCGACGCCGGCGGGATCGACCGCCTATAACCTTTCGGCGCATGGCCCGATCATTCCGCTGGACGCCCGCATCCTGGCCCTGACGCCGATCAGCGCGTTTCGGCCCCGTCGCTGGCGCGGCGCCCTGTTGTCGCATGGCGCCAAGGTGCGGTTCGAGGTTCTGGAGGCCGACAAACGGCCCGTTTCGGCCACCGCCGACAACTTCGAGGTCAGGCGCGTCGCCCGCGTCGAGGTGCGCGAACGGCGTGACCTCAGCCTGACCATGCTGTTCGACGCCGGACGCTCGTTCGACGAACGCGTGATGGCCGAACAGTTCGCCAACTGATCCGGTCACGGGTTCTTAAGCCCGATCCCGTACCTTGCCTTCAAAGTCCTATGGAGCCCGCCATGAGCAATCCGGCGCAAATCACCCCCCCGACGAACGCCCTGCGCATGAAGGTCGGCGGCGGTTTCGGCATCAATGCAGACGCCATCGCCCGCGCCGAAGAGGCGTTGAAGGCCATGTCGGCCCAGTTCGGCCAGTGGCTGAACGACGAAATCGTCAAGCTGGACAAGGCCCAAGCCGACATTCGCGAACAGGGCTACAATCCGACCACCGCCGAAGCCCTGTATTTCCGCGCCCATGACCTGAAGGGTCTGGGAACGACCTACGAATACCCGCTGGTGACGCGCATCGCCGGTTCGCTTTGCAAGATGCTGGATGACGCGGACCGCCGCATGACCGCGCCGGTCGTCGTGCTGGACGCCCACATCGACGCCATCCGCGCCGTGGTCCGCGACCAGATCAAGACAGACGAACACCCCACCGGCCGCGCCCTGGCCGAAACCCTGGAAGCGCGCGTCGCAGACCATCTCGCAGGCTGAAACGTCCCCCCTCAGCCATGATGCGAAAGGCCCGCCGAATGGCGGGCCTCTTTTTATGCGGCGTTGGCGGCGGACAGCGCCGGAGACGGCGACTGATCCAGCCGTTCCATCAGATAGGCCAGGTCGTCTCGCTGGACATTGGGGCGCTGGGTCAGGAACCGCTCCAGCATCTGCTCGCGGAAGTAGGCGCTGGACGTGTCGATCCCCTCGGACGCCAGCGTCCTCCAGGTATCGACCCCGGCGCGGAAGGCCTGGAACAGGCGCGGCGGCAAGCCCGCCCGGTCATAGATGGCCTTCAGCCCCAGCGGCCCCGCGTCATGTACCATAAGCCAGGCGCGGTGATGGGGCGTGTTGGCCAGTTCGGCCAGGCCGTGTTCGAACATCGCCATCTGACCGCGCGCCAACCCGCGCAACAGCAGCGAGGCGTTCAGAACGCGACGCGCGTTCAGATGGGTCATGAAAGCGGCCAGATCCGAACTGACGGCAGCCTGATCGACCAGATCGACGGTCGTGCGCTCGCGCGCATATTGAGCCAGACGGATGGCGGTTTCCGGCGCGACGGCGTGGCGGCTGATCAGATGCTCGCGTACCGCATCGCTGGCCAGCTGGATCAGGCGCTCAGTCACGCTCATCGGCAGGACCTGGCGATAGGCCACGGCCGTCAATACCTCTGGCGCCTCGGCGAAGCGATCGACCACGGCCGCCAGCGCGGCTTCTGACAGGTCGGCGTTGTCGTTGGCTGCCACGGTGCGAACCGCCTGTTCGCAGCCTTCCTCGGCCAGCACGGTCGCGACATCGCGCGAAACACGCGACCGTCCCGCCACCGCGACCTGACGCACCACAGAGCCGGCGCGCACGATCTCGATCAGATCCTCGTCGCTGAAGGCCGGAGAGGCGGCGATGATCGGCAGGGCGATGCTGTCCAGATCGCCGGCCAGCTTGCGCGCCACATCGTGGGGGATCAGGTCCGACGCCTTCAGCGTGACGGCCATGGCGCGTCGCACCAGTTCGGCCGCGTCATTGGCCAGCAGGCGCAGGATTTTTTGCGCCGCGGCCCGGTCGTCCTCGTCCAGCTCGGCGCGTTCCATGTTGCGGCACAGCTTGTGCGCCGCCTCGGCCCGCTCATCGTCGTCCGTCGCCTTGATGAGGCGTCGAATGTCCACTTCTGTGAGGCGTGCGCGGAAGGCGGTCATGGACGGCTCGTCATGGAATCGGGCGTGGATCCCAGAATGAGACTGCCATGCTTAACGGCTGGTTTACCATCGGTTGCAATGCAACGACTCAGGTCGATTGTTTGCCATTCGGCGAGAAAGCGCCGCCGAAACCACTGCTGGAGGATCCGTCCTGACCAAGCAGCAGGGCCAGCAGCCCCTGATCCTGCTTCAGCCGATCCATCCGCGCCGCCAGCATCTGATCCTTGTCGCTTAGATTGGGGACAGAATATTTGGTTTCGCCCGTCCCGGCCGCCGGCGCGCCCTCGCCTGCCGTGCGCTGCAGATTGGCGTGAACTTCGGCGACGGTGGCGGGGCGGCCGCTGCGGTAGAAGATGCTGCGGTTGGCCCGCGCGGCCTCGGGGAACATGGCGACGGCGCTGGCGCCCGGATTGCGATCCATCGCCTGCATCAGGCCCGCCGCCCCCGCCGGACCCAAGAAGTGGGCGGCATACAGATCTCCGGCCCCCGGCTCCTTGCCTGTGCGCCCCCGCAGATAGGCCGCGTTCGAGGCCGTCAGTTCGGCCGCCATGGTTGAGGCGGCATGCGGGTCGAACCTCAGGTCCAGCACAACGTTGCGCGCCGAACCCTCCACCCGCCAGCGCCCGTCCGATCCACGATGGATCAGGTCGGCGTACTGGCCATAGCCGTGCTGGGCGCCGTGCTGTTTGACGGTGCCGAGCCAGGTCTGTTCGATGAACTGGAACAGGCCGGCCGCCGAAGACGTAGGCGCCTTGGCGGACGGGTTCATCGCGCTCTCGCGACGTGCCGTCTTGATCAGAAAGTCGTAGTCCACGCCCACGGCGTTCGACGCGCGCCGAATGGCCGCCTCTACCCCGCCTGTCGATGGAATCGCTCCGATGCCCATGTGCGGATGGTCGGCGAACGTAGTTAACCAACCCTTAATTCTTAACGCCGCCGTTAACGGATCGACATTGGTCGAACCCCGAAACCTCCGCCGCAAAGCCGCCACAACCTGCGCGCTCAACTTGCAGTTACGGGCGCTGCGGGGGCGGTGAACGAGGGAGTGAAGTTATGATGATCCGTGCCGCCGGTGGCCCCGGCTTGATCAGCCCCATCGACTTCGGGGAACGCAAGAAACCCATCCCGCGCTGGATGCTGGGCGCCATCGGCGTCTCGGTCGTTCTGCACGTCGCGGCGGGGGTGGCGCTGTATAATCAGCGGTTCGAGTTGAGCGGGATGACGCAACCCGCCGAGCCCGACAAGCCCATTGATGTCTTCTTCCAGACGCCGCCCAAGCCCAAGCCGCTTCCGCCCACGGTCACGGCGGCCCCGCCGACGCCGATCCACAAGCCGGCGCTGACCGTGCCCGCCGATGTGCCGACGCTCGCCCTGACCCCGCCGGATAACCCGACCAATACGGCGCCGCCCGGACAGGTGATCGTCAGCACGGCGCCCACCGGCGTCGAAGGCGGCACGGCGACGGTGGAAACGCCGCCGCGCCCGCCCTCTGTGATCAACAACCCCACCTGGGCCAGCCGCCCGTCGCCGGCGCAGATGGCGCGCGCCTATCCCACCCGCGCGGCGGAAAACGGCACGCCGGGTTCCGCCAGCCTCAGTTGTATGGTTCGGGTGGATGGCGGCCTGACCGGATGTCGTGTCGTGGGCGAAACGCCGAGCGGCCAGGGCTTCGGTCGTGCGGCCCAGAGCCTAACGCGCGACTTCCGCATGAACCCGCGCACGGTCGATGGCCGCCCTGTCGATGGGGCGACGGTCAACTTCACCGTCCGCTTCGCGATGGCGGGCTAGAACCGACCAGGATCGAGGGCGCGGGCTTCCGTCGAGGCCGCCCGCCCCTCGATCGCATCGGCGACAACCGCGCCCACCAGCGGCCCCAGCAGCCAGCCATTCCGACGCGGCGCCAAGGCCATGAACAGACCCAGCTCGTCCGGCGCAGCGCCTGCCAGCGGCAGACCGTCCGCCGTCGCGCCGCGCACGCCCGCCCGCCAGTCGATGTGCAGCGGTTCGGGCATCCGATCCAGCACGCGCCAAGCCGCCTCCGTCAGACGTTTTGACGTCTCCGCATCCGGCGCGGTGTCTCGCCGCCCCGGCTCCATCGTCGCCCCGATCACCGCCCCCGAAGCCATCGGCGCGACATAAGCCCCCGGCCCGCGCACGACATTAGCCACCAGATTTCTGGCCGTGACACCAATCTGTCCTCGGATCGGCTGGATAGCGTCGATCAGACCCCGCGCGGGCTCAGGCAAACCCGCGACAGCCTCGCTTGCCCCGGTCGCCAGCACCACCGCCTCGGCGTCCAAAGTCCGGTCACCGACAGATACCCGCCAGCCGTGGTCGATTCGGGCGATCCCCGTCACCCGCCCCATGATGACGGCCTCGCCCAGCGCCTGCCTCAGCGCCGCCAGCGCTTGTGCGGGATCGATCTGATAATCCTCGTCGGTCGTGACACGGTCACCCTCGCGCCGGGCGTCGAAGCCCAGCGCATGCAGTCGCGCATACATCCCCTCCACGTCGCCGCCACGCCATTCGGCCGGTCGATGCGCCAGGTTGATCCCCGCAGCCACCGCGAACTCGGGCCACAGGTCGCGCCCCGCCCGGAACAGCCGGGCATGATCGGGCGACACGTCGTCGATGGCCGATTCCATCGCCGGGGCGATCATCCCCGCCGCGATCAGGGAGGCGTTCACCTCCCGCGGATCGACCACCACCACCGCCCGGCCGCGCCGATGCAGTTCGAACGCAGTGCAAAGGCCCAGCACGCCGGCGCCGACGATCACGATGAGAGAGGAAGACATCACGGGCCGTCTGATCGACCCGCGACGCCTCTATTGCAAGGCGCCTTCAGCCTATTCCGCCGCCATTGAGGCCGCGCCCGCATCGTCCAGGCGCGCGACCAGGGCCGTATGCTGGTCCCACAGGGCGGTCGGCAGACGGTCTCCGAACTGGCGATAGAATTCCGGGATGAGCGCCGCCTCCTCGACCCAGACGCCCGCATCGACATCCAGCAGGATCGAGAGTTGCGCCGGCGTCAGGTCCAGGCCCGACAGGTCCAGCGCCGCGACGGACGGCACGCGACCAACCGCCGTGTCCACCGCCTCGGCCTCGCCGTCGATCCGTTCGCTGATCCACTTTAGCACGCGCGCATTGTCGCCGAACCCGGGCCAGACGAACCGGCCGTCCTGATCCTTCCTGAACCAGTTGACGAAGAAGATGCGCGGCAGTTTCGACGCGTCGCGCCCCTGCCCCATCTTCAGCCAGTGGGCGAAATAGTCGCCCATGTTGTAACCGCAGAAGGGCAGCATGGCGAAGGGATCGCGGCGCAGTTCCCCGACCTTGTTCTCGGCCGCCGCCGTGCCTTCGGACGCCACGGTGGAACCCATGAAGACGCCGTGTTCCCAATCGAACGCCTCGGTCACCAGAGGCACGGCGCTGGCCCGCCGACCGCCGAACAGGATGGCGTCGATGGGCACCCCGTTGGGATCCTCCCATTCCGGCGCGATGGCCGGGCACTGGCTGGCCGGGGCGGCGAAGCGGGCGTTGGGGTGGGCCGCCGGTTCACCGGACGCCGGATCATGCGGCTGGCCCTTCCAGTTCGTCAGGCCCTGCGGAGCCTCCTTGGTCAGCCCTTCCCACCATACGTCGCCGTCCTGCGTCAGGGCGGTGTTGGTGAAGATGGTGTTGGTCGCCAGGGTCTCCAGCGCATTGTGGTTGGTGTTGCGGCTGGTGCCCGGCGCGACGCCGAAGAAGCCGGCCTCGGGGTTCACGGCGTATAGCCGCCCGTCCTCGCCGAACCGCATCCAGGCGATATCGTCGCCGATGGTCTCGGCCTTCCAGCCCGGCAGGCTGGGTTGCAGCATGGCCAGGTTGGTCTTGCCGCAGGCGCTCGGGAAGGCGGCGGCCACATATTTCGCGCGCCCCTTCGGATCGGTCAGCTTCAGGATCAGCATGTGCTCGGCCAGCCACCCCTCGTCGCGGGCCATGATTGAGGCGATGCGCAGGGCGTAGCATTTCTTGCCCAGCAGGGCGTTGCCGCCATAGCCCGAGCCATAGGACCAGATTTCCCGCGTCTCGGGGAAATGCACGATCCACTTGTCGTCGTTGCAGGGCCAGGGCACGTCAGCCTGCCCTTCGACCAACGGTGCGCCCAGCGTATGGACGGCGGGCACGAACACACACCTGTCGCCCAACTGGTCCAGCGCCGGCTTGCCCATGCGGGTCATCACCCCCATCGACAGGGCGACATAGCCGCTGTCGGTGATCTCGACACCCAGGGCGCTGATGGCCGATCCCAGCGGCCCCATGCAGAAGGGCACGACATACATCGTCCGCCCCTCCATGCAGCCATCGAACAGCCCGTCCAGGCGCGCTCGCATCTCGATCGGATCGGCCCAGTTGTTTGTGGGACCGGCGTCGGCCTCGTCGTCCGAACAGATGAAGGTCCGGCTCTCGACCCGCGCCACGTCGCGAGGGTCGGACGCGGCGTAATAGCAGCCCGGCCGCTTGTCCTGATCCAGCGCCTTCAGTGTGCCCTTGGCCAGCAGGTCGGCGGTTATGGCCGCCTTCTCCTCTTGCGACCCATCGCACCAGTGGACGCGGGCGGGCTTGGTCAGGGCGGCGATCTGCTCGACCCAGGCGACGAGGCCGGAATGGGCGGTCGGCGCCGGATGGAGTCCGGGTGTGGCGGAAAGGGGCAAGGGCGTCTCCTGAGCGAATCGGCCCGACGATCTGACGCCGTCGTGACCTTCAGCACGCGACGATCACGCACTGTTACAGGCGAGATGCTCCGGTCTTTCAGCCACGTCAAACCGTGCAAGAAAGCGCCGATGTCCACCGGTGTCTCTGGCAAAAGATCGCAGGTGTCAGCGGCGCGATCGGGCGCTAGAAGGGCGTGTGCAAACGCTGGATTCCCTCTCCGCCCTGCCTGACGGCGCCCTCAGTTCGCCCGCTGCGCGTCGCAATGCGGAGGCGATTCTTCAGGTCCTGCGCGCCCATCTGCCCGCGCGCGGACGCGTGCTGGAGATCGCCTCGGGATCAGGCGAACACGCCACCGCCTTCGCCGCCGCCCTACCCGGCGTGAACTGGACGCCCAGCGATCCCAGCGAACAGGCGCGCGACAGCATCACCGCCTGGACGCGCCAGCTCGCGCTGGCGAACCTGAACCCGCCGCTGGCGCTCGACGCGGCCGATCCGGCGACGTGGCCCCAGGGGCCAGTCGATGCGATCTATTGTGCGAACATGACGCACATCAGCCCCTGGTCGGCGACCGAGGGGCTGATGGATCAAGCCGGTCGCGTCTTGAGACGCCCCGGCGGTCTATTGGCGCTCTACGGACCCTATCGCGAGGCCGAAGTCGAGTTGGCGGCGTCGAACGCCGCCTTCGACGACGGTCTGAAGGCGCGAAACGCTGAATGGGGTCTACGCGACCGTGAAACGGTCGAGGCCCTGGCCCGCACACATGGCCTTGCGGCAACGCTGCGGGTTCAGATGCCGGCGAACAACCTCATCCTGCTGTTCCGCGCCGTCTGATCAGCCGATCGCGCCGACGATCTTGGACAGGGCGCCGTTGTCGCTCAGCAGGGTCACAGCGCCGTCCTTGAACACCGCGCCATCCGCCTCGGCCGACACGCCGAAGCTCTCGGCCGCCAAGGCCACGCCATCCGCAAAGGCGATGACCGTCAGGGCGTTGACGCGCGCCAGATCAAGCAGCGACTTGACCGCCGCCAGCGACGCCTCGTCCGTCGAACCGCCGGGGACGACCAGACCCTTCAGCCGTCCTTCGACGATGTCCTTGGCCGTCGCGGTGGCCAGCACGGTCACGCCGCCCGTCATCAGGCTGGCGTCGCCCGTCGAGATCGGGGCCAGACCCACGCCTTCGGCTCGCAACGCGCCCTCCACGTCGCCCAGCTCGCCGAACGCCATGTCACGCCGCATCACCAGCCCCATGCGCAGACGGGTGGGAACAGGACGGTTGTAACCGGTGCGACGGGGGCCTGCGGAAGATTTGTTTTGAGCGAACAAGACGTCTCCTTGGTATGTTTCAATATTGATCCAGATCCGACAAGCGATGCTGTCGAATCGCCCACGCCAATGATCAGAAAAAAGAAAATCGACGGGTCCGACGACTGTCGTCCCGCACTCTGGATCATTTGTGGAATGCTGTCAGATATAGTGGCGATCGCGTCAGGATCAACCTGCCAATTCGAACAGATTGGCCTCCCTGATCCTGAAAACCGCGTCCGGCTTGCTCGCGCGCCTGCCCGGCTCTAGACAGCGGCATCGACTGGACGACGGAATCGCATGGCCTTCACCCGCACCTATGACGGCGACGAACCCGTTCGCGTGAACAAGTGGCTGGGCCAGACCGGCGTCTGTTCCCGACGCGAGGCCGACACCCTGATCGCCAACGGCCTGGTCTCCATCGATGGCGAGACCATCAGCGACGCGGGCCGCAAGATTCAGCCGGGCGAGACCCTGACCTTGAACGACACCGCCCAGGCGGCCCTGGCGTCGGGCATGACCCTGGTGCTGCACAAGCCGGTCGGTTACGTCTCGGGCCAGCCCGATCCCGGCAAGATCCCCGCCGTGCGCCTGCTGACGAAACCCAACCGTATCGGCGAGGGCGAGATTCCCGCGCGTGACGCCTCCCTGCCCCCCATCGGCCGGCTGGACGAGGATTCACGCGGCCTGTTGCTGCTGTCTTCGGACGGCGTCGTCGCCAAGGCGGTGATCGGCCCGGCGTCCGAACTGGACAAGGAATATCTGGTCGTCGTCGACGGCCTGATCACCGAGGGCAAGCTCAGCCGCCTGCGGCACGGCATGGAACTGAACGACAAGCCGCTGAAGCCCGCCCGCGTCACCCAGATTGGGCCGCAACGCCTGCGCTTCATCCTCGACGAGGGCAAATACCGTCAGATTCGTCGCATGTGCGACCTGGTCGGGCTGGAGGTCGTGGACCTGTACCGCACCCGAATCGGCCCGCTGGAGCTAGGCAACCTGCCGGAAGGCCGCTGGCGTCACCTGACGAACGAAGAGCGCGCGATGCTCATCGCCCACTCAGCATCCTGAGTTCAGCGCCCCTAATCCAGGGCTCTGAACCACTGATCCAGCAGCTGCGCCTCGGCGCGGCGCGCTTCGGTGCGTTCGGCGGCTTCGGCGTCCACGCCCCACTGGTCTTCCTGGAACAGCTCGTCGATCCGCGACAGGTCGAACGCCGCGCCGCCGTCCAGCGCGCCCTGTTCAACCGCCAGGGCCAGCACCGCCGACCCCAGCAACGGCACGGCCGTCGCCAACCCCGTCAGGCGAAAGTCATCCAGCGACAGGGCGTGCGCCTTGACCCGCGCGATGGCGTCCGGCGACTGCGGCCGATGCACGATGCCGGCCACAGGCTCCAGCACCACGCCCATCTCGCGCGCGGCCCAGTCGCGCCACGGCCCCCATTCTCGCGCCTGGCGCTCGACCAGCGGCGTCGGATGTTCGGCCAAATAGCAGACCACGTCCGACCCGGCGTAGGCGGCGATCTCGTCCGCCACCGGCTCGCGCGCCTGACCGATCCGGTCAATGGCGGTCGAGCCCAGGCGGGTCGCCGGCATGGTCGAGGGATCGAGAAACTTGCCCTGCGCCGCCCATTCGTCGGCGACCAGCTGAGCTGCGGCCTGCGTCGGCAGCACCAGCGCCGCCTTGTCCGGCGTCTTGGGCGTGCGCCCGTCCAGCAGCACGGCCCAGCCGCCATCAGCATGCGGCCCCACGACAGCCTCCTTCCAGAAGCGCGAGATTCGGTCCGGCGACTGTTCGACGAAACGCGGGCGATGCGGGGCGGGCTTGTCGGTCATCAGAGGTCCGTTGAAATCAGGCCGGCACGACGTCGAACGCCAGCGTCAGGCGCGACGCCTCACCCCCGAACGGCTGGGTGCCGTGCCACATATAGGAAGGAAACAGCACCAGCGTCCCCGGCTGGGGCTGCACATGGTGTTCGGCTGCAAGGTTCGGCAGGCCTGGCGGCGCGCCGAATCGCAACCAGCCCTCGCGCGCCTCGCCCGTAACCTCAGGCGGCAGTTCGATATGGCAGGCCGACGACAGCCAGCCGTTCGAGTGGATATGGTCGGCATGAAACCCGTTCGGCCGCAACCGCACGGACCAGCTGCCCTGGATGCGATAGTCGCCGGTATTGCGCGCCCTCAACGGATCGTCGCCCTGACCCACCGCCGCCATATAGTCGCGGATCGGTCTGTCGATGGCCTGGAAAAACGCCTTGATCGCCGGATCGTCGCTCTCGGACAGCGCGGCGGCGGTCTGCGATCCTCCACGCAACGACTGGCCCACCGGATGGGTCTTCAGCGTGTGCAGCTGATGCAGCGCCTGCGCCAGATCGACCAGATAGGCCTCCAGCGACGCCCAGCCTTGCGGCGCCTCCAGCCGATAGGGACGCACGAAGGCGTCATAGTCATACATCCGGCCATAGCGATCATCGCCCAGCATCCGCCAGGCGGTCGCCTGGAAGGACAGCACATGCTGGTTCAACGGCTCTCGCGCCCGCAGCGCCTCGATCGGAACCAACGCAGCCTCGGCCTCGCCCAGGGCCAGTAAACATTCCGCCTGGGTCACCATGATCGCCGCGACCTCACCGCCCGCCAGGGCCGCCGCCCGGTTCGCATGATCCAGCGCGCGTCGCGCATCCAGCATCAGGCACGACTGCGCCGCCGCCAGCTCCCCCGGCCCATCCAGCGGCCCGGCGACCAGCGTGCGATACGCCCGCTCAGCCTCCCCGGCGTATTCTAACAGCCGCGCCTTGATCTGACGCGGCTTGGGCGCGGCGGGCGATGCGGCGATGGCGGCGTCCAGCGGCGCACAGGCGGCCTCAAGATCGGCATCGCGCATCCAGATCAACTGGCACAGATCCCTCAGCGCATCGCCATAGCCGGGCCGCCGCGCCAGCGCCTGACGATAGGCGTCTTCGGCCTCATCGAACCGGCTCTGCGCCTGCATTGCGCGCGCCAGCACCAGCCAGGTCTCCGGCGCATCCCCGCCGATGGCCATCGCCCCGCGACAGGCGGCTTCCGCCTCGGCCGCCCGGCCCAGATCGCCAAGGGTCGAGGCCAGATTGTGCCGCGCAGGCACGCTGTTCGGTCGAACCGCGACCAGTCGCTGTGAGGCAGCCGCGCTTTCCGCCAGACGCCCCGCCCGTTTCAGCAAGTCGGCATGAACCGACAGCGCCTGCCACGGCGCGTCCGCATTTGCGACCACCGGCGTCAGCACGTCCAACGCCTCATTCAGCCGTCCGGCGGCAGCTAGCGCTTTGGCCTGCTCGACCTGTGACTGCCCAACCGCCGTCACCGGATTCGTTTCACGCCCAGGAAGGGATCGTCCTCCGCCTCGTCCTCGGAGAAGCCGAAGTGGGCGAAGCCGGCCTTCATCTCGGGGCTCAGCGGAGCCGTGACCTTCAGTGTGCCGCCGCGAGGGTGGTCCAGTTCGATACTGCGCGCATGCAGTTGCAGCTTCAGCGGTCCGGACAGTTCCCTGGATTTCTCGTCGCCGTATTTCGGATCGCCCAGGATCGGATGGCCGATCCCGGCCATATGGGCGCGCAGCTGGTGCGTCCGTCCGGTGAAGGGCCGCAGCGCCATCCAGGACGCCCGGTGCGAGGCGCGGCTGACGGTGCTGAACGCGGTCTCGGCCGGTTCGGCCTTGGGGTCCTTGCGTTCGGCCGGGCGCATCATCTCGAAGTCGTTGATGCCGGTCTTCTTCAGCGGCATGTCGATCTGGCCCGAATAGGGTTTCGGATTGCCGATGACGATGGCCCAATAGGTCTTCTTGGCCTGACGCCGCGCAAAGGCGCCCGACAGACGCTTGGCCGCTTCCGGCCCCTTGCCCAGCAGCAGCACGCCCGATGTGTCACGGTCCAGACGATGGACCAGACGCGGCCGGTTGACTCCCTCGCCCCAGGCCGAAAGCAGACGGTCGACGTGGCGGCTGGTCTTGGTGCCGCCCTGAACGGCCAGGCCGTGCGGCTTGTTGATCGCAATGACCATGTCGTCCTCATAGAGGACCAGCGACTTGACGAACCGGATGTCCTGTTCGGACAGGGTGTGCATGTCCCCGGCTTGGCGCGATGTGTCGTCCGGGATCGGCGGCACCCGCACGGCGGCCCCGGCGGTCAGGCGGCCTTCGGGCTTGATGCGGGCGCCATCCACGCGGATCTGACCGCTGCGGGCCATCTTCTGCACCTGGATGTTCGACAGGTGCGGCCAGCGTCGGCGGAACCAGCGGTCCAGGCGGATGCCGTCTTCGTCCTCGGCGACATAGATCGTCAGGACTTCGCGCTTCGGGGTGTCCTTGGCGGCGTCTTTTTCAGCGTTATGCGGCTCGTCGGCGGGAGAATAGTCGGTCAAAGCGGAGCTCCAAGGGCGCGGCGGGCGATCATCAGGCCGACGAACAGGGCGACGATGGCCAGGACGACCGAGCCGGCCACATAGGCGGCGGCCAGGCCGATCTGGCGGCGCTCGATCATCTGCACCGCCTCCAGCGAATAGGACGAAAAGGTCGTGAACCCGCCCAGCACGCCCACGGCGGCGAACAGCCTGACGGCCTCCTGCTGCGCCCCGCCCCGGAACGCCAGCCAACCGACCAGCAGGCCCATCAGCAGGCCGCCGATGACGTTGGCCGCGAATGTGCCCAACGGCCAGCCGACATTGGGCGCCAGCCGGCCCACGGCGAGCCCCAGCCCATAGCGGGCCATGGAGCCGATGGCTCCGCCCGCCGCAACGAGAAGAAAACGTGTCATCGTGCGGCCTTCTATACGCCGCACGCGCCGAAAGCGATGGTCAGCGCGGGATGGAACCCTGGACCGAACGCGCATCATAGGCGTTGGGTCGGTCCGGCTTCTGGCCTCGACCCAGAACGACTTCCAGCATCGTCGAGGTCGGCTGCGGGCCGCTGAAGTTCAGACCCACGCCCACGCCCACTCCCGATGCGGAATAGCCGCCGTAACGGCTGCTGCCGCCGCCGATGGAAACGCTGGGGCGAACGCCGCCCGCTCCCCCCGGCCGACCGTCGGTCCAGCTCTGGGTCACCTCGAACCAGTCATAGCCCTGTTCGGTCGTCAGATCGGCCGCGCGCAGCAAGGCCCAGTCAGCGACGCGCCCTGCCGCCCCGACGCCGTTATAGCTGACGCGATAGCGGTTGGATTCGATCCTCTGTTCAGAGAACCCCTGCCCGTTCGGTCCCTGCTGGGCGCCATAGGGGGCCAGGCTGGCGCAGGCGCTTAGAGCGAGGGCCGAAAGGCCGGTCAAGGCGATGGCGAGACGCTTCATCATAGGTATCCTTTCAACCACATAGCGCCAAAACCGACACGACGTTCCCTCAAACGCCCAGCAGCAGCGCAGCCAGCGCCAGGCCCGCAGGCAGGGCCTGGATCAGCAGTATCTTTCGGCTGACGGTCGCCGACCCATACAGGCCCGCCACGACGACGCAGGCCAGGAAGAAGACCTTGATCTGAAACCCCGGCTCGCCAAGCCACAGCCCCCAGGCCAGACCGGCGACCAGAAACCCGTTGTACAGGCCCTGATTGGCGGCCAGCACCTTGGTCAGCTCGGCCTCTTCCACGCTCATGCCGAACGCCTTGCGACCGCGCGGCGTGGTCCACAGCACCATTTCCAGCACCACGATATAGGCGTGGATCAGGGCGACGACGGCGATCAGGATGGTGGCGACCATAGGGACCTCTCCAGGTTCGAAGATCACTCGACCACGGCCCGATCAGCCCCGCAACCTCAGAGGCCCAGCGCGGTCCGCAGTTTGGCGAAATCCTCGGGCGGCGGCGCCTCGACCGTAGTCGTACCGCCCTCAGGATGGGGAAAACTCAGTTTGGCGGCGTGCAACATCAGGCGCGGCGCCGGCCCGACCGCCGTGGTCAGGGCGCCGCCGTAGCGCACGTCCCCGATCAACGGCCGACCGATATGCGCCATATGCACCCGCAACTGATGCATCCGCCCGGTCAGCGGCTCCAGCTCGACCACCGCCCCCTCCGGTCCCGAGGCCAGGGTCCGGTATTTGCTCTGCGAGCCCTGCGCGCCCGGCGCATCGAAGGCGACGACGCGCATATAGCTTTCGCGTCCGATCTCCTCGCGGCGCAGCGGGGCGTCGATGGTCGCCGACGCCGGTTCGGGTGCGGCCGACAGCAGGGCCAGATACTGTTTCCTGAACCGCCGCATCTGCAGCGCCTTGCCCAGGAAACTCGCCGCCGGCTTGGTCTTGGCCGCCAGGATCACGCCCGAGGTGTCGCGATCCAGCCGATGCACCAGCTCCGGCCGCTTGCCGTTCGACCGCGCAAACGCCCAAAGCAGATCGTCGAGCGTATGGGCCTGGATCCGCCCGCCCTGGCTGGACAGGCCCGACGGCTTTGAGAACGCAATGACATGCGCATCCTCGTGGATCACCCACGAACGGACGGCGGCGATTTCGTCTTCGGACAGGGCGACAGGCTGGCGATCGGTCATCGAGGGCTTCTAGAGGTCAGTCGCCCGCCGCGTCCACAGTGCCGTCCACCGCCATCCGCGCCCGCATCTCGGCCCAGCGGTTCAGCCGCGCCTTGACCTTCTCCTCATGCCCCTCACCCTTGGGTTTGTAGAACGTGCGGCGCTCCATCTCGTCGGGGAAGAAGTTGGCGCCCGAGAAGCCCTCGGGCGTATCCGGATCGTACTGGTAGCCCTTGCCGTATCCGAGTGACTTCATCAGCTTGGTCGGGGCGTTGCGGATATGGGCGGGCGGCATCAGCGAGCCGGTCTCATAGGCCGCCTTCTTGGCCGCCTTGAACGCTTCGTACACCCCTACAGACTTGGGCGCGGTCGCCAGGTGGACCACCGCCTGCGCCAGGGCCAGTTCGCCCTCGGGGCTGCCCAGGAAGTCGTAGGTGTCCTTGGCCGCATTGGCGACCAGGATCGACAGGGGGTCCGCCTCGCCAATGTCCTCGACCGCCATCCGCACGATCCGACGCGCCAGATACAGCGGATCCTCGCCCCCGTTCAGCATCCGCGCCAGCCAGTACAGGGCCGCGTCCGGGTCCGATCCTCGCACCGATTTATGCAACGCGGATATGAGGTTGTAGTGTTCTTCTCTCGACTTGTCGTAAGCCGGTGCGCGCCGCTGCAGCACCCCGGCCAGTCCCTGCACGTCCAGCATTTCGCCTTGTGGCAGGTCGAACAGCACCTCCGACATGGTCAGCAGGTATCGCCCGTCGCCGTCGGCCAGAGCCAGCATCGCCTGGCGCGCCTCAGACGACAGCGGCAGGGCCTTATCCATATGCGCCTCGGCGCGCGTCAACAGCTGATCCAGCGCCGCATCGTCCAGCCGCTTCAGCACATAGACCTGGGACCGCGACAGCAGCGCCCCGTTCAGCTCGAAACTGGGGTTCTCGGTCGTGGCTCCGACCAGGGTGACCACCCCCGCCTCGACGAAGGGCAGGAAACCGTCCTGCTGGGCGCGGTTGAAGCGGTGGATCTCATCGACGAACAACAGGGTCGATTGCCCCGCCGCTCGCCGCATCCGCGCCGCCTCGAAAGCCTTTTTCAGATCGGCCACGCCCGAGAAGACGGCGCTGATCGCCTGATATTCATAGCCCGCCGCCTGGGCCAGCAGCCGCGCGATGGTGGTCTTGCCGGTGCCGGGCGGCCCCCACAGGATCATCGACCCCAGACGCCCGGCCTCGATCATGCGCCGGATCGGCCCGCCTGGACCCAGCAGGTGATCCTGTCCGACCACCTCGTCCAGCGTGCGTGGACGCAGGCGGTCGGCCAAGGGCGCGTCGGGGGGCAGAATGCCGGAGGCTTCGAACAGATCGGTCATGCGTGCGACCTATGTAGTCATTCGCCGGGCGCTTTTCACGCGCTAGTATGGCGGCCCGCCAAGGAGACCGCCTTCATGACCGCCGCCAATCCGAACCAGGGTCCGACTGCGGGCCTGACGCCCCATCTGACGATCCCGTCGCGCGGCGCCTCGGCGGCGGTCGATTTCTACATCATCGCCTTCGGGGCCGAGGTGCTGAACCGCAAGCTGGCCGACGACGGCGAACGCCTTATCCACGCCCATCTGAAGATTAATGGCGCCAGCGTCATGCTGAACGACGAGTTCCCGGAGTACACGGGCGTTCAGGACGTGCGGCCCGCCGGCGTCGCCCTCCACCTCCAGGTCGCCGATCCCGACGCCTGGTGGACCCGCGCCATGACCGTCGGCGGCGCAGAGCCGGTCATGGACATGGCCGACCAGTTCTGGGGCGACCGCTACGGCGTCCTGCGCGACCCCTTCGGCCACACCTGGTCCATCGGCGGACCGAAGAAGGGCTGAAGGAGCTCAGACATCCCTTCGCCGACCGCCTAGTTCTGCGAAATAGCGGGCGACATATTTACGGTAAACTGGCTGCACCGCCGCATCAAACCAAGGGTCTTCCAGCGCCATATCCCTGCGGGCCAGCGCCGTTTGAGCGACCTGTTCGATATCGGGCGTGGCAGACAGCCTGCCCGACAAAATCGCGTCCCGATAGCGCCCGCCGGTGACCGCCTCGAACTCGCACCATTCATCATAAAGAAAGCAGAGGATGGCGATGGCGGAACCGGCGCGCAGTAGGTCAAGGTCAACCAGCGGCGCATAGCCGGGCGGGGTATCCAGCACAGCATCGACGAACCTCAACGGATCAAAGCGCAGGTCGGCATCCACTGCATGGCCGAACCCAACATAGGATTCGGCCATATCGACATAAAGCAGCAGGATATCGCGGATCGCGTCGATCGCCTCAGGCCGGTTCTCGGCTGTGACCGTATGGCGCAAAGACCCCGCCATTACCTCAGCACGCCCCGGATCTGGCGGCCGCCACGGTTGACCACAACCTCCCATGGGCCGCGACCGGAACTGGCGGTCTCGACGTCGCGGGCGCTGGCGATGGCTTGGCCGTTGATGCTGACGATCAGGTCGTTCTGACGGAAGCCTGCCCGCGCCGCATAGCCACGGCCCGACACGCCGGTGACGATGACGCCCGTGGCGAAGGGATCACCGCCCAGACGGTCGGCCAGGGCCGGGTTCAGGGCCACGACCTCGGCCCCGGCGAAGGGACCGGCAGCGATGGTGACGCCCTGTTTCGGATCGGCGTCGCCCGGCAGGGGCTGAACGCGCGCCGTCAGGGTCTGGGCGCGCCCGTCACGCAGGATGGCGACCTGGACCTGGTCGTTCGGATTGCGCGAGCCGACGCGGTAGTTCAGCCCGCCCTGGTCGTTGATCTCCTGTCCGTCGACGGCGGTGATCACGTCGCCCTGGCGCACGCCGGCGCGAGCGGCGGGGCCGTTGGCGTAGACGTCGGTGACGACCAGGCCTTGCGGCCGGGTCAGGCCCAGGCTGCCCGCGATGTCGCCGGTGACCGTGTCGCCCTTGACCCCCAGCCAGGGCCGCACGACCGTCGTCGCCCCGCCCAGCGCCGAATCGACCACCCGCTTGACCATGGCGGCCGGAACCGCGAACCCGACACCGGCCGAGGAGCCAGAGCGCGAGAAGATGGCGGTGTTGATGCCGATCAGGTCGCCGTCCATGTCCACCAGCGCCCCGCCCGAGTTGCCGGGGTTGATGGCCGCGTCGGTCTGGATGAAGGAGCCGCTGTCGGAAATGCCGGTCTCGGTCCGGTTCAGGGCCGAGATGATGCCGTTGGTCACCGTCTGGCCCACGCCGAACGGATTGCCGATGGCCAGGACCAGGTCGCCGACCTGCTGTTCTTCCTGATCGTCGATGGCCAGGACAGGCAGCCGGTCGCTGACGTTCTC
This sequence comes from Brevundimonas sp. TWP1-3, assembly GCF_049896085.1. Taxonomy (NCBI): domain Bacteria; kingdom Pseudomonadati; phylum Pseudomonadota; class Alphaproteobacteria; order Caulobacterales; family Caulobacteraceae; genus Brevundimonas; species Brevundimonas sp. TWP1-3. The sequence goes on along the minus strand of NZ_JAFCTP010000001.1, from coordinate 1,800,427 downwards.
CAGCCTCAGCACCGCGATGTCGCTGCGCTCGTCGGCCAGGATGACGGTGGCGGGAAACTCGCGCCGATCGTTCAGCACGACCTTGATCTGCTGGGCGCCGTCGATGACGTGGTTGTTGGTGACGACGATCCCGTCCGAGCGGACGATGACGCCGGACCCGACCGATTCCGCCACCCGCGCCTGGGGGATGCCGCCGCCGAAGAACTGGAAGAAGGGATCGGCCTGGACCCGCTGCACGCTGCGAGCCGAAATATTGACCACGGCGGGCGCCGCCGACCGCACGACGGGCGCAAAGCTGGACTTCATCCCCGCCGCATCGGACGGCGCCGTGCGCGTCGGCTGGGCGAACTCGCCCTCCTGCGCTTTCGAACTGTTGGGATTGCCGCACGCCGACAGGGCGAAGGCGGCGGCGAGCACGATCGATCGGGTCTTCATGGGCATCCAGAAAGTCAGGCTTCAAGCGACGCCATACCGCACCCGGTTTCGGGCCGGATCAAGGCGTTCAGCTCCGATCAACGGACAAGCTTTCGGCCTGTTCCGCCCGGTGCTCTGGATAATATTACAGCTGAGCAGAGGCTCGAACCTTGACGCCCCGCCCCCTGCGGCGGACTGTCGCGGCGCCCCCGATCCAGTCTGCAAGAGCTCCTGATGATCCGTCCCTGCCTGCGCGCCGCCACTCTCGCCTTCCTGCTCGCCTCGACCGCCCCCGCCGCCATGGCGCAACAGGCCTCGACCTATCCGCCCGCTTTGCCCGCTCCCCTGCCCGCGATCCCGGACGCCCAGGACGTCGCCTATCCCGGCGTCATCACGCTCGACATCGACGCCACCAACCTGGCCCAGCACATCTTCGCGGTGACAGAGACCATCCCCGTCGCCCAGGCGGGTCCGATGACCCTGTTCTTCCCCGAATGGCTGCCCGGCAACCACGGCCCCGTCGGCCCCATCGCCCAGCTGGCGGGCATCGAGATCACCGCCAATGGTCAGCGCGTCGAGTGGGTGCGCGATCCCCTGCACCCCTTCGCCTATCACGTCGTGGTCCCGGCCGGCGCGACCGCGCTGAACATCACCATGCAGCACCTGTCGCCGACGACCGGCGCCCAGGGGCGGATCACGATGACGCCTGAGATGCTGAACATCCAGTGGGAGAAGATGCTGCTCTATCCCGCAGGCCACTGGTCGCGGAACATCACGGTACAGCCCACGGTCAAGTTCCCCACGGGCTGGCAATACGGCACGGCGCTGGAGCCCGAAACCAAGGCCGGCGACGTTCAGACCTTCAAGCCCGTCAATCTGGAAGTCCTGATCGACAGCCCCGTCTTCGCCGGCGTCCACTATCGCCAGATCGACCTGAACCCCGGCGGCCGCTCGCCGGTCCGCGCCAACTTCGTCGCCGACGACGCCAAGAGCCTCGAAGCCACGGACGAACAGATCCAGATCCTGCGCAATCTGGTCGATCAGATGGACCGCCTGTATGGCGCACGCCACTTCGACCACTACGACTTCCTGATCGCCATGACCGACAAGCTGGGCGGCATCGGGCTGGAGCATCACCGCAGTTCCGAGAACTCCGTCGATCCCGCCTTCTTCACCGGCTGGGCTGCGCATCTCGCCGACCGCGACCTGCTCAGCCACGAGATGAACCACTCCTGGGACGGCAAATGGCGCCGCCCCGCCGACCAGTATGTGCCCAACTTCAACTCGCCCCTACAGAACAGTTTGCTGTGGGTCTATGAGGGCCAGACCCAATACTACGGCCAGGTCGTCGCCGCCCGCTCGGGCCTGCTGACCAAGCAGCAGGCGATGGATTCCCTGGCCATGACCGCCGCCACCTTCGACACCCGCGTCGGTCGCGAATGGCGCGCGATGCAGGACACCACCAACGACCCGATCATCAGCCAGCGTCAGCCCAAGGGCTGGCTGTCGTGGCAGCGCGACGAGGACTACTATTCGGAAGGCCAACTGATCTGGCTCGACGTCGATACGACGATCCGCGAGAAGACCAACGGCCGCAAGTCGCTCGACGACTTCGCCCGCGCCTTCTACGGCGTCCAGGACGGCGATTACGCGCCCGCCCCCTACACCTTCGAGGACGTGGTCGCGGCCCTGAACGGCGTCGTCGCCAACGACTGGGCGACCTTCCTGCGCATCCGTCTGGACGCCGACGGCCCCGACGCACGCGCCCCGCTGGACGGCCTGGCGCGCGGCGGCTGGCGGCTGGCCTATTCGGACACGCCCACCGACTACATGAAGACCCTGTATGCCGAGCTGAAGCGCAACGACTTCACCTATTCCCTGGGCTTCCAGACCGGCGAGGCCAACAAGATCCGCAGCGTCCAGTGGAACAGCCTGGCCTTCAAATCGGGTCTCGCCGCGGGCATGGAGATCGTCGCCGTCAACGGTCAGGCCGCCACCGCCGACCGCCTGAACGAAGCCGTCACCGCCGCAAAGGACCCCGCGACCCCCATCACCCTGATCGTCAAGGACGACGACCAGTATGGCACCGTCGTCTTCGACTACCACGACGGCCTGCGCTACCCGCGGCTGGAACGCATCGCGGGCACGCCCGACCGCCTCGGCGACATCCTGACGCCGCGCAGGCGCTAAACGAAGTCACCTCCCCATTCGCGAAGGCGAATGGGGAGGACAGGCGATCGCGTCAGCGAGCGCCAGGAGGGGGCGACTCGATGTCGGAAGCTGGGGCGGTCATCCCCACTCTCGGAGTCGCCCCCTCCTGATCGCTAGCGCGACCTGTCCTCCCAACGCGCCTTCGCGCGCGGAGAGGTGACGTTGTGTCCCTTGACGCATCGCGCTGCGCCCCCGACGGTGCGGCTCCCCCTGCCGATGTGGATGACCTGATGCCGCGTACCCGCCTGACCGCCGCCTGCCTCGCCGTTTTGATGACGGCCGCCGCCGCTCCGGCCCTGGCCCAGACCTTCCAGTCCACGCCCGTCGTCACGGACTCTAGCCAGGCCCCGTTGGCCCTGCCCCGCGCCCAGCCGGCCATCCCCGCGCCGCAGGACACGCCCTATCCCGGCGTCATCCAGTACCGCGCCGACATCACCGATCTAGACCGCCGCATCATCAACGTCAGCCAGACCATTCCCGTCGCCGGCCCCGGCCCGCTAACCCTGCTGTATCCCAAGTTCCTGCCCGGCAACCACGCCGCCACCGGCCCGATCCAGCTGATCTCCGGCCTGACCGTGACGGCCAATGGTCAGCGGATCGAGTGGCTGCGCGACACGCTGGACCCCTACGCCTTCCACCTGGATATCTCGGCGGACGTCACCAGCATCGACGTCGCCTTCCAGCAGCTGACCCAGCCCGACAGTTCCAACTGGCGCGTGCTGATGACCCCCGCCATGGTCAATCTGCAGTGGGAGAAGGCCATCCTCTATCCGGCCGGCTATTTCAGCCGCCAGATTCAGGTCGCCCCGAGCGTGGTCCTGCCCACCGGCTGGAAATACGGCACAGCCCTGAGCACGGCTTCGCAAGACGGCGACGTGGCGACCTTTGCGACGACCGACCTCTACACCCTGATCGACAGCCCCATCTTCGCCGGCGCCCACTATCGCCGCGTGGACATCGACCCCAGCGGCGACCGCGTGCACCTGAACCTGCTGGCCGACGAGGCCAAGGGTCTCGCCGCGACAGACGAGCAGTTGAAGCTGTACGAAAACATGGTCCAGCAGGCCGACCGCCTGTTCGGCGCTCGCCACTTCGACAACTATGAGTTCCTGTTCGCACTGACCGACCAGATGGGCGGTATCGGGCTGGAGCATCACCGCAGTTCGGAGAACACCGGCGCGCCCGACTTCTTCACCAACTGGACCAAGAGCGCCGGTGACCGTGGCCTGCTGCCCCACGAATATGCCCACTCCTGGAACGGCAAATTCATGCGCCCGGCGGACGAGCTGACCGCCAACCACAACGTCCCGACCCAGAACACCCTGCTGTGGGTCTATGAGGGCCAGACCGAATACTGGGGCGACGTGCTGGCCGCCCGTTCGGGCCTGCATTCCAGGGAGGTGGCGCTGGCCACCATCGCCAGCGTCGCCGCCTTCTATGACGAACAGCCGGGCCGTCAGTGGCGCGCCCTGCAGGACACCAACAACCATAATCTGTTGGGCTACCGGGTGCCGGGACAGTTCACCTCGTGGATGCGCGGCACCGGCGACTATTATCGCGAAAGCCTGCTGGTCTGGCTGGACGCCGACACCCTGATCCGCGAGGGCACCAATGGGCGCAAGTCGCTCGACGACTTCGCCAAGGGCTTCTTCGGCCACGACGACGGCGAATGGGCGCCCCAGGGCTACACTTTCGAGGATGTGGTCGCCGCTCTGAACGCTGTCTATCCGCACGACTGGACCGAGTTCCTGCGCAGCCGCCTGGACGCCGTCGGGCCGGACGCCAAGGCGCCCTTGGCCGGGATCGAGCGCGGCGGCTGGAGGTTGACCTACACCGACACGCCGTCGGCGGCGGAGAAGTCGGTCCAGAGCGGCTGGGCCAACGACTTCCAGTATTCGCTGGGCTTCACCCTGACGGCGGACAAGCTGACCAACATCCGCTGGGGCGGCCCGGCCTTCGAGCAAGGCATCGGCGCCGGCTGGAGCCTGGTCGCCGTCAACGGCAAGGCCGGTTCGGCCGAGGTGCTGCGCGACGCCGTCACCGCCGCCAAGGGGACCGACGTCCCCATCGAACTCCTGCTGAAATCCGGCGACCGCTTCCGCACGGTCGCCTTCGCCTACCACGACGGCCTGCGCTATCCCCGCCTGGAGCGGATCGAGGGCACACCGGACCGCTTATCCGACATCTTGGCGCCCAGGCGGCGCTAAGGCCGTCTTCCTCCCCAAGTCCTGGGGAGGAAGACTGGGGGCGGCAAAAGGCTTTAGTCTTTCGACTTCGCAGCGGCGGTCGCATCACCGAGCACAAGCTGAGCGAATCCCATAGAGGCCACGAGCGCCTCAAGCGTGCAGCGCACGCCGTGATCCTCGACCATACTGGACCTTTCGGCGTCAGACAGACCTGCGCGATAGGCGACCAGTACACGATCCCATCGGCTCACGTTTCCACGCCCCGCAAGCTTGCCCATGTAGTAGGTGACGTTCGAAACGATGGCGACATTCTGCGCCTCGTCGACGCCTGCCGTCTCCATCCCCACCATGACGCATTGCATGTCCGCAAGGTCGGCGCCCTCGACCCGAACGGTCTGCGCCTTCGGCTCGCCTGCCAGGCCCGCCACCACGGCGAGAGCCGCAAGTCCTGCGAAACCCAAGATCACGCCTCGCTCTTGATGCGCGCCAATTCGAAGCCGTCCACGACCTGATCCCCGACCGCCGCATTCACGCTTTCCACCACCCCATCGAACGGGGCGGTCAGGGCGTGTTCCATCTTCATGGCCTCCAGCACCACGACCGGCTGTCCCTTGGCGACGGCGTCGCCGGCCTTGACCGGCGTGGCGACGATCTTGCCGGGCATCGGAGAGCGCAGGGAGCCGTCGGAGACGGCGCCGGCAGATGTGCCGCGCGGCCCTTCCATTGAAACGCGGTAGGGCTCGCCGTCATCAAAATAGATTTTCGTCGCGCGGTCAGGTTCAAAGTGAATATATTCGGCGACCACGCTGTCATCGATCTCAAGCTGGCGACGCTTCCCGTCCACGAAAACTGTCTGAGTGAGTCTCGCGTCACTGTTCAGTCGAAAACCCTGAGCGCAACAACGTTGAGACCACGGCGAAACATAGTCTTCCCCCATGTCTTCAATGCCGTAACGCAAAACACGGGCGGCTTGCTGTAAAGTTCGAGCACTGATCTCGCGAGTCGTAAGTGCTCCCCCCTCCGCCGCGATGAAACCCGTGTCCACGTCGCCCGCGACGAAGCGCGGATGCACCAGGCAGCGTTTCAGGAAGCCGGCGTTGGCCTTGACCGGCCAGACCTCGACCTCGCCGGCCGCCTCGGCCAGCCGCGCCGCCGCCGCCTCGCGAGTGTCCTCGTGCACGATCAGCTTGGCGATCATCGGGTCGTAGAACTGACTGACCTCGCCGCCCTGCTCCACGCCGGTGTCGACGCGGATTCCGTCCGGCATGACGAAATGCTCCAGCCGACCGATCGACGGCAAAAACCCGTTCGCCGGATCCTCGGCGTACAGGCGCGCCTCCATGGACCAGCCGTTCAGTTTGATTTCGTCCTGTTTCAGCGGCAGGGGCTCGCCCGCCGCGACGCGGAGCTGCCATTCGACCAGATCGACGCTAGTCACGCTCTCGGTCACCGGATGTTCGACCTGCAGCCGGGTGTTCATCTCCATGAACCAGATCCCGTCCGCCTTCAGCCCGTCCGAGGCGTCGGCGATGAACTCGATGGTCCCGGCCCCGACATAGTTCACCGCCTTGGCGGCCTTGATCGCCGCCCCCGTCACAGCGGCCCGCACGGCCTCGCTCATGCCCGGCGCCGGCGCTTCTTCGATCACCTTCTGGTGGCGGCGTTGCAGCGAACAGTCGCGCTCATACAGGTGGACGACGTCGCCGTGCCTGTCGCCGAACACCTGCACCTCGATATGGCGCGGCCGGGTGATGTAGCGTTCGATCAGCACCCGGTCGTCGCCGAAGGCGGCCGCGCCCTCGCGCTTGGCGCTGGCCAGGCCCGCAGCGAAATCGGCTGGATCATCGACCCGCTTCATCCCCTTGCCGCCGCCGCCTGCAACCGCCTTGATCAGCACCGGATAGCCGATCCGCGCGGCCTCGGCCGTCAGGGTCGCCTCCGACTGGTCCGCGCCCTGATAGCCCGGCGTCACCGGCACCCCGGCCTGGATCATCAATTCCTTGGCCGCGTCCTTCAGCCCCATAGCCCGGATCGACTGCGGATCCGGCCCGATCCAGATCAGACCCGCCGCCGCGACCGCTTCCGCAAAGTCCGCGTTCTCGCTCAGGAAACCGTAGCCGGGATGGATCGCCTCCGCCCCGGTCGCCTTCGCCGCCGCCAGCACTTTGGCGCCGTCCAGATAGCTCTCTCGCGCCGCCGCCGGCCCGATCAGCACCGCCTCGTCGGCCTCGCGTACATGCAGGGCGTCGGCGTCGGCCTCGGAATAGACGGCGATGGTGCGTAATCCCATCCGCTTGGCGGTACGGAAGACTCGGCAGGCGATTTCGCCGCGATTGGCGACAAGGACGGACTTGAACATGAAGCGTTCTTAGCCGGATCGTGCGAGACAGGCGAGAGGGTGCGCACGACCCTTCTCAGGCGAGGCGGCAGGGGCTAAGCCAATCCCATGTCCCTGCGCCCCCTCTTCGTCACCCAGGTCTATGAAGCCAGCCTCGCCGACGGCCGGGGCTGGGCCGAGTTCAACGGACAGCTGATCGACGTCATCCGCATGATGGCGGAGGAGGACGCGGCGGGCCGCCGCTGGTGCCGCGACAACGCCTATCGGGGCTATACCTCCTACGGCTCGCTGAACGACCTGCCACAGCGATTCCCCGAGTTCGCCGAACTGAAGCGCCACCTGGATCGCCACGCCGTCGCCTACGCCAAGGCGCTGAACTTCGACTTGGCGAGGAAGCCGCGCCTGGACAATCTATGGGTCAATATCCTCAAGCCCGGCGGCGGCCACACCGGCCATATCCACCCGCACGCCTTCCTGTCGGGCACGGTCTATATCGACATCCCGGACGGCGCCTCGTCGCTGAAGCTGGAAGACCCGCGTCTGCCGTTCATGATGGCTCGCCCCTCGGTGACCGAAGAGGCGTCGGAGGCCGAACGGCCGTTCGTGTATCTGAAGCCCCATGCGGGCACGGTGCTGATGTGGGAAAGCTGGCTGCGGCACGAGGTGCCGACCAACCTGGCCAAGGCCGACCGGATTTCGATCAGCTTCAACTACGCCTGAACGGCGGCCGCTGACGACGACCGTTCAGATTTAGGCAATCAGATCGTCCAGCTGGCCTTGCGCTTTTCCAGGAAGGCCAGCACGCCCTCGCGGCCTTCGTCCGACACGCGGGCGCGGGCGATGCGTTTGGCGGTTTCGTCCAGTAGGCCCGAATCGATCTTGTGGTGGGCGATGTCGTTGACCAGGCGCTTGGCCTCGCCCATCGCGCCCGGCGCATTGCCGGTCAGGCTGTCGCTCAGCATCGAGATGAACTCGTCCACCGAACCCTCGGGCAGGACCAGGTCGATCAGGCCGGTGTGGGCGGCATAGTCGGCGTCGAAGCTGTTTCCCGTCAGGAACAGTTGGCGGGCGCGACGGGCGCCGATGGCCTCGACGACATAGGGGGCGATGGTCGCCGGGATCAGGCCCAGCTTGACCTCGGAGAAGGCGAAGCGCGCACCCTCGACCGCCACGGCCATGTCGCAGGCGGCGACGATGCCGGCCCCGCCGCCCATGGCGTTGCCCTCGACCACGGCCACCGTCAGGGCCGGAATGTCGTGCAGCGCCTTCAGCATCCTGGCCAGGCCCATGGCGTCGTCGCGATTGTCGCTCTCGGACCAGCCGGCGGCGTCGCGCATCCAATTCAAATCTGCGCCGGCGCTGAAGGTGCCGCCCGCCCCACGAATGAAGACGGCGCGCACGCGGTCGGCGCCGTGCAAGGTCTCGAACGTCTCGTGAAGCGCAGCGATGGTCGCGGCGTCGAAAGCGTTCTTCTTCTCGGGCCGATTGATGGTGATGAAGACGATGCCGTCGGTGGTCGAATCGATCTGGACCAGGTCGTCGTTCGCATCAGGCGCGGCATCTGGGACCAGCGGCTGGGCGATGGAATTGATCTCGGCCGCCTCGGCGTCGGTGACGTCCAGGGCGTTGAGGTCGGTGTCAGTGGGTTTGTCGGTCATGGAAACTCCTTCGATCGGAGAACGCAGTGGAATGCGATCTGTGCCTTCTCCCCTTGCGGGAGAAGATGGCTCGCGAAGCGAGACAGATGAGCGGTCTTCCTGCGCCCAACCTCATCGCGTGTCGAGATTGAACCAACCCCTCATCCGAGCCCTTCGGGCCCACCTTCTCCCGCAAGGGGAGAAGGAAAAAATCACATCCTGAACAGGCCGAAGGTCGTCTCGGGGATCGGGGCGTTCAGGCTGGCGCTGATGGCCAGGCCCAGCACGTCGCGCGTCTGGGCCGGGTCGATGACGCCGTCGTCCCACAGGCGGGCGGTGGCGTAATAGGGATTGCCCTCGTCCTCGTACTTCTGACGGATCGGCGCCTTGAAGGCTTCGGCGTCGTCCGCGCTCCAGGTCTCGGCGTCGCGGTGGACCGTTGCCAGGACCGAAGCCGCCTGTTCGCCGCCCATCACCCCGATCCGGCTGTTGGGCCAGGTGAAGAGGAAGCGCGGAGAATAGGCCCGGCCGCACATGCCATAGTTTCCGGCCCCGAAGCTGCCGCCGATCAGGACGGTGAACTTGGGCACTTCGGCCGAGGCGACGGCCGTGACCAGCTTGGCGCCGTCCTTGGCGATGCCGCCCGCCTCGTATTTGCCGCCGACCATGAAGCCCGAGATGTTCTGCAGGAACAGCAGCGGAATCTTGCGCTTGCAGGCCAGCTCGATGAAGTGGGCGCCCTTCTGGGCACTTTCCGAGAAGATGACGCCGTTGTTAGCCAGGATGGCGACCGGATAGCCCCAGATGCGGGCGAAGCCGCACACCAGGGTCGAGCCGTACAGGGTCTTGAACTCGTCGAACTCTGACCCGTCGATCAGCCGCGCGATGACCTCGCGCACATCATAGGGGGCGCGGACGTCGTCGGGGATCAGGCCGTACAACTCTTCGGCCGCGAACGCCGGCGCGCGAGGTTCGCGCACATCCATGTCCACGGACTTGGTCGTGTTCAGATTGGCGACGATGGACCGCACGATCTCCAGCGCATGTTCGTCGTTCTCGGCCACATGATCGACCACGCCCGAGCGGCGGCCGTGGGTCTCGGCCCCGCCCAGCTCCTCGGCGGAGATGACCTCGCCGGTCGCGGCCTTCACCAGGGGCGGACCGGCCAGGAAGATGGCGCCCTGATTGCGCACGATGATCGTCTCGTCCGACATGGCCGGCACATAGGCGCCGCCGGCGGTGGACAGGCCCATGACGCAGGCGATCTGGGCGATGCCCTTGGCGCTCATCCGGGCCTGGTTGAAGAAGATGCGGCCGAAATGGTCGCGGTCGGGGAAGACCTCGGCCTGGTGCGGCAGGTTGGCCCCGCCGGAATCCACCAGATAGACGCACGGCAGGCGGTTCTGCTCGGCGATCTCCTGAGCGCGCAGGTGCTTCTTCACCGTCATGGGGAAGTAGGCGCCGCCCTTCACCGTCGGGTCGTTGCAGACGATCATAACCTCACGGCCCGACACCCGACCGATCCCGGCGATGACCCCGGCGGCGGGGGCCTCTCCGTCATACATGCCGTGGGCGGCCAGCTGACCGACCTCCAGGAAGGGCGATCCGGGGTCCAGCAGCCGTTCGACACGGTCGCGCGGCAACAGCTTGCCACGGGCCACATGGCGCTCGCGCGACTTGTCGGACCCGCCGCGCGCGGCCTTGGCCACATGGTCGCGCAGTTCGGCGACCAGGGCGCTGTTGTGCGCATGCAGGGACTTGTATCTGGGGCTTTGCGGATCGACCGCTGACGTCAGCTTCGGCATGAGGTTGGTTTAGGCGGGGTCGCGAGGCGTCACAAGCGCCTGCCGTCATCCTTGCCTCCCCGCCCCTTTTCCCCTATAGGCCCCGCCTTTCCAGGGCTTCGGTCCTGTCGCGGAACACCAAAGGGTTGGACGTTCGGTCCGGCCGCCGCGCCAGGAGCCATCGTGGGGATCGACTTACCCGGTCGTTTCCACGCCGACGCCCACAAGGGAGAATACCGCATGGCTCTTTACGAGCACACGGTCATGTCGCGCCAGGATATCTCGGCGCAACAGGCCGAAGCGCTGAACGACACCATCAAGGGCTTGATCGAACAAGGCGGCGGTTCCGTCGCCAAGATCGAGTACTGGGGTCTGCGCAACCTGACCTACCGCGTGAAGAAGAACCGCAAGGCTCACTATTCGCTGCTGGCCGTCGATTGCCCCCCGGCCGCCATGGCCGAGGTCGAGCGTCAGCTGTCGATCAACGAAGACGTGCTGCGTTGGCTGACCGTCCGCGTCGAGGAGCTCGACCTGGAACTGTCGCCGCTGCTGGCCCGCCGCGAGCGTGAACGCGAGCGTGAGCGCGAGCGCACCCCGCGCGAAGACGCCGCCGCCGACGCCGAATAAGGAACCCGGAACATGACCGATACCACTGCCCCCACCCCGGGCGCACCGGCGGGCTCCGGCGCCGCCGGCCGCCGCCCCTTCTATCGTCGCCGCAAGGTCTGCCCGTTCTCGGGCGCCAATGCGCCGAAGATCGACTACAAGGACGTGAAGCTGCTCCAGCGTTACGTCTCCGAACGCGGCAAGATCGTGCCCTCGCGCATCACCGCCGTCTCCCAGAAGAAGCAACGCGAACTGGCCAAGGCCATCAAGCGCGCTCGCTATCTGGCCCTCCTGCCTTACGTGGTGAAGTGAGATGAAGGTCGTTCTGCTTGAACGCGTCGAGAATCTCGGCGCCATCGGCGACGTCGTGTCCGTCAAGGACGGCTTCGCCCGTAACTTCCTTCTGCCGCGCGACAAGGCCCGCCGGGCCACCGCCGCGAACCTGAAGGCCTTCGAACTCGACCGCGTCGCCATCGAGCAACGCAACGACAAGAACAAGGCTGATGCACAGAAGGTCGCCGACAAGATCGACGGCCAGACGTACATCATGATCCGTCAGGCCGGTGAAACCGGTCACCTGTACGGTTCGGTCGCAGGCCGCGACGTCGCCGAGGCCATCCAGGCCGAAGGCGGCAAGGTCGAGCGTTCGCAAGTCGTCCTGAACACGGCGATCAAGAACCTGGGCGTCCACGAAGTGCCGGTTCGCCTGCACGCCGAGGTCCGCGCCACGGTCAAGATCAACATCGCCCGTTCGATGGATGAAGCCGAGCGTCAAGCCAAGGGCGAGGACGTGATCCGCAGCCAGTTCGACGATGAGCGCCAGGCCGCCGAGCAATCGGCCCAGGAACTGATCGAAGGCGGCGCCGGTCAACAAGAAGGCTTCGGCGACGAAGCCTGATTGACCCCGGCCTTCGGGCTGGATCGCCAAGACATCAGGGGCGCGTTCCGCAAGGGACGCGCCCTTTTTGCCGCCCGCCGCCCGCCGCCCTGTCTATGACAAGTTTACAACAAGCAGCGATCGTTGTTCGCCTGGAATGCGACTTAGACAAAGAGCTTGCTTGACGTCGCCGCTTTGCGGTCACAGCCTCCAATCACGACCGATTTCGGCCCGAACGGCGAAAGATTATTGCGCCTGACGACGAGCCGGCCGAGGGGCGACGGCATGGCGGCCTGTCGAACGTCCGCGCACATGGCCGTCGTGCTTTCGTCGGGGATCATCAATGCAAATCGGACACGGCCGTCGGGCCCTGCTGGCCTTCGCTTCCACCAGCGCGCTTTTCATGGCGTCATCCGCCTTCGCTCAAGTCACGCCGCCGCCGACTGACGACACGACCGAAGTGGGCGAGATCATCGTCACCGGCACGCGCACCGTGGGCCGCAGCCGCCTGGACAGCGTCGCGCCCGTGGACGTGATCACCGGCGAGACCCTGGCGAAACAGGGCACGGGCACGGAACTGGCGGCCGCCCTCGCCGCCACCGCCCCCTCGATCAACTTCCCGCGCCCGGCCATTTCTGACGGATCCGATCACGTCCGCCCGGCGACCCTTCGCGGCCTGGCGCCCGATCAGACCCTGGTGCTGATCAACGGTCAGCGCGGCCACGTCGGCGCCCTGGTCAACGTCAACGGCGCACTGGGACGCGGCTCGACCGCCTTCGACCTGAACACCATCCCATCGATCAGCCTGGGCTCGGTGGAAGTCCTGCGCGACGGCGCCTCGGCCCAGTACGGCGCCGACGCCATCGCCGGCGTCATCAACCTGCGTCTGCGCGAGGCGTCGAGCGGCGGCGGCATCACCGCCAACTACGGCATCTACGACACCGACTTCACCACCGCGCGCGGCGACCACAGCCGCCGTGACGGCGAACAGACCTCGCTCGCCGGCTGGGTCGGTCTGCCGCTGTTTGGCGATGGCTTCCTGACCCTGTCGGGCGAGGTGCAGAAGCGCAAGCCCACCAACCGCTCCGACTATGCCGCGACCAGCGCCGTAAACGGCGGCAGCGCGACCACCGTCATCGGCCGTTTCGGCGACCCCTATACCGAGGCCTACACGGGCTATTTCAACGCCGGCAAGCCGCTGAGCGGCGAATGGGAGGCCTATGCCTTCGGCGGCTATCAGAAACGCAAGTCCGAGGCCGCAGCGACCGCTCGCGCCTTCAACAACTCCAACAATGTCGCGGCCATCTATCCGAACGGCTTCCTGCCGATCATCGCCGCCGACATCACCGACTACAACATCTACGGCGGCGCCAAGGGACCGGCCTGGGGCTTCGACTGGGATCTGTCGGTCGGTTATGGCCGCAACGAACTGGATTACAGCGTCCTCAACTCACTGAACGCCTCCTACGGCGCGGCGTCGCAGACCGAGTTTGACGCCGGCTCGCTCAGCTATGGCCAACTGACCATCGGCATCGACGCGGTGAGACAGGTCGAGGTCAATCTCTATGAGCCGTTGAACGTCGCGTTTGGCGTCGAGTATCGCCGCGAGGACTTCAGCGTCTCCGAGGGCGAACCGACCTCCTACAACAAGGGCCCGGTCACAGCAGGCGGCGCCGGCTCGCAAGGCTTCCCCGGTTTCGCGCCGTCCAACGCCGTCGATGTCGATCGCAACAACATCAGCGCTTACATCGATCTGGAGGGCAAGTTCTCCGAACAGTTCACCGTCGGCCTCGCCGGCCGTTACGAAGACTATTCCGACTTCGGCGATCAGTTCACGGGCAAGATCTCCGCACGGTACGACTTCACCGACGCCTTCGCCCTGCGCGGCGCCATCTCGACCGGCTTCAAGTCGCCCGCTCTGCAGCAGCAGTTCTTCAGCTATGTCGCCACCAACCTGGTCGCGACGAGCGCCGGCGTCGTGCTGCAGCAGAACGGTTCATACCGGGTCGACGACCCCATCGCCATCGCCCTGGGGGCCAAGCCGCTGGAGCCTGAGACCTCAACCAACTACTCCCTTGGCGCCGTCTTCCGTCATGGAGGTTTTGAGCTGACCGTCGATACATACCGCATCGATGTCGCGGATCGGATCATCTACTCCGAAACCCTTGGCGTTTCGCGTCCCAGCCAGACTGCACAGTCCACTGCGGCGATCCAGGCCTTGCTGGCTCCGTTCGGCGTGACCGGTGCTCGGTTCTTCCTGAATGGTGTCGATACTTCGACCAGCGGCGTGGATGTCGTCGCGCGTTATCGCACCCAGCAGGACATCGGCCGGTTCGATTTCACCCTGGCGGGCAACTTCAACTCGACGGAAGTGACCAAGACGCCGGCCGTTCCCAGCAACCTGATCATCGCTCCATCCGACGCGTTCCTGTTCGACCGGTCATCGAAGCTGTCGTTCGAACAGGGCACGCCGGAGCAGAAGATCGTCGCCAGCGTCGACTGGTCCTTGGGCGACTTCGGCGCGACCCTGCGCGGCACCAGCTACGACACCGTGCTGGTCGCCAACAACAACGCCACGCTGGATTACGAGACGGGCGACGCCCTGCTGCTGGATCTGGAGGGGCGCTACACCCTGCCCTTCGGCGTCGCACTGGCGGTGGGCGTCAACAACCTGACCGACGAATATCCGACCGCCACGCCGATCAATATTAATGGCGCGACGGGATCGGTGGGCTATCCCAGCTACTCGCCCTACGGCTTCAACGGGCGGTTCTTCTACGGTCGTCTGAGCTACAGCTTCTAGGCCGACCGACATAATCCAAAGAACGGGGCGCTTTCCGGAGCGCCCCGTTTTGCGTTGCGATAGACTTTCTACTGGCTTACCGCAGAAAACATGGACTTCTGCGTCGATTGACCCGCCGCACCTTCGCCCTGATATGGCCATGACCGCCGGAATCTCCCCGACCGTGCGGTTGGAGACGGCGATGACGACTATCCCCTATTTTGCAGCGACGCCCCTCGCCCGTGGGCGATGTTGCGGCTGAGGCCGCACGACCTCTGATCTCCAAACCGACCTCAAAGCCCGCCGTAACCAGCGGCGGCGATGCGCGCTCGCGCCAAAAACAAGCCTTAGGAAATCTCTCAATGCGCAACACCCTGCAACGGGCCGCCGTCCCGGCCCTGTTCGCGACCGTCTCGACGCTCGCCCTGCTGACCACCGCCCCCGCCTTCGCCCAGACAACTGAGCCCAGCGCCGATGACGCCGCCCAGGTGGACGACATCGTCGTCACCGGCACGCGGGTCCAGAACCGCTCGCGCCTGGACACCCTGGCCCCTGTGGACGTTGTGACGGCGCAGGCGCTGCAGACGCGCGGCACGACCGAGTTCGCCACCGCCCTGGCCCAGGCCGTGCCGTCGCTGACCTTCCAGCGGCCGTCCGCCAACGATGGCACGGACTCGATCCGCCCGATCACCCTGCGCGGCCTGTCGCCGGATCAGACGCTGGTGCTGGTCAACGGCACGCGTCGCCACGCCTCGGCCCTGGTCAACGTCAACGGCGTCGTGGGGCGCGGCTCGGCCGCCGTCGACCTGAACACCATCCCCACCGGCGCCCTGGACCGGGTCGAGGTGCTGCGCGACGGGGCCTCGGCCCAGTACGGTTCGGACGCCATCGCCGGCGTCGTGAACCTGCGCCTGAGGGAAGCCTCCAGCGGCGGCGGCGCCAGCGTGACCTACGGCCAGTATTTCACCACGGTGAAGACCGCGCGCGGCGAACGCGACGAACAGGACGGCGGCACGGTGACGGCCTCGGCCTGGCAGGGCTTCTCGCTAGGCGACGACGGCTTCCTGACCCTGTCGGCGGAGTATCTGAACCGCGAATCGACCAACCGCTCGGACTATGATCCCCGTGCAGCCGCGAACGGCGGCATCACCGCCCGCTTCGGCGACCCGGACGTCGAGCAATGGACGGTCTTCGCCAACGCCGGCAAGGGCCTGGGCAACGGCTGGGAGGCCTACGGCTGGGCCGGCTATCAGGATCGCGACAGCGAAGGCGCCGCCTTCCCTCGCCTGTCCGACAACGCCAACAACGTCGCCGCCATCTATCCCAACGGCTTCCTGCCCAAGGTCGCCATCAACTCCAGAGATGCGTCGCTGGCCGGCGGCCTGCGCGGCGAACTGGCCGGCTGGAACACCGACGTCAGCCTGACCTACGGCCGCAACGCGCTGGATTTCCGCACCGAGGATTCGCTGAACGCGACCTATGGCGCGGCTTCGCCGACCAGCTTCGATTCCGGCAGCCTGATCTATGATCAACTGGTGCTGGGCGCCGACTTCAGCCGCGAGTTCGAGGTCGGCCTGTCGGGCGGCCCGCTGAACTTCGCCTGGGGCCTGGAGCAGCGCTGGGAAAGCTATCAGATCGAGGCCGGTCAGCCCGAAAGCTACAACCGCGGCCCTCTGGGCGCCAATGCGGCCCTGACCGGCGGCGCCCAGGGCTTCGTCGGCTTCCAGCCCTCGAACGCCGTCGATGTGGATCGCGACAACTTCGCCGCCTACGCCGACGTGGAAATCCCCCTGACCGACAAGCTGCGTGTCGAAGGCGCCGTGCGGTTCGAGGACTATTCCGACTTCGGCGACACCCAGACAGGCAAGTTGTCGGCCCGCTATGACTTCACGCCCAGCTTCGCCCTGCGGGGATCGGTCTCGACCGGCTTCCGCGCGCCCTCGCTGCAACAGAGCTTCTTCACCTCGACCGCCTCGGTGATCCAGAACGGCGCAGTGGTCGAGACCGGCACCTTCCCCGCCACCAGCGCCGTCGCTGCGGCCCTGGGCGCCCGTCCGCTGAAGGCCGAGACCTCGACCAACTATTCGCTGGGCGCCGTCATCCGCCTGGGCCGGTTCGACCTGACGGTGGACGCCTACAAGATAGACATCGAAGACCAGATCGTGCTGTCGGAGCTGATCAACCGCTCCTTCTCTCCCCAGGTCGCCAGCCTGCTGGATCCGCAAGGCATCCAGGCGGCGCGCTTCTTCCTGAACGGCGTCTCGACCTCGACCGAGGGGGTGGACATCGTCGGGCGCTATCGTCTGCCGACCGACACGCTCGGCGACTTCGACTTCACCGTGGCGGCCAACTTCAACGATGTGTCGGTCAACAGCCTGCCGACCTCGTCGTCGGTGCTGAACCCGGTCCCGACCCTGTTCGCCCGCCAGCGCATCCTGACCATCGAAGACGGCACGCCCGACACCAAGGTCTCGGCGGCGGCGGACTGGAGCCGGGACAAATGGGGCGCCACCGTGCGCGCCACCTACTATGGCGATGTGCTTCAGGCCGGATCGGTTGCGGCCAACGACTACAGTACGGGCGCCAAGACCGTCGTCGATCTGGAAAGCCGTTTCCAGCTGACGGAACGCGTCGGCGTCGCGATCGGGGTGGACAATGTGTTCGACGAATACCCGGACTTCGTGCCGGGAACGCTGAATTCCAACGGCGTGCTGGGCTTCCCCTACTATTCGCCGTTCGGCTTCAACGGGCGCTACGGCTATGCGCGCGTCAGCCTGAAATGGTGAGGTCGAGCTGACGATCTATGAGGCAAGGGCGCTCTGCGGAGCGCCCTTTTCTTTGATCGGATTACGAAAGCTTCAGCTTGGTCCCTCCACCGCGCCGCAGTTGCGACACATATCGGCGTTCAACCTTGGCCTTGCCAGAGGGGGCTTTGGAGGGGACCGACATGAAGACCAGATTGATCGCAGCCGGCGTCTTGGCGCTTTCGCTGATCGCCGGCGCAGCCAGCGCCATGACGGTGCAGGAGTTCCTGACCACCGCCAACGCCATCCCCCAGAACCCGACGGCCCTGCTGCGCTCCGACACGCGCCGGCTGATGGCCGAGTTCCGCGGCGCCGTCCGCACGGTTCGGACCGAACAGACCGCGGCCACGACGGCGGGACGTCCGCCTGCGACCTGCATGCCGGACAAGGTCAGCTTGTCGCCGAACCAGATCCTGGCCCGCTTCAACGCCATACCTGCCGCGCGTCGCAACATCAGCGTGACCCAGGCGATGCGCGAATGGATGGCGGCGGAGTACCCTTGTCCATAAGGCTGGACTGATCGACGATCCTTCGCAGGACGGACGAAATCCGATTGAGCAATTCCGGTTCGTCCCCAGTCTGGACGATCTGTCCACGGCGCATGGGGCGTCCCCGTCTGACGCAGGCGCGTGAGAGGGCTAAAGCGTTAATCGATGAACGCCTTTGCCCCCATGCCCTTCTCGTCCTCGCCCATGGAAAACGGCGGCGTCAGTTCGATGCCGCACAATCTGGAAGCCGAGCAGGCGCTGCTGGGCTCGCTGATGTTCGACAACGCCGTGTTCGAGCGGCTGAACGACCGGCTGCGCGGGGTGCATTTCTACGAACCCTTCCACCAGCGGCTGTTCGACGCCGTCGAGGATCACATCCGCCAGGGCATGCTGGCCGAGCCCACCATTCTGATGGAGCGGTTCAAGCAGGACCCGGCCTTCCAGGAGTTCGGCGGCCTGCGCTACCTCGCCGACCTGGTCGACCGCGCGCCCCCGGCCGCCAATGCGCCCGACTATGCCCGCGTCGTCTATGACCTGGCCCTTCGCCGCGATCTGATCCGCATCGGCGGCGAGATGATCAAAGAGGCGCCCAATCCCGAGACGCCTGCCGACGAACAGATCGAACAGGCCGAACAGACCCTGTATTCGCTGGCCGAGACGGGCAAGCCGTCGTCCGGTTTCGTCAGCTTCTCCAACGCCTTGTCCGGCGCCGTTCAGATGGCGGCCGAAGCCTATCAGCGCGAAGGCAAGCTGGCCGGCCTGGCCACCGGCCTGAACGATCTGGACCGCAAGCTGGGCGGCCTGCACCCCTCCGACCTTCTCATCCTCGCGGGCCGTCCGTCGATGGGCAAGACGGCGCTGGCGACCAACATGGCCTTCAACGTGGCCCGCGCCTATCAGTGGGAGCCGACGCCGGAGGGCCGCAAGACCGTCAACGGCGGCGTGGTCGCCTTCTATTCGCTGGAAATGAGCGCCGAACAGCTGGCCATGCGTATCCTGGCCGACGCGTCTGGCGTCTCGTCGGACAAGCTGCGCAAGGGCGAGATCGACGCCACCGACTTCGGCAAGCTGCGCGACGCGGCGGTCGAGATCGGTGAGGCCCCGCTCTACATCGACGCCACCGGCGGCCTGTCCATGTCCAAGCTGGCCGCGCGCGCGCGCCGTCTGAAGCGGATGGAACACGGGCTGGACCTGATCATCGTCGACTACCTGCAACTGGTCACGACCGGCAACGCCGGCGGCCAGAAGAACCGCGTGCAGGAAGTGTCCGAGATCACCGGCGGGCTGAAGGCCCTGGCCAAGGAACTGTCGGTGCCGATCATCGCCCTGTCGCAGCTGTCGCGTCAGGTGGAACAGCGCGACGACAAACGCCCCCAACTGTCCGACCTGCGCGAATCCGGCTCGATCGAGCAGGACG
The DNA here is from genome assembly GCF_049896085.1 of Brevundimonas sp. TWP1-3. Classification (NCBI taxonomy): domain Bacteria; kingdom Pseudomonadati; phylum Pseudomonadota; class Alphaproteobacteria; order Caulobacterales; family Caulobacteraceae; genus Brevundimonas; species Brevundimonas sp. TWP1-3. The sequence goes on along the minus strand of NZ_JAFCTP010000001.1, from coordinate 1,780,883 downwards.
CCGACTGCGTGATGTTTGTCTATCGCGAGAGCTACTACCTGGGTCGCGCCGAACCGCGCGAGGGCACCGAGGAACACCTGCAATGGCAGCAGGACATGGACCGCCTGCAAGGCCAGGCCGAAGTCGTCATCGGCAAGCAACGCCACGGCCCCATCGGCATCGTCAAACTGGCCTTCGACGCCGACACCGTCCGCTTCGGCAACCTGGCGCACGGGTATGAAGAGGTCAGCTACGAGTAGCTCTGTGACTAGACAAGCTTAGCTTTTGGCTTGAACGATGATCGCCATGATCACGACGTCCGCTTCTCCAAAATTTTCCCAGCAAGTCTTGGCCGAGTTCGGCATCTTTCCGCTTAGGGGCATACTATGCCTCGCATCGGTCAGCGCAGTGGCCGCAGCTTTCGGCCTGTTGTTCTGGAAACAGGACGTGTGGGGGCCCGGCTATGCCTTTGCCGTCGTAATCGCCCTTGGGTGGTTCGGCGTCCTTTCGCGACGGCATCGACGATGCTGGACGTTCGCCCTTCCCTTCTGGGTCTGGCGAAGTTTCTTTCGACGCTTACCGCCATGGCCGTGCCAATCGGCTTGGCCGTCTTTTTGATAATCGTGGGGATCACGGACTCCATTCCGACAGCTTTCCTTTCGGGAGGTCTGCTATTGCTCGGTGGAATGGCGCTCGTAGCTCTTTTACCCGCTTGGCCAATCACCCAGGCCATATCGCAGAACTGGGTGAGCCCACTGGCCGCCTTGCGCGCGACAAAGGGTCATCGCGGCGGCCTGATCTTCGTGGCCCTGCTGCTCGGGGCCTTCAATCGCCTCATCCCCAGCATAGACACCACCGCAAGCTTTACAGCTGCATGCGTCATGGCCGTCGTGGGCGCGATTGGCAGCGTCGCATGGGCGATGGCCTTTGTGAGTATCTCGGTCGCATCATCGAAGCTCATGAGCCGGAACTTGGCGGCGAACCAACTTGGTCAGTCGAAGACGCGCGCAAACTGACACCCAGCCCGTCTCGACCAGCGTACCAACACCCCATTCTGCGTCGCCTCTTCCATCGGCGCGGTGATGGCGCATAAGGACGCCATGACCGCATCGACCCCCGCCGTCCTGTCCGTCGATCTCAGCGCCCTGGCGCGGAACTACCACACGCTGGGCGCCGTCAGCGGCCAGCCGGTGCATCCGGTGGTCAAGGCGGACGGCTATGGGCTGGGGGCGCAGGCGGTGGCGACGCGGCTGATGGCTGAGGGGGCGCGGACCTTTTTCGTGGCGCGAGCGGCCGAAGGCGTTCGGCTGCGGGCCGCGCTGGGGCCGCAGGGCTCTGGTGGACCGGTCATCTATGTTCTCGACGGATGCCACGGCGACGACGCCGAGAGGCTGAAGGCGGCGGACCTGCGGCCAGTGCTGAACCATCCGGCGCAGATGCAGGCCTGGGCGGCGGCGGGCGGCGGGACGTGCGGTCTGCAGATCGACACCGGAATGAACCGGCTGGGCGTCCGGCCCGAAGATGCGCCCGAGGCCTTCGACGGCCTGGGCCTGGTCCTGACCCACCTGGCCTGCGCCGATGAACCTGCCAATCCTATGAACCGGCGCCAGCGCGACGCCTTTGCAGGCGTGGTGGATCGCTATCCGGGCGTGATCCGGTCTTTCGCCAACTCCAGCGGTTGTTTCCTGGGCCCCGATTTCGCCTTCGACACCGTGCGGCCGGGCATCTGCCTTTACGGCGGCGGACCGGAGGGACGGCCCGATCCCCGGATCGCGCCGGTGGCGACCCTGACGGCAGAGGTGCTTCAGGTGCGCGACGTGCCGGCGGGTGAGAGCGTCGGCTATTCGCGCGGCTTCATCGCCGAGCGCCCGATGCGGGTCGCCACGGTGGCGGCGGGCTATGCGGACGGACTGCTGCGATCCTATTCGCCCAGAGGCGAAGTGTGGATCGCGAACGAGACCCGAGCGCTGCTGGGCCGTATCTCGATGGACGTCTGTGCGGTGGACATCACCGGCCTGGACGTCGCGGTCGGCGATCCGGTCGAGCTGTTCGGCCCGAACCGCTTGCTGGACGACGCGGCGGCGGCGGCGGGGACCATCAGCTATGAGCTGCTGACCTCGATCACCACCCGCGTGCCGCGTCGCTACGTGGATTAGACGGCGCGCAGGACCGCGCCTCAGCGCGCGTCCTTGACCACCTCGCCGCCCTTGACGACCACGGGCACGCTCTGGAGCGTGGTCACGTCGGCCAGCGGATCGCCCGCCACCGCGATCAGGTCGCCATAACGGCCCACCGACACCGCGCCCACGTCGGCCTCGCGTCCCAGGGCCTGCGACGCATTCCAGGTGGCGGCGCGGATGGCTTCTGCCGGGCTCATGCCATAGCGGACCATGACGGCGAACTGTTCGGCGTTGCGGCCGTGCGGATAGATGGCGGCGTCGGATCCGAACACCATGCGCGCCCCGGCGTCGTGGGCGCGGCGGAAGTTGTCGCGCTGGGCCTGGGCGATCTCGCGGTCCTTGCGCAAATTGTCCTCCGTGACGCCGAACTCGGTGCCCGTCGCCTGGGTGAAGTCGGTGTTGTAGATGTCCATCGACAGCCACGTTCCGTGCTCGCGCGCCAGGCGGATGCCCTCGTCGTCGATCAGCGAGGCGTGTTCGATGGTGTCGATGCCGGCGCGGATGGCCGCCTTGATGCCCTCGGTCCCATGGGCGTGGGCGGCGACCTTCAGGCCCCACATATGCGCCTCGTCCGCGACGGCGCGCAGTTCGGCCTCGGTCATCTGCTGCTGGCCGGGTTCGGTGTTGTGGGAGAAGACGCCGCCGGTGGCGCACACCTTGATCACCTGGGCGCCGTATTTGCGCACTTCACGCACGCTGTGGCGCGCGGCGTCGGGGCTGTCGGCGTTGTATTCATTCCGCATTTCCATCGCATGCGGCATGCCGGTGTGGTCGCAATGACCGCCTGTCGCCCCGAAGGAAACGCCCGCCGGAACGACCCGCGGCCCCTCGACGAAGCCCCCGTCGATGGCCTGGCGCAGGGCGACGTCGGCGAAGGGCGGGCCGCCGAGATTTCGCACCGTGGTGAAACCGGCCATCAGCGTTGCGCGCGCATGCGGGACCTGCAGGATCGGCTCGAAGTCGTCGGCGAACCGCAGGGCCTCGAAACCGGCGACATAGGGGGTGCCGCCCAGATGGACGTGCATGTCGATCAGGCCGGGCAACAGTGTCAGGCCCGGCAGATCCAGACGCTTCGCATCCGTCGGCACGTCGGCAGGGACACGGTCGCCGACGGAGACGATCCGGCCATCGGTGATCACCACCACAGGCGCGGTGACATAGACGCCGCGCTCGACGTCGACCATGCGGTCGGCGGTGACGACCAGCGTCTCGGCCCAGGCGGCGCTCGCCATCAATGTCATCGCCAGCGTCGCTGCGCCGGCGATGGCGCGTTTGCAGAGTGTCATGAAAATCCCCATCCCCGTGATCCGCCGATCCTGCCACGGAATCGGCGCAGGGGAACGAGGAAAGCGATCAGCGGCCGGTCGGGGCGGGGGCCCTCAGCTAGGAGTGCTGACCTCGACCCCCACCGCGTGCCGGGTCTATTTCAGTAGCCTGCGCCCATGGCGGCCAGACCAGCCGTCGAGGCGACGAAGGTCAGGGCGATGGCGCCGACGATGGCGGCCATGATAAAGCCCAAGACGAGACCAGCGATCAGAACGACGATGAAATAGACGACCTTCTTGTCTTCCGGGACCTTCATCAGGATCGGCAGGCCCAGGAACAGCAGGACCAGGCTGTAGATGCCGCCGATGATCGACACCCAGCCCAACAGCGGGATCAGGTTGAACACACCCGCGATCCACGACGCGGTCGAGGCATAAACCGCCAGCTTCATCGCCTGGACGGGATTGGGCGAGCCGCCGAAGCTGGACGCCAGGGCGTTGATGATCAGACCCAGAATAAAGACGCTGGCCAGCGACAGGCCATACGACACGAGGGCCAGCACCAGGGCGCTGACGATCGAGGCATGGCCGAACACCAAACTGCCGATCAGGGTCGCGACCGGACCGATGGCGGCCAGGATCATCGCATAGCGGGTGAACAGGCTCTTGTTGGTGGCGAACTCGCCGTCGATACGCAGCCATTCGATCTTGGGCTGAAGCAGGATGCCCTTGACCCTGGCGACAAGCGCCGGATCGACGGCGGGTTGGGATTGGGACGTCGGATCGGTCATGGGCGCCTCGGCGATGGATAAGGTCGGATGTTGACGTTGCGTCGCCTCAAGTAGCAAGGGCGTGCGACAGATTCTCAATACCTTGTTATGGCAAAGGTTGCACCTGCGACCGAAACTGTCGTGGATACCGCCCATGCGCAGTCGAACAGGCGGCCCAGACCGTCCAATCTGCCCCGTCCGATCTGCTAAGGAAGCCCATGGCTCGCGATTCCGCTCTTTATGTCTGTCAGTCCTGCGGCACGGTCCACGGCAAATGGTCGGGCCAGTGCAGTTCCTGCGGCCAGTGGAACACGCTGAGAGAGGAAAGCCGTTCGGCCCCGCCCGGCGCGATCAAACAGTCTGTTGCGGGGGCCGCTCGCTCGCGTGGCATTCAGTTCGAGACCCTGCAGTCCGACACCCCCGAACCGCCGCGCATCACCACGGGCGTGGCCGAGTTCGACCGCGTCTGCGGCGGGGGCGTGGTGCCCGGCTCGGCTATCCTGCTCAGCGGCGACCCCGGCGTCGGTAAATCCACCCTGTTGCTGGAGGTCGCGGCCAAGGCGGCGCTGAAGGGATCGCGCGTCGCCTATATCTCGGGCGAAGAGGCGGTGGAGCAGATCCGGGCGCGGGCCAAGCGAATGGGACTGGCCGACGCGCCGGTCAATCTGGCGGCGGCGACGGCGCTGCGTGAAATCCTGGGCACGCTGAAGCGCGAGCATTTCGACATCGTCATCGTCGATTCGATCCAGACCCTGTGGTCCGACGTGCACGAGAGCGGCCCCGGCTCGATCACCCAGGTCCGGGCCTGCGCCGGCGAAATGGTGCGACTGGCTAAGTCGCAGGGCGTGGCGGTCATTCTCGTGGGTCACGTCACCAAGGACGGCCAGGTCGCCGGTCCCCGCGTGGTCGAACACCTGGTCGACGCGGTCATGACTTTCGAGGGCGAGCGCGGCTATCCGTTCCGCATCCTGCGCGCCGGCAAGAACCGCTTCGGCGCCACCGACGAGATCGGCGTCTTCGAAATGGGCGACAGCGGTCTGCGCGAGGTCGCCAATCCGTCCGCCCTGTTCCTGGGCGAGGGCAAGGAACGGGCGCCCGGAGCCGCCGTCTTCGCCGGAATCGAAGGGTCGCGGCCGGTACTGGTCGAGATGCAGGCGCTGGTGTCCAAATCCGCCTATGGCACGCCGCGCCGGGCCGTGATCGGCTGGGAGACCGGGCGCCTCGCCATGGTGCTGGCCGTGCTGGAGGCCCGCTGTGGTTTCGGCTTCGGCGATCAGGACGTCTATCTGAACGTTGCGGGCGGCCTGCGCATCAACGAACCCGCTGCGGATCTCGCGGCGGCGGCGGCCCTGATCAGCTCGGCGACCGGTGTCTCCCTGCCCCAAGGCTGCGTCGTCTTCGGCGAGATCGGCTTGTCGGGCGAGGTCCGCAGCGTCGGCCGCGCCGAGGCTCGCCTGCGCGAGGCGCAGAAGCTGGGCTTCGATCAGGTGCTGAGCCCCACCCTGACGGCCAAGACCAAGGGCGTGAAGGTGACATCGGTGACGCGTCTGACGGATGTGGTCGAACGAATCTCGCAGAACCGCTATTAGACCCCGGTAGCAACCGCAGGATCCCGAACGCGTGACCGGATACGACGTCTTCGCCATTGTGGTGATCCTGTTTTCCGTCGCCGCCGGCTGGGTGCGCGGCGGGGTGCGCGAGATCATCACCCTGCTCAGCGCGACCCTGGCCGCCTTGGTGGCGCTGATCAGCCTGCCTTGGACCGCAAGCATTGGCCGGTCGTTCGTGGATCCCGAATGGGCCGGGTCGATCCTGGCGGCCGTTCTGACCTTCTTCGTGGTCTATTTCGGCCTGCGCATCGTCGGGTCGATGATTTCCAAGAGCGCCAAGGACAATCCGCATCTGGGCGGCGTCGATCGCGTGTTCGGCCTGCTGATCGGCGGCATCCGCGCCCTGGTGCTGATCGGGGCCGTGCATCTAGTCGTCGTGGCGGCCCTGCCGGGCGAGCGGACGCCGCGGTGGCTGACCAATGCGGCCCTCTATCCGGTCAGCGCCATGGGCGCCCGCGCCATCCAGATCGTTCTGCCCAGCCTCGGGCGTGGGGCCGACGCGATCACGCCGGTGGTTGATTCGTCCGTACGCAGGGGGTTTTCGGACGACGAAGCCTTGCCCCCGACGCAATCAGAGCCTAACTCGCCGCGCGAAGCCGCCCCTTAAGTTTCCCCGGTCATCGGAGCCCCACGATGCGCCACCATATCGCCGATCCCGTCGTTCACCGCGAGCACTGGCGCGAGCCGGAGGATGACCAACTCCGTCTGGAATGCGGTGTCTGCGGCGTCTGGGGCGCGGACGAGGACGAAGGCTCCGCCATCGTCGCCCTGGGCCTGCACGCCCTTCAGCATCGCGGCCAGGAAGCTTGCGGCATCGCCAGCGTCAAGGACGAGCGGTTCCACACCGAACGCCACCAGGGCCTGGTGGGCGAGGCATTCGGGGGCGCCGACCTGATGACCCGAATGCCCGGCCGTGCGGCCGTGGGCCACACCCGCTATTCCACCGCCGGCGGCAGCTTCCTGCGCAACATCCAGCCGATGTTCGCCGACCTGGACCAGGGCGGCATCGCCATCGCCCACAACGGCAACCTGACCAACTTCAAATTCCTGCACAGCCAGCTGGTCAGTGAAGGCGCCATCTTCCAGTCGACCTCGGATTCCGAAGTCATCCTCCACCTGATCGCGCGCAGCCGCAAAGCCAAGATCGTCGACCGATTCATCGACGCCCTGGCGCGGATCGAGGGCGGCTATGCGCTGGTCGCCCAGACGCGCACCAAGATGATCGGCGCGCGGGACCCGCTGGGTATCCGGCCGCTGGTTCTGGGCCAGGTCGGCGAGGCCTGGGTTCTGGCGTCCGAGACCTGCGCTCTGGACATGATGGGCGCCACCTTCGTCCGCGACGTCGAGCACGGCGAGATCGTGGTCATCGACGACAGCGGCCTGCGTTCCCTCAAGCCCTTCCCTGCCCGCGTCGCCCGCCCCTGCCTGTTCGAATACGTCTATTTCTCGCGCCCGGATTCGGTCGTGAACGGCCGTTCGGTCTATGAGGTCCGCAAGGAGATGGGCCGGGGCCTGGCCCGCGAACTGGGCGTCGACGCCGACATCGTCGTGCCCGTGCCCGATTCGGGCGTTCCTGCAGCCCTGGGCTATGCCCAGGAAAGCGGCATTCCCTACGAGATGGGCATCATCCGCAGCCACTATCTGGGCCGCACCTTCATCCAGCCCAGCCAGGGCGCCCGACAGAAGGGCGTGCGCATGAAGCACAGCCCCAACAAGTCGGCCCTCGCCGGTAAACGCGTCGTGCTGATCGACGATTCCATCGTGCGCGGCACCACCTCGCTGAAGCTGGTTCGCGCCGTGCGCGCCGCCGGCGCGACCGAGGTCCACCTGCGCTCGGCCAGCCCCCAGATCCTGTTCCCCGACTTCTACGGCATCGACATGCCGGAGCGCGCCCAACTGCTGGCCGCCAACAAGACTCTGGAAGAGATGCGCGACCTGCTGGAAGTCGATTCGCTCGGCTTCCTGTCCATCGACGGCCTGTATCAGGCGATGGGCGAGACCGGCCGCAACAACGCCGCGCCCCAGTTCACCGACCACTATTTCACCGGCGACTATCCCACCCGCCTGCTGGATCGCGAGATCGAGGAAGGCGGCCGCGAGTTCGGCGCCAAACAACTGTCTCTGCTGGTCAGCGCCTGACGGACCTCAACCCTGGTCCTGGGCCGTGTGGAACAGGCGGATGATCTGGACCTGGCCGCCGTCATCGCCGTCGGTCAGGGCGTAGACGATCAGGTATGGCGCGCCGGTGACGAGCTTCTCATACGTCCCCGGCTGCTTGCCCGGTCGCCCGATGGGCCGCTTGGCCAGCTTTTCCGTCGTCTCGATGATTCTCAACTCGATCCGTTGGGCGGCGGACAGATTTCGCTGCGCCAGATAGTCGATGGCATGGGTCAGTTCGATCAAGGCCCGCCGCGACCAGACGACGGCGCGCATCAGGATTCGTATTTGGCGATGGTCTCGCGAATCCGACGCATGGCCTCATCGTGCGAGACGACATCGCCATTGCGAAAATCTTCCAGGCCCTGCTCGACGGCCGCCATCATTTCCAGCTCACGATCGACGTAGCCCGCGATGGCGCGTTCAGCGAGAAAGGACTGCGTTCGCTGGGTCTTCTCGGCAAGCAGCCCTAGTCGCTCCTTGAGCGTCCCGCTCATGCGGACAGTGACGGTCGTGCTGGCGGCCATGGCGGAATGCTCCTGTGCACATCTGAATACAGGATAACACATTGACCCGTCGCATCGCCACTCCTACCACCCCGTCATGACTGAAGCCCTGCCCCTGAAAGACCGTATCGCCCTCGTCGTCGGCGCCTCGCGCGGCATCGGCTATGAGAGCGCGCTGGCCCTGGCCAAGGCGGGCGCGCATGTCATTGCGACCGCTCGCACCCAGGGCGGGCTGGAAGAGCTGGACGACGCCATCTTCGCCGCCACCGGTCGCCACGCGACCCTGATCCCGTTCGACCTGGTGGACGGCGGGGCCATCGACCGGCTGGGCGGCGCCATCTTCGAACGGTTCAAGAAGCTGGACATCTGGGTCCATGCCGCCGCCACGATGGGACCCTCGGGCCTGACGCCTGTGTCCCACGCCGACCCGCGCGAGTTCGCCAAGATCGAAAAGACCAACTTCACCGCCGTCTATCGCCTGATCCGCTCGCTGGAGCCGCTGTTGCGCGCCTCCGACGCCGGTCGCGCCATCCACTTCACCACCAGCGTCGCCAGCGCGCCGAAGGCCTTCTGGGGCATGTACGCCGCGACCAAGGCCGGCGCCGAGGCCTTGGTGAAGGCCTGGGCCGACGAGATCGAGAGCACGCCTGTCCGCGTCAGCATCGTCGATCCCGGCCGGATGCGCACCGCCATGCGCGCCCAGGCCTATCCGGGCGAAGATCCTTCCGACCTGCCCCATCCGTCCGAGATCGGGCCTCTGGTCGTCGATCTGGCTAGAGGCGACGCCACGTCCCCGCTGACGATCCGGTTCCGCGACTGGAAGGCCGGACCGACGACGGAAGCGCTGGTCTAAAGCCGAGGTCAGCCCCAGGCGCTGGCGCCCTTCTCTTCACGGAAAGAGAAGTCGCCGTCGGTCGATACCGACAGGTCGCGCCAGGCATCCAGCTCCGTCGTCAGCCCGGCGATCTTGCCCTCGATCATGCCGACGGCGTCGGTTCCGGCCGCCCATCGCACGGGCGGATTTTCCGCATTGGCCAGGGTCACCAGCGCCTGACCCAGCTTGGCCGGATCGCCTGCCTGGTTGTGGCTGCGGGCCTCATAGAACTCGCGCAATGCAGCCGAGGCCTGGGCGTAGTCGTCGATGGGATTGGCGGCGTAGACGACCGAGGTCGCGTCCAGGAAGTCGGTGCGGAAAAAGCCCGGCTCGACGATGGTGACATGGACGCCGAAGGGGCCGACTTCCTGGGCGACCGACTCGCTGAAGCCCTCGATGGCTAACTTCGACGCGCAATAGATCGCACCGGACGCGCCGCCGACCATGCCCCCAACCGACGAGACGTTGAACACACGACCCGAACGCTGGGCGCGCATGACCGGCAGGACGGCGCGGGTCATGTCGAACAGGCCGAAGACATTGGTGTCGAACTGGGTGCGCGCGTCTTGTGCGGTCGTCTCCTCGAAGATGCCGAGGTGGCCGTAACCAGCGTTGTTGACCAGCACGTCGATGCGGCCGAAGCGGGCCATGGCGGCCTCGACGGCGGCGGCGATGGCGACCGCGTCCGTGACGTCCAGCGCCACGGACAGGACGGTATCGCTATCGGGGCCGAAGGCTTTGATCAGGGCGTCGCGGTTTCGACCGGCGACGACGACGCGGTCGCCGGCGTCCAGGGCGGCGCGGGCGATACCTGCGCCCAGGCCACGGGCTGCGCCGGTGACGAACCAGGTCTTTTGAGTTGTCGTTGTCATGGGAAGTCTCCTCTGTCTGACGAGACGGAGAAGACGCCGTTTCAGCCGGATGGCGTTAGGGCGATCCGGGCGAAGTCTTGCACGATCCTGTCAAACCGTGCTCGCCCGCTTGCGCGCACGCGACGACAGGCGTTGGATGCGCCCATGAGCCCCTTGCCCGAAATGACCGACATCGTCGCGCGTCATGCGCCACCGGATCTGTCGCGATCCGCCGTGCCGGGCCTGCGCCTTTATGGCAGCGACGCGCAGACGCGGATGATCGCCGTCGCCTATGATCCCATGCTGTGCCTGGTGGTGTGCGGCGCCAAACAGACCATCCTGGGCGAAACGGTCTATTCCTATCGGGCCGGCGACTGTCTGGTGGTGTCGGCGGAACTGCCGGTGTGCGGCAGCATCGTCGAGGCGCCGTACCGCGCCCTCAGCTTCGACCTGAACCCCGCGACGATCGCCGGCCTGATGCTGGAGATCGACGCCCCCGACGCCTCGGATCAGCCGCCGCCGATCGGCATCCAGGTGACCCGGCTGGAGGACGAACTGCTGGAGCCGATGGCGCGCCTGCTGCGCCTTCTCGACCGGCCGGACGAGATCGCCGTCATGACGCCGATGATCGAGCGCGAGATGGTCTGGCGACTGCTCCACAGCCGGCACGCCGCCACCGTCCGTCAGGCCGGCTCGGCCGAAAGCCGCCTGTCAGGCGTCAGCCGCGCCATCAGCTGGATTCGCGCCCACTACGCCGAGCCGATACGGCTGGAGACCCTGGCGGACATGGCGGGCATGAGCCTGTCGACCTTTTACCGGCATTTCCGTACCGTGACGACCATGAGCCCGCTACAGTTCCACAAACAGGTGCGGCTGCGAGAAGCGCGCGCCCGGCTGCTGACCGGCCTCGATGGTGCGGCCGAGACCGGCTTCGCCGTCGGCTACGACAGCCCGTCCCAGTTCAGCCGCGAATACGCCCGCCAGTTCGGCCTGCCGCCCGGCCGCGACGCTGCAAGGATGCGCGAAAGCCTGATGATCGACGGGCCGGCCGGGAGCCGAGCCGCTTAGGGCAGGTGCGCCAGAACCCGCAGCCAGCCCTCGGCCTGGGCCAGGTCGATGGCTTCGAACAGCGGGATCGCCAGCAGGAAGACCAGGCCGTCGCGAATGGTCGTCAGGAAGAAGGACGGTCGCACCGACAGTTCCGCCTCGTCGCGCCACAGGGCGTAGTTGGGAAGGAAGCGGGGCGTGCGGGCCTTGTATGCCGCGTATTCGGGCCCGAACGTCGCGCCCAGCCAGGCTTCTTCACGGCGAACGGTCAGGTAGAAGACCGCCAGGGACGCCAGGGTGAACAGCACCGCCAGGGTCAGGCTGCCGCTCTGGGCGCCGATGCCGAAAGCGCCGAAGAAGCTGAAGATATAGAGCGGATTGCGGCTGATCGAATACGGGCCGCGCGAGACGATCTCGGCCTTCTTGCGCCCGCCGATATACAGCGAGCACCAGGCGCGGCCGACGATGGCGAAGACGATGGCGGCCAGGCCCACGGCCTCGACCCCTTCATGCAAGGGACTGTCCACGCCCGTCACGGACTGGGACACCATGGTCAGCCCGACCAGGGCGAGCAGCGCGACGAGGACGGCCCCCTTGCGGATTTTCTGCACCGCCTGAAGGTCGAAAACCTGGATCGTGGTCATGACTTGCTCCGATTGATCCCAAATCCAAGCGCCGCTTTCAACGGACGAGCAAGCGGTATGTTTGCGAGCGAAAATCGGTCTCGCAAAAGTGGCAGACGACGTCTGACTCAGTCCTCGTAGGACAGCTCTTCTGACGCAGGTTGGATAGGCTCCGGCAGCTCTGGCGGGGTCGAGTCGGCGTAGGTGAGATAGTCGCGCCACACGACATGGGTGCGCTCTCGCGTCATGTCGATACGGCAACGCAGCGCTGCCACGTTGCGGATCGAGCCGCCGTTCCACTTGTCGTACACACCCTTGCAGACCAGATCGGAATAGACAGCCCAGGCCGCCTGGGCCTGATCCAGATAGGTACGCTGCGACAATGAAACCGTCGCGTTCGCCGCCCCCTGATCCGCCGCTTCCGCGTTCCGGCGGGCGGCGACCAGATAGTGATCCATCCGCTCCACCTCACGCGACAGGTCACGCGATGCGCAGGCATTGATGGCCAGCGTGTCCTGCGCCTTCGCGCAATCGGCGGGCAGATGATCGGGGGACTGGCTGACCAGAAGAAGCGAAACGATTGCGAAGAGCATACCGGGTTCCAAGACTGAGACGCCGCGCCAGCTTCACACGCCTCGCCCCATCTCGAAAGGCGGTTCACAGCCCTTCTAGAATATCCGTCAATTCCGCCGGCCAGATCGTCTCGGTCGAAGCCCGGATATCGGCGAGGCTCCACCAGCGATGGTCCACCAGGATGTCTCGCTCTTCCTCGGTCCATCCGGCGGACGATGGATCGAAGGCCTCGGTGCGCAGCAGGAAGAACCGCTGATCCACATCGGCCATGCGACCGTCGGGCAGGCGGAAACTGACGCGGACCTGGGCGACCTCTGGGCCGGGATCGGCGACGACCAGCCCCGTCTCTTCGAACAGTTCGCGACGGGCGGCGGCCTCATAGGTCTCGCCCGGCTCGCAGCCGCCGCCGGGCGTGGCCCAGAAGGCCGTGCCGGCCAGAGCCCCCTGGGAAAAGACGAAGTGCAACAGCAGCACCCGCCCCTGCCCGTCCAGGATCAGCCAGCGCGAGGTCGGCCGATCGGGAAGGACGGGCGCGACCGCGTCGGTCACGCCGTCACTTCTTGGCGCCGCCCTTTTGGCCCGTACGAATCCGGCCGGAGCGCGAGACCTGGCGGGCGCCGCCGCGGGCGCCCTTCTGGACCGCGATGGACGAGCCGGCCTTCTTGGAGGCGCTGGATTTCAGCCCGGCCAATATCTTGGGCTGGGCCTTGCGGGTCTTCTTCTGCTCCAGCGCCTTGCCGGGCAGTTTGGACAGCGCCTCTTCCTTCTCGGCCTTCTTGATCACCCGGCGCGGCGCGGTCTTGGCGTCGCCCTTATAGCGTTCCGGCCCCGACTTGGCGCCGCCCTCGGCATAGGGGTTCACGCCGCTGGACTTGACGTTCAGGCGGATCGGCGTGCCCGGCAAGTCGAAGCTCTCGCGGATCGAGTTGACCAGATAGCGTTTGTAATGCTCCGGCATCGACTCGGCGCGGTTGGCCATCAGCACGAAGGTGGGCGGACGGGCCTTGGTCTGGGCGATGTATTTCGGTTTGATCCGCTTGCCGTCCACGGCGGGCGGCGGGTGCCGCTGGGTGGCCATGGACAGCCAGGTGTTCAGATCCTTGGTCTTCACCTTGACCGACCAGGTGTCATAGGCCTGAAGCACGGCCGGCATCAGGCGTTCGACGCCCCGGCCCGAGTGGGACGACAGGGCCACGAAGGGCGAGCCCTTCAGCTGGGGCAGCTTGTCCTCGGCCATGCCCTTCAGCTTGGCCATGCGCGCCTGGGGTTCTTCTTCCAGGTCCCATTTGGAGGCGACATAGACCAGGGCGCGGCCTTCGCGTTCGACCAGATCCGCCAGTTGCAGGTCCTGGGTGTCGAAGGCGTCGTCCTTGTCCATCATCAGGATGACGACTTCGGCGAAGGTGATGGCGCGGATGGTGTCGGCGACCGACAGCTTCTCCAGCTTCTCCTGCACCCGCGCCTTGCGACGCATCCCGGCCGTGTCGACCAGGCGGATGTTCTTGCCCTCGAACTGCCAGTCGACCGAGATCGAATCGCGGGTGATGCCCGCTTCCGGCCCGGTCAGCAGGCGGTCGTCGCCGATCAGGCGGTTGATCAGGGTGGATTTGCCCGCATTGGGGCGGCCGATGACGGCGATGCGGATCGGCTTGTCCGGCTCGTCGATCTCTTCGATGAAGATGTCTTCGGACGCCGCGCGGATGGCCTTGTACAGATCGGCCATGCCCTCGCCGTGCTCGGCCGAGATGGCGACCGGTTCGCCGAAGCCCAGGGCGTGCGCCTCGCCGACGCCGCCGCCGCTCTCGCGGCTTTCGGACTTGTTGGCCAGCAGGATGATAGGCTTGTGCACCTTGCGCAGGCGCTCGGCGAAGATCCTGTCCAGCGAGGTGACGCCTTCGCGGGCGTCCATCATGAACATGACCAGTTCGGCGTCGTCCAGCGCGGCCTCGGTCTGCTCGCGCATCCGGGCTTCCAGGCTGTCGTCGGTGACGTCCTCGTAGCCGGCCGTGTCGATCAGCGTCAGATCCATGTCGCCGATATTGCCGTCGGCATAGCGCCGGTCACGGGTCACGCCGGGGCGATCATCGACCAGCGCAAGGCGCTTGCCGACGAGGCGGTTGAACAGTGTCGATTTGCCCACATTGGGGCGGCCGACGATGGCGACCTTCAGAGCCATGTCGGCTTTCTAGCTTAGTTCGGGCTGAAAATCAGCGGATGCAGATCAGCTGACCGTTATCGGTCAGTACGTAAAGGGCGCCGTTGTAGGCGGCAGGCGCGATATAGGCGGGCGCCCCCAGCTTCAGGGTCGTCTGCGCCACGCCGGTCTTGGGATCAAAGGCCACGGCCTCGCCGAACGAGTTGACCATCACCAGACGGTTGGAGGCCAGCAGCGGCCCCGACCATTGCGGCGTCAGTTCGCGGTCGAAGAAACCGAAGACGCCGCCTTCCTTGCGGATGCGACCCTCGTTCAGCTCGCGGGTCCAGTAGATCTGGCCCGTGTCGCGGTTGACGGTGATCAGTTGACCCGACTTGGACACCACGAAGACGGCGTCGCCGACCGGCAGGGGCGCGTTCACGCCCGTCACCGGCAGTTGCCACTTGGGTTGGCCCGAACGCAGGTCCAGCGCCGACAGGACGCCGGAGTGGCTGACGCCATAGACCATGCCGCGGCTGATGACCGGACGGCCCGCGACGTCGCGAACCTCGGACAGGGCGCTGGTGCGGCTGGTGCGCGACAGGGTTTCTTCCCACACGGCCTGACCGTTCAGCGTGCTGAGGGCGACCAGTTGGCCCGAGGCGAAGGGCGCGACGACGGTGTTGCCGCTGACGGCCGGGCTGGAGGCCCGCATGACCCGCGCCGGCTCGGCGATGCCGCGATAGGTCCAGTCCTGAGCGCCGGTGGCGGCGTCGAAGGCGAACAACTGGCTGTCCACATCGACGACGAAGACGCGGTTGCCCGACACGGTCGGGGCGCCGTGGATCGGGGCGTCCACCAGCTGGGTCCAGACCACCGCGCCGGTGTTGGCGTCCAGCGCCGACATCGACCGATAGCCCGATGAGACGAATACCTTGCCGCCGCCCACCGCCACGCCGCCGCCGAAGCCGCCGTTGCGATCGCGCTCAGCGTTCTTGACGTTGGCCTTCCACAGAACCTCGCCGGTGTCGGCCGACACGGCCGACACGGTCGATTCGCCGTCCAGCACGAAGATCTTGCCGTCTGCGGCCACGATGGGCGCCATGACGTTGCCGACGCGGGCCGAGCCCTCGCCGATGTTGCGCTTCCAGGCGATCTGGAAGTTCGGAGCCGCGATGACGTGCTCGACCAGGTTCTCGGTCGTTCCGCCGGGCTGGGTCCAGGCCGTGATCGCCTGGGGACCGGGAAGGAAGTAGTCGCGGCCCGACAGGGCGGCCGACGGGGTCAGCGTCTGTTCGAACTCCAGCACCGAAATCCGCTGACCGGCCGATGCGGTCGCCCCCGCCTCCTCCTGGCCGCCCAGGCCGAACGGCAGGTTGCGGCGCACAGTGCCGCAGGACGCCATGGTCGCGGCGACGCCGCAGATCAGCGCGACTTTCAGAACTCGGTTCATCTGGGGCGTCCTGTAAGGGGTCGTCACTATTGGGCGGCCGTGGCGGCGGCGGGGGCCGCTGCAGGCGCCGAAGGGGTCATTGCATTCGCGGCGCCGGGGGCCGGCGGCGTGGCCTTGGCGGCGGCGTCGATGATGGGCTTGATCGCGCCTGCGGTGCCGGCGTCGATGGATTCCACCGCGATCTGGGCGCGTTGACGCACCGAATCCGGCACGTCCTGACCCAGTTGCAGCAGGACGAAGGCCTCGCGGGCCTCCTTGGTCTTGCCGTGCTGGAGACGCGCCAGGGCTAGGGCTTCCTGGGCGAAGGCGTGCAGCGGACGGTCATCCTCTGCCAGCGGCGTCAGGCGGGCCTCGATATCGGCCAGGGGCGCGGTGTCCATGATCAGGAAGGCGGCCTTCAGCGCGGGCGGATCCGACAGCAGTGGATCGCTGGACGCCTTGGCGGCTTCGTCGAACAGGCGGACGGCGTCGGGGAACTTGTTGGCGCTCACGGCCAGGCCGGCCTGCTGTTGCAGAGCCAGGACCTTGTAGGCGCCGTTGCCTTCCTTGACCGCTTCCTCGAAGGCGGCGCGGGCGTCCATCGGCTTGTCGGCCCTCAGAGCCTCCATGCCGCGATCATAGGCCTCGGCGCCCTTGCCGGCCTTGTTCGTGTTGAGGCTGTCCCAGCCCCACCAGCCCAGCGCGCCGATCAGGGCGACCACCAGCACCACGCCGAAAACGGGCAGCCAAGTCTTGGCCAGGCGCTTCACCTTTTCGGAGCGAAGCTCCTCCTCGACCTGCTCGAAGACATCAACCACTGAAACGTCGCCCCAAAATCGCGAAATGCAAACCGGCGCGGACCCTAGAAGGTCGGCTCCCCGCCCGCAACGTCGTCCGTTACTGCGAAGCCGGCTTTTTCGAGAAGTAGGTCTCGACTTCGGCAGGAAAACGGCGGGTTTTCACATCGGCGGCGAAAGCGGCGGCCGCGCGGTCGATCTCTGTGCGCAGATCGGCGTATTTGCGCACGAACCGCGGCGTCCAGTCGAACATGCCCAGCATGTCGTTGATGACCAGCACCTGCCCGTCGCAGGCGGCCGAGGCGCCGATGCCGATGGTCGGGGTGTCGATGGTCTCGGTGATTTCGCGCGCCAGCGATTCGGCGACGCCCTCGATGACGATGCAGAAGGCGCCCGCCTCTGCCGTGGCCTTGGCCTCGGCCATCACCCGCTCACGCTCGTAGTCCGTGCGCCCCTTGGCCTTGAACCCGCCCTCGGCCAGGATCGCCTGGGGTCGCAGGCCCACGTGGCCCATAACGGGAATGCCGCGCTTGACCAGGAAGGCGACGATCTCGGCCAGTTCGATGCTGGTCTCCAGCTTCACCGCCTGGGCGCCCGTTTCCTGCATCACCCGCACGCAGTTGGCGTAGGCGATCTCCTTGCCGCCCTCGTAGGAGCCGAACGGCATGTCCACGACCACCATGGCCCGCTTGGCGCCCCGCATGACCGCCTGCCCGTGCAGGATCATCATCTCCAGGGTGACGCCCACCGTATTGGGCAGGCCGTGAACCGCCATGCCAAGGCTGTCGCCGACCAGCAGCACGTCGCAGTGCGGGTCCAGCAGTGCGGCCATCGGCGCGTCATAGGCGGTCAGGCAGACGATCGGCTCGCCGCCCTTGCGACCGGCGATATCGGGAACGGAGATCCGTTTCACGGTCTCCTGCGTTTGAATGGACATCCGGCGGGCCTCCTGTCTGAACGCGGTTCAGATAGGCCCGCCCGCCGGCGAAGTCACCTTCAGACGTCCTGCGACAACCGCGCCGCGCCCGCCGCCAGCACGGCCGCCATGGCCCCGGCCACGATCCAGAAGGCCAGAACGCCCGTGCCGCTGGACAGATCGACCGAGCCGACACCCAGGCTGTCCAGTCCCGACTGGGCCGCGCCCTGCGCCGTCGCCGCCGCCGCGCGAAGTCCCTGGTCCAGCGTCGTCTCGCCGCCAGAGGCAAAGTTCACGCTCAGCCCCTCGCGAATCGCCAGCGCGCCCCCGACCAGCCCGGCCGCCGTCAGGGCCAGCACCCGCCAGCGCGACTGCTTCTCCATCCGCGCCTGCAGCGTCGCCAAAAACAGGGCCTCGTCGGCCAGTCGCGGGCTTTGCGCAAACATCCGCTCGATCATCGGATCGAATTCATCAGCCGACATGGATCGACCTCCCGTCGCCCTGCGCCGGTTGAAGCCGCGCGCGAAGTTTATCCAGACCACGTTTGACATGGGATTTCACCGTTCCGAGCGGCAAATTCATGGCCGCCGCGATGTCGGGATGTGACATCCCTGCGCCGTGGCACAGGGACACGCACACCCGCTCGGTTTCGTTGAGCGTCTTCAGCGCCTCGTCCAGATCCATCAGGCCGCCGCGATCCACCACGACATCCGCCTGATCCGTCTCGACCTCGGCGACATAGCGGGCCTCCTTGGCGACGCGCTTCAGATAGAGCCGCGCGGCGATCTTCTTGATCCAGCCTGCAAAGGTTCCCTGCCCCCGAAACTCCGAGCAGCGCTGAAACCCTTGCAGGAAGGCGTCCTGCGCCACATCGTCGGACAGGGACGGCGTGGCCCCCATCCGTCGCAGCAGCCCCCGCACCGCCGACCCGTGCCGCCGGACCAGTTCGCCATACTCTCGCCGCCCGCCGGCCGCCGCCTGGGCGGCCAACTCGACATCGTGAAAGTCTCTGAGTGATTTGCTCATGACGTACCCCCCCTTCCGGCGGACGTCAGTCTTTGTTCGGGTTGAAGAAGCCCAGAATGATGAAGGCGATGCCGATGGCGATCGGGATGCAGGCGATGCCCAGCAAGGGATTGGCCATGCCGCCGTTCCATTGGTTGCCGCCCAGATCGCTCAGCACCCCAAAGGCGCCGACGCCGATCCCGCCAGCCAGGCTGAGGACGCCCTTGCGCATATCCTTGGTCCGCGACGGCAGTCCCTTCTGCACATCCTTGGTCATGGCGTCGATCAGTTCAGCGGGCAGGGTCTGTCCCTTGTCCACGGCGTGACGAACGGTCAGCTGCATTTCGCGACGCTCGCGGTTCTTAAGGAACGACGGGCCGATAACGACGGCGACGATGGAGGCGAAAACGATGAAAACGACGAAGACGGGGGTCATGGGGTAATCTCTTCTGTGATCCTGCAGCAGCCTGATGCGGCCGCCTTCTGATCACAAGAGGCTGCGCGGCGCCTCCACGGATGCGCTTCGTTACGTGAAATCTTCGTAAGGTCGCCGTTCCAGCCGCCGCCGGTTCGGTCTAGGGTCCGAACATCAACCTTCAGGAGCGCGTCCCATGGCCCATGTCACCTATCGCATCGTCGAACACGACGGCGGCTGGGCCTACAAATCCGGCGACACCTATTCCGAAACCTTCGCCACCCATGACGACGCCAAGGCGGCCGCCGTCCGCGTCTCGCGCGAGCAGCGCGTGCCGGACGAGACCGCCTCCATCGAATATGCGACCGCAGACGGAACGTGGGTGACCGAGCGTGCCGACGGCCATGACCGCCCCATCACGGACGTCGAGGGCTGAATACGGCGTGATCGGACGCCGCACCCTTCTGGCCGCCGCAGCGTTCGCGCCGCTGGCGGCCTGTGCTGCCACCCCGGCGGCACGCCCGGCCGCCGGGCTCAGGCTCGTCACCTTCAACATCTGGCACAATCTCGGCGACTGGACTGCCCGCCGCCCGCTGCTGATCGCCGCGCTGAAGGCCCAGGACGCCGACGTCATCGCCCTTCAGGAAGTGCTGGAGGATGCGAATGTCGAGCTTGAGAACCAGGCCCGGATGCTGGCGCGCGAGCTGGGCGGCTACCACGTCGCCTTCGTCTCGACCGACGCCGAGGGGGCGCCGCGCCGATACGGCAACGCCCTGCTGACCCGCCTGCCGGTGCTGGCCGAAGACTCCATCAAGCTGGAGCCGCTGGACGATTTCCGCACTGCGCTCCGTCTTCGGGTCTCGGTTCAGGGACGCCGGGTCGATGTGGTCGTCACCCATCTGGCCTGGCAGCCCGACGCCGGCCCGGTGCGCGCGCGTCAGATCTCGTCCCTGCTCAGCTGGCTGCCGCAGGAGGGCGTACCCCTGATCGTCATGGGCGACTTCAACGCGACCCAGGAGGATTCAGGCCTGGCGACCCTGACCGGCCCGCGCTTCCTCAGCGCCCTGCCCCGCGGTTCGGTCGCCACCACCCTGAACCCGGCCAAGGGTCACCCGAACCGCGTCATCGACCACATCTTCGTCGAGCCGGAGTTCTTCGCCCCCGTCGAGGTCCACGTCTTCGGCGACGCGCCCACGAACGGCGAATACCCCTCCGACCACTTCGGCGTGGCTGCGACCGTCCGGCTCAAGTGAGCGCGGCAGCATAGACCTCGGGCTTGAACCCCACCAGCCGCCGATCCCCCAGGTCCAGCACCGGCCGCTTGATCATCGACGGCTGCGCCAGCATCAGAGCGATCGCCTTGGCCTTGTCGATGTCCACCTTGTCCGCATCCGGCAGTTTCTTGAACGTCGTCCCGGCCCGGTTCAGCACCGTCTCCCACCCATGCTCGTCGATCCACAGCCCCAGCTGCGCCGCATCGGCCCCGGCCTTCTTGTAGTCATGGAAGACATAATCGACCCCCTGCTGCTCCAGCCAGATCCGCGCCTTCTTGACCGTGTCGCAGTTGGGAATGCCGTAAAGGGTGTAGGTCATGGGTGTCTCGAATGTCGGATTCGTGCGGGCCAGCTGATAGCCATTTTCGACCCTCAGTGAGACGTCTGGCCGCCCAAGTCTAGGCGCGGGACTCCGCTGGCGCACGCTCTTCGCCTAGACCGTCGGTATCGTGCCGCCGTCGATCACATACTCGCTTCCATGGATGGCGGCCGCCCTGTCCGAAGCAAGGAAGGCGATCAGCTCAGCGACCTCCTCTGGTTGCGCCGCTCGCCCCAAGGGGATGCCACCTAAGGCCTTCAGCACGCCCTGGCGAGCATCTTCCACCGTGCCGCCCGTGCCTTCCGCGATCCTCTCCAGAAGAGCGCCCGAGGCTTCTGTGGCGATCCAGCCCGGCGACACGACATTGACCCGAACGCCCTTCGGCCCAAGCTCCTTGGACAGGGCCTTGCTGTAGGTGGACAGGGCCGCCTTGGCCGCCGCATAGGCGGTCGTGGATTCCGGCAGCGGCAAGGTCCGCTGAATGGACGAGACGTGGATGATGGCGCCGGAGCCGCGTGCGATCATCTGCGGCGCAAGCAGACGATCCAGGCGAACCGCCGGCATCAGGTTCAGATCCAGCTCGGCGCGCCAGCGGTCATCCGTCAGGGCGGCGAAACCGCCGGCCGGCGCGGACGATCCGCCCACGACATGCACCAGAATATCCACGCCGCCCAACCGATTGACGGCGGCTTCGGCCAAGGTCTCGCACCCCTCCAGGGTCATAAGATCGGCCGCCACGAACTCAGCCCCGGTCGAGGTTTCCGGGGCCGAACGCGCGGCAGTCATGACCTGCGCTCCACCCGCTAGGAAACGCGCGACGGTCGCCCGGCCCGCGCCCTTGGTGCCGGCGGTGACCAGAACACGTCGGCCATTGAACTCGGAGGGATCAAGACGCGCGATCACAGCGAAATCTCCAGCGCGCGGATGGCGTCGCCTTCCAGCGTGAACCGCAGGGTGAACCGCAAGGGACTGCCCTTGAACGCGCCAGACGTCAGGCCCTCGACGACAACCTGGCCGCCCTCATGGCGCACGGCGTCCGGCGTAAAGACCGCCTTGCTGGCGACTATGGACTCCTCGATCCACCGCCTCAGCTCGGGATGCCCCTGATGGCGTCCCCCATCATCCTGAACGACGGCGTCAGGTGAAAAGGCGTGCAGCATGCCATCGACATCGAGGCGCGAATTGGCCTCCACATAGTTTGCGATCGGCTTGGGAAGGTTGGCAATCATCAGGAGCTCCGGGTTAGATCGTTGCGTTCGATCCAAACTGGAAATAAGCTTGCGAGATGGCAAGTACGGACGAAAAAGTAAGGTACTCACCTGAAGGTGAGCGCATCGACTACACCCCGCAGACGGCGGCGCAGAGCACGCAGAACGTGATCCGGGTGCTGGAGGGGCGATGGAAGCTGGTGATCCTGTTCCAGCTGTTCGGTTCGAACGTTCGTCGGTTCTCGGAACTGGAGCGCGCTATCCCCGGCGTGTCGCAGAAGATGCTGATCCAGCAACTGCGTCAGCTGGAAGTTGACGGCGTGGTCGCACGCATCGTCCACGCTCAGGTTCCGCCCAAGGTGGAATATCACCTGACGGAATGGGGACAGTCGCTTTGCCCCGTGCTGGACAAGCTCCTGAACTGGGCCGAAGCGGCGCCGGTCGAAGTCCGCGAGCGTCTGATCGAACGCGATCAGCCGACGCCTATTCCAGCCTAAGCCCGCGAACGATCCGCAGCATTTTCAGTCACTTCAAGTCCCGCAGCGTCAATCGACCCAACGCCCCTTCAAACCGCGCTATAATCCCAGCCGGTCTTTGACAACATCAGCGCGCTCGCAAATTGCACGGTCTTGCACTTTGCACTCGTTTTCAGGGTGCAGTGCAATTTTGTCCGCCGCCGATTTCAGACGAAGTGCACAGATTACACCCTGTTTTTCGGGACGGTCCGCCTTTGATAGATACTCACCATCGGCCCCTGCCCTCAGTCGCCCTCGCTTCAGTTGACCTCTGGCTCCGCGACATTGAATCCACGCCCTAGAGGTTCATCCTGACAAGCTTGGCAACACAATGTTCATCGGGCAGCTGTAGGACCGTCTTAACGTCACGATGCGGTTCCGTACATGAACATCTCCGCCGCCTTCACGCGCTTAAGGGTGCCTTGATGAAGACCCGCGCGGCGCGCTCCGCTGCGTTGATGATCGGTACGATGACGGCAATGATGGCTGCGATGGTTTTCGTGGTTTTCAGCAACCTCTCCACCATCCAGACCGCCGACCGCTCGGTGCTGCACACGGCCGCGGTCGAGAAGGCCGCAGCCGACCTGCTGGCTGCAGCGCTGGATCAGGAGACCGGCGTAAGAGGCTATTCCGAAAGCAATGGCGACCGGGCCTTCCTGCAACCCTATGTCGCCGGCGAGCAGGAGTTCGCCGATGGTTTGTCCACCCTGTCGCGCTTGACCGCAGACAACGCGTCGCAAACCACCCGACTGAATAAGCTTCGTCTGGCCATGATCCGGTGGCGGTCCATCTACGCCGACCCGCAACTGTCGCGGCCGCAGAGCGAGGCTCGGGATCCGCTATTGGCCGAACGTGGCCGTCTGGCCATGGACGACCTGAGACGGTTGGTGGGCGACCTGCGGGCGGAAGAGGCGGCGCTGACGTTGGAACGCGAGGATGCGCGTGACCGGGCCTATGCATCCGCCCGTCTGACAGTGGCCGGCGTCGCGCTGGCGGCGCTGGGACTGGGCGTCAGCCTGGCCATCTGGGCGGTTCGAGCCTCAGCACGACGGGAGCGCGAGACCCTCGCCTACGCCAAGGCCAAGACCCAAACCCTGGCGATCGTCAGCCACGAAATTCGAACGCCGTTGAACGGCATGTTGGGCATGCTGCAAGTCATGGCGAACGAGCCGATCCCCCCGGCGCAGAAGGAGCGACTGGAAGTCGCGCTGGAATCCGGGGAGACGCTGACGGCGCTGCTGAACGATCTGTTGGACGCATCGAAGATCGAGGCCGGCCGCCTGGAACTGCTGAATGCGGATTTCGATCTGACACGGCTGCTGGCCCGTATGGATGCGGCCTTCGGCGAGGTGGCGCGCAAGAAGGGCGTGGTCCTGCGGATCGACGTGGCGCCAGACGCCGCTGGCGACTGGATCGGCGACAAGGTGCGCGTCGGCCAGATCCTGGCCAACCTGATCTCCAACGCCGTGAAGTTCACCGACAAGGGCGAAGTGCTTGTGTCCGTCGGCGCCTTGGGCGCGGGCGGCCTGCGCATCGCGGTGCGCGACAGCGGCGTCGGCATGGACGAGACCACACAGGGGCGCCTGTTTGCACCCTATGTCCAGGCGAGTGCGGAAACGGCCCACAAGCACGGCGGCACGGGTTTGGGCCTTTCGATCTCTCGCTCTCTCGCGCGGATGATGGGCGGCGACATCACGGTTGAAAGCGAACCGGGCCAAGGCTCGTGCTTCACCGTCGAGCTTCCGTTGACGCGCGGCAAGGCCGCCATGGCGGACGCGGACAGCGGACCTGTCCTGGCCGATCTGCGCATCCTTGCGGCCGACGACAACGCCGTGAACCGCCAGGTTCTGTCCGCCATCCTGCCGAACCTCGGCATGCAGGTGACTGTGGTGAACGACGGCGATCAAGCGGTCGCGGCCTGGCGGGACGGCGACTATGACCTGGTCCTGCTGGATCTGCGCATGCCGATCTGCGACGGGTTCGAGGCCGCCCGACGCATCCGCGCCGAAGAGACGCCGGGACAGCGCACCCCGCTGGTCCTGTTGTCCGGCGACGTCTCCACAGAGGTACGCCGGCAAGGCATGGAAGCCGGGTTGGACGGCTTCGTCGCCAAGCCGCTGGAAATCCACGCTCTGATCGAAGCGATCACCGCAGCCCTCCCCCCCGCCAGGCGCCTGGCGGCCTGACGATCCGATCAGAACCGTTTGGTCAGACCCAGGCTGAACACCCGACCGCGTGGATCGGCCACGACCGGGTCGTAACCCAGGGCGAACTGCGCCAACGGCGGGGCCTTGTCCGCGACATTGACCACACCGACCGCCAGATCCAGATCGGCGCCGAGGGTGCGGCTGTAGAGCAGATCGACCGTCGTCTGGCTGGCGATGCTGGCGTCGGTGATCCCGCTGCGGTCGTTGGCGTATGCGTCGGTATAGTGGACTAGGGCCGTCACGGCGTGCGCGCCGCCGCTCCAGCCCAGAGCGAACTCCGCGCGATTGCGCGGCAGGGACCGTCCGATGTTGTTCAAATTGGTCGAGCCGACGCCCGACACCTGGGCTGCCGACGCGTTCAGCCGGATGTCGTAGGCGTCGACATAGGTCCAGGTCGCCGAGGCCGAGGCCTCCCCGCCCCACAGGCCGTGGCGATAGCGGGCCGACAGGTCGATCCCTTGCGTCTCGATGGATGAGGCGTTGATGAAATAGAGCTGGACGAAGGTCAGGGCGCCGCTGGGCGAGCGGGTGATGCGGCCCTGCGCATCCGTGCCGCTCCGGCCCGCTGCGGTGTCCGCCGCCGCCTGATCGATCATGGCCTGCGCCGACTCCTTGACCACCTGGTCCGTATAGTCGAACCGCCAGGCGTCCAGGCCCAGCTCCAGCCCGTCGATCGGCTTCCACAGCACGCCCAGGCTGAGGCTCTCGGACTTCTCGGGCTTCAGGTCGGCCCGGCCCGAGGTCAGGGTGTTGACGAAGACGAAGGCGCCCCGGTCGAACACCGAAGGCTGCGACGCCTGGGCGCCAGACTGAGCGTAGATCGACGGGGCGCGGAACCCCTGCCCCCAGGAGGCGCGCAGGGCCAGGGTGTCGGTGACGTCCCATCGGATGGCCGCCTTGGGGCTGAACCGGCCCTCGTCGCCGTCGTAGGATTCGTAGCGGCCGGCCAGCTGCGCCTCGATCCGGTCGCCCAGATGGAGGCGGGCCTCGGCGAAGGCGGCCAGCGCCTGCTGATCGCCCTCGAAGTCGGGCGATACGCCCGCCGTCAGCAGGTCGCCCGCATTGACCAGATCGCTCCAGTCGTGGCGGAAGGCGCTGCGGCGATACTGCGCGCCTATGGCGACATCGACCGATCCGCCGCTCCAGGCGAAGGCCTCGCCGCTGGTCGAGGCGTCTGCGGTCTTCAGGGTCGAGGCGCCGCGCAGGCCGGTCGAGCCGATCAGGCTTTCGATCAGCGCCGCGCTGTTCGCCGTGCCGGTGCCCAGATAGGCGCTGCCAAACGGATTGAAATACTGACAGGCCCCGACACCGGGCGCCCCGGTCGCCGGGTTGCAGCCCGTCCCACCCAGGCCGTTAAGGGCGTTCTGCAGGGCGCTGCCGATGGTGTCGGGCTTGTCATAAGCGACGTGCTGACGGCTGCTGGTCGCGCTCAGGTTCCAGGTCCAGCCGTTGGAAAACCGCCCGTCCAGGCCGCCGGCGATGCGCCAGGTGCGATAGTCGAACTCGGCCTGCGACGCCCCCGCCTCGGCGCCCAGCAGACGCCCCCGGAACAGGACCGCCTCGCCGAACGGATTGTCGGGATGCGACGCCGGCACCGTCAGCGACCGCGCCAGGATCGGCAACGACGGCGACTGGCGCGCGATGGTGTTGGTCGCCGACCAGGCCGCTTGCAGCGACAGGGTCATGTCGCCCACCGGACGACGATAATCCGCGAACGCTTGCGTCCGCGTCTCCTCCGGCGTCAGGTCGAAGAAGTCGGAATAGTCCAGCCGGCAAAACGAATCCGTCGCCGAGTTCAGATAGGCGCTGGCGAACGCCGGATCGCCGCACGACGGATCGGGCGAGAACCCGTTGCGGCTTGATCGGAAATAAGATCCCGGCTGGCCATAGCTGGTCACGGCGGTCCAGGCGGCGCGGCCATAGCGTTCGGCCTGGGTGAAGTCCCTCTCGTCCGATCCCAGGGCCGATCGATGGAAATGCGAGGCCGCCAGCGTGAGGTCGCCGCCCAGCAGTTTCAACCCGCCGATAGCCTCGATCACGCTCTCTTCCGACCCGTCGGCGACGGCGTATTTGGCGCTGACCTCGGGCCGGGTCACATCGCGACCCGTGATGAAGTTGACCACGCCCGCCACAGCATCCGAACCATAGACGGCCGAGGCGCCGTCCTTGACCACCTCGACACGCTGAAGCGCGATCATCGGCACGAGCGAGTTGATGTCGACGAAGGCCGAGCCATCCACCGCCACCACCGCGCTGTTGGTCCAGCGCTGGCCATCGACCAGCACCAGGGTCGAACCCAGGCCCAGATTGCGCAGGTTGAACTGGGCCGTGCCCGAACTCTGCGGCTGGTTCAGTTGATCGACCTGGGCCTCCGAGCCCGAGTTGGCGGTGACCAGACGGACCAGTTGCGACGCGTCGGCGACCCCGGCGGCGGCGATGGTCTCGCGGCCCACCGTCTCGACCGGCGCGATCCTGTCCCCGCCCGCGATACGCGAGCCGGTGACGACGATGTCCTCGACCTGAGACGTGTCCTGCGCCTGGACGGCCGAGGCCGCCAGCCACGCGACCGAAGCCGTGGCCATCAGAAATCTGCGCTGTGTCATCTCATGCTCCCGCGATCAGTGGCGGGCTTCTAGCCAGCGCCACAGCTTTGCGAAAGACCAATTTTGCAGTTTTGCAGACTCGATTGCAGCTGAGACCTATCGCGCCATTGATCCGGCGATGTAACCGGTTACGGTGCGGCAAAACAGAAACGGCCCAAGGAACGGGCCAAGAAACGGGCAAGGGAAGCAGGAAGCATGGCGAACGTCCGTCTGGTCGACGTGAAGAAGGCGTTCGGCGCCGTCGAGGTGCTGAAGGGCGTCGATCTGGAGATCACCGACGGCGAGTTCATCGTCTTCGTCGGTCCTTCAGGCTGCGGCAAGTCCACCCTGCTGCGCACCATCGCCGGTCTGGAAGAGGCGACGACGGGCCAAGTCTCCATCGGCGACCGCGTGGTCAACGACCTGTCGCCGTCGGATCGGGGCATCGCCATGGTGTTCCAGTCCTATGCGCTTTACCCGCACATGACGGCCTACGAGAACATGGCCTTCGGGCTGAAGCTCGCCAAGACGAACAAGGGCGAGATCGACCGCCGCGTCCGCGCCGCCGCCGAGGCGCTGAGCATCACCGACTATCTGGACCGCAAGCCCAAGGCCATGTCGGGCGGCCAGCGCCAGCGCGTCGCCATCGGCCGCGCCATCGTGCGCGAGCCCGAGGTCTTCCTGTTCGACGAGCCTTTGTCCAACCTGGACGCGGCGCTGCGGGTGCGGATGCGCTACGAGTTCGCGCGGCTGCACGCCGAGTTGAAGACCACCATGATCTACGTCACCCACGACCAGGTCGAGGCCATGACCCTGGCCGACCGGATCGTGGTGCTGAACGGCGGCCGGATCGAACAGGTCGGCGCGCCGATGGACCTGTACGACCACCCCGACAACCTGTTCGTCGCCGGCTTCATCGGCAGCCCCAAGATGAACCTGCTGGCCGCTGAAATCGTTGAGGCTTCGGCGAGCGGCGCGATGGTGAAGACCACCGCTGGCGAGACGATCCACGTCGCCGTGAACGCCGGAAACGCCAAGCCCGGCGACGCCGTGACCCTGGGCGTCCGCCCCGAACACCTGAACACGACCGGCGACGGCGATGTGTTGAACGCCGAGGTCATGTTCGTGGAAACCCTGGGCGCCACGACCATGGCGCACCTGAAACATCCGGCGTCGCAAGAAACCCTGACGGTTCAGTTGGCGGGTGAACTGCGGGCCAAGGCGGGAGAGCGGCTGACGCTGCACGTCCCCGCGCCACAAGCCCACTTGTTCGACGCAAACGGCAAGGCGTTCCAAAGACTCTGATCCCTCTCCCATTGGGAGAGGGCTTGAGCGCCCGAGAGCGTAGCGAAAGGTTTTGCGCGAAAGGGTGAGGGTCGGTGAAGCGACTTGGCCCACCGGCCGACCCTCATCCGGCCCTTCGGGCCACCTTCTCCCACTGGGAGAAGGGAAGGTTTTCGTCAGCGCAGCTCCACCCGCCGCGCCCCAACCGGAATGACCAGTTCATCGCCCGCCCAGGTCGCCGCGCGGCCGTCGATCCGAACCCGTTCCGGCCGCCCCTGCCCCGCCGGCCATTGCAGCACGAACCCGCCCGGCGGCGTCGCCCCGTCGCCCAGGGTCAGCACATAGCCCTGCCGTTCCTTGCGATAGCCATAGGTCAGCGGCCCATAGGCGGTGCGCAGATCCCGCACCCCGACACCCTCGGCCGTATCCAGCCAGGCCTCCGGCACGCCCGCCGCCAGCACCAGGGCGTGGTCGCGGTCCCTCTCATAGGCGAACAGGTCGAGGGCCGAGCGGATGTAGTCGGAGCTGATCCAGGCATGGGGCATGTCGCCGATGAAGCGCGGCTCGCGCTTCTCGCGCCCCACAACCTCGGCCCAGCCGTTCCAGGCCTCGGGCCGGCGGTCGGCCATCAGGAAGTCCAGCACCGCAAGCGCCCGGTCCTTCTGGCCCAGCCGCACATAGGCGCCGACCAGCCGCCATTCGTAGGGGGTATAGTCCTTCCACGCCGTGCGATTGGTCAGCCGGTTCTGGAAGTTTTCCCAATAACGGTCGAAGGTTCTCGCCATAAGCTCGGGCGGCAGATTATCCTGTTCGCCCGCCGGCGATAGGGCGATGGTGGTCGAGGTGGCGTCGAAATCGCCCCGGTCGGCCGCGCCGGCCATCCAGTCGATGTCGTGATGTTGCGCCGTCGCCGTGATCGAGGCGCGGATGTCGGCGGCGAACTGATCGCGCGCCGCAGCATAGCGGGCGGCGGCCTCGGCGTCGCCCAGGGTCTGCGCGATGAAGACCGCGTCCTTGTAGCCCAGCATGCCCCAGAAGTCGTCCCAGTAGGAATAGGCCGCCTTGTCCGAATAGCCCTCGTGGCTGATCGTCGGCGGCAGCAGGCCGTACAGGTGTCGCTGGTCGGGGGTCTGGAACTCAGGCGTGCGGGTCGAGGCGCGCAGATCGTCCATATAGGCGATGGCCTTCTGCACCTGGGGCCAGACCTGGCGCAGCAGGGCCTCGTCGCCGGTGTAGCGATAGGTCTCGGCGGCGAGGAAGACGAACTCGCCGTGGCTGTCGTTCTCGGGCACCGGATCGGCGCCCCGCGCATCGACGCAGCAAGGGACCTTGCCGTTGTCGAACACATAGGGGGCGTACCAGCGCAGATAGTCGGCTGAATGGTCTGCCATGCCCAGCCGGTTCAGCCCCTCGGCCATCATGGCCCCGTCGCGGATCCAGGAGCGGTTGTAGCTGCGGGTGCCGGGCTGGAGGATCGGCCCCTGACGCGACATCAGCATATGGGCCAGGGACGACTTCAACGCGTCCTCGATCCGTTGGGCGGCGGGCGGCACGGTCAGGTCCACCCGGTCCAGCTTCTCGCGCCACTCCGCCGCCAGCGCCTGCTCGGCCTGATCCAGCGCGGCGACGCCCTGCGGCTGCGGCGTCTCGCCCGCCAGCGGCGACAGGAAGCCGAAGGTGCGTGTCTCGCCGGGCTGAAGCGTCACCTCATACAGCATGGCGCCGGCCGGTAGGTCCGTGGCGTCGGACACGGCGACCGGCTCGCCCGCTGGCCGTCGCGCCGTCGGCAAAATCAATGATTGAGGATCCGCCCCTGCATCGAAGCTCGAAGCCGCCACGGCGTCCGGCGCGGTCAGGGGCTGGACCCGGACGTCGTCGTTCAGCGTCAGGCTCGCGCCGTCCCAGGCGATCCGCTCGACCGGCGCCACGCCGCCCGGAATGGCGAGGAACTGCACCGGCCCGTTGACCTGGAACGGCCGCGCCGTCAGGGCCAGGGTCAGGCTGCGCGGCCGGTTGGAGGTGTTGGTCAGATCATAGCGGCCCCACAGACGCGCCTGGTCCGGCGCGCCGTCGGCGAAGCTGGTGATCTTCAGCGTCCAGTCGTCGGCGGTCCAGGTCACGGACGGTATGGGCAGGTCGTCGTCCCTCAGCCCCTGTTCGATATTGACGTCGGCCCAGGTGATCAGCCGCCCGTTGTCGACCACGAAGGGTTCGATGCTCGGCCCCGCCCGGCGCAGTTCGATAGCGCCGTCCTCGCCGATCAGGCCGCTTTCGCCACCGCCGTCGACGCCGACCAGGGTCCAGTAGGGCTGTTCCCCGAAGAAGCCGCGCGGATAGAGGCCGCGCCGGTTCTCCCTGGCCACCGCCTCCACGAAGGCCGTGGCGTCCTCGCCGAAGGCCAGGGGTTCGACCTCGAACTCGTTCAACGCATAGGTCGTCGCCTGCCCCGCGCCCAGCCGCTGGCCGGCGCCGGAGGATCCGACGACGTCGGGCGCCGGAACGGGTCGCAACGGCTCAAGCCGCAGCCAGCGCGCCGTCGCCTCGGGCGTGCGCAGCCAGTCGACGCCCCCGTTCCCGCCCTGAACTGTCGCCAGGTCCCGCCAGTCGCGCCCGTCGGTCGAGGCCGAGATCCGATAGTCCGCCGCCGCCCCCCGCTCGCCCCAGCGCAGGGTCAGGCCGCCGAACTCGCGCTCGTATCCCAGGTCCAGGGTCAGGGCCGACGGTTCGCCCACCGGCGGGGTCCAGGCTGTCTTCGGGTCCAGATCGACGGCGTTGGCGGCGGTCGTCTCCGCCCGTTCGTCGGCGGCCCCCGGCTGGGGCGGCACGGGGGGATCGACCGGCAGGGCGCGCAGGCTCAGTTGGTCGATCTCGACCGCCCCCTTGCCGCCCTCGGCCGCGACGACGACGAACTCGACCCGCTCGGCGCGGCGCAGCACCGTCTCGGGACTGGGTCCCCAGGCCTTGGACACCTGGCGGCGCTTGATCACGAACTTCGTCCAGCCATCGGGGAAGTCGTAGCGCGCCGTCTGCTTCCACCAGACATTGTCGGCCGAGGCGTCGGTCAGCTTGACCTCAAAGGTATTGGTCGGCCCGGCGCCGCGCACCCAGAAGCTGATCTCGTAATTGTCAGGCAGGTCGAACGGCAGCGGACGGCTGAGCACCGCATAGCCCGCCTTGCCGTCGAAATCGTAGTCGAGCCGCACCGCCCGGCCGTCATGCCCCGCCACGCCGGAAACGGCGGCGAGGACGTCGGTGGAGGCGCTGGCCTGCCACCGCGACGCGTCGTCCATGCTGTCGAGAACCCGCGCCTCCTGCGCGACGGCGGGGGCGGCAAAGGCAAGCGTCAGGACCGAGGCGGCGGCCAGTAGGTTACGCATACGAACTCGCAGTTCTGGTCAGCCCTTCACGCTGCCCGCGAGCATGCCGCGGATGTAGTAGCGTTGCAGGGCGAGGAAGAGGATCAGCACGGGCGCCACCGTGACGACGGCGCCGGCCATCATCAGTTCTATGTCCTGCACGTGCTCGCGCGACAGGGCCGCCAGAGCCACCGGCAGGGTGTAGTTCGACTGGTCCGTCAGGACGATCAGCGGCCACAAGAAGTCGTTCCAGCTGCCCAGGAAGACGAACAGACCCAGGGTGACGATGATCGGCTGCAGGGTCGGCAGGACGATGCGTCGGAAGATCTGGCCTTCGCTGGCGCCGTCGATCCGGGCCGCCTCCAGCATCTCGTCGGGAATGCTCAGCGCATACTGGCGCACCAGGAACAGGCCGAAGATCGAGGCCAGCCAGGGCACCAGGGCGCCGGCGTATGTGTTCACCAGCCCCATCGACTTCAGCATCAGAAACAGCGGCAGGGTGCCGATCTGGGCCGGCACCACCAAGGCGGCGACCAGGAACTGGAACAGCCGCTCGCGCCCGGCGAATTTCAGCTTGGCGAAGGCGTAGCCGGCCGGGACGGTGAAGCTGAGCGCCAGGATCGTCGCCAGGGTCGCCAAGGCGAAGCTGTTCCATAGATAGCGGCCCATGCCCTGGTTCAGGAACAGGTCGCGGTAATGCTCCAGGGTCCAGCGCGAAGGGACCAGCGGCGGCGGGAAGGTCGCCGCTTCGCCGGTGGGCATGAAGCTGACGGACGCCATCCAGACCAGCGGGAACAGGACGATGAGCGCGATGAGCGCGACGGCGAGGTTGAGGAGGATGGTGCGGATTTTCATTGGTACGCCCCCACCCGCTTGGCCACGGCCAACTGGACCAACGTAATCGCCAGGATGCACAGGAACAGAACGAAGGCGACCGCACTGGCCGAACCCAGGTTCCACCACTTGAAGCCTTCCTCGTACATGAAGTAGAGCACCGTCACCGTGCTCTGGGCCGGCCCCCCTTGCGTCATCACATAGGGTTCGGCGAACAGCTGGAAGAAGCTGGCGACCGAGATGATCGAGACCAGCAGCATGGTCGGCGCGATGGCCGGCAGGGTGACATGGCGGAACTGCTTCCACGGCCCTGCACCGTCGATGCGGGCGGCCTCATAGAGGTCGTCAGGCACGGTCTGAAGAACCGCCAGGAAGATCAGCATATTGTAGCCGAAGATCTTCCAGACCACGAACATCAGGATGGCGGGGATCGAGGTCGACGGGTCACCCAGCCAGTCCACGGCGGGCAGGCCGATGCTTTCCAGACCCCAGTTTATGACGCCGTATCGGGTGTGCAGCAGATAGCGCCAAACCACGGCCGTCGCGACCAGAGTGGTGACATAGGGGGCGAAGAACATGACCCGCCAAATCGGCCGCCACTTCACCACCCGCGCGTTCAGGATCACCGCCGCAGCCAGCGAGGCCGCGATGGACAGAGGCACGCCCAGGACCGCGAAGGTCAGGGTGTTCTTCATCGCCCCCCAGAACAGCGGATTGGTCATCAGCCGCTCGTAGTTCTGCAGGCCGACGAAACGCAGATTGTCCAGGTTCGCCAGGGCGTAGATGTCGAAGTCGGTCAGGCTGAGCAGCAGGGCCGCGATCACCGGAATGGCGAAGAACAGGCCGATGGCGATCATCGCCGGGGCGACGAAGGCCCAGGCGGCGCGTTCGCGTGCGCCGCGTCCCCGCGACGGCTTCACCTTCGCTAACGTCGGATCGACGACGGTCATACGGCCCTGCCCTGTTCCATCATCCAGCGGCGCTTCTCCAGCAGTCGGTCGGCGCGACGGTCGATCTCGGCGGCGGCGGTCTCAGGGCTGTATTCGCCACGCACCATCCGTTCGGCGACGATCTGCATCTCGGTGACGATCCGCTCCCATTCCGGCACCTTGGGCACAGCCTTGGCGCGCGCCAGTTGGCCCCGGAACGGAGCCAGCATCGGATCGCGCTCGACCTGGGCGATGTCCCAGGCACTCTGGCGCGCAGGCAGGTCGCCGACGATGGTGTTGAACCGGGCCTGCACGGCCGGCTCGGACAGATAGCGGACCAGGGCCCAGGCCGCGTCCTGATGCGGCGAGGACTTGAACACCGCCAGGCTGGATCCGCCCGGCGCCGAGGCGCCCAGGCCGGTCGGTCCCGGCACCCCGGCGGTGGCCCAGTTCGGCTGAAACGAAGCGGGCAGCTTGTCGCGGAAATCGCCCACGCTCCACGGGCCGGAGAAGTAGAAGCTGAAATAGCCCTTGGCGAACTCGCTCCAGACGTTGGAGATTTGCGTCGCCGAGGCCAGAGGCGCCAACCCTTCCGCAAACAGGCTGCGATAGAAGGCCAGGGCCGCCACGAAGCCGGGGCTGGAGAAATTGCCCCGCGTATCCCGGTCGCGCAGCAGCGGCTCGTCGATCTGAAGCCCGAATGTCAGAAGCTGCTCGAACTCGTTCAGCGGCAGCAGGATGGCGAAGTTATCGCCGCCCGCCACGCGCTTGATCGCGTGCATGGCACGCTTCCATTCGGCCCAGTCCTCGGGCGGCGCCGCAAAACCGGCCCGCGCCAGAAGATCCTTGCGATAGAACAACAGCCGAGTGTCCACATACCAGGGCGTGGTCATGGCCCGACCGGCGATCTCGTTCGTCTCCAGCACCGCCGGAAACTGATCGGTCAGCAAGTTCGCGGCCGCCGGCGGGGTCGGCGACAGGGCGCCGATGGCGGCCAGTTCCGCCACCCAGGTGTTGCCAATCTGGCTGACGTCCGGCAGCGAGGCGCCGGCATAGGCGGTAAGCAGCTTCTCGTGCGCCGCCGTCCACGGCAGGGGCTGGACCGAGACCCGGACGCCGGGATTGCGCCGCTCGAACTCGGGCATCAGTTGGCCGACCGTGCCGCCCTCATTGCCCATGGCCCAGAAGCGCAGCACGGTCTCGCCCGACCGGCGCGGGGTGCAGGCCGCAGCCGCCCCTCCCGCCATCAGGGCCAAGGCGGCGCGCCTATGGGCAGTCTGCGTCATGCGTTCAGCCATCCGCCGGTGAAGCCCGCGATTTCCAGGCCGCGACGGATATTGGGCTCGCCGCGCATATAGCGCCAGACGAAGTCGGACCTGTGATTCTCGGTCATGATGACGATCGGCCCTTGGTCGATGCCCAGATAGTCGCCGTCCACCCAGCCGACGCCGTCCACGATCTTGCCGTGCTGCAGCGGCCCGTCGCGCACCGTCAGGGTCGGGTTGAAGCTGTCGAGGAAGCCCCACTCGGTATAGATGCCCGACCCGTATTTCTGCTTCATCGCCTTGACGCAGGGCACGACGATCTCGGGCGCGAAGGCGATCGAGCTGGCCGCCGCCGTGGGGGCGATGGTGCCGTCGTCGCGCTCGCCCGGCCCACGCGCGGAATAGCTGAAGAACTCGCGTTCTTTGCCGTCGATGACCTGTTTGAAGTCGCCCGGCCCGTCGCAGGCCGTCAGCCCCCAGACCTCGGACGAATAGCCGACCCAGCCCGCGACATTGTCATGGGCGTATTTCTGCTGCGCATAGACGGCGCGGCGGCTGTTCTCGAAATAGTCCAGTTGTTCGCCCAACTGAACAGACTGACCCCGCATCCAGGCGTCCTGAATGCCGCGGAAGTCGATGAACATATGGCTGTACTGGTGCCCGAAGATGGGCGCGAAGTTCAGGTGCCAGCTGCCCCAGCGGTCGGTCCAGCTCTCGTCGTAGCTGGCGGCCCATTCGTGCCAGACATTGACCGACACCGGATGGGTCGGGCTGCCCACGGCCAGCAGCAGCAATAGCATGCCCTCGTTATAGACGTGCCAGTCCGAGGGGATAAAGCCGCTCTCGGGATGCCAGCCCATGGTGATGCGGTTGTCGCGGATCACGGCCCACGGCCATTCGATCCGTTCGTAGATAGCCTGGGCCTTCTGACGGATTTCCGCCTCGTCGGCATGACGGCCGTCGAAGTAACGGGCGGCGAACAGCATGCCGCCGATCAGCAAGGCCGTATCGACGGTGGACAGCTCGTTCTGCGCGAACCGCAGCCCGGTCTCCATGTCCAGGAAATGATAGAAGAAGCCCTTGTGACCCGCTGTGCCGGTCGCCTCGGGTCCCTGCGGCAAGTCATGGAAGAACCGCA
Source organism: Brevundimonas sp. TWP1-3 (assembly GCF_049896085.1). Classification (NCBI taxonomy): domain Bacteria; kingdom Pseudomonadati; phylum Pseudomonadota; class Alphaproteobacteria; order Caulobacterales; family Caulobacteraceae; genus Brevundimonas; species Brevundimonas sp. TWP1-3. The sequence continues at coordinate 1,744,838 of NZ_JAFCTP010000001.1, read as the reverse complement.
GCGTGGTCAAGGTCCGCTCGCGCGCCTCGGCCCGGCTCATCCAGCCGCGCTCCACGCCCACCGGCCAGCAGGTCAGGGCGAACCCCACCGCCGCCACGGAACAGAATGACGGCGTCGGCCAGCGATCGGGCGTCAGACCCGTGCGCCGATCCGTGACCTTCTCGAACCAGCGGAACGTCCGCTCCTGAAGCTCGGCGATCTCGCGATCCAGCCGCAATGGCCGCCGCTCCGTCCCGTTCACCGCCCCCGTCACCGCCTGCTGCGCAACCGCCCCCACCGGAACCCCGACCGCCACCGCGGCCGCACCAGCCGTCGTTCGCATCAGAAAGTTTCGGCGGTTCATGGGCACGCTCACTGTTTTACTGAAATCAAAAAAAGAAAGGCCGCCTTCCGGCAAGCGGAAGACGGCCAAGGCTCAGGCTTTTAGAAGGAGTAACGCAGACCCACCTGGAAGCTGCGGGTGGGCAGGAAGACCCCGGTTCCCGCGCCGTAGCGTGGGCTGTTGAAGCCGGTGTCGAACGCGTTGAAGTTGGTGAAGTTGAAGATGTTGATCGCGTCGGCGATGAACTCGACCCGCTGTCCGCCGAAGACGTCGAAGCCCTTGGTCAGGCGCAGATCGACCTGGCGATAGGCGAAGTTCAGACCCGGCAGGAAGGCGCGCTTCTCCGGATTTCCAGCATTCCAGCAGATGTTGGGGCCGCCGGCCGGTGCGCTCGGGCAGTCGTTGATATTGTACGGCAGACCCGAACCCAGGGTGACGATGCCCGACAGCAGGAAGTCGGCGGGGAGGCCCAGGGTGCCGGACGCCACGATCCGATGGCGTTCGTCCGAGGACGACCGGAACTCCGGCGACAGTTCCGGCGTGTTGTAGTCGAAATCGAACGCGCCATAGCCGTTGTCCCGGCTGCCGTTCTGGGTCGCATCCATATAGGTGTAGGCGAGATTGAAGCCCCAGCGATCCTCGGCGTTGTAGGGCTTGTCGGCGGTGAAGTAGATCGCCTTGTAGTCCCGCTCCTTGTCCGTGTTCTGGAAGAAGATTGTGTTGCGGAACTGCGTGAAGCCGACCGATCCCGGCGTCGGCCCATTAAACCGACCACCGGTTTCCGTCAGGGCGTTGGCGATATACCAGGCGGATTCACCCTCGGTATGACCGGCGGCCAAGGTCAGGGCCGTCTGCCAGCGTCCAAACTTCTGACGTACGCCGATGTTGAACTGATCCGTGCGCGGGGGCTCGAAGTCGTTCTTGACCAGGAAGACCTCGCCCGCGCCGGGACTTGCCGCCAGCAGCGGGTCGAGACCGGCGGGCGTCAGGTAACGCGGATCCCAGGCGATCGTCTGCTGCCCACCGACCGGACCACCGGTGTTCGAGAAGTAGATGCTCTTGTTGAACTGGAAGGGCTTGAACCGCTCGTCGAAGGCGAAGTTGAAGCCGACGCGGTCGTAGTAGCGGCCTGCGCCGCCGAAAATGACCGTCTGCTCGTCGCCGAAGACGTCATACGAGAAGCCGAAGCGTGGTTGGAAGGCGCCCTTGAACGCCTTGCGATCACCATCGGAAATATAATCCGCAGGGTTGAAATAGGACGGGAAGTCGTAGCCCGGCAGATTCTGGATCGCTGCCAGCATGTCCCGGATGGAGTCGGGCGTGCGGTAGTCGTTGTTGACCGCATTGTCCTCGTAGTCCCAACGGATGCCGAGGTTGATTTCCAGCTTATCGGTGATCTGCCAGTCGTCCTGAATATACAGGCCGATGACGTTGTTATCGACGTCTGCCGGCGGCACGGCGACGCCCAGGTTCACGGCGACCGGGATCGTCTGGCTGCCATTGATTTCAGAACGACCCTCGATGTCATAGACGAACGTCGGGTTACGTCCGAAGTCCTTCTGCACGAAGTAATTCTGCATCGAATATTTCGCACCGATCTTGATCGTGTGCGTGCCTATCCAGGCCAGATCCGGGATGGTCAGGTCGTTGCGGATCGTCGTGCTCTTCTGCTCCAGGAACTGGGCGTCGGCACGACCGCCGGCCGTGAACACGGTCGAGTCGCGGTTGTTGATATTATACTGGAAGCCCGGCGTGGTGGCGCTGTCGTCGCGGAAGATGACGTATTCGCGGCCGTAGTCGGAGCCGTTGATCACCGACTGCTGATAGCTCGACTTCAGATAGTCGATCGCGAACTCGTTCAGGAAGCGCTGACCCTGGAACTGGTGTCGCAGGTTGAAGGCCTGGGTCTCGCCGTTGTTGCGGGCAGCGCGGCTCGGGGCGTTCTGGCCGCTGGCGCCGCGAATGTCCTCTTCCTTCTTGTATTCGGTGCTGAACTCCAGCCGCTGACGGTCGTCGATCTGCCACGACAGCTTGCCGAAGAAGACGTCCTGCTCGTAAGGCGTCGAGACCGTGCCCAGATCCCCCGCAAAGAAATCGTTGTATTCGGTGCGGTTCAGGAACGACTGAGCCACCCGTTCTTCATCCTTGCGCTCATAGGCGCCGAAGAAGTGCAGGCGGTCCTGGATGATCGGTCCGCCCAGGCTGGCGCCGTATTGCAGACGACGCACCGGGGCCTTCTCGGCGCCGCGACGCTCGGAAATCTGATCCTGGGCGACCCAATCCGGATCCTGATAGAAGGCGAAGACGTCGCCGTGGAACTCGTTGGTGCCCGACCGGGTCACGGCCGTCACGATGGCCGAACCGGCCTGTTCGTACTCGGCCTTGAAGTTCTGGCTGATCACGCGGAACTCCTGCACGGCGCCCTGCGGGAAGGGCGTGCCGCGGCTGTCGTCCTGGCCGGCGACGCCGCCGTCGCTGATCAGCGACTTGCGGTTCTGACCATCGATGAAGACGTTGATCGCCTGGGCGGTCTGACCGCCGGCGGAGATCGTCCGCTCGCTGTCGTCCTCGGTCACGCGCAGGCCGGGAGCCAGGGCGGCGAAGTTGAGGAAGTTGCGGCTGATCTGCGGCAGGTTGTTGATCTGCTGCTGCGTCACATTGGTGGCGACCTCGGGTGTGCGCACCTCGAAGACACGACGGCCGGTGACGACGATCTCGCCCAGCTCGGTTGCGCCGTCCGTCGCGGCGCCGGTCGTGGCTGCTGCGGCCACGTCCAGGTTCAGCGTGCCGACCTGACCCAGCGACAGGGTGACGGTCTCTTCCGCCGTCTGGCCGTCGGCGCTGGTCACCTGCACCCGATAGGTGCCGGGGCGCAGGCCCGAAAGGACATAGCGGCCGTCTGCGCCGACGCGCGAGCGGGTCGCGTATCCGGTGGAGACTTCGGTGGCGACGACCGTCGCACCGGCCCCGACCGTCTGACCGTCAAAGACGGCGCCACGCAGCGTCGTCGTTGCATTCTGCGCCTGGGCGGCGCCGACGAACGCCATGCTGATGGCGATGGCCGATGCGGCGGCCAAGGCGGCCTTACGCGTGTTGAACTGGTTCATCCTGAGCTCTCCCCTCCTGATGGGATCGGTTTGCGGCGACATGGCTGGACCTACCCTTTGTTGAACCTGGCGGACGATGCCGCCGCGGTGGACTGGCGTTCGACCAGGATCGGCCGAACGATTTCGCAAGCGGTGTCCGTGGCGTCGGCGTGCTGGCCGGCCTGGACGAGGCCGATCAGGCGTTCGACGCCTCTACGGCCGATTTCCGCGATATTGACGCGCATGGTGGTCAGCGCGGGCCGCATCAGGGCGGCGATGGGCACGTCGTCGAACCCAATGACGGCGATGTCTTCAGGGCAGCGCACGCCGGCCTCCTGGAAGGCCAAGAGGGCGCCGACGGCCATCATGTCGTTGGCGGCGAAGACGGCGTCGGGCCGCTCAGGCATGGCCAGCAACTGGGTCGCGGCGCGGTGGCCCGAGGCCTGGGAGAAGTCGCCCTCGACGATGATGGGAGCATGACCGTCCAGCGCCGCCGCATAGCCCGCCGCACGCGTATCGGCCTCGATGTTTCCGGCGGCGCCGCGAATGTGGGCGATGCGACGACGGCCGGTGGCGATCAGGTGTTCGACGGCGCCGACGGCGCCCCCGTGGTTGTCGATCATGATGGCGGCGCGTCCCGCCTCGGCCGTGCCGCCGTTCATCAGCAGCACGGGCATGCGGCCGGCGAACTCGGACGCCAGGTTCGCGGCCCCCAGATGGGGCGACAGCACGATCATGCCGTCCACCCGGCCCCGCATCGACCGAACGGCCGCCAGGGTGTCGTCGGCGCCATCATGAGAGCTGGAGACGATCAGATGTTTGCCGTGGGCGCGCGCGGCCAGGTCCATGCCCCGGATCAGCTCGGAGAAGAACTCGCCGAACAGGTCGGGCAGGATGACGCCGATCGTGTCGTTCTTGCTGGTCGACAGACTGCGGGCGCCGAAGTGCGGCACGTAGCGAAGGTCCTCGACGGCATCCAGAACGCGCTGGCGCGTCGCGTCCGACGTCACGCCCAGACCGTTCAGCACGCGCGAGACCGAAGCCACCGACACCTGGGCGCGCTCAGCCACGTCGCGCATGGTGGCGGCCTTGGCGAAAGGCGGTCCTTCCTGCCGTGCAGACGCAACGCTGGGCGCAGCCATGTCCAATCGGATTCTCCCTGCTCCCTACCGTCCCGGCTCCTTCTCGAAGATCCGTCGATAGATGATGTAAGCGGTTACATGACACAGGAGCAATGTGAGCCGCAAGCCATGTTCGGCCGCATTTCGGGCTATTTTTCAGCGAAGCTTGGTCGTCGAAAACGCCGAGCGAAGCGGACTTTCCGACAAGCCGTTATGGGCGCTGGATTTTTACGGCGGAGAGCGTGACCGCCGCCCCCACGGCCTCGCTGCGCCGCGCGGCTTGGTCGCACCGACGATGCGCTGGTCGAATCGACCGACCGGACACGAAGACGCCCGCACCATCTACGGGCGCGGGCGTTATCATCGATCGACTTAGGTTAGGCGGGATTCAAATCCGACAGCCGGCCGCGCAACATCTGCAGCATGGCCGAAAAGTCGCGACCGCCATGACCGATGCCGTCGAACAGGGCGTACATGGCCTCGGCCTGCGCGCCCAACGGCGTGGAGGCGCCCGACTTGGCCGCCGCATCCTGGGCCAGTTTCAGGTCCTTCAGCATCATGGCCGTGGCGAACCCGCCCTGATAATCGCGGTTCGACGGCGCGGTCGGCACCGGTCCGGGCCAAGGGTAATAGCTGGTCACGCTCCAGCACTGGCCCGAGGACTTGGACGCGATCTCGAAGAAGCGTTCGGGATCCAGGCCCAGCTTCTCGGCCAGAGCGATGGCCTCGCACGTGCCCAGCATGGAAATGCCCAGCAGCATATTGTTGCATATCTTGGCCGCCTGCCCTGCCCCGTGGTCGCCCGCACGGATGGTGATCCGGCTCATGGCCTCCAGCGCCGCCTCGACGCGCGCGAAGTCGCCCTCGTCGCAACCGACCATGAAGGCCAGGGTGCCCGCATCCGCCGCCGCCGTGCCGCCCGACACCGGCGCGTCGGCGAAGGCGTAGCCCGCCGTCTTCGCAAGACCGGCGACCCTGCGCGCCGTCTCCACGTCGATGGTCGAACAATCCAGCAACAGGGACGACGACGGCGCCGCGCCGATGATCTGTTCCGAATAGACCTTCAGCACATGCGGCCCAGCGGGCAGCATGGTGATGACGACCTCGGCGTCCTTGACGGCCTCGGCGACCGACGCCGCCGCAACGCAGCCGGCCGCGCTGGCCCGCTCCAGCGCCTGCGCCGACAGGTCGAAGGCGGCGACCTCGTGGCCCGCCTTGGCCTGGTTGGCGGCCATGCCGCCGCCCATGTTTCCCAGGCCGATGAAGGCGATCTTGGTCATGGTCTCTCTCCCTTGAATCTTCCGCTCATCCCGCGAAAGCGGGGACCCAGGGCTTATGCCAGCGGCGTCCATTTTTCATTGTCCGGCAGGGGCGCGAACAGCGCGTCCAGCGTCGGATTCGTCACGCCCGACAGGTCCGCCGGGGACCATTTCGGGGCGTTGTCCTTGTCCACGATCACGGCCCGCACGCCTTCCTGGAAGTCGTGGGTCGCGCCGATCCGGCCGCTGACGGCATATTCGACGGCCATGTTGTCGCTGAACGACGTGGCCTTCGCCCCCTCGCGGATGTGGCGCAGCGTAACCTTCAGCGAGGTCGGCGACTTGGCCTTCAGCGTCGCCAGTTGCGCCAGGGCCCAATCCGACCCGTCGGCCTCCAGCGCCGCAAAAATCTCCTCGACCGTATCGAAGGCGAACAGCCGGTCGATGGCCTCGCGATGGGCGGCCAGAGGGGCAGGTCCGGCGTCCTTCGCATGACGGGCGGCGACCGCAGCCGGATCGGTGGGATCGGCCAGCAGATCGGCCTTCAACGCCTCGACGGCGTCGCTCGGGACGAAATGGGTGTGGATGCCCAGGGCCACCGTATCCGCAGCCTTCAGCCGTGCGCCAGTCAACCCAATCCAGACCCCGGTCTGGCCCGGCAGACGCGGCAGGAACCACCCGCCACCGACCTCGGGATACAGGCCGATGCCCGTCTCCGGCATGGCGTAGGTGGTGCGTTCGGTGGCGATGCGGACATCGGCCGGTTCCGAAATCCCGACCCCGCCGCCCATGACGATGCCGTCCACGATAGCCGTGATCGGCTTGGGATAGCCGAACATCAGATCGTTCAGCCGGTATTCGGCCAGGAAGAAGGCCTTGGCGTCCACGCCGTCGCCCGCCCCGCTGTCCGCGATCATGCGGATGTCGCCGCCGGCGCAGAAGCCGCGCTCGCCTGCATGGTCGATCAGGACGGACGTCACCGCCGCATCATCGCGCCACTCCAAAAGCGCCGCGATCATCGTCTCGCACATCGACCGGTTCAGCGCATGGATCGCCTTGGGCCGGTTCAGGGTGATGCGGCCGACGCCGGCTTCGATGCGGGTGATGATTTCGGCTTCGCTCATCGCGCCATCTCCCGCGCGATGATCACGCGCATGATCTCGTTGGTGCCTTCCAAGATGCGGTGAACCCGCAGGTCGCGCACGATCCGCTCCAGCGGATAATCTTTCAGGTAGCCGTAGCCGCCGTGCAGTTGCAGCGCCTCATCGGCGATCTGGAAACAGGCGTCGGTAGCCAGCCGCTTGGCCATGGCGCACCATTTGGTCTTTTCCGGATGGTCGTTATCGATGGCCCAGGCGCCGCGCAGCACCATCAGCCGCGCCGCCTCAAGGTCCGTCGCCATGTCCGCCAGGCGGAACTGCAACGCCTGGAACTCGCCGATCGGACGACCGAACTGCTTGCGCGTGGCCACGTAATCCTGAGCCGTCTCCAGCGCCAGCCGCGCCCCGCCCAGCGAACAGGCGGCGATGTTCAGCCTCCCGCCGTCCAGCCCGGCCATCGCATAACGGAACCCCGCCCCCTCTTCGCCCAGCAGGTTGGCGACCGGCACGCGGCAGTCGTCGAACTGGACGATGGCGGTCGGCTGGGCGTTCCAGCCCATCTTGCGCTCCTGCGCCCCGAACGAAAGGCCGGGCGTCCCGGCCTCGACGACGACGGCGCTGACCCCTTTCGCCCCCTCCCCGCCCGTACGAACCATGACGACATACAGGTCGCTGGTCCCCGCGCCCGAGATGAAGGCCTTGGAACCGTTCAGCACATAGTGGTCGCCGTCACGCACGGCCGTGGTCCGCAGCGCCGCCGCGTCGGAGCCGGAGCCCGGCTCGGTCAGGCAATAGGAGGCGATCTTCTCCATGCCGACCAGATCCGGCACGAACCGCCCTCGCAACTCATCCGACCCGAACCGGTCGATCATCCACGTCGCCATATTGTGGATCGAGATGAAGGCCGCCGTCGCCACATCGCCGCGCGACAGCTCCTCAAAGATCAGCGCCGCCTCTACCCGGCCCAGGGACATGCCGCCGTGCTCTTCGCCGGTATAGATGCCGCAGAAGCCCATCTCGGCCGCCTGGTTCATCACCTCGACGGGGAAGTGTTTCTCCTCGTCCCAGCGAGCCGAATGGGGGGCCAGTTCGGCGTCGGCGAACGCGCGGGCCGCGTCCTGAATGGCGCGCTGGTCGTCGGTAAGGGCGAAGTTCATCGGGTCAGCACCATGAGATCAGACCTGTTCTGGCCTGAATCTATGTTGAAACGGGTAGACGCCGAGCCGAGACCGCCCACACTTCGGGCACTCGGTCGGCAATGGCTCCAAGCTCGGAAAGACGAGAGGACGGGGATCACGTCGCGTAAGATGAAACCCGCAGCGAGGACATTTCAGCTCAACCAGCCCCAAAAAGGCCAGTAAAGAAGCGCCTCCGAATACGGCCGCTTCTAGAGGCGCCTCGACCACGGTGAAGCCGACCAGTGTCACTAACATCCCAGCGTAGGTTACGAGCTGCAGCGGGACGGTCCAACGCACACCCTACCTCATCGTGGGAATGACGAACGAGCTGTCCGAATGCTCCAGCGCCGAGTCCGGCCAGCGGGCGGTGACGGTCTTGGTCTTGGTCCAGAAGCGGACGCCCTCCATGCCGTGCTGGTTGATGTCGCCGAAGGCCGACCGCTTCCAGCCGCCGAAGGTGTGATAGGCGACCGGCACCGGGATCGGCACGTTGATGCCGACCATGCCGACATTGACCCGAGCGGCGAAGTCGCGGGCCGCGCGGCCGTTCTGGGTGAAGATGGCGACGCCGTTGCCGTACTGGTGGTTCGACGGCAGGGCCAGCGCCTCCTCGAAGGTCTCGGCGCGCACGATCTGCAGGACGGGGCCGAAGATCTCTTCCTGATAGGACGACATCTCCGGCTTCACATGGTCGAACAGCGACGGGCCGATGAAATAGCCCTTCTCGTGCCCTTGCAGGCTGAAGTCGCGGCCGTCGACGACCAGTTCAGCCCCTTCCTGCACGCCCTTCTCGATCCAGCCGGCAATGCGGTCGCGGTGCTGGGCGGTAACGACGGGGCCATAATGGGCGCCTGCGTCGGTCGAGACGCCGACGCGCATCGAGGGGATTTCCGCCACCATCCGCTCGCGCAGTTCGTCGGCGGTCTTCTTGCCGACCGGCACCACCACCGGCAGGGCCATGCAGCGTTCGCCGGCCGAGCCATAGGCGGCGCCGGCCAGGTCCTTGATCACCTGATCCATGTCCGCGTCAGGCAGGACGATGCCGTGGTTCTTGGCCCCGCCCATGGCCTGGACCCGCTTATGGTTGGCCGCGCCGGTCTGATAGACATAGTGGGCGATATCGGACGAACCGACGAAGCTGACGGCGTGGACCAGCGGATGGGTCAGGATGGCATCGACCGCCGTCTTGTCGCCATGCACCACGTTCAGCACGCCATTGGGCGCCCCGGCCTCCAGCATCAGTTCGGCCAAGCGCACCGGCAGGGACGGATCCCGCTCGGACGGCTTCAGCACGAAGGTGTTGCCGACCGCGATGGCGACGCCGAACATCCACATCGGGATCATGCCGGGGAAGTTGAACGGGGTGATGCCCGCCACCACGCCGAGCGGCTGACGCATGGAATAGACGTCGATGCCGGGGCCGGCGCCTTGCGTGTATTCGCCCTTCAGCGCGTGGGGGATGCCGCAGGCGAATTCGATCACTTCCAGGCCGCGCTGGATGTCGCCCTTGGAGTCGGCGATGACCTTGCCGTGCTCGGACGACAGCAGTTCGGCCAGTTCATCCATCCGCGCCTCGACCAGGCGTTTGAAGTCGAACATGACGCGGGCGCGGCGTTGCGGATTGGTGCTGGCCCAACCGTCGAAGGCGTTCTGCGCCGCCTGAACGGCGCGATCGACCTCGCCCGTCGTCGCCAACTGCACACGCGCCTGAACGTTGCCCGTGTTGGGATCGAAAACGTCGGCGAAACGCCCGGACGCGCCGTCGAAGGCCGCACCGTCGATGAAGTGGCGGATGTCGCGCATGGCCTGGATCTCCCTGATCGTTCTTTTGTTCGCCTATGGCTATCACCCCGACGCGCAGGTCGATAATGCAAAGTTGCAGCCAGCTTTCTGCATTTTTGCATGACAGGATCATTGGCGATGTTCGACTGGGACGACCTTCGCATCTTCATCGCCGCCGCGCGGGCGGGATCGCTGGGCGGCGCGGCCGTGCGCCTGGGCGTGGATGCGGCCACTGTCGGGCGACGGGTGGCGCGGCTGGAAAGCACGCTGAAATCCACCCTCGTCGTCCGGTCCACCACCGGACTTCAGCTGACGGCGGCCGGCGCCCAGTTGCTCGACATGGGGCTGGAGGCCGAAAGCGCGATGGAGGCCGCCGCCCGCGTGACCCAGGCCGACACCTTGGCCGGCGTCGTGCGCATCAGCGCCTCGGAAGGCTTCGGCGTCAGCATCGTGGCCCCCGCCCTGCCCGCCTTGCGCCGCACCAGTCCCGGCTTGCGGATCGAACTGGCGGCGACCTCCGGCTTCCTGTCGCCGACCCGGCGCGAGGTGGACATGGCGATCACCCTGGCCGCGCCCGACGCCGCGCGCCTGATCGTCGAGCCGCTGACACCCTATCAGCTGGCCCTCTACGCCTCGCCCGACCACGTGGCGCAGCATGGTGCGCCCCAGACCGTCGACGACCTGACCGCCTTCGACATCGTCGGCTATATCGACGACCTGATCTATGCGCCCGAGCTGCGCTATCTGGACGAGGTGCGCCCCGGCCTGACGCCTCACGTCGCCTCGTCCTCGATCCGCGCCCAGAAGGAGATCATCGCGGGCGGCGGCGGCATCGGCGTCCTGCCCTGCTTCCTGGCGGAGGGCCTGGTGCGTGTCCTGCCGTCCATCCTGATCGAGCGGCGGTTCTGGCTGGCCACCCACAGGGACGTTCACGACACCGCCCGCATGCGCACGGTGCGCACATGGCTAAAGGCCTTATGCGACGCCCGCCAATCCAGCCTCAAACCGTTCTGACCCCCGCATACGGATAGCGGTGTGTTTTTTCTGACGCAGGGTGTCGGGTTTTCCGGCTTTCAGGGAACAGAGGTCGGGCTCAAATCTTAATAGAGGGCGAACGAGGCCTGTTATGACCCTGACCCTTAGCCTGACCCTGATCACGACGCTTTTGGGCGCTCCGACTGCGCCGATGCTCAAGGACTCGGCCTTGTACGCCGCGCCCAAGGCCGCTGTGGATCAGACTTTTGCACCACAGGCCTCCACCGAGCGGTTCAGCGTTCGCCTGCGCTGCACGGCGCTGGCGTCGGGCCATGTCACGGACTGTGTTGTTCTGGAAGAAACGCGTCCGGGTCTCGGCTTTGGTGAAGCGGCGCTGGCCCTGATGGACGGCGCGGAAGTGACGCCGATCCTAGAACGCGGTCGGGCGGTCGATGCGCCCTTCGAACGCACTATCGACTTCACGCCCTGAGCCGAGCATCGCTCGAAGACACGCCTCTCACCCGAAGACATACTGACATCGCATTCAAACTCGTCTGGACGCTAGGTCCAGGTGACGTTCGAAACCGACGGCTCACCCAAACGATTGGGTGAGCCGCTTTTCGTTCAGCGTGTTGGAGCGATGCGCCACACCGTGTTGGACAGGTCGTCGGCTACCAGCAGAACGCGCTTGTTCGGATCGAAGGCCACGCCAACCGGGCGGCCGCGCGCTTCGCCGTTATTCAGGAAGCCGGTGGCGAAATCGACCGGCGGGCCCGCCGGGCGACCGCCGTTGAAGGGCACCCAGGCGACCTTGTAGCCGGACGGATCCTGGCGGTTCCAGCTGCCGTGCATGCCGATGAAGGCGCCATTGGCGAACGCGCCGCCGAAACCGCCGTTGCGCGCGAAGTCGATGCCCAGCGCCGCGACGTGCGAGCCCAGGGCGTAGTCGGGCGCGATGGCCTTGGCGACCATCTCCGGGTTCTGCGGCATCACGCGCGGATCGCGGTTCTGACCCCAATAGCTGTAGGGCCAGCCATAGAAGGCGCCGTCCTTCACCTGGGTCAGGTAGTCCGGCACCAGTTGCGGGCCCAGCTCGTCGCGCTCGTTGACCACCGACCACAACAGGCTGGTCGTCGGCTCGATGGCCAGGGCGGTCGGGTTGCGAATTCCGGTGGCGATGGTCCGGCGGGCGCCGGTCGCGCGGTCGATCTCCCAGACCACGGCCCGCTCTTCTTCCACGGCCATGCCGCGTTCGCCGATGTTGGAGTTGGAGCCGATGCCGACATAGAGCTTGGTCCCGTCGGCGCTGACGGTCAGGGCCTTGGTCCAGTGGTGGTTGATCCGCGAAGGCAGTTCGGTGACCCGCTCGGCCGGCGTCGCGATGCCGGTCTGGCCCGGCTGGAAGGCGAAGCGGACCAGCGCCCCCTGTTCGGCGACGTAGAGAGACCCATCGACATAGGCCAGGCCGTAGGGCGCATCCAGGTTTTCGACCAGGACGGTGCGCAGTTCGGGGATGCCGTCATTATTGGCGTCGCGCAGCAGGGTGATGCGGTTGCCGCCTTTGATCTTCGTGTTGCCCTGTTTCTTGATCACGCCGGCGATCACGTCCTTGGGCCGCAAGGGCGGAGCGTGGCCGCCGCGTCCCTCGGCGATCAGGACGTCGCCGTTCGGCAGCACCAGCATCTGGCGGGGGATTTTCAAGTCGGTGGCGAAGGCGCTGACGGTGAAGCCTGCCGGCACGGTCGGCGTCTCGCCGTTCCAGTTTGCGGGCGGGCTGATCTTCATCGCCGGAACCAGGGTTTCGTTGACCTGGGGCAGGTCGGGCGTGGCGCCGGTCTGGTTCAGCTTGGGATCGCTGGCGTTGCCGCACGAGGCGACGGTCAAGGCCATGGCGAGGGTCGCGACGCTGGCGGCGAGCATATTCTTGTTCATCGGACGCTCTCCCGCGCGGCATAGGCGGTCCAGCCGGCGACCAGGACCAGGATTGTGCAGAGGACGGACAGGATCAGGCCGAATGCGCCGACCGAGCTCCAGGCGTCCTGACTGTGCTTGAAGGCGTTGACCAAGCCCAGCACCCAGGCCAGGGCCAGGGCGACCAGATGGATCAGCGCGCGGCGCGACCGGCCGAAAACGAAATCGACGATGGAGAAGATGCCAGCCACCCCGCCGAACACCAGGGCGCCGGCGATCAGCCAAGCCGAGAAGTTCGTCCACTGGATCTCGGCCGTCTTCAGATAGGCGATGTCGGTGAACAGGGCGAAGGTGAACAGGGCGATCGGAAACGCCAACAAAAGGCCGTGCAGCGGCCGAATGACCGCGCCTGATAGTCCGTGGGTGCTCATGCCTGCCCTCTCCTGAAGTCTAGCTTGGCTAACCGTCTGATCGCCAAATGGTTCACCCGCTTTGAATATCGGCGCCGCGTCATTTCCGCCCGACGGTCGCTCAGACTGGCGCCAGAAGCACCAGGGTCTGAAACACCACGCCGATCCCGCCCAGCAGTCCGCCTGCGACCGCCAGTCGAAGGCCGAAGGCGCGGGTCTCGTCCGTGGGCTTCATTTGCAGCCAGACGATGCAGCGCCAGCAAAGGCCGGCGATCACCAAAAGACAGATCAGGCTGAAGACCAGCCCCGCCCCATTCCACGCCCCGGCGTCGTCGCGGGCTACGTCGCTGGCGCTCGACAGCAGATACAGCCCCATAAAGTGGGCGGCCCAGATCAGCAGGCCGCCCAGCATCAGCAGCCAGAACCTCATGCGCCCACACCGGGGAACAGGCGGATCAGCAGGGTCGTCGCCGCCCCCTGAACCGCCGTGAAGGCGACGAACAGGGCGACCACTTCAAAGGTCGCCGGGTAGCGGGACGACACGAGACCACAGAGCCAGCGCAGCAAGACGAACGGTCCCATCAGAAGCGAGATGCCGACGAACGTCCCCTGCCAGGCCAGCAGCGCATAGACGGTCGCGCCCTGGCTGGACGCGTCGGGACGCAGGCCCGAGTTCCACCAGGCCGAGGCCTCCGCCGCAAAGGCGCCGCCCGCCGCAAGGGTCGCGATCAGCATCAGGACGGCGGCGATGCCTGCGCTGCGAGGACGGTCCAGTTTCAACGCGCCTTGAGACGCCCATGCGCCGACGCCGGCGGCTGCGAGCAGGCCCAGCGTCAGCGGCAGCGAACCGATTTCCGGCGGCGCCTGCCACAGGTCCGGCCGCCTGCTCCACAGGAAGACGTAGGAAAAGCAGGCCATGATCGCGACCATGCCCGACACGATCAGGGTGATGACCATGGCCCACCAGCCATGACTGCTGGGGCCGGAGACATAGGTCGGCAATCGCACGCCGCCGCCCACATCGACCGTCGCCGGGCCGCTGGGCCGATCCAGGCCCCAGCACCATTTGAGGATGCAGTAGATGGCCAGGACGCCGCTGATGACCGACGCCAGATAGGCCTGGATCGTCAGGATCAGGAAGAAGCCCGCCGTGAAGATCGCGCCCCACACATACCAGCTGGACGGCCGGGGCATGCGTTGCAGGTATTGCGGCTCGGCGTTGATCGGACTGGTGATCATCGTCTCACGCTCGCCACGCGGCGCGCCGGGCAGGAAGTATCGGCCGGCCTCCACATCGCGCGCCAGCTCGGGCTGGTCCCACACCGGATACAGGCTCTTGATCACAGGAACCGAGCGCAGCGAATACCTGCCGGACGGCAGCCACTCCAGCCCCGGCCCGCCGAAGACATTGCCCGCGTCCTTGTTCCCGAACGGGCGGAAGTTGCGGACCATGTCGACGACCCACAGCAGGACCGCCAGGCCGAACATGAAGGAGCCGACGGTCGAGATCATATTGGGCAGGTCCCAGCCTCGCTCCGGCAGATAGGTATAGACCCGGCGCGGCATGCCCATCAGCCCGGTCAGGTGCATGGGCATGAAGGTCACGTTGTGGCCGACGAACATCAGCCAGAAAATCCACTTGCCCCACCGCTCGCTCAGCGGCCGGCTGCTGGACATCGGGGTCCAGTAGTAGATGGCGGCGAACAGCGGGAAGACCATCCCGCCGATCAGGACGTAGTGCAGGTGGGCGACGATGAAATAGCTGTCGTGGGCCTGCCAGTCGAACGGGACCATGGCGACCATGACGCCCGTCAGCCCGCCCATGACGAAGATCACCAGCCCCCCGACCGCGAACAGACCGGGCGTGTTGAACCGCATCTTTCCCGCCGCCAGGGTGGCGATCCAGGCGAAGACCTGCACCCCCGCCGGCACGCTGACGGCCATGGAGGCGGCGCTGAAATAGTTGATCGAGATCTGCGGCATGCCCGTGGTGAACATGTGGTGCGCCCAGACGCCGAAGCTGATGAAGCCCGTCGCCAGCATGGCCAGCACCACCAGCCGATAGCCGACCAGCTTGGTCTGGGCGACCGCCGGGATCAGGGTCGACATGGCCCCCGCCGCCGGCAGGAAGATGATGTACACCTCCGGGTGGCCGAAGAACCAGAACAGGTGCTGCCACAGCATGGGGTCGCCGCCCTTGGCCGCATCGAAGAAGGGCCAGCCCAGGGCGCGTTCCAGCTCCAGCAGAAGCGTGGACAGGATGATCGACGGGAAGGCGATGATGATCATGCAGGCGAAGATCAGCATGGCCCAGGCGAAGATCGGCAACTTGTCCAGCGTCATGCCGGGCGCGCGAGTCTTCAGCACCCCAACGATGATTTCGATGGCGCCGGCGATGGCCGAAATCTCGATGAAGCCGATGCCCAGCAGCCAGAAGTCGGCGTTGATCCCCGGCGAATAGGTGGTCGAGGTCAGCGGCGGATACATGAACCAGCCGCCGTTCGGCGCCAGGCCGAAGAACAGCGAGGCGAAGAAGCACAGCCCCCCGACCAGATAGGCCCAGAAGGCGTAGGCGCTGAGCCTCGGGAACGGCAGGTCGCGCGCGCCCAGCATCTGGGGCAGCAGCAGCACGCCCAGCGCCTCGACCGCCGGGACGGCGAACAGGAACATCATCACCGTGCCGTGCATGGTGAAGATCTGGTTGTAGGTCTCCTGCGCGAGGAAGCCCGTCATCGGCAAGGCCAGCTGGGTCCGCATCAGCAGGGCCAACACGCCCGCCAGCACGAAGAACAGCATAGCCGCGCCGACGTAATAGACGCCGATGTAGTTGTTGTTGATCGCGGTGATCCACTCCCACGGACGACGCGGCCCGCACCAGACCTCTTCGAGCTGCTCCAGCTCGCCCTCGGGCCGGGCTTCGGTCGTGGGGAAGCGTTTGTAGAGTTCGGGATCGAACCCGGTTTCCGAACTCATTTCAGGCTTTCCAGATAGGCGGCGACGGCGCGCACGTCCTGGCCCGACAGGACCGCATAGGACGGCATCCGGTTGCCCGGCTTCAGACTCTGGCTGTCCGATATCCAGCCCGCCATCGTCCCCTGATTGTTCGGCAGGATGCCGGCGCCCAGCGTCTGGCGCGATCCGACATGGGTCAGGTCCGGGCCGGCCAGCCCGTTCGCCTCAGTCCCGCGAATGGTGTGGCATGCGGCGCAGCCCGAGGCGGCGAAGACGTTGCGCCCTTGGTCGATCAGCGCCAGCGGTCCCTGGGCCGACGGCACGGCGGCGGCCGGCCGCGACTGTCGCTCAAGCCAGGCGGCGTAATCGTCCGGCGCATGGGCCACAACGACCAGCCCCATCAGGGCGTGCGGCCCGCCGCAATATTCCGCGCACTGTCCGCCATAGGTCCCGGGCGCATCTGCCTGCAGTCGCATGAAGTTGCGGCGACCGGGGATCATGTCGGTCTTGCCGCCCAGACGCGGCACCCAGAAGCTGTGGATCACGTCCGCGCTTTCGAGCTCGAACACCACCGGCTGACCGGCGGGGATGTGCACCTCGTTGGCGTCCTGGACGATCTCGCGACCCTGGTCGTCCAGATAGGCGACGCGCCACCACCACATCTCGCCCGTGACGCGCACCCGCATCTCGCCGGGCTTTGGCGCATCGGCCACCCGCGCCGTCGTCGTCAGCCCATAGATCAGCAGGCCCGTCAGCACGACCACCGGAAAGACCAGGCCGGCGACCCAGATCAGCCTCTCACCCCCGACCCGCCGCTTCCACTTGCGCGGCCCGAACAGGGCGACGCCCAGCGCGACCAGAACCACGACCATCACCACCGCCGCCATGACGAACAGCACCCAGGCCACAGTCTGGATCGGCCCGGCGAACGGTCCGGCCGGGTCGAGCACGGGCGGCGGCCAGCCGACGATTCCGGGAGGGGTTTCAGTCTTCATCGAGCGTGTACAAATAGGCCGCGACGTCGCGGGCTTGGTCTTGCGTCAGGGGCATGGGCGGCATGGCGGTTCCGGGGTCCATCGACGGCGCGTCGATCAGCCAGAGGATCAGGACATCGGGCTGGTTCGGCAGGCGCCCGGCGATCAGGGGCCGCGCGCCGAACCCTGCGAGGTTCGAGCCCGAGCGTCCCTCGGGCCAGTCGACGCCGGGAATCTTGTGACAGGCGGCGCAACCGACGTCCTCGATCACCGCCAGTCCAGCGGCCGGATCTGCCTGAACCATCGGTCGCGGCAGGTCGGCCTTGTCCACGCAGGCGCAGAGGGCGAGCGCCAGCGCGCCGACCGTCACCCGTCCCATCGCCTCGCCCGTCGTCCGAAAACCCATCCGCCCCCCAAAGCTTCGCCTGACCAATCCCCTTGCCGGACGGAGGTTCCCGACTGCGACATGGAGCCCCGTCGAAATCCAATGCGGAACCTCCGCCATAAGCAGGTGTTGCACAGCCGTGCGCGCCACCCTTTCCGCCCTACTCCTGCTGACCGGCCTGGCCGCCTGCGATTCCACGCCGGGCCAGACGGATCGCGCCTTCGCCGCAAACGGCCACGTCATCGCCATGAGCGGCGGCGCGGGCGGCGCGGCCAATGCCTGTTTCACCTGCCATGGTCTGGACGGGGGTGGAGACGGCGTGGCGGCGCCCCGTCTGGCGGGTCTCGACGCCGGCTATCTGCAAAAGCAGATGGAAGATTACGCCTCAGGCCTGCGCCCGGACGACGCCATGACCCGCATCGCCAAGGCGCTGGACCAGAAGGGCCGGCGCGAGGTCGCGGCCTACTATGCGTCCCTGACCGCTCCACAAACCCAGATGCCGGCTACGGCCCCCGCGCCTGCGATCTATCTCCACGGCGATGCCTCACGCGGCATCGTCGCCTGCGCCTCCTGCCATGGCGCGGCCGGTCAAGGATCGGGACAGGGCGGCAATCCCCAGATTGCGGGCCAGCCCACAGCCTATACGCTGGAACAGATCGACCGCTGGAAGTCGGGCCAGCGCCGCAACGATCCGCGCGGGGTCATGGCCGCCGCCGTCAAATCGCTTTCGGACCCAGAAGCCCGCGCCATAGCGTCCTGGCTGTCGACGCAACCCGCTTCTCCAGCGCCCGCCAGCGCCGCTGCCACCGGCTCCGCTTCCGTTGCCGCAGCGGCACGACCGGCAGCATCGCGTGAAACACGTCGTCCCTATCGATCAGATGGTGCTTGAGCGCCGCGCCCGCGTGGATCGGAATCATCAGCAGCAGGGTCACGACCAGGCCCCAGTGCATCCATTCCGCCGCCGCCTCGATCGCCCATAGCTGAGTGTTCGACAGGTCCTGCAGCGGTAGCAGCGGCCATTTGATGAAACCCAAGGTCTCCAATTGCCGCGTGCGATCCGTCGCCGAAATCATGGCCCAACCCGACAGCGGCAGGCCGAACAGGCAGATGTAGAAGACATAGTGGGTCACATGGGCGGCCATGCTCTCCCACCCCGGCTTGTCCGCATCGTTGATCAGATTGGGCGCTAGCAGGCGCCACGACAGCCGGCCGATCACCAGGATCAGCATCAGCACCCCGACCGCGAAATGCAGGTCATAGGCGGCCATCATCGCGCCGCCCACCGGCTGACGCCCCATCCACCAGCCCCAGCCGAGCTGGAAGATCACCAGCCCCGCCATGACCCAGTGAAACAGGATGCCGACGGGCGAATACCGGCCCTCGTCATGGTGCCCCGCCGCCCATGCGAGCAGTTGCGTGAAAAGCTTCTCGATCACGCCGCCCGCGCCTCGACATCAGGCCCGATCATCCGACCCAGCCGCCAAAGCGCTGCGAACAGATACAGCGCCGCCGCCGGCGCCCACATGATCAGCCCGGCCGCCTGCTGGTCCTCCAGCGGCGTCATGCCCCAGGCCAGGGTGGTGTAGGCATGCGGCGTATAGACGGCCTGACCCGCAAAGGTCAGCACCGCTCCCAGCAGCCCCATCGCCAGCATCGCCGCCAGAAGCGCCACGACGGCCGCCGGCGCCGTGGACGCCCGCGCGCAGGCCCAGAACCAGACTGCGCTGGACAGCAGGCTGATCTGCATCACCCAATAGACGCCGTCATTGGACAGTGCGGCGGCATAAGCCCCCGGGGCATGCCAGGCCCAAAAGATGACCGCCTGAACCGCCGTCGCCAGCACCAGCGACCCATATCGCCTGACAGGCAAGGCGCCCGCCAACAGAGGCGCGGCAACGCCGACCAGCAAGACGTGATGCACCGTCCGCGCCGAGAACAGCGCCGAACTCAAAGCGCACAAGGGCGAGACGAACCCCACCGCCAGCACCGCCATCGCCGCCAACCCAAAGGCGCGTCGCCGCCCCTCCAAACGCACTGCCATCAGACCCGTGGCGACAACCAGAACCACCAGCAACACCGGATCCAGGTTCCACCGCCACTCGCCGAAGTCAGGCGCAACCCCGCAATAGGGCGTCCACATCCCCCCCGCGCTCATGATCGAACCTTCGGCTGCCATACGCCCCCCTCAAGCTTATGCTTGAAAGCCGATCATGGCCTCAACGGTTCCCGTAGAAATTGCTTAGCGGTTTACAGGATCGCCGTGGTCGCCCCACGCCTCTTCGATCAACGCGGTCTTCCTGTGGAAGAGACGGAGCCAGAGCGAGAGCGTTGGAGTGTCCAGCCCGACGTCTGGTGGATGCACTCGCCGGCGCAATCACAGTATTGGTCATCGTCGGCGAGATATGCACGGGCGCGCTGCCATTGCCCAGCTATCTCCCATCAACTCGTCAGAGACGTTCCGTTGATGTCCCCCACCGACTTCGCGCCGGTCAACGTCATGGCCACCCGCATCTCCTTCTCGAACAGGTCGAGCAGGTTGGCGACGCCGGCCTGCCCACCAGCCGCCAGGGCATAGACGAAGGCCCGGCCCAGCAGGACCGCGTCGGAGCCAAGGGCGATGGCGCGGACCACGTCCAGGCCGTTGCGAATGCCGGAATCGACCAGAATCTTCAGATCTCCCTTCACCGCATCGGCGATGGCCGGCAGGGCGCGGGCGGACGACAGCACGCCGTCCAGTTGGCGGCCGCCATGGTTCGACACCACGATACCGTCGGCGCCGAAGCTGGCCGCGTCACGGGCGTCCTGGGCGTCCAGAATGCCCTTGATGATCATCGGCCCGTCCCAGAAATCGCGGATCCATTGCAGGTCCTTCCACGAAATCGACGGATCGAAGTTGTTGGCCAGCCAACCGATATAGTCCGCCAGGCCCGTCGGCTTGCCCAAATAGGCCGACACATTGCCCAGGTCGTGCGGCCGGCCGTTGAGCCCCACATCCCAGGCCCAGGCCGGATGGGTCATGGCCTGGATCATGCGACGCATCTCGGCATGGGGGCCGCTCATGCCTGAATGGGCGTCGCGATAGCGGGCGCCGGGGGTGGGCATATCGACGGTGAAGACCAACGTCTTGACCCCCGCCGCCTTGGCCCGCTCCAGCGCGTTTCTCATGAAGCCCCGATCTCGCAGCACATAGAGCTGGAACCACATCGGACGGTAGATGGCGGGCGCCACCTCCTCGATCGGACAGACCGAGACGGTGGACAGGGTGAAGGGCACGCCGCGCGACGCCGCCGCCTTGGCCGCCTGAACCTCGCCACGTCGGGCGTACATGCCGGTCAGGCCGACGGGCGCTAGGATGATCGGCAGGCGCAGCGTCTCGTCGAACAGCCGGGTTTCCAGGCTGAGGCTGGTCATGTCCTGCAGCACGCGCTGGCGAAGGGCGATGGCCTGCCAGTCCTCGACGTTGCGGCGCAGCGTCTGTTCGGCGTAGGCGCCGCCGTCGATATAGTGAAACAGGAAGGGCGGCAGCTTGCGCCGCGCGGCCTCTCGGTAATCGCTCGGCGACGAGATGATCACGCGCCCGTCCTACTGGAAGTTGGCGAAGGCGCCGCCATCGACCAGCAGGGCCGCGCCGGACATATAGGCCGCCATGTCCGAGGCCAGGAAGGCGACGACCGAGGCGATGTCCTCGGGCCTGCCCAGACGCCCCAGCGGAATTCGGCCTTCCATATATTCGCGCTTGGCCGTGTCCGCGAGATCGTCCTTGTTGATGTCGGTGGCGATGGTGCCGGGCAAGACCGAGTTGCAGCGGATGCCGTGTCTGCCCAGAGCGACGGCGCAGGACTGCATCAGGCTGTGCACCCCCGCCTTGGTCGGGGTGTAGTGGGTCTGCATCTCGCCGCCGACCAGGGCCGAGATCGAGCTGATGGCGACGATCGATCCACCCTCCCCTTGCTTCACCATCTGGTTCGCCGCCGCCTGGACCATGAAATAGGCCCCGTGCAGATTGACCTCCATCGTGCGGCGCAGGGTCTCGACCGGCATGTCGAGGAAGGCGTGGAAGGGGCAGATGCCGGCGTTGGAGACGAAGACATCCGCGCGCCCGAACGCCTCGACGGCCGCATTCACGAAGGTCGTGGCGCTGTCCGGCAGGGCCACGTCGGCGTCAACCACGATGGCCTTGCGGCCCAGGGACTCGATCTCGGCCACCACCTCTGCGGCGACGGCGTCGTCCTTGTAAGTGTTGATGGCGACGTTGGCGCCCTGGCGTGCGGCCTCGATCGCCGTCGCCCGTCCGATACCCCGCGATGCGCCCGTGATCAGGACGACCTTGTTCTCAAGCAGCATGCGGGCTCCGACGTTTCACTGTGTTCAGGGTTTCGGCAGCCAACCGAGGTCGGCGCTGATGGCGTTGGCGGCGTCGGTGACGGTCTTGGTCAGTTCCGTCATCCGGGCGTCCGACATGTATTGGGCGGCCGAGGAGACGCTGAGCGCCGCGACGATATGGCCGTCCACCGAACGGATCGGGGCGGCGACGCAGCGGATCTGGTCCTCGTTCTCTTCCAGGTCGAAGGCGTAGCCCTTCTGGGCATAGCCGTGCATTCGCTCCAGCCAGACGGCGCGGGCAGACGAATCATAGGGCGCGCCCTCGGGCGCATAGAAGTCGATCCACTCAGGCTCGGACTTGTCGAGAATCAGGGCCTTGCCCAGACCGGTCGAGGCGATGGGATGCCGTTCGCCCAGGCGCGAGCCGATGTTGATGCGGCGGCGACCGGCGACCTTGTCCAGATAAAGCGCGTGGCGGCCATCGAGGACGCCCAGGTGGACCGTGTCGTCGGTTTGGGCCGACAGCTGTTCCAGCCAGGGCCGAGCGACGCGCGGCAGGTGCATCTGCTGGCTGGCGGCATGGCCCAGTTCCAGCAGTTTCGGCCCCAGGGAATAGCCCTCGCGCGGACGGAACGACAGCAGGCGACGATCGACCAGGGCCGAGGCCAGCCGGTGGGTCGTGCTGCGGGTCAGGTCCAGCTTCTCCGACAGCTCGGCCAGAGGCAGCGAGCCTTCCATCAGGGCGTCGATCACGTCCAGGCCGCGCAGCAGGGTCTGGCTGCCGGACGCCTTGGCGCCGACCTCTTCTTCCCCATCGACCTGTGCGGTCTTGATTGACGCCACTCGTCCCATTTCGTAATCCTCATTCTCAGAATGTAGCAAAACACGCAAGCTTGTCCGGAAAACAGGATCGAGTTTGACGTGGCGCACGGAGGAAAGCCAGTGAAATCCCGCATGATGGGAGCAAATCACCAGATGCCGGTGATTTCTCAATGAGCCGCCTTTCGAAGATCAAGCACGTCCGTGCCTTCGTCGTGAAGAACGACGGGACCGGTGGCGGCGCCGACTATCATGACCAGGGCGACGGCCACTGGATCGACGACCATATCGCCACGCCGATGGCCAAATATCCCGAGTATCGCCAGAGCCGCCGCAGCTTCGGCATCAATGTGCTGGGCACCCTTGTCGTGGAGATCGAGGCCGAGAACGGCGTCGTCGGCTTTGCGGTGACCACCGGCGGCGAGCCCGCTGCCTATATCGTCGAGAAACACCTGGCCCGCTTCCTGGAAGGGCGCGATCCGTCCGAGGTCGAGAAGATCTGGGACCAGATGTATTTCTCGACCCAGTATTATGGCCGCAAAGGCCTGGTCGTGAACGCCATCTCCGGCGTCGATTTGGCGCTGTGGGACCTGCTGGGTCGCCTGCGTCAAGAGCCGGTCTTCGCCATGCTGGGCGGCGCCGTGCGCGACGAACTGACCTTTTACGCCACCGGCGCAAGGCCGGACAAAGCCAAGGAACTGGGCTTCATCGGCGGCAAGATGCCCCTGCACCACGGCCCCGCCGAAGGCGAGGAAGGCCTGCGCAAGAACCTGGCCGAGCTGGAGGCTATGCGCAACGCCTGCGGCGACGACTTCTGGCTGATGTTCGACTGCTGGATGGCGCTGGACCTGAACTACGCAACCCGCCTGGCGCAAGAGGCCCACAAGCTGGGCCTGAAATGGATCGAGGAGGCGCTGAGCCCCGACGACTACTGGGGCTATCAGTCGCTGAAGAAGAATGCGCCCAAGGGGATGCTGGTCACCACCGGCGAGCACGAGGCCACCCGATGGGGCTTCCGCATGCTGCTGGAAATGGAATGCTGCGACATCATCCAGCCGGACGTGGGCTGGTGCGGCGGCGTGACCGAACTGATCAAGATTTCCGCCCTGGCCGACGCCAAGGGCGTGCTGATGATCCCGCACGGATCCAGCGTCTATTCCTACCACTTCGTCGTGACGCGCCATAACAGCCCGTTCGCGGAGTTCCTGATGATGGCCCCAGGCGCCGACGAGGTCGTGCCGATGTTCCATCCGCAACTGATCGGCGAGCCGGTTCCGGTGAACGGCAAGCTCAAGGTGCCGGATGCGCCCGGTTTCGGCGTCGAGCTGAACCGCGACATCGCCCTGCACCGCCCCTACGCGCGATAAGACGAAAGACACTGAAGAATGAAACTGCTGCGTTACGGCCCCAAGGGCCAGGAAAAGCCGGGCACGCTGGACGCCGACGGGCGCATCCGCGACCTGTCGGGCGTCGTCGCCGACATCACGCCGGATCAATTGCATGGCGCGGCGCTCGAAGCGCTGAAAGCCATCGACCCGACCACGCTTCCCCTGGTCGAGGGCGAGCCCCGCTATGGCGTGCCGGTGAACGGCAGCCGCAAGTTCATCGCCATCGGCCTGAACTTCGCCGACCATGCGGCCGAATCCAACCTGCCCATTCCTGGAGAGCCGGTCGTCTTCACCAAGGCCATCACCTGCCTGAACGGGCCGAACGACGACGTGATCATTCCGCGCGGTTCCGAAAAGACCGACTGGGAAGTCGAGCTGGGCATCGTGATCGGCAAGCCCGCCACCTACGTCACCCAGGACGAGGCGCTGGATCATGTCGCCGGCTACGTCCTGATCAACGACGTGTCTGAACGCGCCTTCCAGACCGAGCGCGGCGGCACCTGGGACAAGGGCAAGGGGTGCGACACCTTCGGCCCCGTCGGCCCCTGGATCGTCACGACCGACGAAGTGGGCGACGTGCAGAACCTGGACATGTGGCTGGACCTGAACGGCAAGCGGATGCAGACCGGCAATACGAAGACCATGATCTTCGGTGTCGCCGAGATCGTCTCCTATCTGTCGGAGTTCATGACGCTGGAGCCCGGCGATCTGATCACCACGGGCACCCCTCCGGGCGTCGGCCTGGGCCAGAAGCCGCCCCTGTATCTGAAGGCCGGCGACGTGATGGAGCTGGGCATCGACAAACTGGGCAGCCAGCGCCAAGCGGTCGTCGCCTGGTCCAGGGACGCCGTCGCATGAGCGCCTATCAGGGACGGTTCACCGGCCGCACCGCCGTCGTGACCGGCGGCGCCTCGGGCCTGGGCAAGGCCTCGGCCGCGCGCATCATCGCCGAGGGTGGCCAGGTCTCGCTGTGGGACCTGAACGCAGACGCCTTGGCCGCCGCAGCCGTGGAGATCGGCGCGCAACATTTCGTGGCGCTGGACGTGTCGGACGCCGATGCGGTCGCCGCCGCCGCCTCTGAGGCGATCCAGACGCTGGGCAGGATAGACATCCTGATCGCTTCGGCCGGCATCACCGGCGCCACCGTGCCGGTGCACGAGTTCCCGATCGACAGCTGGAAACGGGTCGTCGACATCAATCTGAACGGCGTCTTCTACTGCTCGCGCGCGATCGTGCCCTTCATGCTTGAGAACGGCTACGGCCGCATCGTCAATGTGGCCTCGGTCGCCGGCAAGGAAGGCAATCCCAACGCCAGCGCCTATTCGGCGTCCAAGGCCGGCGTGATCGGCTTCACCAAGTCGCTCGGCAAGGAACTGGCCGGCAAGGGTGTCATCGCCAATGCCTTGACCCCCGCCACCTTCGAAAGCCCGATCCTGGCCCAGATGCCGCAAAGCCAGGTCGACTACATGCGCTCCAAGATCCCCATGGGCCGCCTGGGCGAGGTCGACGAAAGCGCCGCCATGGTCTGTTTCATGGCCTCGGAAGAATGCAGCTTCACCACCGCCTCGACGTTCGACACGTCGGGCGGACGCACCACCTACTAGGGCGCGCGGGTGGGGTCTGATCTTCGCATCGTCGACGGCCACGTCCACCTGTGGGACCTGTCGCGTGCGCGCTATGGCTGGCTTCAGGACGATCCCCTGCCGAACAATCCGGCGGGGGATATGTCGCCCATCGCGCACAAGAACTATCTGCTGAAGCACTACCTCGCCGACACGGCCGGTTGGCGCGTGGACAAGATCGTCCACGTCGAGGCCGGCCAGCCCATCGGCCGGCAACTGGCCGAAACCGATTGGCTCCAGTCGCTGTCGGATGACTACGGCTATCCGCACGCCATCGTCGCCGGCGCCGACCTGCTCGACCCAGACCTCGACGCCCTGCTGGAGGTCCATGCCGCCCGGCCGAACGTGCGCGGCGTGCGCCAGATCGTCTGCTGGCACGAGGATTCGCTGAAGACCTATACCGACCGCGACCTGTTGCGCGATCCGCAGTGGGTCGAAGGGTTCGCCAAGTTGGCGCGCCACGGCCTGTCGTTCGACCTTCAGCTCTATCCGTCGCAGATGCCAACCGCCGCCATCATCGCCGCGCGCCATCCCGGCATTCCCCTGATCGTCAACCACGCCGGCCTGCCGACCGACCGCGACGCCATCGGCATGGAGCGCTGGCGCACGGGCCTGCGTCTGCTGGCCGCCCAGCCCCAGGTCTCGATCAAGATCTCGGGCCTGGGCATCACCGACCGCGCCTGGACGCCCGACAGCATCCGGCCCGTCGTGCTGGACTGCATCGACATCTTCGGGACCCAGCGCGCCATGTTCGCCTCCGACTTCCCCGTCGAAAGCGTCCACGGAAGCTTCGACGCCTTCTATTCCGCCTTCGACGCTATCACAGCCGACTTCTCGGCCGACGAGCGCGACCGCCTGTTCGCCGCCAACGCCGAGGCGATCTACCGCATCTGACACCCAGTCCGCCGAAGCCGCATCAAGACGGCTAGGCCCCGAGGAAATCCAGGAGAGTATCCCATGGTCATCGAGACCGACGCCGCCCACACCCCCGGACGGCTCGCCCAATCTTCAGGGGCAAAGCCCGCCCGTTCGCTGAAGGGCCCGCTGGCCTTCGCCATCGCCTGTTTCCTGATCTGGGGCCTGGCCTACGGTCTGCTGGACGTGCTGAACAAGCATTTCCAGGAAACGCTGAGCATCAGCCAGGCCGACAGCGCCTGGCTGCAGATCGCCTATTTCGGCGCCTATCTGCTGCTGTCGATTCCGGCGGGCATGCTGCTGCATGCGCGGGGCTACAAGTTCGGCATCGTGTCGGGCCTGGCGGTCACCGCCATCGGCGCCCTGCTGTTCATCCCGGCGGCGGGCGCCGGCGCCTTCCTGCCCTTCGTCGGTTCCATGTTCGTGCTCGCCGCCGGCCTGTGCATCCTGGAGACCAGCGCCGACACCTACGTCAACGTCCTGGGCGATCCGGCCAAGGCCTCGCAGCGGCTGAACCTGGCCCAGTCGTTCAACGCCCTGGGCGTCTTCTTCGGCCCGCTGATCGGCGGCGCCGTCTTCTTCAGCCCCACCACGACCGAAGCCCTGGGCGGTGCGACCCGCTCGATCCAGATCGTCTATGGCCTGATCGCCGTCGGCGTGGTCCTGTTCGCCATCGCCGTCTGGCGCGCCCGCCTGCCGGAAACCGGCCTGTCGGACCACGGTAATGCGGTGGCTGGCGACGCCCCGGCCCTGCCCCTGTCGAAGCAGCCGCACTTCATCGCCGGCGTGATCACCCAGGCCCTCTACATCGGCGCCCAGGTCGGCATCGGCGCCTATTTCATCAATCTGGTGACCCACAACTGGCAGGACCTGACCTCGCAGCAAGGCGCCTTCATGCTGTCGCTGGCGGCCATCGGCTATCTGGTCGGCCGCTTCTTCGCCACCGCCCTGCTGCTGAAGATCAAGCCCCGCGTCCTGCTGACCACCTATGGCGTGATCAACGTCGTCCTGACTCTGGTCGTTGCCGCTGGCATCGACAAGGTCTCGCCGATCGCCCTGATCGCCGTCTTCTTCTTCATGTCAACCATGTTCGCCACCATCTTCGCCCTGGGCACCACCGGCCTTGGCGCCGGCACCAAGAAGGCGTCCTCCCTGATGGTCATGGCCATCGGCGGCGGCGTGCTGCTGCCCTGGCCCATGGGCAAGATCGCCGACCTCTACGGCGCCAATGTCGCCTTCCTGCTGCCCGCCGTCTGCTTCGCCGTCGTCGCTTGGTACGGCTGGAAGGGCGCTGGCCTTGGACTGAAGAAGGATGCCGCCTGATGCGTCTTCGCACCGCCCTGCTCGCCTTCACCCTGCTGGCCGGTCCCACGGCCGCCTGCGCCCAAACTGTCGCGCCCACGGCCGTCGTCGCGCCCGCCGCGCCGATCGACCGCCACGCCCTGGTCACGCGCCACAACGTCAGCCTGACGGCCATCGACCGCCATGCCCCGATCATGCTGGGCAACGGCGACCTGGGATTCACCGCCGACATCACCGGGCTCCAGACCTTTCCGGAACAGTATTCGGAACTGTCGCCCCTGCTGACCATGGCCCAGTGGGCCTGGCACAGCTTTCCCAATCCGAATGGCTATACCGAGCAGGACGGGCTGATCGACGTGCCCGTGCCGGGTCGGGGCGAACAGCCTTATGCCTGGATGAAATCATGGGACGTGGCGGAAACCCAGCCCGCCTACACCTGGCTGCGAGCCAACCCGCATCGATTTTCGCTCAGCCGCATCGGCCTGACCTTCGCCGACGGCAAACCGCTGGACTTCGCCAAGGTCGCCGACACGCGCCAGACGCTGGACCTGTGGTCCGGCGCCCTGACCAGCCGCTTCACCTATGACGGCCAGCGGGTCGAGGTCGTGACCCGCGTCCACCCGGCGCTGGACATGGTCATGGTCGAGATCGCCTCGCCCCTGGTCGCGTCTCAGGGCCTGGGCGTCCAGGTCCGCTATCCCGGCGTGAACCCCGCCATCAATCCCGACCCGACGACGTTCGAGGCGTCGGGCGCGCAAAGCCTGAGCGTCGTCACCCACGACACGGGCGACGTCCGCATTCGCCGTACACTGGACGACACCACCTATTATTCCGGCATCACCGCTTCCGGTAAGATCGAACAGAACGGCGCCGACGCCTTCCGTGTGGCCGCCGCTGGCCGCGACCGACTGACCGTCATGGTCCGCTTCGACCAACAGGCCCAGACGCCCGCCACGCCCGCGTACAGCGCCGGTGTCCAGGCGACGACCGCCCACTGGAACGGCTTCTGGACCCAGGGCGGCGCCGTCGATTTCACGGGCTCCACCGACCCGCGTGCCGCCGAGCTGGAGCGGCGCGTTGTCCTGTCGCAATATCTGTCGGCCGTGAACGGCGCCGGCGAACTGCCGCCGCAGGAAGAGGGCCTGTTCTCCAACAGCTGGTACGGCAAGTTCCACCTGGAAATGCACGCCTGGCACGCCGGCTGGCAGGCCATGTGGGGCCATCCCGACATGCTGGAGCGCAGCCTGCCCTGGTATGTCGGCAATCTGGACAACGCCCGCGCCGAGGCCGCTCGTCACCATGTGAAGGGCGCCTGGTGGCCCAAGATGGTCGGGCCCGAGGGCCGCAACAGCCCCAGCCTGGTTTCGCCCTTCATCATGTGGCAGCAGCCGCACCCGATCCTGCTGGCCGAACTGGTCTGGCGCTCCGAGAAGGACCCGGCCGTGCTGGATCGATATGGCGAGGTGGTCGAGGCGACCGCCGACCTGTTGGCCTCCTGGCCCATCGAACACGAAGGCCGGCTGAACCTCGGCACGCCGATGATCCCTGCGCAGGAGAACTACGATCCCCTGACCACGGTGAACCCGACCTTCGAGGTCGAGTATTTCCGCTGGGCTCTGGAAACCGCGCAAGCTTGGCGTGAACGCAAGGGCCAGGCCCGCCGCGCCGATTGGGATCAGGCCCTGGCGAAGATCGCACCGCCGCCGATGAAGGACGGCCTTTATCTGCCGATCGAGAACCTGCCGGACTTCTGGGAGACGGCCATGTCCGACGCCTGCCGCAAGCACGCGGCGGCGGCCCAGTGCAAGAACCGCGACCACCCCTCCTTCCTAATGGCCTATGGCTTCATCCCTGGCGCGCGGATCGATCCCGCCGCCATGCGCCGCACCTTCGAGGCGGTGGAGCAGACGTGGGACGTGCGCCAAACCTGGGGCTGGGACTTCCCGATGATGGCCATGACGGCGGCCCGTGTCGGCGAACCGGAAAAGGCCGTCGACTGGCTGTTCGCCGATCTGAAGAACAACCAGTGGGGCGTTACCGGCATGACCCCGCGCGTCCACCTGGACGAGCACGCCGACGAACTCGTCCCCGTCTCGGCCGGCGCCGGCGGCGTCGAGATGGCGGTCAATCCCGACGGTCCCGGCTATCGCCGCGCCGCCGAGACCTACTTCCCGTCCAATGGGTCGCTGCTGATGGCCGTCGGCCTGATGGCGGCGGGCTGGGACGGATCGAGCGGCCACGCCCCCGGCTTTCCGAAGGACGGCTGGACCGTCCGGGTCGAAGGCCTG
Source organism: Brevundimonas sp. TWP1-3 (assembly GCF_049896085.1). Classification (NCBI taxonomy): domain Bacteria; kingdom Pseudomonadati; phylum Pseudomonadota; class Alphaproteobacteria; order Caulobacterales; family Caulobacteraceae; genus Brevundimonas; species Brevundimonas sp. TWP1-3. The sequence goes on along the minus strand of NZ_JAFCTP010000001.1, from coordinate 1,714,726 downwards.
ACCCCCGCGCCGTAATCCAGAAAAAACCGAGAGGAACGCCCCAATGACGACCTCCAGACGCACCGCCCTGAAGGCCCTGTTCGCGGCCCCCGCCGTCGGCGCCTTGGCCACCACGACCGTCCAGGCCCAGCAGTCCGCGCCCGCAACGCCGCCTACGCCGGGCCAGACCCCCGTCTGGCCCGCGCCCAACACCGCCCCGCCGTCGACCCAGGAAACGCCGGTCGAGCGGCCGCGCTGGGACGGCCCGGCGCCGACCGAGTGGGTCGATCCCAAGACCGGCCACCGTATCCGCCGCGTCTCGCCCGACGGCGGGGGCGGAAAGCCCTATTTCTACAAGAACATGTTCCTGCCGCCCAAGGCCGGCGCGCCCGACCTGATGGTCATCTCGACGCCCCAGGGCATCTCGACCGTCGATCTGGCGACCTGGGCCGTCAGCGTCCTGGTTCCCGATCACGAGGCCGACCTGATGTTCACCGGTCGCAAGGGCCGCAACGTCTACTATTCGGTCACCGCGCCCGGCGAGGGCCAGCTGATGGACCGCGCCAAAACCCTTTTCGTCATCGACGCCGACACCAGACAGCGTCGCGAGATCTGCCGGATTCCGAACGGTCAGATCAACTCGGTCAACGCCGACGAGACCCTGCTGCTGGGCTTCGTCGCCTATGACAGCCAGCCGCTTCAGCCGACCGTTCCCGATCCGCGCAACCGCCGCTTCGACCAGGCCGAATACGAAGCCAACGGACCGGACGGAAAGCCGCTGAACTTCGCCCGCGCCAAGGGCGTGCGGATGCTACAGCGCTGGGCCGCCGGCTATCCGATGGAGATTTTCGTCATCGACCTGGCGACGGGCGAGCGGCGTGTGATCCACAAGACCAACGAGTGGATCGGCCACACCCAGTTCTCGCCCACCGATCCGCAGCAGATCATCTTCTGCCACGAAGGCCCCTGGCACCGCGTGGACCGGATGTGGGCCATCCGCGCCGACGGCACGGGCCTGAGGAAGACCCACCAGCGGACGATGAACTTCGAGATCTTCGGCCACGAATGGTTCAGCCCGGACGGAAAGCAGGTGCTCTATGACCTGCAGACCCCGCGCGGTCAGGTCTTCTGGGTCGCCTCGGTCGATCTGGAGACGGGCCGTCGCGTCTATCGCCGCGTCGAGCAGAACGACTGGTCCGTCCACTACAACGTCTCGCCGGACGGGACCCTGTTCGCCGGCGACGGGGGCGACGGCGACATGGTCGCCCATGCGCCCGACGGCAAATGGATCGTCCTGCTGCGTCCCGAACCGATCGTCGACGCCGATCCGTCCAGCGACAAGGACGACCAGATTTTCGTCGAATATCTGCGCTCGGAACGGCTGGTGGACCTGTCGAACCACGACTACCGGTTGGAGCCAAATCTGACCTTCACGCCGGACGCCAAATGGATTGTCTTCGTGTCGAACATGCACGGCGCCAATCACGTCTATGCCGTCGAAGTCGCGCGCCGCGCCTAGAAACATCGACAATTTGTCGAGACCTTACGCCTGAATTGTCGAGGTTTTGTCGAGAATTTTCGACAGATTGTCTCGACCCAAACATCACCTTGTTGCAAAATGCGGGAAGCTGTTGCAATAAACGGCACGTCGCCAATCCGACTATGCGCGACAGCATACCAAAAAATGACACCGGTGCCAGATGGCCGCCGGGATGGGGAGAGAACGAATGCGACGGACCAACACCCGGACTCTGTGCGCCGTTGGCGTATCCCTGGCGGCCCTGATGGGTGCCGTGCCGGCGATGGCGCAGACCGCCCCTGCCGTTGAGCCCGCAGCCGAGGAAGCTGCTCAGGACGACGCGACCGTCGTGGAAGAAATCGTCGTCACCGGCTTCCGCTCCAGCCTGCAACAGGCGCTGAACATCAAGCGCAGCGAAGCCGGCGCGGTGGACGCCATCTTTGCCGAAGACATGGCCGACTTCCCTGATCAGAACCTTGCCGAGGCCATTCAACGCCTGCCCGGCGTGACTATCGAACGCGTCAACGGCCAGGGTACGACCATTTCGGTTCGTGGGCTGAACTCCGACTTTACCCGCACGCGCATCAACGGCCTGGAAGCCCAGGCCGCATCCGGCGGCAACCGTAGCCGCAGCTTCGACTTCTCGATGTTCGCGTCCGAGCTGTTCAACAGCATCAAAGTCCGCAAGACGCAGTCGGCCGAGATCGAGGAAGGCTCACTGGGCGCCACCGTCGATCTGCAGACCGGCCGCCCCCTGGACTTCAGCGGCAGCGGCTTCAACTCCGCCTTGTCGGCGCAGGCGTCCTACAACGACCTGTCGGAGAAGACGATCCCGCGTCTGGCGGGCCTGCTCAGCTGGTCGAACGAAGACCGCACCTTCGGCGCCCTGCTCTCGGTCGCCTACTCCGAACGTTCGCCGATCCTGGGCAGCTTCAACACCACGCGCTGGCAGAAGGGCAATCCGCTGGACGTCAATCCAGTGACCGGCTCGCCTTATGGACGTGGTCAGAACTTCGGCAACTGCATTCCCTGCACGACGACGGCACAGCGTGACGCAGTGCTGAACGCCTTCTATCCGCGCATCCCGCGTTACACCCTCGGCAATACTCAGGAAGATCGCCTGGGCATGACCGGTTCGCTGCAATGGCGGCCCAGCGATCGCACCGAGGCGGTGCTTGACGTCCTGTGGTCGCGGTTCAACTCGGAACTGGAAAGCCCCAACATCGAGGCCTGGTCGTTCAGCCGCGCCAATGTGAACAGCGTCGTCGTCCGTGACTATGAGATCGACGCCGACAAGAACATCCTGTCGTACGGCGTCTTCGACAACATGCTGGTGCGGGCCGAGAACGGATTCACGCGCAACGAAAGCAACTTCTACCAGGCGTCGTTGAACGTGCGCCACGACTTCACGGACCGCCTGCGCGGCAATCTGAAGATCGGCGCCAACCGTTCGGAAGCGCGCACGCCGATGAACGTCGCGTATGCCTTCGAGGCCGCTGGCGTGAACGGCTACAGCTTCGATTTCCGAGAGGATGATCGCAAGCCGACGATCAACTACGGCTTCGACGTCACTTCAGGTCAGCGTTTCACCCTGGTCAACGCCACGCGCAGCACCTCCGGCGGCAACTTCGACAATCAGGTCGGCGCCGGCTCGCTGGCCTACGATTGGTCCGACTCGTTGACGTTCAAGCTGGGCGGCGAATACCGCACCTACGGGTTCGAGACCTTCGGCCTGACGCGCACCAAGACCAACCCGACCGGCGCCGACCGCCTGACGGGCGTGGACAGCATCGGCCGCGTCGTCGACATCTCGGGCGGCGTGGACGCGGGCGCGGGCTCCGACCTGTCGTTCATCGTTCCCGACATCTCGAAGATCGCCGACTTCCTTAGCTTCTACGACGACCCCTTGGTCGCCAACCGCAGCGAACGGGAAGTGGACGAGACGGACAAGGGCATCTTCCTGCAGGCGGACTTCAACACGACCGTCGCCGGCATGGTCCTGCGCGGCAACGCCGGCATCCGCTACGCCCAGACCGAGGTCACGGCCAAGGGTTGGCAGACGATCGCCACGGGCACGCCTCCGGTCACCACCTACGACTACGTCACGACCGAGAACGACTACGAAGACGTGCTGCCGTCCTTCAATCTGGCGCTGGAACCGCGTGAGGACCTGGTCATCCGCCTGGGCGCCGCCAAGGTCATGTCGCGTCCGACATTAGGCGACCTGACGCCCGGCGGCAGCGTGTCTCCGACGACGCGAACCGTCTCCTACGGCAACCCCCTGCTCGACCCGTTCCGCGCCACAAACTACGACTTCTCCGTCGAGTGGTATTTCCAGAACGAAGGCCTGCTGGCCGGCGCCCTCTTCTACAAGGACATCGACAGCTTCATCACGTCCGAGACGGTGGGCATTCCTTACAACCAGTTGGGCCTGCCGAACGAACTGCTGCAAGGCGCGGCCTCCCCGACCGACATTTTCCAGGTCACACGTCGCCTGAACGGCGCAGGCGGGGCGCTGAAGGGGATCGAGATCCAGTACCAGCAGCCCTTCACCTTCCTGCCCGGCCTGTGGTCCAACTTCGGCTTCACCGGCAACGTCACCTGGGTCGATTCCGAGGTCAGCTACGGCACGGCCGGCAAGAACCGTCTGACGGGCCAATCGAAGAACACCGCCAACGCGACCCTGTATTACGAGGACGGCCCGTTCCAGGCCCGCGTCTCAGTCGCGCACCGCAGCCAGTATCTGCTGTCCTTCCCCGGCTCGAACGGCAATTCGGAAGAGGGCGTCAACGACACCACCAATATCGACGCCTCCATGTCGTACGAGTTCACGCCGAACCTGACCTTCTCGCTCGAAGGCATCAACCTGACTGACGCTTATACCGATCGCTACGTCGATGTGACGGACCGCGTGTCCGACTACCGTCACACGGGCCGAGAGATCGCCGTGGGATTGCGCTGGAAGTACTGATCTTCCCTCCCTGACGCTTCTGGCGCGATAAACTAAAGGCCCGGAGCGAAACGCTCCGGGCCTTCTTTTTGTTCGACCCTGAAGGTTTGCCGGCGGGCGTCAGGCGACCCGTGGACGCAGGCCGGTGACGCCCGTCGAGTCCGTCACCTTGGGGCCCTTGCCGTCCAGGGTGTCGATCTTGCAGTCGCGGAAGCGCCAGTTCTCGGCGTTGGCGATGGCGCCTGCGTCCTGCACGTCCCAGTCCAGCCGTTCGAAGGTGAAATCCTTCAGCGGCGCCTCGGGATAGGCGGCAGCCGCGAACCCGACCTTGCCGCCGACGGCCTTGATGTTCGACAGGCGGACATCGTGGATGCGGGGAATGCCCTGTTCGCGCGGGACCGGCGTGGCAAGGGCGCGCCAATAGTCGGGGATGTCCGTGATACCCGCCGGGATCTGGGCGTAGCTGTAGTTCGGATACCAGTTCAGATTGACCTGCATCAGCGTTCGCACGTCCTGCAGATGGATGTCGCGCAGGCGGATGTTGGAGATGACGCCGCCGCGCGTGTGGCCCGACTTGAAGAAGATGCCCAGCGGCACGGGGTATTCGATCCGCAGGCCCGAAACCTCGATGTCGTCGAAGCCGCCCGAGGTCTCGGAACCGAAGGTCATGCCGGCCAGGGCGTCGCGAACGATGCAGTCGCGGATATTCACCTGCCGGCACGGACGGGCGACGCGCAGGCCGTCCCAGTCGCGGCCGGCCTTGATGCAGATGGCGTCGTCGTTGACCGACAGGTCGCAACGCTCGACCAGCACCCGCTCCGACGAGTCGATGTCGATCCCGTCGGTCGAGGGACCACGGCCGCCCAGATTGTTGCGGATGATCAGGTCGGCGACTTTCACATCGCGCGAATAGCAGACGTGAACGGTCCAGAAGCCGGACCGCGCCAGGTTCAGGCCCGACACCTCGACCTGTTGCGAGTCATAGATATGGATCAGGCGCGGGCGGCGGCAATCGTAGTCGGCGGCCCAGCGCAGGTCGCGCGGGTCATAGTCGCGACGCATGGCCCAATAGCTGTCCCAGAAGACCTTGCCGTCGCCATCGACCAGGCCCTCGCCGGTGATCTTGGCGTTCTGCTGCTGATAGATGTTCAGCAGGCCGGCGGGCCAGTCCATCTCCACCCCGGCGACGCGGGTGCGGACCAGGGGATAGGCGGCGATATCCTGAAGCCCCCGAATGGTCGTACCGCGCCCGATCATCAGGGTCACGCCGGACTTCACGAACAGGGAGCCGGACAGATACAGGCCGGGCTTCAGAACCACTGTCCCGCCGCCCTGCCCGGCCGCAGCATCAATGGCGGCCTGGATTCGGAGTGTGTTGATCGTCTCGCCGTCGCCGACTGCACCGAAGTCGGCCGCGTCAAATATCTTTCCGGCCGTCGCTTGGGCCAGCGCCGGCGTCGCGGCGGTCAGCGCCCCTGTAAGGCCAAGCTGCAGGAGGGTGCGGCGATTTGCTAACAATGGACATTTCCCACATTCTGTTCTTCCGTCTCACGATAACGGACGATATGCTCATGGCAAGGCCGCCTGAGATGCGCAGCCGATTGGCCCCACTTGAATTGACACCGGTTGCCATGCCGCGCCGTCCCCTTTTGGACGCAAAGAAAACAGAGCGACGCCAGCTTGCGTCGTCGGAGGAAAAGCCCATGTCCCTGCCCTCTCGTGCCGGCCTAGGCCTGATCGCCGCCCTGATGTCGACCGTCGCACTGCCCGGCTCCGTTGTGGCGCAGGCGGACCCCGTCTTGGCGCCAGGCGTCGAGGCGGCATGGTTGACCCCCCGTCCTCGTCCCGCGCTCTACACCCAGGCGACCGGCCTGCCGTCGCGGCAAGAGACTATGGCGGCGGTGGAATATGTCGCCTCCGCGCAGATCGCGGCGATGGCGGACGAACCACTGGCCCTGTCGACCGGGAGCAACCTGACGCAGATGTCGTCGAACTGGGTGGCGGCGACCTTCTATGTCGGCGCGGCGCGCCTGGCGCGGGTTTCGGATGACCCCGAGACGCTGCGTTTCCTCAGCGCCGTAGCCGACCACTACAACTACAGTCTCCGCGGCGCGCGGTCGGGCAAGACCCTTCTGAACGCCGACGACATAGCCATCGGCGACCTTTATCAGGAACTCTATGCCCGACGCGGCCAGGAGGGCGTGCTGATGCCGCTGCGTCAGCGGCTGGACTGGCAGGTTCCATACTTGGCCCGCGCAGAGGATACGCCAGCCCTAGTGTGGTGGTGGGCCGACGCCCTCTACATGGCTCCGCCCGTCCTGGCGCGGATGTCGGTCATCACTGGCGACCCCAAATATCTGAATGCGGCGAACAAGGAATGGCGACGCACGGCGGAGCGTCTCTGGGTTCCCGAAGAGAAGTTGTTCCTGCGTGACGAGCGGTTCAAGGGTGAGAACCACCGCGACGCCGACGGCGACCGCATCTATTGGTCGCGCGCCAACGGCTGGGTCATGGGCGGCCTGGCGCGCTGGCTGGAATCGATGCCGGCGGACTTCGCTGACCGGCCGTTCTACATCGACATATTTCGCAAGATGGCGGACCGCATCGCCGGGCTTCAGCAGGACGACGGCCTGTGGCGCGCCAGCCTCCTTGAGCCCGAAACCTATCCCCAGGCCGAGACCTCGGGCTCGGTCTTCTATGTCTATGCCCTGGCCTGGGGCATCAACCACGGCCTTCTGGATCGCGACATCTACCTGCCTCACGTGCTGAAAGGCTGGGCCGCGCTGAACCGCCACGTACTGCCCAGCGGTCTGGTCGGCGCCGCCCAGAAGACGGGGGACCAGCCGGTCGCGACGGCGCCGGGAGACGTGGGTCTTTACGCCAGCGGAACCTACATCCTGGTGGGCCTGGAGATCGCCGACCTGAACGGGCCGGCTCAAACGCTTCCTGAGGCCGAACCCGTCCGCGACTCCCCTGAGGTCATCGCCGCCACGACCCCCGTCCCCCCCGCACCCGTGACCGTCGTGGGGCCCGAGGAGACTAGCCGGCGCGAGTCCGAGATGCGCGCCACCGCCGCCCTGTCTTACGATCCCGCAGCCCTCGGCCGGCCCTCGACCATCGAGCGACTGACCCCGCCGACGCCGCAAGAGCAGATCCCGCGCGCCGTCGCACGTTTTGCTCCCGACCGGCTGGACGATCTTCTGTGGGAGAACGACCGCGTCGCCCACCGTATCTACGGCCCGGCGCTGGAGGCGCGCGAGGCGCCCTCCGGCTCCGGCATCGACGTCTGGGCCAAACGCGTCCGCTACCCCTTCATGGACCGTCAGCTGAAGTTCCCGAACTATCACACCGATCGAGGCGAGGGGCTGGACTACTACGACGTCGGGCGGGGACGCGGAGCCGGCGGCCTCGGGATCTGGTATGACAACAAGCTGTGGACCAGCCGCAATTTCTCGACTTTTGAGATCGAGGAGACCGGCGGTGACGAGGCGCGCTTCAGCGTCGCCTACCGCCCCTGGCCAGTCGATGTGGTCCGCACCGTGTCGGAGACACGCGAGTTCAGCCTGCCGCTGGGGTCCAACTTCACACGCATGACGTCTACGCTGACCTCGAACACGGACGCGCCGCTGATTGTCGGCATCGGCATCTCCAAACGACGTAACGAGAACGGCGCCGGGTTCGTCACCCGCGACGCCGAAAATGGGCGTCTGATGTTCTGGGAACCCGACAGTCCTGAACACGGCAGCCTGGGCATCGCCTTGGCGGTCGATCCCGACACGGTCGAAGGCTTCGCCGAGGACGCCGACAACTATCTGATCCTCGTGCGGGTCACGCCGGGGCGCCCCTTCACCTACTATATGGGCTCGGCCTGGTCCGGCGGCCTCGACTTTCGCGACCGACAGTCTTGGGACGCCTTCGTCGCGGGCCATCGCTTCGATTTCCAACCCTGAAGATCGAGCGCTCGGGGCTGGCAGGCCAGCGTAAACCGGTCCTCCTCCTGAGCGCAGGACCTCATTCCATCAAACCGCTATCGCAAGCGGCAATACTCACCAGCGGCGGGTGCTGTCCGCCGCTCAGTTCCGGATTTCCGCCGCCTTTTTATCGATTTACTATCGATAGTCGGAACGCTGCGAGAGTGGAAACTATTCCCACTCGATTACTTAATGACAACAACAGTGTTGTTTACAAAGCTCTTTTTATTGGCACGACGACCCCATGCCGACTAGGCTACCGTCGCCCAATAACGCTATTGAAAACACTAAGAAATATTGCGTCATAAAATTTTAGTGATGACGCTATCTTTCGAGATCATTCGAGGCATGGCAGCCAAGTCGACGCGTAATTTAAATCGAATCTGAGCTGCAGAGTCCATCTCATCTATTCGTAGCAGCTCGAAAGAATCCATGTCGCCCTCGCGGCTCCTAATCGACCAATCATGTCGGCGAAGCGCCAACAGCGGTCATTGGCGAAGTTCCGAGAACCAGACATGAGCTTGGGTTCGATGACCGAGCTTAACTGCGCCGATCCCGGCACCTCATTGTGCCGCGATGGCGATGGATGACAAATCGGACGCGGCGTCGACCGGAACGCCCTCCGCCTTTCGTTCGGAATACCGATCGACGAGCTGGACGGCGTGGGGCCGGACCAGAATGGTGAAGCGCACCAGTTCCTCCATCACGTCGACGATCCGCTCATAGTAGGCCGAGGGCTTCATCCGGCCGGCCCCGTCGAACTCCTGGAAGGCCTTGGCCACGCTCGACTGGTTGGGGATGGTGATCATCCGCATCCAGCGGCCCAGAAGGCGCAGGGTGTTGACGGCGTTGAAGCTCTGCGACCCGCCCGACACCTGCATGACGGCGAGGGTCCGGCCCTGCGTCGGGCGCATGCCGCCCTGGCTCAATGGCAGGTGATCGATCTGCAGCTTCATCAGCCCGGAGACCTGGCCGTGCCGTTCCGGACTGCACCAGACCATGCCCTCCGACCAGAAGGCGTGTTCGCGCAACTCGCGCACCGCCGGGTGGTCGTCGTCGCCGGGCGCGCCCGGCAGGGGGAGGTCGGAGGGGTCGAAGATGCGGGTCTCGCATCCCATGCGCTGCAGTAGGCGGGCCGCTTCCTCGACGCAGAGCCGCGAATACGACCGCTCGCGCAGCGATCCGTACAAGAGAAGGATCCGCGGCGCCGGGTCGGTCGAGCCCAATCCCCGGGCGGGCTCGGCGGACAGATAGGCCGCGTCCAGGGCCGGCAGGTTATCCGGATCCGGCAGCGAACGCAGACGGGTGAACGTCATTCAAAGGTCCTTGGTCAAATAGACGGCAGACGCCGGGCAGAGGTCCGCGAACTCGCGAGTTTGCCGGATCGCGGGCGGCGCGGACTCACGATCGGCGGCTACAAAGCCGCGCCCGGTGAAGAAGCGCTCGGCCGTCGTGGTGAGCAGGTGCAGACGTGCAGCGCCCAGGTCGCCGGCGGTGGTCTCGGCGGCGGCCAGCACCCGACTTCCCAGGCCGCGGGCCTTCTGGTCGGCAAGTACGACCAGGGAGCGCAGCAGCAGGTCGCGCCGCTCCCCTTCCAGCCCGACGTAGCCGATGACCGCGCCGTAGTGGTCGGCGCTGAAGTATCGCCCGGCGCCCGGCTCAGGCAGGTTCTCGCCACGCAGGGCCGCGATCAGATCGACATCGGTCGAGTCGACCAAATGCAGACTGACCATCAGCCGGCGTCCTTCGGCGGGGCCGTGTCCGGGAACCAGCGTCGGCCCATCCAGAGCGCGACCGACACGAGCAGGATCAACACCGGCACCTCGACAAGGGGGCCGATGACGGCCGCGAAGGCGACCGGCGAGGTCAGGCCGAAGGCCGCGATGGCCACCGCTATGGCCAGTTCGAAATTGTTCGAGGCCGCGGTGAAGGCCAGGGCGGTGGTGCGCGGATAGTCGGCTTCGATCAGCTTGCCCATGAGGAAGCTCACCACGAACATGACGAGGAAGTAGATCGTCAGGGGAATGGCGATGCGCAGGGCGTCCAGCGGCAAAGCCACCACCTCCCCGCCCTTGAGGCTGAACATGACCACGATGGTGAACAGCAGAGCGATCAGGGTGATCGGCCCGATGCGCGGCAGGAAGCGCCGCTCGTACCAGTCGGCGCCGCGGCGAGCGATCAGGCTGCGTCGGGTCAGGAAGCCGGCTAGGAACGGTAGGCCAAGGTAGACGAGCACCGCGCCGGCGATGGTCCAGACGCTGACGTCCACCACGCTGCCCTGCAGGCCGAACAGTGGCGGCAGGACGGTGAGGAAGATCCAGGCATAAAGGCTGAAGAACAGGATCTGAAAGATCGAGTTGAAGGCTACGAGGCCGGCGACATACTGGTTGTCGCCCCGCGCCAGCTGGTTCCAGACCAGGACCATGGCGATACAGCGCGCCAGCCCGATCAGGATGACGCCGGTCATGTATTCCGGCTGATCACGCAGGAAGATCACCGCCAGGGCGAACATCAGCACCGGGCCCAGCACCCAGTTCTGGAACAAGGACAGGGCCAGGACCCGCTTGTCGGCGAAGACGCGCGGCAGTTCCTCGTACCGGACCTTGGCCAGCGGCGGGTACATCATCAGGATCAGACCGATGGCGATCGGGATATTGGTCGTGCCGATTGAGAGGCTGTCGACCCAGGTCGGCAGGCCCGGCGCCAGCGTCCCCATAGCCACGCCCAGGCCCATGGCCACGAAGATCCACAGCGTCAGCCAGCGGTCGAGGAAGGACAGGCGACGCGGCGCAGCGTCCTCCACGCGGGTGTCGATCATCGCTTCACCCGCTGGCCGGCGGCGTCGATGACGACCTCGCCGTCCTCCTTGGTGAAGGGCTTGAGATCATCGGCGGGCAGGAGGTCCAGAACGGCCTCGGACGGTCGGCACAGGCCGACGCCGAGCGGACTGACGACGATCGGGCGATTGAGCAGGATCGGATGGGCCTCGATCGCATCGAGCAACTGATCGTCCGTCAGGCCCGGGTCCCCTAGGCCCAGTTCGGCGAAGGGCGTGCCCTTCTCGCGCAACAGATTGCGCAGCGGCTTGCCGGCCCGTTCGGCCAGCCAAGCGACCATGGTCCGCGACGGCGGGGTCTTCAGATACTGCACGACATGCGGCTCGATGCCGACGTGGCGGATCAGCTCGAGCGCGTTGCGCGACGTCCCGCAGGCGGGGTTGTGATAGATGACGATGTCCACGGGATCCTTAGGGGCAACAGGGCGCGAGTTCAGCCAGCAGGGGTTCGCACAGGTCCGCCCTGCCCCCGCAGCAGTCCTTGAGCAGGAAGAGGACCAGGTCGCGAAGCCGATCCAGGTCGGCCCGGTAGATGATCGACCGGCTGCGCCGCTCCGACCTGATCAACCCCGCGCGCGTCAGGACGCCGAGATGGGACGACAGGGTGTTGGCCGGGATCACCAGATGGTTGGAGATGTCACCGGCCGGCAGACCATCGGGTTCGTGACGCACGAGGAGGCGAAACGCCTCCAGCCGCGTCGATTGCGCCAAGGCGGCGAGAGCGAGAATCGAAACTTCGGTTTCCATATTTCCAAATTAGTCGAAATATGGAAATGTTCAAGCCCGCTCGTCTGCGGGTGCGGCAGTTCAGGCATCGGTGACGACCTGATCTTTGACGACTGCCGCCTAAAAGATCGCAGAGTAGCGACAGCCGAGTTTAAGGGTCGCTGGGCTATACTCTCCGTCGAGACCATGGACTTTGGCCACGAGGTCGACAGTTGGCCGATTTCGCACGTCTGTCGGTCCGGACGCGGTGCGCTGATCTCGCGATCAGGCGGCGGGAGCCGCCGACGCTCCCTTCTGGGCGAGCCAGGCGTCGATCAGGGTGATTTCGCGCTCCTGCGCCGTGATCACCTCCTGGGCCAGGTTCCGCGCTTGGGCGTCCTTGCCTTGCGCGAGCTCCACACGGGCCATCGAGACGGCGGCGACGTGGTGACCTCGCATCTGCTTCATGAAGTCGATGTCCGCGTCCCCGGTGAAGGCGGGCATCGCCTCCATCATCGTGTTCATCGAGGCCTTGTAGCCTTGGGTGGCGACGGAGTCGCCGGGCGCAGGCGCAGCCATGCCGCCCTCCGCCGCTGCGGGGGCCTCAGGCGCGGCTACGGCGGGCTCTTCGGCTTGCGGGGAACAGGCCGTAGCCAAGGCGCAGGCGGCGAGGACGAGGCTGATGCGTTTCATGACGGCTCCTTGGGATCCCGACGTTAGCGACCAGGAGGGCCCATTCGTTCCGCCAACTCTACCGTCCGGCCCGCGCCAAGAGCTCGATCAGCTCGCCGGCCTTTGCCTTGCGATCCTCGGGATCGTCGCCGGTCATAGCGCCCATGACGCAGTGGTCGAGGTGATCCCGTAGCACTTCGGTCTCCACGCGATGGAGCGCGGCTCGAACGGCCTGAAGTTGGGTCAGCAAGTCGACGCAATACCGGTCATCTTCAACCATGCGGGAGATTCCCCGCACCTGGCCTTCGATCCGGCTGAGCCTGTTGAGGACTTTGGGTTTCGTGTCGGTTTGCATGCGGCCTGTCCTCCTGAGCACCCCCATATACCCCAGACGGGTATCTTGCGATATACCCCCCATGGGTATATGTTAGCTCTTCGGTCAGCCGGAGAGAGCGACATGTCCACGCATCCTCACAATCACGCCTCGGGTCACGCCTGCTGCGGGGCGAAGGCCTCGGATGGCGCGGCAACGGTCAAGGATCCCGTCTGCGGCATGTCGGTCGATCCGACGGCCACCGCTCACCGAGCCAGTCATGACGGTCAGGACTATTTCTTCTGCTCGGCGGGGTGCCGGACCAAATTCATCGGCGATCCGATGCGTTACCTGAACCCTCCCGTGGAGGCCGAGCCGGCCGTTCCCGGCGCCATCTACACCTGCCCGATGCACCCCGAGATCCGGCAGGAAGGCCCAGGCTCCTGCCCGATCTGCGGCATGGCGCTTGAGCCGGAGACGGTCACGGCGGAGGCCCCGCCCAACCACGAGCTGATCGACTTCACCAGACGCTTCTGGGTCGGTCTGGTCCTGACCCTGCCGGTCTTCGCCCTGGAAATGGGCGGACACCTGGCCAATCTCCACATGTTCATCCCGGGCCAGATGTCGAACTGGATCCAGTTCGCTTTGGCGACCCCCGTGGTTCTCTGGTGCGGCTGGCCCTTCTTCGAGCGCGGCTGGACATCGCTGCGCACCCGGCGGCTGAATATGTTCACCCTGATCGCCATGGGGGTCGGCGTGGCATGGCTTTACAGCGTCGTGGCCGTCGTCGCGCCAACCCTGTTCCCGCCCGCCTTCCTGAAGGCCGACGGCAGTGCGCCGGTGTATTTCGAGGCGGCGGCGGTCATCACCGTGCTGGTCCTCGTCGGGCAGATTCTGGAACTGCGCGCCCGCGAACAGACGTCGGGCGCGATCCGCGCCCTGCTGGACCTCACGCCCAAGACCGCGCGCCGAATCCGGGCGGACGGCGTCGATGAAGATGTCTCGCTTGACCAGATCGCCGTCAGCGACCGCCTGCGGGTAAGGCCCGGAGAGAAGATCCCGGTCGATGGCGAACTCCTGGAGGGTCGGGTCGCTGTCGACGAATCCATGGTGACCGGCGAGTCCATGCCGGTGACCAAGGATGTCGGCGACCGCGTCGTGGCCGGCGCGCTCAACAAGACCGGATCCTTCATCATGCGCGCCGACAAGGTGGGCGCCGACACCCTGCTGGCGCAGATCGTCCAGATGGTGGCCCAGGCCCAGCGCAGTCGCGCCCCGATCCAGCGGCTGGCCGATACGGTCTCCGGATGGTTCGTTCCCACCGTGATCGCGATCGCCCTGCTCGCCGCCGTCGTCTGGGGCCTGGTCGGTCCCGAGCCCCGTTTGTCCTACGCCCTGGTCGCCGCCGTTTCGGTGCTCATCATCGCCTGTCCCTGTGCGTTGGGTCTGGCGACGCCGATCTCGATCATGGTCGGGGTGGGACGTGGCGCCCACGCCGGCGTCCTGATCAAGAACGCCGAGGCGCTCGAACGCTTCGAGAAGGTCGACACTCTCGTTCTGGACAAGACCGGCACCCTGACGGAGGGCCGTCCGTCGGTGACGGCGATCCTGCCCGCCCTCGGCTTCGTGGAAGCGGACATCCTGCGTCTTTCGGCCAGCCTCGAGCGGGGCAGCGAACATCCGTTGGCCGACGCAATCGTCCGGGCAGCCAAGGACCGGGACATCCCCCTTACCGAGGCCGCGGACTTCGACAGCCCGGTCGGTCGCGGCGTTCGCGGGACGATTGAGGGCCGCCAGGTCGCCCTGGGCAACACCCGTTTTCTCGGCGAGCTTTCGATCGACGTCTCCGCGCTGGAGCCGAAGGCGGAGGCCCTTCGCCACGACGGCGCCACCGCCATATTCGTGGCGATCGACGGAAAGGCGGCCGGGGTCATCGGCATCGCCGATCCCATCAAGGCCACCACGCCGGCTGCGATCCTCGCGCTGAAAGCGGCCGGTCTGCGGCTGGTGATGATGACCGGGGACAACCGGACGACGGCCGAAGCGGTCGCGCGGCGCCTCGGCATCGACGAAGTCCAGGCGGAGGTTTTGCCGCAGGACAAGGCGTCTGTGGTTCAACAGCTTCGTTCGCAGGGTCGGATCGTCGCCATGGCGGGGGATGGCGTCAACGATGCCCCTGCCCTCGCCGCAGCCGATGTCGGCGTCGCCATGGGGGCGGGTTCGGACGTCGCCATCGAAAGCGCCGGCGTCACCCTGCTGGGCGGAGATCTGCAAGGCATCGTGCGCGCACGGCGTCTGTCCCGCGCGGTGATGGGCAACATCCGCCAAAACCTCGTTTTCGCCTTCGGCTACAACGCCCTTGGCATCCCCGTGGCGGCTGGCCTGCTTTATCCCGTCTTCGGCTGGCTTCTCTCGCCTGCCCTTGCGGCGCTCGCAATGGCGCTCTCCTCGGTCAGCGTCATCGGCAATGCGCTGAGACTGCGCGCGGTGAGGCTTTAGCCAGGATAGGCAATCAACAGTCCGCCCACCCACCCAAGGGAGGAACCGGCTGTGACGGGCCGGATTGATTCAGACGCTGACCGCAGTCTCCAGGCTTTCGCAGCGGCAGGCGAAGACGAACTGAAATTTCTGAAGAGGATACGGACGATGTCTCATCAACAGATGGACCACGGCGGGCAAGGCAACGCTCGTGGACTCGGCCCTTATCGGAGCCTGTACCTCGAGTTGGCGCTCGATTTCGTCATCATGTACCTGGTCATGTACACGATGATCGCCACGCTCGGTCACTTCTATCTCAACCTGAACAACGTCTACATGACCCTGATGATGGTCGCGCCGATGGCGGTACTGATGCTCGTCTTCATGCGGTCCATGTACCCGTCGCGCAAAACGAACCTGGCCATCGGCGCGGTCGCGGCCGTGATCTTCCTCGGCAGCTTCATCGGCATGCGCACCCAGGCGTTCGTTGGCGACGACGAATTCCTTCGATCGATGATCCCGCACCATTCCGGGGCCGTGTTGATGTGCGAGCAAGCCTCCCTGACCGATCCGGAGATCATCGCCCTGTGCAACGGCATCGTGCGTGGTCAACAGGAGGAGATCGCCCAGATGCAGGCGCTCCTCGAGAAGCGTCGCCGCTGACCCCGGCGTGCGGGGGTAGGACTCAGCCGCCGCCCGCTTCCTCTTCATGAGGGACGCGGTCGTGTGGCGCGTAGAGAAGCAGAAGGCCGGGACCGGCCGAACGTCTGGAGACTGAGTATGCGTTACTTCAACCCTGCGCCCTTCATCGCCGTCGCGGCGGTCGTGGCCTTCGCCGCCGGACCGGCGGCGGCCCACGCTCGCCTGGTCAGCGCCACCCCGGCACCCGACTCCACCGTGGCCGCCACCCGGACGCTGACCCTGACCTTCAGCGAACGCAGCGTTCCCGCCTTTTCCGGCTTCGACGTCGTCAATGCGGCGGGGGAGAAGATCGCGATCCGCACCTCGGCCGCCGAGGACGGCAGGACCCTCACGGGCGCGCTGGCTCGCCCGCTGGCCGCCGGCGCCTACCGTGTCGACTGGCGTATCGCGTCGAGCGACGGCCACCGCATGACGGGATCCTACACCTTCACGGTGCGCTGACGCCGTGCTGGAAGTCGCGGTCATCGCGCTTCGCTGGCTTCAATACGGCGGCGGCGTCGTCCTTCTCGGCGCGCCGCTGTTCCTTCTCTACAGCTTCAAAGACGCCGACGCGCCGAACCTGGAATGGTCGCGACCGACATTGCGCCTCGCCGCGATCATCGTCGCGCTCGGCTCGCTCGCCGCCCTGGTGGCCCAGACGGCCGTCATGGCGGGGTCGCTGGGCGAAGCCGTCAAACCCGCGTCCCTGTCCTTCATGGTCACCGGCACGGCCCTGGGCATGGCGATGGTCGTGCGGGCCGCCGCCGCCTTGCTTGGGCTTGTCGCCTTGGTGGCCCTGAAACCCGGTCGCGCGCTCTGGAGCGTGACGACCGCCTTGGGTCTGATCGTGGCCGCCAGCTTCGCGTGGACGGGTCACGGCGCGGCCACCGAGGGCCCTGGCGGGCCCATCCATCTTGTCGCCAACATCATTCACGCGGTGGCAGCGGCCTTGTGGCTGGGCGCCCTGGCGGCGTTGACGGCCCTGCTTCTGCGCCGAGCCGGTCCGGACGACCTTGCAATCCATCGCGCCCTGCATGGCTTCGCCGGCCTTGGAACGCTCGCGGTCCTGGTGCTGGTGCTGACCGGTCTCGTGAACAGCTGGTTCCTGATCGGTCCCGAGCGCGTGGCGTCGATCGCGGGCAACCTCTACGGCCAGCTGCTGGTCGCCAAGCTCGTCCTCTTCAGCTTGATGCTTGCGCTGGCGGCGAGCAACCGGTTCCGGCTGACGCCGACACTGGGCTCTGCGCTGGAGACGGGCCAACTCTCCGTCGCCGCCATAAGCGCGCTCCGGCGCAGCCTGTTGGTCGAAACGGGTCTGGGACTCGCCCTGATCGGCGTCGTGGCGGTCATGGGAACCCTGCCGCCCGCGGCGTCTCTGTAGGCTCGATTGCGATGATCAAAATGAGCTCGTCGTTCCGCCGACCGTTGAAGTATGATCAGACAATGCCGTTCCTGCGTCATGACCTCGTCCGACTGACGACCGCGCTGCTCGCGGCATTTGCCGTGCTGTTCGTGTCCACCGCTTCGATCGCCTGCGAAGCTCCGGTCGATCAGGATATGGCGTCCATGTCGATGAGCGGCGACGGCGCCCCGTGCGAGCCGAAGACCGTCAGGATCTCGTGCCATAAGGCGTGCCTGGCCATCTGCCAGGGCCTCGTCCCCCAGAGCGGCGAACCCACCCCTGCACGGGTCTATGCATCCGTCCGCTATCCATCCCTTGATACGCGGCATGCCGATTTCACCGCGGAGGCGGACGACCCGCCCCCGCGACGCTGATCCTGTTGAAGAAGACCGAACTCATTCAATCAAACAGAGATCAAAACCATGAAACGCACGCTCACCATCGCAGCCCTGGTGCTGCTGGCTTCCGGTTCAGCCGCCTTCGCGGCCGCGCCGGACGCCGTGGCGCAGGCCGTATGCGCTTGCTGCGACGCTATCGCAGCCTGCGCGGAAGCCTGCGCCTGCTGCTGATCTTATGATCGGGGACGCCCGCCCGCGACGGCGGGCGTCTTCTCGATGTTCCTCACCGACGTCGCAGGGCAGGCGACCCGCTGCCGCGGGCCTGAGCGTCAGCCGGGCGCGCGCGACGACCAGTGAATGTGGTGGATGCGCCAGCCGTCGGCATGGCGTTTGAGCACCATCGTTTCCGTCGTCAGGCGGTCTACGGCGCGGCCGTTGAATTGGCCCGTGGTGCGGCCTTCGCTGGCGATCCAGGCAATGTCCCCGTCGGCCCATCCCGATCTGCGCGTCACCGTCGCTTCAGAGGCGGCGGCGAAGGCGGCGTCCGAGCCCAGGTGATGGGACGCATACTCGTCGCGTGATCGCTCCGCGCCACCCTCCTCGAAGATCATCACATCCGGCGCCATCAGGGCCAAGGCGCCGGCCGTGTCGCCGGCCTTCAGGGCGACGTGAAAGGCGTCGACGGCCTTCGCCGCGTCCGCAGCTTCCGCGGCGACCGAGCCGGCGGCCTGGGCATGCCCGTGGGCGTGGTCCTGGGCGAAGACGGGGGTTGCCGAAAGCACGGCGAGCGACAGGACGAGGGCGAGAGAGGTGCGGGACATGGCGAACTCCGGACTGTGGGTGATCTGAACGGGCTGAGCGCGATCTGCGTCAGGCCGGCGGGTTGTGGCGGGCGAACACGCGGGTCGCGCCCGAGCGAAGCACCAGCAGGGTGTCGTAGGGCTCCTTGTGCCCCTGCGGCGTCTCCATGCCGGGCGAACCGAGCGGCATGCCCGGGACCGCGACGCCCACCGCTGCCGGTCTCTCGGTCAGCAGTCGAATGACGTCCGGGGCCGGCACATGACCCTCGACCAGATAACCCTCGATCAGACCGGTATGACAGGAGGCGAGCGCGTCCGGCATGCCGCGGCTGCTCCGGACCGATTGAAGGCTGGGAAGGACGGTGATGGTGGTGGTGAAGCCCGCCTGGCGCATGTGCGCGATCCAGGCGTCGCAGCAGGCGCAGGTGGGCGTCTTGAAGACCGTGAGGTTTCTGGACGGACGGGTCTGGGCGCAGGCGGACCCGCCCATGCCGATGAAGACGGCCGCGCCCATGAGTAGACGACGGTTCAGATTGGCGGGTTTCAAAAGGGTTCTCCCTGATCGCTGTGGACGGATCGCTGCGCCTCGACAGGGTCGGCGCGCTGCGGCGCCAGCCGCGCCCGCAACCACCGTCGGCCAGGCTGCTCGACGAAGACATGGATGGCGGCCGCGGCGGCGAGCGTCAACACAAGCATGGCGGCCAGTTCGACCAGGCCCATTCGATAGTCGGCGCCCCAGCCGGAGAACGCCTGCGCCGCATTGCGCCACACCATCAGGATGGGGATGTGGACGAGATAGAGGGCGAACGACGCTTCGCCGGCGAACAGAAGGACGGGGTGAGACAGGAAGGTCCGGACCGGAGCCTTGGCCAACAGGGCGAGCGACAGGATGAAGGAACCGGCCGCCGCCACGATGACCCGGTCGTCGGCGCCGATCTGCATGAGCGTCAGCAGCAGGGTCGTGGCGACCAGGGCGCCCATGAGGGACATTCGCGGCGAAGGCGTCCAGCGCTGACCGAGATAGTAGAGGCCAATGCCGTAGAGGAATTCGGGAATGATGCGCAGGATCCCGAGGCTGTCCTCGGCGCGAGGCAGCATCCGGCCGAACCAGGCGCGGTAGAAGGCGTCCAAAGCGACGAAAAACAGCATGGCGAGTGCAATCAGGACCCACGGCCTGGCCCGCAGCCGGAGCGCGAGGGCGGCATAGGCGGGGAAGGCCAGATAGGCGAACCACTCCGCCGACAGCGACCAGGCCGGTCCGTTCCAGAGCGCCATGCTCTCGCGCGGGAACCACGCCTGTACGAGCAGAAGGGTGCCCGCGAAGTCGACGGGATTAAACCGGCCAGGCTCCAGCCCGACGCCGAACACCGGCGCGATCAGCACCAGCCCAAGCATGGCCAGGAGGATGAACAGGTGAGCCGGATAGATCCGGGCCAGGCGCGCCGCCAGGAATCGACCGTAGTTCGGGGCCCGGTCTCCCTGCAGGTAGACGTGGGTCAGGATGAAGCCCGACAGGATGAAGAAGACATCCACGCCCAGGCGCGCGCGGTTCAACAAGCCCGCGCTCTCCGCCGGGAGCGTCCAGTAGAGCTGGAAGTGGAACAGCACGACGCCGAGGGCGAGAAAGAACCTCACGCCCGTGAGCGGATCGAGCACGTCGGGGAATGGAACCCGCGTGGGCCCTGCTCTGTCGCTCACGTCTTTTCCCCGGACGACAGGGCGCGTCCCGGTCGTTCTCTGGTATCTACGCGGGCGACGGCTCGTCCCCTCGTGAGGGGACCGGAAGGCCGGCGCGTATGGCAGATGGGGCGTGACGCAGGTGCTCAATGACCGACGACATGAATGAACTGATCGCAGCGGTCGGGCCGGGCGACGCCGGCCGGCTGGTCGGAATGGAAGACGCGGTCTGGGTGCGGATCGGCGAACGCAAGGAGCGCGCCCGCATGGGTCAGGTCCGGGTCGCGGCCGTTGCATTCGCGCTGGTGATCGGCGTTGCGAACGGAGGGCTGATGCTCATGGCTCCGCGGCCGGAGCCGTCCGAGATGCGGATTTTCACCGTCTCGGCGGGCTTGTCGCCTCTCTCCGGCCTGGACGTTCGGGGATGAGGGCCGCCTGGAAGTCGATCGTTATCACGGCCATCCTGGCCGCGCTGGCCAGCGGCGCGGCGACCTGGGCGAGCGCGACCTGGGTCATGCGGGAGCGGCAGCCGCCAAGCCTGCACAGCGTCGTCCATGAGAAACTCGACCTGAGCCCTGAGCAGGATCGACGGCTCGATGTGGTCGAAGCCCGGTTCGCCGCTCAGCGGCCGGCGCTCGAAGCGGAAGTGCGCGCGGCCAATCGCGAACTGGCGGCCGCCATCGCCGCCAGTGACGGCGACACGCCCCAGGTCCAGGCCGCGGTCGATCATTTCCACGCCGCCATGGGCGATCTGCAGAAGGCGACAATCACCCATGTGTTCGAGATGCGATCCGTCCTGACCCCGGCGCAGGCCGAGGTGTTCGACGCCGCGGTCGTCGAGGCCCTGCACGACGACGCCGGCTAAGCGGCGCGCGTGTGTGCCGAGCAGAGCATCGAGGCCCGTGCGGCGACCGGAGACCGGGCCGCCTTCACCGCCTTGATGGCCGCCACAAAGGCCGATCTCTACCGGTTCGTGCGCCGCTATGTCGGCGACGAGTCCGAAGCGCATGACGTGCTTCAGGAAAGCTATGCGTCCGCCTGGCTCGCCCTGCTGCGGTATGATCCGGCGCGGCCGTTCGACGTCTGGCTTCGCTCCATCGCCCTCAACAAATGTCGAGACTGGGGCCGGCGGCGCGCGGTCCGCCGGGTCGTGCGCGGCGTCATGGGCCTGGAGGCGCCCGAGGCGGCGGCGGTGGGCGACGATGCGCCGTCACCCGAGACACGGCTGGACGATCAGCGCAGGGCCGAAGCTCTGCAACGCGCCTTGCGGGACCTTCCCGACGCCCTGAAGGGGCCGCTTCTGCTCGCCACGCTCGAGGGACGGTCTCACGCCGAGATCGCCTCGATCCTCGGTATTACGCCCAAGGCGGTCGAGACCCGCGTCGCCCGCGCCCGCAAGACCTTGACGGCGGCTTTGGCCCAAGCTTCCGGCGGAAACGCTTGACCTTGCCCTGATGGGAAGATGCACAAGCTGCAATCCCGACGTCTGCGGCAACCTGACGCGAGGGATACGCCGCCCGGCCGCGTATCTGAACGAACGGCTGAATAGCCCGACCAAGGAATTTCTCGCCTATGTCCACGCCCCGCCTCGATCGCCGAACGCTTCTCCGTGGCGCAGCCGCCGGCGGCGGGCTGCTGGGCCTGCAGGGTCTGCTCCCCGCCTGGGCGCAAACCGGATCGGCGGGACTGCGGGCGGATCTTCCGACGCTGACGGGACCGAACATCGACCTGACCGTCGGACACACGCCCTTCACCGTGGGCGGCCGCACCGGCCATGCGGTGACCATCAACGGCGTTCTGCCGGCGCCGCTGCTACGCCTTAGAGAAGGCCAGAACGTCCGGCTAGCGGTGACCAATACGCTGGACGAGGACACCTCAATCCACTGGCACGGCCTGCTCGTCCCGTTCCAGATGGATGGCGTGCCCGGCATCAGCTTCCCCGGCATCCGGGCGCGTGAGACCTTCGTCTACGAGTTTCCGATCAAGCAGTCGGGCACCTTCTGGTATCACAGTCACTCTGGCCTACAGGAGGCGATGGGTCACTACGGCCCAATCGTGATCGACCCGGCGGGCGCCGATCCGGTCGCCTACGACCGCGAGCATGTGCTGGTCCTGTCGGACTGGAGTTTCATGCATCCGCACGAAATCCTGGCCAAGCTGAAGAAGAGCCCGGGTTACTTCAACCAGCAGCGCACCACGCTGGCGGGGCTCATGGACGGCAGCGACCGCATGAGCCTGGAGGAACGGCGCATGTGGGGCCAGATGCGGATGGACCCGCGCGACATCCTCGACGTCAGCGGGTCGACCTACACCTATCTGATCAACGGCCATGGACCGCAGGAGAACTGGACCGGCCTGTTCCGGCCCGGCGAGCGGGTGCGGCTGCGCATCATCAACGCGTCGGCCATGTCCATCTTCAACGTTCGCATCCCGGGCTTGCCGATGACCGTGGTGCAGGCCGACGGCGAGAACGTGCGCCCGGTCGAGACGGACGAGTTCCAGATTTCGGTCGCCGAGACCTACGACGTCATCGTCCAGCCGACCGAGGACCGCGCCTACACCATCGTCTCCGAAGCCATCGACCGGTCCGGCATGGGCCGGGCGACCCTGGCGCCGCGCCTGGGCATGACCGCCGAGGTCCCTCCCCTGCGAGAGGTCCCGAACCTCACCATGCGCGACATGGGCATGGGCGGAATGGATCACGGCGCGATGGGCGACATGTCCGGTATGGACCATGACGCGATGTCCGGCATGGACCACGCCGCTCCGACCCAGAACGCGCCCGCAGCCGGCGAGATGGCCGGGATGTCCATGTCGGGCATGAACATGCGCGATCCCGAGAACGCTCCGCCCGACATGGCGGTGGGCGTCGGCGTCGATGCGATCGCCATGGACCCCGCCAACCGTCTGGGTGAGCGTCCGATCGGTCTCACGACCGTCGATCATCGCGTCCTCGTCTACACCGACCTGGTGTCGCTCCAGCCGAACAAGGACCCGCGCCCCCCGTCTCGGACGATGGAGATCCACCTGACCGGCAACATGGAGCGGTTCATGTGGGGCTTCGACGGCCGAAAGTTCAGCGAACTGGTCGAACCGATCCGCTTCGAGCGCAACGAGCGGGTGCGGGTGACCCTGGTCAACGACACCATGATGGCCCACCCGATCCATCTGCATGGTCATTTCTTTGAACTGGTGACCGGCGGACCGGCCGGGCACCAGCCCCTCAAGCACACGGTCAACGTCGCGCCCGGCGGCAAGGTGACCTTCGATCTGACCGCCGACGCGCCCGGTGATTGGGCCTTCCACTGCCACATGCTGATGCACATGCACGCCGGCATGTTCAATGTTGTGACGGTGCGGCCCATGGACGGAGCTGCGTCATGAACCGCCTCGCCGTCGCCCTCGCCCCGCTGGTGCTCGCCGCCAGCGCCTTCAGCGCCCAGGCCCAGGACCCTCACGCGGGCCACACGATGCCGGCGACCGCGGCGCCGACACGCCCCGCGCCAGCACCGCGGCCCACGCCACAGGCGCCGGCCCGACCGGCGCAGGATCCGCACGCCGGTCACGTCATGCCGCCCGCGCAGACGCCGCCCGCCGCGGATCCGCATGCAGGCCACCAGATGCCGGCGCAGCCCGCGCCCGTAGACCCGCACGCGGGACACCAGATGCCGGCGGCGACGCCCGGCCAGGCTGATCCGCACGCGGGCCACGACATGTCGGCCATGTCGCCCGCGCAGACCGACCCTCACGCCGGGCATGACATGTCGACCATGAGCATGGGGCCGCCCGATGTGGCGACCAGCGCCGACAATCCCGGCCGTCCTCCGGAGGACCCGCTCCCGGCCGCCGCCCTGGCCGGCCCTGCCCACGCCGCCGATCTCGTCTTCGGCGCCGAGGCCATGGCCGCCTCTCGCCGGACCCTGATTCACGAAAACGGCGACGTCCGCACCACGGCCGTCATTCTCGATCGCCTCGAAGCCGGCTTCGGCGACGACGGCGAGACCTACCTCTGGGACGTCCAGGGCTGGACGGGCGGCGACATCAATCGCTTCTGGTGGAAGTCCGAGGGCGAAGGCGACTTCGGCGGCGAGCTCGAGGAGGCTGAAGTCCAGGCGCTCTACAGCCGCGCGGTCACGCCCTTCTGGGACGTTCAGGCCGGCGTGCGTCAGGACTTCCGGCCCGACGGCGAGGACACCACGCATCTGGTCCTCGGCCTGCAGGGCCTGGCGCCCCATTGGTGGGAAGTCGACGCCGCCGCCTTCCTGTCGACCGACGGCGACCTGACCGCCCGCGTCGAGGCCGAATACGACCAGCGCATCACCCAGCGCCTGATCCTTCAGCCCCGCCTCGAAATCGACGCTTCAGCCAGCGACATTCCGGAACTGGAGATCGGTTCGGGCCTGTCCTCGATCGAGGCGGGCCTGCGACTGCGCTACGAATTCCGCAAGGAGTTCGCCCCCTATGTCGGCATCGAGTGGAGCCGCGCGTTCGGCGATACCGCCGACTACATCGAGGCCCGAGGCGGCGAGACCGACGACACCCGCTTCGTCGTCGGCCTCAAGGCCTGGTTCTAACCGAAGGAGACCACCCCATGATGATCCGCACTCTCGTTGTCACCGCCGCCCTCGCGTTCGCTGGCGCCGCCGCCGCCCAGGACCCGCATGCGGGTCACGCTATGCCGGCCCAGGCCGCTGTGCCCCAATCTGGCATCACGACCGTCCCTGCGAATGGCGCGATGACCCAGGGGTCGCCCGAGCGGTTCAGCGTCACCTTCCCCCACGCCATGGTCCTCAAGACCGTCGCCCTCTCCGCCGAGGGGCAGGCTCCGGTCGACGTCACTGTCCCCGCCGCACCGGCCGCCGCCACCGTCGGCGTGGCTCTTCCGCGCCTCGCGCCGGGCACCTACACTGCCGCCTGGACCGCCGAAGGCCCGGACGGTCACAAGATGTCCGGTTCCGTCAGCTTCATGGTTCACTAGGAGAACGACGATGAAGGTTTCCAACCTGCTGGCCGCCGCCGGCGCGATCCTGACCCTGAGCGCGGGCGCCGCCTTGGCGGTTGAAGGCTGCGATTGTTGCAAGGACATGGCCGCGGACGCCCCCATGACGTGCTGCGACGAGATGAAGACCGAGCCCGCCCCGGCCGAACCCGCGCCGCCCGCGCCGGCGCCGTCGGACACGCCGGCGCCCCAGAGGCACGCCTACCACAACTGATCGACCCGGTCCGATCGTATCTGCAGCCCCTTCGGGGCCGGAACGATCGGACATCAGCTTGTTCCGCTCCGATCCTCGGCGTGCTCCGCGTCGGATAATGACCAGGAATGCCCGCTGGTCACCGGGGATGGAGGCGGCTGGATGAGAGCCCTACACCACGGTGCTGATCCTCAATGACGACTCAACGCGGGTGTTCGGACGTCACAACGGAGCCTGACGATCGAGTCTCCCGGGGGGATTTAGCCAGGTCTGGACCGGACGGTCGAAGCCGTAGCGAAACACGGCGGCGGCCACGAAGGCGCCTATGAAGCCGACGCCCCAGAGGCCCCAGCGAACGCCGGACGACCAAACCTCTTGTCCCATGGCGTCGAGCAGGCCGAACCAGACGATGCGGCTCACCTCATTGGTGAGGAACATCGAGAACGACATCAGGGCCAGATGCTTGATCAGCCGCGAGGAGTTGCGCACCGGCACAGCGCCGAGCGACAGCAGGCTGAAGTCGCCGAAGGCCTGAAGCACGATGAGAGCGGCGGTGGCTCCAACGCCGACCGCCCCGGCCCGGCGCGGCGCGACATAAACTCGCGCGCCGTATAAGGCCGCCGCGACGCCCAACAGGAAGAGCGGCATGGCGCGGAGAATGCCGTGGCGCATCGGCAGGCGGTAGATCGGATCCCCGAGCCAGAGCGAGGCCGCGACATCGGCGACGACGACGAGGAGGGCCGCGCCGATCACGACAGCGATCGGCGGCCAGCGCCACAGGGCCCGGCAGATCCAGGGCAGCAGGAGGTAGCAGGCAATCAGGGCCGAGAGCGTCCAGGTCGGGGCGTTCCACCCCTGCCCGCCCGGCACGCCCCAGGCCTGGAGCAGCAGCACCTGGGCCGGCAGCTGCGACCAGTCGAACCAGCGCGGGTTGCTGGGCGCGATCCCCGCCAGAGCCGCGCCGCCGACGAGGACGACGAGGATAAGGCTGACGACGAGGTGGGCCGGAATGACCCGCAGCAGCCGCTGGCGCGCATAGGCGCGCAGCGACGCCTGACCGGCGGCGAGCCGGTCGCCGTAGATGCGCGCCAGGACGTAACCGGAGTCGATGATGAAGAAGTCGGTGAGCAGATAGCCGCGGTCGAACACCGGATGCAGCTGGGGCAGCGGGACCGGCGAGGCCTCGCGGAAATGGTAGAGGATGGTCAGCGCCCCGACGATGAAGCGGAGCGCGTCGAGCCAGCCGCCGCGGGCGATGCGCGGTGGGCGGGACTTCATCGGCGCGGCGTCGCTGCGGACCATGGGCGCAGCCTAGTCCGCAACGGGGCAAGGAATGGTTATCAGCGCGGGCCGCTCACTTCGCCACCGACCCGGGCTTTGGCCCCGGCCGTGTGATCATGGGCGTAGCCGCCGTCGTCACTCAGGCTTCTTCCCCCGCTCTCGTTTCGGCCCGGGAGTCGCGGAGGATGTCGACGCCGCCCTTCACGGCGATGCCGGCCACGATTAGGCCCACGACCAGATCCGGCCAGGACTGATCCAGCCACAGGACCAGGCCACCCGCGATCAGGATGCCGCCGTTGGAGGCGAAATCGTTGAAGCTGAAGGTCTCGGCGGCCTTCATGTTCACATCCTCGCTGCGTTGGCGCCGGATCAGTTCCAGGCACACCAGGTTCACGATGGCGGCGACCACCGCCATGCCCATCATCGTCCAGCCTATGGGCTCCGTCCCCATCAGCGTTCGTCTCAGCACGTCCAGCAGGACGCCCGCAGCGAAGATCAGCAGCAGGATTCCGGAGGCCCGGGCGGCGCGGGTCTTCCAGATCAGGGCGCGGCCCACCGCCAGAAAGCTGATGAGGTAGACGGCGGAGTCAGACGCATTGTCCAGGGCATTGGCCAGCAGAGCGCTGGAATCGGCGAGCAAGCCGCCGATCCCGAGCCCGACAAACAGGGCGGCGTTGAGGATCAACACCACCAGCAGGGTGCGGCGCTGGACGCCTTCCGTCTCGTCTCGTTCGCTCATCAATCCTCGATCCCTTCCGCCTTGCGATGCTTCACCGCCTTGGCGGCGAAGGTGGGCAACACCAGCAGTGTCAACGCAGTCGCCGTCAAAAGGCCCCCGATGACCACTGTGGCCAATGGCTTCTGGACCTCGGCCCCGGCCCCGTGGGCGATGGCCATGGGAATAAAGCCCACGATGGCCACCAGGGCGGTGGTCAGAACCGCCCGCAGGCGGCTGGACGCCCCTTCGATCGCGGCCTCACGCGGCGCCAGGCCCGCCGTCAGCCGCTCGCGGATGGCCTGCATCAGCACCAGGCCATTCAGGGTCGCCACCCCCGAGACGGCGATGAAGCCGACCGCCGCCGAGACGGAGAAGGGCATGCCGCGCAAGAGCAGCGCCAGGGCCCCGCCGACCAAGGCGAGCGGGACGCAGGCGAACACCAGACCGGCTTCAGCGAATGAGCCGAGGGCCATGAAAAGCAGGACCCCGATGAGGATGAATACGATCGGAACCACGAGGCCCAGACGCTGTTCGGCGCGCTTGAGATTCTCGAACTGACCGCCCCAATCGAGCCGGACGCCCGGCGGAAGATCGATCCGCTCCACCCGCGTCTGCGCATCCGTGACGAAACCGCCGAGATCTCGGCCGCGGACGTTGGCCTGCACCACCATGCGCCGACTGCCGTTGTCGCGGCTGATCTGGTTGGGCCCCTCGGCGGTCTGGATGCGCGCCACCGAGGACAGGGGCACCACCACGCCGGTCGAGGAGACGATCGGCAGGGCGGCCAGGCTGGTTGGATCGTTGCGGGTCGCCTCGGGCAGACGGACGACAACGTCGAAGCGCCGATCCCCTTCGAAGATGCGTCCAGCCTCCGTTCCGCCGATGGCGGTGGAGACCGCCTCCGAGACGTCCGCCGCCGACAGGCCGTAGTTGGCCGCCGCGAAGCGGTCGACGCTGACCGTCAGCGTCGGCAACCCCGACGCCTGTTCCACTCGAACGTCGGCGGAACCCGGTGTTTCCTCCAATGCGCGAGCCACCTGCTCGCCGACCCTCTGCAGGGTGTCGAAGTCGTCGCCGTAGACCAGCACCGCCAAATCGGTCCGGACGCCGGAGATCAGTTCGTTGAAGCGCAGTTCGATTGGCTGGCTGAACTCGAAATTATTG
Organism: Brevundimonas sp. TWP1-3; assembly: GCF_049896085.1. Taxonomy (NCBI): domain Bacteria; kingdom Pseudomonadati; phylum Pseudomonadota; class Alphaproteobacteria; order Caulobacterales; family Caulobacteraceae; genus Brevundimonas; species Brevundimonas sp. TWP1-3. The sequence goes on along the minus strand of NZ_JAFCTP010000001.1, from coordinate 1,686,050 downwards.
CCGATCTGCTGACTAACCGCCTCCTCTATGCGCTCGATGAGCGCCTCCTTTTCGAGGCCCGGGTCTGGCCAGTCGCCTCGGTCCTTGAGGATGATCACGCTGTCGGAGATGTTACGCGGCATGGGATCGACGGCGGCCTCCGCCGTGCCGGTGCGCGAGAACACCGTCTCCACCTCGGGCTGGGCTTTGACGACCCGCTCGAGGGCCATCTGCATAGCCAGGGACTGGTCCAGCGAAGCGGACGGCACCCGCAGGGCCTGCATGGCGATATCGCCCTCATCGAGGGTGGGAATGAACTCCCGGCCGAGGGTGGCGAAGGCCAGACTGCCGACGACCAAGGCGCCCAGGGCCGAGGCGAGCACGACACGGGGCTTGTCTACGGCGGCGCTGATCGCGGGTTGGATCCAGCGGCGGGCGAAGCGCAGGACGCGGGTTTCGTGCTCCTGCACGCGGTCGTTGGCGTCGAGGTGGGCGCTTTTCGGGTCGCGTACCAGCAGCGCAGTCATGGCCGGGACGAAGGTGAAGGAGAAGATGAAGGCGCCGACCAGGGCGAGCATGACGGTCGCCCCCATGGGAATGAAGGTCTTACCCTCCACGCCCTCGAGCATCAGCAGGGGGGTGAAGACCAGCAGAATGATCAGCTGGCCGAAGGCGGCCGGCTTCACCATCTGCCGGGCCGCGGCCATGGCGACGTCCAGTCGTTCGTGACGGCTGAGCATGCGGCCCAATTCCGCGCGCCGCCGGGTCATCATCAGCAGGGTATTCTCCACCACCACCACCGCCCCGTCGACCAACAGGCCGAAATCCAGGGCGCCGAGGCTCATCAGGTTTCCGCTGATGCCGAAGCGGTTCATGCCGATGACGGCGAACAGGAAGCTGATCGGGATCATCAGGGCGGTGATGCTCGCCGCCCGCAGGTTCCCCAGCAGCAGGAACAGCACGACGATGACGAGCAGGGCGCCTTCGGTCAGATTGCGCGCCACCGTGCCGATGGTGGAGTTCACCAGGGCGCTTCGGTCGAGCACGGTCACCGCCTCGATCCCGGGGGGCAGGGTCTCGCGCACCTCCTCGAGGCGCTCTCCGGCGGCCTGGGCCACGGTGCGGCTGTTGCCGCCGGCGATCATCAAGGCCGTGCCGAGCACCGACTCGTGGCCATCGCGGCTCGCGCCGCCCAGCCGCGGAGCTTGCCCGACCTCGACCGTCGCCACATCGGCGACGCGCACCACCAGGCCGCCCCGGTTGACGACCGGGGCCTGGGCAAGATCCTCGACGGTGGAGGCCAGGGCGTCGGTCCGGACGGTCAGCGCCTCGCCGCCGCGCTGGACGTAGCCGGCTCCGGCCTGGGTGTTGGCCCGCTCCAGGGCCGTGACGAGGTCGCCCAGCCCCAGCCCATACGCTGACAGGCGGGCGGCGTCGGGGCGGACGGCGTATTCCTTCACATAGCCGCCGATGGTGTCGACGCCGGCGAGCCCGGGCGTCGTCCGCATCTGCGGCGCGACAATCCAGTCCTGAACAGTGCGCAGGTAGGTGGCGCGCGCCTCGGGCGTGGTCAACCGCTCCCCCTCGGGGGTCAGGTAGACGCCGCCTGGCTGCCAGCCGGGTTGTCCCGGCCGGGCGAGGTTGCGGCTGTTGAACGGCAGATAGTCCACGGTCCACATCAGGACCTCGCCGAGGCCGGTGGTGATCGGCGCCAATGCCGGCTCCACGCCTTCGGGCATGCTTTCGCGCGCCTGGGCGAGGCGTTCGGCCACCTGCTGGCGCGCGAAATAGATGTCCGTCTGGTCGGTGAAGATGACCGTGATCTGGCTGAAGCCGTTGCGGCTCAACGAGCGAGTGCTGGTCAGTCCGGGAATGCCGGCCATGGCCGTCTCGAGCGGATAGGTGACCTGCCGCTCGATCTGTTCCGGCGCGAGCGCCGGGGCGACGGTGGTGATCTGGACCTGCCGGTTGGTGATGTCCGGAACGGCGTCGATCGGCAGCTTGGTCAGTTCGAACAGACCGAGCGCGGCGACCAGCGCGGTCGCCAACACAACGAACCAGCGGAAGCGCACCGAGGCTTCAATGATGGATTTGAACATGCCGCGCCTCAGTCGTCATCGCCGGCCTCGCCCTTGGCGAGTTCGGCTTTCAAGAGAAAGGCGTTGGCGGCGGCGATGCGTTCACCCTCGTCGAGGCCGCGCAGGATCTCCGTGCGCCCTCCCGCCTGACGACCGGCCAGCACCGGGACGGCCCGGAAGCCGCCCTGGACCTGAACGAACACGACCGTCGCGCCTTCGATGGTCTGCACGGCTTCGCTGGGGACCGTCAGGCCGCCGGGGACGGCATCGCCCGTAACGATGGCGCCGGTGACGGCGGATCCCGTCGGCGGCAGCGACACGCCCGACGGCCGGGCCCGAATGATCGTCGCGCCGCTCTCGGCGCCGGCGCCGGGCGCCACGCCGGTGACGACGGCTTCGAATTCCCCGTTGGGCCCGGTCGCCCTCAGGCGCGATCCGGCGCGGACCTGGGCGGCCAGAGCCGGCGGCGCGTTGAAGACCAGTTCAATCCGCGCGGGGTTGGTGACCTCGGCGACGACGCCGCCCTGGGGGACAAAGCCTCCGGGGCCGACCTGCACCGAGGTGACGACGCCCGAAATCGGGCTGGTCACGCTCAGCCGTCCCGAAGCGTTTGGCGATCCGGCCGCCGAAGCCCTGGCGCGGGCGGCGCGCGCCGACGCCTCGGCGCTGAGTGACTGGGCTCGGGAGGTCTCCACCTCCTGCCGGGCCACCACGCCCTGGTCGGCCAGGTTGCGATCGCGCTGATAGGCCTGGCGCGCGGCTTCGGCCTGCGCCACCGCCGCGTCGGCGTCGGCGCGGAAGGTCGCGGCGTCGCCGCTGACCAGTGTGGCGAGGGCCTGACCGGCGCGCACGGACTGCCCCGGCGCGACGAGCACGCGCTCGACCCGGCCGCCGACCGAGGCGGCCACGGCGGCGCGCGCATCGACCATGGGCTCGACGCGTCCCGCCAGCCGGGTCTCTGACCCGCCGCCGGTGCCGACGGCGACCACGGCGATGCCGGCGGCGCGGATCTGTTCGGCCGTGAGCGCCACGACGCCTTCGGGGGCCTCGGCGCCCTCGCCTTCCGCGTGCCCCTCCTCTTCCGCGTGACCGGCCTCGCCCTCGGCGGCCGGCCGCGCGTCGGAGCGATTGAGAGCCAGGAACAGCCCGCCGCCTCCGAGCAGGACGACGGCGGCGACGCCGCCAATGAGCAGCGTTCTGTTGGATTGCGGCTTGCGCATTATTGGACCCCTCCGAAGGGTGCGCGCGCTTGCAGGCGCGCGAGATCGATTTCGGCGCGGACGCGCGCCAGGCGGGCGTCGACGGCGGCGTTGCGGGCGGTGATGAGGGCGGCGCGGGTTCCGCGCAGCTCCAGTTGCGAGATGCGGCCGGCCTCGAAGCCGATCCGGGACAGGCGATAGGCTTCCTCGGATGAGGTCACGCCGGCGTCGGCGGCCGCGACGCGGCTCACCGAGGCGTTCAGCCGGGCGACCGCGGCCTGACCGTCGGCCTCGGCCTCCTGGCGCGCGCCGGCCAGGCGGGCGTCCGCGGCGCGGAACTCGGCCTGGGCCGCGTCGATATTGCCGCGGTTCCGGTCGAACAGGGGCAGCGGCATGCTGATGCCGAAGGTCAGCGCTGTCGCATCCTCGGCTTCGTAACGCCGAACGCCGACGCTGGCGCTAACGTCGGGCCGCGCGCGCACCCGCTCGACGGCGATCCGCCGTTCGGCCGCTTCGCGTTCAGCCTCGGCGACGCGAACGGCCGGTGCCCCGGGAGCGGCTTCGATGGCCGTCCGGGTCGGCGCGTCGTCCAGCAGGCTGTCGACGATCGAGGTGACCGGCGCGGGCAGCATCGCGACAGCCGTCAGGCGGGCGAACGCCGCGTCCCGCTCGGCCTGCGCCTCGTCACGGGTCGCGCGGGCCGCCGCCGCCTCGCTCTCGGCCTGGATGCCGCGCAGCATGGGCTCGCGTCCCTCCTCCACGAGCACCAGGGCGGCGCGGGCGTCCGCGATGGTCAGGCTGAGCGCCTCCTCGGCCAGGGCGAAGCGCCGCTCGGCGGCTTCCGCTTCGGCGTAGGCGAGTGCGAGCCGTCCGGCGGCGTCGACGACCGCCTGATCGCGACGCAGCGAAGCCGTTCCGGCCTCCGCCCGCGCCACCTCGACCCGGGCGCCGCGCCGGCCCCACAGTTCGAGGTCCTGGGTGAGCGAGAGCGTGGTCTCGGCGTTGTCGTAGCCGGAAAAGGGACCGCTGCCGAAGGCGTTCTCCGCCTCGAGGGCGGCGGTCGGGTTGGGCCGCACGCGCGCCTGGCGCACCCGGGCCTCGGCCGCTTCGAGCAAGGCGTCGGCCTCGGCCGCGGAGGGGCTGGCCCCTATGCGCTCAAGCAGGGTCCGGAAGGATGGCGCGGGATCGGCCCAGGCCGGGCCGGTCAAGGCGGTCGTCAGGGCGACCACAGCGCAGCCGACCGCGAAAGGCGGCAAGCGGCGAATAGGGGATGGCATGTCTCATGTCCCGGAAGGTTGACGTGAAGGGCGCGCGCGAACGCGAGGTCACGTCAGGTTCTGGGCGGGCGCATGGGACCGGCGGGCATCCGGGAGGCCGGCGCCTGATCGAGCGATGGCGCCAAGGGCGCGCGATCGAGGGCCATCGACCTCATGTCGTCAATCGCCGGCGGCGCGGTAATGCCGCAATGGTGGCAATGGCCGTGGGCGCAGGCGACCTGACCTGCTGCGTCCTTGCGTTCGCCGTGACCTGTATCGGACACAGCGACGACGTCCGACGCGGCCAGGCCTTGCAAGCTTCCGGTCTCGGGTGCGCAGGCGAAGGCGTCGGCTGCGGAAACCAGGACGAACAGGGCCAGGAACGACGCGAGCAGCGCCGCCATCCACCCATGCCTAGTCGAGGGAAACCCCATGCCGTCCCATAACACGGTGCGCCGCGACATCAATCGCCTCATCGTCGCACCGCCCGATACAGAGAGATGGATCCGGTGGCGGTCGGGATGACATCGAGCACTTGAACCTGTGTGAAGCCGGCCTCGGCCATCAGCGTAGGCAGAACGCCGTCGGCGTTCGGTTGGGTGTTTTCGTAGCCGTCCAGAGACTGCACCAGGCGGAAGAGCACGCGCATCGCACCCGACTGGCGGCCGTAGTCCGCGACATGCAGCGTTCCGCCCGGCTTGAGCGCCCGCAGGCTCGCGGCGAGGCCCGCTCGCTTCTCGGCCATGGGCAGCTGATGGAAGACCAAGCTGGAGACCACCTTGTCGGCGGCGTCCTCGCCCAGGAGCGCCGCCACATCGCGCGAAAACCCCTGGATGAAACGGACGGCCTGACCTGCAGCGGCCGTCTTCGTCTCGGCCCGCCTGAGGATGTCGCCGTCGGGATCGAGGCCGAAGATGCGCGCGTCCGGCGCCCGGTTCGCCATGGCGATCGCGAATGAGCCGGTTCCACATCCAAGATCGATGATCGTCTCGCCAGGGGACGGAGCCACCTGTTCGAGAAGGCGGCTCCGCCACAGCGGTTCCCGGGTCAAAAGCGCGATGGCCGGATCATACAGCCCGCTCAGGGCTGTATGGCCGAGCGCGGGGGTGAAGTTCGCGGTCACGCGGCGGCCTTCAGTTCTTCGCGGGACTGACGAATGATCGACCAGCCGGATTGCAGGAAGACCACCGCCAGGATCGCGCCGGCGATCAGGTCGGGCCAGCGAGAGGCGGTCAACCAGACGGCCACGCCCGTGGCCGCGACCACCAGGCTCTCGATCAGGTCGTTGCGCGTGCACAGCCAGACCGAACGGACATTGGCGTCGCCTTCGCGATGGCGGACCAGCAGCAGCGCGGCCAGGGCGTTGGCGAAAAAGCCCAGGGCGCCCAGGCCGGTGATGACGACGCCTTCCGGGGGCGCCCCCGAGGTCGCCCGCCAGATCGCGTAGCCAAGGATGAACAGCGCCAGCGCCGCGAGGCTGGCGCCCTTGATGATGGCGGCCCCGGATCTCACGGCGACCGAGCGCCCGATCACGGCCAGGCTGATGCCGTAGGTGGCGGCGTCGGCCAGGAAGTCGAGGGCGTTGGCACCCAGCGAGGCCGAGCCCTGCAGGGCCGCGCCGCCGGCGATGGCCAGGAAGGCGGCGCCGTTGATAGCGATCACCGCCATCAGGATGCGGCGATAGGCCGGCGTGGCGCCGTCGAACTTGACGGCCGCGCCGCAGCCGCAGCCGGCGGCCGCCGGTTCGGGGGACGAGAGGGAGTCAGTCATCGAAGTCCGCCTTTCACCACGAGAATGCATCCTCCAGTCGCTCGAGGATCAAGAACAAAAATGGATGCCTCGCCCAAAAAGACGCGGTTTGGCGGAACCGACTTGATCCTCTAGTAGCTAGAGGACGCACAATCGGACGAAATCCACAGGAGGCCTCATGATCACGATGCACCCGTCGCGACGCGGTCCCAGCCGCATGCGGGCGATCGCCTTCTCGTTCTTCATGCTGATCGCCGCTCTGGATCAGGCCGCCAAGGCCGCGGCTCGCGCCCGACTCGAGAGCCCGGTGGACCTCACGCCGTTCCTCGCGCTGCGTTTGGGATTCAATCCCGGCGTCACCTTTGGCCTGTTCGCAGACTCGGGCGCGGTGGGACGATGGGCCCTGAGCGCCGTGGCATTCCTGATCATCGGCGTCCTGCTGACCTGGATCTGGCGTACGCGAAGCGCCGTCACGGCGGTCGCGGCGAGCCTCATCGCCGGTGGAGCGCTCGGGAACCTGCTCGATCGTCTGCGCTCCGGCGCGGTGACGGATTTCATCGATCTTCATTGGGGCGACGCGCACTGGCCGACCTTCAACCTCGCCGATGCGGCCATTGTTTGCGGCGTGGCGCTGCTCCTCCTGACCGTCCGGGGCTCGGACGGCCGCCCGGCGACGTCGACCCTGGGACGGGCGGCGCGATGACCTTTTCCGCCGAACAGAAGGCGATCGCCGTCCGTTCGGGGTTGGCGATTCTCATCACCGCTGCGGCGGTGGCGTCAGCTTGGCTATGGCTTTCGCCACGTCTCCTGGGCGCCGCGCCGGACATGGCGACAGCTGATCGGCTGGCCTACGCCCTGAAGGCGGACCTCCTCGTTTTCCTGTGGCTCGCCGGTTGTTTGAGGGCCGTGGCGAGCATCCGGTTCCGGTCCGACGCCGACCGGCCGGGTTCCGCCTATGCGGCGCCCAGCTCGAGGCTCGCCGTGCCTGCCGCCGTGCTTCAGAACACCCTGGAGCAGACGGTCCTGGCGGTGGGCGCCCACCTGGTGCTCGCCACCGTGCTGCGCGGCGAGGAGATGGTCGTGCTGCCGGTGCTGGTCGCCCTCTATCTGATCGGCCGCGTGTTGTTCGCCCACGGTTATGCCCGGGGCGCGGCGGCCAGGGCCTTCGGCATGGCCCTTACCGGCGCTTCCACGATCGCCGCCTTCGGCGCCGCCATCGTCCTCATGGGGCTGGGCCGATGATCCTTTTCCGTCCTGCGCCTGCCGCCCTTCAGCCCGCTGCTGCGAGATGATGCGATGACCCTGCCCTCCCCGGCCTCGTCCGGCCTGCGCCCTATCGGCAAGCTCGCCGCGGCCACCGGCGTCAAGGTCCCGACCATCCGCTTCTACGAGGAGATCGGCCTGCTTCCCGCCGCCCCGCGCACCGCCAGCGACCGGCGGATGTATGACGACGCGGCGGAACGCCGCCTGTCGTTCATTCGGCATGCACGGCAATTGGGCTTCGATCTGGACTCGATCCGCTCCCTGCTGGATCTGTCCGATCACCCTGATCGGCCCTGCGCCGAAGCCAGCATCCTCGCCGAACGTCATCTGGCGGAGGTGACGCATAAGATCGCCCGACTCCGGGCCCTGCAACGCGAGCTTTCGCGGATGACGGCGGAATGTGCCGGCGGCCGCGTGTCCGCCTGCAAGGTGATCGAAGCCCTGCACGATCCCTCGGCGCCGGTTTGAAGACGAACCCGACCCGGGTTTGCACCGCTCCTCGGCCTCGCCGTGCAGGTCGGCGCTGAAGGTCAGAACGGGCCCGGGATGATGCAGGAGCCATTGGGTCACCGCGACGTTTTGAGTAATCCCGCGGCCCTCGTCGCGCTCCCTTCGTCCATGGAGGACTTCGATGGCGCATCGATCGACACAGCGACACGCCGATCAGACGTTCGCCCTTTTGACGGACCCGTACAGGCGCATCTCCCGCCTGTTCGAGCAGGCCGGCGCGGACGCAATCGAGACCCGTCTGGCGCTGAAGGAGACGGCCTGTCTGAGAGGGCGCGAAGCGGCCCAGGTCTTCTACGACGAGACCCGCATCTCGCGCGCGGGCGCCATGCCGGCGCCTGTCCGACGCACACTGCTCGGCGAAGGCGGCGTCCAGGGCCTGGATGGCGAAGCGCACCGCGCCCGCAAACGCGTGTTCATGGCTCTTATGTCGCCGGAACGGATCGCGCGGCTGGGCGACCTGTTCGAGGCGGAATGGCGACGCGCGGCCGTTGAATGGGCTGGCCAGGAAGAGATCGTGCTGTACGACGCCCTGCAGCCGGTGCTCACCCGCGCCGTCTGCCGCTGGGCGGGGGTGCCGCTGAATCCCGACGACGAAGCGAAACGGGTCAGTCACCTCAGGGCGCTGTTTGACGCGGCAGGATCGCGGGGGCCTCGCCACCTGTGGTCGAGGTACGCGCGGCGACGCGTCGACGCCTGGCTGGCCTCGATCATCGAGGGCATTCGCGCCGGACGACTGGCGCCGGATCCAGACACCGCCGCCTACGCCTGGGCCTGGGCGAGCGCGGATGATGGCGAACCGTTGGCGGCCCGGACGGCGGCGGTCGAACTGGCCAATGTGCTGAGGCCGACCGTGGCGACCTCGGTCTATATCGTGTTTGTGGCGCACGCGATGCAGGCGCACCCCGCGGCGGCCCGTCTGGCCACCGCGGACGCCGGCCGCCGCCGCGCCTTCGTTCAGGAGGTGCGACGCCTTTATCCGTTTTTCCCGGCGGTGATCGGGCGTGTGCGCGCGCCGTTTCGCTGGCGCAACCTTGACTTCCCGGTGGGTCGGCAGGTGATCCTCGATCTCTATGGCTCCAATCACGATCCTGCCGTCTGGACCGATCCCGACGAATTCCGGCCAGAGCGTTTCATCGACGGCTCCGGGGACGCGTTCGGCCTGATTCCCCAAGGCGGCGGGAACGCCCTGACCGGTCACCGTTGTCCCGGCGAAAGCATCGTCGTCGAATTGATGGAGCGGGCCCTCGGCTTGCTCGCCGGCCTGAACTACCGGCTGCCGGCTCAGGATCTGGAGATCGACTTCCGCCGCCTTCCGGCCCTCCCCAGGAGCGGGTTCCGAATGATGACGCGTCGGACTTCCCCGCGTGAGGGCGGCGCCTGATGTTTGCTCATGCGGGTGGCCGGCGCCTTCGTCCCTCTTTCACTTACAGCGAAGGCTGACGCGATGGCTTCGATGACATCCTATGACCTGGTGATAATCGGCGGCGGGCCGGGCGGGTACCCCTGCGCCATCCGGGCGAGCCAGCTCGGCATGTCGGTGGCGGTTATCGACGACCGGGAACTCCTCGGTGGAACCTGCCTGAACATCGGGTGCATTCCGTCAAAGGCGCTGCTGCAGGCCACAGAGCGGCTGGAGATGGCCCGCAATCTCGAGGCTTTCGGCGTCCTGGTCGACAATGTGCGGGCCGACCTTGCAGGCGTCATGCGGCACAAGGCCAGGGTCGTGACGGAGCTTGGTGAAGGGGTCGCCTACCTCCTGCGCAAGAACAAGGTCACCCGCCTGCAGGGCCGCGGCCGGCTGCTGTCGCGCGACCGTGTGGAAGTGAGCGCCCCGGACGGCAGCTTCGAGGTGCAGGTCCGCAAGGCGATCGTGCTCGCCAGCGGATCGAAAGCGGCGACGTTGCCGGACCTGCCCATCGACGAGCAGCGGATCGTCACCTCGGCGGGCGCCCTCAGCCTGACGGCGGCGCCGCGCCATCTGGCGGTGATCGGCGGCGGCTATGTCGGACTGGAGCTGGGCTCCGTCTGGCGCCGTCTCGGCAGCGAGGTCACCGTCGTCGAGGTGCTCGACCGGATCGCGTCCGGCGTTGATTCAGAGATGTCGACGGCGCTGCACAAGGTGCTCGAGGCCCAGGGCTTCCAATTCTGCCTGGCGCACAAGGTGGTCGGATCGCGAATGGAGGCGGACGACGTCGTCCTTGAGGTCGAGCCCATGGGAGACGGCGCGCGAGGAACCATCAAGGCCGATGTCGTGCTCGTGTCCATTGGCCGACGTCCCGCCACCGACGGACTCGATCTGGAGACGGTCGGCATCAAGCCGGACCCAAGGGGCTATATTCCGGTCGACGACGGCTTTCGAACCAGCGCCGAAGGGGTCTACGCCATCGGCGATGTCATCGGCGGCGCCATGCTGGCCCACAAGGCGGAGGAAGAAGGGATCGCCCTTGCCGAGCGCCTTGCCGGCGCCGCGGGCCATGTCGACTACGGAACGATCCCGGCCGTCGTCTACACCTGGCCGGAACTGGCCTCAGTCGGGCGCACCGAGGACGACCTCAAGGCGGCCGGCGTGGCCTATCGCGTCGGGCGCTTTCCGTTCTCGGCAAACGCCATGGCCAAGGCGCGGTTGGAGAAGAACGGGCTGGTCAAGGTGTTGGCGGACGCCAGCACGGACAGAATTCTCGGCGTGCACATCCTGGGGCCGGACGCGGGCAGCCTGATCCATGAAGCGGTCGCCGTCATGCAATTCGGCGCGGCGGCCGAAGACGTGGCGCGGACGAGCCATGCGCATCCGACGCTTCCGGAAGCCTTGCGCGAGGCATGCCTGGCTGTGGCCGACCGCACGATCCACCTTTAACGACCGCCCGTTGCGTGGCTGCCCGGGCTGGCCGCGCGGCGCCGAGGCGTCCCGGCGGGCGTAGGGGACCCGTAGCCGCCTACGAGCCCGGCCGCGTCGCGAATAAAGCGCGACAGCGTCGCCGCCTGAATGCTAATGCGAGCCGTTCACATCTGGATTGACCATGCGTCCTCTGCTCCGTCTGCTTGCCCTGCTGTTCGCCCTCGGGCTGGCCGCGCCCGCCCTGACCCAGACGCCGTCCGCCTCCGAGGCCCAGGTCGCCTGGCCGCTGCTCGACTATGTAGCGGTCGACTACGCCGGCGCGGTGGCCGACGGTCAGGTGACCAATCCGGCCGAATACGGGGAGATGATCGAGTTCGGCGGCCAGATCCGGACCCGCCTGGACGCCCTGCCGCCGAATCCGGCCAAGGCCGGTCTGGTCCGCGACGCCGAGGCCCTGCAGGCGGCCATCAGGGACAAGGCGGATCCGCGCGTCGTTGGCGACCGGGCCAAGGCGCTCGCCGGCGCGGTGCTGACGGCCTATCCGAGCCCGCTGGCGCCTTCGTTCCCGCCTGATCTGGCCCGCGGCGCGACGCTCTATGCCGAGCAATGCTCGGTCTGCCATGGCGTGACCGGACGCGCCGACGGCCCGGGCGCCGAGGGGCTTGATCCGCCCGCGATCGCCTTCGCGGATGTGGAGCGCACCCGTCAGCGCAGCGTGTTCGGCCTCTACCAGGTCATCGATCAGGGGCTGGAGGGCACGGCGATGGCCAGCTTCGCCCATCTGCCGGCCGAGGACCGCTGGGCCCTGGCCTTCTACGTGGGCCGGTTCGCCTTCACCGACGCCGAAGCCGCCGAAGGTCGACGCCTCTGGGAGAGCGACCCGGCGATCCGCGCCGTCTTCCCGGACCTGGCCGCCCTCACCCAGGCGACGCCGGCCGAGCTGGCGACAAGGATCGGCGAGACGAAGGCACGGGCGGTCACGGCCTACCTGCGCCGCCACCCGGAGGCGACGGTCCGCGCCGAGGGATCGACCCTGTCCCTGGCCCGGACGCGACTGGCCGAAAGCGAGGCCGCCTATCGCCGGGGCGATCGCAGGGCCGCGACCGACCTGGCCCTGTCGGCCTATCTCGACGGCGTCGAACCGATGGAGCCGGCGCTGGGCGCCCGCGACGACGCCTTGCTGCGGCGGGTCGAGACGGCCATGACCGACCTGCGCGTCTCGATCAGCAGGGGCGCGCCGGTCCAGGAGGTCGCGGACCGGGTCGCCCGCGCGAACGCCCTGCTGGACACGGCCGAACGCGCACTCGCGCCCCAGGAGGCGGACAATCTCGCCAGCTTCCTCGGCGCCTTCACCATCCTGCTGCGCGAAGGTCTGGAAGCCATCCTCATCGTGGTGGCGATGATCGCCTTCCTCAGGAAGGCCGAACGTCCCGAGGTGCTTCGTTACGTTCACGGCGGCTGGGTGGCCGCGCTGGTCGCCGGCGGCGCCACCTGGGCGGCCGCGACCTTCTTCATCTCCATCAGCGGCGCCAGCCGGGAGCTGACCGAAGGGTTCGGCTCGCTTCTGGCGGCCATCGTGCTCGTCTCGGTCGGCATCTGGATGCACGGCAAGTCGCACGCGGACGCGTGGCAGACCTATATCCGCGACAAGCTCTCCCATGCCCTGTCGAAGCGGTCGGCCTGGTTCCTGTTCCTGCTGGCCTTCGTCGTCGTCTACCGCGAGGTGTTCGAGACCATCCTGTTCTATGCGGCGATCTGGAGCCAGGGCGGCCATCTCGGCATGCTGGCCGGCGCCCTTACGGCGGTGGCCATCCTGGCCGTGGTGGCCTGGGCCTTGCTGGCCTACAGCAAGCGCCTCCCGATCGGCCGGTTCTTCTCCCTGAGCTCGATCCTCATGGCCATCCTGTCGGTCGTCCTCGTCGGCAAGGGGGTGGCGGCGCTGCAGGAGGCGGGCTGGCTCGATGTCCATCCGCTGGCGTGGGTCCCCCGCATCGAGATCCTCGGTCTTTATCCGACGATCGAGGGCGTCGCCGTTCAGCTTCTGACGATCGTCATCCTCGTGGTCGGCTTCTCCCGGCATGCGGCGCCGAGGGGCGCGCGCCCAGCCTCTTGAGCGGGCGTCTCCGTCTGAGGCCCCAACTTCGGCCGGGCGGGGTTTCGGAGCCGCTCGGGCGCCGATAGCCGCGCAGTCCGCGGATACCCAAGGTGCGGGGGCCGCAGCCGATAGCGTGTGAAACCACCCCTGTTGCGGAGATTAGGCGCCCTATTCTCCGCACTCCGCGCGGAGAATAGCCTTGCTCTTGCGGCGAATAACGCCCATATTCTCCGCAGGGAGTGCGGGGAATGGCGCAATACATCCATGAGATCGAAGGCTGGCCGCGTCTGGACTGGCGCGCTGACGCGCTTGCCGATCGCCTCGCCGCCGTCCGTCATCGCCAGGGCCTTCTGCTTGGCCGGATGCACACGCTCGGCTTCGACCTCCGCGCTGAAGCCGTCCTCGAGACCCTTACCGAAGACGTCCTGAAATCCAGCGAAATTGAAGGCGAGCTGCTCGACAAGGATCAGGTGCGATCCTCCATCGCCCGCCGCCTCGGCATGGATATCGGGGCTCTCGCCCCCGCGGATCGCAACGTCGAAGGCGTCGTCGAAATGATGCTCGACGCGACCCAGAACTTCGCGTCTCCGCTCACCGAGGAACGGCTGTTCGGCTGGCACGCCGCCCTGTTTCCGACCGGGCGCAGCGGCATGACGAAGATCGTCGTCGGCGCCTGGCGCAACGAGAGCTCCGGCCCGATGCAGGTCGTCTCGGGCCCCTTCGGACGAGAGCGCGTGCACTATGAAGCGCCCCTTGCCGACCGTCTGCAGGACGAGATGCGCGCGTTCCTCGACTGGTTCAATGACGAGCCGCGGACGGATCCGGTCCTCAAGGCCGCGATCGCCCACCTGTGGTTCGTGACCATCCACCCGTTCGACGACGGGAACGGCCGGATCGCGCGGGCGATCGCCGACATGGCGCTCGCCCGCTCCGAGAAAAGCGCCCAACGCTTCTACAGCATGTCCGCCCAGATCCGGCTGGAGCGCAAGGACTACTACGCCACCCTGGAGGCGACCCAGAAAGGCGCGCTGGACGTGACCCTCTGGCTGGACTGGTTCCTCGGCTGCCTAGATCGCGCGTTCGACGGCGCGGAAACTACCCTGACCCATGTGATGCGCAAGGCGCGCTTCTGGGAGGCGCTCGCAGGTCAGACGTTGAGCGAGCGCCAGAGCACGGTCATCAACCGGCTGCTCGATGGCTTCGAAGGCAAGCTCACCTCGACCAAATGGGCGGCGCTGACGAAGTCTTCGCCCGACACCGCCTTGCGCGACATCAACGATCTGGTGGAGCGGGGCATCCTCGTGAAGGATGAAGGCGGCGGTCGCAGCACAAGCTATTCGCTGGTCGACCGAGGATAGAGGCGTCCCCGCACGACGCCGGCAGGCTCTATGCCGGGCGGGTCCGCTCAAGACCCGAGCCTCAACAGGGAGGATCGCAATTCGCCACTTCTGGCGAGTTACCGCCAAAAACCGGCTTACTTCGCCAGAAGTGGCGAATTCCCACCTTTGCCAGGCGCGCGACGCCGCAAGGCGCCGCCGACGCGGCCTCACGCCTGACGCGCGATGGCGATGGCCGAGAGGTCGGAGGCGGCGTCGACCGCAATTCCGGCCGCCTTGCGCTCGGAATAGCGGTCCACGAGCTGGGCCGCGTGAGGCCGGGTGAGGATGGTGAAGCGCAACAGTTCCTCCATCACATCGACGATGCGCTCATAGTAGGCCGAGGGCTTCATCCGTCCGGCCTCGTCGAACTCCTGGAAGGCCTTGGCCACGCTCGACTGGTTGGGGATGGTGATCATCCGCATCCAGCGGCCCAGCAGGCGCAGGGTGTTGACGGCGTTGAAGCTCTGGGAACCGCCCGACACCTGCATCACCGCGAGCGTGCGGCCCTGGGTCGGGCGCATGCCGCCGAGGCTCAACGGCAAATGATCGATCTGCAGCTTCATCAGGCCGGAGACCTGGCCGTGGCGTTCCGGACTGCACCAGACCATGCCTTCCGACCAGAAGGCGTGCTCGCGCAACTCGCGTACCGCCGGGTGGTCGTCGTCGCCGGGCGAGCCCGGCAGAGGCAGGTCGGAGGGGTCGAAGATCCGGGTCTCGCATCCCATGCGCTGCAGCAGGCGGGCCGCTTCCTCGACGCAGAGCCGCGAATAGGAGCGCTCGCGCAGCGAGCCGTACAGGAGAAGGATGCGTGGCGGGTGGTCGTGCGGACCCAGGCCGGCGGCCGGATCGTTCGACAGATAGGCCGCGTCCAGGGCCGGCAGATGATCGGGATCCGGCAGCGGCCGCAGGCGGGCGAAGATCATCCGAGATCCTTGGTCAGATAGGCGGCCGAGGCCGGGCAGATGTCCGCGAACTCGCGGGTTCGTCGGATCGCGGCGGGCGCGGCCGCCCGATCTGCGGCGGCGAAGCCGCGCCGGGCGAAGAAGGGCTCGGCCGTCGTGGTGAGCAGGTGGAGCCGTTCCCCGCCCAGCTCGCTCGCCACGGCCTCGGCGGCGCTCAGGATCCGGCTCCCGAGCCCCCGCGCCTTCAGGCCAGCGAGTACAACCAGCGAGCGCAGCAGCAGGTCCCGCCCCTCCCCTTGGCCGACGTAGCCGGCCAGGGCGCTGTCGTCGTCGGCGCGGAAGTAGCGACCGGCCCAGGGCTCCGGCAGGCCCTCGCCCTGCAGGGCCGCGATCAGGCCGGCGTCATCCGCGTCCACGAGATGCAGCACGACCATCAGGCGGCGTCCGCCGGCGGGGCCGTGTCCGGAAAGCCGGTTCAACGGGACCACGATCTCCGCGCCATGCGCAGGCTCGAGAACCGCCCCAATCTGGGGCTCGGTCGCGGCGGTCTGAACATCATGAGCAGTCATGTCTGCCTCTTTTGGGCAAGGGTTGCAGGCATGCGAAAGGCGCGCCTGAAACCCTGCCCGTCGGCGAGACCGGGGTAGCAAGGGCCAGGGCGGATCGACCGGAGGGGGATCACCCGGCCTGCACAAGTCTGACGTCCTTGCCCAACATCCAGGAATGACCGGCGCGGAAGGCCGGGGAGACCGGTCGATCCGGCGGCGAAGCCGCTTCACCCTGGCCCGCGCGAGGGCGGAGCCCTTAGCGCTTGTGCCTTGCTATTCGCCGCGCCGCACCTTCGCGGCGCGCCTGACCTGAAGCGCTTTGTCTGGATCGAACCAGCATTCGAGCTAGAGTGAAGCCATGCGGACCGTGGCTCCAGAATGAGAAGCGCCGAGATCACCCGTCAGGTCATCCTGCATGCGGCCCTGAACCTCTTCGCCGAGGAAGGCTTCGAGACGGTCGGCGTCCGCGATATCGGACTCCGCGCCAAGGTCGATCCCTCACTGGTCAATCGCTACTACGGCGGGAAGGAGGAGCTCTTCATCGAAGTGGTGAAGGCCTGCCACGCCGATTGGCGTCACCTGTGGGGCGCCAAGCAGGACTTTGCCGCCCGCGTCGTCAAAGAGGTGCTTCACGGAGGGAACGACGGGAAGGTGCTCCAGGGCATTCTCGTCATGCTGAGAGTGACCGGCTCGGAACGCGCGCGACATCTCGTCGACGAGACGCTCGGCTCCAGCATCTTCGCCCAACTCGAGGCCTGGCTGGGCGGCCCGGAGGCCGATGTGCGAGCTCGCATGCTCATCGCCCTGATCGGCGGCATGGCGTTCGCCCGCGACCTGAGCGGCGACTTTCCCCTGGAGGACGCCAGAGCCGCCGCACTGGCACAGGCCTTTGAGGCCTCTATCGAACGGCTTCTATCTTCATCGCCCTCGGCCTGAGCCGACGCCAATCAGGACCTATTGCGCGCCCAACACCTTGCGAAGCGACTGTTCGATCTGTCCGCCGCAGTAGACCTCGCCATATTCGCGACGAGCACGAGCCGCCAGATCGGCCAGCGCCGGGGTGCGCGAAACCCGACCAGCGAGGTTCGCCGTCATAGGCGCCGCATCCTCCAGGATCGCCCCGATCGATGGAAAGCGCTCGACCATGGTGGACCACAGCGTCGCGCTGACGACATCGGCGACGCCCGGCGTCCCGCCGCCGAGCAGAAAACCGGATTGAGATGTCAGCCCGTGACGTCGGCCGAGTTCCTCCCACAGACCCATCCACTTTCGCAGGCGCGGGACAAAGGTCACCCAGCGGGCTTCGGTCCACATCTGTCGCCCACCATCCAGGGTGAGATCGTCGATCACGTCGTTGGCGTCATTGACCACCTTGATCGACAAGGCCCGTCCGCCGGGATCGTCCGGAAAGAGCCCGAGCTTGTCCCCCAGGTAGAGAAGGATCGCGGGCATCTGGGAAACGGCCAGCCGCCTCGCGATAGCCGGCGGGCGTCACCACTTTTTTCCCAGCAGGTCCTTCAGGGCCACGTTGTCCAGCATCGCGTCCGCCAGCATCCGCTTCAGCCGGGCGTTCTCATCCTCGAGCGCCTTGAGCCGCCGAGCCTCCGACACGTCGAGCCCGCCAAACTTGGCCTTCCATTTGTAAAAGGTCGCCGAGCTGACCCCGTGGCGTCGGCACACCTCCGCCGTCGCCACACCGGCCTCCTGCTCCCGCAGGATCCCGATGATCTGCTCTTCCGTGAACCTCGATCGCTTCATTCTGTCCGTCCTTCGTTGGGCGGACTCTAGCTATTCCTGGAGGAGTTTCAGGGGGTCACGTCAGTTCGAGCGAGGCGGATAGGTAGATCCCCGCCACGCACAAATAAATATCGATACTTGGTGTCACAACTTTCCGCGGCTGTTCAAAAATCCTGTCGAACGCTGCGGTCTCCCGGAATGGGATGATGATTTGGGCATGCGGACTTCGGTCGGAGTGGGCATTGCTGCAGATCGACAGAGGCTTGTTGCAAGAACACCGAGGACGAGCTCGCTTCGACCATCACACCGCAGCCGGCCATCGATCGAGTGCCATTTTGGCGATGGAGAGCAGTTCGTTGATCGTAGCGCCGTCGCGCGCCTGAACGGACATGCCTTCCATGACCGTATTGAAGAATTTGCCTAGGACGGCCGGATCGGCATCGGCCGCAAGCTCGCCGTGCGCGGCGCCACGATGCAGACGCTCGACTAGGAGGGCCTCCGCCGCGATACGCTTGTCGCGCAGCAGGCATTCGATGGCGGCGGACGCCGGCGACACGGCTGCCGCTGCCGAATACATGAAGCAGCCGGCCGGCGTTCCAGGTTCGGAGAACGTTGACGCCGCTCGTTCCAGCAGGCCCGTGACAGCCTCGAAGGTGGACAACGCCGGATCGTTGATGGGTGCATAGAGGTGGACGCTGAACGTGGCGGAATAGCGCTCGATCACCGCCGCGAACAGCCCCGCCTTGTTGTCAAACGCCGCATAGAGACTGGCGGCGGCGACGCCAGTCTCCGCCACCAGATCGGCCATCGACGTCGCCTCGTAGCCGCGCTGCCAGAAAAGCCGTACCGCCTTGTCGAGCGCAGCGTCAGTGTTGAACTCTCGAGGGCGGCCTGCGCCACGACGGGCTTTCGTGTCTGTCATGTCTGGTGCCCGATATGGAATGATCGATAAATAATAGCTTGAACCTTGTCGCTGACATCGATACAGAACGATCGTTCAATAATCAAGGAGTGTCCCATGAGCCGCATCGTCCGTATCCACGAATATGGCGACGCCAGCGTCCTCAGGATTGAAGATGTGGCAGTGCCCGCGCCCGCGGCCGACGAAGTGCAGATCGCGGTGAAGGCGATAGGCATAAACCGCGCCGAGGTGATGTTCCGCAACCATGCCTACCTTCAGGAAGCCGAGTTCCCTAGCCGACTCGGCTACGAGGCTGCCGGCACTGTCGTTACGGTCGGGGCGGACGTGACCGGGTTTGCGGAAGGCGAAGCCGTCAGCGTCATCCCCCCGCTCGATATCGCGCGCTGGGGCACCTATGGCGAGGTCGCCAACGTGCCCGCCCGCCTCGTCGTCAAGCATCCGGCGGCGCTGTCGTTCGAGGAAGCGGCGGCCGTGTGGATGCAGTATGTCACCGCTTGGGGCGCGCTGGTGGAGCAGGCGAAGCTCGGCAAGGGCGATTTCGTCATCGTCACCGCTGCTTCCAGCAGCGTCGGGCTTGCTGCCTTCCAGATTGCGCGGATGGTCGGCGCGACGGTGATCGCGACGACGCGTACCGGCGCCAAGCGCCAGGCCCTGCTTGATGCCGGTGTACATCATGTCGTCGCGACCGGGGAAGAGGATCTGGTAGCAAAGGTGATGGAGATAACCGATGGTGCAGGTGCGCGCGTGGTGCTCGATCCGGTCGGAGGCCCGTCGTTCGAGCAGCTGACCGCGAGCATGGCGCGCGGCGGCATCCTGCTCGAATATGGCGCGCTCAGCGGCGAGCCAACGCCGTTCCCGTTGTTCTTCGTGCTGGGCAAGAGCCTCACGCTCAAGGGTTATCTCTACAGCGAGATCGTCTCGGACGACGCCGCCCTTGATCGCGCCAAGGCGTTCATCGTGGCGGGTCTGGAATCGGGCGCGCTCAAGCCGCGGATCGCGCGCACTTTCCCGCTCGACGCCATCCAGGACGCGCACCGCTTCCTCGAATCGAACGACCAGATCGGCAAGGTCGTCGTTACGGTCTGACCGGCAAACCCGGGGGAGCGAGCGATGGCTCCCCCCTCCCAGACACAGGATCGGACCCTAAGCGCGCATGCCGTCGTTGCTTGTGGCGCAGGCTTGAGAGCATGATGCTCCTCGTCCGCGTGCCAGACCTGTCTCAGGGTAACATGGCGGCTATGCCTGCCCGATCTGGGGGCGAATTTGGAGATTGGCCAGGGAACCTCGCCTGATTACAGAAGCGCCAGTCTCTGGACAGGATTGAAACTCCCCCCCTGTATAGTATGCTGAAGCGATTTCTCGGGAAAACGCGATGCCACATTCATCAGAGGACAAAAAGCGAGCCATCACACGCTTGCGGCGTATCAAGGGCCAGGCGGACGCTCTGGAACGCGCGATCGAAGCCGGGGCCGATTGCGCTCCCCTGCTGCAGCAAATTGTCGCCATGCGTGGCGCGACAAACGGGCTGATGGCAGAAGTGATGGAGAGTCATCTCAGGGAAACATTCGGTGCGGGCGCAGATCGGGCCGTCAGAGGCGCAGGTGGCGATCACGATGACGGCGTGGAGGGCGTAATGAAGATTCTGCGTACCTATCTTAAATGACAATTTCAGGCTCATTTTCTTGCCCGTGTTCTCCCGCACCTAGAAGCCAGCCCCTGCTGCCTTCCCGGGTTTGATATCCTCGTTAGGACACATGTTGTATACTGCCAGGGAGTATGATAAAGATACTCCCTGGCAGTATGAGAGTGTCGACGACTTGCGCTGACGCAACGGCCTCGCACCAGCAATCAGTTTAACTCATGAGGGTATCCCAACATGAAATCTCGCGCCGCTGTAGCCTTCGAGGCGGGCAAGCCACTCGAAATCGTCGAGATCGATGTCGCCCCACCCCGGAAAGGCGAAGTCCTCATACGGGTGACGCACACCGGTGTGTGCCACACCGATGCGTACACGCTGGCGGGGAGTGATCCGGAAGGTGTTTTCCCGGTGGTTCTGGGCCACGAGGGGGCGGGCGTCGTTGTCGAGGTCGGTGAAGGCGTCACCAGCGTCGGGCCGGGCGATCACGTGATTCCGCTCTACACCGCCGAGTGCCGCAAGTGCGACTTCTGCCTGTCGGGCAAGACCAACCTGTGCGTCGCTGTCCGCGAAACGCAGGGCAAGGGCTTGATGCCCGATGGGACCACCCGCTTTTCGTACAATGGTCAGCCGCTCTATCATTACATGGGTTGTTCAACCTTCAGTGAATATACTGTCGTCGCCGAAGTCTCGCTCGCCAAGATCAATCCCGAGGCGAACCCCGAACAGGTCTGCCTGCTCGGCTGCGGCGTCACGACCGGCATCGGCGCAGTCCACAATACCGCCAAGGTCCAGCCCGGAGACTCGGTCGCCGTGTTCGGCCTCGGCGGCATCGGCCTCGCGGCGATTCAGGGTGCGCGCCAGGCCAAGGCGGGTCGCATCATCGCCATCGACACCAATCCGTCCAAGTTCGAGCTGGCACGCCAGTTCGGTGCGACCGAGTGCATCAACCCCAAGGACCATGACAAGCCCATCCAGCAAGTGCTGATCGAGATGACGGGCTGGGGCATCGATCATACCTTCGAGTGCATCGGCAACGTCCACGTCATGCGCGCCGCGCTTGAATCAGCGCACCGTGGCTGGGGTCAGTCGATCGTGATTGGCGTTGCCGGCGCGGGCGAGGAAATCTCCACCCGCCCGTTCCAGCTCGTCACGGGCCGCGTCTGGAAGGGGTCTGCTTTCGGCGGCGTCAAGGGACGGACACAGCTCCCCGGCATGGTCGAGGACGCCATGAGAGGTGATATCGATCTGGCCCCGTTCGTTACCCACACCATGGGTTTGGAGCAGATCAACGAGGCGTTCGACCTGATGCACGAAGGCAAGTCGATCCGCACTGTCATTCACTACTGACCCGCCGATCCGAAGCGGCGCGAGGCGCTCGGATCGACAACTCGGCCTTCATCATGGCCCGACCCCGGCCATGATGAAGCGCGCTCTGGCAACTGGGCAACGTGTCGCGATGCGGTAACAACCGCCGAAGTGCGGTCGTTACATGCCGATAGCGGCACGGACCAGGGCCGCCTGGCCCAGGCGCTTACCAGCGGAGTGTGTGTGGCCTCGTCGCGCGACCCAACGGGAAAAATGGTTTTGTCGCAACCTTTGTCTAATGCTGGAAAAATATTTCAAAGGTTCCGAACATCGGGCCAGCCTGGCCGTTGGATGTATTGAGTCGGAAATGCATTCATCTTTTAGCCCGACCGTAATGAACCATAGGCCGCACGGGCGGGTATGGCAGGAAGACTGAATTGAAGGACAAGGATATACACGCGACGACGCCGGCCTCCGACCATTGGCATGCGGGACCTCCCGCTTGCGTGCAGGTTCGTGGCGCGCGCCAGAATAACCTAAAAAATGTGGACGTCGATGTACCGCGTGACGCCTTCGTGGTGTTCACCGGCATATCGGGTTCGGGCAAGTCATCGCTTGCGTTCGGCACCCTTTATGCCGAAGCGCAGCGGCGTTATCTGGAATCGGTTGCGCCCTATGCCCGTCGCCTTATCGACCAGGCCGGCGTGCCGGAGGTCGACACGATCGACGGATTGCCGCCTGCGGTCGCGTTGCAGCAGCAGCGCGGCTCGGCCAACGCGCGATCCTCGGTCGGCAGCGTGACGACGCTCTCCAGCCTGGTGCGGATGCTCTATTCCCGCGTCGGCGAATATCCGCGCCATCAGCCCATGCTCTATGCGGAGGATTTCTCCCCCAACACGGTCGCGGGGGCTTGCGCGACCTGCCACGGCATCGGGCGCGTATATGACGCGACCGAAGAGACGATGGTTCCTGACGACAGCCTCACCATTCGCGATCGGGCGATCGCCGCCTGGCCGACCGCCTGGCATGGCCAGAACCTGAGGGATATCCTCGTTTCGCTCGGCTATGACGTCGATACGCCGTGGCGGGACTTGCCGAAAAAGGATCGCGACTGGATCCTCTTCACTGACGAGGCGCCGACGGTGCCGGTCTATGCGGGCCTGACGCCTGAACAGACTCGGAAGGCCCTCAAGGGCCGCATGGAGCCGAGCTACCAAGGCACCTTCACTGGCGCGCGCCGCTATGTGCTGGAAACCTTCGCCAACACAAAAAGCGCGCTAATGAAGAAGCGCGTCTCGCAATATATTATCGGCCGCGATTGCCCGACCTGCGACGGCAAGCGCCTGAAGCGCGAAGCCCTGTCGGTTAAATTCGCCGGGCTCGATATTGCCGAGTTCGGCGACCTGACGGTGCTCAAGCTGAAGGACTTGCTGATGCCCGTCGCGCATGGCGAGTATGGGGCAGTCTCCGACACCTCAAAGGGCCATGTTCTGGAAAAAGCGGCCCGCGAAGCAGCGGTCGAACAACGGGTTGCCGCGGGCGGCTCTGCGCACAAGAGCGCGCCCGACGTGCGCCGCACGCCCAATCTCTCCGACGAGAAGCGGATCGCCGCCCAACGCCTTGCCTGCGAATTGATCGAGCGGCTCGAGGCGCTGATCGATCTTGGCCTTGGCTACATTTCGCTCGACCGCAGCACGCCGACGCTCTCCTCCGGAGAGTTGCAGCGCTTGCGGCTTGCCACCCAATTGTCGTCACAGCTTTTCGGGGTGGTCTATGTGCTTGACGAGCCTTCGGCAGGGTTGCACCCGGCAGATGGCGAAGCCTTGCTCACCATCCTCGAGCGTCTCAAGGCGGCGGGCAACTCCCTGTTCGTCGTCGAACATGATCTCGACGTGATCCGGCGCGCGGAATGGCTCGTCGATGTCGGGCCAGGAGCCGGAGAAAAGGGTGGTGAAGTCCTCTACAGCGGGCCGATAGAGGGGCTTGCCCACGTCGAGACTTCGATCACCCGCCGCTACCTGTTCGCAGAGCCGCTCCGCAGTGAGCGCACACCGCGCGATCCCAAGGCGTGGCTACGCTTGGAAGGGATCAGGCGTAACAATCTTCAAGGTCTCGACGTTGAGTTTCCCATCGGCTGCTTCACCGCTGTCACCGGCGTTTCGGGATCGGGCAAATCCAGTCTTGTCAGTCAGGCGCTGCCCGAGCTCGTCACGGAACACCTCGGCGGCTCTCCGGTGGCCGAGGAGGAGGATATCGATCCTCTGCTCGACGTTGCTCAGAACGATACTGAAGGACGCATTGTCGCGGGCATGGAGCATGTTCGCAGGCTAGTGCGGGTCGATCAGAAACCGATCGGCCGCACGCCGCGCTCGAACCTATCCACCTACAGCGGCATGTTCGACCATGTGCGAAGGATCTTCGCTGATACGCCGCTCGCCCGCCGGCGACACTATAGCCCGGGCAGGTTCTCGTTCAACGTCGCGCAAGGTCGCTGCCCGGTGTGCGAGGGCGAGGGATACGTCATGGTGGAGCTGCTGTTCCTGCCGAGCGTTTTTGCGCCGTGCTCGACCTGTCATGGCTCTCGCTACAACCCGCAAACGCTCGAAGTCGAATGGAACGGGCGCAATATCGCCCAGGTGCTCGAACTGACGGTCGACGACGCGTGCGATTTCTTCGCTGGCGAGGCATCTGTGACGCGCTCCCTCGACGTGTTGCGGGAGATCGGTCTTGGCTATCTGAGGCTCGGACAGCCTGCGACCGAGCTGTCTGGCGGGGAGGCGCAGCGCATCAAGCTGGCGACTGAACTGCAACGCGCCCAGCGCGGCAACACGATCTACATCCTCGACGAGCCCACTTCGGGGCTTCACCCCTCCGATGCCGACCGGCTGATGCAACACCTGCAGGGCCTCGTTGACGCTGGCAATACCGTCGTCGTCGTCGAACATGACATGCGCGCCATCACGCAGGTGGACTGGGTCATCGATCTGGGACCGGGGGCTGGGGAAGATGGCGGCCGTATCGTTGCCAGCGGCGTCCCTGGCGTCGTTGCGGAAGCAGAAGGCAGTCTCACCGCCCCCTATCTCAAAGCGGCGCTGTAGGTCGTAAACCTGGCCGGACGCACGTTCGATCAGGCGTATCTCCACCGTACGCACGCTGAAATGGTCGAATCTGAAAACGGGAGCCGGCGAGGTGTCACCGCGGGTGACGCGGCTTGGGGATTGAGTGCTCGGAAGTGCGCCGTTTTCGTCTCATACTAGGCGTAGCGGACAGTCAATCGTCGGCCATCCGCTACGCCTGTTTGTGAGGACCTTCACTAGCGAGCGCGCCATCACATGGTTCGTCGAAACCGTCCCGTATTAATTCGAGGCCGCAGGCCCAGCGCCCGCACCTTCCGCGATTTGCTCAACGAGCTTGCCACAGAAGGCGGGTAAATCATCGGGGTCGCGGCTGGTCACAAGGCCGTTGGCGACCACGACTTCCCCATCGGCCCATGTAGCGCCGGCGTTCTCGATATCGACCTTCAGCGTCGGGTAGGACGTCAAGGTGCAACCCTCAAGAACGCCCGCCTCGATCAATGTCCAGGGTGCATGGCATATCGCGGCAACCGGTTTTTTCTGATCGAAAAAAGCCCGGATGAAGTCAATTGCCTCGGCGCTGCCGCGCAGCTTGTCGGCACCGACAGTCCCTCCGGGCACAACTAGTCCGTCGAAATCGTCGGCTCTGACATCGGAAAATGCTCTGTCGATAGTATAGCTGCCGCCCTCGTCGAGATCGTTATTGACCGTGTGAGCCTCGCCCGGTCAAAACTGAACACGGTCACTTTGCCGCCAGCCTCCTCGACAGCTTGCTTGGGCTTCGAGAACTCTGGTTCTTCCGTCCCGCGGGTGCGATCAGAATGGCAACTGATTTGCCCTCTAACGTCATCATTTATTCCCTATTTCGGAGAAGACTAAGGTCAGGCGGTCGGCTTAAGCACGACCTTTGTCCATCCATCATCGCGCGCATCGAAATGCTTGTAGGCGTCTGGCGCCTGATCGAGCGGCAGTCGGTGCGAGATGATTTGGGCAGGATTAGCCCGGTTTTGCTCGATCAGCTTCATCAGTCGCCGATTGTAGTGCTTTACATTGCACTGGCCGGTACCGATCTTCTGGCCCTTGAACCAGAAATTGCCGAAGTCGAACGCCATCTTGCCTTCCTTCTGGAGATCGTCAGGCGCATTCGGGTCTTCCGGGATGAACACGCCGACGACGCCGATGCCGCCGGTGGCCTTCGTGCTTTTCACGAGGCAGTTCATCGTGTAATTGCTGCGCTCCTTACCGTGGCGATCGCAACACTGGTATCCGACCGCCTCGACCCCCCGGTCGGTCCCTAGGCCGCCGGTCGCGTCAAGGATTTGCTGGGCGGGATCGCCCTTGCGCATGTCGATCGGGATCGCGCCCATTGCCTCGGCCAGCTGCAGGCGATCATCGTGGGAATCGACCACGAAGATCTGAGAGGCACCGCGGATTTCGGCTGAGTGCGCGGCCATCAAACCGACTGGACCGGCGCCGTAGATCGCGATGCTTTCACCAGGCAGGAAACCCGACAGTTCGACGCCATGCCAACCTGTGGGGAAGATGTCGGAGAGCATGACATAGTCGTCCTCCTTCTCTTCGGCGTCCTGGGGCAACTTAAGGCAATTGAAGTCCGCATAAGGAACGCGCATCAACTCGGCCTGACCGCCTTGCCACGGACCCATTTCGGCAAAGCCATACGCTGCGCCGGCGGTTCCAGGGTTGGTCGTGAGGCAAAAACCAGTCAAACCGCGTTCGCAATTTTCGCAGAACCCGCAACCGACGTTGAACGGCATGCAGACGCGATCGCCCTTCTTGATATGATCCACGGCGGCGCCGACTTCGATGACCTCGCCAAGGTTTTCGTGGCCAAAGACCCTGCCCTTCTCAAAGCTGGTACGGCCCTCATACATGTGAAGGTCGGACCCGCAGATGTTGGTGGTGGTCAGCCGAATGATGACATCGGTGGGCTTTTCGATCTTGGGATCATCGATGGTATCGACGGAAACGTCTTTGGGCCCGTTGTACACGACAGCTTTCACGGATTTTCTCCTTTTTTTAGCTCTGCTCTGGCGTCATCAAATCGAGAGCTTGCTGATGATCTGAACCAGCGCAAAGGCGCATAGCATCGCATCTTCCGAACCGATGTCTGTCTCCTAAACCGCCTGACGCCTGAGCGGTTCCTTCCCGTTCGGCAGTTCTCGGATCGATTTACGGCGGCTTTTCGATTGCCTGGGCCAGGACGGTCTAAAAAAGCGGCAGATTGATGTGCTCAAGAAGTCCTGCGAAACCAACGGTGCCATGATGACGCAACACATCAACGCCGACCTATCAGCAGCAGCATCAAAAGGTGGGATAAGCGCAAAAGACAAGGCCATCCACTATCGCGGATGGCCTGTCGTATTCTTCTATTTAGTTCCAGAGCCGGCCGGGCCGTCCATTCCGGAGGGCAGGCGACCCTAACCTTGCAGTCGTACGGCAGCTTGGGGTGCCGACCGCTCCGCTATTTCGCTGCCAGCAGGGTGAACTTGTGAATCTGCGGCGGTTCCGAGAACAGTTCTTCCGCCTTGTCCATCAGCGCGGCGGCAACCTTGCCGTCAAGATGGGCCTGCCGATCCTCCTCTGTGTCGAACGTATCGAAGATCGCGTACGCACCGGGACCTTCCTCGATCGCATACCAGGTCAGAGTGCCCGACTCGGCTTGAACGAGCGGCAATGCCGAGGTCAGGAAATTGGCGACATCGCGCTCTTTTCCGGGCTTGGCCTTCAGTGGCACATACAGCGCAAGTTTGGGCATCATCGACTCCTCAAGTTAAACGGACAGATATCATTTGGCAAAGTAACGGTCAAACGGGCCGGAACGTTCCTAGGAGGCGGAGCACACGCGGCTCTGCCTCCTCGTCGAAATCAGAACTGCTGTGCGGTCGGCCGGATGACGATCGCGTTGACGTCGACGTCATCAGGTTGTTCTACAGCGAACGCGATAGCACGCGCCACCGATGCCGCCGGGATGGCCTGCTTGTAGAAGTCGAGCACCGTCTCGGCAGCCGTGCCAGACGTCGTGAACTTCAAATCGCTTTCGACAGCTCCAGGCTCGATTGACGTGACACGGACCTTTTCACCCACCTCGTGGCGCAAGCCCTCGCTGATCGCGCTGACGGCGAACTTGGTGCCGGAGTAGACCGTGCCGCCCGGTGCGAAGACCTTGATGCCCGCAACCGAGCTCAAGTTGATGATGTGACCGCTGCCCTGCTCGAGAAAGCCGGGAAGGGCCGCCGCGATGCCGTAGAGCGTACCCTTCAGATTGACGTCGATCATCTGGTCCCACTCGTCGGTGTTGACCTCGGCCATCGGACGGATCGGCATCAGCCCGGCGTTGTTGATCAGCACGTCCAGGCGGCCGAAGTCGGCAATGATTGCGGCGACGACGGACTGGACCGCCGACTTGTCGGTGACGTCGAGCGCGTAGCTGCGTGCCGTGCCGCCGTTTGCGGCGATGTCCGCGACGACCTCGTCGAGCCTGTCCTTGCGCCGCGCGGCGATGGCCACCTTCGCGCCGCGTTCCGCGAGAAGACGCGCGGTTTCTGCGCCGATGCCGGTGCTGCCGCCGGTAATGAGAACGACCTTGCCTTCGATACCCTTGGTCATGACTGTATTCCTTCAAGTCAGTTGTTGATTTTTCGCCGGATCGCGGCTCCGCCTCAGCGGTAGCCGCGTGGATGAATGAGGCCCAAAAGGCACCACGCGAAGCGCAGGCGCCAACAGGCCGATAATCCGCAACTCGTCTGTGTCGAACGCCTGTACAAGCCGTGCCGAACCCACCCATTCTTCAGGCTTGCCCATTGGCACCATCCTCAGGTCGCCGAGACGGGGTTGAGGACAAACGCGGCGCGCTCGGCCAGATCGCCGATCTGAGAGAGGTAGTTCTGGAAGTGGGGCGTCGCACGGTGGGCGGCGACTGCATCCGCGTCCGCGTACAGCTCGTCGAGCACGAAACGGTTCGGATCGCTCTGGTCCTGCCAGAGATCGTAGCGCAAATTGCCCGGTTCGGCACGGCTCGGCTTTAGGCCGAGCTGATGATCGGCTGGTGCGCCGGCGTGCTGGACACTGGCGCCCTGGGCACGACCGAAAGCTCGATGACCAAGGTCGCCGTGTCCGAGGCCCTGTTCGGCGTCGCCGACCGCTGCGTCCAGATCATGGGCGGGACCGGCGTCTCGGGCGACACTGTGGTCGAACAGATCTTCCGCGAAGTCCGCGCCTTCCGCATCTACGACGGCCCCAGCGAAGTCCACCGCTGGAGCCTCGCCAAATCCGTCAAGCGACAGGCGACAGGCGTAGAAGGCTTGGCAACCTAGAAAGCACCGTCAGAAATCACGTCATCAGAAAAGAGCCACCGGTACCTGCCGGCTCGGGCAACCGGTTCCCGGGATGGGCGTCGTCTATCAACAGGGGCCTGCCGACCTCACGCCCAACGGCGGCCTTCATGGTTGCAGCCATGGTCACGTCCCCTCGCCTGTCTGGTCCAAAACAAAGGACGCGGGCTGCACGCCCGCGCCCTCAAATGAATCAGAAGAAGCCCAGCTTGTCGGGGCTGTAGCTGACCAGCAGGTTCTTGGTCTGCTGATAGTGGTCCAGCATCATGCGGTGGTTTTCGCGCCCGATGCCCGACTTCTTGTAGCCGCCGAAGGCCGCGTGGGCCGGGTACTGATGATAGCAGTTGGTCCAGACCCGGCCCGCCTGGATGGCCCGACCCGCCCGGTAGGCCGTGTTCATGTCGCGCGACCAGACGCCTGCGCCCAGGCCGTATTCCGTATCGTTGGCGATCTCCATCGCCTCTTCGAAGGTTTTGAAGGTGGTCACGGCCAGGACCGGACCAAAGATCTCCTCCTGGAAGACGCGCATGTTGTTGGTGCCCTTGAACACCGTCGGCTTGACGTAATAGCCGCCCGACAGGTCATCCGGCAGCAGCGACTGCTCCCCGCCCGTCAGGACCTCGGCCCCTTCGTCCTTGCCGATCTTCAAATAGCTCAGGATCTTCTGTAGCTGCTGGTCCGAGGCCTGGGCGCCGACCTGGGTGGTCGGGTCCAGCGGGTCGCCCTGCTTGATGGCCTCGACTCGGGCGATCGCCTTCTCAATGAAGGCCTCATAGATGTCTTCGTGGATCAGGGCCCGGCTGGGGCAGGTGCAGACCTCGCCCTGGTTCAGCGCGAACATGGCGAATCCTTCCAGCGCCTTGTCCAGGAAGGCGTCGTCGGCGTCCATCACGTCCTTGAAGAAGATGTTGGGCGACTTGCCGCCCAGCTCCAGCGTCACCGGAATGATGTTCTGCGTCGCGTATTCCATGATCTTCTGGCCGACAGCGGTCGAGCCGGTGAAGGCGATCTTGGCGATGCGCGGATTTGTGGCCAACGGCTCGCCGACCTCGATCCCCGTGCCGGAGACGATGTTCAGCACGCCCGCCGGCAGAATGTCCTGGATCAGCTCGGCCACCAGCAGGATCGAGGCTGGGGTCTGCTCCGCCGGCTTCAGCACGATGCAATTGCCCGCCGCCAGGGCCGGGGCGATCTTCCACGCCGCCATCAGGATAGGGAAGTTCCAAGGGATGATCTGGCCGACCACGCCCAGCGGCTCGTGGAAGTGATAGGCGACCGTGTCGTTATCCAGCTCCGAAATGCCGCCCTCCTGGGCGCGGATGCAGCCGGCGAAATAGCGGAAGTGGTCGATGGCCAGGGGGATGTCCGCCGCCAGGGTCTCACGCACCGGCTTGCCGTTGTCCCAGGTTTCGGCCTCGGCCACGGCCTGAAGATTGGCCTCGATGCGGTCGGCGATACGATTGAGGATCAGCGCGCGCTGGGCGACGCTGGTCTTGCCCCACGCGTCCTTGGCGGCGTGCGCCGCGTCCAGCGCCAGCTCGACGTCGGCCGCGTCCGAGCGAGCCACCTCGCACAGGACGCGACCGTTCACCGGGGAGGTGTTCTCGAAATAGCGGCCGTTGACCGGAGCGACCCACTGGCCGCCGATGAAGTTGTCGTAGCGCGTCTTGAACCTGGGGGTCGCGGCGCGGATGAATTCGGGCTTGGTCACGGAAAGAGCCTCCTGCTGGTTTCCTCCGGCGTCGATTGTTCGACGTCGTTTGAGACCAGTTTGGTCGGCAGGGGACGAAGCGCCAGACGCCGTCGCAATGGTGCGGCGCAAACCTGTCGCAGGATTGCGACAGGTCAGTGCAGGTCGATCAGACCCAGGCGATGCAGCTTGCGATGCAGGGTGGCGCGACTGACCCCGAGCGCCCGCGCGGCGGCCGAGACATTGCCCCCGCTGCGGGCCAGAGCCCGCCGCACGGCCCCCCGCTCGGCCTCCCGCAGGTCCGCCTCAGCCCCGCCGGGCGTCAGCAGGTCCGAGGCCGGCAGCTGGGCGGCGATCCGCTCGTCGGTGATGGCCAGCGACAGACGCGCCGCCCTTGTAGCCCCAATCACCAGATCATGCCTGTCGACCGCCAGCAGGGCCGCCGCATTCCGCTCGCTGGCTCCGCCCGCCAGCACGATGCGCGCGTCGGCGAAGGCCTGCCGGAAGGTCTGGGCCTCGATGGCCTTCGCCGCATCCGACACCGCCGTCGAGATCAGCCCCAACAGCGCCTCGGTCGCATCCGCCCGACAGGAGGACACGTCCAGCGCCCCGGCCAGCCTCCCCATGTGGTCGTGAATGGGATGGGTGATGCAGCTCAGGCCAGTGTTGCGGGCGTGGAAATGCTGTTCGCGATGGATGGTCACGGCCCGGTGCTCGGCCAGGGCCGTGCCGATGCCGTTGGTGCCCTCGACCGCCTCGGACCAGACCGCGCCGGGCCACAGGCCCCAGCGGTGGAAGGTCTCGTCGTCGGCCGCCGCACCGCGGCGCTCGACCGGCACGCCCTCGGCGTTGGTCAGCAGGACGCAGCACCCGACCCCGCCGACCGCCAGGAACAGCCGATCCAGCACGCCCTCGGCCGCCCGCGTCAGCCGCTCCATGGCCTGACGCGCCTCAACAAGCTGCTGCTCGGTGACGGTTTCGACCCGGCCATGCTCGACGGGATCGAGGCCGTAAAGGGTGATCGAGCGCCGCCACGAAGCAGCAAGAGCCGAGCGCGCGCCCGCTCCCTCGTCCAGCGCCTGCCGGATCAGACTGCCGTGATCACCGCGCCACCGATCAGCCATGGTCGGTCCCCAAGGGTTCTTTCAGCTCGACTTGACGCCTCACTCCGCCCGCCGTCAACATCCTCTTCAAGGCATCCAAACGCCGACTTGGGCTGTCAATGGTGGGGACATTGCCGGTTGCGTCTTCAAGGCTTCGGAGAGGAGCTTGGCTCGACAGGGCGCGATCAGCCCTCTCCACCGAATTGCACGCTTCTCGGACATCGCGAAAGAACCCGGGTGTCGCCAAGCCACGGCCATGTTGAGGCCCCGCCTTTGATAAATCGTGAGACGCTCACATGGTGACAGCATGGGCGACAGCCCACCGAATCTCGAGCCTGACCTATCGCTTAGATCTTAGCACGACTGCGCCTTTCCCACGACCTCAACGACGGACATGACGAATGAGCGCGACCGACGCGCAAGCTGAGTACAAGGCCAGGCTCACGGGGTTCGCCACCTTGATCCATGGCAATAGCCCTCCAGGCTTGGCGGCGAAGCTTGCCATCTTCTCGGAGCTTCTGAGGCAGCAGAGGAACTACGGAGAAGAGCTCTGGCACATCGAGCCCTTGCTGCTCCCTCTCATGCACTCGGTGGAAGTCGACCTACACCTATCGATGGCGAGACTTCTGGAGCCTCCCAAGCGCAGCGATCGAAGCCTCTTCAAATTCCTCACGTTCTGTGAGGGAAATCTGTCGAAGATTTCCTGGAAGAATGGTCAGCCAACGAATGCCCTGATCTCTCAGCAGCGAGCCGCGTTGGAAGCTCATCGCGCGACGATTGACGCGATCATGGGACGACGTGATCGCTTCTTCGCACACCTCGACAAGGAGTATTTCGCCAAGCCTACCGCGATCTATTCCGACTACCCATTGGACGAAGATGAGGTGATCGATTTGGCGAACGCCATGATCGGCATCGTGGCGGAGCACGAAGGCGGACTGCAGGCCTCTTGGACCATCAACGTGGCGGAGCTCTACACGATCAGCGTCGACAACATGGTCAGGAATCTGCGCACCGGGCGACAGATCAACTTCCCCGACCAGGCCAAGGATTTCTAGGTGAAGGCATTGGAGCGGCGGAGGCAGCCCTCCGCCGCTCAGCTCTAAGTCAGGCCCAAACCCGGTTCAGGACGGCCGCAGCCAGCGCCGCCTTGTCCTGAGGCAGGAACCGACCGTAGTGGGCTTGCACCGTCGCGGGCGTGTCCTGGATCGCATAGCTCCCCTGCTCATAGGACCCCGTGGTCTTTAAGACGTGGATCGCAAGCACGTCCCGAACGCTGTGGGGAGCCTCCCCGGTTCAACTTAAGCTTTGCAGGCTGAACCCGTTCGCCGTGCACGGAATCAGCGCCTATACTGCAAGGCTGAAACGAAGAACCGCCTCCCTTGAGGAGCGGCGACGACGAGGAACGCTGTGACCCCCATTCGCCTGGCCATCGTGGGCGGCGGCCCCAAGGCCGCAGCGCTCTGCGCCAAGATTGCCTGCCTGCGCGATCTCTTCCGCGTTCCCATCGAGGCCACCGTGTTCGAACGGTCGACGCCCGGGGCGCACTGGAGCGGCGGCGAGTCCGGCTATACCGATGGCGTCCAGTGCCTGTGCACGCCGGCGGAGCGCGATCTCGGCTTCCCCTATTCGGACGCCTTCGGAGAACCGGGCAAGATCGCCGAGCGGATGCTGGCCGAATATTCCTGGGCCGCCTACCTCATCCGCAATGACGAGTACGCGCGCTGGGTGGGCGCCGGCCGTCATCGGCCGTCGCACGAGGCCTTCGCGGCCTACATCGCGGACGCGATCGCGCGGTCCGGAGCCGTTGTCGAGATCGGCGAGGTGTTCAAACTTCGCCGCCAAGACGGCGCCTGGACGGTCTTCTATGATCGTGACGGCAACGAAGAGGATCTCTCAGAATTTGACGGCGTCGTCATCACTGGTTCGGGCCCCCCGCGGCCGGCGATGGGTCAGGATCTCGGCAATCGGTGGGTGTTCAACGGCCAGACCTTCTGGACCAACCGTCATGGGATCCGCGACCACCTCGCCCGCATCGACGACGACGCCAGCGACGAGGACGTGGTGATCATCGGCGCCGGCGGGACAGCCGCCGCCATTGCGGGCTGGCTGGTCCGGGCCGGCGTCACTAAGCCGATCCGCATCATCGGGTCGCAGCCGACGCTCTATGGACGGATCGACAGCGCCTTCGAGAACCGGATGTTCGAGAACCTCGAGGTCTGGGAGACCCTGTCCCCTGAGAAGCGCAAGGAGTTCAGCGATCGCCTGACGCGCGGCGCTGTGTGGCAGACCGTCATCGACGACCTCGGTCGGGCGGAGAACGTCGTCTACACCCCGGGTGAGGCCAAGGGGGTCAAGTTGTACGATCTGGCGGAACCGGAAGGCTCGCTGATGGTCGAGTACAACGCCTTCGCCCCAGGCGCGTCGGCGCCTCCGATCTTCGCCAGCGTCGTCATCGACGCCCGCGGCTTCGACGGCTGGTGGTTCCGCGAATGGCTGATCCCCAGCTTGCGCGACCGGATCGCGAAGGACTCGGAGACGCTTGAAAAGGAGATGAGCGAGGACCTCTCCCTGCCCCTCGGCGGAACGGCGCCAAACTTCCACGTTCCGGGGAAGTCCTGGTTCAAGCACCCCGGTCACGCGTCGCTGATGACCTTGGGGGACATGGCGGATGCGATCCTCCTCCCCTACGTTCTCCCTCATCTCAACACGGCCGCGCCGATCGCGAAATCAGGAACCAAACCTTGAACTGAACGCATTCATATGTACATATGAACGCATGAAGGAGATGGTTATGTCAGAGAACACGGAAAACTTGGTCCTGCGAACGGTCTATCTTGCGGCAGACGTTGATCGGCATCTGAAACGATTGGCCTTTTCCCTAAACATCACCAAAAACCAGTTGATCCGCGACATCCTTCGCGATGGGCTGAAGGCCTATGAGGGGATGACCGTCGGCGAACGCCTTGAGGCAGCGGTCCAACCCGCGCCAAGAACAGCGGCTGCACCCGCTCGGCCTGCCCCATCACGAACCTCACCATCTGTAAGGGCGCCTCGAAATCAGAGAGTGGCCGAGACAGCCTGACCTCCGCGTCTCTTCAGGAGTTCGAAGTCCAATGGCCAAGGCCGACCTTTTGCGTGCGCGCGACGCATTGGACGCCCTCGTCCGGAAATCCGATACTCGGGAGAGCGAGGTCTCAGCGGTCGTCTTCGAAATCCTCCAGGCGGCCGGTTACGCCCAGGGCCAACAAGAGGCGCGGCTGCCTGAGACCAGCATGCGCCTCGACGCCACGTTTGAAGCTCGGATCGAGGACAAGACCGAACGGGTCGGCGTCGAAGTCCGGGGCATGCGCGGCAACGTCAGCGGCCAGACCGTCTACCGCGCGCAAGATCTGGTGCGGAAGGACCTCCTCGACCGGGTGCTCATCGTCAGTCTTGGCGGATACTCCCAGTTGGCCCGCGAACGCGCCGAGGAGGGCCTGCTCGGCAAGGTGGATCTGCTCGACGCCAGGGATCTGCGCATCTGGATCAATAAGCGGATCGCCATCGAGGACGAGGCCAACCTTCCGATCCCATCCATTCTCAAGCGCGCCCTACGCGCCATGGCGCTCCATCTCGCCACGGCCCCCGCAGAGATGGGCGAGGTCGAATGGCGGATGATGGAGCAGCTGCTCGGCGAGGTCTTTGAAGGATTAGGTTTCGATACAGAGGTGACGCAGTCGGCCAAGGATGGCGGCTACGATGTCCGTCTCAAGGACCGCGATGCGAAGGTCTACCTGGTCGAGGTGAAGCATTGGCAGACCAAGGCGGGCTCGGGCGTGGTCAAGCGGTTCGTCGAGGTCAATGCGAAGGGAGGATCGGCCGCCGGCCTGATCCTGAGCACGGGCGGCTTCGCGGACTGCATCTTCGAGGGCTTGATCGAACTTCAGAACACCGCCATTCACCTCGGCGACCGCAGCAAGGTCGCCGCCCTCTGCAAGGCGTTCTACCGCGCCGAGACGCAACTCTGGCAGTCGGATGATGATCTCCCGGCGCTTCTGCTTGGAGGAACGACGCGCCTGACGGAGCCGCCGCCCAAGCTCGCGGCGCCCTCAGACCTCGCGACCGCGATCTGATCGCGGAGGCGCCCGCTCTGTCGCCCTTTCCTGCAACCGTCTCTTCAGTACCTAGTCTCGGGTCTCTGGCCGTGGGCGTCTGCGAACCTGCTGCTCAATCTGGTCGCCCAACCTGACGTTTAAATGCCGGTGGAACTTTAAGTGCCAAGGCTTTCAAGCTGAGCATGAGCAGCGATTATTCGATAAGCCTGGTCAACGAAGCGGGCACTCAGATGCCCAAATCCAGCGGCGAGAATCAGCTTCTTGGCCTGGCCTTTACGGCCGCCTTGGTGGAGTTCGCCAAGATCCGTGAAAACGCATCCGACCACCGCCTTCTGAAGGGCACCGTGGCGCCACTGGTGCTGGATTCGCCCTTCGGCCAACTGGACGAAGACTATCGACGGACGACGGCGTCTTTCATCTCATCCGGCCCTGCACGCAGTAGACGTGAGCAGCCGTGGCCTTCTCCCAGAAGGTCCGCTCGGCTTTCATCACGCGGGGCCGCGCGGTCGGGAAGACGACGTCGGGCAAGACTGCTGCAGCGTCGCAGATCACGTCTCGCGCCTCGGCAGGCTCTCCCGTGGCGCGAGCGCCGAACTCCAGGAGCACCGAGGGCGGCGCATAGCCCGTGCCCTGGGCCAGCGGTCCGTAGGCGACGGTCAGCTTGTCTCCGTCCTCGACCAAATCGGCTTCCAATCCCTCGCTCGCGAGCGCGCCCTCGACAAAGGGGGACACCGTATCAGACACCCAAGACGGCAGGCGCTCCCGCACGACCCGGCTCCATCGCCTCGCCTCGGCTATGGCCGTCGGCAGGCCATCGCCGTGCGGGTCCGCAAGGTCCGGCGCGAGGGTGCGAATGTCGTAGGTGAGGTCGAGGTCTTCGGAGAAACGGTCGATCAGGCCGTAGGCTTTCGAGAGCGACGTTCCGCCCTTGAAGACCAGGTGCTCCCCAAAGGGCGCACGGAACAGAACGTCGAGAAGCCAGACGACCCAGACATCCTTCTCCAGCAGATGCACAGGCCGTCCCGACACCGCCGCGGCGACCTGAAGCGCCTCGCGGCGGTCGGCGTCATCGAGATCGAGAAAGACGTCAGCCATGCGCCGCCAGGCTCA
This sequence comes from Brevundimonas sp. TWP1-3, assembly GCF_049896085.1. Classification (NCBI taxonomy): domain Bacteria; kingdom Pseudomonadati; phylum Pseudomonadota; class Alphaproteobacteria; order Caulobacterales; family Caulobacteraceae; genus Brevundimonas; species Brevundimonas sp. TWP1-3. Next base: position 1,649,227 of record NZ_JAFCTP010000001.1, on the reverse strand, counting down.
CCGAGCGGGCGAGCCAGGTCGGCAGGCGTGCGCCCACCCCGACCAGTTCCTCGAACGCGCTCCGAGGCAAGCGGCGGCGCAACGCTTTGAGGGCGCTTCCCGCCTGCTCCGGGCCCAGCCACGCCAAGGCGCGGACCGCCTCGCCCGCAGCGATGTGGGGCAGGACGAGTTGCCAAGCCGGAGCGTGCCGCAGTTCAACCGATTGCTTGCCGAGCTGCAGCCGGCGGCTTCGGCCACTGGTCAGATAGACCTGGCGAATGGGCGTCTGGGTGGTGAGCCCCAGCTGATTGGCTGCGGCCGCGCCGCTGCGCACGACCGTCTCGCCGCCTTGGGCCGAGAGCCGCTCGACGAGGGCTTCTATGGTCGGGGGGCGCTCGCCATAGCGGCCTTGGACGGGCAGGACGTAGAGCCCCCGCCCTGCCCGCAAGAGGCGTCCGCGCTTGACGAGCCGTGAGAGCGCTTGATCCACGGCGGCCCGCTCGCCCAGGTGCAGCAGCCCCTTCGCGGCCAAGGGCTGGCCTTCCGGCAAGGTCGCGGCATGCGCGAGGATGTGTTCGGCGAGGGTCTGCATCGGTTCACTCCTGTCAGAAACATAGTTCATTTTCTGACACATTCAAGTTAACGCCGAGAAGGCCGGGCTGAAGCGTGGAGCGCCCGTCTCCGGCGGCGCCAGGACAGGCGAGAACGAACGCCCCTGCTCCCACGCCTCGACGGCGTCCGACCACTGCTGCGCCATGTGACGGCGCTGCATCTCGAACTCCGCCTTGTTGTAGACCCCGCGCGACGAGCGCTCCTCGTGGGCGAGGCATTTCTCGATCCAATCCGAGTTGAAGCCCATCTCGTGCAGCAGGGTTGAAGCCGTCCGCCGCAGGTCATGGACGGTGAAAGGCTCCAGCGGCAGTCCCTGCGCTTTGGCGCGGTCCGCTATGGCGGTCGTCACCCGGTTGAACGTCGCCCGCGACATGGGCGCATCGGCGTCGTAGCGCGACGGCAGGAGGTATTTCGAATTCCCGGCGCAGGTCTTCAGGGCGATCAGGATGTCCACCATCTGAGTCGAGAGGTAGACGTTGTGGGGTCGCGACCGCTTCATGCGCGCCTTGGGAATGGACCAGACGGCGTTCTGCGCCGACGACCTGCAGAATGACGAGGACGCTGGCTGCGCCGACACCGATCGCCCCGGCCACGCGCGGGGCGACATAGACTCGAGAGCCATGATAAGCCGCCGCGACACCGAGCAGGAAGAGCGGCAGAGCGCGGAGAATGCCGTAGCGCATCGGAAGGCTGTAGATTGGATCCCCAAGCCACAGCGAAGCCGCGATGTCGGCACCGACGAGGAAAAGTCTGACTCCAGCCAGGACGACAGCCGGCGGCCAGCGCCACAGGACCCGGCAAATCCATGGCAACAGCAGGTAGCAACCGATCAGGGCCGAGAGAGTCCAAGTCGGTGCGTTCCAGCCTTGGCCGCCTCCCCCATAAGCCTGGACCAGTAGCATTTGCGCGGGCAGCTGCGTCCAGTCGAACCAGCGCGGATTGCTAGGCATGACACCGACCAGCGCGGCGCCACTGACTAGTGCTGCGAGGAGAAGACTGACGACAAGGTGGGCGGGGATTACCCGCAGCAGGCGCTGACGCGCGTAAGTGCGCAGCGCAACCTGCCCGGCGGCGAGGCGGTCGCCGTAAACGCGCGCCAGGACGTAGCCGGAGTCGATGATGAAAAAGTCTGTCAGCAGATAGCCCCGGTCGAACACCGGATGAAAATGCGGCAGTGGAACCGGAGCGGCGTCCCGAAAATGGTACACTATGATCAGCGATCCCACGATGAACCGGAGTGCGTCCAGCCAGCCGCCGCGGGCGATGCGTGGTGGCGCCGGATTGATCGGCTCTTCGTCGGCGCGGGTCATGCGGAAGACTGAACCTGGAGCAGGCAACAAAGGATTATCAGGCCTCTGCGGAACTTATCCAAGCTGCGAGATTGGCCTGGCGGCTTGGTCCCATGATGGAGGCCAAGTTGCAGTTTCGCGCCGACGCAACGGTCGAGGAAGGAGGGCCCTGCAGTCAATGGCGATCAACGGAGCCGTCAAAGGTCGTCAATGGCCTCAGCGGCAGGATCACTTCAACACGAAGCCCTCCGCCTGGAGAACGCAGAAACTGCACGCGCCCGCCATGAGCTTTAACGGTGGCGAGGACGATGGAGAGGCCCAGACCGCTTCCCCCTGAAGGTGCATTCGATGCGCGGAAGAAGCGCCTGCCCAAACGATGCAGATCGGAGAAGGCCACACCCGGTCCGTCGTCCTCGACGATCAAGCGTCCGGACGTCTCGTCGTAGCTGATCTGGATCGAGGATTCCGCGTGCGCCTGCGCATTGGCGAGAAGATTGGTGGCGGCTGCGCCAAATCGATCCGGATCCACGTTCAAGAGCGCATCACCTTCGACGAAGGTCACCCGAGCATCGCCTTCCGCTCCCGCAAACAGCGATCGAAGCGTTACCCAGCGGCGATCCTCGTCGCTGACCGGCATGTCGTCCTCTCGCGCCAAGGCGAGCAACCCCGTAACAAGGCGAGCAGTCCGATCGACGGAAGTCTGGATCTGCTCCAGCGCACGGCTTCGAACGGCAGGGTCCGAAGACGACGCCGCAATCTGCGCCTGGACGCGCAGGCCTGCCAGAGGCGTACGTAACTCGTGCGCGGCGGCGGCTGTGAACTCGGCCTCGCGACGCCGCGCTGCGCCAAGGCGTGACATCAGGTCGTTCAGCGCCAGGGCAAAGGGACGAAGTTCGCGAGCGTCCGGCGACACGTCCAGCGCGGTCAGATCCTCGGCGTCCCGTACCGCAAGATTGCGGGTCATTTGTCGGATCGGCGCGAGCCCTCGCCCGACCGACCACCAGATCAGCACACCCAGCGCCAGCAGGCCGAGCACGGCCGGACCGATCAAGGCGGTGACGACATTGCCGACCAGGTGTTCGCGGACGGCCAGATTGTCCCCGACCATGACCCTGAAACCGGCGTCGCGGTCGTGCACCGTGTAGACGCGCCAGCGCTCGCCGCGGATCGTGCGTTCGGAAAACCCGTCGCCCCCTTCCGCCAGCCGCTCGGCAGGCGCGCTTTGCGACCGACCGATCAAATTGCCGTCCAGCGACCAGATCTGACAGGAGAGCTGACGGTCGTAGACGTCGCCGGACGCGGTGTCGGGCGCCTGGATCGCTGGCCGAACGCTGCCGGCCTGCATCAGGGAAGAGACCATACGCGCCGACTCCATCAGGCGTCGGTCCAACACCCGCTGCACCTCGGCCCGGGTCTGGATCTCGACCCAGACGACGGCGCCGCCCCAGACCATGGCGGTGACGATCGCGAGGGTAACGAAAAGTCGTAGGCGGATTGAACTCATTGCAGGGTGTATCCCACGCCGCGCACGGTGCGGATGAAGCCGGCTCCCAACTTGGCCCGCAGATAGTGGATGTGCACCTCCACGGCGTTGGAGCCGATCTCCTCCTGCCAGCCGTACAGCCGTTCTTCCAATTGACTGCGCGACAGCACCTGTGCGGGTCGTTCCATCAGGGCTTCCAGAATGGCGAACTCACGTCTCGAAAGGGGAAGGTCCCCGTCTTCACGCCAAGCCAGGCGGGATTTGGGATCGATGGTCACCCCGCCGTGGCGCAAGGCGGGTGTCGAGCGTCCGAGCAGGCGACGCCGCACCGCGCGCAATCGCGCGGCCAGTTCGTCGAGATCGAACGGCTTGCCGAGATAGTCGTCTGCGCCGGCGTCCAGACCCAGAATGCGGTCCCGACTGTCGTCGCGCGCCGACAAGACGACCACACCGACATCCATGTCGCGCTCGCGAACAAAGCGCAGCACCGAAAGCCCGTCGCCGTCGGGCAGGCCCAGGTCCAGCACGACCGCATCGAAAGCCGAACTCTCAAGCGCCGCAAGGGCGTCTTCCACCCGCCCGACGACCTCGACCGTCCAGCCGCAGGCGCTGAGCCCGACCTGCAGACCGTCGGCGAGGACGGGATCGTCTTCTATGGCGAGCAATCTCATGCGGTGTGACGTGCAGGCTCCGGCTTAAGCCTGACTTAAGCTCGCTTGCCGACGAGATGGCCATGAGGTTTTTCCGCCGACTGCTGCCCGCCGCTCTCGCGATCCTGTCCTTCGCCCTGCCGGGTTCGGCTCTGGGTCAGGCTCCGCTTTCGCCCGACAAGGCCTTTGCTCTGACGGTGACACGCGAGGCTGACGGCGACCTGGCCTTCGCCTGGGACATCGCGCCCGGCCACTATCTCTATCGCGACCACACCGTCGCCAGCACGCCGGGCGGGAAACAGTCGCTGCCGCTGGAACTTGCCGCTGGTGAAACCAAGGACGATCCGGGCTTCGGCGTGGTCGACGTCTGGCATGATGCGGGTCGCGCGACCCTGTCGGCGCAGACGTTGACGCAGGCGGGCGAGCCGACGTCGGTCAACATTACCTATCAGGGCTGCCTCGAGGACTCGATCTGCTACCCGCCGATGACGCGCACCATCGACGTGCCGACCCGGCCGCAGTCCGACGTGGCCGCGCGGGAGGCCGATGCGCAGACCGCACAGGCCGCCGCCATGCTGGCGATCCAGGCGCCGGACGCTCTACCCGCGCCTGCGAGTGAGGAGGGCGCGTCGGCGCCTTCGCCGGTCGCGTCATCCCCAGCGGTCACTCTGGACGCCAACCCGGGCTTCGTCGATCGCCTGGCGCTGCAGGGCGGGGCGACCTGGGTCCTGCTCGCCTTCTTCGGTTTCGGCGTGCTGCTGGCCTTCACGCCCTGCGTCTTTCCCATGTATCCGATCCTGGCCGGCGTCATCGGACGCGGCGTGGACGGGCGCGGTACGCGCCGAGGCCTGATGCTCTCGGTCGCCTATGTGCTCGGCCTTTCCATCGCCTTCGCCCTCCTGGGCGTCGCGGCCGCCTGGTCCGGACAGAACCTGCAGATGGCGCTCCAGTCGGTTTGGGCCGTGGGCGCGCTGGCTGTCGTCTTCGTCATCCTCGCCGCGTCCATGTTCGGCGGCTTCGAGCTGCAACTGCCCTCGGCCTGGACCAGCCGCCTGTCTCGCGACGGCGGCGATGGGCGGCGCTCCCTGCCCTCAGCCGCAGGTCTGGGCTTCGTCTCCGCCCTTATCGTGGGGCCTTGCGTCACCGCGCCCCTGGCGGGCGCCCTGCTCTATATCGCCCAGACCGGCGACGTTGGGCTGGGCGCGGCGGCCCTGTTCTTCCTGGGCCTGGGCAAGGGGGTGCCCTTGATCGTGTTCGGCACGGTCGGCGCGCGCTTCCTGCCCAAGGCTGGGCCGTGGATGGACCGGGTGAAGATGCTGTTCGGCTTCATCTTCCTGGGCATGGCCTGGTGGCTGGCCGGCCGCATCCTGCCGCCGACGGCGACGCTGGCTCTCGGCGCGGCGCTGGCGCTCGGTCTGGCTGCCGCCCTCGGCCTGTTCCAGCCGCTCAGCCCGAACCTGAGAAGCGGCGTCGCCCGCGTCGCCGGCCTGGCGGCCGCGACCTGGGGCCTGTTGCTGCTGGTCGGACTCAGTCTCGGAGCTGACGACCCGTGGCGCCCGCTCGAACCCCTGGCGCGTCCCGCCGGCGTTACAGCCGACGCGCCGGTCGAGACCGCGGCGGTCGTGCTCGATCAGGCCGCGCTGGACCGCGCCGTCGCCGACGCCGGCGCCCGCGAACGTCCCGCCTTGATCTATTTCACCGCCGACTGGTGCGTCAGCTGCAGGGTGATCGAGCGGACGGTGTTCGAGGACCCCGCCGTGATCGCCGGCCTTTCGAACACCGACCTGATCAAGGTCGACGTCACGCGCAGCACGCCCGAGGCGCGCGCGCTTCTTGAGCGGCACGGGGTAGTGGGGCCGCCGACGATGATTTTCCTGTCGCCCTCGGCGATCGAAGCGCCGGGCAGCCGGCTGATCGGAGAGATGTCGGCAAAAGACGTCGCCTCCGCCCTGCAGAGCGCCGGAGCCGCCGCATGAACGCCATCACCCTGGGCCCGCTCGTCCTGTCGGGCGAACGGTTCGCCATCATCGCAGGCGTGTTCGTCTTCATGATCGGCGCCGGACTGCTGGCCAGCCGGGTCAGCCCGCGCTTCAACCTGTGGAGCACCGTCCTGGTGTTCGGCGGTCTGGCGGCCGCCCGCCTCGGTCACGTGGCGACGCACTGGGAGTATTTCGGCGCCGACCCGTGGCGGGCGCTCGCGGTCTGGCAGGGCGGGTTCAACTGGATCTGGGTCGCGCCGGTCGTGATCCTGGCCACCCTCCTGCTGCTGCGCACCAGGCGCGAACGCGCCTGGGCCATTGCGCCTGTGCTGGCCAGCGCCCTGGTTTGGACCACCGCCCATCAGCTCGCGTCGGCGACGCAGCCCATGGCGCCGCCCTCCTTGACGCTGGCGGCGATGGACGCCCCGCCCGTCGACCTTTCCGCTCCGGGCGACCGGCCCACGGTGATCAATCTCTGGGCCACCTGGTGCCCGCCGTGCCGACGAGAGATGCCGGCCTTGGCCCAGGCCGAGAAAGCCCATCCGAACGTGCGCTTCCTCTTCGTCAACCAGGGCGAGGGCGAGGCCGGCGTTCGCGCCTTCCTCCAGAGCCAAGGACTGGCGCTCGACCATGTCCTGTTCGACGAGGCCATGGCGGTGCCGCGCCACTACGGCACGGCCGGCATTCCGGTGACCCTGTTCCTCCACGCCGACGGCCGTCTGGCCAAGGCCCACATGGGGGAAATCGCCCCCGAACAGATCGCGACCGAAATCGCGCGTCTGCATTGACCCCTCGCCTCACGGAGCTTTCATGAACCGCATCTTCGCCCCTGCCCTCGCCGCCGTTCTGGCGCTCGCCGCCTGCGGCCCCGCCGACGCTGACAACGGCGCGGCGCCCGCCAGCCCTTCCGCCGCCTCCGGACAGGACATGCCCGCCATCGCCCAGGTCGGCTTCAACGACCTGCTTCGCGATCCCGCCGCGCCCTTCATTGGGGCCGAGAACGCCGATGTGACCATTATCGGCTTCGTCGATTACAACTGCCCCTACTGCAAGAAGATGCAGCCCGAGATCGACGGCCTGCTGAAGGCGGACCCCAAGGTTCGCGTCCTGTACAAGGACTGGCCGATCTTCGGCGACGTGTCGGAGACCGCCGCCCGAACCGCCCTGGCCGCCGGCTATCAGGGCAAGTACGAGGCCGTCCATAACGCCTTCATGCTGTCGCCGTCGCGCATCGCCGACCAGGCGGACATCACGCGTCTGGTCCAGTCGGCCGGCGTAGACATGGCGCGCCTGAACGAGGACCTGGCCGATCACCGCGCAGACATCGACGCCGTGCTGGACCGCAACGGCCGAGAGGCGGCGGCTTTGGCCCTGCAGGGCACGCCCGCCTTTATCATCAACGGCAATCTGATTCCTGGCGGCATGCCCCAGGCGCAACTGGAGGCGGTGATCGGTCGTATTCGTTCCGGACAACCGCTGCGCTGAGACCGACCATGACTGACCTGACCCTGCTCCAGCTGAACGACCTGCACGGTTACCTCGAGCCGCATCCCGAACTGGTGCGCACCGAGGGCGGCTGGCGGTTCGACCGGCTGGGCGGGGTCGCCCGCATCGCCCGCATCTTCGAAGAGGCGCGCGCCGAAGGTCCGTGCCTGACCCTGGACAACGGCGACACCTTCCATGGCACGCGGGTCGCCGTCGCGAGCCGGGGCGAGGCGCTGGTTCCGATCATGAACGCCCTGAAGATCGACGCCATGACGGCGCACTGGGAGTTCGCCTATGGCCCGGCGGGGTTCAAGGCTTTGGCGGCGCGACTGGAGTATCCCGTCCTGGCCGCCAATGTCTTTCGCAAAGATGACGGCGCGCCGGTGTTCGACGGGCGATGGGTGTTCGAGCGCGGCGGTCTGAGGATCGGCGTGATCGGCCTGGCCTGCCCTATCGTCGACAAAACCATGCCCCCCGCCTTCTCTGAAGGCGTGCGGTTTGAAATGGGTGTGGCCGAAGCCCGGGAGCAACTGCACCAGCTCCGCGAGGAGAAGGTCGATCTGGTCGTCCTGCTGTCCCACCTGGGCTTTCCGCAGGATCTCAAGCTGGCCGCCGAGACGCCGGGCGTCGACGTGATCCTGAGCGGCCACACCCATAACCGCCTGCACGAGCCGGCCCGCGTCGGCGACACCCTGATCATTCAGTCCGGCTGCCACGGCGCCTATATCGGCCGGCTGGACCTGGAGATCGCAGACGGCCGCGTGTCCCTGCGCCGCCATCGGCTCATAGCCGTGGACGCTGGCCCCCAAGACGATCAAGTCGCCGGCTTGGTGGAGACGGCCCTGGCTCCCGAGCGGGAACGTCTGGCGCGCGTCATCGCCCGCACGGCCATCCCCCTTCACCGCTACGCCATGGCCAGCGCGCCGATGGACGACGTCCTGCTGGCGGCTGCGGCGCAGGCGGCGGGCGTGGACATCGCCTTCTCGAACGGCTGGCGATACGGCGCGCCCGTCGCACCGGGCCCGGTCACTCTGGGCGACCTCTACAATATGGCGCCGATGAACCCGCCCATCTCGCGCACGACGCTGACCGGAGCCGAGTTGAAGGCGATGCTGGAAGAGAATCTTGAGCGCACCTTCGCCGCCGACCCCTACGCGCAGATGGGCGGCTACATCAAACGCTGCCGGGGCCTCACGGCCTTTGTGAAGCTGGAGAATCCCAAGGGGCAGCGCCTTGATCGCCTGCTGGTCGGGGACCGCCCTGTCGAGCCGGAGGCGGACTATCCGGTGGCCTTCGTCACCGCCCAGGGGGTGCCCGAACGTTACGGGCGAGACCGCCGGACGCTCGACATCGACACTGTGGGCGCGCTTGAATCCTGGTTCGCCGACCATACGCCCGGCGAGACCGATCTGCCTGCGAGCGTCCTCATCATATGAAGGAACACCTTATGGACTCCGTCGCCGCCCGCGACTTCTGGAACAGCCGCTATGACCGCCAGGACTATCTGTTCGGCGAGACGCCCAACGCCTTTCTGGCCGCTCAGATCGCGCGGCTCCAGCCCGGCATGACCGCTCTGGCGGTCGCCGATGGCGAGGGGCGAAACGGCGTGTGGCTCGCCGAACAGGGTCTGGCCGTCACCACCACGGATATCGCCCCACGCGCGATCGAGAAGGCCCTCGCCCTGGCCGAGCGACGCGGGGTCACACTGGACGCTCAGGTGGCGGACCTCGAGACCTGGGCCTGGCCGCAGGACGCCTTCGACGTCGTGGTCGCCGTCTTCATTCAGTTCGCCCCGCCTCCCCTGCGCGACCGAATTTTCGAGCGTATGAAGGCGGCCGTGAAGCCTGGCGGCCTGATCCTGCTGCAGGGCTATCGGCCGGAACAGATCGCCTATGGAACGGGCGGCCCGGGGCAGGTCGAGAACCTCTACACCGAGGCGCTGCTCCGCGACGCCTTCGCCGACTTCGACATCCTGCATCTGAATAGCCACGACAGCGACGTCTCCGAAGGCGCCGGCCATAGCGGCCGGTCCGCCCTGATCGATCTCGTCGCCCGCCGTCCCTGACCCCCAGCGCCCGCACACCGGAACCCGCCATGAAAACCCTCCTCCTCGCCCTGTCCCTGGCCGCCTCCCTGGCGGCCTCCCCAAGCTTCGCCCAGGCTGTCTCTGGCTTCGGCGGCTTCAAGCCCCTGCCCGAGGCCGGCGAACAGGCGGATCCGTCGCGCGTCTATCGGGTCATCTTCGACGTCTCCCAGGGCGGTCCGGACGACAGGCCGCTGAAGGGGCTGGATCGCGTTGCGCGGCTGGCGAATATGCTGGCGGCGGGCGGCGTGGACGCCGACCAGCGTCAGATCGTCGTCGTGTTACACGGCGCAGCCACCCCTGCGGTCCTGTCCGACGCCGCCTGGGCCGCGCGAGGCAAGGGCGACGCCAATCCCAACAGCGCCCTGATCCGCAGCCTCATCGCCGCCGGCGTCCAGGTTCGGCTGTGCGGCCAGGCCATGGCGGGGAACGGCATCGCGCAAGCCGACCTCGAACCGGGCGTGAGCGTCGATCTCGCCGCCCTGATGACGGTCATCCACCACCAGCAGGCTGGATATGCCCTGGTTGTGAACTGACGGCTCGGCATAGACGGAACCTTCCCTGGCCATAAGAACTATTATTTTGTGTAAGTGTGTATGTAAGTGTTCAATGGGGCGTCTGAAGGAGACATCGACATGACCGGACTGCCCCGCCTCAACGAACCCGCCCCCGACTTTCACGCCCGCACCACGCACGGGGATCGCAGCCTGGCCGATTACCGCGGCAGATGGCTGATCCTCTTCTCCCATCCGTCGGACTTCACCCCGGTCTGCACGACCGAGTTCATCGGCTTCGCCAAGCACGCGGATGAGTTCGCCGCCATGAACTGCGAGCTCCTGGGGCTCTCCATCGACAGCATCTTCTCGCACCTGGCCTGGACCCGGAACATCAAGGAGAAGTTCGGCGTCCAAATCCCTTTCCCCATCATCGAGGATCTGAAGATGGAGGTGGCCCAGGCCTACGGGATGATCCACCCCGGGGCGGCCGACACCTCGGCTGTTCGCGCCACCTTCCTGATCGATCCGGAAGGCAAGCTGCGCGCCATGGTCTACTATCCCATGAGCAATGGCCGCAGCATCGAAGAGTTCGTTCGGCTGCTCACCGCGCTCCAGGCGTCCGACGCCAACGGGGTCGCGACGCCTGAGAACTGGCGCCCTGGCCAACCGGCTATCGTCCCTCCGCCCAAGACCGCCGAGGCGGCCGAGGCTCGCGCTTCCGAGGGTTACGTCTACACCGACTGGTATTTCTCGACGCGCGACCTCCCCGACGCCCCGAAAGCCGCCTGATCGGACGCTGGCCGGACCGCGCAAGCGGTCCGGCCCTTTTCTTCGCAAACCAAACGGAGCCATCATGCAGATCATCGACCACGGCGGAGCGCGCATCGCGGCGCTCCACGACAAGAAGACCGGCAGTTGGCAATATGTCGTCTCCGACCCGGTCAGCCGCAAATGCGCGATCATCGATCCGGTCTGGGATTTCGACGAGAAGGCGGCGGCGACCTCGACCCGCAACGCCGACGCCATCCTGGACTACGTCAAGGCGGAAGGCCTGACGGTCGAATGGCTGCTGGACACCCATCCACACGCCGATCACTTTTCGGCCGCGCCCTATCTCAACGAGAAGCTGGAGGCTCCAACCGCCATCGGCGAGAAGGTCATCGGCGTCCAGAGGTTGTGGAAGGACATTTACGGCCTGGACGACGAATTCCCGACCGACGGTCGCCAGTGGGACCGTCTCTTCCAGGCCGGTGATACGTTTGCTGTCGGCGACCTGACGGGGCGGGTCATCTTCTCCCCAGGCCACACCCTGGCGTCCATTACCTATGTGATCGGCGGCAACGCCTTCGTCCACGACACCCTGATGATGCCCTATGCCGGCACCTCGCGCGCCGACTTTCCGGGCGGCGACTCCAAGGCCCTCTACCGAAGCATCCAGGACATCCTGGCCCTGCCCGAGGAGACCGGCGTCTTCGTCGGCCACGACTACGGTCCCGATGGCCGCGAGCCCGCCTGCTTCAGCACCGTGAGAGAGCAGAAGGCGGACAACATCCATGTCGGCGGCGGACGCGGAGAGGCGGATTTCGTGCGGCTTCGCGACGGCCGGGATGCCACCCTTCCCCTGCCGAACCTGATGCTCTACGCGCTTCAGGTGAACATCCGCGGCGGAGTGCTGCCGCCACCCGCCGAGGACGGCCGCATCTATTTCAAGATCCCCGCCAATCACTTCGCCCCGCCCCAGGAGAACTCTTGATGCGTCTGTCCACACTGGCGTTGGCCGCCCTATTGAGCGCAACGGTCCTGGCCGCCCACGCCCAGACGCCCGCCGATCCTCTTCATGTCTACGGCCCGGGCGGCCCCGCCCCCGCCATGCGCGAAGCGGCGAAGGCCTATGAGGCGCGCACCGGTCGCGCCGTGGCCGTGGTCGCCGGACCCACGCCCCAATGGCTGGACCAGGCCAAGGCGGACGGCGACCTGATCTTCTCCGGCTCCGAGACGATGATGACCGACTTCGTCAGCGCTCTGGAGGGCCGCATCCGCGCCGAGGCGGTCGAGCCGCTCTATCTGCGCACCGCCTCCATTCTCGTTCGCCCGGGAAATCCGAACGGCGTCGGCGGCCTGGAAGATCTCTTCCAGCCGGGTCGCCGAGTCCTGGTCGTCAACGGCGCGGGCCAGAACGGCCTGTGGGAGGACATGGCCGGTCGCACCGGCGACATCGCCAAGGTGCGCGCGCTGCGTCGCAACATCGTCGTCTACGCCCGCAACAGCGCCGAGGCCCGACAAGCCTGGATCGACGACCCGACGCTGGACGCCTGGATCATCTGGGGCATCTGGCAGGTCGCCAATCCGGACCTCGCTGATGTGGTCGAGGTCGAAGAGCCCTATCGCATCTACCGCGACGCCGGCGCCGTTGTGACCGAGACCGGCCGCCAGGACGCCGACGCCCAGCCGTTCCTCGAATTTTTGAAGTCCGACGAGGGGGCCGCCATCTTCGCGCGTTGGGGCTGGCGGACCGGCCAACCTTAAGCCTGCCTTAAGGTGAACCCCGCGGTGTCGGCGGCATGGCCAACCGTCGCTCCTTTACCTTGAACCGCCGACACCTGCTCGCGGCGGCCGCAGCGCCGCTCTGGCTCTCGACGACCGCGCGAGCCGTATCGGCGCCCGCCGCGTTGAACATCACCGCCCTGACCGCAGCCTTCTACGCCGCCCGCGACGGACGCCCTGCCTGGGCGGGGCCAGCGCGCCGGCAAGCCATGGACGCCTTGGCCCTGGCGGACCGCCACGGTCTATCCGCGCCCGACGGTCTGGCCCTAAGTGAAGCCGAACTGACCCAGGCCGTCCTGACCCTGGCCGAGGCGCTCGCCCATGGCCGGGTCGACCCGGCATCGGTGGAGACGCTTTGGGAGATGGGTCGCAACCAGGTCGATACGCCGCCGCTGCTGGCGACGGCGGTCGACGACGGAACGTTGGCCGAGACGATGGCGGGCCTCGCGCCCCAGGACCGCGGCTATCAGGGCTTGTGCGACGGCGTCCTCCGCTATCGCGCCATCGCCGACCGCGGCGGCTGGCCGCCCTTCGCCCTGGGCGCGACGATCGAACCGTTTGCGTCCGACCCCCGTCTTCCCGCGCTCCTGCCGCGCCTTCGGGTGGAAGGCGATCTGAGCGACGCCGCCGCCGCGATGATCGGCCCGTCTGGCGGTGACTACGGGTCGGTGCTGCAAGAAGCCGTTCGGGCGTTTCAGGTGCGCCACGGTCTGGAGGCAGACGCCCGCATCGGCCCGGCGACCCAGCGGGCGCTGTCGATTTCGGCCGAGGCCCGTGCCCGCCAGATCGCGCTCAATCTGGAACGCCGCCGTTGGCTGAAGCGGGACGTGGCCCCGGAACGGATCGAGGTGAACACCGCCGCCTCCATCATGGTCTACTGGAAGGACGGTCGGCCCGTGCATTCGATGCGGGTCGTGACGGGTGACGCCGACAATGCGACGCCCAGCCTCGAACGGCCCTTCGCCTCGGTCGTCGCTAATCCGCCCTGGACGGTGCCGACCTCCATCGCCCAGCGCGAGATCCTGCCGCGTGGCGCCGGCTATATGCGGGCGAACAACATGACGATCCAGAACGGCATGGTGGTTCAGCGCGCGGGTCCGAATGCCGCCCTGGGCCAGGTCAAGTTCGAGCTTCAGGACAGCTACGCCATCTTCCTGCACGACACCCCGTCTCGGGGCGCGTTCGACCAGAGCTTCCGCCATCTCAGTCACGGCTGCGTGCGGGTGCAGGACGCCGTCGGCTTCGCCCGCCTTCTCCTGGCGCCCGACCCCGAGAGGCTCGCCCGCTTCGACGCCGCGCTGGACAGCGGCCAGACCGTCCGTGTGGCGACCGGTCGGCCGATCGACGTGCGCCTACTGTACTGGACCGCGTTCCTGGACGGCCAGGGCCGCGTCGCCTTTCGCGATGACATCTATCGTCGCGACACCCGTCTGGCGGAGGCGTTGGGCATCGCCCTGCACCTGCCGCGGCCCGACGACCGGCGCGCCGATGCGGACGACGTCGGCCCCTGACGGCTATTCGGTCGTGCGGCCGTCGAAGTGCTCGTGGTCGGCGGAGGCCTCTTCCACCGTCGCGTGAACCGTCCCGTCGAGATGCTCCGGCGGGCCATAGAGGGTGTAGAGCCGAAGCGGCTCGGACCCCGTGCTGACCACATTGTGCCGGGCGCCCTGAGGGACGATGACCCCGTCGTCCGCCTTCACGGCGTGACGAACGCCATCGATCCAGATTTCGCCCTCGCCCGCCTCGATGCGGAAGAACTGGTCGCGGTCGTCGTGGACCTCTTCGCCGATCTCCTGACCGGCCGGAATGGCCATGAGGACGAGCTGCAGATTGTGGCCGGTGTAGAGAACACGGCGAAAGTCTGTGTTCTCTTCCGTCAGACGTTCGATATTGTCGATGAAGCCCTTCACGAGAGTCTCCTGTGCGGGTTGGCCGTCAGCGACGTGCGACGGCGGTGATGCGCGCGAACTGAGCCGTGTCGCCGCGCGCCGGCGTCGATGGGCGGGGCGCCGGGGCGGCGACGCGGGCGCCGACCGCCTTCGCATCGCCGCAGAAGATTTCGTACAGCATGCCCATCACCGCCTGGGCCCGCTCGTCGGCGATCGAATAGAAGATCGAGCGCGACTGACGACGCGTCTTGACCAGACCGTACTGGCGCAGCTCAGCCAGCTGCTGGGACAGAGCCGGCTGTTTGATGCCCAGGTCCGCCTCGAGCTGCCCCACCGAACGTTCCTCCTCGGCGATATGGCACAGGATCAGCAGCCGGTTGGCGTTGGCCAGCTGGCGCAACAGCTCTGCGGCCTCCGGCGCCTTTTCCTTCAACCGCTCCATGGCGGCCGCTTGATCGTCGGTCATGCGCGGCGCTCGCGATAGTACCAGGGCGCATCGCCTTCACCGTCGGCGATGGCGGCGTCCAGGGTGGTGGCGGCCGGCTCCAGCAGAGCGTCGCCGGGCATCCAGCCCGCCGGCGTGGAGGCCGCCTCGCGGTCCGAGGTCTGCAGGGCGGTGACGAGACGTAGCAGTTCATCAACCGAGCGGCCGATGTTCATCGGGTACCAGCTGATGGCGCGCACCACGCCTTCGGGATCGATCACGAAGGTGGCGCGCACCGTCGCGCTGTCGCTCGAGCCGGCGTCCACCATGCCGAAGGCGTGGCCGATGGCCATGGAGGGATCCTCGATGATCGGGAACGGCACCTTCACGCCGAAGCGGCGATAAATGTCCTTCAGCCAGGCCAGGTGCGAATACAGACTGTCGACCGACAGGGCCATCAAATCGCAATCGATCGCCGCGAAGGCGTCCGACTGCCGGGCCAGGGCCACGAACTCGCTGGTGCAGACCGGCGTGAAGTCCGCCGGATGCGAGAACAGCACCAGCCAGCGGCCGCGATAGTCGCTCAGGCGCTTTTCGCCCTGCGTCGTGCGCGCGCTGAAGTCCGGCGCCGTGTCGTTGATGCGCAGGGCGCGCATTGCGGGGGGATAGGCGGCTGGCCCGGTGTCGATCGTTTCCATAGCCGCAAGCTAAGCGCTTCCCACCGTTTCCGCTACATTAAAATACATACTTGCACGAACCATGAATGGGTATATGTGTTGAGTCACCGAAACGGAGACACGCCATGTCCTCGCCCATCCCCGATCCCGCCCGCGACCACGCCGCCGACATCGTGCGCGCCGCGCTGGGCAATCCTCGCCAACGCCCTGTCGTCAGGTCATTCTTCGACGAGGCCACCTTCACCGTCAGCCATGTCGTGCGCGATCCCGGCTCCGACGTCTGCGCCATCATCGACAGTGTGCTGGACTACGATCCAGCGTCCGGCCGCACCGCGCACGACTCGGCCGACGCCCTCATTGATTACGTGAAATCCGAAGGTCTCACGGTCCAGTGGCTGTTGGAGACCCACGCCCACGCCGATCACCTGTCGGCGGCCCCCTATCTCCAGGAAAAGCTCGGAGGGCAGCTAGCCATCGGCCATGAGATCCTCACCGTCCAGGCGGTGTTCGGCAAGATCTTCAACGAAGGGACCGACTTCCGCCGCGACGGCAGCCAGTTCGACCATCTGTTCAACGACGGCGACGGGTTCGAGATCGGCGGGCTGAAGGCCACGGTGCTGCATGTGCCCGGCCATACCCCTGCCTGTCTGGCCTATGTCATCGGCGACGCTGTCTTTCCCGGCGACACCATGTTCATGCCCGACTACGGCACGGCGCGCTGCGACTTCCCCGGCGGCGACGCCGGGACCCTGTACCGCTCGATCCATCGCCTGACCTCCCTGCCGGACGAGGCGCGGGTCTTCCTGTGCCACGACTACAAGGCGCCGCCGGGCCGGACCGAGTTCGCCTGGGAGACCACCATCGGCGCCCAGCGCACTGGCAACATCCATATTCGCGACGGCGTCAGCGAGGACGAGTTCGTCGCCATGCGCACCCAGCGCGACGCGACCCTGCCGATGCCCAAGCTGATCCTGCCGTCGGTCCAGGTGAACATGAACGGCGGCCGCCCGCCCGAGCCCGAGGACAACGGGGTGCGCTACCTCAAGGTCCCGCTGAACGCGCTGTGAGGCGAGACCCTAATGCTTGAGCCCCTCCCCTTCGTCTGGCCCCTGGCCGGCGGCCTGCTGGTCGGCCTGTCCGCCGGTCTCTACCTGTTGCTGAACGGGCGCGTGGCCGGAATCTCCGGCCTGACCGCTGCGGCGACCGGCCTGTCGAAAGGCGCGCCGCGTACCCTGGCCCTGCTTTTCATCGCCGGCCTGCTGGGCGGCGCGGCCCTGGCCTCGGCGCTGATCCGCAGGCCCGAGGTGCAGATCACCTCGGACATCTGGCTGCTGGTGCTCGGCGGCCTGATCGTCGGCTTCGGCACCCGCTGGGGCTCGGGCTGCACCAGCGGCCACGGCGTCTGCGGCCTGGCCCGCCTGTCGCCCCGCTCCATCGTCGCCACCGGCGTCTTCATGGCGGTTGCGGCCCTGACCGTCTTCGTCACCCGCCACCTGTTGGGAGGCCTGGCATGAACCGGCTGATCGTCGCCGTCCTGTGCGGCCTGCTGTTCGGCGCCGGCATGGTGGTGTCCGACATGATCAACCCGGCCCGCGTCCTGGCCTTCCTGGATGTAACGGGCGCCTGGGACCCCTCGCTGGCCTTCGTCATGGGCGGAGCGCTGATCCCCTCCGCCATCGCCTATCTGATCCGCCGGCGCATGGATGCTCCGGTCGCGGCCGAGACCTTTCACGTCCCCGAGAGCCGGACCATCGACACCCCCCTGGTCGGCGGGGCCGTCCTGTTCGGCCTGGGCTGGGGGCTGGTCGGCCTGTGCCCCGGCCCGGCGCTGGCGGCCCTGACGACCGGCGCCTGGCAGGCCTTCGTCTTCGTCGGCGCCCTCGTGGCCGGCATGGCGCTGTTCCGCCTGACGCTCGACCGAAACGCCTGAACCAGAAAAGACCCTAGGGAGACAATGCCATGGATATCCGCCCCCTGGACGAGGCCCTATCCGCCTCGCCCCAGATCGCCCCGGAAGACCTGCCCGCCATCGCGGCCCAGGGTTTCCAGTCGGTGATCTCCAACCGACCCGACGGCGAGGAGCCCGGCCAGCCCACCGCCGAGGCTCTGCGCCAGGCCGCCGAGGCCGCCGGCCTCGCCTTCGCCCACGTTCCCGTGGTCGGCGGCGCCATCTCCGACCAGGACGTGGCGGATTTCCGCGAGGCTCTGGCTGACCTGCCCCAGCCCGTGTTCGGTTTCTGCCGCACCGGCACGCGCACGACCATCCTGTGGGCGCTCACGAACGCCGCCTCGGAGAGCCCAGATCATCTGATCGCCCGCGCCAAGACCGCAGGCTACGACCTCGGCGCCCTGCGTCCCCGTCTTGAAGGAGCCGCGTCATGAGCGCCCAATACGCGCCCCTGGAGTCCTGCGATGTCCTGATCGTCGGCGGCGGATCCGCCGGCATCGCCACGGCCGCCAGCCTCCTGCGCCGCCGCACGGGCCTCGACGTCCGCATCATCGAGCCGTCCGAACATCACTATTATCAGCCCGGCTGGACCATGGTGGGCGCCGGCGTCTTCACGCCCGAGCGGACCCGGCGCCGCACCGAGGATCTGATCCCCCAAGGCGCCCAGTGGGTGCGGGGTTCGGTCGCGGCTTTCGACCCCATCCACGATCGCGTCGAACTGACCGACGGCCGCTGGATCGGCTATCGCATGCTGGTCGCGGCGCCGGGACTGAAGCTGGACTGGGGCGCCATTCCGGGCCTGGCGGAAACGCTCGGGCGCAACAACGTCACCTCCAACTACGGCTATGAGACCGCGCCCTACACCTGGAAGCTGGTGCAGGCGATGCAGAGCGGCCGGGCGATCTTCACCCAGCCGCCCATGCCGATCAAATGCGCCGGCGCCCCGCAGAAGGCCATGTATCTGTCGGCCGATCACTGGCGCGACCACGGCCGAAACGACATCGAGATCGAATTCCACAACGCCGGGCCCGTGCTCTTCGGGGTCAAGGACTACGTCCCGGCCCTGATGGAATATGTCCGCAAATACCGCATCGACCTGAACTTCGGATCGAAACTGGTCGCGGTAGATGGTCCTGCCAGGACGGCGACCTTCGCCGTGACGAACGCGGACGGCGAGGTCAGTCAGGTTCGACGCGAGTTCGACTTCCTGCACGTCTGCCCGCCGCAGACCGCGCCGGACTTCATTCGCGAAAGTCCGCTGGCCGCCGAAAGCGGCTGGATCGAGGTGGATGACGCCACCTTGCGTCACAAGCGGTTCGAAAACGTCTTCGGCCTGGGCGACGCCTGCTCGGCGCCCAACGCCAAGACCGCTGCGGCCGCCCGCAAACAGGCGCCTGTGGTGGCCGAGAACATCCTGTCGCTGCTGGACGGCCAGCCGATGCGGGCGGTCTATGACGGCTATGGCTCATGTCCACTCACGGTCGAGCGCGGCAAGATCGTGCTGGCTGAGTTCGGCTATGGCGGCAAGCTCCTGCCCAGCTTCCCGAAATGGATACTCGACGGCACCAAGCCGACCCGTCTGGCCTGGCATCTGAAGGCTCAGGCCCTGCCCGAGATCTATTGGCTGGGCATGCTGAAGGGCCGCGAATGGCTGGCCAGTCCCGAGCACGTCGAGCCCGCGATCCAACCTCGTCCCGCCGTCGCCTGAGCCGGATCATGGACCTGTCCCCGCTGCAGTACGGCCTCGGCGCCGGCGCCGGCTCGCTGGTCGGCTTCACCCTCGGCCTGGTCGGCGGCGGCGGGTCCATCCTGGCCGTGCCGCTGATCGTCTATCTTGTGGGGGTCAAGGATCCGCATCTGGCGATCGGCACCAGCGCCTTCGCCGTCGCGGCCAACGCCTTCGCCAATCTGCTCAACCACGCGCGCCACGGCACGGTGAAATGGAAGATCGCCGGCCTGTTCGCCTTGGCCGGCGTCTTCGGCGCCTTTCTCGGCTCCAGCCTGGGCAAGGCGGTGGACGGTCAGAAGCTGCTGGCTCTGTTCGCCGCGCTGATGCTGGTGGTCGGGGTGCTGATGCTGAGAGGCCGCTCGGCCTCGGGGGACCCCGACGTGGTGCTAACGCCGGGCAATGCGCCGAAGCTCGTGGGAGCCGGCGCCCTGACAGGGATCATGTCCGGCTTCTTCGGCATCGGCGGCGGCTTCCTGATCGTCCCTGGCCTGATGGTCTCGACCCGCATGCCCATCTACTATGCGGTCGGCTCGTCGTTGGTCGGCGTCACCGCCTTCGGCCTCACCACCGCGTTCAACTACGCCCTGAACGGCTGGGTCGACTGGCCACTGGCGGCCGTCTTCATCGGCGGCGGGGTGTTGGGCGGTCTGGTCGGCGCACGGCTGGCCAAGGCCCTGTCAGGACAAAAAGGCCTATTGAACACAGTGTTCGCCGGGCTGATCTTCGTCGTCGCCTTCTATATGCTTTACCGCAGCGCCGGCGCGCTCGGCCTGATCGGGTGAGACCACACCATGGAACTTGACGCCCTGATCCTGGCGCGGATGCAGTTCGCCTTCACCGTCGCCTTCCATATCGTCTTCCCCGCCTTCTCCATTGGCCTCGCCAGCTATCTGGCCGTGCTGGAGGCCCTGTGGCTGAAGACGGGGCGAGACCTCTATCTGAACCTGTTCAAATACTGGCTGAAGATCTTCGCCGTGGCCTTCGGCATGGGCGTCGTTTCGGGTTTGGTCATGTCCTACCAGTTCGGCACCAACTGGTCGGTCTTCTCCGACAAGGCCGGACCGGTCATCGGCCCCTTGATGGCCTATGAGGTGCTCAGCGCCTTCTTCCTGGAGGCGGGTTTCCTGGGCGTCATGCTGTTCGGCCTGAACCGCGTCGGCAAGAAGCTGCACTTCGTGGCCACCCTGATGGTCGCGATCGGCACCTTCGCCTCGGCCTTCTGGATCCTGTCGGTGAACAGCTGGATGCAGACGCCGCAAGGCTACGCCATCAACGAGGTCGGCCAGTTCGTACCGGCCGACTGGTTCAAGATCGTCTTCAATCCCTCCTTCCCCTATCGCCTCGCCCACATGCTGCTGGCGGCCTATCTGACCACCGGCCTCGTGGTCGGCGCAGTCGGGGCCTGGCACCTGATGAAGGAGCGGACCAACAAGGGCGCGCGCAAGATGTTCGCCATGGCCATGGGCATGATCCTGGTCGCCGCCCCGGTCCAGATTTTCATCGGCGACATGCACGGGCTGAACACCCTGGAGCATCAGCCCGCCAAGGTCATGGCGATGGAAGGCCATTTCGAAAGCCACCCGGACGGCGCGCCGCTGATCCTGTTCGGCCTGCCCGACCGCGAGGCCGCCACCGTCCACGGTGCGGTCGAGATCCCCAAGCTGTCGTCGCTGATCCTGAAGCACGATCCGAACGCGCCCCTGGCCGGTCTCGACACCATCGCCCGCGCCGACTGGCCGCCGGTGGAGATCGTCTTCTGGTCCTTCCGCGTCATGGTCGGGCTGGGCATGGCCATGCTGCTTCTGGGGCTCTGGGGGCTATATGCTCGCCTGCGCAAACGCCTCTACGATGCGCCCTGGCTGCACCGCTTCGCCCTGGTCATGGGGCCGATGGGCTTCGTCGCCGTGCTGGCCGGCTGGATCACCACCGAGGTCGGCCGTCAGCCCTGGACCGTCTACGGCCTGTTGCGCACCGCCGACAGCGCCGCGCCCTTGGCCGCGCCTGCCGTCGCAACCTCCTTGGCCGCCTTCGCTGTGGTCTATTTCACCGTCTTCGGCGCCGGGGTCTTCTACATCCTGCGTCTGATGAGCCATGCGCCCCACCGCGACGAGCCGGGCGTGGCGGAAACCCCGATCCGCACGGCGGGCATCACCCCCGCCCCCGCCATCGACCCCGACCGCCCCATCCCGACCGGCGAGGAGACCGATGATGAACATTGATCTGACCCTGGTCTGGGCCGGGCTGCTGGCCTTCGCCGTCTTCGCCTATATCGTCATGGACGGGTTCGACCTGGGCGTCGGCATCCTGTTCCCGACGCTGAAGGCCGGCGATCAGCGCGACAAGGCGATGAACTCGATCGCCCCGGTGTGGGACGGCAACGAGACCTGGCTGATCCTGGGCGGCGGCGGCCTGTTCGCCGCCTTTCCCCTCGCCTACGCCGTGTTGATGCCGGCGGTCTATACGCCGATCATCGCCATGCTGCTGGGCCTGGTCTTCCGCGGCGTCGCCTTCGAATATCGCTGGCGAACGGTGCGGGCCAAGCCCGTCTGGGACGTCGCCTTCTTCGGCGGCTCGCTGCTGGTCGCCTTTTCCCAGGGCGTGACCCTGGGGGCCATCCTGCAGGGGGTCGAGGTGTCGGGCCGCGCCTATGGCGGCGGCTGGTGGGACTGGCTCAGCCCCTTCAGCCTGCTAACCGGCGCCGCCGTCGTCGTCGGCTACGCCCTTCTGGGGGCCACCTGGCTGAACATGAAAACGGAGGGCGCGCTCCAGGACCACGCCCGCGCCCAGGCCTGGAAACTCGGTCCGGCGACCCTGCTGATGATCGGCGCCGTCAGCCTGGCCACGCCCTTCCTCGACGGCGAATACGCCCGGCGCTGGTTCGACTGGCCCGGCGTGCTTCTGACGGCGCAGGTGCCGTTGCTCGTTCTGATCGTCGCGGCCGCCTTCTTCTGGACCATGCGCCGCAAGCGCGAGGTCTGGCCCTTCCTGCTGTCGCTGGGCCTGTTCGCCGTCACCTTCGCGGGGCTGGGCGTCAGCGTCTTCCCCTACGCCGTGCCCGACGAGATCACCCTTTGGCAGGCCGCCGCGCCGGCCTCCAGCCAGCTGTTCATGCTGGTGGGCGCCCTGATCCTGATCCCGATCATCCTGGCCTACACCGCCTATGCCTACTGGGTGTTCCGCGGCAAGGTCGGCGACGACGGTTACCACTGATGCGTCGCAGCTCCACAAACGGACTCCGGCAGGGCCTTTGGTTCGTCGCCCTCTGGGTGCTGGGCGTGGGCGTCCTGGGCGTCGTCGCCTATCTGCTGCGCGGCGTTCTCAAGCTGGCCGGCGGGTGAGGCCGCAGGCACCGAACCGCTGGCCCTGGCCGCCGCTCATCACGGGCGGCGCTGTCCTTGTCGCGCTCCTCATGGCGCGTCTATGGGGCCCGCCCGCCCTCTTCCCCGGCGCCTTCGCCGCCGGCGGCCTCTTGGTCGGGCTCGCCCTTGGTCTGGACCTGTGGGCCATGGTGGAGATGCGGCGGCGGCGCGCCAACATCCTGCCGCACCGGGCGGCGACCGCTCTGGTCACGACCGGTCCGTTCGCCTGGAGCCGCAACCCGATCTATCTCGCTAACGGGCTGCTTCTGCTCGGCCTCGGGGGCCTGTTCGACAACGCCTGGTTCTTCGTGGCCGCCCCCGTCGCCGCCTTCGCCACCGACCGTCTCGCCATCCGGCGCGAGGAACGACACCTGGAGGCCCTCTTCGGCGCGGCGTGGTCCGTGTACGTCGGCCGGGTGCGCCGCTGGCTGGGCCGGCGGATGACGTCGTGATCCCCTTTCGCCCGGCCCACAGACGCCTCCCTATCCCGTAGCTTCGTCACTACCGTGAGGTTACGGGGCGCAGCATGTGAACCAAGCAGCTATGCTCCGCTCACTACTCCGCAATCATCTCGTCAGGGGCCGCCTTATGACTGCCCCTCACTCCCACTCGATTATCTTGTTGTTTCGTAACCATCTGATGCATTTAAGCTTTTCATCGCAAAGACTACACCAATGCCGACCAAAAAACCTCAAAAAACTAAGCGTCTTGAAAACAAACAATTTTTTGACAGTATAAATTTTCCGTGATGTCGGTATCTTTTTCTACCTATTTAGACACCTGATATTGATAATCGATGCGCCCGTGAGAAACTTTGACTCACTTGCGTTTTTAACGTCTTTTCGTGAAAGCATCTAACTCCGGCGTATCACGGTACCATAGGCATACGCCATTGACCTCACGCCCTACTCTCCGACATCGGCTGTCCACGCATGTTTTGACGGCGGTCGGAGCACGGCCGCTTCGGCAACACCTCACCGGTTAGTTGCGGCAGGTGTTTTTGGACGAGTTTTCATGTCTTCGCCATCGCGGCCCGAGATCCCCGCGCCCGAAAGGTCCGAGAGGATCGGACAGCCGGGTCGCTCGTCCCCGGCGCAACAGTGGGCGAGATCACGAAGCGTGTTGGCCATTGACTTCATCGCCGCGATCTTGGCGTCGAGATCCGCAATGTGCTTTTCGGCCACTGCCTTCACCTCCCGGCTTGGCCGTCCACGGTCTCTCCAAAGCGCAAGCAACTGACCGATCTCGCCGACGGAGAACCCCAGATCGCGGGCCCGGCGAATGAACCGCAGCTCGTTGATGTCGCGGTCGCTGAAGTCGGGATAGTTGCTGTCCGTCCGGTCCGCCGGCCGGATCAGGCCGACGGACTCGTAATAGCGGATCATCTTGGTCGAGACTCCGGTCGCCCGTGATGCTTTGCCGATGTTCATGTAAGGGTCTCCCTCAAAGCGGACGATTGGCTCTTGACCTTGCCATGATGGGAAGGCGCAGAAGGCCGCGATCCCGACCGAGCGGCGCCCTGAAGCAACGGGGCACTGTCGGGAGTGCGTATCTGAATAGCGGCTCAATACCCGCCAGGGAACTTCTCGCTGATGTCCACGCCCCGCCTCGATCGCCGAACGCTTCTCCGTGGCGGCGCCGTCGGCGGCGGCTTGCTGGGGCTGCAAGGCCTGCTCCCCGCCTGGGCGCAGACGGGGTCGCAGGGTCTGCGGGCCGACCTGCCGACGCTAACGGGCCCGAATATCGATCTGACGGTGGGTCACTCGCCCTTCACGGTCGGGGGGCGCACGGGCCACGCCGTGACGATCAACGGCGTTCTGCCAGCGCCGTTGCTGCGCCTGCGCGAAGGCCAGAACGTCCGACTTTCGGTCGCCAATACTCTGGACGAGGACACCTCGATCCACTGGCATGGCCTGCTGGTCCCGTTCCAGATGGATGGCGTGCCGGGCATCAGCTTCCCCGGCATCAAGGCGCGCGAGACCTTCGTCTATGAGTTCCCGATCAGGCAGTCGGGCACCTTCTGGTATCACAGCCACTCCAACCTGCAGGAGGCGATGGGGCACTACGGCCCGATTGTCATCGATCCCGCGGGCGCCGATCCGGTCGCCTACGACCGCGAGCATGTGCTGGTCCTTTCGGACTGGAGCTTCATGCATCCGCACGAAATTCTGGCCAAGCTGAAGAAGAGCCCCGGCTACTTCAACCAGCAACGCACCACCCTCGCGGGCCTCATGGACGGCAGCGACCGCATGAGCCTGGAGGAGCGGCGCATGTGGGGCCAGATGCGGATGGACCCGCGCGACATCCTCGACGTCAACGGTTCGACCTACACCTATCTGATCAATGGCCACGGACCGCAGGAGAACTGGACCGGCCTGTTCCGGCCCGGCGAGCGGGTGCGCCTTCGGATCATCAACGCCTCCGCCATGTCGATCTTCAACATCCGCATCCCCGGCCTGCCCATGACGGTGGTCCAGGCCGACGGCGAGAACGTGCGCCCGGTCGAGACCGATGAGTTCCAGATCTCGGTCGCCGAGACCTATGACGTGATCGTCACGCCGACCGAGGACCGCGCCTACACTATCGTGTCGGAGGCCATCGACCGCTCGGGCATGGGGCGGGCGACCTTGGCCCCGCGTCTCGGGATGACGGCGGAGGTTCCGCCGCTGCGCGAGGTTCCGAACCTCACCATGCGCGACATGGGCATGGACGGCATGGATCACGGCGCCATGGCCGGGATGGACCACGGAGCGTCCGCCCAGGCCGCGGCTCCGGCCGACGACCTGGCCGGCATGCCCATGGCCGGCATGAACATGCGCGATCCTGAGAACGCTCCGCCGGACATGGCGGTCGGCGTGGGCGCAGACGCGATCGCCATGGACCCCGCCAACCGGCTCGGCGAGCGTCCGATCGGGCTCACAAACGTCGACCACCGCGTCCTCGTCTACACCGACCTGGTGTCGCTGGCCCCCAACAAGGACCAACGCCCGCCGTCGCGAACGATGGAAATCCACCTGACCGGCAATATGGAGCGGTTCATGTGGGGCTTCGACGGGCGCAAGTTCTCGGAGTTGGTCGAGCCGATCCGGTTCGAGCGTAACGAGCGGGTGCGCGTGACCCTGGTCAACGACACCATGATGGCGCACCCCATCCACCTGCACGGCCATTTCTTCGAACTGGTGACCGGCGGCCCCGCCGGGCATCAGCCGCTGAAGCACACGGTCAACGTCGCGCCGGGCGGCAAGGTGACCTTCGACCTGACCGCAGACGCGCCCGGGGACTGGGCCTTCCATTGCCATCTGCTGATGCATATGCACGCGGGGATGTTCAACGTTGTGACGGTGCGGCCCATGGACGGAGCCGCCCGATGAACCGCCTCGCCATCGCCCTCGCGCCCCTGATCCTCGCCGCCGGCGCGCTCAGCGCCCAGGCCCAGGATCCCCACGCGGGCCATACGATGCCGGCGCCCCCGGCGCCGTCGCGCCCCGCCCCGGCTCCAGCAGCCGCGCCTCAGACGCCCGCACGGCCCGCCGAGCAGGATCCGCACGCCGGTCACGTCATGCCGCCAGCGCAGACGGCGCCCGCGGCCGATCCCCACGCGGGCCACCAGATGCCGGCTCCGCCCGCCGCCCCCGATCCCCATACGGGCCACGATATGACGGCCCCGGCGCCCGCCCAGCCCGATCCGCATGCGGGCCATGACTTGTCCGCCATGCCCTCTGCCCCGGCCGATGCCCACGCCGCACATGACATGTCGACGATGAGCATAAGACCGCCCGATACGCCGACCAGCGCAGACAATCCCGGCCGTCCTCCGGAAGACCCGCTGCCGGCCGCCGCCCTGGGCGCTCCGTCCCACGCCGCCGATCTCGTCTTTGGCGCCGACGCGATGGCCGCCGCGCGCCAGACCCTGGTCCGCGAGAACGGCGACGTTCGCACCACGGCGGTCATCATCGACCGTCTCGAGGTTGGCCTTGGCGATGATGAGGAGTCCTGGCTCTGGGACGTCCAGGGCTGGAGCGGGGGCGACATCTACCGGTTCTGGTGGAAGTCTGAGGGCGAAGGCGATTTCGGCGGCAACCTGGAGGAAGCCGAGGTTCAGGCCCTCTACAGCCGCGCCGTCTCCCCGTTCTGGGACGTGCAGGCTGGCGTGCGGCAGGACTTCCGTCCTGAGGGCGAGGACACGACCTATCTGGTTCTCGGCCTGCAGGGACTGGCGCCCTACTGGTGGGAGATCGACGCCGCCGCCTTCCTGTCGACCGAGGGCGACCTGACCGCCCGCGTCGAGGCCGAATACGACCAGCGCATCACCCAGCGCCTGATCCTCCAGCCGCGCCTCGAAATCGACGCTTCGGCCAGCGACATTCCGAAACTGGAGATCAGCTCGGGCCTGTCCTCGGTCGAGGCCGGCTTGCGACTGCGCTACGAATTCCGCAAGGAGTTCGCTCCCTACGTCGGCGTCGAGTCGAGACGCGCGCTTGGAGACACCGCCGACTACATCGAGGCCCGCGGCGGCGAGGCCGAGGACACCCGGTTCATCGTCGGCCTCAAGGCCTGGTTCTAACCGAAGGAGACCACCCCATGATCCGCATTCTCACCCTCACGGCGGCCCTGGCTTTCGCCGGCGCCGCCTCCGCTCAGGATCCGCACGCCGGCCACACCATGCCTGCGCAGGCCGCCGCGCCCCAGTCGGGCATCACGACGGTTCCCGCGAATGGCGCGATGACCCAGGGCTCGCCCGAGCGCTTCAGCGTCACCTTTCCGAATGCGATGATCCTCAAGACGGTCACGCTCACCGCCGAAGGCCAGGCCCCGGTCGAGGTGTCCGTTCCCGCCGCGCCCGCCGCCGCGACCGTCGGGGTTGCTCTTCCGCGCCTCGCTCCGGGAACCTACACTGCCGCCTGGACCGCCGAGGGCCCGGACGGCCACAAGATGTCCGGCTCCGTCAGCTTCATGATTCACTAGGAGAACGACGATGAAGGTTTCCACCCTGCTGGCCGCCGCCGGCGCGATCGTGACCCTGAGCGCCGGCGCGGCCCTCGCCGCCGAGGGCTGCGAGTGCTGCAAGGACATGGCCGCGGACGCCGCGATGACGTGCTGCGACGAGATGAAGACCGAGCCCGCCCCGGCCGAACCGGCGCCGCCCGCCCCGGCGCCGTCGGATGCGCCCGCGCCTCAGGGCCACGCCGACCACAACTGATCGTCGCATCGATGGTTTCCGGCGGTTTCCCGTGGGGGAGCCGCCGGACGCCTCAGTTCTGAATCAGGCGGATCAAGTTTCCGTCCGGGTCGATGAGCGCGCCGATCCGCAGTCCCGACTCCTCAAGCTTCGGCGCGTGCAGGCGGGGGTGGCCCCAGCAGGTTTCCGGCAATCCTGAAACGACGCACCCTGCGTAAAACCCGTCCAGGTCGTCCAGCCGCAGGCAGCAGCCGAAGTTGCTGGTCAGCGAATCCACCTCCGGATGCGGGAAGAACTCCAGCGTCAAACCGCCTCTTTTCAGGATCATCCAGCCTTTGTCGCGCCAGTCCTGGTCGAAGCCCAGTCGAGTGTAGAACTGGGACGTAACTTCGAAATCCCGCGACGGTAGGTTGGGCGTGGCGTGGTCGGTCACGGCGAACTCCGGGAATGCAGCAATGCCGCCGTAGCCTAGCCGCAACACCCCTTGCCATCTACCTGGATCGGCGGACACGGCACGTCGGCATAGGAGCAGAACACGCAGCAGTCGCCGGGTAGGGGCTTCAGCTTCATGCCGCAGCCGAGACAATCGTAAAACCAGATGCAGGCGTCGGTGGGCATGGTCTCCGTCGCAACATGACCGCAATCCGGGCAGGTCAGCGTCGAATCCAGAACGATGGCCGGGGTCATCGCATGGCCGCCAGTCGCGGCATGACCCACGGCTCGATGTACGGCTGCCAGGCCATGGAAAGGACGATCAGCAGACTGGCGATCACCAGCAGCCAGAAGGCGAGCCGCGAAGGGTGGCGGCAGGCCCCGTCTTTCCGACACATCCGCAGGCGACGCCAATGCAGCAGCCAGCCCGCGGCCAGGATGACGGCGGCCAGAAGCGTCAGCCAGTTCCGCGCACCCGCGATGACCGCGGCGCCGGCGAAGGATACGCCCGCCACGGACAGAGCCAGAGGCAACACACAGCACGCGGCCCAGGCGAACACCGAGGCGACACCGCCGAGGGCGGCCGAGGCGCTGACGGCGACCTCGGGCATGCGGGGCCGGTCGTAATCGATGGCCATGGGACCTCCCGTTCGATTTCTGCTACAGGCTACAACCCGTAGCCGCTACAGGATCAAGAGCCATGTCCGCACGAAGTTTGACGATCGGGCGCCTCGCTGACAGCGCCGGGGTGAACCTGGAAACGGTGCGCTACTACGAACGTATCGGGTTGATGCCCGCGCCGGCCCGGACCGAGGGCGGCCACCGCAGCTACGAGCCGGAACACGCCCAGCGCCTGCGCTTCATCCGCCGGTCGCGCGAACTGGGCTTCGGCATCGACGCCATTCGGCGCCTGATCGCGCTGAGCGAGCCGGGCGTTCAGGCGTGCTGCGAAGTCCGCGACATGGCCCAAGACCACATCGCCAGCGTGGACGCCAAGATCGAGGATCTGCAGAGGCTACGGAAAGTGCTGAGGCAGGCTGTGGCCGACTGCAGTGAAGGCGGGCGGGTTAGGTGCCCGGTGATTGATGAGCTGGGCTCGAGCTAGCGTCGAAGCTACGACCCTGTGCCGATGACAGCGGTCAGCCTCAGTGCCGTGAAGGCCTGATCGACGCGGCCGCCTCGCGGCAAGCATCTTCGCAACGCCGGCATTCTTCGGCGCAGATACGGCAATGCTCGTGCATCTCGGCGTGCTTCTCGCACTCGATGGCGCAGTCGGCGCAAGCCTCGGCGCAGGTCTCGAGCATGCGCTTTATCAAGGCCTCGTTGCTGCCGGCGCGCCGCACGGCGAGCCCGGCCGTAGCCAGACAGACATCGGCGCAGTCGAGATCGAGCCGGATGCACTGGGTCAGGTCCCTGACCATCTCCTCGGCCAGGCAGGCGTCAGCGCAGATGCGGCATACGGCGGCGCAGCCGTAGCCCGCTTCGATCGCGCGAATGAGGCTGTCGTTCACGCTGCCGCGTACGTCGGGGTGGGTGCTGATCATTGGTTGGATTTGCATCGGAGGCTCCCTCGGGTGATCTGGATCCAACCCCGGCGCCGGGAAGATGTTCCGAACGGCGACGCCTCCCGACCTCGTCAAACCCGTACTTCGCCGAGCCGAGATCATGTGGAAATGCGGTGGACCAGACATCAGGGGCCGGCCGGCGACCTCAAGCTCACATGCATTCGACCACGGATCACTGAACCGCTTGCGATTTGGATCTCCGCACTTGCCCGCGAGAGTTCATCTACAATCGGCGGCGCAACCGAGATTGTGGGGTCGGCGGGCTCCGGAACAGAGAGGCGCTGGTCTTGAGCCAGGGACGTAATGCGTCGGCCCGGGCGCGCCGGGCCGGCCTCGTCCTCGCTGCCCTCGAGGGCCGAAGGCTCGTCTTCGCGAGCGGGCCCGCGCGAAAAGTCAGCCTGTTGGTCGCGCGCGCCGTGTTGCGCCTTATACGGCCGGGCGGAGGCCGTTGCCGCTCACATGCAGTTTTTGGCGCCTTCGGGGCCCCGCAAGCGTCTGCGGGCTAGCTCTCGACGCCACGTTCGCCGCAGCGGACGCTTCGCCTCCGGCTTCCGCCGGCTCCTCAATCCCGTCGCCCATGACCATTCCGCGGGGATCAGCGCTTGCGTGACCGGCCTCGTACGGTCGCGATACGTCAGCGAAGGCATGGTTGCGAGACCCCGGGCGCCTCAGGCGAACGGATTCGCTTGGCCGCGCCGGCCGAGCAGGGGGCTGTGTCCTGCCCGGGCGGGTGCGGGCCTTCTACCAGAGGTTCCGCTGCGATATGGGCGGGCTTAGCCGGCGCTCCACGCCTGGGCGACGTCAGGTCAGGGCGCGACAACTGCGCCCGTCGCCAAACCGGCCCGCGCCCGCCATGGTGGGATTTGGACTCCCAAGGAGCGCTCACTTTGGTTCAAACTCGCCCGCGCTTGTCCCGCCGGACCCTCGTGTTCGGCCTGCCCCTGGTCGCCGTGCCCGGCCCGGCCCTCGCCGCGCCCCCGAAACGGATGATCGCCTACAAGACGCCATGGTGCGGCTGCTGCGGCGGCTGGATCGCCCACATGCGCCAGGCGGGCTGGATCGTCGAGGTCGTCGAGCGCGAGGATCTCGCCCCGATCCGGGCCCGGCATGGCATTCCGGACCGCCTCGCCTCGTGCCACACAGCGGTGGTCGGCGCCTACGCCATCGAGGGCCATGTTCCGTCGAGCGATGTCGAGCGGCTGCTCGGCGAACGCCCCGCCGCCCGCGCACTAAGCGCGCCCGGCATGCCGGCGGGCTCGCCGGGCATGGAGGCCGCCGGGCGCGAACCCTATGCGACCGTCCTGATCCTCAACGACGGTTCGACCCGCGTGTTCGGTCGCCACAACGGGGCCTGAGAAGGCGCACCGCCGGCAGTCACGACGGTTGACGACGCGGCGTCCAGCGCAGCAGGCGCATGGCATTGGCGGTGACCAGGACCGTGGCTCCGGTGTCAGCGAGGATGGCGGGCCACAGGCCCGTCACCCCGATCACGGTGGTGACCAGGAACACCGCCTTCAAGCCCAAGGCGATGGTGATGTTTTCCCCGATATTGCCCATCACTCCGCGGGACAAGGCGATCATGTCGGGAATGTCCCTGACCCGGCCGTGCAGGACGGCGGCGTCCGCCGTCTCCAGGGCCACGTCGGTGCCGCCGCCCATGGCGATGCCGACATCCGCCTGGGCCAGGGCCGGGGCGTCGTTGATGCCGTCCCCGACCTTGGCGACCACCAGCCCCTCGGCCTGCAGCGCCTTGACGATGACTAGCTTGTCCTGCGGCAGCAGTTCGGCCCGGGGCTCGATGCCCAGGCCGGCGGCGACCGCCTCCGCCGTGCGGCGGTTGTCGCCCGTCAGCATGATGGTCCGGATGCCCCGCGCCTTCAGGTCGGCCAGACCCTGGACTGCGTCGGGCCGCGCCTCGTCGCGCATGGCGAGGAACCCGGCGACGCCATCCCCGACGACAAGGACGGAAACCGTCTTGCCCTCGGCGTTCAGGGCGGCGATGGCCGCGTCCTGGGCCGGCGTGATCGGGGCGCGTCGGGCCGCGGCCTGCGGCGAGCCGAGGAATATGCGTTCGCCGCCGACCTCGCCTTCCACGCCCTCCCCCGGAATGGCCTGGGTGGCCGAGGCCGGCGGCGCCGTGATCTTGTCCGCCTCAGCTCGGGCGAGGATGGCGAGGGCGAGCGGATGGCTCGATCCCGTTTCCAGCGCGGCCGCTAGGGTCAGCAGGGCGGAGGCATCCCGCGTTCCGGCGACGACGTCGGTGACGACGGGCTTGCCGGCGGTCAGGGTCCCCGTCTTGTCGAAGGCGATCGCCGTGATCTTGCCCAGCGTCTCCAGCACGGCCCCGCCCTTCATGAGCAGGCCGCGCCGGGCCCCCGCCGACAGGCCGGCGGCGATGGCGGCCGGCGTGGAGATGACGAGGGCGCAGGGGCAGCCGATCAGCAGCACGGCGAGGCCCTTGTAGACCCATTCGCTCCACGTCCCGCCGAACAGCAGCGGCGGCGTGACCGCGACGAGGGCGGCGAACACGAGCACGCCCGGCGTGTAGATTTTCGAGAAGCGGTCGATGAACCGTTCGGTCGGCGATTTCGATTCCTGCGCCTCCTCGACGAGACGCACCACCCGGGCGATGGTGTTGTCCGAGGCTGAGGCCGTCACGCGCACTCGCAGGACGCTGCCGCCGTTGATCGTGCCGGCGAACACAGGATCGCCCTCGACCTTGCGCTTGGGCACGCTCTCGCCCGTCACCGGGGCCTCGTCGAGGTCTCCCGCGCCCTCGATGATCTCGCCGTCCGCCGGAACGCGGTCTCCGGGCCGGACGAGGATGATCGCGCCCACCGCCACGGTCTCGGCGGCGACCTCCGTGGTCACGCCGTCCACCTCGACGAAGGCGGTCTTGGGCACGAGGGTGGCGAGCCCCTGGATGCTCTTGCGCGCGCGACCAGCCGCCACCCCTTCGAGCATCTCGCCGACGAGGAACAGCAAAACGACGGCGGCGGCCTCTTCCGCGGCCCCGATGAAGACGGCGCCGACGGCGGCGATGGTCATCAGCATTTCGATGGAGAAGGGCGTGCCGTGGCGCGCCGCCGAAAAAGCGCGCGACGCGATCGGAATGAGCCCCACGGCCAGGGCGGCGAGGAAGGCGTATCGTTCCAGGGAGGGGAACAGCGTGCCCAGTCCATAGGCGGACAACAGCGCCAGGCCGCAGAGCGCGGTGAGGCGGGCCTTGCCGGTCCACCACCACGGGGCGCCCCCGGCCCGGGCGGCCGCCGGAGGTGGGCCCGCCGCCGCAGCGACGGCTCCGGACGTCGGCGCGGCCGCTTCTCCGCTGTAGCCGAGGTTGCGCAGTTGCTGCAGGACCGCCTCGTCGGCGAGGTCTCCGCCATGCCGGATCTTGAGCACGCCGGTCTGCACCGCCACCGAGACGTCCTCGACGCCCGGCAGCCTGCGGATCGCCGTGTCGATCTTGCGGCCGCAGCTGGCGCAATCCATCCCGGTGACCCGGTATCGGCTTTCGAGAGTTTGCGCCGTCATGTCTGTTCCTTGTGATCTCTATAGGGCAAGGCTACCTCCTCCAGCGACTGTAGATGCAAGCTAAAAAATGAGCGCGCCGTTCGGTTGGAGTGGAGGGCGCCGTCCGACGAACCCCGGAGGCGAGCCCAGCCCCTTGATGACCTCGCCTTGTCCGCATGACCGGGAGACCGCGCCGCCGACGGCCGCACAGGTGGAACGCGCCCTGGACGCAGCCGCCGCCAGCGTCGCCGCCGCCGGGGACAAGCTGACGCGCCCCCGGCGCAGGGTGCTGGAGCTCCTGCACGTCGCGGGCGCTCCGGCCAAGGCCTATGATCTCGTGGCGACGTATCACCGGGAGGCCCGCGTCGCGACGCCGGCGACCGTCTATCGGGCGCTGCAGTTCCTCGAGACCCGCGGTCTGGTTCATCGTCTTTCCAGCCTTAAGGCCTATGTGGCCTGCGATCCCAAACGCCTCGGTTCGCCTGCGGTTTTTCTTCTGTGCGACTGTTGCGGCTTCTGTCGCCAGATTCCTTCGTCCGGCATGGCGTCGCTGGGCGCGGCCGCGACAGCGGCGGGCTACGAGATCGAACGGATCATGCTCGAAGGCCAGGGTCTGTGTCCGGCCTGCCGCCCGCAGCGCCCCGGCGCGGCCCGGGATCCGGCCCCCCAGACAGAGCCGGAGGCGGCCGCGGGGGTCCGGGCCCACAAGCACTGAGCCGCGCCCCTGATCAAGCCCGGGGCGGGTCGATGGCGGCCTGGCCCGGGCGCCCGGCCGCGGCGACGCCGGGGCCCGCGGCCCATTCCATGGCCTGTTTGGTGGCGGCGGCCGACATTCGGGTCGCCCCCCCCCGTCGGGACGGACTAAGCCAGGTCTGGACCGGTCGGTCGAAGCCGTAGCGAAACACGGCGGCGGCCACGAACGCCCCGACCAAGCCGATCGCCCACAGGACCCAGCGAACGCCGGACGACCACGCCTCCTGTCCAAGGGCGTCGAGCAGGCCGAACCAGACGATGCGGCTCACCTCATTCGTGAGGAACATCGAGAACGACATTAGGGCCAGATGCTCGATCAGCCGTGAAGGACTGCGCACCGGCACGGCGCCGGCGGCCCAGATGATCACGGTCATCAGGCCGAGCGACACCAGGCTGAAGGCGCCGAAGGCCTGCAGCCCCACGAGCGCGAAGGCGGCGGCGAGGCCGATCGCCCTGGCCCGGTGCGGCGCGACACAGACCCGCGAACCGTAGAAGGCCGCCGCGACTCCGAGCAGGAAGAGCGGCAGGGCGCGCAGGATGCCGTAGCGCATCGGCAGGCGGTAGATCGGATCGCCGAGCCACAGCGAGGCGGCGATATCGGCGGCGACGACGAGGAGCGTCGCGCCGATCACCATTGCGACCGGCGGCCAGCGCCACAGGGCGCGGCAGATCCAGGGCAGCAGGAGATAGCAGCCGATCAGGGCCGAGAGGGTCCAGGTCGGGGCGTTCCACCCCTGCCCGCCCGGCACGCCATAGGCCTGGACCAGTAGCACCTGCGCGGGCAGTTGCGACCAGTCGAACCAGCGCGGATTGCTGGGCGCGATCCCGGCCAGGGCGGCGCCGCCGACGAGCAGCACCAGGACGAGGCTGACCGCCAGGTGGGCCGGAATGACCCGCAGCAGGCGCTGGCGCGCATAGGCGCGCAGCGAGGCCTGTCCGGACGCGAGGCGATCACCGTAGATGCGGGCCAGGACATAGCCGGAGTCGATGATGAAGAAGTCGGTGAGCAGATAGCCGCGCTCGAAGACTGGATGCAGTTGTCCGAGAGGCACAGGCGCGGCCTCGCGGAAATGGTAGAGGATGATCAGCGCCCCTACGATAAAACGCAGCGCGTCCAGCCAGCCGCCGCGCGCGATCCGGACGGGGCGAGGCGATGGCTCGGTCAGCGCGGCTTCGGGCATTCAGTCAGCCTTCCGTGGCGCAGACTTGGCGGCGGCGCTGCGGTGCTCATGTGGACGCAGGACGATCTGGTCTCGCGAAGCGTAGAGGACGGCCGTTCCCAAAACCCAAACGACGACCAAGCCTCCGACGACCATCAGTCCGGGCCTATCGCGGGGTCCAAACACAAACGAGCAGCCGATCACGCCGCCCAGAATGGCCCCGTAACCAAAATGCAGCGGCACCTTGTGTGCGCCCAGCAGCAGAAGGGCCATGCAGAAGACCAGGCCTCCTGCGAACAGGCTGACCCCGATGGCGACGAGCGTATCGAGCACGGGCCGTGGCTTCAGCGGGCGCGCCTGGAGCCGCCGCCTACCTCGTTGGCGATAGCGGCCTTCCCGCCAACGAATGCTCCGGCCGCGCACGGTGAAGCGTTTGCCGGCCATGCGTCAGGGCCTTGCGTTGGGCGCGGGCGTGTCCTCATGGCGCGCAAGAAGGATTCTCATCCGGACAATTTCGGATTCCTGGGCCGCAATGATCTCATCGGCCAGATTACGCACGTCGCGGGCTTCGCCATGCTCGACGGCGACCTTGGCCATTGCGAGCGCACCCTCGTGGTGGGCGATCATTCCGCGCAGGAAGTCGATGTCGGCGTCGCCCGTGTAGTTGATGCTCATGGCCTGGTGCATCTTCGCGCTGGCCTCGCGATAGGCGCGAGTCGATGGGCTGTCCGTGGTCTCGCCAGCGTGGCTTGCCTCGGTGTCGCTCGGGCGAGAGTCAGCCGCCGACGGCGCCGCAGGGACCTCGCGGGTTTGCCGCGAGATCATCCCGAAGGCGAAGACCGACAGGGCGAGAAAGACGGCGATGACGGAAATCCATCCGAAACGCTTCATGACGATGTCCTCGAGAGAGCCGGCGGGGCCACGGGGGCGGCCGGGATTGCACTGGGAAGGATGGGCGCCGTTCGGTCGCGGTAGCCGAGCAGGCGCAGAGCGTTGAACACCACCAGCAGGGTCGACCCCTCGTGGAGCGCCACGGCAGGGCCGATGCCAAGGCCGAGGATCGTCGCCGGCACAAGGAAGGCGACGATTCCGAGACTGACGTAGAGATTCTGGAGAATGATGCGCCGCGTCTGTCGGCTGAGACCGACGGTGAAGGGCAGCTGCGACAGGTCGTCGGACATCAAGGCGACGTCGGCGGTCTCAAGCGCAACATCGGAGCCAGCCGCGCCCATCGCGATACCGACGGTCGCCGTGGCCATGGCCGGGGCGTCGTTCACCCCGTCGCCGACCATGGCAATCTTGCCGTCAGCGCGAAGGCGTTTGATGGCGTCGACCTTGTCCTCGGGCATGAGGTCGCCCCAAGCCTCTGTCAGGCCGACCTGTCCGGCGATCGCCTGTGCGGCCTTCTGGTGATCGCCCGAGATCATGATCATTCGCCCGATGCCGAGGGCGCGAAGAGCGGTCAGCGTCGGCCGCGCTGCTGGGCGAGGCGTATCAAGAAGCCCAATGACACCGAGATCGCGCGTGCCGCGTCGCACCACCATCAGGGTTCGCCCCTGCAGTCGCAACTGAGCGACGACAGAGGTTGTTTCGTCGCCGAGCGGCGCTACGCCGTCGACGCCGAACATCTCCGGCTTCCCTATCCAGATCGTCTCGCCGTGCAGCTGGGCGGTCACGCCCTTGCCCGTCAGGCTCTTGAGGTCGATCGCGGCCGGGATGATCGTATCGCGCAAGCGTGCGCCACCGTCGCGCGCGATGGCCTCCGCCAACGGGTGGTCGCTGAGCCGTTCGACCGCCACAGCGACCGCCAGAAGATCGCCCTCCTTCGTCCCGCGCACCGTCATGACGTCGGTGATCCGCGGCCGTCCCTCGGTCAGGGTGCCGGTCTTGTCGAAGGCGATGGCGTTGAGCGAGCCGAGGTTCTCCAACGGCGCGCCGCCCTTGATCAGGACACCGGCGCGCGCCGCACGGGCGACGCCCGAGAGGACGGCGCTCGGGGTGGCGATGGCGAGCGCGCAAGGACTCGCGGCGACCAGCACGGCCATGGCGCGATAGAAGCTGTCGCGGAACGGCTCATCGACGACGACCCAGGCGAACAGCAGGACAAAGGCGAGCGCCAGCACCACAGGCACGAAGATGCGTTCGAACCTGTCCGTGAAGCGCTGGGTCGGCGACTTCTGCGTCTCGGCCTCACTCACCATCCGAACCACCTTGGCCAGGGTGGTGTCGCTCGATGTGCGGGTCGTCTCAATCTCGATGGCGCCTGAGCCATTGATGGTGCCCGCGAAGACGAGAGACGGCGATCCGACCTGGGCCGGTCTCGCCCGCGCCGCCTCGGGGTCCGCGACGGGCTGCTTGTCGACAGGCATGCTTTCGCCGGTCACGGGGGCTTGGTTGATGCTTGTGGTGCCGACCACGACAAAGCCATCAGCGGGCAGTC
Source organism: Brevundimonas sp. TWP1-3 (assembly GCF_049896085.1). Lineage (NCBI taxonomy): Bacteria > Pseudomonadati > Pseudomonadota > Alphaproteobacteria > Caulobacterales > Caulobacteraceae > Brevundimonas > Brevundimonas sp. TWP1-3. The sequence goes on along the minus strand of NZ_JAFCTP010000001.1, from coordinate 1,611,558 downwards.
GTTCGTTTGGACGCACCACCACGGTGTCGCCGACGACCAAATCTTCGACAGGCAATTCGACGACCTGCCCGTCGCGTCGCACATGGGCTGTCCGGGGGGCAAGCTCGGCCAGGGCCTCGATCGCGCGTTTGGCGCGGCCCATGGCGTAGTGTTCGAGCGCGTGGCCGATGCTGAACAGAAACAGCAGGAGAGCGCCTTCGGCCCAGGCCCCGAGCGCCGCCGCACCTGCGGCTGCGACGAGCATCAAGGTATCGATCTCGAAGCGCTTCTGGCGGAGGTTCTCGAACGCTTCTCGCACCGTAAAAAAGCCGCCGAAGATGTAGGCGATCAGGAAGAGGGCGAGGGGAATCCAAGCGGGAAGGCCCGTTGCGAGTTTCTCGAGGGCGAATCCAAGGCCCAGAGCAAGGCCACTTGTCAGGGCGAAGATCAGCTCCGTATTGGAGCCTAGAACGCCACCGTGATCGTGCTCCTCGGACTTGGTGTGGAGATGGTCCGGCAGTGTTGTGCTGGTCATAAATAGGGTCCCGTTGCGGGTTGGGAATCGCGGCTGCTTGCGGCGACCGCCGCGATCGAGGGGGCGGGATAGCGACACGGGCGAAGGCGCGCCGGGCCAGCGGGTTCCAGCGCGATCCGCTCGCAGGTGGTCATCCCGGTTCTCCCGACCTCAGGGCACGGGCACGACGGCATTAAAGCCCCCGAGCCGCTGGAGCTGCTCAATCGCTTCGAAAAGCGGAAGCGCTAGGAGAAAGACGAAGCCGTCGCGCACCGTGCGGACGAAGAATACCGGCCGGATCATGATTTCCGCCTCGTCGCGCCATAGGGAGAGCTTGGGCAGGAACCGAGGGGTGCGCTCACGGTAAGCTTGGTAGTCGTGTCCAAAGGCGTCGGAGAGGAAGCGTTCTTCGCGGCCGACCACGATGCGAAACACCACCCAGCAGGCTAATCCGAAGACCAAACCGACGCTAAGGCTGCCGGACTGGGCGCCGATGCCAAACGCGCCGATGAAGCTGAAGACGTACAGCGGATTGCGGCTGACCGAATACGGTCCTGCGGATATGATCTCCTGTTTCTTGCGGCCACCGATGTAAAGGGAACACCAAGCCCGACCGATGATGCAAACCATGATGGCGATCAGGCCCAGATGCTCGACAGGATGTTCGAGCAAGGGCCAGGATGTGACGAGCGCCGCGCAGACGACAAGAAGCAGGCCCCCGACGAGAATGCCCGCCTTGCGCCATCGTTGAACGGATTGGATATCGACCGCTGATCGACAGGCGTCATCAGGGGGCGAGGAGCCGGACAAAGCGGGGCTTGCGGGCTTGGAGACGCTGTCGGAGGGCTCGAGCGGCATCATTGCCCCTCCCCCTCAGCCGGATGATCCTTAGCCGCATCGCGCAGGATATCCACGCCGCCCTTCAACGCGATGGCGGCCACGAGGACGCCGACGACGAGGTCCGGCCACGCCTGGCCGAGCCAGAGCACCAGGGCCCCGGCGACGAGGATTCCCCCGTTGGAGGCGAAGTCGTTAAAGCTGAACGTCTCGGCAGCCTTCATGTTGACGTCGCCGCTGTGCTGACGGCGGATCAACTGCAGGCAGATCAGGTTGATGATCGCTGCGACGACCGAGAGTCCCATCATGGTCGGGCCGATCGGTTCGGTCCCGATGAGGAATCGACGACCCGCGTCCAGAAGGACGCCAGCGCCGAAGATAAGGAGCATGACGCCCGAGAGGCGCGCCGCCCCCCGCTTCCACGAACCAGGCCGACCGATCGCGAGAAAGCTGATCAGATAGACAGCAGCGTCCGAGGCGTTGTCCACTGCATTGGCCAGCAGAGCGCTGGAATCGGCGGACAAGCCGCCGATCCCGAGCGCTAATGCCAGGCCCGCGTTGAGCGCGAGAACCGTCAGCAACGTGCGTCGCTGCTGACGGTCATCCTGAGTGCGAGCAATCAATCCTCAACCCCCTCGTCCTTGCGATGACGCACCGCCTTGGCCGCGAAGGTCGGCAGGACCAGCAGGGTCAGGGCCGTCGCGGTCAGAAGGCCGCCGATGACGACCGTCGCCAGAGGCTTCTGAACCTCGGCCCCCGCGCCGTGGGCGAGCGCCATCGGGATGAAGCCGACAATGGCGACCAAGGCTGTCGTCAACACCGCACGCAATCGGCTGGACGCCCCTTCGATCGCCGCGTCCCGGGGCGCGAGCCCCGCCTGCAATCGCTCGCGAATGGCCTGCATCAAAACAAGTCCGTTCAGGGTCGCCACACCCGAGACGGCGATGAAGCCAACGGCCGCAGACACCGAGAACGGCATCCCTCGCATGAGAAGCGCCAAGGCGCCGCCGATCAAGGCCAAGGGCACGCAGGCGAAGACCAGCCCAGCCTCGGAGAACGACCCCAGAGCCATAAACAGCAGCACACCGATCAGGACGAAGACGATCGGAATAACCAGGCCCAGCCGTTGTTCGGCCCGTTTGAGGTTCTCGAACTGACCGCCCCAGGTCAGGCGGACGCCCGGCGGGAGCTGGATTTGGTCCACCTTGGTTTGTGCGTCGGTGACGAAGCCGCCCAGATCCCGGCCGCGAACGTTGGCCTGGACCACCATCCGTCGGCTACCGTCGTTGCGGCTGATCTGGTTCGGCCCCTCGGCGCTTTGGATACGGGCTACCGAAGACAGCGGCACGGTTACGCCTGTCGAAGAGACGATCGGCAGGGCCGCGAGCGCCGCCGGATCGTTGCGCGCATCGTCCGGAAGACGGACGACGACGTCGAAGCGACGGTCGCCCTCGAAAATCCGGCCGGCCTCCGCGCCGCCGATGGCGGCCGAGACCGCTTCAGAAACGTCGGCTGCGGACAGGCCGTAGCTGGCCGCCGCGAACCGATCGACGCTGACCGTGAGCGTCGGCAAGCCCGACGCTTGTTCGACGCGAACGTCGGCGGAGCCGGTGGTCTGCCGCAGTACGCCGGCCACCTCATCAGCGACCCGCTGCATGGTGTCGAAGTCATCGCCGTAGACCATGACCGCGAGGTCGGTCCGGACCCCGGAAATGAGTTCGTTGAAGCGGAGCTCGATGGGTTGGCTGAACTCGAAATTATTCCCGATCTGTTGGTTGGCGAGCTCTTCGAACCGCTCGAGCAAGGCTTCCTTCTCGAGACCTGAATCCGGCCAGTCCTTGCGGTCCTTCAGAACGATGACGCTGTCCGAAATGTTGGGCGGCATCGGGTCGACGGCCGCCTCGGCGGTGCCGGTCCTGGAGAACATGGTCTCGACTTCCGGCTGGGCGGTGATGACCCGTTCCAACGCCATCTGCATGGCGAGCGACTGTTCCAGCGACGCCGAGGGAACACGCAGCGCCTGCATGGCGATGTCGCCTTCGTCCAGGGTAGGGATGAACTCCCGCCCGAGGGACGAAAAGGCCAGACCACCGACGACGACCGCGCCGAGCGCCGAGATCAGGACGATCTTCGGACGATCGACGGCGGCGCGGATGGCCGGCTGGATCCAACGCCGCGCGTGGCGGAGCAGGAAGGTTTCGTGTTCGTGGGCGTGGCCGTGTTCGTCGGTCTCGACCTTCTTGGGATCCCGCACCAGCAGGGCCGTCATGGCCGGAACGAAGGTGAAGGAGAAGATGAAGGCCCCGACCAAGGCCAGCATCACCGTCGCCCCCATGGGGACGAAGGTCTTGCCCTCCACCCCCTCAAGCATCAGCAGGGGCGTGAAGACCAGCAGGATAATCAGCTGACCGAAGGCGGCCGGCTTGACCATCTTGCGAGCTGCGGCCACGGCGACATCGAGGCGTTCCCGACGGGTCAGGGCCCGTCCCAGATCGATCCGCCGCTGCGATAGCATCAGCAGGGTGCTTTCGACGACGATGACCGCCCCATCGACCAGAAGGCCGAAGTCCAGCGCGCCCAAGCTCATCAGGTTTCCACTGATGCCAAACCTATTCATGCCGATGACGGCGAACAGGAAGCTGATCGGGATCATCAAGGCCGTGATGCTGGCCGCACGAATGTTTCCGAGCAGCAGGAACAGCACGACGATGACCAGAAGGGCGCCCTCGGTGAGGTTGCGGGCCACGGTCGAGATGGTCGAGTTGACCAGGGCGCTACGGTCAAGGACCGTCACCGCCTCGATCCCTGCGGGCAGAGTCTTGCGAACCTCATCGAGTCGCTCCCCGGCCGCCTGGGCCACGGTGCGGCTGTTGCCGCCCGCGATCATCAGCGCCGTTCCGAGCACGGCCTCGTGGCCGTCACGGCTGGCGCCGCCCAGGCGCGGAGCCTGGCCGATCTCGACCGTGGCGACATCGGCGACCCGCACGATCAGGCCGTTCCGGTTGACGACCGGCGCCTGAGCCAGATCTTCCACGGTGGAGGCCAAGGCGTCGGTGCGGACCGTCAGAGCTTCGCCAGCGCGCTGGATATAGCCTGCGCCGGCCTGAGTGTTGGCGCGATCGAGGGCCTGGATAAGGTCGCCCATGCCCAGGCCGTAGGCGGAAAGGCGCGCCGCGTCCGGACGGACCGCATACTCCTTCACATAGCCGCCGACGGTGTCGACGCCGGCGAGACCGGGGGCGGTCCGCATTTGCGGCGCGACGATCCAGTCCTGCACGGTGCGCAGATAGGTGGCGCGCTGCTGCGGGGTCGAAAGCAGATCGCCTTCGGGCGTCAGATAGGCTCCGCCCGCCTGCCAGCCCGGCTCGCCAGGCTTGGCGAGGTTCTGACTGTTGAATGGCTTGTAGTCGATCGTCCACATCAGCACTTCACCGAGGCCCGTGGTGATCGGGGCCATGGTCGGCTCCACCCCGTCAGGCATGGCCTCCCGGGCGCCCGCGAGCCGTTCGGCGACCTGCTGGCGCGCGAAATAGATGTCGGTCTGGTCGGTAAAGATGACCGTGACCTGGCTGAAGCCGTTTCGGCTGAGGGATCGGGTCGTGGTCAGGCCGGGAATGCCGGCCATGGCGGTTTCAATCGGGTAGGTGACCTGTCGTTCGATCTGTTCAGGCGCGAGCGCCGGAGCGACCGTGGTCACCTGGACCTGGCGATTGGTGATATCCGGCACGGCGTCGATGGGAAGCCGTGTCAGCTCGAGGAGTCCGTAGGCCGCGACAAGCGCCGTGGCGAGAACCACGAACCATCGGAATTTGACCGAGAGTTCGATGATGAATTTGAACATGCGGTGCGCCCCTAGTGACCGTGCTCGGCCTCGCCCTTGGCGAGCTCGGCTTTGAGGAGGAAGGCGTTCGTGCCGGCGACCCGTTCAGCCCCGGTGAGGCCACGCAGGATTTCAGTCCGCCCCCCGGCCTGACGACCGGCGAGCACCGGACGGGCCTGGAAGCCGTTCGGGACCTGAACGAAGACGACGGTGTTGCCGTCGACGGTCTGGACGGACTCGGTCGGCACGGTGAGACCGCCGGTCGTCTCGCCCGTCACGATCGCCCCCGTGACGGCGGAACCGGCCGGCGGGAGGACAGAGCCCGTCGGCCGGGCCCGAATGACCGTGGCGCCGCTTTCGCCGCCCGCGCCTGCGGCAACGCCGGTGACGATGGCGTCGAAGTCGCCGCTGGGGCTGCTGACCCGCAGAGGCGCCCCGGCCCTTACATTGGCGGCCAAAGCAGGCGGCGCGTTGAAGACGAGCTCAACCCTGGCCGGGTTGGTGACCTCGGCGACAACGCCGCCAGGGGCGACGAAGCCGCCCGGTCCGACCTGGACGCTGGTCACGACTCCGGTGATGGGGCTGGTGACGCTGAGGCGGCCCGAAGCGTTGGGCGAGCCCGCCGCGCTGGACCGCGCGCGAGCCGCGCGGGCGCCGGCTTCGGCGCTGAGCAGTTGCGCGCGGGACGCCTCGACCTCCTGTCGGGCGACAACGCCCTGGTCCGCCAGATTGCGGTTGCGTTGATAAGCCTGGCGCGCCACTTCAGTTTCGGCGGCCGCCGCGTCTGCGTCCGCGCGGAACGTCGCCGCTTCACCGCTGACGACGCTCGCCAGGGGCTGACCGATCCGGACCGACTGGCCCGGAGCTACGAGAACCCGCTCGACCCGCCCGCCGACGGACGCCGCCACAGCGGCGCGCGCGTCGACCATGGGCTCGACCCGCCCGGAGAGCCGGGTTTCGGCGCCCCCTCCCCGACCGACGCCGACCACGATCAGGTTGGCGGCCTGGGCCTGGGCCGCGCTCAGAGCGACGAAGCCTTCCGGCGCTTCGGCCTCGCCTTCGTGGCCGGCTTCGCCCTCGGCATGAGCGCCCTCTTCTTCAGCGTGACCCGCCTCACCCTCGGCGGCGGCTGGAGCGGCGTCCGGCCCGCGCGTGAGCAGGAACAGCCCGCCTCCGCCAAGCAGAACGACGGCGGCGGCGCCGCCGATCAGCAACGTCTTGTTGGATGTGCGCTTGCGCATCATTGGGCTCCTTGGAAGGGGGCGCGGCCGTCCTGGCGCGCAAGTTCAATCTCGGCCTGGACGCGTGCAAGGCGCGCATCGACGGCCGAAGTTCGGGCAGAGATCAGGGCTGCACGGGTGACCCGCAGCTCGAGTTGAGAGATGCGCCCCGCTTCGGATCCGATCCGCGACAGACGGTAGGCCTCCTCGGCAGACGCCACCCCTGCATCGGCGGCGGAGACCCGGCTCACGGAGGCGGCGAGGCGCGCCCGCGCTGCGGCGCGATCGGCCTGGGCCTCCTGGCGGGCGCCCAGGAGCCGCGCATCCGCAGCCCGGAAGTCGGCCTGCGCCGCGTCGATGTTCCCGCGGTTGCGGTCGAACAGGGGCAGCGGCATGCTGACGCCGAAAGTCAGCGCCGTCGCGTCTTCCATCTCGTAGCGACGGACACCAACGCTGGCGTTGATGTCCGGGCGCGAGCGGATCCGCTCCACATCGATCCTGCGTTCGGCGGCCGCGCGCTGAGCCTCGGCGACGCGAACGGCCGGCGCCTCCGCCGGGGGAGCGAAGGTCGCGGCAGGTGCGAGGTCCAGCAGGCTGGTGTCGATCGTCGTGACCGGAGCCGCCAGCATGGCGACTGCGGTCAGCCGCGCGAAGGCCGCGTCGCGCTCCGCGACGGCTTCATCGCGAGAGGCACGCGCCGCAGCCGCTTCGCTTTCCCCCTGGATGCCGCGCAGCAGCGGCTCACGGCCTTCCTCGACAAGAACAAGGGCGGCCCTCGCATCGGCGATGGTCAGGGTGAGGCTTTCCTCCGCGAGAGCAGCCCGCCTTTGGGCGGCTTCCGCATCGGCATAGACCTGAGCGAGCCTTCCGGCGGCGTCGATGATGGCGAGATCCCGCTGCAGCGCCGCGGTTCCGGCTTCCGCGCGGGCGACATTGACCCGCGCGGTCCGACGTCCCCACAGCTCGAGGTCCTGGCTGATCGACAAGGTGGTTTCGGCATTGGCGTAGCCCGAGAAGGGCCCCGTGCCGAAAGCGTTCTCGGCGTCGAGAGCGATCGTCGGATTAGGCCTCGCACGGGCCTGGCGGACACGTGCTTCGGCGGCGTCCGACAGGGCGCCGGCTTCAAGGGTGGCCGGGGTTTGACCCAGCTGGGCGAGCAGCTCGGCGAAGGACGGCGCGGGGTCAGCCCAAGCGGGACTGGCCAGCACGGCCGCGAATGCGGCCAACGCGCAGCCGACCGCGAAACGCGGCGGCCTGCGATATGAGGGAGGCATGATTCATCTTCCAGAAATTTGACACGAGTTCGCGCGCACGGCGGCGCAGACGTCCGGTCAGACTCTGGGAGGGCGCTTCAGGCCGTCGGGAGAGATCGACGACGGAAAATCACTCGAGGGGAAGGCGTGAACAGGCCGCGCGTGGATCTGCATCGCGATGTGGTCGGCGACATCCGCACGGGCAGTTCCGTTGTGGTGGCAGTGGCCGTGGGTGCAGACTCCGTGCCCAGCGCCAAGGTCGACCTGGTCGCCATCGCCCGCATCTTCAACGACCATGGCGTGAGCCGATGCCGTCTCCGGGACGCAGGTCGCGGCGTCAGCGATCGGGGCGACGAAAAACACGGCGGAGACCAGGGTCACCGCCAGTATCAGTCTTGCCCATGTCGCAATTGGCCACGCCATCGCGTGGTGGATACTTTCATTCGGGCGATCAAGCAATCTGTTACAGTGTTCGGGGGCTGCGACTGTTTCGAGTGACCACCAATCCGCGGTGAGGGAGAGGGAAAGTCGACATGCAAGGCCGAGAGTGGCGCGTCGTCGGCCATCTCGACCTATTCAGCAACGTCGAGCGATCTTTAAGCGAGCGCACGCTGATCGCGTCCGATTCTTTCGCTGCGTCTGCAGGTGGATCGAGATTGCAGAATGCGCAATCTTCACCTGAGTAGCGCTCCCGCTATCAGGTCGGGCCATCGTGAACCGGTCAGCCAGACCGCTCCGCCGGTCGCCGCGACGCCAGGCTCTGGGTAAGGTCGTTGCGCGCGCATAGCCAGAGCGAGCGGACGTTGGCGTCGCCTGCGCAGTGGCTTACCAGCAGTAAGCCGGCCAGGGCGTTGGCGAAGAAGCCCAGAGGGCCCAGTCCGGTGATGCCACGGGACGGCGCCCCGGAGGTGGCTCGCGAGATCGCGTAGCTGAGGAATAACAGCACCAACGCAACGAGGCTGGCGCCTTGGCCATTGGCCGCCCCGGACTGCACGGCGACCGAACGTCCGATCACGGCCAGGCTGATGCCGTAGGTGGCGCGTCGGCCAGGAAGTTGAGCACATTGGCGCCCAGGGGGCGCCGAGCCTTGCAGGGACACGCCGCTGGCTATGGCCATAAAGGCGGCGCAGTTGACGGCGATCACCGCGATCATGATGCGCCGGTAGGCGGGGTGGCGCTGTCGAACCTGGAGGCCACGCCGCAACTGCAGCCGGGCGAGGAAGTGCACAGGACGAGAGGGGGTTCAGTCATCGGATTACCCTTTCGCGAGAAGCATGCATCTCCCAATGGCTAGACGATCATGCCGAGAATGCATGGCTTCCATGAAAGAAACGCCTGTCAGATAAAACCAGCTTGATCCTCTAGTAACTAGAGGGCCCAAAATCAGTTGAAATCCATTGGAGGCTTCATGATCACCATGCACCCGACGCGACGCGTTCCCGGCCGCCTGCAGACGATCGCCTTCGCGCTCGCGGCGCTGATCGCCGTCGTGGATCAGGCCGCCAAGGCCGCGGCGCGCGCTCAGCTGGACGCTCCGATCAACCTCACGCCGTTTCTCGCGCTGCGTCTCGGGTTCAACCCCGGCGTCACCTTCGGCCTGTTCGCCGGCTCAGGCGCCGTCGGCCGCTGGGCGCTGAGCGCCGTGGCCTCCCTGATCATCGGCGCCCTGCTGGCGTGGATCTGGCGCACGCGCAGCGCCGTGACGGCGGCCGCCGCAGGCCTCATCGCCGGTGGAGCGATCGGGAACCTCGTCGACCGGCTACGCTTTGGCGCGGTCACCGATTTTATCGATCTTCATTGGGGGGCGGCGCACTGGCCGACCTTCAACCTCGCCGATGCGGCCATTGTCTGCGGCGTCGCGCTGCTCCTCCTCACCGTCCGGGGCTCGGACAGCCGCGCGGCGTCCTCGACCCTGGGACGGGCGGCGCGATGAGGCTTCCCGCCGAACAGAGGGCGATCGCCGTCCGCTCGGCGCCGGCGATTCTCATCACCGCCTCAGCGGCGGCCTCCGCCTGGCTGCGGCTTTCCCCGCCCCTTCTCGGCGCGGCGCGCGACATGGCGACGGCCGATAGGCTGGCCTATGCCCTGCAGGCGAATCTCCCGGTCTTCCTGTGGCTCGCGGGGTGTTTGAGGGTGGTGGCCAGCATCCGGTTCCGGTCCGACGCCGACCGGCCGGGTCCGCCGATGCGGCGCCCGGCGCCAGGCTCGCCCTACCCGCCGCCGTGCTACAGAACTCGCTTGAACAGACCGTTCTGGCGGTGAGCGCCCACCTGGTGCTCGCCACCGTGCTGCGCGGCGAGGAGATGATCCTGCTGCCGGTGTTGGTCCCTCTTTATCTGGTTGGTCGGGGTTTCTTCGCCCTGGGTTACGCGCAGGGCGCGGCGGCCCCGGCCTTCGGCATGGCGCTCACCGGCGCCTCCACGATTGCCGCCTTCGGCATCGCCGTCGTCCTGATGGGGCTGGGCCGATGATCCCTCCCCGCCCCAGATGCCTTTCACCCGCCGTTACGAGCTGACGCGATGCCCCTCCCCTCTCCCGCCTCGTCCGGGTTGCGCCCCATCGGCAAACTGGCCGCCGCCACGGGCGTCAAGGTTCCGACCATCCGCTTCTATGAAGAAATCGGCTTGCTTCCGCCGCCGCCGCGCACCGCCAGCGACCGGCGCATGTATGACGACGCGGCGGAGCGCCGCCTGTCATTCATCCGGCATGCCCGCCAGCTGGGCTTCGATCTGGATTCGATCCGCTCCTTGCTTGATCTGTCGGATCACCCCGATCGGCCCTGCGCCGAGGCCAGCACCCTGGCCGAACGTCATCTCGCCGATGTGAAACAGAAGATCGCCCGGCTCCGCGCCCTCCAGCGCGAACTATCGCGGATGACGACGGAATGCGCCGGGGGCCGGGTCTCCGCCTGCAAGGTGATCGAGGCGTTGCACGATCCATCCGCGCCGCTTTGACCCTGTGGAAGATCCGGAAGGCGCAAAGACCCCGGAGCCATTAGCCCACCGCGACGTTTGGAGGCGATTGGCGGCTCCCGTCGCGGACCGCCCGTCCTTCTGGAGGATTTCGATGACGCATCGGCCGACCTCGCGACACGGCGACCAGACCCTGGCCCTGCTGACAGACCCTTATCGGCGCCTTTCCCACCTGTTCGAGCAGGCCGGCGCCGACGTCGTCGAGACCCGCCTGGCGCTGAAGGAGACGACCTGTCTGAGAGGCCGCGAGGCGGCGCGGATCTTCTATGACGAGACCCGCATCGTGCGGGCGGGCGCCATGCCGGCGCCGGTCCGCCGCACGCTGCTCGGCGAGGGCGGCGTCCAGGGGCTGGACGGCGAGGCCCACCGCGCCCGCAAGGGCGTGTTCATGTCCCTGATGTCGCCAGCCCGCGTCGCGCGACTGGGCGAACTGTTCGAAGCGGAGTGGCGGCGCGCGGCCGTCGAATGGGCCGGCGAGGACGACATCGTGCTGTATGACGCCTTGCAGCCGGTGCTAACGCGGGCCGTCTGCGCCTGGGCCGGCGTGCCGCTCGAGCCGCACGAAGAGGCGAAACGGGTCCGTCACCTGAGGGCGCTGTTCGACGCGGCGGGATCGCGGGGCCCCCGGCATCTGTGGTCGAGGCACGCGCGTCGCCGCGTCGACGCCTGGCTGGGCTCGATCATTGAAGACATTCGCGCCGGCCGTCTGTCGCCGGATCCGGACACGGCCGCCCACGCCTGGGCCTGGACCCGCGCCGCGGACGGCGAACCGTTGCCGATCCACACGGCGGCGGTCGAACTGGCCAATGTATTGCGGCCGACTGTCGCGACCTCGGTCTACATCGTGTTTGTGGCGCACGCGATGCAGGCTCACCCGGATGCGGCCCGTCTGGCCGACGCCGACGCCGGACGTCGCCGCGCCTTCGTCCAGGAAGTCCGACGCTTCTATCCGTTCTTCCCGGCAGTGATCGGGCGTGTGCGCGCGCCGTTTCGCTGGCGCGACCTGGTCTTCCCGGAGGGCCGTCAGGTGGTCCTCGACCTCTATGGCTCCAATCACGATCCCGCACACTGGACTGATCCCGAGGCGTTCCGGCCGGAGCGGTTCAGCGACGGCTCCGGAGATCCGTTCGGTCTCATCCCCCAGGGCGGTGGGGATGCGGCGACCGGTCACCGTTGCCCTGGCGAAGGGATCGTCGTGGAGCTGATGGAGCGCGCCGTCGGCCTGCTCGCCGACCTGAACTACCGGCTGCCGGATCAGGATCTGGAGATCGACTTCCGCCGCCTGCCGGCCCTCCCCGGAAGCGGGTTCCGAATGGAGACGCGCGACGCGGCCCTCAATGAGGGGGGCGCCTGATGCCGCTTCCTCGGGCTGGCCGGGGCCCTTCTCTCCCATCCACTCGCAGCAAAGGCTGACGCCATGAGCCGTTCGACGACCTCCTACGACCTGGTGATCATCGGCGGCGGGCCGGGCGGATACCCGTGTGCGATCCGGGCGAGCCAGCTCGGCCTGTCGGTGGCGGTCATCGACGACCGCGAACTGCTCGGGGGGACCTGCCTGAACATCGGGTGCATTCCGTCCAAGGCGCTGCTCCAGGCCACCGAGCGGCTGGAGATGGCGCGCAATCTCGAAGCGTTCGGCGTCATGGTAGACAATGTGCGGGCCGATCTTGACGGTGTCATGCGGCACAAGGGCAAGGTGGTGACCGAGCTTGGCGAAGGGGTCGCCTACCTCCTGCGCAAGCACAAGGTCGCCCGCTTCCAGGGCCGCGGGCGGCTGCTGGCGCGCGACCGGGTGGAGGTGCGCGCCGCGGACGGCGCTTTCGAGGTGCAGGCCAGCAAGGCGGTGGTCATCGCCAGCGGATCGGAAGCGGCGACCTTGCCCGACCTGCCCATCGACGAGCGGCGAATCGTCACCTCCGCCGGCGCCCTGAGCCTGACGGCGGCGCCGCGCCATCTGGCGGTGATCGGCGGCGGCTACGTCGGACTGGAGCTGGGGTCGGTCTGGCGTCGGCTCGGCAGCGAGGTCACGGTCATCGAGGTGCTCGACCGGATCGCCTCCGGCGTCGACTCGGAGATGTCGGCGGCGCTGCACAAGGTGCTCGAGGCCCAGGGCTTCCAGTTCTGCCTTGGGCATAAGGTGGTCGGATCGCGGATGGAGGGCGACGACGTCGTCCTCGACGTCGAGCCCATGGGCGATGGCGCGCGAGGAACCATCAAGGCCGATGTCGTGCTGGTCTCCATCGGCCGACGGCCCGCAACCGCCAGGCTCGATCTGGAAACGGTCGGCATTGCGCCCGACCGCAGGGGCTTTATTCCGGTGGACGAAGGGTTCCGGACCAGCGCCGACGGGGTCTACGCCATCGGCGACGTCATCGGCGGCGCCATGCTGGCCCACAAGGCGGAGGAGGAAGGGATCGCCCTGGCCGAACGCCTGGCGGGGGGCGCGGGCCATGTGGACTACGGAACGATTCCGGCGGTCGTCTATACCTGGCCGGAACTGGCTTCGGTCGGCCGCACCGAGGACGACCTCAAGGCGGCCGGCGTGGCCTACCGCGTGGGGCGCTTCCCCTTCTCCGCCAACGCCATGGCCAAGGCGCGTCTGGAGAAGAACGGTCTGGTCAAGGTTCTGGCCGACGCCGCGACGGACAAGATCCTCGGCGTGCACATCCTGGGCCCTGAGGCCGGCGGGTTGATCCATGAAGCGGTCGCCGCCATGCAGTTCGGCGCGGCGGCCGAGGATCTGGCGCGGACAAGCCACGCCCATCCGACCCTGCCGGAAGCCCTGCGCGAAGCCTGCCTGGCGGTAGCCGAGCGCACGATCCACCTCTGACGGCCGCGCGTTACGAAGTCTGACCCGACGGCAGCCGCGATCGCGGCCGCCTCTGCGGGCCCGGGCGCGTCCGCAGTTTAGACGCGACAGCGGCGTCGCTTGAATGCTATTGCGAGCCGCTCACAACTAGGTCTCCCATGCGTCCTCTGCTCCGTCTGCTCACCCTGCTGTTCGCCCTAGGGTTGGCCGCCCCGGCCCTCGCCCAGGCGCCGTCCGCCTCGGAGGCCCAGGTCGCCTGGCGGCTGCTGGATTATGTGGCGGTCGACTACGCCGGCGCAGTGGCCGACGGCGAGATCGTCAATCCGGCCGAATACGGCGAGATGATCGAGTTCAGCACCCAGATCCGGACGCGTCTGGACGCCCTGCCGGCCAACCCGGCCAAGGCCGCCCTGATGCGCGACGCAGAGGGCCTGCAGGCGGCCATCCGGGACAAGGCGGATCCGGCCGTCGTCGGCGCCCGGGCCAAGGCCCTGGCCGGCGCGGTGCTGACGGCCTATCCGAGCCCGCTGGCGCCCTCGTTCCCGCCCGACCTGGCCCGCGGCGCCGCCCTCTACGCCGAGCAGTGCGCGGTCTGCCACGGCGTGACCGGGCGCGCCGACGGCCCCGGCGCCGAAGGGCTCGATCCGCCGGCGATCGCCTTCGCCGACGTGGAGCGCGCGCGCCAGCGCAGCGTCTTCGGGCTGTATCAGGTGATCGACCAGGGGCTGGAGGGCACGGCGATGGCCAGCTTCTCGCACCTGCCGGCCGAGGACCGCTGGGCGCTGGCCTTCTATGTCGGCCGCTTCGCCTTCACCGACGCCGAAGCCGCCGAGGGCAAGCGCCTGTGGGACGGCGATCCGGCGGTCCGCGCGGCCTTTCCCGACCTGGCCGCCCTCACCCAGACCACGCCGGCCGAGCTGGCCACCCGCCTCGGCGAACCCCGGGCGCGGGCCCTGACCGCCTATCTGCGACGTCATCCCGAGGCCGCGGCGCGCCCGGCCGGATCGACGCTGACCCTGGCGCGGACGCGCCTGGCGGAGAGCGAGGCCGCCTATCGACGGGGCGATCGCAAGGCCGCCACCGACGCGGCGCTGTCCGCCTACCTCGACGGCGTCGAGCCGATCGAGCCGGCCCTCGGCGCCCGGGACAGCGCCCTGCTGCGCCGGGTCGAGACCGCCATGACCGAGCTGCGCGTCTCTATCAGCCGGGGTGCGCCCGCCCAGGAGGTCGCCGGTCGGGTCGCTCGTGCGAACGCCCTGCTGGACACGGCCGAGCGGGCCCTCGCGCCCCAGGAGGCGGACAATCTCGCCAGCTTCCTCGGCGCCTTCACCATCCTGCTGCGCGAAGGCCTAGAGGCCCTGCTCATCGTGGTGGCGATGATCGCCTTCCTCAGGAAGGCCGAACGGCCCGAGGTGCTGCGCTACGTCCACGGCGGCTGGGTCGCCGCGCTGGTCGCCGGCGGGGCTACCTGGGCGGCCGCGACCTTCTTCATCTCCATCAGCGGCGCCAGCCGGGAACTGACCGAAGGGTTCGGTTCGCTTCTGGCCGCCGTCGTGCTCGTCTCGGTGGGCATCTGGATGCACGGTAAGTCGCACGCCGACGCCTGGCAGACCTATATCCGCGACAAGCTCTCCCATGCGCTGTCGAAACGGTCGGCCTGGTTCCTATTCCTGCTGTCCTTCGTGGTGGTCTACCGGGAGGTGTTCGAGACCATCCTGTTCTATGCGGCGATCTGGAGCCAGGGCGGCCACCTCGGCATGCTGGCCGGCGCCCTGACGGCGGTGGTCATCCTGGCCGTGGTTGCCTGGGCCCTGCTGGCCTACAGCAAGCGCCTGCCGATCGGCCGGTTCTTCTCCCTGAGCTCGATCCTTATGGCCATCCTGTCGGTTGTCCTCGTCGGGAAGGGGGTGGCGGCGCTGCAGGAGGCGGGCTGGCTCGACGTCCATCCGCTGGCCTGGATCCCCCGTATCGAGATCCTCGGCCTCTACCCGACGGTCGAAGGCGTCGCCGTTCAGCTGCTGACGATCGCTATCCTCGTGGTCGGCTTCTCCCGGCATGCGGCACCGAAGGGCGCGCGGCCGGCGGACATCGGCTAGGGCCGCCAGCCCTTCAGCGAACTTCCGCCCCGCCGGGGGCCGCATGGGCAGGCGCCGGCTTCCGGTTCTGAAACCGCCCTCCGCCCCCGGAGTCCGCAGGCCGGGGAGACGGTCTTATCGGACGATGGGTTTGCCTCCGGCGGGCAGCACATCGGGCTCTTTCGTTGGAATGTCGTCGCTTGCGGGATCAAGAACCTCCGGCACGTTGCGATGCAGCTCGTCGATCCAGACCTGGCCATGAGCGTCCGAGGGCATGCGCCAGTCGCCCCGCGGCGACAGAGAACCGCCTGTCGTGACCTTGGGTCCGTTCGGCAGGGCCGAGCGCTTGAACTGATTGGCGAAGAAGCGCTGCAGGAACACCTCCAGCCAGCTGCGAATGGCCCCGATGGGGTAGGCCCGCTTTTGCTCGTCCGGAAAGCCCGGCGGCCAGTGCCCGGCGGCAGTGTCCCGCCAGGCGTGCAAGGCCAGGAAGGCGATCTTGGAGGGCCGAAGCCCGAACCGGGTGAGATAGTAGATCCAGAAGTCGTGGAGCTCGTAGGGGCCGATCTTGCCTTCGGTGCTCTGCGACTCGCCCTCGGCCGTCTGCGGGATGAGCTCCGGCGAAATCGTTGTCGCCAGGATGGCGAGCAGGACGTCGGACACCGCGGGGTCGAACAGGCGGTTCGCCGCTGTCCAACGGACCAGGTGTTGAATGAGGGTTTTCGGGAGGGAGCCGTTGACGTTGTAGTGGCTCATCTGGTCGCCGACGCCGTAGGTGCACCAGCCGAGCGCGAGCTCGGACATGTTGCCGGTGCCGAGCACCATGCCGTTCCGCTGATTGGCGGCCCTGAACAGGAGGTCTGTCCGGAGCCCGGCCTGCACATTCTCGAACGTCGTGTCGTACACAGGTTCGCCCCTCGCGAACGGATGGCGCAAGTCCTGCAGCATCTGCTGGGCGAGCGGCTTGATGTCGATTTCCTCGACGGTCACGCCGAGCCCGTTCATCAAGGCGTAGGCGTTAGACTTGGTCCTCGCGCTCGTGCCGAAGCCGGGCATTGTGAACCCGAGAATGTCCGTGCGTGGACGCCCAAGCAGATCGAAGACCTTGGCCGCGACGATCAAGGCGTGCGCTGAATCCAGGCCTCCGGACACGCCGATGCAGATCTTGGCTGTTCCGGTCGCCTCAAGCCTCTTGGCCAGCCCGCTCACCTGTATGTTGAACGCCTCGTAGCAATCTGGTCGAGACGGGAGGGATCGTTGGGCACAAAGGGAAAACGGTCGATGCGTCGTTGCAGGCCGAGGTTGCGAACTGGCGGATCAAGATGGAAGGTCACCCGGCGAAAGCGCCGGTCGGGCATCCCGTTGGCGATCGCGGCCTCGTTAAAGGTGCCGGTCCGCATACGTTCCAGCTGCAGCCGTTCCACGTCTATGTCCGCGACGGCCATCTGGGACCCCAGGCTGAAGCGCTCCGTCTCCGCGAGCTGCGCCCCCAGCTCGTAGATGCAGGCCTGTCCGTCCCAGGCCAGGTCGGTCGTCGATTCTCCATAGCCGGCCGCGGAGTAGATGTAGGCCGCCCAACAGCGGCCGGACTGCAGCTCGCAGAGTCTTCGCCGCGTGTCCGCCTTTCCGACAACGATATTGCTTGCGGACAGGTTCGTCAGAATCAGCGCGCCGGCGAGCGCGGCGAAGTCGCTGGGCGGCGCGGGCGCCCAAACATCCTCGCAAATTTCGACATGAAAGATCAGGCCGTCGACATCGTCGGCCTGGAACAGCAGATCCATTCCGAATGGAGCGGTCTGGCCCCCGATCGTAATCTCGCCTTCCACATCCCGCCCGGAGGCGAACCATCGCTTTTCATAGAACTCGCGGTAGTTGGGCAGATGGCCCTTTGGCACCACGCCAAGGATCCGCCCCCGGTGGATAGCCACCGCACAATTGTACAGCCGTCCCTCACGACGGAGGGGCGCGCCGACCAGTATGACCGGGTGGAGATCGCGGCTTTCGGCCACGAGGTTCACGAGTTGCCGCTCGACCTCGTCCAGCAACGCCCGCTGCAGAAACAGGTCGTCGATGGAATAGCCCGACAGGCCGAGCTCCGGGAAAACCATCAACGCGGTCCCGGCCTCGTTCCCCTCACGGGCGAGCCTCAGGGTCTGCTCCAGATTGAACGCCGGATCCGCGATCCTGCAAACGGGACGGCACGCAGCGACCCTCACGAAGCCTTGCTGGTAAATCGACAGGAAATCGGCTGCGTTGCGAGGCACGTCCTGCTCCTATTCCGCTTCGGGCATTACTGTTCTCGGCCGGACGGCCCGCGCCTGGTCCCCCTTGCTAAGCGCGGCAAGGGCCTGGAGGTTCGTCAGGATGAGAACGTCACCCGGAGAATAGCCTTTCGCCACTTCTGGCGAGTTACGGCCATCGCGATGCTCGGCGGCCGCCGCGGCCATGGCGTCAAGGTCCGTATTAAGGCGGGAGGAATGCGAGGCATGTTCGCGTGGTCGAGGGGAGGTCACGCCTGGCGCGCGATGACGATCCCCGACAGATCGGAGGCGGCGTCGAGGGGAATCCCGGCCGCCTTGCGCTCGGAATAGCGGTCCACCAGCTGGGCCGCGTGCGGCCGGGTGAGGATGGTGAAGCGCACCAATTCCTCCATCACATCGACGATCCGCTCATAGTAGGCCGAGGGCTTCATCCGGCCGGCCTCGTCGAACTCCTGGAAGGCCTTGGCCACGCTGGACTGGTTGGGGATGGTGATCATCCGCATCCAGCGGCCCAGCAGGCGCAGGGTGTTGACGGCGTTGAAGCTCTGCGACCCGCCCGACACCTGCATCACCGCCAGGGTGCGGCCCTGGGTCGGGCGCAGGCCGCCCAGGCTGAGCGGCAGATGGTCGATCTGCAGCTTCATCAGGCCGGAGACCTGGCCATGCCGTTCCGGACTGCACCAGACCATGCCCTCCGACCAGAAGGCGTGCTCGCGCAACTCGCGCACCGCCGGGTGGTCGTCGTCGCCGGGCGCGCCCGGCAGGGGCAGGTCGGAGGGGTCGAAGATGCGGGTCTCGCATCCCATCCGCTGCAGCAGACGGGCCGCCTCCTCGACGCAGAGCCGCGAATACGACCGCTCGCGCAGCGAGCCGTACAAGAGAAGGATCCGCGGCGCCGGGTCGGTCGGGCCCAATCCACGGGCGGGGTCGGCGGACAGATAGGCCGCGTCCAGAGCCGGCAGGTGATCCGGATCCGGCAGCGAACGCAAGCGGGCGAGGGTCATCAGAGGTCCTTGATCAGATAGGCGGCCGACGCCGGGCAGACGTCCGCGAACTCGCGGGTTCGCCGGATCGCGGGCGGTGCAGACGCCCGATCGGCGACGACGAAGCCGTGCCGGGCGAAGAAAAGCTCGGCCGTCGTGGTGAGCAGGTGAAGCCGTTCGCTACGCAGATCGCTCGCCATGGCCTCGACGGCGGTCAGTATGCGGCTCCCGATCCCTTGGGCCTTCAGGTCGGCGAGCACGACCAAGGAGCGCAGCAGGAGATCCTGCCCCTCCCCTTCCAGGCCGACATAGCCGGCGATGCCGCCGTGTTCGTGGGCGGCGAAGTATCGACCAGCGCCAGGCTCGGGCAGACCCGCGCCGCGCAGGGCCGCGATCAGGCCGACGTCATCCGCGTCCAGGAGATGCAGGACGACCATCAGGCCGCGTCCGCCGGCGGAGCCGTATCCGGGAACCAGCGGCGTCCCATCCACAGCGCGACCGACACCAGCAGGATCAGCACCGGCACCTCGACCAAGGGACCGATGACGGCCGCAAAGGCGACCGGCGAGGTCAGGCCGAAGGCCGCGATGGCGACGGCAATGGCCAGTTCGAAATTGTTCGAGGCCGCGGTGAAGGCCAGGGCGGTGGTGCGCGGATAGTCGGTCTCGATCAGCTTGCCCATGAGGAAGCTGACCACGAACATCACAAGGAAGTAGATCGTCAGCGGAATGGCGATGCGCAGGGCGTCCAGCGGCAGGGCCACCACCTCCCCGCCCTTGAGGCTGAACATGACCACGATGGTGAACAGCAGGGCGATCAGGGTGATCGGTCCGATGCGCGGCAGAAAGCGCCGCTCGTACCAATCGGCGCCCCGGCGGGCGATCAGGCTGCGACGGGTCAGGAAGCCGGCCAGGAAGGGAAGACCGAGGTAGACCAGGACCGCCCCGGCGATGGTCCAGACGCTGACGTCCACCACACTGCCCTGCAGGCCGAACAGGGGCGGCAGGACGGTGAGGAAGATCCAGGCGTAGAGGCTGAAGAACAGGATCTGGAAGATCGAGTTGAAGGCGACGAGACCGGCGACATACTGGTTATCGCCCCGCGCCAGCTGGTTCCACACCAGCACCATGGCGATGCAGCGCGCCAGTCCGATCAGGATGACGCCGGTCATGTATTCCGGCTGATCGCGCAGAAAGATCACCGCCAGCGCGAACATCAGCACCGGGCCCAACACCCAATTCTGGAACAGCGACAGGGCCAGCACCCGCTTGTCGGCGAAGACACGCGGCAGTTCCTCGTACCGAACCTTGGCCAGCGGCGGGTACATCATCAAGATGAGACCGATGGCGATTGGGATGTTGGTCGTGCCGATCGAGAAGCTATTGACCCAGGCGGGCAGGTCCGGCGCCAGCGTCCCCAGAGCCACGCCGAGACCCATGGCCACGAAGATCCACAGTGTCAGCCAGCGGTCGAGGAAGGACAGGCGACGCGGCGAGGCGTCCGCCACCGGGGTATCGATCATCGCTTCACCCGCTGGCCGGCGGCGTCGACGACGACCTCGCCGTCCTCCTTGGTGAAGGGCTTGAGATCATCGGCGGGCAGAAGATCTAGCACGGCCTCCGATGGCCGGCAGAGTCGAACGCCCATGGGACTGACGACGATCGGGCGGTTGAGAAGAATCGGATGGGCCTCGATCGCGTCGAGCAGTTGATCGTCCGTCAGGCCCGGGTCCCCGAGGCCCAGCTCGGCGAAGGGCGTGCCCTTTTCGCGTAACAGGTCGCGCAGCGGCGCGCTGGTGCGTTCGGCCAGCCAGGCGATCATGGCCCGCGACGGCGGGGTCTTCAGATACTCGACGACGTGCGGCTCCATGCCGACATGGCGGATCAGCTCAAGCGCGTTGCGCGACGTCCCGCAGGCGGGGTTGTGATAGATGACGACGTCCATGGGATCCTCAGGGGCGGCAGGGTGCGAGTTCGGCCAGTAAGGGCTGACACAGGTCCGCCCTCCCCTCGCAGCAGTCCTTAAGCAGGAACAGGACCAGCTCGCGGAACCGGTCCAGGTCGGCCCGGTAAATGATCGAGCGGCTGCGCCGCTCCGACCTGATCAGCCCCGCGCGGGTCAGAACGCCGAGATGGGACGACAGTGTATTGGCCGGGATGGCCAGATGGTTCGAGATCTCACCGGCCGGCAAACCGCCGGGTTCGTGGCGCACGAGGAGACGAAACGCCTCCAGCCGCGTAGACTGCGCCAAGGCGGCGAGAGCGAGAATCGAGGCTTCCGTTTCCATAGTTCCGAATTAGTCGAACTATGGAAGCGATCAAGCTCTCGCTTTCTTTTGATCAGGCTGACCGACGTCCCAGCCTGTGGATGCCACGGATGTAAACCAACTCCGCCAAGAGCTCGATCAGAGTCTGGGTGACGATAATGGCCGGGACCAGGGGGATGGCGCCGGGCACGACCAGGGCCAGCGGCAGGACCACGAGCGAGTTGCGGGTCCCAGCGCTAAAGGCGACGGCGCGGCCGGCTTCCGGCGTCAGCCGTGCGAGCCTCGAGACGGCCCATCCGATGAGCGGCGCCAGCACGGAGAAGGCGACATAGACCGGCACGACACTCAGGGTCCGGTCGAGGGTCTGTCCGAGTTGCGGCATGACCGCGGCGACGACGATGAAGAGCACCAAGGCCGTGGCCGGCACCGGCGCCAGGCCGAGACCAGACGAGACTCGCTCGCCCATTTTGCTGCGGGCCGCCCAGGTCTGGACCAGCGCCGCCAGAACGAACGGGATGGCGATCAGCCAGACGAAGGCGTGGATGAACGGACCTGGCTGCACATAGGCCGCCGCCTCGGCGCCGAGGAACAGACGCAGATAGATGGGCAAGAGCACCATCTGGGCGATCAGCAGCATCGGTGTCGAGGCTAGGAGCAACCGGGCGTCCGCACGACCCAGATGAGCGAAGGTCACGACATAGTCGATGCAGGGACAGAGCAGCACCATCAGCACGCCGAGACGGATCAGGGGATCGGCCGGCAGGAACTGCATCAGGCCCAGGACGAACAGGGGCACAGCGATGAAGTTCACCGCCAGCAAGGCGCCCAGGAACCGCAACTCCTGAAGCGCCCGGCCGAGGGCGGCGACCGGCACCTGCAGGAAGGTGACGAACAGCATCAAGGCCAGCGCCGGATTGATCGCTGATTCCAGCACTTCCGTGCGCGGTATCAGGAACCCGATGGCCGTCGCGACGATCACGGCGGCGAAATAGATCCAGACCTGTCGGGCTTCGAGGCCGTCGCGAAGTTCAGACGTGTTCATCCCGGATCCTGACTTCGCACTGCACCCCTAACGGGCGCGACCGCCCCGGCTGTCAAGCCTCGTCCTGCGTTCCGCGGCAAGAGGGTGGACCGAACAACTGGCGGCGTTCGAGCGGCGTCGGCGCACGCCCGTAAGCTCTGGCGCGCGCACCGCACTTGAGGGTTTGGCTTGGTTCCTACTCCGGCTAAGATGGGCCCCGGCGGGCCTTGACCGGATAGCCTTTGATCTTGAGCCAGGGGACGTTCTGCGTCGGCGGCGATCACGGGTGAAGACGTCGAGCTTCACACAGAAGTTCCCGGCCCGCCCCCTCCCCTCCTCACCAACGGGCGACGCTGAGGCGGCGCCATCGATCCTTCTCCGCCAGAGGCACCTCGGCCAGATCGGCGTGATCGCGCCACCGAGTGATCACGCCCTTCTCAACCTCGAAAACATTGATGGCGCGGACGTTCATGACGAGGCCACGGTTCGCGGCCAGCAGATAGAGGCTTTCGGCGATGACCAGCTCGCCCTGGGTGACGGACTTGAGAATGTGAAGTTCGAACAGCGAATAGCTTTGGAAGAGCCGACGCCAGAAGCCGAGAAGCGCTGTACGTCCGACGAGTTCGCCCGCGATGTCGAACTGGGCCGCGACCTGCTCCGACAGATAGGATTCGAGGCGACGCACATCGCGTGATGCGATCTCCCCGGCGAAAGCTTGGACGACGTCTCCGGGCATAAGCGACATGATCACCGTTCAGGCGCGCAATCATGATCCGATTCTCAGCGAAAAACTCGCGTATCGCGTGTGACCAACGATGTCACTCCGGTTCGATAACCCCGGCCCCCACCGCGACCGCGACGGCCTCTATCCGGGTGCGCACGCGCAGCTTCGAGCACACCTTCTCAAGGTAGCTGTCGACCGTGCGCGGCGACAATCCGAGGATGGCGCCGATATCTCCCGAACTCTTGCCGCGACTGACCCACAACAGGCACTCCAGCTCTCGCGGGCTCAAGGCGAAAACTCGAGAGCCGACATTCGGTTGGAGGTTCGGAGCCATGATTTCACTCGCGATTGACCGGTGAAGGCTGAACGGACCAGCAGCCACGAGCAACACAGGGGAGTTGCGCATTCTCCGCAAGAAAGTTGCGGAGAATCGACGTCGGACCCGCCGCCCCTTAGGATCAAAGCCAACGCCAGAGACTGATTGCCCCTGCTTTGGCGACCGCTTACACAGTCCGGCGTCGGGCGCCGTCAGATACGGGCGCAACTTGAGCCGGGGTCCGTCAGTGGCGGAGGCGGCGTTTCGCCCTGAAGTAGCGGGCCTCTTCGCAGAGGATTCCTCGCCCGACCCCTCCGCCTTGCACCGGGACTCGCTTTGATTCATTGTCGGCCGTCGGCGCTTGCGTCGACAGGGGCCGGGAATCCCCTGTGCGAAGCTCAATCTTTACGACCGCGCCTCGACGCGCGGCGTCCGTCCGCTGGTGACCGCGGCGCACCCCTGTGTGCGCCCGGTCGTGGCGGGCGCGCTCTCGGATTCCTGCCTCCTGAAAACCGGCTGGAGGCCGCCGTGAGCGATGTGAAGGAGATGAACCCGGACGCTGCGGCGAGCCTGAACGGGCTTTACCGACGCTATTCGGGGTGGCTTGGAAAGCGCCTGCGCGGACGTGTGGGCGTCGATGAAGCCGCCGATGTGGTGCAGGAAACCTACCTTCGCCTAGCTCCCTATCTCATCGAAGACATCCGTCACCCCAAGGCTCTGCTCCTTCGCGTGGCCCTCAACCTCGTTCGCGATGAACGGCGTCGGATGGCCCTCCGGGACCGGGCGATGCAGGGGGCGATTCCAATATGGGTCACAGCGGTCGACGCGCCTGTCGACCGGCTGCACCTCAAGCAGGTTCTCCTGACCATGCCGCCGCTGTATCGGGACGTCTTCGTCTTGAGCCGGTTTGACGGTATGACATATCCGGAGATTGCTCTGGCCCACGGGATCAGCCTGGCTACGGTTGAACGGCGGATGGCCAAGGCTGTTGAGCACTGCATGGCCCAACTGGACGTCTAAGGCACGAACGATGACTGCCGATAATGACCTGGACGTAAGACGACGCGAGGCCGCGTCGTGGTTCGCCACCCTCAACCAGAAGCGGGTGGCGGCTTCGGACATCACTGCTTTCAGTCAATGGCGCCGCACCCCTGCGAACGCGGAAGCCTATGCCCGGATCGAAACGATGTGGGAGGCGGCCGGGAGCCTCAAGGGCGACGCCGATATCGCCGCCTTGACTGCAGGGGCCCGCGCACGCGCCGACGCCTCGCGCAAACTGCAGGGCCGCCTCGCCAAAGGCCTTATACCGATCGGCGCCGTGGCGGCCGTCGCCGCAGTGGTTGTCGGCGTGACAATGTGGTCTGCCCGTCCTCTGTCCTATGAAACCGGGCTGGGCGAACGGCGGATCGTCGTCCTGGCCGATGGGTCAAAGGTTACCCTGGACACCGAGTCTCGCATCACCGTCAGGCTCACCGGCCGTCGCCGTGCTGTAGAGCTGGCGAGCGGCCAGGCCTTCTTCGATGTGGAGGGCGATCCCGCCCGCCCCTTCGTTGTTCGCGCCGGCGCGACCGACGTCACCGCCGTAGGAACCCGGTTTGACGTCCGCCGCGCGGGCGGCGGCGCGCAGGTGACGCTCGTCGAAGGCAAGGTCGATGTCGTAGACCGGGGGCAAGCCACGCCGCGGTGGTCCCTCGCCCCGGGCCAGCAGATTGTCACCGCCTCGCCTCGTCCAGCCGTCCGGTCGGTGGATGCGGCGTCGGAGACCAGCTGGACATCCGGCCGCCTCATCTTCGCCGGCGACACCGTCGAAGCCGCTGTGGCCGAGGTCAATCGCTACACCGCGTCCAAGGTCGTCCTGGATGCGCCCGCCATCGCCGATATCGCTGTCAGCGGCGCTTTCAACACGGGCGATGTCGAGGGCTTCGTGTCCGCGCTGACCGAGCTCTATCCGGTCGTCGCCGACCGCACGGCTTCCGGTCAGATCGTCATTCGTGACGCCCCCGCGAAAAATGCGAGCGTGCGCTGAGGGGTTTTGCCACGCCCCTTCGTCTCTTCCCCGAACCGCGTCTGTGCGGATATCCATTTCGGGGGATTATTATGCGTATCGGTCTTTGTTCGTCTGCATTCGGAGCACTCGCTGTCGCGGCGGCAATGCCTGTCGTCGCCCAGGCGCAATCCCCTGCCGTCCAGTTCCGGGTCCCGGCGGGCCCGCTACAAACCGCTCTTCCGCTGTTCGCCACGCAGAGCGGCGAGCAAATCCTCTATTCCACAGACCTCGTAGCCGGCCGTCAGTCTGCGGGCGTCAGCGGCGCGCTGCGGACCGATCAGGCGCTGACCACGCTACTGCAGGGCACGGGCCTGCGCGCGCGGCGCACGAGTCCCAATACCCTGGTTGTCTACGATCCGGACGCAAGGGCGGACGCGACAGATGAGGCTGTCGAGATTGAGGATGTTGTCGTCACGGGAAGCCTCATCCGGGGGGTCGCCGACGGCCCCTCGCCAGTCGTTACGGTGACCCGGGACGAGATGGATCGGAATGGCCGCGCAACCGTGGCCCAACTGCTCGCGAGCTTGCCGCAGAATTTCGGCGGCACGGCGAACGAAGGCGCACTGGGAAACGGCGGCGATCGCTCCGGCACGAACTCGACATACGCCAATGGCGTCAACCTACGCGGTCTGGGCAGTGACGCCACGCTCGTCCTCATCAATGGACGCAGGCTCGCGGGTACGGGGGCCAAAGGCGACTTCGTCGATGTCTCGACAATCCCCACCGCCGCAGTCGAGCGCGTCGATATCCTGTTGGACGGAGCCTCCGCCCTTTACGGCGCCGACGCTGTCGGCGGCGTCGTGAATATCATCCTCAGAGACGACTATGATGGCGCCGAGACCCGGGTGAGGGTCGGAAACACCTCCGACGGCGCGAGCGGCGAATATCAGGTCGCTCAGGTTCTGGGACGGCAGTGGTCGACCGGCTCGGCGATGCTGACCTACGAATACTACGACCGTGAGGCCCTGGCCGGATCCGAGCGTCGGCGAGCTGGCGATGCGGACCACCGCTGGCTCGGCGGAAGCGACCGACGCTCCTTCTACAGCAATCCCGGCAACATCGTCGTTCTTGACCCCGCGACCGGCAGCTACATTCCCCGGTACAGCATCCCCGATGGCCAAAATGGGGTGGGCCTGCTCCCGGCCGACTTCCGCCTCGGGCAGACCAATCTCGAGAACTTCAGGGCGACGAGCAACATCCTGCCCCGCCAGACTCGCCAAAGCGCCTATGCCGCCGCCCGCCAGTCTTTCGGCGATCGCTTCGAGATCAGTGGCGATGCTCGGTGGGGCATGCGCGAGTATGAAACGGTCTCGACGGCGATCAGCACCCTGCTGACAGTCACCCGAGCCAACCCGTATTTTGCGTCACCGACCGGAGCCAGCTCGCACACGATCGCCTATTCCTTCCAGGGCGAGATCGCGCCTCCCAAAGTCTTCGGCGAAGTCGAATCCCTCGGCGCGAGTCTGGGCGGGACGGCTGACCTTTTTGGCGACTGGCGGCTCGAGTCCTACGTCTCGTACAGCACCGAAGAGGCCCATACCGGTTCCGACGGCGCCTTGCAGTCGACCAATCTGCGTGAAGCCCTCGGCGCGGTTGCGGACAGCCCCGCCACCTCCTTCAGCACGGCGCGCGACGGCTTTTTCAACCCCTTCGGAAGCGGCGCGTCCAACAGCGCGACCATCCTGGACTTCATCAGCGCCGGCTACACCCGAAACCAAAGCCAGACCAGAAATCTCTCTGCCAATCTGCAGATCGGCGGCACAGTCATGACGCTGCCCGGAGGGCCGCTTCGGCTCGCAGCCGGGCTGAACTTCCGTAGAGAAACCTTCGAACGTCAGGTCACCAACTTCTCCTCGGGCGCCGCTCCGACCGTCGGGGCTCGCACGAAAACCGAACGCGATGTCAGCGCTGCCTTTGCGGAGTTGCGTGTCCCCTTGTTCGGCGAGACCAACGCCCTTCCCGGCCTTCACCGGCTGGAACTGTCGTTGGCGGCGCGCTTCGAAGATTATGGTGACATCGGCCAGACGACGAGCCCGAAAGCCGGCGTCCTGTGGGAGCCGACCGAAGGCCTCCTCCTCCGGGCAAACTACGGTCGCTCCTTCCGGGCCCCTGCCCTGCGCGAACTGAACGACGCGGCGAGCGCCAGTCCATCCATTCTACCGCGTGGATCGCTGCAGATTCTGTCGATGATCCTCTACGGCGGCAATCCCAACCTCGAGCCCGAGGAAGCGGACACATGGACTGCGGGCTTTGAGATCAAGCCCACTGGGTTGCCTGGTTTGAGACTGGGCGCAAACATCTTCCGGACCGACTTCGACAACCGCATCGGTCAACCCGCGCTCGAAAGTATTCTCACGGCCCTTTCCGACCCTTCGCTGGCCCCGTTTGTTCGCACCCTTGATCCGGTGAACAACGCCGCTGATCGCGCAGCCGTCCAGGCCATTCTGGATCTGCCGACCACTAACCTGCGCGACCTGTTCCCCGCGACCTCCTATGGGGCGATCGTGGACGCCCGCTATGTGAACACCGCCAAAGTACAGGTGGAGGGCCTCGATCTCTCAGCCGGCTACGGCTTCAATCTCGCGGGCAACGCCTTCGATCTCGACGTTAACCTGACCTGGCTGGAGCGTTTCGACGCCCAGCCAACACCGACCTCACCGACGGTGTCCCAGCTTGATCGCCCCAACTTCCCGGTCGGCCTGCGGGGACGAGCGTCGGCGAGCGGGTCCCGCGGCCCCTGGACGGTGTCGCCCTCGCTCAACCACGTGGGGGATTATGCGGACCTCACCGGTCGCCGTATCGGCTCCTGGTCCACAGCCGACGTGTTGGTGCGCTTCGCACCGGCCGGGGGTTTGCTCGACGGAACCGCCGTGTCGCTGACCGTCCAGAATCTCTTTGACCGCGATCCGCCATTCTACGACGCCCCGGAGGGGATCGCCTACGACGCGGCCAACGCGAACGTGCTCGGCCGGTTCATCTCGCTGCAGCTGACCAAGGCCTGGTGATGCGACAGCTTCCGTTGATGCTTGCCCTCGCGGCGAGCCTGGCCGGAGTCTGTCCGGCGTCCGCTCAGACCCATCGGTTCGGAGTGGAGGATCTGATTAAACGGGAGGGTGTCGGTCAGGTCCGGGCCAGCCCCGATGGACGCTGGGTGGTCGTGGAGCGACAGGCCGCCCACGACCAGGCTGCGACCTATCGCTTCCAGACCATGACCTACGCGCTGTTGACCGAACTGGAGATCCACGCGGCGGACAAAGGGTCGCCGCCACGGCGGTTTGCAGCGGCGGGTCACGACGTCGGTTATCTCGCGGGCCCCTTCTCGCCGAGCGGCGCGCGGATGGTGGTGGTCAAAGTCACCGAGGCCACCTACCGACTGGGTATCCTCACCTTGGCGAGCGGCGCCGTTCAGTGGCTCTCGATCACGCCGGAACAGAGCCAGTTCGGGCGATCCATCGCCTGGAGATCAGAGACCGAAGTCGCCGTCATTGCTCGGCCGCTTGACGATTTCCCGATCCAGATGCGGGTCGGGTTCCAAACCCAGGACAGGATTGAAAGCCTTTGGCGGAACGCGGCCTCCGGTCATGCCTCGAGCGGCGTTTACATCCCCAGTGGCGCGACGCGCGATGCTCGCGCTCAAGCCCTGCCCTCCAGCCTTATCCTCGTCAACGCCCAGACCGGCAGCCAGCGGGTTCTGGCGCAGGGCGAATGGTTCGATCTGGCGCTGTCGCCGGATGGACGCCGTCTCGCCGCCCTTCGCAACGCCGAGGACATCCAGCCCACCCCGGATCGCCCCCTCCTGGTCGGGGATCCCATTCGTCGCCGACGTCTCGCGGTGATTGATCTCGACAGCGGCGCTGTGGCCGATCCGCTGCCGGACGAGGACCTCGCCATGTATCTGATGTCCTGGGCCCCCGATTCCTCGCGCCTGCTCGCCTACGGCCGCCCATCCGCATCGGCGGACTTTGATGAGGGCGGTCGCTACTGGCTCATCGGTCGCGACGGACGGGCCACAAGGCTCGACACGGGCACGGACCGTCCCTGGCTGCAGAGGACCTGGGACGGCGTCGCCATCCCTCTGGGAAGCTGGGACGGTGCGCGGCCCCTGATACAGGTCGGCGAAACCGATCAGAACCGCCATTGGCGACGGGATGACGGGGCCCGCTTCCCGGTCAAGGAGTCCGGTGAACGGATCGCCCGCTTCGAGGGCCAGACCGTAATTCAGCGCCGCGACGGGCTCTACGCCCTCAACGGGGCCAAGGCTGTTTCGGGCCGGCTGGTGGACCTAGGGCAGATGTCCGACGGCGCCAATCCCGCGCAATGGAACCCCGATCCCGTTCTTCTTGGGCAGGGAAAGGTTATTGACGGGGCCTGTATCCACACCGCGGCGCCGTCGCCTCCGGTCTGTGTTTCTCCCATTCCAGAGGGTGAGCGTCCTCTGGCGGTGCTCCCGTCCGGGATCGTGACGACCGGCCTGGACGAACGCGGCGTCACCACCGTACGCCTTCATACGTTGGGTGAGGTCCAGACGCTGACGACCGTCAACGCCGCGTGGCGTGACATCGACTGGGGTCGCGTCGAGCCCGTCGCTCACTTGGGACCGGAGGGTCAGTCCCTGACGAGCTGGCTCCTGCTTCCTCCAAACATGCCGGTTGGCGAGCGCCCGCCTGTCGTGGTCCAGATCTATCCCGGCAGAGCTCTGTCGGCGCCGCCGGCGACGATCCTGCCCGGGTCCAGGAATCCGCAAAACAATCCATCGGTGATCGCCGGGGCAGGCTATGCCGTTCTCATCGCCAATCTGCCCCACCCAGCGTCCGGACCTCGAATGGACGATCTCGCTGAGCGCATCTTCGCCATCGTTGACGAAGCCGGCCGTCGGGGACTGATCGATCCGGACCGGGTCGCCGTGACCGGCCACAGTTACGGCGCCTATTCGAGCCTGCGCGCTGCGACCCAGTCGGACCGCTTCAAGGCCGTGATCGCCACCAGCGGCTACCCGGAGCTGACGCGCTCGATGGAACTGCCGCCCTTCTTCCGCGTGTCCCCGGACGAGGGCGTTCCGGTCGGACAGATGGCCGGCTGGGGCGAGACGGGCCAAGGGCGGTTCGGCGCCTTCTCAACCTCCCCGGAGAACTACGTCGCCCAGAGCCCTCTCTTCAGCGTCGAACGTCTGAGAACCCCCACGCTTCTCGCTGAGGGCGATCAGGAGAACGCCCGTATGGGCGCGCTGTTCAGCGCACTCTATCGACTGAACCGCGAAGCGGCCTTGGTGACCTACTATGGCGAGGGTCATGTCTATGAGAGCCCCGGCAATGTGAGGGACCTACACGCGCGCATCCTGGATTGGCTGGCTCGATATCTCGGTCCGCCAGCGCGCCTCGAGCCGCTGCGTCCAGCGCTGCGCCCAGACCTCGAGCACCCCGAGCAGCAAGGGCCGGTTGGCGCCGGGACTCCATAAGAGACGTTCAGGCTCCAGATCCCGACCGAGCTCCACCCGATCGAACAATCGATGCTCGACCATCAGCCCGTCCATCAGAAGGGGACGCAGGTCCGGAAGGCTGCGCTGGACGACGTGTCCGTAGAACCGGCCCAGATCACCCTTGTCACGACGCTGGGCGATGGACGGCGGTAAACGGCCCGCGAAGGCTTTGCGCGCAAGGCCGCGGTCTCTCGGACCCAACGTCAGGCGATCGGCGGGGATCGCGAGGCAGTGCTCCATTACGGGCTGACTGAGCAGGGGATGGATCAGGTCGGCGGCCCTCGCGCGCAAACAATCGCTCCAGAAAAGCTGGCAGTTGGCGAGACGGTGCACCTGTCCATACTTCCCCGGCGGAAGATCTGCGGCATCCCCCAGCCAGGGATGGAGCGGCGCGGCCGAAGGCTTTCGGGGCGGAGGCCAAAGGGCCAGACGCGCAAGCGTCCAGGCGGAATGGCGGGTCCACCTGGCCATTTCGCCCCAGTAGCGCGGGCGGAACCCGGCCAGCCCTTCGCGGCGCCGGCGGTCCACCACGATGCGGGGCTCTGGCGCCTGATAGAAGACTGCGTCCCCGCCCTGCCCCGTCACGAGGGCGGTGGCGCGCCCCTGCCGCAGGCGTCGGGCGACGTCGCGATCATAGGCCACGTCGACGCCATGCAGTGCGGGGCGAATGCCTTCACCCAGCGGGCGCAGAAGCGCTTCGGTGATGGCTGCAACCGGCTTTCTGGCCGCCTCGAGGCGCAGTCCTGATTTCTCGGCCGCCGCCAGTGCGTAAGCTCGTTCATCACCCTCGCTCCAATCAGCGAAATAGTTGACGAAGCGCGCCCGCGGGCCCAGCCCCGCGGCCGCGACGCTTCCCGAAACGATGGCGGAATCGAGCCCGCCGGAAATCTCTCCCTGGATGCGCTCATGGGGTGCGAGAGAGACGGCCACCACCTGATCCACGAGGGTGCGAAGTGCGTCAGGGCTGTCGTCAAACGCGGTCCCGACAAAGCGGGACGGACGCCAGAGGGCATGGCGCTCCATGGTGTCGCCGAGAAGAACCATATCTCCGGGCGTGACGACGTTCAGGCCTCGGAGCGGAGGTCGGTCGCTGAGCAGTCCGGGATCGTTCGACAGCGTCGCCAATACCTCCCAATCGATCGCGATCTCCGGTGGCAGGAGAGCATCCGCAACCTCTGGAGGCTGATCGGACGCCAGTCTCAGCCCCCCGCTGCGCCACCACACGCAATCGATGGCGCCGCTTGGGTCTCGAATAAGAACGAGACGGCTTTCGTCGTCGCGCCAAGCCAGAATATAGCGTCCCCAACCGGATCGGACGACCTCCGATCCCAGGCTCCCTGCTGTTCGGCTCGTGCCAATGATCGAGGACAAGGATCGGTCGCTCGGTCGCCACGTTCCGATCTGGATGTGGCGGCGATGGACCTGCCGCACGGCCACGGTCGCGTTGGGTCCCAGGAAGACTTCGATGTGGTCAACAACAAGAGCCGATCGCCAACCCGCTGCCAGAAGGTCCCGGCGGACTTGATCGAGGCGATCCCGATCGGCTGGCGTCGCGTGGCTGCTGTCGATCAGAAGGTAAGCCCGCGCATCGACAGCGGGCGTCATCGGCACAGCAGGGGCTGGTAGGCAGACAGGCGTTCGACATCATCATTCAGGCAGGTGTCACCCAACTGAACCCAACAATGCGCCATGAATGGAAAGAGCCTCACCCCGAACACCCAGTCGGCGCGGAGACCCTGCCGATGCAGGGCCTGAACGAGCAAAGCCGACCGAACGAGGCATTCACCCTCGATCGGGAGCCAGGGCTGCAGTCGCCAGAACACCGTCGCAGCGCGCTGCACATCCGGCTCGGCCGCAGGTCGTAGCGGGGGTTCAGAGAAATAGGCGGTGATCCCGGACCCGGCCGGGATCTTCCGCACCGCGAGCGCGGCGGCGAGGCCCGCGTAGATATCGCGCCATGATACGGCGGCGGGGTCGTGGATAACGGTCCGCGCGGGTTTCGCCGGCAGCGCTCGCACCAACGGTGGCGCTTGGGCTTGAAGCAGTCCCGCCGCCTGGAGGGTGTCTCGCGTCGAACCGCCCAGGACTTCAGCTCCGCCGTCAGATCGGCGCACGACGGTCTCGCCGCCGCTTGGCAGACAGAAATAGTTGTCGGCCTCGAGATCCAGGATCACGAGCGCCGTGTCGATGACGGCCGCATGCACGCCGGTCTTCAGAAACATCATGAGAGATCGCCCTGATGAGGACGCCGGCCCCTGACGGGCCGACGTCCCTTCGTTCAGTGGAAACGCACGCCAGTCATGGTCCAACGCTGGACCGGGATCAGCTCGAACTCGCCGTCCGGCGAGTCCGCCCGAGTCTGGTCCGCGGCGGAGCCGAGCCGGAGCAGGCCCGATCCGGCCTCGTCGTAATACTGGATCGGATTCAGTTCGGGCTTCTCGACGCCGACTTCGGCGCGGGTGTGATGGGCGGCCGACCCCAGGGAGATCAGACGCGTCAGGTTCTTCAGCATGGTGATTGCCTCCTATGCCGGACGGGATTGCCCGACGCCGTCAGGAGGCGCGTACGCTGTCGTATTTTCAAACTATATTTGGAATATACTTCACACAGACTGACGCATCATCTTCTCCAGGGCCGAAGAAAGGGCGAAGCGACCCTTATGATACTCGTCGAGCGCAGCCGCCAACTCCCCGCTCCCGCCCTCTGACCGGAGGCGTTCAATTTCGAGCGCGATGTCCAATCCAGTATTCTGCAGGACCGCTTCAACCCTGCGGATCGGTCTGAGCTGCGCAGAGACCCGCCGATAGGCTTCGAAGACGGCGCTGTTCCCCCCATGCTGCGCGAGCTGATCGAACACGAGCTCGACCCGCAGGACCGGATCCGTCGGCGGGTCCGCCGTCGGCGCTTGGGGCGCAAAGCCCTCTTCGGAGCCCCACCGCAGAAACTGGTGATGAAGCTCGTAAAGGCCAATGATATCAGAGGCGGTGAGGCTCGGGGCGAAGTAGCCTCGTCCTGGCCGATGCTCGATAATGCCCTCGCCAGCGAGGTGGGCCAGCGCCTCGCGTACAGGCGTTGGACTGAGACCGAGTTCGTTCGCAAGACTGGTTGCGACCAGAGGACGCCCCCAACCGAACCGACCCGCTGCGGCATAACCAGCAAGGGCGCTGTGGGCGACCGCGAACTGATCGCGTTCGCGCATCAGGATACGGTTCCCGGCGCCCCGCGCGAAGCCGCGCTTCCGGAGCGACCGTACGAAGCGCGGAAAGCCGCGAACTGACCAGTAGCGGCAATGCGTTTTTTAGTTTCCATTCGAGAACTGCATGTTCTTTGCGCACTTTCCGCAAGACTCGGGACACCGTGAGCTTCCCGTCTTCCATTTGATGCTCAACTGACGCATTTTTCAACCACCGGGAGTACGGCGTCGAGAACCGCGTTGCCCTCCACAACCCGAGGCAGCCGAGCTGATGGAAAGCGATCGTCCCCGCTCTCAGAACGAAATCCTGGCTGCGGCCCTGCGGTTGATCCGCCTGCATCGACGGATGAAGCCCGCCGAAGTGGCCGACGCCATGGGCATGGCCAAGCGGTCGTACGAACACTTCGAGGCCGGGAAGGGAAAGATCAATCTCGAGCGGATCCATCGGTTCGCCGAGGCCACGGACAGTGATCCCTACGCCATCATCGACTGTATGGCGCTCGGCTCCCCTGAGTTCGCCGTTCGCTGCGCGGATAACAAGGCGATGCTCGCGCTGCGGGTTGTCACACAGGAGTTCGACGAGGACGTGGGCGATGCGATCATGGAACTCGACACGCGCTCGATCATCAACGCCTTCACGCGCACCCTGAAGGACCTTGGGATGCAGGCCGTGAGACGTGATGACGCGGCCAAGGCCTGGCTCGATGAGCGGATCGGACGGCTGGTCACGCCCTCGAAGGACGAGGACGAGTGACCGGGGTTCGTCTCACACCGTAAGTTCGCTGCGTGAACTTTGCGGTATTGCCGCAAGTTCGAAACCGGGTCTGGCTTGAGTCCCATGAACCAGTCGCTTTCCAGATCGTCCGGTGGAGGTCGTCTCGCGCTCGCAGCCCGCCTGTCTGAACGGCAGTCAGACTGTCTGCGCCTCGCCGCCCAAGGCCTACCGTCCCGCGAGATCGGACGTCGCCTCAGCCTCTCCTCCCGCACGGTCGATGATCATATCCTGCTCGCCTGCAGGACGCTGGGTGTCAGAACCCGCGTCCAGGCCGTAGCCCGGCTTGTCGGGGACGACCGCCGCGAAAGCGAGCGGCGCACCTTCGCCCCGTAGGTCTGCGGTGGCGCCCTGACGGATCGATTGGGCGCTGCCGATGGGGTCTGCTGACGGCTCTTAACGGAGCCCTGCCTTGCTCGATCTCGCACTCGTCCTCGCCCTTTCCGCCCAGTGCGCGCCCGGCGTCTCGCCGCAGACCCTGGCCGCGATCGCCCATACGGAAAGCCGCTTCAATCCCCTGGCGATCGGCGTCAATCGCGGCGCCGCCGTGCGCCAGCCCAGGACCCGCGAGGAAGCGGGGCGGGTCGCGCGCCGCCTGATCGCCTCGGGCGCCAACATCGATCTCGGTCTCGCCCAGATCAACTCCAGCAATCTCGGATGGCTGCGTCTGAGTGTAGAGGACGCCTTCGACCCCTGCCGCAACCTGACCGCCGCAGGGACCGTGCTGCGCGCCGGCTTCGATCCCGCATCGACGGCCTTTGACCGTCAGCAGGCCCTGCGCGTGGCCCTGTCCCGATACAACACCGGTCATCCCGATCGCGGCTTTCGCAACGGCTATGTCGCGCGCGTGGAAGCGTCCGCGGCGCGCCTGGGCCTGGCCGTCTCCGCGCCGCCGCTATCCGAAGCCGCATCAGGCTCACTCCCCGATCAGGTGGCGCCAGACCCCGTCGCGCCACCCGCCGCCTGGGACGTGTTCGCGCGCGCCACCGCCAGCGCGATCGTCCTCTTCGCCCCCGCCTCACAGACCCAAACCTGGAGCGTCAACCCGTGACCCTGTCCCCCATTCGACGCCGCCAATGCGCGGTCGGAGCGATCGCCCTGGCGACAACCCTGATGTCGGTGCAGCCCGCCTTCGCCTCGGCCAATGTCGAGGGCCTGCTGCAGAACGTGGTCGACATGCTGACCGGCAACACGGCCAGGCTGTTGGCCATCCTGGCGGTCGTCATCGTCGGCATCCTGTGGATGTTCGGCCTGTTCGATCTGCGGCGCGCCGCCATCGTCATTCTCGGCATCGTGGTGGTCTTCGGCGCCGCCGAGATCGTCGGCCTGATCACGGGCGGCGCCTGATGGCCCGGGCCGACGCCTGTCTGATCGTCGCAGGGATCGCCGGCGGCCTTGCGCTGACGCTGATGCTCGGGGTCCGGCTGATCTCGCCGGCACGCTTCGCCCAGGCTCTGGGCGGCGGTCTGGTCGGTCTCGCCGTGGCGAAAGCCGCCCTGGTCCTGAGCGGGGCGGACCATGGCTGAGGAACGACTGATCGAAGAGCCCCTCTTCCTGGCCTGCACCCGGCCGGCGATGATCCTGGGCGTGCCGATGGAGGCCATGGGCGTCAACGTCATGATCTCCGGCCTGGCCTTTCTCGTCGGGGGCAGCCTGCTCTATCTGCTGATCGCGCCGGCCCTGCATCTGGTCTTTCGGGCGATCTGCAAGGTGGACCACAACGCCTTCCGGCTTCTGCTGGTCTTCGTCGACACCAAGGGCCGGTCCCGCAACGGCGCCCTGTGGGGCGGCAGCTCGGCGACACCCCTCCCCCTTGTCCGGCGTTACAGCGCAAGGGAGCTGCTCCGTGGGTGAGCTCCGTCTATCGCCGTCGCGTCTGCGCAGGGAGGGCGACGCCCTGGCCGGCCTGCCCTATGCACGCCACGCCTCGGACCACATCGTCACGCTCGATAGCGGGGCGCTGATGATCGCCTTCCAGCTTCAGGGCGCGGCGTTCGAGACCGCCGACCCGCGCGATCTGAACGACTGGCACGTCAAGCTCAACCAGACCTGGCGCAACCTCGCCGACGACCGGTTGGCGGTCTGGCACCACATCGTTCGGCGCGAGGTCCAGCCCGAGGTCATGGGCGGGTTCCGCTCCGACTTCGCACGCGATCTGAGTCAGGCCTACGAAGCGCGGCTCGGAGGCCGGCGGCTGTTCGTCAACGAACTCTTTGTCACCCTGGTGCTCCATCCCGGCCGTGATGCCGGCGATCGCGCTGCGGCGCTCATGCGTCGCCTGCAGACCGCCCGCCGTCAGGACACGGAGGTCGCCCCCGAACTGATCAAGCGGCTCGAGGACGCCGCGCGCGATCTTGAGCAGTATCTCGGCCGCTATGCGCCGCGCCGCCTTGGCCTGTACCAACACGGAGACATCTGGTGCTCCGAACCGATGGAGCTGGTTCGGCTCGTCCTTACCGGGCGGCCAGGACGCGTCCCCATCGTTTACGGCCATCTCGGATCCGCGGTTCATACGGTGCGCGTCATCTTCGGACGCGAAAGCCTGGAGCTTCGGGACGTCGACGCAGGCCGTTACGCGGGCGTCCTCGCCATCAAGGAATATCCGCCCTCGACCCGGCCCGGACTGTGGAACGCGCTGCTGAGCGCGCCTTTCGGGTTCGTCATGACCCAGTCCTTCGCCTTCCTGTCCAAGGCGGCCGGGCGATCGGTGATGGAGCGCAAGCAGAACCAGATGGTCTCCGCGCGTGACCGCGCCGCTTCCCAGATCGACGGCCTTTCGGACGCGCTGGACGATCTGGTCAGCAACCGGTTCGTGCTCGGCGAACACCAGGCGTCCGTCCTGGTCTACGGCGACACGCCCGCCGCCCTGGCCGACCACCTTTCGAAGGCGCGGGCGTATCTGGCCGACTCCGGCCTGGTCGTCGCCCGTGAGGACCTCGGCCTCGAGGCCGCCTTCTGGTCCCAGTTCCCCGGCGGCTTCGCGCGGCGCACGCGTCCGGCCGCGATCACTTCACGCAACTTCGCCGCCCTCGCGCCTTTCCACGCCTATCCCGTCGGAAAGCCTCACGGCAATCACTGGGGACCGGCTGTGGCGACGCTGCGCACGACAGCCGGATCCCCTTTCTACTTCAACTTCCACGTCGGCGATCTCGGCCACACCTTCATCTGCGGCCCCTCCGGGTCGGGCAAGACGGTCGTCCAGAACTTCATGCTGGCGCAGCTGGAGCGGTTCGACGCCCAGCAGCTGTTCATCGACAAGGACCGGGGCGCCGAGATCTTCGTTCGGGCCTGCGGCGGCACCTATCTGGCCCTGCGCAACGGCGTGCCCACAGGGTTCGCGCCCTTCAAGGCATTGGAGCCGTCACCCGCCAATCGCGCCTTCCTCAGCCGACTGGTGCGGACCCTGGTCGCCCGACCGAACGAGACCCTGTCGGTCCCGGAAGCGCGCGCCATCGACGAAGCGGTCGCCGCGCTTGAGGCCCTCCCGCGCGAGCGACGCTCGCTTTCGGCCCTGCGCAGCTTGCTCGGTCAATCGGACGTGGGCGGCGTGGGGGCGCGGCTGGAACGCTGGGTCCGGGGCGGGCCGCTTGGCTGGGCTCTGGACGGCGAGGACGACGCCCTGTCGCTCGACGCCCGCTTCGCCGGTTTCGACATGACCGATGTGCTGGACCACCCCGAGGTCCGCACGCCGATGATGCTCTACCTCTTTCACCGGATCGCCCAGCGGGTGGATGGGCGCAGGCTCGTCCTCGACATCGACGAGTTCTGGAAGGTGCTGGGCGACGCCGCCTTCACCGACCTGGCCCAGGACGGCCTGAAGACCTGGCGCAAGCAGAACGCCCTGATGGTGTTCGGCACCCAGTCCCCGGCCGACGCGCTGCGCTCACCGATCGCCCACACCATCCTCGAACAGTGCGCGACCAAGATTTTCCTGCCGAACGCCCACGGCCAGGCCCGCGACTATGTCGAAGGCTTCGGCCTGAGCGAGGAGGAGTTCCGACTGATCCGGGACGAGCTGACGCCGGAGTCTCATCGCTTCCTGGTCAAACAGGGTCACGACAGCGTGGTCGTGGAGCTTGACCTCAAGGGGCTGGATGACGCGCTGGCCGTCCTGTCCGGACGATCCGAAACCGTCGCCCTTCTCGACCGGCTGAGAGCCGAGACCGGGGACGACTACGCCGACTGGCGGGGCCCCTTCCATTCCCAGAGGAGACTGACATGAGACGCTCCATCCTTTCGATCGCCGTCGCCCTGGCCGCGATGACCGCTGTTCCGGCCCACGCCCAACAGGTTGTCTATGACCCGACGTCCTTCGCCCAGATGGTCAAGGATGCGCGCACTGCCATCGAACAGCTCGACAGCCTGAAGGCCCAGGTCCAGCAGGGCGAGGAACTCTTCGCCAGCCTCAACGACCTGTCCAACGTCAACGCTATCGCTGCACGGCTGGGCCTCCCCGATATCCGCAATCCCCTGCCCGACATGGCCACCCTGCGGTCGGCCGCCGACGGGGACCTGTCGGCGCTCGGCGAACTGGCCGAGAGGGCCGACGCGATCCGCCGCGAGACCCGCGTCTATACGCCAGCTGCGCCGTCCACCGCCGCCGACGCCCTGGAGCGGTCAGGCGCGCGGACCGCCCGTGATCTGGCGATCGGCGAGGCCGTCGACCGGTCGGCGACCGATCGTCTCGAAGGCCTGGAGACGCTGCGTCGCGCGCTCGACACCGCGCCGAACGCGCGGGCCGTGATGGACCTGAACGCCCGGCTCGCGGCGGAACAGGCCCTGATCCAAAACGAACAGGTCCGGCTGCAGGGCCTGGCCCTGACCCAGGCCGCCGAAGCCCGTCTCGAGGAACAGCGGGCGCGGGAGCGGATCGCCGCGGAACGGTCGGCCCGCATGGACGCCTACCGTCAGGCTTTTCAGTGAAAGCCGCCCTGGTCCTGCTCGGCCTGCTGGCGGGTTGCGGCGAGCCGGAATCTCCGAGGGCTGAGCCGCGCCCGGATCGCGCCGCGCTCGAGGCGGCCGTCGTGGACTGCGAACGCGGCGCCCGCCGGCACGGCTGTGACGCCGCCCAGGCGCGGCTCGCCGAGGTCCGGCGGGCCGACCGCATGGCCGCCTACCGGCAGGGTTTCTAGGAGGTCGCCATGTCGTTTCGGGTCTTTGAGCCGGCCTATGTCTTCCTCGACGAACGGCTGAGCGCCTTCCTCGGGGACCGGCTGGGCGCGGTGATCGCCGAGGTCGAAGGCCCGCTGCGCATCGCCCTGGTCCTCTACATCGTCCTCTATGGCTTCGCGATCTTCCGGGGCGCGATCAGCGAACCGGTCATGGATTTCGCGATCCGCGCGATCAAGCTGCTGTTCATCTATGTGCTGGCCACCACCCCGGCCTATTCGGACTTCGTCACCGAGCCGCTGTTCCGCGACCTGCCGAACCTTCTGACGCGGGCCATCAGCGGTGCGGAGACGCCGAACGTCGGCGCGGCCTTCGACCAGTTCCTCGCCTACGCCGGCTATCTCGGAGAGAAGATCGGCAGCGAAGGATCGGCCTTCGACCCGTCGCCCTGGATCGTCGCCGCGGTCGTCTTCATCGTCGGCGCCCTGGCCTGCGCGCTCGGTTTCGGCGTTGTTCTTGTCGCCAAACTGGCGCTGGCCCTTCTGGTCACGCTGGGCCCCATATTCATCGCCTGCGCCCTGTTCGACGCGACGCGGCGCTTCTTCTTCGGCTGGCTGTCCCAGGCAGTGAACTACCTGGTCCTGTTCGCCCTGATCATCACCATCTTCCAGCTCGTCCTGTCGCTGGTCCGGGATCAGTGGGGCGCGATCGAGGGCGGCGACCCGATGGTCGGCGGCCTGATCTTCATCGCCCTCTGCCTGCTCGGCGCGATCTTCTTCCTGCAGACACCCGCGATCGCGGCCGGCATCGCCGGCGGCGCCAGCGCCGGGCTCGCCGACTTCGCCAACGCCGCCTCCCTGGGATCCAGCCCCAGCGCCGTCGCGCGGGGTCCTCTCGAGGCCAGCCGTCAACCGCCGCGCGGCGGCGGATCCATCCGTCCCACAGGAGCCCGCTGATGCCCTTTCTTCGAACATTGTCCCGCGTCGTATCGATCACCCTGGCGGTCCAGGCCGTGTCCGCCTGCGCCACCTTCCGGACCGCCGATCCGCCGGTCTGCGACGGCCGCCATCGTCGACCCGCCAATCCCTACGGTTCGATCCTCTCGCCGGCGGCGTCGCACACGCCCGCGCCCGCAGCCGACGCGGCTTCGTCCATCGATCCTGGCGCGGGAGGCTGCACATGACCGGCGTCCCCTCCCCCGATCTGAAAGCCTATTTCGCCGAAGCGCGGCGATGGGATCAGGACCGGCTCAGCGCCGCCATACGATCGCGCCGGCTGGCCTGGACCGTGGCGGCCGTGGCCGCCGGCCTGACCGTCGTCGCCGTCGCGGCGGTGGCGGTGCTGACCCCGCTCAAGACCACCGAACCCTTCGTCGTGCGGGTCGACCAGACCACCGGCGCGGTCGATGTGGTGCGGGGTCTCTCTTCGGCCGAAGGCCCGGCCACCTATGCCGAGGCCGTCAGCAAATACTTCCTCGGCCAGTACGTCCGGGCCCGGGAGGGCTATCTCGACCCCGCCGCCGAGGAAAGCTTCGCCCTGGTCTCGATCCTGTCGGGCGCAACGGAGCAACGCCGCTGGGCCGACCTCTATCGCGGCTCCAACCCAGCCAGTCCGCAGAATCTCTACGGACCTGAGGCCGAGGCCGTGATCGCCATCCGCGCCATTGGCTTCATCAATGAAGGCGTCGCCAATGTGCGCTTCCACCGCACGGTGCGTCAGGCCCAGCAGATCGTGGAGAGCGATTGGATCGCCACCATCGCCTTCACCTATACGCGCGCGCCGATGTCGGAGCCGGATCGCCTGCGCAATCCGCTCGGATTCCAGGTGACCTCGTACCGCGCCGATCCGGAGGTGGTCCGATGAGAACCCTGTTGATCGCCCTGGCCGCCGGCCTTGCGCTGACGTCGGGGCCGGCCTGGGCCGAAGAGCGCGACGCCCGGATGGTGGAGGTCGACTACGCCCCGGGCGCCGTTTACCGCATCGCCGGGGCCTTCCGTACCGCCACCCAGATCGTGTTCGGTCCGGACGAAGCCATCCGCCATGTCGCGATCGGTGACAGCGTCAGTTGGGAGGTCGCGGCCGAGGGTTCCGTCCTCTTCCTCAAACCCCGCGAACGCCTGCAGGCGACCAATCTGCTCGTGGTCACCGAACGCGGAGGCGCGACGCGTCACTATGCGTTCGAACTTGCGGCGCGAGACGCCCGCGATCAATCCTCCATCGCCTACCAGATCCGGTTCCGCTACCCGGCCGACCTCCAGGCCGCGACCGTGGCGTCGCTCGACGCCGCCGCCGAGGCGATCGAAGAGCGCGTGATCGATCTGACGCTCGACCAGGCGGCCCTCTCAGGCCCCCGCAACCTCGCCTATAGTGTCCAGGGCGCGTCGGACTTGCAGCCCAGCGAGGTCACCGACAACGGCCGCTTCACCGTGCTGAGGTTCCCGGCGAACCAGCCCCTTCCTTCGATCTTCGCTGTGTCCGCCGACGGCGAGGAAAGCCTGGTCCCCTTCGATGTACGCGGCGAGTTCGTGGTCATCCACGCGGTCGTTCCGGGCCTGCGGCTGCGCCGCGGCGCTTCGGTGCTGTGCATCTTCAACGAAGCCTACGACCCGCGCGGTGTCGCCACCGGTACCGGCACGGCCTCGCCGATCGTGGATCGAAGCGTGACGCAAGGAGCCCAACCATGACCGCCTCGCCCGAACCGAAGGACGCCGCCGCAGCGGAAGCTCGTTCCGAAGGCCAGGATCTGCCGCCAACGACCGACAGGGGCATATCGCCCATCGGCGGCCGTTTCGGCGGTCGCGGGTCCAAGGTCGTCACCCTGACCGCCCTGGGCCTCGGCTGCGCTGTCTTCCTCTTCGCCACATGGGATCGTGGCGAGGGGGATGACCAGAAGGCGGCGGCAGACGAACCGGCCCGGCAGGTCGTTCCGTTCGAACCGGCACGCCGTGATACCGAGCCGCCCCTGCTGACGGACCAGTCTTTCGATCCCGACGCACCGGTCCTGACGTCGTCGGACGAACAGGTGCCGGCGCTCGAGACCTCGCCCTCCCCTGCATCGAACGGCCCCTCGGCAGCCGAACGGCGCCAGACCCTGACCGACGAAGCGAGGCGGTCCCCGGTCCTCGCCTATAGCCGTCAAGGCTCCGGCGTCGCACCGACGGGCGTCCTTTCCGCTGCGGCTCTTGCGGCCGGGATCCCTGCGCCGATGCAGGCCCGCGTCACCCCGCTCGACGGCTTGCGCCAGACCTCGCCGATCGGTGAGGCGCGCGCCGGCCAGCTGGGGGATCGCAACCTCTTGCTGACGGCGGGAGCCTCCATCCCCTGCATCCTCCAGACGGCGATGGACAGCGCGAC
Source organism: Brevundimonas sp. TWP1-3 (assembly GCF_049896085.1). NCBI lineage: Bacteria > Pseudomonadati > Pseudomonadota > Alphaproteobacteria > Caulobacterales > Caulobacteraceae > Brevundimonas > Brevundimonas sp. TWP1-3. Next base: position 1,568,557 of record NZ_JAFCTP010000001.1, on the reverse strand, counting down.
CCCGGGATTCGTCAGCTGCATCCTCCCGCGACACGTCTACTCGGAGAGCGGAACCGTGGTGCTGATGGAGCGCGGCACCCGGGTGCTCGGCGAATACCAGGGCGGTCTGCAGCAGGGCCGCAACCGGCTCTTCGTCCTGTGGACCCGCGCCGTCACGCCTGCGGGCGTCACTGTGGGCCTGGCGTCTCCGGCCGCCGACGCCCTCGGGCGCGCAGGCTTCGACGGCCGCGTGGACACCCATTTCTGGGACCGGTTCGGCGGCGCCCTCCTGCTGTCGCTGGTGGACGACGGTCTCTACGCCGCCGTCGGACGTGACGACGCGGTGCGCCAGACCGCGCGGGTGCCTTCGGACGCGGCCGGCGTCGCGTTGCAGAACTCGGTCGACATCCCCGCGACCCTGCGCAAACCCCAGGGCGCCGAGGTCTCCATTTTCGTCGCCCAGGACCTGAATTTCGCCGGCGTCTATCGGCTGAGCGCAAGATGATGGACGACACCGCCGTCCTGGAACACTACCTCGCGCCGCTGCGACCCCTGCTCGCGCCAGACGACGTGACCGAACTGGTGATCAATCGCCCCGGCGAGGTCGGGATCGAACAGGGCGGCGGCTGGTGCTGGCATGAAGAGCCGCTGCTCACCGAGACCTGGCTTAGGACGCTTGCCGTCGCCGCCGCCGCCTTCACCAAACAGGATGTCAGTGACGCCCGGCCGATCTGCTCGACGACCCTGCCCGGCGACGAACGATGCCAGATCGTTCTTCCGCCTGCGGCCCCGGCCGGCACGGTGTCCCTCACGATCCGCAAGCCCTCGCGCCGGCAGTTCGGCCTCGACGCCTTTGCGACCGGGGGATTGTTCGATGCTGTCGTCGCGGCGGATGACGCGTCCGCCGATCCGGTCGACGCCGAACTCCTCGCCCTGAAAAGATCGGGAGACTGGCCGGCCTTCTTCAAACTGGCCGTGGTCTCACGGCGCAACATCCTCGTCTCCGGCGCCACCGGCTCGGGCAAGACCACCTTCGCCAAGGGTCTGGTGGAGGCTATCCCCGACCATGAGCGCCTGCTGACGATCGAAGACACGCGCGAACTCGTCGTGCCTCACCGCAACGTCGTCCACCTGACCTATTCCAAGGAAGGCCAGGGCCTCGCGCAGGTCACCGCCAAATCCCTGCTCGAAAGCGCCCTCAGGATGCGGCCCGACCGGATCCTGCTGCAGGAACTGCGCGACGGCACGGCCTTCTTCTATCTTCGCAACGTCAACTCCGGCCATCCGGGCTCCATCACCACTGTCCACGCCGACAGCGCCTCTCTGGCCTTCGAGCAACTGACGCTGCTGGTCCGCGAGTCCGACGGGGGGCGCGATCTGCCGCGGGAAGACATTCGGGCCCTGCTGCACCTGCTCGTCGATATCGTGGTCCAGATGCGCAAGACCGATGGCCGGTTCCGCGTGACGGAGGTCTGGCATGACCCGGTTCGAAAACGCCAGCCCGGCCGCTAGGACGACGCTCGTCGTCATCGGTGTCATGCTCCTGCTGGTTCTGGCCGGAACCTCCACCGCGATGATCGCCCTGGCCGGTGTCGGGCGCCTGTCGCCGGACATCGATCCCGCCCGTGTTCCAGCCTGGCTATGGTACTATCGCGCCGACCCCGACCTTCAGCGCTGGCTTCGGATCGGCGGTCTGATCAACATTCTCCTCGCCGTCGTCATCGTCGCGGCGGTTGCGCTAAGCATTCGCCGTCCGCTTCATGGCGCGGCGCACTGGGCCGCTACGCGCGATCTGAAGGGGGCCGGGTTGGCGGCGCGCGAAGGCATCCTGCTCGGTCGGCGAGGTCGCTCATGGCTGATCGCCGGCGGCTCGGAGCATGTGATGCTCTACGCCCCGACACGCACCGGCAAGGGAGTCGGGATCGTCATTCCCAATCTCCTGACCTGGCCGGGCTCGGTCGTGGTCCTCGACATCAAGCGCGAGAACTACGAAGCGACGGCGGGTTTTCGAGCCGCCGCCGGGCAGACGGTGCTGCTGTTCGATCCCCTCGCCCCGGACGGCAGAACCGCGCGCTTCAACCCGCTGGCGCACATCACGCGATCGTCGGCTTCCGCTGTCCTGGACGAGCTCCAGCGCATGGCCGTCATGCTCTTCCCCGGTCACGATCATGCCGATCCCTTCTGGTCGGAAGCCGCCCGGACCGGCTTTATCGGGGTCGGGGGGTATGTTGCGGAAACGCCTGATCTCCCCTTCTCGCTCGGCGAGATCTTCCGGCAACTCACCCAGGGCGATGCGAGGGAACGGTTCCCCGGCCTGATCAAGGCGCGGGCGCTGGCAGGAGCGCCGCTGTCCACCGGATGCGCCTCGGCCCTGTCGGACTTCTGCAGTTCCAGCGAGAACACCTTCGCGTCCATCCGCCAGACGATCACCAGTCGAATGGGATTGTGGCTCAACCCCGCCGTAGACGCGGCGACGGCCGCCAGCGACTTTGACCTGCGTGACCTGCGCCAGGGCCGCCTGTCGCTCTATCTGGGCGCCTCGCCCGACAACATGCTGCGGGTGGCGCCGCTCTACAGCCTGCTCTTCCAGCAACTCGTCGACCTGAACAGCCGCCGGCTTTCCGGCCCTGACGATCGCCCCGTGCTGGTCCTGCTGGACGAGTTCGCCCGGCTCGGTCGCGCGCCCGTGCTCGCCGCCGCCTTCTCCTACCTCGCCGGCTACGGCTTTCGACTCCTGCCGGTGATCCAGAGCCCGTCGCAGCTCCGGGCCCTCTACGGCCCCGACGTGACCGAGGACATCCTGACCAATTGCGGGATCGAGGTCGTCTTCGCGCCGAAGGAGCTGAAGGTGGCCCAGGAGCTGAGCGAACGGCTCGGCTACTACACCTATCAGGCCCGCAGTCGCAGCCGCCCCATGGGCCTCGGGTCCGGCCGGCGCAGCACGACGACATCCGATCAACGCCGGGCGCTGATGATGCCCCAGGAGCTGATGCAACTCCCTGAACGAAGCCTGATCGTGCTCAAGGCCGGGATGCCGCCGGCGCGCGGCGAGAAGATCCGGTTCTTCCGAGAACGGGTGTTCACTCGCCGGCAACGGCCGGCGCCGATCCCGCCGAGACGGCCCGTCGCGCCCGAGCTCGCCTCCGCCACCCCCGTCACACCAGCCCCAGCGCTAGAGGAGACTGATATGAGCTACGAGTCCGTGGTTCAGGCCTTCACCGAACAGGGATGCCCCCCGCCCGAGATCGGCGCCAGCGAGAACGAAGTCGCCGATTGGCTGGACCAGATCATCGACGCCATCGTGCCTGCTCCTGATCGGGACGACGACCGATGAGCCCACGCCCTGCCAAAGCGCCAGAACAGTCCGCCGAAAACACGGTGGCGCCGACACCCGCCAAAGGGGGCGACGCCCGATCCCGTACCCGGGGTGACGCGCCTCAGGCCATCTTGGATCGCTATCTGATCGAACGCGACCGCCAGGGTCGCCCGGCCCGCTTCTACCGGGATCACCGCGCCGCCGAACCGATGTTTCGGGACGAGGGCCGCAAACTGACGACGACGCAGTCCTATCCTGACGCCGTCGCCGACATGCTGAAGATCGCGCAGCACCGGGGCTGGACCAAAGTGCGGGTCTCCGGTGACGAAGGGTTTCGTCGCGAGGCGTGGATCCAGGCACGATCTCTCGGCGTCGAGGTCAGGGGTTACCAGCCGCGCGATCGGGATCGTCAGGCGGCCGGCGAGCCGTCCCTCGCCCGATCTCCGTCAAGCCGACACCTCGACGAGCGAGCCGTGGAGGACCGACTTCGCGCAGCCTCGGTCGTGGTCAAACGGTTGATCGAAGACCCGGCGGCCCGGACGCGGCTGATGGAGCGCGCCGTCCAACGTCTGCATAACCAGCCTGACACCGCCCGCACGCGAGATCGCGACGGCCCACGCGACCGACGTTCATGATGACGCCTCGCCCCTGACGCCCTCACGTGAGTTTCGTCGCGGTGTGCAGCCCACCGCAGTCTGAAGAGCGCCAAGAGAAGACATTGGCATGCTGCCGAAAACCCGACACTCGGACCAACTGTCAATCTGTAAGGAGCGAACACGCGCTAAGATTGACTTGGCTGACTTAGCCCACGCGGTTCGCTCCCACGACGCCAGTCAGAGATAGTCTTCCTGTCGGTCAGCCCCCCGGCCGCCTTTACCGCACGATGGAGGCGATGGGCGGGCTCGCCGTGTCGGCGCATCTGCATGTCCTGTGCGCCGTGAAAATCCAAGGGGTGAGCTTCGGTTTCCCAAAGAGGGCTAGGGTACTCGACAACGGGGATTGGCGGTCGGCCTCTCGGGCGTTTCACCTGGGTCGTTACACTACTCGGGTTGGGCATGGTCTCACCTTGGACGCCGCCAACGCGGCGGCGGGCGAGAGAGAGAGAACCGAGACAGGTGGGGCCCCTAAATCAAACCCCTGCAGCTACGTCGTCCGCGACAACGGTTCTCGCTTCCCTGCGCAGCAAACGCATCCAATAATCGGAGCGACTTGGACGCCACGTGAGGGCTAGTCACCAAGCACGACCACGGAAAAGGAACCGCGGGATGTCCATCCAAGAGGAAGGCTTTCTGTCTCCCGACATCATTCGGTTCATTCGGGAGCATCGGCAGAAATGCGAGGCGGCGTTTCGCCTTGCAGGCGCCCTCAACCGAACGGCTCAGCACCTCCTGCTGACATCAGAAGCGCCAGTCGACGGCGACGGCCTCAACGCGACGAATATCGCCCAACTCTTGTTCGTTCGGGCGCTTTCGAACTTCCAAGGGGCGATCCTCATGGCGGAGCGCGGAGCCGTCGTCGAAGCCCGCACGCTGGCGCGCACCTGTCTGGAAACAGTGTTTGCGTTGGCCGCCGCCGTGAGCATGGAAGACGGGTTCATCGACCGAGTTGTCGCGAACGAGATGGGCTCGAAGTCCAAGGGCGCCAACTGGCTGCTCAACCAGCCGCAACTGACGATCAAGATCGAGCCCGGCGCTCAGTCGGAACTGAAGTCCTTCGTTGACCGCCTGAAGCAAGAAGCTGAGCCGACCGGCTCATTTGCGACCGAAGAAATGGCGCGGAATGGCGGGTTGGACGGGCTCTACGTTCTGTTCCGACAACTGTCGTCCGACGCCGCTCATCCGTTGCTGGAGGCGCTGAATCGCTACGTGGACGATGGACAGGGCGGCTTGCGAGCCGAGATTCTCTGGGGGCCCGTCTGCGGGGCGGACGAGATCGAAGACACCGTCACCATGGCGTGTTGCTTCCTCCTGGTCGGGGCCGTGACGCTCAATATGGCCTGCCCCGTCCTCGGTGTTGGGGATCAACTCGGCGACCATTTCGACACCTACAAGTCGCTGCTCTCGTCCGCATCGGCACAGGGTCGATCATGAGCGCGTCGGAGCCAGAAGAGGGCGGCGACCTTCAGCCCGACTGCCCGCCGTGGGCGGAAGCGACGGCGGGCGATGTGGCGGCCTGCGCCATCGACAACCTCATTCCCGCTGGCGCGGCGGCGGACTGGCATTCCCTCAGCGACCTCTTCCTTGCGGCGTCAAAGCAAGAAGGCGTCGCCCCGGAGTCAGCCCGGGTGTTCCGAATGGTCTGGGGACTGACCTCGATGATGCTGGAGGCCAGAAGCCCTACGGAGCCGTTTCGCCCCATCCTGGTCTGGGCGGACGGCCGCCGTTCATCGGCCCTGCAGGACTTCCGGCCCTGCGTAGACGCCGTCGCGGCGATCGCAGACCGCTCCCAGCATCCCGCAATCGTGTCCCGCGCGGCCGATGTCGCATGGATACTTCAGCGACGTCGTCACGAGATGGGACACCTGGCGATCGACGCCTACCTTCGCCTTCTGAGCGGCGTGTCCTCTGGCTCGGCGACGTTTAAACGTCAGACGGATCAGGAGGGAGGACGGCTCGGCATCGGCGTCCTCCGGCGTTGCATGACGATCGCCCGATCGCGGTCTTTCGGCGATCATGCGCCGGACAGTGCGCCGATCGCGAAGAGCATCGAGGCAGCGCGGTTGACTACCCGCGACCGATGCGATGTTAGCCGTCACATCGCGCTGGTCGACCTCCAGCTCGACTATGGCCTCAAAGAACCCGCCATACTCGCTGCTGACGTCGAAGCGACCGTCGACACGCTAGATATCCCGAACGATGGCTACCTCGCGGCCGATGCGCTCAAGGTCGCGGCTCGCACCTACCATCGCGCATCGGAGACTCAGAAGGCCCACGACTGCCAGCGGCGGCTCTCCGATGTCTATGTCGCCATGTCCCAGCAGATGGCCAACTCGGCAATGTTGTCGTCAGGCTTCCTCGCCGACGCCATCAGCGCCCTGGCCGGCGTTCGTGACGCGCGTGACCGGCGCCGAGAGTTACGCCACCTCTTGATCGACGCCCAAGCCGGCATCGGTGAGGAGATGACGACGGTCTCGCATCCGCTGGACATCGACGATCTTCGGACGGAGCTGGCCGCACGTGTTGAGGGGCTCGGGTTCTATGACGCTCTCTTCCTCTTCGCGGTTCTGCGCAACTCGCCGAATCCCGATAGGGCGCGGGAGGAGGCGCTCGAGTCTATGAAGGCTCATCCGATGAGCGCCATGTTCGCGGCGTCTTTCCACGACCGCGAGGTCAAGGTCCGGCATACGGCAGCAGGCGGCGGCTTCGGAGAAGCCGCAGATGACAGCAGCGTTCAGGCGCAGATCGCGCAGCACCAGTCGCTCAGCCGCAAGATCGACGTCGGCCTGTTGGATGTCGCTCGCCGCTACATCGCGGGGACGTACTACGTCGCCCCGGATGTCCTGCGCCCTGCCCTGCAGATGAGTCCGTTTGTGCCCGAGGGCCTCCGTGACACCTTCGCAAGGGGCCTGAGCAACTTCCTCCGCGGCGACGCAAGCGCCGCGCTTTATGTGCTGACGCCTCTCGTCGAGGCCGGGCTTCGATATTGTTTGAAGTCGGCCGGCTACGAAGTGACGACCTTCGATGACGCGGCGCAGACACAGGAGGACAAAACGCTCTCAGCGCTGCTCCGTGATCATCGCACCGACATCGAAGCCGTGTTTGGATCGGAGCTGGCGTTCAACGTCGACCAGGTCTTCCTCCACCCTGCCGGTCCGCAAATCCGACACGGCGTCGCACATGGCCTGCTGCACGATGGCGATGCTTTCGGGCCGGATGGCTTCTACGCATGCTGGTTGGTGCTGCACCTCTGCTTGATGCCGCTCTACGATCACAGGACAGATCTCGGCCTGCCCGATCTGGGTATCGCAGAGCCAGAACCAAGCGGATAGCTCGTCGCCACGATCGCTTGTCTCTCCAAGCGCTCAGAAGAACCAGGAGAATGGCAGGTCCTGTACTCGCCGGCAGCGGGTGCAACGATGGGATTCCGACAACACCGCTCGCGCCGCGTTGTGCATGGTGAGCGTTGCCGGCGCGCTGCATCCGCCGCAGTTGAGGTGGTCCGCGAAAGCCTCAGCCAAGTTCGCACGCGAATCTTCCGCCCCTTCCGGCCTGGCGGCAAACATGAAGCCGTAAGTCGATCTGACCTCGAACGCGCGTCGCCCGCCAGGCTCTGACGGAGCGATACGCTGGAAGAGCTCCATGATCACATGAGACAGGAACAGCAGGATGTCCGGCAGGAGCCCGTAGATGCTCTCGTAGATGTCGTCGTCGGTCGGGTTCTTGAAGATGAAGTTGAAGTTCTCTGATCTCGTCTGGATCTCGACGCGCTGAACGGTCACCAGATGCACCGCGTGTTGGAACAGACCGTAAAGCCCTCTTGGGGCACCCGGATCGAAAAGCGCCTGTAGAAGAAATTCAGGTGTCATGAAGTCCGCAGCTGCCGTCTTCCCCAAGGCGTCCCGAAGGATAGCCAGGCGGCGATTTCCAAGCTTCGAATGGGTTAGCTCCCCGGGGTCGCCTGAGGTGAACTTCGCGTAGAAGCCGTCTTCATCCCCAAGCATCCATGACAGATAGATCAGGCTGTCGGTGAGCGGCTTGCGGAGAAGATTCAGGGCGACGACCGTCTTGCGACGTTCGAGGCAGCGCAAGGCCTCGAAAAGGTGCAGGAGGACATCCGACACCATAGCCATCGTGATCGAATTGAGCACCACCCTCCGGGCTTCGGCCGGATACCCGGTGGCGCGAAGAGCATCGATCGCGTTCTGCTGCTTCGCCAGTTTCGCGAAGGTTGCGGCGTCCGTGCGATTTCGGAAGTTGATCTCAACCGTCGTCGCCCTCTCCTCTTCGTACTGTTGGAGTAGGCGGCCGCCTTCATCGTGAAGAAAGTAGCAGTACTCGTGAGCGAGCCAGAGCCGCTTGGGAATCTGCTGCAATCGAGACCTAGGGACCAGTCCAACAGAGCTCATGATTTCGACCCTTGCTCCGCGCTGGCGTTTCCGCTTCGACGGAGACTGCCGATCTGAGCGGCGATAGTAGTCCCGAGGACGACGTGCGCCACCCGTCGTCCAGCATCATAGTGCCAGCGCTTCGTAGAGGGCCGCCATGCTATCCGTTCGCTACCCTCACCTCTTCGCCGCTACGCAGCGCTTCCGCTACGGCCTGATGCCGATCAGGCTGCCCGACGGCACGGTCTTCCTAGTCATCAAGACCAGCAAGGAAGCGATCCTCGCAGCTTGGCTCAAGGGCGGCTTTCGGATCTATCTGATCTCCGAGGTCGATGGTGCCCCCAGCCACCTTGGTTTGGTCACGGCCTTCTTCGACGATCACGACGAGCCGCTCACGATGACGACGGCGCTCTTTGCCGGCGACGACCTCACGATCGACGTCTCGGCCTTGCTCGTTCAATCCACGTTCGAGGTCTACTTCATCGATGAGCATGATCGGGAACTGCTGAGCGTCCGGGTCTACAACCCAGCCGCTTCCCGGTTTGCAAACGCAGTTCGATCCGCTTCGTTTCCCGAGTACGACGAGGATGGCTTTGCGCGGCTCATGGGTCGTCTCAACGATCTCTTCTCCATCCGCGTCGCTGCGGACGATAAGGCGGCGTTGGAACTTCGGATTGTCGAATTTCTCGCTCCGGAGGATCTGGCGATCCTGGATGCCCGCCCCGCGGCGACCGCTTTCCATGCCACTTCTCACGGACCTTCCATCGCCGCGCTCGTGCGAGAAGACCCCGGCCCGCCACAGGAGCGCGACATCGCCGTGATGTTCGGCCGCGTCTTTCCGGCGGACGTCATCTACCTGAACCCTTTCCGCGCCGACACGGGAAAGGAGCTGTGCGATGTCCTGATCGTCACGGCCAAAGAAATGCTGTTTGTGGAAGCGAAGGACAGTCCGAACACAGAGGCGTCCCTCGCCCGAACGCTCGATCGCAAGCGACAGACGATCCAGAACCAGATCGAGAAGGCCACCAAGCAGTTGAGCGGGGCACTCCTGTACGCCCGCAGCAACGATGGCGTCGTCATCAGGTCGGACGCAGGGCCGGTAACGCTGTCGCTGGAGGGGCGCCAGCCTCTTGGTTTGGTCGTCGTGCGCGAGATGTTCGACGACACCCAGTTCGAGAACAGCGAACCGATCCTCGCCGCGGTGGAGGCCATCCAGGTCCCTTTGATGCTGATCGACTATCCGGGTCTGCATATGACGACGCAAAATGTCGGAACGCCCTACCGGTTCATCGGCGCCCTGCATGACATCTTCGACATGGCCCTCGAGCACGGGCGGTTCCCCCGGTCGATCTGGAGCGGGCCGCCCCCCGAGGGGGCACCCCAGTCAGCCTGAGTGTTCAGCCTCGGTCCTTATGAACTGCCAGCAGGATCGCCGAGGACGGCGGCATGGAGAGACGGACGGGAAGGCCGGGATACCTAAATCAGGTCCCCCTATTCACACCGACTTAGGCCCGTGAGCGCCAATAGCGGACATTGGCGCCCCCGTCAGGAAGTCGACGTCCGCGTTCAAGCTGCCTAGTCTCCTAGAGCTTAAGGCCACCGCAGCAAACCGACATCACTACCTAAGTCGCTCGCGCGACCTTCAGCGCCCGCCAGAACGGCGCGGCGTCTCGTACCGGCGTCAGGTCTACCACGTCATTCAGAATGCTTCGAAGCTCCGGCGCAGTCTCTGGACAGAGATCGATCAGGCGAACGAGGAAGCGGGCGAACCGCTCCGGGCCCTGCCCTGAATAGGACCGCGCCGCAGCGGCTCCGGCCTCGACCAAACCATCGAGGCGGCTCGCGAACTCGGACGCGCCGCCCTTCGCCAACCATCCTGGGGCCAGGTCGATCAGCTTGTCCAAAACCGCATCACTGGCGTCGTCACCCGCCAACCTGCCCGCGACCTCAGCGACATGTCTGAGCGTCGTTATTGCCTCCGTCCCCTCAACGATCTGGGTCAGATCCAGCGCTGCGATGATCGTCGCAAGCCTCGCCGCCTGACCGTCCGGAAGGGCGGGAAGACCGACAGCGAAGATGAACGCCCACGCCTTCTGGTCGGCCCCGTTCGCTTCGAGCGCGGTGACGGCGTCATCCAGGATCTTCTCGAGGTCATGGCCTTCGATACTCGTCGGCGACGGCAGGTCCATCCAAGTGGAGCCAACCTCAGCCCGGGGCTCGAAGCGACGGATGGCGGGGCGCCGATCCTCCGCTTCGGGTTTGACGTCGAGCACTAGCGCCACTGTCTCCATGGCGTCCTTCGGCAACCTGAACTGGGCGGCTTTGTCCCCTAACCCAAACTCCAATCCGGCCATCAACAGCAGCGGTTTGGTCATAGCGACCGAGTGCAAGGAAGAGTCGTCGTAGCCGTGCTGGAGAGAGAGCAGCGCCGCGGCGGAGGGCGGGGATCTCTGGCCCTGGAAGAATCCGGCGCCCGCCTCCGGATCGAGGCCGATCGTGCCGAGCAGGTCCGTCACGCGATCCGCGAAACACCAGGAGACGACATGTTTCTGCAGCGGCGGCAGGGTCGCCCAGCCCTTCTGGCGCGCGAAGGCTTCAGCGCCCCATCGCAGGAGGGCAAGGAAGAGATCGCCGAAGCGGCTTACGGCTTCCGCCGTCGCCAAGACTTCGGCTTCAAGGTCGTGCGCGTCCGCCGGGACAAATCCGGATCGGATCGCGTGAAGACGGTGAATCCGCGCCAAGGGCGTAAGGGCTCGAACCTTCTCGATGTCCACATCCTGCCAGGCCTCGGCCGGCAAGGCGAAGGGAAGACTGGCGATGCGGGCCAGAGCTGCACCGGGCGGCAAATCCAGTCGTAGCGACCGCGCTGCCGCCTCGATCTGCGTGTCGGGCTCTCGCCAACGCACATAGGTGAGCCAGTCCCGCAGGGCTGGCGGATCGAACTCGTCGGCGCCGACGTCGTCGCGTGATTTGAGGGACGCCGCCAATCTGTCGAGATACAGCCGCACAGACCGGTCTTTCACGGTGCGCGCCACCTGGATCCTTCGATCAGGAACGACCTCTGCGAAAATAGCGGCGGCCAGTTCCGGTCGGTCGGCAGGCGGGATGTCGCACTCCTTAAACAACTCGGCGACGCTGGCGTCTCGGCGCTCGGCATCATCGCTCAGCAGGCCGAACTCACTGTCACGCAAGGTCGCTTCCACATCGCCGGACACGACGATACGAGACGGATCCTCAGCGGAGAGCCGGAAGGTCGCTCGACCCGATCCGTCACTGAATACCGCCTCTCCTTCACCCGCATTGACCGCACGAGCAACGCCGCGCCAGAACACACTGGAGGCGAAGGTCTTGTCCTCGAATGTGATGGCCGTCGTTTCCTCGAAGCCGAGGCCTTCAAGGAAGCCAGGGTCGGCCGCCATCGCATCCCGAAGCGGTTCGGGCAGTTGGGTCAGCACGACCCTCGAGAATTGTCTGGCGCTCTCGCGTCCTTCCTCATCCAGGCCTTCGGTATCGATCCTGTCCAACCGGAACAGATCTCGCGCCCATTCCACGGCGCGGTCCCTGACCGGACGATCGAAATCCAACCGCGTTCTGATGACGGTGTCCTGCAACCACGCCAGGTAGAGTTCACGACGACGCCATGACGGATCGCCATACGCGCCTCTGATCTGGAAAGCGGCGGCCACCAGACCCGCGAAATTCAGGGCCGCGACCGTTTCCGACCCGGACGCGTCGCTCCCAGGATGGCGCGGCAAGGTCTCCGCCCGCAGCGATCTCCAGATCCAGTCGCATTGCGCCCGTGCCGTGTCGGCATCAATCTGGGAGTTCCAGCGCGCGACCACGGCGGCTTCCGCAATCCGGCGCAGCTGCAGCAGGAAAGGCAGTTCGAGCGGCCGTCCCTCGGTCTCGTCGGCGGCGCCGATCCTGAGCTTGTCGTCATAGATCAGGGCGAGCCCCACATTCTGGCGCACCGCCGCCAGCCCGGGGGGCTCCTCGACAACGCCGTCGCGGATCGGGGCGGCGGCGAGGTGATATTCGACTTCCGCCACATCCAGCGGAAGGAAGAGCGCTCGGCCCTCCCGCAGCTTGAGAAGACGGCTGAAATATTCGTCGTCATCGAGCCGCCCCTCCTGCTTCAAGCTCGAAAGGACGTCGAACACGCCCACGATCGGGGCTGCGCCGGACGATGAAAAGCTGCTGAGAAACCGGTCTTCGAGCCACAGGCGGTTGGACGTCGAGTCATCGGCGGCGGTCATCACCTCGGCCAGCGCGCGTCCCACTGCGCTCTTGGAAAAGGCGTCCTGGTTCGGATCCAGCCGCGCTCGTCGGTCGCCGCCGACGAACAGGTAGTGGGTCTCCGCCTTGCGGGCCAGCCGCCGCCGCAGCCGGCCGACAGACAAGGTCAGCGCCGCCCGCTGTTGCAGGTCATCGACCACGTTGCGTACCGCCCGCAAGGACCAGGCATCAACGAACACGGCATAGACGGCCGTAACGGCGTCGAACGCTCCGATATCGATGACCCGTTCGAGCGACCGCTCTGTGAACTCCAGACTGGCGCCCGCGAGAGGCCAGACGGGCGGCGTCTCCGCGACGTCGAGCGCATCGCGCCATTTGGCCAGGTCCTCGTCGGACACGGTTCCAGTCGCCTCCAGGCCCGCGAGCACCTGAGCGAGATCGACCGCGTCCGCACCTACAGCGTCCAAAACGACGCGCTGGGCGCCGACTGGCGCGGTCGTTCCTATTCGCCGGCCGATCTCGGCCACGACGCGCCTCGGCGCCTTGGCCTGCGCCGGCTGGTGATGACGTGTCGATTGTTCGATCTCCATCAGGGCGTGCGGCGTGGCCGCGCCGATGCACAGGCGCGGCCCCAACCCTTCAAGGATGGGAAGCAGATCTAGCTGGTTGGCGATCAGAAGGGCGCTGGTGTCGAGATAGTAGTGCCGGCCCGACAATGGCGTTTCGTCCACGAACGCCTCGCCACGCGATCCGGCGCGCAACAAGACCGGACGACGTCCCCCGGCCACAGGCCGCAGGTCGAAGATCTCGGCCAGGCTAGTCCCGGCAGCCTGGGCGAGCAGATGAACCGGCGCCTCGGCGCGCTTCCACTTGTCGTCGATTTCGGCGGCGCGTTCCTGACGCTGGATCAGCTCTGATTTGAGTTCGTCCAAACTGACCTTCCAGACGCCCTGGCCTGTTTCAGCCAGTCGAGCCACGGCCGCGATAAGGTCGCCCTTCTCATCTTCCAGCCCAAGGCTGAAGCTCAATCCGTAGGCCTTAAACGCGGTCTGATCGTCGAGCTCGCGACTGACGGCGTGACGCCAGAGATCGCGCGCAAGATCCAGTTGCTCGCCCGCGAAGGTCTGCGACCAGACCAAGGCCTCCTCCGGATCGAGATCACCCGCGTCCAACGCCGCGCGGACGCGAGGAAGCGCTCCGTCCAGATCACCGAGGTTGAGGCGGAGCCGCGCCTCTCGGAGCCCGTCGGCGACCGTCTGGCTGTCGGCGGCGAGCGCGGCTGCCCGAGACACGGCTTGCTGATGATCGCCGAGTTGGGCGAGGGCCTCGGCTTCAATGCGACGCAGCCCGAACGGCAAGCGGCTTCCCGGAAAGAGGCTTGCATGATCGCTTAGTATCGTCAGGGCGCCCGTCGCGTCGCCGGAGTTATAGGCGGCGGTCGCCGCGATGCGGACCGCGCCGGCCGTGCCGAACGCCAGCAGGGCGATCCTGTGTCGATCCAGGACGGACCAGCGGCCCGAGGCGCTGAGGGCAGACGCATAAGAGATCACGGTGAACGCGGGCGCCTCCGCCGTCATCGCAGCCTCGAAATCCGCCTCTGCCTCGGCCCAGTCGCCTGAAAGCCGCGCGGCTTCAAGGCGGGCCGGACCGACCTCGTCACCGACCGGACGCCCTTCAAGACGGGCGCGCACCGCCTCCAGCTCCGCCTGCGCATCAGCGTCCCAGTCGCCGGACGCCAGGGCGCTCATCACAGCGGTGAGCAGAGCCGGATCGTCTTCCGGCGCCGTGAGCCAGTCGAGAGCCATCGCTTCATTGGGACGCAGGCTTCGATCCTTCAGAGCTGCCGACAAAGCCGTTCGGCTGGAAGAAAGGTCGACGTCCAGATCCCGCATGAGAACCCAGCCGATGACCTGGACATCGCGCGGATCGACCTCCAGCAGCCGGCGCGCCTGATCGGCGGCCTCTTCCCGGCGGGCCGGGAGGTTGGCGAGACAGGCCAGAACCCAGGCCTCGTCCAGATCGCGGCTGGCTCGCAACGGGTCGCCGTTCGCCAACGGGCGGAAGCGCTCCAGCGCCCGGTCGAGCCGGCTGGTCGACAGGTCGTCTTGTTTGACCAGACTCCAGTTGATCGGGTTCGGATTGAGGGCCAGTTGCGGTGGCGCGGACGTCGACAGGCTCGCGGCGTAGAGGGCCATCGCCAGCGTGCGAGACACCGAGGGATTGTCCGGGTCAGCCGTCCCCGCCTTCTCCGCGAACGCAAGGCCGGCGGCGCGATCACCGCGCAGCAGCTCCAGGTAGGCGCGCAGCCGGAGCGTTTCCGGATCGGTGACGTCCATGCTGTCGAGGGCGCGTTCAGCGGCAGTCGTCTCGCCCGTGACGAGGAGCAGGCTCGCGCGCAGGGACCGTCCGCGCGGGCTGTCCGGCTCCCCCAGAACCTCCAGAGCAGCTGCCGCCCCGTGCTCGTTCATGGCGATCAAGGCCACGAGGCGGGGTTCCGACGCCGGGGCGATCGCATCCGCTTCCGAGCTGAACACCTTGGCGCGCCCGACGTCGCCTCGCGTCAGCGCCGCGGATCCCTGCAGGCGGACCGTGCGGGCCTTCAGGTCCGGCGTCAGCGCATCCCAGCCCGGTCCTGTCCGCACGCTCGCCAACAGGGTTTCCACGCCAGCGACATCGCCCTGTTCAAGCCGCCGGGTCGCCGTTTCGAGGCTGCGTTCGGTCTCGCCGGACAAGGCCTGGGCGAGGCCTTCGAGACGATCCTTCAAATCCTCGCGCGTGACATCCGCCGCCTGAGCCGCAAAGTCGGCATCGCAAAGCCGCTCGACCCACTCTCGCCCGCCCAGGAACTGGGAGACGACGCCGGGCTGGCCTCGGAGGCGTTCCTGGATCTGGCGAGGCGCCCAGACCTCGAATGCGACGCCGTGTTCGGCAAAACGCGCGGTCGCCGCCGTGATGTCTTTCAGTCGAGCCTGGGAGTTGGTGTTAACCGTGACCGCGAGCACGAAACGGAGGACGGGCTTATCCTTCCACTGGCTGTCCCAGTGTTTCAGAAAGTCGTCGCTCCATTTGGCGATCTCGCCCTTGCGGATCTGCCCGCAACGCTTGCACGACACGACCACGAGACCCGCCGCCGTCTCGCCGAAGGCGTCTATGCCGTACTGGGCGTCGAACCGGGTATGGTAGAGATCGGCGCGCGTGACGCCGGGCTCCTTGTCGAGCAGCGCGCAGCAGAATTCCTCGAAATCGTCCGGCGTCATCTCGGCGAATTTCGGCGGGTCCGCACGCCGCAGGCTCGGCGTTACGGGCTTTTGTCGTCGGGGCGAATCGCCTCGGGCAGGTTTGACCGCTGACGTCATTCTCCCGAGGCTAGCGGGTTTGGCCCCAGACGACACGTCTCCACAAAGGCACCGCCACGGACGAGAAAGGAATTATCTTTCCGGTCTGGCACTGGGGCAGTATCTCAAATGCACCAAGAGCGAAAATTTTCGAGGCCGGACGTTTGGATTGCGCAACGCTTCAACAACGGCCCGTAGCGAAGCGTAGAAGCCCTTTATCCGGTCTGGCCGTGCATTAGGATCGGCGAACAACCTGAAGGCGTTGCCATTCCCGGCCTGACAATGCAGCTTCGGAAATGTGGACTCGCCACGCGATCGAGTTCCAGAGCACGCCACAAACAATGCTTTCATCTATCAAGAAAGTCGACGGCCTCGGCGTCTTTACGAAGTACGCCGCTGCGAAGGACTTAGCAGATTTCGAACGGTTCAACGTCATCTTCGGCGAGAACGGATCGGGCAAGACTACCCTGTCCAGAATGTTCTCCGCGCTCGAAACGGGCTCCCACGCCGACCACCCTGACCTTCGGTACTCGGTTCAGTGCCCCTCCGGCGTGATCACTCAAGGCGTCGCCTACCCCCGGAAGGTCCGAACCTTCAACGCCGACTTCATCGAAGCGAATGTCGGCGGTTGTGAAGGCCCCATTCCCCACGTCCTGATCGTCGGTGAGAAGAACAAGGCCTTGGCCGCCGAGCTCGTCCTTGAGCAAGCCGCGGTGCTTGATCGGACCAAGGCGATCGACGCCGCCGAAACGTCCATCACAAAGCTGGAGACCGAGCGGGGAAGACTGTTCTCGGCAATTGCAAAGGCTATCGGCGAGGCCACTAGCGGCGCCACGCTTCGCAGCTACCGCCGCCCGAATGCCGAAGTCGCCTATTCGAAGATGACGACGTTCGCGCAGCTGGAGGCGGAGGCTTTCGAGCGCCACCGGGCAACCGTCAAGCAAGACGAGATGGAAGCTATCGATGTCTTCGCCCTTCCCCCTCAGTTGAGACAGGACGGGCCGAGGCCCTTTGTGGAAGAGGTGACCATATCCCTCGCCGACGTCGGACGAACGACCCTGCGAACCGCCCAGGCGGCCGTGATTGCACGGCTGGCCGCCAATCCCGATATCGACCAATGGGTCGATGCAGGCCTCAAGATCCATCGCGAACATGGGAGCGAGCTGTGCGAGTTCTGCGCCCAGCCCATGCCGGCCGCACGCTTGGCCGAGCTCGCTGCGCACTTCAGTGACGAAGATCAGGAGCTGAAGTTCTCCATCGAAACCGAATTGCGGCACATCGAGGTTCTGCGCGAACAGGCCAAGCGGCTTCAGCCGCCGGAGAAGCTCGCGCTCTATTCCGAACTGCGCGACGAGGCGGCGGCGGCGACGGACGCTTTCGAGGTCGCCCGCACGGCCTTGTTCGCCAAACTGGCTGAAGCGACCGGTGCATTAAACGGGAAACTGTCCCTGCGGACGACGTCCTACGACACCGCGCTGACGGTTGATTTTGAGGACCTGTTGGGCTCAGCTGGTAGGCTCGAGGCCGTCACGATGCGCCACAATGAGAAATGCGCGAGTTTCGAGGCTGAAAAGGACACCGCGCGCACCGCGCTGGAAAGCCATTACCTGTCGTCGATTTCCGATCAGGTCATCGCGATCGACGCGGAGGTTAGCACGCAGCGGAAACTGATATCCGATCATCAGTCCGGGTCGATCGAACCCTTTGCCACGAGAAGCCTCGAAGAGCTACAGGCGTCCATCGTGGAAAAGAAGGCCAAGGTGGCGAACGCGCATACAGCCGGCGCGGACCTGACTCAGAAGCTCAAGACCTTCCTCGGCCGCGACGAGTTGAGCTTCGCGTCGGCCGACGAAGGCTACTTGGTCCACAGGCGCGGAAAGCCGGCCAAACGTCTCAGCGAAGGCGAAAAGACCGCCATCGCCTTCGTCTATTTCATCGTCGGACTCTCGGATCAGTCGTTCGATCTGGGCGAAGGCGTCGTTGTGATCGACGACCCGATCTCAAGCCTGGACTCCACGTCAATCTACCAAGCTTTTTCTTATATGAAGAATGCGGTGAAGGACGCCAAACAGGTGTTCGTCTTCACCCACAATTTCGACTTCCTCAAGCTGGTCCTAAACTGGTTCCGCGGCATTCCGAAGAAGGCGGGCGGCAAGGCTTATTTCATGCTCGTCTGCAGTGAGACGCCGACGGGCCGGTTCTCCAGAATCTGCAAGCTCGACCAGCTGCTCCAGGAACACGCGTCGGAATATCAGTACCTGTTCAAGACACTCCACAAGTACGAAGCCGACGGAACGATCGCGAGCGCCTATCACATTCCCAATGTTGCCCGGAAGGTGCTGGAGACCTTCCTAGAGTTCCATATTCCCGCCAAGAGCACGCTTTACGACAAGCTCGAAGCGACCGGTTTCGATCCACACAAGCGCACGGCCATCTTCAAGTTTGCCAACGACCTGTCCCATATGACGGGAAAGGGCTTTGACCCGGCACTGGTGTCCGAGACCCAGAAGAACACCAAACACCTACTCGAGATGATCAAGGCAGTGGCGCCTGGTCATTATGACGGCCTCGTCGCGCTTTCATCCTGACGTCGCGGACCCGCCGGACAGGTTCTAGGCATCGACATTCTCGAAGATCGAGTCTGTCGGGTTTGAACATTTCTGGATCGACGGCTCCATCACGGATGGCGTCCAGTCCAAGGTAGAGTCTCACCCGAAAGCGGACATCACCAACCGCCTCTATGAGTCAGCAGCGGTCAAAGGGCACCACGGCAGGAGGTATCAATCGGTGTGGACGCTCCTTTGTTCGGACGAGATGCCGCCGAGATCCGTGTTGTGTTGATGGCCCGAACGCCGGGGACCGTACCTCAGCGATGCCTCGATCGTTCACCGAGCCGCTTGCCGTCCTCCTCAAGCTGCCGACGGAGGTCGATCTTAGCGGAAATCTCCTCACCGCGCGTCCGGACGGACGGCATGTCCTTCACGAACGCCGCGAGCGCCGCGCCCAACTCACGATCCTCCTCCCGATCTGAACGGGACAACGCAAGTGCTTGGGCTGTGAAGTAGCGGCGGACGTCCGCCTGTCGCGCGCGACCCGCCTCGACCCACGGCGTCTTTCTCGCTTTGTCGAGCGCCTCCCGCACGGCCGCCGCGTCGATATTGGGTGGTTCGCACTGGCCCTGGCTGAAGCGAGACCTAATTATTCGGAGAACCCCCTGCTCCGCCTTGCGCACGACGCCTCGCGTGCGCCTCGGGGTCGCCTCAGCCTCAACCCCGCGATCCCGCAGAGCGGCCGCAAAGGCCTGCCGCCACTGCTCGAGATCCGCCTTGCGCGGGTTGAGCTTGTGTCCGTCGTGGCCAAGGGTCCGAACCGTCAGATGGACATGGGGATGCCGCTCGTCGGCGTGGAAGGCGAAGACATAGGGATGGCTGTCGCCGAACATCTGGCCGGCGAAGGCCCGCGACGCATCGTGCATGCGGAACGGGTCCGTGCCCGGCGGCATGCTGAGCACAATGGAAAGGCTGACCGCGCTGTCCTTGCGACGACGTGGATCCGCCTCGACTTCCGCCATCCAATCTCCGACGAGCCTCCCGACCTCGGCCCGGGACTGGAGCCGCTCGCCGTCCGGCCCCTCAAGCGGAAGTTTTCCGTTCCGCCCGATGTAGGCGAGATGGTTTTGTAGGTGACCGCCGTCGCGGGTCCGCCCCGTGATCTTGACCATCACCTCCGGCACGCGTCGGGCGATCCGATCGAGCCGCACGCGGGGGGCCATGTCGGGGCGGGATCGTGCGATCTGCCCTGTCGGATCGGTCAGGCGCGCGCGCTTTTGCCGGACCGGTGGGCGCACCGTTTCCTCGAACCCACGAACCTGGACGAAGTCCGCCATCAGCGGTCCGACCAATAGTGGAGGTTGCCCTTGAAGGCGTCGTGGACCCCGCCGAGATGAGCGCGGATCTCGACGGCGAAATCGGCGAGTTGAGCGACCTCCAGATCGAGCACCTTGCCCTCGAGGACGGCGGTGTTCATCGCCCTGGCGATCTGGTTCACGTTGACGCCGATGCGCCGCAGCTCCCGCTGGATACCTATGAAGGCGATGGCTTCGGATCGCGAAAGCTGAGGCCGCTCATGGAGGCGCCGCCTGATTAAGGCGACCGTCCATTGGGTGCGGGACAGGCCCGTGCGAGCCGCCTCGAGCTCCAGCAGCGCCATGTCGTCAGAGGTCAGACGGAGAGACAGTTTGGTGTCGAGCCGACCCACGGACGGTGCGGCGAGCTCTGGAAGGGCGGCCTGTGCAGCGGCCTCGATGAGACGGCGCAGGAGACGCGACCGACCGCCCCGCCCGGTCGCCGCGGCGTCGAACCGTCGGATCAGATCAGTTGGTAGGCGTACGGTGAGGCGGTCCATGGGCGAGGTGATGTGTCTGACAATGCCGGCGCAAAGCCTATCCTGCCCTAGACCGTCACCATCCTCGCCCCGTAGGCCTCCGGTGCTGTCCGCCCTCCCCTCGGCGTCCGAAGCCGGCCGCTCGCCCGCCGCCCTGAGGGGCGCCCCAGCCGGGCGGGTGCTGGACAACCGCGCATTCCACAGCCACCTCCATCACTCCCTCGAACGTGTCTCAGGATCACCGCACCCGTGTCGCTTCTCGACGACTTCTCCCGGTTTTCCGCGATCTCAAGCGTTCACGCCTTTCCGAAGATGCGGTTGATGGCGCGTGACCATGAGCCGGATCTGGTCGCCGGTTCGGGCGAGCTTCGGGTCGTCTCCGCCAACCGCTTCGAGTTCACCCTGATCGGCGAGCCCGAGAACCCCGCCTATGTGTTTGAACAGATGCGGCGACAGAAGGCTGACCGCTATGACGGCCTATCGCGGTTCCGATTGGTGCTCGAGGATAACGATGGAACCGAGTACGCGGGCGGATGGACCGTCCCAAGCTTCCGCACCGGCGACGGCGCCTGGACCTTCGAGGGCGAAACCGAGTCCTTCATGGGGGGCGGCCGCTCTGAACTGACGCCGAAAGGATCGACAGAAGTTCGCTTCCTCATCCCGACCAAGCATCACGCCGCGCAGTTGCTGGCGGACTTCGTCACGACCCCTCGTGACCGCCTTCCGCCAGAACCGAGATTCGACCTCGAGGTGATGGGCCAGACCGTCACCTTCAGGTTTGATCGCGCCCTTTCCATGCTGACGATTTCAACACCAGCCTCGGAGTCGCTCCCGCTGACCTACACGGAGAACTGGCTGGGCGAACCTCTGCGTATCCTGTTCGGCCAATTGGTGTTTCCACGCATGGTCGCCCGCGTTCAGTCGGACGGCCAAGCGATGCTCGCTGTAAGGCCCTCCCCTTCCTGGACACGGGACTCCGACTGGACAGCCTTGTGGATCGACGGGGCCGCGGGGTGGGACAAGGCCGGGTTCTGGACCCTGTACGCCGCGCTCCTGACGCATGTCGCCTCGGCGCGGACGGGAGATGGACGAAACTTCGAGGCCAATCCGGTCACCCACTTCCACGAGGAGGTGATTCAGGCGGCGCGCGGGTCACGCTGGGTCTGGGCGATGACCCTCGCCAGCAGCATCGAGGGGCTGGTCTCGATGCTGTATCCTCGCGGAACCCGGCGGGAGGACGCCGATCTTGAGGCCAACACCGATCTGATCTGCCACATCCGCGCCTGGTCCGGCGACCACGCCAAGAAGGAGGCGGCCATCCGCGCCGTGCAGAGAACGGCCGAGATCACGACGGCCGTCGCCATGCGCGCACTCGTCGCCGACGCCGCGATCACACGAGATCAGGTCAAGGCTTGGCAGAAAGTCCGCCATGCGGTCATGCACGGAAACCTCGTGTCTCCGTATTCGAGCCAGGAAGATGATGAGACCCTCATCGCGCTCGCCGATCTGATGCGCGCCCTCATCCGACGCATCGTGGGCGTTGGGCCGGTCGCCGGGGATGCCGCGCGACCGCCGAACGCTTAGCGGCCGAGTTCAGGGCGAGGGCTGCAGCGCCTTGAGGTGATTGACTGCCTTCTGCGCATGCGAGGCGGCCGAGACCACGAACCGCACGTCGTCCTTCAACACCTGCAGCCAACTGGCGATATAGGCGGCGTGGTCTTCGCGAGGTTCGAGCGCCAAGCCGAGATCCGCGCAAAGGAAGGCCGCGCCCAGTTCGGCGACCAGTTCCTCGCGCGCATAGCCAGCGTCACCGAAGCGTTGGCGGCCGAAGTCCCGGTCGAGACGGGTGGGGTGCCGCGTCCAGTGGGTCATCTCGTGACCGAGGGTGCTGTAGTAGGCGTCCGCCGTCTCGAAGCATTCGAACGGCGGCATCTGCACAAAATCCGGGCCTGGCGCGTAGTAGGCGGCCCCACCGCCGTGGCGGACGTCGGCGCCGCAGTGGCGGAAGAAGGCGTCGACTTGCGCGATCCTTTCGTCGGGGTTGATGTCCTGGGCTTCGGGCTCGCCGAAGCGATCGGGAAGACCTTCGATCTGATCCAGGTTGAAGACGGTGTAGGCCTTCAGGAAGGGGATGCGGCGCTCGACGCCCTCCCCGGGCTCTCCGGTATCCTCGCGGACAATCTGGTTTGCGTAGACCACGGTCGCGCCGCGTTCGCCCTTGCGGACGTGGGCGCCCAGCGCCAGCGCCTGCCGGAAGGTCATCCAGGTCGGCCGGGTGTAGCCCCGGTCGGCGGCTTCGCCCCAGAGCAGGATGACATTGATGCCGTTGTAGGGCGTCCCGTCGTGACGCAGAGGACGGCTGACGGAGGCTGAATATTTCCAGGGCTGGGCCCAGGGACGGACCCCGGCTTCGAGCTGGGTGATGATCTGTTGGGTGATACGGGTGTGGATGTCCGGGCGTGCGGGGTCGGCGGGGCGCGTCATGGCCGCCTCCTTGAAATGGATTGTGGGAAGAAGGAGCGGCGGCGCGGTCTCCGCGCCGCCGCGGCTCTTGGATCAGCGAGACCAGATCAGGCTCTGTCCGCCTTCGACCTCCACCAGGGAGGCGTAGATCGGCGCCGGGAAGCTCGGATCGTCGAGCTTGACCGAGAGGTACTCGCGGTTCTGCTGGCTCGTCTTCTTCCAGGCGGCGCCGAACTCGGTCTGGCCCGCGAAGATCCGGAAGTCGGGGGCCTTGTCGTCGCTCTTCTCGTTGGGCCGAAGAACCGCCGCCTTGACGTTGAGGGTGAGGGTCTTGATCGAACCGGTGTAGCCGTCGCCTTGAGCGGTGAAGGTGCCGATGGTGGCCATGTCAGTCTCTCCTTTGCTTCGGGCCACGCCTGCCGCGGCCTCGATGGCGATCGAGAGACCGGGGCCCGGGCGGCGCGCAGGCAGAGCGAAGCGAGCCCCGCAGCGGAGCGGAGGACCGCGAAGAGAGACTTTCTTGTTTCGCGAGGAAGGCCGTCAGGCCGGGGATGAAAGTCGCGAAAGCGGTTGCGCCAGCCGACCGGGCTTCGGTCAGATCCGCCTCATCGAGAGGCCGCGCCGGCTGGCGCGAAAAGGATGCGAGACGATGGCCGCCGCCTTACCCCAACACAGCAGGCAACGCACAAACGGTAGTGCCCCCTCGGTCGTCCAAGCTCAGGCCGTGATCCGGAAGACCGTCTCGACGTCGAGGCGCCCCTGAGCAGAGCTGGTCCTGCATCGGACTCGGGACGCTGAAGATCGAGTCAGGCCGCACCCTCCTCGGGCCGCAGAGGCAAGATCGGGTGGTCGGGGCAGGAGGCGATACCCCGCTCCGTGATCAGAATGGCGCAGGCGCCATCCTTGATCACACCCGCCACCTGGAAAGCCGTTCGCGGGACAGCAAACGCCTCTCCGACTGCCGATCAATCGGCACCGTCGGTCTCGCCGCGCAGCTGGGCAAGGCGTTCCTGACAGACAGTCACGGTCAGACTCCGCAGCACCTCAACCCGTTCGGTCAGCCAAGCCAGTTCCTCGGCGCTGATCTTGTAGTGTTCGGAGTATCGCGCCTTCACATAGGCCTCGCGCAGGAGCTCGAAGCAGCGGCGTTCGAACTTGGTCTCGCGAGGCAAGGCCTCGGCGAGACGCGGATCGATGGTCTCGGCCTTCTTGCGCAGGAAGGCGAGATTGTGAGCCTTCGCGCTGTAAAGCGTCACGACCAACAGCACGGCGTGATACAGATGCTCGGCTGTCTGATGGAGCATGAACGCTGCCCAGTTCGGCTGCGTTTGCATCGACGATCGAGCTATCTCCTGCGCTCCTGCCGCCGTCGCCATCCACTTCGCATAGTGCCGCTCGGCCTCCTCCAGCGCCACGCGCGCCTTGAGGTCCGCCGGCTTGTGCAGCTTGGCGCCCGGCGTGTCATGGAGCAGCACGCCCTCCCGCACGATGTCGGCGAAGAAGTAGCGACCGCGATCCAGTTGCTCGTTCACGTCGTCGAGCGAATGGACGATGAGGCTAACGGGCGTGCGGATGTCAGGCCCGATGGGCATGGTGCGGTTTTCGGCCTCGTACCAGAATTCGCCGTCGGTCAGGTCCTCATGATCGACGACGATCAGGAGGTCGAAATCCGAGAAATAGCGCCCGACGGGGTCATGCACCCAGTCGCCGCGCGCATAGCTTCCGTAGAGGATGACCTTGAGAATCTTGCCGTCCTTCAACCGCGCGGCGCGGCGGGTCGAGATCGCCTCCTCGAACGCCGCGCGCACGGTCTCGACCACCTGACGGAGTTCGGCCTGTTTGCGCAGCGGCAGATGATCGAGGCTTTTCTTCATGGCTGGAGTCTCCGCGATACGGCCGCACACGGCAAGGCTGAATACGCCGTCTTCGACCTGTCCGCCTCGTCGAGCGAGCTTCCTCCAATGCGTACAGTGGTATTCGCCGCCGCACGGCGGCGCCCATAGAAAAGCCGCGCGCCCCCAAAGGGCGCGCGGCAAGTTTTCAGTGTTTCAGCGGCGGCTATTCAGCCGCGAACGAATAGGCGTCGTCATCGCGCGGTTCGTCCGCGTCTCGACCCTCCGCCTCCGCCTCCGCCGCATCGGACACAGTCCGGAGCACAGAGGGCAGCCACCCCTTGCCCTCGACCAGCCGTTCCGCCGCCTCAGCCATGTCGCCCTTCTTGAACCCGGCGAGACGGCCCGCCTCCTCTGGGTTGACGGCCTCCGTCACCGCCTCCAGCACCCGCGTCTTCGGAACGCGCGTGAAGTAGCTGGCCGCCGTCGCCGACCAAGTCCCGGTCATGTCGAGGCCGACCACCGTCGCCAGCGTCTCGGCCTGCTCCAAGGCGCCGGGTCGCCGGTCGTGCGGGTCACGCACGGCGTAGAGGCCGACCCCGGCGCAGCAGGCCATCAGGTCCAACTGTTCCGATGGAGCCAATCCGAACACCACGCCCCACAGGTCCTCGGCGCGCTCGGGCAGTCGCGCGCCCCAAGCCTCGCACCGGTCGCGAACCCGCCTCCCGGCAGGCCCGTCCTCGACCCCCGGCGCCAGACGCTCCAGCCCGGTCGCCGTCAGGCGAAGCTGGAGCGGCGTCCAGAGGCCATAGCCCGGATAGAAGACCTGCAGGGCCAGGGCGTGGACTATGGTCGCCAGCCCCACGCCCACATCGGCCTGCACCGCATCGCGCAGCCCCATGGTCTTGTGGGCCGTGAGGTCGATGACCAGCCGGTCCGACAGGGCGCTCCCGGCCTCTTCCGGCTCGGGCGCGCCCCCGCCTCTCCCGGCGTCTGCGTCGCCACCGTCCTCCTCGGCCTCCTCCTCGGGCGGCGGCGCCACGGCGTCCTCGGCGCGGACCAGTCCGCGCTCGAAACGGGCCAGACCGTCATGGCCGAGCATCACCATGACCCCCGCCCGCGCCTTGGCGTCGGCGGCGTAGTCGAAGTCCGGGCCGAAGGCCTGCAAGGCCTTGTCGATCTCCTCCAGCCGCGCGTCCGCTTCGGGCGACAGCCCCTCCGCGCCCGCCTCGGAGACGATCCGGTCATACTCCTCCGACAGGGCCGCGATCTCGGCGGCGTCCGCCTCCGACCGTTCGACGGCCACCGGATAGACCCGCCCGAAGGCCGAGACGTCCGGATAATCCAGGGCGGGCTCCGCCCACGTCCAGCCTTCCCGCTCGCGCGCCTCGTCGGCCAGCCCGGCCAGCTTCTCGCCGACCAGCCGATCCAGCAGGACCACGTCTTCCAGCCAGCCGCCGCCGTCTTCGGTGAACAGGTCGCGCAGCACCGGACCGCCCGCCGCCTCGTAGTTCTCGACGCCGACAAACCGGACGCGCCGGTCGCCGACGCTCACCTTGGCCTCGGTCATGGCGCGCCGGATGGCGTAGGCCGGGGTATGGGGGCCGACCTGCTCCAGCACCTGCCGCTGCCGGTCCTGATCCTCGCTGACGCAGAAGGCGGTCAGCTGATCCAGAGCCAGCGTCCCGGCCCGATAGGCCGCCATCAACTCCGGGACCGCTGACCCAAGCCGAAGGCGCTGGCGCACGACATGGGCCGACACCCCGAACCGGGCGCCGATCTCCTCGGGGCCGTAGCCCTTCTCAACGGCGAGCCGCTGGAAGGCCTCGAACTGGTCGGCGGGATGCATGGCCTCGCGGGTCATGTTCTCATCGAGGCTGATCTCGTGGGCGTCGTTCTCGGCGTCCACGATGACCCGAACCGGATGGGTCCGCTTGATCGTCTTGCGCTTGGCCAGCAGCCGAAGTCCCTGACGACGCCCCTCGCCGATCGTCACTAGGTAGTTTCCCGTAGGCGCGCCCTCATCGTTCCGCTCGATCTCGACCACGGGCGGCTGCAACACCCCCTTGGCCTTAATGGAGGCCGCGAAGGCCTCGATGGTCGCCGGGCTATGCGGGGTCTTCCTCGCATTCTTCGGCGAGGCCTTGAGCCGGTTCAGCGGCACGATGAGTTCCGCGCCGTGTTGCGGCGCGGTCGCTTCGGTCGCGATGGTTTCGATGGATTGAGCCGTCATGTCTGCCTCCTTTGGGCATGGGTTGCAGGCACGCGAACTGCGCGCCTGAAACCCTGCCCGTCGGCGAGACCGGGGTAGCAAGGGCCAGGGCGGACCGGCCGGAGGGGGATCGCCCGACCTGCACAAGCCTGACCTTGATGATGATCATGAAGACGATCGCCGGCGCGGAAGGTCGGGGAGACCGGCCGGTCCGGCGGCGCAGCCGCTTCACCCTGGCGCGCGCGAGGGCGGAGCCCTTAGCTCTGGACGCCCGCCGGACCGTTGGTCCCGTCGGCAAGGTCGATCGTCAGTGCGAGCGTGTCGATCACCGCCCACGACACCCTGTTGCAGCGAGGAAGGAGCCTGAAGAAGGCGTCGCCTGTCCCGCGGTGAGGAATGAATCGCGGCGAAGCGATCGGCATCGGCGTCACGTCGATCAATTGTCCGCGCTCGTCTGCAACGACGGAATGGGCGACGATGTGGAGCTGGAACGCGTCCTGCGCCTCGATCAACCAGCCGTGGACCGGGATCGCGTCCGGCGTCTGCGCCGCCCAGCGCACAGCGTTGGCATGACAGTCGTTGGGGCGCGCCGCATCACCATCGCGAAACACGACCTGAAGCGGTTTCGGGCAAAGCGCTTCGGAGCGGCGCCCGTGGACCTCATCGAAATAGGCGACATCATCGGCGTCGAAGGTGATCGTCATGTCTCGTCCTCTCGCCGTCGACGGCCCGACGGGTCCGAAGGCATGACACGCTCTCGACTTCCGACCAAAGCAGAGCTTCACTCGGACATTGAGGCTCTCGCCTCCGCTTGCGGGCGGAAAGCGGCGGCGCGAACTTCGAGGACCACGCCCTGTCATCCCCCACCCTGATATCCTTCGATGAGTCCGGCTTCACCGGGCCCAATCTGCTCCGGGACGACCAGCCGGTCTTCGCCTATGCGGCGGTCGAACTGTCCATTGAGGACGCCAATCAGCTGATCGCGGAGATCCGCGACGGTCGCAAGCCGGTCATCCAGGCCGCCGAACTGAAGGCGTCCGGACTCAAGAAGCGGGGGGACTGGCCCGAGATCGCGGGCCTCGTGCTGGCCCGGATGGAGGGCCGTTACAGCTTCCTCGTCGCGGACAAGCGGCTGGCGTTCGCGGGCAAGGTGTTCGAGTACCTCATGGAGCCTGTGCTCGAGGACAACAGCCTGCTCTTTTACCGTCACGGGCTTCATCGGCTGGTCGCGGGAGCCGTCTATCGAAGCATCGCGACCGCCGGCGGACCGGCCGAGGACCTCGCCCTTCAGCTCGAGACGTTCATGCGCAGTTTCGATCCCGCAGACGCCCCCGCGGTCTTCGCCGCGACCGGAGAGGCGCCGGCGGATGCGCGGGTCCTGGGCGAAGTGTTGCGGTTCGCGCGGGGCTATGCCGAGCGGATCAAGGCGCGCACCGAGCACCTGAAGGACGACGCCGAGTACGCCAAATGGGTGCTGGACCTGACTTCGACCGCGCTGATGTCGCTCCTCGTCAACGGTTTCGGCCCCAAGCATCAGCAGCTCGAGGTGCTTTGCGACGACTCCAAACCGCTACAGGGCATCGCCTCGACCTTCGACGGCTTCATCGGTCGCGATGAGGAATTCCCTCTGCATGGCGGCAACCGCGTGGTCAGCGCCAGGCTCAATCTCGCGGGGCCGATCCGGTTCGGCCAGTCGCATGACAATCCGACGCTTCAAATCGCCGACCTGATCGCCGGCCTCGCCGCCCAGCTCTATGGCCGCAACACACCTGCTGAACTTCAGCCTCTCAAGGCCGACCTGGACCGCCATCTGCATGAGGATCACATCCTGCCGGAGACGGCGGGGGACTCGCAGATGACCGCGGTCGAGAAACAAGCCAATATGTTCGTCCTGCGTCACCTCGCGGGCCGCGCGGCGCTGGGAGCCGACCCCCTCAAGGGGATGGCCAAGGTCTACGTCCAGGCCTTCAAGCGAGCGGGCTCCGTCGGCCAGCGCTTGCGAAACCGGCGCTGAG
The DNA here is from genome assembly GCF_049896085.1 of Brevundimonas sp. TWP1-3. Taxonomy (NCBI): domain Bacteria; kingdom Pseudomonadati; phylum Pseudomonadota; class Alphaproteobacteria; order Caulobacterales; family Caulobacteraceae; genus Brevundimonas; species Brevundimonas sp. TWP1-3. The sequence goes on along the minus strand of NZ_JAFCTP010000001.1, from coordinate 1,539,742 downwards.
GACACGTAAGCCTGCCACCGCAGGCCTGCGTGTTCACCCTCCAGCATCTTTCGGTTCGAATCGGCCGGAACAAGGAGATGCTCCATGGGACAGACCCATTCGCCCCTGCCGCGAACGATCAAGAAGCCGGAACTGCGCCAGATGGTGCCTCTCGCAGACAGCACCATCTGGGAAATGGAGCAGCGCGGGGAGTTCCCCAAACGCTTCCGGCTGACGCCGCGATGCGTGGTCTGGGATCTGTCGGAGGTGCAGGCCTGGCTGGAGAAACGCCGCCGCACCCCGGTCACGGCGGCCAAGGCCCCGGATGTGCGCCTGCGCCGAACACGCCCGGTCCACGACGGGCTGGGCGCGGCCCGGCCGCACCTGTGAGCCGGGTGCGCTTCAGAAATCAGCGAGTATGGTCATAGAATGCTTCATCCGGGGCCGGTTGTGACCCGGAGACCGGGACAGGGACGTCCAGGGCTGATCATTGATTTCTTCACCCCCGGGGCTTATATGTCCTCCTGAGGCCAGATCGGTTGAAACAGCCTCACCCGCCTCTTCGGAGGTCCACGCGTGAGCGAGATAGGGATTTCGGTCCCGGAAGCGGCTACCGAGTGACTTCTGATAGGGGCGCCTCCGGGCGCCCTTATCTTTTCCGGTGAAACTTCAGCTTCTCGCCCTTCAGCGTCTTGTCGACCAGCACGGCGAAGCGAACCTTGCTCATGTGGGCGATGGCGAGCGCCTGCGCCGGTTCAGGGCTGTAGGCGCTTTCCACGAAGAGCTTGAGATCGATGCCGGCGCCGGCGCCGCGCTTGACCCTGAAGAAGACCCTGTAGTCCCCTGCTCCGCCGTCGTTGCGCACACCGATCCGCAGGAAGTTCGCCTCCGGGGTCTGATAGACATGCGCGGTCGGCAGACCTTTCAGGATATGCGGCAGCGCTTGCGACAGCCCGTAGCGGATCGGACAGAAGACGCGCCGCCTCGGGCCGTCCCAGACCGCCACCGCGTTGTCGTCGTGCCGGGCGGCGTCGAAGGTTTCGCTGAAGCAGTGGTTGCTGAACCGGACATCGATCTTCACGCCGTTCGGACGCGACTGGGTCGCCATCTCGAGAACGAAGGGCTCGAGATGGTCGAACGCGAGCGTCTGCCCCGCGACCTCCAGCGGCGGAAAGTACGGCCCGGCCATGATCTACAGTCCGGACAGGTCCGGCGACCGCTTGCGCAGTCCCGGCCGAACGGCCGCGCGCTTGGTGGCGGCGGCCTTGTCGCGCGCGTCGATCATGTCCTTGGCGATCGGCTTCAGCTTCTCGACCAGGGGCTTGAGGTCATAGATGTTGCTGGCCTGCCCTCCGCTGGAATGGCGACGCACGATCCGACGAACGAGACCTTCGTCTTCGAGGCGTTTGATGGCGCGCTGGACGGTCTTGTCCGACACGCTGAGGCGTTCGGCCAGCCTGCGCTTCGAGGGGAACGGCATCTCCTCGTCCTCCCACCAGTGGTCGATCAGGTGCATCAGCACCGCGAGTTCGGTGGCGTTGATGTGCAGGCGAGCCTGGGCTCGGAGCAGGACCGAAGGGACGAAGGTGAAGCCCGGGTCGATCACGCCCTTGGTCCACCGCTTCTCCAGGACCTTGCGCGACGTCTCAGGCGTGGCGGCGGGACGGAGGGGGACGACCTTGTTGGTGGTTTCGCTCATGGTTGATCTCATTGATTGAGCCGATATAATGGACCTTCAAACCGTTGAACGGAATGGTTCGGGCCCGCCTCTCCCCTGGACATAGGCGCCCATACCCCCGGACGCCATCGTCCCTCCGCCCCGGTCGCCACCGTCCCCCGAATAAGCACGCCGCGCGTTTCAGGACGCCGTGTCGCATGACGCTATTGGAGTACAACAACCCCCTGGTCGTCGGCGTCCACGGGTCCACCAATTTTCTGTTCGCATCCCTGGGATGCGTTTCAGAATTTCGGATCGAACCGCGGCGCGCTGACCTCTGGTGCGGCGAGCGCCGGGGTATAGGCGCGTCCCGCTTCCCACGCATCCACGGCGTTCGACCATTCCTGAGCCATGTGCCGACGCTGGGTCTCGAACTCCGCCTTGTTGTAGACGCCGCGCGAGGATCGCTCTTCGTGAGCCAGCCCCTTCTCGATCCAGTCCGAGTTGAAACCCATCTCATGCAGCAGGGTCGAGGCCGTCCGCCGCAAGTCGTGGACGGTGAAGGGTTCGAGCGGGAGATCACCCTTACCGGCCTTCTCAGCGATCGCACTGGTGACGCGGTTGAAGGTCGCCCGCGACATCGGCGCATCGGCGTCGTAGCGCGACGGCAGGATGTATTTCGAGTTGCCGGCGCAGGTCTTCAGGGCGACCAGGATGTCCAGCATTTGGGTGGAGAGGTAGACGTTGTGAGGGCGTGAGCGCTTCATGCGCGCCGCCGGGATCGACCAGACCGCATTGTCGAAATCCACCTCGGTCCATACCCCGTCCTGAAGTTCGCTCTTTCGAACCATGCTGAGCAGGATGAACTTCAGGCCGAGCCTGATGGTTGGCAGGGTCGCCACCTCACCCAGAAGCATCAGCATGATCCGGATTTCGGCGGGGGTGAGCGAGCGGTCGCGCGGTCGGAAGGTCGCGATGGACGCCGGGCCCACGTCATCTGCCGGGTTGTCGATCTTCTCGCCGTGGAGGATGGCCCAGCCGTAGATCTGCTTGACGATATCCCGGACGTGGATCGCCGTCGCGGGCGCCCCGCGGTCCACGATCGCCTTGCAGTGCGCCCGCAAGTCGTCAGGCGTGATCTCGCTCAGCAGGCGGTTCTTCCACTTCGGAAGGATGTCCCGATTGAAAATCGCCCGGCGCATGTCGCGGGTGCTGTCCGCCATCGGCGCGCGGTCCATCCAGCCCTGGGCGACCTGTGCGAAATCGTGAGCTTCCTTCAAGCGACGTTTGGCGCGCTGCTTTTCAACGGCGGGCGATACCCCGTCTGCGATCGCCTTCTTCACCTCGATCAGCCGCTCGCGGGCTTGGGCCAGCGTCAGCCCGGCCCGACCGTAACGCCCGAGCGTCATGGTCTCTCGACGGCCGTTGAACCGATAGTCGTAGCGGAATGAGATCGCGCCGCCCGTCGAGACATAGACGTACATACCGTCCCTGTCGGTACTCTTGTAAGCCCTTGCTTTCGGACGCAAATTCTTCAGTGCGGTGTCGGTTAGCACGGTATAATCGCCTCTGGCTGTCGGTCCTCGAATTCGGGCGCGCCAAGACAGCTTTTTATCATCCATTTCAGAGACTTGCTGGAAATGAATACCGTCAGGGCTTGGCCCGATGTCAGGACGGTATGAGCCCGAGTCCGCCAGATCAATGCAGCGGCGTACCGTCGGGCAGTCCGACAAAACGAAAAAAGACCCTCCGAATGGCTCCGAAGGGTCTCGACAGAATTCACAATGTTGTCAGCCCTTTAGAGGCGGCTTCGGAAGCGATACCGAATGCTACCGAAGGGTCGGGACTATTCCCACTCGATTGTGCCGGGCGGCTTCGATGTCACGTCATAGACCACCCGGTTCACGCCGCGGACTTCGTTGATGATGCGCGTCGCCGTCTTCGCCAGGACGTCCCAGGGGAACTGGTAGAAGTCGGCCGTCATGCCGTCGGTGGACGACACGGCGCGCAGGGCCAGGACTTTTTCATAGGTGCGGGCGTCGCCCATGACGCCAACGGTCTTGACCGGAAGCAGGACGGCGAAGGCCTGCCAAATGCTGTCGTAGAGACCCGCCTTGCGGATTTCGTCCAGATAGATGGCGTCGGCCTGTTGCAGGGTCTCGACGGCGTCGGGCGTGATCTCGCCGGGGATGCGGATGGCCAGGCCCGGTCCGGGGAAGGGGTGGCGTCCTACGAAAGCGTCGGTCAGGCCCAGTTCATGGCCGAGGGCCCGGACCTCGTCCTTGAACAGTTCGCGTAAAGGTTCGACCAGTTTCAGCTTCATATAGTCGGGCAGGCCGCCGACATTGTGGTGGCTCTTGATGACGTGAGCCTTGCCGCTGGACGACGACACGCTCTCGATCACGTCGGGATAAAGAGTGCCCTGGGCCAGGAATTCGGCGCCCTCGATCTTGTTGGCCTCTCGGTCGAAGATCTCGATGAAGACCCGGCCGATGATCTTGCGCTTGGCCTCGGGATCCGACTGACCCGCCAGCTCGCCCAGGAATTCCTTCGACGCATCAACGTGGACCAGTGGGATGTTGTAGTGTTCCCGGAACAGTGTCGTGACCTGGGTCGCCTCGTCCTTGCGCAGCAGGCCGGTGTCCACGAAGACGCAGGTCAGCTGGTCGCCGATCGCCTCGTGGATCAGCACGGCCGCGACCGAACTGTCGACGCCGCCGGACAAGCCGCAGATGACCTTGGCGTCGCCGACCTGTTCGCGAATCTGCGCGATCTTCTCGTCGCGATAGGCCGCCATGGTCCAGTCGCCCTTCAGCCCGGCGATGCCGTGGGTGAAGTTCTTCAGCATCTGATGGCCGCGCGGGGTGTGCATCACCTCGGGGTGGAACTGCACGCCGTAGAAGCGGCGGGTCTCGTCGGCGATCACGGCATAGGGCGAGCCGGCCGAGGAGGCGACGACGTCGAAGCCCGCGGGGATGGCGACGATCTTGTCGCCGTGGCTCATCCAGACCGTCTCCTCCTCACCCACCGGGGCCAGGTCCGCCAACAGGGGCGAAGTCTTCTCGACGGTGATCTCGGCGCGGCCGAACTCGCGGGTGTGGCCGCCCTCGACCTTGCCGCCCAGCTGTTCGCACATGGTCATCTCGCCGTAGCAGATGCCCAACACCGGCACGCCGGCCTCGAACACGGCCTGGGGCGCGCGGGGGCTGCCCTCTTCGTGGACGCTCTCGGGACCGCCCGACAGGATGATGGCCGCCGGGTTCATCAAAGCCAGAGCCGCCTCGGCCTTCTGGAACGGATGGATCTCGCAATAAACGCTGGCCTCGCGCAGGCGGCGGGCGATCAGCTGCGTCACCTGGCTGCCGAAATCGACGATGAGGACCTTCTGGTGGTCGTGCGGCGTGGTCATGGCGTGATCGAATCCGGGGAGAGTTGCGCGGGGTCTTGGCCTTGTGCGGCCGGGATTTCAAGGGCGGCGAGGCCGTCGGCCTCCAGCACGGCGATCAGACGATCTAGAGCGGCGGCCAGGTTTTCGTCCACATGTTGCAGGGTGGAGGTCCAGTCCTCCAGCGCCTTCAACTCGGCACGGCCGTCCGACACGCCGCGCAGGGCGATCAGAGGCACACCGAAGGTCTGGGCCGACCGGACCAGGGCCCAGGTCTCCATGTCCACCATCTCGGCCTCGATGGCGTCATAGGCGGCGCCGGAGACGACATTGGCCCCGGTCGACAAGGTCGCGGTCGGGACGCCGGGGCTTGGACACGGCAGGGCCAGGACCGCAGGCTGGTCCAGCAGCGGCGTCATCCCCTTGGGGAAGCCCAGGGCGCTGGCGTCCATGTCGCGATAGGCGACCGAGGAGGCCTGATAGACGGCGGCGTGCTCCAGCACCCGCGAGCCGCACGACCCCAGCGACACGATCAGGTCCGGCAGGCCGCCCGCCGTCTCCAGGCGCGCCAGAGCGGCGGTCAGGACGACAGCGGCCTCGACCGGGCCGACGCCGGTCATCAGGGGCTGGATGCGGGCGCGGAGGTGGTCGCCATATTCGGCGGGCGCAGCCATGACGTGGAGGACCGAAACCTCGCCATGCCGCGCCAATCCAACCCCCATCAGGCGGCGCGCTGATAGACGGCGGCGAAGAAGCCGTCGGTGTCGGCCGTGGCCGGCGACAGGCGCAGACGCGCGCCCGAAGCCAGTTCGGCGAGCTTCGTCCGGGCGGCGTCGCTCAGTTGCGGCGCGGACAGGAGATCGGCGACCGGGACCGGGCGGAACTCAGGGTTTGCCGCCTCGAAGGCGTCGACGCTGGCCTCGTTCTCGCGCGCCAGCAGCGAACAGGTGACATAGACCAGACGGCCGCCCGGCTTCACCAGCTTGGTCGCCTGGCTCAGGATGCGGACCTGCAGGGCGTGCAGCTTCTCGACCTCTTCGGTCGTCAGACGCCAGGCGTCCTCGGGCCGGCGGCGCCAGGTGCCCGAACCCGAACAAGGCGCGTCCACGAGGACCAGATCGGCCTGGCCGTTGACCGCCTCCAGCCCGCCGCCGTTTTGGCCGATCAGCACCAGCTCGGCTTCGACGCCCGCGCGTTTCAGGCGGGGACGGATGTTCTCCAGCCGCTTGTTGACGACGTCCGCAGCGATCAGCTTGCCCTGCCCCGTCATGGCCTGCGCCAGACCCAGGGTCTTGCCGCCGCCGCCGGCGCAGTAATCGACGACCGTCTGGCCGGGTTGCGCCCCGGCCAGCCAGCAGACGACCTGGCTGCCCTCGTCCTGGATCTCGAACTTGCCGGCCTTGAATCCGTCCAGGGCCTGGATATTGGGCGGCGGTTCCGACGGCACGCGCAGGCCCAGAACGGACCAGGGGGTGCGAGACACCTCAAGCCCAGCGGCCCGCAGCTCGGCTTCGACCTCTTCCACCGTAGCGGCCGCATCATTGACCCGCAGGTCGATGGGCGCGCGCGGCGTCATTAGGGCGTGGGCTTCTTCGGCCCAGCGGTCGCCGAAGGTGGCCTTGAAATCCTCGACCACGAACTCCGGCAGACCCGCCGCAACCCAGCCGGGAACTTCGCCCTGCCCGGCCGTGATCCGGCTCCGCTCCTGTTTCGACAGCGGGCGCGGGCCATAGCCGTCGCCCGAGTGCAGGGCCTCGATCTCTTCCACCGACAGGCCGTCAATGGCGTGCAGTGAGCCGATCACCAGGGCCCGGCCGTCCTCGCGCCCGCCCATGATCCACGACAGTCGGCCGCGCGCGCGCAGCACCTTGTAGACATGATCGGCGATGGCCCGCCGATCCTTGGACCCGGCGTATCGGTTGGCGGCCCCCCAGGCCTTCAGGACGGTTTCGGCCGGTTGGCGGCCCTGGGCCATGGAGTCCAGGATGGAGGCGGCGGCGGCGAGGCGGGCGGCTGGGGTCAATTCAGGCTTTCAGGAAAAACAGGGACGCCAGGACCATGACCAGTCCCGCAAGCGAGACCACCCAGACCAGCGACCGGACATAGGGAACGCCAAGGGCGTAAAGGGGCACATAGACGACGCGCGCCCAGAAATAGAGCGCCGTGCCCCACAGGGTCAGCGGGCCGGCCGCGCCGATCACATGGGCGATCAGCACGGCGCCGATGAACAGCGGCAAGGTCTCGAACAGGTTGGCCTCGGCGCGCTCAAGACGACCGGTCAGCGGCTTCTTCGCCGCCGGCGTCTCGTCGCGCGGACCCGCATTCCACTTCGAGCCGAACTCGACCGTCCGCGCCCCGGCCGGCAGGAAGATCTGCACCAGCGCCAGGATCAGCGTCAGCGCCAGATAGGTCAGTTCGGTCGTCATGGCCCTTATCCCTGTCTGTAGTTCGGCGCCTCGCGCGTGATCATCACGTCGTGGACGTGGCTCTCCCGCAGGCCAGCGCCAGTGATGCGCACGAAGCGCGCACGCTCCTGGAAGTCCGCGATGGTGCCGGCGCCGACATAGCCCATCGAGGCGCGAAGCCCCCCGACCATCTGGTGCAGGACCGGGCTGATCGGCCCCTTGTACGGCGTCTGGCCCTCGATGCCCTCGGGCACCAGTTTCTCGGACGAGACTTCCTTCTGGAAATACCGGTCCGCCGAGCCGCGCGCCATGGCGCCGACCGAACCCATGCCGCGGTACGACTTGTAGCTGCGCCCTTGGTACAGGAAGACCTCGCCGGGGCTTTCGTCGGTGCCGGCGAACATCGAGCCCATCATGGCCACGTTCGCGCCGGCCGCGATGGCCTTGGCCAGGTCGCCCGAATATTTGATCCCGCCATCGGCGATGACCGAGGCGCCCGTGCCTTTGGCGGCCCGCGCCGAGTCCATCACGGCCGTCAGTTGCGGCACGCCCACGCCCGCCACGATACGGGTGGTGCAGATGGAGCCCGGACCGATGCCGACCTTCACCGCATCCGCGCCCGCGTCGATCAGGGCCCGCGTCGCGTCATAGGTGGCGACATTGCCGGCGATGATCTGCAGCCGGTTGTTTTCGCGCTTGATGCGCTCGACCACCTGGGCGACCGAGGCCGAATGACCGTGTGCGGTGTCGATCACCACCACGTCGCAACCCGCCTCGGCCAGGGCCATGGCCCGCTCGTAGCCGGCGTCGCCGACCGTCGAGGCCGCGCCGACCAGAAGACGACCCTGGTCGTCCTTGGCCGCGTGGGGGAAGGCCTGGGCCTTCTCGATGTCCTTCATCGTGATCAGGCCGACGGCCCGATAATCCTCGTCCACCACCACGACGCGCTCGATCTTGCGGGTCTTCAGAAGCTGACGCGCCTCTTCCCGTCCGGCGCTCTCGCGCACCGTGATCAGGTCGCCCGTGGTCATCAGCGATGCGGCCGTCAGGTTCAGGTCGCTCTCGAACCGCATGTCGCGGTGGGTCAGCATCCCGACCAGCTTGCCCGTGGCCGGATCGACGACGGGGAAGCCGGTGATCTTCTTGCGCGCCACGATCTCGCGCACTTCACCGAGCGTCGTCTGCGGGCCGACGGTGACCGGATTGACCACCATTCCGCTTTCATAACGCTTCACGGCGCGGACCTGATCGGCCTGCTCCTCGATGGTCATGTTGCGGTGCAGCACGCCCAGTCCGCCGGACTGGGCCATGGCGATGGCCAGGCGGCTTTCCGTCACCGTGTCCATGGCCGAGGACAGCAGCGGGATGTTCAGTCTGATGTCGCGTGTCAGCTGGGTCGAGACATCGACCATCGCCGGCATGAACTCGGACGCGCCGGGTTCGAGCAAAACATCGTCGAAGGTCAGTCCTTCGCGTATCTCCATAGGGAGTCTCCGTTTTGCGGGCCGCGTATAACGGGCGGCGGGGGGCCACGGCAAGGGTCTTGCGGCTTATGGACCCAATAGATTTTATTGCTTTGCAACCGGCGGGGCCGATTACCATTCTCCCTGCATGGTCGGCGTCATCCTCAGCACCGCGCGCAAACTGGCTCTGAAGATCGCCAGCTACGGCGTCATGCACCTTGTCGTGGCCATCCTCGTGGCCTTCGCCATCACGCGGGATTGGCGCATCGCCCTGGCCGTCGGCATGGTCGAGCCGATCTTCCAGACCATCGCCTACACCGTCCACGACCGCGTCTGGCACAAGGTCGAGCGCCGACGCATGGCCTCCAACATCGAAGAGGCGACGGAAGCCTTCACCGCCCGCCTCGACATCATGTCGCCCGAGGAACAGCAGCGCTCGCACGACGCCCACGGTCATCGCGGCCACAGCCACGCCCTGCCCCGCTCCCTCAAACAGGTCGCGCTGAAGACCGTGACCTATGGCGTCATGCATTTCGCCGTCGCGGTCACGGTCGCCTACGCCCTGACCAACGACATCCGCACGGCCCTCGCCATCGGCATGATCGAGCCTCTGGTTCAGACCGTCTTCTTCACCCTGCACGACCGCATCTGGGCCAGAATCGAAGACCGCAAGGCCCGTGACGCCGCCGTCACGGCCTAAAGCCAGTCGATCTCGGCGCCATGCGGCTGGCAGATCGCCAAGCGGCGCGTCTCGCCGCCGGGCCAGATCGTCAGGTCCAGCGCCGGTCGCCGGTCCACGGCGCCCGAGGCCGCCTCGAAACTCAGCCAGGCCAGGGGCGCGGCCTCCGTCGCCTTCGCCCCGACCGCCTCGATATGCGCCCGGATGCGCGCCTGACTGTCTGGCGGGAAATACTGACAGGCGATGGTGTGCATGACGACGCGACAGACACCGGGCTCGGGCGCCGGCGACAGTTTCGCCTCCAGCCAGTCCGCCGCATCCGCCTTGTCGATCACCGCCGGATCGCGCGCCGCCAGATCCAGCGCCGCCGCCAGCCGCGCCAACCGCGTCCGTTGATCGGCCCAGACATAGGCGCTCAGCCGTTCGCTTGTCGCAGGATCGCGAACGTCCAAGGGGTTCTGATCGACACCGGCCCGACGTGCCACGATCACCTCAGCCGATGGCGGCGATGCGCCGGCCCACACCGGTTCCAGCCCCACTGGCGATCCGGCGGCGCCTGCCTCGGTCTCGCCCAACCGATAGGCGTAGCGATCCAGCACTGTATTCAAGCCCGCGCTGGCGCCCAGCTCATACAGGGCGAACGGAAGGCCGAACCGATCGGCCAGCACCAGCAACCCCGCCATCAGGGCCGCCGACCGCCCGACCTCGTTGGTCTGAGGCGGCCCGTCCAGCCAGGGCGACAGGAAGTCCGCCCGTTCGACCAGAACTCGTGCCACGACAGCCCATAGGGCGTCGTCATCACCCGGCGCCGTAGCTGGCGGATAAAGGGCCGACAGCGCCTCGTCCAGCCCCGACCGCGCCAAGGCGTGCAGCCCGCCCATCAGCCGCAACGGCAGGGCGTCGCCCTGGTGCGACGGCACACCGGTCCAGGCCAGCACCCGCCGCCCGATCTCGTCCTCGCCCCTCAGCCGCTCCCCGACCAACCGGCACAGCCGCCCGGTGAAGGGCGCGCCCGCTGCGGTGCAGATCACCGCCTGGTCCATAAACGCCTGCCGGACCAGCGCCTCGCTCATCGCTTGTTCAGCGCCACCAGGAAGACCTCGGCGCTGTTCTTGCGGCTCGATTCCGGCTTCACGTATTTCACCGTCTCGAACTCCTCGCGCAGCCGCGCCAGAACCCCGCCGGCGTCGCCGCCCTGGAAGTTCTTGGACACGAAATTCCCGCCCGGCTTCAGGGTGCGGATGGCGAAGTCGGCGGCGATCTCGATCAGGGCGATGATCTTCAGGTGGTCCGTCTGACGATGCCCGACCGTGTTGTGCGCCATGTCCGACAGCACCAGGTCCGGCGCCCCGCCGATGGCGTCGATCAGTTGTTGGTCCACGCCCGGATGGGTGAAGTCGGCCTGCAACAGGGTCGAACCGGGAATCGGCTCGATCATCAGCAGGTCCACGCCCGCCACCGCGCCCGCCCCGCGATTGACCGCCACCTGGATCCAGCCGCCCGGCGCCGCGCCCAGGTCGATGACCTTACTGCCGCGCTTGATCAGGTGGAATTTGTCGTCGATCTCGATCAGCTTGAAGGCCGCGCGCGAGCGCCAGCCCTCGGCTCGCGCCTTCTCGGACCATTTGTCGGCCAGTTGGCGTTTGATCCACTGCTGGCTCGACATGGACTTGGTGTCGGCCGTCTTCATCTTGGTGCCCATGCCGCGCCCGGCGGCGGTTCCGCCCGTGGGCGGTTTGACCATGCGGCGGCGTTCTTGGGGCTTTTCGTCTTCGCTCATCGTTCCCACATAGCCCCGACCGGCGTTGCGGGCTATGTCCCGCCTCAAATCAACCCCCAAGAGGACGACCGAAATGGCCGAAACCCTGACCTTCACCCTGGACACCGGCGACGGCGAAGCCCGCGACGTGGTCATCAAACTGCGCTCGGACCTGGCTCCTGGCCACGTCGAACGCATCACCGAACTCGCCTCGGAAGGCTTCTACGACGGCGTCGTCTTCCACCGCGTGATCCCGGGCTTCATGGCCCAGGGCGGCGACCCGACCGGCACCGGCACCTCGGGTTCCAAGAAGCCGAACCTGAAGGCCGAGTTCTCGGCCGAGCCGCACAAGCGCGGCGTCTGCTCGATGGCCCGGACGTCCGATCCCAACAGCGCCAACTCGCAGTTCTTCATCTGCCTGGACGACGCCACCTTCCTGGACCGCCAGTACACCGTCTGGGGCGAAGTCGAATCCGGCATGGAACACGTCGACGCCCTGCCCAAGGGCGAGCCGCCCCGCGCGCCCGGCAAGATCGTCAAGGCGACGGTCAACTAAGACTGCAATCTTGACGTTTCTCGGCGATGGCTTTCAGTTGCAAGACTGAGCCATCGTCGGGGGACGACATCCTTGCGCATACTTCTGGTCATCGAGCCGTCCGGCGGCGGCTCGGGGCGTCATGTGGTCGATCTGGCCCGCGCCCTGATCCAGAGCGGCCATCAGGTTTCGCTGATCTATTCGCCGCGACGCGCCGACGCCTGGTTTCAGACCGAGGTCGCCGCCCTTCCCCTAAACGCCCTCGAACGCCTGCCGATGCGGCGCGGCGTCGGACCGTGGGACATCACCTGTCTTCACGCGCTAAACCGCCTGATCGCGCATCTCGGCCCGTTCGAGATCGTTCACGGCCATAGCGCCAAGGCCGGCGCCCTGGTTCGCCTGGCCCACGCCCCCGGCGCCGCCCGCATCTACACCCCCCACGCCCTGCCGATGATGGGTCCGCCCCGCCTGTCGAAGACCGCCGCCGGCATCGCGGAGTTCCTGCTGGCCCACGCGGGCGGCGACGCCGTCATCGCGGTCTCCGAAGAGGAAGCCGCCGTCGCGCGCCGCTGGGGCCTGGCTTCCCGTCGCCTCCACGTCGTCCCCAACGGCCTTGCCGCCCTGCCGTCCACGGATCGTCAGGCAGCTCGACGCGCGCTGGACATCCCCGCCGACGCCCTCGCAGTCGGCTTCGTCGGCCGTCTTTGCGCGCAGAAGGACCCCGTCCGCTTCGCCCAGGCCGTGCGTCTGGCGAACGCCGCCGACCCGCGCGTCGTCGGCGTCCTGATCGGCGACGGCGACCTGGCCCCGGCGGTCGAGGCTGCGGGCGGCAAGGCGGTCCGGCTGATGGGCGGTCGCGACGCCCGATGTCTGATGGCCGGTTTCGACCTGTTCGTCATGACCAGCCGCTACGAAGCCGGTTCCTACGCCATGATCGAGGCCGCCGCCCTGGGCCTGCCGATCGTGACCACCGACGTCGGCGGCGTCGCCTGCCTGATCCAGGCCGGCGCCCGCATCGACCGCCTGCCCCAGGACGCCGCGCCGGACCTTCTGGCCCAGGCGATGCTAGCTGCCCTCCAAAGCCGTGTCGTCCCCCTGCCCGTCGCAAGGACCGCCCTGTGCGTATCGCGCATGGCCGAACAGACGGTCCAGATCTACCGCGACGCCTTTGCCCTGCGGCGCCTGGGTGGCTGAGCCCCTCTTCATCAACGGCCGCTTCCTGACCCAGCCCCTGAGCGGAGTGCAACGCTATGCCCGCGAGATCGTCCGCGCCCTGGACAGACGTCCCGGCGCCGCCGAGCGTTACGTCCTACTGACGCCCGTCGGCGCCGACGATCTCAAGCTGACGAAAATCCCCATCCAGACCGTGCCGGGCGGAGGCGGCCACCTGTGGGAACAGACCGCCCTTGTCTGGGCCGCGCACCACGGCCGGCTCTTGTCGCTGGGCGGCTCAGGCCCCGTTCTGCATCCCCGGCAGGTCGTCGTCGTCCATGACGCCGCCGTCTTCCGCCATCCCGAACATTTCCGTCGAGGCTACGCCGCCTTCCACCGCACCCTCGGCCGGCTGCTGGGGCGCCGCGCGCGACTGGCGACCGTGTCCGACTTCTCCCGCCGAGAGCTGGCGGCGGTTCTGAACCTGTCGCCCTCCGACATCACCGTGGCCCCGAACAGCTCCGACCATCTTCACGACGTCACGCCAGACCCCGCCGTCATCGACAGCCTCGACCTGACGGACCGCCCCTATTTCGTGGCCCTCGGCAATCTGACGCCAAACAAGAACCTCTCCGTCGCACTCCGCGCCCTCGCCCGCCTCGCCGATCCCTCCATCCGACTGGTCCTGATCGGCGGGCGCCCGTCCGCGATCTTCGATCAACCCGCCATCCTGACAGACCCGCGCCTGATCTTCGCCGGCCGACGTACCGACGCAGAGGTCGCAGCCCTGCTCGACGGCGCACACGGCCTCATATTCCCCAGCCTCTACGAAGGCTTCGGCATCCCTCCGCTGGAAGCCTTCGTCCACGGCTGCCCGGTCATCGCCTCGGACATCGCCGCGACGCGAGAGGTCTGCGCCGACGCCGCCCTCTATTTCGCCCCCCACGACGACGCGACCCTGGCCGGTCATATGACCCGCCTGCTGACCGCGACAGACCCCGCCCGCCGCGACGCCGGCCTGCGCCGCGCCGCGCTCTATTCATGGTCCCGCTCGGCCGAAATCCTGGACGATCTTCTGACCAGCACCTGGCGATAGATCGCCCTGTGGGCGTCGATGATTGAGGTTTCGGTCCACGTCGGCGCGCCGCCCCCGGCGAACCGCCAACGCGCCGGCGCCGCCAGCACCTCGCCCATGGCCCGCGCCAGCGCGCCTTCGTCGCTCGGCTCCACCAGGGTCGCCGCTCCCGCTCCGCTCACCGCCTCGGGCAGACCGCCGATGCGTGACGCAATCACGCCCCGCCCCTGCTGCACCGCCTCGACCACGACTCGCCCGAACGGCTCGGTCCAGACGGCCGGCGCGACCAGGACATCCACAGTGGGCCAGAAGTCCGCCGCCTCCACCTGCCCCAGCCAGACGATGCGCGGATCGGCATAGGTCCGCCTCAGCCGCTGCACATAGGCGGCCTCGCCCCGCCCCGCGATCCTCAGCCGCCAGTCGCCCTCCAACCGCGTCGTCGCGCGCAACAGGACTTCGATCCCCTTCTCCGGCTCGACCCGCCCCATGAAGCCGAACGTCACAACCGGATCGTCCGCCAGCGACGGCCGAGCCGAAACCTCCGCCTGCGCCGCCGCATTGCCGATCACCGACGCCGCAGCGTCCCGAAAATATCCGGCGGCCTGATGCGCCTCCAGCACCGGCCGGCTCAGTGCGATCACATGATCCACCGCCTGCGCGCGAGCCCGCTTGCCCGCCGTCAGCAGCACGCATGATCCACACCGCGTCTCGCATCGCCGTTCGCGCCGGAACATCGACGCCCGCGCGCACATCATCGACCAGTCCCTCAGCGTCTGCACCAGCGGCAGGTCCCGCCGCGCCGCCGCCCGATAGACCGACAGCGAAAACCCCGTCGTCAGATGCAGATGGATCAGGTCGGGCCGCACCCCCTCCACGACCCGATCCACGGCCCCGTCCATCCACGGATTGACGGCCTCAAGCCCATGCCACACGGCCCGCCGCACGGCCGACCGACGCTCGCCGTCATAGGGCCAGTAGAGATTGTTCAGCGGCAGGCGATGCACCGGAACGCCCCCGACCACCGCCTCGACAGCCTCCCGTCCCGACTGAAGCGCCAGCACCGACACATCGGTCCCCGCCCGCACCAGCCCCTGCGCCAACTGCGCCACGCTGCGTTCCGCGCCCCCGACCTGATGCGGCGGATACAGGGTGTTGACGATCAGCACCCTCACGGCGCCACCGGCCTTCGCCACGCCAGCGCCGCGACCAGGCACGACAGGAAGACGAACCCCGCCCCCTGCGTCAGGTCCTCGCTGAACAAGGTCATCAGCAGATAGACCGACAGCGGCGTTAAAGCGTCCAACCGCGCCGCCGACCACAGATGAAGCCCCAGCATGACCAGGGCCGCGATCACCCCCACAGTCCGAGCCATGAACAGATAGCCGTTGTGGCTGACCGACAGCGCCCGAAACGCCCCCATCTCGTCCGCCGACGACCAGCCCGCGCCCATCGGCCTCTGGAACACCAGACCAACGGTTCGCCCCCACGTCGCCACCCGCCCCGCCAGGTTCTCCTCCAGCGCCGCCCGGTCGAACCGACCCGCAAACCGCGCATCGTCAATCCCGGCCTGCATCGCCAGCACACCGCCGCCCAGGACGCACACCGCGAGCACTACCCCGAGCGGCCTCGCCCGTTCCCGCCATCGCCAGCCCACGACGACCCGAACCAGACACGCCGTCACCGCCGCCAGCATTCCGCCCCGCGACAGGGTGCTCAGGAACCCCAGGATCGCCAGCCCGCCCCCCGCCAGCGTCGTCGGTCGTCCCCCCCACCGTCGCCCCGCCAGGATCACCCCGGCCGGAACCGCCAGTCCGATCATCGCCATCGCCGCGTTCGGATGCTCGGCCAGCGTCGTGAGCCGGATCTGGGCGGCGGTCGTCGTCAGCAATGCGCGCGGCGAGGCCAGCCCCACATCCTGCAACCGCTCCAAGCCGACCAGCAGCGCCAGACCATAGGTCGCCAGATGACAGGCCGCGCCGATCAGGATCGAAGCAAAGAACAGCCGCCGCCGTCGCTCGTCCCGGACGATCAAACTCGCCGCCGCCGGTGCGACCAGGGCCGCGACGATCCACCGAAACCAGAACGCCCCGTCCCCGGCATTCAGCCGCTCGCCGACCTGCGACGCCTGCAGCAACAGGGTGACCGTCAGAAACGCGGCCGCGACCGGACCGGCCGTCTTCAGAGCCGGCGTCATCCGCCGCCATTCCATCACCGCCAACGGCAGGGCGACGGCCAGCGCCAGATCGCCCAAACGCGGCCCGCTGACATGGCCCGGCGCCAGAAAGATCGGCAGCGTCACACCCAGCCCCAACAGAACCAGCACCGCCTGCCGATAAGCCGCGCCCAACTGGGACCACCTTAGCGTCGCGCCTCGTCGGCCGCTCACGACGGCGTGCAATGCTCGACCTTCGGATCGAACCGCGCCCCGTCCACGACCCCCGCCATCAGCACCCCGGCCTTGCGCCAGCGCCCCTGCAACGCCAACCGGCCGGCGATCCGCAAACGCGACACGACATAGCGCAAAGCCGACGCCAGCCCCTCGTGCCGCCGCTTGGCCAGAATGACGTTGCGGGTCAGATACCGATGCAGCCGCTCACGCCCCGGATCGGCCTCGGTCTCGATGGTCAGATGCCCCGGCGCGGCGCGCACATGCAACACGCGGCTGGCGGCGACCAGATAACCCGGCCCGTCCTGCGACAGCCGCAGCGTATATTCCGTATCGTCGCCCCAGATGAACATGGGCGCCAGCGGCAGGCCATGCCGCGTCACCGCCGCCCGGCTGACCAGCACCGACACAAAGGTCGCCTGTCGCACCGGGATCAAGCCCTGCTCCAGCCGCTCGCCCCAGGCCGGATAGCCCAAGGCGTTCCGCCGTCGGTCGATCTCCGGCGTATTGGTCAGATGCCCCTGCGGCGAGCGCACACTGGAACACAGAAAGCCCGGCGTCACGTCCTCGCCGTCCAGCATCGTCTCGGCGCGCAACAGCGCCTCCAACGCATCGGGTGCGGCCAACACGTCGTCGTCCATCAACCAGACCCGGTCCGCCCCGGCCTCGACCGCCGCACGGATTCCGGCGTTGAACCCGCCCGCCCCGCCAGTGTTGACCGGCATCCGCACCACCAACGCCTTGCCCGCCCAGGCGTCGGCCAGCATCTCGGCCGTGCCGTCGTCGCTGGCGTTGTCGATCACGACCAGCCCGTCGCACTGACGCGTCTGGGCGATCAGATGCGCCAGACAGCGTTCCAGCAGCGCACGCCGGTTCCACGTCACCACGACGGCCCAGACCGAACCCGTCACGCCGCCATCCTGGCCACGGCCGGCGCCAGCGACTTCTCGACCAGGCTCAGCGCCCGACCCACCGCCTGGTCCATATTGTAATACTGAAAAACTGCCAGCCGCCCGGCGAACCAGACCTTGCCCGCCAGCGCCGCCGCCATCGCCCGGTACTGCGCCGCCAACCCGCGAGAGGCCTCGGACAGGACCGGATAATAGGGCTGGTTCACTCCGACCTCGTGCGCGACCGGATATTCGGTCACGGTCGCCGTCGTCGCGCCCCGCTCGCCGGTCAGATGGCGAAAGTCGGTGATCCGCGTGAAGTCGAATTCGTTGGGATAGTTGACGGTCCCGACCGGCAGGCCGTCCTCCACATCCACCACCTGATGTTCGAACCGCACGCTGCGATAGGGCAAGACCCCCGCCGACCGCCCGAAATAGTCGTCCAGAGCGCCGCAATAGACCATGCGGTCCCACGTCTGCGGCTCAATCTGATCCATGCCGGTGTTCAGCGACACATGGATGTTGGGGTGATCCAGCAGCCGGTCGAACAAGGCCCCATACCCGTCGCGCGGCATGGCCTGATAACGATCAACAAAGTATCGGTCGTCCCGACTGATCGCCACCGGAACGCGCGCCAGGACCGACGCGTCCAGGGCGTCGGCGGCCACGCCCCACTGTTTGGCGGTGTAGTTGGCGAACAGCTTGTCGAACACATAGTCCGCCAGGAACTTCAGGTCCGCATCGTCCGCCGCCTGTCTCAGGTCATGAATGCTGGGCCGCGCGCCAAACCCGAACCACTGGACCAAGGTGTCCGACAGCCGTTCCGCCATCCGTTCGGGAAACAGCAGCCGCATCGAATCCAGATTGAACGGCACCGGAACCAGCCGCCCGTCCACATGCCCCCGGACCCGATGGAAATAGGGCCGCCACGCCGTGAACTGGCTCAGATAGTCGAAGATCCGCGCGCTGTTGGTGTGAAACACATGCGGCCCATAGGGATGGATCAGCCGCCCGCCCTCGTCGCGCCGGTCGTGCGCATTGCCGCCGACATGATCGCGCCGGTCGATCAGCAGCACGGTCTGATCCAGCCCGCGCGCCAGCCGCTCGGCGACCACCGCCCCGGTGAAGCCCGCCCCGACGATCAGCCAGTCATACCGCCTGGACATCACGCCTCCCGCCGCCCTGGAACAGCGACGCCCAGTGCGCCTTCAGGCAAACCAGACAGGCGACGACCACCGCCGTCTCACCAACGATCCGCGCCCACGCCATGCCAACGGCGCCATACGTCGGCGCCAGCAGAACCGCCGGTCCCAACGTCGCGACGCATCCCACCCCGACGATCACGGCGAACCGTCGATCCATGCGAAGCGGCGTCATCAGTTGAAGCCCCAGCACCTGGCTGATCGCCACCAGCGGCAGAACCCAGGCCAGCAGCCCCAACACCTCCACCGCCGGCGCGAACCCGTCGCCGAACAGCAGCCGCACCAGGATCGGCGCTCCCAGCGTCAGACCCGCCGCCAGCGCGACGAACGCCGCCAGCGACAGCCCCAACACCCAGCGCGCCGTGCGAAAGGCCGCCCCCGCATCCTCCAACAGCAGACCGGCGATCCGGGGCGCGATCAGTCCGGCCAGCGGCCGCATCAACGATCCCGACGCCGAAACCAGCCGGTCCGCCACGCCGTAAAGCGCCGCCTGAACAGGCCCGGCCAGGGCCGCGACCATCAGAACGCCCGCCCCCGTATAGGCGACGACTGCCGCCCGGCTGACGAACATAGGCGCACCCTCGACCAGCGCCCGCCGCACGAACCCGCGCCCCGGCGCCGTCACCTCATGACGTCGAAAAAGCAGCACGGCGCCTGCTGCCAGCCCGGCCCAGACGCCCGCCGCCTGAACCGCCATCGCCCCGCCGACGGACAAGGATGGCCACGCCAGCACTGCGACCGTCGCCGCCAAGGCGAACCCGACCTCCAGCATCGCCGCCGGCGCCGGATCGCGTATCCCCTGAAAGAACCACAACAGACTGGCGCCCTGGCCTACGCCCAGCAGGATCGCCATCGCCACGGCGAAGCCCGCGCCGTCCAGAACGGGATTGATCATCGCCAGACCGACGCCGACCACGACGGCCGGCGCCGCCAACACGCCGCGCATCGCCAGCGCCTGACCAACGATGGCGCCCCGCCCCTCGATCGTCCCTGCGATATCGCGCGGACCCGAGATCGAAAGCCCGTAATCGACCACCACCGCCACGATCAGCGCCAGCGCGATCCCCGCCGCATAGACCCCGAACCCGTCCAGGCCCAGCCGTCGGGTCAGGACCGGATAGAGCAACAGGGGCGAAACATACCGGGCGACATGCGCGCCATACAGCCAGCCGGCGTCGGCCACGCCGCGCGCAGACAGCAATCGGTGACCGCCTTCTCCCAACTGCCGCCCCCGCGCTCAACTCAGGGGTGATGTTTAGACACGCATAACCATGTTCGCAAGCGTGGCGTCGGACGCCCTCTTCAGCCGAAACGGCCCTCGGCCCAGCGCGCGGCGAAATAGCCGCCCGTCGCCGACACCATAGTCAAGGTCGTGCCCCAGATCAGGTCGATGATCGTCAGCTTGGTCTGCCACACCGCCAGCGTCGCCTGATTGGTCAGGTCGTAGGTGGCGTAGGCGACGAAGCCCAGGACCGCGCCGTTGATCGCCGCCCGTGTCCAGTTCCCTTCCTTCAGGGCCGGAGCAATGGCCAGGAAGACCGTTCCCGCGATGGAGATCAGGTAAAAGGCCACCGCCGCCTTCATGTCCGGCTTGTCCGCCATGATCGGTCCCAACACGGGCTTGTAGAGCCGGTCGGTCATGGTCGTCAGCCAGACGAAGTCGATGGCGGCGAACGTCAGGCCCGCCCCGAGGTATGCCGCGACATATTTGATCACGCTGGTGTCCTCATTTGGGTTTCAGGCGGCCGGTTTCAGGCGATAGTGGCTGACCGCCCAGGTGCGGCCCTCGTCGTTACCGAACAGACCGGCGGTCGCCAGGTAGAAACGCCGCCAGCGCCGGGTCCACAGCTTGGCGTCGTCGCCATAGGTCTCCCGCATCAACATTGCGACACGGTCCGCGTTCCGGTCCATGTTGGCTAGCCAGTCATTCGCTGTCTTCGCGTAATGCCCGCCGTTCCAGGTCCATTCCTGCTCGACGGCGAACAGGTCGGGGAACTGACGGATCAGGCCATGGCTGGGCATCACCCCGCCGGTGAAGAAGTGCTGGGCGATGAAGTCGCCGCTGTCGGTATGGTCGAACCGGTAAGGGGCGTCGCGGTGGGTGAAGACGTGGATGAACATCCGCCCATCATCCTTCAGCCAGCCCCGCGCCTTTGTCAGCAGGGCGCGCCAGTTGGCCATATGCTCGAACATCTCCACCGAGACGATGCGGTCGAAGCGTTGCTCGGTCTCGAAGGCGTTCATGTCGCGCGTGATGACGGTCAGGTTGGTCAGGCCGCGCTGCGCCGCCTGGGCCTCGATATGGCCGCGCTGCCCATGGCTGTTCGACACCGCAGTGATCCTAGCGTTCGGATATTTCTCGGCCATCCACAGCGACAGCGAACCCCAGCCGCAGCCCATCTCCAGGATCGTCTGCCCGTCCATCAGTTCGGCATGGGCGCAGGTCTCAGCCAGCGCCGCCTCTTCCGCCTGGTCCAGCGTCTCGCGCCCGGCAGGATAAAGGCAGCAGGAGTATTTCAACCGCTTGCCCAGACAGAGCTGGAAGAATTCTGGTGGCAATTCGTAATGCTGCTGGTTCGCCGCGTCGGTGTGTTCGGCGATGACGCGCTGGGCCATCTCGTGCGCGAACGCCGCCTCGTCGTGGGGTCCGTCGCGATCCAGCCGCTTCCTCGCCTCCGTCACCAGACTGTCGATCGCCGGCCGCGTCACGAAATCCGGAAACGGCGCGTCCTGAAGCTGGCGAATGGCGACATTGGTCAGGTTCATGAAAACGTCCTTGGCGATCGATCGCAGCGTGCAGCTGTCATGGAATACGCCGCCCCGCCTTCGGCGGATGCATCCGCCCTTGAACACGGCGCCGACGATGCCGACATCAGGTCCGAGCCTGCACGATTTCAGACGAAGTACACACTTTGCACCCTGTTTTTCGAAGCCGGGTCGGCGTCGTTTCAGACCAATTAGACGAATTAGACTCTGTTTTTTGCGTCGACCGTCTGAAATCCCCACGTCGGATCGACGCTGCGACTTGCCCCCCGCCTGCCCCCGCGTTAGGCGTGGTCAAAGCGCCGATATTCATCAGGCAATGAAAAAGGGAGAGCGATGGGAAAGATCTACGCTGACGTCACGTCCGCGCTGGAGGGGCTGACCTTCGACGGCATGACGGTTATGTCCGGGGGCTTCGGCCTGTGCGGCATCCCCGAGAACCTGATCGCCGCCCTGCGCGACCGCGGCGTGAAGGGTCTGACGGTCATCTCCAACAACGCCGGGGTCGACGGCTTCGGCCTGGGCCAGCTGCTCGGCACCCGCCAGATCGCCAAGATGATCTCGTCCTACGTCGGCGAGAACAAGGAGTTCGAGCGCCAGTATCTCGCCGGCGAGCTGGAGCTTGAGTTCAATCCCCAGGGCACCTTGGCCGAGCGCATCCGCGCTGGCGGCGCCGGCATCCCCGCCTTCTTCACCGCCACCGGCGTCCGCACCCTGGTCGCCGAGGGCAAGGAGGTTCGCAACTTCGACGGCCGCGACTACGTGATGGAGACCGGCCTTGTCGCCGACCTGTCCATCGTCAAGGCCTGGAAGGCCGACGAGCGCGGCAACCTGGTGTTCCGCAAGACCGCCCGCAACTTCAACCCGATGATGGCCACCGCCGGCAAGGTCACGGTCGTCGAGGTCGAAGAAATCGTCCCCGTCGGCTCGCTTGATGCCGACCACATCCACACGCCGGGCGTCTACGTCGACCGCCTGGTTCAGACCGTGTCCGAGAAGCGCATCGAACAGCGCACTGTCCGCCAGAAGGAGCAAGCATAATGCCCCGCACCCGCGAACAACTCGCTGAGCGCGCCGCCCAGGAGCTTCAGGACGGCTTCTACGTCAACCTCGGCATCGGCATCCCGACCCTGGTTGCCAACTACATCCCCGCCGGCATGACCGTGACCCTCCAGTCCGAGAACGGCATGCTCGGCATGGGCCCCTTCCCCTATGAGGGCGACGAGGACCCCGATCTGATCAACGCCGGCAAGCAGACGATCACCGAGATCCCGGAGTCGTCCTACTTCAGCAGCGCCGACAGCTTCGCCATGATCCGCGGCGGCCACATCAACCTGTCGATCCTCGGCGCCATGGAAGTGGCCCAGAACGGCGACATCGCCAACTGGATGATCCCCGGCAAACTGGTGAAGGGCATGGGCGGCGCCATGGATCTGGTTGCGGGCGTGAAGCGCGTGGTCGTGGTCATGGAACACGCCAACAAGCATGGCCAGTCCAAGGTGCTGAAAGCCTGCACCCTGCCCCTGACCGGCACGGGCGTGGTCAGCCGCATCATCACCGACCTGGCGACCTTCGACGTCAAGCCGGACGGCGCGGGGCTGGAGCTGATCGAGCTGGCCGACGGCGTCACCCTGGACGAGGTCGCCGCCAAGACCGAGGCCGCCTATACGATAGCAGGCGGCCTCAAGGCGGCCTGACCTTTGCGACCCTGGCGACGTGCCTGATCAACCCTCGACGTGAGGGGGGCACGTCGGCACGGCGTCATCAGAAGTCTCCAGACCGCCAACCACGATCTGAATGACGGGCTCGTTCCAATGCTCGAAGTTCGCCATGCCCGAGGGGACCGTGCAAACCGAGGTGGCGGCCGGGCCTCGCGCCTGGCCGCCCACATACCTCACGATGAAACCTGCATATTTCAGCCCCTCGCCCTGGCTGTTCTCCACCTTGAGCAACGAGCCGACATCCTGTCGGGCATGCAGTCCGAACCTGATCGTTCCAGGCTCGGCCTCATTCAGCGGGCCGCGCGAACCCTCCGCAGGCGGCAGGACGTCGCGGACCTCGATGCGGTCGACCTTCACGAGGTCGTAGGTGCCATTCGCGTTCCGACGCAGGGTCGCCCGTTCGCCTGCGGCGACGTTAAGCGTGCCCTGTACGAAGCTGGACCGTCGGCCCGCAAACTGCTGAGGGGTCGGTGGATGCGGGGGCTGTGCGTCCTGCATCAGAACCCCTGCCATTAAGGCTGCCAACAGCATGATGATCTCCGGTTGCGCGCCGAATAGCTCTTACCCCGACTGATCCGTCAAGGGCCGCCCTCGTCCAATACTGCGGCCTAACCCTGTGCGTCGAGCGGCCGATAGGCCGCGCCGACGAAGGCCATTGTCAGCGGCGCCTGAAGGCCTGTCAGCACGACGGCGAAAACGATCCAGCCCGCCGTCCCCGACAGCAGTCCCGCGCCCCACAGCAGCACCAGGCCGATCTTGGGCGCCGACATCACGATCAGGCCGCCCAGCAGGGGCCAGAAGGCCCCGCGTGCGATGCTCATGCTTTGCAGCGACACCATATGCCCACGCCCGATCGTCGCCGGCGCGAACAGGGACAGCCGCACGCTAAAGGCGACGACGGCGAACAGGGCGAAGGCCGTCACCAGCGCCAGCAAGGCCAGTTTCCAGACCGGGCCGACCGCGCTCCACTGACGCAACGTGATGGCCTGGGCGTTCAGCTCGGCCATGCCGAAGAGGGCCAGCAGCACCAGGGCGACGACCGACAGGATCATGGCCAGGAAGACCGCGCACAGCAGGCCGGCGCCCAGCAGGCGCAGCTCCGGCCGACCGAACTGAAGACCCGCTGGCCCCAAACCAAGCCGCTGCGCCTGCGGCAAGTCCTCCGTAATGGCGATCCGGCCGAGCGCCCCGGCCAGCACCAGCGTCGTGATCAAGCCGAACGGCGCCCACATCAGGCTGGCCGCGCCCGCCGCCAGCGGCTGGATGCCCCAGACCACGGCGGCGGCCAGGATCGCGCCCCAGGCCCCGCGCCACAGGCGAGGCAGGGCATCGACCGTCGCCGACAGCGTCTCGCCCAGTCGCAGAACCCGATGCCCGTCCAAATCTCGCCCCCGATTACCGGCGGCGGATATAGCAGGGGACCATGACACCGCGCCACCCGCCCGCTAGAAGGCCGCGATGATCGCTTCTTCTCCCTCCCCCATCCATGTCATCGGCGGCGGCCTGGCCGGCTCCGAGGCCGCCTGGCAGATCGCCAACGCCGGGGTGCCCGTCATCCTGCACGAGATGCGCGGCGTGCCCGGCGTCAAGACTGACGCCCACCACACCGATGGCTTAGCCGAGCTGGTCTGCTCCAACTCCTTCCGCTCGGACGACTGGGAGCACAACGCCGTGGGCCTGCTGCATGCCGAGATGCGTGCGCTGGATTCGATCATCATGGCCTGTGGCGACATCAATCAGGTGCCGGCGGGCGGCGCCCTGGCCGTGGACCGCGACGCCTTCTCCCAAGCCGTGACCGCAAAGCTGTCGGCCCACCCCCTGATCACCATCTTGCGCGAGGAGATCGCCGGCCTGCCGCCGGAAGATTGGGACAACGTCATCGTCGCCACCGGCCCCCTGACCTCGCCCGCCCTGGCCGAGGCCATCCTGAAGGCGACGGGCGAGGAAAGCCTCAGCTTCTTCGACGCCATCGCTCCCATCGTGCACGCCGACAGCATCGACTTCGACATCGCCTGGCGACAGTCGCGCTATGACAAGGAAGGCCCCGGCGGCGACGCCGCCGCCTACGTCAACTGCCCGATGGACAAGGACCAGTACGGCGCCTTCATCGACGCCCTGATCGACGGCCCCAAGGCCGAGTTCAAAGAATGGGAGCACGTCCCCTATTTCGACGGCTGCCTTCCCATCGAGGTCATGGCCGAACGGGGTCGCGAGACCCTGCGTCACGGCCCGATGAAGCCCGTCGGCCTGACCAACCCACGCGATCCCCTGGTCAAGGCCTACGCCATCGTCCAGCTGCGTCAGGACAACGCCCTGGGCACCCTGTTCAACATGGTCGGCTTCCAGACCAAGCTGAAGCATGGGGCGCAGGCCGAGACCTTCCGCATGATCCCCGGCCTGCAGAACGCCCAGTTCGCCCGTCTGGGCGGCCTCCACCGCAACACCTATCTGAACAGCCCGCACCTGTTGGAGCGCCAGCTGCGCCTCAAGGCCATGCCGCGCCTGCGCTTCGCCGGTCAGGTGACGGGCGTGGAAGGCTATGTCGAAAGCGCCGCCATGGGCCTGTTGACCGGTCGCCTCGCCGCCGCCCAGGCGCTGGGTCGCGACCTGTCGCCGCCGCCGCCCGAGACCGCCATGGGCGCCTTGGTCGAGCACATCACCGGCGGGCACCTGGCAGGCTCGAAGTTCCAGCCGATGAACATCAACTACGGCCTACTGCCGCCGCTGGAAGCGCCCAAGGTCGATGAGGCCGGCGTCAAGATCCCGCTCAAGGAACGCGGCCGGGCCAAGAAGCGCCTGATGAGCATCCGGGCGATGGAAAGCCTGAAGGCCTGGCGCGACGCGAGCTGACACCGCAGGCCGGGTCGCTCAGCGCAGCTTGGGCAGGCCCGGCCGGAACCCCAGCGTCATCACGCCCAGCAGGATCACGCCGACGCCCATCAGCACCCAGGCCTGGGTCAGGTCGGCCATATGGTCGCGCAACAGGCCGGCGCCCAGCGGCGAAAGGCTGGCGATGATGTAGCCGCCGCCCTGAACGAAGGCGAGCAGGTCGCCCGACCGCGCAGGATCGTCGATCTGATCCATCGCCAGGATCAGGCTCAGCGGGAAGACGGCGCCGATCCCCAGGCCGAGGACCAGCACCACCGGAACCGCCAGGCTGACCGGCGCGAGCACCAATCCGGCCAGACCAAGCAGGGCCAACACCAGCGCCGTCAGGATCGGTCCGCGCCGATCCGGGAACCGCCCGATGGTCATCGACACCAGCAGACCCGCCATGACCTCGGCGCCGGTCATGCCGCTGAGCAGATAACCCGCCGTCGCCCTCGGCTGGCCCAGGTCGATGTAGAAGGGCGGCAGCCAGGCCAGCACCAGCGTATAGGCCGACGTGCCCAGCCCCATGATCAGGATCAGCCGCCACGCCCGTCCCTGACGCCAGAAGGGAAGCTCCGGGTCCGTCGCCTCGACGACGGCGGCGCGGTTCGGCTCCTCGGCCGCCGGATCGCGTGACGCCGCCAGCCAGATGATCGCGGCGACGAAAGCCGGCACGCTCCACAGCGCCAGGGTTCCGGCCCAGCCGACCGCCTCGGCCAGGCCCGCCGCTGTCGCCGCCGCGATGGCGGCGCCGCCCATGATGCCGGTGGTGTAGAGCGCCATGACCGTGCCGAACCGGGTTGGAAAGGCCCGTTTGATGACGACCGGCGCCAGGGCCTGGATCAAGGCCACGCCCACCCCGACGACCGCCGCGCTGGCGATCAGGCCCGCCGTATCGTTCAGCACCGCCCGCACCAGGCAGGCCCCGCCGATCAGCAGCGCGCCCAGCAAGACCCCGCGCCGCTCGCCCAGCCGCCGGTGCAACGGCCGGATCGACAGGGCGCCCAGACCGATCATCAGCACCGGCAGGGTGGTCAGCAGGCTGGCGGCGGTCGAACCCATGCCCGTCGCGCCTTCGATCAGGTCCAGCAGCGGCCCGACCGCCGCCATCGCCGGACGCAGGTTCAGCGCCAGGGCGACGACGGCCGCCAGCAACAGCAGCGACGCGCCACGCATCGGCGCTGCGTCAGGTCGTGCGGTCATGATGAGGACTCCCACTGAAAATCGCGCTAGTCTCTCGACCTCAAGTATCTCGATGTCAAGATAACCATGCCCGACAGAGCCTCTCGCGCCGCCGCCCAATGGGCTGTCCAGCGCCCCGACCTGGACATGTTGCCGATGGAGGTGCTGGGCCGCCTGAACGAGGCGTCGCAACTGGTGATCCGCGAGCGACAGACGCCGCTGTTCGCACGCTATGGACTGCAGCATGGCGAGTTCGACGTGCTGGCGACGCTGCGTCGCTCCAGCGAGAGAGACGGGCTGACCCCGACGGCGCTGTTCGAGGCGGCGATGATGTCGTCCGGCGGCATGACCGCCCGCATCGATCGGCTGGAAAAGGCGGGCCTGGTCGAGCGTCGCCCGCACCCGAGCGACCGCCGGGCCACCTTGGTCCGCCTGACCGACAAGGGGTTCGACCTGATCGATTCGATCATGCCCAGCCATCAGAACACGGCGCGAGAGGCGCTGGCGGGGTTGTCGCATGAGGAACAGAAGACGCTGAACGCCCTGCTGGCGCGCCTGATCGCCGGCCTGAACGGCTAGGTCATATCCGGCCGCGCAGAACGGCCCACAGCAGGCGCAGCCGTTTCAGCGGCTCGGGCCGATCAGGGTCGGCAGCCAGGGCGGCGTGGGCGACGGCGGGGAAACCGACAGTCGGCAGACGCTTCAGCGCGGCGTTGGCGGCGGATCGCAGGGCCGCCGCCTCTTGCGTCCTGCCGGTCTGCGCCAGTGCCCAGACACGGCCCGCCTCGGCGACGGCCGCGTCATGGTCCGCCCCTGCCAAGATCCGCACCCCGACCTGCATCGGCCCGACATAGAAGGCGTCCAAGTCGTGCGGTTCTTCGCGCACACGGCCGATGTGAGCCTCGATCAGGGCGTCGAACGGTGCGCGGTTCAGGCCGTGGCGGGCGACGAGGTCGGTCAGGGCCTCCAGCACCGGATGGCCCTTGCGCGGCACGCCCGCGAAGACGCCGTCCATCTGTTCCGCCCACCACGTGTAGCGCATCTCGGCCAGCAGCGGCTGGGTCACGCGCGTGGGGATGGTCATCAGCTCGGCCTCGAAGGCGTAGAGCGCGATCAGGTCGGCGCGGGCGCGCGCATCCGCGACCAGGCGGCTGGACAGCCAGCGGTCGAGGTCGGCGGTGCGGACCTGTTGGTCGAGGGTATCCGCAGCCTCGGTCAAGCTGCGCGCGACACCGCGAAATCGGCGAGGTCTTCCAAAGCCGTGCGCCAGTCGCTGGACGGCAGCACCGACAGGGCCGCCTTGGCCTGATCGGCATAGTCGCCGGCTAAGTCCAGCGTCGCGCCGATGGCGCCCGAGCCGATGATCAGTTCGCGGGCGCGGGTGAAGTCTTCGGGCGTGCGCTCGCCCTTGGTCACGGTGCGCTCCCAGAAGGCCTCTTCACGGCCCTTGGTGCGGGCGACGGCCAGCAGCAGCGGCAGGGTCGCCTTGCCCTCGTTGAAGTCGTCGCCGGCGTTCTTGCCCAGGGCCTCGGCCGTCGCGCCGTAATCCAGGGCGTCGTCGGCCAGCTGGAAGGCGATGCCCAGGGCCATGCCGTAATCGCGCAAAGCCTTGGTCGCGGCCGCATCAGCCCCGGCGCCCACGGCCCCCGCCTCGGCGGCGGCGGCGAACAGTTCGGCCGTCTTGGCCGAAATGATCTGCAGATAGGTGGCCTGGTCCAGGTTCAGGTCGTGGGCGCGGGTCAGTTGCAGCACCTCGCCCTCGGAGATCACGCGCGACGCCTCGGCCAAAATCCCCAGGGCGCGCATCGAGTCGGTCTCGACCATCAGTTCGAAGGCGCGGGCGAACAGGAAGTCGCCGACCAGGACGCTGGTCGGCGCGCCCCAGATCAGGTGGGCCGCGACCTTGCCGCGACGCAGCTCGGACGCGTCCACGATGTCGTCGTGCAGCAGGGTGGCGGTGTGGATGAACTCGACCGCGGCGGCCAGCTTCAGCGGCGCGTCGATGTCGCCCTGGGCGCCCACAGCGCGGGCGGCGGCGACGGTCATCAGCGGGCGCAGACGCTTGCCGCCCGCCGACACCAGATGCTCCGCCAGTTTGGGGATGATCGGCACGTCCGATTGCATCCGGTCCAGGATCAGGGCGTCGACGGCCGCCATGTCGACCTCAGCCAGCCGGACAAGGGCGTTGACGTCCCCCTTCGGGCGGGGAGCGGCGGCGATGGCGACGTCCAAGCGGATACTCTTTCACTGGCGCGGCGGACCGCGTCGAAGGATTTTGCGGCCGGGCCGGCTTGCCCCCGCGAGTTGCGGCGCACAATGATGTTCGACCCCTTGAGGGTCAAGGAGATTGAGGCTTGGACGCGGTCGAAACCCTGCCGACGGAAATCGTCGAGAACGGCCTGTTGAACGGCCGGGTGCGCCTGCGTCAACCCGCGCGCGGCTATCGCGCCGGGATGGATGCGGCCTTGCTGGCGGCGGCGGTCCCGGCTGAAGCGCGCCAGAGGGTGATCGAGGCGGGATGCGGCGCGGGCGCCGTCCTGATGCAGATCGCGGCGCGCCGGCCGGGCGTCATGCTGACGGGGCTTGAGCGCGATCCGGCGATGGCGGCGCTGGCGGTGGAGAACGCGGCCCTGAACGGGCTGGCCGCGACCACTGCGATTCGACAGGGCGACGTGGCGACGGGGTTCAGGGCGTTGGGGGTCGAACCTGGCGACTGGGCCGTGTCCAATCCGCCCTTCTTCGACGACGCAGGGGCTTTGCGCGCGCCGGCCGAGGGCAAGCGCGGGGCCTGGATGGCCGACGACGGGCTGAAGGCCTGGACCGACTTTCTGCTGAAGGCGGTGAAGGAAGGCGGGCGGATCGTGGTCGTCCACCGGGCGGATCGGCTGGCGGACCTGCTGGCGCTGTTGGGAGAAAAGGCCGGATCCTTCACCATTCGGCCCGTCCATCCCTTCGCGGACGAGCCAGCCAAACGGGTGCTGGTCCACGCCATCAAGACCGGGCGGGCGCCGCTGCGACTGCTGCCTGCGCTGGTGCTGCACGACCGCGATGGCGCCAAGCACACCGATCAGGCCGAGGCCATCCTGCGCGGCGAGGCGGCGCTGGACTGGTGATCCGGCGCGGCGTTCGGGTGGTCAATCGCCGCCGGAACGCCTAAATGCCGCCTCCTGACGAAAACGAGCGCGCTCCGTGTCAACCGACGACCTTCAGCATGATCTGCCCCGAGACCTTGAAGATGGCCTGATCGCCGTCGGCGAGGCCGCGCGCGATCTGCGCGAGCCATGGTGGATTTTTGGCGGCGCGGCCATGGCGCTGTATGGTCTGACAGACCTGCATGTGCCCGACATCGACGTCCTGTGTGCGCCGCGCGACGCGCGCACGCTGCTGGCGGAACTGGGCGGCGAGGTGATCGCCGATCCGGGTGAAGGCCTGTTCCGCTCGGCCGTCTTCGGTCGCGCCCCGGACCAGCCGATCCTGGTCGAGGTCATGGCCGATCTGGAGACCCGCGACGGCGCCGACTGGACCCAGGTCGCCTTCGCCTCGCGTCGCCTAATCTACGTCGAGGACACGCCCCTGTTCGTGCCCGACATCCGGGACCATATCGCCCTTTACCGCCTGTTCGGCCGCCCCAAGGATCTGGCGCGCGTCGAGCAGCTTGAACGACTGATCGCCTGAATGCCCTTTCCTTTCGATATCTCCGCCACTGAAGGCCGGGCTCGCACCGGCGTGCTGAAGACCGCACGCGGCGACATCCGCACCCCCGCCTTCATGCCTGTAGGCACCGCCGCGACGGTCAAGGCCATGACGGTGGACCAGGTCAAGGCGACCGGCGCCGACATCATCCTGGGCAACACCTATCACCTGATGCTGCGCCCCGGCCCCGAGCGGATGGAGCGTCTGGGCGGCCTCCACAAATTCATGGGCTGGGACAAGCCGATCCTGACCGACAGCGGCGGCTTCCAGGTCATGTCCCTGGCCGGGATTTCGAAGGTGAAGGAAGAGGCGGTGACCTTCTCCTCCCACATCGACGGCTCCAAACATGTCCTGACGCCCGAGCGCTCGATCGAGATCCAGGCCGACCGGATCGGCGCCGACATCTCGATGCAACTGGACCAGTGCGTGGCCTATCCGGCGGAACGGGACGCGGCGCAAAAGGCGATGGAGCTGTCGATCCGCTGGGGCGCCCGGTCCAAGGCCCGGTTCGGCGAACGCGAGACCCAGGCCCTGTTCGGCATCCAGCAGGGTTCGACGTTCGAAGACCTGCGTCGCCAGTCGTCGGATCAACTTCAGAAGATCGGCTTCGACGGCTACGCCATCGGCGGCCTGGCGGTCGGCGAGGGTCACCAGGCCATGTGCGAGGTGCTGGACTATGCGCCCGAGATGCTGCCCGCCGACCGGCCGCGCTATCTGATGGGGGTGGGCAAGCCGATCGACCTGGTCGAGGCCGTCTGGCGCGGCGTGGACATGTTCGACTGCGTCCTGCCAACTCGCGCCGGCCGCCACGGCCAGGCCTGGACCTGGGACGGCCCGCTGAACCTGAAGAACGCTCGTTTCGCCGAGGACCAGGACCCGTTGGATCCCAGCATCGACGGGCCGTCATCGCAGTATTCAAAGGCCTATCTGCACCACCTGATCCGCGCCGACGAAATCCTCGGCAAGGTCCTGCTCAGCTGGCACAATATCGCCTTCTACCAAGCCCTGACCGCCGCCATGCGCGCCGCGATCTCGGAGGGCCGGTTCGAACAGTTCCGCCGCGACTTCCACGCCCGCCACACGTCGAACTGACATGCGTATCGAGAAGTCAGGCTTCCACGCCTACAACACCTATCTGGAAGAGCCGCCCCGCGACGCGGGGAACGAGACGGCCCTGCACCGCCACGTCATCATCATCGGCGGCGACAAATACTCATTCTTCGCCCACTGGTCCGGCAAGTTCGCGCACAAGGGCGAACGGATATCCTTCAACTGGGACTGGGACCGGACCGGCGAGTTCCGCAACATCGACAAGACGTCCTTCGAAGCCTTCGCCAAGGACGGTACGATCCAGATCAGGGGCGACCGTCGCGACCGGCGCCGCACCTTCGGCCGGTAACCGGGATCAGCCGCTCAACGCTGTGACGGTGCTGCAGGCCGGAACCAACTGGGGGCCGCCGGCGGGGCGCAGTTCCGCTGCATCCCCATGCCCTTCAGGAAGGCGCGGCGCATCCGGCCCGACTGGATGGCGGACTGGACGTGCTTGCTGTGCTGCTCGGCCCCGCTCAGGCGGCGTATCCAGCTTCGACCGGGGATGAAATCGCTCGCCGTGCCGCGAATGGCGTCCAAGGCCGCCTTGGCCGCCGCATCGGCGGCGCGTTCGCTCAGAAACGAGCCGTCCTGACGCGGCGGCTCGTCCGTGTCCGGTCCCAGCGCATCGTTCAGCCGCGCCACTTCGGCGCCGATGGTCGTGCACTGGTTCAGGTTGCGCAGATCGTAGGGGTTGGCTTCCGCCTGCAACAGCACCGTCGGGATGATCTGGCGGCGCAGGTTAAAATCTTCCAACGGGGCGGTCGCCGCTGCGCCGAAGCCTGCTCTCACCTGTTCCGCACCGCCCATGGCGGAGCGCCCCGCGTTGCAACCGACCAAGGTGGTCGCGGTCAACGTCGCCAGACCCAGCAGAATGTGTCGTTTCATCCGGCTGTTAGATCACCCGTAAGCGGCGGATCAAAGGCGTGAACGCAGTTCGCAAAGGAAGAAGTGGCACCTCCACCCGAATAAAGAAGAAACAGGCCAATGCTCCTAGATTTTAAATGATGAAAATGCCTATGATCAGCGATGCGCCCAGATACAATATTAATTGAGCTCAGACGATGATGTTGAGAGAACGGCAGTGGATACGAATTCGATGAGATCGATATCCTCTCCAAGAGGATCAACGTCATCGGAAAATGGCAGTATCATCTTTAGCTCATCATCTGACTGATCATTCTTTGTATGAACAACCCTACATCGAATATCATATATCCTATCGGCCACATCGTTCCGTAGGTCGGCCTTTTTGTTTCCGATCGGTATCTTATGGTATCGAGCCTTAGCGCTTTTCCCAGAAAAATGTTCTGACCGATCAGTACTCGCCTCTAGATAGTTTCGCAGTTCATCGGAACCTATACATTCGTTAATTACGGCACGAAGTTGTGTTCGCTCGCTTCCGTATCCACCGGAGCGCGCGGCCTGCACTGCGGATATAACCTGGTTTAGGTCGTCATCTCTCATCGCACGGAACGTTGGGCGCCGCACAATTGCACCAACCCGTTTACGTGCCTCAATCTGCGAATATCTTGGAAAATAGAATTCTATACACTGATAGTAAGCAAGATACTGAAGCAATGGCATAGATCGAGCACTTTTTCCATACCAATAAAGAGAAACCGCTTCATCGTTTAGCTTTGTTATCGGGTAAACGACCTGCAGTTCTCTCCTAGATTTCCGTGAAATGGATACCCTTCTCTTCCTTTCTCGAATTACAGAAAAGGTATATCCATGAATCTGATCGATCTGGAAAAATAGACTGTTCAAATAATCCATGACATTTGAAGTCACGTTCTCAGACGTCGTTGCCGTTATGCCGTTTATTTTTAACGTATACTTTTGCCCCCGACCGCCCGTCAGGCTGCGATATAGTTTCGTTCTTTCGGAAACGAAAATATTGGGCTTTCCGGCTCCCTCCGGGGATGCGAGTTGGAATGCAGGAGCCGGATTCTGACCGCGAGCCGAAGACAGCCCCGCGAGGCGCCTCAGCAGCCCCTCGACATTAAATCGTGTCGTCTGAAGCCCAAACTCCACAGCAGACTGGTCAGGACACCATACAGCTTCCAGTCCTGGCAGGAAGCGAACGCGCTCAAAATCTTCGCCTAACAGAATATCTGCTTGGTCAGCCGAGAAGACTCCGACTTGTCTATGCCCTTGGCCGGCCGGAAAAGATATGTAGCCATAGACGCCTAGATCAGGATCGTCATGCTGCTCAAATGGAATATTTGACGCATCACACCTCTGTTTAATAGCGACTAATCTTGCTTTGAGAATCCTCTCACTTTCGTCGTCAATTATTAGATCTGATTCATCCTCATCAAGCAAATCAGTGTCGTCAGCCAAGTCTGCCTCCCAGTGCATTCACGAATGGAGGACACCTAGCGACCTGTCACCCCATACGTCTAGCTGAGATTGTTGCAGGGACGACCTGGAGAAGCGTCTTTAGCGCGACTTTGAAAGACGCCGCAGTCGAAAAAATGCGCGGCAGCTTTGCAGCAAGCTAATGTCTTGCAAAAGGAAAATGGTACGCCCTCTCGGGCTCGAACCGAGGACCCTCTGATTAAAAGTCAGATGCTCTAACCAACTGAGCTAAGGGCGCACCGCGCGACGTCCGGGCTGGCCCGAACCGTCGAAGGGCGCCTTCTGTTGTAATCCGGCCTTCCGGTCAAGTCCCGGTCTGCTACTCATGTGGCATGCAACCGTTAAATGGCGTCCGCATCATCGAATTCGACGGCCTGGGGCCGGTCACCTTCGCCGGGATGATGCTGGCGGACCTGGGGGCGGAGGTGGTGCGGCTGACGCGCGACGCCTCGGCCGGGCCTGCCGTGTTCGACGAAGTGGGCGGGGCGGTGCTGCATCGGGGACGGGCCTTCGTGCCGGTTGATCTGAAGTCTGCCGACGACCGTGAGCGCATTCTGACAATGGTCGATGGCGCGGATGCGGTGATCGAGGGGTTCAGGCCCGGCGTGATGGAGCGGCTGGGCTATGGGCCGGAGGTGTTGCAAGCGCGCAAGCCTGGGCTGGTGTTCGGGCGGATGACGGGCTGGGGCCAGACGGGACCGCTGGCGAACGCCGTGGGGCATGACCTGAACTACATCGGCCTGTCGGGCGTGCTGCACGCCATGGGCGAGGCGGATCGTCCGCCCTCCCCGCCGCTGAACCTGGTGGGCGACTATGGAGGCGGGGCCATGCTGCTAGTGGTCGGCGTGCTGGCGGCGCTGGTGGAGGCCAGGACCACCGGTCAGGGTCGGGTGGTCGACGCGGCCATGACCGACGGCGCGGCCCTGCTGGGCGGGCTGTTCCAAGCGCTGCGCGGTCAGGGGATGTGGAGCGACCGGCGCGGAGCCAATCTGCTGGACGGGGGCGCGCCCTTCTATCGTTGCTACGCCTGTCGCGACGGCAGGTTCGTGGCGGTAGCGGCGCTGGAGCCGCGATTCTATGCCGCCCTGCTCGCGGGGCTAGAAATCGATCCGGCCGAAGCGGTTCAGTACGACATCGCCGCCTGGCCCGCGTTGCAGGCCCGGCTCGCCGCCCTGTTCGCGACCCGCGACCGTGACGATTGGAGCGCCCATTTCGCCGGGACCGAAGCCTGCGTCACGCCGGTCCTCAGCCTGGCCGAGGCGCCCGACCATCCGCATAATCAGGCCAGGGCGACATTCCAGGATGGTCTGCCGCGACCGGCGCCCCTGTTCGACGGCAAGGCGGCGGAGCCCGGTCCCAAGTCTGCGCTGACGCTGGACCAGATGGTCACAAAATGGTCCCATCGCGCGGGATGACCAGAGCAGTTTTCCGCGCTATGGGAACGGCTTAGCGCTGGGGGCGTTGCAGGGGATAAGCCCCGGGGACTTTCATGACACGCTCGACTTTCGTTCTGGCCGCCGCCGTATTGAGCGTGTTTGCGCTCTCGGCCTGCGACGACCGTCCGTCGAGAAATGACGACAATTACGTCGAGGCGCCGGTCGAGGCGGCTCCCCCTCCGGTCGAGGAAGAGACGCCGCCGCCGCCGCCCGAGGTGCAGGACCCGACCCCCACGCCCCCGCCGTCCAGCAGCCTTCCGCCTGATGAACGCACGTCGGAACAGACGGTCCAACCCGAGAGCGAGACCCTGTTCTACTAAAGAGCAGGTTTGCCGGGGGGCGTAGTTTTGACGAGAGATCGAGTTTGACGTTCAGGCCTAACCTGCTGGTCGCGACCCTTGCGGCCTTTTCGGCCTGCGCTCATGCGGCGGCGGCGGATCCCCGCGCCCAGATCCGGGGCGACATGGACGCAGAGCTGCGCCGGGCGCTGGAACGCGCCGTGGGCGAGGTCGATGGTGCGCCGGCCAGCCGGTTCGAGGCCCGTCGTCGGGCGGAAAGCGCCGTGACCTCGGCGACCGCCCTGTTGCGGTCCGAGGCCTACTACCAGCCGATCGTGGAAGACATCGTCGAGGGCGAAGAGACGCCGGTCGCCATCGTCTCGGTCCAGCCAGGTCGGCGCTTTTTGCTGACCGATCCGACCATCCAGTGGGTCGATCCCGCGCCCGAGGCCGAGGCGGCGGATAAGGCCAGGACGGCCATCGCCCTGAAGGCCGGCGAGCCCGGTCGGGCGGCGGATGTCATCTCGGGCGAGGGGCGGCTGGTGGCGACCCTGGTGCGTGACGGTTACGCCGACGCCAAGGCCAATCCGCGCCGGGTGGTGGTGGATCACGCCGCCTTCACCGTCGCGCCGGAATACCGGATCGCCTCGGGCGCGCTGGTGCGGCTGGACGGCGTGCAGCTGTCGACGCGCGGCCGGACCAATCCCGAGTGGGTCGCCGGCCTGGCGCCGTGGAAAGAGGGCGACCGCTACGACCCCGACCAGGTCGCCGAACTGGAGCGCCGGCTGCTGGACACCGGCGTCTATGACGGCATCGGCGTGGCCCTGTCGCCGCTGGACCAGGTGACCCCGGAGGGCCTGCGTCCTGTGATCGTCAGCCTTCAGGACCGGCCGCGCCGCGTGCTGGAGGCGGGCGCCACCTGGTCCACGGCCGAAGGCGCCGGGGTGGACGTGATCCAGACCCGCTACAACCGCTTCGGACGGGCCGACACCCTGCGGCTGGAAGCGCGACTGGCGGACATCGACAGCCGGATAGGCGCGGACCTGTCCCTGCCCCACTGGCGCCGGCCCGGCCTGACGCTGAAGCTGGGCGCGGCGGTGGTGAACGAAGACACCGACGCCTATGTGCGCACCGCCCTGGTCCTCTATGCCGACCTGCAGCAGCGGATCGGAAAGACCTCGTATTTCAACTACGGCATCGGACTGGATGCAGGTCAGTACAGCGAGACCCGCTACGACTTCACCACCCTGCCCCCGCAGCGCGTCGACTTCGACCGCAACCTGGCGATCGTCACCGCGCGGACCAGCGCCTATATTGACCAGTCCAACGATCCGCTGAACCCGACCAAGGGCTGGCGCGTCAATCTGGCGGTGCAGCCGACGGCGGTGACCGGCGACAGCAACATCCTGTTCCTGCGCACCGAGACGCAAGGGACGGCCTATTTCCCCGTGGCCGGCGACCGCACCATTCTGGCCGGACGCATGAAGATCGGATCCATCGTCGGGGGCAGCGAGCTGAACGTGCCGTCGGATCGCCTGTTCTATTCCGGCGGCGGCGGGTCGGTGCGGGGCTATTCCTATCAGGGCGTCAATCCGCAACTGCCGGACGGGACGCCGCGCGGGGGGCTGTCGCTGTTCGAGACCTCATTCGAAGTGCGTCAGTCGATCGGCCAGAGCTTCCAGGCCGTCGCCTTCGTGGACGCCGGTTCGGTGGGCTTCCAGGAGACGCCGAACCTGACCAACATGCGTTACGGCGCTGGCGTCGGCGTGCGCTACATGCTGCCGTTCGGGCCGATCCGGGCGGACGTGGCCGTGCCGTTGAACACGAGTGAAGGCGACTCGGCCTTCCAGATCTACATCAGCATCGGGCAGGCGTTTTGACCGACACACCGCCTGAAGCCCCATTGCCCGAAACCACGCCGCAAGAGACGACGCCGACCAAGGCCGCGCGGCCCACTAAGGCGCGGCGCGGATGGCTGAAACGCATCGCGCTGATTACCGGCGCGGTCATCGCGGGTCTGCTGGTGCTGGTCGCCGCCGCCCTGGTGGGCGGGCGTTACTACATCGCCTCGGACGGCGGCCGGGAGATGGTTCTGCAGCGGCTGCAGGACCTGAAAATCAGCCGCTATGGCCGGCTGAAGGTCTATGGGCTGAAGGGCGATCTGCTGAGCGATTTCACCATCGACCGCGTCACCCTGGCCGACAGTCAGGGCGTCTGGCTGGAGGTGAACAACCTCAGCATGGACTGGTCGTATCTGGCGCTGGTAGGCCGAAGCTTCCACGCCAACGACATCAAGGCCGAGACCGTTCGCGTCCTGCGCCGGCCCGTGGTCGAGCCTCCCAGCGGCGAGCCGCCCAGCCCGCAGCCGATCTCGGTTCGGATCGACAAGTTCTCGGCCAATATCGAACTGATGGAGGGCTTCTCCAAGGAGTACGGCCGCTGGAGCCTGTCGGGCGACGCCAGCCTGCCGCGCACCGGGGCCAAGAGCGCCACCGTCAACGCCGACAGCCTGAACCGGCCGGGCGACTATCTGCGCCTGGCCGCGACCTTTGGCGGCAAGCTGGAAGACACGCGCCTGAACCTGCGCGCCAACGAGGTGCAGGGCGGGCCGCTGGCCGGCGCCCTGGGCTATTCGCCTGATCAGCCGTTCTCGGCCGTCGCTGTGCTGAACGCCGATGTCGTCAACGCCCGCGTCCAGACCGGGCAGTTCGTCCCCCTGATCATCCAGGGGCATTTCGGCGACAAGGGATCGCGCGCCTCGGGCTTCGCCGATTTCAGCGGCTCGGACCTGCTTGAGCCGTTCGTCACCCGTGTCGGCCGCACGGCCCGTTTCGGCTTCGCCATGGTCCCGACGCCGGACAAGGCCAGCCAGGGCGTGGCGTGGAAGCTGATCTCCGACAACGTCCAGTCCGAGGCGCGCGGCCTGATCCGAAACTCTGACCGCAGTTCCCCGGACGGGATTACCCTGAACATCCAGACGGCTTCGCTGAGCCGACTGGTCGGGTCCGATGTCGCCGGGCCGGCCGCCTATTCCGGCCTGTTCAAGGGCGACGCCGAGACCTGGAGCCTGAACGGTCAGGCCACGCTGCTGAACGCCAATGTCGCCAGCTATCGCGCGACCCGCATCGCCGGGCCGCTGAACGTCGCGGTCAAGAACGGCCGCATGGACTTCGACGGCGACATCCGCGCGAACGGAGGTTCGGGCGAAGGCATCATCGGCGGCCTGCTGGGTTCGACGCCGCGCGTGCAGATGCAGGCCGCGCGGATGAAGGACGGCGCCATACTGCTGGAGAAGGTCGATCTGCAGGGCCAGGGTCTGAGCCTGAACGGCTCGGGCTCGCGCAACCTGCTGGGCGGGATGAGCTTCCGCGGGAACGCGCAACTGACCGACGCCTCGCGAGTCCTGCCCGAGGCGCGTGGCGCCTTCGGCGGGCCGATCCGCGCGTCGTCGGCGCGGACGGGTGCGCCTTGGGTGCTGAACTTCGACGGGCGGGGGCGAAACCTGACCGTCGGCATGTCCGAGCTGGATCGCCTCCTAGGC
Organism: Brevundimonas sp. TWP1-3; assembly: GCF_049896085.1. Taxonomy (NCBI): domain Bacteria; kingdom Pseudomonadati; phylum Pseudomonadota; class Alphaproteobacteria; order Caulobacterales; family Caulobacteraceae; genus Brevundimonas; species Brevundimonas sp. TWP1-3. Next base: position 1,500,237 of record NZ_JAFCTP010000001.1, on the reverse strand, counting down.
AAGACGCCCCGTTTGCAACTGGCCGGCAGGCTGAACGGCGGGCGGATCGAGGTCGAGCGCGGCGAACTGACCGGCGCGGCCGGTCGTGCGGGCGCCAAGGGCATCATCGAGACGGCGGGCAATCTGAGACTGGCGCTGGACTGGAACGCGCGCGGGCCGTTCGCGGCCGGGCCGGTCGAGATCGGCGGCGACATGAACGGACGCGGCGCCCTGACCGGCACCCTGTCCCAGCCACGCGTCGACCTCACCGCCGGCTTTCAGCAGATCACGGCCGGCGCCCTGACGCTGAACAACGCAGACCTGACGCTGAGCTTCCGCAAGGGCGCGGATGCGTCCGACGGCCGGATCATGGTCGTCAGCGGCTCGAACTATGGTCCCGCACGCGCCTCGGGCAACTTCTTCCTGGGCGGCAAGCAGATCCGCCTAACGGATCTGGACGTGGACGCGGGCGGCGTGACGGCCAAAGGCGCCGTCGCCCTGTCGGACAATATCCCGTCCAGCGCGGACCTGACGTTCACGGCGCGCGCCGGGGCCTTCCTGGCCTCAGGCGAGGCCAACGGCCGTGTGCGGCTGACGGACGGCGGCGGATCGGACAGCGCCATCCTGGACGTCAACGGGCGCAACGTCCGCCTAGCGGGCCAGAGCTGGATCATCCGCACCCTGGATCTGGACGGACGCGGCACGCTGAACAACCTGCCCTTCACCCTGGCGCTGGACGTGGGCGGGCCGACGCCGGCCCAGTTCAACGGCGCGGGCGTCTATTCGCGCCAGAACGAGACGCACGGCCTGACGCTGCGTGGCGGCGGTCGGGTGCGCGAGGTGGCTTTCACAACCCGCAGCCCGGCCTCGATCACCCTGAACGGCGCGAACCGCACGGCCCATCTGGACCTGGGCGTCGGCGGCGGCGTCTTGCTGGCCGACCTGCGCCAGGACGCCCGCACCGTCGCGGTCCAGGCCGATTTGACGCAGGTGGACCTGGGGTCGATCTCGCCCGAACTGCGCGGCAGCGTGACGGGCCAGGTGGCCCTGCGCGGCGCTGGAAGCGACCTGTCGGGAACGGCCAACATCGCCCTGCAAAACGTGCGCAGCATCGATGCGCCGCGGGGCCTGGCGGTGGACGGACGGGTGGACGCCACCCTGTCCGGCGACCGGCTGACCATCAAGGCGACGGCGGTCGACGAGGGCGCGGTTCAGGCCTCCGCCGACGTCGTCCTGCCCGTCGAGGCCTCGGCGGCGCCGCTACGCCTGGCCATCGCCCGGACCCGCGAGATGTCGGGCCGGGTGTCGATCAACGGTCAGATCCAGCCGATCTGGGACCTGTTCCTGGGCGGCGAACGCAGCCTGGCGGGTCAGGTCAACGGTCAGGCGACCCTGGCCGGCACCCTGAACGCGCCGCGCCTGAACGGTCGGTTCGACCTGAGCCAGGGTTCCTATCGCGAGAACGCCGTCGGCCTGGTGTTGAGTGACATGACCCTGCGGACCCAGTTCGACGACACCACCGCATTGATCGAGACCTTCACGGCCAACGACGGCTCGGGCGGCACGGTCTCGGGCCAGGGCCGCGTCGGCCTGCGCCAGGGATCGGGATCGAACGCGCAGCTGACGCTGACCCGTTTCCGCGTCATCGACAACGACATCGCCGAGGCGCGCGCCTCGGGTCCGATCACCATCGTTCGGGGTGCGGACGGCAATATCCAGCTGGGCGGCCGGATCGACATCGACGAGGCCAATATCCAGCCGGAACTGCCCGGCGCCACCGGCATCGTCGGGATGGACGTGGTCGAGATCAACCGGCCCGGCGGCGACCCGGAAGAGACCGAGCAGACGGCGCGCGGCCCGCAGATCGGCATGGACATCGCCCTGCGCTCGACCGGCGGCAAGGTGCGGGTCAACGGGCGCGGTCTGAACGTGGTGCTGGACGTCAATGCGCGAGTGCGCGGCACCATCGCCAATCCGCAACTGACGGGTTCGGCCAATGTGGTGCGCGGCGACTATGAGTTCGCGGGCAAGCGGTTCGTGTTCGACGATACCGGCCGGGTCACCCTGTCCACCGATCCGAAACAGATCCGGCTGAACCTGGCGGCGACGCGAGAGGATGCGGCCCTGACCGCCTCGATCAATGTCACCGGCACGGCGGCCGAGCCGAAGATCGCCCTGACCTCGACCCCCTCCCTGCCCCAGGACGAAATCCTGTCGCAGGTGCTGTTCGGGCGGTCGGCGTCGCAGCTGTCGGCCTTCGAGGCGGCGCAGCTGGCGGCAGGCGTTGCGGCCCTGGCGGGCGGCGGCGGGTTCGACGTGATCGGCAACCTGCGCGAACTGGCGGGTCTGGACCGGCTGTCCTTCGGCGGCGACGCCTCGGCGGTCACCGTTGCGGGCGGGCGATACATCACCGACGACGTCTATCTGGAGGTCATCGGCGGCGGCGAGAGCGGCGCGGCGGTCAAGGTCGAGTGGCAGCCCCGGCGCAACATCGCCGTCAGCTCGCAGTTCGGCGGCCAGGGCGACACCAGCCTGTCGATCCGCTGGCGCCATGAAAGCCGCGAGGCCGGAGACCGTCGTCCGAACCGAGGCCGTCGCACCCGTTAGGTTGCTGCGGCGGTCGGGAGGCCCATACCTATTCTCCGCTCATCCCGGCGAAAGCCGGGACCCAGAGCTTTGGGCGAGAGTTGCCTGAGATCAAGGCACGATGGTCATCCGACGCACCTGCGATGCGAAAGAACTGGGTCCCGGCTTTCGCCGGGATGAGCGGGAGAAAGGGTTCAACTGGAGCCGGCTAAAGAACCTCCAGCACCCACTTCGGCGGACGGCCGATGACGGCGACCTTGTCGGTCTCGACGATGAGGCATTCGATCAGAATCGGCTGGGCGATGGCGGCGGCCAGTAGGGTTTCATCGTCGGCTCCAGGCCCTGCTCGCGCAGCAGCGCCAGGGCGTTGCGCGACGTGCCGCATTTCGGATTGTGGAAGATGACGACGGTCGTTTAGGGCTCGTTCCTGAGGCGGTGCAGCAGCATCGCGCCCTGCAGGGACGCCACATAGATGACGGTCGAGACCGCGGCCGCCGGCCAGGTGGTCAACAGGATCCACAACGGCAACTCGGGGGCCGGCATCGACCCCAGCAACCGCATGCCCAGATTGGCCACCAGACTGTAGGCCATCAGGGCCAGCATGATGATCGGGATCGCGCGCGTCATCATCCGCCACTGAACCGCAGCCAAGGCCCCGTATAGGATCACGGAAAAGATCGCACCGAAGCCGATGGCGTAGGGCCAGATCACCTTCATGAACTCGCGTTGCGTCGCAACCTCGTCGGACGACAGACCCATGCGGGCGTATTCGGCGCTCATCGCCGTGTCGAACCAGCCGGACGTGAACATCCACCAGGTGGGAAGCAGACCGACGATCAGGGCGATGCCCAGGCCGATCACCATGGACCGCGCGGACCGTTGAGCCTCGGCCATGCCGCGCGGCAAGATCAGCGGGTTCATGGCCCGAAGCCATAGATCGATCATCGTGCGTGTCATGTCGCCTCCCTGTTCGGGCGGAAACTAGCGGTGATCGGCGACGACTTACAGACCCCCACCTTCACCTTTGCAGTCGGGGCGTCTAGGGTCCGGCCGATGCGGATTCTGACCTCTGACCAGGCCGTCCTCGACCACGTCGCCGCGCGACGCGAGGCCATCATCGGGCGCACCATCGACTGGGCGAACATCAACTCCGGCAGCCGCAACGCAGCCGGACTGAACGCCGTGCTGGAAGCGCTGGAAGCAGCGGCGAAGGCTCTGCCCGTCACAGTCGAACGCATCCCGACGCAAGGTTCGACCAGCGTCGGCGACGACGGTTCGGTGCGCACCGAGGCCCATGCCGACGCCCTGAAGATCACAGCCCGGCCCGATGCGCCGATCCAGGTCGTGCTGACCGGCCATTACGACACGGTCTTTCCCGCCGAGAGCCGGTTCCAGACCGTGACGACGCGGGCGGACGGCGCCCTGAACGGTCCCGGCGTGGCGGACATGAAGGGCGGGATCAGCGTGCTGCTGGCCGCGCTGGAAGCGTTCGAGACCCACCCCGACCGGCACGGCGTCGGCTGGACCGTGCTGCTGAGCCCCGACGAGGAGATCGGTTCGCCCGCCTCGGCTCCCCTGCTGGCCGAACTGGGCGCACGGGGGCATGTCGGCCTGACCTATGAGCCGGCCTTGGCGGACGGGACGCTGGCGGGGGCGCGCAAGGGCAGCGGCAACTATCATCTGATCGTGACGGGTCGCGCGGCCCACGCCGGTCGCGCCTTCGAAGAGGGCCGCAATGCGGTCGCCGGCGCCGCCATCATCGCCGCCGCCCTGCATGAGCTGAACGGCCAGAGGGACGGCGTCACCGTAAACGTGGCCAAGATTTCCGGCGGGGGCGCGCTGAACGTCGTCGCCGACAACGCCGTGGTGCGCTTCAACGTGCGCGTCCCGGACAAGGCCGCCGCCGACTGGATCGACGCCTCGGTCCGCGTCATCGCCGCTGCGCCGCCGTTCGACGGCCTTACGCTGGATCTCCACGGCGGCTTCACCCGCGCGCCCAAGCCAATGGACGCGGCCCAGACCGCCCTGTTCGAGGCGGTGAAGGAAGCCGGCGCCCTGCTGGGGCAACCTATCGCGTGGAAGCCGTCGGGCGGAGTGTGCGAGGGCAACAACCTGCACGCCGCCGGCCTGCCCAATATCGACACCCTGGGTGTCCGGGGCGGCGACATCCATTCGGATCAGGAGTTCGCCTGGCCCGACAGCTTCGTCGAACGCGCCCAGCTGAGCGCGCTGATCCTGTGCAAGATCGCGTCGGGCGAGATCGACGCGGCCAAACTGAAATCCCTGCGGATGGAAACTCTCTAGAATGCTCGTCGTCCGTCCTGCCGGCCCTGCCGATCTCGATCACCTGCTGGAGCTGGCCATCCTGTCCGGCCCCGGCTTCACCAGCCTGCCCGAGGATCCCGACGCCCTGTCCAACCGGCTGGAACTGAGCCAGGCCAGTTTCCGGGGCGAGGTCACGCCGCAGGAGGCCTGGTACACGCTGATGCTGGAAGACGGCGACACCGGCGACATCGACGGGGTCGGATCGGTCAAGGCGACGGTGGGGCTGAAGCGGCCGTTCTTCTCGTTCCGGGTGGTCCACAATACGGCGTCGTCGCCGTCTCTGGGCGTCAAGCTGGATCATCAGACCCTCGTGCTGGTCAACGAATGCACCGGCTGGACCGAGGTCGGTTCGCTATTCCTGAAGGCGGATCGACGCAAGGGCGGCGCGGGCCGTCTGCTGAGCCAGTCGCGCTACATGCTGATCGGCGCCCAGCCCGAGCTGTTCGCCGAGAATGTGCTGGCCGAGTTGCGCGGGGTCTTCACGCCCGACGGCGCCTGTCCGTTCTGGGACCATGTGGCGCACAAATTCTTCCCGATGGAGTTCGATCACGCCGACCGGATGAGCGGATCGACCGACAAACAGTTCATCCTGGACCTGGCGCCGCGCCACCCGATCTATACCGAGCTGCTGCCCGAACCGGCGCGCGCGGTGATCGGCAAGGTGCATCCGCAAGGGGTGCCGGCGATGGCCCTGCTGGAAAGCGAGGGCTTCCGGCCCAATGGTCTGGTAGATATCTTCGATGCCGGTCCCACCGTGTCGTGCGGGCGCGACAACATCCGCACCGTGCGCGATGCGCGCCGTCTGACGGTCGAGATCACCGACCGGGTCGAGGCCGAACTGCCGGCCCTGATCTCGACCGACAGCATCGCCGCCTTCCGCGCCGTGCGGGCCAAGGCGGACATCCACGGCGACACGGTTCGCATCGGCGCCGAGACCGCTGCGGCCTTGAAGGTGGGCGCCGGCGCCGGCGTGCGGGTGAAATCGTGATGAGCGGACTGGAATAGAGCCATGACCATTTTCAACTCCACCGACCCCGCCACCGAAGCCGTGAACTGGGAAGGCGAAGCCGCCAGCCCCGTTCAGGTCCACGCCGCCGTGGACGCCGCCCGCGCCGCCTTCCCCGACTGGGCCGACCGTCCGCGTCAAGACCGGATCGACGCGGTCAAACGCTATCAGGCCGTGCTGAAGGACCGCGCGGCCCAGATCGCCGAGGCCATCGCCCGCGAGACCGGCAAACCGCTTTGGGAGACCAAGACCGAAGCGGCCGCCATGTTCGGCAAGGTCGACATCTCGATCCGCGCCTATGACGAACGCACCGGCGAACGCACCAGCGACACCGCCTTCGGCCGTGCGACCCTGCGTCACCGGCCGCACGGCGTGGCGGCGGTGCTTGGCCCGTTCAACTTCCCCGGCCACCTGCCCAACGGCCATATCGTCCCGGCCCTGCTGGCCGGCGACACCGTCGTGTTCAAGCCGTCCGAGGAGACGCCCCTGGTCGGTCAGGTCATGGCCGAGGCCTTCGCCGCCGCCGACCTGCCGACCGGCGTGGTCAATGTGGTCCAGGGCGGACGCGAGACCGGCGCGGCCCTGCTGGACGCCGGGATCGACGCCCTGATGTTCACCGGCTCGGGGGCAGCCGGCGCGCATTTTCGCAAGAAGTTCGCCGATGACCCGCACGTCATACTGGCGCTGGAGCTGGGCGGTAATAATCCTCTGGTCGTCTGGGATGCCGCGGACGCTGAGGCGGTGGCGGGTATCGCCGTGCAGTCGGCCTTCATCACCACCGGCCAGCGCTGCTCGTGCGCCCGTCGCCTGATCGTGCCGGAGGGAGCGCAGGGCGACGCCATCATCGAGGCCGTCGCCGCCCTGTCCGACCGGCTGGTGTTCGGCCCGTGGGACAGCGATCCCGAACCCTATGCCGGACCGCTGATCTCGGCCCGCGCGGCGGAGGCGGCGCTGAAGGCTTTGCAGGAACGGATTGACAGCGGGGCCAAGGTCATCCGCGCCTCGGGGCCCGTCGCCAACCTGCCGGGCGCCTTCGTCAAGCCGGCCATCATCGACGTGACCGGGATCGACGTGCCGGACGAAGAGATGTTCGCCCCCTTCCTGTCGGTGACCCGCGTCCCGACCTTCGACGCCGCGATCCAGGCCGCAAACGCCACCCGCTACGGCCTGTCCGCCGGTCTGGTCAGCGACGATCCAGCCAACTGGGACCACTTCATCCGCCGCATCCGTGCGGGCGTGGTCAACTTCAACCGCCCCACCACCGGCGCCGCCGGCGACATGCCTTTCGGCGGCCTGGGCGCCAGCGGCAATCACCGGCCCAGCGCCTACTACGCCGCGGACTATTGCGCTTATCCGGTGGCGAGTTTCGAGGCGGATGCGGTCGCGAACATCGAGGGCGAGATCAAAGGGTTGAGGGCGTGAGCGGGCGGCCTAAATCTCCCTCCCCTTTATGGGGAGGGGTGATCGCGCAGCGATCGGGGTGGGGCCCGAAAGGGCGTGAGCGAGATCTTCGTACTGCCCCACCCCGGCTCCGCTGCCGCGTCGCCGCCCCTCCCCATGAAGGGGAGGGAGAATCTTGGTGAGCGCCGTCGAAGCCAACGCCGACGGCCTGATCGGCCCGACGCACTCGTACGCCGGTCTGTCGCCCGGCAACCTGGCCTCCAGCCTGAACAAGGGCGAGGCGTCGAACCCGCGCGCGGCGGTGCTGCAGGGGCTCGACAAGATGAAGACCCTGGCGGACCTGGGTCTGCCCCAGTTCGTCCTGCCGCCGCACGAGCGGCCGAACATCCCCTTCCTGCGGACGCTGGGGTTCACGGGATCGGACTCCCAGGTGCTGGAGCGGGCGTGGAAGGATGCGCCGTCCTTCGCCGCCGCCGCCTGTTCGGCCTCGCCCATGTGGGCCGCCAACGCCGCGACAGTGACGCCCAGCGCGGACGCGGCCGACGGCCGGGTGCATTTCACGCCAGCCAATCTTATCACCAATCTGCACCGGTCGCTGGAGCATCGGCAGACGAAGCGGGCGCTGGACGCCCTGTTCCCAGATCCCGAGCGGTTCGCGGTTCACGACGCCCTGCCCTCGGTCGCGCATTTAGCCGACGAGGGCGCGGCCAACCATGTGCGGCTATGCGCCGAACATGGCGCGGCGGGCGTCAATCTGCTGGTCTGGGGGCGAGAGGCGTTCGAGCCTTGGGACGGTCCCTACCCCGCCCGCCAGACGCGCGAGGCGTCGCAGGCCGTGGGACGTCGCCACGGGGCGAGCGGCGTTGTTCTCGCCCAACAGTCTAAGGCGGCCATCGCCGGCGGGACCTTCCACAACGACGTAGTCTGCGTAGGGGCGCTGGAGACCCTGTTCTTCCACGACCTGGCGTTCGAGGACACGGGTGGAACCCAGGACTCGATCCGCCGCGCGGCCGAAGGCCTGTTCGACCCAATCTTCGTCGAGGTCTCGTCCGCCGACCTGCCCCTGGCCGACGCCATCAGCTCCTATCTGTTCAACTCCATGCTGATGCAGATTCCGGGCGAGGATCGTCTGACCCTGATCTGTCCGACCGAGACCCGCGACAACCCACGCAGCCATGCGGTCGCGCAGGGTCTGGCTGCCTCCAACGGCCCCATCGGCCAGGTGCGTTACGTCGATGTGCGCCAGTCGATGCGCAACGGCGGCGGGCCGGCGTGTCTGCGTCTACGGGTCGTGCTGAACGCGGCGGAGCTGGCGGCGACGAATCCGGCGATGCGGCTAACCGACGCCCTGCACGCCCGGCTCAAGACCTGGGGCGAGCGCTGGTATCGCGACGAACTGCGTCCCGCCGATCTGGCGGACCCAACTCTGCTGGACGAGAGCCGGGGCGCGCTGGATGAACTAACGGCGATCCTGCACCTGGGCGAGGACTTCTATCCTTTCCAGCGCTGACTATGTTCGTCTCGGCCCGGCGAGCCATTTCGTTTCCCGTCGTTCGCGGCGCGAGGAGGTAACGGCCCTCCGCCGGACCAATCAGGCCGCGAAACGCCCGCCGCGCTGTGCGTAGGCCTGGGTGCCGCGCGTAAAGACATGATCGGACGGCAGGACGGTCTCGATCGGCAGATCGGCTTGGCCCTTCAGCGCCGCATAGACAGGGCCGAAGTCCTTCAGCGTCTCGTCCTTCAGGGCTTCCAGACTGTCGATGACGAAATAGACCTGCTGGAAGTCGTCGATCCGGTAGAGGGTGCGCATCACCCGCTCCAGATCGAAGCCCAGACGGTTGGGCGACGGGTCGTCCAGGGCGAACACGCTCTCGGTCGCCGAGGAGACGATGCCGGCGCCATAGATGCGCAGGCCGTCGGTGTCCTGCATCAGGCCGAACTCCACCGTGTACCAATACAGACGCGCCAGGTTGGGCAGCATGCCCAAACCGGCGGCGCGTTGGCCGCCCTTGCCATAGGCCTCCATATAGGCGGCGAAATCGGGGTCGGTCAGCATCGGCACATGGCCGAAGACGTCGTGGAAGATGTCGGGCTCCTGGAGATAGTCCAGTTGGTCCGGCTTACGGATGAACTGGCCCGAGACGAAGCGGCGGTTGGCCAGGTGGTCGAAGAAGACCTCGTCCGGCACAAGGCCCGGCACGCAGACCACGGTCCATCCAGTGAGAGCCTGAAGCTTGGGATTGATCACGTCGAAGTCGGGAATGCCGCCGGCGTTCAGGTCCAGAGCGTCGAGGCCGCGCAGAAAGGCGTCGCAGGCCCGGCCAGGCAGGATCTTCATCTGGCGGGCGTACAGGGTGTCCCAGGTCTGGTGCTCGACCTCGGTATAGGCGGCCCAGTTCTGCGGAATCGTCCAGTCGGGGGCCGCCCCCTCGGGCGGCTGTTCGAAGACGTGTTCGAAGTCGGACATGGAGCGCTCCTCTTTTGCCGACAGTCTAGCCCGGAGCCGCCGCGCCTTCCAACCGCCAGTCCAAAAGTCAGTGCAGTTGTTCGTCCAGAGGCGCATGGTGGCCAAGGCCGTCGGTGGTGAACCAGCGTTCGGCATCGTCGGGCAGCAGGACGGATCGACCGTCTTCCAGCACGGCTTCGGCCGCATAGGCGACGAAACCGCCGTCGTCGCCCAGGGCATAGACGCGGTAGAAGGGCTGATCGGCGGCGACCAGGCCGGTCTCTCCAGCCGGGCCGTCATAGGCGTGATCCACGTCCATCACCACGCCGCGAAAGGCGTCGTCGCGGTGGCGGACGATCTGGCCGATGGCGAAGCGGGCTGTGTGAACCTGGGTCATCGGTCCTGATACGACCCGACGCATGACCCGAACGCCTGCCGGTCTGTTCATCTTCCTGACAGAATGGCTTGGCGCGGACGATCTTCGCGGGTTAGGCTAATCGGGACGGGCGCCGTTTTGGACCGCCCACATCGGAATGACGACCCATGCCGGAGACCCACGGCGCGCCCCGACGGCGCGACGAGCGGTCCCAGCCTTCCCGTTCGCGGGATGCGTCGGGTCGGGATGCGCCGCTGTATGGCGCGCTCGATCTGGGGACCAACAATTGTCGGCTGCTGATCGCGCGGCCGTCGCGCGAAGGCTTTCGCGTCGTCGACAGCTTCAGCCGCATCGTGCGGCTGGGCGAAGGTCTGTCACGGACGGGCCTGCTCGACCCCCGCGCCATGGACCGGGCCTATGACGCCCTGGCCCTGTGCGCCGAGCGGATCGTCAGGAAGGGCGTAGACTCGGCCCGCCTGAGCGCCGTCGCCACCCAGGCCTGTCGTGCGGCCGAGAACGGGGCCGAATTCATCGACCGGGTGCGCAAGGGAACGGGTCTGCGACTACGGATCATCGATCCGTCGGAAGAGGCGCAGTTGGCGGTCGAGGGGTGTCTGAACCTGATCGATCCCAAGGCCGAGGCGGTGCTGGTCATCGATGTCGGCGGCGGCTCGACCGAGATGTCGTGGCTGAGGCGCGAAGGCGTGGAATGGACCACCACAGCCTGGATGTCGGCGCCGGTCGGGGTGGTGACCCTGGCCGAGCGGCACCCGGAACCCCCGAACTCGGGCGAGGCCTGGTACGAGGCCATAGTGGCGGACATGGGCGCGGCCATTGCGGCCGGCGGCATCGTCGATGAACCGATGCTGGAGCTGTTTCGCCAGGACCGGGCCCATCTGGTCGGCACCTCGGGCGCGATCACCAGTCTGGCCGGCATCCACCTGAACCTGCCCCGCTATAACCGCGACCGGGTCGACGGGTTGTGGATGACGCGCGGAGAATGCGAGGCGGCGGCGGATCGGCTGAAGGCCCTAGGGCCAGACGGGCGGGCGCGCGAGGCCTGCATCGGTCCCGACCGGGCGGACCTGGTGCTGGCGGGGGCAGCCATTCTGGAGGCGGTTCAGCGGGCCTGGCCGTCCGAGCGGGTGCGGGTCGCGGATCGTGGCCTGCGCGAAGGCCTGCTGCTGCAGCGGATGCGCGAGGATAAAAAGCCGACGAAGAGCCGCAGGCGTCGGCGCGGTCGGGGTAGAGGGCCGGCGCCCGCCGCCTGATCAGGCCGCAGGCGTGATCCGCACCGGCAGTTCGATGTCGCACACCGAGAAGTCCGCGCCACGCGCCTGACGCGCCTGCTGCACCAGGGTCTGGAAGGTGGCGGAGTTGGTGTTCAGCACCGACGCCGTGGGGCGCTCTGGGGCGGGCAGGTCCGAGGCGACACGGACGCGGGTCATCTGGTCCGGTTCCTGGACCAGGCCGTCGGGCGTGCCGCTGGCCTTCAGAGCGCGCACCACGTCCAGACCGGACACGACGCGGCCCCAGACGGTGTAGCGCTTGTCCAGCGCCGGATAAGCCTGACGCATCAGAAAGAACTGGCTGTTGGCGGTGTCGTTGCCCTCGTCGCGCGCCATGCCGGCGACGCCGGGGCAATACAGGGCCCAGCCGTGGACCTTGTTGTCGCCGGTGCCCGACATCAGGGCGTCGGGCTGGGTCTGGACGGGAATGGAGTCGATGAAGCCGACCAGGGCGCCGACGGGGGCCGCGACAGGTGTGAAGGCCATATCCGCCCCGCGGCGGAAGGTGAACTCGCCTTTCAGATCGGGATACCAGCTCTGCCCTTCGCCGGTGCCCAGCGGGTCGCCGGTCTGGGCCATGAACCAGTCGATCACCCGATGCCAGACCAGATTGTCGTAGAAGCCGCGCGAGGCCAGCAGCCTGATCCGTTCAACATGGGCCGGGGCGATCTGGGGCGCCAGTTCGACCAGGACCTGCCCCTTGTTGGTGTCGATCACCAACAGGTTCTCGGGAGCGACCGTGCGCCACTCGGCTGGAGGCGGCGGCGGCGCAGGCACGGCGGTCGCGTCCTGGGCCAGGGCGGCCCCGGCCGTCGCGGTCAGCACCGCTGCCGCGATCATCAGACTACGCATCGTCATCGTCCCCTCCCCGTCGTCTTGAAAACGTCAGCCGCCGACGACCTCGGCCACCGGTTGAACGTCACAGATGCTGAAGCCGTTACCGCGCGCAGCGCGTGTGGCGGCGATCCGTTCGGCGAAGGCGGCGCTGCTTGCGTTCAGAACGCGCACCGTTGGACGGCTGGCCTCCGGCATGGCCGAGGCCATGCGGACCTGGGTCATGGTGTCGGGGTCGGTGACCTTGCCGTCCTCGGCGTCCGAGCCCTTCTTCAGCTTGCCGACCACATCCAGGCCGGAAACGACGCGACCGAAGGCGGTGTAGACGCCGTCCAGCTGGTCGCGCGCGCCCATCATCAGGAAGAACTGGCTGTTGGCGCTGTCGGGCGCGCCCGAGCGGGCCATGCCCAGCACGCCGGGGCAGAACAGGCCGTGGGCGTCGACCTTGAAGTCGGCGGTGACCATCATCTGGGCGTCGGGCTGGGTCTGGACCGGCAGATCGCTGACCAGGCCGCGCACGCCGGGGCCGACGCTGGGCACGGCGACGAAGCCGGCGTCACGACCGCGCCGAAAGCTGAACTCGGCCTTCAGGTCAGGAAGCTCGCTGCCGCCTTCGCCGGTGCCTTGCGGGTCGCCGGTTTGCGCCATGAATTCAGGAATGACGCGGTGGAACTTCAAGCCATCATAGAAGCCTTGGTTGGCCAGGGTGCGGATGCGTTCGGCATGGTTGGGCGCCGCGACCGGAACCAGCTCGACCAGAACGCGGCCCTTGGACGTGTCGATGACCAGCAGGTTTTCCGGCGCGATGGTGCGCCAGTCGGAGGCCGCTGGCGTGGTCTGAGCCACAGCCGGGGCCGAAACCTGGGCCTGGGCCGCGCCGCTCGCCAGGAGGGCGGCGGCGGCCGCGATGATCGCCTTACGCATAGTCTATCAAATCCCGTTCTTGACCTTGGCCCGCACGCGCTCGGCGATGGCGGGGCTGACGAAACTGTCGATCGCGCCGTCCAGCCGGGCGATCTCCTTGACCAGACGCGAGGCGATCGCCTGATGACGCGGATCGGCCATCAGGAATACCGTCTCGATGTCCTGATTGAGGCGCTGGTTCATCGCCGTCATCTGGAACTCGTATTCGAAGTCGGCGACGGCCCGCAGGCCCCGGATGATGACGTTGGCGTCCAACTCTTCGGCGAAATGCATCAGCAGAGTGGAGAAGGGCTGGACCACGATGTCGCCGCCGAAGCCGGCGACCTCGGCCTTGAGCATCTCGACGCGCTCGGCGGTGGAGAACAGCGGCCCCTTTTCGTCGTTCTGAGCCACGCCGATGACCAGCCGGTCCACCAGCTTCAGCGCGCGCTTGATGATGTCGGTATGCCCGTTCGTCACCGGGTCGAAGGTGCCCGGATAAAGCCCGATGCGCATGCGTGTCTCCCCAGCCTGTCGCGTGCCGTTGCGGTCGTTTAGCAGGTGCGAAATCAGCGGCCTAGCCGGCTGACGCCATCGTCATCGTCGCGGGCGTCATCGCTGCGGATCGCGATGACCTGCGGCGGCTGGGCGGACCAGGCGGCCTCGATCCGGGCCAGCAAAGCCGGATCGTTGGCGAAGGCGACATCATCAATCGCGGTGATGGGGCAGACGGGCGTGGCGCTGTTGCACAGGAAGGCGGCGTCGAAGGAGCCGATTTCAGAAATGGAGACCGGGCGGTTGTCCGAGGCCAAGCCAGCCTCGGCCAGACCGCGCTGGATCACCGCCTGGGTCACGCCGGCCAGCATCGGCGCTTGGGGCCAGACGATGCGGTCGCCCAGGACGAAACCGACGTTCCACAGCGTGCCTTCGGACACCCGCCCCTGCCCGTCCACAAACAGTGCGTCGTCGAAACCGGCGCCCCGCGCGGCGCGGCGCACGCGGATCAGGCCGAAGGTGGCGAGGTGTTTCAGATGCGGGGCTTCGCGTTCGTAGGAGACGGCGGTGACGCGCACGCTGCTCGCCAGCGGCGGCGGAGGCGGTGAGACGACGGTCATCACCTTGAGGCGACCGACGAAGGACGGGTTTCGATGGCCGATCTCGGGCGAGAACAGGCTGACGCGCAGCCAGCAGGCGTCGCGGCCGGCAACGGCGAGGGCCATCAGGCGGCGAAACTCGGTCTCGCCGGGGCTCTCGCAGAACAGTTCGACGGCGGCCTGGTCCAGACGTGCAAGGTGGAGGTCGAGGCCGCGCACGGCGCCGTTCTCTACGCGGAAGGAGGTGTAGGCGCCGTAGTTGACCAAGGCCTGGTGGGCGAGGTCTTCAGGCGATGCGGGGTGGCCGTCGATCAGGATGTCCAACCAAAACCTCCGCAATATTCCTTCCTTCTCAAAGAGGGAGAAGGTGGCCCGGAGGGCCGGATGAGGGGTTACGGTGTCGATCGCGTCGTACAGCGTAACCCCTCACCCTTTCGCGCTTGCCGATCGCTACGCTCTCGGGCGCTCAAGCCCTCTCCCGATGGGAGAGGGTCTTGGTTTTAGACTTCGGTCTCGCCGCCCTCGTCTGCGACATCGACATCATCCGACCCGCCGCTATCCGGCAGGCGTTCGACCGAGACGACCTTTTCGTCCTTGCCGGTGCGGAAGATGGTGACGCCTTGGCTGGAGCGGCCGACGATGCGGACCTGGTCGATGCGGGTACGGATCATCTGACCGCCCGAGGTGACCAGCAGCAGGTCGTCGGTTTCCTCGACCGGGAAGGCCGCCGCCAGGCGCGTGCCTGCGCGACCGCCTAGGCCGTGAGCCGTCAGGCCCTGGCCGCCGCGACCCGTGCGGCGGTACTCGTAGGCCGAGGACCGCTTGCCAAAGCCGGTCTCTGTGACCGTCAGGATGAACTGTTCGGCGGCGCCCAGTTGGGCGATGCGTTCGACGGTCAGAGCCGCATCCGCGACATCGTCTTCAGCCTCGGCCGGAGCCGCGACATCCTCTTCCGCGTCCGCGCCGGCCAGGGCCTTGCGCATGGCGTTGGCGTGTTTGACGTAGGCGGAACGTTCCTCCGGCGTCGCATCGACCCGGCCCAGGATGGCCATGGAGATGACCTCGTCGCCGTCTTGCAGGCGAACGCCCCGGACGCCGGTCGAATCCCGCCCCTTGAACACCCGCACATCGTCGGCCTTGAACCGGATCGCGCGGCCCAGGGCCGTTGTCAGCAAGATGTCGTCGTCGGCGGTGCACAGGCCGACGCCGACCATGCGGTCGTCGCCTTCCAGCTTCATGGCGATCTTGCCGGCGCGGTTGACGGTGGCGAAGTCCGACAGCTTGTTACGGCGCACGTCGCCCGCCTGGGTGGCGAACATGATGTCGTAGTCGCCCCAGGTCGTTTCGTCCTCGGGCAGGGGCAGGACGTTCATGATGCTGTCGCCCGGCTCGATGGGCAGCAGGTTGACGAAGGCCTTGCCGCGCGAGGTTGGATTGCCCAGCGGCAGGCGCCAGGTCTTCAGCTTGTAGGCCTTGCCGTTGGTGGCGAAGAACAGGACCGGGGTGTGCGTCGAGGCGCTGAACACGCCGGTGATGGCGTCCTCGTCCTTCATCGTCATCCCGGACTTGCCCTTGCCGCCGCGATGCTGGGTCCGATAGGCGTTCAGGGCGACGCGCTTGACGTAGCCGCCGTGGGTGACGGTGACGACCATGTCCTCGCGCGGGATCAGGTCCTCGTCCTCCATCTCGCCGTCGCCTTCCCCGATCAGGGTGCGACGCGGCACGGCGAACTGATCCTTCACCGCGATCAGGTCGTCGCGGATGATGGCCAGGACGTTCTTGCGGTCCGACAAGATGGTCAGGTGGCCCTGAATCGTATCGGCCAGGCCGCGCGCCTCGCCGAAGATGTCGTCACGGCCAAGGCCAGTCAGGCGCGACAGGGTCAGGGCCAGGATGGCGCGGGCCTGTTCGTCGGTCAGTTGCAGGCTGTCGCCGTTGATGACGACGCTGCGCGGGTCGGCGATCAGTTCGACCAGGGCCATCATGTCGCCCACGGGCCAGGCCTTGCCCTGCAGCCGCTCGCGCGCCTCGGTCGGATCGGCCGAGGAGCGGATGATGTGGATCACCTCGTCGATATTGGCGACGGCGACGGCGAGACCGACCAGGACGTGGCCGCGATCACGCGCCTTGTTCAGCTCGAACTTGACGCGGCGAACGACGACTTCCTCGCGGAATTCGAGGAAGATTTGCAGCAGGTCGCGCAGGCCCATCTGCTCGGGCCGGCCGTGGTTCAGCGCCAGCATGTTGACGCCGAACGAGCTCTGCATGGCGGTGTAGCGCCACAACTGGTTCAGGATCACGTCACCGGACGCGTCGCGCTTCAGCTCGATGACGATCCGCATGCCCTGGCGGTCGGATTCGTCACGGACGTCGGAGATGCCTTCCAGACGCTTCTCACGCACCATTTCGGCGATGCGTTCGATCAGGGTCTGTTTGTTGACCTGGAACGGCAGTTCCGTGACGATAATGGCCTCGCGATCCTTGCGGATCTCCTCGACCGAGGCGCGGCCGCGCACGACCACCGAGCCGCGACCGTCACGCAGCGCATTGCGCGGGGCGGTGCGGCCCATGATCTCGCCGCCCGTCGGGAAGTCAGGACCGGGGACGATGTCCAGCAGGGCGTCGTCGGAAATGTTGGGGTCGTCCAGCAGGGCCAGGGCCGCATCCACGACCTCGCCCAGATTATGCGGCGGGATATTGGTCGCCATGCCGACGGCGATGCCGCCCGCGCCATTGACCAGCAGGTTCGGGATCCGCGCCGGCAGGACGACAGGCTCCAGCTCCTTCTCGTCGTAGTTCGGCTGGAAATCGACGGTGTCCTTGTCGATATCGGCCATCAGGGCGACGGCGGCCGGGGCCATACGGGCCTCGGTATAACGCATCGAGGCGGGCATATCGCCGTCGACCGAGCCGAAGTTGCCCTGGCCATCGACCAGCATCAGACCCATCGAGAAGGGCTGGGCCATCCGCACCAAGGCCATATAGACCGAGGCGTCGCCGTGGGGGTGGAACCGGCCCAGCACGTCGCCGACGACGCGGGCGCATTTCGAATAGCTGCGCTCGGGCGTCATGTTCAGGTCGTGCATCGAATACAGGATGCGACGGTGAACCGGTTTGAGGCCGTCCCGGGCGTCAGGAAGCGCGCGCGAAACGATCACGCTCATGGCGTAGTCGAGGTACGAACGCTTCAGTTCGTCCTCGATCGTGATCGTGGAAATATCGGAGCCGCCGCCTCCCGGAACTATGGGGGTCGCGGCGTTTTCGTGGCTGTCGTCGGTCAATGAAGCGTGGCTTTATGCGGCCGGAATCGGAACGTGATCCGCTGTGACGATTTCTAGCATTCCAGGGGCTCGGTGGCAAAGCGACGTCGCCGTGAAAGCCCGTCTCTGAAAGGACTTTTCACATGCGCGCCTACACTCTCGCCGCCGCCCTCATGATCGCCTCTCCGCTGGCACTGACCACGGCCTGCGCCGCGACCGGAAACGCCCCGCAAACCCACGTCGAACGTGCGCCCGTCGGGGCGACGGGACAGGCGGTCCTGATCAACGCCTCGGGCGCCAATATCGGCCGCGTCGACCTGCGCCAAGGGCCGACCGGCCTGGTGATCAAGGTCGAGGCCTCGGGCCTGACGCCCGGCTGGCACGGCATCCACATCCATGCGACCGGCGAATGCGCCGCGCCCTTCACCTCGTCCGGCGCCCACATCAACCACGGTGAACCGAAAGCTCCGCACGGTCTGCTGAACGCGGCGGGTCCGGACGACGGCGACCTGCCCAACATCTGGGCCGGCGCCGACGGCAAGGTGAACGCCGAACTGTTCACCCCGCGCGCCCGCATCTCTTCGGAAGGCCCCGGCCAATGGCTGTGGGACGCCGACGGCTCGGCCATTATCATCCACGCCAATCCCGACGACCATTCGACCCAGCCCATCGGCGGCGCGGGCGACCGGGTGGCCTGCGCGGCGCTCAGCGCAAGCTGAGCCTTCCCTAAATATTGAGGATGGCCCGCTGGACCCTGTTCAGCGGGCTTCTTTTTGCGCCAGCAGGCGACGGATCAACTCGGTCTGCTCTTCCTGGCGCGCAGTCAGGTGCTCGACCTTTTCCAGCAGGGCCATGATCTCGATCTCGGCCTTCAGGTTGACCTGATAGTCATTGCCGGCGTCCAGGCGGTCCTTCTGCGCCTGGCGTTTCTGGCTCATCATGATGATCGGCGCCTGGGCGGCGGCGATCATCGACAGCATCAGGTTCAGGAAGATGAAGGGATAGGGGTCGAAGGCGTCGCGCCTGAGAACCAGATTCAGCACCGTCCACACCACCAGGAACAGGCCGAACGCGATCAGGAAGGTCCAGGAGCCGCCGAACGTGGCCACCCTGTCCGCCAGCCGCTCGCCGAAGGTCTGGCGGTCGTCGAAGGTCTCGTTGATGTCCTCGGAGATCGGCCGACGTTCGGCCGTGCTGCGAACGACGCTGGCGGCGTTGGCGGGCAGTTCGTGCGTCGCCTTGCCCAGCCAGCGGCGAGAGACGTGGTCGGCGTCGAGGGGGGCGTGAGGCATGGCGGTCTCCTGAATCGCGCTCAGGAACAGATCAAGCCTTGGCGGCGCCTGCGCGCAAGCCCCGTTCGGCCAGGGCGACCAGCGCCACCCCGCCCATGGCGATGGCCGAACCGGTCAGGATCTGAGGCGTCAGGATGTCGCCCATGAAGCCCCAGCCGATCAGCATCGACACCACCGGCGTCACCAGCAGATAGGGCGTCACCCGCCCGGCCTCGCGCCGCTGCACCAGCCAGAACAGTAGGGTGGTGGCCAGCACCGACGACACGATCCCGGCCCAAAGCAACGTGGCCCAGACCATGGGCGTCGCAGTCTTCACCGCCTCCCACTGCCCATGCTCGAACACGGCCGAGCCGAAAGCCATGACGGGAAAGGCGCCGAGCGCCAGCAGGCCCTGCATCTTCAACGGCGGAATGGAGGTGGTGCGGCGCGCCACGACCGTCGTCACACCCCAGGCCGCGCCCGCCGCGATGGCGACCAGAATGGCCTTCCAGTCCTGCAAGGCATGGGCATCCAGCGTCATCCACGCCACGCCGACGAAGGCGACGCCCATGCCGACCAAGGCCGCCTTGGACAGCCGCTCGCCCAGGATCAGGAAGGCGAACAGGGTGGTGAAGGGGATCCACAGCTGGTTGGCCACGGTCACCGGGCTGACGTCGGTCGCCAGCCAGTAGGCGGTGTAGGCCAGTCCATACTGGATCGGCCCGCCGACGATGACGATCAGCATCAGGCTCTTCCAGTCGGGGAAGGGCGGCCGGACGAAGGCGATCAGACAGGCGCTGGCGATGCCGAACCGGATGGCCCCGACCAGCAGCGGCGACAGGTGTTCGGTCGCCAGCTTGGCCCCGGCGTTGTTCACCCCCCACACGATGATGATCGCCACGATGGCGGCAATCTCCAGCCCGGTCAGGGCGTGGGGCTTGGGTGGCAGTGGCGCGGGTGCGGGCCCAACTTCAGGATTGGCGTCGGTCATAACAGCCCTATGCCACGGCTTTGGACGCGCGTCGGGTCACATTGGATGACCCCAGGTTTCGGGATCATAACTCCGGCTTGGCCACCATCAGCCAGTAGATGGCCAGGACGCCGGCGAAGGCGGGCCAGCCCAAGGCGAACCACCAGCGGAAAAGGCGATGATAGGCGGGCGGCAAGTCAGTCCCCTGCCCTACCGCCTGTTCGGCCAGCTTCATCATCCGGTACTGGATCCACACGACCGGCAGCCAGCAGACGCCGATCAGGACATATAGGCCATAGGCGGCCAACAGCCACGAACTGGTCAGGGACCAACCCTGCAGATGGATCAGGCCCAGGCCGCTGATCGGCTGAATCACGACAGCCGTGGCGGTGAAGACGAAATCGGCCAGAACGACGATGCGACCGACCTCGGCGATGGTCCTGGCATCCTTCGTCGCGTGAGCGCGCAGCATGAAGAAGGCGATGCCCGCGCCGGTCCCGAACAGCACGGCGCCGGACAGGATGTGGATGATCTTCATCAGGATATACAGGCTCATCGGCGCGCGTCCGTGGCGGCCACGAACAGGCACAGGGCCATCATCGGCAGCACCTTGAGCCAGGGCCCAAGCGGGTCGATCCAAAAGTGCGACAGGCTGAGCGTGCCGGCGATCAGATAGCCGACGGTGGCCAGGCACATGAAGATCGCCACCCGCGCCGTCCACGGCCGCACGAACAGCATCAGCCCCAGCATCACGTCCAGCAGCGCGCCCCACCAGGCGATGGGTCCGGCCATGCGGCCATAACCGCCTTCATGAAGGATGGCGACGGCGCGGTCCCAGCCGGGTCCAAAGCTGATCAGGCCGGTGATCAGCCAGAACAGGCCCAGGGTCAGGATGGAGACCGGCCGCACGAACCACAAACGGGCATGCCAGACGTCCTGAACCGAGGCCGGGGTCTCGGCAAGAAACTGCGTAAAGCCGCGCGACGGAACGCCCAGCGCCTGGGCCCAGCCGCTGTCGCGACCGGACACGTCATGGTCCATTTGTTTGATCGCGGTCGCGCGGATCGGCGAGGACCAACCCAATCGACCAAGCAGATCACCGATCGCCAGCGCAGGCGAGGCCAGGGCGCGCGGCAAGCGAATGACAGGCGCGGGCGTCAGTCCCATCCAGCCGCGATACAGACGCAGCGTCTCGACCATGGTCACCGGCTCTGGTCCCGGCATGTCGAACGACTGGCGCGACGGGGCGCCCGGTTTCAGCGCCGCAACGACGGCGGCGGACAGGTCGCCCAGCGGGATCGGGCGGAAAATCTGGTCGCCGCCCACCACCGGACTGAACAGCGGAAAGGCCGCCAGCGCGCGGATCAGGCCCGTGCCGCCGAACGCCGCGCGGTCCACCACCAGCGACGGCCGCAGGATCAGCCAGTCCAGGCCGCTGGCCTCGATCATCCGTTCGGTCTGGGCCTTCGTGCGGGCGTAGTCGGTACCGGCGTCATCGTCCGCCCCGACGGCGGAAATATGAACCAGTCGTCGCATGCCCGCCGCCTCGCAGGCCGCGATCAGGGCGCGCGGGCCATCGACATGGGCGGCGCGTGTGCTGTCGCCCGCGCCGTTCTGGAGCACGCCGACGCAGTTCACCACCGCATCGACGCCGGCCAGGAGCGGCGCCCAAGCCTCGACGGTCGTCAGCTTGGAGAAGTCGGCAACGACCCAATCGAAAGTCGGTGCGCGAAGGGCCGGTTCGGCGATGCGTCGGGCGGCGGCGCGCACGGACCAGCCCGCAGACGACAGAGCCGCCGCGACGTGCGAGCCGATGAAGCCGTTGGCGCCCAGCACCAGAACGCGTTCGCTCATCCCAACACCCGGTCCGTCAGATCGACCCCTTGCGGAGGCGTGGCGCACCAAGTCGCACCGGGAAACCGGCGGCGACGGCGCGCGATGAAATCATAGAGGGTGTCGCGAATGATCCTCGGCACGATCCGCCCGAGGACCGCCAGACGATAAGGCGGCGGCAGCAGGGCCGCGATGCCCAGGACGCCGTCGGACCTCTGTCGCGCCACGCCCTTCTGAATCAACAGCATCGTATAGGGATCGTCGGCATCGACGCCGTAGTGAACCAGCAGCGCCCGCCCCAGCGGCGACTGCGTCGAAGCCAGTCGGATGCGCCCGGCCCGGTCGTGCTTCAGGATCTTGCGCGCCGAGCCCGAGCAGAGCGCGCAGTCGCCGTCGAACAGAACCAGGGGCCGGTCGTCCGGGAAGGCCGGAACGGCGGGATCCTCACGATAGCTGTAAGGCCCCCGCCCCATGGTTGGTTCGGATCGGCCTTAGAACGGAATGTCGTCGTTCAGGTCGTAGCTTTCCTTGGGACCGCTGGGCTTGTTGGCGCCGCCCGTGGAGAAGCCCGAAGAATAGTCGTCGTCGCCGCGACCACTGCCGCCGCCGCCGGCATAACCGCCGCCTTGCGATCCGCCTTCCGAACGACCGCCCAGCATGGTCAGTTCACCCTTGAAGCGGCTGACCACGATCTCGGTCGAATATTTCTCGACGCCCTGCTGGTCGGTCCATTTGCGGGTCTGGAGCGCGCCCTCGATGTAAACGGTCGAGCCCTTCTTCACATAGTTCTCGACCACCTTGACGATGTTGTCGTTGAAGATGACGACCCGGTGCCACTCGGTCTTTTCCTTGCGCTCGCCCGAGGACTTGTCGCGCCAGGTTTCCGAGGTCGCGATCGACAGATTGGCGATGCGGTCGCCGTTCGGCATGGACCGGATTTCGGGATCGCGGCCCAGATTGCCGACCAGAATGACCTTGTTGACGCTGCCCGCCATGAAAACTTCCTTCTCGTGTGAGGCGGCGACTGCATCGCCCGCCCCGTCAATTCAGTCCGATGTCTGACCGGGGCGACGCCTTATCGCCAGCCGCTTTCGACATCGCACCCGCCAAACCGGTGGATTAACGAAATGTTCCACCTTTGTTCACGTCACGCAAGCTCTACTTCGCGGCGGGGTCCGCTGCGATGGCGATCGGGCGGCCCGTCTCGTCGCGCTGGATGGCGCCGGGAATGGCCAGGCGGCCATCGCCGGTGCGGGCCATGGCGAAGAAGCGGCTGCCGTTCAGGCTCTTGCCGATCTTGACCCCCTCACGGTCGATGAAGATGAACCGACCCTGATAGGCGCCCGCGATCTCCTGGTTCGAGCCGCCCATGCGCAGGAAGCGCAGACGCATCTCCTCCAGACGCGCGGCGCACAGTTCGAGCTGAGGCTGGTCGTCGGCGATCTTTTGCAGGCGAGGCGGCGCATTGTCCGGCGTCGCCACGAAATAGCAGGCGCCATCGACGAACTCGTATTTCGGTTCGTTGGAGCAGGCGCCCAGCAGGGCTGTTCCAGCGACGGCGGCGAGAACGACAAGGCGCATCAGTTCATCCCAGGAAATTGGCAGTTGCGGTCCTGCTCGGCCAGGGTCCGGAAACGGGAATTGTCCCCCGACTGTTCCACCCGGCGCGGCACCAGGCGCAGCGTCGTATCGCCCCAGCGGCCATATTGGGCGTCGCCCGGCCCGACGCAGGTTCCGGCGTACAGCGCCTGGACACAGGCGTTCAGGCTCATGTTCGAAGACAGGGTGCGCCAGTCGGAACCGCTGTGACGCAGGCAGGGGCTGCCATTGGCGACGGGCGTAGGTCGCGGCGCGGGGCTCTGCTCGACATAGGCGGGCGGCGCCGTCTCGGCCATCTCGACGGCCGGCAGCTCGGGCGGCGGAGCGAAGGCGGCGGTGGGGGCGGCGGCCAGGGCGCCGGTCGCGTCCAGACCCACGTCCAGAGCGTCGGTCGCCAAACCATTACGCTGAGCACAAACGGCCAGGGTCGCCATGCCCACGAACTGACCATCGACGAAGCAGCGCAGCTCGCGCGTCGGCTCCAGCGAAGGCGCGTCGGCCAGGTTGACTACCAGCCCGCCCTTGGACGCGGGCGAGGCCTCCGGCGTCCTGTCGCCGCCGCCGGTGAAGATCAGGGCCAGCACGACGGCGGCGATGATCACCAGACCAGCGCCGACCACGATGATGACGCGGTTGTCTTTCGGGAGGGCCATGAAGGGGCTTTCGCGGATGAGGAGGTCAATAACTCCGACCGGGCGCCGGGCGTCAACCGGCAAGCGCCGCGCAACGCCCATGCAGATGATATTCCAAAGGGGCAAAACCCGAAGGATGGTGCAACCCTGCGAGACGATTGACGCCGCTGAAGGCGATAGCCAAGCTTCACCTCGTGACCCCGACCGCCCCGCCCTTTTCGTCGCCAAGCTTTCTGTCCGCCGTGACGCCGGAGAAACGCACCTGGCGCGCCTTCGCCACAGCCGGCGCGTTCATCGCGGCCATGATCTTGGTCGCCGTGGCGCTAGGATTGGCGAACCTGGCAATGCCGGGTTTCCGCGACGCATTCGAACTCTCCGAAGTCGCGCAAACGTCAAACCGACTTATCGAAGAGATGCGTGTGATGGGCGCGTTGGCGGTGATTCTCGGCATCACCGCCGCCTTGGCTCTGTGGTTCGCCAGCCTGATCCATCATCGGCCAGCCGTCAGCTTCCTATGGCCGGATCGCAAGCCTTCGATCCGACTGCTTCTGCTTGGCGCGGCGGTGTCGGCCCCGATCACGGCGATCATCCTGTTCGGCTATGGCTGGCTACAGGGGGAACCGCTGCTGTTCCCGGTTCTGGATGATCGGTATCCACTGATGCATCGCGTCTCTTACGCCTTGGCGGCAGTCGCCGCGCTGTTCGTGGCGGCGCTGGCGGAAGAGGTGCTGTTTCGAAGCCTGGTGCTACAGGCGACGGCCGCCTTCACGCGCCGAACCCTCGTGATCTGCGCGATCAACGGCGTGCTGTTCGCTGCCTTTCATCTTTATGCCGACCCGGTGGTGTTCGCCAGTCTGGCCATCGCGGGCGCGCTCTGGGCCTGGGTTACGCTGGAGCTGGGCGGCATCGAGTTCGCGACCGGAGCTCATGTGGCCCACAATCTCTGCGTCGTTCTTCTGGCGGAACCGTTCACTCTGGGCTGGGATACCGCGCCGACGGCAGCGCCGATGATCTTGGCGTTCGACCTGTTCATGGTGCTGGCCGTGGCAGTGGCGGTGAAGACGATGAAAGCCAGCAGAACGACAGCCCTGGCCTAGATCAGGCCAGCAGACGGCTCAGCGCAGCCTGATAATTGGCCAGTTGAGTCTGCTGATAGGCGGTCGAGGAGCCGTTGCCGGTCTGGATGTTGGTGATGCCGCCGGTCGATGGCGCCAGCGAGCGATAGGACGATCGCACCGCCGTCATCGCCTGGGCCAGCGATTCGATCGCCGCCTTGATGGAGGCCGGGTCGTTGAGGCTCAGCTTGTTCGACAGGTTCAACCCATAGGTCTTCGTCGCGTCCTTGTCCGGCGTGACCGGGCCGACGAAGCCGGTCGCAAGGCCCAGCGCGCCAAGCGCATCCTTGCCGACGGCCCCCGAAGAGATGATGGCGCCGTCCTTGTTCGCGGCCGTCTTGATTTCCAGACGCTGGACGATGGGTTTGGCCTTGAGGTCGGTGATGACCTTGGCTTCCAGCTGGCGGCCCGAGGCGGCGTTGATCTTCTTGGCCAGGCTCTCCAGCGTGTCCTTGGCGTCGATGGTCACGGTGACCGCGCGGCCGCCGGCGGCGGGAGTGATCGAGAACTGATCCCCGACCCGGGCCGAGGTGGCGACGGTCAGCAGCTTGGAATCCGCCTGCATGATCTGCCCTTGCGGCAGGCCCAGCCGGTCCAGCACGCTGGCGCCGCCGGAGGCGATGCTGAGGCTGGTCGGCATGGCCTGGTCGCCGTCGGCGCGCCAGGTCCGGTTGGATTGGACCGCCCCGGTGGCCAGATCGATCTGGGCCAAGTAGCCCGAAGTGGGGTCGTCCTTGCCCGCCCCCTCGGCCCGGTTCGTGCCGGTGATCCAGACCTTGCCGTCCTTGATGGCGACATCGGCGGCGGTGTCCGCGCCTGCCCCGCCGAAATAGGTCAGGCGGTCGTCGCCCGAGGCCTGAAGATCATCGGACAGGGTGGCGATGAAGACGTCGCTGCCGCCCGCATGGGCGTTCGTCACTGCGGCGATGTCCAGGGCCGCGTTTTCGGTATGGCCGGTGACCACGACCTTGCCGTTCTCGACCGAAATACCCGCGATGGCGCCGCTGGCGTAGCCGAGGTCGCGGCTGGAGGCCAGCGTCGGCACGCCGGCTGCGTCCAGAGTGAAGCGGCGCACGACCGCCTTCCCGTTCTCGACACCCGCCGTATAGAGGTCGTTGCCCGACACCGTCATGGCCTGGACGGAATCGTCGCCGGCGCTGCCGAACTGAATCGTAGAGACATTCACGCCGACGTCCGGACCGTTGATCTTGATCGGCTTTTCCTGGAAGGCCTGAAGATAGGAATCCCAGCCGCCCAGAGCCGCATTGCCCGGCATGGCCGATTTCGAGCGCCCGGCGACATAGACCATGCCGTCTGCGCCGAAGCGCACCTCGGTCGCCTCATCGGCCGCCTTGGCGCCGCGACGCTGGGTCCACAGCTCCTTGCCCGAACTGTCGAACACGGAAACGAAACTGTCTGCGACGGCGGCGTTATCGCCGCTCTTGCCTGGCTCCAGCGCGCCGGTCACGGATCCGGCCAGAGCCACGCGGCCGTCGTCGTCGATGGCGATGGAGAAGCCGTTGGCGCTGGACGCGGCGCCCAGCAGCTTGGTCTGCATCAGATTGCCGCCGGATTCGTATTTCATCAGGGCGACGTCACGAACGCCCTTGATCGGCTGGTCGCCCTCGCCGGCCGTCAGCTCGGCGACGACCCAGACCGAGCCGTCGGGCGCGACGGCGCTGGCCTTAACGGCGGCGACGCCCTCAGGCAGGTCGGTGTGCCCCACCCTGCCCTCGACCCAGAACGGATCGTCCACGCCCTGCTGCGCGGCCGGCGCGGCGCCGCCGTCGGCCTGGAATTTCAGCAACTGACCGGCCGTGCCGGTCTTGCCGACGCCCTGGGTCACATAGACGGCGTCGGAGGTGTCAACGGCCTGGAAGCTGATTGCCTCGCCCGTTCCGCCGTTGACCTTCAGCGCCCACTGATCCGGCCCGGCCGGCAGGGTGATGGTCTTGGTTCCGCTCTTGATCGTCTTGGGTTCGGCAGGGATCATCTGGACGCCCATCCGCGTCGCGACGCCTGCGGCTTCCAGCTTGCCGTTCATATAGGCGACGACATTGCCCATCGATCGATCGGTCGCGCCCATCTCGGACAGGTCCATCTCGACCGCCTGGGTTCCCGCCGCGGTCTTGACCGTCATTGAGAACTTCACGTCGCCCTCGAACGCCTTGACCGTCGAGGTCGCGGCGCCGTCATGCAGGGGTGCGGTGAGGAAGCTGGTCGGCGCGCGTTCCAGCGCATAGGTGCTCTTGACCGAGGTCTGGGCCACGCCCTGAACCAGCCGCATATCCTCAAAGCTGGCGGTGCTCAGATAGGTGGACATCTCGGCCATGCCCTCGCCGAACCGCTTGGACAGCAGGGCCGCTTCGGACGCGGCGAGACCCTTGACGCCGGCCCGGTCGGCCAGCGCGCTGAGACTGTTGAGGCCCTGATACAGGGCGAACATCTTGCGATAATCGCTGGAGGCGCCGGCCATATCCAGGCTGACGTTGCCCTCGTCAATCAGCCGACGGCCGGCCAGGGCCGCACGGACCATGTCGCTGGCTTTTGGCGGGGTCGCGGTGGAAGACCAGGGCGCGGTGGGTTGGGTCTTCTTGGTCTTCGCAGCCGTGCTCGTGCCGATCAGCGACGACGACGTGTCCGCCGTCACCCCGTAAAGACCCAGCAGATAGCTGTTGTTGATCATTCAGACGGCTCCGATCCTATCGTGCGCCTGCGCCCGATAACGAACCGTTAAGCTGTCGAATCAGCCCTTGAACAGCGACAGGATGACCTGCGGCGCTTGGTTGGCGATCGACAGGGCCTGGACGCCCAGTTGCTGCTGGACCTGCAAAGCCTGAAGGCGCGCGCTTTCCTTGGCCAAATCGGCGTCCACCAGATTGCCGATGCCGGCCTCCAGCGCGTCGGACAGCTTGCCGACATAGGTGGTGTGGCGTTCGATCTGCTTGGACTGGGCGCCCAGTTCGGCCAGGCGCGCCGTACTGGTAGAAATGGCCGCATTGATCCGCGTCAGGGCATTGTCGGCGTTCGCCTTGGTCAGCAGGTCCGGCGCCGCCGCGACTGGGGCGGTGGTCGCTGCGAGGCCCAGGCCCGTCAGCGTCATGTCCTGGCGGTCCAGGGTGATGGTCTCGGCGCCGTCGGCGCTGGCCAGGAAGTTGATGCCGACGGTCGCCGTGCCGTCCAGAATGTTCGAGCCGTCGAAGATCGCATTGTCCGCGAACGACTGGATCGACTTCAGCAGCGACTGGAACTCGTCATTGTAGGAGGTCCGCATCGCCAGGGTGGCGCTTTCGTCCGACGCGGCGGTCGCCTTGCCCTTCAGCTCGATCAGCAGGTCCGAGATCTGTTCGCCTGCGGCCAGCGTCACGTCGGCGATAGAGGTGGCGCGGTTCAGGCTGGTGGTCACCGCTTCCAGCGAGCCGCGATCCGCGCGCTGCCCCTGTGCGACGGCCCAGACGGCGGCGTTGTCTCGGGCGCCCTGAACCTTCAGTCCCGTATTCACCCGACTCTGCGTCGACGCCAACTGGTCGTTGGTGCGGTTCAGATTCTGCAGGGCGATCATCGCCGAGGTGTTGGTGTGGATGCTGGTGGTCATGGCTTCAAGCCCCCGGACGTTCTGTTGGGTACAGGATTAACCATGAGTCGTAATCACATGGTTAACGGCATAGAAACCATGATTGCACCGCACGGCAAGCCGGCGGCGCTGGGCATTCGTGAACGACGACGGCCGATCAGACGGCGGTGTCGACCAATCTTCCTCCGCGATAGGTCGGGTCGCTGCTCAGCGTTTCGACATCCTCGCGCGGCAACTGCCGAACCACCTCGCCCGTCACGCGGTCAAGAACCTTGTATACAAAGCGGTTATCACCCAGCGACTCGATGGTCAGCCGGTAACGGCTGGCGTCATTGTTGTCGTTTCGAGGTGTCGGCGGCGGAGGCGACGGCTTGGCGGTGATTGCGGCGTCGGGGATCGGCGGAGGTACGCTTACTGATCTCGCAACATTGTCTGTCATGGCTCCATGCGCGGGTCGGCCCGCGCCCTCTAGAGAAGCAAACGATCAGCCGGAGCGGTCGTGAGACCGCTCCGGCTGATCGTCTTAGCGGAACAGGCCCAGCAGGATCGAGCTGCCCTGGTTGGCGATCGACAGCGCCTGCACACCCAGCTGTTGCTTGGTTTGCAGAGCCGTCAACTTGGCGCTTTCCTTGGCCAGATCGGCGTCCACCAGATTGCCCACGCCGGCTTCAAGAGCGTCCTGAAGCTTGTTGACGAAGGTGATCTGGCGACCCAGCGACTTGGACTGGGTGCCCAGCGTGGCCAGGGCGCCGGTGACGGTGCCGATGGCCGTATCAACCGCCGCCGTGGTGGCGGCGCCGGCGGCGAGGTTGCCGGCTGTCAGAGTGGACAAGCTGGCCAGCGGCGTCGTCAGGCTGTTGACGCTGTCGAACGAGGCGCCGGTGATCGCCGAGGCGATTTCCGTGCCCAGGGCGTTGAAGTCGGCAAGATAGGCCGTCTGCGCCGAACCGGTCGACGAGGCGATGCTGACGGACAGCGACTTCATCTCTTCCAGGGCGGAGGTGATGGTGTCGCCGGCGGCCAGGGCCACGTCGGTGATCGACTGGGTGCGTTGCAGGCCGGCGCGAACGGCGTCCTGCGAGGCGGCGGTGGCGCGTTGCGACGTTGCGATCGCGAAGATCGCTCCGTTGTCCTTCGCCGACGACACCTTCATCCCGGTGCTGATCCGGTTTTGGGTCGTTTCCAGCTGTTGGCTGGTCTTGTTCAGGCTCTGCAGAGCGACTGCGGCGCCGTAGTTCGTGTTGATGCTGGTAGCCATTTTGGCGTTCCTTTTTCACTTCGTGAGATCCGCCGCCATTTTGGCGACGGGAGCATTTTGCTCGGGGTTCAAGGCCATGACCCCGCCGCCGAGGCGGCGAGGTCGCCGGGCCTTAGCGGAACAGGCTCAGCAGGATCGAGCTGCCCTGATTGGCGATCGACAGCGCCTGCACACCCAGCTGTTGCTTGGTTTGCAGTGCGGTCAGTTTGGCGCTTTCCTTGGCTAGGTCTGCATCGACCAGGTTGCCGACGCCGGCCTCCATGGCGTCCTGCAGCTTGTTGACGAAGGTGATCTGGCGACCCAGCGACTTGGACTGGGTGCCCAGCGTGGCCAGGGTGCTGGTCGTCGCCGCGATGGCGGCGTCGACGTTCGCCGTCGTGGCGTTGGCAGCGGTGATGCTGCCGGTGTTCACGGCAGTGATCGCCGCATTCGCGCCCAAGGCCGTCAGGCTATTGGCGCTGTCGAACGTGGCGCCGGTGATCGCGGTGCCGATTTCCGTGCCCAGAGCATTGTAGTCGGCCAGATAGGCCGTCTGCGCCGCGCCGGTCGACGAGGCGATGTTGACTGCAAGCGACTTCATCTCTTCCAGAGCGGAGGTGATGGTGTCGCCGGCGGCCAGGGCCACGTCGGTGATCGACTGGGTACGTTGCAGGCCGGCGCGAACGGCGTCCTGCGAGGCGGCGGTGGCGCGTTGCGACGTTGCGATCGCGAAGATCGCTCCGTTGTCCTTCGCCGACGACACCTTCATCCCGGTGCTGATCCGGTTTTGAGTCGTGTCCAGCTGTTGGCTGGTCTTGTTCAGGCTCTGCAGAGCGACTGCGGCGCCGTAGTTCGTGTTGATGCTGGGCATTTCTAGCCCTCCTTTTTTCACTTCGTGAGATCCGTTGGCGTTTTGCCGACGGGAGCGTTTTGCTCGGGTTCAAGGCCACGACCCCGCCGCCTAGGCGGCGAGGTCTCCGGGCCTTAGCGGAAGAGGCTCAGCAGGATCGAGCTGCCTTGGTTGGCGATCGACAGCGCCTGCACGCCCAGCTGTTGCTTGGTTTGCAGGGCGGTCAGCTTGGCGCTTTCCTTGGCCAGATCGGCGTCCACCAGATTGCCCACGCCGGCTTCCATCGAATCCTGAAGCTTGTTGACGAAGGTGATCTGACGACCGACCGACTTGGACTGGGTGCCCAGGGTGGCCAGAGCGGTGGTCACGCCCGCGATCGCCAGATCCACGTTCGCGGTGGTGTAGTCGGCGACGTCGGGCGTCGCCGCCGTGAACATCGCCAACTGCGTGTTGGCGCTGACGGCCGTAGCCGTGCCCAGGCGATAGGTGCCCGAACCCGTCTGAAGGTCGGTCGTCGCGCCCGCCGCCGTGTTCAACAGGTTGATCCCGTCGAAGGTGGCGCCGGCCAGCGCACTGCTGATTTCCTTGCCCAGGGCAGTGAAGTCGGCCTCATAAGCCGTTTTCGCCGAACCCGTGGATGAGGCGATGTTCACCGAAAGCGACTTCATCTCTTCCAGAGCGGAAGTGATGGTGTCGCCGGCGGCCAGGGCCACATCGACGATGGACTGACCGCGTTGCAGCGAGCTGCGAACCGCATCTTGCGAGGCGGCGTTGGCGCGCTGTTGCGTGGCGATGGCGAAGATCGCGCCATTGTCCTTGGCCGAGGAGACCTTCATGCCGGTGCTGATGCGGTTTTGGGTCGTCTCCAGCTGTTGGCTGGTCTTGTTCAGGCTCTGCAGGGCGACTGCAGCGCCGTAGTTCGTGTTGATGCTGGGCATTTCTAGCCCTCCTTTTCACTTCGTGAGATCCCAGGCGTTTTGCCGGGGTGAGCATTTTGCTCAGGTCCGGCCGCCGGAAACCGACGACCGATGGATGCGGCTTTGGCCCGACCGCCGGAGCGGTCGGGCCGTCGGCCTTAGCGGAACAGGCTCAGCAGGATGGAGCTGCCCTGATTGGCGATCGACAGCGCCTGCACACCCAGCTGTTGCTTGGTTTGCAGTGCGGTCAGTTTGGCGCTTTCCTTGGCTAGGTCTGCATCGACCAGGTTGCCGACGCCGGCCTCCATGGCGTCCTGCAGCTTGTTGACGAAGGTGATCTGGCGACCCAGCGACTTGGACTGGGTGCCCAGCGTGGCCAGCGAAGAGGTCACCGTGCTGATGGCCGTATCGACGGCAGCCGTGGTGGCTGCGGCGCGAGCGACCGAGCCGCCGGTCAGACCGGTGACGGCCGCAACGCCGAGGGGGGTCGTCAGGCTGTTGGCGCCGTCGAACGTGGCGCCGGAGACCGCCGAGGCGATTTCCGTACCAAGGGCGTTGAAGTCTTTCAGATAGGCGATTTCCGCGTCCGAACCGGCGACCGAGGATTGGATGCTGACGGCAAGAGACTTCATCTCCTCAAGCGCCGTCGTAATGGTGTCGCCGGCGGCCAGGGCCACGTCGGTGATCGATTGGTTGCGTTGCAGTGTGTTGCGCGTGGCGTCTTGCGAGGCGGCATTCGCACGCTGCTGGGTGGCGATGGCGAAGATCGCGCCATTGTCCTTGGCCGACGACACCTTCATCCCGGTGCTGATGCGGTTTTGGGTCGTTTCCAGCTGTTGGCTGGTCTTGTTCAGGCTCTGCAGGGCTACTGCGGCACCGTAGTTCGTATTGATGCTAGCCATTTTGGCTGTTCCTTTTTCACTTCAGTGATTTCCAACGGCATTTTGCCGCGGGGAGCTTTTTGCTCAGTAGGTAAGAAGCAATTGCCGGGCCATTTTTGCCGTTCGCAATTTGTCATAAGTAACTGTTTTTATTTGTTTACCTTTGATTTACCCTCCTTCCGACCAGGCAACTGCTGCCGGGTCAGCCCGCGCACCAGGCAAGTTTTGCCGAGTGTGCGACGAGTTCAGTCTGCGCCGGCGGTGCGTCACCGCGCGGCAAAAGGCGAAATGTTCAGCCCTGAGAGCTTAGCTGCGGAACAGGCTCAGCAGGATCGAGCTGCCTTGGTTGGCGATCGACAGCGCCTGCACGCCCAGCTGCTGCTTGGTTTGCAGAGCCGTCAGCTTGGCGCTTTCCTTGGCCAGGTCGGCATCGACCAGGTTGCCGATGCCGGCCTCAGTCGAGTCTTGCAGCTTGTTGAGGAAGGTCATCTGACGCCCGACCGACTTGGACTGGGTGCCGATGGTCGCCAGGTCGGCGGTGATCGTGGCAATGGCGGTGTCGACGATGGCGGTCGTGGCGCCGGCGCGGACAGCGGTGCCGGCCGAGACAGCCACTACGGAGGCGGCGGCAGCCTTATCGACCGTGCCGAAGCCGATCTGATAGGTCCCGCCGCTGACATTGGTGGTGATGGTCGTCGCGGTGGTGGTGTTCCACAGGTTGACGCCGTCGAAGCTCGCGCCCTTCAAGGCCGCATCGATTTCCTTACCCAAGGCATTGAAATCGGTCAGATAAGAGGTTTCAGCGGCGGAGCCGGCGACCGAGGACTGAATGCTGACAGCCAGCGATTTCATTTCTTCCAGGGCGGCGGTGATGGTGTCGCCGGCGGCCAGGGCCACATCGACGATCGACTGTCCGCGCTGAAGGGAGTTCCGGACCGCATCCATGGCGCTCATGTTGGCGCGCTGGGTTGTCGCAATGGCGTAGATCGCGCCGTTGTCCTTGGCCGAGCCCACTTTCAGGCCCGTGCTGACACGGTTTTGCGTGCGCTCCAACATGGCGTTGGTCGCATTCAGGTTTTGCAGGGCGACAGCTGCGCCGTAGTTCGTATTGATGCTCGTAGCCATTTTGGCTTCCTGTTCACTTCGTGTGATGTCCGGCGCCATTTTAGCGCCAGGAGCGTTTTGCTCGGTCTCTAGGAGAGCAAGGGCGGGGCCAGTTCGAAACGGCGCGCCCGTTCGACGCCTTCATTGATTTCATTGAAGTTATCTCGCTGTTCAGCGAGGCGACCCGGCAAGCTTTCACCTCGCGCGGCAGAAGTTGCCGAGTCGTTTTTGCTGGGTGTCAGTCTACGGACCGTTTGGTCCCGGCTTGAACGTCCTGCATCGCTCGCTCAGCCAGCAGGGTCTCGACCGCCAGCAGCCGCGCGCCGTCGCAAGCGACGATCTGGGCGCCGCGCAGCACATAGGCGGCATCCAGATCGCCCGCCGTTGGCTCAGCCGGCAAGGTCGCCAGGGCGCACGGCCGTCGCGCCGCCTCTGGCAACGTCAACCGCGCCGGCGCAACCGTCGAGATCGGGGGCGAGCCGGCACAGCTCGCGGTCATGGCTGCGCAGGCGATCAGCGCGGCGGTGTTCCAAGGGATGGTCGGCGTCATCGGCGCTCCTGGCCTGTGCGACGGCGGTCGCGGTCGCCCGTTCCACCGCCGTCGTCCTGAGTTGATAGTGATCGACGCGCACGGCCTGAGCCGCCGTGCCTGCGGTCTCGATGCGCCTGGCGTCGGCTTGCGCCTGGGCGGCTGCGGCGGCGTCTCGCGCCTGAGACTGAGCGGCCGCCAAACGTTTCTGTTGCAGGTCCAGCGGGTCCCAGCGAAATCCGAGGCCGCCCAGCAGAACGGCCCCTGCCCCTAACACCGCCACGCCTGCCGCCAGCCAGCCCCACGGCGTCAGCGCGCGCAGAAGCCCACTCATGGAAAGGCCTTTCGATCCAGTTCGAAATGCGGACCGTCGCGTAGCGTCTTCCAGTCCCCGCCCCAGATCAGGGGCGTCTTCAGATCGGCGGCGGCCGCCTTGAACGCCTGGGCGATCCGGCCATACAGCGGCCAGTCCCAGCGCAACCGACCCTCGACCAGGGCGGCGACATCGACCGCGTGACCCGTCAAATGGCGCGAGCGCAGCGTGCGGCTGGCCCCGGCCTTGACGAGCGCCGCCTGACGCGTCGCCGTACGCAGGCCCTCCGTGATCATGAAATCGACCGGAGATCGCAGGATCGCCGCCTCGACCACCGCCGTCAGCGCCGGATGGACGCCGACAAGCCGCGTCCGCGACCGGCTGGAAAGCCGAAAGCTCATGGCCGGCCTCCCATCATCTTCAGCCGGGCGTTTGCAAGAAGGGCGACCAGTTGTTGGGCGGTGGGCGCCACCAGATAGAGGACCAGGATCAGGGCCAGCAGTCCCATCAGCCCATCCGTCATCTTGGGCAGCATCTCTGGCGGCATCCGCCCGACCGTCCGCATCAGCAGCACCCACAGCCCCGCGCTGACGGCGAAGGCGTAGAGCCGGCGAAACAGCCAGCGCCCTTCCGCCAGCGGCTCTATCGTCGGTCGGGTCATTGTTCGTCCTCCTTGTCATAGGTTTCCACGACGCAGCGCCCGTCCCAGCCGGACTGGGCGCGCCATTCGCCGTCGCTGAGGCTGTCGGGCGCTTCCCACGCCTCGGCCTCCAGCACTTCGACCGGCTCGGCCGGGTGTCGCCGCCGGCTCATCCGACGGCCGTGATGCGAACCGCGCCAGCCGCGCCTGCGCCGCCCGAGCCGGCGACGGTCAGACCCGCGCCGCCGCCCCCTCCGCCTGCGCCGAAAATCGCCCCCGCACCGCCGGGACTTCCGGCGCCGCTCGCCGATGCGGTCCCGCCGCCGCCGCCTCCACCGGCCAACGACAGATGGGGCATGGCGGCGATCGAACCCGCCGCACCTGCCGCCCCGCCAGCGGCCAGACGTCCGCACCAGCCGCCGGCCCCGCCCGGTCCTCCATCGTGCGCGACATCGGAAGCACTCAGCCCGCCGCCAGCGCCGCCGCCGCCGGATCCATCGGGACAGACGGTCTCGCCGCCGTTCGCTGCTGTGGTCGTGATCGATGAGCCGCCGCCGGGGTTGGCGACGCGCAGACCCAGGCCGCCGGCGCCGCCCAAGCCCGCGCTGGCGCTACCTGTCGCTCCGCCGACGCCGCCCGAGGCGCGCAACAGAACGTCGCCGCCCGTCGCGATGCGGCTCTCGCCTCCCGCAGCATCCCCAACGCCGCCCGCGCCGACGGTGATCGTCAATGCATCTTCGAGATCGTCAGTGGACCAGCAGCCTTGCGTCAGGCCGCCCGCGCCGCCGCCCCCGCCGCCGAAACGCGCAATCCCGGCCGGACCGGCCAGCCCAGCGCCACCCCCTCCCCCGCCGCCGACGCAGGCGACTTCGAGCCAGCGCGCCCAGGGCGGCGCGACATAGTCGCCGTCGCTGGTGAACAGGGTCGTCTCGCGCCTGACGGCGCCTTGATCAAAGGCGATGCGGCCGGTGGCGCGGTCCACGCGAAACACGATGCGCCAAGCCCCGTCGTCATCGCAGACCTTGAGGCCCAGATCGTCCTCGCCGATCAGGCCCAGTTCGGCGCGGGCGGCATATCCGCTCTGGAACAGCAGCGACAGCACATCGCCTGCCGCTTCCTTGTTCAGCGTCAGACGCAGGTCGCCGTCACCGCCCTGCTCCACGCCGCGCGCGGTGAACAGGGCGGCGTTGATCTTGGCGGACAGGGGATTGGCGTCATCGGCGGTCGTGCCCAGGCCCAGCCGCGCCAGGCCTTGGGCCTCGCCCAACCGTTCGCCGAGCGCGACCCAGCCCGCGTCGGTCCGCACCAGAACGGCTAGCTCGTCCAGCACCACGGCGATCAGGCCATTGGGGGTCGGCACGACGGTCCAGCCGCCCGCCTCGAACCGCACCAGGTTTCCGCTTGCTCGCCCGGCCCAGGCGGCCCCCTCCGCATCGTCCGGCAGGATATAGAGGTCGCCATCGGTCGGCGCGGGCGGCTGAACCGCCGTGGTTCGGCTGACTACTGCCGTTTGCAGCAGGGCGTCGAGCCGGGTCAGGGCCGTGTTCAGGGTCACGTGCTTCTGCATCTGTCCCGCCGCCAGATAAGGCAGGGCCAGACGCGCACTGAAGTCGTCGCTCATTCTTCTCTCCGTTGTCGTTGGAGATCAGTCTGGGCGCGGCCCTACCTCAGGCCGGAAGATGGTCGATGCCGCCGATCAGACCCTTGATTTCATGCAATTTCGTTTCGGCGAATGCGATGGCTAGGGCCGCTCAGCCCGCGCATCTCAATCGTGAAGATAGACGATCCGCTTCAGCGTCTGGTCGTTTTGCACCCGCGCCTCGTGCATCTCGTGGTCGCCGCTGGCGCGCGCATTGGCCTCGGTATCCTCGACCCAGTGGGTGCTTTCGATGTGCTTCTGCAGCGCCCGCGCCGCCATCAGCTGGCCGGGGAAAAAGGTGTCCACGATGTCGCCCGCGAGGGGCACCGTGCCGGTCGCCGTGTCGATGGCCATATAGGCCCCCATCCGCGCCAGTGTCGCCGGCGTCGCCTTGGCCCGCACAGCCTGAAGCATCAGCCAGCCCCCGGTTCCGACCGTATAGACCGTGCCGACCACCGGCACCCAGGTCAGCATGGCGTCCAGCCCCAGGCCGAACGGGCCGATGCCGATCACCCGGTCGGACAGCTTCTTTACGCCCTCGACATTGGACCAGATGTTCTCGATATCCCGGATCGACCGTCTGGCCATGTCGCCCTCCAAAGCGTCGCCTTAACGCGGCGCGACGCTTCCCGTTCAATCCGAGAGATACGTCTTCGATGACCCTGATCAAGCTGGCGGCGAATGTGACGGCAAGCGCCCTGTTGCTGGGGCTGGCGGCGTTCGGCGTGGCGGCCCTCAGCGGCATAGGACATCGCTGGGTCGACATCCTGGCCCAGTTCACGTCGCCGGTGCTGCTGGCCGCCGTCGGCGTGACCCTGATCTGTTTGATCCTGCGACTGTGGCCGGCCTCGATCGTCGGCGGGGTGGCGTGCCTGGTGCTGGCCGTTGCGGTCTGGCCCCAGTGGACGCCGAAGAAGGGCGTCCCTGTTCCGGACCAACCTATCGTGCGCGTCTATTCCGCCAATCTGTGGGTGTTCAACACCGACGTCGCGGCGATGCGCCGTTCGATCGAGGCGGCCGACGCCGACATCCTGGTGCTGGTCGAGATGGGTCAGGCGCCGGCATCGCGGCTAGATGCGCTGCTGCCGGACTATCCTCACCGCGTCCTGATCGGCCAGGCCCGCCCCGGCGACCATGCGCGGTCGATCATCGCCTCGCGCTATCCGATCCTGCAACGCCTGCCCGACCGGGCCGACGGCCTCAGCGCCGTGGGCGCGACCGTCCAGACGCCCATCGGCCCGATCAACGTCTTCGGCGTCCACCTGACCCGGCCCTGGCCCTACCAGTATCAGTGGGGCCAGATCAGCCAGGTCATGGCCCTGACCGAGCGTCGCAAGGCCGCGCCGGATCATCCGGTCATCGCCGCCGGCGATTTCAACAGCGTCTCGACCGCCCGTATCGGTCGCCAGATCCAGGCGGACATGGGGCTGATCCCCGCGCCCGGTTGGCCCGCGACCTGGCCCAGCCAGGCCCCGGCCTTCGCCGGCATCACCATCGATCAGGTCTATCGCTCCCCCGACCTGGCCCTGATCACGCGACACCTGGGCCAGCCGACGGGGTCCGACCATCGTCCGGTCGTCACCGAGTTCACCCGCGCGCAGTCGCCGCGATAAGCGCCTTCAACCGCGCCTCGTGCTCGTCGGTCGGAAAGTCGTCGGCGACCCAGCCGTCCTCGAACGCCTTGATCAGCCGACCCGTCTCAGGCCCTGCGGCGAGGCCCAAGCGCGCCAGATCGCGCCCGCCGACCGGCATCTTCGGCGGCGTCCAATCGGCGGCCAGCGAACGCAGCCGCGCGCCGTCGCCCTCGCCTGCCGCCTCGGCGCGCATCAGCCGATCCTCGAACGCCCTGCGTCCCAGCCGATAGATGGCCGCCCGCGCCTCGGCGTCGCTCATGCGCGGCGACACAGCTGGGCCGTCCCCCACGGCTGTCGCCAGTCGGTCCCGCACCGCGTTCGACAGGCGTAGAGCGCTCGCGATCCCGACCACGGCCGCCACATCTGCGGGCAGCAAAGCCGACAGCCTCATGACCGGATCGTCGGTCAGAGCGCACATCGCCTCGAACAGCGGCAAGGGCTGCACCTGCGGCAGCACCTGGGCCAGCACGCCCGTCTCGGCCATCGCCCGCACCGCGGCACGCGGATCGCGCGCCGCCAGCAGTTTCAGCAGTTCCTTGGACACCCGTTCGGCCGACAGCTGCGCCATGCCCGCCTTCAACGCCGCACAGGCCGCCAGCCCGACTGCGTCCGGCGCGCCCCGCCCGTACCAGGCGTAGAACCGGAAGAAGCGCAGGATGCGCAGATAGTCCTCGCGGATGCGCGTCTCCGCCTCGCCGACGAAGACGACCCGCCCCGCCGCAGCGTCGTCCAGCCCGCCGCCTGTCGGGTCGAACACCGTCCCGGCCGCATCGGCATAGAGGGCGTTCAGGCGGAAATCCCGCCGCGCCGCATCCTCGGCCCAGTCCTCGGTGAAGGCCACGACAGCGCGGCGTCCGTCCGTCTCGACATCCCGGCGCAGGGTCGTGATCTCATAGGGTCGCCGTTCCGACACCCCCGTCACCGTACCGTGCTCCACCCCGGTCGGCACGGCCTTCAGCCCGGCCGCCTTCAGCGCGGCAATAGTCTCTTGCGGTCTCAGCCTTGTGGCGATGTCAATGTCGTCGACCGACTGGCCCAGCAGGCTGTTGCGCACGCAGCCGCCGACGAACCGCGCGCAGCCTGGACTGCCCGCCGCCTCCAGCGCCGCCATCACCGCCCGCGTCGCCTGGCTTTCCAGCCACGGCTGTCCCGCCATCGAGACGCTCATGCGGCGTCCTCGTCCGCCGCTGCGTCGGGCGCGGCCTCATCGCCGTAAAGCCGGACGTGCAAAGCCTTCAGGATTCCCGCCGTTACGCCCCAGATGTAGCGTTCGCCCCAGGGCATGGCCCAGAACCAGCGCCGCAGCCCCTCGTCCATGTCGTAGAAGTCGCGCCTGTGGTTGGCGGCGTCCATCAGGAAGTCCCAAGGCGTCTCGAACACCTCAGCCACCTCGTCCGGCGAGGGCGTCGTGACCGGCGCCTCGCGCAACCAGCCTATCACCGGCGTCACCAGGAACCCCGTTCCCGTCTCATAGGCGTCGGACAGGCCCAGCACCTCGACCGCAGCCGGGTTCAGCGCCACCTCCTCGTCCGCCTCGCGCAGGGCCGCCTGGACGGCGTTCTCGCCGGGATCCAGCCGTCCGCCCGGAAAGGCGATCTGGCCCGTGTGCCGCGCCAAGGTGTCCGCCCGCCGCGTCAGCAGAACCGTCGCCCCCTCGGGCCGCGCCACGATCGGGATCAGCACCGCCGCCGGCCGAAGCTCCTTGGCCGTTCGCGCCGCCTGGGGGTTCAGATCGAAGTCCGACCGCGCCGCAACCAGTTCCGGCCGCCAGGTCTCGACCGGCGCCAGCCGTTCGACCAGCCGGTTTCTCAGCGTCTCCAGGCTCACGTCACAGCGCCCAGCGAAAACGCCTGGCCGCCTGACCGCACCACCAGCCGCCCATCGACCTCCTCGGCCATCTCGACCAGTTCGTAGAAGACCGGGCGTGCGATCCGCGCCCACAGGTCTCGCCGCACATGGATGCGCGGCGCCGGTTCGCCCGTCGTCGGATCGGTCTCGACCACGATGGGATCGCCCTCGCTCGCCCTCACCTCGTCCCCGACATCGGTCGTGAACACTAGGTCGTCGCCAAGACGCGTTATCGCAACGGCCCGGAACGGCAGATCCTCGACCTGGATCTTCAGCTTCTCGACCGGCGTGACCAAATGATAGCCGTCCGGGTCTTTGCGCAACACGGTCGAGAACAGCCGCACCAGTTCCTTGCGGCCGATGGGCGAGCCTTCATGCATCCAGACGCCGTCGGCGCGGATGAC
Organism: Brevundimonas sp. TWP1-3; assembly: GCF_049896085.1. Lineage (NCBI taxonomy): Bacteria > Pseudomonadati > Pseudomonadota > Alphaproteobacteria > Caulobacterales > Caulobacteraceae > Brevundimonas > Brevundimonas sp. TWP1-3. The sequence goes on along the minus strand of NZ_JAFCTP010000001.1, from coordinate 1,459,748 downwards.
GATGTCGATCTCGCCGCAATGTTCGGGATGCCACAGGTGAACCGGCGGCAGCCCTTTGCCGGGCGCCTGTTTCGCCGCCTCGGCGACGGCGTTCAGTCCTGACTTGGGATCATTCATCCCTCTGACTTAAGCCCCGCAAAGCGTGCGGGAAAGGTCAGCCGATACGAACCGGTCCCAAAACCTGATCGACGCCCGTCGCCAGCCACAGGACGCGGCGGCGATCCACCGGACCCGGCAGGTTCGCCTCGGGCGCGCCGACGAAACCGAACTTCTTGAAATAGGCGGCGTCGCCGACCAGAAGCACCCCACCGACATCCAGCGTCCGCGCCTGGTCCAGACAGGCCTGCACCAGCTCAGCGCCCAGGCCGTCGCTGCGTCGCCCGGCATCCACCGCGATCGGCCCCAGGAACATGGCGGGAGTGTCTCCGATTGTCACCGGCCACAGCCGCACCGAACCGATCACCCGTCCATCCAGCCGCACGACAAAGCCCATGGCGGCCTGGGAGCCTTCGCGCAGCCGCTCGGCCGTCTTGGCGAACCGCCCCGGCCCGAAGGCGGCCATGACCAGGGCCTCCACGCCTTCGGCATCGGCCGGGGTCTCGGCTTCGATCCGGCTCAGGGCCGCAGGTATGGCGAGGGCGTGCGACATCGGCGCTCCAACAAGCGCGGGCACCTAGAAGCAAAGCTGCGCCAAATCAAGGCGCGCTGCGATGACCGTCATCCGGCCTTGGAAAAGTCCGGCGCGCGTTTTTGCGTGAAGGCCATGAAGGCCTCCATGGCTTCGGGGCTCTTCATCTGCGAGCCGAAGGCCTCGCCCTCGCGCTGCATCAGGGCCCACAGACCTTCCGCGTCACGCATCAGCCGCTTGGTCTTGCGAATGGAGTTGGGCGCGCGGGCCGCCACCCTGGCGGCCAGGTCCGCCGCCGTCGCCTCGACCTGATCGGCCGGGACCGCGCGGTTGGCGATGCCCCACGCCAGGGCCGAGCGACCGTCCAGCGGCTCGCCCAGGGCGAACAGTTCGAAGGCCCGCTGATGACCGATCACGGCCGGCAGCAGAAGGCTGGACGCCGCCTCGGGCGCCAGGGCCAGGTTGACGAAGGGCACGGACAACAGCGCGTCCTCGGCCACCACCACCAGGTCGCAGTGCAGCAGCATGGTCAGGCCGATCCCGACCGCCCGTCCCTTCACCGCCGCCACGGCCGGCTTGTCCAGGTCCGCCAACGCCTTCAGGAAGCGGAACACCGGCATCTCGCCCGGTCCCGCGCCCTGCGATCCCAGGGCGATGAAGTCCTGAATATCGTTGCCGGCCGAAAAGCTGTCGCCCTCGGCGCGCAGCAGCAGCACTCGCACCGCATCGTCGGTCCGCGCCCGCTCGGTCGCCTCGGCCAGGGCCGAATACATGGCCTGAGTGATGGCGTTCTTCTTGTCGGCCCGGTCCAGCGTGACGCTCAGGACGCCGTCGATCAGTTCGCTGCGGATATGTTGGCTCACGTCGTTTCCTCGTCCTGTTCGACGGCGGTCCACCAATCGACGCCGTTCTCGTCTCGCGTCCGCGTCGCGCGGCCGCGTCTCTCCAGATAGTTCAGATGCGCCTGGGCCTCGCCCGTGGCCATGCCCAGCACCCCGTCCCCGACCGCCCGACCGAACACGGCCGGGAAGCCGTCGATGACCCTAGACGGTTGACGCAACGTCCGCTCAAGCCGTTTCAGCGCCACTTCATGCCCGCGCTTCAAGGCGTCGAGCCGCGCATGAACGCCATAGAAGGGCTCGCCATGCGCCGGCAGGACGAAAAGCCCCTCCGGCAGCAGATCGCGCAGCCTGGCCAGCGAGTCCATCCAGTCGCCCAGCGGATCGGCGTCCGGCTCCGTCGACCAGACCGAGACGTTCGACGATATGCGCGGCAGGATCTGATCGCCGGCAATGAAGACGTCGTCCGAGCGTCGCCACAGGCAGACATGTTCGGGGCTGTGGCCCGATCCGACCACCACGGTCCAGTCGTCGCCGTCGATGCTCAGGGCGTCGCCGTCCGACAGCCGGCGGTAGCTGCGCGGCATCGGACTCACTCCCTTCGCGAACCCGCCATAGTCCGCGCGCCAGCGTTCGATCTGGACCTCGTCCCACCCCGCCGCACGATAGAAGACCTCGCCGTCGGCCGGCGCATCGCCCGCCTGCTCGGCCATCAGCATCCGACCGGTGATGTATTCGATCTGCGACATCAGCAGGGGAGCGCCCATCCGTTCGCACAGCCAGCCGGCCAGGCCGATATGGTCGGGGTGCATATGGGTGCAGATCAGCCGCGTCACCGGCCGCCCCTCCAAGGGCCCCGCCAGCGCCGTTTCCCAGGCGGCGATGGAGCCGCGCGTGTTCAATCCGGTGTCGATCACGACCCAGCCCTCGGCGTCGCGGATCGCATAGACGTTCACATGATCCAACTGGAACGGCAGGGCGAACCGTAGCCACAACACCCCGCGCGCAACCTCGATCGCCTCGCCAGGCTCCGGCACGGTTTCGAAAGGATAGGTCAGGCCCCTTGCGTCCTTCGCCGCCGTCGTTCGCGTGCTGCCGTCGGCCAAGTCAGTCTCCAATCGAAACGCGCAGACACTAGCCTCAGTCCGGCCTCAGCGTCCACACTCGCCTTGACCGCGCTCGAATACAGCGCCACGAAGTGATCATGCATTCAGAACGCCAAGGTGTTTCCATGAAGTCCCGTCTCGTCGCCGCTGCTGCGGCGCTCCTGTTCAGCGCCTTTGCAGTCGCTCCTGCTACCGCACAAGATCCGAACAACATGGGGACCGGCAATGGCCCCGCAGGTTCGCGAAACGGCATCGATGCGCCCAGTGAACGAGTGATGCCATCGCGCACTCAGCGCCCCAGCAACAACCAGCCGCGTCGGGAACGCCAGCCCGCACCCCCGACGCCCGAGCAAATTCTGGCGTCTGCGCAGGAACAGGCCACCCTGGCCAACACGAACTGTCAGGTCAGCGAAGCCAAGCTGCTGGGACAGACTGCAGAGAAAACCTCCGTTTATGAGGTCGCCTGCGCCACCGGTCCGGGATTCATCCTTGAATCAAAGACGCCGCCGACCGTGACCAGCTGTATTTCTCTCGCCTATTCTGCGCGCGTCGCGCGCGAACGTGATCCTGCCGCAGATGTCGGTCTGCAGTGCACGATCACCGCAAATACGGACACGGACAAGTTTCTGCGCGAGTACGCCCAGCAAGCGGGCGTCCCCTGCGCAGTTGATCAAACCAAGGTTCTCGGCCAGTCGAACGGCGGCGTTGTCGTTTACGAAATCGGTTGCTCCGACGGTCCGGGATTCTGGATCAAGCAAGAAGCAGGCGCTTGGAACAAGACTCCGTGCATTCAGGTGCTGGCGGAGAACGGCACCTGCGAATTCACCACCCCGGCGGAGAACGCAGCCTATGTGAAGACTCTTTTGGCTGGTTCGGAAGCGGCATCCTGCAATGTCACCGAAGCCCGCCTGATGGGCCAGAACGCCAACGGCACATTTTATGAAGCCAAGTGCGACGGCGCAGACGGGGTGATCGCCCGCTTGAACGCCGAAAACGCCGTCCAGCAAATCTATCCCTGCGCCACGGCCCAGCGAATCGGCGGCGGCTGCAAGCTGACGACGGCTCCGGCCGCTGCGGCTGCGCCGGCCGGCGGTCGCCCGTAAGCGAAGCCACAGACTGAGCGAAGGGCCGTCGGAGCGATCCGGCGGCCCTTTTGTTTTGCGCGGCCTCTTTTCCGAAACCGTGACGCGCCCTACCGTCGCCGTCATGCGCATCGCCACCTGGAACGTGAACTCCGTCAACGCCCGCCTGCCCACCGTGCTGGCGTGGCTGGAGCAGGCCGCCCCCGACGTCGCCTGTTTTCAGGAGATCAAATGCGTGGACGAGAAGTTCCCGCGCGAGGCCTTCGAGAGCCTGGGCTACAATGTCGAGACCCACGGTCAGAAGAGCTACAACGGCGTCGCCCTGCTGTCGAAATACCCGCTGTCCGACATCCGGCGCGGTCTGCCCGGCGACGACGCGGACGAACAGGCCCGCTATATCGAGGCTCTGGTCGAGGCGCCCCGGCCCATCCGCGTCGGGGCCATCTATTTGCCCAACGGCAATCCGATCGGGACCGAAAAGTTCGCCTATAAACTGGCCTGGTTCGAGCGTCTGAACCGCCACGCCCGCGACCTGCTGGCGTTCGAAGAGCCGCTGGCCCTGTGCGGCGACTATAACGTCATCCCGGAAGCCGAGGACGCCAAGAACCCCGCTGCCTGGACCGACGACGCCCTGTTCCAGCCCCAGAGCCGCCAGGCCTTCCGCGCGCTGAAGAACCTGGGCCTGGCGGACGCGCATGAGATCGGCGGCGAACCGTCGGGAACCTACACCTTCTGGGACTATCAGGCCGGCGCCTGGCAGCGCGATCACGGCATCCGCATCGACTTCGCCCTGCTGTCGCCCCAGGCGGCCGACCGGTTCCGGGGCATTGAAACGCATCGCGACGCCCGCGACATGGACAAGCCCAGCGACCACGTCCCCGTCGTGGTCGATCTCGATCTCGCCAGAGACGGGGAGGCCTGACGCCCATGGCCGACGCCTTGCGGGTGGTTCTGTTGATCGCCCTGGCGGCGGCCCTGCTGACGACGCTGGCCCTGGCCCTGTCGTGGTGGATGGAGCCGCCGCGTCGCCTGCACCGCGCCATGCTCAAGACCCTGGGCGCCGCGCCCGAGGTCGAGGCCCTGTCGCCGGGCGAGGGCCGCGCCTGCGCGCTCAACTTCGACATCGAACAGGTGGTCGTGCTGTGGGCCAACGGCGCCCACGGCCTGGTCTATGCTTTCGACGAGGTCGATGGCGGCGAGATCATCGTCGACGGCCATGTCGTCGCCCGCGTCCGTCGGGGCGAGGCGCGCAAGTCGCTGGACGTCCTGGTCCCCGACGCCGAACAGGTGGTGCTGCGCCTGATGTTCGCCGACGCCCGTCATCCCGAGTTCGAACTGGCCCTGTGGGACGCCGCCCTGCCCGCCCAGACCGGCTCGCCCGGCGAGGCTCTGCGTCTCGGGCGGCGCTGGCTGTCGCACCTTGAAGCCCTGCTGAAGGGCTGAGTTGCGACAGGGCCTTTCGGTCGCCGCGATGGGGCGCTAGAAGCCCCGCTCATTCCTGAAGACACGCCTTTATCAAGGAGGCCGCCTTGGCCCGCCTTTTCGACGCCTATATCGTCGCCGACTGGACCGCAGCCGAAACCAAGAAGCTCGGCGACACCTCGCTTTGGATCGGCGTGGCCAAGCGCGACGTGCGGTTCCGCCTCTATACCGAGACGCACAATGTCGCGACCCGCGCCGAGGGCGAGGCCCTGCTGGCGTCCATCCTGGCGGACCACAGGAAGCGCGGAGACCGGGTGCTGGTCGGGCTGGACTTCAACTTCGGCTATCCCGTCGGCACGGCCGCGCGGCTGAAGCTTGACGGAACCCCGTGGCAGGCGATGTGGAAGTTCATCGCCTCGAACGTCGTGGACAAGGCCGACAACACCAACAACCGCTATCAGGTCGCGGCCAAGATGAACCGACTGATGACGGATGAGGCCTGGCCGCTGTGGGGCGCCCCGGCCAAACAGGCCCAACGCTGGCTGACCACGACCAAGCCTCCGGTTGGATCGTGCGCCGACATCCCCGAGTTCCGCGCCACCGAGAACGCCGCCCGCAAGGGCCGGCTTCAGCCCAAGAGCGTGTGGCAGATGCACGGCGCCGGCGCCGTGGGCGGCCAGACCCTGGTCGGGATCCCGGCCGTGCGGCGGCTGCTGGAAAGCCTCGGCCCGTCCGGCGCCGTATGGCCCTTCGGCACCGGCTGGCGCGAACTGACGCCCGACGACGTCGAGCCCCTGTCCGCACTGGTCGTCGAGGTCTGGCCCTCGATGCATGAGACCAAGCCGAACGAGGGTGAGTTCAAGGACCAGGCCCAGGTCCGCTCGACCGCCGAGGCCCTGGCTCACATGGACGAGGCCGGTGATCTGGCCAAGGCCTTCGGCCCGCCCAAGGACGCGACGCCCGAGCTGATCGCACAGGTCGAGCAGGAAGAAGGCTGGATCCTGGGCGTCTGAATCAGGCGGCGGCCTGCACACCCTGCATCGCGTCGGAGACGGCGCGAATCAGGGCCTCCGCCGCCACCGGCTTGGACACCGCGCCGCAGAAGCCCTGGGCCAGCAGCTCCGCCTCCATCCCCTCGCCGGCGTCCGCCGTATAGGCCAGGATCGGGGTCAGGCGGTTGGGGCCAGAACCTCCGCGAATCCGGTTCAGGGCCTCGCCCCCGCCCATCTTCGGCATCCGCAGATCCATCAGGATCACGTCAAAGACCGCGCATTCGGCGCGCTCGACCGCGTCGGCGCCGTCCACCGCATGCTCGACCGTCGCGCCCATGCCGCTCAGGAAGGCGCGGGCCAGTTCACGATTGGCGGGATGGTCGTCGGCGACCAGCACGCGCAGACCCCCGACATCTGCGCCGCTCATCGGCCGGGCGCCGACCGCGACCTCTTCTTCTGCAGCGGGCGCCGGGATTTCGAACCAGAAGACGCTGCCCTTCCCCTCGACGCTGTCGGCGCCGATGGCGCCGTTCATGGCTTCCACCAAGCCCTTGCAGATGGCCAGGCCCAGGCCGGTGCCGCCGTGCGAGCGCGTCTGCGATCCGTCCACCTGGGAGAAGCGGCGGAACAGTTGGTCCAGCTTGTCGGCGGCGATGCCGTCGCCCGTGTCATGCACCGCGACGTGCAGCCGTTCGTCGGCGGCGCTCCAGCGCACGGCCAAGCGCACGCCGCCCCGGCTGGTGAACTTCACCGCATTGCCAATGAGGTTCAGCAGGATCTGGCGCAAACGGTCGGGGTCGGCGACGATCGAAGATCGATCCGTGGTCAGTTCAAGCTCCAGATCCAGATCCTTGGCGCCGGCCTGGGGCGTGAACAGTTCCAGGGTCGAACGCGCCAGGGTCTCGATATCGGTCGCCTCGGGTCGAATGGCGACCTGCCCGGCCTCTAGCTTTGAAAAGTCCAGGATGTCGTTGACCGTGCACAACAGGGCGCGGCCTGCATTGTCGACCCGGCCGACATAGTTGCGCACCAGGTCCGGCAACGGCTGTTCCAGCGTCAGGCCGGTGAAGCCGATGATGCTGGTCAGGGGCGTGCGCAGCTCGTGGCTCATATTGGCCAGGAACTCGGCCTTCACGGCGGCGGAGGCTTCGGCCTCGGCGCGGGCCTGTTCCAGTTGCACCTCCAGCGCCTTGCGGCGCGAGATGTCGCGGATGACGACCACGGTCTCGACCGGTCGGCCGGTCTTGTCGCGCACCAACTGCATCCGGGTCTCGCACCATACCGGGTGGCCGTCACGGTACAGAAGACGGTTCTCCAGGGTCGCCGAACCTCGACCGCGCGCCATCTGGGCGAAGGTCTCGGCCAGACGAATACGGTCGTCGGGATGAACGAAGGATTCGGCCGTCCGTCCCGCCATCTCGTGCGGCTTCCAACCCAGCAATCGCTCGACGGCCGGGGAGATATAGTTGGAATGCCCATCCAGTTGAATGCGAGCGATGACGTCGGCGGCGTTGTCGGCCAACAGCTTGAACTGATTGTGGCTGCGCGCCAGCGCGTCCATGGCCGCGCGCTGGTCGGTCACATCCTGAAACACGCCGAACATGGCCAAAGGCTTGCCGTCCGGCGAGAACTCTGCGGCGCCCTTGCTGACAACTTGGCGAACGGCGCCGTCATTGCGGCGGATGCACATATCCAGCTCGAACGGGCCCTCCCCCTGCAGCGTTTGCTGCCATTTTTCTTCCAGCAATGCGCGTTCGGCTTCGGGATAGAAGGCTGTCGCCGTCTCGAAATCGGGCGAGAAAGTCTCGGGTGAGACATCGTGAATCTTGTAGACCTGGTCCGACCAGAAGATAGCCGGATCGGCCACGTCCACGCGCCAGTGTCCGACGCCGGACAAGGCCTCGATCATGCTCAGCATATGCTGCTGCTCGCCGCGCTGACGTTCGGCGCGCGCGCGTTCCAGTTCCGCCACCACCAACCGCGCCAGGCCGCGTAACCGATCAAGCGTCGCATCATCCGGTCGCGGTCGGACCCGAGTATCGATAACGCACAGCGTGCCGTAGTTTGCCCCATCCGATCCCGTCAGCAGGGCGCCGACGTAGAAGCGGACGTGTGGCTCGCCCGTCACGAACGGGTTGTGCGCGAAGCGAACATCCTGCGTCGCATCCTCGACCACCATCACTTCGTTGGCAGGCAGATCGAGCGCGTAGGTGCAGAAGGATACATCGCGAGGTGTCGAGCAGCCGTCCATGCCGATGTTGGCCTTGAACCACTGAATATCCTCGTCCAGCAGCGTCACCAAGGCGATGGGACAGTCCAGAAGATGCGCCGCCAGATTCGCGGCCGCTTCAGTCGCCGCATCGCCCTCTGCACCCACAGCATGCAACGAGCGAACACTGGAGAGACGCTGGCTTTCGTTCATCGACGCGGCACCCGGATACTGACTAGGCCCGAAAATGCGCGAACTTGCCTACTTTAACGTTACCTAACGGTAGGTAAGTTTCCTGATTTCAGCCTATCAAGGCCCGCGCCGCCGCGCGCGCCTCGTCGGTGATCTCGGCGCCGGACAGCATGCGCGCGATCTCTTCCTGACGGCGCTGGTCGTCCAGGGTGACGACCGTGGTGGTCGTCAGGCCGTCGCGGTCGGCCTTCATCACCTTCCAGTGGGCGTGACCGCGCGACGCCACCTGGGGGCTGTGGGTCACCACCAGCACCTGGGCGCCGTTCGACAGGCGTTTCAGGCGCGAGCCGACGGCCTCGGCCACGGCCCCGCCCACGCCCTGGTCCACTTCGTCGAAGATCATCACCGGCTGGCGCATGTCTTCGCGGCTGGCCAGGGCGGCCTTCATCGCCAAGGCGAAGCGGGCCAGTTCGCCGCCTGAAGCGATGGCGTCCAGCGGGCCGAAGTCGGTTCCGGCGTTGGTGGCGATCTGGAAGCGGACGGTCTCGACCCCGTCGGGGCCGCGCCGGCCCTCGATCGGCTCCAGCGCCACGCGGAAACGCGCCCGCTCCAGCTTCAGCGGACCCAGTTCGCCCATGACGGCGGCGGTCAGACGGTCGGCGGCGGCCTCGCGCGCCGAGGTCAGGAAGGTGGCGGCCAGATCGTAGGATTCGGCGGCCTCGGAGGCCTCACGCCCCGCATTGGTCAGGGCTTCTTCGCCGTCCTCGATCAAGCGAAGCTGCTCGCGTAGACGGATGCGAAGGCTCGGCAAGGCATCGACCGTGGTGTTCAGCTTGCGGGCGGCGGCGCGCAGGGCGAACAGCCGCTCCTCGGCCTTGTCCAGTCGCCCCGGCTCGTAATCGAAGGCCCCAGCGGCGGCGTCCACGGCGGCGACGGCCTCCGCCGCCTCGACCATGGTGCGGTCGATGGCGTCGACGGCGGCAGACAGTTTCAGGATGACGGGGTGATCCCCCTCGGCCCCCGCCTGCCCCGCTCGCTGCCGCGCATGCTCGACGGCGCGCAAGGCCGCGCCCAGCTTCTGGCTCAGCTTGTCGCCGCCCAGTTGGGTGCGGGCGTCGGCCAGGTCGGCGATGGCTTTTTCGGCGGCGCCCAGCAGGGCCCGCTCGCCCGCCAGCTCCGTCTCCTCGTCGGCGCGCGGATCCAGCGCGTCCAGTTCGGACAGGTTGAGCGTGATCTCCTCGACGCGCGCGGCGGCGTCGGCCGCCTGCGCCTTGAGCTCCGCCAGCTTCGCCTCGGCGGCCTTCAGCTTGGTCGAGGCCGCCGCGACCGCCAGCAGTTGCGGCTGCAAGCCGCCATAGGCGTCCAGCGAGCCGCGATGGGTGCGCCAATCCAGCAGGCCGACCGTCTCGTGCTGTCCATGCACCTCGACCAGGGCCGCGCCGATCTCGCGCAGGGCCGTGACTCCGGCGGGCTGGTCGTTGACATAGGCCCGGCTGCGACCGTCGGCGCCCAGCACCCGTCGCAGGATCAACTCCTCGCCCGCCTGAACCTCAAAGCCCCGGTCGGCAATCAGGGCCAGAAGATCGGGATCGTCGGGTGCGGAGAAGACGGCGGTGGCGACGGCCTGTTTCGCGCCATGCCTGACCAGGCCGGCATCGCCCCGCCCGCCCAGCGCCAGGCCCAGCGCGTCCAGAATGATCGACTTGCCGGCCCCGGTCTCGCCGGTCAGCACGGTCAAGCCGCTCTCGACTTCGAGATCGAGCGCATCCACCAGGACGACATCGCGAATTGAAAGGGCGGTCAGCATCGGTTCAGGCGCCGGAACGAATCATGACCGACAGAATCCCGATACCGGCCGCATTGCACAAGCCGTTGCGTGATCAGCCCGGAATGATCCGTTGCAGCCAGCTCTCGCGCTTGCCTTCCGGGGCCTTCTCCGGCGTCTGGCCATTCTCGGTCAGAAGGGCGTAGGCCTCGGCGTACCAGGGGCTGCCGGGGAAGTTGTAGCCCAGAACGGCGCCGTTGCGGGTCGCCTCTTCCTTCAGGCCCAGCTGCAGGTTCACCTCGACCAGGCGATACAGGGCCTCAGGCGTGTGCGAGGTGCGCTGGAAATCAGGGTTGGCGATGACTGACTTGTAGCGGTTCACCGCCGCCAGCGGCTGGTTGGCGCGCTGATAGTAGCGGCCGATGTTCATTTCCTTGCCAGCCAGCTGGTCGTTGACCATGTCGATCTTGACCGCGGCGTCCGAGGCATAGGGCGTGCCCGGATAGCGGCGCGATACGTCTTTCAGACCCGCCAGGGCGGCGGTGGCGTAACCCTGATCGCGTCCCACGTCCGTGATCTGCTCGAAGTTGCAGACCGCCTTCATGTAGAAGGCATAGGACGCCGACGGATTGCCGGGGAACAGGGCGATGAAACGATCGGCCGCCGCGATGGCGTCGGCATAGGCGTTGTTCTGATAGTAGGCGTAGACCTGCATCAGGATCGCGCGGCGCGCCCAGTCCGAATAGGGGTGCTGGCGTTCGACTTCCTGGAAATAGTCGACGGCGTCGGACCAGCGGCGCTGCTGCAAGCGCTCATAGCCGGTGTTGTACAGAGCCTCGACCGGACGTTCTTCATAGGCAAGGCGCGGGCGATCTCTGCCGGCGCAGCCTGAAATCGTCACTGCGGCGATCGCCGCGGCCATCAGCACCATGCCGGAACGGAACTTAGAAGCGGACAAGGACGACCCCATGACGTGTGAAGAAAGGCCTGAAAGCCGTTCCCCCGGAAACCAACGCGGCGACCTCTAGCACCCGCAACCGAGCCGCGCCATGCCGAGTAAATCTCAGCGTATGACTTGCCCTGCCCGGCTCCACTGGTAAAGAGCGCGCCAACCGACCGCCGTTCATGGGGGGCGGATGACGGCGAAAGGATGACCGGCCGATGAAGCTGCTCTCAGGCAACTCCAACCGCGCACTGTCCCAGGCGATCGCCGACCACCTGGATGCGCCGCTCACCAAGGCCCAGGTCAAGCGGTTCGCCGACAACGAAGTCTTCGCCATCATCGAGGAAAACGTGCGCGGCGAGGATGTCTTCATCCTGCAGTCGACCTCCTATCCGGCCAACGACAACCTGATGGAGCTGCTGATCATCACCGACGCCCTGGTGCGAGCGTCGGCGCGGCGGATCACGGCCGTCATCCCCTATTTCGGCTATGCGCGTCAGGATCGTAAGACCGGCGGCCGCACGCCGATCTCGGCCAAACTGGTCGCCAATCTGATCACCCGCGCCGGCGCCGACCGCGTCCTGACGATGGATCTGCACGCCGGCCAGATCCAGGGCTTCTTCGACATTCCGACCGACAACCTGGTGGCCACGCCCGTATTGGCGCAGGACATCAGGGATAAGTACGCCCGCGGCGACGACCTGATGATCGTCTCGCCCGACGTCGGCGGCGTGGTGCGCGCCCGCTCGCTGGCCAGCCGCCTGGACGCCGACCTGGCCATCGTCGACAAGCGCCGACCAAAGGCGGGCGAGAGCGAGGTCATGAACATCATCGGCGACGTTCAGGGCCGCCGCTGCATTCTGTTCGACGACATCGTCGATTCGGGCGGCACCCTGGTCAACGCCGCCAAGGCCCTGATCGACCAGGGCGCGACCGAGGTCTCGGCCTACATCAGCCACGGCGTCCTGTCCGGCCCGGCCGTCCAGCGGATCACCGACGGCCCGCTGAAGGAGCTGGTGATCACCAACTCCATCGAGCAACCCCACGAAGTTTTGAACTGCCCGAAAATCCGAACGGTTTCCGTGGCTCCGCTAGTTGGTGAAGCTATCCGACGGATCGCGAACGAGGAATCGGTTTCGAAGCTGTTCGATTAACCTTCGGATAACCATAGGGACCGCCTTATAAGCGCCAACAGTGTTGGCGCTTTGTGCGCGCGTGATCGCCTGAGGAAGTCTTCATGAAATCGGCCCCCCTGAGCCGCGGCCTCTCCGCCGCCGCCCTCGCCGTCGCCGTCCTGCTCGCCAGTTGCGAGAGCGGACCGTCGAAGGCTGAGCTGGAAGCCCAGCGCCTTGCAGCCGAACTGGCCGCCCGCAAACCGGCGCCCGTGTCGCTGAACCAGGGCGTGGCGGACGCCGCATCCATCTACGTCGCCTTCCTGCGCGAAGCGCAAACGATTCAGCCTGGCGGGTTCCCCGACCCGGAATCGATCCAGGTCGCCCTGCGCAAGGGTTCAGCCTATGACGCCGACCAGCTGTCGCGCGGCCTGATCGCCTATGGCGCCATCATCGCCCTGCAGTCGCCCGAGTTCGTCGCCGGCGTGCAGCAGTTCTCAGTCGATCCGGCCCAGCGTCAGCAGATGGTCGCCCAAATCGTCGCCGACCCGGCCTACGCCGCCTCACTGCCGGGCGCCGACGCCGCCGCAGGCCTGATCTCCGCGACCATCGGCAAGGATGCGATCGCCATGCGCGCCATCGCCGAGGCCATCGAGCAGGACGCCTACACCATTCAGGGCCGCAGCGATCCGCGCCGCCGCTGGGCCGTTGTGCCGATCCCGAACCGCGAAATCCGGCTGGAAAGCGCCAAGACCCTGTCCGCCGTGACGATGCTGCCGTCCGCCCAGGAAGCCAGCCAGTTGTTCGCCGCCGCCAACAGCGGCACGGGCCTGGGCCTGGCGGCGTCGCGCAAGGGCCCGCCCTATACGCCCGCCGTCGTTCGCTCGCTGGCCATCGCGGCCCTCGGTGCCCTCGGCGCAGGCGGCGACGAGGCGCGCGTCAACACCGAGGCCCTGACGCGCGAACCGAACAGTGAGTTCTGCATGGACATGTCCAAGCTGATGCTGTTCCAATGCCTGGCCGCCTCGCGCCCCAGCTATGAGGACATCTTCTGCCTGGGCCGTCACGTCACCCGCGACCTGGCCACCTGCACGACCGAGGCGACCCAGATCACCACCATCGTCGTCGGCGATCCGCAGGAAACCGGAGCCGCCCCGGCGCGCACCCCCATCTCCGTCACCGTGCCGCAAGCGACGCCTGTCCCGACATCGGCGGCAGCGGCAACCACCCAGTCGCTGAACACGACGCCGACCGGCCCGCGCTAAACAGCGTCCACAACGACACAAGGCCCGCTCCGATCGCTCGGGGCGGGCCTTTTTCTTTGGGCGAACGGCCTATTCGTAACCGTGCGCCGCCTCATTGATTACCTGAGACGGCATGGACGAGAAGTCCACGGCGACCGGCGTCGCAGTCTTGGCCTGATAGGTCCGCAGCACGTGCGTCATGCGACGGCGTACCTCTCGCTCGGCCTCGGTGCCGGTGTCGAGCGCCAGGGGCGCCAGGCAGAAGTCGATGATGGCTTCGGTTCGGGTCAGCGGTTCCATTTGGGCGGTTCCTTTTCGGGTTAAGCCGCGTGAGTGAACTGGGCGGTCTCGGTCGAGTCCTTCAGCGCAGTCGTCGAAGACGTGCCGTTGGAGATGACCGTGGCGACCTGATCGAAATAGCCGGTGCCGACTTCGCGCTGGTGGCGCGTGGCGGTGTAGCCGATGGCCTCGTTGGCGAACTCGCGCTGCTGCAGCTCCGAATAGGCCGCCATGCCGCGATCGCGATAACCGTCCGCCAGCTCGAACATCGAATTGTTCAGGCTGTGGAAGCCCGCCAGGGTCACGAACTGGAACTTGTAGCCCATGGCCCCCAGCTCGCGCTGGAACTTGGCGATGGTGGCGTCATCCAGCTTGGCCTTCCAGTTGAAGGACGGCGAACAGTTGTAGGCCATCAGCTTGCCTGGATGCTTTTTCTGCACGGCTTCCGCGAACTTCTTCGCGTCGTCCAGATCCGGATGCGAGGTCTCCCACCACAACAGGTCGGCGATGTTGGCGTAGGACAGGCCGCGCGCGATGCAGTGGTCCAGCCCCGTGCCTTCCTTCAGACGGAAGAAGCCCTCAGGCGTGCGGTTGTCGCGGTCGATGAAGGGTTGGTCCCGCTCGTCGATGTCCGAAGTGATCAGCTGGGCGCTTTCGGCGTCGGTGCGGGCGACCGTGATGGTCGGCGTGCCCATGACGTCGGCGGCCAGACGCGCGGCGACCAGATTGCGCTCATGCGCCTGAGTCGGGATCAGGACCTTGCCGCCCAGGTGGCCGCACTTCTTCTCCGACGCCAGCTGGTCCTCGAAGTGGACGCCGGCGGCGCCCGCCTCGATGAATGCCTTCATGATCTCGAAGCTGTTCAGCGGACCGCCGAAGCCGGCTTCGGCGTCGGCGACGATGGGCACGAACCAGTCGCGCTTGGCGCCGCCCTCGGCGTGCTCGATCTGGTCGGCGCGTTGGAGGGTGCGGTTGATACGGCGGCACAGCTCCGGCGCGGCGTTGGCCGGGTACAGCGACTGATCCGGATACATGGCACCGGCCGTATTGGCGTCGGCGGCGACCTGCCAGCCCGACAGATAGATGGCCTTCAGCCCCGCGCGGACCATCTGCATGGCCTGGTTGCCGGTGACGGCGCCCAGGGCGTTGATGAAGGGCTCGTCGTTCAGCAGCTGCCACAGGCGGTTGGCGCCGCGTTCGGCCAGGGTATGGGTGACCGGCACCGAGCCGCGCAGGCGCAGGACGTCCTCCGGCGTATAGGGGCGCTCGATGCCGTCGAAACGGCCGGCGGGCGAAGGAACCAGATCGGCGAAGGTGGTCATGGTCGAACTCGGTCTCTGAAGGGCGCGGCCGTAGCCGCCGTCTCGGAGACAAGAACACGTTGAAGTCACGAATGACACAGAATCCCCCGACTCATTGATGTCACTTTGTCAGATCATTACTTTGCATCGTCGGTCATCTTGTGACATTCTGCGGCTATGAACGCCTCCGCTGATCGCAAGCTGTTCCTCGGCGCCCGGCTGAAGCGGCTAAGGCGCGACCTGGCTCTGACCCAGACGGCCATGGCGGCCGACCTGGGGGTTTCCCCCAGCTATCTCAACCACATAGAGCGCAACCAACGGCCTGTTTCGGCCCAGCTGCTGCTGCGTCTGGCCGACACCTATGACGTCGATCTGCGCAGCCTGAACCAGGGCGGCGCGGCCGATGAGGCGCGGCTGACCGAGATACTGGCCGACCCTCTGTTCAAGGGCCTGTCCGCCCCACGCCACGAACTGGTGCAGTTGCTGGAGGAGGCGCCGGGCGTCGCCGACGCCATGCTGCGCCTGTATCAGGCCTTTGACGACGGCCGCACCCGGGCCCGCGCCGCCGCCGAGAACGGCGAGGGCCTGGTCGAGACCAGTCCCGCCGAATGGGTGCGCGAATATATCCAGTCGCGCGGCAACCACTTCCCCGAACTTGACCAGATGGGCGAGGCCCTGGCCGACGCCCTGGCGGCCGAAGCGCCGGCCCACGCCGACGGCTTTGAACCCGCCGCGCGTCACCGGCTGGCGGCCAAACACGACCTAGGGGTCCGCACCCTGCCGGCCGAGGTCATGGTGGAATGGACCCGCCGCTACGACCTTCACCGTCGCCGTCTGCTGCTGTCCGAGACACTGGGACCGTCCTCGCGCGCCTTCGCCATCGCCTATCAGTTGGCCCTGGTCGAGCACGGCATGGCCCTGCACGATATGGTTCAGGCCGCGAACGCCCCCGACGACGCGACGCGATCCTTGCTGAAGGTCGCCCTGACCAACACCCTCGCCGCCGCGACCCTGATGCCCTACGCCGCCTTTCAGCGCACGGCCGAGGAGACGGGCTACGACCTAGCCCGGCTCCAGGCCCGGTTCGGCGTCAGCTACGAACAGGCCGCCCACCGCCTGACCACCCTGTCACGCCCCACGGCGCGCGGCGTGCCCTTCTTCCTGATGCGGGTCGATCAGGCGGGCAACATCTCCAAACGCTATGCGGCCGGCGCCTTTCCGTTTTCGCGGTTCGGCGGCGCCTGCCCGCGCTGGCGGCTGCACTCGGCCTTCCGCACCCCCGGCCGGATCATTACCCAGATCATCGAGACACCAGACGGCGGCCGCTGGTTCACCTTCGCCCGCACGGTCGAACGCCAGGGCCACGACGGCTATGGCGAGACCCACGACCTGGCCGTCGGCCTGGGCTGCGAACTGCGCCACGCCCACCGCCTGGCCTATGCCCACGGCCTGGACTTGGAACGGCCCGACGTCACCCCCATCGGCCCGGCCTGCCGCCTGTGCCACCGCCACCCTTGTGCCGAGCGCGCCGCCGCCCCCATCGACCGCCCGCTGGCCGTCGACGACTGGTCGAAGTCGGTCAGCCCCTATCCGTTCGCGGCGACCTGAGACCTACCGCCGCTGATCGGCCGTGCGGTCGCGGATGGCGTTGAACTCGGCGGTCGGCTTCCAAGCCGGCCAGCCTTCGCTGTCGGCCACCGTCAGGCCCAAGCGATACAGCAGATCCAGGTTCTGCAGCACGGCCGTGAAGTCGTAGTCGGCGCGCCATTCGTCGGTCAGCTTGTGATAGTACCGCTCCATCTGCCCCTCGTAATAGGGCTTGCCCGCGTCGATCCCGCCCTCGACGAAATCGCGTCCCGTCCAAGGCATCAGGGCCGGCACCCCACCGGCCGCGAAGTTGAAGTGGTCCGAGCGGTAGTAGAATCCTTCCTCAGGATAGCCGTCGCCCGTAACCACTCTTCCCTGCACGGCCGCGAACCGGCCCAGGATGTCCTCCAGCTCCGACTTGCCGACCCCAAACACCGCCACGTCCCGCGTCGCAGGCGTGAAAGGCAGCATGTCGATATTGATGTCCGCCGCCGTCTTCGCCAGCGGATAGACCGGGTCGGCGGCATAGGCTTCGGACCCCAACAGCCCCTGCTCCTCGGCCGTGACGTGCAGGAAGACCACGGTGCGTTTCGGCGCCGGCCCCGCCTTGAACGCCCGCGCCATTTCGATCAGGCCCGCCGTGCCCGACGCATTGTCCCAGGCGCCGTTGAAGATGTCGTCCCCCTCGGCGTTCGGCGTCTTCGCCTTTCCGACGTGGTCCCAGTGGGCGGAGTAGAAGACATATTCGTCCGGCCGTTCCGTGCCGGGGATCTTGGCCAGCAGATTGTTGGAGTGGATGACCTCGGTCGTCTCGGCGATGTCCACGCTGAGCCGCGCGCCCATATCGACTGCACCGCCCAGCGCCGCCGTCTTGCCGCGCTCAGCCATGCCCATGAAGGCCTCGCCGCCAATAGCGGTTGCGGTGGCCATGTTGATCGCGCCGGTAAAGCGGGCGTCCTCCGCGCCCTTGACCGTCATCTGCGGCCGGGTCGCCCCGCCCACGGCGCGCCGCCAGCGACCGTCCTGATCCTGAAGCGTGATGACCCCGACGGCGCCGCGCCTCAGCGCCTCCTGCGTCTTGTGCGTGGTGGAGCCGTAGAAGTTCGGGTCCGCCCCCATGACGCTCGGCTGGCCGCGCAGGACGACCACGACCTTGCCGGTCAGGTCCGCGTCGCCATAGTCGTCCCAGGTCGGGGCCGAAATACCATAACCGGCGAACACCAGCGGCGCGCCCTCGATCTTCACCATCGGGTCAGCCGGCCCGGCGCGCAGGGTGATGTCGGTTCCCGAGACCAGCGGGTGCGTCGCGCCGTCCGCCCCGGTCCAGGACGCCATAGGCGCCCGCCCAGGGGTAAATCGCACCAGGTCCACCGGCTGCAGCCACGATCCGTCGCGGCCGCCGGGCTCCAGCCCCATCGCCTCATACTGGGCTTGCAGATAAGCCAGGGTCAGACGCTCGCCGACCAGACCGGGGAACCGGCCCTCCATCTCGTCCGACGCCAGATATTTGATGTGGTCCGACAGGCGCTGGGCGCTGAACTGGGGCGTCGCGGCCGATGCGACGGCGAAGGCGTCCAGCCGAGCCGACGGTGCAGAAACCGGTGCGTTCGCACAGGCGGCAAGGGCAAGCGCCGCAAAGGCGACGATGGATGAGCGGCGAAGGATCATGAAGCGTACTCGACAGGGACAACGACGAAGGGGCGGAGACACATCCCCGCCCCTTCTTTTGATTTCTAAGACTTAGCGACGTTCCGACGCGGTGGTCGCACGCGCCGGCGCGAACTCCGACCCCGGCTTCCATTCCGGCCAGTCGCGGCCGTTCGCCAGGGCGCGGCCGACATCATAGAAGACCGTCAGATCCTCGATCATGCCGCTGTAGTCCCAGTCCGGCGACCATTCGTCCGCCGCCTGGTGATAGCGTTTGGCGCCATACTCCGCACGCGCCGCCTCGCGCTCGGTGATCGGCGCATCGCGGAACTCGCCCCGGCTGCCGGCATAGGCCATCGGCACGCCGCGCTTGGCCAGGGGGAAGTGGTCCGAGCGATAATAGGTGCCGGCCGCGTTCTCATAGTCGGGGACCAGGCTGCGGCCCTGCGGCTGGATCGCCGCCGCCAGGCGCTCGTCGAAGTCCGACTGGCCATAGCCGGTGACGCCCAGGCCGGTGACGCGGCCATAGACGTTCATCGAATCCATGTTGAACCCGCCCACGGTCTTGGCCAGCGGATAGACCGGATTGACGGCGTAGTATTCCGAACCCAGCAGGCCGCTTTCCTCGGCGGTGAAGCTGATGATCACGATGGACCGTTCGGTGCGTGGCGCACCGCCGAACATCCGAGCCAGCTCCAACAGGCCCGCCGTGCCCGAGGCGTTATCGACGGCGCCGTTGAAGATGCGATCGCCCGTCGCGTCCGGCTCGCCCATGCCGATGTGGTCCCAGTGGGCGGTATACAGCACCGTCTCGTCGGGATGAGTCGTGCCCGGCCGGCGGGCGATGATATTGTGGCTGGTGACCTGATTGGTCGCCACGTCGAACTCGGTCGAGAAGCCGGCTCCGGGCAAGGCCACGGGCTGGAAGTCGCGGCTGCGCGCCTGGACCTTCAGCGCCTCGAAATCGAGGCCGGCGCGGCGGAACAGGTCGACCGCCACGTCGCGCTGAATCCAGCCTTCCATCGACACTCGCTCGGCCGCCGCATTCTGGCGCAGGATGTCGAACTGCGGCACGCCCCAAGAGTTGGCCACCGTCTGCCAGCCATAGGAGGCCGGGGCCGTCTCGTGCACGATCAGCACACCCGCCGCACCGTGCTTGGCCGCCTCTTCGTATTTGTAGGTCCAGCGGCCGTAATAGGTCATGGCCTTGCCGCCGAAGGTGTTCAGCGCCGGCTCTTCGAAATCGGCGTCATTGACCAGCACGACCAGGATCTTGCCGCGCAGATCCTGGTCCTTAAAGTCGTTCCAGTTCCGCTCGGGCGCATTGATGCCGTAGCCGACGAAGACCAGCGGCGCGTCCTTCAGGCTGACATGCTCGGCCGGGCGGCGGGTCGAGATGGCGACCTCGCGCCCCTGGGTCATCGGCAAGGACCAGTCGCCCAGCTTCAACGAGGCCTGGACGTTGGACTGGACGAAGCGGTTCAGCACGACGTCCTGCGTCCACTGACCGTTCGGCCCGCCTGGCTCGAACCCGGCGGCGGCATAGCCCTCGCTCAGATAGCGCACGACCTTCTCTTCGGCCGGGGTGGCGATGCCGCGTCCCTCATAGCTGTCGTCCGACAGGGTCTTGATGTCCTGCGAAATCCGCGCGGCGTCGAAGACGGGAACGGTATGGACGGCGCCGGGATTGGGCGCGGTCGCGCAGGCGGACAGGGCGACGCCGGCCAAAAGCACAGCCGCGAACGAAGAGACAAGACGCATGAACAGTGGCCCCACAGCCGTAGATGATGACCGACCCTAGGCGGCGAAACCCACCGTGTCGATTCCGTGTCCTGGACCATTCGTCGCAAACGAAAAAGCCCGCCGAAGCGAACTTCGACGGGCTCAAGATTTCGGGCTGGCGACGTTCCCTTAGTGGGCGACGCCCTTCCAGATCCGGCGATAGCTGGCGTAGGTCAGGCCCGCGAAGATCAGCAGGAAGATCATCACGCCGAACCCGGCCTGCTTGCGCTCGACCATCTTGGGCTCCGACGTCCAGGCGATGAAGGCCGCCACGTCTTTGGAATACTGGTCCACCGTCTGGGGCGAGCCGTCGTCATAGGTGACTTGGCCGTTTTGCAGCGGCGCGGGCATGGCGATGAAGCCGCCAGGCGGGACGTCCTTATGGTCGCCCGTCCAGAACGGGGTCAGGTCGCCAGCCATATAGGGGTTGTAGTGCTGGCCATCGCGGATTTGCAGCCCCGCCGGTGCGGCCCGGTAGCCCGACAGCAGCGAGTAGATATAGTTGGCGCCGTCGTGACGGGCCTTAGCCATGACCGACAGGTCGGGCGGCGCGGCGCCGCCGTTGCCCGCCGCCGCCGCCGTGGCGTTCGGATAGGGAACGCGGAACTTGTCGGCCGGGGTGGCGTCCCGCAGAATCGGCTCGCCGGTTTCGCTGTCGATATCCGGCACCTGATTCTCGGCGGCCAGAGCCTTGACCACCGGGTTGTCGTTCGGGTTCGGATATTTCGGATTCCAGAACGGACCATGACGGTCGCCCAGGTTCCGATAGTGCATCAGGTTCATGCCGTGGCAGGCGGCGCAGACCTCGTGATAGACCTTGTAGCCGCGTTGCAGCTGGCCCTGGTCATAGGTGCCGAACGGCCCCTCGAAGCTGAAACCGCCCGAGCGCGGGTGAGCGGCGGCGCCGGCCGCCATGGCGGGGGCGGCGGCGCTGATCAGCCCCAGCGCAACGGCCGCCGAGGCGAGGATCGTCTTGATCGACACGGTCTTCATTCCAATCGTCATGCCCCTCAGCCCTTCTGCTCGACGGCGTCCGCGCCGGTCAGGACCGGTTCGGAGATCGTCGCCGGGATCGGCAGCGGCTGCTCCTTCAATCCGACCAGCGGCATGATGATCAGGAAGAAGGCGAAGTAGTAGAGGGTGAACACCCGCGTCAGCCACAGATAGGAGTTCAGGTCGCCGTCGATCAGGGTGAAGGTCTTGAACGACCCGATCACCGGCGCGTCGGGCAACTGACCGCCGCACCAGCCCAGACCCACGCCCACCACCAGGAAGATGATGAAGAAGGTCCGCATCGTCGGGCGGTAGCGCATCGAGCGCACCTTGGACGTATCCAGCCAGGGCAGGACGAACAGCACGCCGATGGCGCCGAACATCGCCACCACGCCGCCGAACTTGTCCGGGACGGCGCGCAGGATCGCGTAGAAGGGCAGCATGTACCACTCGGGCACGATGTGCGCCGGCGTCTGCAGCGGGTTGGCCGGGATGTAGTTGTCGGCGTGGCCCAGGGCGTTCGGCTGATAGAAGACGAAGATGGCGAACAGGATCAGGAACAGGATGATCGCAAAGCCGTCCTTGACCGTGAAATACGGGTGGAAGGGCAGCATGTCCTTCTTTGCGCGATCCTTGGGGATCAGGATGCCGACCGGGTTGTTCTGACCGGCCGCGTGCAGCGCCCAAAGGTGCAGCACGACGCAGCCCAGAATGGCGAACGGCAGCAGATAGTGCAGCGAGAAGAAGCGGTTCAGCGTCGCATTGTCGATCGCCGGTCCGCCACGCAGCCAGATCAGGATCGGCTCGCCCAGCACGGGGATGGCGCCGATCAGATTGGTGATGACCTCCGCGCCCCAGAACGACATCTGGCCCCACGGCAGCACGTAACCCAGGAAGGCGGTGGCGATCATCAGGAAGAAGATCACGCAGCCGATGATCCAGATCATCTCGCGCGGCGCCTTGTAGGAGCCGTAGTACAGCCCCCGCAGCATGTGCAGATAGACGGCGATGAAGAACATCGACGCGCCGTTGGCGTGGACATAGCGGATCAGCCAGCCGCCGTTGACGTCGCGCATGATGCGCTCGACCGAGGCGAAGGCCAGGTCCACGTTCGGCGTGTAGTGCATGGCCAGAACGATGCCGGTGACGATCTGCGTCATCAGGCACAGGGCCAGGATGCCGCCGAAGGTCCACCAGTAGTTCAGGTTCCGCGGCGTCGGCAGGGACATGTAGTCCGCGCCGAAACGGATGATCGGTAGCCGGGTGTCCAGCCACTTCTCGACGCCCGTTTTCGGGACGTAGGTGCTCTCGTGATCGCTCATGATCCCCCCTTGGTCCTCAACCGATCTTGACGCGGGTGTCGGACGTATATTCGTAATCCGGCACAACCAGGTTCAGGGGCGCAGGCCCCTTTCGAATGCGACCGGACGCATCGTAGTGCGAGCCGTGGCAGGGGCAGAACCAGCCGCCGTAGTCGCCTGCGTTGAACGTGGGCACGCAGCCCAGGTGCGTGCACGAACCGACGACAACCAGATAGGGCTCGTGACCGGCCTTGGTGCGTTCCGCGTCGGTCTGCGGGGGACTGCCGACGGCGCCCTCCGACTGGACCTTCTGAATTTCGGCCGGCGTGCGATAGCGCACGAACACCGGCTTGCCCTGCCATTTGATCACGACCTGCTGGCCCTGCTGAACCTTGGTCAGGTCGAACTCGATCGAGGCCAGGGCCAGGGTGTCGGCCGCCGGGTTCATCTGATTGATCAGCGGCCAGGCGATCATCGCGCCTGCGCCGACCGCCGCAGCGCCCGCCGCGATGTGAATGAAGTCCCGACGATTGGGATCACCGCCCTCTGGGCTGTGAGTGTCTTCCGTATGCACGACCGATTCGGCCACGTTTCCACCTCTCGAACGCCGCGGAAGAAGCCCAAAAGCTTCTCCCAGCCACGGCACGAACCAACAAAAGACGCCGGAAATCCCCGACGGCCCGAGACTTGCGCCGTTTGGGCGCAAGCTGCTGACGTTTCTTGCGAAACGCTCGCAAACAGACCGCGACAAACCCCCTCGCCGCGCGTATGTCAGGCCTTAGAATGCGTCTCGCCCTTTTTCAACCTGACATTCCTCAGAACGTCGGAGCCTGCATCCGATTGTCGGCCTGTTTCGGCGTCGATCTGCACGTGATCGAGCCGACCGGCTTTCGTTTCGACGACCGCGCCATGAAGCGCGCGGCCCTTGATTACGGCCCCCTGTCGCACATGACCCGCCACGCCGACTGGGAGGCTTTCCAGGCGGATCGCCCCGCCGGGCGGCTGGTGCTGTTCACCACGCGCGGCGCCACGCCCCTGCCCGACTTCGTCTTCCAGCCTGACGACGTGCTTCTGTTCGGCAAGGAGAGCGCGGGCGCCCCCGACTATGTCCACGCCACCGCCGACGCCCGCGTCGTCGTGCCGCTGCGCCCCCAGGCCCGCTCGCTGAACCTGTCCGTCACTGCCGGCATCGCCCTGTGGGAAGGCCTACGCCAGACGGGCGGGATCGGTCAGTCTTGAACCGCTGGCTCCAGCCGCGCCATCGACGGGCGTTCGCCGGCCTTTGACGCCGCCACGGCCTCGACCGATCGCATGACCCGCAGCAGGTTCTCGCCGGCGATCTTGCGGATGTCCGCCTCGGTCCAGCCGGCCTGCATCAGGGCCGCCAGGATGCGCGGATAGGCGTCCACCCCGCCCATGTCTTCGGGCAGGCTGCCGATGCCGTCGAAGTCGGCGCCCAGCCCCACATGGTCGATGCCCGCCACCTCGCGCACATGCTGAATATGCGCCACGACGTCGGCCAGGGTCGCCTGAGGCGTCGGATTGGCGGTGGTCCAGGCCGTCAGCCCGGCCTCCATCGCGCCGGGATCGCCGGGGTTCAGGGTCTTGAGCCGCGCCTCCTCGCCGGCCCTGGCGCCGTTCCAGGCCCGCACCGCCTCGGACACGAAGCCCGGCGCCAGGTTGATCATCACGATCCCGCCGTCCTGCGGCATCATCTGCAGCACCCGATCCGGCACATTGCGCGGATGGTCCGTCACCGCCCGCGCCGACGAGTGGGAAAAGATCACCGGCGCATCCGAGACCCGCATGGAGTCCAACATCGTCTCCTCGGACACGTGGCTCAGGTCCACCATCATGCCCAGCCGGTTCATCTCCTTGACCACCTCTTCGCCGAACGGGCTCAAGCCGCCCCACTTCGGCGCGTCCGTCGCGCTGTCGGCCCAGGTCGTGGTCTTTGAGTGGGTCAGGGTCATGTAGCGGGCGCCGGCCCGATAGAATTCGCGCAACAGGGCCAGCGAATCGTTGATCGAATAACCGCCCTCCATCCCGATCAGGCTGGCGATCCGGCCAGACGCGAACACGGCGTCCACCTCGTCGGCGGTCTCGGCCAGGCCGAAGGTCTCGGGATGGGCGGCGATGATCCGCCTGGCCGTGTCGATCTGTTCGAAGGTCTCTTCGACCGCCTCGCGCGGTGTGAGGCTGGCGGGCACATAGACCGACCAGAACTGACCGCCGACGCCCCCGGCCCGCAGTCTTGCGATGTCGGTATGCAGCTTGGTGGACGCCGCCAGATTCTTGGTCAGATCAACGGCGTAGACGTCGTTTCCAAATTGCTGTCGCAGGGCCCACGGCAGGTCGTTGTGCCCGTCGATCAGCGGTGTCGTCTTCAGTATGCCCAGCACCCGCGCCTCGTCCGCATCCTGAGCGTGGGCCGCTCCCGCCAAGGCAAGGGCGGCGACAGTGACGAAGAGAAGACGACGGATCATGGGCGGGCTTCCTGAAAACGGCAGGCGATCATTAGCGCCTGCGATTCCCTCTATGACAACCTGTCCGGATGACGCCGCCGCCGCGACGTGGTTCAAGCGCGCCATGAGCGACGCCGTCTTCTCCGATCCGCTCGACCTGAAGAAGGTCGAGACCCGCGCCTGGTTCGAACATCTGCGCGACCGAATCCACGCTGCCTTCGAGGCGTTGGAAGACTCAGCGCCTGCCGACCTGCTTCCCGGCGAACCCGGCCGGTTCGTCCGCACGGCCTGGGACCGCGCGGAAGGCGGCGGTGGCGTCATGGGGATGATGCACGGCCGTCTGTTTGAAAAGGTCGGCGTCCACGTCTCGACCGTGCACGGCTCTTTCCCCGCCGACTACGCCAAAAACGTGCCCGGCGCTGACGTCGATCCGCGCTTCTTCGCCACGGGGATCAGCCTGATCTGCCACCCGGTCAGTCCGCGCGTGCCGGCGGTGCATATGAACACCCGCTTCATCGCCACGACCAAGAGTTGGTTCGGCGGCGGCGGCGACCTGACGCCGGTGCTGATGGCGGATCGTCGCCAGGACCACCCCGACACCATCGCCTTCCACGCCGCCATGCAGGCCGCCTGCGACGCCTACGACCCGACCTGGCACGCCAAATACAAGGCCTGGTGCGACGAGTATTTCTACCTGCCTCATCGCAAGGAGCCGCGCGGCACCGGCGGCGTCTTCTACGATCACCATGACACCGGCGACTACGACCGCGACTTCGCCTTCACCCGCGACATCGGCCTGGCCTTCCTGGATGTCTATCCCCGCATCGTCGCCGCCCGCATGGCCGAGCCCTGGACGGCGCAAGAGCGCGAGGAACAGCTGATCCGCCGCGGCCGCTACGTCGAGTTCAACCTGCTCTACGACCGCGGCACCATGTTCGGCCTGAAAACCGGCGGCAACGTCGACTCGATCCTGTCGTCCATGCCGCCGACGGTGAAGTGGCCCTAACTCATCGCCTCCACGAACACGTCTCCTGCCCGGCTGCGATACCGCTCCCTGTGCCTCAATAACCGGAACGGCCGCTCGGGCAGGGTGAAGGGCGCGGTCACCAGTCGCCCGGCCGCCACGGACGCGTAGGCCACGCTTTCCGACAGAGCCGTGGCCCCCGCCCCTGCCTCGGCCGCCGCCAGTACGGCCTCGTTCGACGGCAAGGTCATCGATACCGACAGGGTCGCGGGATCGCCCCCCATATCCCGCACCGCCGCCTCCAGCGTCGAACGCGTGCCCGAACCGACCTCGCGCAGCACCCACGGCTGGCCCGCCAGATCCTTCGCATCCAGCCGCCGCCGATTCGCCCAGGGATGGTCGGGCGTCACCAGCACCGCCAGCCGGTCCGAACCCACCTGGACCTGCGACAGGGCCGGCTCGTCCACCGCCCCCTCGACCAGGCCGATCTCGGCGGCGCCGCTCAGCACGGCTTGGGCCGCCTCGCGCGTATTGCCGATCTCGACCGCCAGTTCGACGCCAGGATAGGCCTTGTGGAAATCCACCAGCCGGCGCGGCAGCCAATAGCTGGCGATGGTCTGGCTGGCGAACACCGCCAGCCGCCCGCGCCGCAGGGCGCTCATGTCCGCCAGAGCGGCCTCCGCCGCCGCCGCACGCGCCAGCACGGCCTTCGCTTCGGGCAGGAAGGCCCGGCCCGTTTCGTTCAAGACAACGCCGCGCCCGACCCGGTCGAACAGCCGCACGTCATGCTCGGCCTCCAGCGCCGCCAGGGCGTTCGACACCGCCGACTGAGTCAGGTTCAGCGCCCGCGCCGCCGCCGTCACATGATCGCGCTCGGCCACGGCGACGAAGATGCGCAGGCGTTCCAGGGTCACGATTGATCTCCAAATCGGATTGAAATGACCATAACTATCCGTTGGACCGCCGTCGAGAGCGGGCGCATTGCCCGCACATGAAGTCCGCCACCTTGCCCGCGCCCGCCAATACGCCCAGCCTGGCGTCGGCGACGGCGTTCGGGCGCGCGATCCGGCCCGGCGTCATGCTGTGTCTGCTGGTGACCCTGGCCGCCATCGGCCTGACCAGCATAGAGCGCGACGTCATCGGCAATGTCTGGCTGGAGCCTCTGGTTCTGGCCATTCTGCTGGGCGCCGCCGTCCGCACCGCCTGGACGCCGGATATGCGGTTCAAGGCCGGCATCGACTTCTCGGCCAAGACCCTGCTGGAGGTGGCGGTGGTCCTGCTGGGCGCCTCCGTCAGCGCCGCAACCCTGTCGTCGCTGGGCGTATCTTTCGTCGTCGGAATCCTACTTTTGGTCGTCGTCGGAATCGTCTTCGGTTTCGGCGTCGGCCGGGCCCTGGGATTGAACCCGCGCATGGCCCTGCTGATCGCCTGCGGCAACGCCATTTGCGGCAACTCCGCCATCGCCGCTGTGGCGCCCGTTATTGATGCCGATGGCGAGGAGGTCGCCGCCTCCATCGCCTTCACCGCCGTGCTGGGCGTGGTCGTGGTTTTGGCGCTGCCCTTGCTGGGCGGCCTCATCCATCTGAACGGCCTCCAGTACGGCGCCCTGGCCGGTCTGACCGTCTACGCTGTGCCGCAAGTCCTGGCCGCCGCCGCCCCGTTCGGCGCCGTCGCGACGCAGACCGGCACGGTGGTCAAGCTGGTGCGCGTGCTGATGCTGGGTCCGGTGATTCTGGCCCTGTCGCTGATCTTCCGCGACCGCGCACCCACAGCGTCCAAACCCGGCCTGCATCGCCTGCTGCCGTGGTTCATCATCGGCTTCCTGGTCATGATCGCCCTGCGCTCGTTTGATCTGATACCGCAGAACGCCCTCCCGCCGATGGCCGCCGCCTCAGGCCTGCTGACCATCGTCGCCATGGCCGCCCTGGGGCTGCAGACCGACATCCGCGCGGTCGCCCGCGCCGGCGGCCGAGTCGTCGCCGCCGTCATCCTGTCGCTGGGCGCCCTGGTGTTGCTGGCGCTGGTGCTGATCCGGTTGCTGGGCCTTTAGATCCCGCTGCCGTAATCCTCGACCGGCGGCGGCGTCAGAAGCAGGAAGGCGCGAATCCAGGCCGTCAGCACGGCCCGATCATTGGGTCGCTTCAGACTGTCGATCGCCTCGTCCGCCACGGGGTGCGGAATGCGCGTCCCCCGCCGTCCCTCGATCAGGGCCGCCGCATAGTCCGGCTGGAACTCGGGGTGGCACTGGAAGGAGATCGCGTCCTCTCCCCAGGCCAGACCGGCATAGGGTGTAAACCCGCTGGAGGCGATCACCCGCGCGTCGTCCGAAATCGCCGTCACCTGATCCTGATGCGACACGGGAATGGCGATCGTGCGCGCACGCGGATGCATCCAGGGCTCGTCGACCCGCACGTCGTAGCGATGCAGCCCCACGCCCCAGCCCTTGTCGGACTTCTCGACCGCCCCGCCGAAGGCATGGGCCAGCGCCTGATGCCCGAAACAGATGCCGACCAGACGCGTCCGCCCCCGCGCCGCCCTCAGCCAACTCACCAACTGAGGAATCCACGGCAGGTCGTCATAGACCCCCGCCGCAGACCCCGTGACGATAGCCCCCTGGAACGCCGACGGATCGTCCGGCAAATGCCCCGACTGCACGTCGAACCGCGTGGTCGCCACGCCCTCGCCCAGCAGCGCCCGGAACCGCGCGGGATAGTCGTCGTAGTCGTCCTTCAGATGCTCTGGCGGGTGGCCGGTTTCCAGAATGGCGATGCGCGTCATGCGACCAACCTAATGGCTGCGGTCAGAAGGTCCAGACCTCGGCCCGCCCGCCGGCCTCGCCCAAGGCGCCCGCGACCCAGCCGCAGACTTCGCTCGCCGCGACCTCGGCGCCCTTTGGCGGATTGACCACCACCAGGGCGCAGCCGTTCATCTTCATCGGATTGGTCAGGGGCCTCAGCCGCGCCTCGGCGACCAGGGTCGGTACAGCCTTGCCTTGCAGGCGCCGGATGAAGCCGTCGAAGGTCTCCAGATCCTTCAGCGGGGTCCAGATCGCCACCGTCGCCGTCGGGTCGCGCTTCACCACCGCGATCGCGGTCTCGGCCGAGCGGACGTAGTCGTCGGGCTTTTCGAACGGAGGGTCGATCAGCATCAGCGGCCCGCGCACCTTCGCTGCCTCCGCGACCACCTCTGCATAGCCGTCGCCCTCGCGCGCCTGAGCGTTCGTGCGTCCAGCCAACGCCTCTGCCAGCATGTCCCGAACCGGCGGGTTGAGCTCGAACCCGACATAGCGCCCGCCGTCCTTCAGGGCGTCAGCGATCAACAGGGGCGAGCCCGGATAGTACCGCACACCGCCGTCAGGATTGATCGCCGCCACCTCGGCCGCCAGAGCATCCATCAGCGGCGTCCGCCCCTCGGCGCTCATCAGCCGCGCCACTCCCGCCTCAGCCTCCCTGGACCGCGTCCCGTCCCCCGAAAGGTCGTACAGCCCCGCCCCCGCATGGGTGTCGAACACCGTCAGCGGACCCGTTTCCTGACGCGCCTTCACCAGCCACAGCACCAAGGCGTGTTTGAGCAAGTCGGCGAAGTTTCCGGCATGAAAGCTGTGGCGATAGTTCATGCCGCCTCGTCTCCCGCCTGGCCCGCGCGGTCAAGCGGAACTCGTGCACCAGACGCGGCGTTCGGCCTAAGTCCTTGTACGGAAAGATGCGATGGCCGCCAAACCCACCCTCACCGACGCCCAACGTATGCCGCCCAAGGGCGTCGCGACCCAGGCCAGGCGCGGCCTTGATCTGCGTGAAAAGCATGGCCGGGGCGGGACGGAGGTTGGCGTTCGTCGCGCCCATCAGCTGGCGGATCAGGAGCCGGTGTCGGACAAGGATATCAAGGACATCTATAGCTATTTCGCCCGCCACACGGTGGACAAGCAGGCTGAGAGATGGGGTAGCCGCAAGGAGCCTTCGGCGGGCTACATTGCGTGGCTGCTGTGGGGCGGAGACCCGGCCGAGCGCTGGATCAAACGGCTGCATGACCGCCTCGAAAAGGCGAACGGGTGATGGCCGACGGATCGCACGCTTTCGACATCGCCGCCGAAGTCCCAAAGGGCCTCAGCTATTGCAGCGACGAGTTCGCGGGCCTGACCCGCCGCCGCGCCGGCAAGGGTTGGTCCTACAAAGACGCCAAGGGCAAGACGATCACCGACGCCAAGGTCGTGGCCCGCATCCGCGCCCTGGCCATTCCGCCCGCCTGGACCGACGTCTGGATTTGCCCCAAGGCGCACGGCCATATCCAGGCCACCGGCCGCGATGTGAAGGGCCGCAAACAGTACCGCTATCACAACGACTGGAGCACGGCCCGGTCCGAAAACAAGTTCGACAAACTGCCCGCCTTCTCCCGCGCCCTGCCGAAACTGCGCGACAAGGTCGAGCACGATCTGAGCCTACGCGGCGTCTGTCGCGACAAGGTGCTGGCCACCGCCGTGCGCCTGTTGGAGATCACCCTGATCCGCGTCGGCAACTCCATCTACGCCAAGCAGAACCGCAGCTATGGCCTGACCACCCTGCACAAGCGCCATCTGGACGTGGACGGTTCGGCCCTGACGTTCGAGTTTCGCGGCAAGAGCGGCAAGGACCACAGCGTCAGCGTCAAGGACCGTCGTCTGGCCCGCGTCGTGCGCGAGCTGGAGGGATTGCCCGGCCAGCAACTGTTCAAATACCGCACGGCGGACGGCGAACTGTGCCCTGTCGATTCCGACGACGTGAACGCCTACATCCGCGAGGCGATGGGCGAGCAGTTCTCGGCCAAGGACTTCCGCACCTGGGCCGGCACTGTCTCCGCGGCGCGCGCCTTGCGAGACACCGAAGCCCCGACCTCGCCCACAGACGCCAAGCGAAAGATCACCGTCTGCGTCAAAGCGGTCGCCGGCCTGCTGGGCAACACCCCAACCGTCTGCCGCGCCTCCTATGTCCACCCCAAGGTCTTCGCCCTGTTCGAAAGCGGCGAAATCGCCAAAGCCTTGCCCGGCTCGGACACCAAGGGTTTCGAAAAGGCGTTGATCAAACAATTGCTGGCCGTGTGATCAACGCCTTCGTTCTCAGGCCGCCTTGTCCCAATCCAGCACCACCTTGCCCGACTGCCCCGACTTCATGGCCTCGAAGCCTTCGCGGTAGTCGGCATAGCCCAGGCGGTGGGTGATCAGCGGGCTGAGGTCCAGACCGGCTTTCAGCAGGCCCAGCATCTTGCGCCAGGTGGTGAACATCTCGCGGCCATAGACGCCCTTGATCGTCAGGGCCTTCAGGATGATGGCGCCCCAGTCGGTCTCCATCGGCTTTGAGGGAATGCCCAGCATGGCCATGCCGCCGCCCATGATCAGGGTGTCGACGCACTGTTTGAAGGCGATCGGCGAGCCCGACATCTCCAGCGCCACGTCGAAGCCGACCTTCAGGCCCAGCTCCTTCATGACGTCGTGGATGTCTTCCTTGGTCGTGTTCACGGTGCGGACGCCCGGCGCCACCTTCTGCGCCAGCTCCAGCCGGAAGTCGTTGATGTCGGTCAGGACGACGGTGCGTGCGCCCGCGTGGCGGGCCACGGCGGCGGCCATCATGCCGATGGGGCCGGCGCCGGTGACGAGGACGTCTTCGCCCAGCAGGTCGAACTGCTGCGCCGTGTGCACCGCATTGCCGAACGGGTCCAGGATCGAGCCGATCTCATAGGGGACGTCGTCGGGTAGTTCGATCACGTTGAAGGCCGGGGCCACCACAAACTCGGCGAAAGCGCCCTGGCGGTTGACGCCGATGCCGCGCGTCTTGGGGTCCAGGTGGAAATGACCGGCGCGCGCCGCTTCGGAGTTCAGGTCGATGACATGGCCCTCGGCCGAGACGCGCTGGCCGATCTTCAGCGGGCGATCCACGTCCTTGCCGATGGCGACGATCTCGCCGGCGAACTCGTGGCCGGTGATCATCGGGGTCGGGACGTTCTTCTGGGACCACTCGTCCCAGTTCCAGATGTGGATGTCGGTCCCGCAGACAGCGGTGCGATGCACCCGGATCAGTACATCCTCCGGTCCCGCCTCGGGGATCGGGGCGTCGATCAGTTCCAGGCCGATGCCGGGTGCGGTCTTGGCCAGGGCTTTCATCGTGTCGGTCATAGTCTCAATTCCCTGAAATCGTCACCGTCGGGCTTGTCCCGAGGGCCTACGGCTGAGGCCCCACGCCTCCTCGCCGACTGTTCTTGTGTCACTGAGCCGAGCCATCGCGTGACTGAACGATGGGCCCTCGGGACAAGGCCCGAGGGTGACGGAAGAAAGGGGCTAGATGACGCCCAACTCCCGGCCCGCCTGCGTGAACGCCGCCACCGTCCGGTCGATCTGCTCGAACGAATGCGCCGCCGACATCTGGGTGCGGATACGGGCCTGACCGCGCGGCACGACCGGGAAACTAAACCCGATCACATAAACGCCCAGCTTTAGCGCCCTCGCGGCGAAATCCTGCGCCAGCTTGGCGTCGCCCAGCATGACCGGAATGATCGGATGTTCGCCGTCCAGCAGGGTGAAGCCCGCATCGGCCATAGCGTTGCGATAGCGGTGGGCGTTGGCCGACAGGCGGGTGCGCAGCGCGTCGCCTTCGGACCCTTGGGCGATGCGGATGGCCTCAAGGCTGGAGCCGCACACCGCCGGCGCCAGGGCGTTGGAGAACAGATAGGGCCGCGCCCGCTGTTTCAGCAGTTCGACCACCGACTTCCTGGCGCAGATGAAGCCGCCCATGGCGCCGCCCAAGGCCTTGCCGAAGGTGCCGGTGACGAAGTCCACCTCGACCCCGTGGTGGGCGAAGGAGCCCTTGCCTTGCGGACCCAAGAAGCCGGTGGCGTGGCAGTCGTCGACCATGATCAGGGCGTCGTATTTGTCGGCCAGCGCCCGGATCTCATCCAGCTTGGCGATATAGCCGTCCATCGAGAAGGCGCCGTCGGTGGCGATGATGATGTCGCGGGCGCCGGCCGCGCGGGCCTCCTTCAGCCGCATCTCCAGCTCGTCCATGTCGGAGTTGGCGAAGCGATAGCGTTTGGCCTTGCACAGCCGCACCCCGTCGATGATCGAGGCGTGGTTCAGGCTGTCCGACACGATGGCGTCGTTCTCGCCCAGCAGGGGTTCAAACAGGCCGCCGTTGGCGTCGAAGGCGGCGGCGAACAGGATAGCGTCCTCGAAGCCGAGATAGGCGGCGATGGCCGCTTCCAGTTCCTTGTGGATCTCCAGCGTGCCGCAGATGAAGCGCACGGACGCAGTGCCGGCACCCCACTTCTCTTGCGCCGCCATCCCGGCCTGGGTGACGCGCTCGTCGCCCGCCAGGCCCAGATAGTTGTTGGCGCAGAAGTTCATCACGTCGCGGCCCGCGACCTGGATCAGCGGTCCCTGGCGTGAGGCGATGATGCGTTCGGGCTTGGTCAGGCCCTGGGCGTCGATCTCGGTCAGTTCGCCGGCGACGCGGTCATAGAATGTCTGAGTCATGGCCGCGACCTACGCCGATTTCCGATCCGTTTCCACCCGCATCAGGTCGCAGGTTCGGGGTCCGCTTCGGTCCGGATCGGGCTGACGCGGATCTTGCCGCCGCAAGGCTGGAACTCGAACGGCAGGCTGATCGCGGCGGTATCGCCCGGCGCGGTCACACGAAGGGTCGCCACGCTGGGGCAAGACTTCTGCATCGTCTCGTCCGGGACCACATTCCAGGCCGTTTCGAAATAGGCCTTGGCCTGAGGCGCGACTTCGACCGGCGTCGGCGCTTGGCCTTGACGGAAATAGCTGCCGGGGCTCTGGTCGGCGCGGATCGAGGTCACGGGGCGGCTGCGCGCATCCAGCAAGGTCACGCCCGGATAGCCGGTCAGGCTGCAGGCCTGTGTCCCGACGTTCTGAAGACTGAAGTTGCGAACCCGATTGCCCGCGCCTGCGTCGCCGCCCTCCGCCGCCAGCTTCAGTTGCGGCCCCTTGCAGGGCATTGAGGCGGGCAGAACTCCGCCCGGCGCAGGCGTCGGGGTCTGACCGGGGGTGGGGAGCGGTCCGGGCGTCGCCTCAGCGCCGGGGATCGGACGCGAGCAGCGCTCCAGCACCGCCACGCCGGTCGTGCCGTCCGGACCGAGGCGGCTGAGCGTGCCGCTTTCCTGACCGTCGCGGGTCGCGGTCCACCATTCCACGCCGGTGCCAAGATATCGGGCGCCGCTGGCGGCCTGGACCGAGCGCAGGGCGTAGGTCTGCTGCTTGTAGGCCAGTTGCGCGGTGTCGCTGTCGACATACTGGACCTGAAGCGTCGCGCCGCTTTCGCAGGCGTAACCGACCGACGGCGCATTGGACGCCGGCGCCGCCTGCGGTTCGACCGGGGCGGTCGGTTGCTCCGGCTGCGGCTGCTGACAGGCGGAGACGCCGGTCAGGGCGGCGATGGCGACGAAAGCGGTCAGGCGGCGCATCATGGTCAAGTCTTTCCCGTTCGATCAACCCAACGGTCAAGCTGGCGAAAGGCTCCGCCGGCCGCCCTCAGTGGTCGCCTTTCGGCGTCTCCATCAGCTCGATCAGCACCCCGCCCATGTCGCGCGGATGCAGGAAGACGACCGGCGTCCCATGCGCCCCGATGCGCGGTTCGCCCGTGCCCAGGATGGTCACCCCCTTGGCCCGCATCTCGGCGATGGCGGCGTGGATGTCGGCGACCTCGAAACAGACGTGATGCTGGCCGCCCTTGGGGTTCTTGGCCAGGAAACCGACGATGGGGCTGGTCTCGTCATAGGGTTCGATCAGCTCGATCTGGGCCGTGGGCGTGTCGATGAAACAGACCTTCACCCCTTGCGCGGGCAGGTCGAACGGCTCGCCGATCTTCGTCGCGCCCAGAATGTCCCGATACAGTTTGATCGAGTCCGCGATGGAGGGCGTGGCGACCCCCACATGGTTCAGGGTGCCGATCATGACTTGTCCTTTGCAGGCGCAGGCTGAGCGTAGCCCAGCCGCTGGTTCAGCTTTTCGATCAGGTCCACCGCCGTGTCGGCGATGGCCGAGCCGGGCAGATAGACGGCGGCCGCGCCCATATCGAGCAGGGGCTGGACGTCCGACGGCGGGATCACGCCCCCGACCACGATCATGATGTCGGGCCGGCCCAGCTTCTCCAGCTCGGCTTTCAGTTCCGGCACCAGCGTCAGATGCCCCGCAGCCAAAGACGAAGCGCCCACCGCATGGACCCCCTTGTCCACCGCATCCTTGGCCGCCTCGGCCGGAGTCTGGAACAGGGCGCCGGCGGTGACGTCGAAGCCCAGGTCGCCGTATCCGGTGGCCACCACCTTCTGGCCCCGGTCGTGCCCGTCCTGCCCAAGTTTGGCGATCAGGATGCGCGGCGGCCCGCCGTCGTTCTCGACGAAGGTCGCCACCATCTCGCGGGCGCGGGCGAAGCGGGGATCGGCGCCCGCCTCCTTGGCATAGACGCCCGATACGGTCTGAACCGTCGCCACATGCCGCCCGAAGGCGGCCTCCAGCGCGTCCGAAATCTCCCCCACCGTCGCCTTGGCCCGCGCGGCCTGCACCGCCAGCTCCAACAGATTGGCGCTCCCGCGCGCGCCGTTCGTCAGCGCCTCCAGCGCCGCATCGGTCGCCGCCTGATCTCGCTCGGCCCGCAGCCGTTTCAGCTTGTCGATCTGGGCCGCCAGCACCGCCGCATTATCGACCTTCAGCATCGGAATATCGTCGACGACGGGGTTCAGATATTTGTTCACCCCGACCACCGTCTGCTGGCCGGTGTCGATCCGGGCCTGGGTCTTGGCGGCGGATTCCTCGATCCTCAGCTTGGGAATCCCGGCCTCGATGGCCTTGGCCATGCCGCCCAGGGCCTCGACCTCGGCCATATGGGCGCGGGCCCGTTCGGCCAGTTCGTGGGTCAGCCGCTCGACATAGAAACTGCCGCCCCAGGGGTCGATGACGCGGGTCAGCCCCGTCTCCGACTGCAACAGGATCTGCGTATTCCGCGCGATCCGGGCCGAGAAGTCGGTAGGCAGGGCCAGGGCCTCGTCCAGCGCATTGGTGTGCAGGCTCTGCGTCTGGCCGCCCGCCGCCGCCATGGCCTCGACCATGGTGCGGGGCACATTGTTGAACACGTCCTGCGCCGCCAGGCTCCAGCCCGAGGTCTGGCAGTGAGCGCGCAGGCTCAGCGATTTCGGATCGACCCCGCCCTCTTTCCGCACCGCCTCGGCCCACAGCAGGCGGCCCGCCCGCATCTTGGCCATCTCCATGAAATAGTTCATGCCGATGGCCCAGAAGAAGCTCAGCCGCGGCGCGAACCGGTCGATCGGCATCCCCGCCGCGACGCCCGCGCGCAGATATTCGATCCCGTCCGCCAAGGTGTAGGCCAGCTCGATATCCGCCGAGGCCCCCGCCTCCTGCATGTGATAGCCGCTGATCGAGATCGAGTTGAACTTCGGCGTCTCCTGCGCCGTCCAGGCGAAGATGTCGGCGATGATCCGCATCGAGGGCTCGGGCGGATAGATGTAGGTGTTCCGAACCATGAACTCCTTCAGAATATCGTTCTGAATGGTCCCGGTCAGGGCCGCGTGGGGCACCCCCTGTTCTTCCGCCGCCACGACATACAGGGCCAGGATCGGCAGCACCGCCCCGTTCATCGTCATCGACACCGACATCTGGTCCAGCGGGATTCCGTCGAACAGGGTGCGCATGTCATAGATGCTGTCGATCGCCACGCCCGCCATGCCGACGTCGCCCTTCACCCGCGGGTGGTCGCTGTCATAGCCCCGGTGCGTCGCCAGATCGAAGGCGATGGACAGGCCCTTCTGACCCGCCGCCAGATTCCGGCGATAGAAGGCGTTCGATTCCTCGGCGGTCGAGAAACCGGCGTACTGGCGGATCGTCCAGGGATTGCCCGCATACATGGTCGGATAGGGCCCGCGCACGAAGGGCGCGAACCCCGGCAGGCCGTGCGGGTGATCCAGCGCGTCCGTGCTGTCGGGACCATAGGCGGTCTCGACCGTCAGCCCCTCGGGCGTCAGCCACGGATCCCGCGTCGGCCCCTGTCCGGTCGGGTCGAGGGTCAAGGCGATCTTGCTGAAGTCAGGGAAGCTCCCAAAAGCGCTCATTGAGCCGCCTCCTCGAAGGCCGCGGCGAAGCGGATCGGCGTCAGGGGTTCGCACACCCGGTCGACCGGCGACGCCCCCGCCTCACCGCCCGCCTCGACGGGGGCCGGCCGCACGTCCGCGTCCACATATTTCGTCACGCCGATGATCTGGGCCGCGCCGTTTGTCAGAGCCGCCTCACGCAGGGCGCGGGCGCGGGCGATGCGGGGCTGGATCACCGACCCCTTCAGGGCCTCGACCAGACCACCCTCGGCCTCGATCATCTGGAACTCGGCCCAGCCGGCCTCGGCCAGATCCCGCGTGCGGGCGTCCAGATACCAGCTCCCCGCCGCCGGATCGTCGACCCGGCCCAGATTGGCCTCCTCCATCAGCACCAGCTGGGTGTTCCTCGCCTGCCGCCTGGCGAAGGCGTCGGACCGACCTGTCGCGTGGGTGAAGCCGTCCAGCACCACCACGTCCGCGCCCCCCACGGCGCCCGCAAACCCCGCCGCCGTCAGCCGCAGCAGATTGGGCCAGGGATCGCGCGCCGCCAACATCCGCCGCGACGACCGCGCCTCGATCACCGCAGGCGTCTCCACCCCAAAGGCCCTCGTCAGCCCGGCCCAGATCAGCCGCATGGCCCGCACCTTGGCCAGGGCGTCGAAATATTCCGCATCGACCGACAGGCCGACGACCGTCCCGCGCAAGGCCGCCTCGACCGACATCCCCGCGTCCACGGCCGCCTTCGCATGGGCCACCACGCTGGCGGCCGCAAAGGCCAGCTCCTGCGCCGCCGATCCGCCGGCCTCGTGCGCCACGCGCCCGCTGGCCATGAAGAAGCTCGCGTCCGGATAGGCGCCCGCATGACGCGCCGCCGTATTGGCCGCCAGGCTCAGATGCTCTTCCACCGAACGCGGCGCCCCGCCCGCCTCGGCGAAGGCCGAGACCGGGTCCATATGAAACCGCAGCTGGGCGCGCGGCGAGCCCTTGGCCACGACCGCCAGGGCGTTGGCCGCATCCGGCCCGTCGATCCCGGCGTCCAGCGCGACCGGCGCCAGCTCCAGCGCCACCCCTTCCAGCGCCCGCCCCAGAGGCCCAGAGTCCTCCAGCACCCCGCCCCTCAGCACCACCGACGCAGCGCCGTTCTCCAGATCGGTCAGGACAGCCTCATTGACCGCCTCGGCGTCGTCCCCCTCGACCAGGGTCCGCAGATCCCAGGCCCGGCCTTCGGAGTCGGACGGACGCGGGGCGAAGATGGGTTGAACGCCGGTCGCCCCGGCGTACAGGGGCCGCGTCACCAGCTGGTCCGCGTCGAGCGACATCAACGACTCGATCGGCCGGTCCTTCAGCGCCTTCTGGGCGGCGTCACGCCATTCGAGGGGCGTGGGGATGGGGAAGCTCATGCGGCGCCCCCCGCCCCCACTCCCGTCATCCTCGGGCTTGACCCGAGGACCGGGCGTAGGGCGAGACCTGCGTTCGACGGCTTCGCCTGTGTGGCGGACCATCCGATCCTCGGGTCAAGCCCGAGGATGACGGAGGGGGGAGCGAAAACGAGAGGGGGCGACGAAAACATCACCCGAACTCCACCAGCACGTCATCCGCCGCCACCGGATCCCCGTCCTTGGCCCCCACCGCCTTCACCACCCCGTCCCGCTCCGCCTTCAGGATGTTCTGCATCTTCATGGCCTCGATGATCGCCACCGTCTCGCCGGTCTTGACCTCCTGGCCCACCACGACGGGGATGGACACCACCAGCCCCGGCATCGGCGACAGCACCAGTTTCGACGTATCCGCCACCGCCTTCTCCGGCAGGCGCGCATACAGTTCGGCGACATGCGGCCGCAGCACCCGCACCCGCGCCCGGACCGCGCGGTGGCGGATGTCGAAGCCGTCCGCGACGCGTTTGACCTCGGCGGTGAAGGGCTCGCCGTCCAGCTCGGCCTTGAACTGGGCCAGGCCGGGCCGCCAGTCGATGTCCGACAGGCGGATGTCGCCCCCGCCCGTCAGGGTCAGGATCATCTCCTCGTCCTCGTCATAGGACAGGCCGACGCCGTGCGGCGTCTTGTCGATCATCACGAT
Organism: Brevundimonas sp. TWP1-3; assembly: GCF_049896085.1. NCBI lineage: Bacteria > Pseudomonadati > Pseudomonadota > Alphaproteobacteria > Caulobacterales > Caulobacteraceae > Brevundimonas > Brevundimonas sp. TWP1-3. The sequence continues at coordinate 1,420,737 of NZ_JAFCTP010000001.1, read as the reverse complement.
CCAGTCGGTGCGGTCCGACGGGTCGCCGTCTTGTTCGGCGATGACCTCGTGCATGGCCAGGGCGGCGGCGATCAGGATCCGCTCCTGCTCGACCGTCGGGCGCAGGCCGTTAAAGCCGTCCGGGAATTCGTCCTTGATATAGCTGGTCGACAGTTCGCCCGACTTGAACCGGTCCTGGTCCATCACCGCCGCCAGGAAGGGCACATTATGCCCCAGGCCCGACAGGTGGGTGTCCTCAAGCGCCCGGGCCATGCCCGTCACCGCGGCCTCGCGCGTTTCGCCCCAAGCGCACAGTTTGGCGATCATGGGGTCGTAAAACATGCTGATCTCGTCGCCCTCGCGGACGCCGGAATCGTTCCTGACCGTATAATCCCCCTGATCGCCCTCTTCCGGCTGCTCATAGCGAACCAGCCGCCCGATGGACGGCAGGAAGCCGCGATACGGATCCTCGGCGTAGATGCGGCTCTCGATGGCCCAGCCGTTGATCGACAGGTCCTTCTGTTCGAACGCCAGCGCCTCGCCCCAGGCCGAACGGATCATCTGTTCGACCAGATCGACGCCGGTGATCAGCTCCGTCACCGGATGCTCGACCTGCAACCGGGTGTTCATCTCCAGGAAGTAGAAGCTCTTGTCCTGACCGGCCACGAACTCGACCGTGCCGGCGCTGTCATAGTTGACGGCCTGGGCCAGGGCGACGGCCTGGGCCCCCATGGCGGCGCGGGTGGCCTCGTCCAGCAGGGGCGACGGCGCCTCCTCGATGACCTTCTGGTTGCGGCGCTGGATCGAGCATTCGCGCTCGAACAGGTGGACCACATGGCCGTGCTTGTCGCCCAGAACCTGGATCTCGATGTGGCGCGGATCGATGATGAACTTTTCCAGGAAGACCCGGTCGTCGCCGAAGGCGTTCAGCGCCTCGGCCTTCACCGCCGCAAACCCCTCGGCCATGTCAGCGTCCGAATGGGCCACGCGGATGCCCTTGCCGCCGCCGCCGGCGCTCGCCTTGATCATGATCGGATAGCCGATCTCGTTAGCGATCTTGACCGCCTCCTCCGGCGTCTCGATCAGCCCCATATGGCCCGGCACGGTCGAGACCCCCGCCTCGGCCGCCAGCTTCTTGGAGCTGATCTTGTCGCCCATGGCCTCGATGGCCTCGGGGTTCGGCCCGATGAAGGCGATCCCCTCGTCCCTCAGCCTCCGCGCGAACCCGGCGTTCTCGCTCAGGAACCCAAAGCCCGGATGCACGGCCTGCGCCCCCGTCTGGCGCACCGCCTCGACGATCTTGTCCGCCAGCAGATACGACTGCGCCGCCGGCGCCGGCCCGATCAGCACCGCCTCATCGGCCATCTCGACCGCCAGCGACCCGGCGTCGGCCTCCGAATAGACCTGCACGGTCTTGATGCCCATGCGGCGGCAGGTCTTGATGATCCGAACCGCGATCTCGCCCCGGTTGGCGATGAGGATTTTGGAGAACATTCAGGCGCCCTTTACGTCGGCGGTGGCGTGCATATCTCGGATTTTTGACAGACCCTTGGAGCATCGATCACGAATATCGACCAAGGCATCCTGCAGTTCAGAAACTGCTTGTGGTTCACCAAAAAAGAGAAGGGTGTTGGTGGCAGCGTCGTATCCAAGCGGCACAGCAGACATGTATTCGGCCATACCCTCGTCATGTTGGACAAGTTCGACCGCTATGAAGGGCGTTCCGTCTTCTTGAATGCGAGCGTCGATGCGTTCGTCGAGATGTTCGACGTGATCGCGCCACGCACGCTGCCCCAGCGTATGGGAAGCCGTATCCGCCTCAAAACCGGTAAGCTCCCTTAGTTCTTCAGCGCGGGAATTTGCGACAACCTTTGCCTCTTTGGATCGAGCCGAAGGCCAGAATACGCGTGAAACACCCGCTGCGCTCTGAAGGCCCAGTTTAAGAGCATCAAGAACAGTTTGATTCTCTAACCTTTCAACGCCTTCTGCGACAACTTCGACCCGGCCTGCTAACTCGCCTGCACGATTAAAGTGCCCCAAAGCTTTTGCCGCTTCAGTGAGCGCATAGATCAAAAAAAGCTCGCTTCGACCCACGCGTGTCATAGCGGAATATTATCGTGCTTCTTCCAGGGGTTCTCCTGGACCTTGTTCTTCAGCGTCCGCAGCGCCTTCACCAGCCGCCGCCGCGTCCCGTGCGGCATGATGACGTCGTCGATATAGCCCAGGCCCGCCGCCACGAACGGATTGGCGAACCGGTCCTTGTACTCCGCCTCGCGCGCCGCCAGGGCCGCCGGATCGCCGGCCTCCTTGCGGAAGATGATTTCGACCGCCCCCTTGGCGCCCATGACCGCGATCTCGGCGGTGGGCCAGGCGTAGTTGACGTCGCCGCGCAGGTGTTTCGAACTCATCACATCATAGGCGCCGCCATAGGCCTTGCGGGTAATGAGCGTCAGTTTGGGCACCGTCGCCTCGGCGTATGCGAACAGCAGCTTGGCCCCGTGTTTGATCAGGGCGCCATACTCCTGCTTGGTCCCCGGCATGAAGCCCGGCACGTCCACCAGGGTCACCAGCGCAATGTCGAAGGCGTCGCAGAAGCGCACGAACCGCGCGGCCTTGCGGCTTGAATCGATGTCCAGCACCCCCGCCAGCACCTGGGGCTGGTTGGCGACGATCCCGACCGTCTGGCCGTCCAGCCGGCCGAAGCCGCAGATGATGTTCTTGGCGAAGTCGGCCCCGATCTCGAAGAAGTCGGCCTCGTCGACAACCTTCAGGATCAGCTCCTTCATGTCATAGGGCTGGTTCGGATTGGCCGGGATCAGGGTGTCCAGGCTCGGCTCGTCCCGTTCGGGCTCGTCATAGCTTTCGCGCACCGGCGGCTTTTCGCGGTTCGACAGGGGCAGGAAGCCGATCAGCCGGCGCACCTCCGACAGGGCCTCCAGATCATTCTCGAACGCGCCGTCCGCCACGCCCGACTTGCCGGCGTGGACCCGCGCCCCGCCCAGGTCCTCGTGGCTGACGACCTCGTTGGTGACGGTCTTCACCACGTCGGGGCCGGTCACGTACATGTAGCTCGTGTCCTTCACCATGAAGATGAAGTCGGTGATGGCCGGCGAATAGACGTCGCCCCCCGCGCATGGCCCCATGATCACGCTGATCTGGGGAATGACGCCGCTGGCCAGGGTGTTCTGCAGGAAGATGTCGGCATAACCGGCCAGGCTCTCGACCCCCTCCTGGATCCGCGCCCCGCCGGCGTCGAACAGGCCGATGATCGGCGCGCCGGTGGTCAGGGCCATCTTCTGCAGCTTGACGATCTTGGCCGCATGGGCGCCCGACAGGCTCCCGCCGAACACCGTGAAATCCTTGGAGAAGACATAGACCAGCCGCCCGCCGATGGTCCCGCGCCCCGTCACCACGCCGTCGCCGGGGATGCGCTGGTCCTGCATGCCAAAGTCGTGGCTGCGGTGCTCGACGAACATGTCCGTCTCCTCGAAGGAGCCCTCGTCCAGCAGAACGTCGATGCGTTCGCGCGCCGTCAGCTTGCCCTTGGCGTGCTGGGCGGCGATACGCTTTTCCCCGCCGCCCAGTTTGGCGGCGGCGCGACGGCGCTCCAGTTCTTCAAGGATGGCTTGAGTCATGATCGGTTTCGGCCTTGTGTTCGAACGGCAAGGCGTGGCGCCTTCATCGCAAAATGGCAAACGCAACTTTGCAAAAGGTGCGGAACTGCGCGGACTTGCAAAGGCGGCGACGATGAACTGCAAACTTGCGAATGGCTGAGAAGCTTTTCCTGGGCGCCAAGCTGCGCAAGCTGCGCGAGGCGCGCGGCTGGACGCTGGAGGCCTGCGCCGAACGTCTGGGCCTGTCGCCCTCCTATCTGTCGCAGATCGAGACCAATCAGCGCCCGGCCACCGCCCGGGTCCTGATCGCCCTGACCCGCGCCTTCCATATCGACGCCAGCCTGTTCGATCTGGAGGGCGACGCCCGCCTGATCGCCGACCTGCGCGAGGCCACCACCGACATCGCCGGCCCGGTCAGCGGCGGGGCCGAGCCCCCGACGGCGGCCGAGCTGAAACAGGCCGTCGCCAACACCCCACGCCTGGCCCACCAGTTCCTGGCCCTGCACCAGGCCTTCCGCCAACTGGACGAGCGGGTGAAGGCGCTGGACGACACCCTGGGCCGGGACGAACTGGGCGCCCGCGTCGCCCTGCTGCCCTATGAGGAGGTCCGCGACTTCTTCCACTACCGCGACAACTACGTCGACAGCCTGGACACGGCGGCCGAGGCCCTGGCCGCGGCGGTCCCCCAAGACGGCCCGATCGAACGGGCGCTGGAGACCCTGCTGGCCGACCGGCACGGCGTCCGCACCGTCTATGTGGCGGGCCAGGAGGCCCTGCGCCGCTACGACCCCGCCAGCCGGATCCTGAGCCTGGACGCCTGGCAGCCGGGGGCGACCCGGTCCTTCCAGCTGGCCCACCAGCTGGCCCTGCTGTCCTTCCGCGACCTCATCGAGGCCGAGCTGGACCAGGCCGCCTTCCGCACCCAGGCCGCGCGCGACGTGGCCCGTGTCGGCCTGGCCAACTACGCCGCCGGCGCGCTTCTGCTGCCCTACCGCGCCTTCCTGGAGGCGGCGCGGGCGGAAAAGCACGACATCGACCGCCTGCGCACCCGCTTCCAGGTCAGTTTCGAACAGGTCTGCCACCGACTGTCGACCCTGCAACGGCCCGGCTGGCGCGGCGTGCCCTTCTATTTCGCCCGCGTGGACATGGCCGGAAACATCACCAAACGGCACAGCGCGACCCGCTTCCAGTTCGCCCGCTTCGGCGGCGCCTGCCCTCTGTGGAACGTCCACGAAGCCTTCGCCACGCCCGACCGAATCGGTGTGCAGTTGGCCGAGATGCCCGACGGCTCGCGCTACATCTCCATCGCCCGCAGCGTGTCCAAGCCCAGCGGCTCCTACCTGGCCAACGACCGCCGCTACGCCCTGTCGCTCGGGTGCGAGGTCGAGCACGCCGGATCCCTGGTCTACGCCGCCGGCCTGGACCTGAACGGCCCCGCCGCCCGGATCGGCGTCAGCTGTCGCATCTGCGAGCGCACCGACTGCACCCAGCGCGCCTTCCCGCCCCTGGACCGCGCCCTGCACGTGCCCGAGAACGAGCGCGGCGTGGTGCCCTATGTGCTGGATGGCCCGCGCTTCGACCGCCCCTAAAGCCGTCAGGCCTCGCGCCGCGACAAGCCGTCGCCACGGACGCGCAGGACTTGACACCGGTTACCAGCCTCCTCTTCCTGATCGCACAAGCGCGCAAGGCGCGGGAGGAACGACCGATGAAGCACGCCCTTTTCGCCATCGCCGCAGCCGCCGTGCTGGGCGCCTGTTCACCCCCGCAGGAAGACAAGGCCGACGCCGCGCCGACGGCCCTGCCGCCCGGCCCCGAAACCCAGATCTCCGACGTGTCGCCTGCCGATCTGCCGCCTGCGCTTGGGGCGCTGATCCAGCAGACCGTGCCGGGCATGACCGTCGCCGAGGTCGAACGAAAGGAACGCGAGGGCCGCGTCTATTATGACGTCGAGGGCGTCCGGCCGGACGGGTCCGAGGTCGAACTGGACATCCAGCAGACCGGCGACCGGTTCGAGGTGGTGGAAATCCAGCGCGACGTCGCCTTCGCCCACATGCCCCAGGCCGTCCAGACCACCGCCCGCGCCGCGACCGGCGCCTTCGCCCCCGAACGCATCATCGAAAGCCGTCAGATGGACGGCAGCGTGATCTACGAACTGTTCGCCGTCGGCCAGCCTGCCGAACCCGCCATGGAAGTCCGCGTCAGAGATGGTAAGGCGGAGGTCCTCACGGAACGCTGGCCGCACTGACATGACCTCACATCCTCCCATCGGCGTCGCCGTCGTCGGCTACGGCCTGGCGGGCCAAACCTTTCACGCGCCGTTGATCCAGGCCACGCTGGGCCTGCGCTTGGCGGCTGTGGTCTCATCGCGCCCTGACGCGGTTCACGCCGACCTGCCCGATGTCGAGGTCCTACCCAATCTGGACGCGGCGCTCGCCCGCGACGACATCCGCCTGATCGTCGTCGCCACCCCCGACGCCCTGCACGCCGAACAGTCGATCGCCGCGCTGAAGGCCGGCAAGTCGGTGGTGGTGGACAAGCCCTTTGCGGTGACGCTCGCCGATGCCGAGGCGGTCGCCGCCGTCGCGGCCGCGTCGCCCGGCGTGTTCAGCGTCTTCCAGAACCGCCGCTGGGACGCCGACTTCCTGACCCTGCGCCGCCTGATCGCAGAGGGCGAGCTGGGCGAAATCGCCGTGTTCGAAAGCCACTACGACCGCTTCCGCCCGATCTTCACCGACCGCTGGAAGGACCAGCGCGACGGCGGCGTCTGGGCCGACCTGGGCCCGCACCTGATCGACCAGGCGGTGCAGCTGTTCGGCCCGCCGTTGGGCGTCTATGCCGACCTGCAGGCCCAGCGTCAGGGCGCGACCGCCATCGACTACGCCCACGTCCTGCTGCGGTACGACCGGCTGCGGGTCATCCTGAACATGAGCCACCTCGCCCCCGAGGCCAGCCTCCGCTACGTCGTCCACGGCACGGGAGGCAGCTTCATCAAGCACGGCCTCGACGCCCAGGAGGGGCAGTCCAAGGCGGGCCTGAGTCCAGGCGACACCGACTGGGGTCTCGATCCCTCGCCCGGCGTCCTGACGAAACAGATCGATGGCGAGATCGTCGCCACCACCCCGACGCCCGAACGCGGCGACTATCCCGCCTTCTACGCCGCCATGCGCGACGCGATCCTGGGCAAGGGCCCGCCGCCGGTGACGGCGGATCAAGCCCTGACGGTCATGCGGATCATCGACGCCGGCCGACGCAGCGCGGCCGAGCGTCGCGAGATCGCCCTCTAGCTCTTTTTGCGGCCCTTCGACGCCGCCGCCGGCGCATGGGCCAGCCGCAGCAGATTGGCCGCACCCGGCGCCCCGAACGGCGTGCCGGCCAGGATCAGGATACGCTGGCCCGGCTCGGCCAGGCCGTATTTGACCGCGCTGTTGACGGCATCGTCGGTGACGGCCTCCAGCGAATCCGGCTGTTCGCCCAGGCGCGGTTCCAGTCCCCACACCAGGGCCAGGCGACGCGCCGTATTGGGATTGGGCGTCAAGACCAGGATCGGCTTCAACGGCCGTTCCCGCGCCATCCGCCTCGCCGTGCCGCCCAGGGTCGTGAACACCACCAGACAGCCGGTCGAGGGCGCGCTGGTCGCCATGCCCGCCGCTCCGACCAGGGCGTCCACGTCATGTTCGTCCATGCCGGCGTGCTCGGCGCCCATCAGGCTGGGCCACATCGGATCGCGTTCGACGCGCTCGATGATCCGGCTCATCATGCCGACGGATTCCAGGGGATAGTCGCCCGAGGCCGTCTCGGCCGACAGCATCAGGGCGTCCGCGCCTTCGTACACAGCGTTGGCCACATCGGTCGCCTCGGCGCGCGTGGGAGCTGGCGCGCTGGTCATGGATTCCAGCATCTGGGTGGCCACGATCACCGGCACGCCGCGATTGCGGGCGGCGCGCACGATCTGCTTTTGCGCCACCGGCACATCTTCTGGATCCAGTTCGACGCCCAGGTCGCCGCGCGCCACCATGACCCCGTCGCAATAATCGAGAATGGCCTCTAGATCGGCCAGGGCCGCCGGCTTCTCGATCTTGGCCAGGCAAGCGGCCTGACCGTTCACGATCCGCTTCAGCTCGGCCATGTCCTCGGGCTTCTGGACAAAGCTCAGGGCCACCCAGTCCACGCCCATTCGCAGGGCGAAGGCCAGGTCCTCGCGGTCCTTGGGCGTCAGGGCCGACACCGGGATCACGGCCTCGGGCACGGCGACGCCCTTGCGGTCCGAGAGTTTCGAGCCGCTCTCCACTGTCACATCCGCCCAGTCGTCGGCGCGCTCGCCAACCCGCAGCCGCACCCGACCGTCATCCAGCAGCAGCAGCATGCCGGTACGCAGGGCCTTGAAGATTTCCGGGTGCGGCATCTGCACCCGCGTCTCGTCGCCCGGCGTGGGGTCCAGGTCGAAGCGCATGGTGTGGCCCGGCTTGACCGAAATCTCGACGTTCTTGAACCGGCCCAGCCGCAGCTTGGGCCCCTGCAGATCGGCCAGCACACCCAACGGGCGCTGCAAGGCCGCCTCGGCGCCGCGCACGGCCTTCAGGGCGGCGGCGTGATCCTCATGCGACCCGTGGCTGAAGTTCAGGCGGAACACGTCCACCCCGGCCTGGGCCAGGGCCTTGACCATGCCGGGCGCACGGCTTGCGGGCCCCAGGGTCGCGACGATGCGGGCGCGGCGGGCTCTGTTCATGGACGTTTCCTGTTGGCTCTGATCGCCATCCGTTTGGACGGCTTGGGCGCTTTAGCCCCTTCTGCCAACGAAACCTTTTCCACGTAAGGCCGCAGCCCCGCCGGGAAACACGAGTTTACGACCCCGAAACAGGAGTTTATCGCGCCGTCCGCATATCAGGCCGCCTGAGGTTCGCCGATCAGCGCCTGAACCGGAATACGCCATTCGCGAGACAACTTACGGATCTGCGTCACGGACAGGGCGCGTCGGCGGTTCAGCACTTCGGACGCGCGCGACCGTGACCCCAGCACTTCCGACAGATCAGACTGGCTCAGCCCCTGCCGTTCCATCGCAAAACGGATCGCCTCGACCGGATCGTCGGCAGGCATGGGGAAGTGGTCTTCCTCGTATTTCGCCAACAGCAGTCCTAGAAGTTCGAACCGATCACCGGCCTCGCTGCCCGGTTCGGGCTCGTCGTCGAAATAGGCTTCATAGGCCGCCTTAGCCGCCTGATAGTCGGCCTCGTCGCGAAGAATATGGATGTGCATGGTCATCTGCTCCTCGGCCTAGACGGTTTCCACGTCGATGCGATCATACTCGGCGTGCGTGCCGACGAACTTCACCGGCACCTGTTTGAAGGTGTAGGAAATTCGCACCACCACCCGATACTTGTTCCCGCCGACATCGAAGATCACCCGATTGTCGCCGACGAAATCAGCGGAACGAAAATCGTCCCTCACATCCTGCGGAGACCGCCAGTCTGCGGCCCTCACATGGTTGTACCAGTTCGTCAGCGGCCCCTTGGCCGGCGGATGACGGGTCCAGAAGGCCTGGAGTGTCTTCCGGGCGACGACGTTCATAATGCCTTATATAGCGCGATCCCGTTTTGGGAACAAGCCATCACTTGGTCGGGCAGGAAGCCACCGCGAACCCGTTCAGGTCTATGCAACGTCCTTCGACCACTGGCGTCGGAACACCGATGACATGGGCCAGGGTCGGGGCGATATCGACTGTGCGGATGGGCAGGAACCGCTCTTCGCCCTGCGCGCCGGGCCACCAGAAGATGATCGGAACGCGACGGTCGTATTCCCACGGCGTGCCGTGACCGGCCAGGGTCGAGCCGACACGGCCGCCGGCCGTTGTGTTCTGGGCCCAGGCGAACTGGATGTCGGGCGAGCGCTCGGCCACAGTGGACAGGCGCATCCGTTCGCGCACCGTCATCATCTCGGGCTGGCGGCTGTCGGGCAGAGGTTCGGCCAGCAGCCGGTCTCGCGTCTCGGCGAAGGCCACGTCCGGCAGGGCGCGCAACATTTCGACCGCCGCCTCGGCGACCTGGGTGCGCAACGGATCGGGCAGCGACCTGTGCTCGGCGTCGGCGACCATCCAGCCGCTGCCGCCGGATTGCAGCGGATCGGCGTCCAGGTTGAAGCGCGCCTTCAGGGCCGCATTCACGCCCTTGATCGCATCCATGTCGGCCCGATGCGCCTGAGGATAGCCGTGGTCATGCAGGCGCTCGACGAAGTCCGACCCACCATGATCGGCCGTCAGCACCACCAGGGCGCCGCCCGGAACCTGGGCCAGCTTGTCCAGGAATGCGCCCATCGCCGCGTCCAGCCGGTGCATCTGCTCGCACATCTCCGGCCCCTGTGTGCCGTACATATGGCCGATCCGGTCCGTCGCCGACAGGCTGACGCCCAGCATGTCGGTGGTCGCGCCCTGCCCCAGCTTCTGGCTGTCCAGCAGATATTCCGCCGCCTTCAGCGTCTGCTCGTCCAGCAGCGGCGAGGTGTCGAACTTCAGCCCCGCCGGCGGCAGCACGGAATGGAAGGTCTGGCCGCGAATGGTCCAGTCGCCCGCCAGCGCCCGGCACTGTTCGTTCTGATAGTCCCAGGCCACAGGCGTCGCCGCCGCCCAGGCGGTGAACTGGGTGTTGAAGGCCGCGACGGGGGCCAGCCTGTCCTGCGCCGTCTGCCCCGGCTCGACATAGGTCGTCAGGCCGAAGCCCTCGGTGAACCAGAAGGCCTGGCCCTGATGACCGGCTAAGTTGATCGCGCCGCGGTCCTTGCCCGACACCGCCATGACCTTGCTGTCGGGACTGACGGCCTTCAGCCAGTCGCCCAAAGTCGTGACCCCCAGCTGATCCGGCCCCACCGGCCCGTTGTCGGTGTCGTCGCGACCGTGCGCCAGATGGTTCTGGGGCGCGGACAGGCAATAGACCTCCTTGCCGGTCTTGCCGTCGATCCAGTCGTTGGCCGGAATGCCCGTCTCGACCGGATGCATGCCCGTCAGAATGGTCGAGTGGCCGGGACAGGTCTCGGTCAAGCCGTGGGTCTGATAGCCGTTGATCGACACCAGTCCCTGGTCCGCCAGACGACGAAGACCGCCGGTGTAGCGGCTGCGATACTGGTTGAAGAGGTTGGCGCTGAACTGGTCCACCACGATGGTGACGATCAGCTTCGGCGGCGTCAGCGCGGAGACTGCGGCCTGCGGGGCGACCTGCCGGACCGGCGCCTCGGCGACGGAGGCGCAGGCGCCGCCCGCCATGGACAGGGCGACCAGAAACGCGGCGGCGGCGTGACGCGACAGGGACATGAACAACTCCAACAACAGGCGACCGGCCTCTAGCCGCCGCCGATGGCGCCCGCGTGACAGGGCGCCGTCGCTCCTAGTGCGATTCCCTGGACCGCAGCCTTGCGACCTGATGCAGGACCAACACCACCAACCCGCCGACGATCAGTCCGATCACGGCCGAGGCCACGGCGGTCGTCAGCCAGGTCATCACCCCCGCCAGCGGCCCAAATATTTCGCCGACGGCATGCGACAGATGCTCGACCGGCACGGCCGGCCAGTGCAGACCCAGCGTATGAGTCCCGTGGACCAGAATGCCCCCGCCGACCCACAGCATGGCGGCGGTGCCGATGACCGACAGGGCGCTCATCACCACCGGCATGCCCTTGACCAGGCCGCGACCCAGGGCGCGCACGCCGCCGTTTGGCCGCTGGGCCAGATGCAGGCCGATGTCGTCCATCTTCACGATCAGACCGACCGCGCCATAGACGACGACCGTCATGGCGATCCCGACCACGGCCAGCACGGCCGCCTGGGTCAGGATCGGCTGGGCCGCCACATCGGCGAGGGCGATGGCCATGATCTCGCCCGACAGGATCAGGTCGGTCCGCACCGCCCCCGCCACCGTGGTCTTCTCCAGGGCCGCCGCATCGCCTACGACCGGCGCCGCGTCCTCGTGCCCGCCGTGGCCCAGGGCCTCCAGCAGCTTCTCCGCCCCCTCGAAACACAAATAAGTCCCGCCGCACATCAGGATCGGCGTGATGGCCCAGGGCGCGAAGGCGCTCAGCAACAGGGCCGCCGGCAGGATGAAGATCAGCTTGTTGCGGAACGACCCCAGGGCGATCTTGCCGATGATCGGCAGCTCGCGGCTGGGCGACAGACCCATGACATAGCGCGGCGTCACCGCCGCATCGTCCACCACCACCCCGGCCGCCTTGGTCGAGGCCTTGCCCGCCGCCGCGCCGACGTCATCCAGCGACGCCGCCGCCAGCTTGGCGATGCCCGCGACATCGTCGAGCAGCGCGATCAATCCGGACGGCATGGCTCAGTCTTCCCGGCTGGGCGGCACATTGACGCCCTGCGATTTCAGATAGGCCTTGATGTTGCGGGCGGCCTGGCGGATGCGCTGCTCGTTCTCGACCATGGCGATGCGGACGAAGCCCTCGCCGTTCTCGCCATAACCGACGCCCGCTGCGACCGCGACCTTGGCGTGGGTCAGCAGTTGCTTCGAGAACTCCAGACTGCCCAGGTGCGCCAGCGCCGGCGGCAGCGGCGCCCAGGCGAACATGGACGCGGCGGGTTTGGGGATGTCCCAGCCCGCACGGCCGAAGCTCTCGACCAGCACGTCTCGGCGGCGGTGATAGAGCTGGCGGTTCTTCTCGACAATGTCCTGCGGTCCGTTCAGCGCCGCGCAGGCCGCCGCCTGGATGGGGGTGAAGGCGCCGTAGTCGAGATAGGACTTCACCCGCGTCATGGCCGCGATCAGCTTCTTGTTGCCGACCGCGAACCCCATGCGCCAGCCGGCCATGCTGTAGGTCTTCGACAGCGAGGTGAACTCGATCGCCACGTCCTTGGCGCCCGGCACCTGAAGGATCGAGACCGTCGGCTTGCCGTCGTAATAGAGCTCGGAATAGGCCAGGTCGCTGATGATCCACAGGTCGTTGGCCTTGGCGAAGGCCACGACACGTTCGTAGAAGGCCAGGTCCACCGTCTCGGCCGTCGGGTTCGACGGATAGTTCATCACCAGGATCTTGGGCCGGGGCACTGTGAAGGCCATGGCCCGCTCCAGCGCCTCGAAATATTTCTCGTCGGGCGTGGTCGGCACGCTGCGGATCGCGGCGCCGGCGATGATGAAGCCGAAGGTGTGGATCGGATAGGACGGATTGGGCGCCAGGATCACGTCGCCCGGCTCGGTGATGGCGGTGGCCAGGCTGGCCAGCCCCTCCTTGGAGCCCATGGTGACGATCACCTCGGTCTCGGGGTCCAGATCGACGCCGAAGCGGCGGCCATAGTAGTTGGCCTGGGCGCGACGCAGGCCGGGAATGCCTCGCGAGGCCGAATAGCCGTGCGCGTCGGGCTTGCGCGCCACCTCGATCAGCTTGTCGATCACATGCTGGGGCGGCGGCAGGTCGGGGTTGCCCATCCCCAGGTCGATCACGTCCTCGCCCGCCGCACGGGCCGCCGCGCGCATCGCATTGGTCTCGGCGATGACATAGGGCGGCAACCGCTTCATGCGGTAGAATTCTTCGGACATGACAGGCTCGTCGTTGTGGTCTTCGGCCGGGGGTCGGCCGTCTCTAGCGATTAGCGCGCCTGCGGCTCCACGCAACAGCGTTGAAGGTCATTTTCACCCGCTGGACGGACGAAATCTGCGCCCCGCGCAAAAACGCGGTCGGAAAAGGCGTGCCCGGCGCGATCAATAGCTCACGCGCAAACCAACGCTGACCGTGCGCGGCGGGCCGTAACCGGCGACGCCCGTCCCCGTTTCGGACACCCCGACATCGGTGTCGAACAGATTGTCCGCCGCCACCCACAGGGTCGTGCGCGGGTTCAGCGCCCACTCTCCCCGGGCGTCCAACGTGACGGCGGCGTCCAGAACGCGGCTGTTCAGGTCGTCGTCGAACCGGCTGGACTCGTAGCGCGCCGCCAGGGCCAAGGTCAGACGATCCATCGCCTGCCAGTCCAGCCCGGCGGTCGCGCTCCACTCCGGCGCCTGGGCGGGACGCAGGCCGGTCAGTTGCGCGGCGGCCGATCCGCCGTCGATCTCGGCGTCGGTCCAGGACATGGCCGCGTTCAGCGACACCGCCGATGACAGGTCCACGGCGCCGTTCAGCTCCACGCCCCAGGCGTCGATGGTCCCCGCGTTCTGGCGCTGGCGCAGAACCCCGCCCGCCGGCACGAAGCCGGCGCGGGGGAAGGTGGCGGGTCCGGTCCCGATCGTCACATTGACGATGGCGTCCTCGATCTGGTTCCAGAACACCGTGCCGCCCCAGCGCACGCCGTCGCGGTCGAACGCCAGCCCGGTCTCGACGCCCTTCAGCGTCTCGGGCGCCAGGGCGGCGTTGGCCTCGGTGATGTCGTTGCCGACGCGGAACGGCCGGTGCAGTTCGTTCAGCGTCGCCGGTCTGAAGCCGGAATAGGCCGCCGCCCGCGCCGCATAGCCGCCGCCCAGATCACGCCGCACGGCCAGGCGCGCGCTGACCACCTCGCCCGACCCATCCGGGTCGTTTTCATTCAGCAGAACAGCCCCGGTCACCAGCGTGTATTCATTGCGGAACCCGCCCTTATTCTCCCACTGATCCACCCGCAGGCCGCCCGCGACCAGCCAGTCGGCCGCCGTCCACGACGCATCGACATAGGCGCCGGCCACCGCCGTCTCGCCACCCGCGCGACGGCCTCTGGCGAAGCCCGCGCCCGTGGGATTGCTGAACAGCTCGTTGGTCTCGCCGTCGTTGAAGCGCGCATCCGCGCCCACTTCCCACTCAAGGCGACCGCCTACGAACTCCGCCATGCGACGGCGCAGGGCGGCGTTCAGCCCCCATCCCGTTGCGGGCGTCTTGTACTGGTCGTTGGCCGGCGTGGTCGTCGCCCGGTCGGCCGACACCGAGGCCGAACTGTTGGCCAGGTTGCTGTCGATCCGCCACGCCTGCAGCCGCCAGCCATAGCCGTCGGCCGTCGGCGCCTGAGCAGCCGTGGCGCTGAGGCTGTGGCCGCTGGCGTTGGCGCGGGTTCCGGCCAGGCCTGATCCGCGATCCTCTTCCCAGGTCGCCGCCCGCACCGACAGGTTCGCGTGCCCCAAGGTCGTATCGACCCGCAGAGCCGCGCTGCGACTGTCGAGGTCTAGGGGCGTATCAGCGGCCCCCGCCGCCGATCCTCGCACGGGCACATAGCCGTCGCTAACCTCACGCAGACCGCTCAGCGTCACCGCCAGAGGCCCCAGGCGCGTGGAGGCCGACCCCGCCGCACGCAGGCCTCCACGTTCGGCGGCGGACACGTCCAACACGCCACCCAGACCCTCGTTGTCTGGCCCACGTTCGCGCAGCGTGATCGTGCCGGTCAGTGCGCCCGCCCCATACGGCCCCGACCCCGCCCCTCGAATCACGTCCAGGCTCTCCAGCGATTCCGGCGTGGCCTGGGACCAGATGACCCAGCCGCCGAACGGGTCGTTCAGCGGCACGCCGTCCAGCAGCACCAGCGTCCGCCCCGCCCCCGACGGCGCGATGGCCCTCAGCGATATGCCCTGTGTCGTCGGATTGGCCGCCGCACTGGTCGTGCGTCGAAACAGCGAAACCGCCGGCACGGACCGCAGCGCCTCGTCCAGGCGCATGGATCGCGACAGCACCGCCTGATCGATGCGCACGACCGAAAACGCCGCATCGGCCGCCGCAGGCGGCAGGCGGGCGGCGGTCACCACAATCTCGGGCAAGGCGACGGGCGCGATGACGGGGGGAGGAACGTCCTGGATCATGCGCCGTCACTAGGGGCTGGCGCGGCGCCGTCAAAGCTTGGCCTTGCAATAAAGCCAGGCAAAATCGCCGAGCTGGCGATTGGCAGATCACCCGCCGCTCGATAACACCCGTATGGGGCAATCGAAGGGGAAGCGCGTGGGTCTGGGAACGGTCGTAAGGGCGCTGATCTTCGGCAAGGACGCCGATCGCAAGCGACGATCCGCCAAGGCCGCCCGCATCCGCAGCCTGCCGGACCGGCGCGTGATGGCCGACAGCTATGTGCCCGCCCTGGCGGCCGACGGCGGCCGCATCCTGTGGGTCGGTTGCCGCGAATATACGCTGGACGACTATGCCGCTCTGGAAGCCCACGGCGGCGAGGTCTGGACGACCGACATCGACGCGGCGGCCGAACGCTGGGGCCGCGAGGGCCGCCACCGCACCGGCGATGTCTGCGAGGCGGATCGGTTCTTCTCCGACATGACCTTCGACGCCATCGTCTGCAACGGCGTGCTGGGCTACGGCGTCGACAGTCCCGAGCAGCAGCGAAAGGCGCTAGAGGCTCTGGCGGCCATCCTGCGTCCCGGCGGGCGGCTTCTGCTGGGCTGGAATACTGACAAGATTGACGATCCGGTCGCCGCCGGCCTGACCGAGGCGGACTTCGAGCCGACGCCTCTGGGCGATCAGCCGACGCGCGTTCGGTTCGACGCGGTGACCCACGTCTACGACAGCCTCGTCCGTAAGGCTTAGGCGCCTATCCCTGCAGTCTGGGCTGCGACCCCTGTCGCGGCAGGAACCACGACCAGCGGGCCTTCGCCGCCGAACGGTTCGACAGAGACCGGTCGGACAAGGCCTCGCGTAGCGCATCCAGTTCGGCGGCGCGGGCGACGGGGGAATGCACCCGCTCCACGAAATCCTGACCACTGCGCGCCAGAGCCAGGCGTTCCGCCGGATTTTCGACCAGCCGGTTCATCGCCGCCGTCAGGGGCGCGGCGTCCTCGACCTCGACATAGACCGCGTGCTCACCGCTCGCTTCCCGCAGCCCCCCTCGCCCCGACGAGATCAAGGCCGCGCCCGCCGCATGGGCCTCCAGCGCCGCCAGCCCCAGGGCCTCGCGAACACGCGACGGCGTCACGGCGATGGCTGCTCGACGCGTCACGGCCCTGACCTCGGTCAGGGACGCCGACTTGTGGATCTCGACGCGGTCGCCGAACCGGTCCAGCGCACGAACCAGCGGCTCCGCCCAGTCCTGATGTTTCTCCCAATCGCCCAGCATCAACGCGCCGCGCCAGTCGGGATGACGATCCAGCGTCTCGCCCAAGGCCGTGCAGAACAGGTCCAGCCCCTTGTCCCGCATGGCGCGACCGGAGAAGAGGATCAGGTTTTCGCGGATCTCCGGCGACGCACGCCAGGCCTCGACCGCGATGGGGTTGCACACCGACGAGACCCGCCCGGCCAGACGCGGATAGTCCGCCGCGAACTCCTGGCCCGCCGCCTGGCTGACGAACACCAGCCGGTCGAATCGCACCAGTCTGCGGCTGTAGCGGAAGGCCTCAATGGGATTTTTCGCCGGCTTGATGCGGGTGTGGCGATACAGGACGTGGGTCGCGCCCGGGAACTGGCGCGCCAGTTCAGACGCGGCCTTCAGCTGCTGATGATATTCGACGATGTCCGGCGACAGCGCCTTGAGGATGGCCGCCACCGCTTCGTTGCGCGCCTTGCGGCCCAGCCCGGCCGGCACCGTCAGCATGTTCAGGTCCGCGCACGGCGCCGCGCCCGCATCGCAGATCAGGGTGACCGAACGATTCAACCGGCTGTGCGCCGACAGGGTGCGAACCACCGTCTCCATCGAGTTGGCCTTGTCCGGGCAATAGGTGCAGCCTCGCGGCAGAACGACGGCGATACGCATGGTCTAGCCTTCCTTGCGAACGCAAGCGGTCGCGAAAATCTGGGGGTGAACGACAGCGCCTGTCGCCCGCCGGCCGCGCGGGCCGTTGAGGCCCAACAGGCGGCGCGCCTTGAACCCGGCCTTCAGCCAAGGCTCCGCCGGCGACTGTCGAATGCCCTTCACGTCGATGAAGGTGACGTCGCCATGCCCCGACAAGGTGTGGAAACCATCGGCGAACCCTTCGATCAGGTCGCCCGCCTCGAACCGCTTCACGACCGAGGCCGAAAAGGTTTCCGGCGTCAGGGCGTCGATCCGCAACAGATTGATCGCCGCGCCATAGGTCTCTGCGCAGTCCTGAACCGGCAGATGCAGGGCGCCGCCGTAGACGAAGGCCGAACCGCCCGGCCGCGAGGTCTGAAAGCCGCTGATCACCGGATTTCCGGAATGCGCCGTCCAGGGTCCGCTCAGGCTGTCGGCCCAGGCGACATGCAGTTCGCGCATGGCCCGATCGTCGGGTCCCGGCAAGGCGTGGAACATCCACCACCGGCCGTCGTGCTTCACCACCGTCGCGTCGATCGCCGCCGCATCGCCGACGCGCGCGACCGCTTCCCACTGATCCGGGAAACGCACGCAACGATAAAGGATCAGCCCGCCGCTCTTGTAGCCCTCGGGCAGCATGTAGAGTTCGCCGCCGTCTTCGATCAAAGTCGGATAGGACAGGTGCCAGGGCTCGGTCAGCGCGACGCCCAGGCCCACAAGTCGGTCGTCGGCGTCGTACTGGCGATAATGAATCTCGCCGCGACGCACGTGATAGTCGAACGCCTCGACGAAGACGGTCAGCACCCCATCGCGCGTGATCCCGAACGGGTCCGCCACATAGGCTTGCGGCCCGCAGTCCGGCAGCCACGTCACCTCGTCCGCATACGGGGCATGGTCAACGAAACTGCTTAAGGGACGGCGGATGAAGCCCGAGCGCCAGATATCGAACATGACGAAGCCCTAGCCGACCGAAAAGGCCGGGGCCGTCGTGCCGTCGTATCCTGCAAACGCGCGCATCTGGATCCTGCCCGTCGCCGTGACACGGCGCCTTCATGACAGGGACGCCGCCGACCGGCCCTTGCCTCAGAAAAATCGTCACGGCATGGAGGGTCATGGCCTGCCTTGGCCGAACGAGAGGATTTCGCCCGTTTGACCGCGCCCGTCGCGCATCCCTTGGTCGCCGCCTATCTGGAGCAGCGCGAAGACCTGGCCAGGTTTTGCCGGGCGCGGCTGGGCGGTGCGTCGGGCGATGTCGACGACGTGCTGCAGGACGTCTACCTCAAGGTCTCGGCGCTGGATCCCGACCCGCCGCCCGACAACCCGCGCGCCTTCCTTTTCCGCCTGACCTCCAATCTGCTGATGGACCGCTGGCGTTCCAGCCAGCGGGCGGCCAACCGCGACACACAGTGGCGACAGATCAATCACGAGGTGGGCGCGGCGGAAGATCTGGACGCCAGCCCCTCCGCCGAGGCGGTCGTGGCGGGCCGCGAGCGGCTGGCCCGGCTGGTCGCCGCGCTCGACACCCTGCCGCCTAAGACCCAGACTGTCTTTCGCCTGCACAAGTTCGACGGCGTCAGCTACGCCGACATCGCCGCCCAACTGGGCGTTTCGCGCAGTTCCGTCGAGAAACACATGATGGACGCCCTGCGCGTTCTGGCTCGAAAGGTTCAGCCATGACCGCCGGCGATCCGCGACCTTGCCAGGCTTATTGTGGAGGCGCCCCCCTGTCGGCGGCGTCAGTCTATCAGGAGGTCCGTCACGCGACGGGCGTCCGGGCTGGGATGGCATGAGCGCAGAGACCGACATCGAGGAGAAGGCGCTGCACTGGTTCGTCACCCTGCGTGACGAGAAGGCGCCCGAATCCGCCTGGCTCGATTTCCAGTCCTGGCTGGAGGCCTCGCCCGACCATGCGCGCGCCTATGACGCTGCCGAACGGCTCTGGATCGATCTGGATGCAGCGGATACGGCGGCGATCAGCGCACCGCCCGTCATAGACCTGTCGGCCGCCCGCGAACGCCGCGCCCGCCGTCGCTCGCCATGGCTGGGCGCAGGCCTCGGCATCGCCGCCAGCGTGACGCTCGCGGTCGGCCTGTGGCTGTGGATGACGCCGGACGGCCAGACCTACGCCACCACAGACGCCCCGCTTTCAGTCGCCCTGGAGGACGGCTCGCACGTCTATCTGAACCGCCACTCCCGGCTAGACGTCCGCTTCGACGACGACAGGCGATCGGTGTCGCTTGCCGAGGGCGAGGCGGCCTTCGACATCGCCCACGACCCGGCCCATCCCTTCGTGGTCGCGGCCGGCGATCGTCAGGTCCAGGTGCTGGGCACCGCCTTCAACGTGTTGAACCACGGCGACAATTTCGCCGTGGCGGTTCAGCGTGGCGTCGTCGCCGTGACGCCGGCCAACGCGCTGCAGCCCGTGCGCCTGACCGCCGGCCAGACCCTGGAACAAAGGGGTCGTGCGACGCCGCGCATGAGCAGCGTCTCGCCGGATCGCGCCTCCGCCTGGCGCAGCGGCGTGCTGGTCTATCGCGACCGCCCGCTGAGCGATGTGGCCGACGATCTTTCGCGTTATCTAGACAAGCCCGTCGTGCTATCGACGCCCACACAGGCGCTGCGTTTCACCGGCGCCCTGCGTGTAGGCGACGAGGCCGTGATGTTGCAGCAGCTCCAGGATTTCGCACCCGTTCGCGTCGAGGCCTCGACGTCCGAAGTCCGCATAAGCGCGCGTGGCGCCCGCTGAGGCCAGGCGGCCTCCAAACTCCGGCCATTACCGGTCACGCGCCGCCGCCCTGATACCCAGCCTTGGGCTGCTTTTGACGACGGCCCTGTCGGCGCCGGCGCAGGCGGCTGAACCGCGAACGCTGGATTTCTACGTCCCCCGCCAATCCGTCGATGGCGCCCTGCTCGACCTTGCGCTTCAGGCGCGCGTGTCGCTCGGCGGCAGTCTGAGCGCCTGCGCTGGAACCAGCCCGGCGATCCAGGGGCGTATGTCGCTGGATGCGGCCTTGATCCGCATCCTGGCGGCATCGGGATGTCGCCATGTCATCCGGGCCGACGGCGCGGTGATCATCAGCCGTGCGCCGTCCCGCGCCTCGTCGCCCCCGGCTTTGCCGCCAATGCGAAGCCAAGCGCCTCGCGTCGCGCCGACCGAAGACGTGGCCCAGGTCAGCGAAGTCATCGTCACCGCCCCCCGCCGGCCGGAGTTGATCCAGGACTCGTCGTCAGCCATGACCGCCGTCGCCTCCGAACGGATCGGCAGATCGGGCGTCACGGGCATGCAGGGGCTGGACAGCCTGGTGTCCGGCATGACGGTGACCAACCTCGGTCCCGGCCGAAACAAGATTCTGCTGCGCGGCATCTCCGACGGCGTCTTCACCGGCCTGACCCAATCGACCGTCGGCCTGTACCTGGACTTGACCCCGGTCACCTACAGCGCGCCCGACCCGGACCTGAAACTGATCGACATCGACCGGGTCGAGGTGCTGCGCGGCCCGCAGGGAACGCTGTATGGGACCGGCCCCATCGGCGGTGTCGTCCGCATCGTCACGCGCGCGCCCGAGTTCGGTCAGGAAGAGCTGTCCGTCGCCCTCACCCGCTCCCACACCAGGGGCGGGGGCGCGAACTCCGACTATTCGCTGATCGCCAACCTGCCACTGGCGGGGGATCGCGCGGCGATCCGCGCGGCCATCTATGGCGAGACCTACAGCGGCTATATCAACGACGTCGAACTGAATCTGCGTCGGGTCAACGACGGCACACGGCGCGGCGGACGGGTGTCGGCGGCGCTGGAGATCGCCCCCGGCTGGACCGCGAGGGCGGGCGTCGTCCACCAGTCGATCGCGACCGAGGACACCCACTACGTATATCGCGGCCTGGGTCCGCTGCGGCGTGCGAACCTGGTGCGCGAACCTCATCAGAACCGCTTCGATCAGGCTTCGTTGACGCTGGAAGGCCGGGGCGCCTGGGGCCGACTGAACGCCTCGGTGGCGGTAGTCGAACATGGCTTCAACAGCCGATACGACGCCTCCAGCGCCCTGCGTCGCTTCGGCTCGCTCTGGCGGGTCGGTGCCCTGGACGAGAACAAGGACATCCAACTGCTCGTCGCCGAGGCCAACTTCGCTTCGCCCGACGTCGGCCGGTGGCGCTGGCTGGCCGGCGGCCTGGTGTCGTCCAGCACCACCCGCACCAATCCCGTCCTGTCCGCCCTGCGTCCCGAGCCGCTGGCGATCTATTCCGAGACGCGCCGTGACGGCCTGGACGAAGCCGCCGTCTATGGCGAGGCGTCGGTGGACCTGTCGCAAAAACTGACCTTGACCGCCGGCGCACGCTATTACGCCCTAGACTACGAGACGACCTCCGACGTGCGCCAAGGTTCGCGGACACGCCCCTTCGACGGACGAGGTATGTCCTCCGGCCTGACACCAAAGATCGCTCTGGCTTGGCAGCCCAGCGAACGTCTGAACCTTTCGGCCCAGATCAGCCAGGGTCACCGTGCCGGGGGCTTCAACACCGCAGGCGTCATCGGACAGGACTTCAGCGGACTGGCGGATTCGCCGGCCCGCGAATACCAGCCGGACTCGCTGTGGAACCTGGAGTTCGGCGCCAAATACCGTTCGCCCGATGGACGCGCCCGGGTGCGTGCCGCGGTCTATGCGGCGCGCTGGCGCGATGTGCAGAGCGATCAGTTTTTGCCGAGCGGACTGGCCTATGTCGTCAACGTCGGCGACGGCGCCGATCTGGGGTTCGAGATCGAGGCGAACTGGAAACCGACGGAGACGCTGGAACTGTTCGCCAACGGCCTGGTCGCCGACCCCCGCATCACCGACCCCAGCGATCAGTTCGATTCCCGGCGCGGCGCCGGTCTGCCCGGCGTGCCCAAGACTTCGGCCAACCTGGGCTTCACCTGGCGTCGGCCGCTGGGGGATCGCCTGCACCTGCTCGCCGACGGCGGCCTGTCCTACGTCGGCTCATCGCGCCTGACCTTCGACGGGCGCCAACAGCACCGCATGGGCGACTATGGCACGGGCCGTTTCGCCCTGGGCGTGGAGGCCTCGCCTTGGATCGCAACCCTGTTCATCGACAATCTGTTCGATACCGAGGCCAATACCTTCGCCTACAGCGACCCCTTCCGCCTGCCCGACGCCCAGGCGGTCACCCCCCTGCGGCCCCGCACCATTGGCCTGACGTTGAGGTGGGCGCCGCATTAGTCGCTCGTCAGGGCCGCACCATGCGCGCGGTGCGACCGACGCCTCGGTGATCTGTTGATTGTTGACAAGCGCAAGGGTCACGAGCCTGATTGCGCATGGTGTTTCACAAAGGTCTCATGGCGGTTGTCGGACTTGTCACGTTCGGCCTGCCCTTCAATGCGTTCGGCCAGTCGCCGTCACGCGACAGCCAAAGCCTCGATCAGGCCTATGCCATCGTCGATTTCCAGACCCCGCGCTCGGGTCGCGAGATCGGGCAATCCCTGCAACGACATCTGCAAGGCCAAGGTCTCCGTGTCGTCTTCCGCGAATACCCCATCAGACCTATTCCCCGCACACCCGGTCGGTTCACCCTCGTCGATCCAACAGCGCGCAGCGATTTCGGGCTGGAGGGGCCGACGACCCGAGCGCCCGCCGGCTGGCTGAGCCCGGTGCGAACGATCGTCTGCAACGGCGCAAGCTGGCGCGCGGACGTCATCCAGCGCCTTCGCCCCTCGATCGAGCAGCGTTACACGCTTTGCCTTTTCCCCTATCGCGACGGTCGGGTCCAAGGGCATCACCTGGACATCTACGCCACAACCATCCTTCAAGCCGATCCGAATGCGGCCGTCGAACCTCTAGTCGGGGTCGAAACACCCGAAGGCTTCATGCAAGGCGCCGTTCAGGCGGTCGAGCGGCTGACGCGGAAACAGGGCGTTTGGGTCGAACATCGCAAATCAAACCGCGACCGCCCCTTCACACAGGGTGACGACGCCCTTTCCGCCGAGACACACTGACGCAAACGCAATCGCGCCCCCGATCGCAAGATCGGGGGCGCGAAGGGATGGCTCAGGTTCGGATCAGAACTTGACGCTGAACCGCCCAAAGATGCGGTTGTCGCGATACTCGTCCTTGTAAAGGCCGGTGTAGCCCATCTCGAAGGCGGTGCGCTCGGTCGCCTGGATGTTGAAGGCCAGACCGCCCGAGATCACGTCGTCACCGGGATTGGCTCCGTCGATCAGGAAGCGCGGACCGTCTGCGAAGGCGGCGTCGAACACCGGCCCGTCACCGTTCAGGTCGTGGGTATAGGCCAGGTGCGTCACAGCGGACAGGCGCGGCCGCCCCTCGCCGCCCGCGAGGGCGGTGCGGGTGCGGAAGCCGGCGGTCAGAAGATCGGCCTTCTGCGTCACCTTGCCCGACAGGGCGGCGTCGCCGCCCGTTTCTACGACGTTGGCGTCGTATTCGACGTGGCTGTAGGCGCCGTAGGGTTCGAAGACCGTGCCGCCGACCGCGCGGCTCCACGCCACCTCGCCATAGGCCTGCCAGACGTTGCCGTCATAGTCGCCGACCAGAGCGTTGCTGAAGGCGTTCAACTGAGCCGTGCGATCCGTGCGAACGTCGGCGTTCGCCCACGACCCGCCGACGCGGATCTGGAAGTCGCCGACGCCCGCGCCGCCATAGACGCCGATCTGCTCGCTGTTGACCCGACCCGTCGAACGCAGACGCAGCGAGCGCAGCTCCGAGCGGGTCTCGCCCAGCGCCACGCCGATGTGCATCTCGTTCGACAGCGCCTTTTCAGCCCCGACCAGATAGCCCGATCCCTCGCTACGGAACCCGGCGAGACCATCGTGGGCCGAGCCGCGACCATTGCCATAGACGCCGCTGCCCCAGACCGAGACACCGTTGCCCGCGTAAGTCGCGGCGCCGCCCTGGCCACGACCGCGATCGGACATGGCCTCGCGAATAGAACGGGTGTCCGACACGGCCAGACCGCCCAGCGAGGCATGAACTTCGCCGGTCAGGCTGCCTAGGGCGCCCTGCACAGCCGGCACGCTGGCGTCCAGAAGGGCGTTCTCCAGCGAAAGGTCGCGGGTTCCGGTCGAGGTGTTGTTGATCATGACGTCCAGCGCGCCGCCGACAGAGGCCCGGTTCGGATTGCCGCCCAGCGACGTCACGGTCACGTCGTTGCGCCGCACCGTCAGCACCACTCCATTCGTCGAATAGGTCAGCACCGGCGCCAGGAAGGCCAGATCGCTCTGCGCCCCGCTGAACGTGCCCGTCACCGCCCCGGTCGAGTTGATGATGTTCATCCGCGTGCGCAGGTTCCACTCGCCGTTGTCGGCCTTCAGTATGACCTGCCCGCCGTCGATGCGGGTCGTGCCGCCCACGTTCAGCCGCGAATAGGCCGCGCCGTTCACGCTGGACCGGATCCACAGGAAGGAGCCGGGCTTGAAGTTCAGATTGCCGGCGACCGTCAGGGTCCCGAACGGATTGACGCCGTCGCCGGGCGAAACCACCCCGCCGCTTTCCGCCGTCAGGTTCGCCAACCGGCCGGTGCCGCCGATCATGCCGACGCCGCCGACCGTGGCGTTGGAGCGCAGCAGACTGCCGTTTACGGTCAGCAGGCCGCCCTCGACCCGCGTCGGGCCGCTATAGTCATTGGCGCCGGACAGGATCAGTTGGCCGCCGCCCTTCTTCACCAGACCGCCGATATCGTTGCCGAAGTTCGCTCGGACTTCAGCCGAGTAACGATCACGCGCATCGCCGATATTGTTGCTCCAGATATCCACCGTGCCCACCGCAACGGTGACGTCGCGCGTGTCGCGCAGGGCGGTCGGTCCGCGCAGCGCCACATCCATCTGCGGCGCGCCCCAACCGGAGCGCAGATCGACGCCGGGCGTATCCAGATCCCTTGAACTCGACACCAGAATGTCAGAGACCAGGGCCGTGGAATATTCCGGGAAGTTCTCCATCAGCAGGGCCGCAAAGCCCGAGATGTTCGGCGCCGCCATCGAGGTGCCGGTATAGGCCGCGTAACCTGCGCCGGTATAGTTGATGTACTGGTTCAGTATGCGCTGAAGCTCGTCGTTGGCGTACTGCAGCACCGCGCCCGAGAAGGCCGGCGTCAGGAGCGCCATATTGTTGGTCGAGGTCAGAAGCCCCGCCAAGACGGATGTGAAGCTGTCCGGATCACCGAGTCGCGCACCCGAAACCAGAGTGATGGCGGCCGCCTGACGTCCGACTTCGCGGCGCCACGCGTCCTCATTATAGGTGGGTCCACCGGCGGCGCGGGCGTTCAGATAAGCGTTCAGAACGCCGATGAACTGGTTCACCGACGCGGTCTGCAGGGCCGATACCGTGGTCGCCGAATACAGGCCCGCATAGTTGGCGCGGGGATACAGGGCCAGGATGCCAGCCCGGTCCATCGTATAGGCAGGAACGGACGACACGACCGCAGACCCCGGTCCGGCGACACACCACGTCGCCGTTTGTCCGCAGAAGCTGGTCGAGGGATCGGCGGCGGTGAAGCTGGAATAGTTGGCGACCGACAGCCAGTTGGAGCGCAGGCGCGGGTCGGACAGCGGCGCCGCCGCGTCAATGCTGGCGTGGACCCCAAAGCCGTTGCCGGCCGAGAAGACGACCAGCACGTCCTTGTCCAGCACCGGCTTGTAGTAGTCGCCGTAGTTGCGATTGAACGACGCCAACACCGTAGGCAGCGAAGCGTTGAACGGCAGGGTCGTCGAACTGCCCCAGCTGTTGTTGATGATCCGCACCTGGCCGGTATTGGCCAGATCGACGATGTTCTGGTTCTGGGTGGCGACGATCTTGCCGTCGATGATCGCGTCCTTGTACCAAAGGAAGTCCCCCGCCGCGAAGTTGGCGGTTGCGGCATAGAGCTTGGCGCCAAAGGCGTTGCCGAACATCGGTTGACCCGCGACGCGGTCGCCGGCGATGGTGCCTGCGACGTGGGTGCCGTGGCCCTCCCACCGTCGACGCGGATTGATCATCCCGTCGTTGCCATATCCGGCGACGGCCTCCGTGCGCAGCCCCGTCACCTTGCCGGCCGATCCAAACAGCGGGTGAGCCATGTAGACGCCCGCGTCATTGACGCCGACGGTCTGTCCCCGCCCGGTCAGACCCATGGCGTAGGCGTGCTCCAGGCCCAGGAAGGCTTTGGAATAGTCCACTGCGAATTGCGTGTTCGTGCGCCAGGACGTTATCGCAGTCTGATAGTTGGTCGTCCGCGTTCCATTGGCCATGTAGAAGCCGCCGGCCGGAGGCGTAGGCGCGGGTGCGGTTTGCGCCGTCGCAGCCGACGCCGTCCCCAGCATGATCGCAACGCCCGCCGTTGCGGCCAAGAGACCGCTTTTGAAATTGAAAGCCACGATATTCCCCCTGCGGCTTTTCGCCGACATTTGGTTGCGACCCTACGGCGCAACTTAGACTTACAATTCGGACGTGTTCTGCACTCTCGTCAACCACATTCCCGCCACAAAACACTCCGGAGGGCCGTTTTTTTGGGGGTGATGCATCAATCCCCACAGCCTCGATCAGCAGAGCGATCTCCGCCCGCATCCGGCGCTAGGCCCTTCCACTTCATTGTCGAGTTCGCGCCGGGGCGTTAAGGGGCGCATGCCGCCAGCGACCTTTACCCGCCATCAGCTGACCTTGAGGTTCGACGACTGCTGCCTCGACTTCGGTAGGGACGGGCCGGACGACTTTCGCCTGTCGGACCTGACGACCGTCAGCATCCGGATCAGCACGACGATCCGGCCCTCCAGCGCGGCGCGCGAGACGGCCGGCCGTCAGTGAAGCGAAGGTCCTCGCTTGGAAGTCGAAGTCGAGAACCTGTTCGACGCCGACCCGAAGCTCCCCTCGGCGACGGCCGTCCGGCGCCCGGCTACGATCGAAACGCGCAAGCCCTCTTGGGCCGAATAGTGCGTGTCAGCGGCAGCCTCCGCTTTTGAGGAACCCCGCCTTAGCGTTCTCGATCAGCATCCATCATTGATCCCCGGAGTGGATGGCCACCGGGCCGCAAGCACGGGCAAGACGATCAGGGTCAGCAGCGTGGCCGCAGTCAGCCCGCCGATGACCACGGTGGCCAGCGGCTTTTGCACCTCGGCCCCCGCGCCTGCGGCAAACGCCATGGGCACGAAGCCCAGCACTGCGACCAGGGCGGTCGTCAGCACGGCGCGCAGGCGGCTGACGGCGCCTTGAAGCGCGGCCTCGACCGGCGGATCGCCCTCGGTCAGTCGCTGTCGGATGGCCTGCATCAGAACCAGGCCGTTCAGGGTGGCCACGCCCGACACGGCGATGAAGCCGACCGCCGCGCTGATAGACAGCGGCATGCCGCGCAGCGCCAGCGCGAGGGCGCCGCCGACCAGGGCCAGCGGGACGCCGGCGAACACCAGGGCCGCGTCCTTCCATGATTGCAGCGCCAGCACGAGCAGCAGGCCGATGGTCAGGAAGACGATGGGCACAATCAGGGCCAAGCGGGCCGAGGCCCGCTGAAGGTTCTCGAACTGGCCGCCCCAGTCGATCCAGCCGGACGGCGGCGGCTGGACCTGTTCGGCGACCTTGCCTTGAGCCTCGGCGACGAAGCCGCCCAGGTCGCGGCCGCGGACGTTGGCCTGGACGATCATGCGGCGCTTGCCGTCAGCGCGGCTGATCTGGTTCGGCCCCTCGGCCACGTCGAAGCGGGCGACCGAGGACAGGGGCACGGTCGGGGCGCCGGCCTGGGCGTTCTCGGGCATGACCGGCAGCTGCTCCATGACGGTGGGATCGGCGCGCAGGGCGTCGTCCAGCCGCACCACCACATCGAACCGCCGGTCGCCTTCGCTGATCTGACCGGCGGCGCGACCGGCGAAGGCGATGGCCAGGGCGTCGGCCGCGTCGGACGCATGGACGCCCTGGGCCGCCGCCACAGTGCGATCGACGCTGGCGGTGATGGTCGGCTGGCCTGAGACCTGTTCGACCCGCACGTCCGCGGCGCCTTCTATCCCGTTCAGGACGACGGCGACCTGCTGCGCCGTGCGGTCCATGGCGGCGAAATCGTCACCATAGATCATGACCGCCACGTCCGACCGGACCCCGGCGATCAGCTCGTTGAACCGCATCTCGATGGGCTGGGTGAACTCGTAGTTGTTGCCCAACAGGGTCGATAGTCGCACCTCCATGTCCGCCACCAGATCGGCCTTTGCCAAGCCCGGCTCGGGCCATTCGCTGCGGTCCTTCAGGATGACGAAGGTGTCCGAGATCGACGGCGGCATGGGGTCCGACGCAACCTCGGCCGTGCCGGTGCGGGTGAAGACCCGCTCGACCTGCGGCATGGCCTTCAGCGTCCGCTCGACCTGGAACTGCATCGCCTGGCTCTGTTCCAATGAGGTCGAGGGCACGCGCAGGGCCTGGACCAGCACGTCGCCCTCGTCCAGTTGCGGCACGAACTCGCGGCCCAGGGTCAGGAAGGCGATCAGGCCGGCGAGAAGCGTAAGGCCGGCGCCGGTCATCACCAGGCGAGGCCGGGCGATGGCGCGCTCCAGCAGCGGGGCGTATCGGGCCTTGGCGGCGCGGGTGAGCCGGGTCTCCTCATGATCCGCCTTGGGTTCCCTGACCAGCAGGGCGGCCATGGCGGGCACGAAGATGAAGCTGAGGACGAAGGCGGCGGCCAGGGCCAGCATGACGGTGGCGGCCATCGGCCCGAACATCTTGCCCTCCACCCCCTCGAACATCAGCAGGGGCGCATAGACCAGGAGGATGATCGCCTGGCCAAAGGCGGCCGGACGCGCCATCTCGCGCGCCGATGCGGCGGCGACCGACAACCGTTCGGCGACGGTCAGGGGACGCCCAGCCTCCGTGCGCTTCAGACCCAGACGGCGCAGGGTGTTCTCGATCACCACCACGGCGCCGTCGACGATGAGACCGAAGTCCAGCGCGCCCAGGCTCAGCAGATTGGCGCTGATGCCGAACCGGTTCATGGCCGAGGCGGCGAACAGGAAGCTGAGCGGAATGACTAGGGCGGTGATGATCGCCGCCCGCACATTGCCCAGGGCGAAGAACAGCACGGCGACGACCAGCAGGGCGCCGAGCAGCAGGTTGTGCTCCACCGTGCGGATGGTCGCCTCGACCAGTTCCGTCCGGCCCAGTTCGGGCCGCAGACGAACGCCGGGCGGCAGGCTGGGGGTGATCTCTTGGAGGCGGGCGCCAACGCGGCGGGCCACCTCGCGCGAGTTCTCGCCCTGCAGCATCAGTGCCGTTCCCACCACGGTCTCTCGGCCGTCGGCGCTGGCGGAGCCCAGGCGTGGGGCGCGACCGATCTCGACCGTCGCCACGTCCGACACGCGGATCACCTGGCCGCCCCGGTTCAGGATCGGCGTCTGGGCCAGATCTTTCAGGCTTTTCAGACGGGCGTCGGCGCGCACGATATAGGCCTCGCCCGCGCGGTTGACGTAGCCCGCGCCGGCGATGCGGTTGGCGTGCTCCAGCGCCTCGACCAGTTGCACCAGGCCGACGCCATAGGCGGCCAGGCGGCTGGGGTCGGGATGGACCGCATACTCCTTCACATAGCCCCCCAGCACGTCCACGCCAGCGACGCCGGGGACGGTCTTGAGCTGGGGCGCGACGATCCAGTCCTGGACGGTGCGCAGATAGGTGGCCTTCTCCTGGTCGGTGACCAGCCGCTCGCCCTCGGGCGTGAAATAGACGGCCCCGGGCCGGGCCGCCGGGCCCGTCAGCTCCAGCGTCCAGATATAGACCTCGCCCAGGCCGGTCACGACCGGTCCCATCGAGGGCGAGAGGCCCTCGGGCAGGTCTGCACGCGCGCCCTGCAGCCGTTCGTTGACCAGGTTGCGGGCGAAATAGATGTCGGTCGCGTCGGTGAAGACGGCGGTGATCTGCGAGAAGCCATGGCGCGACAGGGACCGCGTCTCGGTCAGGCCCGGCAGGCCCGCCAGCGCGGTCTCCAGCGGGAAGGTGACCTGGCTTTCGACCTCCTCCGGTCCCAGCGCCGGGGCGACGGTGGTGATCTGCACCTGCCGATTGGTGATGTCGGGCACGGCGTCGATGGGCAGATGCAACAGCTCGCGCCCGCCCAGTATGGCCAGCACCACGGCCAGTCCGACGACCAGCCAGCGGAAACGCACGGAGGCGTCGATGATCCGGTTCAGCATGATCAGTGTCCGTGCTCGGCTTCGCCCTTGGCCAGTTCGGCCTTGAGCAGGAAGGCGCCGGCGCCGGCGATGCGTTCGGACCCGGTCAGGCCCGACACGATCTCGATCCGACCGTCGGAGGTCCGCCCGGTCACGACCGGCCGCGCGCGGAACCCGCCGCCCTCCTGCACGAAGACGGACGGCGTTCCCTCAATGGTCTGGACGGCGTCCAGGGGCACGACGGGCGTTCCCGTCCCGACGCCGGTCGAGACGCGGGCCGACACGACGGACCCCGCCGGCGGGGTTTCGCCGGACGGATGGGCGCGAACGATGACAACGCCGTTCGCATTGGCCGGCGCGATGGCGATGACGACGCCCGACACGACGCGCGATCCGGCGATCGTGCTGTCCAGCGTGTCTCCGACTTTCAGGATCGCAGCCGCCGCAGGCGGGGCCTCGAACATCAGCTCGACGCGCCCGGGATTGGCGATTGCTGCGACCTGCAACGCCTCTTCGTGCAGCACCTGGCCGGGTGCGGCGCTCAGGCGGGTGACGACGCCGGCGATGGGGCTGCGCACCACCGTCAGCCCGTCCGACCCGGGCGCGCCGAAGGCGCCGACGCGGGCGCGGGCGGCGCGGTGCTGCGCTTCCGCACGACGGGTCTCGGCCGCGGTGACGTCCAATCGCGCCTGCGAAACCCAGCCCTGTTCGAACAGGGTGCGGTCGCGACGTTCGGCGGCGCGAGCTGCCTCGACCGTCGCACCGGCCGCGTCCGCGTCGGCGCGTGAGGCGGCGCCGTCCGGGCTTCGTACGGTGATCAGCGGCGAACCGGCCGCCACGCGATCGCCCAGGCCGACATGAACGCGCACCACGGCGCCGCCCAGAGGGGCGTCCACGGCGGCCTCGGCGCCGGGCGCGAAGACCACGCGGCCCGGCAGCTTCAGTTCGGCCCCGCCGCCCTGCTGCACAGCGGTGACGGAGACGCCGGCCCGCGCCGCCTCCTGGGGCGTCAGGGCGACGAAGGCCTCTTCGCCGGTTTCTTCGGCGTGGCCCGCCTCGGCATGTTCGGCCTCGGCTGGAGGACAGTCCAGAATGCGGGCGGCGCCGAAGCCCGCGCCCAGGGCGATGACGACGGCGGCGCCGGTCATCAGCCAGTGTTTCTTCAAGGTCATGATCGATCCTCGCCCGGCGCACGGCCGGGCCCAGAGTTCAGGACGCGCGGCGTCTCCGCCACGCGCAGGGCTCAGGAAGGGCCGGACGCCAGGTCCTGCCGAGGATCAGATCCTGGGCGGCCGCTCGGGACCGTCAGGCCGCCCGAGTGAGAAGGCGACGCTGTCGCTCCACGCCTGGGGCTGGCCGAAAACCGCGACGAAACGCGGCGTCGCCATGTCGTTGGACACGGCCGAATGCGGCGCATGGCAGCAGCCGTCGGCGCAGGCCGGGCCGCAGTCAGGGCACTGGGCGTCTTCGCCGGCCCCCGCATCGACGATCTCGACGCTGGTGGGCGCCTCCGTCTCGCAGGCATGGCTTTCGAAGGCGGGCATGGCGAACGCCAACGTCAGCAGCAGGGTGCTGACGAAGCCAAGTCGACGGACCATTTCCCGCAAAGATTTGAGCATTGCAGATGCGCTTATCACCCTTGGCCCTCAAAGTCCTCGCTGGAAAAGGCAGCGCTTCCCAGTCGAAGGAACGATCTGCAAGACCATGCGAAAAGGCGTCGATCCGCTGTCCTGCGGATCGACGCCTCATCGTGGGTCGATCAGAACCGCTTGGTCAGTTGCACGCCGTAGGTGCGCGGTTCGTTGACGAAGGCGGTCAGGTTGTTGAAGTCGATGCCGCCGATCACATTCTCTTCGTCGGTGATGTTGCGGACATAGGCGGCCGCCTCGATGCCGCGGTTCAGGTCGCGCCAGCCCGCACGCAGGCCGCCTTCGAACGCCGTGTCCTGCATGAACTCGACCGATTCATAGAGGAACAGGTTGAAGTCCTTCTGCATGACCCAGTCGGTCGAGGCGAACAGCTCGGTGTCGTTGCCCAGCGACCGGACATAGTTCAGCGTCACGTTGGCGGTGTATTCCGGCGCCTGCGGGAAGGGGTTGCCGTCGATGTTGGCGCGACGGGTCGTGCCCACGGTGACGATCGGATCGGTGACGGTGCAGTTGGCGCCGCAGATGGCCACCAGCAGATCGCTGTCCTTGATCTCGGTGTGGTTCCAGGCGGCGCCGGCCGACAGGCTGAAGCCCGCGCCCAGATCGATGTCGCCGTCCAGTTCCAGGCCGTAACCCTCGCCCTTATCGGCGTTGATCAGGCGGTTGGAGTTGTCCGCGCCGCCGATGGCGGTGAACTGCATGTCGCTGACTTCATAGACATAGGCCGTCGCGTTGAAACGCGCGCGGCCGTCCAGCAGGCGAGCCTTCAGCCCAGTCTCGTAGGACATGACCGTCTCGGAGTCGGCCGTCGTCAGGACCGGCAGGTTGCGGCCCTGGATCGACGGACCGCGATAACCCTTGGCCGCGCGGGCGAACAGATTGAGGCTGTCGTTGACCTCATACAGGGCGCTGACGTCCCAGCTGACCTGTTCGTCGCCGACGGAGACAGCGCCCGTGCCGCCGGCGCCCGTCCCCAACACGATGCGCCCGTTGTAGTCGCGGTTGTCGTCGGTGTAGCGGACGCCCGCCGTCACCTTCAGAGTGTCGGTCAACTTGTAGCTGCCCTGACCGAACACCGACCACGAGTCCGACTTCTGCACGATGTCGGTTACGCGCGTCGGCTGAAGGCCGCCGACGCCGTTGAACGTGCCCGAAACCAGGTTGATCCGCTCGTCCCAATAGAAGGCCCCGACCTGCCAGCCGATGCGTCCGTCGCCGTTCGAGGCCAGGCGCAGCTCATAGGTGTTCTGCAACAGGTCGCTGGAGAGGGTGCCGGTCTCGGAGTTGAACGGCGTCTTGTAAGGGGCGGTCGCCGGGGCCGAAGCCACGCCGCCGTCGATGTCGCCGTCACCCTGAGACCAGCCCTGGTACGAGCCGACGATGCCGGTCAGGGTGGCGGGGCCGAAATCATAGGCGACCTGCAGCGACTGCGAGGTCGTCTTCTGCTTCTGGAAGTTGTTGCGGCCGCCGTCGTAATAGACGGTGTCGCGGTCGAAATTGCCGTTCAGTTCGTTCGAGCCCTTGGTCAGGGCGTTGGCGCGGTTCATCGTGCCCGTGCCGTCATAGTCGCGAGCCTGAAGGGTCAGCAGGGTCGACAGACGATCGGTCGGGGTCCAGGCGACGTGGACGCGCGCGGCCAGATCAGTGAAGCCGCCCAGATCATCCTTGTCCGCATTGGCGAAGGACGGGTTGAAGGCGTTGTTCACCCAGTCGTCGCGGTGGTTCCACAGGATGGCGCCGCGCACCTGAAGCGTGTCCGATGCCGGCAGGGTGACGGCGGCCTCGGCCCGGGTCGAACCCAGGTTGCCGTAGGTCAGCGAGCCGAAGCCGGTGAAGTCATCCGACGGTTTGACGGTGTCGATCTTGACCACGCCGGCCGGCGTGTTGCGGCCGAACAGGGTGCCTTGCGGACCGCGCAGAACTTCCAGCTGCTGCACGTCGAACAGGGGGAAGCCCTTCAGATAGACGCTTTCCAGCACGACATTGTCCAGCACGACCGAAACCGGCTGCGAGGCGGTGAAGTCGAAATCCACATTGCCCAGGCCGCGGATGTAGAAGCGCGGGGCGTAACGGCCGTTCGAGCTTTCGACCTGAAGGCTTGGCACGCGCGCCGACAGCGACAGGATGTCGGCGCCGCCGGCCGAAACGTCCTGCAGGGTCTGGGTGTTCAGGGCGGTGACGGCGAACGGCACCTCGCGGATGTTCTCGCTGCGGCGCTGGGCGGTGACGACGATGTCGTCGACGCCGGCGGGTTCGGCGGCGGTGTCCGTCGTCTGGGCGAGAACCGAGCCGGCGCTCAGCAGGGCGATGCCGCTGACGGTGGCGGCCAGAAGGGCTTGGCGAAGCATGGGCGAGATTTCCTTGGCGACAGGGAGGAGGACGTGTCGCGCGACGCCGTAGAGCTTCGCAACGACAGCCGCCAGTGCAGAGCGCGCCTGTTTCTTGAACCTTTGAAGACGCAGCCACACCCGTGTGACAATCTGTCCTTCGGCGGCGTGTGCAGCGCCGGCCGGCATTGTGCCGCGAGGGGCGAAATGCGATGTTGAAAGGGTGCGTGAGTCCGCTCCGCACGCCCTCCCAGACATCGTTTGGATAGCGTATGCCCCTCGTCACGCCCTCCCGTCGCCGGCTCCTGCAACTCGCCGGGGCGACGGCGTTCGCGCCAGGGCTGACCGGGATGAAACGGGCGGATGTGATCGGCCGCGTGCTGGCCGTATCCGACATGCATTCGGCCTATGAGCGGACCGCCCAGTTGCTGGCCGCCTTCGAAACCGAAGTCCGCTCCAACCCCGTCCCCCATGTCATCGCCATCGACGGCGACATTTTCGAGCACGGCAATGTCGTCGCCGTGCGGTCGGGCGGCGTGGTGGACTGGGCCTTCCTGGCGGCCTTGCCGGCGATCGCGCCGACGGTGTTCAACCTGGGCAATCACGACAACGACCTGACCCCCGACCTGGCCCAGGTCGTCGCCCGGATGAAGAGCCTGGGCGTTCATGTCGTCAGCACCATCGGCGATACGCGCACGGGCGCCGGCTATGCAGACCCGTCCACGACCCTGCCGTTCGGTCGTCGTTCACTGCGGGTCGTGGGCCTGGCGACCAATTCGCTGACTACCTACCCCAAGGCCTCGCGCGACCAACTGTCGATCCCGGCCGCCGCCGACTGGGCCAGCGCCAATCTGGCCGATAACCTGGCCGGCGCGGATCTGGTCATGGTGATGAGCCACGCCGGGGTGGCCGCCGACCGGGACATCCTGCCGCTATTGCCGGACGGCAGCCTGATGATTGGCGGCCATAACCACCTGCTGTTTCAGCATCGCCAGGGCCGCAGCGCCTATATCCACACAGGCGCCTGGACCGCTGCCTATACGGTGGCCGAGTTCATGTCGGACGGCTCGGTCACGGCCAGATCCCACGCGGTCGCGCTGGACGCCCCCGCCTCTCCCGTGCTGGCGGACCTCATCGCCGCGACCCTGGCCGCCGACCTGACCGACGAGGAGCGGACCATCCTGGGGACCAGCCCTCGCGCCCTGTCGTTGGGCGACACCGGACGGCGCGTCGCAGCCGGCCTGGCCCAGGCGGCCAATGCCGAAGCCGGCTTCATCGGCCACACCACCTTGGGCACGGGCGTCCCCGCCGGCCCGGTCAGCCACTACGTCTTCGATTCCGTCGTTCGCTTCGACGGCAAGCTGATGGTCACGTCCATCTCGCGCGCGCAGTTCGACGGCTTCATGGCCCGCGCCAACCAGGACCGCCCGATGTCCCTGGCCGACCGCAGCGGCGACTTCCTCTACGCCTCAGGCGTTTCGCCGAAAGCCGATCCAGTCCGCATTTGCACGACCGACTGGTGCGCGACGAACCAGCGGGAGTATTTCGGAACAACCGGCATGATTTTCGAAGAGCGGTCAGATCTTAAGGTCAAGCATTTAGCCGCAGAGGCTCTGCTGGACAGTTAAAAGGGCGCGCATCCGCTCGGGCTTAAGCCCTTTTGGGATCGTTAGACTGGAGGGGTGCGTAAACGCGGCGGATCAGGCTCATGGCGCGACCTGCGTCTGCGTTTCGATCTCCACCATCACCACGTCGTGGACTCGCATTGCCACGTCCATTTGACCTCGCCCATCTGCGCCGACCGTCAAGACACGAGTTTCCGGCTCGTCCTGCGTCAACGCCTGTAGCTCGCCTAGCTGGGCGTCGCTGAGCGCCGCCGGCGATCCCATTTCCAGATAGGCCGTGTAGGCGTCATTGGCCTTGAACCCGACGCGGCGGACGCTGGCGGTGTGAACGCCGGGGCGCAGGCCCCCCACTTCGATCCGCAAGGGCGCCGCAGCGGCCGGCTCGCGCACCTGACGGAAGAAGGGCCGGTTGCTGATCGGCTGATCCGGCAGTTCATAGCGCCAGGCCAGCACCTGAACCGTGTCCCCCTTCAGCGCTGCGATGCTCTGGGCGTCGCCGGTCGCCAGCTCGCGGTCGCCCAGGCTGTTCAGATATTTGTAGGCGAAGAAGGTCGGCTTGCGGATCCCTTGCGGATTCATCAGGCCGAACCCGCCGTCGAACGGCTTGGTCTGCGGCCCCGGCTCCTCGAACAGGTCGCTGAAGGCCCAGTAGCTCATGCCCTGAACCAGGCCCTCGCTCTCGCGCAGCTTGGTCAGGATGTAGGAGGCGCCGAAATAGTCGTCGTGGATCGGGTCGCGCGGATTATAGCTGGTGCTCCATTCGGTGAAGAACAGCGGCAGGCCCGGCCGGGTCGAGGCCTCGATCTCGCCCCTCACCTTGCGCACGTCGCTGACCACGGCGTCGGGCGCGCGCGACAGCTTGTTGTCGCCCTCCCCCTTCTCGTCCAGGAAGCCGCCCTCGACCCCATAGGTATGGGTGGTGACGAAATCGACCGGCAGCTGATGCTGGTCGGCATAGGCCAGGAACTCGGGCACCCAGGCCGCGCCGGCGGTCGACGGCCCGCCCACTCGAAGCGTCGGATCCACAGCCTTGATGGCCCGAACCGTACGTCCGTAATAGTCGAAATAGGCCGCCTGATCGGCCCGTTCCCAGAAGCCGTCCAGATTCGGCTCGTTCCAGAACTCGAAATACCAGGACCGCACCTCCTCTGCGCCGTAGCGGTCGATCAGATGACGCACGAAGGCGTCGATCAGCCCGGTCCATTTCTCGGGCTGCGGATGGGAGGTGTTGCCCTTCCAGTAGAAGATGGTCTGGTCCGAGGTCTTCATCGCATCCGGCGTGAAGCCCAGCTCGATGAAGGGCTTGATCCCGATGCCCAGGAAGCGGTCGTACAGTTGATCGACCCGGGTCCAGTCATAGACCGGCCGGCCGTCCACCTCGCGATAGACGCCCATGTCGTCGTGGAAGATGTCGTGGAAACGAATGTATCGGAACCCCAGTTCGTCGCGCACCGTTTTCAACTGGGCCAGCGCCTCCTCGCGGATCGTCGTGCCCGGATAGTCGGCGCCCACCGAGAACTCGGCCATTCTGTCGCGCGGCGTCCCCGGTGCGGCCGCGTCGATCACCAGCGACCTCACCATCGGCCGATCTTGGGCGTTTGCAGCACTGGCTAGCCCGCCCAGACCAATCACCGCCGCCATTACAAGCCCGCCCAGCGCCGCCTTCCGCATCACTTCCACCCATGATCATGTTTTCATCATTGGTAGCGCTATCATAGTTGCGCCACAAGCAGGATCGATCTGCTGCCGCATGCGGCTCGACGTTCCGGAGACGCGCGCCAGAAAGCCGTACACCAGGTTCGCGACGCCATGTCCCCGTGCGCCAGGAAAGACGGAATGATGGGTTGGCGGTTCTGTCAGTCTAACGCTAACTCGTCTCCGCTTCAGGGCCGCTTCAGGGGCTGATCGGAGCTCGCATGTCGTGCAGCCGCTATCGCTTCACCGCAGCGGTGATCCGCCAAACCGTATGGCTCTACTTACGCTTCAGCCTCAGCCTTCTTGACGTTGAAGAGTTGATGGCAGCTCCAAATTACGGGTGAACAGCCCGAACCTTCATCGCCAGGATTTCGCGGGTGCGGCGGGTGATGCCGTAGAGCATGCCGGGCTGGGTCTCGTCCCAGTCGACTGCCTGTCCCTCGGCCTCGATGCCCAGCGTCTCGACGTGATCCAGCACGCCGCCGCCCATCGGGAGGGCCACGACGTAAAGCTCGGGCAGATCGT
The DNA here is from genome assembly GCF_049896085.1 of Brevundimonas sp. TWP1-3. Lineage (NCBI taxonomy): Bacteria > Pseudomonadati > Pseudomonadota > Alphaproteobacteria > Caulobacterales > Caulobacteraceae > Brevundimonas > Brevundimonas sp. TWP1-3. The sequence continues at coordinate 1,382,564 of NZ_JAFCTP010000001.1, read as the reverse complement.
GGCCGGTCAGATACAGCCGCCCATCCGGCCCCCAGCCGCCGCCGGAGATGCTCATCGGCGCGATCCGCTCCAGGATCGAGGGCGGCAGGGCCCACCCCTCAAGCCGGCGCCACTCGTCGTCGAAACGGACCAAAGTGGTGTGGCGATGATCGCGCGGCGCCTCGCCGCCCCGCCCGTCATAGTTGGCGAACATGGCCCACCATGATCCCTCGTGACGATCAACCCAGGTGATCGAGCCGGTTCCCAGGCCTAGCGACAAGCTGCGCTTGTGGTGCAGATTGATCGGATCGAACACCTCGACCGTGCTGACGTGCGGCGTGGCGGGAAAGTTTGAGCTGGCGCAGACCAGTTCGGCCGCGATCACATTGCACGAGTTGATGTGCGGAAACCGCGCGCGGTCGCCGGTCCATTCCGCCTGTTTCTCGCCGCTGGCCTTGTCATAGCGAACGAGGGACCAGTTCGAAACCGCATAGACGGCGTCCGGCCCCACCGCCACGCCCTGGCGCGCGTCCGACGCATAGCGCCGCAGGGTCTCGGCCCTCCCCGCCAGAACGACCGGCGCAGGCGCGGCGTGTTCCACAGGCGCCGGCGCCGCCTGGACGGCCGACAGCATCAGGGCGGACAGGCTAGAGACGGACATGGCGGACCTTTCGAAGGCGAGAGCGGCGGCCCCCCTGAAGGAAGCGACCGTTCGAATCGGGATCAGAAGCTGGCCGACAGACCGACCCAGTAGGTCCGGCCATAGTTGGCCGATTCCTGCAGATAGGTGCGGCCCGGTCCGGTCACTTCGCGACGGCCGGAGTTCGACAGGTTCTGACCCTCGGCGAAGACGGTGACGCCGTTGGCGAACCGCCAGCTGACCGAGGCGTCATAGGAATGGCGGCCCTTCCAGTACTGGTCGGCATTGGGGATGGTGTCGTTGATCGTCTCCAGGAAACCGCCGATATAATTGTGCGATACCCGCGCCTCAATCGGCCCGCGCTGGTACCAGATCGACTCGTTTGTCGTGGTCGAGGGCTGCTGGAACAGACCCGTGTGACGCTTGCCCGCTGTGGTCAGGAAGGTGAACTCGGTGTCCAGGAAGGTGGCGTTGGCGCTGACGCCGAACCCGTCGAACGGCGCCGGCAGCATGGTCAGGGCCTGCTGGAACGCGACCTCGACGCCGCGGATCTTGGCCGTCTCGGCGTTCGTAGGCGTCGAGACGATCACCGCCTCAACGCCCCGGCCCACGTCCAGGTTCTGGACCGAGTTGAGGGTGAAGATCTCGTTGGCGATGTCCTTGGTGAACAGGGCGACCGACATCAGGCCGTCAGTCGGGTAATATTCGAAGGACAGGTCCAGCCCTTCGCTCTCGCGCGCCTTCAGGCCGGGGTTGCCGCGTGACAGCGTCGCCTGAGACCCGTCGAAACTGACGTTCTCGCTGGCCGCCAGCGAGCCGAAGTCGGGCCGGCCGATGGTGTTGGTCCAGGCGGCCCGCACCACCACGTCGTCGCGTACGTCCCAACGCAGGTGAAGGCTGGGCAGCCAGTTGTCGTAGTCGCCGCTGTTCGACACCGGCGTCAAAGTCGTTCCCGTGGCGCGCACGGCGTCCGAACCTACCTCGGTGCTCTCGTAGCGAAGTCCGCCCAGAAGGGTCAGGTCGCCCATCCGATAGCTGGCCTGGGCGTAGCCTGCGAAGACGTCCTCGTTGACGTCATAGTCCCCGGTCGGCGCGGCGGTTGTCGCGACGAAGTTGGCGACGTTGGCCTCATAAAAATCTTCGGCCGTCGCCACGTCGATGCGCGGGGTCAGGCGATACTGCCCCTCAATCAGCTTGTCCGGTCCCGGCCGATCAACCTGATCCAGCGTGTAGATGAAGCCGGTTCTGGCGGTGTAATCCGTGCGGCTGGAGGTATAGCTGCGGTCGCTGGAGCGCAGCACGGCGCCGAACTTCGCCTTCAGATTCCGCGTGTCGCCGCCGTCGTCGAAGGCGAGGTTGAACCGGGCCTGGGTGGTGTTCTCGTCGGTCTCGACCAGCGAGACGCGGCGTTGCTGAAGATTGAACAGGGCCGGATTGCTGAAGGCCGTCGGGTTGGTCGGCGTGAAGACCGGGAAGAAGTCCGACGTGTCGTAGCTGAAGCCGAAGTTGGCGTTCGACGCCGTGCGGAACTCCATCGAGGTGTTCGGCGTCTCCAGCCCGGCCTGCGAATAGACCAGGTCGCCGTCAAGTCGCCATTGCGGCGTGGCGTCCCAGCGGAAGGCGGTGCGGCCCAGGCCGATCTCACGGCGAGTGATCGGCTGGTTCAGGCCGACGATGTTGCGGCCCGTGGCGAAGCTGCCCGAGGTGCGCGTCTGGTTGGTCACGTTTCCGGTCGGCTCGGTGCGGAACTCGATGCGTTCCTCGTCGTCTTCCATACGGGCGTACAGCGCAGACGCCTCCCAGCGGAAGTCCACGTTCGGCCGCCACTCCAGCTTGCCGTTCACGCCCGAGCGCTGCTTGGTGTTGTTGTACCAGAACAGACGCAACTGGGTCGGCACCTGGATGCCGTTGCCGGTCGCCGCGCCTGAGTTCACCGGCGCGCCGGCCGGGGTGTATTCGCGGATCGAGGGGGCGGCGGCCTCTACTTGGGGAATGTCGTAGTCGAGCTGTTCGTGCGAGGCGCCGATCACCACGCCCCATTCGTCGGCCGCGCCGAACCGGCGACCGGCGGCGAAGGACAGGCGATAGGACGGATCGTCATTGCGCACGTCGCCGTGCTGCTCGTAGACGCCATAGGAGGCCATGCCGTTGAAGAAGGGCCTGGAGGCGTCGAAGGCGCTGCGGGTGGCGATGTTGATGACGCCGCCGATGGCGTTGCCGTCGTTCTCGGGCGTCACCGTCTTGATGACCTCGACCCGGCCGGCCATGACCGAAGGCACAATATCCATCGGCACGGTGCGCGCGCTCTCATCCACCGAACCGACGAAGGCGCCGTCGATGGTCGTGCGGTTATAGGTCGAGGCCAGACCGCGCAGGATCGGCCAGCGTGGCTCGCCCTGGTCCTCCATGACCGACACGCCCGGAATGCGACGCAGGGCGGCGGCGGTGTTGTGATCGGGCAGTTTGCCGATGTCGTCCGCCGACACCGCGTCCATGACCTCGAACTCGGCGCGTTTGACGGCGATGGCGGCGCGCTGGGCCTCGCGCTGGCCGGTCACGACGATCTCGTCGACCTCGGCGGCCTGATCTGTTTCCTGTGCCCGCGCCGAGGCGGCGAAGGCGGCCGTGGCCAGGGCTGTGGTGGCGAGAAGCAGCGGCCCATAGGCCCGCCGTGCGATCTTGATGGTCATGGCATCCCCCGATGTCGATCAGACGACCGCGCCCTAAGGCGAGCCGATGACGCTCGGATCACTCTTCGACGGCGCCTGGACGAACTCTTGGTGACGCGGGCGTTGCGGATCGGTCGTCACGCGGAGCAATCAACGCGGGGTGGTTAGAGCTTGAGGTGCAAAATGTTGGGATGCGGAAAACAGCAGCGCCCAACTGTCTCTCGGTGGCCCCCGACGCTTCTGTGAATGCCGCTTAGGCTCGAAGCGCCCTGCCCCTGCTTGCTTACCTTGGTCTGCAAGGCGCCTTGGCCGATCACGGAGAGCGGCAACCCAGCGGTGCTGTCAGTCTAACGCTAACTTGTCTCCACTTCAGACCGCCTAATGGCCTGATCGGAGATCGCATTTCGTGAAGCCACTCTCGTTTAAGCGCCATCGCTTTCCAGCGGCGGTGATCCGGCAGGCCGTGTGGCTCTACTTTCGCTTCAGCCTCAGCCTTCGCGACGTCGAAGAGCTGATGACCGCACGCGGAATCGACGTCAGCTACGAGACGATCCGTTGTTGGACGATCAAGTTTGGACCTCAGATTGCACGACGGCTGAAGAAGCTTCGCCCCTCCCCTTCTCCCCGCTGGCATCTCGATGAGGGCGTTTGCTCAATCGGGGGAAAGCGGATGTTCCTATGGCGCGCGGTCGATGATGAAGGCGAGGTGCTGGAAGTTGTTGTCCAGCGACGGCGGGACACCGACGCGGCCTTGAAGCTGCTGCGGCGCTTGCTGCGTAACCAGCTTGTCGAGCCCGAGAAGATCGTCGGATCGTTTCCAAGCAATGAATTTCCCAGCGGGATGGGCCGCGCGAAGCGGAATGCCGATCGGCGCATTTCCAGACAAGACGCCGTGTGCGCCTAATGCGCACTGTCGCCTGAACCCTTCGAGGAGCCGAACATGGCGATGACCGTCGCAGACCTGCTGGCGAAGACCCTGGCCTCGGCCGGCGTGCGCCGAATATGGGGCGTTACGGGCGACAGCCTGAACGGGTTGAACGACAGCCTGCGCCGCTTCGACGACATCCAGTGGATGCATGTCCGCCACGAGGAGACGGCCGCCTTCGCTGCGGGCGCCGAGGCGGCGATCACCGGCGAACTGGCGGTCTGCGCCGGCAGCTGCGGGCCGGGAAACCTGCATCTGATCAACGGCCTGTTCGATTGTCATCGCAACCGGGTTCCGGTGCTGGCCATCGCCGCCCACATCCCCTCCTCCGAGATCGGCCTGGGCTATTTCCAGGAGACCCATCCGCAGGAGCTGTTCCGCGAATGCAGCGACTTCTGCGAACTGGTGTCCAATCCCGCCCAGATGCCGGGCGTCCTGGCGCGCGCCCTGAACACCGCCGTCGGCAAGGGCGGGGTGGCGGTGATTGTCCTGCCCGGCGACGTGGCCCTGGCCAAGGCGCCCGACGGCGCCTCGCCCGACTGGAGCCCGCCCGGCAAGCCGCGCATCAGCCCTGCGCTGGCCGATGTGGCGCGCGCGGCCGAACTGCTGAACGGCGCCGACAAGGTCACCATCCTGGCCGGCAGCGGCTGCGCCGGAGCCCACGATCAGGTCCTGGCTCTCGCCGAGGCGCTTCAGGCCCCCGTCGTCCATGCCCTACGCGGCAAGGAGCACGTCGAATGGGACAATCCCTATGACGTGGGCATGACCGGCCTGATCGGCTTCTCGTCCGGCTACCACGCCATGATGAACTGCGACGCCCTGGTCATGCTGGGCACCGACTTCCCCTATCGCAACTTCTATCCGTCGGACGCCAAGATCATTCAGATCGACCATGACCCGTCCAGCCTGGGCAAGCGCGCCCACCTGGCCCAGGGCGTGGTCGGGGACGTGGCCGAAACCGTCGCCGCCCTGCTGCCGCAGCTGAAGCCCGAGCGGTCTTCGCGCTTCCTTGACGCCGCGCGCAAACACTATGGCGAGGCGCGCGAAGGCCTGGATGATCTGGCGCGGGCGTCGGCGAAGGGGCGGCCCATCCATCCTCAGTATGTGGCCGAGGTGGTCAGCCGACTGGCCTCCGACGACGCCATCTTCACCGCCGACGTCGGCACCCCGACCGTCTGGGCGGCCCGCTATCTGAAGATGAACGGTCGGCGGCGGCTGCTGGGGTCGTTCAACCACGGCTCCATGGCCAATGCGATGCTCCAGGGCATCGGCGCCCAGGCGGCCGCGCCGGACCGTCAGGTGATCTCCCTGTCCGGCGACGGCGGCTTCACCATGATGATGGGCGACTTCATCAGCCTGTCGCAGCTGAATCTGCCGTTGAAGGTGGTGGTATTCAACAACGGCTCGCTGGGGTTTGTGGCCATGGAGATGAAGGCGGGCGGCTTTCTGGACACCGGCACGGACCTGAAGAACCCCGACTTCGCCGCCATGGCGACGGCCATGGGCGTCAAGGCCTTCCGCGTCGAGGAGTCCGACCAGCTTGAGGACGCCATCGCCCAAGCCCTGGCCCACCCCGGCCCCGCCCTGGTTGATGTCGTCACCGCCAGCCAGGAACTGGTCATCCCACCCAAGATCAAGCTGGAACAGGCCAAGGGCTTCAGCCTGTTCATGCTCAAGGCCATCATGAATGGCCGCGGCGACGAGGTCCTCGAACTGGCTCGCACCAACCTCTGAAGTCCGGACAGCAAAACACCGCCCCGCATCGCTGCGGGGCGGCGTCTTCATATCGAGCCGATCAGGACTGGATGAAGGCCAGCAGGTCCGGGTTGATGACGTCGCCGTGCGTCGTCAGCATGCCGTGCGGGAAGCCTGGATAGATCTTCAGCGTACCGTTCGGCAGAAGCGCGGCGGCTTTCACGGCCGCATCCTTGTAGGGGACGATCTGGTCGTCATCGCCCTGGATCACGAGGGTCGGCACGGTCATGACCTTCAGCTCTTCTGTGAAATCGGTCTCCGAGAAGGCCTTGATGCCGTCGTAGTGGGCCTTGGCGCCGCCGATCATACCCTGACGCCACCAGTTATCGACCACCGCCGGCATCTGCGTCGCGCCCGGACGGTTGAAGCCATAGAAGGGACCGGAGGCGACAGCCTTGTAGAATTCGGCGCGGTTGGCGGCGAGGCTGGCGCGGAAGCCATCGAAAACTTCGAGCGAGGTGCCCTCGGGATTGGCGGCGGTCTTCAGCATCAACGGTGGGACCGCGCTGACCAGCACGGCCTTGGCCACACGTCCGGTGCCGTGTTTGACGACGTAGCGCACCACTTCGCCGCCGCCGGTCGAGTGGCCGATGTGGACAGCGTTGCGCAGGTCGAGATGTTCGAAAACGGCTGCGGCGTCGGCGGCGTAATGATCCATATCGTGCCCTTCGGACACCTGGCTGGAGCGGCCGTGACCCCGGCGGTCATGGGCGACGACGCGGAAACCTTTCAGGACGAAATACATCATCTGGGCGTCCCAGTCGTCCGAGCTGAGCGGCCAGCCGTGGTGGAAGACGATGGGCTGGGCGTCCTTGGGACCCCAGTCCTTGTAGAAGATTTCAACGCCGTCCGAGGTGGTGACGTAGGCCATGGTGTCGTCTCCGTTTGAAAATGCCGAAGCGGTCGATGCCGCCGAGGCGAGGGAAGGAAGAAGGGAGGACAGTCCGAGCGCGACGCCCCCGGCCAGAAGGCCGCGACGAGACGCCTGGGGGAAGTCGGATGCGAATGCCGTCATTTGCACAGGTCCCAGTGGGTCACGCGGTGCGGCCGCGCCCGTAATCGACACCGGCAGATTGACCCTGTGGTCCGGCGCGGTCTTGGACCGAACCGCTGCACTTGGCGCCGCTGCATCAGCGAGCGTGTCAGGCAGCCATCCGACTCTCGCGCCGCCATTGGAACGGCGTGGTGTCCAGGTGGCGGCGGAAAAGGCGGGTCAGGTGGGCCTGGTCGGCCAGGCCGCAGGCGTCGGCGATCTGGCAAAGGCTCTCGTCGGTCTGGAGCATCAGGGCCTTTGCCTTGTCCAGGCGGCGGCGCATGACATAGGCGTGCGGTGTCTCGCCGGTCGTGACCTTGAAGGCGCGGCAGAAGTGGCTGGGGCTGAGCCGGGCGCGCGCGGCCAGATCCTCGACATGGATTCGCTCGTCCAGGCTGGCGTCGACGAAGGCCGCCACCTGCTTCATCTGCCAGGGCGCCAGGCCGCCGCGCACCGGTTCGACGGCGCGGACCGATTCACGCGACCGATCATAGGCCTCGCCCGACCAGACCGGCAGGGCGCGCAGCAGGGCCTGGAGCTGACCGACGCCTTGGCGCGCGGCGGCGGCGTTGCGATCCAGCGCGCCCTCGACTTCGGCCAGGATGCGGAATGCCGCCGGGCCCAGGTTCTCCAGCGTCGGCGCGCCGACGCTGGTCTGCGGGAAGGATAAGAGTGCATCGGTCATGGCGGCCTCCAGGCATTTATCTTGCCCCCAGACTGACGCCGCGCGCCACGGGCCGCCATCGCACGAAGGGGTGGTGAAATACCGACTTGGTCTTGCCTGCCTATCCTTTGGTATGGGTTTGGCGCCGCGCGGGTTTCATCCAAGCCTGCAAACGCAGCTTCAGCGATGATGTCGTCATCGCCAGCCTGAAGGATCGCCATGTCATCCGCCGACCCCATGATCACGGACGACCCCTATGCCCGCACGGCCCAAGTCTATCCCCGGCTGAGCGAAGAGATGATGGCGCGCGTGCGCAACTACGGCGAGGAGGAAGCCGTCGCCCCCGGTCAGGTGCTGTTCCGGCGCGGCGATCGACGGGCGGACTTCTTCGTCGTGGTGAACGGCGAGATCGCCATCGTCCGCCAAAGCGACACCGGCGGCGACGAAATCCTGATCACCCATCAGCCGCATCAGTTCACCGGCGAACTGGACCAGGTGTCGGAACGCGCACTGCTGGTCGAGGGTCGCTCGACGGCCGACGGTCGGGTGATCCGCGTCCATCACGGCGACCTGTCGCGGCTGATGTCCTCCGAACCCGACATCGGCGAGCTGATCATGCGCGCCTTCATCCTGCGTCGGATGGGCTTCCTCTACTACGGTCAGGCGGGCGTGGTTCTGATCGGAGAGCCCAATGACGGTGACACCCAGCGACTGGAGCGGTTCATCATTCGCAACTCCTACCCGCTGCGCACCGTCGATCCCAAGACCGACCCGGCCGCCGCCAACCTGATGAAGATCTTCTCCGTCGGCGAGGGCGATCTGCCTGTGTTGATTTCGCCCGACCGGGCGGTGCTGTCGAACCCCAGCCTGCCGGACCTGGCCGATCATCTAGGCCTGACCGAACGGTTCGACCCCGCCGAGATCTGGGACGTGGTGGTGGTCGGCGCCGGGCCTGCGGGTCTGGCGGCGGCGACCTATGCGGCGTCGGAGGGGCTCTCGACAGCCGTGATCGAGACCCTGGCCCCCGGCGGTCAGGCGGGCACCAGCTCCAAGATCGAGAACTATCTGGGTTTTCCCACCGGCATATCGGGCCAGGCCCTGGCGGGGCGCGCCCTGGTCCAGGCGCAGAAGTTCGGAACCCGGATGTCTGTCTCTCGCGCCGCCGTCGCGCTGGATTGCGCCGCACATCCCTTCACGATCCAGCTGGAGGATGACCAGGTCGTGCAGGCTCGCGCCGTGGTGGTCGCGACCGGCGCCCATTATCGCAAGCTGGATGTCGCCGACTATGCCCGGTTCGAGGGCCACGGCATTCACTACGCCGCCACCGCGATGGAGGCGAAACTGTGCAGCGGCCTGGACGTCGTCGTTGTCGGCGGCGGCAACTCGGCCGGACAGGCGGCCATGTACCTGTCCCAGCACGTCGGCCATGTGCATCTGCTGGTGCGCGGCCCGGGACTGGCGGCGACCATGTCGGACTATCTGGTCCAGCGCATCCATCGCTCGCCGCGCATCACCCTGTATACCCACAGCGAGGTGACGAAGCTGGAGGGCGACCATCTGCTGTCCGGCGTGACCTGGACGGACCGATCGACGGGCGCACAGACGCAGGTGCCGGCCCACGCCCTGTTCGTCATGATCGGCGCGCGCCCCAATACGGACTGGGTCAAGGACTGCCTGCCGCTGGACGACAGCGGGTTCGTGATCACGGGCATGCCGTCCGAGACGGCGCCCGGCGCCTCGCCCTACGAGACCAGCCGGCCGGGCATCTACGCTGTCGGCGACGTGAGATCCGGCTCCGTCAAGCGCGTGGCGGCGGGCGTGGGCGAAGGCTCCGTCGTGGTCCAGGCCATCCACGCCTATCTGGCGAGCGTCGATCAGGATTGACGCAAACGAAAACGGCCGCCTCTCGAAAGAAGCGGCCGTTCGATATGTCATTCAAAAGAAGCGCGGGATCGGTCCCGGATGCGGCGTCGGCGCGCCGACATCCACCTCCTGCTGGTCGATGTAGCACCAGCCCCACCCCTCGGGCGGATCATAACCCTCGATGATGGGGTGTCGCGTCGCCTCGAAATGCGCACGGGCGTGGCGGTTCGGGGATTCGTCGCAGCATCCGACGTGACCGCACGCGCGGCACAGCCGCAGATGCACCCACCAGCTGCCGATCTTCAGGCATTCCTCGCATCCCGCCGCGCTGGGCGTCACAGGCGCGATGGTGTTCAGGTGGGAGCAGGTCATGGCGGCCTCGGTCAAAGGTTGAGCGCGCGGTCGAGACAGCGCGACAGATCATCGGCGGAACACGGCTTCTCCAGATAACAGCCCGCCCCCTCCGCCATGGCCCGTGTGCGGGTCACCGCGTCGGGAAAGGCGGTCATGAAGATCACCGGGAGTGCGGGTCGACTGGCGCGTATCACCCGCTGCAGCGCCAGGCCGCTCATCCCGGGCATCTGCATGTCGGAGATCACGCAATCGACCGCTTCGTTCGAACCCGCCAGAAAGGCCTCGGCGGAGTCGAACGCGCGCGCCTGAAGCCCCATGGATCGCAGCAGTCGTGTCAGACTGGAACGAACCATGCTGTCGTCATCGACGACTGCGACCAGAGGGGGCGACTGCATTTTAGGATACTCGGCGACCGCCACAAGCGAGCCAGGTTGGGTGATCAGACGTTTCCGCGACGGCTGGTCTCGAACAGGAACCAGACGCGGCGTTCGGTCTCGTCGATGCAGTTCTCCAGCAGGCTGGTGGTCGCCACGTCACCCAGATCGCTGGTGACGGTGTGGGCGGCGCGCATGCGCTGGGCCAGTTCGGCGTTGTCGTCGCGCAACTCGGCCAGCATATCCTCGGGACTGACGTAGTCGGCGTCATTGTCCAGCACCCGCTGCAGCGTCTTGATCTGGCCGATGGAGCGCAGGGTCGTTCCTCCGATCTTGCGCACGCGTTCGGCGATGGGATCGGTCATGGCGATGATCTGGTCGCCCTGATCGTCCAGCATCAGATGATAGTCGCGGAAGTGCGGACCGGACATGTGCCAGTGAAAGTTCTTGGTTTTCAGATAGAGGGCGAAAACATCTGCCAGCAGGGCGTTCAGCGCGCCGCCGATGTCCTGGGTCGCTTCGGTAGTCAGACCCGTCGGGGTCCGAAGCGGCGCCAGACGGCGGGTCTTGAGGGCTTGGTCATCCATGTCGCGATCCTTTCGGGGCTTGTTCGTTGACTGCACCCTTAGGCCTGCGTGTCGGTAACCTATTGCTCGCGCCCTCTGCAATTTGGATGGAAACGCGGACATCGGATCGGCCGCGTCATCCTTTCGTTGCCGCTGCGCCGCTGCCTGCCGTAAGCGTGGATAGCAGTCAGGGGGAGAAGCAGCGCGATGTCAGTCCGACCGGATCAGGCGCGACCCTGGCCTGCCTCCAAGGCCCTGCGCCGCCTGCGGCTGTGGATCAGTCCTCCGCTGATCCTGGCCATCTTCCTGCTGGACACCTTCACGCCGCTGATCAGCGCCGTCGCCGTCTTCTACGTCGTGCCTCTGCTGATGCTGGGCGAGTTCCTGTCGGTCCGAAAGATCCAGTTCCTGTTTGCGGGAATGATCGGGCTGGCGACCTTCAGCCTGCTGTACGACCATGGCCCCAACCCGGAATTCGCCACCCTGCTGCGGTTTTGCGTCAGCATCGCCGCCATCAGCATCACCGGCCTTCTGGTCGTCAGGACCCTGCGGGACCGTCAGACGCTGCTAAGCCAGGCGGCAGCCTTGCGTGTCAGCGAAGCGCGCTATCGCAACATCTTCAACACCCTGGCCGTCGGCATCTGGGAGCACGATCTCGCCCCACTGAGGACGGCCCTGCGGCGGCTCCGCGAGACGGGGGTGGAGGATCTGCGCGGCTATCTGATGCAGCGCCCCGAGTTCGTTCGCGAAACCCAGCAGATGATCCCGATCACCGACGCCAACGACACGGCGCTGAGGCTGCTGGGCGTCGAACGCAAGGAGGACTTCTTCCAGACGCTGGCGGAGATCCTGCCCCCGACGGGCGGCAGTTTCATCGACTTCCTAGTCGCGTTCGACGAGGGTCACAGCTACTATCAGGCCGAGACCGAGGTGCTGGACCGGCACGGTCGCGCCATACCGATCATCGTCGCCATCACCTTCCCGCCGCCGGGCGGCGAGACGGATCGGGTCCAGGCGGTCATCCTGAACATCGCCGAGCGTCGTCGCCTTCAGCTCGCCTTCGACCTCGCCAAACAGGACGCTGACCAGGCCCTGCGCGCCGCCGCCATGGGCGAACTGTCGGCCTCCATCGCGCATGAGGTGAACCAGCCTCTGGCGGCTATCATGACCTCGTCCGAGGCGGCGCTGCGCTGGATGGACCGGTCCCCGCCCAATCTGGACGAGACGCGCGAGGCTCTGGCCGATGTCCTGCACGCCACCCGCCACGCCACAGGCGTGGTGAAGCGGGTGCGCAAACTGGTCAGCCGCAACCGGCCCGAGACCGAACGGGTGGCCGTGGACGTGCTGACGACCGAGGCGCTGGGTCTGGTCCATCACGATCTCGGCCGCATGGGCGTTTCCGTCAGCGCGCAACTGGCCGCCGCTGACGCCGTCATCCAGGCGGATCGCGTTCTGTTGCAACAGGTCGTGGTCAATCTGTTGATGAATGCGGCCCAGGCCATGACCGCGGCCGAAACACCCGATCCGACCATCGCTGTGCGAACCAACCTGCACGATGGCCAGGCCGTCATCGACATCATCGACAACGGCCCAGGGTTCGACGCCGACAGTGCCCAGCGCGCGTTCGACGCCTTCTACACCACCAAGGCCGAGGGAATGGGCCTGGGCCTGGCGATCTGCCGTTCGACCGTGGAGGCGCACGACGGTAACATCGCCATCATTTCCGAACCGGACGCCGGCGCCAGGCTGTCGATCACCTTGCCTGTCCTCGCCGATTGACGGTCAGGCGCGGGCCTTGGGCGTCAGGTCTTGGGACAGCCGCACGAGATCCGCGACCGTGTGGACCTGCATCTTCCGCATCAGGCTGGATCGGTGCAGTTTGACGGTGACCTCGCTGAGACCCAGCTCAGCCGCCGCCTGCTTGTTCATCAAGCCGCCGACGACCAGGTCCATCACCTGCCGCTCACGCGGCGTCAGTTGTGCATAGCGCGCCTCGACGCCGGCGACGTCTCCGGCGCGTTCGCGCGTTCGACGGTCTCGCTCAAGCGCTTCGTTCACCGCATCGATCAGGTCCTGATCCCGGAAGGGCTTGGTCAGGAAGTCCACCGCCCCGGCCTTCATCGCCCCCACGGACATCGGCACGTCGCCATGGCCGGTTATGACGATGACCGGCGTCGTGACCCCCTGCGCCGTCAACGCCTTTTGAAAGTCCAAGCCGCTGACGCCGGGCATCCGCACATCGGTGATGATGCAACTGACCCGGCTGGGCGCCTGAGCCGCCAGAAAGGCCGTCGCGGATTCATAGAGGGTCGTGGCCAGGCCGATGGACCGGAACAGCGAATCCAGGGCGCGGCGCACCATTGGATCGTCGTCGATCACGATCACGACCGGCGCTTCGAGCTCAGTTCCGGTCAATCGCCCCTCTCCGGATGATCCATTCCCCACCTGCCTACGGAAGCTGGGCCGTCAGATCAATCCGGTGGACGCTCGACCAAGGGTCAGGTCGGATCGACCGCTCAACGCCTCGACATCAGGCTGCGAACCTGAAGCGCGACAGCCATCGTCGCCGCAACGGCGCCGAGCATGACGACGCCGGCCCAGCCGAACTGTGACCAGGCGACCGTGGCGAGCGCCGAACCCGCCGCGCCGCCCAGGAACATTGAGCCCATGAACAGGGTGTTGATCCGGCTGCGCGCCTCCGGCCGCAGGGCGTAGACGACGTGCTGGTTCGACACGAGAGCGCTCTGCACGGCGAAGTCCAGCAGTATGACCCCGACGACCAGACCAGCGATCGAGGTCCAGGCGCCGAAGATGATCCAGGACGCCAGGGTCAGAAGCGCCCCCAAGGCGATCACCTCGTGTGGCCCGCGCCTGTCCGCGATCCGGCCTGCGAGGGGCGCGGCGATGATCCCGACCGCCCCGACCACACCGAAAAGTCCCGCGACATCGGAACCCAGGCCGAAGCGCGGCTCCTGCAACCGCAACGCCAGTATGGTCCAGAAGGCCGCAAAGGCTCCGAACAACAGCGCCTGGGTCAGGGCGGCAAGCCTCAGGGCCGGGAACTCTCGCCACAGATCGATCAACGTGCGCAGCAGGGCGGGATAGGACAGTCGGCTATCGGGCCGGCTTGTCGGCAGGACCGCGAACATCAATCCACCGGCGATCAGGGCTAGCGGCGCACCCAGCCAGAACATCTCGCGCCAGCCGAAGTGGGCGCCGACGAAGCCCGCCAATGTCCGGCTGAGAAGGATGCCGCACAGGACGCCTGACATGACCGTTCCGACCGTCGCGCCCCGCTTCGCCGGCGACGAAAGGTGGGCCGCAAACGGCACGATCTGCTGCGCGACGGTCGCCGTCACCCCGACCACCAGCGACGCGACGATGACCAGGGCCGCACCGGGCGCCGCCGCTGTCGCCGCCAGCGCAAGAGCCAGCACCACGAACTGCCCGACGATCAGCCTTTTGCGCTCGATCAGATCGCCCAGCGGCAGCAGAAGGAACAGACCCAGCGCATACCCCAGTTGAGTGACCGTAGGCACGAACCGCGTCGCGTCGCCGGGTAAATCGCGTTCCATCAGCCCCAGCATCGGCTGATTGTAATAGATGTTGGCGACGGCCAGCCCTGCGGCGACGGCCATGGCGAAGATCAAGCCGCCGCCCACGCCCGGCGCGCTGGCCGCGTTGGCCGCGTTTGCGGGTGCAGGCTGGTTTTGCTCTGTCATAAGAGGTTCCAGTTCAAAGGCGCGGACGTATCCTGCCCAGTCTGACACCCGCGTTCTTGTTCATTTCCGCTACTATGGCTCGACCTTCACCGGTGAGCGCATCCGCGACAAGATCGCGGCCTCCAAGAAGAAGGGCTTTTGGACGGGTGGCCGGGATGCGGCCTGGGCGGTCGCTGTCGCATCAATTTCGCCAGTTCGCGCAAGTTTCGGCCCACAGCGCTTAATCTGACAGCGCTGACCACAGCAGGACGCCCGAAGCCATAGCGGCTTTGGCGAAATATTGGCCGTCAGACAGACTTTGATGATTGCCTTCAAAACCGACGATGAAAGCACAGCAGCAGTTCCAACACCCGGAGACGCCTCATCAGCCGACCAACCCTCCGATGCTTTCGCGCGCGGGCCGAAACAGCTTGGCGGCGGCAGCTTGAGATTTGGTCCGGTCAGGCAGGCTGCATCCCGCGACGTTCAACCTGAGCGCAGGTCGTTCTGATCGGCGCCGTCACAGGCTTCCGGGCAAGACGCCCGGAAGCCTGCATTGGATCAGAAGTAGAAGCGAACGGCCGCCGTGACGGTGCGGCCAGGCAGAGCCTGGGCCAGCACGACGCCGCTGGCGGGAAGCGCGTCGGCCGACACTTCCGTCAGTGCGGTTTCGTCGAACAGGTTGTTGGCGGTCACCGACAGCACGACGCGGTCGATGGGGCGCACCTGGACGAAGGCGTTGACCGTGGCGTAGCCCGGCATCTTCAGCAGGTTGGCATCCTGGGTATAGCTGTCGGTCGTGCCGACGACGCTGGCGCCGACGGTGAACAGGTCCGTCTCGTACTGGGGCATGACCTGGAAGATCAGGTCGGCCTGACGACGCGGCGAGTTGCCGACCAGGGCCGCATCCTCGGCCTTGGTGATCTCGGCGCTGGTCACGGTGGCGCTGCCGGTCAGGCTGAACGGACCGCGACGCACCCCGGCTTCGAACTCGGCGCCCTTGGCCTCGTAGCTGCGCTGGACCAGCACCAGACGGGTGACGCCGCCGGCATCCGCACGGATCTGCTGATTGGTTTCGCTCACCTCGGCCCAGAAGCCCGTGACGTTGGCGAACAGGCCGTTGGCGCGATACTTCATGCCGACTTCGGCCTGATTCACCGGATCGTAGGCCGCGTCCGCCTGCAGCAGGTCGCCGTCGATGGAGCTGATGGCCGGCGAACGCAGGATCTTGTCCGCCGCCGCGCGTGCGCCCTCGCTGTAGCGGGCGAACGTCGAGAAGCTGTCCGAGACGCGATAGTTCGCGCTGACGGAATACGAAACATAGTCGTAGTCGTAGTCGACCGGCGTGGCGCTGGCCGCGGGGGCGAAGGCGAAGGTGCGCTCGGCTTCCGAAATGACGCCATCGTTGTCCACGTCGATCGTGCGCACGTCGGTCAGGCTATTGGCCACGGTGCGGCCGTTGACGTCGCCGCTGTCGAAGCGGATTGATCCGCCCAGCGCCAGCTTGCCCAGCCGGTAGTTCAGCGAGGCGTAGGGCGCCAGCACCTTGTAGGTCACGTCCGTGCGCGAGTTGGACCCGGCGCCCGAAGGACCGAAGAAGTTGACCACCCCGTCCTGGGTGCGGGGCGTGCCATTCGTATTGAAGATATCGACCAGGGCCGAGTTTCCGCCCCCCACGACGTCCTGAAGGAAGGGGATGTACTGGCGATCGAACTTCAGATCCTGCTGGGCCGAATAGACGCCCAAGGTGGTCGTCAGGTCGCCGCCGCCGATCTTCCAGACGCGGCTGGCGCGCAGGTCGTTGGTGAAGTTGTCCAGGCTGTCGATGTCGGTGTGGACCAAGGTCGAATAGGCCAGCAGGCCGTTGCCGTTCAGGGTCGTCGGGCTGGTGATCGCCTGACCGGCGCGCGGTCCCGTCGCATAGGCCAGGGTTCCGGGACGACGGCCGAACGCCAGGGGCGCCTGGGCCGCCGGCACCACGGCCAGCGGATAGTTGAAGGACTGATCGCCCGATTGTTGCGCGTAGCGCATGTGCTCGGAAATGGTCCAGCCGTGCAGGTTGAAGCGGGTCTGGAAGCCCAGCGCGCGCACCTGAACCTGATTGCCGTCCTGCAGATCGACCCGCTTCAGGTTGTTGTCGCCGTCCAGCAGCGGGAAGACTGTGGTGTTGCGCGACGTCAGGGTGTCACGCGTCATCGAGAAGTTCGGAACGTCGCTGTAGTTGGGATCGTCGTTAGTGCCGGACACCAGCAGGGGCGTCGGACCATAGGCGATGACGGTGTCGTCCAGGATCTTGCCGTACAGACGCACGAAGCCGCCGTCGAAGGTCTTGGTGATATTGGCCTTGATTTGGCCGCCCTTGTTGCCCGTGAAACCCGCGTCACGCGGGCCTTCGCCCTCGCGGTAGAAGCCGCCGACATGGAAGCGCACGGTGTCGCTCAGGTGGCCGCCATAGCTGAAGTCGCCGCGGTAGGTGTCGTAATCCAGCCCAGAAGAGACCTGGACCGAGCCGCCTTCGATTTCACCCGTCTGCGAGATCAGGTTGATCACGCCGCCGGGCGCGTTGGAGGCGAAGGTCGAGGACGACCCGCCGCGGATCGACTCGATCTGTCCGACGTTGAAATCGTAACGCAGAAAGTAGTCGGGCGTCAGCGCCAGGATGTCGCCGAACTCCAGGACCGGCAAACCGTCCTCCTGGAACTGCAGATATTTGGAGCCGGTGCTGACCATGGGCAGGCCGCGGATCGTGTAGTTACCGTTGACCTCGCCCGTGCTGGCCTCGGCGCGAATGCCTGGAATGGTGCGAAACAGGTCATTGACCGAATAGGCGCCGATCTTGGCGATCTCGACGTCATTGATCGAGCTGGTCGAGGTCGCGCTGTCCAGCCTGTCGCGCGCCTTGGCCACGCCCGTCACGATCACGTCGTCATTGGCCCGCGTCCGGCTGGCCTCCCAGGCGGTCTGACGCTGGGGCGCAGGCTGCGTCTGCGCGTAGGCAGGCATGGCGAGGATAAGCGGCGCGATCGCGGCCGTGAAGTACAGGGATTTCAAGGAAGCCTCCAAGGCGTTGTCTTGCAGTGCGATGACTGGACAACTGATTTTCGTTCGGAAATTCTTCCATGCAGTTTCTTGCATGGCTCTCATCAATAAAACACGGATGTGTTTGATGATTTATAATGCCAGACTACGGATTAATACTGACATAACGGCGCTTAAAAAGCTCGGATTGCTACGCCGGTTTCTTCTACAATCAACTGGATCGATATCTTAGAACTCGTTCCAGTCGTCATCGGCGGCCTCGCTCGACAGGGCGAGCGCACCGACCGTGCGGATGGCCTTGGGCGCCGGCCTGGGGGGGGACACAATGTCTCGGCGTGGCGCCGGCGCGGCGGACAGCGACCCAGAGGTCGCCGCATTCAGCCTGAACCTCGAAACCAGGGTCGCCAGTTCGTCGGCTTCGGTCGCCAGTATGCGCGCGGCGGCGGTCGCCTCTTCCGCCATGGCGGCGTTCTGCTGGGTCATGCGGTCCATGCTGCCGACGGCGCTGTTGACCTGCTTCAGGTTCTCGGACTGAACCTGCGCCCCGTGCGCGATGTCCACGATCAGAGTGTTGGCGTCGCCGATCTTGGACACGACCCGCGCCAGCATCTCGCTGGTTTCGCCGACGCGATCGACGCCCAGTTTAACTTCCTCCGACGACCGGCTGATCAGTTGCTTGATGTCCTTGGCGGCGTCGACGGTGCGCTTGGCCAGTTCGCGCACCTCGCCGGCGACGACGGCGAACCCGCGTCCGGCATCGCCCGCCCGCGCGGCCTCGACGCCGGCGTTCAAGGCCAGCAGATTGGTCTGCAAGGCGATGGCGTCGATCATGTTGATGATCTCGCCGATCTCCTGCGATCCGGCCTTGATGGCGTCCATCGCGACGATCGCTTCCTCAACGATCACTCGGCCGTCCGCGGCGTCGCCATTGGCCAGGGTGATGGAGTTGCGGGCGTTGGCCGCGCTGCGCGCCGTGTCCCCGACCATGTCGGTGACGTGATTGGTCGCGGTGGTCGTCTGCTGAAGGCTGGACGCCTGCTGTTCGGTTCTCAGCGACAGGGTTTCGGAGGCCGAGCAGATTTGCGTGGCGCCCAGACGAACGCTCTGAGCCGACCCAGCCACGCTGGCCAGACTCTCTTCCAGACCCTGCACCGCCACGTTGAAGGCCGTGCGCAGACGCTCGTACTCCGGAGCGAACGGTGTGCGAATGGTGTGGGTCAGATCGCCGGCGGCCAGAGCTTCCAGGGCCGTGTCCAACTCCTCCACGACGTGACGTTGCGCGGTGTCGGCGACCATCTTCTCGCGTTCGGCCGCGTCCTTAGCCAGGTCGGCGGCCGCCTTGGCCCGTTCGGCATCAGCCTTGGCCAGCGCCGTGTCGCGGAAGACCAGGACGGCGCGCGCCATATCCCCCAGTTCGTCGGCATGGCTGGCGTCCACGACGATGTCGTTGTCGCCCTTGGCCAGCTGGCCCATGGCCTCGGTCAGGACCGTGATGGGACGGGCGATCATGCGGCTGAGCATGGCCGACAGAACCATGGCGATCGTGATCAGGGCGATGCCGCCGACGATCAATGCGATGATCGCCGTGACGATCGCGGCTTCCTGACGCTTCAGATTCGCCTCGGTGACGGCGGCTTCCGCCTCACGCAGATCGCGCAGAGGCAGGACGGCGTCGCTGACCAGCACCTTCTTTCCCGCGTCACGCACCTCTTGCTGCGCCTGCTCGCGCTTGCCCGCCCGCACTTCGGCGATCATGCGATCGCCCCAGTCGGCTCTCCAGGCCAGGGTGGCCAGGCGCGATTTTTCGAGCAGCGCCTGCTTATCGGCGCCTTCAAGTTGCCCCTTCAGCTCGACGACGACCTTGTCGAACTCGTCGCGCCCTTCGAAGTAGGATTTCAGATAGGTTTCGTCGCCGGTGACCAGAAAGCCCCGGAACTGACTGTTCTGACGCAGGATCGCGGTTTCCAGCGACATCGCCTGGGCTTCGATCGTGCGGCTGAGATTGTTGCTCTCGATGGACGAGCGGATCATCATGATCGTCGCGAAGAAGACCGCCATCATGATCGCCGCCGAAACGCAGATCAGAATGAAAGAAAGCCGGAGCTTTCTTGGAATTCGCATCTTAGACATCATGAGCCCGCCCCTTTTACGCACTTATACTTACGACTATGAGGCAGGCCGATTACTCAGCCGACACCACCCCCCATGACCCAAATAATGTCCGAGCCAGTCAAAACACCCTGCTTTTCAGGTGACTAGACCTCCTTAGAGCGCAACGGTTAAAAAGATAGTTAAACTTGGAACGTTGAAATTCGCATGCCAGGGCCGCTTCAGACGCGTATAATTCATCCGTCGTTAAACCATGTGATCATAGGTAAGTCACACTGACGGTCGGCGGTTCAAACAACGCCGGCCCACAACTTCAGGGCGAAATCAGTTTCGCGCCGGAAGTCTACTGGTGACAGTTCGTTTTATTCGGAATGCGTAATGATGCGATTGGTGACTGGATGACTTGCCCCGTCGCCGACCCCTTTAACGACGAGCTCCTGCGCCAGGCCGAGCGTTGCCGCGCCATGGGGTCCCCCTTCATCGCCGAGGTTCTTGACTCGGCTGGCAGACAGCTGTTTCGCGCGCCCGCCACGGCCGCAAGGATACGGGATTGGCAGGGCGATCAGACCGCCGCAGCTCTGGCCCTGCGGCTCAACGGCGCCTTGCACGCTCTGGCGCGCGCAGGCCGATCGCAATCTCTTGCCAGTCTGTATCGTCGTGAACATCAAGACTTCGACGGCGCCGTCGCAGAGGCTTTCGCCCAGAACGACCGATACATTGCCGATTGGATGCTTCAACCGCCGCAAACCAATGAGGTGGCGCGGGCCGCCGCGCTCATGGCTGCACTGATGGCTGCGCCGCTTGAGCATGCGATGCCGTTCGAACTGCTTGAGCTCGGGTCCAGCTGCGGCCTTAACCTGAATCTGGATCGCTACAGCTATTCCTTGGGGCCGGTCAGGGCTGGAGACGCTTTCTCTGAGGTCAAGATCGAGCCTCTGTGGCGCGGCGCGTCACCGGCCCGCAACCCGATCTCGATCGTGGCGGCGCGCGGCGTCGATCTCCATCCCCTCCATGCCGGCAATCCGATCCACCGTGAGCGATTGTTGGCGTTCGCTTGGGCCGACCAACCGGCGCGGGGCCAGCGCCTGGAACACGCCCTGCGTATCGCCGCAGCCCATCCCCCGCGCATTGATCAGGGGCATGCGACGACCTGGCTGGCCGATCGCTTGGCGGAGCCCCAGGCTGAAGGACGATGTCGCGTCGTCATGCACACAATGGTGCTGCAGTATCTGAGCGACGACGACCGACACGAAATTTCTTCGCTGCTGTCGGCCGCCGGCGGACGTGCGGACGCTGCCCATCCTCTCCTCTGGATCAGCTTCGAGTGGACCCCCGACCGCCGCCAGGTGGAATTGCGCCTCACCGTTTGGCCGACTGGAGAAACCCGCGTCCTCGCCCATTGCCATCCCTACGGCGACTGGCTGGAATGGCTGCCCTCTCCCGCCGCAGCCTTGGCGGCTTGAGCCTTATTCAATCATCGCCGCCAGCCTTCGATCCGACGCGCGCCGGTGTTGCGAAGTCAACTTTCGCACGCTCTGCTTAGGTCGCCAGACCACCGATCTCCCTACCAAAAAATGCAGCAACTTCTGTGAGAGATGGATCAAGGAGTGAGCCATCTCGCTCGGGCGCTATCAGTCTAACGCTGATTTGTCTCCACTTCAGGCCACTTAAGGGTGTGATCGGAGATCGCATTCTGTGAAGCCGCTATCCTTCAAGCCTCATCGCTTCCCCGTGGCGGTCATCCGCCAGCAGCTGTTCAAATCCCAAGGCTTCAGCCCAGCGCTTTACTCACCACTCACGCCGCGATCTACAGCACCTTCGACACCGCAACGACATCCCGTCAGCCGACGCGTCCTTCGTCGCTTTCGCGACGGGGCTGAGGCAGCTTTGGCATAAATCCACGTAACAGGTGAAACAGACTTTCGCGACGAAACCGGGTGCGGCCGAAAGTGCGCAGAGACGCGCATCGACATCAGGCTGGAAAACGCGCGAAACGCCCAGAAGTCCAGCGCGGGCGGTTCACAATAGCGAGGCAAATGCGCCAGCTGTCGCGGGCTTAGAGGTCGGCATGCAGAGTAAGGAGTTGCCAGGGTGCGTGGCGGACAGAGAGGAAGTCGTTTCTTCTCGTGAATTCAAAGCCTTGACCCGTCTAACGGGGTGTAAGGCGCATATTGAAATCCCTAGGGATTTTTTCCGTTTGGCTAACCCCTCGGGACGCCGCTCGGACACGAAAAACCCCGCCAGCGTTGCAGCGCTCGGCGGGGTTCGAATGGGCTTGGCACAACACTCAAGGCCGCAGGCATCTTACCCCCTGCCCTACCCGGTCGCAACGTCGGAGGTTCGCTCATGATCCGCCGCCTCGCCCCGGAGAACTTCGTCGCCGAAAAACTGGCCTGGCATCAGCGGATCGCCAGCGACCCCAAGATCAGCCTCCAGGCTAAGGCCGTCGCCGGCTTCATCCTTCACGACCTGAACCCCTGCGAGGGCGGCGCCTGGCGCGGCCAGGAGAGCATGGCGGCCAGCCTGGGCGTCAGCCCCCGCCAACTGCGACGCCTGCTCGACGAGTTGAAGACCGCAAACTATCTCGAGATCGAGGTCCGCAAGGGACGTGGCCGCACCAACATCTGCCGCGCAACCGTTCCCGACGAAGCGGCCGAGGCGCCGCAAAACCGGACATCTGCGACCGATCAAACCCGCGAAAAGCGGACGCAGGCGACCGCTCAAACGCCAGAAAACCGGACATCAGCGACACGAAAAGCGGTCACCGGTGACCGACAATACCTTTATGACCCCATTAAAAGATTTCGCGCCGCCGAAAGCCGACGACCAGATGGGGGCTCCTGGACGACGGCGCGGCCCATCCCGTTCGCCCAGACCGACATCCGCCAGGCGGTCGTCCAGATCGCGGGGGAAGGCGCGGCGGTAAGCTACCTGGATCACGCCAGATGGGAGCCCGACGAACGGCGCATCCTCTGCAATAGCCCCATTGCCTTCACCCGACTGAATGATCTCGTTGGCCGGCCGCTGGCGGCGCGAGGGGTATCCATCGTGCTCCAGCGCCGGGACACCCAGCAGTTGGCGGCCTGATCGAGAGAGGCGTGGCGTCGCCGTGAGAGCCTGGTTTGGGTCAGCGACAATGCCGGTCGTTTGGTCCGGGAGCGGCGGGAGCGTCGGCGATCTGTGATGTCCTGACGGACCGACGCCTAGCCAAGAGGTTGATGGACCTCGTCCACGACCTCTATCTCACCGCCGCGCTTCCCAGTGATTGGGAAATCGAATTTGCCAAAAACATCCCGAGCTGGACTCGTCGCGCACCAACGCTCGCGCAAGCCGCAAAGTTGCTGGAGATCAGTCAGGAGCGTCGCAAGCGAACTGATGGACTCACGATGAGCGTTTCCGAAGGACTTCAAGCTCTCAAGGATTGTGACTTAGAGGATTGGGAAAAAGCGGCTCTGGCTGAACTCGTCGATGGTTGGATGGGCTACTTACAGCTTCGCGACTACAACCACTTGAGCGGGATGCTCCGAAGCCACGGCATCGATTTTCCGCCGGTCGTCGAGTTGAACTTCCGGTTGGGTCGACACGAACTCGCTGATATTGCGCGACAGCTGCGTGTACGAAAGCAGGATGAGCGAAAGGCGAGAAGGGCTGCGAGGATCCCTCAGCCGCGACATCAAACCTCCGGGTCTAAAAAGGGCTGCGGCAATGACATGGCACAGGTCCATGCAGCGATCTTGATGCTGCAAAAGGCGATGGGATCAGCGGACCTGAAGCCAACGTAAATTGCCACGACAGAACGCAGCTCAGCCCCACCTAACCCGCGCCAAGTTCTAGCCGAGTCCATCTGGCGATTTGACATCGGGAGACACTGGTGGCGCGATCTCGCACTTCGACCAGGCTTTCAGCAGTTCATCATGCTCCGCCTTCACCACCTGCCGCGCCTCGTCGCACGTCAGATTATGTTTGCGCATAAGGGTGTCGTAGTCGGTCTTCTCGTGCCGGACGTAGGTGGACATCACGATGCCCACGGCTTGTCCAAGGCTGACCGGCGGCTGCCAAATCCGGTCGGCGATCTCGCCGCCAAAGCGCTGACGCAGTTCGGGCGGGAGCCCAGGATGTTTGTTGTCGAGGTGGGAAAGCACCCGTTCGAGTGTGAACTGGGCGGCCTTCTTCGCGCGGCGTGATTTTGCCATTCGGGTTCCTAACGGCTGAGCTCTGGGCCGCTTCGACCCCGTGAGTGATCGCGCTCCCTCTCGATCTGGATCAACCGCTCATCACCTCGCAGTTCAGCAATAGGCGCGGTCGCCCTTCGGACTGGCTCCGGCGCCGGATATTTCCGCTCTTCCTCGTGCGCGACGCTTCTCAGCGCCTTCTCTAAGGCAGGGTCTGCGAACGTCACCTGGAAGATGGGGTTAAGCGACATTTCGAGGACCGCCGCCCGGAAGGCGGGGCTGCCTTCCACAACAAGCGGCTGGCCGGGGAAGCGATCCGACGCCAGGGCTAGGGCCAGAAACGCGGCTTCGCGTGACAGGGTGTCGGTCCGGACCTCGGCGGCTCGATCCGTGACGCGGCCGCCGTCCTGGGTCTGGTAGACCACATCACCGTTCCGCATGACGGTCGGCATGCGCACCTGATATAAGACGTCCTGCACGGCCCGGAGATCCTGGGCGGTGATGATGTCGCCAAAGGCGCCAGCCCGGCGAATCGTGCGCGAGCGCAGAGCCGACAGGGCCGCCTCATCCCCACGCGATGCTTGCTCCTCGAGAAACCCCTGCCAAGTCGGAAGAGGGTGCGCGGCCTTCGCCGCCGCCCGGTCCTCGGCCAGGAGCCGGTCCCGCTCGGCGTAGGCCGACTTTCTGGACGCTTCGACGCGAGCGAGGGCTTCGCGGCGTAGCGGCCCTCGCAAGTCGTGTCTTATGCGGATGCCCGCCTTCTCCTTGCGATAATGCTCGCGGAGACGCTGGGCGTAGTCGCCGTGCCGCGTATTGACCTCGGCCAAGGCGGCGGCGCGCCCTCGCTCGGCCGCGGTGCGGGCTGCCCGATAGTCGGCGTGCAGACGGCGGGCTTGGGCGCTGCGCTGGACGGCGCCGTCATAGGTCTGTTGCGGTCGCCCATAGTCGTAGAACTGCGCCTTATAGGCGCCGAGACGGTCGGTCAGCGCCTTTGCGGACAGACTCCGGTCGATGCTGCTGGCCTTCACCCAGGTTTTTGTGCCCGGCACGCCGGCGACCAGCCCTGCCCCCTTTGGCCGAAGCTCCAAGCCGTATCGGGCGAAGACCTCATGAACGACCTCCCAAGACGAGGCCGTAGCGGCGACCGTCAGAATGTCATCGCGCGCATGGGTCGCGATCCAGCCCGAAAGCGATTGGCGCCCGGAATGCGCCTCCATCGTCTTGGCCCGTTCCGGCGTCCGCGTCGGCTCCGCCTCCTGGCCAAGAGTGTGGATCTTATCACTGACCAGTCCGTGATTATCCTGAAGGAGATCATGGCGTATCTCCAGCTCGCGACACGCCGCCATCAGCTTGGGATAGTCGTTATGGGGGGCGACATTCCTCAGGGTCTTCGGATGCACCTTGTTGATCGCCACATGGACGTGAAGATTATCCGTGTCGTCGTGGACGGCGGAGATCCGCTGGTGCTCCGAGAAGCCGATGGCCGCGACGAGGTGATCCTCGATGTCGCGGAGTTGCTCCAGTGTCGGCCGTTCGCCTTCGGGAAAGCTGATGACCAGGTGATAGGATTTGTCCGACTGCGACCGTGTGTTCCGGGCCTGCACCAGTTCAATCTCGGTGATGGCCATCTCGAGGTCGTCATCGGCGCAGTTAGTCACCCGCGCGGCGACCACCCGATGCCCGCCGCCGACGCGATCGACGACATAGCCGGCGAGCCGGTCGAAGGCCTGTTCGTCGGTGGGATGTTTGATGTCGAGGATGTAGCAGCCGAGCCGCGCATAGGCGCCGGCTCCCGCCTTGCGCGCGATGTGATGCGCGATCAAAGGGCGCGCACCTTGTGACGGATTTCCTCCGATGTGGCCGCGATCTGCTCGGCTAGGGCCGCGACCTCCTGAGAACTCGCGCCCTCGCCTGGGCGCTGATCGAGCCACAGCTTCAAAAGGTTGCCCAGGCGGTTCAGATCGCCCCTGGTGCGGATAATCTCCTCGACCCGCTCCCCGTCTAATCGGGACTTGAGTTCGACCCCCCTCGTGAGCCGGCGTACCACCTCCGCCATCGACATCCCGGCCCGTGCGGCGGTGGCCTTGATGTGCGCGTGTTCCTCTTCGCTCAAAACGATGCGAAGTCCAGCTGTGGCTGCCGGCCTGCCGCACTGCTCGGCCCACGGATTACGAAAAGCGGCGGCCCGTCGCTTGGCGGAAGCAGGCTGCTCGCCCCATGAAATCATGGCGATCACCGGCCACCAAAGCCTCAAGGAAGTCGAGCGCTACACGCGCGAGGCAAACCGTCGCGGACTCGCCGACGGTGCCATGACACGCATCGCCTAAAGCACGAAGACGGAACAAACCTGTCTAACTTCCGTCAAAGAGTTAGACAAACCAGAGGACAACCACATGAAATGTAATGATATTTTTAGCGAGGTGGCGGACAGAGAGGGATTCGAACCCTCGGTAGGCTTTCACCTACACACGCTTTCCAAGCGTGCGCGATCGACCACTCCGCCACCTGTCCGTTTCACGCCACGTCTTGCGCGCCGCCGGAGGTCGATCCGGCGGGAGGCGGGCCTGATAGAACACACTCGCCCCCTCGGCAAGCGCCTCTGACGTCCCCATATAGGCGTCGAAGTCATTTTTCGTCCGAGGAGCCCCCGATGTTGTTCAAGAAAAGCGCCGAACTGCCCACCGCAGAGACCGCCCTGCCCGGCCGCGCCGAGGCCCTGGCGACCGACGAAAACCATTTCGTCAGCGGCAACCCGCTGAAAGGGCCATATCCCGAGGGTTTTCAGACGGCGATCTTCGGCATGGGCTGTTTCTGGGGCGTGGAGCGGATCTTCTGGTCCCTGCCGGGCGTCTGGGTGACCTCGGCCGGCTATTCCGGCGGGATCACGCCCAATCCCACCTATGAAGAAACCTGCACTGGCCGCACGGGCCACACCGAGGTGGTCAAGGTCGTGTTCGACCCTAGCGTCATCACCTATGCCGAACTGCTGAAGGCCTTCTGGGAAAACCACGACCCCACCCAGGGCATGCGCCAGGGCAACGACATCGGCACCACCTATCGCTCCGCCATCTACACCCTGAACGCCGAGCAGCAGGCCGAGGCCGAAAGCTCGCGCGACGCCTATCAGGCGGCCCTGACGGCGGCGGGACGCGGCACGATCACCACCGAGATCGAACCGGCCGGCGAATATTTCTACGCCGAGGGTTACCATCAGGGCTATCTGGCCAAGAACCCGGCCGGATACTGCGGCATCGGTGGGACCGGCGTGGTCTGCCCGATCGGGATCGGCGTCGACGCCTGACGCATCCGACGGCCGCCGGGTTCCAACCGGCGGCCGACCGGCCTATGGATCGGCGAAAACGTGGGAGTGAGTATGTCCGCCTTCGTCCATCCTGACGAGATTCGCAGCCGGTTCTCGGCCGCCCTGTCCGCCATGTACCGGGCCGAGGTGCTGCAATACGGCGCCCTGCTGACGCTGGTGGCCGACATCAACGCCCAGGCGATCAAGGCCGATGCGAGCGGGTCGGACCGACTGGCGGCGTCGGACGAACTGGCCCGCCTGTCCGAGGAACGCCACGGCGCCATTCGCGTCGGCACGGCCGACGAACTGGCCACCATCGCCCACGCCTTTGCGGTCATGGGCATGGAGCCGGTCAGCTATTACAATTTGGCCCCGGCCGGGGTGCCGGTCCATTCCACCGCCTTCCGCCCCGTCGATCCGGCGGCTCTGGCGCGCAATCCGTTCCGGGTCTTCACGTCCCTGCTGCGGCTGGAGCTGATCGAAGACGAAGCCCTGCGCGAAGAGGCCGCTTCGACCTTGGCCCGCCGCGACATCTTCACCCCCGGCGCACGTGAGTTGATTCAGACGGCCGCGTCCGCCGGCGGACTGGACGAGAACGAGGCCGACCGGTTCGTGTCCGAACTGCTGGAGACCTTCCGCTGGCACGCCCAGGCGACGGTCAGCGCCGAAACCTACGAACGGCTGGTCGCCGCCCACCGCCTGATCGCCGACGTGGTCAGCTTCAAGGGGCCGCACATCAACCACCTTACCCCGCGCACCCTGGACATCGACGCGGCCCAGGCGGCCATGCCCGAACACGGCATCACTCCCAAGGAAACCATCGAGGGCCCGCCCGCCCGCGCCTGTCCCATCCTGCTGCGCCAGACCAGCTTCAAGGCGCTGGAGGAGGCCATCGCCTTCCCCGATGCAGAGGGGACGACCGCCGGAACCCACACCGCCCGCTTCGGCGAGATCGAGCAGCGTGGCTGCGCCCTGACCCCCGCCGGTCGTGCGCTTTATGACGCCGCCTTGGCGTCCAAGGACTTTTCCGCCCTGCCCGACGACTGGGACGCGCTGCGACGCGGCGAGCTGGCCTGGTTCCGCTATCGCGCGACGCCGCAAGGGTTGGCCGCCCGCGCAGAGACCGCCGATCTGGAAGACCTGATCGCCTTGGGCCACGTCGTCGCCGAACCGATCACCTACGAGGACTTCCTGCCCGTCAGCGCCGCCGGCATCTTCCAGTCCAACCTGGGCTCCGAGGCCCGCGCCGCCGCCTATGCCGTCGATCCAGCCAAGGCCGAGTTCGAACAGGCTCTGGGCCGCCCGGTCCAGGACGAGATGGCCCTGTACCGCGCCGAACAGGACGCCTCCATCGACGCGACCCTGAAGGCGCTGGGTCTCGAACAGGTCGCCGAAATCTGATCCCGCCTTAACGGCGACCGTAGATCAGGCTGTCCAGATGGTTGGGGTCGTTGGCGACGCGGGACGTGGAATAGGTCGTCTTGGTCCCGTCCGGATTCTGGATGGTGCTGGTCACCTTCTGTCCGAATTCGGATGTGCCGGAGTGCACATGGTTGGAGCCGGCGGCTATGGTTCGCCCGGTCTCGTCGCGATCGCGCCAGGCGCCCTCGCCCCTGGCGCTTGGCTCCATGGACCCGAGATCCACTGCTACGCCGCCGGTCACGCCCCTGCCCACCTGGACGCCCAGCCGGTCGATGGCGCCTTCGGGACCGGGGGTGGAGCTGAAGACGCCCATCACCAGTCCCCCGGGCGAAAGCGGGGCGCTGTAGGTCGCGACGCCGTTCTCGGTGCTGATCGCGGCGCCCACGCCGCGTACGGAGGCGCCGATGTCCAGCCCCATGCTGACGCCGGGGTTCGCTCCACCGAACTGGGCCGTCACATTGGGCTGGGCGAAGCCCAGTTCGGCCCCGACGCTGACATTGAAACCTTCCCACGCCCGCGGCGTCACATCCGGCGCCGCCGCATAGGGGGCGAAGGACAGGTCCGCCATCGCCGCCTCGAACTTGGCGTTGTCGAAGACATTCAGCTTCTGCTCGACGGCCGCCATCACCGCCTGACGCATCTCGACCGGGGTCTGCATCACCGCCTGGGCCAGAGCCTGCGGATCGACCACGCCCATCGCCCTGGTGGCCGCCTCGACGGCGCTCTCCGCCGCCGCCTGGGCGGGCGAAGCCGCCATGGCTTCGGCTGCGGCCCGCGCGTCATCCGCGCGATCCGCGCCGTTCGCGCCGGACACGCCCGAAACGCCGTTGGATTGACTGTCGCTCATTGGAAGTCTCCTTCAAAGCCAAGCCCCAAGGCTGGCAGGATCGGATGAGCGGATCGACTGGGGTTTTCCCCTATCGACAGCGACAGGCGCGTCGAAACGGCGACTTGTGCGACGACCGTGTCGGGATCATAGACGCGGCCGTGAACCCGTCCGTATCCTCGTCCGTGCGCCGTTATGATCTGGACTGGATCCGGATCGGCGCCTTCGGCCTGCTGATCCTGTATCACGTCGGCCTGGTCTACGGGGTCTACGACTGGCACATCCACAGCGCCCACACCTTCGAGTGGATGCGCGAAGCCATATTGATCACCAATCCGTGGCGGCTGACCCTGCTGTTCCTGGTGTCGGGCGCGGCGCTGCGGTTCATGACCTTCAGGCGCACCCCGCGCCAGGTCGCCCGCACGCGGTTCGCGCGGCTGGTTCCGCCCCTGATCTTCGGGGCTCTGGTTCTGGTGCCGATCCAGTCCTGGATCGAGTCGATGGACAAGGGCGGCTGGCCGGGCGGCGTCTCCGGCTATGTCGCCTGGCTGGGACATGAGTTCAGCTGGAGCGGCCTCGCCGACGGCGTCCCGGTCAACCACCTGTGGTTCATCGTCTATATCGCGGTCTACAGCCTCGTCGCCGTCCTGCTGTGGCGCGTGCCGGGCCTGATCGATCGGCTGGGCGACGGACTGGAGAAGACGCTCAGGGGGCCGTGGCTGCTGATCCTGCCGATCCTGTATCTGATCGCCATCCGCATCGGCCTGTTCCCCTGGTTCGGCCTGACCAACACCCTGCACAACGACTGGTACAATCACGCCCTGTCGCTGGTCGCCTTCCTGTTCGGCTTCAGCATCGTCCGGCGCGAGAGCCTGTGGCGCACGATGGAACGCTATCGCTGGATCGCCCTGGCCCTGGCGGCGGTGGCCCTGCCGATCATGATGATCCAGGTCTGGCATCCGGGCGGCCGCGCCTTCTGGGGCGTGCCCAAGGCCGTGGTCTATGGCATCGACCAGTGGGCGGTGATCGTCGCCATCCTGGGCTTTGGCTCGAAGCATCTGCGCGACCGGGGCGGGCCGGTGCTCAACTACCTGACCCAGGCCACCTTCCCCTTCTATCTGGCGCACCAGACGGTGCTGGTGGCGGCGGTCTGGATCATCCGTCCGGCCAACCTGCCGGCGCCGATCGAACTGCTGTCCCTGATTGTCATCACCTTCGTCGGCAGCCTGGCGGTCTATGAGGTCGTGCGGCGCATTCCCGTCATCCGGCCGCTGTGGGGGCTGAAGCCGCTGGACGACCGGCCCTGGCCGCTGGACCTCCAGGCCCTGCTGAAGCCCCGGCTGCGCTATCACCGCCGCCGTCGCCTGCTGGGCGTGGGCGTCGCCGCGCCGCTTCTGGCCCTGACGGTCGTGGCCGCCGCAATCCTGGCCTACCCCGGCTTCAACAATGCGACCCAGTATCTCAGCGAACTGGGCGGGGCGACGGCGCGTGCGCCGATGATCTTCAACGGCGGGGTCTTCGTCGCCGGGGTCATGGCGGCGCTGGCGGGCGTCGGCTTCGGTCTTGCCGTCTATGCCCTGACCGGGGCGCGCGTCGCCGGGGTCGTCATCGCCGTGGTCTTCGTCCTGGCGGGGGCGGGCATGTCCGCCTCGACCCTGTGGCCCTGGCCCGACCCGCGCCACATGGTCATCAACCTGGCGCTGGGGATCCAGCTGGCCCCCGTCCTTCTGCTGTGGGGCCTGGCCAGGCGCCGCGACCTGCCGCGCCTGAAGATTTTCCTGGCCGTGACCTTCGTCGTCATGGCGATCCTGACGGTCCTGACCAAGCATCTGGTCTTCCCGGGCACGGTCAACGACGCCAACGTCGGCTGGTGGGAGCGTATCTACGCCATCGTCCTGGTGTGCTGGGTCGGGGTTGCGGCCTGGGTTCTGGATCGTAAACTGCTGTCGGTCGCCACGGAATCGCCGGCCCCGCGCCCGTCTTCCGCCGCGATCGAAGCTCCGCTGTAATTTTCCCCCTCTTTTTTTGCCCTGATCAACATTGCGTGATTGAAAATCGCGCGAATGTGATCGATTATGCATTTCGTGTTGCAGTGCAGCACTCCGCGTCTTCCCAGCCCTCGGGAGGACATCCGGTTCACACGGGGGCGTCCAGAGCGGCATGAACAAGCTGGCGATCCGGCCTGTCGAACAGGCTGATATCGAGACGACGATCCACGGCGCTCACACGCCGAGCTGGTCGTGGCTGCCCGACGAGGCGCCGCTGGCCATGCCGGTTCAGTCTCTGAGCGCACCCGACGCCGTCGCCGACGTGACGCCCGCGACCTCGCCGCGCACCGTCGCCATGCGCCGCATGATGCTGCTGGCCGGCACCATCGCCCTGACCAGCCTGTCGGCCATCACGCCCTTCTACCTGTACGCCCGCAAGGGTTGGGACGGGACCGAGATCCTGGCCTTCGGCATCTTCATGGTCCTGATCACCGCCATCTCCTGCTGGTTCATCAGCGGCCTGATGGGCCTGTTCGTCATGCTGCGCGGCAAGGACCAGGCGGACCTGGCCTTCTCGCCGCACCCGCCCCTGCCGCGCACCCGCACGGCCCTGCTGATGCCGCTGTATAATGAAGACGCCCGCGCCTCCTTCGCGCGCCTGGCGATGATCGACGGCTCGCTGGCCCGCCTGGGCGCGTCCTCGGCCTTCGACATCTTCGTGCTCAGCGATTCGACCAAGGAAGACGCCGCCGCCGACGAGCGTTCGGTGTTCCAGTCGTTCCGCATGGCCGCCAACTCCAAGGCCTTCTATCGCCGCCGCACCGACAATGCCGAGCGCAAGGCCGGCAATCTGGCCGAATGGGTCCGTCGTTTCGGCGGCGCCTATGAGAACATGATCGTTCTGGACGCCGACAGCACCATGGCCGGCGAAACCCTGCTGCGCATGGTCGACGCCATGGAACGCAATCCGGGCATCGGCCTGATCCAGACCGCTCCGGTCATCATCAAGGCCCGCACCATCTTCGCCCGCGTGTCTCAGTATTCGGTGCGCCTGTACGGCCGCGTCGCCGCAGCGGGCCTGGCCTACTGGACCGGTTCGGAATCCAGCTATTGGGGCCACAACGCCATCCTGCGCACCCGCGCCTTCGCCGCCTGCTGCGGCCTGCCGCACCTGAGAGGTCGCAAGCCCTTCGGCGGTCACGTCATGAGCCATGACGTCGTCGAGGCCGCCCTGATGCGCCGCGCCGGCTGGGCCGTCCACGTCACCGCCGCCCTGGACGGATCGTGGGAAGAGACCCCGCCGTCGATCACCGACTTCATCCGCCGCGACCACCGCTGGTTCCAGGGCAACCTGCAACACCTGGGCCTGATCGGCGCCAAGGGCCTGTCGCCCATGAGCCGCCTGCAGCTGGCCATGGGCTGCATGGCCTATCTATCCTCGCCTCTGTGGCTGGCGTCGCTGATGGTTGGCCTGTTCATCCAGATGTTCTATCCGGTCGACTGGTCCAGCTTCTTCTACATCCTGAACCCCCAGTTCACGCCGTTCATGCTGGCCTCCTTCCTGTCGGGCGTGCTGCTGATCGGGCCGAAATTCATGGGCGCCGCCCTGGTCCTCAGCCGTCCGGCCGAGCTGCGCGCCTTCGGCGGGCGTCGCGCCATCGCCAAGGGTATGGCGGCCGAGATCGCCCTGTCGGCCATCCTGGCCCCCATCCTGATGGTCGCCAACACCAAGGCCTTCATCCAGATCGTCTCGGGCCACGACACCGGCTGGTCGACCCAGCAGCGCGAGGCCGACGGCCTGGCCTGGTCCGACGCCTTCCGCGCCATGCGCTGGCAGATGATCGTCGGCGTCGGCTTCATGATCCCGCTGTGCGTCCGCCCCGACCTGGCCACCTGGTTCGCCCCGATCGTCCTGCCGCTGCTGCTGGCCGCGCCCATCGTCGTCTGGACCTCGCGCGTCCGTTCGGGCGACGCCCTGGCCGCCAAGGGCTATCTGGTCACCCCGGTCCAGGAAGGCGTCAGCGTCAATCCCGCCGTCCTGCACACGCCGCGCTCGCCGCTGCGTGCGGTCGCCGGCGGCGTCCTGGCCCCCGTCGCCGCACCGGCCATGGTCCCGGCCCGCGCGCCCGAGCTTTAAGCCACCGATGCGTGGCGGCCACAGTGTCGCCACAACCGTTACGGCCAAGCTCGACGTGCGACGGGATCGCGTTCACCTTCGACTTTCAGCTCCTGCTGTGGACCCGATTCCATGACCAAGAAGACCAGCGCCGACACCAAGCCCGACCTGCGGATCGTCGAGAGCGAATCCGCCGTCTATGATCTGATGCGCGCGCCAGAGACCACCGCCGACCGCGTCAAACGCCTTCAGATGGAGGCGCATTCCCTGGCGCTGGAAGAGATCGAGGCGCTGGAGAAACTGCTCCTCGACGCCGCCGCCAAGGCCAAAGCCATCGCCGATGGCGGCGACGCCTATCCCGTCGGCGCCCGCGAGATCGCCTCGCGCCTCGCCGCCGACCTGCCCACCAAGGCCGAGACCATCAAGACCATCGTCCACCGCGTCGGCTAAATCGGAACCTGAGCCGTCGGAACGACCGGCGCGCTCGTCCGCTACCTGAAGACCCCCATCTTCAGGAGCCTCCCATGGACGACCAAACCCACGCGCGCGCCGAAGACGTCGCCGACCACGAACGCGCCATCCAGCGCGACATCGACGCCAAGGATCAGGCGGCCGGCGACGACAAACCGTCCGGCGCGGTCCAGGCCGGCGCCCGGCCCTACCCTGTGCCGCCCTTCCCCAAACAGCATCAGACCAAGCCCGGCGACGAGGCCGCGCTCGATCCCGCCCCGATGTACGACGCCCCCTTCTGGAAGGGTTCGGGCAAGCTGGACGGGTTCGCCGCCCTGATCACCGGCGCCGATTCCGGCATCGGCCGTTCGGTCGCCGTCCTGTTCGCCCGCGAAGGCTGCGATGTCGTCATCTGCCATCTGGACGAGGACGCCGACGCCGAAACCACCAAGGCCGCCGTCGAGGCCGAGGGTCGCCGCGCCGTGGTGCTCAAGGGCGACGTGTCCGACCCGGCCTTCGCTGAAATGGCGGTCAAGGCCACGCTGGACGCCTTCGGCCGCCTGGACGTCCTGGTGCCCAACGCCGCCTTCCAGGAACACGTCAGCGCCTTCGAGGACCTGACCTACGAACACTTCGACCGCACGCTGAAGACCAACCTCTACGGCTATTTCAACATGACCAAGGCGGCGGTGCCGCACATGAAGTCCGGCGGCGCCATCGTCATGACCGGCTCGGTCACCGGGCTTCAGGGCAACAAGGACCTGCTGGACTATTCCCTGACCAAGGGCGGCATCCATGCCTACGCCCGCTCGCTGGGCACCCATCTGGCCCCGCGCGGCATCCGCGTGAACGTGGTCGCGCCCGGCCCGGTCTGGACCCCGCTGAACCCCGCCGACAAGGACGCCGAAGACACGTCCCAGTTCGGCGCGCAGACGGTGATGAAACGCCCGGCCCAGCCCGAGGAGATCGCGCCCGCCTACGTCTTCCTGGCCTCGCCCCAGATGTCGAGCTTCATCACCGGCGAGATCCTGCCCATCATCGGCGGCTATTCTGGCGGCTAGGGAAGGCCGATGATCCAGCTGTTCTTGCCGGCGGGGGTCCAGGCCTCCGCCGGCGCCCAGGCGTTGTGACCGCCGCTCCATCTGGCCTGCAAGAAGGCTTCGGGCGCGATCTCCACGCCTTCCAGCATCGCCTGGCAGCTTATGCCGTTCACCCGCGCGCGCAGCCGGATCGCCAGTTCGCCCTCGCCTGTCGGCGTCAGCCAGTCTTCCTTGAAGTCGCGCGAGATGCCGAACCAGCCGCCGGCCGTTCGGACCGGCTCTTCATTGACGATCAGTCGCTCCTGCGCCCATCCGATCCAGGCGAAGGCGTTCTCCACCCGCACCAGCGAATTGCCGACGCGATAGACCCAGGCCTGTCCGATCAGTTGCATGCGCCCACCTTAGCGCTCGGCTGCAGATCCGCCCTGCGACCTAAGCGCCGATCTCAGGCCAGCACGTCGTCGTAATCGGGATGCCGCTTGTGCCAGGCGACGGCATAGCTGCAGCGCGGAAACAGCTTCAGCCCCGTCTCGCGCGCATGTTCGGCCATCGCCTGCATGAACCGCCCAGCCGCGCCCGATCCGCGCAGCGACTGTTCCGCCTCGACGTGCAGGATCATCCGCGCGTCGCCCTTCACGGCATAGTCGGCCCAGACCAGGCCCGACCCCTTGTCGTCGTCGAACGCCTGCTCGAACCGGTTGTCGCCCTCGACGTCTTTGAACTGTCCCATGCGTCTCTCCTTTTGACGATCAACCGCCAAGGCCGCGCGGACGTTCCGTAAGGCTCAGATAGGCTTGTTGTTCAGCAGGTTCAGCAGGCCAATCACGCTCTTGATCGTGAACCAGACGCTGAGCAGGAACCAGGCCAGCAGGAACAGCAGCAGGAAGGGAATGCCGATCAGCACCAGCGAGGCCAGGGCGCTGATCGCGATCCCCACCCAGGCCGCGATGGTCCACCAGAACACCGACCAGAACAGCGCGATCTGCGCGTCGATATGCTGGCGCGCCACGCCCGTCGCCGTCCCGCGCGTCACATAGGACACCACCAGCCCGACCAGGACCAGCACGTTGGCGCTGGGGATCGACAGGATGAACAGCGCCCAGGCGATCAGCGCCCCGACCTTGCCCTCGGACTCGCGTCCGGCGATGAAATTCGGTTCGTTGGTCATCGTCGGTCCTTCAGAACAGCCAGCTGCGAGGATTGGGAACGGCCTGACCGCTCTTCAGTTTCAGCACCCCGAACGCGCCGCGCGCCAGGACCCAGATCGCCAGGGCGAACAGCACCAGCACGCCGATATTGACCACCACCAGGATCGCCCCGACCACGGCCGCCGCGACCGTCCCGAACAGGGTCCGCTGCTGATAGACGGCATGGCTGTGCTCCAGCGCATCCGTCGCCCCGTCGCGCCGCATCACCGCCAGCAAGGCCACCAGGCACGACACGCCCAGCGTCGGCACCGCCAACAGGATCAGCACATAGATCGCATACAGCCGCATCGGCACGGCCGGCCCCTCGCGGCGCGGCGCGGCGTCGGACGTCATCTGCTCGCGCATCGCGCGGGTTACGGGCGTCGGCGCAACGGGCGTCTCCACGCTCGGCTCAGGCTTTTGCGGGAACGGCGCCGTCGGCCGCGTCATCTGTCCCGACAGGTCGAACGGTCCCGGCCCCGGCTCCAGCTCAGGCGGATCGAACAGGTCCGGCTCACGCGCATCCTGAGCGACCGGCTCCGGCGCCCGCGCCCGCCCGGCCAGCGACGCCGGCGAGACGAAGCCGACCTGGGCGTCGTGATCGTGATCGTCGTTGGGGACCGCAGGGTCTTTCGGATCGCCGGGCTCGGCCATGAACATCGCTTCTCACACGCCGGACGCCCGGCTGGACTCAAGGTCGCGACAATGGCCGTCCGTCAGTTTCGACGCAACCGCCCTTACCGCCCCAGCACGATCTCGCACCCCGGCGCGATCACGCCCACCAGCGCCCCCGGCTTTTCGATCCGCACCGTCGCCCGCTGCACGCAGCCGTCCTCCAGGCACGCCCGCGCCAGCCGTTCGGCGAAGGTCTCGACCAGCCCCACATGCCCCTCGGCCGCGATCGCCCGCGCCGCATTGGCCACGGTCTCATAGTTGATGGTGTCGCCCAGCCGCTCGATGGGCCGGGGCTCCAGCTCCAGGGTCACGTCGATCACCAGCCGCTGCAGCCGCCCCTGTTCGTGGTCATAGACCCCGATCCCGGCCTCGACCTCCAGCCCGCGCACGAACACGCTCAGCCGCTCGAAGCGCAGCGGCTCTTCCGCCGGAAACGGCGTCACGTGAGAGGATGCAACCACGCGCTACTCCTGGATGTCGGGGGTGCGCCAGGCCAGATGCTGGCCCCCGTCGACGGCGATCATCTGGCCCGTCACCATGCGGGCGTCAATCAGCCACAGCACGGCCTGCGCCACCGCCTCAGGGCTGCCGGGCGTCTGCAACAGGGTGGCGCGCGCCTCGGCGGCGAACTCTTCCGGCGTCTGGTGGATGGACGGCAGGGTCGGCCCCGGCCCCACCCCATTGACCCGAATGCCCGGCGCCAGCGCCTGGGCCAGGGTCTGCGTCGCCCACCACAGGCCGTTGCGCGACAGGCTGTAGGAGAAGAAGCGCGGATCCGGCTTCAGCACCTTCTGGTCCAGCAGGTTGACGATGGCCCCCTCGACCGCCTGGGCGGCGAACGCCTCGGCCAGCACGATGGGCGCCCTCAGATTGGTCTCGATATGCAGGTCCCAGCTGTCGCGCGTCAGCCCGCCGACCCGGTCGTCCTCGAACACCGAGGCGTTGTTGACCAGCACGCCGACCGGCCCCAGCGCCTCCGCCGCCGCCGGAACCAGCGCCCGCACCTTGGCCTCGTCCGTCAGGTCCGCCTGCAACAGACACGCGCGTCGGCCCAGGCCCGCAATCTCGTCGGCCAGGGTCCGGGCGTCCTCGCCCGACGCATGATGATGGATCGCCACGTCGAACCCGGCCTGGGCCAGCCTCAGACAGATGGCCCGCCCGATCCGCCGCGCCCCGCCCGTGACCAGGGCGACGCCCCTCGCCGGATGGGACGCAGGCGTGCTCGTCTCAGTCAACCCGACCAAACTCGAACGCATTGAAAGCCGCCAGAACGGCGACGAAGCCGAAGATGATGCCGAGAGCCAGCATGGGATGCTCCTGTTGTCCGTCCCCGATTAGAGCGGACCGGGGCGGGGTTCAAGCGGGGACGGTGTTCAACGGTCCAGACACCACGCCTATCCTAAGACAGATATCGCAAAAAGAACGGCGGCCGAGACAAACTCGGCCGCCGCAGTCGAAACTTCAGAGCGAAAGGGCGTCAGCCAAAGAATGACCGACGCCCGGACCATTCGCCAGGTCAGAAGGTGTAGCGAACACCCAGATAGGCCCGACGCGGCGCCACCCAGGCATTCGCTTCGCCAAAGAGATACTGACCGCTGCCGGCGACCAGCTTCTGCTCGGCGGTGGCGGCCTGGTTGTCCAGGATGTTGAAGATATCCAGAAACAGTTCGGCGTTCCCGATCGGCAGCGGCCGCTGATAGCGGAAACGCATGTCGAAGGTATAGTAGGACGGGCCGGTCGCCGACCCGACATTGTTCGGCAGCACGAAGGTGTCCTGCACGCCGCCCGAGGTCGAGCCATCGTCCATTAATGGCAGATAGCGTCCGCTGATCAACTGAGCTGGAGTGTACAGCGCCCCGCTGTTCCAGTTGAAGACACCCGAAACCTGAAGACCAAAGTCGAAGTCATACGAGGCATAGGCCTTGAACTGATGTTCGATATTGCCGGGTTGTGGCCCGTACATATTCGGCGCACGCGGATCCAAGGCGATCCAGTCACCCTGGAAGTCGGCGTTGGAGTCGGAGTTCGAGTTCCCCTCGGCCTTGTTATAGGTATAGGAGGCTTGACCCTGCCAGTTGTCGGTCTTGAACTTGGTGACCGTGACTTCGAAGCCGGTGTAGTTCCGCTCGCCGCCCGGCAAGGTGCCGATAACATAGTTCGAATTCGGCTTGGACGCATAGCCGAAGTACGAATACGGCAGATAGTAGGACGACCCGGGATAGGCATAGCCGAACGGCGCCGTCGCGGCCGTCAACGACGGATCCGAATACAACCCCAGATCGAAGTCTTCCAGGATATCGCGCGTTTCCCGACGTGTGACGGTCGCCGTCACGCCGATGCTGGATCCGATCGTCGTCGATGCGCCCAGCATGAACTCGTCAGTGTAGGGTGTCTCCGTCGACGGAGAAAACAGGGCGTCCGGCGTCGTGGCTCCGCCGCGTGTGCGGAAGGTGACCCAGGTGCCGTTGATGTTGATCTGCTCCTCATCGACGGGGCCGGTCAGTGCGCCCGCGAAGTCGGACATGTTGTTGCGGATAGGATCGTAATAGCGACCGGCGAAGCCGAACACCTTGGAGCGTCCGTCGCCGAGCACGTCATAGACGGCGCTCAGACGGGGAGCGAGTTCCCAATCGAACGTCGCCGTCTTCGATCCGTCCGAAGCGAAATGCTCCCACTTCTCGGCGCGGACGCCGGCGTTGATGGTCAGTTGGTTCAGCGTCCAGGTATCCTGAAGATACAGGCTCTGCCCTTCGCTCTTGACCTCATAGGGCGCACTGATGGTTCGCAAGGCGCGATAGACGTTGACGTTGCCGTAGGGTGCGCCGTTGGTGTCTGTGAAAGTATAGGCGTTCAACTCGGCCTGCGACACGATGCCGTCTAGGCTTCTGTCGATCAACGCCTTCGCCATCACGTTGCCCTGGATGGCGGCCAGAATCCGCGCGTTGTCGGCCTGAACGATCGCACGACCAGTCCAGCCGTTCGTTGCGCCGCTGGACGTCGTATAGTCGAGGTAAGTCGTGCCCGCATAGATTGGAGCCAGCGACTGATAGGTCACGCCGCCTGGGACAGTTCCGTTTTCCTCATAGACGTTTTCGGTGTTGATATAGCCGCCCTTGAACGTGTGGCTGCCGAACGCGGTGTCGAGATAGTATTCGAAATTCAGTCCGAACTCGTCGCGATTGCGGTGGGTTTCGAGATTGGAACCGACACCACCCAGGCTACGTTGAGCCAAGGTCGATCCCGCCGAGTTCCGGTAGGTGACCGTATCGGCTACAGACTGATCCGCTGCAGTCGTCGTGACCTCGCCTTCGTGGCGGAACCAGTAGGCGCCCAACTGCAAGTCGCCCCACGTGCGGCCGTACTCGACCTTATAATTCTTGCCGCCCTGTTCCTGCGCTCTGTCGCGATTGTTTAGCGTTCCAGACGAGTTCGAACCACTGATGCTGGTGGGATCTTCGAAATAGCTTGCCGTCAGACGATCGTCGTCGGTGATCTGCCAGGTCAGTTTGCCGAATGTATATTCGGCATCGTTGGTGACGGTGCGCAGCACATCGCCGCTGTTGATGTCCAGAACCTCGTCTTCACGGTGCTTCTTCTGGTACGATCCGTAGAACCACAGACGGTCACGGATGATCGGCCCGCCCAGGGTCGCGGCGGTATCGTAGGTCGAGAAGCCACCAGACGTCGTATGCTCATCCTTGGCCACCAGACCGTCGTTTTGGAAGTAATAGTTCAGCGAACCGTGGAACTCATTACCCCCCGACTTGGTGATGACACGCGAAATCAGGCCTGATCCACCCGCATATTCGGCCGGAACACCGCTGACGATAACCTGCTGCTCTTGGATGATTTCGGAGTTGAAGTTCGTGCCGAATGTCCCCGTGGACGGATCGGTGACATCGACGCCGTCCAGATAATAGACGTTGTCGGAGGACGAGCCGGTCGCGCCGCCGATATCGGAATAGTTGATGCCGGATCGCGAAGAAGGGTTTCCGCCGCTCGACGGCTTAACGCCCGGCACGAGCTGAAGGTAGCTTTGATAGCTGCGACCTGTCGGAAGCGACTCCACGACGCCCAAGGTCAAGGTCGTTCCAACAGTCGCGGACGTCACGTCGATGGAGGCCAAAGATGCGCCGGTGACCACGATGTCGCCCAGAGTGGAAACGTTGCTTCCGCTCAGGGCATAGCCGATCGACCGCTCCTGGCCGCTAACTACGGCGACATTGTTGGCGGTGAAAGCGTCGTAGCCAGACGCCACAACGACAACGGAATAGTTGATTGCGGGGTCCAGGCCAGCCAGGCGCACGAAACCGGCTGCGTCGGTCACGCCGCTCCTGCTGACCAGGCTGTTGGGCGAACTCACCGTCACGGTCGCGCCAGGAATCGGCTGTCCGCCTGTCTGCACGGAAATTCGGAGCGCGCCTGTTTGTGATTGGGCGCGGGCTGGCGTCGGCGCCGCCACGAGCGCCATGATCGGCATGACAGTCATTAAGGCGCCGCCCACGATGGTGCTTGCCAAAAGCCGCTGACGGATATTTCGATTTTTCAAAACGTACCCCTCTTTGAAAAAAGCCGGATCGCCGAACGACATCCCCATGTCGCCAGACCCTCCGATGCACCCCCAGGTGGGAATGCTCACAAGAGCCTAAGCGGCTTTGCGTAGGGCGCCACGATTATTACAGCCGCTTCATAAAACGACGTCATGTCGTAACAATAATGCCACGTATGCGCCTTATTTCGCATTGCGACGTTATAACGCATTCGGCGTTTGCGGGGACTGAAGAGTTGCTCCATGAGACTTTTTGCGCTGACAAATGAATTTAGCTTTCGATGATCGAGACGCTCTCCATGACCTGGCGCATCCACGTCGAACCCTTCACCCGCCCCCTCTTCTTCGCCTGGTCGCGCCTGACGCGCGGCAAGACGCTGGGCGTGCGAGCGGTGGCGGTGGATGCGCAGGGGCGGGTGCTGATGATCCGGCACACCTATCTGGCCGGCTGGTGGTTGCCGGGCGGCGGGGTGGATCGGGGCGAGACGACCCACTCCGCCGTGGTGCGCGAACTGCACGAAGAGGCCGGGCTGATCGCGCGGGCGGCGCCGCGCCTGGTCTCGATCCATTCCAACGACCGCTTCTTTCCCGGCGACCATGTCGTCGTCTTCCGCCTGGACGACTTCGATCGGGGCGCGCGCACCAGCCATGGCGAGATCGCCGAGGTCGGCTGGTTTTCTCCCTCCGACCTGCCGGCCGACACCAACCGGGGGTGCCTCGCGCGTCTGGCCGAGATCTTCGACGGCGCCCCGGTCGATCCGAACTGGTGAGAGACGTCCGCATCTGACGCAGGCGCGTGCCAGCGTCCGCCCATGACCCAAGCCGCCCCCGTCTATCGCGTCCGTTCGCAGCAGGTCTGGGACCTGGCCCGCGACGACTATCTGGCGGGCGAGCCGGCGCGCGTCGTCTGCCGCCGCTACGACCTGGGCATCTCGGCCTTTCGCGTTCGCGCCCGCAAGGCGGGCTGGCGGCTACAGGATCAGGACGACCCCA
Organism: Brevundimonas sp. TWP1-3; assembly: GCF_049896085.1. NCBI lineage: Bacteria > Pseudomonadati > Pseudomonadota > Alphaproteobacteria > Caulobacterales > Caulobacteraceae > Brevundimonas > Brevundimonas sp. TWP1-3. The sequence goes on along the minus strand of NZ_JAFCTP010000001.1, from coordinate 1,340,174 downwards.
ATATGCATGATCCCGCCGTCGAGCTTGAGGACATCGAGGACATCGACCTGTCGGCCATGGCCCTGTCGGCGCGGCGTCGCCTGCAACTGTCGCTGATGGACGGCGAGGCGACCGAGGCCCTGCGCTGGCTCAAGATCTTCGAGACCTTGTCGTCCCTGGCGGCTGAAACGCCCGACGAAACCCAGAATGTGCACAGATTGCACCCTGATTTTTCGCGCCCCGCGTCCGATCTGGACGAAGTGCACACTTTGCACCCCGTTTTCAACGACGCCGGATCCGATCTGGACGAAGTGCACAGATTGCACCCTGTTTTGACGCCGCCCGCCCCTCAACCCCTGAACCGCGCCGAGCGCCGTCGCCTGCGTCGCGCCGGCCGCCTCAAGCCGCCCTCCGCATCCGGCGAAAGCCGTGCTAGCCAGGGGCCATGAACCCGTCCCTGCTCGCCATCCTCGTCGTCATCCTGGCCGGCGGCGCCACCGCCCTCCAGGCGCCGACCAACGCCAAGCTGGCCACGGCCGTCGCCTCGCCGGTCAACGCCGCCTTCATCTCCTTCGCCGTCGGCACGACGGTGCTGGGGATCGTGGCGGCCCTGATGCACACGCGGCCGGACTTCGCCGCCACGCGCGCCCTGCCCTGGTATGCCTGGCTGGGCGGGGTCTACGGCGCCTGTTTCGTGGTCGCCGCCGCCTGGGGCGTGCCGCGCCTGGGCGTGGCCATGACCATCACCCTGATGGTCGGCGGCCAGCTGCTGCTCAGCCTGATCCTCGACCATTTCGGCGCCCTGGGCGTGCCGCGCCAGCCGCTGAACATCGGCCGCATCGCCGGCGTGGGCCTGGTTCTGGCGGGCGTCCTTCTGGTTCGGCGGTCGTGAGCCTATATCCCCCCGGATGACCGAGGAGACGCTCGATTCGAACCTGACGGCCGCCGCCCTGATCGCCGACGAGGCGCGTCGGGCGCCCGACAAGCCGGGCGTCTACCGCATGTATGGCGAGGACGGGTCCTGCCTGTACGTCGGCAAGGCCAAGTCGCTGAAGAAGCGCATTGTCCAGTACGCCCAGGGCCGCTTCCACACCCAGCGCATCGGCCTGATGGTGGCCCAGACCCGGTCGATGGAACTGGTCGTCACCGCCTCCGAGACCGAGGCCCTGCTGCTGGAATCCAACTTCATCAAGAAGCTGAAGCCGCGCTTCAACGTCCTGCTGCGTGACGACAAGTCCTTCGCCGAGCTGATGATCCGCAGCGACCACCGCGCCCCCCAGGTCAGGAAACATCGCGGCGCCCATGTCACCCCCGGCCACTATTTCGGCCCCTTCGCCTCGACCTGGGCGGTCAACCGCACGCTGAACACGCTGCAGAAGGCCTTCCTGCTGCGCTCCTGTTCCGACAGCGTCTACGAGACCCGCACCCGTCCCTGCATGCTGCACCAGATCAAGCGCTGCTCGGCCCCCTGCACCGGCCTGATCTCGCTTGAGGACTACGGCGAACTGGTCACCGAGGCCGAACAGTTCCTGCGCGGCAAGTCGCGCGCCGTCATCGGCCGCCTGTCGCAGGAGATGCAGGCGGCGTCGGACGAGATGGACTTCGAACAGGCCGCCCGCGTCCGCGACCGCATTCGCGCCCTTTCGGCCATCTCGATGGAAAACTCCGTCAGCGCCGACAGCGTGGCCGAGGGCGACGTCTTCGCCCTACATTCCGACGGCGGCCAGGCCTGCGTCCAGGTCTTCTTCTATCGCGCCGGCCAGAACTGGGGCGGCCGCGCCTACTTCCCCCGCGTGGACAAGACCGACACGGACCCGGAGATCCTGGCCGCCTTCCTGGGTCAGTTCTACGAGGACAAGCCGATCCCTCGCCTGATCCTGTCCAACGTCCGCCCGCACGAGCTGGAGCTGCTGGAAGAGGCCTTCTCGATGAAGGCGGACCGCAAGATCGAGATCGTCCGCCCCCAGCGCGGCGAGAAGCTGGCCCTGGTCGACCACGCCCTGACCAACGCCCGCGAGGCCCTGGGCCGCCGCCTGGCCGAAAGCTCGGCCCAAGGGAAAATCCTGGACGAGGTCTGCGAGGCCTTCGGCCTGGAGACCCGGCCCGAACGGATCGAGATCTACGACAATGCTCATATCCAGGGCACCAATGCAGTCGGCGGCATGGTCGTGGCCGGCCCCGACGGCTTCCAGAAGTCCCAGTATCGCAAGTTCAACATCCGGGGCGAGGACCTGACGCCCGGCGACGACTACGGCATGATGCGCGAGGTGATGCGCCGCCGCTTCGCCCGTCTGGTCAAGGACGAGGAAGAGGGCGAGGACGCCGTCCGCCCCGACCTGCTGCTGATCGACGGCGGCGCGGGCCAGTTGGCCGAAGTGCTGGCGGTCCTGGCCGATCTGGGCCTGGACGACATCGCCGTGGTCGGGGTCGCCAAGGGGCCGGACCGCGATGCGGGCATGGAAAAGTTCTTCATGCCTGGCAAACCGCCCTTCATGCTGCCGCTGAAGTCGCCGGCCCTCTACTACCTGCAACGTCTGCGCGACGAGGCCCACCGTTTCGCCAACGGCGCCCACGCCAAGCGCCGCTCGATGGACATCAAGAAGAATCCCCTCGACGAGATCGAAGGCGTCGGCCCCGGCCGAAAGAAGGCCCTGCTCCACGCCTTCGGCTCCGCCAAGGGCGTCGGTCGGGCGTCGGTCAGCGACCTGGTCAAGGTGGACGGCATCAACCAGCCCCTGGCCGAACGCATCCACGCCTTCTTCAGGAAGAGCTGACCCTCAGTCGATCGTCTGACGCAAGTCCGGATCGTCGCGCAGACCGTTTTCGGCCTTCAGCCTAGCGACCCGGCCGGGATCGATCTCCGCGGCCTTTCGCCCCCCGGCCGCACGGATGGCGGCGGCCATGGCGTGGCGATTGCGCTGCTCGGCCTCGTCCAGCGGCGATGCGCCGTTCACGTAAATCGCATTGATGTCGCCTACGCCCAAGGCGATCAGGGCGGCCACCGTGCGTGGGTCCCTACAGGTCGCGGCGATACTCCAGAAGACGGGTGCAGGCGCGTCGTCAAACGCATCGACGCCATTCCAGTCCAACCCGCCCTCGGCCAGGAAACGCGCCGTAGTCGGACGGCACTGGCCGTTGAAGCCCGACCAGGCCATCACCACGCTTCCCGGTCGCTCCGCCTCCGAGAAACGGTAACCCAGAGCCACCCAGTCCGCGATCACATCGTCCCAACCGGCGGAGACGGCGTGACGCATCGGCGCGTCCAGACCCCGCGGCCCATCCGCCGCCAGGATCGCAGGGGCCGCGACCTTAAGCAGAGCGTCCAACCGTTCCGTGGGTCGGGTCGGCAGGGCCCCCGTGTCCACCTCGCCCGGGTAGTAGCTCATGTCCGCCGTATCCGCCCGTTCCATCGGAAAGACGATCAGCTTGCCGAGATGCTTCACCGGCCGACGGGTCAGCGCCGCCAGCATGACGGCCTCCTGACGGTCAATGGCGGTCGAGATCGGCGCGGCCCAACTCACGCCCCGCAGCGCCTCGTCATGCCCCGGTTCAGCCGCCCAGCGTTCCACCTCGTCTTTCAACGGTCCGCTATAGAAGCCGCCCGCCCGCACGCTGCTGCGCGGCTCCATCGGGCCGGTGTTGGGGTTGGCGTCCATCAGTATGGGCAGCCCGGCCTCGACCAGGGCGCCGACGAAGGCGGAATCCCCGGTCGCGAAGGCGACGGCCGCCAGTCCCCCCTTCTGACGCTCCTCCAGATCGGCGGCGCGCATGATCTCGACAGCCGCTTCTACGTCACGGGCTTGGGCAGCGGCGACGAACCGCTCCCGCACAGCCTGGGCGTCCCGCACACAGGCGAACAGACCAGCCACGTCTCCCGCACCGGCCATCACACGACATGTCGTCAGACGGTCGGACGACAGCAGGTTCAGGTCCGCACCGCGATCCATCAGGAAGGTCAGGGCGTCCCACTTGCGGGCCTGCGCCGCCGTGGCCCATAGTTCCGCCTCAGCCAGGGTTCGAGCCGATGTCCGGAAACTATCCGGCTGCGCCTGGGCAAGTAATGTCCAAGCGCCGACCTTCACATAACCGGCGATCATTTGGTCCGGCATCAGATGAGGCTCTCGCCCTTGAACCGGCAGAACGCCGATGCGCTCGACCGTTTCCAGATCGCCAGCCGCCAGCGCCTCGCGCAGAACCATAGCGCCTTCGTAGCCGAGGTCGCCTCCACGTTTTCGAAAGTCCTCCAGCAGGCTCCACTGTCGGTTGAGGATCAGCAGACCTTGCCAGGTGCAGCCGCGATTTTCCTCCGGCGGCGGTCCCCACAGCTCGAACTTGCAACTATGGGTGTCCGACGTCGGATGGCCGGCCGCCGCGACGATCCGCGCCGCCAGCGCCTGCCGCCCGTTCGCCATGGCGTGCGCGGCCAGCGGCGTCTCATACTCACGTACCGTCACGTCTTGGGTTCGAGCCAGCAGCCAGTCGGCGATGGCTTCGTCGCCGTTGTAGACCGCCCACGCCAGCGGGCTGCGTTCGAATCGGTCCCGCACGGCGTAGTCTGTGCGCCCCGCCGCTTCCAGAGCTTCCAGCGTCTCCAGTCGCCGGCTGCGCGCTGCCGCTGCATAGTCGACGATCTGTCCGCTATAGGCTTCGGCGCGGCGGCGCCCCTTCACCGCGCAAATGTCCTTGTCCGCATAAGCCGGCGATTCGACCAGGGCGCGGTTGTAGCCTTCGATGAAGCGCGTGGCGGCTTCCGTATGTCGCAGCTCCGCCTCGGTCATGTAGTCGTCGTAGGCCAGCCACTTGCCCACCTGCTCCCGCCCCACAGCGTTGCGGCAATCAAGGCCCGGCAGATCCCAGGACCCGCCACCAGGACCGAAAGCTTGCACCGCCGCCGGTCGAAAGTCTCCGGCCGCAACCGCCGCTCGTGCTTCATCCGCCGGGTCGCGGCGCGACAGTCTGCGCGTCTTTTCCTCCAACGCTGCGCATAAGGCGTCGCCAGCCTCACACCGCATCACGATCATGCCGCCCAGGCGTGAAAGCGGCGAATCTTGCGCCTCGCTCGCGGCGGCGACCGCCGCGAGAGCCGTCCCGATCAAGACCCGCATCAATCCCCGCATGAAATCCCCCCTTCTGCCGACAATCAGTCATGGTCATGCCTGTGGCATGCAGACCGCCGAGAGTTGTGTGGCGCCGATAGACGAAACGGACGACACAAAAGCCGTGATGATCGCACCTTTCTTGCCTCTCCAACGCCCGCTAGAGGTAGCGCCATGACCAGCCACGAAGACGAACTGACCGCCGGCTACCGCCGCTTCCGGGCCGAGCATTGGCCGACGGCCCATGCCGAATATGAGGCCCTGGCGACGAAGGGCCAGAAGCCGCACACCCTGATCGTGGCCTGCTCGGACAGCCGCGCCGATCCGGCCCTGATCTTCGACGCCAAGCCGGGCGAGCTGTTCGTCGTGCGCAACGTCGCCAATCTTGTTCCGCCCTACGAACCGGACGGCAAGCTGCACGGCGTTTCGGCGGCGCTGGAGTTCGGCGTCAAGGTGCTGGGCGTCAAGCGCATCGTCGTTATGGGCCATGCCCATTGCGGCGGGGTCAACGCCATGATCAACGGCGCGCCGGACATCGTCGCCGACTTCGTCGGCCCGTGGATCGCCCAGGGCACGCCCGTGGTCCAGCACGTCGCCGAGACCGTGGCCCATGACCAGCTGGAACGCGCGGCCGAGGAAGCCATCGTTCGCCTGTCGATCCGAAATCTGCGCACCTTCCCCTGGATCGCCGAGCGCGAAGCCAGAGGCGACCTGAAGCTCAGCGGCCTGCATTTCGGCATCTCCGAGGGCGCCCTGACCGTGATGACCGACAAGCCGCGGTTCGAGCCGTTGGCGTGACTTGCGAACCGTGTCACACCCGGCGCGTTGAACGGATATGACCATGACAGCCGCCCACCGCGCCAATCCCATCCCCAACATCTTGACCGGCCTGCGCCTTGTGGCCGGGGTGGTGATGTTCGCCATGATGGCCGGCGCGGCGCCGGGCGCGCTGGAGGCCTGGCTTTCGCCGGAAACCCAAGGTCGGTTCAGCGTCTGGGCCTTCTGGATCTTCGTCATCGCCGCATCGACCGACTGGGTCGACGGCTTCCTGGCCAGACGCTGGAACTCCACCACGCGCTGGGGCGCCATCCTCGACCCGATCGCCGACAAGGTTCTGGTGACAGGCGCCATCCTGGGCGTTCTGGCCTCGGGTTCGCTGCCGGGCATCGCCCTGCCCTGCGGCCTGATCCTGTTCCGTGAGTTCGCGGTTTCCGCCCTGCGCGAGACCATGGCCGGGCGGATCGAACTGCCGGTCACCTTAGCCGCAAAATGGAAGACCACAGTGCAGATGGTCGCTCTGGCCGCCCTTCAGCTGACCCTGCTGTGGAGCGCCCTGGGCCTGCAGAATCCTGACGGCTCGCCGTTGGCCTGGCAGCCGGCGTTCGAATCCTTCGCCATCTTCCTGATCTGGTTCGCCGCCATCATCACCCTGTGGACGGGCTGGCAGTATTTCAGCGAAGCCCGTCGCCAGATGAAGGACCTCTAGGGCCGCAGCGTCAGCCCGACCGGCGTGGCCTCGAAGGCCGAAAGCCGGCCCAGATAGCTCATGCCCAGCAGGGAATATTCGAGGCCCTGTTCGACGACCAGCGCCTCGACCTCGTCCACGCGCGCCCCGGCGACCGAGACTGATTTCAGCTGAACCGGGGCGGCGCTCACGACGCCCGAGGCGGTCTGGACGCGGCCGGTGAAATCCGCCGGTTCGGGATCGACGCCCAGCCGCAGGGCGTCCGCCCGCGTCAGGGCAACGACGCTGGCGCCGGTGTCCACCAGCACCCGCACCGCCCGCCCTTCGATCCTGGCCTGGGCCCAATAGTGACCGTCCGCGCCCTTGACCACCTGGGCGTCCGTGCCCGACGCGGGGGCGGTCGAAGCCGCGACCACGGGCGTCGCCGCCTGGGCGGCGCCGTCGCCGTCCAGATGTCGGATCGTCAGCGCCGTTCCGAACGAGGCCATGAGGGCGACGCCGAGCACGATGACGGACTGGAAATCGATACGAGCCATGTCGTCGGTCTAAGGCGCCAGCGTTTGGATGCCGTGAAACGACGTGGCTGACGAAAGCTTAAACCCCGAACCCCGCTAGCCCAGCTTGGCCGGATCGACCTGCGACCGCCGCGTCGGCAGGTCGGCCATGACCGCCTCGCGTTCGGCGTCGCTGAGCGCGCGCCAGCCGGCGATCTCCTTCAGGGTTCGAAAACAGCCCAGGCACAGGCCGCTCTCGCCATCGACGGCGCAGACCATGACGCAAGGCGTGGCGATCGCCTTGGGCGGTTCCGGCCTGCTCGGGATGGGGATGCTCATTGTGACACCGAAGCGAAATACACTCCGACTCCTGACGAATAAATTTGCAAATTCACCAAACTGTCTTATATTGCCCAATGACGCGAAACGACTGACGGTGGAATCCCATTGGTACGACGCGTCTCTTTTCATCGTTCTGCGAAAGGAGACGCCAAGATGAACGATAAGGAGCGTAACCTCCAACACGCCATGATGTCCTTCGCCCTTTGGGGCGGGATGCTGGTCAACAGTCGGCATATGCCGTCGAATTCGAGCCGGGTGGTCAGCCATCCGTCGAACTTCGTACCCTATACGATCAAGAAACGCTGACGGCCCTTTTCGGCCCAAGCCTGAAAAAGCCCCGGTCTCGACCGGGGCTTTTGCAATTGCGGACTTGCTGACGCGGCGTTCGCAGCCGATGACGGGCGCAAACAGGGAGACGACACATGGGCCTGATCGCCGAAGACCGCCAAGGTTCTATCCTGATCTGGACGCTGGACCGCGAGGCGCGTCTGAACGCCCTGCCCGACCTGACCGACGGGGACGAGGTTGCGGCGGCGTGCGAGCGGGTCAATGCCGAACCGTCGATCCGCTGCGTGGTCCTGACCGGCGCAGGGCGGGCCTTCTCGGCCGGCGGCGACCTGACCGCCATGCGGGACCGTCGCGACCTGTTCGAAGGGTCAGGCGCCGCCATCCGCGAACGCTATCGTCGGGTCGTGCACCGGATCGTCCGGTCGCTGTACGGGCTGGAGGCTCCGCTGATCGCCGCCGTCAACGGGCCGGCCATGGGGCTGGGCTGCGACATCGCCGGCCTGGCGGATATCCGCATCGCCTCGGATCGCGCCAGCTTCGGCGTGCCGTTCCTGAAGCTGGGCATCATCCCCGGCGACGGCGGGTCCTGGCTGCTGCCGCGCAATATCGGATACGCCCGCGCTGCCGAGATGCTGTTCACCGCCCGCTCGATCGACGCCGCGACGGCCGCAGAATGGGGGCTGGTCAATCGGGTGGTCGCCCATGACAGTCTGATGGACGAGGCCCTGACCACCGCCGCTCAGGTCGCGGCCCAGCCGCCCCAGGCGCTTCGCATGGCCAAGACCCTGTTGCGCCAGGGGCGCGACACGACCTTCGACCAGATGCTGGAGATGTCGGCGGCCATGCAGGCCCTGGCCCACCTGACCGAGGATCATCAGGAAGGCGTCGCCGCCGTGCTGGAAAAGCGGCCGGGCGTCTTCACCGGCCGCTGATCCACTCGCGTTCTACTGCGCGCGCATCGCCTGGTTGGGACCGACGCCGGTCGTGGCGACGCGCTTGGCGCCGGCGGTCTCGCCGGGCTTCATGAACTTGACCAGCACCCGCTGGCCGATCAGCAGGGGCGCGTCGCCGGCCGAGGCGACCACCTCCACCACCCGCTCGTCGGTGCGTTGCGAGGGATCGTCGGAGGCCAGCTTGCGGGCCCCGAACACCGCCGCGCGACGCATCACCGCGCCGATATAGACCTTGGTGGCGTCGCCCTCGGGGCTGATCTCGACAGCCTGGCCGTCGGTCAGGTTGGGCAGGTCGCTCTCGACCACCTCGGCGCGGACGATGCGCGGGGCGTCGGGCTCCAGGTCGAACATGTTCGAGACATTCAGGGTCGAGGCGCCGGCGCCGGGGTTGGCGTAACGCCGCACGATCCGGCCGTCGCTGGGCGCGCGGATGATCGTCAGTTCCTGATCATAACGCGCCTGGTTCAACTGGGCGCGGGCGGTCTGGACGGCGGCGGTCTGGGAGCCCAGGCGCGCCTGGGCGGTGGCGATCTGGTCTTCGGCCTGGTCCATCCGCTGGGCGGCGACGAAGTTGGTGGCGACCAGCCGTTGCAGACGATCGCGTTCGCGCTGGGCCGTGCGGATATCGACGCGGATCTGGGCCAGCTGGCTTTCGGCCTGGGACACGGCGGCCTGGGCGCTCTGGACGGCGAGGCGGGCCTCGTCGTCCTCCTGACGGGCCAGTATCTGGCCGGCGACGACGCGGTCGCCTTCCTGCACCAGAACGTCGCGCACGATGCCGCCGCGACGGGCCGCGATCTGGATGATGCCGCCCTCGACATCGACCTTGCCGTTGGCGATGGCCGCATAGGGGCTTTCGACCTTTGTCGCCGCCGCCTTCTCCTGCTCAACCTTCTTGGTCTTAGCGGCGGACTGGAACAGCATGAAGCCGACCACCAGCACGATCACCAGCAGCAGGCCGATCCAGGTGCGTTTTTTCTTCAGAAAGCCGGGCATTGGCGTGTCGTCCTAAGAGGAAATCGTCGTGTCGGTTAGTGGGACGCCAGGATGGCGTTCGGATCGGGAATGCGGCGCTGGTCGTCCAGGATCTTGCCGTCCTCGATATGGATGACCCGGTCAGCCCAGGCCTCCAGGCGCGGGTCGTGGGTCACGCAGATCACGGCGGCGCCGTGTTCGGTGGCGGCGCGACGCAGCAGCTTGATCACCACCTGGCCGTTCTCGCCGTCCAGGGCCGAGGTCGGTTCGTCGGCGAACAGGATCTTGGGATCCTTGGCCAGGGCGCGGGCGATGGCGACGCGCTGCTTCTCGCCGCCGGACAGGGCCGCCGGTCGCTGGTGCAGGCGATGGCCCAAGCCGACTTCTTCCAGCGCGGTCGTGGCGCGTTTCCTGGCCTGGCCGGAGGTCAACCCCTGGAACTTCAGCACGGTCTCGACCTGTTGCAGCGCCGTCAGGGCGGGGAACAGGTTGAAGCCCTGGAAGATGAAGCCGCAGTTATCCAGCCGGAACTTGTCGATCCGGCCCGAGGACAGTTTCCACAGGTCGTCCACGTCCAGCACGTCCACTCGACCCTCTTCGGGTTTCAGCAGGCCGGACAGGGCCGCGATCAGGGTGGACTTGCCCGAGCCGGACGGCCCCATGACCATGGTCAGGTCGCCGTGTCTGGCGTCGAAATCGACGCCCTTCAACACCTCGACCCAGGCTTTGCCGGATTTGAACCGCTTGACCAGGCTCTTGGCCTCGATGGCGAAGTCGCCGTGCTTGCCGTGAACCTTTGTATGCCCAGAACTCATGTCGGTCATCGCAGCAGGTCCGCCGGTTGGCTGTTCTTGAGGATGCCCAGGGACAGCAGGCCGGACACCATGGCGATGGCGATCAGGCCGATCCCCACGACGATCAGCAGCGACAGCGGCAGGGCGATGATCACCGCCCCCATCATCGCCAGCAACGACACCAGCCACGTCAGGACGATGGCCGCGATCACGCCCACGACGCCGACCCAGAAGCTGAGTTCGACCACGATCCGGCGCAGGGATCCCATGCTGACGCCCAGGGCCCGCAACGAGGCGAACTCCTTGATATTGGCCATAATGGCCCCGCGCAGGGTCTGCCAGGTGATGGCCACCCCGATGATGATGCCCAGCACGACGCAGCCGCCGATGATGATGACCAGGATGCCTTCCTCGAACATGGCGCCGGCGTTGGCGTCGGCCAGTTGCTGCTTGGTCCAGGCCTTCCACTGACCGTTGCCCATGGCGTTCAGCTGAGCCACCACGACCGGCGCACGTGCCGGATCGCGCAGCTTGACCATCAACGGCCCGACCCGCGCGCCGGTATCGGCTTGGCCCAGCATCCGCAGGGTGTCACGCGACATAACCACGCCCGGCTGCATCATGTTGGGATAGCCGCGCGTCACGCCGACGACGGTGACGGTCTGGCCATTATACAGAGCCTTGTCGCCCAGCTTGACGCCCAAGGTCGTCAGGGCCGTCTCGTCCACCGCGACGGTGTAGGGCTGACGCAGGGCATCGACCAGTTCCTGGGAATAGTCGGTCGGGATGGTCACCGAGCCGGGGCGGGTGTCGATGATGCTGGCCTGGACGAACTTCTGACGCGGCGCGCCCTGGTTGGCGTTGTCGGCCTGGCTCTTGGTCGGATCGACGCTCTTGATATTCTGGAAGGTGCCGCCCGCGCCGTCCAGCGGCATGACCTCGACCACCTCGGGGTGGTTGTAGGCCAGCGGGATGAAACGACGCGGCACGCCCGACGGTCCGCCGATCAGGCTCTTGGCGCCGGGTTGCATGATGAAGACGTCGGCGTTCGACCGTTCGATGGTAGCGGTGAACCCCTTGCCGATGCCGATGAAGACACCAGTCATCGCCAGGACCAGCAGGCCAGACAGGGCCAGGGCCATGACCGCCGCCATATAGCGGCGCCACTCGAACAGCAGCGTAGATAGCGCAAGCGACATGGTCGTCGATAAACCCCCGGTACGTCCGCCTATCTGAGCGTGAGCCGCCTCACCGCCAAGTTAAATCGGGGTAAGGGTTCCGTCTTGCAGACATTGCGGGTTCGAAATCAGGGGATTAAGGGCGGTGCAGCCTCTTGGCGCCGGCCCTCTATCGGCGTTAGTTACAACATAACAGATGGGACAGGCCGTCCCACGCTCCGGGAAACACGCTTCCATGTCCTTGCCCTCGCTTCGTCTCACCGCCTCGCTGATCGCCCTGGGCGCCGCGACCGCCGTCCTGTCGGCCCCCGCCACCTCCGCCCGCGCCGACGAGGGCATGTGGACCTTCGACAACTTCCCCATCGCGACGGTGAACGAGAAATACGGCACCAACATCGACCAGGCCTGGCTGGACCGGGTGCGCAACGCCGCCGTCCGTCTGCAGGGCTGCTCGGCCTCGCTGGTGTCGAACGAAGGCCTGGTGCTCACCAACCACCACTGCGTCGTTTCCTGCATCCAGGACCTGTCCACGGCCGAGAACGACTACGTCAAGAACGGCTGGATGCCGGCCACCCGCGAAGAAGAGAAGAAGTGCCCCGGTCAGACGGCCGAAATCCTGACCGATATCGTCGATGTCACCGACCGCGTCACGGGCGCCGGCGCCGGGCTTGAGGGCGCCGCCTTCGTCCAGGCCCGCGCCGCCGAGATTGACAAAATCCAGAAGGAGACCTGCGGCGACGACCAGAAGCTGACCTGCCAGGTCATCAGCTTCTACCGCGGCGGCCAGTACAAGCTCTACAAGTTCCGCAAGTATGACGACGTGCGCCTGGTCTTCGCGCCCGAGTTCCAGGCCGCCTTCTTCGGCGGCGACCCGGACAACTTCAACTTCCCCCGCTACGCCCTGGATGCCGGCTTCCTGCGCATCTACGAGGACGGCAAGCCGGTCGCCACGCCGAACCACCTGACCTGGAACGCCAATGCGCCCAAGGAAGGCGACGTCACCTTCGTCGCCGGCAACCCCGGCTCGACCCAGCGCCTGCTGACCATGGCCCAGCTGGAGGTTCTGCGTGACCAGCAGATGCCGCTGACCCTGATCCAGTCGTCGGAACTGCGCGGCCGCCTGCTCGAATATTCGACCACCGGCGAAGAGGCCAAGCGCGTCACCGTCGATCCGCTGTTCGGCCTGGAGAACAGCTTCAAGGTCTTCTACGGCCAGCAGGGCGCCCTGACCGACCCGGCCTTCATGGCCACCAAGCGTTCGGAAGAACAGGAACTGCGCCAGCGCGTCGCCGCCGACCCGGCCCTGGCCCAGCGCATCGGCGATCCCTGGGCCGATCTGGAGCGCGTCTCGACCGCCCAGCGCGACCTCTACCTGCCCTATCGCCAGCTGGAATCGGCGGCGGGCCAGCGCTCGTCGCTCTACAGCTACGCCAAGGCCATCGTCCGCGCGTCCAAGGAGCGCGCCAAGCCGGTCGCCGAACGCCGCGCCGGCTATTCGGACGCCGACATCGCCTCGCTGGGCCGCCGCCTGGCGACCGAGACGCCGATCTCGACCGATCTGGAGAAGATCTTCGTCGACTTCTGGCTGTCCAAGACCCGCGAATATCTGACCGTGGACAACGCCAATGTGAAGGCGCTGGACAAGGAAAGCCCGGAACAGGTCGCCGAGCGCCTGATCGACGGCACGCGCCTGGCCGATCCGGCCTTCCGCGCCCAGGCCCTGGCCATGACGCCGGAGCAGTTGGCCGCCTCGGGCGATCCGCTGATCGCCTTCGTCCTGGCCAATGACGACGCGGCCCAGGCCGTGCGCACCCAGTGGGAATCGGCCGTGTCCGGCCCGACCAGCCGCGCCGGCGAGAAGATCGCCCAGGCCCGGTTCGCGGTTTACGGCACCAACCTGTATCCCGACGCCACATTCAGCCTGCGCCTGTCTTATGGTCAGGTGAAGGGCTGGACCTATCGCGGCGTGACGGTGACGCCCTTCACCGAGATCGGCGGCCTGTACGAGCGCAACACCGGCGCCGAGCCGTTCAACGCCGCCGAGGACTGGATGGCGGCCGAGGACAAGGTCAACAAGTCGACCGTTTATGACTTCGTCTCGACCAACGACATCATCGGCGGCAACTCGGGCTCGCCCGTGATCAACGCCAAGGGCGAAGTCATCGGCGCGGCCTTCGACGGCAACATCCACTCGCTGGGCGGCAGCTTCGGCTACGATCCCGAACTGAACCGCACGGTGACGGTCTCGACCGCCGCCATCACCGAGGCCCTGCGCAACGTCTACAACCAGCCGCGCCTGCTGCGCGAACTGGGCGTGCGTCGCTAAAACCGACACATAATCTCCTCCCCGCTTTGCGGGGAGGAGGACCGCGGAGCGGTGGAGGGGCTCTTCACCACCGCACCGGCGCCTGTCATGTATCGCAGAGCCCCTCCGTCACGGCGCGAAGTCGCGCCGCGCCACCTCCCCATCCGCTGCGCGGATGGGGAGGAGACATAGGACCGTACCCATGCGTCTCGCCCTCCTCGCCTCCACCGCCGTCCTCGCTTTTGCCGCCACCTCGGCCAGCGCTGAGGAAGGCATGTGGACCTACGACAACTTCCCCATCGCTCGCGCCAACGCGACTTTGGGAACCGACATCGACCAGGCCTTCCTGGACCGTGTCCGCCTGTCATCGGTGAAGTTCGGCGGCTGTTCGGCGGGCGTGGTGTCGGGTCAGGGGCTGGTGATGACCAACAACCACTGCGTCGCCACCTGCGTCGCCAACCTGTCCACGCCCCAGGTCAACTACGCCGAGACCGGCTTCACGCCGAAGTCGCGCGAGGAAGAGCTGAAATGTCCCGGCGCCACCGCCGAAATCCTGACCGACATCAGCGACGTGACCGAGCGGATGCAGAAGGCCGGCGAGGGGCTTGAAGGCCAGGCCTTCACCCAGGCCCGCGACGCCGAGGCGGGCCGGATCGAAAGCGAAGCTTGCGGAAACGATCCCAAGATCCGCTGTCAGGTCGTCAGCCTGTACCGAGGCGGCCAGTTCAAACTCTACACCTACCGCAAATATTCCGACGTCCGTCTGGCCTGGGCGCCGGAAGACCGCGCCGCCACCTTCGGCGGCGACCTGGACAACTTCTCCTTCCCCCGCTTCGCCATCGATGCGGCCTTCATCCGCCTGTACGAGGACGGTAAGCCGGTCGAGACCCCGACCCATTTCGCCTGGAACCCGAACAAGCCGACGGAAGGCGAGGCCGTGTTCGTGTCCGGCAACCCCGGCTCGACCCAGCGCCTGCTGACGATGGACCAGCTGACCACCATCCGCGACGTAGTCCTGCCGCTGGACCAGCTTATTGCGTCAGAGCTGCGCGGCCGGCTGATCCGCTATTCGGAAGAGGGCGAGGAGCAGGCCTTCATCGCCATGGACCCCATCGTGGGCCTTGAGAACACCTACAAGCGCGGCCGCGGCCGGATGGCCGCCCTGATCGATCCGGCCTTCATGGCCCGCAAGGCCGAGCAGGAAACCGACTTCCGCGCCCGCGCCGCCTCATCCGGCGTCGATCCCTGGTCCACGCTCAGCACGGTCCAGCCTATCGCCCGCGAGCTCTATCCGTCCATGGCCCTGCTGGAAGGCGGAACCGGCCTGGGCACCACCTCGGTCGCGGGCGGGTCGCAGCTGTTCGCCTGGGCCCGCACCCTGGTGCGCGGCGCCCAGGAGCGGGCCAAGCCGTCCGACCAGCGCCTGCCCGAGTTCGCCGACAGCCGCCTGTCGGGCGTCGAATCCCGCCTGTTCGCCGAACGCCCCACCTATCCCGAGCTGGAGCAAATCCGGTTGGAATGGTGGCTGTCCAAGACCCGTGAATGGCTGACGGTCGACAATCCGTCCGTCCGCACCCTACTGGGCAAGGAAAGCCCCGAGACCCTGTCGGCCCGCGTCGTCGCCGGCACGACCCTGGCCGATCCGGCCGTGCGCCGCGCCCTGTGGACCGGGGGTCTCGCCGCCGTCCAGGCCTCGACCGATCCGATGATCCAATACGCCCTGGCCATAGACGCCGACGCCCGCGCCGTCCGCAACGCCTGGGAGACCCGCGTCCAGGCCCCGACCGACCGCGCCTCGGAACAGCTGGCCGCCGCCCGCTTCGCCGCCTATGGCGACGCCGTCTATCCCGACGCCACCGGCACCCTGCGCCTGACCTATGGCCAGGTCGAAGGCTCCGACGTTCCGGGCCAGCGGTTCGCCGCCTTCACCACCTTCGCCGGCCTGTGGGACCGCGCCACCGGCGCCGAGCCCTTCGCCGTCGCGCCCAAGCTGCTGGCGGCCAAGGACCGGATCGACCCGACCGCCGTCATGGACATGGCCGTCTCGACCGATACCATCGGCGGCTCGTCCGGCTCCCCGGCCATCAACGCCAGGGGCGAGATCATCGGCGCCAACTTCGACTCCACCGTCCTGACCCAGCGCAACGCCTATGGCTACGACCGCGCCGTCAACCGCAGCGTCATCGTCACCACCCAGGCCGTCACCGTGGCCCTGCGCGACGTCTATGGCATGGACCATCTGATCCAGGAGCTGGGCGTTTCCAGGTGAGCGAGATCGCCTTCCGCGCAGCGACGCCTGACGATGTCGCCGCGCTTCATCCCCTGATCGAACGCGCCTATCGCGGCGAGACGGCCAAGGCCGGCTGGACGCACGAGGCGGACCTGCTGTTCGACACCCGCACCAGCGCCGAGGAACTGGCGGGCCTGATCGTCGATCCAGAGCGGGTCATCCTGCTGGCGCATCGCGACGATGTGCTGATCGGCTGCGTCCAGGTCGCCCGCGTCGGCGACGACCGGGCCTATCTCGGCATGCTGACCGTCGAGCCGAGCCTGCAAGCCTCCGGCCTGGGCCGCCGCCTGCTGGCCGCCGCCGAGACCGAGGCCGTCGCCCGCTTCGCCGCCCGCCGCATGGAGATGACCGTCATCCACCGCCGCGCCGAACTGATCGCCTGGTACGAACGGCGCGGCTATGCCCCCACCGGCGAGACCCGCCCCTTCCCCGTCGCCCCGCCCCGGCCGGAGCTGGACTTCGTGGTTCTGGAGAAGGCGCTCTGACCTGATCCTTCTCCCGTTGGGAGAAGGTGGCCCGAAGGGCCGGATGAGGGTCGGGCGGTGGGCCAGGTCGCATCACCGGACCCTCACCCTTTCGCGCCAGAACGACGGCTGTCGCCGCCGTGCGCTCAAGCCCTCTCCCCACGGGAGAGGGAAGATTCTTCTATCCCCTTGCAAAACGGACACCATTGTCCATTTAAGCGCGTCACCATGTCGCGCCCTGCCCACAAACCTGTCCGCAAGGACGCCGTCCTTAATCGCGCCGCCGTGCTGGAGGCTGCACGCGCGGTCTTCGCGGACCAGGGTCTGGACGCGCCGCTGGAGCTGATCGCTGAAAAGGCCGGTGTCGGGCGCGGCACCCTCTATCGCCACTTCGCCGACCGCACAGAACTGGCTCTGGCCGTGCTGGAGGCCGATGTCGCGGACCTGGGTCGGCGCACCGCCGAACAGGGGGACGATCCGTCCGTCTTCTTCTGGTTTCTCGATCAGCTGGCCGAGGACATGATCCGCAACGCCGGCCTGGCGGGGGTCGTGCGGAACGTGCAGTCGCCGGATGCGCTTACCCCCTTGCGGCAGAGCTTGATGGAGGCGGGGGCCGCACCGCTGGCGCGGGCCCAGGCCGCCGGTCTGGTGCGAGAGGATCTGCGGCCGATGGACATCCGTCTGATCGCCACCCTGCTGGGCGCCGGCTTTCAGGGCGCCGACGCGGCCGAGCGTCAGGCCGTGTCGCTGCGCACACGGGCGATCATCCTCGACGGACTGAAGCCTCGCGGGGGTCCGCTCTGATGGCCCGCAACAACTGGCACCTGCCCTGGGAACAGTATGTCGAGACGCTGAAGCCGCACGAGCGGCCGATGATGCCCGGCTCGCCCGCCACCCCCGACCATTCCTGGCCGATGCGGATCCAGTACGCCCTGACCGGCCTGCTGGTCGCCATGGTCGGATCGCTGGGCAACGCCGCCGTCACCGCCAACATCCAGAACCTGCAAGGGTCGCTGGGGATCACCATCACCGAGGCCGCCTGGCTGCCGGTCGTCTTCGTCATGACCAACGCCTGCATGAACCTGATCTTGGTCAAGTTCCGTATGCAATATGGGCTGCGGCTGTTCACCCAGATCTTCCTGGGCGCCTTTGTGCTGGTGTGCGCGGCCCACCTGTTCGTCGACAACTATCAGTCGACCCTTTTGGTGCGGGCCATCGCCGGCATGGCGGGCGCGGGCCTCTCCAGCCTGGGCTTCCTCTACATCATCCAGGCCTTCCCGGCGGCGCACCGGCTGAAGGGGCTGATCATCGGCATCGGCCTGGCCAGTTTCGCCGTGCCGATCGCGCGCCTGATCATGCCCAGCCTGCTTCAGCTCGGCGACTGGCGCGCCTTCTACCTCTACGAACTGGGTATGTGCCTGATCTCCTGGGGCGCGGTGCAGGTGGTCAAGCTGCCGCCGTCCGAGCGGATGCGGGTGTTCGACCGTCTGGACTTCCTGACCTTCGCCCTGTTCGCGCCGGGTGTCGCCCTGCTGTGTGCCGCCCTGGGCCTGGGGCGGATCGTGTGGTGGACGCAGGCCCCCTGGATCGGCTGGGCCCTGATCGGGTCGATCGTCCTTCTGACCGCCGCCTTTCTGGTCGAGCACAACCGGAAAAATCCGCTGATCAACACCCGCTGGCTGACGGGGCCGGATCTGCTGCGCCTGTTCGGGGCCATCCTGCTGATCCGTATGGTGCTGACCGAACAGACCTCGGGCGCCGTGGGCTTTCTGACGGTCGTCGGCCTGGGGCCAGACCAGTTGCACGGCCTGTTCGTCGTCATCCTGCTGTCGATGATCGCCGGCACCCTGGTCAGCGCCTTCACCCTGAATATGGAGAAGCTGAACAAGCCGATCGCCATCGCTCTGGCCCTGATCGCGGTCGGCGCCTGGATGGACAGCCATTCGACCGTCCTGACCCGCCCGGCCCAACTCTATTTCAGCCAGGCCCTGATCGCCTTCGCCTCGGCCATGTTCATGGGCCCGGCCCTGATGATCGGCATCGCCAAGGTGCTGACCCAGGGCAAGCAGAACCTGATCAGCTTCATCGTCATGTTCAGCGTGCTTCAGAACGTGGGCGGCCTGGCCGGCGGCGCCCTGACCGGCACGTTGCAGATCATCCGCGAGAAATACCATTCCAACCAGTTGGCGGCCGGCATCTCGGCCCTCGATCCGCAGGTCGCGCTGCGCCTGCGCCAGCTGTCGGGCGCCTATGCGTCCACCATCACCGACCCTGCGTTGTTGAACGCCGAGGGCGCGGCCCTGCTGAGCCGACAGGTGACGCAACAGGCCAATGTGCTGGCCTACAACGACGTCTTTCTGGTCATCGCCGTAGTCGCCGCCCTGGGCTGCGCCTGGGTGACCGTCACCCATCTTCGCCCGCGCTGGAAGGCGCGCCGCGACGCCAAGACCAACACGACCGACGCTGCGACCCAGGCCGCCGCCGTCGCCGCTGCAGATTGAACCGAGACCCGCCATGACCGACGCCGCCCCGCCCGCCCCTGCACCTCAACCGGCCCCCGCCGCGCCGGCGCCGGCTCCTGCGCCGAAGAAGAATGTGCTGTGGGCCGTCATCGCCGCCGGGGTCGCCCTGCTGGGCGTGCTGATGGTGCTCTACGCCTGGCAGTTGCCGCCGTTCAAGGGCGCGGTCCAGCGCACCGACAACGCCTATGTGCGCGGCCAGGTGACCATCATCAGCCCGCAGGTGAACGGCTATGTGGTCCAGGTGCCGGTGCAGGACTTCCAGTCGGTGCAGCAGGGGCAACTGTTGGCCCAGGTGGACGACCGCATCTATCGCCAGCGGCTGGAGCAGGCTGAGGCCAGCCTGCATTCGGCCCAGGCCGCCCTGTCCAACTCGACCCAGACCCAGGCGTCCGCGCGCGGTTCGGTGGCCCAGCAGCGCGCTTCCATCGCCGCCGCCGAGGCGACGCTTACGCGGGCCCAGGCCGACGCCAACCGCGCCCGCACCCTGAAGGCCGGCGGCTGGGTGGCCCAGGCCAATGTCGACATCGCCGAGGCCGCCCTGCGCAGCGCCCAGGCCCAGGTCGCCCAGGCCCGCGCCGCCGAAGGCATCGCCGAGACCGGAGTCACTTCCGCCGTGGTCGGCCGCGACAGCCTGGCCGCCGCCGTGGAGAACGCCCAGGCCGCCGTGCGCCTGGCTCAGATCGACCTGGCCAACACCCGCATCGTCGCCCCGCGCCCCGGTCGCCTAGGCGAGATCGGCGTGCGCCAGGGCCAGTATGTCACCGCGGGAACCCAGCTGATGGGCCTGGTGCCCGACGTGATCTGGGTCACGGCCAACATGAAGGAAACGCAGATGAAGAACATCCGCGTCGGCCAGCCGGTCGAGATCACCGTGGACGCCCTGGGCGGTCAGACCCTGCGCGGCCACGTCGAACGCATCGCGCCCGCCGCCGGCAGCGAGTTCAGCGTCATCCGCCCCGACAACGCCACCGGCAACTTCACCAAGGTCGCCCAGCGCATCCCGGTGCGGATCCGCATCGATCCCGGCCAGGAAGGCATAGACCGGCTGTCGCCGGGGATGTCGGTGGTGGCGAAGGTGAATACGGCGGGTTAGGCGCCCGTTTCGGAACGCCCCGGTCGCCCTCGCGCTTCCTCTCCCATCAAGGGAGATCATCATGGACCGCGAACAGACCGAAGGCCGGGAGAAGAACGGCGCCGACCCCGCAGGCAAGCCCGACGCCCTGACCTCCGACAAGGATACGAAGAAGGTCGGTCAGGCCGAGCGCCAGAGCGCGGGACCGGATGGGCCGGACGCGACAGAGATCGGCGACACCTTTAAGAGAAAGCCCTGACGCCGCGTCTTGAGGCCCTGCGCGCCGACAGGCCGGCTAGAACCGAATGTTGGAATCTGGTGCGGGCGGCCGGGCTTGAACCGGCAAGGACTTTCGTCCGGCAGATTTTAAGTCTGCTGCGTCTACCAGTTTCGCCACGCCCGCGACCGGACCGGCTGTATAGCCAGCCTGTCCGTCGGGGCCAAGCGGGCTTAGCGAGCGGCGGGGGTCGCGGGCTTCATCGCCCGGAAATCCACGTCGGAGTCGGCGATCAGCCACAACAGGCCGGCCCAGGCGGCGACGTTCTGGTTCAGTTGCGCCGGGTCGATCTTGTCCAGGGTGTCGTTGGCGGTGTGGTGCAGGTCGAAATAGCGCGTGCCGTCCTGGGCCAGACCGAAGAAGGGCACGCCCAGCGGTCCCATCGGGCCGACATCGACGCCGCCATCGGTCTCGACCTCGTTCGAGGCCAGGACGCCGATGGGATAGAGGACACGCGTGGCGGCCTTCTGGAATTCAGACCCTTGCGCGCCGGCGGGGAGGCGCAGGGCGTAGACGCGGTCGGCGCCGAAATCGCTCTCGCCGGCGATGATGTGTTTGTCCAGGGCCGCACCCTGGCCGCGCGCATAGACCGCGCCGCCGTTGCCGGTCTGGGCGGTCGGTTGGGCCACTTCCTCGGACCCGTAGAAGATCACGCGCAGGGTGCGGGCCGGATGGCGGCCGCTGTCGGCTATGGCCTTGGCGGCGGCGACGGTGATGGCGCCCCCTGCTCCGTCGTCGATGGCGCCGGTGCCCAGGTCCCAGCTGTCCATGTGCGAGCCCAGAACGATGATCTCGTCCGGTCGCGTGGCGCCGGGCAGATCGCCGATCACGTTCTGGCTGGTGGTCCGATAGGTGCGGGCGGTCGAGGTCAGGCGCATCCGCACCGGCTGGCCCAGGGCGACCAGGCGGCTGACCTGATCGGCGTCGGGCGCGGCCAGGGCGAAGGCGGGGATGGTCGGCTTGCCGTCCACATAGCGGGTGGTGCCGGTGTGTGGCATCCGGTCTTCATCCGAACCGACCGACCGCATGACGAAGGCCGTTGCGCCCTTGGCCGCCGCTACGCCGGGGCCGGCGCCGCGCACGCGGGTCTGGGGACCATAACCGGAGCCGTCCTGCATGGCGTGCATCTGGCCCAGGTCGACATAGACGATCTTGCCCTGCACGGCGGCGTCAGGCGCGGCCTGAAGGTCTTCAAAGGTGGAGAAGCGGACAATCTCGGCCTCGACGCCATTGCGCGGCGTGGCCGGCGAATGGCCCAGGGCGGCGGCGACCAGAGCCTGGGCGTTGTCGCCGACGATGGCGGCAGAGCTTTCGCCCCGCTCCCATCCGACCAGCGGAAACTCCTCGATCCGCACGTTCTGGAAGCCGTTGGCGCGCAGATAGTCGGCGGCCCAGGCGGCGGCCTGCTGTTCCGAGCGCGAGCCGGCCGGGCGCGCGCCGAACCGCGTCGTCAGCTGGGTGACATAGTCCATGGCGATGTTGGAGCGCATCGCGGCGTCGCGCACGACGATGGCCTGGTCCACCGTCGCGGCGTCCTGAGCATTCGCGACAGGGGCGAAGGCGACGAGACCCAGAGCGACGGCGCTGGCGGTCAGCAGGCGGATGGACATGGGCAGGCTCCGGACTCAGGCAAGAGCCGGAACCTAGGTAGGTTCAGTCGTTCTGGAAATAGGGTTCGACAGGACCCTGCAGTTTGACAGTCAGGGCCTTGCCCTTGCGGTCCACGCGATTGCCCAGGGCCAGCCGCACCCAGCCCTCGGAGACGCAATATTCCTCGACATTGGTCTTTTCCTCGCCCTTGAAGCGAATGCCGACGCCGCGTTGCAGCACCTCGGCGTCGTGATGGGGGCTGGACGGATCGACCGAGAGGCGATCGGGAGGCGTGTCGGACATGGTCTTCGAGCGAGCTCAGGTTTTCGGCAAGGCGCGGTGATAGACGCGCGCGCGTCTCATGCCAATCCGAAACCGGGCGGCGGCGTGCTTATGGCAGCAGATGATAGTGCTGGGCCACGGCGACGATCATCACGGTTCCCACCGTCGGAACGGCGACAATGATGGCGCGACGCAGACGATGCGCGACGTAAAGCAGTTCTCCGACCATGACGTTTCCTCGATGCAGTCGCTCTCTGACGGAGCGTTCGAAGATCATTGGTCGAACTGATCATCCTGTCGAGACGAAACGTCCGATCAGGGAGCACAAATATCGTTACTGCACAGTCTGGCGCGGCTGGGCGTTGGGGGCGGCCGACGGCTGATAGGCCTGGGGACCGGCGGGCGGCGTAGCGGCCGGCGCCGCCGGACGACGCGCCGGCGTCGCAGCCGGACGACGGGCGGGCGTGGCGGCAGGGCGAGAGGCCGCTGGCCGGGGCGTCGGACGGGCCGCAGGCGTCGCGGTCGCGGCGGTCGGCTGAGCAACCGGGGTGGACGCAGGCGTAGCGGTCGCGGGCGTCGCAGCCGGCGGCGGCGTGGCGGCTTCGGCGGCGGCGGCGCGGGCGGCCATCTGCTGGGCCTGGAAGCGGGCGGCCAGCTTCTCGGTCAGTTCCTTGGCCTGGGGCGCCGTCATCTGGGCCATGATGGCGGCCAGGGTGCGCGGCCGCATGGCGGCGGCGACGGGCAGGCGCACGCGGTCCTCCAGCGTCGCCATGACGGGGGCGGCCTCCTTGGGACGCATGGCGGAATAGACCTGGACCAGGCGGTCGATCTCGGCCTTCTCGCGCTCGTCCACCTGACCGAGCATCTGCTTCATCTCGGCCTTCAGAGCGGCGAGGGCCTGGATCTTGGCCTCCAGCTTCTGTTCGGCGGCGACCATCAGCGGCAGGGTGGTGGCGAAGTCCTGGTCGCGCGCGTCCAGCGCCTCACGACGTTGCGACAGCGACTGGATGATCCTGAGTTCGGCGGGCGAAATACCCGCCTGCTGGGCCAGTTGCTCGGGCGACAGGGCGGAGCAGGTGCCCGGCAGGACAGGCTTGACCGGCGCGCCGGCTGCGGCAGGCGCCGCCTCCTCGGCCCAGGCCTTGGCGCCGTCGAACAGGCCGGGCGCCACGCCGATGGCGCGCACGGCCACCACCCCGCCGATGGCGATGGCGATCAGGGGCAGAAGGCGGGGTAGACGGGCCATGAAATGGGGTTCCGAACTCAGGCGGCGAACAGATCGTCGTCGAGATTACGACGCGCGGCGTTGAGGCTTTGTTTGGCGGAATGGTTAGCGGAACGTCCTGCCGTCAGGGCCTGGACGATGGCGGCGACATTGTCGCGCCCGGCCGGGGCGGCGCTCGCGGCGGCGCGATGGCTGGTCGAGGGGTTGGCCATGCCCTGGATACGCTCGGCCAGGGCGGCCATGCGCTCGGCGCGTTCCTCGTCTTCGGTCACGACCGGGGCGGCGGCGGGCGCGCGGCGGGCCGGCTCGTCCTCGACGATGCGAACGGGCGCGGCGGCCGGGGCGCGGGCGATCAGGGTTTCAAGCTGCGCCTTGACCTCACGCGCCTTGATGATGCGGTCGTGCAGCAGATCCGTCTCCTGGCCCGAGGCGCGCAGTGTGGCCAGGGCGTTCTCGGCGCGACCGGCGGCGGCGTTCAGCTCGGTCACCGCCTGGGCGAAGGCCAGTTGTCCGGTGCGCAGGGCGGCCAGCTTGCGTTCCAGCTTGATGCCGTAGCCGACCGCTGCGACCAGCAGCAGCATCAGCACCGCGTCCATGATCATTCCGGCCATCAGACATTCACTCCCAGGCGGGCGGCGACTTCGGGATTGACCGGCCCTTCGACGCGTATGGCGATGTGCTGCCCCTTGCGACCCATGCGGCCGGTGGTCAGGGGGATGGCGCCGGCGCGGATCGACACCTCCGAATCCGGCGTGGCGTTCAGCATCAGGGTGTCGCCGACCTTCAGGTTCAGCACGCTGGAAAGGGGCATCATCTGCTCGTCCAGCACGACGCGGACCTCGGTCTCCGTGGTCCAGAGCTCGGTGGCTAAGTGGCCTTCCCAGATATTGTCGCGGCCGAACTTCTCGCCCATGAACTGCTGCAGCAGCATCTTGCGGATCGGCTCCAGCGTCGCATAGGGCAGCAGCAGCTCGATCCGCCCGCCGCGATCTTCCATGTCGATGCGCAGTTTGATCAGGATGGCGGCGTTGGCGGGGCGCGCGATGGCGGCGAAGCGCGGATTGGTCTCCAGCCGGTCCAGGTTGAAGTGGACGGGGGTCAGGGGTTCGAACGCCTGGCGGGCGTCGTTAAGCACGACCTCGACCATTCGCTGCACAAGCACCCGTTCGATGGTGGTGTAGGGCCGCCCCTCGATCCGCAGCGCCGCCGTGCCGCGACGCCCGCCCAGCAACACGTCCACGATCGAATAGATCAGGTTGGAATCGACCGTCAGCAGGCCGTAGTTGTCCAGCTCCTCGGCGCGAAACACCGCCAGGATGGCCGGCAGCGGGATCGAGTTCAGATAGTCGCCGAACCGGATCGACGAGATGTTGTCGAGGCTGACTTCGACGTTGTCGGAGGTGAAGTTGCGAAGGCTGGTCGTCATCAACCGCACCAGACGGTCGAACACGATTTCCAGCATCGGCAGCCGCTCGTAGCTGACCAGAGCGGAGTTGATGATCGCCCGAATGCCCGAGCGTTCGGAGCCGTCGTCATCGCCCAGGTCGAAGCCCAGCAGGCTGTCGATCTCGTCCTGGTTCAGGACGCGTTCGGACATGACGTCGCCGGGATCGCCGAGACCGCCGAACGGGTCGAGCTGGGCTGCGTCAGTCATGCCTATTGCACCAGCATTTCTTCGATCAGCACGGCGTCGACCTTGCCCGGCGCGGCGATCAGATTGACGCGGCGCAGGATTTCGGCCCGCAGCTGATAGGTGCCGGCCGAACCGCTCAGGTCCTCGGGACGCAACTCACGCACGAAGCCGGTGAACATGTCCTGCAGACGCGGCATCTCTTCCTGCAGATGGGTCGCCACCTCGGCGTCCTGCATCTCCAGCGTCAGCTTCAGCTTCAGGAAGGTCGGACGACTGTCGGGCGACTGAATGTTCATGACCATGTCCGGCAGGGTGTAGAAGGTGACGCCGTCAGGCCCTGGCGCGATGACGCCCAGCGACGGGTCCGCCTCGCCGCCCTCGGCGCCGCCGCCGTGACCGCCGCCTTCCTTCTTCTCTTCCTTGCCGTGCTCGGCCTTCGCGTCCGCCTTCTCTTCGCCGTGACCCGCTTCAGCCTCGGCGCCCTGCGCCTCTGCGGGCTTGGGCTTCAGCATGAAGAAGGCGGCGGCCCCGCCCCCGCCCAGCACCAAGAGCGCGACCGGCGCGATGATGAACAGCAGCGGCAGTTTCTTTTTCTTGGGCGCGGCGGCGTCGCCTTCGACAGCGGCCTCGCCCTCCTTCACGGCAGGCAGATTGGCGTCCGCAGCGGGATCGCCCTTCTTCTTGCCAAACTTGAACATGCGCGCGCCCCGGAGACTCTCTCATGACGAGGATCGTCGGGTTTGGTTAACGCGACGTTTACAATGGGCAGGATTTGCCGGGTCATTCGGGGGTCGATGGCGCTCAAACCCGCATTCCGCCTGGATTAACCCTGTTGGCACGGCCGTTGCGAGGGACGAGAGCGAAGGAGCACGCCACTCGTGGAAAACGCCGCCTATATTGGACTGTCACGCCAGATGACGCTGCGCCGCGAACTGGACATCGTGGCCAACAACGTCGCCAACGCCAACACGACCGGCTTCAAGGTCGAGCAACTGATGCTCGGCACGGAGATCGGCCAGCGCGCCCGCAACGATTCCATCCGTCCCTCGGCCAGCTTCGTGCTGGACAACGGCGTCGGCCGCGACTTCGGCCAGGGGTCGATGCAGCAGACCGGCCGCGCCCTGGACTTCGCCATCGCCGGCGAAGGCGCCTTCTTCACCGTGCGCGACGGTGCGAACGGCGAGGCCTACACCCGCGACGGCGCCTTCACCATGGACCCGGAAGGGCGGCTGACCACCAAACAGGGCCAGGCGGTCCTGGGCGGGGGCGCGGAGATCGTTCTGGACCCCAACCTGGGCGCGCCCAGCGTCGGCGGCGACGGCACCATCACCCAGGAAGGCCAGGTCACCGGCCGTCTGTCGGTCGTTCGTTTCGAGGCACTGGGCGTCCTGGAGAAGGGTGGCGACAGCCTGTATCGCAACAACTCCAACACCCAGCCGATCGAGGCGGCGGACGCCCAGGTCCATCAGGGCTCGCTGGAATCGTCCAACGTCAACTCGTTGATCGAAATCACCAATCTCGTCGAGATCAGCCGCGCCTACGAGAGCATCTCGCGCATGATCGAAAACACCAACGACCTTAGCCGTCGCGCCGTCGAGCGCCTCGGCAAGGCCGCTTAAGGGAGCCCCGGACAATGCGCGCACTTCGCACCGCCGCCTCGGGCATGGCCGCCCAGCAGTTGAACGTGGAGGTAATCTCCAACAACATCGCCAACATGAACACGGTGGGCTTCAAGAAGCAGCGCGCCGAGTTCCAGGACCTGCTCTACCAGAACGTCGAGCGCATGGGCGCCCAATCCTCGGCCGCCGGCACCGTGGTCCCGACCGGCATCCAGATCGGCGCGGGCGTGAAGGCCGGCGCGGTCTATCGCATCACCGAACAGGGCACGCCCCAGGCGACCGGCAACCCCTACGACATGGCCATCGACGGCAAGGGCTATTTCCAGATCACCCTGCCCTCGGGCGAGCTAGGCTACACCCGCGCCGGCAACCTGCAGGTCAGCCCGGAAGGCCAGATGGTCACCGACGACGGCTATCTGCTGGAACCGGCGATCACCATTCCGCAGGACACCACCAAACTGTCGATCTCCAAGACCGGTCTGGTTCAGGTGACGCAGGCCGGGCAGACCGCGCCGACCACCGTCGGTCAGATCGAACTGGCCAACTTCTTCAACGAAGCCGGCCTGGAAGCCATCGGCGACAACTTGCTGCTGGAAACCGCCGCCTCGGGCCCGGCCATCGTCGGCACGCCCGGCGATGCGGGCTTCGGCCAGGTC
Source organism: Brevundimonas sp. TWP1-3 (assembly GCF_049896085.1). NCBI lineage: Bacteria > Pseudomonadati > Pseudomonadota > Alphaproteobacteria > Caulobacterales > Caulobacteraceae > Brevundimonas > Brevundimonas sp. TWP1-3. The sequence goes on along the minus strand of NZ_JAFCTP010000001.1, from coordinate 1,312,675 downwards.
ATGCAGGCCTATACGGAGTCTTCGAACGTCGACGCCGTGTCGGAGATCAGCGCCCTGATCGTGGCCCAGCGGGCCTATGAGATGAACTCCAAGGTCATCAGCACCGCCGACCAGATGCTGTCGGTCGCCTCGCAAGTGAAGAGCTGAACCATGATGCTGATCCGCTCCCTCCTGCTCGCCGCCGCCGTCAGCGCCGCAGCCAGCGCCGCAGCCAGCGCCGCATTCGCCGGCCCCGTCGTCCTGCGCGTCAATCCCGTGGACGACGACGGCCGGGTCACCCTGGGCGATCTGTTCGAAGGCGCGGGCGCCGCCGCCAATGTCGCCGTCGCCGAGCGCGTCGGCCCCTCGGTCGTGCTGGAAGCCGGTCAGCTTCAGGCCCTGGCCCGCCAGGCCGGCCTCGACTGGAGCAATCCCAATGGTCTGCGCCGCGTCGCCGTGCGTCGTGCCGCCGGTCCGGTCCAGACAGCGTCAGACGTGGCATTCCAGCCTGCGGCTCAATCCGCCGCCCAGCCTATCGCCCGCGCCGCCTATCGCCCCGGCGCCGCATCGCAGGTCATCGCCCGCAACGACATGGTCCGCGTCACCTATCAGGTCGGCGGCGTGAACCTGGCCGTCATGGGCAAGGCCATGCGCAGCGCCGGTCTGGGCGAGCCCGTCGCCATCATGAACACCACCTCCAACCGCGTCATCGATGCGGTCGCCTCCGGTCCCGGCCAGGCCATCGCCGGCCCCGGCGCCGACAGCGCCCGCGCCAATCCTCAACAGTTCGCCGCCCGCTAGGGAATCCTCGTCATGCGTAAGACCATCCTGATCCTGGCCGTCCTGGCCCCGCTGGCCGCTTGCTCCACCGTCGCCGAGACGGTGCGCGGTCCCGAACTGGCCCCCATCGGCTATCCCGCCGCCCTGATCCCGGCGCAGCAAGCGTATTTGCCGGCGCGCGAGACCGCCCCCGCAAGCGCCAACAGCCTGTGGCGGACCGGCGCCCGCACCTTCTTCGGCGACCAGCGCGCGCGTCACATCGGCGACATCCTGACGGTCAAGATCGACATCGACGACCGCGCCCAGACCCAGAACTCGACCCAGCGGTCGCGCTCCAACAACATTTCCGGCGGCGTCTCCAACCTGTTCGGCCTGGAAAGCAGCCTAGGCCGCGCCTTCCCCGGCGGTTTCGATCCGTCGAACATGATCGGCATGGAAGGCGAGTCCAACTCTTCGGGCGCCGGAACGGTCAACCGCGCCGAAAAGGTGTCGCTGACCGTCGCCGCCGTCGTCACGGACGTCCTCGCCAACGGCAATCTGGTCATCCAGGGTCGGCAGGAAGTACGCACCAACCGCGAGGTCCGCGAACTGACCGTCGCCGGCATCGTGCGGCCCGAGGACATTTCGTCCGCCAACGCCATCAACCACACCCAGATCGCCGAGGCCCGCATCTCCTACGGCGGCCGCGGCGACGTCAGCCGCGTCCAGGCCCCGCCTGTGGCCCAGGCCCTGGTCGAGCGTTTCAGCCCGTTCTAGCCGACGCGGTGAACCGTTGACGGATAACCGCGTTCAGCCTTCATGCGTCGGTCTGGTCTATTGCGGTTACGACCGGGTCTGACGACATTGGGGGCGACGCGGCGATGCGCGTTGTCGGCGGGGGCTGACACATGATGCTTATTTTTTCCGCCGTGATGGCGGTCGCCCTTCAGGCCGCGCCGACGGCCGGCTGGACCTGGAGCCTGTATGAAGGCGACGGTCCCCTGGTGCTGGCGAACGAAGTTCCCGACACGGCTGATCTGCGCGCCACCCTGCAATGCCAACCGGGTTCGGGCGCCGTCTCGGTCGCGGTCTATGCTGAAGACGCGAAAAGCGGTTTCGCCCGGATCACCGCTGGAGGCGCGACCGCCACCAGCGAGGCCCGCGTCGGCCGCGGCGGCAAGCTGGAGACCGCGGTCCCGGTCGATCACCCTGCCTTTTCCGCCTTCGTCGCGACCGGCCGCATGACCGTCGCCGTCGGCGACGCCGCCGACACGATCACGGTCGAACGCCCCCATCTGGCCAAGCTTCGTCGCTTCGCCGACCGCTGCGCCGGATAGGAAGCCTATGCGTCTCTCTCGCCTGATCCTGCCCCTGATCACCCTGTCCGCCCTGGCGGCCTGCGCCACCAATGCGCCCGCCCCGACCGCAAATCTGGCGGCGGCGGGTTCCGCGCCGGCGCCGATGCCCGGCTACGACTGGTTCCTGAACCGTGAAGGGCCGGAGGCGATCCTGGCTTACGGCGTCGCCAACAGCGACGAGGTCAAGCTGCACCTGCGCTGCCAGGCCGGCTCCGGCGCGCTGGAGCTGACGGCGGCCAGCGAAAAGCCAGGCCGCGAAATCCATCTCGAATCGGGCGGCGACACCGAACGCTACCCCGCCGCCTCGGAACCGGCGGGCGTGCATGACGGCGAACTGCTGACGGCCCAGGCCAAGACCAAGGATCCGGTGTTCCAGCGCTTCCGCCGCCTGGGTTGGATCGCCTCCTGGTCTGACGAGGAGCGCCACATCTACGCCGCCCATCCGGACGCCAAGGCGGGAATCGAGCAGTTCTTCACCGTCTGCGGTTGACGCATCGGTCACGCTCGGCTTGCGTGCGCCCCTAAAGAGGAGGGGCGTGATGAAGTTTTCCCATTTGGCCATAACGGCCTTGCTCGCGAGCACGTCGCCGCTGGTCGCGGTGGCTCAAACGCCGCCCGCCGCCGTCGCGGCCACGCCCGCTGACACGGCGCTGAACGCCCTGATCGTCGATTACGAGGCGTATCTGAAGGCGGTCGATCCTCTGTCCGCCAGTGGAGAAGGCGACGTCGAGGCCATGGGCAGGCTTCCCGACCTGTCGCGTGCCTTCGAACTGGCCCAGCGCGCGCCGTTGGAGGCTTTCGTCGCCCGACTGAAGGCCATCGACCCGGCAAGTCTTTCCCACGCCGGCGGCATCAACCACGCTTTCCTGCTCTATACGCTGAACCGCAGCCTGGAGGGGCTGGACTACGACACCTCGCGCCTGGCGTTCGACAGCGAGGGCGGCCCCGGAACCTGGGCGCTCTACATCGGCGGGAGCACCCGGCTGAACTCCGTTGCAGAAGCCGAGGCCTATATCCGGCGCGTCAAAGGCTTCGGAAACATCTACGCCCAGACGACCGAAAACGCCCGGCGCGGCCTGGAGACCGGCCTGATCCAGGCCCGTTCCGTCACAGAAAGCGCCCTGGCCAACGCGCGCAACGACGTGGCGATCACGCCCGATGCCGAGCCCTTGCTCAAGCCGTTGAGCACCCTGCCCGCGACCGTGCCCCAGGCCGACAAGGACCGGCTGACGGCGGACGCCGCGTCTGCGGTCGCCACGATCATCGTCCCGGCCCGCCAGGCCTGGCTGACCCTCCTTGAGACCGACTATCTGCCCAAGGCCCCGGTCGAACCCGGCATCGGCAACCGTCCGGGCGGAAAGGACATCTACGCCTATCTGGTGCGCGGCCACACCACCACCGACCTGACGCCGGACCAGATCCACCAGATCGGCCTGTCCGAAGTCGCCCGTATCCGCGCCCGAATGGATGTGGAGATGAAGGCGTCCGGCTGGACCGGTGACTTCGCCGGTTTCCTGGCCTTCCTGCGCACAGATCCCCAGTTCTACGCCCCCACCCGCGAAGACCTGCTGGAGAAGGCGTCGGAGATGGCCAAGCGCGCCGACGGCGGTCTGCCGGCCCTGTTCGCCACCCTGCCCCGCCTGCCCTATGACGTGCAGCCGGTCCCGCCGCAGATCGAGGAAAACTACACTACCGGCCGCTACAACGGCGGCTCGATGCAGAACGGCGTGGCCGGCCATTATGTGGTCAATACGTCCAAGCTGGACCAGCGCCCGCTGTACGAACTGCCCGCCCTGACCCTGCACGAGGCCGTCCCCGGCCACCACATCCAGATCGCCCTGCAGCAAGAAGCCGAGGGCCAGCCCTATTTCCGGCGCCAGGCGAACGTCAGCGCCTTCACCGAGGGTTGGGGCCTTTACGCCGAATATCTGGGCGAGGAGATGGGCTTCTACCGCACGCCCTACGAACGGTTCGGCCGTCTGTCCTACGAGATGTGGCGCGCCTGTCGCCTGGTCGCCGACACCGGCCTGCACTGGATGGGCTGGAGCGAGGAACAGGCTCGCGCCTGTTTCCGCGACAACTCGGCCCTGGCGCCCCACAATATCGAGACCGAGCTTCAGCGCTACATCGGCTGGCCGGGCCAGGCCACGGCCTACAAGATCGGCGAAATCCGCCTGCGCGAGATCCGGGCGCGGGCCGAACGCGAACTGGGACCGAAGTTCAACGTCCGCACCTTCCACGACGCGCTGCTGACGGAAGGACCGCTGCCGCTGGCGTTGCTGGACCAGCGAATGGATGCGTGGATCGCAGAGCAGAAATAACCGTCACCTCCCCGTTCGCGAAGGCGAATGGGGAGGACCGGTCGCGCAGCGACCAGGAGGGGGGCGACTCCGACAGTCGTGATGACCACGCCAGCTTCTGACACCGAGTCGCCCCCTCCTGGCGCTCGCTGACGCGATCGCCTGTCCTCCCCGCGCGCCTTCGCGCGCGGGGAGGTGAGCTTTCAAGCCCACCCCGGGACCGGCAGCCCCTTCGACGTCAGGAATTCCGGATTGAACAGCTTCGACGCATAGCGCGAACCCGGATCGCACAGGCAGGTGACGATGGTCTTGCCCGGCCCGATCTCGCGCGCCAAACGCACAGCGCCGGCGACATTGACCCCGGCCGATCCACCCAGCGACAGGCCTTCATACTTCACCAGGTCGAACAGGATCGGCAGGAATTCCGCGTCATCGATCCGATAGGCGTGGTCAGGCTTGAACCCTTCCAGATTGCCGGTGATCCGCGCCACCCCGATCCCCTCGGTGATCGACGAGCCCTCGCCCGTCATCTCGCCCTTGGTGAACCAGTTGAACATGGCAGCGCCGGCCGGATCGGCCAGGGCGATTTTCACCTCCGGCTTGCGCTCGCGCAGATAGGCCGCGACGCCGGAGATGGTGCCGCCAGATCCCACGGCCGAGACGAAGGCGTCCACCGCGCCGCCCGTCTGTTCCCAGATTTCCGGACCGGTCGTCGTGTAGTGGGCGTCGCGGTTGGCGGTGTTGTCGAACTGATTGGCCCAGATGGCGCCGGCCTGTTCGCTCTCGTTCAGTTCCGCCGCCAGACGCCCGGAATAGTGGACGAAATGGTTGGGGCTGGAGAAGGGTGCGGCGTCCACCTCGACCAGGCGCGCGCCCAGCGAACGGATGGCCGACTTCTTCTCTTCCGACTGGGTGCGGGGAATGACGATGACCACCGGATGGCCCAGGGCCGCGCCGACCAGGGCCAGGCCGATGCCGGTGTTGCCCGCCGTGCCCTCGACGATGGTCCCGCCCGGCTTCAACGCCCCGGACGCCCGCGCGCCCTGGACGATCGACAGGGCGGCGCGGTCCTTGATCGAACCGCCGGGGTTCATGAACTCGGCCTTGCCCAGGATTTCGCAGCCCATCTCATCGGACAGGCGGTTCAGGCGGACCAGCGGCGTATGGCCGATCAGGTCGATGACAGACGGTGTGACGGACACGTTTCAGCTTTCAGGCGAGGTCGAACGGGAGGGGATCAGGCCGCGACCTGACGCTTGCCTAGGTGGATGCCGCACTCGACCTTGTCCATCCCCGACCAGCGTCCGGCGCGCGCCTCTTCGTCGTCCTGAACCGCGCGCGTGCACGGCCAGCAGCCGATGGAGCGATAGCCCTGCTCGACGAGCGGGTGGCGCGGCAGGTCGTGCGCCTCCAGCCAGGCCTCGACGTCCTGGGCGTCCCAGGCGGCCAGCGGATTGATCCGCAGCACTCCATCCAGCACCTCGAACGGCTTCAGTTGGGCGCGTGTCGCGGCCTGGTAGCGTTTGCGCCCGGTGATGACGGCGTTGAACCCGACCGTCGCCCGCGCCAGCGGCCGCACCTTCCTAAGATCGCAGCAGGCGTCGGCGTCGGTCCGCCACAGGTCGTCGCGGGCGTCCAGGGTCGCCTTCTCGTTCGCATCCGGCGTCACCAGCCTTACGTCCGACAGCCCCAGGGCCTTGGTCAGTTGGGTGCGATAGGACAGGGTCTGGAGGAAATGCTGGCCGGTCTCCAGAAAGACCACTGGCACGTCCGGGTCCGTTTCGGCGACGATGTGCAGCAGGGCCGCCGATTCCGCCCCAAACGAGGAGATGGCGCCGACGCGCAGGCCCAGGGCCGGGTCCAGCGCCGCCTTCAGGATCTCCGACGCATCCTTGCCCGCCGTCTCGCGGTTCAGCCGGTCGGCCAAGGCTTGCAGGTCAGGGTCGTTCGACGCCGCCCGCCGCCTTTGCCAAATGGTCGGCGCCGGATCGACCGCCGGCTGATACGACCCGCTGAAGGCCTGATCCATTCGCGCCCAGGCCGCCGCATCCGCGCCCGGCGCCAACTCCACCGCGTCAAAGCCCGATCGCCGCAGGTGCCGAGCCTGGTCCGGCAGGACCTTGCCCGCCGCAATCAGCCGCCCGGCATAGCCCCGCTCGCGCAACACCGCCGCCAGCGAGAAGCCGCGCCCGTCGCGAAAGGCGTCGAACTCCAGCACCAGGACGTCGGTCGCGGCGGTGGCCGCCTCGACCTCGTCCAGCGGCGTGGTGACCGACAGCCGCGGTCCGTTCTGAACCCCTTCAAGCGTTCGCAGCATCGAGCGTCTCATAGATGGCGTCACGGAAGGGGTCGGGACCGACACGGCGCACCGTGTCGATGAACCGCTCGCCGTCGGCGCGGATTTGCAGATAGCGATCCAGGGTCCGCTGGATCGCGGGCGCGACCTCGTCGGCGGGCAGGCTCTTGCCGACGATGTCGCCCAGAGCCGCCTGTTCGTCGGGCGAACCGCCGACGGTGATCTGGTAATATTCCTCGCCCTTGCGATCGACGCCCAGCACGCCGATGTGGCCCACGTGGTGGTGGCCGCAGGCGTTGATGCACCCGCTCATATTGATCCGGACCGGCCCCAGCTTCTCCTGATAGTCCATGTCGGCCAGCCGCTTCGACAGGGCCTGGGCCACCGGGATCGACCGGGCGTTGGCCAGGCTGCAGTAATCCAGTCCCGGACAGGCGATGACGTCCGTCGCCAGATCGGCGTTGGCGGTCGCCAGTCCCGCCTCGCGCAACGCCCGCCACAGCGCCGGCACGTCGTCCAGCTTCACATGCGGCAGGACCAGATTCTGCTCATAGGCGGCGCGCAGTTCGTCGAAACCGTATCGCTCGGCCAGATCCGCCACCGCATCCATCTGGTCCGCCGTGATGTCGCCCGGCACGCCCCCGACCGGCTTCAGCGACACCACCACCGAGGCATAGCCCGCCTGGCGATGACGCCGCACATTGTTGCGGGCAAACCGAGCGAAGTCCGGGTCGGCCAACAGGGCGCGGTCGAACGGCGCGCTGGCCTTTGGCAGGTCCTCGAACGGCGGCGGGGCGAAATAGGCCTTGATCCGCTCGGCCTCTTCCTCGGGGATCCGCAGGTCTTCGTGGCGCAGGGTGGCGTAATGCTTGTCCACCTCCTCGCGGAAGGCTTCCAGACCAACCGAGGCGACCAGGATCTTGATCCGCGCCTTATGGATATTGTCGCGGCGCCCCAGCAGGTTCCAGGCCCGCAGGATGGCGGTCAGATAGGCCAGCAGGTCCGCCGCCGGGACGGCCGAAGCGATCTCCTGACCGATATGGGGCAGACGCCCCTGCCCCCCGCCGACGAAGACGCGGAAGGCGGTTCCTCCATCCGCTCCGCGCACGATCTGAAGGCCGACGTCGTGCGTCCGGATCGCCGCCCGATCCTTCTCCGCCCCGATCACCGCGATCTTGAACTTGCGCGGCAGGAAGCTGAACTCCGGGTGGATCGTCGACCACTGGCGGATGATCTCGCACCAGGGGCGCGGATCCTCGATCTCGTCGTCCGCCGCCCCGGCGAAGACGTCCGTCGTGGTGTTGCGGATGCAATTGCCGCTGGTCTGGATGGCGTGCATCTCGACCTCGGCCAGATCGCTCAGGATCGCCGGCAGGTCGGTCAGGGCCGGCCAGTTGTACTGGATGTTCGTCCGCGTGGTGAAATGGCCGTAGCCCTTGTCATAGGTGCGGGCGATATGGGCCAGCTGGCGCATCTGGCGGCTGTTGAACGTCCCATAGGGAATGGCGACCCGCAGCATATAGGCGTGCAGTTGCAGATAGACGCCGTTCATCAGCCGCAACGGCTTGAACTCATCCTCGGTCAGGGTGCCGGACGCGCGGCGCGCCACCTGGTCGGAAAACTCCTCGACCCGTTCACGTACCAGGGCGTGGTCGAACTCGTCATAGCGATACATCAGGCGGGCTCCCGCACCAGGCTGTTGCAGACGGTCGGCCCGGTCGCGCGGATATGCTCCTTCAGCCGATCACGGCCGGACGGCGTGTGGTCCTGAACCTCGACCAGATAGGGGTTCACGAAGACGTCGGGTCGCGCGGCGACCTCGGCCAGCACGACCTCGGCCGTCGCCTCGTCCAGCACCGAGGCCTGGGCCAGTTGCTCCACCGGCTGATTGTCAGCGCCCGCATAGATGACGCGGCCGTCCGACAGGCGGTTAGCCGTCACGATCTTCACGCCGCCACCTCGTCCCGCTGGTCGATCTGGCTCGCCGAGAAGGCCGCCGTCTCGCCGACGAACAACAGGGCCGGGCCGGTCAGGGCCGCGCCGCGCACCAGGGCGCCCAGCCCGTCCAGACGGCCGGTCAGAACCCGCTCGTCCGGCCGGCTGCCGTTCTCGACCACCGCCACCGGGGTCGACGGGGACCGCCCGGCCGCGATCAGATTGGCGGCCGTCTCTTCGGCCCGGTCCGTGCCCATATAGATGGCCAGCGTATGATTCGGCCCCGCCAGTCGCGACCAGTCGGCCTCGATCCCGCCCGGCTTGGCCTGGGCCGTCACGAAGGTCACCGCCTGGGCGTGGTCGCGGTGGGTCAGGGGAATGCCCGCCGAGGCCGCGCAGGCCAGGGCCGCCGTTACCCCCGGCACCACGAAGACCGGCACCCCGGCCGCCCGCATGGCCTCCAGCTCCTCGCCGCCGCGCCCGAAGACAAACGGGTCGCCGCCCTTCAGCCGCACGACCCGATGGCCGGCGCGAGCCTCCTCGATCATCAGGGCCTCGATCTGGTCCTGGGGCACCGAATGTTCGCCACGCGCCTTGCCGACATACAGGCGTTTGGCGTCACGCCGCGCCCGCTCCAGCACGGCGTCCGGCACCAGACGATCGTGAATGATGACGTCGGCGTCCTGCAAAACCCGCAGCGCCTTCAGGGTCAGCAGTTCCGGATCGCCCGGCCCCGCTCCGACGATATGGACCACGCCCTGTTCCGGCGCGGCCGAATTCAGCAGACGCAGCATCTCGCGCCGCGCCTCGGCCGTGCGGCCCGCCGCCGCCAGATCGGCCGCCGGTCCCCGGAAGGCCTTTTCCCAGAACCGACGCCGCGCCATGAAGTCGGGCACATTGGCCTTGACCGTGTCGCGCAGCTCGCGCGCCAGCCGGGCTACATTGGCCAGACCGGCCGGCAGCACGCCCTCGACCGCCGTGCGGATGTCGCGCGCCAGGATGGGCGCCGATCCGCCGGTCGCAATGCCGATCACCACCTCGTCCCGATCGATCAAGGCCGGGGTCTGGAAGTCGCTCAGATGGGGCTTGTCGACCACATTGACCTGAGCCCCCGCCGCCCGCGCCAGGGCGCCCAGCCGCGCCAGCTCATCCGCATCGTCCAACGCCATGAAGACCAGCCGCGCGCCCGCCAGATCCTCGGCCTCGGGCGTCCGCAGCACCGGCTCCGGCGCGCTCAGCGGGATTTCCATCCGGGGCGGCGCCCCGTCCGGTGCGAACCACAGCAGCTGCGCCGGCGTGTTCAGAAACAGTCGCAGCTTGGCCAGGGCGGGTTCACCGCCGCCGATGATCACGATCTTGGCGGCCTCAAGCGGAATGGAGGCGAGAAATACACGCATCGTCTTGCTTTCAGGGCCGTCGGGAGAGGAAACAGGGACGACGGCAGGGCGCGAACCTTCGTCTTCCCCGTCCAGACCCGCAAACCAGATTGCCTTTGTCTCGCTGATAGGATTTCTATCCGCGATGGTCCGATCCCTGCTCCCGCTCAACGCCCTGCGCGCCTTCGAGGCTGCCGCGCGGCATCTGAACTTCTCGCGCGCCGCCGACGAACTGTCGGTGACGCCGGGCGCCGTCAGCCAGCAGATCCGCCTGTTGGAAGACATCGTCGGCGGCCCCCTGTTCGTGCGTGAGGCGCGCGGGCTTCAGCTGACCGACCTCGGCCGTTCCTCCGTGCCGCTGTTGCGCGAGGGGTTCGAACGGCTGATGGACGCCTCGGCCCTGCTGCGCGAACCGCCGCGCCGCAAACAGGTATCGATCAGCGTGGCGCCCGGCTTCGCCTCCAAATGGCTGATGCCGCGCATGGACGACTTTCACACCGCCCATCCCGAGATCGAGCTGTGGATCTCAGCCGACATGGAACCGGCCGACCTGACCGAGGGCAAGGTAGACTTGGCCGTCCGCTATGGCCCCGGCGACTATCCGGGCCTGACGGTGGACCGGCTGATGACCGAGACGGTCCTACCCGTCTGCGCGCCATCGCTGATGGACGGCGACAAACCGATCCGCAAGCCCGGCGACCTGATCGGCCACACCCTGCTGCACGACATGTCCAACGACGGCGATCCCAGCCGACCGGACTGGGCCATGTGGTTGAAGGCGCGCGGTGTTCGCCATCCCGATCCGCGTCGAGGCTCGCGCTTCAACCAGTCGGGCCTGCTGATCGAGGCGGCCATATCGGGACGCGGCGTGGCCCTGGCCAAACGCACCCTGGCCCAGGCGGACCTGGCGTCGGGGCGGCTGGTGGCGCCCTTCCCGGACGGCTCGGAAGCGGTCGGCTTCGCCTATTACGTCGTCCAGCCCCGCGACCGCCCGCCGTCGCCCAGCGCGACCGCATTCGTCGGCTGGCTGAAGAAACAGGCCGTGGATCACGACAATACGATGGGTCAGTTGTAGGCTCAGGCCTCATATTGAAAAGGACCTCCGCCATGGCTGACGAAAAGGCCCCGCGCCTCGCCGTCCTGATCGACGCGGAGAACGCCTCCGCTCGCATCGCAGAGGCGCTGTTCAACGATATCGCCACCCTGGGCGAGGCCTCGGCGCGGCGCATCTACGGCGACTTCGCCAGCCCGCAGATCGCAGGCTGGACGCGGGTCCTGGCCCGTTTCGCCATCCAGCCCCAGCAGAATTTCGCCAACACCAAGGGCAAGAACTCGGGCGACATCGCCCTGGTCATCGACGCAATGGACCTGCTGCATTCGGGACGGTTCGACGGCTTTTGCCTGGTGTCGTCTGACGCCGACTTCACCCGACTGGCGGCCCGCATCCGTGAGGAAGGCGTCGATGTCTATGGCTTTGGCGAACAGAAGACGCCCGAAAGCTTCCGCCAGGCCTGCACCCGCTTCATCTATACCGAGAACCTGATCGCCCCGATTCCGGCCGAGGCGGGCGCAAAGTCCCCGGTCGCGGAAAGCCGTGCGGCCAAGCGCAAGCCGTCGGAGGCGGCGCGTCTGATCGCGGCCATCATCGCCGACATGGACGAGGACGGCGACGGCTGGGTGGCGGTGGGCGGCATCGGCAATCGGCTGCGCAACGCCCATCCCGACTTCGACCAGCGCACCTATGGCTACGCCAAACTGTCGGACCTGATCCGAGCGACCGGCCGGTTCGAGGTCGAGACCGGTGAACGCGGCGCGATGCGGATTCGCGACCGCGCCTGACGAAGTTACGCGCGGACGGCCTGACTGGCGGACACGCCCAGGGCCTGAAGCGCGGCGGCGGCGATGTGTTCGGCGTTCAGACCGGCCTGGGCGTACATGGCCATCGGCGCATCCTGGTCCTGGAAGACGTCGGGCAGGTTCAGGGTGCGGATTTTCAGACCCGCATCCAGCGCGCCCTTCTCGGCCAGCAGTTGCAGCACGAAGGCGCCGAAGCCGCCCATGGCGCCCTCCTCGACCGTGATCAGCGCCTCGTGCTCGCGCGCCAGGCGCAGGATCATGTCGGCGTCCAGCGGCTTGGCGAAACGGGCGTCCGCCACCGTCGCCGACACGCCCTTGGCCGCCAGCATATCCGCCGCCTTAAGCGATTCCTGCAGGCGGGTGCCCAAGGACAAGATAGCGACCGACGTGCCCTCGCGCACGATCCGGCCCTTGCCGATCTCCAGCGGGGCGGCAAGCTCGGGAATCTCGACGCCCACGCCGTCGCCGCGCGGATAGCGGAAGGCGCTGGGTCGGTCGTCGATGGCCAGCGAGGTCGAAATCATCGCCGCCAGCTCCGCCTCATCGGCGGCGGCCATCAGCACCATGCCGGGCAACGCCCCCATGAAGCCGATGTCGAACGATCCGGCATGGGTCGCCCCGTCAGAACCGACCAGACCCGCGCGGTCCATGGCGAACCGCACCGGCAGCGACTGGATCGCCACATCGTGCACCACCTGGTCGTAACCGCGTTGCAGGAAGGTGGAATAGATGGCGCAGACCGGCTTCATTCCATCCGCCGCCAGGCCGGCCGCGAACGTCACCGCATGCTGTTCGGCGATGCCGACGTCATAGGTCCGCTCGGGGAAGGCCTGACCGAACAGGTCCAGCCCCGTGCCCGACGGCATGGCCGCCGTGATCGCCACGATCGACGGATCGATCTTGGCGTGTTTGATCAGCTCAGTCCCGAACACCTTGGTGTAGCTGGGCGTGTTGGAAATGGCCTTGGCCTGTTTGCCCGACACCACGTCGAACTTGACCACCGCGTGCAGCTTGTCGGCGCTGCTTTCGGCATGGGTATAACCCTTGCCCTTTTGCGTCACGACGTGAACCAGCACCGGCCGGTCCTCGATGGCGGCCGCCTTCTTCAGGATCGGCACCAGATTGTCCATGTCGTGCCCGTCGATGGGGCCGACGTAGTAGAAGCCCAGCTCCTCGAAGAAGGTGCCCCCGGTGACCATGCCGCGTGCATATTCCTCGGCCTTCTTGGCCGCCTTGCGGAACGGGCGCGGCAGGTGCTGGGCGACGGATTTTCCCAGCCGCCGCACGTTCTGATACGCCCCGCCCGACACCAGACCAGCCAGATAGGCGCTCATCCCGCCCACCGGCGGCGCGATGGACATGTCGTTGTCGTTCAGGATGACCATCAGCTGGCCGCTGGTCGCCTCGGCGGCGTTGTTCATCGCCTCATAGGCCATGCCGGCGGACATGGAGCCGTCGCCGATCACCGCCACGACGCGGTTCTTCTCGCCCTTCTGATCGCGCGCGGCGGCGAAGCCCAGGGCGGCGCTGATCGAGGTCGAGGCGTGGGCGGCGCCGAACGGATCGTATTCGCTCTCGCTGCGCTTGGTGAAGCCCGACAGGCCGCCCCCCTGGCGCAGGGTGCGGATGCGGTCGCGCCGTCCGGTCAAGATCTTGTGCGGATAGCACTGATGGCCGACGTCCCAGATCAGGATGTCCTTGGGCGTCTCGAACACATGGTGCAGCGCCGTGGTCAGCTCGACCACGCCCAGGCCCGCGCCCAGATGGCCGCCGGTTACCGACACCGCATCGATCGTCTCGGCGCGCACCTCTTGCGCCAGCTGTTTCAGCTGGGCGATATCGAAGGCCCGGGTGTCGGCCGGGAATTTGACGGTGTCGAGAAGCGGGGTGTCGGGCATCAGCCGTAAAACCTTGGAAAGTCTGATTGATCAACCCGCAGGTCGCGTCAACGTTTCGTATCAGGACCGGCGCTTTAGCACAAAGTCCACGCTGGCTCTGAGGATTTCAGCGTCTTCGCCGAAGGGCTCCAAGTGCGAGCGGGCTTGGTTTGCGAGATGCGCGACCCTGTGTCGCGCCGCTTCCAGACCCAGAAGGGTGACGAAATTGGTCTTGCCCAGGGCCGCGTCCTTGCCTCCGGCGGCCTTGCCCATCTCCTCGGCCGACCCTTCGGCGTCCAGAAGGTCGTCAACGATCTGATAGGCCAGGCCGACATCGTGGGCGAAGCTGATCAGGGCATGCTGCTGCGACATCGAGGCGTCGGCGATGATCAAGGGGATTTCGAAGGCATAGGCGAACAGGGCGCCGGTCTTCAGCCGTTGCATCCGCGCGACGCCGCCCAGGTCGTCACGCACGCCCAGCAGATCGATCATCTGACCGCCCGCCATGCCGCGCGCCCCGGACGCCAGCGACAGCCGCGCCGCCAGTTCGCACCGCACGGCCGCATCGTCGTGGGTGTCTTCGTGCAGGATGATGTCGAAGGCGGCGGTCTGAAGCGCGTCGCCGGCCAGAACCGCCGTCGCCTCGTCATAGGCGCGGTGAACCGTGGGGCGGCCCCGGCGCATGTCGTCGTCGTCCATGCACGGCAGGTCGTCGTGAACCAGGCTGTAGGCGTGGACGCATTCCAGGGCGCAGGCGGCGCGCAGCACCGACCGCTCGTCGATGTCGAACAGCCGCGCGGCCTCCAGCGCAAAGAACGGCCGCAACCGTTTGCCGGGGCCCAGCGCCGCGTAGCGCATCGCCTCGGTCAGGCGCGATTCGGGGCCCTCGGCGCGCGGCAGCAGTTCATCCAGCGCGACCGTGACCAGATCGGCGACCTCGGCCACGCGATCGATCACCGCCTGCTCGGGCGAGTTGGCGGCGATGACGCGGTTCAAGACCGTCCGCCCATTGCCGAGCTGACGCGGACAGGATTCGTCATTCGAACGACGCCGCCTGGACGCCCTTGGCCTGGCCGTCGGGGCCGACGACGATCTTCTCGACGCGCAGCTGGGCCGCCTTCAGGCGCGCCTCGCAATGGGCCTTCAGCTTGGCGCCCTCTTCGTACAGGGCGATGGATTCTTCCAGCGGCGCCTGGCCGGACTCCAGGCGGGACACGATGGTCTCCAGCCGCTGCAGGGCGTCTTCGAAGCTGAGATCGGCGGGGATGGCGGCGGCGGTGTCGGTCATGGCGCGGACCCTAATGGGGCGCAACCGCCGCATCAATGTCAGAAGCGGCTATCGTTTCTCGTAGCGCCGCTGGGACCAGTATTTGAAGCCCTGGTTGTGGAC
This sequence comes from Brevundimonas sp. TWP1-3, assembly GCF_049896085.1. Lineage (NCBI taxonomy): Bacteria > Pseudomonadati > Pseudomonadota > Alphaproteobacteria > Caulobacterales > Caulobacteraceae > Brevundimonas > Brevundimonas sp. TWP1-3. The sequence goes on along the minus strand of NZ_JAFCTP010000001.1, from coordinate 1,297,548 downwards.
CAGTTTCCAGCCGTCGGCCTTCAGTGCACGACCGACCATATGGTTGAAATAGCCGTGGGCGAAGACCAGCACGTCCTGGCCGCTCTCGGCCCGCGCGATCAGCTTCTGCGCCGCCTGATCGGCGCGCGCCTCGGCCTGGGCGCGGGTTTCCTGGCCGTCGTGATGGTCGAAGGCGTGCCACCAGAAGCGCGACACCACGCCCCACCATTTGGGCGACAGCTTGATCCATTCAGGGATAGGCGGCGGCGGCAGGGGCGCCTCGATGAACATCACGTCGGCCATCACCTCGCGTCCGGCGGCGGCGGCGGCGGCGGTTTCCTGGGCGCGCTGGCGGGTCGAGGCGTAGATGGCGCCGGCGCCTTGAGCGGCGGCGACCAGTTCCGGCGGGGGCGTCTGGCCGGCCAGCAGACCGCCGATCTCGTATTTCGCCCACCAGTCGCCGTACTGACGGGCCGTGATCAGGCATTTGCGCGACAGCGCCGGCTCGCCGTGGCGCGTCAGGGTGATGGCGCCGGGCCGCAGGGCCACAAGCGCGCCGACAGACCCCGCGGCATCAGACTGGGGCACGGACGGTTCGGTCGAATCGAGGGACAGGGCGGGGGCTGACATGACAAACGGACGGGCCTTTGGTTTCAAGGCGTTAAGCGTCCTCAGTCCTCCCCGAGCGCGGCGACGTGGGCGACCGCAGAGCGGCCTAGTCCTTCAAGGTCGTAACCGCCCTCAAGCGCCGACACAACCTTGCCCGAACACGTCCGACGCGCGACCTCCAGAATCGCACGCGTCGCCCAGGCGAAATCTTCGGCCTCCAGCGACTGATGCGCCAGCGGATCGCGCCTGTGGGCGTCGAAGCCGGCCGAGATCAGGATCAGGTCCGGCCGAAACGATTCCAGCGCCGGCATCAGTCCGCCGGCGAAGGTCGCGCGCCAGTCTTCTCGCGCCGCATGGGGAACGACCGGGGCGTTGACGATATTGCCGACACCGATTTCGGACGCCGCGCCCGTGCCGGGATAGAGCGGCATCTGGTGGATGGAGGCCAGGAACAGGCTGTCGTCGTCTTCGAACGCGGCCTGGGTGCCGTTGCCGTGGTGAACGTCGAAATCCACCACCGCCACCCGCGCCATCCCTTCGGATTGCGCCACGCGCGCCGCAATCGCGACGGACGAGAACAGGCAGAACCCCATGGCCCGATCCGGTTCGGCATGGTGGCCGGGCGGGCGAACGGCGGCGAACGCGCGGTTCATCTCACCCCGCGCCACGGCCCGCACCGCGTCGATCGCCGCGCCCGCCGCCAGACGGGCGGCCGGCACGCTGCCGGGCGAAAGCATGGTGTCGGCGTCCAATGGGATCATCCCCTCGACCGGCGACGCGTCCAGCAGGCGCGCGACATAGGCGGCCGGATGCACCCGCTCCAGATCCGCGACCTCGGCCAGGGTCGCCGCCCGCCGATCGCCGGAAAGCCCCGCGTCGGCCAAGGCGTCCAGCACCGCCTTCAGACGCTCGGGACTTTCGGGATGTCCTGCGCCGGGCGCGTGAGACAGCATCGACGGATGGGTGAAGATCGGCAGTTGGTTCATGGCGGGTTGGTCATTTCTTGGATGCGCCTTGCGGCCAGCCTATCGCAAGCCGATGTGCAAGGCGACGAAACAAGCCCGAGGAGATCGTCATGAAGGCTATTGGCACGACCGGCCCCCGCCCCGCGACCGACCCCGTCGCCCTGGTCGCCTTCGACGCGCCCGAACCGATCCTGCGCCCACGCGACCTGCTGGTTCAGGTCAAGGCCGTCAGCCTGAACCCCGTGGACACGAAGGTGCGCGCCAGCCGCCAGCCCGAGGAAGGTCAAACCAGCATCCTGGGTTATGATGCGGCCGGCGTGGTGATCGGCGTCGGCGACGAAGCCAGCCTGTTCAAGGTCGGGGACGAGGTCTTCTATGCCGGCCAGATCGACCGGGCAGGCTCCAACGCGGAACGGCAAGCTGTGGATGAGCGGATCGTCGGACCCAAACCCAAGTCCCTGACATTCGCAGAGGCCGCCGCCCTGCCCTTGACGGTGATCACGGCCTGGGAGCTGTTGTTCGACCGGTTGAAGGCCGGCAAGGACGAGGACGAGAGCCTGTTGATCGTCGGCGGCGCCGGCGGCGTCGGCTCGGCCCTGATCCAGATCGCCCGCGCCGTCACCAAGCTGCGTGTCGTCGCCACCGCCTCGCGTCCTGAAACCCGCCAATGGTGCCTGGACCTGGGCGCCCACGCGGTGATCGATCACTCCCGCCCGATCGACGAAGCCCTGTCGGCGGCCAGCGAGCGCGCGCCGAAATATATCGCATCCCTGACCCACACCCAGGCCCATTTCGAAGCCTTGGCCCGCGCGGTGGCCGCGCAGGGCGTGATCGGGGCCATCGACGACTTCAAGGGGCTGCCGGTCGAACTGCTGAAACAGAAGGCGGCCGGCTTCGTGTGGGAGTTCATGTTCACCCGACCCGTGCAGCAGACACCTGACATGATCGAACAGCACAGGTTGCTGACGGAGGTCTCGCGTCTGGTGGACGCCGGCGCCGTCCGCACCACCCTGACCGAAAACCTCGGCGCGCTGTCGGTCGAAAATCTGCTTAAGGGTCACCGCCAGCTGGAAAGCGGCGCGACAATAGGCAAGATCGCGCTGGACGGCTTTTGACCTCTGCCTCTATGGGCGGATGATGACCGAGATCGTGATCCGCCCTGCCCACCCCGATGACGCCGCCGCCTTGGGCGCCCTGGGCCGCCAAACCTTCGTCGACACCTTCGTCGAGGGGTTCGGCATTCCCTATCCCGAGGCCGATCTGAAGGCCTTCCTGGACGCCAGTTTCGACGTGGAGCCGACACTGAAGAAGCTGGCCGAACCGGACTGCGCCTGGTGGGTGGCCGAGCGGAACGCCGATCTTCTGGCCTTCGCCAACGCGGGTCCCAACGGCCTGCCCCATCCCGAGGCCCGACCGGAGCACATGGAGTTGCGCCGCCTTTATGTGTCCAAGGCCGCGCAGGGTCTGGGCCTGGGCACGAAGCTGCTGACCCTGTCGCTGGACTGGATGGAGGCCCACACCCAAGGCCCGCTGTGGATCGGCGTCTGGAGCGGCAACGACAAGGCCCAGCGCCTCTACGCCGCCTACGGCTTCGAGAAGGCCGGGGAATATGACTACCCCGTCGGCGCCTGGCGTGATCGCGAGTTCATCTTGCGGCGCGGCTGATCCGGGTTCACATCCGTTCCATGCTTCTCCCTTTCTTCACCGCCCTGCGCGACGCCAAGGTTCCGGTATCGATGAAGGAATGGCTCCATCTGATGGAGGCGATGGATCGCGATCTGGCCGGACGCGAAGTGGAGACCTTCTATCACCTGTCGCGCGCGGTCCTGGTCAAGGACGAAAAACACTATGACCGGTTCGATCAGGTGTTCGGGACCGTGTTCAAGGGGGTGGAATCGGTCGGCTCGGGCGCGGACCTGACCACAGACATCCCTGAGGACTGGCTGCGGCTGCTGAACGAGAAATATCTGACCGACGAGGAAAAGGCTCAGATCGAGGCGCTGGGCGGGTTTGACAAGCTGATGGAGACGCTGAAACAGCGGCTGGAGGAACAGCACGAACGGCACTCCGGCGGCTCGAAATGGATCGGTACGGGCGGGACCAGCCCCTTCGGCCACGGCGGCTATAATCCCGAAGGCGTGCGCATCGGCGGGCCGGGAAAACACGGCCGGGCCGTCAAGGTGTGGGAGAAGCGCGAGTTCCGGAACCTGGACGACACGGTCGAACTGGGCACGCGCAACATCAAGGTGGCGCTGCGTCGCCTACGCCGGTTCGCGCGCGAGGGGGCGGCCGAGGAACTGGACATCGACAGCACCATCGACGGCACGGCGCGCCAGGGCTGGCTGGACATCCGCATGCGGCCCGAGCGGCGCAATACGATCAAGGTCCTGCTGTTTCTGGACATCGGCGGCTCGATGGACGGCCATATCAAGATGGTCGAGGAGTTGTTCTCGGCCGCCAAGACCGAGTTCAAGAACCTGGAGTTCTTCTACTTCCACAACTGCCTCTACGAGGGCGTCTGGAAGGACAACCGGCGTCGGCACACCGAGCGAATTCCGACCTGGGACCTGCTGCACAAATACCCTGGCGACTGGCGGGCCATCTTCGTCGGCGACGCGACCATGTCGCCTTACGAGATCACCATGCCCGGCGGCTCCGTCGAGCACTGGAACGAAGAGGCCGGCGCGGTCTGGATGAAACGCGCCCGTCAGCAGTGGGAGAAGTCGATCTGGCTGAACCCGGTGCAGGAACGCTACTGGAGCTACACCGCCTCGGTCGGCCTGCTGCGCGAGGTGATGGAGGAGCAGATGTTCCCCTTGACGCTGGAAGGTCTCGACAAGGCGATGCGCGCCCTGACAAGGTAGATTCGCGTCTTGGGCGAGTTCCTGCCCTGCGACCACATTGAGGGGCCTTGTCCATGATCGCCGCCGCCTTCGCCCTTCTTCTGTTTCAGCAACCCGCCCCCAGCGTCGTGTGGGAAGCCCCTGCGCCAGACCCCGTGGTCGAGACGCCCGCGCCGACGGTTCAGCATTCCGTGCCGGCGTGGGGCCTGGCCGATCCCTTCGGCTTCGAGCGCGCTCGGTGCAGTCCGCTGGTTCGCGGCGCCAAGTCGATGGAGACCTGTCAGACCGAGGTTCGCGAACAACTGGCCCTGGCAATGGGACCGGACCTGCCCGAGGCTCTGCATCCCAGCGGCATGGCAGGCGACTGTCAGATGATCCAGGCCAACGCCGGCGGCTCGGCCTATGCCGTTCAGTGCGGGCCGCAATCGCGGGCGGCCAGCGCGCCGTCGGCCTTGCGGGAAATGGACTGCCGCCCCCGTCCCGTCGAAGGCGGTTTCAGTTCCGAGTGCCGCCCCGTGGATGCGACGACCAGCAAGGGCCTGTCGATCAAGCTCTGGGGCGACAAGGACTGATCGAAACGCAGAAACGCCGCCCGCTTTCGCGGACGGCGCTTCCTATTTTCGCGCAATTCCAGTGAGGTTTAAGCCTTGTCGCGGAGGCTGTCCTTGACGCCGCCGACGGTGTTCTGGACCTTGCCTTCGACTTGGTCGGCCTTGCCTTCGGCCTGCAGTTTGCTGTCGCCGGTCACCTTGCCGGCGGCTTCTTTGATCTTGCCGCCGATGTTCTTGGCGGCGCCTTCGACACGATCGTGATCAGCCATCTGGACTCTCCGTTTTCAATAGCCGCGACAGGGCGTTGCGGGTTGAAAAGGAAACGACGCAGTCCAGCGCCCGTTCCGTAAGGCTCAGCTTGCGCGACGCAGCCACACGGCGACCGCCCAGGCGTGGGAATCGTGTCTCAGTCGGGACAGGGCGAAGGTCGGATCCAGCCACACCAGGGTATGGTCGTCCTCGCATTTCGCATCCGGGTTTTCTGCAGTGACGGTCGCGGTCCAGAAGCCGCCGACATTGTTCACAGGCTCGCGCGTCGAACGCACAAAATACTGGCTGGCCTCGGCGATGCGATTCAGCGGCGCGATGTCGAGCCCCGTCTCCTCGACGAACTCGCGTTTTAAGGCCTGGACCTCGGTCTCCTCGGTATCCACGCCGCCGCCGGGCAGATCGAAATAGGGACCGGCTTCGCGCTCGACGCGGACACAGGCGATCAGTCCGTCGCGTTCGACGATGCCGAACGCCGTGGCGCGGTGACGATAATCCGAAGCGGGTTTGCGAACGCCGAACTGCAACATCATGGATACCGACCCTAGAGGTCGAACGACAGCCGGGCGCGCACGCCCTTGTGGGCGCCGTCGAACTCGACGGCCGAGCGAAGGCCAGACGCCATGGCCGAGATGATCTTGCCGCCCAGGCCCGTGCCCTTGGGCGTGCCGTCGCCCATGCCGGGGCCGTCGTCCTCGACCATCAGGGAGACCTTGTTATCGCCCTCGCGGCGCAGATGGATGCGGATTTCGCCGCCCTGCCCCGGCGCATAGGCGTATTTGACAGCGTTGGTGACCAGTTCGGTGACGATGACGCCGATGGACACCGCCTGGTCGGTCGTGACCGACAGGGGTTCGGCGTCCAAGGTCAACTTGGGCGATCCCTCGTCCGGCCCGATGGACTTGGACAGTTCGTCCATCAACCCCACCAGATATTCGTCCATGGCGACGGTGCTCATGTCGCCCGAGGTGTAGAGGCGGCGGTGAACATGAGCGACGGCCTCGATGCGCGCCTGAGACTCGCGTAGCGCATCCCTGGCGCCTTGATCGGTCACGTGTCGCATCTGCAGCGACATGAAGCTGGACACCAGTTGCAGCGAGTTGCCGACGCGGTGGTTCACCTCGCGCAGCATCGCCTCCGCGCGGTCGCGGGCCAAGCGGATTTCCTCCTGCGCCAGGTCGTTCTCACGCTGCAGCCGGCGACGCAGCAGGGCGTCTTCCAGCGCCGAGCGCAACAAGGAGGTGAAGTCCTCGGACACGTCCTTGATGACGTAGTCGGCCGCGCCTGCGCGCAGGGCCGCTACCGCGATCCGCCCATCCTGCGTGCCTGTCACATAGACGACCGGCGGCGGCGCGTTCAGCGCCAGGATGTCGGGCAGGACATCCAGACCATCGCGCGCCGGCATGTAATGATCCAGGGCGCAGATATCGTACTCATGCTGCTGCAACAGCTCCAGCCCCGCGTCCCCGTCGGGGGCGCAGGTAACGGCATAGCCGTGACGCCCCAACTCCTTCTCGACCAGCCGGGACAGGCCCCGGTCGTCGTCGATGTAGAGCAGGCGGATGGCCTGGGGCGTCTCGATCACTCGATCTCCGGCGCCTGGATGACCGACAGGAACAGGCCCAGCTGACGGATCGCGCCGGCGAAGGATTCATAGTCGACCGGCTTGGTGATGTAGACGTTGCAGCCCAGGTCGTAGCAGCGCTGGATCTCGACCTTGTCGTCCGTGGTCGTCAGCACGACGACCGGCGCACGCTTCAGGCGGTCGTTGCCCTTCACCTTCTCCAGAATGTCAGTTCCCGACATATCCGGCAGGTTGAGGTCAAGCAGGATCAGCAGGGGTCCATTGGCCAGAATTTCCTCGCTGAACAGATAGTCCAGCGCCGCGCCGCCTTCGTCGAAATGCTTAATTTCGTTGTTTATATTGGCCCGGCGGATATTCTTTTCGATCAGCTTGGCGTGACCGTGGTCGTCTTCGACCATGATGATTTTGACGGGTTGCGTCACAGCGCGCCTCCGGGTTCAGCTAGGATCAGTCGTTTGGGGAATTTCAGCAGGAAAGTCGAGCCCTTACCCAGCTCGGACTCGATGTCGATCGTGCCCCCGATCCGTCGCACGCTGTTGCGCACGAAGGCCAGGCCCAGCCCCTCGCCCGACCGGTCCTGCTTGCCGGATCGGCGGAAAAGTTCGAAGATCCGTTCGTGGTCGCGCGGCGCAATGCCCCGACCGTTGTCGGCGACCCGGTAGACGACCCAGCCGCCCGGTACGTCCTCGCCCGACACCACGATCTCGCCTGGCCGACTGACGTCCAGATATTTGACGGCGTTGTCGATCAGGTTGCCCATGATCTGCTCCATCGAAATGCGGTCGCTTTCGATTTCGGGCAGAGACTGGACCTCGATGCGAGCGCCAGACGCCTCGGTCTGGTGATGGACGCTGTTGGCGATGTTCTGGGCCATCGCCGTCATGTCCAGCGTCTCCGGCAACAGATTGCGCCGGCCTTCGCGTGACAGTTTCAGGATGGCGTTGATCAGCCGATCCATCTTCTCGGTCGAGGCGCGGATGAAGCCGATGGCCTCGGGCATGTCCTCGCGGACCGCCATGACGACGTCGGGATCGACCGCGCGCGTCTTCTCCGCGTCGGTGATGGACTTGTCGACGATCTTGCCCGCCTGCTCCAGCTCGGAGGTATAGCCCATCACGTTGACCAGGGGCGCGCGCAGGTCATGGCTGACGATATAGGCGAAGCGCTGAATTTCCTCGTTGGCGCGCATCAAGTCGCCGGTGCGTTCGCGGACCTTGTCCTCCAGCCCGGCGTTGGCGGCGTCCAGCGTCGCGCGGGCGGCCTGAAGTTCAGACACGTAGCGCCGCACCATCCACGCCGACAGCAGCGCCAGGACGATCACCAGCAGGCCCGCGATGGCGTTCATCGTCACCGTCAGGACGCCGAACCGCTCGGAGGCCCTACTGCGCTCGGCGATCCGGGTCGATTTGATTGTGTCGAAGTCCTCCACGGCGACGCGCAGCTCATCCATGTAGCGCTTGCCTTCGCCGGACCTTACGGACTGGATCGACTGACCGATCCGCCCCTGCTGCGCCAAGGTCACGGTCCGTTCCATCTCGGCCCACTTGAGGTCCGCCAGACGATGGATACGGTCGATAGGCGCCTTGAGCGTCCGGTCCTGCACCGCACCCTCCTCAAGAAAGACCACGGCCGGCTCCATCTCCGCCCTTGCGTCGCGATAGGGCTGAAGGAAATCGCTGCGGCCAGTCAGCAGAAATCCCCGCTGTGCGGTCTCGGCGTTCAACATGGAAATCAGGATCGTACGCGACGCACGCCGCATCTGCTGCGCGTGCTCGACGGTGCGGTTCACCGACGCCGTCCGCTGGATCATCACGAAGGTCGTCGCATTGACGAGGATCAGCAGCCCGAAGACCAGGATCAGCATGGCCGACATCGATCGCGCGAGCGACGACGTGCGGGTGAAGTCGCGCAATCGCGACCATTGGGATCGGGGGCTTGGGATCATGACGGTGGAGCTTTAGCGGCGTGCTGCGCCGCGTCAAACGTCAAACTGAATCCGCCTAGTTACAGGCGGTTGCTAGACCTGGCCCAGTGTACGCAACCGTGCCTTGGGGTGGATTTCATTCTGGCTCATCACCACGGTCTGCCCCCGGAAGCGTTCGATGATCGACCGGACATAGGGCCGGGTCATCGGCCCGGTCAGCAGCACAGGATTTTCGCCCGTCATGGCGATCCGCTCAAAGGTGTCGCGCACGGCGCGGATGAAGTCCTGAAGCCGCGACGGCGCCATGGCCAACTGCTTGTCCTCGCCCTGCCCGACCAGGCTTTCGGCGAAGGCGTTCTCCCATTCCGGCGACAGGGTGACGATGGGCAGCGCGCCTTCGCCGTCCTTGTTCTGCCAGCAGAGCTGACGGCCCAGGCGGGCGCGGACATGTTCGACCAGGGTGGTGACGCTGGAGCTGTGCGGTGCGGCCTCGGCCAGCCCTTCCAGGATCGCCGGCAGGTCGCGGATCGACACCTTCTCGCGCAGCAGGGCCTGCAGCACCCGTTGCAGGGTAGTGACCGTGACCACGCTGGGGACCAGTTCCTCGACCAGCTTCTTCTCTTCGGCGCCCAGTTCCTTCAGCAGCTTCTGCACCTCCGCATAGGACAGCAGGTCCGCCATATTGTCCTTCAGGATCTCGGTCAGGTGGGTGGTCAGCACCGTCGATGGATCGACCAGGGTGTAGCCCCGGAACGTCGCCTCTTCGCGCATGCCGTCTTCGATCCAGGTGGCGGGCAGACCGAAGGCCGGCTCGCGCATGTGCTCGCCGGGCAGTTCGACCTGACGTCCCGACGGGTCCATCGCCATCAGATGGCCCAGCCGCACCTCGCCCGCGCCGCTCTCCATCTCCTTGATGCGAATGGCGTAGCCCTGGGTCGGCAGGCGCATGTTGTCGAGGATGCGCACCTGGGGAATGACGAAGCCGTATTCCTGGGCCAGCGAGCGTCGAAGGGCGCGGATCTGATCGGTCAGGCGGCGGCCTTCCAGATCGTTGATCAGGCTGAGCAGCGAATAGCCCAGCTCGATCTTGACCTCGTCGATGGTCAGGATGTTGGAGATGGGCTCTTCGACGTCTTCCTTGGGCTTGGCGGCGGCGGCGGTCGCGGCCATCTCGGCCTCGGTCGGTTGCGGCTTCAGGCGGTTACGACCCAGCTTCCAGGCCATGAAGCCCGAGCCGATGGCCAGTGCCGCGAACGGCAGCAGAGGCATGCCGGGGATAAGACCGATCAGGCCGGCCGCGCCCGACACGACGCCCAGCGACACCGGGTTTGTGGCCAGTTGCGTGACCATGGCCTTGTCCGCGGTACCCTCGACGCCGGCCTTTGACACCAGAAAGCCGGCGGCGATGGAGATGATGATGGCCGGAACCTGCGTCACCAGGCCGTCGCCGATGGTCAGCTGGACGTAGGTATTGGCGGCCTCCATCGCCGGCATGCCGTGCGTCAGGGTTCCGATCAGAATGCCGCCGATGGCGTTGATGAAGGTGATGATCAGGCCGGCGACGGCGTCGCCGCGCACGAACTTGGAGGCGCCGTCCATGGCGCCGAAGAAGGTCGATTCCTGCTCCAGTTCCTTGCGGCGGATCTTGGCCTGGTCCTCGGTGATCAGGCCGGACGACAGATCGGCGTCGATGGCCATCTGCTTGCCCGGCATGGAGTCCAGGGTGAAGCGGGCCGACACCTCCGCGATCCGGGTCGACCCCTTGGTGATGACGACGAAGTTCACCACCAGGATGATGGCGAAGATGATCACCCCGATGATGAAGTTGCCCCCCATCATCAGTTGCCCGAAGGCGTTGATCACCTGACCGGCAGCCTCATGGCCTTCCTGACCGTGCGTCAGGATCAGACGCGTCGAGGCCAGGTTCAGACCCAGGCGGAACAGGGTCGAGACCAGCAGAACCGTGGGGAAGATGGCGAAGTCCAGCGGCCGCTTCATCATCACGGCCGTCATCAGAATCAGCACGCTGGACACCAGCGAGAAGGCCAGCAGCAGGTCCAGAAGCATCTTCGGAACCGGCAGGATCAGCAGCATGATCACGCCGATCACGCTCACCGCCATCAGCACTTCGCCGCGGTTGACCCAGCCCAGGACGTCGCGCCCGGTGGGGCGCGCCATGCCGTCCTTCATCATCATGGGCGTTTCAGTCACGGCCCAGCGCCTTCAGTGCGCGACGCGTCGCCTCGGCGATCACGGCGTCGCGCTGATCATCGGTCGCCTCGGGCGCGCCGGTGAAGTAGGCGGCCATAAGAACCGGCGAACCCGACAGCGGCGTCAGCATGCCGATGTCGTTGGTCGCGCCATTGACGCCGGTCCCGGTCTTGTGCGCGACGGTCCATCCCACGGGCGCGCCCGCCTTGATGCGGCTGGGTCCGGTCGGCGAGGCGATCATCCAGCCGCTGATCAGTTGGTCGTGCTCGGGCGTCAGCCTGTCGCTGAACGCCAGTTCACGGATGTTGGCGATGGTTTGGTCCGGCAGGCAGGTGTCGCGCGGATCGTTGGGCAGGGCGGTGTTCAGGTCCGGCTCCAGGCGCGAGATGACGGTGGTGGTGTCGCCGAACGTCGGCCACCAAGAACGCCATACGGCGATTCCACCCATTTCACGGATCAGGATATTGGCCGCCGGATTGTCGCTGACCTCGACCGCCGCCTGCATCAGTTCGCGGATCGTCAGGGTGCGGCCGATGGCTTTTTCGGTGACCGGCGCATGGGGGATCATGTCCGCACGCGTGACGGCGACGGCGCGGTCCAACTGTTCTTCCTCGCGCTGCACCCGCTCCAGCGTGGCGACGGCGAGAAAGGCCTTGAAGGTCGAGCAGAAGGCGAACCGTTCCTGGCCGCGCCAGGACACCCGTCGCTGGCTGCCGACATCCAGGGCCGCCACGCCCAGCCGTCCGCCGTGGCGCTCTTCCAGGTCGTTCAGCAGGAAGGGTTGCGGCGTCTCTTCCGCCTTGGGTTCATCGCGTCGCGGATAGCAGCCGACAAGCGCCAGCGCGCCCGCCCCGCCGATCAGCGTCCTGCGATCGAACCCGGTGGCCATCCTCAGGCCGCGTAACCCGAGGCCGACACGCCGCTCATGGGCGCCGGGATGGCCGTGCCCTCATCGGAATATTCGTTCAGCTTGTTGCGCAGGGTGCGGATCGAGATGCCCAGGATGTTGGCCGCATGGGTGCGGTTGCCGAGGCAGTGGGTCAGGGTGTCCAGGATCAGGGTCTTTTCCATCGCAGCCACCGTCTGGCCCACGAAGCTGCGGGTCACGGCGTCGGCGGCTTGGGCGGCGCGAGCGGCGATGCCCCCCTGCCCGCCATCATAGGCATGGCCCGTCATAGCGCCCGCGCCTTGGCCGGACAGCGGCTGACCGTCCGGCAGGCGGATGGCGTCCACGTCGATCTCGGGACCCGTCGCCAGCAGCACCGCGCGGTGCATGGCGTTCTCAAGCTCGCGGACGTTGCCGGGCCAGCGGTGGGCGGCGATGGCCTGGCGCGCCTGGGCCGAGATCGGGCGAACCGGCACGCCGTTGGCGGCGGCGTATTTCTTGATGAAGTGGTCGGCCAGAACGACGATGTCGCCCGGACGTTCGCGCAAGGACGGCAGGCGCAGGTTCACGACGTTCAGGCGGTACAGCAGATCCTCGCGGAACGTGCCCTCCGCCACGGCCTTGGCGAGATCGCGGTTCGAGGTGGCGATGATGCGGATGTTGACCGAGACCGGCTTGGAGCCGCCGACGCGGTCGATGACCCTTTCTTGGATGGCGCGCAGCAGCTTGGCCTGAAGCCGGGCGTCCATCTCCGAGATTTCGTCCAACAACAGGGTGCCGCCGTCGGCCTCCTCGAACTTGCCGATGCGACGCGCGACCGCGCCGGTGAAGGCGCCCTTCTCGTGGCCGAACAGTTCGGATTCCAGCAGGTTGTCGGGAATGGCGGCGCAGTTGACGCTGATGAAGGGGCGTTCGGCGCGACGCGAATGCTCGTGCAGATACCGGGCCATCACCTCCTTGCCGACGCCGCTTTCGCCGGTGATCAGGATCGAGGCTTCCGAGCGCGCCACCTGGTCGGCCAGCTGCAGCACCGCCTTCATCGACGGATCGGCCGAGATCATCGGCTTTTCGTCATCGGCGACGGCCGACAGGACGGCCGCGATCAGTTCGGCGTCGGGCGGAAGCGGGATGAACTCCTTGGCGCCGGCCTTGATCGCGGCGGCGGCTTCGCGCGCATCGGCGTCGATGCCGAAGGCCACGACCGGGATGGTGATCCGCTCGGCCTCGTTGGCGGCGATCAGGGCGGCGATGTCCAGCTGATAATCGACCATCAGCAGGTCCGCGCCCTGTCCCCGGCGCAGTTGTTCGGTCGCCTGGTCGGCGCGCTCGACGTGGGTGACCTTGGCGCCGTGCGCCATGGCCATCTTCACCGCCGAAGCGAGCTGCCCGCTCAGTCTGCCTACCACCAGAAGACGCATCGTTCTTCTCCCTTAATCTCTAAAATCGGTCGCCTGTCAGGCGCCCGAATCCTCGGTCTTGATGATTTCCGTCATGGTCACGCCCAGTCGGTCATCGACGACGACGACCTCGCCGCGCGCGATCAGGCGGTTGTTGACGAAGATGTCGATCGCCTCGCCGACCTTGCGGTCCAGCTCCAGCACCGACCCCTTGTTCAGCTTCAGCAACTGGGCCACCGACATGTGCGACTTGCCCAGCACAGCCGAGATATTGACCGGCACGTCGAAGACGGTGGCCAGGTCTGCGGCGGTCTTGTCGCCGGCGTCGTCCACGGGCGGCAGGCCCGAAATGCTGGAGAACTCCTCCAGCGCCAAGTCGTCGGATGCCATCAGAACATGCTCCTGTCGACGGGAAGGATTTCGGCGTGTCCGGCCTCGGCTGCGAGGGCGGCGGTCAGCGCCTCAGCGACCCGGTCGGCCGAACCTTGCGGGTCGTGATCGGCGCGGCCATCGGCCCATTCCAGCTGAAATGCCGCGCGCGCCATGTTGGGCTCGTCACGGAACGCGACGACGCCGGTGAACCCGCTGTCGGCGCACGCCCGCTCGATCAGGGCGCGCGCCTCCTCGTCCAGCTCCGACGTGCGCACGACCAGTCGAGGGGAGGCGTCGATCTCCTGGGCCAGCATTTCCAGCGCGGCCTTCAGCGGCGCCTGGGGGAAACGCTCCAGCGCGGCGCCTCCGATGGCGCGGGCGGCGGCCAGGGCCAGGTCGGCGGACTGCTCGCGATGCGCCTGAGCCACGGCCTTCAGCGTCGGCATGGCCGAGGCCACCGACTGGGCGATGCTGCTCAGGGCAATGGCGCGAAGGTTCTCGATCTCGCCCAGCGCTTGTTCGCGGGCCTCCAACCGTCCCTGCGCCACAAGGGCCTCAACCTCGGCCAGCAGATAGGAGCGTTTGGCGGGCTTCCACGCACTGGCGCGCAAGACCGTACCGTCCGCGTCGAACTCCGTGTCGAAGACAAAGGGGCGATGGATCTCTGGGGAATGGGTCATGTCAGTAGATCAACTCATCCTCGGCGCCTTGGCCGGCCAGCATGATGTCGCCCTTGGCGGCCAGGTCCTTGGCGACCTGAACCATGGCCATCTGCGCCGCATCGACGTCCTTCAGACGCACGGGCCCCATCGATTCCATGTCTTCGCGCATGATCTTGGAGGCGCGCTCGGACATGTTGGAGAAGAACATCTCGCGCAGCCCCTCCGAAGCGCCCTTCAGCGCCAGGCCCAGCGAATCCTTGTCCACGCCACGCAGCAGGGTCTGGACGCCGCCGGGATCCAACTTGGACAGATCCTCGAACACGAACATCAGGGCGCGAATGCGCTCGGCCGACTCGCGATTGCGCTCTTCCAGGGCGCCGATGAAACGGGCCTCGGTCTGGCGGTCGAAGCTGTTGAAGATGTCGGCCATCATCTCGTGGCTATCGCGCTTGGACGTGCGGGCCAGGTTAGACATGAACTCGGTGCGCAGCGTCGCCTCGATCTTGTCGAGGATCTCACGCTGCACCGGCTCCATGCGCAGCATCCGCTGCACGCATTCGAGGGCGAAATCCTCGGGCAGGCTGGTCAGGACGCGGGCGGCGTGATCCGAGCGCACCTTGGACAGGATGACGGCGACGGTCTGGGGGTATTCGTTCTTCAGATAGTTGGCGAGGACGGCCTCGTTCACATTGCCCAGCTTGTCCCACATCGTGCGACCGGCCGGCCCCCGGATCTCTTCCATCAGGCCGTCGACGCGATCCTTGGGCAGGAAAGCAGCCAGCAGCTTCTGGGTCTGTTCGTAGCTGCCCATGACCGAGCCGGAGCCCGAAAGACCCGAGACGAACTCGATCATCAGGGCCTCGACGGCCTCGGCGCTGACGCTGCCCAGCGTCGCCATGGCCTGAGAGATTTCCTTGACCTCGTCGTCGTCCAGCCGCTCCCACAGGGCGGTGTGCTCCTCGCCCAGCGCCAGCAGGATGACGGCGGCCTTCTCCGGCCCCGTCAGCTTGTTCGGGTCGTCGATCGCAGACTTCTTGTTGACCAGCTTCGCCATCAGCCTTCGGCCACCCAGGTGCGCAGGATGCCGGCGGCATCATCGGGATGCGCCTGGACGAAGTCGGCGACCTTCTTGACCGAGGACGCCTTCACCTGCCCCTCGATTCGGGCGATGTCGATCTTCTGATCCATTTCGGTGGGGGCAGGCAGTTGAACCAGCTGCGGCTGACCGTCCGCGCCGATCACCGTCGTCGCCACCGTCGTCACCGGCGCGCCGTTGGCGCCCATGACGGCCGGCAGGTTCGTCCCGCCCGAGGCCGTCTTCAGCAGCGGGCGCAGCACGAAGAAGATCAGCAGCAGGGCGACGACCGTCAGTATGCCCAGCTCGACGAAGCGCATGATGTCGTTCTTGGAGAAGTCCAGCAGCGACGACTTGCCCTCCAGACCGCCTGCGATGCCGGTGTCGTGGTTGAAGCGGACGTTGATGACCTCGATCTTGTCGCCGCGCGTCTCGTCGATGCCGGCGGCGGCGGCGACCAGCGACTTGATCTGGGCGATCTCCTCGGCGGTGCGCGGCGCATAGGTCGGCTCGCCCTTGCCGTCGGCGGCGGGCGTCCACTTGCCGTCCACAGCGACGGCCACGGCCAGCTTCTTGACCTCGCCCGGCTCCTTGGTCGTGGTCGTGGTGGTCTTGGAGATTTCGTAGTTGGTGGTCTCGGCGTTTTCCGAGTTGGTCGAACCGGCCGGCGTGGCGCCGGGCGCTGCGCCGCCGGGGATGTTGTTCGTGGCGGTCACGCCGCCGTCGGCTTGGGCGGTGTTGTCAGCGGATTGCGAGCCGTTGGTGGTGGTCGAACGGACCACCTGGCCATCGGGATCGAACTTCTCTTCCTGGGTGGTGGCGCGGCTCTGATCGATGTCGGCCGTCACCTGTACCCGAGCCGAGCCGATGCCCACGACGCCTTCGACGATGTCCTTGATGCGCGCCTGCAGCTGGCTTTCGGTATTGCCCTTGGCCTCGGCGGCGGAGGCCGAGGAGAAGGTTCCGTCGTCGCTGCCGGCGGCCAGGGTGCGGTTGTTCTGATCGGCGACGGTGACGCGGTCCGGCTTCAGGTTCGGCACCGACGAGGCCACCAGGTTACGGATCGCCCGCACCTGATCCGCGCTCAGGTCGCGGCCGCCCAGCCCCACCAGAACGGCGGCGGTCGGATCGCCTGCGGCGGAGGTGAACATCTCGCGGCGCGGCATGGTGATGTGGACGCGGGCGGCGGTGATGCCGCGCATCGACATGATGGTGCGCGACAGTTCGCCCTGCAGCGCGCGCTGCTCGTTCAACTGCTGCTGGAACTCGGTCTGGCCCAGGACGGACTGATTGTCGAACAGCTCGTAGCCGACCGACCCCGAGGTCACGAGACCCTTCTCGGCCACCAGCATCCGCGCCGTGCCCACGTCGTCGCGGTTGACCATGACGGTCGAGCCGTCGCCCTTGGACTTATATTTGATGCCGGCCTGATCCAGGGCGGTGGTGATCTCGCTGGCTTCGCGCAGATCCAGGTTGGAATAGAGCAGCGCATCAGGCGCCTGGCCCATGCGCAGCATGACGGCGACCAGCACGGCGGCCACGCCCGCGGCGACGCCGAGGACCGCGGCCAGACGGCCGATCCCGAACTTCTGCAACGCCGCTGTGAAGCCGCCCACGCGTCCCCGCCCCATACACGCGGGAGACACAAACGCCCCGCTAGGCAGAAAATGCCGCCTGGATGGTAAACGTCGCGTTAAGAGAGGTTACGGTCGCGTCGGCGACCGGGCTTCCAGCTGCGGCAAGACGGCTGGCGCGCACGACGGCAGGGGCGCCTTTGGGTCTCTCAGCCACGACACGACGTCGCGATAGACGATCTCGGCATCCAGATCGCGGTTCAGCAGATGCCAGCCGTTCGGATACCAGGCGGTGCGCAATGTGCCGCCCTCGGCCTCGGCCCGTTGCAAGGCCAGCCGCATCGGCCCCTTCTTCACCACCTCGTCATGGGCGCCATACATCAGGATGGCGTCGCCCCGGATGCGGCCCAGGCTACGCGACGAGGTCTCCATCAGATCGACCAGCCCATAGACGGTGTCGAACCGCGTCGCGAGAATGCTCATCGGATCGCGACCGTTACGGATCAGCTCCAGCGTATTGCTGGAGGCATGGATGTCGCGGGTAATGAACTCGGGCGGCTCCAGCGCCACGTCGCCCAGCGCCCGCGCCGCGATATTCAGCGCCGTGCTGTTCAGCGGCCCTTGCGTGGACCAGCCCCAGACGCCGGGCGCCAGCAGCACGATCCGATCCGCATCCGGCGGGTTATCCGAACCGAAGGCCGCCGCCGTCACCGACCCGCCCATGCTCTCGCCCACCACCGCGATGACGGCGTTCGGATAGCGAGCCCGCGCCATGGCCGTGACCTCGCGCAGATCGTCGGTCATTCTCTGTTCGCCGGCCCACTCGCCCCTGCCCGGCGCTGCCCCGAACCCGCGCTGGTCATAGGACCAGGTCTCGATCCCCTGTTCGGCCCACCATGGGCCGGCCAGACGGAAGCTGGCGTCATGGTCGTTCATGCCGTGCAGCGCCACGATCACCGCCCAGGGCGCGCGATCCGTCGGCCCCCAGCGCAAGTAGGGCAATCGCGCGCCGTCCGACATGACCAGGGCGCGATCCTCGACATGCGCGCCCGCAAACCCCAGCGGCGGCGTCAACGGCGACTGGATATGGGGCGTGGCGCAGGCGGACAGGGCGAGCGCAGCCGCCAGCGGGATCAACTTGGAGAAATGCAAAACCATTGGTCCCACGCATCGCCTCACGAAAGAACTGGGTCCCCGCCTTCGCGAGGACGAGCGGTCGCAGAACTCAGGATCGAACGCACCCGTTCCCGCAAATACGGAACCACCTCCGCCTCGAACCACGGGTTCTTCCTCAGCCAGGCCGTATTGCGCCACGACGGATGCGGCAAAACCAGCAGGTCAGGCGCATAGTCGCGCCACGCCCGCACCGTCTCGGTCATGTTGCGCTTGGCTCGATCCCCCAGCGCCCAGGCCTGGGCATATCCGCCGACCAGCAGGGTCAGCTCCATATGCGGCAGGGCGTCCAGCAACTGCGGCCGCCACAGGTCCGCACACCGTGTCGGCGGCGGATAGTCGCCCCCTTTGGGCACCGTCCCCGGATAGCAGAAGGCCTGGGCCGCCACGCCGATGCGGTGATCGGCGTAGAAGGTCTCGTAGTCCACGCCCATCCAGTCACGCAGCCGGTCGCCCGACGGATCGGTGAACGGAAGGCCGCTTTCGTGCACCCGCCGTCCCGGCGCCTGGCCGCAAATCAGCAGCCGCGTCTCAGGAAAGACCCGCACCACCGGGCGCGGCGTGTGGGGCAGCACGCCCGCGCAGGCGCGACAGGCGCGGATGTCTCTCAGGACCTCATCGAGATCAGTCGTCATCGCCCTCGACGACCGGCGGACGGCGGCTCAGCGCCAGGGCCGTCTCTTCCTCGGTCGCCTGACGCAGGCGCGTCACGCCGCGGACGTGGTCCGGATCGACCGGCTTGCCCTTCTTGGTAATGGTCAGCTTGCCCTGACGCATCAGGCTCAGCGCGATGGCGCGGACCTTGGGCAGCATGCGCTGCCACTGCTCCGGCTGTAGCTCTTTGGCCACTTCGGCGGGCTCAATGCTCTTGCCGGGCTCAAGCGCAGCAATTTTGTTCAGGATTGCGGTTTCGATCGGATCGCTCATTGCGCCTATATGCTGCAACGCACGCCCATAAGTAAGGCCAAGTCTGCATGCCCAAGAAAATCACCATCACAGAGGGCGAGTTCGCCGGCTGGCAGACCTACGATCTGCACGACACCTTCGACACCGTCGTCGGCCCCTTTTACGGCAAACCCGACCCCGACGGTCACATGCGCTGCGCCTTCCGCGCCGAGCAGAAGCACATGAACGCGGGCGGCCGGATGCACGGCGGCTGTCTGATGACCTTCGCCGACATCGCCATGTTCCAGATCGCCTATCAGGAGATGGAGGGCGCCTCGGGCGTCACGGTCCAGCTGGATTCCACCTTCATCGACGGCGGCTATGTCGGCGAACTGATCGAAGCCACCGGTCAGGTCACCAAGGCGGGCAAGAGCCTGATCTTCGTGCGCGGCCAGATCAACACCGGCGAGCGCCTGCTGATGACCTTCTCCGGCGTCATCCGCAAGTTCACGCCGCGCGGCTGATCCGCGCGATACCCGCCATGACAAGAGCGAAGGCGGCGGCGGGCCACAAAGCTGCGAGACCCAGCCAGCCGAACGTCAGGGCGCCCAGCACAGCCCCGAACGTCAAGCCCGCCCATAGCGTCAGATAGTGACGAAAGGCGGATCGGTCCCCACCCCTGACCGCCCCGGCCAGAGCTTGCCCCAGCTTGACCAGGGTTCCGGTCATATAGGTCAGGCTGACCCCGACCTCTCCGTTGCGCAGGAAGACCGAGTTCTCCGCGCCCATGGCCATGACCATCAGGCCTACGGCCGGGGCAGTCAGCCCCGCGCCCGCCGCAGCGGCGGCCAGCGCCAAAAGCAACGCCTCGAACATCAGCACCCGGCTACGCGACCTTGCGTCCTCGCCGCCCGCGACCAGGGCGCCGGCAAAGGATCCCAGCACGAACAGACCAAGCACGGCGGCCAGATGCGCCGCCGCCGGCCAATGTCCCTCGGCCACGCTGGCGGCGAGCCGGGTGGAGTTGCCGCTCATGAAGGAAACGAAGACGCCGCCCAGCTGCAGAAAGCCCAGGCTGTCCACATAGCCCGCCAACCCCGCCAGCAGCAGGGCCAGCCACCGGTCGGACGGCGCCAGGAATCGCAAGGCCGCTTACCCCCCCGCCTTGGCCGGGGGCCGGTAACGGATCATCCGCGCGAACTCCAGGCCGACTACGGCGACGATGTCGGAGATGGTGAACCGGTTCAGGGCGATGAGCTTCCACTTGGTCCGGCGCCGGTCCAGGGTCTTCATGAAGCGTTCCACATTTCGACCACCGCCTGTTCGCGTGCATCTCTGCCGAACAGGTTCGGCTCCGGATATAGCGCGGGCAGATGCGGGTTGGGCGCGCGGTGCGAGCTATAGAGCTTCATGTCGGCCTTCCCGTTGTTTTGGAAATCCTACTATCCGAAGACCGCCGCCGGCATGACCCCGACGATGGCCGCGCTCATGGCTGTGGCCATGAAGCCGGCGAACAGGGCCTTCCAGATCAGGCCCAGCACCTCTTCGCGCCGCTCGGGCATCAGCACCGACAGGCCGGTCACGGTGATGCCCACCGAACCGATGTTGGCGAAGCCGCACAGGGCGTAGGTCATCAGCATCCGCGTGCGCTCGCTGATGGCATCGGCCGGGATTTTGCCCAGGTCGATGAAAGCCACGAACTCGGTCAGGGCCAGTTTGACGCCCAGCAGCCAGCCGGCCTGGCCCGCCTCGCGTGCATCGACGCCGATCAACCAGGCCAGGGGCGTCAGCAGAACACCCAGGATACGCTCGACCGTCAGCGGCTCGCCGAAGACGATGAAGCCGCCCAGCATGACGTTGACCAGGGCCACCAGGGCCACGAAGACGATCAGCACCGCCGAGATGTTCAGCACCACCATCAGGCCGTCGGACGTACCCTTGGAGATGGCGTCGATGGCGCTGTCGTATTTCAGGGCCGAGTCGTAGCTGATCGCCTGGATGGCTTCCTTGTTGGGTTCCGGCACCATGATCCGCGCCAACAGCACGCCGGCCGGCGCCGAGACGATGGAGGCGACCAGCACGTGGCCGGCGGCGTTGGGCAGGGTCTGGGACAGGATGCTGGCGTAGGCGACCATGGTCGAACCGGCGACCGTCGCCAGGCCCACGGTCATCATCAGGAAGATTTCGGACCGGCTCAGCTTGTCCAGATAGGCCTTGATGACGATCGGGCTCTCGATGGTGCCCAGGAAGATGTTGGCCGCCACCGCCAGGGCCGATGCGCCGCCCAGGCCCATGGTGCGCTGGAACAGCAGGCCAAAGCCGCGGATCAGCCACTTCAGGATCTTCCAGTGCCACAGCAAGGCCGACAGGGCCGAGATGACCATGATCAGCGGCAGGACGTTGAAGGCGAAGGTGAACAGGGCGCCTTCGTTCTGGACCGCATAGGGCTGATCGCCGCCGCCCAGATAGCCGAACACGAACCGCGTTCCCTGCGACGTCGCGACCGCCAGGCCGTCGATGGCCCCCGTCACCGCCGTCAGGACGGCGCGCGATCCCGGAATGGCGAACAGGGCCAGGACCAGACCGGCCTGAACCAGGACGGCGCCGATCGCCAGCTTCCATGGGAAGACGCGACGGTTCTCGGAGAACGCCCAGCAGATGGCGATGATGACGACCAGGCCGAACAGGCTCTGGAGGTTCAGAAGACTGAACATGAAAGACGATCCCCACGCCGCGCGCTGCGGCCGTCTGCACGCTTCAAGGACAAGTTGACGCGGCTGGCAAGGGGGACGCGGCCTCAGTCGAGCTTCAGAACCCGATCCAGGCTCGCCGCGCCCGGTCCGCGCGCGATCAGATAGACCAGCGGCCCGGCCCACAGCAGGTGCGTCGGCCAGCCGGTAGGGATGATGAACACCTGAATCACCGCCGTCATCAGCAACAGGCCAATGGCCGCCGGCCGCGTCAGCAATCCCAGAACCAGCAGGATCGGCAGGGCGTGCTCGGCATAGGTCGCCATATGGGCCGCCACGTCGGGCGCCAGCAGCGGCACATGATACTCCTCGGCGAACAGATACTGCGTCGAGGGCGACAGGGTCAGCAAGCCGTCAACCTTGGTGCGCCCGGACAGGAAGAAGGGCGCAGCGATCCCGACCCGCAGCAAAAGGGCCAGCGGCCATTCCGGAACGGCGTCGGTGATGCGCTGCTGAATGCGGGCGATGGCGGTCATGATTTCAGCCTCTGGCGAGCGGGGTTTCGAAGACGCCGATCGCGATCAGACCGGCGAAAAGAGCGGGGACGTCCAGACCGGGCTGAGCCGACTGGGCGCTTAGGGCGGCTGCGCCGAAAGGGCGACCTTTGCGGCAGGCGTCGAGGAAGGCCCATTCGGCGCGGCTCAGGCGCCGCGCGCGAACCTCGGCGTCGGGTCGCTGGATCAACAGGCCTTGCGGCTCCGCGCGCCAGGCCAGTTTAGCGCCTGCCGTCGGATAGCGATGCGCCAGCCACAGCGACGGCGCTGTCCAGTCGAACCAGAACAGACGCACGGACGGATGCAGGCGCGCGGGCATGCCGGTCAGGGCCAGGCCCAGCGTCGCGGCGTGCCGGGCGTCCATCGGCAAGGCGTTCGGCGACAGGTGCGCCTCGGTCCAGGCGCGGTCCAGGCGGGCCATCGGCGCCAGATAGGGCATGTCCCTCGCCGGCTCGAACCGGGCCAGCCAGTCGGGGAAGTCCGCGCCATAGGCGGCCAGCACAGGATCGTCGCCAGGCTGCGCCTCGACGAACTCGCGCGCCGCGGCGCGGAACCAATCGCTTCCGACCATCTGCGACACGGTCGGATAGTTGGCCTCCAGCGCGTCGATCCGACCCTTGACGGCGGTATTGCGATAGACGGCGATGGCGCCCAGCGTCAGTTCGTCCGGCTGCAGATGCGGCCACAGGTCGTCGAACCGTCCGTTCAGCGCGGTCTCGAAGGCGGCGTGAAAGGCGGTCACGCCAGGGCCTCCACCAGCATTAGGGCCTCTGCGGCGCGGGCCTGTTCGCCCAGCAGCTCGGAGAACTCCGGCACGTCGCCGTCGCGTTCGATCAGGGTTGGCCGCCCGCCGATGCGGCCGATCAACCGCTCGTAGAGCCGCCAGACCGCCTCGGCGACCGGGGCGTCGTGACTGTCGATCAACAGGGCCTCGCCCCACACCGGATCGGGCCGATGCCCCGCCAGATGGATTTCTCCGACCAGATTGGCGGGCACGGCGTCCAGCCAGGCCTCGGCCGATCCGCCCATGTTGGCGGCGTTGACATGGACGTTGTTCACGTCCACCAGCAGGCCGCATCCAGCGCGTCGGGCGATCTCGACCAGAAAGTCGACCTCGTCCCATTCATGGGCGGCCATCGGCAGGTAGGCGGTGGGATTTTCGATCAAAATTCGCCGGCCCAGATACGCCTGCGCCTCTTCGACATGGTCGCAGACCAGGGTCAGCATCTCGCGGCTGCGCGGCACGGGCAGCAGGTCGGGGTGATAGACGTTTCCACGCCGCGACCAAGCCAGGTGTTCGGACACCACGAAGGGCTCGAACCGGTCGATCAGGGCGCGGAAACGGGCCAGGTGCGCGCGGTCGGGACGCTCGTCCCCAGCCAGGGACAGGCCGACGCCGTGCAGCGACAGGGGCCGACGCGCACGAATGCGCTCCAGCCAGCTCAGACGCGGCCCGCCGTCGATCATGTAGTTCTCGGGATGCACCTCGAACCACAGTCCGTCCTGCACGCCGTTGAGGCCCCCGACCGCCGGGCAGGCCTCGGCCTCCACATAGTGTTGGGGCTTCAGACCCAGCCCGGCAGTCGGAAAGGCGGACATCAGCGGTTCGCGATCGGGCTCAGCGAACCATTGCCCTTGGGCGTCTGGATCGAGGCGCAGGTGCCCTTGGCGACCAGCTTCCAGGCGTTGCCCTGATAGTCCCGCACCGACGTGCCGGCGCAGGTGGTGCCGGGGCCGGCGGCGCAGTCGTTCTGACCGGCTTTGGCCACGCCGTAGCATTTCTCCATGGCGTTTTCCTGCTGGGCCGTCGGGCGGTTCTGGGCGGCGGCGGCATTGGCGCCGAGGGCCAGAAGGGCGCCGGCGCCGATCATGATTTTGGTGGGAGTATTCATGGGTTCGTCTCCTGGGTGAGGGCCGTCCGAAGCGGAGCGACCTGACAGGAGAGGTTTCGGCGTCGATCCGGCGAAGGTTACGAGAAATATTTTGTCGGATTTCGGCTCCGAACCTGTAACCTCCGTCCTGTCCGGCGCGAATGGGATGCTGCGTGGTCGACAAGGAAGCAGAGCTCAAAAGCCTGATGTTGCGGGGACTCGACGGAGACCCCGTGGCCTGGCGCGCCCTGCTGTCCGCAATGCGCGGCGCCCTGACCCCTTTCTTCAAACGTCGCCTGATCGGTCATGAGGCCGATGCGGAGGATCTCGTGCAGGACTGCCTGATCGCCATTCACGCCAAGCGCGCGACCTATGACCGGTCGCTGCCCTTCACCGCGTGGGCCTATGCGATCGCGCGCTACAAGCTGATCGACCATTTCCGTCGCCTGGGTCGTCGCCACGACGTGCCGCTGGAAGAGGCCTCCGTCCTGCTGGCCGAACATACGGTCGAAGACGGCGTCGTCCGCCGCGACCTGAACAAGGTCCTTTCCATCCTGCCGCTGCGCCAGCGCCGTCTGGTCGAGGACGTTCGCATCGGCGGCTTCAGCCTGGCCGAGGCCGCCGCCCGCAACGGCTTCACCGAGGGCGCGGCCAAAGTCAGCGTCCACCGCTCCATGAAGACGTTGGTCGCCAGCGTGAATCCCGATGAAGACTGAAGACCTGATCGACGCCCTGGCCGCCGGGCTTGAGCCGGCGCAGCCCGCACGGCCCAACGCTGCGCTGCTGGCCGGCGCCGGCTTGGCCGCCGTGACGGCCGTGGCATTGTTGCTGGGGGTGCGTCCGGACCTGACGCAGGCGCTCCAGGCGCCGACGCCGTGGCTGAAGGGACTTTACACCGCCGCCCTGACCACGAGCGCGATCTGGCTGGCGACACGGCTGGGTCGGCCGGGCGTCGATGCCCGGCCTGCAGCGCTTGCCCTGATTTCCGTCGTGGCGGTCGCGGCGCTGTGGGGCGCCGTCGAGATGAGCCTGACCCCGCCTGATGCGCGCATCGCCGGCTGGTTGGGCCAGACCTGGACCATCTGCGGTCGAAACATCGTGCTGGTCTCGGCCTTCGCCGCGCCGCTGGTCTTCCTGTCGGCGCGGCGGCTTGCGCCGACGCGGCCGACGGCGGCCGGTCTTGCGTTGGGTGTGGCGACGGGCGGTATCGCCGCCACCGCCTATGGCCTGCTGCACTGCGGGGAAGCGACGGCGGCCTTCGTCGCTACCTGGTATACGCTGGGCGTCGCGGCCGCCGGCCTGATCGGCGCCGTGATCGGCCGCTTCGCCCTGCGATGGTAGGGCTCAGAGCTGGCCGCGCACCAGCTTGCCGTAGTGGTCCATCAGGTCCAGCGACAGGGCGCCCGGCGTGAAGCGATACTCGCCCACCTCGGCGACCGGCGTCACCTCGACGGCCGTGCCGGTCAGGAAGCACTCGGAGAAGCCCGACAGTTCTTCCGGCAGGATGTCGCGCACCACGACCTCGATGCCCTTCTCGC
Source organism: Brevundimonas sp. TWP1-3 (assembly GCF_049896085.1). NCBI lineage: Bacteria > Pseudomonadati > Pseudomonadota > Alphaproteobacteria > Caulobacterales > Caulobacteraceae > Brevundimonas > Brevundimonas sp. TWP1-3. The sequence continues at coordinate 1,271,937 of NZ_JAFCTP010000001.1, read as the reverse complement.
GGGCGATCTCGATCACGGTCTGGCGGGTGATGCCGTCCAGGATATGCTCGACCTTGGGCGTGTGGATGACGCCGTCCTTGATGAAGAAGACGTTGGCGCCCGTCGCCTCGGCGACATAGCCGCGCCAGTCCAGCATCAGGGCGTCGGCGAAACCGTTACGCTCCGCCGTGTTCTTGGACATGGTGCAGATCATGTACAGACCCGCCGCCTTGGCCGTCGTCGGCGCCGTCGCCGGATCGGGGCGACGCCACTTGGCCCATTCCAGTCTCAGGCCGCGCGCCTTGACCTCGGGGTCGAAATAGCTGGGCCAGTCCCACACGGCGATGGCCAGATGGACCTTGTTGTTCAGGGCCGAAACGCTGGTCTGTTCCGGGCCGAGGTAGGCGACGGGACGCACGTAGCAGTCCGTCAGGCCGTTCTTGGCGCAGGTTTCCTTACACAAGGCGTCGATTTCAGCGACGCTGTAGGGTATCTCGAAATCGAGCAGGTTGGCGGACCGCTTCAGGCGCTCGGAATGCTGCGTCAGCTTGAAGATTTCGCCAGCGTACATACGCTCACCCTCGAAGACCGACGAGCCATAGTGCAGGGCATGGGTCAGAACGTGCGTTTTCGCTTCCCTCCAGGGGACGAAATCGCCATTCACCCAGATCCAGCCGTCACGATCGTCGAAAGGAACGAAGGCCATTGAAATACGTCTCCCGCGAAATTGACGGTGTTAGAGCCTCACGAATCGCTCAGGTCAACGCCCGCAGCGGGGGAAACGTCGCATGAGCATGACGGAATCGCGCTCGCACGGCCGTTCAGGCCCCATCGCCGGCCCCGGCGTGGGCCGCCATCTGCTGATCGTCGACGACGATGATCGCATCCGCGAGCTGCTGAAAGAATTTCTGGCGCGCGAAGGCTACCGGGTCACCGGCGCCGCCCACGCGGCCGCCGCCAAGCGGATGATGGAGCTGATCGAGTTCGATCTGGTCGTGCTGGACGTCATGATGCCAGGCGAAAGCGGGCTGGACCTGACCAGCTGGGTTCGCGGCAAGGCCGAACTGTCCAAGACACCGGTGCTTCTGCTGACGGCGCGCGGCGATCCCGAGGACCGGATCGAGGGCCTGTCGCGCGGCGCCGACGACTATATGTCCAAGCCGTTCGAACCGCGCGAGCTGGTGCTGCGCATCGACGCCATCCTGCGCCGCACCGGCGGCAAGCCGATCGGTCCCAAGGAGGTCAAGCTGGGGACGGCCGTCTTCGACATGGAACGGCTGGAGCTGATCCGCGACGGCGTTCCCCAGCGCCTGACCGAGGCCGAGGCGCAACTGCTCAAGACCTTGGCCCTGCACGCCCACGCTCCGGTCGAGCGGATGAGCCTGTCTCCCGACACCGCCGACATCACCGGCCGCGCCGTGGACGTTCAGGTGACGCGCCTGCGTCGCAAGCTGGAGGTCGACCCCAAGAACCCGCGCTATCTACAGACGGTGCGCGGCGTCGGCTATATGCTGGCGCCCGACTGATCCGATGCGGCTGCTGCCCGCCTATCTGTGGCCGCGGTTCCTGAAGCGGCGCCTGCCGACCTCACTGTGGGGCCGGTCGCTGCTGATCATCGTCCTGCCGGTGCTGGTCATGCAGATGGCGGTGACCTGGGTCTTCTTCGACGCCCACTGGCAGACAGTGACCGCGCGCCTGTCCGAAGGCCTGGCCGGCGACATCGCCTGGGCCGTCGAAACCTATGAGGACGATCCCAGCCCGGCCAACCTGGAAAAGCTGGCCAATCGCGCCGAGCGGTCGATGTCCCTGTCCATCGTGCTCCAGGAGGGCCGCACCCTGCCGACGGAAGAGCGGCGCGGGGCCATCGGCGTGGTGGACCGGGTGCTGGACAAGGCCTTGGACGCCCGTGTGGACCGCCCCTACTGGTTCGACACCACCCGCTACCCCGCCTATGTCGATATTCAGGTGCAGGAGCCGCAGGGCGTCCTTCGCATCATCGCCCCGCGCGAACGCGCCGTGGCGACCCAGGCCCACATCTTCGTCCTGTGGCTGGCGGTGGCGACCGTCCTCTTGATGGGCGTGGCCATCCTGTTCATCCGCAACCAGGTCCGCGCCATCGAGCGGCTGGCCGATGCGGCCGAGGCCTTTGGGCGCGGCGAGACCGTGCCACGGTTCAAGCCGCATGGCGCGCGCGAGGTCCGCGCCGCGGCCGTCGCCTTCATGGCCATGCGCGACCGCATCCAGCGCCACATCGACCAGCGCACCGCCCTGCTCGCCTCGGTCAGTCACGACCTTCGCACGCCCCTGACCCGTCTTCGTCTGGAACTGGCCCTGGCCCCGCCGTTCAAGCGCCAGGCCGCCATGCGCGGCGACTTGGACGAGATGGAGCATATGATCGACGAATATCTCGACTTCGCCCGGGGCGAAGCCGGCGAACCGCCCAAGCCGGTGTCGATCTCCGATCTGCTCAAGGCGGCCGGCGAGGACGCTCGGCGCGTCGGCGCCGAGGTCCAGGTCCTGGTCCCCGAAGGCCTGACCGCATCTGTCCGTCCCCTCGCCTTCAAGCGCGCCTTGGTGAACTTGGCCGGCAACGCCGCCTCGCACGGCGAACATGTGCGCCTGTCGGGCCGCGCCCTGGCGTCCGGCGGGCTGGAGATCATCGTCGAGGATGACGGGCCGGGCATCCCCGAGGCCATGTATGACGAGGCGTTCCGCCCCTTCTCGCGCCTGGACGAGTCTCGCAATCAGAACCGCAAGGGTGTCGGCCTGGGCCTGGCCATCGCTCGCGACGTGGCTCGCGGCCACGGCGGCGACGTCGCCCTGGACCGCAGCGACATGGGCGGGCTGAAGGCCACCATCCGCGTTCCGGGAACCGTCACGGTCGCCGAGACCGTCTGAGGCCTTTCAGCTTTCGCCGGTCAGGGGCTGGCGAAACCGCGCCGCAAGGGTCATCTTGGTTCCGACAGGGCTTGGAGATGAATTCGATGCGTAGACTTGCCTTCTTTGCACCCCTGGTCGCGACCCTCGCAGCCGCCGCCATGGCCCAGGCGCAAGCCCCGGCCGTCAACGTCACGGTCGGCCCGGAACTTCAGCGTCAGGTCGAGAAGCTTGGCGACCGCGAGGTCAACGAACAGATCGCCGGCCTTCAGGCCGAGGTCGGCAAGGCTTTGCAGCAACGCTACCCCGGCGCCACGGCCAATCTGATCCTGACCGACCTGAAGCCGAACCGCCCGACCATGGAGCAGGTGCGCCAGACGCCGGGCCTCGACCCGATCAACAGCATCTCGATCGGCGGCGCCGCGATCAAGGGCGAGATCGTCACGGCGGACGGCCAGACCCTGCCAGTGAATTATTCCTACTTCTCGCCCAACATCGCCGATGTCTGGGGCTACAGCGTCTGGCGTGACGCCGACCGCGCCTTCGAGCGCTTCGGCAATCAGATCGAGCGCGGGCGCTTCTAACCCATTTCGCGGTTGCGCTTCACCGCCGCCGCAACCGTCTCGTCCAGCATCGCCGTCAGGCGGCCGTCCTTCGCCATGGCGTCAAGCCCAGCGCGGGTCGAGCCGCCGGGCGAGGCGATCCGGCCGATCAGGGCCTCCAGCCCATCGTCGCCCATCGAATCCGCTGCGGATCTCAGGGTGGCGCGCGCCAGCACATCCGCCGTCGCCGCATCCAGACCCGCCGCCTCCCCGGCCCGCGCCAGGGCCTCGGTGAAGGCGTAGAAATAGGCCGCGCCCGATCCGGCCACCGCCGTCGCCGCATCCATCAGGGCTTCGACGGCCAGAACCACGGTCTCGGCCATCGGCTCGAACAGCGCCCGCCCGATGTCCCCGGCTCGCGCATCCGCCGACCAGACCGAGGCGACGCCGCGTCCACGCGACACGCCGGTCGTCGGCATCACCCGCACGATGGGCCAGCCCCCGATCCCTTCCGCCAGCGTCGGCGCGGTCACGCCCGCCATCACCGACAGGATGACGGCCCGATCGTTCAGGAACGGCGCCAGCGGGGCCATCACCTCACGCCATAGCGCCGGCTTGACCGCCAGCACGATGACGGCGGCCTGGGTCAGCGCCTCCAGCGGCGGATTGATCCGCGCGCCCTGAGCCCGCGCCATCTCGGCGGCGGGCTTTTCCGACGGGCTGAGGATGATCAGGTCGGACGCCGCCACCGTCGCGGTCAGCAGCCAGCCTTCCAGAATGGCGGATCCCAGCCGGCCGCAGCCGACCAGGACGACAGGCCCCGCCACAGAAGCCGCGCCTGGCATCAGGCGGTGCCGACGGTCTCGAACAGGCAGGCGTCGATGGCCTCCTGCGGCTTCTTGTTCCCGCGCACCATGAAGTCGAAGGCGGGGTAGTAACGATCCGAGGCCTCGATGGCGGCGTCGATCATGGACGCAGCCTGGGCCAGGGTCGGGCGCTCGCCCATCGGCAGGGCCAGCGAGTGGCGGAAGACGATCTCGCCGTCCTCGGCCCAGACTTCGAAATGGCCCATCCAGGTGCGCTGGTTGATCAGGCCGACCAGTTCATAGGCGGCGGTCTTGCGGCTCTTGGCCACCTTCAGGTCCAGCGCGCAGCACAGCTGAAGGCAATCACCCTCGGGCCGCCAGGCGAACCACAGCTCATAATCCTTCCAGTCGCCGGCCAGAGCAAAGGCCAGGTCGCCGTCATCGGTGCGGTCGAACGGAAGATTCTCGGCCGTAAGAACATGCTCGACGACCTCAAGCGGGTCGAACGGCACGTCCACTTCCTCTGACCGGGCGATATCCATCAGTAGTCTCGATTCGAGCTGCGTCCGCGAGAATCGCGGGCATTAACAGAACGGTAAGCCTGTTCGCAGATTCGGCTCAACCGGCTGCGTCCCCGGGTTGAGTTCCATCTGTGGACGTTCCCTCAGAAGGCTTGCTGGCGGGCTTTGCAGCCGGTTTGCCAGCAGGTTTCGAGGCCGCCTTCAGTTCCGAGATCTCGGCCCGCAGGGCGGCGATTTCGTCCTTCAGCACATCGAATTCGTCGCGGCGGACCAGGTCCATCTCGGCGGCGATACGGTCGGCCTGCCCTCGCCAGGCGGTCTTGGCCTCTTCGCCGGCGGCCTGGGCCAGGCCCATGGCGCCGGTCGTCAGTTTGGCGAACTCGTCCAGGATGGGATTGCGGGTCTGCATGGCGGCTCCGACCTCAACGTCGTTAACGAAGGTTCACCGACTATGGTGAACGAAACCTTTCTTTCTGCTGCTTCGCGGATGCCATCAAGGCGTTGTTATTCGTCTTCACAGGCGACGGACGCAGCGACGCTTGCTAAACCGCCTTTCAGAGACTGCCCTTCACAGGAACGCCCCTTGCCCTTTCCCGAATTCGATCCGGTTCTGATCCACCTCGGACCGCTTCCGATCCGCTGGTACGCCCTGGCCTATGTCGCCGGCATCGTGCTGGGCTGGTGGTACGCCGCGCGCCTGGCCAAGACCCAGCGTCTGTGGGCGCCGGGCAAGCCGCCCGTCACCACGACGCAGCTGGACGACCTGGTGCTGTGGATCGTGCTGGGCATCATCCTGGGCGGCCGTCTCGGCTACGCCCTCTTCTACAAGCCGGTCATGTACGGCCAGCTGTTCACTGGCCAGACGCTGGGCGAACGGTTCGAACTGTTCCAGCTGTGGACCGGCGGCATGAGCTTCCACGGCGGCTTCCTGGGCGTGGTCGTGGCCATCGCCCTCTATGCCCGCTCGCAGAAGATCGACATGCTGCGGCTCGGCGACATGGTCGCTCCTGTGGTGCCGATCGGCCTGATGTTCGGCCGCCTGGCCAACTTCATCAATGGCGAGCTGTGGGGCCGCGAGACGACCGTTCCCTGGGCCGTGCGCTTCTGCAACGCCCGCATCGAACAGATGTACGGCTTCTGCCCCGCCGGCGACGCGCCCCGCCACCCCAGCCAGCTCTATGAGGCCGGTCTGGAGGGGATCGTTCTGCTGTCCATCCTGTCCCTGGGCATCTGGAAGTTCGGCCTGCTCAAGAAGCCGGGCTACATCACCGGCCTGTTTCTGGTCGGCTATGGCGTCTGCCGCGCCGCGCTGGAGAATGTGCGCGAGCCCGACTTCGGCATGCCCGACTTCCCGCTGGGCCTGACCATGGGGATGATGCTGTCGATCCCGATGATCCTGGTCGGCGCCTGGCTCATCTGGCGCGCGTGGAAGCGTCCGCCCGTCGCCGCCGAGGCATGAGCCAGGACGAAACCCTGAAGTCCCGTCTGGCGCGAGAGATCGCCCTGACGGGGCCGATGACGGTGGCCGATTACGTCACCCGCTGCCTGCACGATCCCAAGGGCGGCTACTATGCCTCGCGTCCTGACCTGGGCGCACGCGGCGACTTCATCACCGCACCCCTGGTCAGCCAGATGTTCGGCGAACTGATCGGCCTGTGGGCGGTCGAGACCTGGAACCGGCTGGGCGCACCCGAACGCTTCCGCCTGGTCGAGGTCGGCCCCGGCGACGGCACATTGATGAGCGACGCCCTGCGGGCCGCCCGTCTGGCGCCCGGCTTCCTGGAAGCCTGCGACCTGATCCTGATCGAACCCAGCGCCCCCTTGCGCGATCTTCAAGCCAAGGCCCTGGCCGGCGCCGACCTGTCGCCCCGCTGGGTGCGCGACCTGACGCGGACCGAGACCGACGCCCCCGTCATCCTGATCGCCAACGAAGTGCTGGACTGCATGCCTGCGCGTCAGTTCGTCCGCACCGACGGCGGCTGGGCCGAACGCCGCATCGGCGTCACCGACAACGGCGACCTGATCTTCGGCCTCACCGCCATCTCCGGCGGCTTCCACAAGCCCGACTTCGACATCGCGCCGGGCGGCATCCTGGAAATCTCTGAGCAGCAGGCCTTCTTCGGCCGCGACCTGGGCATGCTCATGAAGGCCGCCTCGGGCGCCGCCCTGCTGATCGACTACGGCCGCGCCCGGCCCGAGGCCGGCGACACCCTCCAGGCCCTGCGCCGTCACCAGAAGGTCGATCCCTTGGCGACGCCGGGCGAGGCCGACCTGACCCAGTGGGCCGATTTCCTCCTGGTCATGGAGGCCGCCGTCCGCACCGGCGCCGACGTCACCGGCTGCCTGCCCCAGGGCGAGTTCCTGCGCCTTCTGGGCATCCAGGCCCGCGCCGAGGCCCTGGCGACCAGCCGGCCCGCAGCCGCCCCCGTCATCGCGCGCCAGCTCGACCGCCTGACCGGCGACGACCAGATGGGTAGCCTGTTCAAGGCCGCCGCGATCTTTGCGCCCCGATCCCTGGTCGTGCCCGGCTGGGACGCCTGATATAGGTGGGGGCATGAGCGATCTGGCCCCCATCACCCACCCGCTTCTGACCGCCGCCGGCATCGCCCACGGCTTCTTCACCCGCGCGGGCGGGGTATCGACCGGCATCTACGAAGGCCTGAACGCCGGGGTCGGCTCACAGGACGATCCCGCCGCCGTCGCCGAGAACCGCCGTCGCGTCGCCGCCCATTTCAATGCCGACGCCGACCATCTGAACGGCTGCTACCAGATCCATTCCGCCGTCGCCCGCGTCGCAGAAGGCCCCTGGCATGGCGACCGGCCCGAAGGCGACGCCGTCGTCTCGGCCGAGCCCGGACTGTTGTGTTCGGTCCTGACCGCCGACTGCGCGCCGGTGCTGCTGGCCGATCCCGAGACCCGTATCGTCGCCGCCGTCCATGCCGGCTGGAAGGGAGCCTTGGGCGGCGTGATCCATTCCGCCGTCGCCGCCATGCAGGCCCTGGGCGCCGATCCGCGCCGCACCTTGGCCGTCGTCGGCCCGTGCATCGCCCCCGCCAGCTATGAGGTCGGCGTCGATTTCGAAGACCGCTTCACCCACCACGACCCCGGCAGCGAGCGCTTCTTCCACCCCGGCGAGACCGACGACAAACGCCAGTTCGACCTGCCTGGCTTCGTCCTGTGGCGGCTGCAACAGGCCGGCGTCGGCCAGGCCGTCTGGACCGGCCACGACACCTGTTTGGACGCGGACCGGTTCTATTCGAACCGCCGCGCTTTTCAGCAAGGCGAACCCGACTTTGGACGTTTGATTTCGGTGATCGGGGCTTAGCCCGCGCGCGCCAGCTCCGGCACCCGCGTCACTTCGCGCCACGCATGCGGCGCAGCCAGCAGCGCCCGCACCAGACGGTTGTTCAGCGCGTGGCCCGCCTTGTAGCCCTCGTAACGGCCCAGCAGGGGCGCGCCCAGCACGTACAGATCGCCGATGGCGTCCAGCGCCTTGTGACGCACGAACTCGCGTTCCATGCGCAGGCCTCCGGGGTTCAGGATGTCGTCGCCGTCGATGACCACGGCGTTCTCCAGCGAGCCGCCCCGCGCTAGGCCCGCCTGACGCAAGGCCTCGACCTCATGGGCGAAGCCGAACGTGCGGGCGGCCATGATATCCTTGCGGAACGTCGGCTCGTCCACGACGAAATCGATGACCTGATTGCCGATCACCGCCGACGGGAAGTCGATCTCGAACCGCATCTCGTAACGGTCGCACGGCAGCAGGGCCGCGTGCTTGTCGCCCTCGACGACGTGGACCGTCTCCAGGATCTCGATATAGCGTTGCGGCGTGGGCTGCGGACGGAACCCCGCCCGGTCCAGCAGTTGCACGAACTCCAGCGCCGACCCGTCCAGGATCGGCAGCTCCGGTCCGTCCACCTCGATTACAGCATTCGACACGCCCAGCGCGGCGAAGGCGGCCATCAAATGCTCGATGGTCGACAGGCGAACGCCTGCGCCGTTCTCGATCATGGTGTTCAGGCGGGCGTCCACGACGGCCTCGCCCGACACCAGAATGCGGTTGTCGCGGTCGGTGATGTCGGTGCGCACGAAGACGATGCCCGTGCCCGAGGGCGCAGGCCGAACCGCCAGCCGCACGCGGCGGCCGGTGTGCACCCCGACGCCGGCGATGATGGCCGGTGCGACGATGGTGTGTTCGTGATGGTCGTTTCTGACCGACAAACTCAAACTCGCTCTTCATTATGCGCGCCGCACGCCGTGCGGATTGCGCCCTGCATGTCCTTTAGCCGGGGCGCCGCAACCGTGAAATCAAAGTCCGGTTTCGGATTGTTTCGCTCTGGCACAGCGCCTGAAACGAAGAACGCCCCGGAGCCGGGCTCCGGGGCGTTCCATCGTCACTTGGGTTGTCTAGTTGGCCAGACGGCGGAGAAAGGATGGGATTTCCAGGTCGTCATCGGCCTGTCCCGCCTCCGGTTCCGCTTGCTGCGCCGGCTGGGCCGCGCCGCGCATCTGATGCGTCGGCTGCGGCGCATAGGAGGCTTCGTGCTGAGGCTGGGTGCGCTTGCCACGACCGAACAGGCTCCAGCCGCTGCGGCGATGATCGCGGTCATCATAACCGTCGTCGGCCTGGGGCTGCGCGACAGGCGCGGCGCGTTCACGTTCGGCGTAGAGGTCGCCCTGAGGCGCGATGCGCGGCGCCGGGGCGCGGGTCTCATATTCCTCCACCCACGGATCGACGATGGGATCCAGGGCGCGCGGCTGCTGTTCGGCGACGCGGATCACCGGCTCGGGGCGCGGTTCCGGCTCGCGAGCGGCAGGGGACTGAAAGGTCGGCACGACCGGCGCCGCCTCGATGCGGGGCTCAGGCGAACGCGGCGCTTCCGCACGGACGGGCTCGCGATACGTGTCCCGCGTCGGTTCCGGCGCGCGCGACGGCTGCGTGCCATACAGACCGCCGGCCGAACGGCGGGCGTCATGGCCGGCCAGCGGCGCGCTGGCGGCGGGCGGCGCGATGGGTTCGATACGCTTGATCTCGCCCTCGTCCATGCCGGTGGCGACGACCGAGACGCGGATCTTGCCGTCCAGCGCCGGATCGAAGGCCGCGCCGAAGATGATGTTGGCGTCGCCGTCCACCTCGGCCGAGATGGCGTTGGCGGCCTCGTCGACTTCCAGCAAGGTCATGTCCAGACCACCGGTGATGTTCACCAGCACGGCCTTGGCGCCCTTCAGCGAGGTCTCGTCCAGCAGCGGGTTGGCGATGGCGTTCTGGGCGGCCAGCAGGGCGCGGTCATCGCCCGAGGCCTCGCCCGTGCCCATCATCGCCTTGCCCATCTCGGACATGACGGCGCGCACGTCGGCGAAGTCCAGGTTTATCAGGCCGGGCAGGATCATCAGGTCGGTGATCGAACGCACGCCCGAGTGCAGCACCTGGTCGGCCATGCCGAAGGCGTCGGCGAAGGTGGTGCGTTCGTTGGCGACGCGGAACAGGTTCTGGTTCGGGATGACGATCAGGGTGTCGACATAGCGCTGCAGCTCGGCGACGCCCGCGTCAGCCAGGCGCATCCGGTGGCGGCCTTCGAAGGTGAAGGGCTTGGTCACGACGCCGACGGTCAGGATTCCGCGATCGCGCGCGCACTTGGCGATGACGGGGGCCGCGCCGGTGCCGGTGCCGCCGCCCATGCCGCAGGTGATGAAGACCATGTGCGCACCTTCGAGGTGCTGATGGATTTCGTCGGCGGATTCTTCGGCGGCGTTCATGCCGACTTCGGGGTGGGCGCCGGCGCCCAGGCCTTGGGTGATGGTCTCGCCCAGTTGAATGCGGCGATCCGTCTTGGCGAAGCTGAGGTGCTGCGCGTCGGTGTTGGCCACGACGAACTCGACCCCTTCGAGGCCGGCGTCGATCATATTGTTCACGGCGTTGCCGCCGGCGCCGCCGACGCCGAACACGACGATCCGGGGCTTCAGTTCAGTGTGTTGCGGCTTGACCAATGAAAGCGACATTTTCTTTTTCCGACCTGCTGACCCGCCCCTTCAAACCAACCGACCGCCCCCGCCGAATCGCTTTGGTTATGAGCGCGTTAAGGATTGCGCCCATGAAGGTTAAGAGAAGGTTACGGCGATAATGTGAGTCGGGTGAAAGACCAGCACAAACCAAAAGCTTGGCCGCAGTTTTCCAGATTTCAAAGAAAAAGGGCGGCCCTTTCGAGCCGCCCTTTTCCCTGCTTGGATAGCCCTATTTACCAGGGACGGTAGTTCAGGCTGATCGAATAACGACGACCGTAGGGATCGAAGTTCGAGTAGAGCGTGGCGCCCAGCCAGCGCGCCTGTTCGGAGTCGAACGCGTTCTGGACGGTGCCCGTCAGGGTCAGGTCATCGCGAACCTGATAACGGACCGAGAAGTCGTTCCGCATGAAGTTCTTGGTGTCGAGATAGCGTTCATCACGCGAGTCGGCGTTCTGAACGAAATCACGACGTTGCACGATGTCCTGGGCTGTCTGCCAGTCGGCGACCCAGGTGATCCGCAGGGGCTCGATCGGCGTCTGCCAGGTCAGGGTCGAGGTCAGACGCGTTCGCGGATAGAAGAGCGTGCTCGACAGTTCGGTGAAGTCGTTCGGGTTCTCGATGTTGTTGAAGTTCTTTTGCTCGATCAGCCACGAACCGTTCACGGAATGCTGGAACACACCCCAGTTGCGGCCGAGCATGTCTTGCGTGTCGAACCGGTAGTTGGAGGTGAAGTCCAGGCCGCGAACATTACGCTTGGCGTAGTTGATCGAGCTTTGCAGGAAGTCGACCAACTGGAAGCGGTCATCACCCGGAGTAGCCGGAATATCCACGCCCGAACGGGTCAAGGTCTGGCAGGCACTGGTATTCAGCGAGGGGCCGTTGACGCAGTTTTCCGCTGCAACCTGCGCGCTGACCGCCGCGATGACCTTGTCGATGGTGATTTCGTAATAGTCGAGCACCAGCGAGAAGTTCGGGATGAAGCGCGGCTGAAGAACCGTCGAGAAGGTGAAGGACTCGGACTCTTCCGGCTGCAGGTCGGGGTTGCCGCCGTTACGACCAGCAACGCTGCTCGAATAGACCGGGCGATAGGCGTTCGCTGCCGTCGGATCGGTGAAGTTGTAGGTCAAACCAAACTGAGAGGCCAGGGCCGCGCAGTTGACGATACGGTTCGCAGCACGCTCCCGATCCGCCAGGTTCTGGATGTTCAGAGTGGCGCAAGGGTCGGTGAACGCGAGGAAGGTCTGCGTCTGCGGGGAGTTGGTTTCCGACAGTGTAGGCGCGCGAACCGAGGTGTTGAAGCTGGACTTGAACGCGATGTCGCGGATCGGGCGATAGACCAGATTCACGCCATAGACGTCGCTGGCGCCGAAGGTCGAGAAGTCGCTGTAGCGGTAAGAACCGCTCAGTTCGGCATACTCGCCCAGGAACGAGTCACGCATCAGCGGGATCGACAGCTCGGCAAAGGCTTCGTTGGTCTCATATTCGGCGGGCAAGAAGTCAGCGCCGCCGTTCAGCTGCGCGTAGGTCGTGCCCAGCGAGCGGCTGCGGCCCGTACCTTCGGTGTATTCCTTGCGGTATTCGGCGCCCAGAGCGACGCCGATAGGGCCAGCGCCCCAGAAGTCCCAAAGTTGACCCGAGACCGTAGCCAGCGCGTCGTGCTGTTCGTTGATTTGATCGATCGTCAGTTGAGCACGCACATATTGAAGTGCTTCTTCGCTCTGGTTGCCCAGACCGAACACGTTCAGAGGCTTACAGTTCTGAACGACCGACGACTGCGAGTTCAGCGTGCCCGGAACGTTCGGGTTGCGGCTGGTCACAGTTCCGCCGTTCGCCGTCAAGGCCTGGACGCGGCAGACGATGTTGCCCGATGCATCGCGAATGGAGTCCATCGCGTAAGAGAAACGTTCGATGTCCAGACCGCGTTCGACGTTCTTGTTATCGACGCGGCCGTAGGTGTAGCCGATGTCCCAGTCGATGTTCTTGACGAAGCCGAGATCGCCCGCCGACCCGTTCAAGCCGATGACGTAACGTTGCAACTGCTTTTCGTTGGTTTGCGGACGGTCGAGCAGCCAGGCGCTATAGCGCGCGAAGGGAGCAGGCGTGGTGCCCGTCTGGACGCCAGCGGCGCCTGCCGTCGCAGGACCATAGACCGGCGTGGTGTTGCCGCGGATGGCTGCGGCGAGATTGGCCGGCAGGAAGGCGTTGTCCGTGCGCGTCGTATAGGCCGACGTGCTGAGGATCTGCATCGAGTTGCCGGCGTTCAGCGTGTCGGCGATGTAGATATCGCCGAACGAATAACCGGTCGCCAGGTTCGTCGTCTCATCGACGTATTTGGCTTCGGCGTACAGATTGATATTGTTCGTGATCTTGAAGTTGGCGCCGACCTGGAAGCGGGCGTTTTCGGACTTCGGCAGCGTCGAATCGACGTTGAAGATCGTGTTCGGGTTCTCGCCGTCGCCGCCCACGTTCACGCCGCGGTTGGTGCCGGTCAGCTGCACCCAGTTTCCGAAATCGGCGACCCGTGCGTTGGCGCCGTCGAACACATAGGTTCTTCCAGGGGCCACGCCGAAGCAGGAGGCCGACGTGATCGACGTAGTCGTGCACTGTCCGGCAGGGATCGTGTTCGGATTGTTCAGCGCGCTGGGCTGATAGTTGTTGGCGAGGGTGACCTGACCCCAGCGAAGCAGTTGCAGCGTGCGTCGGTCCTTGTAGAGCAGGCTGTCGGTGACGCCGTCATAAGACGCAGCCGCCGTGTCGGCGTCGCGGCCGACCAGGCCCCAACCGCCTTGCAGCCAATCGATGTCGGCCGCCAGAACTTCGTCCAGCTCCTCGTATTCACCGAAGGCGTAGACGTTCAGGCGATCATCAAACAGATTCTTACCGGCCAGAACCGAGATACGCTTGGAATCTTGACCGCCGTCGTTCAGCTGGGCCCAACGGGTATCGATTTCCAGACCTTCGAAGTCCTTGCGGAGCTTGAAGTTCAACACGCCGGACACGGCGTCGGAACCATAGACGGACGCCGCGCCGCCGGTGACGATTTCGACGCTTTCGATCAGAAGGCGCGGAATGGTGTCGACATCGACTGCGAGAGTGCCTTGGGGCGAACCGACGTGACGACGACCATCGACCAGCGTCAGGGTCCGGCCGGAGCCCAACGAGCGAAGGTTCGGCAGCGACAGGCCGCCCGCGTTCAGAACGCCTGCGGTGGTGTCCGATGGCACCTGGGAATTCATCAGCGCCGGGATGGTCGCCAGGTAGTCGATGACCGTGTTCTGACCGGTGGTGAGCAGGGTCTCACGGTCGACCTGGATCAACGGGGTCGGCGCCGTGACGGGGTCGCGACGGATGCGCGAACCAGTGACGACGATCTCTTCAACCTGGGTCGCATCGGCGGCCTCAGCGGCCGTTTGCTGGGCTTGCGCCCAGGCCGGGGCGGACATGGCGACGACCCCTGCCAAGATCGTCGTTCCGAACAAGTGATTACGTTTCAAATTCATGATGGATGGCCCCACTGATACCCAGATGCGAATAAGCGAGTCAGCTCCCGGCCCGCTTATTGGATACCTTCGTCTATCCGAATATGTCGGCCAGGCAACCATTGTGACGCAAATCAGGCCGCCAAGCGTCGAATATGTTACAGGGATGACACAGTTCTGCCGTTCTCAGCCACGGCAGCTATCGGCCCGACTTATTAGGGCTAGAGGTTATCGCGCAACCACCCAGCCACGCGCCCCACCACATTGCCGCGGTGGATACGGGGCGCATCCGCAGCGGTGATCTGGCGCGCCATCAGCTTGCGGGCCGATACCGCCTCGCGCGGGCCGTAGGCGGCGCGGAGTAGTACGCCGGCGGTGGCGCAGAAGGCGGGGCCGGAGGCGGCGTCGGCCAAATGTGGCGCCCGTTGGGGTTTTCCGAGGCGGACGGGACGGTCGAAGACGCGCACCGCCAGTTCGCGCACGCCGTTCAGCTGGCTGGCGCCGCCGGTCAGGACCAGGCCAGCCCCAGGCTCCAGGCCCACGCCGGCGTTCTTCAGCCGGTCGCGCAGCAGTTCGAGGGTTTCCTCGACGCGCGGGGCGATGACGGTCTTCAGCATGGCGCGCGGGACGATGACGGGGCCGGCGGAGGCGTCCTCGCCACGCGGCGGGGCCTCAAGCATCTCGCGGTCTTCGTTGGCGCTGGCCATGGCCGAGCCGTGTAGGGTCTTCAACCGTTCGGCGCCGGCCTTGGACGTCGACAGGCCGCGCGCGATGTCCGAGGTGACGTGGTCGCCGCCGACGTTCAGGCTTTCGATATGCAGCAAGGACCGCCCGCCCCACACGGCGGCGCTGGTCGAGCCGCCGCCCATGTCGATGCAGACGGCGCCCAGGTCCATCTCGTCCTCTTCCAGAGCGGCGAGAGACGACACGACGGGCGCGGCGGCCACGCCCTGAAGGTCCAGATGCGCCAGTTCCAGGCAGTGGCTCAGGGTCGTGAACACATTCTCGGCCATGGAGACGACCAGCAGGTCCAGTCCCAGCGAACCGCCGCGCATCGAGCGCGGATCATGCACGCCGCGCGCCCCGTCCACCGACCAGGCGATGGGCAGGACGTGGATGGGCCGACGGTTGGGCAGGCGAATCTGCGCCAGGGCCATGCCGATGGCGCGCGCCAGGTCGGCGTCCCCGACCGGATTGGCGCCCAGAGAGACCCGAGCCTGGACCCGGTGGCTGGCCATCTGGCCGATGGCGGTGGTGACGACGACGCCGGAGACCGGGCTCTGGGCCGCACGCTCGGCGCGTTCGACGGCGTGGCCGATGGCCTGGGCGGCCTCGTCCATGTTGATGATGGCCCCGCCCTTAACGCCCTTGGACTGGACGTGGCTGGCGCCGGCGACGCGGATGGTGCGGTCGGCGTGGCGCACGCCGTCGGGCTTCATGATGAAGCACGAGACCTTGGACTGGCCGATGTCCAACGCCGCGATCACGGGCGCGCGACCGGCGCGAGGATCCATGCCCCGACCCTGATCGTTCGCCGCTCCGCGTTGCTTGGTCATGATCTTGGCGTTCCTAGGCGTCGCCGGCAGGTCGCACCGCGACCTCGTCCGGGGTTCTGAGATCGACACGGGCGAAGCCCAGGTCGAGCAGGCGTTCGCGCTGGTCCAGCGCATCGAGGCGGATCAGGGCCGCCTCCTGTTCGGTGGCGGGCAACTGGATCAGGCTGCCGTCCTTCAGACGCAGATCCCAGCGGCGCTCGTCCACGCGAACGAGGGCGTCCACCATCCCCATAAGGCGGGGACGCTGGGCCAGCAGCGGCAGGATTTCGCCGGCCGCGACATCGGCGCCCTTGCCCACGACCAGCGGCAGGCTCGGATATCGGCGCGCATCGGCCCCGTCGATGACCTGACCGCGCGCGTCGATGACCTTGATCTGACCGGCTTCCTGCCAGACGGCGAGACGGTCGTGTTCCTTGACCTCGATGATCAGGGTGTCGGGCAACAGGCGCACCACGCGCGCCTCCTTGACCCAGCCCACGCCCTGAACCCGCGTGCGGATGGCGTCCAGATCCAGGCTGGTGATCGGCTGGCCGGAATACAGACCCAGCGCCTGCTGGATCGCCGGCTCGGCCTCGGGCGAGGCGCCGGTGATATGCACCCGCTTCAGCGTCAGACCCATGCCGGCCGTCAGATTATCGACCCCATGCGAAACCGAGGCGCCGATCCGCTCGGCGCGGGCGCCCGTGGCCAGAACCCCGACCAGCAGCAGCGCGCCGGCGCCCAGGGCGATCACGGCGGTGCGGGGTGAAATATCGACACGGCCGATGGCGGCCATCTTGCCGGGAATGGCGGACGCGTTCTTGGCCCCGCCACGCGACCGCCCTCCGCCTTTGGGAGCCGCGCCGCGTTGGGGAGCCTGATTAGAACTCTGTCGCCGACCGCCGCGAACTACCGCGGGCATGAGGCGTCCTCCACCATCCACCGAACCAGATCGTCGTAGCTCATCCCGGTATGGGCCGCCTGCTCGGGCGCGAGCGAGGTCGGGGTCATGCCGGGCTGAGTATTGACCTCCAACAGGACCAGATCGTCCTTAACATCGTCATAACGGAAGTCGGATCGGGACACGCCCCGGCACCCCATGGCGACGTGCGCGGCCTCGGCCTGACGCAGGGCCTTATCGAACACAGGAGCAGGCAGGACGGCGGGCAGGACATGCACCGACCCGCCTGGCGCAT
The DNA here is from genome assembly GCF_049896085.1 of Brevundimonas sp. TWP1-3. Taxonomy (NCBI): domain Bacteria; kingdom Pseudomonadati; phylum Pseudomonadota; class Alphaproteobacteria; order Caulobacterales; family Caulobacteraceae; genus Brevundimonas; species Brevundimonas sp. TWP1-3. Next base: position 1,254,999 of record NZ_JAFCTP010000001.1, on the reverse strand, counting down.
ATTTGGCCTCGTAGTCGTAAAAGCCCTTGGTCGGGGTGATGTCGGTCACCGTCAGGGCGCGCGGCCCGGCCGGTTCGCCCAACACCGTGACGCACAGTTCCTTGCCGGCGATATAGGGTTCGACCACGACCTGTTCGCCATAGGCCCAGCCCGGTTCGCCCACCTCGGCCACGGGCCGATTGGCGCCCTCGCGCACCAGGAAGACGCCGACGGACGAGCCTTCCGCGTTCGGCTTGACCACATAGGGCGGGTCGATGACGTGACGGCTGGCGACCTCGTGGCGATCATACAGGCCGCCGCCCGGCACCTTGATGCCCGCCGCCCGCAACACGGCCTTGGACTTGTCCTTGTCCATCGCCAGAGCCGAGGCCAGCACGCCCGAGTGGCTATAGGGTATCTTCAGCGTCTCCAGCACGCCCTGGACGCAGCCGTCCTCGCCCCAGGCGCCGTGCAGGCAGTTCAGCACCACATCGGGCTTGATCAGGCCGGACAGCACATTGGCCAGGTCGCGCCCGGCGTCCACGCGGCTGACGCGCACGCCCTGACGCTCCAGCGCCTGCGCGCACTGCTCGCCCGACGACAGCGAAACCTCCCGCTCTGCGGAAAGGCCACCCATCAGGACGGCGACATGAAGGGATGCGAAGGGGCGGGTCATGGGCGGCTCCAGAACCGTCTGGATGCCGCGCAGGTCGTTAACAGCCCGTCAACCAAACCCTCAAGACGTCACTGAAGTGTTGATGACGCTGTTGTTTCAATCACGATCACAGGCACATCCTCGGCCGTCGCCTCAATCGCGGCCGGCTCAACTTGCCGCGCGGTGGCCGCCGCCGGTGTCAGGTCCAAGGCATAGAGATAGGCGCCCTGACACTGTTCCTTGTCGCCGTAAGACCACTCCGCTGCGCGGTGACGCAGACCCGCTGTCGCAGCGGGCGACGCAGGCGCCAACAGATCGTCGCGCACCGTCATGTCCGGCCGAAGCTGCTCGCCAGACAAGTCGAACGCGCCGGCATAGACCGCCTCACCGTCGCGGGCCTCGAACCCTGAGTTGCCCAGGCAGAAATGGGTGATGTACTGGCCGACATTGACCGCGCTCAGCCGCCAGCGACCGGGCGGCACGGAGAAGGTCTGGGTCACGGCCCGTGTGCGGTCGCCGCGCACAGCGCCGCGCGTCGGCAGGGCGACGGCGAACAGCGCAGGACGACCGTCCTGCTCCCAGGGCTGGACATCGGGCGCGGGCCCCTGGCGCGTGAAGAACAGCGTCCGACCGCCTTGTTCGGCCATGCCGGTCAGCCGCACGGTGATCAGAGCGTCTCCAGCCGTCACCGCGACCTCTTCGGCCTTGAGAGCGCGCGGCGGGCGAGCGGTGCGCGGCGCCTGCGGCCCCTTTCGTCCGGGCGGCGGCGTCGCGCCTTCCGGAGGCTGGGCCTGCAGGCTCAGGGACACCTTGTCCAGATCGCCTGAACGGCCGATCAGCACCGTCCCGCCACGTACGGCGTCGTTATTATACGCGCGGACGATCTCGCCCTTCGGCTGCGTGGCGCCGACATGTTCGGCCAAGGCGGCGTGAAGCTCCGGCTGCTCCAGCGCGTCCAGCGTCTTGCCTTCCGTCTCGTCCAGGCGAACGACGCGCCAGCCGTCTACCACCATGCAGTTCTCGACGTTGGCGGCGACGCCTCTGCGTTCATGCATGCCGTTCATGGCGCCCTGCATGACGCCGACGACCAGCGCGCCCAGCAATCCGCCGGCCGCCGCAGCCCCCGCCGCGCCATTGTCGTCGGGCTGACGCATGCGCGAGGCCTCGACCATACAAGCGCTCACCGCCGCATCATGCTGAGCCAGATCGACGCCGGCGCGGTTGAAATAGGTGTATCCAGCGGTGGACCGCGTCAGGTCGATACGGTTCTTGGCATCCGGAACGGCAGGCCCGACCGCCGCCCGCGTGACGAGTTGAGCCTGAGCCGGTTCTGCGACCAGGGCCATAAGACCCACGACGGCTGCGATACGCTTCATCTGATTTCTCCCCCAAGAAATTTTCCCGTAACGCGCGGACCCCTCCCGCGCAACTAGAGATCAGCGTCGGCCGATCCGCTTGATCTCCCACTCCAGCTGAACGCCGGTCTTGGCCAGCACATCGGCCCGCACCGCCTCGCCCAGGCCTTCGATATCGGCGGCGGTGGCCTCGCCGGGGTTGATCATGAAGTTGGAGTGCAGGTCGCTGAACCTGGCTCCGCCGCCTGTCTCTGCGTGCAACTTGCCACGCCAGCCGGCCTCGTCCACCAGTTTCCACGACGAATGGCAGGGTGGGTTCTTGAAGGTCGAGCCGCCCGTCTTTTCCCGGATCGGCTGGGTGGTCTCGCGGCGGCTGGTGATGTCGTTGATCCGGGCGGCGACGGCCTCGGGCGCGTCGGGTGCGCCACGATAGGTCGCCTCGATCCAGATGATGTCGGCCGGCACCTGGCTATGGCGATAGGTGTAGCCGAAGTCGGCCAGAGCGTAATCGACCCGCTCGCCCTTGCGATTCAACCCCCATGCCGAGACCAGCACGTCCTTGGTCTCCGCGCCATAGCAACCGGCGTTCATGGTCAGGGCGCCGCCGATGGTCCCCGGAATGCCGGCATAGAATTCCAGCCCGGCGATCCCCGCCTTGGCCGAGGCCTTGGCGACCATGGAATCCAGCGCGCCGGCGCCGGCCGTGATCGTATCGCCGTCCGTCGTGATCTGCGCCCAAGGCCGCCCGGCCAGGCGGATCACCACCCCCTCGACCCCGCCGTCACGCACGATGACGTTCGAGCCCACGCCCAGCACGGTCACGGGCACAGCCGGGTCCAGCGCCTTCAGGAAGTAAGCCAGGTCATCAGCGTCCGCCGGGATGAACAAGGCCTCGGCGGCCCCGCCCACCCGGAACCAGGTGAAGGGCGCCAGCGGCTCGTTAAGCAGCAGCTTGCCGCGAACCTCGGGCAAGTCGATCACGACAGCGCCTCCAACTGCCCCGGCAGGGCATAGGCCCAGGACGTGATGTCGCCGGCGCCCAGCAGCACGACCAGATCACCCGCCTTGGCCTCGCCCGCGATCACGCCGGGCAGGGCCTCTACACCCTCCAACGCCTGGACCGAGCGGTGACCGAAGCGGCGGACGCCGTCCACCAGCGCATGCTTGTCCACCCCGTCCAGCGGCGCCTCGCCCGCCGCATAGACGTCGGCCACGATCACCGCGTCGGCGTCCGAGAAACAGGTCGAAAACTCTTCCATCAGGTCGCGCAGGCGTGTGTAGCGGTGCGGCTGGACCACGGCGATGACACGGCCGTCGCCCTCAGCGTTCTGCACCACCTGGCGCGCGGCCTTCAGCACGGCGGCGATCTCGACCGGGTGGTGGCCGTAGTCGTCCACGATCCGTACGCCATTGACGACGCCCGTGGTGGTGAAGCGGCGCTTGACCCCGCCGAAGCCGGCCAGGCCGGTCCTGATCGCCTCGTCGGCCACGTTCAGCTCGCGCGCCACGGCAATGGCGGCCAAGGCGTTGGCGATGTTGTGGCCCCCGGCCATGGGCAGATACAGGCCGTCGATCCGCGTCTCGTCGGCATCCGCTCCCGCGCCCTGGAACACCACGTCGAACCGGCAGCCGTCCGCGCCCATGTCGATGTTCTCGGCCCGCACCATGGCCTGGGGATTGACGCCGTAGGTCACCAGTCGCCGGTTATCGATGGCGGCGACCAGCCGCTGCACCTCCGGGTGATCCAGGCAGACGGCGGCGAAGCCGTAGAAGGGGATGTTCTCGACGAAATCGATGAAGGCCTTCCGCACCCCGTCGAAGTCGCCGTAGTGATCCAGATGCTCGGGATCGATGTTGGTCACGATGGCCGCCGTCGATTTCAGGCGCAGGAAGCTGCCGTCGCTCTCGTCCGCCTCGACCACGATCCAGTCGCCGTCGCCGACCTTGGCGTTGGTGCCATAGGCGTTGATGATGCCGCCGTTGACCACCGTCGGATCCAGGCCCGCCGCATCCAGCAGGGCCGCGACCATCGAGGTCGTCGTCGTCTTGCCGTGCGTGCCGCCGACAGCGATCGAGAATTGCAGCCGCATCAGCTCGGCCAGCATCTCGGCCCGTCGCACCAGCGGGATGCGCCGTTCGCGGGCCGTCTTCATCTCGGGGTTCTCGGCCTTGACCGCCGTCGAATAGACCACCGCCGAAACGCCCTCGCCCACATGGGCGGCGTCATGGCCGATGAAGATTCGGGCGCCGAGCTGTTCCAGGCGTTCAGTGTTGGCGCTGGCCTTGGCGTCCGAGCCCTGAACCGAATAGCCGATCTTCAGCATGATCTCGGCGATGCCGCTCATGCCGATGCCGCCTATGCCGACGAAATGGACGGGACCGAGGTCGAATGGAACGGGGCGAAGGCGTGCGATCATCGAAGCGTCATAGACAGACGCGATGCGTTTTGCATCACCCTTCGCAGCCGGTTACCCGACCTTAACCACAAGGATTCACCATGGCGGTCTCATTGTTGCGGGGCCGCGTTCCATGTCCGATCTGAAGACCCCTGTCCTCGCCAAGGACGTCATTCACCGTGGCGACTGCATCGAAGTGCTGAAGAGCCTGCCCGACGCCTCGGTGGACATGGTCTTCGCCGACCCTCCCTATAATCTGCAACTGGGCGGCGACCTGCTGCGTCCCGACAATTCCAAGGTCGACGCCGTGGACGACGACTGGGACAAGTTCGACAGTTTCGCCGCCTACGACGCCTTCACCCGCGCCTGGCTGGCGGAATGCCGGCGCGTGCTGAAGCCTGAGGGTTCGATCTGGGTGATCGGCAGCTACCACAATGTCTTCCGACTGGGTTCGGCGATCCAGGACCTGGGCTTCTGGGTGCTTAACGACATCATCTGGCGCAAGTCCAACCCAATGCCGAACTTCAAGGGCACCCGGTTCACCAATGCCCACGAAACCCTGATCTGGGCCGCCAAGAGCCGCGATCAGAAGCGCTACACCTTCAACTACGATGCGATGAAGGCCTTCAACGAAGACACCCAGATGCGGTCCGACTGGACCTTCGCCCTGTGCACCGGCGAAGAGCGGATCAAGGACGCCGACGGCAAGAAGGCCCACCCGACCCAGAAGCCCGAGGCCCTGCTGCACCGCGTCCTGCTGTCGGCGACCCGCCCCGGCGACGTGATCCTGGACCCCTTCTTCGGCACCGGCACGACCGGCGCCGCCGCCAAGCGGCTGGGCCGTCACTATATCGGCATCGAGCGTGACGAGACCTATGCCGACGTCGCCGAGACCCGCATCGCCTCGGTCATCCCCGCCCGCCCCGAGGACCTGATCGTCACCGGCTCCAAGCGCGCCGAGCCCAAGGTGCCCTTCGGCGCCCTGGTTGAGGCCGGCCTGCTGAACGCCGGCGATCGTCTGTATTGCCCCAAGGGCGAGCGCGAGGCCCGCGTCCGCGCGGACGGTTCCCTGGTCTCCGGCTCGCTCAGCGGGTCGATTCACAAACTGGGCGCCCTCCTGGAAAACGCCCCCGCCTGCAACGGCTGGACCTACTGGCGCTTCAAGACGGACCAGGGCCTGAAATCCATAGACGCCCTGCGCTCCGAGGTTCGCGCCGCGATGTAAGTTGATGCGACCCCACGTCGCATCAGCCACATCAAGCACTTAGCCGGCAACGCGGGGCCGATACGTACGATTTCGCACACGAACGCAGGGCCAGCTTCGCTGTAACCTACCGAAACCTATGTGAAAATTCGCAAGCCGCGATGGAACTTCGCAGTTGCGAGACCATTGTTGTCCACGGCCCCCGCCGGTGCGGGGTCGGAGCACAACATCATGAAGATCGCGCAGGTCACCCCGCTTTACGAGGCCGTTCCTCCGAAGCTTTACGGCGGCACTGAACGCGTCGTCGCGCACCTGACCGACGCCCTGGTCGATCTGGGCCATGATGTCACCCTGTTCGCCAGCGCCGACGCCCACACCAAGGCGCGCCTGGTGCCCGTCCGCGATCAGGCCATTCGCCTGGATCCCGCCCCGCTCAAATCCGACCTCGCCGCCCACCTGTCCATGCTGGGCGAGGTGATGGACCGCGCCGACGAGTTCGACCTGATCCACTTCCACACCGACATGATCCATTTCCCGCTGTTCCGGCAGTATGCGGACAAGACGATCACGACCCTGCACGGGCGCCTCGACATGAAGGACCTGCCCGGCGTCTATGCGCGCTGGAGCGAGTTTGGCCTGGTCTCCATCTCGGACGACCAGCGCAAGCCCCTGCATTTCGCCAACTGGAAGGCGACCGTCCATCACGGCATGCCGAGCGAACAGTATCTGTTTTCACCCAAGTCCGAGGGCTACCTCGCCTTCCTGGGCCGGATCTCGCCCGAGAAACGCCCCGACCGCGCCATCGAAATCGCCACCAGACTGGGCAAACGCCTGAAGATGGCCGCCAAGGTGGACGCCGCCGACAAACGCTATTGGGAAGAGACCATCCGTCCGATGGTCGAGGGCAATCCCCTGATCGAGTTCATCGGCGAGATCGGCGACCACCAGAAGTCCGCCTTCCTTGGCGGCGCCGACGCCCTGCTCTTCCCCATCGACTGGCCCGAGCCCTTCGGCCTGGTGATGATCGAGGCCATGGCCTGCGGCACACCGGTCGTCGCCTTCCGCTGCGGCTCGACGCCCGAGATCATTGAGGACGGCGCCACCGGCTTCCTGGTCGATACGATGGAACAGGCGATCGTCGCCGCCGGCCGCGCCCATCTGCTGGACCGACAGACTGTTCGCGCCCGCTTCGACCTGCGGTTCTCGGCCACCGCCATGGCCCGCCGCTACCTGGACGTTTACGGCGACCTGTTGGCCCGGCGTCCCTTCGCCGAGGCGCCGCTAGGCAATGTGATTACGCCCTTACGCCCCATCGAAGAAGATCGCAGCTTCGCCGCCATCGCCTAAGCGTCGCAGCCGACGATTATCCAAGAAAAACAGGCGGCGGAAATGAACCCTCCGTCGCCTGCTTCATTTGATCACTCAAGCGGCCACTGAGCGCCGCATTCGGGTGCGACACGTTCGGCCGAGGCCTCAAACGACGGGGAAGAGACCGCATGGACGACGCCTATTCCACCCAACTGACCGCCGGCGAAACCGTCGAGGCTTCCGGCCTCGAACAGTTGATGGCTCTGAAGGACGGCGACACCTTCCTGGTCGCGGACGGCTGGGGCGACATGAAAGGCGGCGCAGACGGCCTGTTCGCCGACGACACGCGCGTCCTGTCGCGCTGGGCCATGACGGTCGGTCTGCAGAAGCCGTCGCGGCTGTCTTCTGGCGTCAGCCAGGACAACGTCTTCTTCTCCTGCCACACCACCAACCGCCCCCTGCCCCCCATGGGCGGCCGGTCCGCCCCTGCCGGCGTCTTGCATATCGAGCGGCGTCGCTTCCTTTGGGGCCGACGGATGTTCGAGCGCATCCGCATGGTCAATCACGGCGTGGAGGACATCCTTCTGCCGCTGGCCTTCGATTTCGGCGCCGACTTCGCCGACATCTTCCAGGTGCGCGGCACGCCTCGGGCCAAGCGCGGGACCATCCACACCCCGACCACTGACGGCCGCCGCGTCACCTTCCGCTATACCGGCCTGGACGATGTCGATCGTTCCAGCTGCATCGCCTTCTCCGAGCCCCCCGCCCGCCTGACGCACCAGCGCGCCGAGTTCATGTTCAGCCTGCCCAAGGGGCGCTCGATGGACCTGTTCATCGAATGCGGCGTCGATGCCTGCGAGACGCCGGACGCCGGGCGCTGGCGTCTAAACGCCGTCCAGGCGCGCCTGGCCATGCGCGCCAAGCGTCGGCGCGGCGCCTCGGTGCGCGGGCCGCGCAGCCCGCGGTTCAACGACTGGCTGGACCAGTCGCGGGCCGACATGGCGCTGCTGACCACCGACCTGCCGACCGGTCCGTATCCCTATGCGGGCACGCCCTGGTTCTCGACCCCGTTCGGGCGCGACGGCATCATCGCCGCCTGGCAGATGCTGTGGCTGGACCCGTCCCTGGCCAAGGGCGTCCTGACCTATCTGGCGTCGCGCCAGGCGACCGAGACCTCGCTGTTCCAGGACAGCCAACCCGGCAAGATCATGCACGAGACGCGCGGCGGCGAGATGAGCGCCCTGCACGAGGTTCCCTTCGGCCTCTATTACGGCGGGGTCGACACCACCTGCCTGTTCGTCGCTCTCGCCGGCGCCTACGCCAACCGCACCGGCGATCTGGACCTGATCCGCACGCTCTGGCCGAACCTGATCGCCGCCGCCGACTGGATGCGCGACTATGGCGACAGCAACAACGACGGCCTGATCGACTATCAGCGCGGCGCCGACACCGGCCTGTCCAACCAGGGCTGGAAGGACTCCGAAGACAGCATCTTCCACGCCGACGGCCGCTTCCCCAAGGGCCCCATCGCCCTGCTGGAAGTGCAGGGCTACGCCTTCGCCGCCTGGCGCGCGCTGGGCGACCTGGGCGAACGCCTGCACGACGACCGCGCGGCCGAATGGCGGATGCGCGCCGAACAGGTCCGCGCCCTGGTCGAGGACAAGTTCTGGATGGAGGACGAAGGCTTCTACGCGGTCGCTCTGGACGGCGACGGCGAGCAATGCCGCGCCATCGCCTCCAACGCCGGCCATCTGCTGTTCACCGGCCTGCCGTCGCTGGAGCGCGCGCGCCGCGTCACCAAACGCCTGCTGTCGGCCGAGTTCCGCACCGGCTGGGGTATCCGCACGCTGGAGCTGGGCCAGGCCCGCTTCAATCCCATGAGCTATCACAACGGCTCGGTCTGGCCCCATGACACCGCCATGGCCGCCGCCGGAATGGCCAACTATGGAGAGCGAGAGGCCGTCTCGGAAATCCTGGCCGAGATCTACGCCGCCGCGGCCCATTTCCACCTGCGACTGCCCGAACTGTTCTGCGGCTTCCCGCGCGAACCGGGCGAGCCGCCCATCGCCTATCCCGTCGCCTGCCTGCCCCAGGCCTGGGCGGCGGGTTCGGTCTTCCTGATGCTGCAAGCCACGCTGGGCCTGTCCATCGACGCCTGGACCGAGACGGTCGATTTAGCCGACCCCGTCCTGCCCGCCGGCCTGGACCGTCTGAGGATCACTGGCCTGGAGGTCGGCGGCTCCGTCGTCGATCTGAACATCCAGCACGCCGGCGGCCGCGCCGTCGTCATCCCCAATCATAAACAGGGCAGGGTCGCGATCCGCACCCTGCGGTGAAGACCAGGCTCAGGCCGCAGACTTCCTGGCCAGCCAGTCGCGCAGGGCCTGGTTCATGCGGGTCTGCCACCCGGCGCCGTCCTGCTTGAACGCCGCCAACACGTCGGCGTCGAACCTTATGGTGGTCGAGACCTTCTCCGCGCCCTTTGGGCGTCCGCGTCGGACCAGCGTCTCTCCGCGATGATGATCCGCCTTTTCGAACCAGGCGTCGTCCAGCTCGGGCGCGTCGTCAGGATCGACCCAATCGGTCTTCGTAGCGTCGCTGTTCACGGTCATTGGCCTTCCTCATCGAAATGACGTGGCGCGCTTCCCCGCGCGGCGTCCACACCAGAACCACCATCCGGTCCGTCAAACGCCCGATGGTGATCAGGCGTCGTTCTCCATAGTCTTGGCGATCATCCTCGAACGTCAGATGATCGCCGTCGAACACGGCCGCCGCCTGGGCGAAATCCAGCCCTCGCTCGGCCAAGGTGCGCTCGCGCTTGCTCGGATCGAAGGTGATGCGCACGGATTTTTGTTACTACAAAAATAGATCAGGTTCAACGGTCGCCCGATCCAGCGCCTTGGCGAACACCGTGGGCAGGGCCGCGCGCGCCGCCTCGACCGGCATCCAGCGCCAGGCGCCGTCCGCCTCGCCGCGCGCCGTCATCACCGTCAGGGTCAGGCTGAAGTGGGTGAAGACATGCTCGACCGCGCCGGCCTCACGCCAATCGGCCTCGATCGGCGCCGCCCCTGACGGCGCGTCCGTCGTCCAGTCGCTGGTCGGCAGGCCCAGCATTCCGCCCAGCAGCCCCTTGTCGGGCCGCGTTTCGACCGCCACCCGACCCTGATCGTCGACCAGCACATAGGCTGTACCTCGCCGGTGCGGCCGATCCGCCTTCTTGGCCTTCAGCGGAAAACGGGCCGGGTCGCCGCTCGCCAGGCCCAGGCATTCGCTCGCCACGGGACAGGTCCCGCACGACGGCGACTTGGGTCGGCACACGGTCGCCCCAAGATCCATTAACGCCTGCGCCCAGTCTCCGGGCCGCTGGTCGGTAACGAACAGCCCCCCCAGCCGCCTCAGTTCAGGCCGGGCGGCCGGAACCGGCGTCTCGACCGCGAACAGCCGCGCCATGACCCGTTCGACATTGCCGTCCACCACATTGGCCGCCCGGTCGAAGGCGATGGACGCCACCGCGGCGGCCGTATAGGCGCCCACCCCCGGCAGGGCCAGCAAGCCGGCCTCCGTATCCGGGAACACCCCGCCATGCTCGCCGGCCACCGCTCGCGCGCAGGCCAGCAGGTTGCGGGCCCGGGCGTAGTAGCCCAGCCCCGCCCAGGCCCCCATCACCTCCGCATCCTCGGCCGCCGCCAGGTCGCAGACCGTCGGCCACCGCGTGGTGAAGGCGTGGAAATAGGGCGTGGCATGCGGCACGGTCGTCTGCTGAAGCATGACCTCCGACAGCCAGACGCGGTAAGGCTCGGTCCGCGCCGCGCCCACGGCCGCCCGCCAAGGCAGGCTGCGCGCATGGGCGTCGTACCAGGCCAGCAGCCGGGATCGGATCAGGACGATGTCGGGAGAGACGCAAGCCATGGACCGGGCTATATAGACCCATGCGCCGCACGCTGCCCACAGACGCCGAGGTCCGCGAGATCCTGTCTCGCCGCCGCACTCGTCCGGTCCCCAGGCCGGCGCCGCGCGCGGGCAAGGCGCTGACGCCCCTGATCAAGAAGCTGGACGAGCAGTTCGGACGCGGCGCCGGCGCGCTGGAGCCCCGCTGGCGCGAGATCGTCGGCGACCGTCTGGCCCGCGTCACCCGCCCCCAGAAGCTGACCAAGGGCAAGGGCGGCCAGCCCGGCGTGCTGGAGCTGCGCGTCGCCGGCGCCGCCGCCCTGCTGATCCAGCATCAGTCGGAAGACATCCTGGCCCGCGTCAATCTGTTCCTGGGCGCCGGAACGGTCGATCGCCTGCGTATCGCCCAGGGGCCGGTCGCCCCCCTGAAAGAGGCCGCCTCGCGCCCCAAACGCAGCGCCAAGCCCCCGCCCCTGCCCGCCCAGGCCGAGGCCGATCTCGCCGCCTCCATTGCCTCCGCCCCCGACGATCTGCGCGCTGCGCTAGCCCGCCTTGGCCGCGTCGCCCTGTCACGTCACAACAGTCAAGATTGACAAAACTTCGCCGCACCTGTTCTCGACAAGTCTGGGGTTGCGCTGTTCCGGGGGAATCGCGCCACCATTCGCCAACGATCCGATCAAGGAAGTCCCATGGCCGACACTGAATCCCGCTTCGTCCGCATGAGCCGTCGTGCGGCCATCACCGGCGCCGCCCTGGCGACCATGGCCCTAGCCGCGTGCGGCGGCGGCGCAAAGGGTGCGGCAGAGGGCGACATGGGTCTGGGCGCGCCGGAAGGCGCCAAGGTCACCGTGGTCGAATACGCCTCGGTCACCTGCCCCCACTGCGCCCTGTGGCAGAAGAACACCTGGCCGGCATTCAAGGCCAAATACGTCGACACCAACAAGGTCCGCTACATCTTCCGCGAGCTGCCGACCCCGCCGGTCGACGCCGCCACCGCCGGCTTCCTGGTCGCGCGCTGCGCCGGCCCGGACAAGTATTTCGACGTCGTTCACCAGCTGATGGCGACCCAGCAGGAGATGCTGACCTCGTCGCCGCGCGACTGGCTGCTGCGCACCGCCCAGGCCGCCGGAATGTCCGAGCAGCAGTTCAACGACTGCGTCACCGACAAGGACGCCGTCGCCGCCATGGAAACCCGCGTCCAGGCCGCCCGCACCCAGGGCGTGACCGGCACCCCGGCCTTCTATGTGAACGACACCCAGGTCATCACCCCCGGCGGCGAGGGCGCAAGCCTGGCCGACCTGTCCACCGCCATCGACGCCGAACTGGCGAAATAAGATGATCCGCCGCGCCGCCCTCTCGCTATCGGTCTTCGTCGCCCTGGCCGCCGCGGGTCTGGCGGCGCCGGCCTTCGCCGCCGATGCGCCGCCGCCCGTCACGGCCCAGGACCATGTCCTGGGTCGCGCGGATGCGCCGGTGACGGTGATCGAATACGCGTCCTTCACCTGCTCGCACTGCGCGGACTTCCACAACACCGTGCTGCCGGCGTTCAAGGCCAAGTACATCGACACGGGCAAGGTCCGGCTGGTTCATCGCAACCTGCCGACCCAGCCCGCCAATGTCGCCGCCGCCGCTGCTGCTGTGGCCCTGTGCGCCGCGCCCGAACGTTACTTCGACGTGGCGGGCATCTTCATGCGCGACCAGGCCAATCTGCGCACCACGGGGCCTCAACCCTGGTTCGCAGCGGGCATCGCCGCCAGCGGCAAGACGCGCGAACAGATCGAGACCTGCCTGGAAGGCCCGACCATCCGCGCTGAACTGGACGCCCAGATCGCGGGCGCCGATGCGGCCGGCGTCACCGGCACGCCCGCCTTCTTCGTCAACGGCAAGCCCGTCGCCGATCCCTCGCTGGACGCCCTGTCGGCCGCCATCGACCCACTGCTTCGGTAGCCCTCGACGCCGATGCAGTTCCAGCGCCTCCGGCTCGTCGGCTTCAAGTCGTTCGTCGACCCGGCGGAGGTGCATATCGAATCCGGCCTGACCGGCGTCGTCGGCCCCAACGGCTGCGGCAAGTCGAACGTGTTGGAAGGCCTGCGCTGGGTCATGGGGGCCAACTCGGCCAAGGCCATGCGCGGCCAGGGCATGGACGACGTCATCTTCGCCGGCGCGGCGGGCCGCCCCCCGCGCAGTCACGCCGAAGTCAGCCTGACCATCGACAATGCTGCTCGCCGCGCGCCCCAGCCCTTTACCGACAGTCCCATGCTGGAGGTGTCGCGCCGCATCGACCGGGGCCAGGGCTCGACCTATCGCATCAACGGCAAGGAGGTGCGCGCGCGGGACGTCCAGCTGCTGTTCGCCGACGCCTCGACCGGCGCCAACTCGCCCGCCCTGGTGCGTCAGGGTCAGATCAGCGAGCTGATCGCCGCCAAGCCGCAGAACCGCCGCCGCATCCTGGAAGAGGCGGGCGGCGTCGCCGGCCTGCACACTCGCCGCCACGAGGCCGAGCTGCGGCTCAAGGCGGCCGAGACCAATCTCGACCGGCTGGACGACATCGGCCGCGAGCTGGAGACGGCGCTGAACCGGCTGAAGCGCGAAGCCCGCCAGGCCGAGAAATACAAGAAGATCTCCGCCGAAATCCGCGCCCTGCAAGCCGCCCTGCTCTACGTCCGCTGGAACGACGCCAGACTGGCCGCCGAAGCCGCCGCCGAGGAACTGCGAGACGCCGACCGTGCGGTCGCTGAAACCACGACCGCATCCGCCGCCGCACAGACGGCCGCCCTCGTCGCTCAGGAAGCCCTGAAGCCCGCGCGGGAGGAGGACGCCGTCGCCTCGGCCCTGTTGCACCGCGCCAGCCTGGAGCGTGACCGGCTCGACATGGCCGAACAGGCCGCCCGCGCCGAGGTGGACCGGCTCAAGGCCGAGGCCGCCCGCATCGCCGCCGACGTCGAGCGTGAAACCAACATGGCCGCCGACGCCCAGCGCGAACTGGACCGGCTGGACCACGAGCTGACCCGGCTGAAGGCCGAGATCGCCGCCGCCCCCGAACGCGGCCCCGAACTGGACAAGGCCCTGGCCGCCGCCGAGGACGCCCGCAAGGCCGCCGACAGCGAGGTCGAACGCCTGGCCGGAACCCTGGCCGCCGTCGAGGCGCGCGCCAACGCCGAGACGGCGCGCAAGCGCGATGCCGAAACCCGGCTGGCCCGCGTCACCGGCCAGCACGATCAAGCCCTGCGTGAACGCGAGGCTCTGGGTCCGTTGGAGACGCCCGAGCTGCAGACCGCCCGCCAGGCGCTGGAGACCGCCCAGGCCGAGCTGACCACCGCGCGCGAGGCCGTCGAGGCGGCCGAGGCCAAGCGCGGCGACCTCGCCCGCACCGAGCAGGAGGCGCGCACCGCCGCCCGCGCCGCCGAAGACCGGCTTGGGCGGTTGCAGACCGAGGCGCGCGGCCTGGCCCAGCTGCTGGTCACCGGCAAGCGCGACCATCCGCCTGCGCTCGACAAGGTCCGCGCCGACAAGGGCTATGAGGCCGCCCTGGCCGCCGCCCTGGGCGACGATCTGGACGCTGCGCTGGACGCCAAGGCCGCAGCCTATTGGGGCGGGGCGGACGCGCCCTCCCCGTCCTGGCCCGCCGGGGTCACGCCCCTGTCCGACCATGTTCAGGCGCCCGAGCAACTGAGCGCCCGCCTCGTCCTGTGCGGCGTCGCGTCCCACGGACAGGCGGCCGACCTCGTCAAGGCCCTGCCTCCCGGCGCGCGTCTGGTCACGACCGAAGGCGACCTCTATCGCTGGGACGGGTTCGTCAGCCGCGCCGAGGCGCCCCGCCCCGCCGCCGTCCGCCTGGCCCAGCGCACGCGCCTGGCCGAACTGGAGGCCGAGATCGACAAGGGCCGACCCGCCCTGGATCAGGCCCAGGCCGCCCAGAAGGCCGCCACCGACGCCTTCCGCGCCGCCGAGGAGGCGGTGAAGACCGCCCGCCTGGCTCCCTTCGCCGCCGACAAGGCCGTGACCGCCGCCCGCGACCGCGTCGAAACCCTGGCCCGCGACCAGGCCCGCCGTGAGGCCCGCGCCCAGGCCCTGGGCGACACCGTGACACGGTTGGCCGCCGAGGTGACCGAGGCTGAGGCCGCTTTGAACGCCGCCCAGACCACGGACACCCCGTCCGAGACCCTGTCGGGCTTGCGCGACGAACTGACCGCCGCCCGGGCCGCCGCTGATGTCGCCCGCCTCGCCGCCCAGACCGCCCGCTCGGATCGTGACGCCGAGGCTCGCGACCGCCAGGGCCGCGAGCAGCGGTTGGGCAGCCTGACACGCGCCCGCGACGGCTGGATCACGCGGTCAAAGGACAGCGCCGCCCGCGTCGCCGCCCTGGGCAAGGACGCGGACAAGACCGCCGCGCA
This sequence comes from Brevundimonas sp. TWP1-3, assembly GCF_049896085.1. Lineage (NCBI taxonomy): Bacteria > Pseudomonadati > Pseudomonadota > Alphaproteobacteria > Caulobacterales > Caulobacteraceae > Brevundimonas > Brevundimonas sp. TWP1-3. Next base: position 1,239,820 of record NZ_JAFCTP010000001.1, on the reverse strand, counting down.
GCTGTTACAGGCCGAGGTCGCGCCCCAGGGCTTCGCCGAACAGCGCGGCAAGCTGCTGGACACGCTGACCGCCGCCGAACAGAGGAAACAGGCGTCATCGGACGCGATGGCCGTGGCCGAAACCGCAGCGGCCGACGCCGACCGCGCGTCTCGCGCCGCCGAGACTGCGGCGTCCCAGGCGCGCGAGGCTCGCGCCGGCCTGTCCGCCCGCGCCGAGGCCGCCGCAGAGAAGCTGACCGAGGCCGAGGCCACCCTGCGCGAGACGGCCCAGATGTCGCCCGACGAACTGGGCCGCAAACTGACCGACGACGCCATCGCCCGCCCGCCCGACGCGGCCGGGGCCGAGAGCCTGCTCTACGGGCTGGAGCGGGAACGCGAGGCCCTGGGCGCCGTCAACCTGCGCGCCGAGGACGAGGCGGTGGAATACGGCGACCGGCTGAACAGCATGAAGTCGGAACGGATCGACCTGACCCAGGCGATCGCCAAACTGCGCGACGGCATCGACGAGCTGAACGCCGAGGGCCGCGAGCGGCTGGTCGCCGCCTTCGACGTCATCAACGCCAACTTCAAGAGCCTGTTCGAGGCCCTGTTCGGCGGCGGTCAGGCCGAGCTGAAACTGGTCGAGAGCGACGATCCGCTGGAGGCGGGGCTTGAGATCTACGCTTGCCCGCCCGGCAAGCGGCTGTCGGTCATGAGCCTGATGAGCGGCGGCGAGCAGGCCCTGACGGCGGCGGCCCTGATCTTCGGCGTCTTCCTGGCCAACCCTGCGCCGGTCTGCGTGCTGGACGAGGTCGACGCCCCGCTGGACGACGCCAACGTCGACCGCTTCTGCCGCATGCTGCACGAGATGCGCAGCCGCACCGACACCCGCTTCATCGTCATCACCCACAATCCGGTGACAATGAGCCGGATGGACCGCCTGTACGGCGTCACCATGCCCGAACGCGGCATGAGCCAGCTGGTCAGCGTGGACCTGCACCAGGCGGAGACCCTGGTCGCATGATCGCCCTACTGCTGGCCTTGCTGCTGACTCGGGCCGATCCCCAACTGGTCGAGACCGGCGTCGGCCGGTTCGCCATCTACGCCGACGTGGCGTCCATCGAACAGGACGGCGACATCGCCCATATGCGCGAGCTTCAGGTCACGGAGGCGGGGTTCAAGGTCGGGGACGTGACCTATGTCGGGGGCTGGTCGCGGTGGGCCTTCGACTGCCGGGCGAAGACAGCGGACCGACTGGACTTCGCATCCTTGAAGTCCGACGGGACCGAAGGTCCGGCGACGGCCGATCCAGCCCCGGCCTATGCCGCCGCGCCCGGCGGCGATGCGGCGGAGCTGCTGGCCGTGGCCTGTGGCGACAGGATCAGTCCCGAGACGCTCACGCTGGACGAAGCAATCCGTCGGGGCCAGGCGGCGTTGGCGGACTGACCGGCCTCTCCTCCCCCTGCGGCCACTCGATGCGGTCGCGCGGCAGGGCTTCGCGGCATTCGTCGCGCATGAAGGCCATCAGCTTCTCGCGGATTTCGCAGCGCAGGTCGAAGGCGACTGGGGCCGAGCGGGCGCTGGCCAGGCAGCGGACCTGAAGCACGCGTTCGGTGATGTCAGTCACCTGCATGACCTGGACGTCGCCGTCCCACAGTTTCGAGCTCTTCACGATCCCCTCGAACGCCTCGCGCAGCCGATCGATCGGCGCCTCGTAATCGACGTAGAAGAAGGCCGTGCCGATCAGCCGTGCGTTCTCGCGCGTCCAGTTCTGGAAGGGTTTGGTGATGAAGTAGGACAGGGGCAGGACCATCCGCCGCCAGTCCCACAGCTTGACCACCACATAGGTGGCGGTGATTTCCTCGACATTGCCCCACTCGTTCTCGACGATGACGGCGTCGTCCAGGCGGATCGGCTGGGTCAGGGCGATCTGGATGCCGGCGACCATGTTCGTCAGGATCGGCTGAAGGGCCAGGCCGGCGATGATGCCGACGACGCCGGCCGAGGCCAGCAGACTGACGCCCCACTGGCGGAAGCCGGCGATGGTCATCAGGGCCAGACCGACGGTGACGATGAACAGGACGACCTTGGCCACCCGCTGCAGGATGCGGGTCTGGGTCAGGTGTTTGCGGGCCAGCAGATTGTCTTCGACGGCGACATTGTACCGTTTGAGGTGCATCACCGACCACATGTCGAGCACGCCCGAGGCCAGCCAGCCCAGGGTCAGGACGAACAGGAACTGCAGGACGTTGCGGATGTCCTGGGACGGGCCGGGGTCCATGGGCGAGACGGTCACGCCGATGCCGACGCCGATGATGATGATCAGGACGCGCAGCTTGATCCGGGCGCGCTCGACCACGCCGCGCCAGAAGACGTCCTTGTTCTTGACGACGCGGCGCAGGATGGCGAAGGCGATCTTATGCGTCAGCCAGCCGCCGCCGACGAAGACCAGCAGAACCAGCACGACGACCGCCCATTCGGGCAGCCAGTCGAACCGATGCCAAAGGGCGCGGATCTGGCGGGTGACGGCGATGATTTCGGGAGGCATGGGCTTCCTAACGCATCAGGGGCGTTGCGGTTGACCTGCCGTCGCCTCGACCAGATCGGCCAGGCGCTGGGCGGCGTCGGGGATGGCGACGGAGCGGGCGGCGGCGGACATGGCGGACAGGCGGGCGGGGTCTGACAGGACGGCGGTCAGGACAGCGGCGAGGCGGTCGACGGTCAGGTCGTCTTCCAGAATGACCTCGGCGGCGCCGGCGTCCGTCAGGGCCTTGGCGTTCAGGCGCTGGTGGTCGTCGGTGGCGATCTTCAGCGGGATCAGAATGGACGGCAGGGCCGCCACCGCCAGTTCGGCGCAGGTCGAGGCGCCGGAACGGCCCACCACCAGATGGGCGCTGGACAGACGTTCGGCCATGTCGCGGAAGAAGGGGGCGACCTCGGCCTCGATCCCGGCCTCCAGATAGATCTGCTGCGCGGCCTCCAGCGTCTCGGGCCGCGACTGCTGTTGCACCTTCAGGCGACGGCGCAAGGCCTCCGGCAATGCCGCCAAAGCCCGCGGCGTGGTCTCGGACAGGATGCGGGCACCCTGGCTGCCGCCCGTCACCAGCACATGGATCGGGCCATTGTCGGCGGGGGCGACATAGGGGCGGTCGAACAGGGCGCGGATCTCGGCCCGCACCGGCGAACCGACGACGTGCGAGCGGCCCTGGACCTTGGCCGGCGCCCGCTCCAGCGACGGGAAGGACGAGGCGACCTGACCGACATAGGGAGCCAGGATGCGGTTGGTGCGGCCCAGGACCGCGTTCTGTTCATGGATCACAGTCGGCCGCTGGGACGTGACGGCCGCAACCAGGGCCGGCGCGGAAGGATAGCCGCCGAAGCCCACGACCACGTCGGCGCCCAGCCGGTCGAAGGCCGTGCGCGCCTGGACCACGCCCCTGAAGATGGCGACGCCCGCCTTGATCAGACCCAGCGGCCCGGAGCCGGTGGCCGCATCCAGCGCCAGCCCTTCCTCGGCCGGGAAGGCGTGGGCGTATTGCTCGCCACGGTGATCGGTCGCCAGCACCACCCGCCAGCCGCGCGCCGCCATCTCGCGCGCCAGGGCCTCGGCCGGGAACATATGGCCGCCGGTGCCGCCGGCGGCGACGACGCAGAGCTTGGTCATGGGGCGGGCTCCGAAAAAGAGGGTCTGAATAGTGCAATTCGTCTGAAATCCAGACGGCGGGGGCGCGAAAAACACCGTCTAAATAGTGCAATTCGTCTGAAATCCGTGGCGGGCGGGTGGGGTCGAGGATGGGTGGCCACAGGATCGCACGGTTTTGGGGTGTGGACAGGAGAAGGCGGCTGGTCAGCATCAAACGGTCGAAATTACTGGGATATATTTGGCTGAAATGGCGGATTGTTGAGGCCGGCGCCATCAGCGCGGTCAAAAGGTTCGTCACAACGGGCACGACGAGGTCACGGCGGACACGACGGGACCGTGCCGGGCCCAGAAATCTTGATGGCCTGCGGCGCGACAAAGCCGCAAATTGATCAATCGCCTGGACATGGCGCTGGGAGCCGACGCGGTTCGATCCCGTCGTGTTCGCTGTGACCTCGTCGTGGCCGTTGTGATGAACGCCTTCCAAGCCCGCATCACCCTAGCGGCGCCGAAGAGGATGACGAAAGGAAGTTAGAGCAACCGCCGTCCCCTGCCCGGCAGGCTGGCCCCCGGCTCATACGCGCCGGGGCGGCGCCGCGTCAGGGCCAGGGCGAAGCCCATGGTCAGGCCCATGGCCAGCATGGACGAGCCGCCGTAGCTGATGAAGGGCAGGGTCATCCCCTTGGTCGGGATCAGGTTCAGGTTCACCGCCACATTGATGCAGGCCTGAAGCCCGATCAACATGAACAGGCCCGCCGCCGCCGTCTGTTCGAACGGGTCGGTCAGCTTCATCGCCCGGCGCATACCCCGGATGACGATGAAGGCGTAGAGGCCGATCATGATCAGGCTGAGGATCAGGCCAAACTCCTCAGCGCCGACGGAATAGATGAAGTCGGTGTGCAGGTCGGGCACCCGGCGTTTCATCACGCCCTCGCCGATGCCGCGACCCAGCAGGCCGCCGGCGCGGATGGCCTCGGACGCGCTGTCGATCTGGTGGGTGTCGGTAGTCTCGGGCGAGAAGAAGCGGCTGAGGCGGTCGCGCATATGGCCGAAGACGAAATACAGCGATACCAGCCCCGCCATGCCCGCGCTGGCCAGGACCGCCATCCATTTGAACGGCACCCCCGCCATGAAGAAGACGGCCATGAAGGTGGTGGTGATCAACAGGGTCTGGCCGATGTCGGGCTGGATCAGCAGCAGGGAGACCGTCAGGGCGTAGAAGCCAAAGGCGATGGTGACGCCCGGCACCCCCTGCCCTTTCTGCGCCTCGGCGAACATCCAGGCGGCGAAAACGATCAGGCCGGGCTTGGCGAACTCGGACGGTTGCAGGCTGAACGGGCCGAAGTTCACCCAGCGGGCGGCCCCCTTCACCGTGTCGCCGATGAACGGCAGGGCCATCATGACCAGGATGGCCCCGAACAGGGCGAGGACCGCGATGCGGCGCACCCCGCGCGGCGACAGCAGCGAGCTGGTCAGCATCAGGCTCAGTCCCAGGCCCGAGAAGACCATCATCCGCCAGGAATAGTGGAAGGGGTCGGTGATCGATTCATCGGCTAAAATGGCGGCGGGGCTGGAGGCGAAGCTGAGCGCCACCCCCAGGCCCATCAGCGCCAGCGCCGCGCCCAGCAGGCCGCGATCCACGGTCCAGAACCACTGGGCTACGTGGCTCTGGTCGTTGCGCGAGAAGGCGGGGGTATAGGGGGCGCTCATGACCGATGTTCCGGGACGGCGCCGAGGGCCAGGACGGCAGCGCGGAAGGCTTCGCCCCGCGCCTCGAAGTCGGGATACTGGTCGAAACTGGCGCAGGCGGGGGACAAGAGGACGATCTGGTCCCCGCCGGCGGATGCGGCGTCGGCAGAGGCTGTGGCGACGGCGGCGTCCAGGGTTTTTGCGATGACGTGGGGGGTGTCAGCCAGCGTCGCGGCGAAGGCCTCGGACGCTTCGCCGATCAGATAGGCCCTGGTCACGCGCATAAAGAGGTCGGCCAGGTCGTCGATGCCGCCGGCCTTTGGCACACCGCCCGCGATCCAGAAAACGTGGGGGTAGGAGGACAGGGCCTGACGCGCGGCGTCGGCGTTGGTGGCCTTGGAATCGTTGATGAAGCGGACCGGGCCGAGGCGGCCGACGGCCTCCATGCGGTGGGCCAGGCCGGGGAAGGACAGCAGGCCGGCGACGGCGGTGCGCTCCGAGACGCCAAGATTGAGGGCGGCCAGTAGAGCAAAGGCTGCATTCTGAGCGTTATGCTTACCGGGAAGCGATTTGGCTTGGGTCAGATCCACCACATCGCGAAAGACATCACCGTCTTCAAGAGCTAGCTGCCCAGCGATCAGATGCACGGCGGAATCAGCGTCCTCGCGCATAGAAATCGGGGCTGCAACACGCCCGTTGTCGATGAGATTTTCCCATATGAACTGCCCTTCGGGCTCATCCACACCGATCAGAGGAAAAGTGTCGGGAGATTGGAAGATCCGCGCCTTGGCGGCGACATAGCCCTCCATGCCACCGTGGCGGTCCAGGTGGTCGGGGCTGATGTTGGTCAGGATGGCGACATCGGGGGCGAAGGTCGCAGTCAGGTCCAACTGGTAGCTGGAGACCTCGATCACATAGACGGCGTCGGGCGTCGGCGCCGGCAGAGCCAGGACGCCGATGCCGATGTTGCCACCGACATGGACCGTCAGCCCCGCCGACTTCAGCACCCAGCCGATAAGGGCGGTGGTGGTGGACTTGCCGTTCGTGCCGGTGATGGCGACGACGCGAGGGCGCTGGTCTTTCGGCAAGGCGGTCAGGGCGCGGGCAAACAGTTCGACGTCGCCGATGACGGGGACGTTGGCGGCGCGGGCGCGGTCGACCGTCCAATGCGGTTTGGGATGGGTCAGAGGCGCGCCGGGCGACAGGACCAGGGCGGCGAAGGCGGGCCAGTCGGCCGTGGTCAGGTCCTCGACCGTGAAGCCTTCCGCCTCGGCCTGCATCCGCCCCGAGACGCCGTCGTCCCACAGGATGGGGATCGCGCCCCCGGCCTGGAGCGCGCGCGCGGCCGTGATCCCCGACCGTCCCAGGCCGAAGACCGCGACCCGCCTGCCCTCAAAGCCGGGAACGGGGATCATCGGATCAACGCAGCTTCAGCGTGGACAGGCCCAGCAGGGCCAGGGCGCCGGCGATGATCCAGAAGCGGATGACGACGGTGGATTCCGGCCAGCCCATCTTCTCGAAATGGTGGTGGACCGGGGCCATCAGGAAGATGCGTTTCTTGGTCAGCTTGTAATATCCAACCTGGATCATGACCGAGGCGGCCTCGGCGACGAACAGGCCGCCGACGATGCCCAGCACCAGCTCGTGCTTGGTGGTGACGGCGATGGCGCCGAGCGCGCCGCCCAGGGCCAGCGAGCCGGTGTCGCCCATGAAGATCTTGGCCGGAGGGGCGTTGTACCAGAGGAAGCCCGCGCCCCCGCCGATCATGGCCGCGCAGAAGATGGCCAGCTCGCCCGCGCCTGGCACGTGGTGGACCTGAAGATACTGGGCGAAGACGAAGTTGCCGGCGAGGTAGGAGATCACCCCGAAGGCGCCGGCCGCCATCATCACCGGCACGGTCGCCAGGCCGTCCAGACCGTCGGTCAGGTTCACCGCATTGGAGAAGCCGACGATGGTGAAGGCCGCGAACGCCACATAGAACCAGCCGATGTTCAGCAGCACGGCCTTGAAGAACGGAAACGCGATCGAGGTCTCAAGACCCGGCGAGGTCGGCGACACCGTCATCCACAGCACGGTCAGGACTCCGGCGACGACGGCCACGACCGTCTGGGCCAGCAGCTTCTGCTTCGAGGTCAGGCCGGCCGAGGTCTGTTTGGTCACCTTGGCGTAGTCGTCGATGAAGCCCAGCACGCCGAACGCCGCCGTCACGAAGCTGACGATCCAGATGTAGGGGTTGGTCAGATCGCCCCACAGGAAGACCGCCACGCCGATGCCGGCCAGGATCATCAGCCCGCCCATGGTGGGGGTGCCGACCTTGGACAGGTGAGACACGGGGCCGTCGTCGCGGATCGGCTGGCCCCGGCCCTGTTTGGTGCGGATCCAGTTGATGAAGCGGCTGCCCATGGCGACGGCGACGATCATGGCCGTGGCCATGGCCAGGGCGACGCGCACGGTCTGATACTGGACCAGGTTCAGCAGCGGATACTGGTCCGCCACGTCGGCGTAATAGAGGTACAGAAGATAGAACATTTCGGTTCCCTATCGCGTCGCGGGCGGCGTGTCGCGGCCTTGCAGGTCGGCCAACGCTTTTGCGACCAGCGACGCCTTGGACCCGTTCGAGCCCTTGACCATGACGATGTCGCCGGGCGCGACCAGCATGACCGCCTCGGCCGCCAGTTCCGCCGCCGTCGCGCGCCAGACGCCGCGTCGCGAGACCGGCAGGGCGTCATACAGCCAGCGCATCTCTGTACCGGCGACGTGGACCAGATCGAGGCCTGCGGCGTCGATGGGGCCGGCGAGGCCTTCGTGCAGATCACGGCTCTGGTCGCCCAGTTCCAGCATGTCGGTCAGCACCACGACGCGGCGCCCCGAGGTCGTGCGGGCGCCCAGAGTCTTGAACCCGGCGGCCATCGACAGCGGATTGGCGTTGTAGCTTTCGTCGATCAGGGTGAAGGCGCCGTTCGGCGTCATGACCGTGCGCGTCTGGCCGCGACCGGCCAGCGGCTGGAACCCGGCCAGGGCTTCGAGGCCGGTATCAAGCGACACGTCCAGCGCATCGAGCATCAGGAGGACGCACAGGCTGTTCAGGCCCCAGTGGGCGCCGGACTGGGCCAGTCGGTAGTCGATCCGCCGCCCGAACAGTTCGGCGGCGACCGATGCGCCCTCGGCGTCCGCACGGAAGTCCAGCAGGCGGGCGTCATGACCGGCGTCCGAGCCGAAGGTCAGCAGGCGGGCGCCGACGGATCTGGCCACGTCGCACAGGGCGTCGGCGAAGGCCACGTCGCCGTTCGCCACGGCCGCGCCGCCGGGGACCAGGCCCTGGAAGATGGCCGCCTTTTCGCGCGCGACGCCGGCCTCGCCGTCGGCGAAGGCCTCGATATGGACCGGGCCGACGGTGGTGACGCAGGCGGCGTGGGGGGCGACGAAGCGTGACAGGGGCGCGATCTCACCGGGCGCATTCATGCCGATTTCGAACACGGCGCGCCGGGTCTCGACCGGCATCCGGGCCAGGGTCAGAGGCACGCCGATATGGTTGTTATAGCTCTTTATCGAGCCATGTGCGGAGCCGGCGAGGTCCAGGCCGGCCTTGATGGCCTGGGTCACGCTGGTCTTGCCGACGCTGCCGGTGACGGCGCCGCGTTTGACATGGGGCGCGCGTTCGCGAGCGGCGACGCCTAGGGCTTCCAGGCCGTGCAGGGTGTCGGTAACGACGACATAGGAACCGCCCTCGACCGGATGTTCGACCAAGGCGGTCGCGGCGCCGGCGGCGAAGGCGCTGGCGGCGAACTGATGCCCGTCGCGTTCGCCCTTCAGCGCCAAAAACAGGTCGCCGGGGACGATCTCGCGGCTGTTGTAGGTCACGCCCGTGATGGGGCGGTCGTCGCCATGCAGCACGCCGCCCGTGGCGGCGGCGACTTCGGCGGCCGTCCAGAGCGGGCGGGCGGTGGGTTCAGGCATGAAGAGACAGGGCCTCGGACGCGACGGTGGCGTCGTCGAAGGGGTGGGTCACGCCCGCGACGATCTGACCCTGTTCATGCCCTTTTCCGGCGATGACCACCACATCCCCGTCACGCATCATTTCGACGGCGGCTTCGATGGCGGCGCGGCGATCACCGATTTCGAGGCCGTCGGAGCAACCGGCGCGGACCTGGGCGCGGATGGCGGCGGGATCTTCCGAACGCGGATTGTCATCGGTGACGATGGCCACATCGGCCAGACGCCCGGCGATGGACCCCATCAGGGGCCGCTTGCCGCGATCCCGGTCGCCGCCCGCGCCGAACACCACGATCAGTCGGCCGGTCGCGTGGGGACGCAGGGCGTTCAGCACCGTCTCCAGACCGTCGGGGGTGTGGGCGTAGTCGACATAGACCTCGCCGCGCCCTGTCTCGGCCCCACCGATGCGTTGCAGGCGTCCCTGGGCGCCGGTCAGGCCTTCCAGAGCGCCGATCACGGCGTCGGCGGGATCGCCCGCTGCGATGCACAGGCCCGCCGCCACCAGGGCGTTCGAGGCCTGGAAGGCGCCGGCCAGCGGCAGCAGAATCTCATGCACCTGGCCGCGCACGTCCAGGGTCAGACGCTGGCCCTCCGGCGTCGCGCGACGGCCGATCAGGGCCAGGTCGCGCCCGCGCTCGCCCACGCCCATAACGCCCAGGCCCGCCATGATCGAGGCCGAGGCGAAGGCGGAATAGGCGTCGGAATCGGCGTTCAGAACGGCGGTGCGGCCGCGCGGCAGCAGGGTCTCGAACAGGCGCATCTTGGCGGCGCGATAGTCCTCCATCGTGCCGTGATAATCGAGGTGGTCCTGGGTCAGGTTGGTGAAGGCGGCCGCCTTCAGCGCCACCCCGTCCAGCCGGCGCTGGTCGATGCCGTGCGAAGAGGCCTCCAGCGCGACGTGGGTCACGTCCTTAGCGGCCAGTTCGGCCATCAGGCGCGCGGCCTCGGCGGCGTCGGGGCTGGTCAGGCCGGGGCCGGTCAGGGCGTAGGTCTTGGCGCCCTTCTGGCCGATGACGCCGAGGGTGCCCATGCTGGCCGACTTGTGGCCGATGCCGGCCCAGATCTGGCGGCAGAAGGTGGCGACCGAGGTCTTGCCGTTGGTGCCGGTGACGGCGACGCAGGTCTTGGGCTGGACGCCGTAGAAGCCGCGCGCGGCGATGGCGTAGGCCCGGCGCACATCGCCCGAGGTGACCAGGACCGGCGCGGCGCCGTCCGGCGTATCGGTCGGGGCCAGGACCGCAGCGGCGCCTTGCGCCAAGGCCTGGGGGATGAAGGCGCGGCCGTCGGCGGCCGTGCCCGGCAGGGCGACGAACAGGGCGCCGGGGGCGACCTTGCGGCTGTCGGCGGTCACGCCGGTGATGATGGGGTCCGAGGACACGTCGCGGCGCAGCAGGTCGGACAGGTGAAGGGCGCTCACAGGCCGTCCCCCGCCACGTCCTGATATTCCGGCACCTTTTCGCCGGTCGCCGTGCGCCAGCGATCCTCGCGGCGCTCGACGCCCAGGAAGCCGGCGATGCGGTCGGCGATGTTCTTCACGGCCGGCGCGGCGACATAGGCGCCGGTCTTGGGATAGGTCCCCGGCTCGTCCATCACGATCAGGATGGCGTAGCGTTTGCCGTTCAGCGGGCCGTCGACGGGGAAGACCGCCGCGAAGGAGCCGAGCGCGTGGCTGGGGTCGTAGCGACCGTTGACCAGCTTGTTGGCCGAGCCGGTCTTGCCCCCGACCCGCAGACCCGGCGCGTCGGCGAACCCGCCCGAGCCCTTGACGACATTGCGACGCAGCAGATCCAGGATGGTGCGCGAGGTTTCCTCGGTTACGACCTGCTGGGGCTGGGCGCCGCGCGCGCCGCCCTTGCGCAGGGACAGGGGGATCATCCGCCCGCCATTGGTCAAGGCGCCCATGGCCTGAACCATCTGGGCCGGGGTGATCATGATGCCGTAGCCGAAGGACAGGGAGGCCAGGGTCGAGTTGTCCCAGCGGCGCGGCACGACGGGCTTGGCCGATTCCTTCAGCTCGATGGTCGAGGCGTCCAGCAGGCCCAGGCGGCGGAAATAGTCCCGCATCGTATCCGGTCCCATCTGCACCGCCAGTTGCGAGGTGCCGATGTTGGAGGAGTGCAGATAGACCTCCTCCAGGGTCATTACGCGGTTCTGGGCGTGGAAATCCTTGATCTTGCGGTCGCCGATCTGGAAGGCCTGGGACGCGTCGAACAGGGTGTTCATGTCGGCCCGGCCGGTGTCGAGACCGGCGGCGACGGTGAAGGTCTTGAACACCGACCCCATCTCGTAGTGGCCCGAGACGGCGCGGTTCAGCGTCGCGCCGTCGGGGGCGGCGTTGCGGTCGGCGGAGTTGAAGGTCGGCCAGCTGGCCATGCCCAGGACCTCGCCGGTCTGGACGTCGGTGACGATGCCGACGGCGCCCTTGGCCTGGGCCTTGATGGCGGCGGCGGCCAGTTCGTTTTCCAGCACGCCCTGGACGCGCAGGTCGATGGACAGGGGGAAGCTCTCGCCGCGCTGCCCCGCCGAACGGATCTCGTCGTTGAAGGCCAGTTCGGCGCCGGACACGCCCCGCCCGCCCGTGTCGGCGTCGCCGATCAGGTGAACGGCCGAGGTTCCCAGCGGATAGGCGCGGCGGTCTTCAGGTTCGAACGTCACCCCGCCCAGGGCCAGGTCGTGGACGGCGGCCTTTTCCTGGGGCGTCAGACCGGTCAGGGCGATGAGACGACGATCGCTGGCCAGGACGCGCTTCAGACGCTCGCTGGAGATACGCGGCAGGGCGCGGCGAAGCTGGCGATAAGCCAGGTCGCGATCCCAGATCTGGGCCGGGTCCAGATAGAGGCCGTAGTGGATGATGTTGGTGGCCAGCAGCTCGCCGTTGCGATCCGTCAGGTCGCCGCGCACCAGGGCGTTCGGATTGACGCCCGATCCGCGTCCGTTCGCCTCTGCGAACAGGGCCTTGTACGAGGCGCCGACGGCCAGGGCGCCGAAGACGCAGGAAAAGACGATCAGGATCAGGAAGATGCGGACGCGGGTGTCCTCTTCCGGCCGGGCGTCGGCGCGGGCGCGCTCGAACCCGTGCTCCAGACGCCAAATCAGTTCCGACAGCCAGCGCCAGAAGGGCGACAGGCGGCCCTGAAGATCGACGCCCGGCGCGGGGCGGTGATAGCGGTGGTCCTGAACGCTCATTGCGCCGGCTCCGGCGCGGAAGCGGCGTCTTCAGCGATGACGGGGGCCGCAGCGGGGGCGACGGCGGGGGTCGCGGCTGCGGTCGAGGCCGGGGCCGGCACGGGCTTCAGCTCGGTCAGCTGAGCTTCCTTGGCCTGACGATGCACGTCCACCGGCGCCATGCCGATCTGGCGCGACAGGGCCTCCAGACGCGCGGGCTGTTCCAGGCGGGCGACCTCGGCGCGCAGCAGGCGGACCCGCTGGCCGTTCTCGCGGATATCCTGCTCCAGCTGGGCGATGCGGCTGCTCTCGCGCGCCGCCGCTGCCTTGGCCGCATAGACCGACACGATCATGACCGCGACCAGGGCCACGCCGATGATCTCGATCCAGCGCACGCCGCGCACCTTCCAGTCGAACAGGCGCTGAAGGGCGGTGCGGGAATAGGTGAAGAAGGGCGCCGTGGTCATGCGGCCCCACCAGAAATCTTGCCCCAGGCCGGGGCGTCAGTGCGGACAGCGGCGCGCAGCTTGGCCGAACGGGCGCGGGGATTGGTCGAACGCTCTTCGTCGCCCGCCTCGCGTGCGCCCTTGAACTGAAGCGTGAAGCTGGGCTTGCGCGGATCGACGGCCATGGGGGCGTGACGCGAGCCGGCGGGGCTGTTGCCCGTGCGCTCGGTCATGAAGGCCTTGACGATCCGGTCCTCCAGCGAATGGAAGGTGACGACGGCCAGACGCCCGCCGGGGGCCAGGGTCGCCTCGGCGGCCTCCAGACCGCGCTCCAGCTCGCCCAGTTCATCGTTGACCGCGATTCGCAGGGCCTGAAAGACCCGCGTCGCCGGATGGATCGGCGCGCCTCGACGGCCGCCAAGGGCTTTCTCGACGACCTCGGCCAGATCCAGGGTGCGGGTGAAGGGCTGTTCGACGCGGCGGCGCAGAATGGCGGTGGCGACGCGGCCCGACTGACGCTCTTCGCCATACAGTTTGAAGATATGGGCCAGGGGGCCGTGGTCCCAGCCGTTGACGATGTCGGCGGCGGTCGCGCCGTCGTCGGACATCCGCATGTCCAGCGGCCCGTCGCGCATGAAGGAAAAGCCGCGCTCGGCCTGGTCCAGTTGCATCGAGGAGACGCCGATGTCGAAGACGGCGCCGTCCAGCTTTGCCTTGCCGCTGTCGGCGAAGGCTTGGGCCAGACCCGAGAAAGCGTTGCGGATCAGCTGGAACTGACCGGGGAAGTCATTGGCGACGGCGTCGGCGTGGGGCTGAACCGTCGGGTCGCGATCCAGGCCGACGACCTGGGCGCCGGTCTTCAGGATGGCGCGGGTATAGCCGCCGGCGCCGAAGGTGGCGTCGATCACGACATCGCCGGGCGCAGGCGCCAGGGCCTCGATCACCTCGGCCAGCAGGACGGGAGCATGGGGCGCATTGATGGAGGCGTCGGTCACGATCCGCCTCCAGCCAGCTTCATCTGTGCCGCCAGTTTCAGGGCGCCGATCTGGGCCATGCCGGCCTTGGCCAGGGCGCGCTGTTCGGCGCGGCGGGCCGCCCATTTCTCGCGCGACCAGATCTGGAAACGGTCGTTCAGGCCGACGATGACGACGGTGTTGTCCAGGCCCGCTTCGTTGCACAGCGCTTCGGGAAGGGTGATGCGGCCGCCGGAATCATAGGCCAGGCGGACCTGCTCACCCATGACCTGCCACTCCAGCGCCGAACGCTCTTCGGAGCCGAACGGCAGGGCCTCGATCATCTCGGCATAGACCGCGAACAGGCGGTCGCCGCCCGCTTCCAGGCAGTCGGCTTCGATCGAGGGGAAGATGAAGACGCCGCCGGCTGCGCCGTTTTCGGTCGTGCGGAAGTCGTTGGGGATGAGGAGACGGCGCTTGCCGTCCAGCTGCTTCTCATAGGTCGAGAGAAACACGCCCTGCCAATCGAACCTTCCGGCCCGTCCCTAGATGCCCTGACGAACGCCCGCCGCGCCCGTCTCTCAGCCCCAAATCATGATTGTGGGATAGCATGGGATCAGATGGGCCTCAATGGGATCGAAGCCAAGATTTAACCATGTTTTGACGTGTGACGACTTAAGCACGGTCGAACAGCAGGAACATACACGGAACAACCGAAGTATTCACAGGCTGTGAAGCGTTCTAACCTTCCTTGAACAGACAATAGGTTAACGAGCGCAAACCTTTGGGAGCGCTGCCAGAACGCTGAAATGCGGGGATAATCCGAACTCGGACCAAGGTCGCAGCCGATCGGGGGCGCAACAGCGCCCGCTTTGGCCCACCCGACGGGCCTCAAGTAGGCCGAAGGCCGATAGGCCCAAAAAAAATCCACCTCAAGCAGCGCGAAGCGCGATAGGCCAAGAAAGAAAGTATGCCAGACGGCCTGTAAGCCGGGTTTTGTTCCGCTCCGAGGCCGAAGCCTGGATCGGCGACGATCATTCCTCTGGACCGTCCATTGCTGAACGGTTCTCGCGACCTACCCGGACATCTGAGGCGGTGAGCCCCGCGAGGCGAACCCCGCGCGATGTCCCTATTTGGTCTTGCTCCAGGCGGGGCTTGCCATGCCGTCCCTGTTGCCAGGCACGCGGTGGGCTCTTACCCCACCCTTTCACCCTTACCGGCCTCGCGAGGCCGGAGGTTTGCTTTCTGTGGCGCTATCCCTCGGGTCGCCCCGGGCGGAAGTTATCCGCCGCCTTTTCACCGTGGAGCCCGGACTTTCCTCGACGGACGCGAAGTCCGCCGCGACCGCCCAGCCGTCTGGCGCGCGCTAGATGCGCCGCCACGCCGCGCAGGTCAACCAACGGATGCGTCGGCAGGGGAAATGGCGTATGGTGTGCGCATGGCCGAACCCGCCTCCAACATCGTCAATCAGGAAAGCCCGGAGCAGCGTGAGCGCCGCCTGACCTGGGAGCGGGCGCGCATCGCGGAAGCCGACGCGGACATCGCCGCCGGGCGCGTCATTTCCGGCGATGAAGCCCTGGAGTGGCTGGATCGCTGGGCGGCCGGCGAAGACCTTGAAGAACCCAGCCTCAGCTGAATGAGCGGCCCTTATCAGGTCATCTTCACCGCTCGGGCGCGCGTTGATCTGCTCGCGGTGCGGCGTTGGCTGTATCGCCCGGCAGCGGCCTGAAGGCGCGCCTGCGATCCGCCCGCATCACGCGCGCCATCGTCGAATTGCAGTTCACGCCGTTCCGATGGCCCGAGGGTCAAACGTCAGGCGTTAGAGAGCGCCCCGTCGAGGGCTATCGCATCCTGTATCGGATCGACGATGGAAACCGCACCATTTCGATCATCAGAGTCTTCGGCCCCTTTCAGGACCGCGCGGACCTTTAGTTCAGCAAGCCCGTGACGCTCTCGGCGCTGGCGAGTTGGAGCAGGCCGACCAGGCGGGCGCGGGTTTCGCCGTCGGCGACGCCGTCGACGCGGGTCGGCCGCCAGTGGCGCTGGAAGGCGCGGACGGCGGTTTCGGTCTCCACGTCATAGTCGCCGCCGGGTTTCAGCCCGTAGCCCAGACGGTGCAGGCCGGCGCGCAGGACCATGGCGCCGATGGCCTGATCGCCCTTTTGCAGCAGGCCGCCCAGGGCCTGGATCCGTTCGGGGGCCGGTTCGAACCACAGGCCATGGCCGGCCTCGGCCAGACGCTTCCAGGGGAAGAGTTCGCCGGGATCTTCCTTGCGGTCCGGGGCGAGATCGGAATGGGCGACTATGCGGTTGTCGGGAATGGACCAGCGGCTGCGGATGTCGCTGATTAAGGCGATGAGCGCGGCGACCTGGCCCTCGGGAAAGGCGCGATAGCCGAATTCGTGGCCCGGATTGACGATCTCGATCCCGATGGAGGCGGCGTTGCAGTCGTCCTCGCCCTGCCAGACGCCGCGACCGGCGTGCCAGGCGCGACGTTCCTCGGGGACAAGCTGGAAGATGCGGCCGTCTTCCTCGACCAGATAGTGGGCCGAGACCTTGGCGTCGGGGTCGCGCAGGCGCGCCAGAGCGGCCTCGCCCGTCTGCATGCCCGTATAGTGCAGCACCAGCATGTCGGGCAGCGCACGACGCGCGTCAAAGTTAGGCGAAGGCGCGTCGATGTAGGAGGTCATGGCAAGGGCTGGCTCAGCGGCCGTTGCGTTCCCAGCCATAGGCGACCCAGGCGCCGTCCACCTTGTGCGCCTCGATCAGGTCTGGATCGCCGTTGCGGCGACGCGGCGTCATGTTGCGGCGGGTCCGCATGACCAGTCCGACCAGGAAGACCAGAACGCCCGCGAACAGGGCGATCACCGCCACGGCAGCGGCGGTGAAGATGGCCAGGACCGCACCCACGGCCATGGCGCAGACGGCGGCGATCATGCCGGCGACCCACATCACGGAGGCAACGATCCCATTGGGACGGCGGCGCGCGGCGAAACCGATGGTGGCGAGACGTTCAGGCTGGAACATGGATCATCCTTTCAGGCGATCCGAGGAACGCCTGACACGCAATGTCGGTCCATCGGGGCCTGCGGTCAATGGACCGCGACGCACGGTCGCGTGTGTCGCGGTCCCTCAGAAGATCGGCTGATCGGCCAGCACCACCGCGCCCTCGCCGCGCATCCGGTCGCTTTCGACGCGGCGCATCACGGCCTGGGCCTGGGGATCGGCCATGACGCCGCCCAGCATGACCAGGGCCTTGGCCGCCTCGGTCTGGACGCCGAACATTTCCGACAGGGCCTCGAAGGGCGACTGCTGCTTGGGGAAATGCTTGAAGCGCACGGGCTCGTTGGACGGGATCTTGGCCAATTCGCGGGCCTTGTTCACCGCCTCGGTGACGCCGCCCAGCTGATCGACCAGGCCCAGAGGCAGGGCCTGGGCCCCGGTCCAGACGCGGCCCTTGGCGATCTCGCGCACGCGGTCGGGCGACAGTTTGCGGCCCGTCGACACGCGGGCGATGAAGTCGTCGTAGATCCGGTCCATCGAGCCGGCGAAGGCCGCGCGCTGTTCCGGGGTGAACTCCTGCGTCGGCGAGAAGGCGTCGGCGTACTGGCCCCCCACCGTCAGTTCGCGCATGTCGACGCCGAATCGGCCCAGCGCATCGGCCAGCACGAACTTGCCGCCGAACACGCCGATCGAGCCGGTCAGGGTCGAGGGCTGGGCCACGATCCAATCGGCTTCCGAACTCACCCAGTAACCGCCCGAGGCGGCGTAGGCGCCCATGGAGACTACCACCGGCTTGCCCGCCGCGCGCGCCGCGCGCACGGCGGCCAGGATCTGTTCCGAGGCTTCCGGCGAGCCGCCGGGCGAAGAGACGCGGAAGACGATGGCCTTGACGCTCTTGTCCTCGATGGCGTCGTAGATGGCCTCGGCCGTGTCGTCGGAGTGGATCGACGAACCGCCGCCGAAGCTGCCCCCGCCGCCACGGCCGGTGACGATGGCCCCCTCCCCGCCGACGATGGCGATGGCGTTCTTGCCCGAGCCGGCGCGTTCGCCCTTCTGGTCGGCGTATTTGCCGAACTCGACGATCTCGGCGCCCTTGCCCGCGCGGGTCTTGATGGCGGCCTCGGCCTCCTCGACCTGGCCTACCTTGTCGATCAGACGGTTGGCCAGGGCCTGGGGCGCCGAATAGGGGCCGGCCTCAATGATCGTCTTCAGCGCCGGAGCGGTCGTCTTGCGATCCCTGGCGGCGTTGGCCAGGGCGCTGTCGTAGATGGACGTCATCCAGGCCGTCATGGCCTCGCGGTGCGGGCCGGTATAATCGCTCTGGGTGTATTCGTTGACGGCGTTCTTGTACTCATAGCGCTGTTCGAAGTCGGGTTTGACGCCGTATTTCTCGAAGGCGCGGCCCAGGAACAGACTGTCGGCCGAGAAGCCCGTGGCCTGGAAGCCGGCGGTGTTCTGCATCCACAGTTCCGACGCCGAGGCCCCGACCATATAGGTGGACATCACTGCGCCGACGGGCGCGAAGCCCTGGCTGTGGGCGATGACCGGCTTGCCCGAGTTGCGGAAGCGGTGGATGGCCTGGCGCAGTTCGTCGGCGGTCGCGGGCGTCATGCCGCTTTCCGGCAGGCGGACCAGCAGGGCCTTGACGCTGTTGTCGCCCTGGGCCTGATGCAGGCCGTCCACGACCTGAGTAAGGGCCAGACCCGAACCGCCGAAGGCCGCGAACGGATTGGACGACGGCTGGTCGCTGATCCCCTCGCGCAGGTCCAGTTCCAGCACCGTGTTCGCCGGCGTCGTCGGCTTGGACGAGGAGGCGACGGCGACGGTCAGCAGCACCACGGGAATGACGACGAGGAAGAGGATCAACCCGGTGAAGACACCAAGGACCGTCAGGAAGAATTGCTTCATCGGTGGGGAAACGCGCGCTCGCAGGCCGGAAATGGCCGAGCCAGCATAGGCGGACGCGGGCCGTCGTCAAATGAAGGCCGCGCAATATCCGACGGGCCTTGGCGTTCGCACCCGCAAACCGTTTGCTGCGGCGCGGCGCCCCGATTGATGCGGACGACGAAAATCCCTATATGAGCCGCCTGAGAGCGAGGGCCTGCGCCCCGCGTATATTTGGAGACCGCGCCATGCTGGTCACCCTGATGAAGTCCAAGCTGCACCGTGCGACGGTGACCCAGGCCGATCTCGATTACGAGGGATCGATCGCCATCGACATGGACCTGCTGGATGCGGCGGGCATCTATCCGCACGAACAGGTCGATGTGCTGAACATCACCAACGGCGCGCGCTTCACCACCTACGCCATTGAGGCCCCGCGCGGCTCACGCGTGATCGGCGTCAACGGCGCCGCCGCCCGTCTGGTCCAGAAGAACGACAAGGTCATCGTGGTCACCTATGGCCAGATGCCCCAGGAAGAAGCCCGCCAGTGGAACCCCAATGTGGTCCTGCTGGACGACGCCAACGAGATCAAACACTGAAGTCGTCTCCTCCCCGCTCTGCGGGGAGGGGGACCGCGAAGCGGTGGAGGGGCTCTCAACACCCCACAGAATGCAAAAAGGCCCGCCGTCGCCGGCGGGCCTTTCTTCGTTTCGGCCGATGCGATCAGCGGGCGATGTCGTAGACGCCCGTGATGTCGATCCGCACCGTCAGTTCGCCGGCGGCGACCGGGGTGCTTTCGGCGCGGTCCATCGACATGGCGCGGGCGGCGAACATCGGCATCGGCGGCTGGGGCGTATAGCCGCCGCCTTCGGTCAGGTTGCGGATGCCCGACAGCTGAACGTTCAGCGACTGGGCGTACAGCTGGGCCTTGGCCTGCAGGTTGCGTACGGCCAGCTGACGAGCCTGGTTCTCGGCCGCCGTCGGATCCTTCAGGCCAAAGCTGATGCCGTCGATCTGGTTGACGCCGGCGGCGACCACGGCGTCGGCCGTCGTGCCGACCTTGGTCAGGTCATTGATGACCACCGTCACGCGGTTGACCGCCTGATAGCCGCGCAGCTTGGGCGGTTCGTTCTGCACATAGTCATATTGCGCCGACAGGTTCAGCCCCGAGGTCTGGATGTCGCGCTCGGCGATGCCGGCGCGGCGCAGGGCGGCGACGACACGCGTCATCTGCGCGGCGTTGTCCCGCATGGCTTCTTGGGCGGTGACCGCCTCGGTCTGGACGCCGAAGGTGATTGTGGCCATGTCGGGCGCGGCCTTGACCTCGCCATAGGCCGACAGGTTCAGCGACGGCGCGGGCTGCATCATGTGCATGGCTCCCATGGCGGGTTCAGCTGTTTGGGCCATGGCGCGCGGCGTGGCGGCGGCCAGGAAGGCGGCGGCGGCGACGGCTCCACCCATTGCCAGGGTCTTGAAGGACACGGCTTTCATCGGGGCGGCCAGGGTGCGGGTCATGCGGTCTTCTCCGTAAGCGATCCAGGACGGCGCGTTCGCCGATCCGTTGCAACGACCTTGGCCGTTCTCGCCTGAATGAACGCCCGTGAGGCTTGGCAGTTTCCGTTCATCTTCGTGAAATCGCCGAAACATCGCCTTCTTGCCCGCCCCCGCTTGGCAAGCCGCGCCCGCGCCTGCTAGGCGAGACCCCTTCCGCCGAGGCGCGCCTTGGGGGCCTGTAGCTCAATGGTTAGAGCCGACCGCTCATAACGGTCTGGTTGGGGGTTCGAGTCCCTCCGGGCCTACCAACTTTCTATCGGGACCATCCATAAAGTGGCTCAACCAATCCCTGAATAACCATAACACCTTGGGCCAACGGATTGATCACGCTAGAGTCGGACCTCCCTGCCGGCGCACGCAAGCGAATCCTGGCCATGCCCCGGCAACTCGCAATGCCAGACCTTCCTGCAGCCTAGCCCACAAGACGTGGCGGCGCTCTGCCGGTGTCCGGGCAGGAAAGACCGAGAACCGAGACATCGGCTTCTCCCAGCTTGAGGCCTAGGACGTCGAGGATGGGCGAGATTGCGCTGTCCAGAACCGGTCCCAAGGGGGTGAGGAGGTGGCCGACGGCCGATGCGACGCCGCCAAGGGGCAGGCCGACGACGTCGAGCTCAAGGCGTTGCAGGAGGCTGGTCACAAGGCCCGTCGCCAGGTTCCGGCTCTTCACGGTCTTGATCCGGCGCGCGGCGATGTCATCGGCGTTGAAGGCGACGGACTGGGGCGCGACATCCGCAACCTCGACATCCGCCTTGCCCTTCACCGTCACAACACCCAACACGGCCGCGAGGGTCGCCTTCGCCGGCGCGATGGGCGCCTTGAAATCGTCCAGACGGTTTTCATCGACGGCGCCCACCGTGGCGTGGGCCAATCCCGGCCGGACGGCGACGCGCACGGCGCGCTCCGGCGCGCAGCTCAGCCTTTCGAGGCGGGCTTCGGCGGAGGCCAGTTCGACCAGGATCGGCAGATTGATCTGGACCAGACCCGACAATGACTGCGCCGTTCGCGCACGAAGATAGAGCCGCGCCTGCGCCGTGTGCAGGACGGGTTCACCCCGCGCGGTCACGGCGATCCACGGCGAGGTATTCGGCCGCTCGCCGATCGCCAGCGTCACCTTGAGATCCGCGACACCGGCCTGGGCGCCGAGCTTGAGATCGATCTGTCGGTCGCCGCCCGCGATCTCCGCGATGGCCATGACCAGATCCAGCGCGCTGACCTGAGCGTCCAGGCCATCACGCAAGCCCTGCTGGGCATCGACTTCGGCGCCGATCAGGCGATCGACCTTGAGGTCCAGGCCGGCCGCCGCTGCGGTCAACCGTCCCAGGGCGCCGCCGTCGCGTCCGCCCGCCAGCGCCTTCACCACGCCGAGCGCCTCTCCGGCGTCCACTTCCGTCGCCAGAAGGCGATCGTAGTCGCCCACCGTCACGCCCGCCTTGGTCGACAGGGCGTCCGAAAACTGAAGCAGATTGACGTCCAGATCCGCCAAGTTGCGGTAATCCATCACGCTCAACGAGACCTCGCTGCCCAGCAGACCGCTCAGCACCTGATTGGCGACGCCTCCATCCAGCCGAGCCAGTCGCGAGCCGAGGCTGATCATCGCCTTTGGCGTCTGCGGCGCAGCGGCCGTCGCCTGGCGGGTGACCAGCACCTCGTCGCGGCCGAGGAGCCACCGGCTGAAAAAGACCGGCGCCTTGGCCGTGACGGTCACGCGCGCCGCATCGACTTCGGGTGCGCCAGCTTCGAAGCGGTCCGCCGGCTCTCGCGCCGGATCCGGCACATACCGGCCTGTTTCAGTCCCGATTACGCGGACGTTCGTGAGATTGAGCGCGACCGTTGTCCGGGCGGCGGCGTCAGCGCCGTCCAGCCGCTGGGCGGCGGCCAGGGCTGCGAGATCCGCAGCGCCCTGGACCTTGCGGGTGTGGAGCGCCAAGGCTCCGAGATCGACGGCGACCGCCGCCGCGATGCAGGCCAGGGCCGCGCCAACCGCACTGATGACCGCAACGCCGCCGTCGCGGTCGGCCCACAGCGGATCGCGAGCCATCTTACTGATCCCCGATCTGGATCGCAGCAGAGCGCGCGATCGTCTTGGGGGGCTGAGGCAGAAATCCCCCGATGAGGAGCAGGGGGTGATCGCTGAGATCATAGGCGACCACGACACGCAATGAGGAGTGATCGGTCTGCACCTGCGAGGAGAGCCGGTCGGGCTGAAGTCCCATGTCGCGGCCTCGGGCCATCACCACGGCCTGGCTCAGTCGTGTCTGCTCCGCCGCATCCAGGCCGGCGATCCCCGCTCGGGCGCCCTCTGCGGCCAGGGATTGAACGGACTGTGCGCTGAGGAACCAGAACCCATAAACGACGATGGCGATGAGGATACCGATGAACAACGGGCCGACGAGCGCGAACTCCACGGCGGCGGCGCCTTGGCGCTCAGGACGACGACGGATTGAACGTTCCATTTGACGCGCTCCTCACACGTCAAAATAGTATCACGCGCCTGGATAACGACTCGTTACTCGCCATAGTTGCTCGTTGTGCTTGCCGTTTGCGCGGCAAGGCGCGTCAGGAAAACGCGCACGTCACCAAGATCTTGGTCCAGGGATACTCGTCTGACACGGACGCCTTCAGGCGCGTCATCCGAAGCGAAGCCAGCCTCAGGATTGAACAGGGTCCAGCGGCTTTCGATTCTGCGCGATGTTCTGAATGATCGCCTCAAGCCCGCGCTCAAGATCTTGGTCGTCCGGAAGTGCGACGTTGTACAGCCAGTCATCGATCGCTTTGCTGACGTCGCCAGGATCAACCTCGTCGGTCCACTGGACGCAAACCGGAGGGCGCTCGTCTTCATACTGGGGGTATCGCCGCCGAAAGGCCTCGACGTTGGCGCGATGAAGCGCCTGCGCAAAGGCTTCCGGGGACGAGTGTGACTGGAGGACCTCGGGATGAACCCTCGCATAAGATGCGATCAGGCTAAACGCGCGATCGTCCAGAATCACGACCGACATCGTCAGCCCGTCGCTTGAAGCGCCGGTATCGACTGCCGCTCGATCCATTCGATCACGCGCTCGACAGCGTGGACGTCCAACTCGTCGGGTCGCCCTCCGTTGCGGAGGTTGCCCAAAGCGGTGAACAGGACGATTCCGGCATCCTCGGCGCCGAGAGGTTTGTGTTTGAGGATCAATTGTTCGAGTCGTTCGATATGATCCATATCGTCGCCCTCGGTAGCGTGGCGGCAGGCGTTGAAGGCAGCATCGATCATCTGAAGTCTAGCGGCCATGGGTCTCTCCTATGGAAACAGCCGGGACTAGTAAGACGCGTATCTACGCACGCTCAGTTTGCTGGCGGACTGGTTAATTCGAGGTTTAAGGCGAAACAGACCATCCTGCTCCCTTCCCATAGAACTTTGCTCCAATCTGCCTTTCGAAACGATACTTGGACGTTCGGGCGAAGCGTTCCAGCGTAAGCAGGTACGGCGATCCTATGGATGATCGCGACTGCCCCCTCCCCTTCGCTCCAAGCCCCTCCTATATCGCCAACCTGTTCCCTCTCGGAGTTCCCCACATGGCCTATGTCGCCCGCACCGATCGTCCCTCGGACAAGGCCGCGCGGTATCTGGAGGTCGAGGAGGAGATCCTGGCCGTGCTGGAGGGGGAGCCGAACGTGACGGCGCGGATGGCGACCGCAGCCTCGATGCTGGCGGACGCGTTCGAGCATTATTTCTGGACCGGCTTCTATGTCGTGGCGCCGGACAAGGAAGACGAGCTGGTGGTCGGGCCGTATCAGGGGACGCTGGGGTGTCTGCGGATCGCGTTCGGGCGCGGGGTGTGCGGGACGGCGGCGGCGACGCGCCAGACGCAACTGGTCGAGGACGTTCACGCCTTTCCGGGCCACATCGCCTGCGACAGCCGCTCGGCCAGCGAAATCGTGGTGCCGGTGCTGGATGCGTCCGGCGCGCTGATCGCGGTGCTGGACGTGGATGCGACGACGCCCGCCGCCTTCGATACCGAGGATCAGGTCGCGCTGGAGCGGTTGATGGCGAAGGTGTTCTCCGCCGCTTGATCGGGGCCGGTTGATCCCGCCGCCCCCGGCTCTATGGTCCCCGGCGACATGGAGGATCGGATGACACAGCGGACAGTCGCAATCACGGGCGGGCATGGCGTCCTGGGCCGGGCGGTGCTGGAGGCGGCGCTGAAGGCCGGCTGGCAGGTCGCCGTCATCGATCATGCGGCGGGCCATGCGGTGCCGCAGGGCGTGCTGGAGGTCGGCGGGGTCGATCTGACCGACGCGGGCCAGGCGCAGGGCGCGATCGATACGGTCATCGCGCGGTTCGGGCGGCTGGACGCCCTATTGAACATCGCCGGAGGCTTCGTCTGGCAGACGACTGACGACGCCGAACCTGCCTGGGCGCGGATGCAGGCGCTGAACGTCACGACGGCCGTCAATGCCAGCCGGGCGGCTCTGGATGCGCTGAAGGCGTCGCCCGAGGGACGGATCGTCAATGTGGGATCGGCCGCGGCGTTGAAAGCCGGCGCCGGCATGGGGCCCTATGGGGCGGCCAAGGCCGGGGTCCACGCCCTGACCCAAGCGCTGGCGGAAGAGCTGAAGACCACCTCCGTCACGGTCAACGCCGTCCTGCCCTCCATCATCGACACGCCCGCCAACCGCGAGGACATGCCCGACGCCGATCCGGCGACCTGGGTCGCGCCGGCCGATCTGGCGGCGGTGATCCTGTTCCTCGCCTCGCCCGAGAGCCGCGCCATGACCGGCGCCCTGGTGCCCGTGACAGGCCGCGTCTGATGCGCAGCGACCGGGTCCGCAGCGTCCTTTACCTGCCGGCCTCCAATGCGCGAGCGATCGAGAAGGCGCGGACGCTGGATTGCGATGTCGCCGTGCTGGACCTGGAGGATGCGGTGGCGCCCCAGGCCAAGGCTGCCGCGCGCGCCGCCGCCGTCGAGGCGGTTCGGGGCGGCGGGTTCGGGCCGCGCCTGGGCGTGCGGATCAATGGCTTGGACACCGAGTGGGGGCTGGACGACCTGGCGGCGATGAAGGCGGCGGGGGCCAGGCTGGTGGTCGCGCCCAAGGTGGAGACGCCCGAGGCGGTCCACGCCCTGTCCGCCGGCCTGGCCAGGGGTTGCGCCTTGTGGGCCATGATCGAGACCCCGCGCGCCCTGATGGCCCTGGGCGACATCGCCACGGCGGACGGGGCGCTGGATGGGCTGATGCTGGGGGTCAACGACCTGGCCAAGGCGTTGGGCACCGGGGCGTCTGCGGATCGCGAGCCGTTCAAGCCTTGGCTGGCCCTGCTGGTCGCCGCCGCGCGGGCCAATGGCTTGCTGGCCATCGACGGGGTGTTCAACCGGATCGACGATGCGGACGGCCTGGCGGCCGAGGCATTGCAGGGACGGCTGTACGGGTTCGACGGCAAGAGCCTGATCCACCCGTCCCAGATCGCCGGGGCCAACGCCGCCTTCTCGCCGTCGGAGGCCGAGATCGACCAGGCGCGCGCCGTCGTCGCCGCATTTGCAGAGCCGCAGGCCGAGGGACAGGGCGCGATCCGCGTGGACGGCGCCATGGTCGAGCGGCTGCATCTGGACCAGGCGCAGGCGCTGCTGGCGCGGGCGCAAGGGGCCTAGCCGCCTTCACGCAACCGCCCTAAAGCTCGCGTCGAAACTCAGCGGACCCGCCTTGACCCTACCTGCCGACACGCCTTCGAAAATTCCCGCCTGGGTCTGTGCGCCCGGCGTGCTGAAGGTCCCGTTTCTCGACGTCTTCCTGCCCGACTACGACCTGCGTCGCCTGCCGGGGGACGAGGTGCAGGCGGTGCTGGGCTGGGGGATGAAGCCGACGGCGGCTGCGGGGCGGCGGTGGGCGCAGAAGAACGGGCGGCCCTATGTGGCGCTGGAGGACGGGTTCCTGCGGTCGGTCGGGATCGGCGAGGCGGGGGCGACCAGCCTGAGCCTGATCGTCGACGATCGGGGCGTCTATTACGATGCGACGCGGCCCAGCCGTCTGGAGCATCTGATCCAGACGGCCGACGACTGGTGCGACGCGGCCATGAGCGCCCGAGCGCGCGGGCTGATCGACCGGATCGTCGCGTCGGGTGTGTCCAAGACAAACATGGGCGGGCCCCTGGATCCGGGCCTGCTGAAGCTCGGTCGGCGTGTGTTGATCGTGGACCAGACGTTCGGCGACGCCTCCATCGGCTATGGCCTGGCGACGACGCAGAGCTTCGACGAGATGATCGCCGCCGCCCGCCGCGACGAACCCGACGCCCAGCTGATCGTCAAACGCCACCCGGCGGTGGCGGCGGGCAAGAAGCGGGGCTGCGTGACCGACCTGACCGGCGTGACCCTGGTCGATACGGACGTGCGGCCCGCCGACCTGCTGGCGGCGGTGGACGCGGTCTATTGCGTCACCTCGGCGTTTGGGTTCGAGGCCCTGCTGCGCGGCCTGCCGGTGCGGTGTTTCGGGGCGCCCTTCTATTCCGGTTGGGGCCTGACGACCGATGCGGTTCAGACCGGACGGCGCGGGCTGACGCGCTCCATCGAACAGGTCGCCGCCGCCGCCCTGATCGCCTACAGCCGCTATGTCGATCCCGTCACCGGCGAGCGGTGCGAGGCCGAACAGGCGCTGGAGCGGCTGATTGCGCTGCGCGACCGGGCCGACCGTCTGGCGGGGCCCTGGTCAGCGGTGGGGTTTGCGCCGGCCAAGCGTCCGCCCGTGCGCCGCCTGCTGAACTCGCCCAAGGCGATCATGCGATATTTCATGTCGCCGTCGCGCGCCGCGGCCCATGCGACCGCGACGAACGGCCGGCTGATCTGGTGGGCGGGCAAGGAGAGCGAGGCGACGCGTCAGGCGGCCGCCGATTTCGCCGGTCCGACCGTCCGCATGGAGGACGGCTTCATCCGCTCACGCGGCCTGGGGTCCGATTTCGTCGGCGCCCTGTCGGTCGCCCTGGACGATCAGGGCGTCTATTACGACCCGAGCCGTCCGTCGCGTTTGGAGACCCTGATCGAGACGACGGACGCGACGCCGCAGCAGCTGGCGCGCGCGGAAGCGTTGGGCGCGCGCATCGTCCAGGCCGGCCTGTCGAAATACAATCTGAAGGGCCAGGCGCCCGCGGATTGGCCTGCGGATCGCGAGATCCTGCTGGTCGTCGGCCAGGTCGAGAACGACAAGTCGATCCTGCTGGGCTGCGAGCCGGACCTGGCCACCAACTCCGCCCTGGTCGAGGCCGCACGCGCGGATCATCCCGACGCCTTCCTGATCTATCGCAACCACCCCGACGTTCTGGCGGGCAATCGGCCGGGTCGGCTGGACGCCTCGGCCATGGCCTCGGTGGACGCCAGCGCCGATGGGCTGGACATCGTGGACTGCCTGAACGCCTGCCGACGCGTGGCGACCCTGACCTCGTTGACCGGGTTCGAGGCCCTGATGCGGGGCAAGGCTGTGTCGGTCTATGGCCGGCCCTTCTACGCCGGCTGGGGCCTGACCGACGACCGGCTGGGGTTCGAGCGCCGCACCCGGCGCGCGACGGTCGATCATCTGATCCTGGCGGCCCTGATCCACTATCCCCTCTATGTCACGCCGACGGGCTGGCCCTGCGAGGCCGAGGATCTGGTCCAGGCCCTGATCGCCGCCCGCGACCAGCCGCCGCCCAAGGCGCCGCGCGGTCAGATCCAGCGCTGGGCTGCCGGGATCATCGCCAGTCTCGACCGCAGGCCGCCGCCGTCCTATTGACGCGTTCTGATAGGAAACGGACTGTCCTCAAGCAGACCAAGACATCCTCAAGCAGCGAGACGCCGCGCGTCGAGCGATAGGACAAGAACAAAGTGACCCACGCCGTCATCGCCGCCACCGGCCTCTTCACCCCCGAACAGTCGGTCTCCAACGCCGAGTTGGTCGACAGCTACAACGCCTGGGCCGACGGCTGGAACGCCCGCCACGCCGCCCAGATCGAGGCCGGCGAACTGGAGGCCAAGGCCCACTCCTCGCCCGAGTTCATCGAAAAGGCCTCGGGCATCAAGAGCCGGTTCGTGCTGGACAAGGCCGGGATCATCGATCCCGAGCGGATGGCCCCCAACCTGGCCGAACGCTCCAACGACGAGATCTCGATCCTGGCCGAGATGGCGGTCAAGGCCGCGCGTCAGGCCATCGAGGCCTGGGGCAAACCGGTCTCGGAGATCGGCGCTGTCCTGTGCGCCGCCTCCAACATGCAGCGCGCCTATCCCGCCATGGCCATCGAGGTTCAGCAGGCCCTGGGCATCGAGGGCTTCGCCTTCGACATGAACGTGGCCTGCAGCTCGGCGACCTTCGGCATCAAGACGGCGGCGGACTTCATCGTCGGCGGCTCGGTCAAGGCCGTGCTGATGGTGAACCCGGAGGTCTGTTCGGCCCACCTGAACTTCACCGACCGCGACAGCCATTTCATCTTCGGCGACGTGGCCACGGCGGTGATCGTGGAGTCCTCAGAGACGGCCGGACCGGGCGGCTGGGACGTGCTGGGCACGCGGCTGAAGACGGTCTTCTCGAACAATATCCGCAATAATTTCGGTTTCCTGAACCGCAACGCCCGCGACACCGACCATCTGGATTCGCCGATCGCCGACGACAGCGCCCAGAACGACAAGCTGTTCATCCAGCAGGGCCGCAAGGTCTTCCGAGACGTGGTGCCGATGGTGTCGGACATGATCGTCGATCACGCCGGCGAACTGGGCCTGGATCCGCACGAATTGAAACGGCTGTGGCTGCACCAGGCCAACATCAATATGAACACGATGATCGGCAAGAAGGTTCTGGGCCGCGAGCCGTCGTCGGACGAGAACGTCATCATCCTGGACGACTACGCCAACACCTCCTCGGCCGGCTCGATCATCGCCTTCCACCTGCACAACGACGGGTTCGAGCCGGGCGACACGGGCCTGATCTGCAGCTTCGGCGCCGGCTATTCCGCCGGGACGGTCTTCGTCAGGAAGCGCGCCTAAGACCTAGAGCCGGGGCAGGAACAGGACGAAGTCCAGGCTCCACAGCCCCGGCCCGTTGGCGATCAGCCAGATCAGGATCACCATCAGCAAGGTCTCCGGCAGGTCGAAATAGCTGGAGAGGCGATAGCCGAGACTGGTCCCCTCGACCGACTTGGACGCCACGGTCACAAGGGCGACCAGGCTGATGATCAGCAGCACCAGCGCCGCCAGGCTGGTGAACAGGCCCATGATCAGCAGGGCGCCGAAGGCGAACTCGCACACCGACACGAACCGGGCGGTCTGGCGCGGCGCGGCGATGCCGGCCTCGACCATCGTCTTCTGCATCTTCTCGGCCTGGGCCGGGGTGAACAGTTTGTAGAAGCCGGACAGGAAGAACATCCCCCCGACCACGACTCGCGCGATCAGGGGCGCGATGTCCATCAGAGCCGGGATGCCCAGGCCGAAGCCGCGATAGAGGTCGATCATCAGACAAGGGCTCCGCTGGATGGCGGAGCCTTCAATGCCTTACGGACGCGTCGGTTGCTGGGGCGGATGCGCCGCCTTCCATTCCATCGCCCGGCGGATGCGGTTCTCGACGCTGGGGTGATCGTAGAACAGGAACTCCTCCACCGCCGAGGGCGACGGGGCGCGGTATTCGGCCGTCTTGATCAGGGCCTTGGCCAGGCCGTCAGGCTCATTGGCGTGGACCAGCGAGAAGTGGTCGGCGTCTTCCTCCGTCGTCCGCGTCATGGTGGCGAAGACTGGGGTGCCGAGCACGCCCAAAAAGGCCAGGACCAGGAAGAGGATCGGAAGACCGGTGGGATCGGCGATGTCGCCAACGCGGTCCGCCCTCAGCAGCCTGTGCGCCAGCGGATAAAGCCGATCCGTCAGCCAGAAGGCCAGGGCCGACAGCAGCACCAGCACCCCGACCATCCAAAGGATGTGGGCGTGAACATAGTGACCCATTTCATGGCCGACGACGCCGCGCACCTCTGCCAGGTCCGCGCCCTGCTTGAACATGGTGTCGCTCATCGCCACGCGCGCCGTGCCGAACAGGCCCGAGACATTGGCGGTGTAGCGGTCGGACTGTTTGGAGCCGTCGTAGATGAAGATCTTGTCCGACGGCGTGCCGGTCTGTTTGGCCAGCGCCACGACGGCGTCGCGCACCGGCCCGTTCGGCGCGGGCGTATAGGTGTTGAAAATCGGCTCGATCACCAGGGGCGAGATCACCAGGCCGATGACGATGAAGGCCGCCGTCACCCCCGACGCCCAGGCCCACCAGAACCGTCGCGCGCGCCGGATCAGGGCGTAGATCGCCATCAGCAGTAGCGCGGTGACGACGACCGAGATGGCCGCCCCGATGACCGCCTCGCCCAGCCAGCCGCCCAGCGCCTGACTGCTCAGGCCATACTGTTTCTCGCGATACCAGCTTTCATAGATCGACCACGGCAGGGTCAGCACCCAGCTCATGATCGAATAGACCAGGGCGACGGCGAAACTGGCCATCAGCGGCCGGCGACGGCGGCGCTCGATCCGGCTGCGAATGGCGACCAGCAGGCCGGTGCGCACGATGATCCAGGCGACCAGGGCCGAAACCACGAAACTCCACAGGATCAGCCAGTGCGATCCGTGGGTATAGGCGACGGCGCGGGCCGTCTCTTGGGGCGACAGGGTCGCGAGCCACTGGGCCGTGGCGATGGCTGGATCGAAATTCTTCATGGTTTCTCCCTTAAGAGAACCAAAGCGCGTGACCCGCGTTATGTCAGGTTAATTCCCATCCATGATGATTCTTGCGCCGCCACGCTTGAAACTGTCACAGTATTTTGCAACGCATTCGATTGTCGAGAACAGGGGGTTTCCCAGATGGCTCACATGACACCGAAGCAGGTGCTGGAAAGCTTGGCTAACGATATCGCCGCCGTGCTGAAGAGCATGGGCGGTTCGGCCCACCAGAATATGGTGGTCGATTGCGTCGCGGCGATGAAACGTCAGCGCGGCGAGGCGGTGAATCCGCCCGATCTGCGCCAGAAGATCATCGAGACCTTCGAACAGTACCGCGACTGGTTCGTGCGTCCGTTCGGCGAAGGCTCGCAGCGCTGGGCCCTCGCAGGCGACTTCGCCTGACATCACTGTCCTGAACGCGAAAGGCGCGCCCCTCACGGAGCGCGCCTTCGTCGTTCTGGCTGACCCTAAAGATCAGAAGCGACGGATGTAGCTGACCGAATAGGCGTCGGCCTTGCCCGCATCGTCACGGTAGTCGCGACGGGTCCAGTCGGCCCGCACGCCGTTCACGCCATCCAGGTAGTAGTTGGCGCCGGCGCCGTAGTTCCAGCTGTCGCCGCCCACGTCGGTGTTGGCGCCGGGGAACTCCTGCTTCAGTTCGGTGTGGCCGTAGCCGCCGCGCGCGAACAGCTCCAACTTTTCGCCGACCGGATATTTGCCGACCACATAACCGGCGGCGTCCCACTCGTGCTTGATCGAGCCATCGACGCCCGCGACGGTGAAGTCGTCGTCCTTGACGCCGACCGAGGCTTCGGTTTCCAGCGCGATGTAACGGTTGAGGTTTACGCCCAGACGACCGGTGACGGCGCCCGTCGTTGCATTGTCGCCTTCAAGATGAGTGTAGCCCAGCGATCCGTAACCGCGCGGCTCAGGATTGGTTTGAGCAAAGGCCGGAGCGGCGATTGCGGAAACGGCGACGGCGGCGAGAAGAATGTTACGCATTGTTTCTTACTAACTCCTAGATGTGATGACCGAATCGATCATCAGCCCCATCCAGCGAGAGCTTAAATAGGTGACGCGTTCGTCTGTTCCAGAGGTTCAGAAACACTACGAATACCTGTGGACCCAATGACACATACGGCGTTCCGTCAAGGTTGTCGGTTTTGTGACAAAGAAAAAGGGCGGCCTCGTCAGAGACCGCCCTTTTCATGATCCGATGAGGAGAGGGACTAGCGGTCCTTCTCGCGCTCCACGTTCAGCGCCGCCTGCGCCGCCGCCAGTCGGGCGATGGGCACGCGGTAGGGCGAGCAGGAGACGTAATCCAGCCCGGCCTTCTCGCAGAAGGCGATCGACGACGGATCGCCGCCGTGCTCGCCGCAGATGCCCAGCTTGACCTCGGGCCGCACCGCGCGACCGCGCTCGGCGGCGATCTCGATCAGACCGCCGACGCCGTCTTGGTCCAGACGCACGAAGGGATCGGTCTCGAAGATGCCCTTGTCCAGATAGGCCTGCAGGAAGCGCCCCGAGTCGTCGCGGCTGATGCCGAACGTCGTCTGGGTCAGGTCGTTGGTGCCGAAGCTGAAGAACTGGGCGTATTCGGCCAGGTCCCCCGCGCGGATGGCGGCGCGCGGCAGCTCGATCATGGTGCCGACCAGATAGTCGATGGTCTCGCCCGTCTCCTCGAACACGGCCTTGGCGGTGCGGTCGGTCAGTTCGCGCAGGAACTTCATTTCCAGACCCAGGGCGACCAGCGGGTGCATGATCTCCGGCAGCGGGGCCTGACCCGACGTCTTCTGAACCTCCAGCGCCGCCTCGATGATGGCGCGGACCTGCATCTCGTAGATCTCGGGATAGGCCACGCCCAGGCGGCAGCCGCGGTGGCCCAGCATGGGGTTGGTCTCGTGCAGCTCCTTGGCGCGGCGCTTCAGCTTGTCGGCGTCGATGCCGGACGAGGCCGCCAGGGCGTCGATGTCTTCCTCGGTATGGGGAATGAACTCGTGCAACGGCGGGTCCAGCAGGCGCACCGTGACCGGCAGACCGGCCATGATCTCGAACAGCTCGACGAAGTCCGACTTCTGGAACGGCGCGATCTTGGCCAGGGCCGTGCGGCGGCCGGCCTCGTCGTCGGCCAGGATCATCTCGCGCACGGCGGCGATCCGGGTGTCGTCGAAGAACATATGCTCGGTCCGGCACAGGCCGATGCCCTCGGCGCCGAAACCGCGCGCGGTCTTGGCGTCCAGCGGCGTCTCGGCGTTGGCGCGCACCTTCAGGCGACGCACCTTGTCGGCCCAGGCCATCAGGGTCTGGAAATCGCCGGTCAGTTCCGGCTCGATCATCGGCACGGCGCCGTCCAGCACCTCGCCCTTCGACCCGTCGATAGTGATGATCTCGCCGGCCTTGAAGGTGCGGCCGCGCGCGGTGAAGGTGCCCTTGGCCTCGTCGATGTGGATCTCGCCGGCGCCGGAGACGCAGGCGCGCCCCATGCCGCGCGCCACGACGGCGGCGTGGCTGGTCATGCCGCCGCGCGCCGTGACGATGCCGCGGGCCGCGTGCATGCCGTGGATGTCCTCAGGCGAGGTTTCCTCGCGCACCAGGATGACCGCCTCGCCCAGGCCGGACATGCGTTCGGCCTCGTCGGCGTCGAAGACGATCTTGCCGGTGGCGGCGCCGGGCGAGGCCGGCAGGCCGGCGGCGACCACGGTGCGGGCGGCGTCGGGGTCCAGGGTCGGGTGCAGCAGCTGGTCCAGAGCCGACGGCTCGACCCGGCTGATGGCCTCCTCCTGGGTGATCACGCCCTCGGCGGCTAAATCCACGGCGATCTTCAGCGCCGACTTGGCCGTGCGCTTGCCGTTACGGGTCTGCAGCATCCAGAGACGGCCCTGTTCGACCGTGAACTCGATGTCCTGCATGTCGCGATAGTGGCTCTCCAGTTTGTTCACCACCGTGACGAACTGGCCGAAGACTTCCGGCATGGCCTCTTCCATCGAGGGGGCGGTCTCGCCCATCTCCTCGCGGCCGATCTTGGTCAGCGATTGCGGCGTGCGGATGCCCGCGACCACGTCCTCGCCCTGGGCGTTGATCAGGAACTCGCCGTACAGGCGCGCCTCGCCGGTCGAGGGGTTGCGGGTGAAGGCGACGCCCGTCGCCGAGGTCTCGCCCATATTGCCGAACACCATCGACTGGACGCTGACGGCCGTGCCCCAGCTTTCGGGGATGTCGTGCATGCGGCGATAGAATTTGGCCCGGTCGTTCATCCAGCTGGCGAAGACGGCGCCCACGGCGCCCCACAGCTGGTCCTTGGGATCCTGCGGGAAGGGATGGCCCAGTTCACGCTCGACCACGGCTTTGTAGTCGGCGACCACCTTCTGCCAGTCCTCGGCCTTCAGGTCGGTGTCGACGGTGACGCCCAGCCGGTCCTTGTGCTGGTCCAGCACCTCTTCGAAATCGTCGTGGCTGAGGCCCAGCACCACGTTCGAATACATGGTGATGAAGCGGCGATAGCTGTCGAAGGCGAAGCGGCGGTCGCCTGACAGTTGGGCCAGACCCTCGACCGTCTGATCGTTCAGACCCAGGTTCAGGACGGTGTCCATCATGCCCGGCATGGAGGCCCGCGCGCCCGAGCGCACCGAGACCAGCAGCGGGTTGTTCACGTCGCCGAACGTCTTGCCGACGATGCCCTCGACCTGATCCAGGGCGGCCTTCACCTGGGCTTCCAGATCGGCGGGATAAGTCTCGCCATTGGCGTAATAGTGGGTGCAGACCTCGGTGGTGACGGTGAAGCCCGGCGGGACCGGCAGACCCAGCGACGACATTTCCGCCAGGTTCGCGCCCTTGCCCCCGAGAAGGTTCTTCATCGACGCGTCGCCGTCGGCGGAGCCTCCGCCGAAGCCGTACACCCACTTGGTCATCTTGCAGTCCCTGAGCTTTTCGGATCGTCCGACGGGTTGGCCCCGCTCGCACATGCAGCACGATCTAGCGCGGAGGAACCGGCTTGACCATGGCGGATGTAACAATGCGTGAGCAGGTAACCGGTTTCCTCAATCGCCCAGCGCGTTGCGATGATGACAAGGCGGCGAAGCAAACCAAAAAGGGCCGGGCGATACGCCGCCCGGCCCTTCGGTCTTGTCGCTAAGGCGAACCGATCAGCTGTCGGCCTGCCAGCCGCCGGCCAGGGCGCGGAACAGGGCGATCTGGTAGGTGGTGACCAGGGCGTCCGATTGGGCCAGAGCGGCGTCGGCCGCCGCCTGAGTGCGTTCGGCGTCCAGCACCAACAGGAAGCTGTCGGCGCCGGCGTTGAAGCGCAGGCGCGACAGGTCGGCGGCGCGGGCCGCCTGGTCGCGCGCCTCGGTCAGGGCCGCACGGCGGTCCAGTTCGTTGGCGTAGTTGGACAGAGCGGTTTCCGTCTCCTGCAGCGCCGTCAGCACCGTCTGATCGAAGGTGGCCAGGGCGGCGTCCGAACGGGCGCCGGCGGCCTTGATCTGGGCGCGGGCGGCGAAGACGTTGGGGAACGACCA
Organism: Brevundimonas sp. TWP1-3; assembly: GCF_049896085.1. Taxonomy (NCBI): domain Bacteria; kingdom Pseudomonadati; phylum Pseudomonadota; class Alphaproteobacteria; order Caulobacterales; family Caulobacteraceae; genus Brevundimonas; species Brevundimonas sp. TWP1-3. The sequence continues at coordinate 1,204,324 of NZ_JAFCTP010000001.1, read as the reverse complement.
GCTGATCAGCGGACCGAAGCTGAAGCGGAAGTTCTGGTCGTCGCTGAGTTCGCCCGATTCCAGCGCCGTGGAGCCGATGGAGCCCCCCAGGCTGATCTGCGGGAAGAGGTTGGCGGTGGCCACGTTCACACGGGCGGCGGCGGCGGCCAGTTCAGCCTCGGCCTGACGGACGTCGGGGCGACGCGCCAGCAGGGCCGCGCCGTCGCCGACCGGGATCGGCTGGGTCAGTTGCGGCGGACGCACGCAGGCGGCGGCGGCCTGGCTGGCCTCGGCGGGAGTGACCCCGGTCAAGGTGGCCAGACGGAATAGCGCCTCGTTGCGGGCCGCGCGCAGGGTCGGCAGGGTCGAGGCCGTCTGAGCCAAGGCCGCGCGGGCGCTGGCCACGTCCAGCCCGGTGCCGGCCCCGCCGTCGAGCAGGGTCTGCGTCAGGTTGGCGGTATTGCGTTGCAGCTCCAGCGTCCGTTCAGCCACCGCGATCTGCGCATTGGCCGAGCAGGTGTCGGCATAGGCGCGTGTCGTCTCGGCGGCGACCGTCACCTGGACCGTGGCCAGGGCGGCCTCGGCGGCGCGGGCGTCGGCGCGGGCGGCGCGGATGGTAGATTCCACCCGGCCGAACAGGTCGATCTCGTACGACGCCTGAAGACCGACGTCGTAGGTGTCGATCTCTGGCGCTTTACCGTCAGTGCCTAGCGACGCAGGCGAAGTCGTAGAGGCCGAGGCGCGGCTGCGCTGGGCCTGGGCGCTGGTCGCTGTGGTCGGGAAGCGGCCCACGCGGGCCTCCGACAGCGACGCCCGGACGGCGCGCAGGTTGGCGAAGGCGGCTTCGAGCTCGTTGTTCTCGGCGAAGGCCTGCTGGATCAGGGCGTCCAGCGTTGGGTCTTCATACAGTCGCCACCAGTCGTCGCGCGCCGCAGCGGTCGAGACGGTGGGGCTGGCCGAGCCGATGAAGCCCCCCGTCCCGGCGACGGGCAGGTCGGCAGGCGGCGCCTTGGGCCCGACCGCGCAGGCGGCGAGCAGGGCGCTCGACGCTGCGGCGGTCAGGAAGCTGAGGGTCTTGTTGCGGGTCATCAGATGTCCCCTCCCCGGCCGGTCGCGGGCGCCGGAGCGTTCGGATCGGTCAGGTCGCTGGTTTCGTCGTAACGCACGGCCGTATCAGGGGTCGTGGCGGGTTTGGGCTTTTTGCCTTGCGGCAGTTTCGAGGACAGCCAGCGGCTGACCACATAGAAGACCGGCGTGAAGATCAGGCCGAAGAAGGTCACGCCCAGCATGCCCGAGAAGACGGACGTGCCCAGCGATTGCCTCATCTCGGCGCCCGGCCCCGTCGCCAGCATCAGCGGCACGACGCCGAGGATGAAGGCGAACGAGGTCATCAGGATCGGACGCAGACGGGTCTTGGCGGCGGCGACCGCAGCCTCGAACCGGTTCATGCCCTGGTCTTCTTCGGCTTGCTTGGCGAACTCGACGATCAGGATGGCGTTCTTGGCCGCGAGCGCGATCAGAACCACGAGCCCGATCTGGACCAGGATGTTGTTGTCCAGACCCCGCAGGTTCACCCCGATGATGGCCGCCAGCAGACACATCGGCACGATCAGGATGACCGCCAGAGGAAGCGTGAACGCCTCGTACTGAGCCGCCAGCACCAGGAAGACGAACACCACCGCCATCATGAAGATGGCCGTCGCGCCCGAACCGGCCGCCTTCTGCTGATAGGCCAGACCCGTCCATTCGTAGGAGAAGCCTTGAGGCAGGGTCTGCGCGGCCATGTTTTCCATGATCTGCAGCGCCTCGCCCGACGACACTCCTGCTGCGGCGTTGCCCTGAAGCTCGGCCGCCGGGAACAGGTTGTAGCGCACGATTCGGGCCGGACCCGAGTCGTTCACCAGGTTCGCCACCGAACCGATCGGCACCATGGCCCCCGACGACGACTTGGTCTTCAAGTTGGCGATGTCGGCGATGTCGTCGCGCGCCGTCGGCTCCGCCTGCGCCGTCACCCGGAAGGTGCGGCCCAGCATGTTGAAGTCGTTGACGTAGGACGAGCCGAGATAGACCCCCAGCGTGTCGAACACGGCGCTGGGCTGGACACCCATCATCAGCGCCTTGTTGCGATCGACGTCGGCGGTGATGCGCGGCGAGGCGGTGTTGTAGGTCGAGAAGACCTGGCTGACCTCGGTCGGGGCCTGGGCGGCGGCGCCCATCATGGCGAAGGTCGCGCCTTCCAACGGACGATAGCCGGCGCCTTCGCGATCCTGGATCATCATCGAGAAGCCGTTGCCGGTGCCCAGACCCTGAACCGCCGGGGGGGCGATGACGAAGATCTGCGCGTCCTCGATCTGACCCGTGGCCTGGGTGATGGCCCCGGCCAGGGCCGTGGCGGCCTCTTCCTTGGTGCGATCCTCGAACGCGTTCAGACGCACGAAGATGGTGGCGGCGTTGGAGCCGAACGAGAAGCTGGAGCCGTCCAGGCCGGCGAAGGCCACGGTGCCGTCTACCCCGGGCGTGTCCTGGATGATCTTGCTGGCGCGTTCCATCACCGCCTGGGTGCGATCCAGCGAAGCGCCGGCCGGCAGTTGGATGACGCCGATCAGGAAGCCCTGATCCTGCTCGGGAATGAAGCCCGAAGGCGTGTCGATCAGGCGCCAGGCCGTCAGACCCAGCAGACCGGCATAGATGATCAGCACCAGACCGACCGTGCGCACCAGACGCGCCGTCAGGCGGCCGTAACGGTCCGACAGCCAGTCGAAGCCTTCGTTGAACTTACGCCCGGCCCAGCCGGCGTAATAGACGACCGTGCCCAGGACGCCCGGCTTGCGGGCATGCTCGTGGTCCTTCTTGTGCGGCTTCAGCAGCAGGGCGGCCATGGCCGGCGAAAGCGTCAGGGATATGAACAGCGAGATGATCGAGGCCGAGGCGATGACCACCGCGAACTGACGGTAAAAGATGCCCGGAATGCCCGGCACGAACATGGTGGGCACGAACACCGACACCAGCACCAGGCCGATGGCGATCAGGGCGCCAGAGACCTCCTGCATCGATCGATAGGCGGCCTCCTTGGGAGTCAGGCCTTCGCTGATGGCCCGCTCCACGTTCTCGACCACGACGATGGCGTCATCGACGACGATGCCGACGGCGAGGACCAAGGCGAACAGGGACAGGGAGTTGATCGAATAACCCAGGGCCAGCTGCACCGCGAAGGCGCCGACCAGGGACACGGGAATGGCGATGATCGGGATGATCGCCGCGCGCCAGCTTTGCAGGAAGACCAGGACGACGATCACGACCAGAATGATGGCTTCCAGCACGGTATGCTGAACGGATTCCACCGAGGAGGCGACGAATTCGGTCGGGTTGTAAGGCACAGAGATGGCCATGCCGGCCGGCAGTTCGGCTTTGACGGCCTCGACCTCGGCCAGGACCCGATCAGCGGTGCCCAGCGCATTGGCGCCCGGCTGCTGCACGATGGCCAGACCGACGCCGCGTTGCCCGTCGAAGAAGCCGCGGATGCCGTAGTCCTGGGCGCCCAGTTCGATCCGCGCCACGTCGCGCAGATAGGTGACGCGCCCTTCGGCGTCGGTCTTGAGGATGACCTTGGAGAATTCTTCGGGGTCGGTCAGACGGCCCTGAACCTGGACCGGCAGCTGGAAGGAGGCGGCGCTGTTGGGGAACGGCGGCTGGCCGATGGAGCCGGCGGCGGCCTGGACGTTTTGGGCGCGCAGGGCGGCGACGATCTCGGAACCCGTCAGACCGCGCTCGGCCGCCTTGGCCGGGTCGATCCAGACGCGCATCGAATAGTTGCCGCCGCCGAACACCTGAACCGCGCCCACGCCTTCGATGCGCAGCAGGCGGTCCCGCAGTGTCGAGTTGCCGTAGTTGCCGACATAGTCGTTATCCAGAGTGCCGTCAGGCGACGTCAGCCCCAGGATCATCAGGAAGCCGCTCTCGGCCTTGTTGACCACGACGCCCGTCTGTCGAACCGCCTCGGGAAGGCGGGGTTCGGCCAGAGCCACCCGGTTCTGGACCAACACCTGAGCGGAATCGAGGTCCGTTCCGGGCTGGAAGGTCACGGTGATCGCCACCGCCCCGTCCGAGGTGGATGAGGAGGTGATGTAGAGCATGTTCTCGACGCCGTTCACCTCCTGCTCGATGGGGGCGGCGACGGTTTCAGCCAGGGTCTCGGCCGAGGCGCCGGGATAGGCGGCGTTGATGGTGATCGTCGGCGGCGCGATCTCCGGATACTGCGACAGGGGCAGCAGCGGATAGGCGGCGATGCCGATGATCGTGATCACCACCGCGATCACGGCCGCGAAGATCGGCCGGTCGATGAAGAAGCGGGAGATGTTCATGGCTTAGCCGGCGGGAATGGAGTTGGCGAACGAGGCGCTGGACGCCGGGGCCGCCTGGGTGACCGGGGCTTGCGACGCATCGGCCGCGACCGGCTGGATCTGACCGTTCTTGGGCGTGACCTTGGAGCCCGGCTGGGCCGCGCGTTGCAGGCCGGCGATGATGACGCGGTCGGTGGGGGCCAGGCCCGAACGGACGACGCGCAGACCCTGGACGATCGGGCCCAGCTGGACGGCCTTGTTCGTCACGGTGCCGTCGGCGTTGACCACGGCGACGGTGCGGCGGGCCTGATCCGTGCCGATGGCCGAATCCGGCACCAGCAGGGCGTCGTAGGCGCCCGCGCCGGCGACCTGGGCGCTGCCGAACATGCCGGGGCGGAGGAAGCCGTCGGCGTTCGGAAGGATGGCGCGCAGGCGGATGACGCCCGAGGCGGTGTCTACGGCGTTGTCCGAGAAGTCGAGACGGCCGGTGTGCTTGTAGGTGCTCTCGTCCTGCAGGCGGACGTTGACGGTCGCGCCCTGATTGGCGCCGCCCTCACGCAGATACTTCAGCAGCACCGCTTCCGAACCGTCGAAGACGAAGTGGATCGGGCCGCCCGAGATGATGGTGGTCAGGACGTCGCCTGCCGACGAACCGCCGGCGATGACATTGCCCGGATCAACGCGACGGTCGGATACGCGGCCCGAGGTCGGCGCGGTGACGCGGGTGTATTCAACGTTCAGACGTGCGTTGCGGACGGCCGCGTTTCCGGCGGCCAGATTGGCCTGCGCCGCATCGACGGCGGCCTTGTTGGAATCATATTCGGCCTTGGACACCGCCTGCGAGGCCAGAAGGGTCTCGCTGCGGGCCAGGTTGGCGCGGGCCAGCGACAGCTGCGACTGGGCCTGAGCGACCTGGGCCTGAGCCTGGGCCAGGGCGGCCTGGGCCGGGCGCGGATCCAGGGTGAAGAGCAGTTGGCCGCGCTGGACCATCTGGCCGTCGCGGAAGTGAACTGCCTGAATATAGCCGCCGACGCGGGCGCGCACGTCCACGCTCTCGACCGCCTCAAAGCGGCCCGTGAACTCGTCCCAGTCCCGGACCTGCTGCTTCAGCGGCGTCGCCACTGTCACCGGTGGCGCGCCTTGCGCCGGAGCTTCCGCCTTGGGGGAACAACCATAAAGCGCACCCGTCGCCATGACGGATACGGCCGCAATCTTCAGCCCGCGCATCTGCGCAATCTCCCTGTCGGAGGTAAAATCCCAGTCGTGCGGACAGAGGCCGATGGGGAGTCGGCCTTGTCAACGCGTGGTGACTTAATGGTCGGAGCCGTGGCGCTTGTCAACAGGCGTTGACAAAGCCATATGTGATCTACGGTTATTCACCTGTGGAGTGTCATCACCTTGTTATGTCCCGGCCCACGCCCGAGAAACGCCGCCGCAACCCGCACGGCCATTCTCGATGCTGCGCGTGAGAGATTCGCGGCGGACAGCTATGACGACGTGGGGATGCGCGACATCGCGCGAGACGTGGGCGTCGATGCTGCGCTGATCAGCCGATACTTCGGCTCCAAGGACGACCTGTTCCTGGCCGCGCTGGACAGCTGCGGCGACGGCAGCGCCCTGATGCAGGGCGAGAAGGCCGACTTCGGTCGGCGCGTCGCGCACGAGATCGTCTTCGAACCCAAGAAGGCGGAAAAGCTGAAGGGCATGTCGATCATGCTGCGCTCCATCGGCTCGGCCAAGGCTGCGGAGATGGTTCAGACCACTTGCACCCAGCGTTTCTTCGGCCCGCTGGAGGACTGGCTCAGCGGACCCGACGCCACGGTGCGCGCGCGTTTGCTGGCCGGCTTCATCATGGGCATGTCGGTCAGCCGCGAGCTGGGCGGCGGCAGCTTCAACATCGAACCGGCCCAGTGTGAAGAGATGCGCGACCGGCTGGCGCCGATCCTTCAAGCCCTGATCGACGGCTGATCACGTTCCGGAAATGAAGAAGGGCGCGGAGGTTTTCCTCCGCGCCCTTTGTCTTGTCCGGCGACCGGTCTCAGTGCGAGGCGGTCGTGGTCACCTCGGCCCGCGGCTTGGTGCGGATGCAGGCGATGGCGAAGACCGTCAGACCGACATAGCCCAGCATCGGCACGATGAAGGCCGGCTGAATTCTGCCCGCCGCATCGGCGATGTGCGCCGCGACCTGAGGTAGAAGCGCGCCGCCGATGATGCCGAAGACCAGCAGACCCGAGGTCGCCGACGTCGGCGCGGTCGAACGCTCCAGCGTCAAGGTGAAGATGGTCGGGAACATGATCGAGTTGAACAGGCCGATCGACAGGACGGCGTATGCCGCCGTGGGGCCGCCGATCTGGCTCACCATCAGACATAGGACGGCCGCCGCGACGGTGCAGCAGGCCAGAACGACGCCAGGGCGAACCTTGGTCAGGACGGCCGAACCGATGAAGCGGCCGACCATGGCGCCGCCCCAATACAGGGCGACCATCTTGCCCGCCGTCTCGATGGGCGCGTTCAGGATGTCGGGGCTTTCCAGGAAGTTGGTCAGCATGCCGCCGATGGCGACTTCCGAGCCTACATAAAGGAAGATGGCCAGGGCGCCGAAGACGGCCCAGGGCGAAGACAGGGCCTTCAGCGGCGACACGGCGTTGGTCGTGGCGGGGGCGGCGGCGTTGATCTTCTTGCGCGCCGTGAAGATGAAGACGGCGACCAGGGCGAAGAACGAGCCCATGCCCAGGAAGGCCATGTCGATGCTGCGCAGCGACTGGGTGCGGGTGGCGGCCGTGACCACTGCGCCCGCAGCGAAGACGCCGCCGGTCAGCAGGACGTGCGAGCCCAGCCACGGGCCGACCGTGGTGCCCAGCGAGTTGAAGGCCTGCGACAGGTTCAGACGGCTGGACGCGCCCTTGCGGCTGCCCAATTCGGCGACCAACGGATTGGCCGCGACCTGCAACAGGGTTACGCCCGAGGCGATGACGAACAGGGCGATCAGGACGCCCGGATACCAGTCGGCGGCCGTGGCGGCCGGCACGATCAAACACCCCGCGACCATCACGATCAGGGCGCCGATGATCGAGCGGCTATACCCCAGCTTGCTCAGCACCGAGGCGGCCGGCAGCGACATCAGCCCATAGGCGATGAACCAGGCGAATGTGGTCAGGAAGGCCTCGGCGTTGTTCAGGTCGAACACGCGCTTCACCGCCGCGATCAGCGGATCGATCAGCGAGGTGGCGAAGCCCCAGGCGAAGAACAGCGTGGTGACATAGGCAAAGGCCAAGCCTACGCCCTGGCGTTTTCCGGCGTCCGGAACGGTCATGGATGTGATCCCCCAGTGAACAAAAACGGCCGCGCTGTGCTCGCGCGGTTCTCGCAATGCGCTTGGTTCCGACATCACGGGATGCGCGTCCAGCCGAAAAGCGCGCTCTGTAACGAAACTTTTCCGCCCCGCTTCGGCTTCGGCAAAGAAAAGGGCCGCCTCGCGAACGCGGCGGCCCAAGTTTGCTCAGAAGAGAGGGGTAGAAATCAGAACCGGTAGTTCATGCCGACAGCGAAGGTCCGGCCGTAGCTCTGATAGTCGATGGTCCGGCGCTCATCGCCGTTTTCGAAGGTCTTGAACGGCTCGTCGGTCAGGTTGTTGACCTGGGCCAGGATCGACAGCCCCTCCAGAGGACCGGCCTGGAACTCGTAGCCGATCTGGGCGTCGACGACGGTCTCCGCCGCGACCGAACGCAGGGTGCGGCCGTTGCCGAAGCCGGCGACCTCGCCCAGGTAGTCCGACCGGTGACGGGCAGAGACCCGCGACTGGAAGCCGTAACGCTCATAGTAGAGCGAGCCGTTGATGACGTTCTCCGACAGACCCGGCAAGGCGGTCGGGGGCTGGGTCGGATCGGGCTGGACCTCGCTGTCGGTCGTCGAGGCGCTGAACTGGGCGCCGAAGCCTTCGAGCGCCGGGTGGAAGATGTCGAACGGCGCCGAGATCGAGAACTCCAGCCCCTTGATCCAGCCGCCTTCGCCGTTGTCGGGCGCGCCGACCAGGCCCTGCCGCAGAGCCGGTTCGGGGTTGGTCGGCGAGATCACACCAATGGGGTAGCCGGTGAAATCGACGATCTGGTTGCGGTTATAAACGTAGCTTTCCAGGTGCTTGTAGAAGGCCGCCAGCGAGACATACCCCTTGCGGTTGGCGAAATACTTCTCGAACGACAGGTCGATCACGTCGGCAATGAAAGGCTTGAGTTCGGGATTGCCGCCGCCGCCGCCCCACGGGGACTGATTGATGTCGGTCGATTGAGCCAGGCCGGCGTTGTAGCTGAAGTTCCGCGAAGCGCGCATGTCGTCCATACGCGGACGCGCCAGGGTGCGCGCCACGGCCATACGCGCGAACATGTCGTCGCCGACTTCCAGGATGAAGTTCGAGCTGGGCAGGATTTCCAGATATTCTGCACCGCCGTTGACGGCGATGGTCTCCGACACGCCAGGCCCGACCTGCCGCGCCGAGAAACCGTTCGAGCTCTGGTCGGTATAGACGAACTGCATGCCGACGTTGCCGGTCAGGGCGCGACCGAACAGGTTGTGATCGATGTTGGCGCGGACGTATGCCGTCGAGACCTTTTCGGTGACTTCCCAGTTGCCGGCGGTGACATCGGCGTTCGGGTTACGGATGCGGTTCAGGGCGCCGCTGTTGACCAGGCCGAGCGCGTCGTAGCTCAGCACCTGCGAAATACCGAGGTAGCCGAGATCAGTCGGATCCAGCAGGAAGGCCGTGGGCACGGTCAGGTCCCCGCCGCCGGGGACGCCGAGATAGAACTGGTCGTTGACGAAGCTCTTCTGGCGTTCGGTGTAGTTGGCGCCGAAATCGATCGACTTGAACGGGCTCTGGTGCAGTTCGCGTGTGACGGAGAAGCGAGCGGCCTTGATCTCGTCCTCGACGGACGGTGTGTTCATATAGCCGGCCTGGCCCTCGGGGATCACGTCGCCGCCCCAGCCTTGCGGGCTGGTGATCTTGATCAGGGCCGGATCGGCGTAGTTCAGGCGGCTGGTGAAACGGGTCACGCCGTCGTCGGTCAGCTCGAAGCCCAGGCTATCCAGGACGCCGTTGATGTTGCGGCCCGTGCCGGCGTTGGTTTCCAGGATGATGTCGTTACGCTCGACCTTGGAGTAGCTGAGGTCCAGGTTCATCGACCAATCGTCGTTCAGAACGAACTCGGTGTTCCAGCCCAGCGACGTGATGTTGCTGTCGCGCTTGTTTAGGTCGTTGCGGACGACACCCTTGATGTTGTCCCAGGTGCCGGCGACGATCAGACCGTCCTCGACCGTATAACCGGGACGCAGCGCCGGCGCCGGACGGCAGAGCGCGGATTGGACGTTGACCGTACAGTCGCCCGACGAACCGCCCCAGGCCAGCGGGAACTCGATGCCACGCAGGACCTGGGTGTTCTTGAACTCGGAATAGAAGGCGTCGATCGTGGAGTGGATGCGGTCGTTCGGGCGCCATTCCAGCACGCCCATATAGCCGTCGCGCTCCAGCTCCGACGACATGACATAGGGCTTCACGCCCCCGGTAATCAGATTGCCGTCGGTGTAGTTCGGATAGCCCCAGGCGTTGAACCGTTCGGACTGATAGGGCGAGCTCATGTGGGCGTAACCCAGCGCCACGCCCAGCGTGCCGTCCAGGAACTGGTCGATGTAGGAGATGGTGTAGCGGTCGCCCTTGTCGGTCGTGCCCGAGTTCAGGGCGCCGATGTCGTTCCACTCGTGGCGGTAGTTCAGGGCGATGGCCTGACGACCGTAGGCCAGCGGGCGCACGGTGCGCAGATCGACGGTGCCGCCCAGGCCCTGGCCGATAAGGGACGCATCCGGGGTCTTGTAGACGACGACGCTCGACAGCAATTCGGCCGGGAACTGATCGAACTCGACGCCGCGGTTGTCGCCGGTGGTGACCAGCTCGCGCCCGTTCAGCAGGGCGGTGGTGAAGTCGGGACCCAGGCCCCGGATCGAGATCGCCTGACTGCGGCCGTCCAGGCGCTGCATCGTCACGCCGGGCAGGCGCGCCAGGGATTCGGCGATGGAGACGTCCGGCAGCTTGCCGATGTCTTCCGACGAGATGACCTCGACGATCGAAGTGTTGTTGGCCTTGGCGTTGATCGACGCCTCGATGGAGCGACGGATGCCGGTGACGACGATCTCGCCGACCTCGGTCGCCTGATCGTCGGCCTGGGCCGTCGTGGCGGCGGTCTGGGCGTGCGCGGCGCCGACCGACATCATGGCGGCTGCGCCGAAGGCGACGCCGGATAGCAGGCGCGCGCGCCGGTTGAGACGTTGGAACATGGTCATCCTCCCTGGGGCTGATCGCGATTCTGAGCGTCGCAATCTGAAACCGTCGCAAAAATATGCAAATCTTTGGCAAGGTTGCAAGCAGTTAATGTGAGCGCCTGATCTCGGCCCTCCCCCGGCGTCGCTTCAAGCCCTTACAGACTGGACAGGCGGCAACGAACGGCGACGCTTGCGCTGCATTGCAGCAAATTAAACCCGCGTTGACAGGCCCGGCCATTGCTGCAAAATCTTGCAAATAGATCTGGAAAGCTTTGCACTTTCCAGACAGCAGGGAGCCAGCGTTATGAGGAAGAGGACCGCCGTCCGAAACGGACTGCACGCCATGGCGGCCGCAGCGAGCCTGCTGGTCGCCTCCAACGCCAGCGCCGACAGCCTCACCGACCTGCGCCAGCGCCTGCCTCAGGACGAGGTGATCTATTTCCTGTTGCCGGATCGGTTCGCCAACGGCGATCCATCGAACGACCACGGCGGCTATCCGGCCGAGCCGCTGAAGAGCGGCTTCGACCCGGCCGACACCGACTTTTATCATGGCGGCGACCTGGCGGGTGTGACCCAGCGGCTGGACTATATCCAGGGCCTGGGCGCCACGGCGGTCTGGCTAGCGCCCGTGTTCAAGAACAAGCCGGTCCAGTCGCATGGAAACTACACCGGCGCGGCCCACCACGGCTATTGGATCACCGACTTCACGGCGGTCGACCCGCATTTCGGCGACGAGGTGGCGATGCGCGCCCTGGTCGAGGCCGCCCATGCGAGGGGCATGAAGGTCTATCTGGACATCGTCGCCAACCACACGGCCGACGTGATCCAGTACCGCGAATGCCCCGAGGGGCGCTGCGCCTATCGCAGCCGCGCCGACTATCCCTACACCCGCCGGGGCGGCGTCGATGGGGTGACGATCAACGAAGGCTTCGACGGCCGCGACTTCTCCCGTCTGACCCGGCCCGACTACGCCTATACGCCCTATGTCCCGGCGGGCGAGGAGAACGCCAAGGTTCCGGCCTGGCTGAACGACCCGATCCACTATCATAATCGGGGCGAGAGCACGTTTTCGGGTGAAAGCTCGCTGGACGGCGACTTCGCCGGTCTGGACGATTTGCTGACCGAGGATCCGGTCGTGATCCAGGGCATGATCGACGTCTTCGGCGGCTGGATCGACAAATACGGCATCGACGGCTTTCGCATCGACACCGCCCGCCATGTGAACCCCGCGTTTTGGCAGGCCTTCATCCCCGCCATGATCGCCCGCGCCGAGGCCAAGGGCATTCCGAACTTCCACATCTTCGGCGAGGTCTATGACCCCGATCCGGCCGTGACGGCGCGGTTCACGCGGGTCGACGGCTATCCGGCCGTGCTGGACTTCCCATTCCAGAAACAGGCGGTGGACGCCGCCTCGGGCAAGGTCGGGACCGACGCCCTGGCCAAGCTGTTCGACGCCGACACGATTTACGACAAGGGCGCCGACACGGCCGCCATCCTGCCGACCTTCCTGGGCAACCACGACATGGGCCGGGTCGGCTTCTTCGTGAAACAGGCCAACCCAAACGCCGACGACGCGGAAGTGCTGGCGCGCATCAAGATGGCCCACGCCCTGATGATGTTCAGCCGGGGCGTGCCCACCCTCTATTACGGCGACGAACAGGGCTTCGCCGGCGCCGGCGGATACGGAAACTCGCGCCAGGACATGTGGGCTAGCCAGACTCCGGTCTATGCCAGCGAGACGCCGGTCGGCGGTCGCCAGCCGGCCTATTCCACTGACGCGCCCCTGTATCGCGCCATCTCCGAAATGGCCCGCATCCGCGCCGCCGAACCGGCCCTGCGACGCGGCCGTCAGTTGGTGCGCGCCTATGGCGACAAGCCGGGCCTGTTCGCCATTTCGCGCATCGACCAGGACGGGGGCGAAGACGGGAGTGAAATCCTGGTCCTGTTCAACACCTCGACCACGCCCGTTGACGCCCAGGTCGAGGTGGAGCCCGGCTCGCTTCGGTGGCAGGGTCTGCGTGGTGATTGCGCTGTCCAATCCTCTGCGCCCGCCAGTGTCGCCGTCCGCGTCCCTCCCCTCGATTACCTCGTCTGCAAGAGCGTCCCGTGACTGCCCAGCCTCTCGATCTTTCCACGGCTGACGCCGCCCCCGTTCTCGGCCAGGCCCTCGCCCACGACTGGTGGCGGGGTGCGGTCCTGTACCAGATCTATCCGCGCAGTTTCGCGGACTCCAATGACGACGGCGTCGGCGACCTGAAGGGGATCACCGAGCATCTGGATCATGTGGCCTCGCTGGGCGTGGACGGGATCTGGCTGTCGCCCTTCTTCACCTCGCCGATGAAGGACTTCGGCTATGACGTCTCGGACTATTGCGACGTCGATCCGATCTTCGGCGACCTCGCCGACTTCGACGCCCTGATCGCGCGCGCCCACGCGCTGGGCCTGAAGGTCGTCATTGATCAGGTCTTCTCCCACACCTCCGACGAACACCCCTGGTTCATCGACAGCCGCGCCAGCCGAAACGGCCCACATGCCGACTGGTATGTCTGGGCCGACGCCAAGCCGGACGGATCGCCGCCTTCGAACTGGCAGTCGGTGTTCGGCGGCCCGGCCTGGACCTGGGATGCGCGGCGCGGCCAATACTACATGCACAACTTCCTGGCCTCCCAGCCTCAGCTGAACGTCAGGAACCCAACGGTGCAAGACGCCCTGATCGCGGCGGCCCGCTTCTGGCTGGACAAGGGGGTGGACGGCTTCCGCCTGGACGCCATCAACTTCGCCATCCACGACCCGTCTCTGCGCGACAACCCGCCCATCGCCGACGGCAAGAAGCGGACCCGCCCGTTCGACTTCCAGGACAAGATCTACAACCAGTCCCACCCGGATATCATCGGCTTCCTGAACCGCGTTCGCGCCCTGACCGACAGTTACGAAGGCCGGTTCACGGTAGCGGAGGTCGGCGGCGATCACGCCGACCGCGAGATGAAGGAATTCACCGCCGGGAACGACCGCCTGCACTCGGCCTACGGCTTCCTCTACCTGTATGCCGATGCGCTGAAGAGCGAACTGATCGGCCTGGGCGACAGCATGTGGCCGGATCAGCAGGGCGAAGGCTGGCCGTCCTGGACCTTCTCGAACCACGATGCCCCGCGCGCGGTGTCCCGCTGGGCGCAAGGGCGCGACGAGAAGGCCTTTTCGGAAATGGCCCTGCTGCTGCTGATGTGCCTGCGCGGCAATGTCTTCGTCTATCAGGGCGAGGAGCTGGGCCTGCCCCAGGCGCAGGTGCCGTTCGAACGGCTGGTCGATCCCGAGGCCATCGCCAACTGGCCCCTGACCCTGGGCCGCGACGGCGCCCGCACCCCGATCCCCTGGGTGGCGTCGGCGCCCAACGCCGGCTTCTCGACGGTCGAGCCCTGGCTGCCGGTCGATCCGCGCCATCTGCCGCTGGCGGTGGACGCGCAGGAGGCGGACCCGACCTCGGTCCTGCACATTGCGAGACGCATCATCGCGCTGCGGCATGCGCACCCGGCGCTGCGCACCGGCGGGCTGGAGCTGGTCGAAGGACCGCAAGATCTGCTTGTCTTCCACCGCTTCGAACGCGTCGATGGCGGTGAACGCCTGTTGTGCGTCTTCAACCTCAGCCACGCCCCCATCGACTGGTCCCCGCCTGCGGGTGCGCGTCGCCTTGAGGCCATCAACTGGACCGAGGCGGACGGACAGGCCCTGCCGCCCCTCGCCGGCCTGTTGTTCGCGGTCTGAGGATGGGTTCAGCCGCCGCAGGTCTCGCGTACGATCAGCTCGGTGGGCACCCGCTCCGACCGGCCGGCGCCGACGTCGGCGCCGCCGTGGTCCAGCAGTTTGGACACCATCAGTCGTCCGGCCTTCATCGTGTCCTGGGCGATGGTGGACAGGGCCGGGCGCGAGTAGCGGCTGAACGGCACATTGTCGAAACCGATGACAGAGACCTGGCCCGGCACGTCGATACCGGCGTGCAACAGGGCGCGCACGGCGCCCAGGGCGATCTGGTCGGAGGCGGCCACCACCCCGTCGAAGGCGACGCCGCGTCGAATCAGGGCGTCAACCGTGGCCTCGGCCGACTCGACCTCGAAATGGGCCGATACGATCAGGTCCGGTTCGACCGCCAGCCCGGCCTGGGCCAGGGCGTCCAGATAGCCGCGATGCCGTTGCATCGACTCGGGCGGATCAAGGTCGCCAAGGAAGACGATGCGCTTTCGCCCCAGCCGCGCCAGATGCAGGGTCGCGCGCCGTCCGCCCGAGATATTGTCCGAGCCGATGGAGCAATAGTCCTGATCCGGCAGTTCGGCGCCCCAGACGACGAAGCGATGGTCGGCGTCCACCAGCCGGTTGAAGGCCGAATGCAGGCTGGACTGCCCCAGGAAGATCACCCCGTCCGCGCGGCTGGTGTTGAGCGCGCCCGACAGCTCGTCATAGTTGGCGGGCGAGATATGGCTCATCAGCAGATCGCAGCCGCGTTCGCGCGCAGCCTCGCCTACCCCAGCCAGCAGTTCCAGGAAGAAGGGATCGCTGAGGCGCCCTTCGCGCCCCTGCGGACGCGGCACGACCAGGGCGATGGTGCCCTGGGCGCCGATGGGGCCGGCGGGCATGTGGCGGCGGAACGGATAGTCGTGTTCCTTCGCCAGCTTCCAGATCGTCTGTTTGGTGCGGTCGTTGACGGCGGGGCTGTCGTTCAGCGCGCGCGAGGCGGTGGCGATGGACACCCCCGCCAGGCGGGCGATGTCTTCCAGACGGGTTGTCTTGCGGCTCAAGGTCGCGGGTCCTCACAGCAGCATGGCGACGCTGCAAATTTTTCTGCAAATATTTCAGCCACCGTTCGCGGCGGTTGGCAAGAGGCGGCGTAACGGAGTTCCCATGATGCAACGCAGATCCTTCCTGGCCCTTGGCGGCGTCTCGATCCTGGCTTTCGGAGCGACCGGCGTGCGCGCCCAGACCACGCCGACCCATGCCCGCGCCAGCTCGCCCGGCGGCATGCTGACGGTAGAGGCCTTCACCGACAACGACGGCCGGCCGATGTATTCGGTCCTGCGCCAGGGCCGGGTCGTGGTGGCCCCGTCCAAGCTGGGCTTCCTGCTGGCCGACGCCCCCGCCATCGAGCGCGGCTTGGCCATCAGCGCTGGCCAGCCGGTCACCGTGGACGAAACCTGGGAGCAGCCCTGGGGCGAGCGCCGCCTGATCCGCAACCACTACAATGAGTGGCGCGTGTCCTATGCCGAGCGTTCGGGTCTGCAACGCCGCGTGGACGTGGTGTTCCGCCTGTACGACGACGGCCTGGGCTTCCGCTACGAGTTCCCGGACCAGGCCGCGCTGAAAACCGTCCGCATCGGGTCGGAAATCACCGAGTTCAACTTGGCCGAAAACGGCGAGGCCCTGTGGTGCCCGGCCTGGGAATGGAACCGCGAGGAATACCTCTACAGCCGCACGCCGATCGACGCGGTGGGCAGCGCCCAGACCCCGATGACGGTCAAGGGCCAGTCCGGCCTGCACGTCTCGATCCACGAGGCCGCCTGCATCGACTACGCCGGCATGAACCTGCGCCGCTCCGAGGGCACGAACTTCCGCGCCCAGCTGACGCCCGGCCTGACCAACGCCGCCGTGGTGCGTGAGGCCCCGTTCAACACCCCCTGGCGCACGCTGCAGATCAGCGACACAGCCGCTGGCCTGATCGACTCCAGCCTGATCCTGAACCTGAACGAGCCGAACAAACTGGGCGATGTCAGCTGGTTCAAACCAATGAAATACGTCGGCGTCTGGTGGGAGATGCACCTGGAGCTGAAGAGCTGGAACGCCGGCCCCAAGCACGGGGCGACCACCGAAAACACCATCAAGCACATCGACTTCGCAGCTCAGCACGGCTTCGGCGGCGTCCTGGTCGAGGGCTGGAACAAGGGTTGGGACGGCCAGTGGTTCGCCAATGGTTCGGACTTCAGCTTCACCGAGGCCTACCCCGATTTCGACATCGAGGCGGTCTGCGCCCATGCCCGGTCCAAGGGCGTGCAACTGATCGGCCACCACGAGACCGGGGGCAACGCCTTCCATTATGAGCAGCAGCTAGAACCGGCGATGGCCCTGTATGAACGCCTCGGGGTCCATTCGGTGAAGACCGGCTATGTGGCGGATGCGCAGGGCGCGCGCGTCGCCGGGCCGGACGGCCAGATGGTCATGGCCTGGCACGAGAGCCAGGCGATGGCCCAGCACCATATGAAGGTCGTCGAGGCCGGCGCCCGTCACAAGGTGGCGATCAACGCCCACGAGCCGTTCAAGGACACGGGCCTGCGCCGGACCTATCCGAACATCATCAGCCGCGAGGGCCAGCGCGGCATGGAGTATTCGGCCTGGGGCAACCCGTCGAACCCGCCCGAGCACGTGCCGAACCTAGTCTTCACCCGCCTTCTGGCCGGGCCGATGGACTATACGCCCGGCATCTTCGGCATGGAGACGCGCAGCCCGCAGGGCATCCAGACCACCTGGGCCAAGCAGCTGGCCTATTACGTCGTCATCTACAGCCCGATCCAGATGGCCGCCGACCTGCTGGTCAACTACGAGAACAATCCCGGCCCGTTCCAATTCATCAAGGACGTGCCGGTCGACTGGGACGAGAGCCGCACCCTGGCCGCCGAAATGGGCGACTATGTCGTCACCGCCCGCAAGGAACGCGGCACGGACATCTGGGCCCTGGGGGCCGTCACCGACGAGCATCCGCGCGTCCTGTCCGCACCGCTGGACTTCCTGGACGCCGGCCGTCGCTATCGGGCCGAAATCTATCGCGACGGCCCCGACGCCGACTACAAGGGCAAGCGCGAGGACATCGTCATCGAACAGCGCGAGGTCACCTCGGCCGACGTCCTGACCCTGGCCCTGGCCCCCGGCGGCGGCCAGGCCATCCGGTTCGTGCCGCTGGGCCGGAGCCGTCGGTGATGAGCATCGCCACTGATCTCCTTCTCCCCTCGGGGGAGAAGGTGGCTCGCGGAGCGAGACGGATGAGGGGGTTGGTTCATCGCCCAGATCGTCCGACGCGAAATCCGCATCCGGCAGCCCCCACATCCGAGCGGCTTCGCCGCCCACCTTCTCCCCCGAGGGGAGAAGGATCGGGTGTCTGTCTATGACCCTGCTCGCCCACCGCCCGCGCCTGTCCGGCCTGGCGATCTGGAACATGTGCGTCGGCTTCTTCGGCATCCAGATCGGCTTCGGCCTGCAGAACGCCAATACCAGCCGGATATTCCAGACCCTGGGCGCCGAGGTGGATTCGCTGGCCATCCTGTGGATCGCCGCGCCCCTGACCGGCCTGCTGGTCCAGCCGATCATCGGCCATTTCAGCGACAAGACCTGGACCCGGTTCGGGCGACGTCGCCCCTATTTCCTGGTCGGGGCCATACTGACCACCCTGGCCCTGATCGCCATGCCCAACAGCCCCAGCCTGTGGTTCGCCGCGGCCATGCTGTGGATCATGGACGCCTCGATCAACATCACCATGGAGCCGTTCCGCGCCTTCGTCGGCGACAATCTGCCGGAGGAGCAGCGCACCGCCGGCTATGCGATGCAGAGCTTCTTCATCGGCGCGGGTGCGGTGTTCGCCTCGACCCTACCGTGGCTGCTGTCCAACGTCTTCAACATCGCCTCGACGGCCGAGGCCGGCGTCGTGCCCTTGTCGGTCAAGATCGCCTTCTATGTCGGCGCGGTGGGCCTGTTCGCAGCCGTGCTGTGGACCGTGCTGTCCACCAGGGAATACAGCCCCGAACAGATCGCCGCCTTCGAACGCGCCAAACAGGCGGCCCTGGGCGCCCCCGCCGATAACGGCCCCGAGGCCCCAGCCCGCAGCGTCCAGGGCTGGATGACCTCCGGTTTGGTCTGCGCCGTCTTGGGCGGACTAGGCTTTGTCCTGATCGGCGCGCTGAACCTGGAAAAGGAGCTGCTGATCCTGGCCGGCTTCTTCGCCGGTTTCGGCCTGCTGCAGATCGCGGTCGGCATGATGCAGCGCCGCCAGATCGTCAACGCCGCGACCGAGATCCTGAACGACATCTTCCGTATGCCCGAGACGATGCGGGGTCTCGCGGTCGTCCAGTTCTTCAGCTGGTTCGCCCTGTTCGCCATGTGGATCTACACCACCGCCGCCGTCACCCGTGTCCACTACGGCACGACCGACACGACCTCGGCCGCCTATGCCGCCGGGGCCGACTGGGTCGGGGTTCTGTTCGGGGTCTATAACGGCGTGGCGGCCCTGGCGGCCTTCACCCTGCCGGTCCTGGCCAAGCGCATCGGCCGCAAGGCGACCCACGCCCTGATGCTGCTGCTGGGGGCGGCGGGGCTGTTCGGGATCTTCGTCATCCGCGAGCCGGGCCTGCTGTGGCTGCCGATGATCGGCGTCGGCTTCGCCTGGGCCTCGATCGTCTCCATGCCCTATGCCATCCTGTCGGCGGCGGTGCCGGACCGGAAGATGGGCGTCTATATGGGCGTCTTCAACATCTTCATCGTCGTGCCGCAGTTGCTGGCCGCCACCGTCCTGGGCCTGATCCTGAAGACCCTGTTCGACGGCCAGGCCATCTGGGCTCTGGTGCTCGGCGCCGTCTCCTTCGTGCTGGCTGCGGTCAGCGCGCTGTTCGTCCGCGAGTCCCGCTCGCTTCCCCCCACGCGCAATCCGTGAGGACCTCCATGCGTATGTCAAAGACCCTCTGCCTCGCCGGCGTCGCCAGCCTGGCCCTCGCCTCGGCCGCTTCCGCCCAGTCCGTAGCCCCCGGCGCACCGGGCGCCCCACCCGTCTGGTCCAGCGCCGCCAAGACCGGCGCGGGCGCCTCCTATGAAGCCTATGTGGACGGCCAGTACCGCGACGGCGGTCCAACCGGGGCGGTGTCCAAGGTCTGGTTCTCCATCGCCGACGGCGTCCTGACCGAAACCATGTACGGCCTGATCCACGAGGCCCAGATCAAGGCCCTGCGCTTCGCCGTCGTCACGCCGGAAGGCCCGGCGCTGGAAGGCGACGACACGACGGCCAAGACCGAATATCTGCACGTGGACGCCGAGGGTCGCCCCCTCTCGCCCGCCTACAAGATCACGACCCGCGACAAGGCCGGCCGGTTCGAGATCGAGAAGCGCATCTTCACCGACCCCGACCGCAACGCCCTGGTTCTGCGCGTCAAGATCACGGCCCTGAGCGGCGAGGCCACGCCCTATCTGCTGCTGGAGCCGCACATCGCCAACACCGGCGTCGAGGATCGCGGCGCCGTCACGGCCCAGGGCTTCCACGCCTGGGAAGGCGACACGCACCTGGTGCTGAAGCCCAGCGAGGCCTTCGCCTCTGCCAGCGTCGGCTTCGTCGGCGCCTCCGATGGTCTGACCGACCTGAAGGACGGCAAGCTGGACTGGACCTACGCCTCTACCGGCGAGACGGCCGGCAACACGATGATGACCGGCGCCCTGCCGACCATCCGTATGGGCCAGAGCGTCAGCCGCGACTTCGTCATCGGCTTCGGCGACAGCGAGGCGGCGGCCCAGGCGGCGGCGGACGGCGCCTTTGCGACCGGACTGGACGAGGTGCTGGCGCGCTTCAACGGCGAAGGCGAGCGCGCCGGTTGGGAGGACTATGTCTCCTCGCTCACCGAACTGCCGCGCATCGCCCAACAGGCGACCGACGGCGGCAAGCTGGCCTATGCCTCGGCCCTGATGCTGAAGGTGCAGGAAGACCGCACCCACGCCGGCGCCCTGATCGCCTCGCTGTCCAACCCCTGGGGCGATACGGTGGACGCGTCGAAATCCTCGACCGGCTACAAGGCCGTCTGGCCGCGCGACTTCTATCAGGTGGCCATGGCCCTGGCGGCCCTGGGCGACAAGGAGACGCCGCTGGCGGCCTTCAACTATCTGCCACAGGTCCAGGTCGGACCGAACACGCCGGGCAATACCGGCGTCGGCGGCTGGTTCCTGCAGAAGACCCATGTGGACGGCGAGCTGGAATGGGTCGCCGTCCAGTTGGACCAGACAGCCATGCCGATCATGCTGGGCTACCGTCTGTGGAAGATGGGCTGGCTGTCCGACGCCCAGATGACCGAACACTATCAGTCCATGCTGAAACCGGCCGCCGACTTCCTGGTCGATGGCGGCAAGATCGGCCTGTTGTGGAACGATTCCGAGGTCAAGCCGCCCTTCACCCAGCAGGAACGCTGGGAAGAGCAGCAGGGCTATTCACCGTCCAGCACCGCCGCCGTGGTCGCCGGCCTGACGGTCGCCGCTGAAATGGCGCGCGCCTCGGGCGATGCGACGGGCGCCACGCGGTATCAGATCGCCGCCGACAGCTATGCGTCCAAGATCGAAGAGCGGATGTTCACCACCAACGGCGACTTCGGCGACGGCCGCTACTTCATCCGCATCACCCAGAACGAGAACCCGAACGACAAGGCCCCCATCGGGGTCGCCAACGGCCAGATCGCTCCGGCCGAGGACAGGGTCGTGGACGGCGGCTTCCTGGAATTGGTCCGCTATGGCGTGCGCAAGGCCGACGATCCGCACATCCTGTCCACCCTGCCCGTCTATGACGACCAGTCGCTGGAGCCGCTCTATCGCGTTCGCTACGACTTCGGCCCTGAGGGCGACAAGACGCCGGGCTGGCGCCGTTACGGCGTCGACGGCTATGGCGAGGATCATCTGACGGGCGCCAACTACGGCGTCGGCGGGGAGATGAGCCCTGGTCAGCGCGGCCGGGTCTGGCCCTTCTTCACCGGCGAGCGCGGTCACTATGAGCTGGCCCGCGTCAGCGTGAACGGCGCACCGTCGCCCGCCGACATCGCCGCCATCCGCCAGACCTACGTGCGCGGCATGGAGCGGTTCGCCAATGACGGCCTGATGCTGGCCGAACAGGTCTGGGATGGCGTGGGCGATCCGACGAGCAAGGACTACGCCCTGGGCCAGAACACGGATTCGGCCACACCCCTTGCCTGGACCCACGCGGAATATCTGAAGCTGCTGCGGTCGTTGGCCGACGGCAAGGTCTGGGACAGCTACGACCCCGTCCACGACCGTTACGCCCGCTGAATCAAAAAGGCCCCGGAGATCGCTCTCCGGGGCCTTTCTCTTTTAAGTCGGTCGCTGGATCAGAAGGCGAGCTTGATGGCCCCCACGATCCGGTCTTCGGCGCCCGGCACGCCATCGACGTCGGTGTCGTAGTAGCGGACGTCCAGACCCACCTTGTCGGTCAGGGCATAGCCCACACCGGCGTTCCAGGTGGTGTAGTCGTCTGTCACGTTCAGCCACTGCTTGCCGACGGCGCCCGAGACCGTCCACTTGTCGGCCGGGCTGAAGGCGGCGTTGACCTCCGCATAGGTCGCCTCGTCGTCGATGCCGAAGAAGTCCGGCGAGTAATAGACGGCGGCGCCGAAGGTGGCGGGTCCGACCGCGCGCGACGCTGCAGCCTTGAACTCGGCATAGTTATAGTCGGCGCCGTCCGGCTCTCCGACGTAGAGGTAGCCGATCACGCCGAAATCGAGCGCGAAACCGCCGGCTTCGGTGCGATAGCCGCCGTACAGATCGACTTCCGCGTCAGTGTCGTCGCCGAAATCGACGTTCGAGGCCCAGGCGCCGCCGTAGAAATTGCCCGAGGTCAGATCGACGCCGCCCTGGATGGCGGGATCCTCGCCGGTCTGGCTGAAGCCGCGGAACACATAGTCGCTGACGACGCCGACATTCCAGGCGACATCGACGGTGCTCTGGGCCGAGGCCGGCGCAGCGAGGCCGATCAGACCCAGGGCGAGCGTTGCGGCGGCGGCCGCGTGGATGGTGGTCTTCTTCATAGTCTATCCCCTTGTTGTGCTTGTTTCTGTTCGAGGTCGGAAAAGTCGGGCGCGGGGTTTGGGAGCCGCGCCCGATCTCAGCTCAGTGTTCCAGCGCTTCGCCGTGAAGCGAGGTGTCCAGACCGGCGGCTTCTTCCGCCTCGCTCACGCGCAGGCCCGTGGTGAACTTGCAGATGAACAGGATGATCAGGGTGCCGACGGCGCTGTAGACGATGGTCCACAGCAGACCCAGCGCCTGGGCGCCGACGTTGGCGCCTTCCGACAGGCTGTTGATCGCGGTCGTGGCGAACACGCCGGTCAGCAAGGCGCCGATCAGGCCGCCCGCGCCGTGGATGCCAAAGGCGTCCAGGCTGTCGTCGTAGCGGAGCAGCTTCTTGATCCACACCGACGAGGCGTAGCAGACCGGGCCGGCGATCAGGCCGATGATGACCGCGCCCTTGGGATCGACGAAGCCGGCCGCCGGCGTGATGGCGACCAGACCCGCGACGACGCCCGACAGCATGCCGACCAGCGAGACCTTCTTCTTCTCGATATATTCGACGATCTTCCAGGTCAGAGCGCCTGCGGCCGCGGCCAGGATGGTGTTCAGCAGCGCCACGCCCATCAGGTCGTTGGCGGCGCCTGCCGAACCGGCGTTGAAACCGATCCAGCCCACCAGCAGCAGCGAGGCGCCGATCATGGTCAGGACCGGATTGTGCGCCAGGATCGGCTCGATGCCATAGCCTTTGCGACGACCCAGGAAGATGGCGCAGACCAGACCCGCGACGCCCGAGTTGACGTGAACGACGGCGCCGCCCGCGAAGTCCAGCACGCCGGCGCTACCCAGGAAACCGCCGCCCCAGACCCAGTGACAGATGGGTGCATAGACCAGCAGCGACCACAGGGCGGTGAACAGCAGCAAAGCCGAATATTTCATCCGCTCGGCGAAGGCGCCGGTCACCAGCGCAGGCGTGATGATGGCGAAGGTCATCTGGAAGGAGATGAACAGGAACTCTGGAATACCCGGCAGCAGGGCGTTGGCCGTTTGCAGCGACACGCCGTTCAGGAACAGCATGTCCAGGCTGCCGATATAGGGCTGAAGCCCCGCATTGCCGTTGGCGCCGAAGGCCAGGCTGTAGCCGGCGATGAACCACACCAGCGAAACCACGGCGAACACGCCGACGGACTGGGTGATGGTGGCGATGACGTTCTTCTTGCGCACCATGCCGCCGTAGAACAGCGCCAGACCGGGGAGGGTCATCAGCAGAACCAGGGCGGTGGATGTGCCCAGCCAGGACGTGCCTGCGCTATCCAGTTCAAGCGCGGCCTGGTGGCCCAGCAGAGCCGGCGCGGCGTCCTGCGCATTGGCCGCTCCGGCGGCCATCAGACAGAGTGTTGGAAGAAGGAGCCCTGCGGCCCCCACAAGTCGGTTCGTTGTCCGCGACATGAGCTAGTACCCCCTATGCAATCTCGCAGTTGCGAAGGTTTTACTGCAATCGCGAAACACGCAAGGGGATTCACCGCAGGCGGTGCAACTTTCTTGCAACGGTTACACATTAAAAAGCATGAGGCGCATGAACCGTGCAGCTCATGCGCCTCTTAGATCAGTTTCGTGTCTTCACAGCCAAGGTTGTGAGGCAGGAAATTCGCCGGTCGTTTGGGCCCATTTCCGCCCGACGGGCTTTAGGCCCAGTGCATCTGCACCCGGTGCGCCGCCGCCCAGTGGATGGCGCGAATGGCGTCGATCACCGCCTCCGTCGCAGCCCGCGTGCCTAGAGCCCCGCCCAGATCGGCGGTGACGGCTCCGGCCGCCAGCACGGCGGCGACGGCGGCCTCGATCGAATCGGCCTCGTCTTCCAGCTTCAGGCTGTGCCGCAGCAGCAGGGCCGCCGACAGGATCGTCCCGACCGGATTGGCCAGATCCTGGCCCGCGATATCCGGCGCCGACCCGTGGATCGGCTCGAACAGGCCCGGACCACCCGCGCCCAGCGACGCCGACGGCAACAGGCCGATGGAGCCGCCCAGCACCGAAATCTCGTCCGACAGGATGTCGCCGAACATGTTCTCGGTCAGGATGACGTCGTATTCGCGCGGCTTCCTGATCAGGTGCATGGCCATGGAATCGACCAGGGCGTGCTCCAGCTCGATCTCGGGGAACTCCTCGGCGTGGATGCGGGTGACCACCTCGCGCCACAGGCGGCTGGTCTCCATGACATTGGCCTTGTCGACCGAGGTCACCTTGCCGCGACGCTGGCGGGCGGTCTGGAAGGCGGCGCGGGTGACGCGCTCGATCTCCGGCACAGTGTATTCACACAGGTCGGTGGCCCGGTCGGCGGTGCGGGTCTTCTCGCCGAAATAGACGCCGCCCGTCAGTTCGCGGAAGACGATCAGATCGACGCCCTCGACGATCTCCTTCTTCAGCGGCGAGCGATGCGCCAGCACCGGCGAAACCTGCAGCGGACGCAGGTTGGCGAACAGGCCCATGGCCTTGCGGATCGCCAGCAGGCCCTCCTCCGGCCGACGCTTGCCGCCGTCCCATTTCGGCCCGCCCACGGCGCCCAGTAGCACCGCGTCGGACGCGACGCAGGCGGCGCGCGTGGCCTCGGGCAAAGGCTCGCCCGTCTCGTCGATGGCCGCGCCGCCGATCAGATGTTCGGAGAACTGGAAGTCATGGCCGTAAAAGTCGCCGATGACGGCCAGCACGTCGCGCGCGGCCCGCGTCACTTCCGGTCCGACGCCGTCGCCGGGCAGCAGGACGATGTTGTAGGTCTTGGGGGCGGGGTTGGTCATCAGACGGTCTCTCTCGAACGCTCGTAGGCTTCGATCTCAGGCATGTTTGCTTGCAGCCAGCCCAGGGTGTCCACCCCGTCCAGCAGGCATTGGCGGGCGAAGGATTCGACCCCGAACGGCACGGGTTCGGCATTGCCGCGCTGGATCTGATTGGCTTGGAGGTCGATCGTGACCGGCTGATCCGGCTGCGACGCCAGATCGTCCCACACGGCCTGGCTAACGACGATCGGCAGCAGGCCGTTTTTCAGCGCATTCGATGTAAAAATGTCAGCGATTTCGGTCGAGATGACCGCCTTGAACCCATAATCCAGCAAGGCCCAGGGCGCGTGTTCGCGCGACGAACCGCAGGCGAAGTTCTTGCCCGCCAGCAGGATGCGATGCTCGCTAGGATCGATCCGGTTCAGAATGGCCTCGGGCTTTTCCGATCCGTCCGTCTCATAGCGCCAGTCATAGAAGGCCGCCTTGCCCAAGCCCTCGCGCGAGGTGGTGGTCAGGAAGCGCGCCGGAATGATCTGGTCGGTGTCGATATTGGCCTGACTGAGCGTCACGGTTTTCGATGTCAGCACCTGGAACGGTTCAGACATGCTCGACCTCATTCAGATAGACGCGCGGATCGGTCAGCACCCCGGCCACAGCCGTCGCCGCCGCTGTCGCCGGACTGGCCAGAATGGTGCGGGCGTCCTTGCCCTGACGCCCTTCGAAGTTGCGGTTGGAGGTCGAGACGGCCAGCTGACCCGGCGCGACGAAATCCCCGTTCATGGCGATACACATCGAACAGCCCGGAATGCGCCATTCGGCCCCTGCGGCGATGAAGACCTGATCCAGACCTTCCGCCTCGGCGTCGCGACGCACGGCCTCGGAACCCGGCACCACCAGCATGCGCAGGCCCGGCTTGACCTTGCGGCCCCGCAGCACCTCGGCAGCGGCGCGCAGGTCGGGCAGACGCCCGTTGGTGCAGGAGCCGATGAAGACCACGTCCACCGGCTGGCTGGTCGTCGCCTCGCCGGCGGTGAAACCCATATAGGCGATGGCTTTGCGGTCGGAGTCCGACTGGGGTTGCGGCACGGGCGTGCCGATGGGCGCGCCCGCATCTGGCGTCGTGCCCCAGGTCGCCATCGGACGGATGGCCGCGCCGTCCAGCACGACCTCCTTGTCGAAGACCGCGCCCGGATCGCTGGACAGTTTCAGCCATTCGGCCGTCGCCGCCTCATAGTCGGCGGGGACGTGCTTACGGCCGCGCAGCCAGTCGATGGTGGTCTGGTCCGGGGCGATCATGCCCGCGCGGGCGCCGGCCTCGATCGACATGTTGCACAGGGTCATCCGCCCTTCCATGTCCAGCGACCGCACCGCCTCGCCGGCGTATTCAATGACATAGCCGGTGCCGCCGCCGAAGCCGATGGCGGCGATGACGGCCAGGGCGACATCCTTGCCCGAGACGCCGGGCTGCAGCCGCCCGTCCACCGTCACCCGCATGGCCTTGGCCTTGCGCTGCAACAGGCATTGGGTCGCCAGCACATGGCCGACCTCAGACGTGCCGATGCCGAAGGCCAAGGCCCCGAAGGCGCCGTGGGTCGCCGTGTGGCTGTCGCCGCAGACCACGGTCATGCCCGGCTGGGTCAGACCCAGTTCCGGCCCCATCACATGAACCACGCCGCGGTCGTCGGAGTCCCAACCCGCCAAGGGCACGCCGTGGGCGGCGCAGTTCTTCTCCAGCCGATGCACCTGGGCCTCAGCCTGGGCTGTGACATAGGGTTTCAGGCCGTTCAGCCCCGCCGGCAGGGTCGGGGTCGAATGGTCCAGGGTCGCATAGGTCCGGTCGGGGCGGCGAACCTTTAGTCCGCGCGCCTCGATCTCGCTAAAGGCCTGGGGGCTGGTGACCTCGTGGACCAGGTGCAGGTCGATATACAGCACGCCCGGCGTATGGGCCGTTTCCGGCCGCACGACGTGGGCGTCCCAGACCTTGTCGAACAGGGTCCGAGGGTTCGGCCCGATCTCACGCATACTGGGCCACCGCCACGCCGTCGACCTGGTCGATAATGGCGATCAGTTCCGCATCGTTGATCTCGCCGATCTGATCCGCGCGCTGCTTGAATCCGACGACCACGGCCGCCAGGCGTTCGCCCTCGATGGGCCGGCCGATGGTCTCGGCCCGCTTGGCGATGGCGTGACGGCCGGAATGTTTGCCCAGCACGAACCAGCTGCCCTCGAACCCGACGTCCTGGGGCCGCATGATCTCATAGGTGCGGCTGTCGGCCAGCATGCCGTGCTGGTGGATGCCCGCCTCGTGGGCGAAGGCGTTGATGCCGACCACCGACTTGTTGCGGGCGATGACGGTCTCGGTGATCTCGCACAGGATCTTGGAGGCGCGCACCAGATGGCGGCTGTCGGCGCCGGTCGTGACGCCGTAACGGTCCTCGCGGACCTTCAGGGCCATGATGACTTCTTCGATCGAGGCGTTGCCGGCCCGTTCGCCGATGCCGTTGATGGCGCCCTCGACCTGACGCGCGCCACCCTCAACGGCGGCCAGGGAGTTGGCGACAGCCATGCCCAGGTCGTCGTGGCAGTGGGCCGAGAAGATCACATGCGGATGACGCTTATGGATCCGCGCCGCCAAGGCGCGGAAGGTCTCACGCACTTCTTCAGGCGTCGCATAGCCGACGGTGTCGGGCACGTTCAGGGTCCGGGCGCCGGCGTCCGCGGCCGCCTCCATCACATCGGCCAGGAACTCGGGCTCGGTGCGGAAGGCGTCTTCGGCCGAGAACTCGACGTCGTCGAACAGGGTCGCGGCGTATTCCACCGAACGCACCGCCGTCGACAGCACCTCATTGGTCGACATCTTCAGCTTGGCGGTGCGGTGAATCGGGCTGGTGCCGATGAAGACGTGGCACCGGCGATGCGACTTCGGCGCCGGCTGCAGGGCGCGGAAGCTGGCGTCGATGTCCTTCTCGTTCGAGCGCGACAGCGAGCAGAAGATCGGCCCCTCGACCTCACCCGCCACGCGGCGGATACACTCCTCGTCGCCCGGCGAGGCGGCGGCGAAGCCGGCCTCGATAACGTCGACGCCCAGGTCCTTCAGGACCTGGGCCATCTTCACCTTGGCTTGGGCGCTCATCGAGAAGCCCGGAGCCTGTTCTCCGTCCCGCATCGTCGTGTCGAACATGATGACGCGGTTGGGATCGGCGGCGATCTGCGCCGTTCGGGATACGCCCGATACTCGTACGTCTTCGGGGGTAATCATTACGCGGCCTCGGATTGAATAATGTCGTTGCCGATGCGGCGGACGCCGAACAGGCGGTCGATCTGGCGGCCCAGATTGTCCATGCAACGCCCGGCGTCGCGGCCGCGAACGGTCAGGGCGATATGGCGGAACGCCCCTTCATCGGCCATGTTGATGCCGTCGATGTGGAAGCCGCGGCGCTCCACCAGGCCGATGAGACGCTGAAGCGAGCCGTCCGCACGGTCGATCTGGATGTGGATCGTGTCGCTCATCTCAGGAGCCCTCCATCATTTCGGCGTTGCTCTTGCCCGGCGGAACCAGCGGCCAGACATTGTCTCGGGAATCGATGACCACATGGGCCAGGCAGGGGCCGTCGGCGGCCAGCAGGCGCTGGATGCCGTCGGACACCTGATCGCGGCGATCGATACGGAAGGCCTCGATGCCAAAGGCCTCGGCCACCTTCACGAAGTCCGGGTTGTCGGACAGGTCGATCTCGGAATAGTTCTCGGCGAAGAACAGCTCCTGCCACTGGCGCACCAGGCCCAGGCTGGAGTTGTCGATCAGCACGATCTTCAGCGGGATGCCGTAACGCTTCAGCGTCGCCAGCTCCTGGATGTTCATCATGAAGCCGCCGTCGCCGGCGATGGTGACGACGGTCGCCGACGGATCAGCCAGCTTGGCGCCGATGCCGGCGGGCAGGCCGAAGCCCATGGCGCCCAGGCCGCCCGAGGTGATGTGGGCTTCGGGCCGCGAGAAGCGGCAGTGCATGGCCGCCCACATCTGATGCTGGCCGACGTCGCAGGCGGCGACGAAATCATCGCCCGCCGCTTCGGACACTTCCTTCAGCAGGGCCGGGGCATAGACCCCCTCGCCCGGAGCGTCATAGCGATACGCGTGGGTCGCGGCGGCCTGGGCGCACTCGACAACCCAAGGCTGGATGTCCAGGGCAGGGCCGCCGGCCATCGGCGCCGTCAAGGCCTCGACCCCGTCTTTCAGCTCGCCGACGACAGCGACATTGGCCGCCCGCAGCTTGCCGACTTCCGAGGCGTCGATGTCGAAATGGACGATGCGGGCGTTCGGCGCGAACTCGGCCAGCTTGCCCGTGGCGCGGTCGTCGAACCGGGCGCCGACGACGATCAGCAGGTCGCTGTCCTGCACCGCATGATTGGCGGCGCGCGTCCCGTGCATGCCCAGCATGCCCAGCATGCCCGGCGCGTCGGTCGGGATCGTGCCCAGGGCGTTCAGGGTCGAGACCTGGGGGATGCCGGTCGCCGCGACGAAGGCGCGCAGGGCCTCGGTCGCACGGCCGATCTTCACCCCGCCGCCGATATAGACCAACGGCTTCTTCGCCGCCCGGATCGCGGCCTCGGCGGCGGCGATGGCGTCGTGATCGATGCGCGGCGTCTCGTTGGGAATGTGGAAGCCGTAGTCCTCGCTGGTCGTGGCGAACTGCACGTCCTTGGGCAGATCGACCAGGACCGGACCGGGGCGCCCCGAGGCGGCGATATGGAAGGCCTCCTCGATGGCGGCCGGAACATCGGCGGCGGACCGGACCAGGATCGAGTGTTTCACGATCGGCAGGGTGACGCCTAGGATGTCGATCTCCTGGAAGGCGTCGGTGCCCATCAACCCTTGCGCGACATTGCCGGTGATGCAGACGATGGGCACGGAATCCATCAGCGCATTGGCGATGCCGGTGATCAGATTGGTGGCGCCGGGGCCGGAGGTGGCGATGCAGACCCCGACCTTGCCGCTCTTGCGCGCATAGGCGTCGGCGGCGAAGGCCGCGCCCTGCTCGTGGCGGACCAGGATGTGCTTCAGCTTGGATCCGGCCAGGGCGTCATAGACCGGCATGATGGCGCCGCCCGGATAACCGAACACCACCTCCACGCCCAGCCGCTCCAGGGTGGAGACCAGCAGGCGCGCCCCCGATTGCGGGGCGGCCTCGGCTGAGGTTTTGAAGGCGGCGGCGGTCATCAGGGTCATCCAGTCTTTCGCTTGCGGCTCAGGCCGCTTCGGACTTGGGCGTGTTCAGCCAGGCCATGCGCTCGCGCAGACGCGCGCCGACCTGTTCGATCTGGCTTTCGCGGTCCGCCTTCAGCCAGGCTTCGTACTGCGGCTTGCCAGCCTCGTTCTCGGCGATCCAGTTGCGCGCGAAGGTGCCGTCCTGGATCTCGTCCAGAATGGTCTTCATGCGGGCCTTGGTCTCTTCGTTGACGACGCGCGGGCCGCTGGCGACGGCGCCGTACTTGGCGGTTTCCGAGATGAAGTGGTGCATCTTCGAGATGCCGCCTTCGTAGAACAGGTCCACGATCAGCTTCAGCTCGTGCAGGCATTCGAAATAGGCGATCTCGGGCTGGTAACCGGCCTCGACCAAGGTGTTGAAGCCTTGCATGACCAGTTCCTTGGCGCCGCCGCACAGAACGGCCTGTTCGCCGAACAGATCGGTCTCGGTCTCCTCGCGGAAGGTGGTTTCCAGCAGGCCGCCGGTCGCGCCGCCGTTGCCCTTGGCGTAGCCCATGGCCCGGTCGCGGGCCTTGCCGGTCACGTCCTTCTCGATGGCGAACAGGCTGGGCACGCCTCGGCCGCGCTGGAACTCGCGGCGAACCAGATCGCCCGGTCCCTTGGGCGCGACCAGGATCACGTCCATGTCGGCGCGCGGGGTGATCCGCTCATAGATGATCGAGAAGCCGTGGGCGAACAGCAGGGCCGAGCCCTCCTTGGCGTTCGGCTCGATGATGTCGCGATAGACGTCGCCCTGGACCATGTCCGGGGTCAGGATGGCGATGATGTCGGCGCCCTTGACGGCTTCAGCCGGCTCGGCGGTCGCGACGCCGTCCTCGGTCGCGTGCTTCCAGCCCGTGCCGCCGTGACGGACGCCGGCGACCACGTCATGGCCGCTGTCCTTCAGGTTCTGAGCGTGGGCGCGACCCTGAGAGCCATAGCCGATGATGGCGATGCGCTGGCCGGCGATGGCGCCGGGGCGGATGTCTTCGTTGGTGTAGATGGTGATGGCCATGAGAATTCAGGCGTCCTGAGCAGCAGTGGATTTGTGAGACGCCTGGCCAAAATCGGGAACTTGGGCCGGCGGCGGGTTGGGAATGGTGACCGCGCCCTGGGCCGCCGAGGCGACCGAAGCGCGGTATTTGGCGAAGACACCTCGCGCCGGGCGGACCACGTGGGGCGTAAAGCCCGCCCGGCGCGTCGCCAGATCGACATTGACGTCGATCCGACGGTTGGTGACGTCGATGGTGATGCGGTCACCATCGCGAATGAGAGCAATCGGGCCGCCGACCGCGGCTTCCGGCGAGACGTGACCGGCGACGAAGCCGTAGCTGGCGCCCGAGAAACGGCCGTCGGTCAGCAGGGCGACGTTGTCGATCTGGCGGCCCTTCAGGGCGGCCGTGACCTGCAGCATCTCGCGCATGCCGGGCCCGCCCTTGGGGCCTTCGTAGCGGATGATGATGACGTCGCCCTCGCCGACCGAACCGTCCTGAACGGCGTGGAAGGCGTCTTCCTCGCTGTCGAACACACAGGCCGGACCCTCGAACTTATCGACCTTGTGGCCTGTCAGCTTGATGACCGCGCCCTCGGGGGCAACGTCGCCATAGATGACGGCGAAGCTGCCGCGGTCCATGACCGGCGCGTCGAAGGTCGTGACCACCACCTGGCCGGGCGTTTCCTCGGCGTCGCCGGCCTCGGCGAACAGGCTGCGGCCGCTGACGGTGGGAGTGTTCACGACCTTGCCGGCCTCGGCCATCCGTTGCGTGACCAGGCGGGTGCCGCCGGCGGCGAACAGGTGCGAGGCCAGGAAGCGGCCGCCCGGCTTCAGGTCGCAGATGACCGGCGCCTCGACGCAGGCCTGGTGGCAGTCCTCGACGCCGAACTCGACGCCGGCTTCCGCAGCAATGGCCGTCAGGTGCATGACCGCATTGGTCGATCCGCCCGAGGCCGAGACCGCGACGGCGGCGTTCTTCAGGCTGGCGCGGGTGATGTATTTGCGCGCCGTGTCGCCGGCGAAGACCCGTTCGACGATCAGCCGGCCGCAGCGCAGCCCTTCCGCCGCCTTGTTCGGATCGACGGCCGGCACGTCGTTGGCGCCCATGGGCGAGATGCCCATGACCGACAGGGCCATGGCCATGGTGTTGGCCGTGAACTGACCGCCGCAGGCGCCCGCGCCGGGGCAGACGGCCTTTTCAACCACCTTCAGGCCGGCGTCGTCCAGCGCGCCCGCCGAATGGGCGCCGATGGCCTCGAACACTTCCTGGACCGAGACCTCCTTGGCGCCGATCACGCCGGGCATGATCGTGCCGCCGTAATAGACCAGGCCGGGGATATCCATCCGCGCCAGGGCCATGGCCGCCGCCGGGATCGTCTTGTCGCAGCCGACGATGCAGACCACGCCGTCCAGCTGATGGCCCTCGATGGCCAGTTCGATGCTGTCGGCGACGACCTCGCGGCTGATCAGCGAGGCCTTCATGCCCGCCGTGCCCATCGAGATGCCGTCGGTGACGACGATGGTGTTGAAATCGACCGGATAGCCGCCCGCCGCGACGATGCCGGCGCGCACGTCCTTGGCCAGGCGATCCAGGTGCATGTTGCACGGCGTGACCGTCGACCAGGTGTTGACGATGCCGATCATCGGCTTGTCGAAGTCGGCGTCCTGCATGCCGGCGGCGCGCAGATACGAACGCGCGGCGGCCCGGCTCGGGCCGGCCGTAACCGCCGCGCTGCGCGCGTTGGGCTTTCTCGGCTCTGAGGTAGAATCTTGCGTCATCGGTCCGGTTCTTTTTGAACCGCCGCGCACTAAAAACCCCGCTTCCTTTCGGAGGCGGGGTGGTGCGAGGCGATCCTGAGTGCGTTTAGGTCAGGTCGCGTGCATCCACGCCGCTTGCGTAAGCAGGCCGAGAAGTACGAGGAGAATGAGGAATACGGGGCTTTCCAGGCCGACAGGCGCACGAACGGCCGCAACCGCCTTCGCGGTGCGTCCCTTCATCATGTCGCGCGTCATCGTGGCCACGGGTGGCTCCCTGTTCTGACGCCAAGAAACCATAGCCGCCGATCACGCACAACCCCTGTCGCAAAAATTTTGCGCGGAGGGTCGAAAACGATCGCCTGAAGGGTGTTTCTTGCCGGAGATCAACAGGCGCGGCTCTGGAAGCGTAACCGTCCATCACATCATGTTACGTGCGCGGGGTTGAAACCCGTCCGCGACCGCTCCATTGAGACGCGCACCTATATAACGCTCGTCATACCGATCACAGGAGCTTCCCCATGACCGTTCGCGTCGCCATCAATGGTTTTGGCCGCATTGGCCGCCTTGTCCTGCGCTCGATCATCGAACACGGCCGCACGGACATTGAAGTCGTGGCGATCAACGATCTGGGCCCCGTCGAGACCAACGCCCACCTGTTCCGCTACGATTCGGTCCACGGTCGCTTCCCCGGCACGGTGACGACCGGCGAAGACTGGATCGACGTCGGCACCGGCAAGATCAAGGTCACGGCCGAGCGTGATCCGGCCAACCTGCCGCATGCCGAATTGAAGGTGGACATCGCCTTCGAATGCACCGGTATCTTCACCTCCAAGGACAAGGCCAGCGCCCACCTGAAGGCCGGCGCCAAGCGCGTCCTGGTCTCGGCCCCCGCCGATGGCGCCGACAAGACCATCGTCTACAAGGTCAACCATGAGACCCTGACCGCCGACGACATCGTGGTGTCGAACGGTTCGTGCACCACCAACGCCCTGGCGCCGGTGGCCAAGGTGCTGAACGACCTGTTCGGCATCGAGCGCGGCTATATGACGACCATCCACTCCTACACCGGCGACCAGCCGACGCTGGATACGATGCACAAGGATCTGTACCGCGGCCGCGCCGCCGCCCTGTCGATGATCCCGACCTCGACCGGCGCCGCCAAGGCCCTGGGACTGGTCCTGCCTGAGCTGAAGGGCAAGCTGGACGGCTCGTCGATCCGCGTCCCGACCCCGAACGTCTCGGTCGTCGATCTGAAGGTCGTCGCCGGCCGCGACGTGACGGTGGATGAGATCAACGCCGCGCTTCAGGCCGCCGCCGACGGCCCGATGAAGGGCGTCCTGTTCACGACGACCGAGCCGCTGGTTTCGCACGACATGAACCACATCGCCGCCTCCTCCACCGCCGCCCTGCCCCAGACCCAGGTCGTCGACGGCAAGCTGGCGCGCGTGCTCAGCTGGTACGACAACGAATGGGGCTTCGCGACCCGCATGGCCGACACGGCCCTGGTGATGGCGAAGTTCCTCTGATGAAATGGCCTGCGACCACTACACTGGCTATGTCAGCAGTGGTCGCGGGCTGCCTCGACGCGATCGCAGTTGGCGCTCTTTTTTGGTCTGCCCGACTTCCAAAATTTGGTGATCGTGTCGGCAGCATATTCGTCATCCATCCAGTAGCCGCGTCGCCTGAAGTTTTGGTCATGCTTTGCGGGGCAGGCTTGCTGGCCACTCTGGCCTGTGGTGCGCTCGCCTACCGGCTGCGGCAGCAGCTAGGGATTAGGCTGGCGTTTGTTATGCCCCTCGTTTTGATGGCGGCCTCGTTTTCATTGGCCGTGTGGGCCAGCATCTCCTCTCCCCCCTTCTAAAGGCCGATCATGACCTTCCGCACCCTCGACGACGCCAAGGATCTCGCAGGCAAGACAGCCCTAATCCGCGTGGACTTCAACGTCCCGATGGAGGACGGCAAGGTCACGGACGACACCCGGCTGCGGGTCGCGCTGCCGACGATCCAGCGCCTGCGCGACGCCGGCGCCAAGGTCGCCCTGCTGGCCCACTTCGACCGTCCCAAGGGCCAGCGCGTCACGTCGATGAGCCTGAAGCCGGTCGTCCTGCCGTTGGAAGAATTGCTCGGCGCCCCGGTCCGCTTCGCCGACGACTGCATCGGCCCAGACGCCGTGGACGCCATCCGCGACCTGGACGCCGGCGGCGTGGTCCTGCTGGAGAACGTGCGCTTCCACGCGGCGGAAGAGGCCAATGATCCGGTCTTCGCCCAGAAGCTGGCGGACCTGGGCGACCTCTATGTCAACGACGCCTTCTCGGCCGCCCACCGCGCCCACGCCTCGACCGAAGGCATCGCCCACCACCTGCCCGCCTACGCGGGTGAATCCATGCGCCGCGAACTCGATGCGCTCGACGCCGCCCTCGGCAACCCGCAAAAGCCGGTTCTGGGTATCGTCGGCGGGGCCAAGGTCTCGACCAAGCTGGACCTGCTGAAGAACCTGGTCGGCAAGCTGGATCGGCTGGCCATCGGCGGCGGCATGGCCAACACCTTCCTGTTCGCCCAGGGCATCGACATCGGCGGCTCGCTGGCCGAACGCGACATGGCCGACACGGCGCGCGAGATCATGGCTGAGGCCGAGGCGCAGGGCTGCAAACTGCTGCTGCCCGTCGATTTCGTGGTCGCGACGGAGGTCAAGCCCGGCGCCGCCTCCCGCCCCGTCATCGCCGGTGCCGCCCTGTCGGCCGACGACAAGATCCTGGACGCCGGCCCGGCCACCGTCGCCCGACTGCTGGAAGCCCTGACGCTTTCCAAGACCCTCATCTGGAACGGTCCGCTCGGCGTGTTCGAGGTGCCGCCCTTCGACGCCGCCACCGTGACCGTCGCCCGTCATGCGGCCGCCCTTGCCAAGGCCGGTGTGCTGGTCGCGGTAGGCGGCGGCGGCGACACGGTCTCGGCCCTGAACCACGCGGGCGTGTCGGACGACATGACTTTCGTCTCCACCGCCGGCGGCGCCTTCCTGGAATGGATGGAGGGCAAGCCCCTGCCCGGCGTCGAGGCGCTGCGCGTCTGATCGACGGCGATGCATACGGATCACGCGTGCGTCCCGGCCTTCCAATTTCACGCTGAAACGGCTGTAACGCGGCGTGACTTCGTCACGCCTCGCGGCTAGTCTCTCGCCCAATCAAAAAAGACTATTCGGCTCAGGAGACTACCCCATGGCGCGCATAACGCTGCGACAGCTGCTCGACCACGCGGCAGAGAACGACTACGGCCTGCCCGCCTACAACATCAACAATATGGAACAGGGTCTGGCGATCATGGAGGCGGCCCACGAGGTAAACGCCCCCGTCATCATCCAGGCCTCACGCGGCGCCCGCAACTACGCCAACGATATCGTCCTGGCCAAGCTGATCGACGCCCTGGCCGAGCTCTATCCGCACATCCCGGTCTGCATGCACCAGGACCACGGCAACGGCCCGGCGACCTGCGCCACCGCCATCCAGTACGGCTTCACCTCGGTGATGATGGACGGCTCGCTGGAAGAGGACGCCAAGACCCCCGCCTCCTACGACTACAACGTCGATGTCACCCGCCGCGTCACCGAAATGGCCCATGCCTGCGGCGTCTCGGTCGAGGGTGAACTGGGCGTGCTGGGCTCGCTGGAGACCGGCATGGGCGAGGCCGAAGACGGCCACGGCTTCGAGGGCAAGCTGGATCATTCGCAGCTGCTGACCGACCCGGACCAGGCCGTCGATTTCGTCGCCGCCACCAAGGTCGATGCGCTCGCCATCGCCATGGGCACCAGCCACGGCGCCTACAAGTTCTCGCGCCAGCCGGACGGCGAAGTCCTGGCCATGAATGTGATCGAGGAAATCCACCGCCGCCTGCCCAACACCCATTTGGTGATGCACGGCAGTTCTTCTGTGCCTCAGGACCTGCAAGACATCATCAACCAGTACGGCGGCGAAATGCCCCAGACCTGGGGCGTGCCGGTCGAGGAAATCCAGCGCGGCATCAAGCACGGCGTGCGCAAGGTCAACATCGACACCGACAATCGCATGGCCATCACCGGCGCTATTCGTAAAGCGTTGATGGAAAAGCCGGGCGAGTTCGATCCGCGCTACTATCTGAAGCCCGCCAAGGAGGCGATGAAGAAGCTCTGCATGGAGCGCTACATCCAGTTCGGCTGCGAAGGCCAGGCCTCGACGATCCGGCCGCTGTCCACGGCCCATATGGCCAAACGCTACGCCTCAGGCGACCTGGATCCGTCCTTCCGCGGCGCATCCGTCAAGGCCGCCTAAGCCACGTCTAAACCGGGTAGCGGCAACTCAGTTCGCGCCGCACCCGGCGAACGTCCGCCCCTCGCGCAAGCGGCCGGTCGTGCTAGGGAGGCCCAGTGTCCGACCCTGACCTGATAGACGACGACGACCTGTCCCCCGCCTCCGCCCCTGCCGAGGTGCTGGAGGCGCGCATCGACGCGTCCGGCGTCCGCCTGGACAAGGCTCTGGCCGACGCCTTTCCGACCCTGTCGCGCGCCCGGCTGCAGGCCCTGCTGGGCGAGGGCGCCGTCACCCGCGACGGCGCGGTCCTGACCGGCGGGTCGGCCAAGGCCCAGCCCGGCCTGTACGTCGTCGCCCTGCCGCCCGTCGCGCCCGCCACGCCCCAGCCGCAGGCCATCCCCCTGACCGTCCTCTACGAGGACGCCGACCTGATCATCATCGACAAGCCCGCAGGCATGGCCGCCCATCCGGCGCCCGGCACGCCCGACGGCACCCTGGTCAACGCCCTGCTGGCGCATTGCGGAGACAGCCTGTCAGGCATCGGCGGCGTCGCCCGCCCCGGCATCGTCCACCGGCTGGACAAGGACACCTCCGGCGTCATGGTCGCCGCCAAGACCGACCGCGCCCACCAGGGCCTGTCGGCCCTGTTCGCCACCCATGACATCGAGCGCACCTACATCGCCCTGACCCGCGGCGCCCCGTCGCCGTCCCGGGCCCGGATCGTAACCCGCATCGGCCGCTCCAGCGGCGACCGCAAGAAGATGGCAGTGCTCAAGGCCGGCGGACGCGAGGCGATCACCGACTATGTCGTCCAGACGACCTTCGGCGAACCGGCCAAGTCGGGGGGCGCACCGCTTGCCGCCCGCGTCGCCTGCACCCTGCACACCGGCCGCACCCACCAGATCCGCGTTCACCTGTCGGCCAAGGGCTCGCCCATACTCGGCGACGCGACCTATGGCTCGGGCAGTCCGGCCATCCCCGTCCGCGCCGCCATCGCTGAGGCGGAGTTGTCGCGCCAAGCCCTCCACGCCGCCGTCCTGGGCTTCGTCCATCCCGTTACCGGCGAACAGATGCGCTTCGAAACCGCGCCCCCGACTGATATGTTGCGCCTCGAAGCCCTGCTCTCCGACCTGTGAGGCCGCCATGCTCGATCCCGAAATCCACGACAATGCCGAGCTGAAACGCTATGAGCTTCCGGTCGATGGCGAACTGGCGGTCGTCACTTACAACCTCTCGCCGCCCAATCTGATGATCACCGAAACCTTGGTCCCGGAGCGGCTTGAGGGCCAGGGGATCGCCAGTCGCCTGGCCAAACATGTGCTGGCCGACGCCAGGGCGCGAGACCTGCTGATCCTGCCGGTCTGCCCTTTCTTTTCTGCCTATCTGCAGAAACACCCCGAACACGCCGAGGCGGTTCACCCGACCTATCGCGGCATCCTGGGAATCTAGAATCCGGCGCCGAACACCCCGGCCATGGCCATCACGAACAGGCCCACGATCGCGATGGCCGACACGCCCGCGGCGACCGCCCCCACAGCGAGGACGACAATCAAGACCTGTTCGCGCACGCTCTTTTTCATTGTCGCGTTTTAAACTCCCGGCTTGCATCTCGTCCAATACGCACATCTTGAATAGCAACTGACAAAGTTCTATATAGAACTTCGAACGGCGCGAGTGGAGCCAGGGTCACGGTCACGCTTTCGTGTGACGATCCGCCTCTAAAAATGGCGGCAACCCATCGCTACTTCACCGGTTGAGGGGTGAGACTTCGGCGCACGCACCGTGGCCGATGACGAAGAGCCCGCTCGTTTAGACGGTCGGAGGGACCTGTATATGGCTGCCAATAGTACGCTCGCGGTGATGTCGCCTGAACAAGGCCTGTCGCGTTATCTGACGGAAATCCGCAAGTTTCCGATGCTGACCAAGGACGAGGAGTTCATGCTGGCGAAGCGCTGGTCTGAGCACCAGGACGCCGAGAGCGCCCACCGTCTCGTGACCTCGCACCTTCGTCTCGTGGCCAAGATCGCCATGGGGTATCGCGGCTACGGCCTGCCGATCGGCGAAGTGATTTCCGAGGGCAATGTCGGCCTGATGCAGGCCGTCAAGAAGTTCGACCCGGACAAGGGCTTCCGCCTGGCGACCTACGCCATGTGGTGGATCCGCGCCTCGATCCAGGAATACATCCTGCGCAGCTGGTCGCTGGTGAAGATGGGCACCACCGCGGCGCAGAAGAAACTGTTTTTCAACCTGCGTAAGGCCAAGAGCCAGATCTCGGCCTTCGAGGAAGGCGACCTGCATCCCGAACACCTCGCCGCCATCGCCACAAAGTTGGGCGTCAGCGAGGAAGAGGTCACCAACATGAACCGTCGCCTCGGCGGCGACGCCTCGCTGAACGCGCCGCTGCGCGCCGACGGTGAAAGCGAATGGCAGGACTGGCTGGCCGACGACACGGCCGTGTCTCAGGAAACCCAACTCGCCGAAGACGAGGAAAAGGGCATCCGCATGAGCCTCCTGCAAGAGGCCATGGAAGAGTTGACCGACCGCGAGAAGCACATCCTCACGGAACGCCGCCTCAAGGACGACCCCGTCACCCTGGAAGAACTCGCCGGCCAATATGGCGTGTCGCGCGAACGCGTGCGCCAGATCGAGGTCCGCGCCTTCGAGAAGCTGCAAAAGGCCATGCGCGCCGCCGCCGAAGAGCGGAACCTCGTCGACGCCTGATCGAGAATAACCTGTCGCGCTCTATCGGCGCGATAGGCCTCTATCGGTTCAAGACGCCCGCGCCATCGGGACCGCCTGCTCTGCAGCCTTCGCCGCCGCAACCACGGCGCCTATCGGCTGGGCCAGCCCGACCTTGGTCACCTGCCCTCCGGCCAGATAGGCCTGCAGCGTCGCCACGACCATCGCCAGCTTGGCGTCCGCCGTTTTGATCGCTAGCCCGTTCAGCGTTTCCGCCTGCTGCCGAATGGCGCGCGTCGCCTGCGACGGATCCTGATCGAACTGCGCCAGTGCCGAAATCAGGATGCGGATCGCCTGATCCTTTACCTCGGCTGGCCCTCCGCCTGCCGTACCATCGCTGCGCCGCTTGCGCGCACCGGAATATTCGCCCGAGTTGAACCGCCGTCGATCCGGCCCGACATAGCCGACCGCCTCGATCCAGGGCCGGGGCTTCAACGCCACGTTCTCGACCCGCTTGAACAGGTCGCCGGTCGTGAAGGGTTTTCTCAGAAACTCGTGGATGCCGGAATCGCGCGCGCCCTTGATGGCGACGGCCGTCGCCTCGCCCGTCACCATGATGATCGGCGACATGCGGCACGCCATGCTCGACCGGCGTATCCGGCGCGCCAGCGTCTCGCCGTTCAGCGCCTCGCCGGACCGCTCGGTGAAGATCACGCCCGGCTCGACGTCGCGCAGCAGCTCTAGCGCCCGCTCTTCGTCGGTCTCGGCATAGACCTCGCGCGCACCCATCCCCTTCATGATGTCCGTCAGCAGTCGTGCGGACGACAGGTTGGGATCGACGATCACCACCCGCCTGACGGCAGGTTCGATGCGGCTCAAGGTTCTGGCGTTTGCGGCGAACACGTCCGTCTCCGGGTTGCAGCCGTTATCCTTACCGCGGGCTGGTTAAAGCCTGTTGAATCAAGGAAACCACCGCCTCAGCCCTGGAACGGGTCCCGCATCAAAATTGTGTCGTCGCGTTCCGGGCTGGTCGACAGCAGGGCCACCGGCGCGCCGATCAGTTCCTCGATCCGACGCACATATTTGATGGCGTTGGCGTTGATGTCCTTGAAGCTGCGGACCCCGGCGGTGCTTTCGCTCCAGCCTTCCAGCTCCTCGAACACCGGCTCGGCGGCGGCCTGGGCCTTAAGGCTGGACGGCAGATAGTCCAGCACCTCGCCATCGACCTTGTAGCCGACGCAGATCTTCAGCGTCTTCAACCCGTCCAGCACGTCCAGCTTGGTCAAGGCGATGCCGTCGATGCCGTTGATCGCCACCGACTGGCGCACCAGCACAGCATCGAACCAGCCGCAGCGTCGCGCCCGGCCCGTATTCACCCCGACCTCGCGGCCGACAGTCGCCAGATGCTGTCCGACCTCATCATCCAGCTCGCAGGCGAACGGGCCTTCACCGACGCGGGTCGTATAGGCCTTCACGATGCCCAGCACATAGCCGACGCCGCGCGGCCCGATGCCCGATCCGGCGGCCGCCTGGCCCGCCACGGTGTTCGAACTGGTCACGTAAGGGTAGGTGCCGTGATCCACGTCCAGGAAGGCGCCCTGCGCCCCTTCGAACAGCACGCGCTTGCCGTCCTTCTGCGCCTGATCCAGCACCCGCCACGCCGGCTTCACATAGGGCAGGATCTTAGGCGCGATCTCCAGCAGTTGCGCCAGCAGCGCCGCTGGGTCGATCGGCTCCAGCCCCAGGCCCGCGCGCAGCGGATCGTGGTGCGAGCGCAGGCGGTCGATCTTGACCTTCAGATCGTCTTCATTGGCCAGGTCGCACACCCGGATGGCGCGCCGACCGACCTTGTCCTCATAGGCCGGACCGATCCCCCGCCCCGTCGTGCCGATCTTGGCGCCGGGCGCGCTCGCCGCCGCCTCGCGCGCCACGTCCAGCGCGGGGTGGATGGGCAGGATCAGACAGGCGTTGTCCGCGATGGTCAGTATCTCGGGGCTGATCGACACGCCCTGAGCCTGGATCTTCTCGATCTCGCCGACCAGATGCCAGGGGTCCACGACCACGCCGTTGCCGATGATCGACGGCTTGCCCTGAACCACGCCCGACGGCAGCAGGGCCAGCTTGTAGACCTTGCCGTCCACGACCAGCGTATGGCCCGCATTGTGCCCGCCCTGGAACCGCACGACCATGTCGGCGCGGTTGGACAGCCAGTCCACGATCTTGCCCTTGCCCTCGTCGCCCCACTGGGCGCCGACCACCGCTACGTTCGCCAAGGTCCGTACTCCGCCTTAGCGTTCTCCTTGGAGAACGCGTCAAAACCAGCAGGCGCCGCGTCATCGCGGCGATCTGAATGCGGGCGCAGCCTATAGCGGGGGAATCATCCGATGTCGTCCCTCTAATCCTCTCCCGCGCAGCGGGGGAGGGGGACCACGAAGTGGTGGAGGGGGCGAACGCAGACTCTGCCCCATCCCCAGGTCGCAAGAAACCAATCTGAAAGGCCGGGCGCGCTGTCCGCCCCCTCCACCATGCTGCGCATGGTCCCCCTCCCCCGTTACGCTACGCTTCTCGGGTGAGGATCAATTCCGAGACCGCCGTTTCGAACGCCCATTCGAGACACGGCGTCGCCGCGACCACATCCGCCGTCTCGACCGTGCAACCGCACCACAGCCGCAGTCCCGGCGGGGCGTTGCGGTGCGGCTCCATGTCGAACACCGCCGCCTCGTCTTCCAGCAAGGCCTTGAACCGCGTGACGAAGGCCTTCTGCGCCTTGGCGTCCAGCGCGGCGATCCGCGCGTCGGTGAACTTCAGGCAGACCGACGTCGTCGATCGGATCTCCGGCCGATCCGGCAGGAAGGCGATCCAGTCGGTCTTGTCGACCCATGCCTCCAACGCCGCATAGTTGGCGTCCGTCCGACGGATCAGCTCCGTCAAGCCGCCAACGCCCTTCGCCCAGTCCAGGGCGTCGATCCAGTCCTCGATGGTCAGGATCGAGAAGGTGTTGATCGCGACCCCGTCCGCCAGCGCCCGGTCGAACCGACCGTTACCGTTCGTCAGCCGCAGCAGCTTGGGAATGGCCCGATCCGGCCGATACCCATCCAGCCGCGCCACCGCACGCGGGGACAGCACCATCACGCCGATGCC
This sequence comes from Brevundimonas sp. TWP1-3, assembly GCF_049896085.1. Classification (NCBI taxonomy): domain Bacteria; kingdom Pseudomonadati; phylum Pseudomonadota; class Alphaproteobacteria; order Caulobacterales; family Caulobacteraceae; genus Brevundimonas; species Brevundimonas sp. TWP1-3. Next base: position 1,161,050 of record NZ_JAFCTP010000001.1, on the reverse strand, counting down.
CGCCTCGCCGCCCAGCGCCTTCTGGAAACTGAAGGTCACCACATCCAGTTTGTCCCACGGCAGGGGCATGGCGAAGGCGGCCGAGGTCGCGTCGCAGATCGCCAGCCCCTCGCGGTCGTCGTCGATCCAGTCGGCGTCCGGCACACGCACGCCCGAGGTCGTGCCGTTCCACGGAAACACCACGTCCTTGGACCAGTCGGCCCGGCTCAGGTCCGGCAGCTCGCCCCACGGCGCCGTCAGGGCCTCGGGCTCCAGCCCCAGATGATCCTTCACGTCGGTCAGCCAGGTCAGGCCGAAGTTCTCGAACGCCACGACCTGCACCGGCCGCTGCCCCAGCATCCCCCACAGCGCCGCCTCGACCGCGCCCGTGTCCGACCCCGGCGTATAGAGCATCACATGGCTCTCGGGGACTTCCAGCACCTCGCGCGTCAACCGCAGGCCATGCGCAAACCGCTCCACGACCTCCGGCGCGCGGATGCCGCGTCCCAGCAGATCGGACGGCAGGCCCGCCAGGCTGTAGCCCGGCCGTTTCGCCGTCGGCCCCGCCGAAAACCACGGCCGCGCCGGCTTCACATCAGGCTTCGAAGTCATGCTCTTTCCCCTTGGCGCTACCGCGCTTCGCGCTGCTTGAGCGCGCTCAACGTCCCGGCGTATAGGGCCGCTTGGCCCGCCATTCCTCAGCGAACCGGGTCAGGGCCTCGTCCGGCTCGTCCGGCAGCGTCACCACCAGCCGCGCCAGCAGATCCCCGCGCTTGCCCGCCGCATAGGCCCCGCGCGCCTTCAGCCGCAGGATCTTGCCCGAGTTCGACCCCGCCGGGATCGTCATCTGCACCACGCCCTCGGGCGTCGGCACCCGCACCTTGGCGCCCAGCACCGCGTCGGGAACCGACACCGGCAAGTCCATCGTCAGGTCCGCCCCGTCGCGCTTGTAGATCGGATGCGCCTCGATCTTCAGCTCGATCAGGGCGTCGCCGTTCTCGGCCCCGCGCCCCGGCGACCCCTGTCCACGCAGGCGGATGGTCTGGCCCTCCGACGCCCCCTTGGGAATGGTCACGTCCAGCGTGCGGCCGTCCGAGAACTGGATCCGTCGCGTCGCCCCCGCGATGGCGTCTTCCAAACTGATGTCCAGCGTCGCCTTCACGTCCTGCCCGCGCGAGGTGAAGTCGCGGGCGCCACGCTGACGTCCGCCCCCGCCGAACATGCCGAACAGGTCGTCCAGATCGACGCCCTCGAAGTTGCCGCGACCTCCGGGTCCGCCAGCCCCCGCAAAGCCGCCACCCTGACCGAACGGACTGCCGCCCGCGCGACCGCCCCCGCCGAAGCCGCGATATTGTTCGTTGCCGTCGTTGTCGATCTGGCCGGCGTCGTATTTGGCGCGCTTCTCGGCGTCGCCCAGGATGTCGAAGGCCGCCGTCACCCGCTTGAACTTGTCCTCGGTGATCTTGTCGCCAGGGTTCTTGTCGGGGTGCAGTTCCTTGGCGAGCTTGCGATACGCCTTCTTGACCTCGTCCGCGCTCGCGCCCTTCGAAACGCCCAGTTCCTTGTAGGGGTCGCCTGCCACGTGCGTTGTCGCTCCAACTGAAAAACCGAGAGGCCGTCAGTTAAGCCATGCCCCGCCCCACGCAAAGGGCCGGACCCGTCATTTGCTCAGATCAGCCCGATTTCCGCTTCCACACCCCAGCCGAAGCCCTCGCCCCACTGCGCCACGGCGATCCGCGCCGTCGCCGTCACGCCATCGGGAAAGTCCGCCGCCAGGGCGGCCGCCGGATAGAAGGCGGACAAACTCTCCGTCTCCGTCGTCCGAACCCCGACCCCGCCGTCCAGCACCCGCACACGGAACCGAATCGGATCGACCGCCGCAGGCTCCCCGTCCCAGCCGTCGCCGAACAGCCGCACACGCGGCGTCCACCGGATCGTCAGCCCGTCCCCATCCGCAGCGACCGCCAGTCCACACGGCGACCACGGTCGGTCATGCATGCCCCTCGACTGAAACACCGTCTCGGTGAACCCCGCCTCGCCCGGCGCCGCCCCGGCCGGTCCCGCGCGACAGACCAGAGGCAGGCCACGCTCCCCCCGCCCGATCTCCGCCCGCGCCAGCCGGTCGTCCAGGAACACCACGACCGATCCCGCCCCGGCTCCGGCCCGCATCTCGACCTCGGTCCCCTGCTGTCCGCGCAACAGACCCTCCAGCCGCCACGTCCCCGGCCCGACCAGCACCGCCGACCGATACTGCACCACCTCCCAGCCCGCCGCCGTCTCGACCGCCAGCGCATTGCCGCCGCCCAGCACCGCCGTCTCGACCGCGCTCTCGGGCGCCGCCCCCTCGACCCGCACCACGACCGCATGGACCTCGTCCCAGCGATGCCGCACGCCTGGCCCCAACGCCTCGACCAGCACCCCGACCGTCGCCGGCGTTTCCACATCCGCACGCGGCGTCAGCGTCTCGGCCGACGCCCCCGCATGCAGCCGCATCGTCCGCCAGGGCTCGGCCGCAACGGCCACGACCGGCCGCCCATCCTCCTCGCGCCCCATCAGGGGCGGCAGATCCATCACCCTCACGAAGGGCGCCCCGACCACCGCCGGCGTCTCGCCCCCGCGCCAGACGCCATCGTCCTCGACGACCCGCCGCGAGGCTACCGGCTCCAGCACCGCCGACGGCGTCTCATCCGCCGTCGTCCGCGTCACCCGCCAGTCGCCCGCGACGCCGTCCAGCCGCACCCCATCCCCCGGCTCCAGCCGCAAGGCCTCCAGCGGCCCCAGCGCCAGGGTCTTGACCTCCACGCCCTCCCCGGCCAGCGCCCGCTCCGCCGCCGCCCTGGCCAACCCGCCACCGCACACCAGCGGCAAGTCCAGATCGACCCCGCCGCCCGTCGCCGCTCCATCGTCCGACCGCACCACCACAGCTCCGGTCTGATAGTCCGCCGTCTCGTCGATGAACCGCACCCGCGCCTCGCCCGCCCGCGCCTCCAGCGTCCGCGTCGTCGCCTCCGCAGCGCCACTGTCAGGCAAGGCCAGCGCCTCGCCCGCGATCTCGACCACCGTCTCCACACGCCCCAGCACAGCCACCCGTCCGTCACGCTCCGCCGCCACGGCGTCGAACGCCGCCAGCAGCGGCTCCAGCGCATCGCGCGTCCGCATCGGCCGATCGATCACATAGCCGGCCGCCGCCCCCTCGACGCCCTCGACCGCCATCTCCTGCGGCGTCAGCCCGCCCCGCGCCAGCACCGCCTCGATCAGGTCGCGCCCGTCCCCCGCCAACCTTCCGTTCAGCCAGTGCCCGGCCCGCCACGCCCCGGCGTCCGCCCAGACATCCCCCCTTGCCGGAAACGCCGGATACGGCCGCGCATCCCAGCACCAGGCGTCCGCCCCCTCCAGCATCCGCCCGCCATAGACCGCCGAAACCGGATTGTTCGCAGAGTCCACATAGTGCCCCAGCACCGCCTCCAGCGCCCCTCGCTGCACCGCATCGTCGCGTGCGCCGGTCGATCCCGGCGGCAGATGGCTCTCGCTGCTCTTGGGGTCCTGGAACAGGTTCGGCGCATTGCCGCCACGGTCCACCGCCGCACAGCCGAACTCCGACAACCGCACCGGTTTCATCCCCGGAACCCAGGCCGTCGGCGTCGCGCTCCGCACCCCGCCCGGCCGGTCATGGTGCAGGTTCGACCACCAGCCCTTCAGGTCCTTGGGCCGGAACACCCAGTCCTCGCCATACGCCCCATCGACGATGGGCGTGCGCACCTGCGCCGCCCGATCCGCCTCGTCCGCATAGAACCAGTCGAACCCGTCCCCACCCGCGACGCCTGCCGCCAGATAGGCCGGGTCCGCCGCCCCGCCGAACGACGCCGCATCCACCCCGCCATCGCCCGCACGCCAGTCGCTCAGCGGCTGATACCAGTCGATCGACACATGATCGATATTCGCATCGGCCCACAGCGGATCGAGGTGAAACACCACCTCCCCGCCCGTCTGCCGCCCGAAATATTCGCTCCAGTCCGCCGCATAGGACAGGGCCACGCCCGGCCCCACCACCGCCCGACATTCCCCCGCCAGCGCCCGGAATTGTTCGACCGCCGGAAAGCCCCCGGCCGCATCCCGCGTCCAGGTCACGCCCCGCATCTCCGACCCGATCAACAGGCCGTCCGCGCCCTCCTCGGCCGCGATCCACGCATAGTGCAGCGCCATCCGACGCAGACCCCAATCGCCCGCCCCGCCGAACAGAGTCGCGATCTCGCCCGTCGCCCCCGCGCCATCCATGCCCGCCACACGCCCCCGCCACGGATAGCCGGCGCAGTCCATGAAGACGAACGGATACAGGGTCACCTCCAGCCCCCGCGACTTCAGCTCGCGGATCGCCTGCCGCACGCTCTCGTCCGACGGCGTCCCGCCATAGGCCGGCGCCCCGTCCAACCGACTGACCTCATAGGCGTCTTCGCGCGCCACCCCCGCCACGGACCAAGCCATCGGCTCGGTCGGCTTGTCGCGCCGCTCCACCCCCGGCCGCACACGGCATTCCCCAGCCCTCAAATCGCTGCCGAACCACCCCACAACCAGACTGACCCGCTTCAGGTTCGGCAGTTGCGCCTGCAACTGATCCAGCGATGCGATCAGATCCGCCCGACCCTCGCCATTGTGCACATTCTCCACCGTCGTCCGCGTCAAACCCTCGCGCCGCACCACCGCCTCGGTCGCCAGGGCGAACTCCCCCGCGCCGGGGATCAGGCAGACGCCTTCCAACAAATCCTCCAGCCGCGCCGCCTGCCCGCGCGGTCGCCGGAACACCTCGAAACTCAGCTGCGGAACCCGGTCCCCGAACGGCCCCAACGGCAGATCCTCGAACACCACATAGGCCGTGCCGCGATAGGCGGGCGCCGCCCCCTCCACCGCCTCGATCAATGGATCCGGCGTCTGCGCCTCGCCCCCGCGATACACCCGCATCGCCACGCCGTTCAGGTCCATCAGCCGCCCGTCGGCCCAGACCCGGCCGATCCCGTCGATCTCCCCCTCGCACAAAGCCACGGCGAAGCTCAGCGAATAGACATAGTCGATCGTCTTCGGCCCGCCCTTGCCCGCCCGTCCCTTGGCCTTGTCCTCCAGGAACCGCGCCGCCCAGATCACCTGCCCCGTCACCCGCGCCCGCCCGAACACACAGGCCATCGGCGCCCCTTCCGCCGTCCCCTGCACCTTCAGGGCCTCCAGCCTCGGCCCCACCTGCCGCGCCGGCGACAGCGACCCGACCACCCGATTGTCGATCGTCCGCCCGATCGTCGCCCCGATCACCCGTCCGACCGGCCCTCCGATCGACTGCCCCACCGCGCTCAGTACGACTTGCGCCATCTATGCCTCCTCAAATCGTCTCCCTCCCCCGCGGGGGAGGGGGGCCGCGCAGCGGCCGGGTGGGGGCGGCCCAGCAAGGCCGCACGGACCGAGCGTGTATCGCCTTGCCCGCCCCACCCGGTCTCGCCTACGGCTCGCCCTGCCCTCCCCGGTCGGGGAGGGAGATATTCAATCCGGAAACCGGAACACCGCCGCCAAACGCCTACGCCACCACGTCCCCATCCAGCTTTCCACCACCGCCCGTCCCCAATAGGCGTGGATCATCCTCGGCTCCGGCCCGCCGCAGTCGCTCAGGATGGCGCAGTGTTTCACCGCCGCCCCCGGCGACATCCGGAACAACAGCACGTCCCCCGCCCGCATCGCCTGGACCGGAACCGGCCTCAGCCACCGCCCCGCCGCCTCCATCAGAGTCTTTTGCCCGCCGACCTCGGCCCAGTCCGGCGAATAGGCCGGCAGCCCCTCCGGCTCCGCCCCGACCACCTCGCGCCACACCCCGCGCACCAGCCCCAGACAATCCGCGCCCACGCCCTTCACGCTGGCCTGATGCCGATAAGGCGTGCCGAGCCAGGACCAGGCCGAAGCGACGATCGCCGCCGCACACGCTTCTCCCTCCCCCTGCGGGGGAGGGGCGTCGAGCCGGAGTCGAGACTGGGTGGGAAGGGCCAGGCGACCCGCTCTTGCTCCCCCTGCCGTCCCCACCCCGTCATCGCTGCGCGCTGACGACCCTCCCCGTTCCGGGGAGGGAGAAATCATCGCCCCGCCCCTCACCGCCGGCTCCCGCCGTCGTTCCGCGCGCTCCCCGCCGGATATGCCGTCAGGAAGTCATCCCCCGGCACATCCGGGAACCCGCGAAAGTTCGCCCCATTCCCGAACGTCCCGACGCAGGTCTCCCACCGCTTGTCGCAGACCCGCCCCTGCGCATCCGCGACCCCGCACCGCTGGTCCCCCAGCCGCGCATCGCACATCCGCCCATAGGTCCGCCCGACCACCCGCTCCAGCTTCGCCAACGGCCCCTCAAGCTCGGCGACAAACCCACCCCCTTCGCGCCGAATCTTCGCCAGCGTCCCCGCCCACAACCGCACCCTCAAATCCGGCCGCGCCCAGTCCACCCGCCACAACTCGACCGTCGCGGCATCGAACAGACCCGCCGCCACATCCGCTTCACTGATGGCCTCGTCATCCAGCGCCCCCGCCGCCGAGACCGATCCCGCCGCTAGCCCCACGGCGCTCTCGCCCGCCCCCGCCGTCCAGCCGCTCGCGGCCCGACAGACTGCGCCGTCCACCACCAGGTCCCGGTCGTGATCGGTGAACCCCATCACCACTCCATCGGCCCGCTTCAGCCGCCAGACATGACACAGCGTCGCCGCCCCGCTCTCGATGCGGGCGGCCATGTCTTCCGGTATGTTTCTCATGTTCGCTTTCGCTCAGTGGTCAGTGGCGGGTGGCGAGTGGCGAGTGGCGAGTGGCGAGTGGCGAGTGGCGAGTGGCGAGTAAGTAGGCTGGACATTCGATCCGACGATCAAGTCCCGGTGCTCCTGCATCCCGAACCTCCTCGCCACTCGCCACTCGCCACTCGGCTTCAGACCCGAACCTCGATCAGCGGCACGGCCGCCATCCGCCCGGCCTCGAAACTCTCCAGCGTCGTCTCGATCCGGTCGCTGTCGAACCGCACGGGCGTGTCAAACGCGAACCCCGCCGTCACCACGGCGCCCGCCGCCGGCGCGCTCGCCAGAGTCATCACCGCCGTCGCCTCATCCACGGTGAAATCCGCGACCTCGACGCCCCCGACCGCCACGCGCACCGACCCCGCGACCGGCTTTGAGATCGGCCGCTCCACATCGCCGTATCGCTTGACCAGGCCGAACGCCGTCCGCACCCCGTCCCCGACGCCCAGCACCTGATCCTCCGCCGAGACCGTCCCACCCGGCGCGCACGACTTGAAGTCGGCGAAGTCCTTGAACCGAAACCCGTACAGCCGCCCTCGCCGCGCCTCGAAGAAGGCGACCAGCTCGGCCATGTCGTCCAGCGATCTCAGATTGGCCCCGATCAGATACCGCCTGCGCCCCAGCGCCCAGGGCGTCGACCGCCGCTCGAACCCCGACGCCAGGGTCGTGATCTCCGTCCGACGCTCCACCCCGCCGGTCGAACCGAACGCCAGCCGCGCGGGCAGGCGCACCTCGTGAAAGGCGCCCATGATCACTCTCCTGTTGTGCAAGGCCGCCCGCCCGGTCCAAACCTTGGCGGCGGCGCTTCGGGCCGCGCCTTTTCGAGGGGCACGGCCTTGCGCGGCGAAATTCTCAGCTACGATCCCCTGACCGGCGAAGGCCTGATCAGCGGCGACGATCTTCAGCGCTACGCCTTCACCTCGACCACGGCCGGTCTCGAACCCGGTCGTCGCGTCGATTTCGTTGTCGAGGAAGATCGCGCCCTCAGCCTGATGGTGCTGCGCGACGGCCCCCTGCCCACGGCTGTCTATGCGCCGGAACCCGACCTCGGCCTGTGGGGCTATTTCGTCCGCTGCGTCACCGACCTTTACGTCGATGGGAACGGCCGCGCTCGACGCAAGGAATACTGGTCTTTCGCCTTGTTCCAGTTCCTGATCCTGATGCTCGCCTTCATGCCGATCATCGGCCTGGCCATCGCCGACGCCGAGACCGGCTATGACATGGAGGCCTGGGGCGTCGCCTGGATCTGCATCGTCGTTCTGATCTACTTCGCGCTCACCATTCCCTATGTCGCCGTCGCCATCCGCCGCTTTCACGATGTCGGCCTCAGCGGCTGGCTGATCCTGATCGGCCTCGTTCCCTACGTCGGCGGCCTGTTCGTGTTCATCGTCAGCCTCCTGCCCTCGCAGCCGGCCGTGAATGTTCACGGCGCGCCGCCGAAGGACACGGGCCAAATCGCTATTTGAGAGAAATTCTCAGGAACCGTTCGCCAAGCTTGACCTTTCAGTCTTGTCCGGCGCACGTCGTCCGGCGAAGTTCGCAAACTGCCGCTCGGCGGCGACAACCCAGGAGACCTCCGTGCGCGGTGAAATTCTCAGCTACGACGCCACGACCGGCGCCGGCCTGATCAGCGGCGACGACGGCGCCCGTTACGACTTCACCTCGGCCGCGCTTCAGTCGCCGGCCGTTCCCGCCGCCGGCGTTCGCATCGACTTCGTGCCCGAAGGCGCCGTCGCCACCCAGATCCTGATCCTCGCCGGCGCGGCGACCACCACCGGCGTCGCCGGCGGTTACGCCGCTTCGGCCGCCTCGGCCGCCGTCGGCGCGCCCGGCTCGGGCTTCGACTTCCAGTCCGCCATGCTGTCGTTCAATGGCCGCCTGCGCCGTTCGCACTTCTGGATCGGTTTCCTGATCATCTTCGGCGCCAGCCTGGTGCTGGGTTGGATTCCCTTCCTGGGCGGGCTGATCTCTCTGGCCCTGATCTGGCCCAACCTCGCCATTTCGGTGAAGCGCCTTCATGACATGGGCAAGACCGGCTGGCTTGTCGCCATTCCCTGGGCGATCTCCACGATACTGGTCATCACCGGCTTCGTGATGATGTTCGCCGGCATCGCCGCCAGCGGCATGGACGAGAGCTATTACGAGGATAACCCGATGGCGGCGCTGTCCATCATGGGTCCGGCCTTCGGCGCCTTCACCATCGCCACGCTCGTCAACTTGGCCTTCCTGCTTTGGATCGGCATCACGGACAGCCAGAAGGGTGAAAACCGCTTCGGCCCGAACCCCAAGGGCGAATAGGCCTCATCGCCTGAACGACTTCCGCGCCGCCCCGTCCTCGACGGGGCGGCGTTTCTACATCCGCCGCGCACCCAGACTGACGGCCCGCGCCAGCATCTGGGCGATCTGCGCCTCGGACCTCAACAGGCCCGGCGCCCCGCCGTCCACCGCCACATTGACCGTCACCCCGCTGCTTGAAAGCGGCCCGATCTCGCCGCCCGTCGCGGGTCGAAACACCTCCGGCCCGCGCTCTCCGACCAGATAGGCCCCGCCGCCCAGCACCGGCCCGCCGTCCGCCCGCGCCCCGCCGAAACTGGACATCGTCGCCTGGATCGCGCCGCTCAGCCCGCCGCCCTGCGAACCCCCTGCAGCATTCACCGCATTCAGCACCGCCCGCGCCAGTTCGGCCAGCGACACCTCACCATCCGCCGCCGCCCGCGCCAGCGACCGCGTCAGGCTGTCGCCCGCACGCCCGAACGCCTCTTCGATGGCGTCAGCCGCATCCCGCGCCGGCGCCTTCAGCGCCTCCAGCGCAGCCCCGGCCTCCGCCGCTCTCAGCGCGACCTGATCGATCCCGTCCCGCCCGAACTCATCCGCCATCCGGCCAACCCTCCATCAATCGCGCCAGCCCCTCGCGCCCCAGCGGCGCCGTGCCCCGTGGCGTTTGCATCAACATCCGCCATTCCTTCAGCGACAGCCGCCAGAACGCTTCCGGCGCCACGCCCATCGCGGCCGCCAGCCTCAACATCTCGCCCCAGGGCGTCACGCCGCAGCCGCCGCAAACGCCTGCGCCACCGCGACCGCCGCCTCGCGCGGATCGACGCCAGCCACATCCGGCTCGACCTCCCCGCCCCCGCGCAACACCGCCGCCAACACCACCATCAGATCCCTCGCCGACAGCGATTTCATCCGCTCCGCCACGGCCGCCAGCCCATCGACGCCCAGCCCCGTCTCGATCTCCGCCAGCGCCCCCAGCGTCAGACACGCCCGGCGGCGCGCGCCGCCCAGCATCACGGCCGCCTCGCCCCGCGCCCCGTTCATATCGCGCTGAATCCGATGGCCCCCGCGCTGGCCAGGCTCAGCGCAAAGGTCGCCTCCCCCTCGTGCTCGCCGGCGTATTCCAGCGCCGCCACCAGGAACGGCCCCTCCAGCACGCCGAAGTCCGGCACGATCAGCCGCCACCGTTTCGCCGCCTGATCGAAGAAGGCCTCGCGCACCAGGGCGTCCGACGCCGCGTCGCGAAAGATGCCCTGTCCCGACACCGCCGCCGACTTGACGCCCGCCCCCGCCAGCAGCTCGCGCCACCGCCCGGCGCTGTCGCCGTCCGTTGCATCGACCGTCTTCGCGTTCAGCGAAATCGTCCGCGCCCTCAACCCCGCCACCGTCGTGAACACGCCCGGCGCGCCCTCGATCTTCAGCAGCATGTCCTTGCCCGCCTGTGCCGTCATCGCTCAATCCTCCCTCGTGAAGCGCAGCGAAACGGGGGAGGGGGACCACGAAGTGGTGGAGGGGGCGGACACGCGCTCCGTCGCCTGATTTCCACACCCGCTCCGCTTTTCGCCCCCTCCACCATGCTGCGCATGGTCCCCTCCCCCGCTGACGCGAGGGAGGATCAAATCTCTTCCGTCACCGCCCTCAGCCGCACCACCGCATAGGTCCGCCGCCCGTCGCCCGCCCGGAACACGTCCGCGAACGTCGCCCTCAGCGTCGCCGTCCGCACCCCGTGGGCCTCCAGCACCGCCTCGTGCAGACACGCCCGCACCGCCGCCGCCACCGCCTTGGCCTCTTCCGATCCCGCGAACCGCGACACGCCCGTCAGCGTCAACCTCTGCTCGACCCCGCCCCCGTCCGCCGCGACCGGCCGGCTCTCGCATCGCCCGATCACCAGATGCGGAAACGCGGCCTCATCCGGCGCCTGATCCCACACCCGCCCGCCCAGCAGAGCCTGCACCGCCACATCCCCCTTCAGCGCCGCCAGCACCGCCTTCTGCAGCGCGCTCTCGTGATCCCTCATCGCACCCGCTCCAGATCCAGCCTGACCCGCCCCGGCCGCACATCCTGCGTCGCCACGATCCGCCAGTCCGCCCCGCCGAACCGCAGCACCCGACCGTTCATCAACCGAGGATCCGCCCGCGCCTCCGCCCCCATCGTCTCGACCGCCCGCCTCTGATCCCCCTCGCCGCGTTCGATCCGCCGACGCGCCCCGCACTTCAGCCAGGCCGACCCGACCGCCTCGAACGTCACGCTGCGCCCGCCGTAAAGCGTCTCGGCCTCCACCGGCTGAAACAGCCCCGCAAGAACTCTCACAACCGCACCACGCGATAGGGCGCCAACCAGCCCTCGACCGGCTCGACCGCCACCGGCTCCCCCCGCTCATAGGCCCGCAGCACCAGCATCAGGATCGCCAGCCGCAACGGCGCCGGCGAGGTCGATGTCAGCCCCAACCCCACATCCCCCTCGACCTTCGCCTGCGCCGCCTCGATCAAGGTCTGGATCAGCCCGTCCTCGGCCTCATGCTCGACCCTCAGAAACAGCTTCGCCTCCGCCACCGTCACCGGCTGCGCCATGGCAATCTCCATTGAAAAAACCAGACCTCTCCCTCCCCGCTCCGGGGAGGGTGGTCGAGCCGCAGGCGAGACCGGGTGGGGAGGGCCAGGCAATCCGTATCCGGTCGCCCTGCCGCCCCCACCCGGCCGCTACGCGGCCTGCCCTCCCCCGCAGGGGGAGGGAGAAACGAGCGCCGTCACATCAGCTCGCGGCGAACTTCATCACCTTGATCGCGTCGAAGTTCTGCACCCCGCCGCCGACCCGCTTGGTCGTGTAGGGCTTGGCCGAATAGGGATCGCGCAACACCCGCACCCCCGCCCGATCCACGATCAGATACCCGCGCTGAAAATCCCCGAACGCGATCGACAGACTGTTGGCCGCCACGTCCGGCATGGTCTCGATCTCGGTCACCGGATAGCCCAGCAGCGACGCCGTCTCGCCCAGCCGCGTCGCCGGCTGCCAGATGTAGTTGCCGTCCGCGTCCTTGAACTTGCGCACGGCCGAGACCGTCTTGCGGTTCATCACGAACCGCCCGTTCGGCCGGTACTGGGCCTTGGGCGCATAGACCAGGTCGATCAGTCGATCCGCCGGACTGGTCGGCGCAAAACCGCCCGCCGCCCCGGACGCCACAGAACCGATCTGACCCCAGCCCTGGCCCGCGTCGGCAACGGTCGGATAGGTCAGGAAGCCCTTGGGCTTGTTCACCCCGTCGCCGCCTACGAAGGCCTGGGTCTCCTGCGCCGCGAAGGCGTCCTCGACCTCGGCCGCCAGCCATTCGTCCAGATCGACCATGGCGTCGTCCAGCAACGCCTGGGTCGCCGCCGGATTGGCGTACAGATCCGCCGACGGGAACTCCAGCAGGGCTAGGGTCGCCGGGTCCGTCTCCGGCCGCGCCGCCGTCTCCGCCACCCAGCCGCAGGCCACGCCCGCCGTCGACACCGGCTTACGGAATACCCCCGCCGCCACCGTCCGCACCGTGGCGATCTCGCGCATCGGCGACGCCGCCATCAGCCGTCGCTCGATGGCCCGCTCGGTCTCATACGGCACGACATAGCCGCCCGAGGTCGCGCCGCCCGACAGGCCGGCCTTGACTTCCAGACCGCCCGACTGACCGGTCTTCAGATAGCCGTCCCACGCCGCCTTCGCCTCGGGCGCAGACACCGGCTCCATCGGCTCGCCGCCGATAGCCGGACGCCTGTTCTGGCTCATCACCCGATCCAGTCGCGCCTGCGCCGCCGCCACCGCCTGGTCGATGCGCGCCACCTTCTCCTCCAGCAGCACATCGGCCGCCGCCTTCTTCTCGATCTCGTCCAGCCGGACGTCGTTCGCCCCTTTGAACGCCTCGAACGCCGCCATCATCTCGCGCACGACAGCGCGCGCCTCGGGAGTGCCCGAAGCCTGTTTGATCTCTTTCATGATATCTCCGGTTGAAGAACCGCGGGTTGCGGTTAGGGTCGAGGCGTGACCGACACGACCTCGAAATTATTGGACGACTTGCAGCGATCCTGGCTGCTCAAGCTCATATGGGTGTGGGCGCCGTTCGTACCGCTGACGGCCGTCGCGATCCTGAACCACCACGAAGGGCCGGTCCCCGAACTCTTCTATGCTTTGCCTGTGCTGGCCGTATTCGGCGCCTTGGGCCTTCAATATGGCCTCGCCTTCATCGCACGTCGCAAAAGGCGCGCTCTTGCGCGTCGCCTGTCGCCGCTACAGCGTCTTCAGACTTCGCACGAACTCGACACGATTCCTCTTGGCGAATTCCTGCTCGTCACCAAACAACCGCCTATCGAAACCGTGCCCCGCGCCATGCAATCGGTGATCGCGCGCTGGGGAGCTCCGCCGTTCAAAAAGACCGAAAACATCATCAACGCGGTGTCCATTTCCGTATGGATCATGTTCTGTGCGGTGGCGGGCTTGCGCGACCCGTTTGGTTTCCTGAGCCGCCACTTGGGGATACCGACCACCCCTTACTGGCCCGCCTTCATGATCTTGTTTTTACTGTCTTTTCTGTTCTTTCTTCGAGCACAGTTGCGCAGAATGAACGATCACTACGTCGCTGAGGCGAAAGCCTCGGGCAATCGTCCCTTCCCCGCTCTGTGACCGACGCCTGATGTCCCACCTCACGCCACTCGAAAGCGCCGTCATGGACGCCATGGTCTGGCAGATGGGCGAGCGTTCCCGATCTGGCGGCCCAGGCGGCGTCCAGCTCGCCGGGCCTGCGTCGCAACACCGGCGCCGGCCTCTATTCCCGGATGATCGTCGATGCGAACCGCGCGACCCGCAATCCGGACGCCACCGGCCTGTTCGGCACGGTCCATGTCATGGTCGGCGACCTGCCCGATCCCATCGGCTTCCAGATCGAGATGCGCCAGGGAAGGCTAATGGCCCTGCACGGCCAGAGCTATGGCCAGGACACCCGCGCCGTCGACTTCTCCAGTACACCCTTCGGCGAGGTCTTCACCGTCGACGCCCGTGGCCAGTCCGTCCTCTACCGCCCCGCCTGGCGCGCGCCCGACCCCGTCGCCCCCAGGCCGAAACCCGCGGCTCCACATGCACAGGCCCCGACCAAAGCCCCTGTCTCCGCCGCCCAGCCTGCGGACCCCGCCCCCACGCCAGATGCCACGCCCAGCATCAGCGAAATCCTCGCCAGCGCCTCCAACCCCACCGCCTCTCGCGCCGGAAAGCTGGCCCTGGTCTATCTCGGCGCCTATGCGCTGGCGGTGATGTTCGTCCTGTTCGCCGAGCTCGTCCTGCATCTCGGCCGGGTATTCGCCGCCATCGTCGCCGCCTGGGCGATCCGCTACATCCACGGCCAGAAGGGCCGCGCCCAGATGGCCGACCTCACTGACCTCCTCGACCAAAACGGCGCCTTCGAAGCCCTCAAGCCAAACTGAACCCACAGTTGTGACATCATACCAAAGACGCTTGAAAGCCCGACTTCGCTCCCCAACTCAAGCTTGCAAACGGGGAGGCTGTTGTGTTCGGGCTGTTCTTTCATCCAAGACGCTCCGACCCCGGCGGGGCGGTCGCGGTGCGTGTCGTTGCTGGCCACCATTGCGGTGAGACCACCGATGCGCCTCCAATCGTTGTCGCCCATGATCCTGCTCAAACCAAACTGAACCGCGCGCCCGGCAGCATGGGAAACGTCACCAGCGACACCTCCCACAGCTCGACCGCGCTCAGCACCCTCAGCCGCCCCTGACGCCGGGCCCGCGCCGTGCGGTATCCGATCGACAGTCCGTCCATCGCCCCCGCCCGGCTCAGCGCCCCGGCGAACCGCGCCTCGGCCGACCAGTCCTCGATCCGGCCGCGCACGAACAGCCCCCGCGCGTCCTCAATAATCTGCTCCCAGACCCCGACCGGCGCCCGCGCGTCATGCTGGTTCAGCATCCGCACGCCCTCGGGCCCCGTCTTGGCCAGACTGTCCGCAAAGGCCCCCGCCTGCACGACATCCCCGTTCAGATCCGCCACGCCCCACAGCGAGGCGTAGCCCTGAATTTCGACGCTCCCTCTCCCCTTGCGGGAGAGGGAGACCGCGCACGGCGGCGCAGCCGTCGTCCTGGCGCGGTCGGGTGAGGGGTCGAACAGCCCCTTGCGCCCACCGCCTGAAACCCCCTCATCGCACCCTTCGGGCCACCTTCTCCCACAAGGGGAGAAGGAAGATGTTTCGCCTCTCATCTCGCCCCCTCCAACCGCCGCTCGATCCGCTCCACCGCCGCCGCCGTCGCCTCGCCCTGGACCTCCAGCCGCGCCAGCCGTTCGGCGACCAGCCTCTGCTCCCCGACCCGCTGCTCCAGCGTCGCGATCCGCGCCGCCGCGCCCCCGGCCCAGACCAGGCCGCCGACCGTCTGCACGACCACGGCGATCAGCAGCGCCGTCGGCACGCGCCGGATTTGATGTTCGGTCATCCCCCCACCCCCGCCATCCGTCGTCGCTCCTCGTCCGTCAGGAAGCTCGCCGCCTCCAGCCGCGCCCACAGCGCGTCCCGCTCGGGCTGCAAGGCCGCCACCGCCTCCAGGTCCGCCCGCACCTCACACCCCGCGAACCGCTCGCCCAGCCAGCCCGTCATCGCCCCCGCCGCCTTCCTGACCAGCGGGATCACCGTCTGTCGCCAGAAGGCCGCATTGGCCTCGCAATAATTGGCGTAGGTCGCGTCCCCAGGGATCCCCAGCAGCTGCGGCGGCACCCCGAAGGCCAAGGCGATCTCTCGCGCCGCCGCATGTTTGCCGGCGGTGAAATCCATCTCCGCCGGCGTCAGGCTTAAGGGCTTCCATTCCATCCCGCCTTCCAGCAGGATCGGCCGCCCGGCGTTCGTCGCCCCGGCGTAGACGTTCGACAACTGATCCTTCAGCGCCTCGAACTGCCCGTCCGTCAGCCGCTCGCCGTTCCTCGCGCCATAGACCAGCGCCCCCGACGGCCGCGCCGCATTGTCCAGCAGGGCCTTGTTCCAGGTCCCGGCCGCATTGTGCGCATCCACACCTTGCGCCGCCGCCTCCATCGGCGACAGCCCGTACCAGTCGTCCAGCGGATGCCACAGCTTCAGGTGCATCACCGGCGCCCAGCCGTCCGCCGCCCGCCCGATCCGCACCGAGCGTCCGTCCACGGAATAATCCCACGCCTCGGGCCAGCCTGACCGGCCGGGCACCACCTTCACCCGGTCCGACCTCAGCGCCCATAGCTCGTCCGGCGCCCCGTCCCCGTCCGCATCGCCGGTCGCCTCGACATAGGCGTTGCCCGACACCTGCAGCGCCCCATAGACCGCCTCCATCAGCTCGGCTCCCGACTGTTCGGGATTGGGCCGGCGGATCAGTTTGGCCAGCGGATGCGCCTCGTCGCGCACCCCGTCCACGAACACCGCGAACGGCGCCGCAGCCGCCGCCTCGGCGATCATGCGGATGCAGCGATAGGCCACCGCATTCTTCTGATACCCCTCGCGCGCCAGGCTGGCGTAGTCGTTGGGCGTCCAGCGCGGCCGCCCCACGCCCGACAGGGCGATCACCCCGCCCGCCCGGCTCTCCTTAGCCTCAGGCGCACGCACGCGCCCCGCCTGGCCGAACGGCCACCGGATCGAAACCATCGCAATCTCCTCAGAATTTTCTTCCCTTCTCCCAGTGGGAGAAGGTGGCTCGAAGAGCCGGATGAGGGTCGTCCGGTGGGCTAGGTCGCACACTCGACCCTCACCCTTTCGCGCAAGTCCGACCGCTACGCGCTCGGGCGCTCAAGCCCTCTCCCAACGGGAGAGGGTCGCATCATTTTCAACACCCGCCGCTCCACCCACAGATGCACCGCAACCCCCGCCGCCAAACTCGCGAGCACCGTCAGCACCACCACCGCATCCCCCGGGATGGCGACCATCCCACTCTCGAACAGCCGCCCCAGCGCCCGGATCACCAGCACATGCGTCAGATAGATCGAATACGACGCATCCCCCATGAAAGCCGCCGCCCGCTCCAACCGTCCCGGCGCAACATCCGTCCGCTCCATTCGCACCACGCCGAACACCAGCAAGGCGCTGGGCAGACCCCAGACCGCTGCCCGCCTCAACCCGTTCCACGGATCGTTCAGCGCCCGCACATCGTCGATCCCGCCATAACCGACCACCAGCGTCAGCCCGAACCCGACCAACGCCAGCCCGACCGCCCAAAGCCCCAGCCGACGCGGCGTCCTCCGCCACACCGACGCGATCCCCACGCCCAGCAAGAACTCCAGCACGATCGGCGCGCCCCAGAACCTCAGCACCGGCGCCGCTACGACCAACCCGGCCGCCAGCATCGCCGCATAGGCCCCGACCAGCCCCCAGCCGACCCGCTTGCCGCCCGCCATCGCCAACCCGAACCCGGCGTAGAACAGCATCTCGAAACACAGGGTCCACCCTGGCCCCAGGGCCGGAAACGTCATCTCCAGTCCGCTGAACGGCCAGAACAGAAACGTCGCCACCGCCACGTCGGGTGTCAGCGTCCCGCCCCGCGCCATCCCGATCAGGATCGGCAGCGACAGCAGCCAGTAGATCGGCGCCACCCGACGAAACCGTCGCCACAGGAAGTCGCCGGCGGCCGCTAGACCCGCCTGCCCCCGCGTCGTCGTGGCGATGATGAAGCCGCTGATGACGAAGAACACGTCCACGCCCACCGCGCCGAAATCTTCCAGCGCACTTCCCGCCAACGCCGTCTCCAGCCCCAGCCGCGTCCCCGCCAGGTCCAGCGCATGGGCGACGACTACCGCCGTCGCCGCCGCGAACCGCAGCGCCTGCACCCCGTAGAACCGCTCCCCCATCCGCCACGGTTAACACCGCGCGCGCAGACCAGACAACCTCAGATCATCACCCGCGCCCGCACCGCCTCGGCGATCCTGGCCTGACCCGCCGCATTGGGATGGACGGCGTCGAACATCAATCCGCCGGGGAACCCGCCGCCGAACAGGGCCGTCCCGTCGATGGGCGTCGCCAGTCCCCGCCGCCGCAACCTCGAATACGGCATCCCGGATCGCGCCCTGGGTCGCATAGCTCGCCTTGCCCTGCGCCGGATCGGACGGACATCCCGTCATCAGAAGCACGTCCCCCGTCGTCAGGCACCGATCCACCAGCAGCCCCAGCCCGGCCTTGTAGGTCGCGACCGCCGTCCCCGCGTTCCAGTCGTTGATCGTCAGGCAGACGACCGACAGATCGGGCGCCGCCGCCGGGATCGATCCATAGGCCCGGTACGGCTGGTCGGTCGTGATCCAGTCCGCAACCTTGGCACCGCCCCATCCCGCATTGATCACCCGCGCCCGCCGCACATCCGACCGCCACGCGACCCCGCCGGCGATGAACACCGCCCCGCCCGAGGCCCAGCGCACCGTCACAGGCCCGCTGGTCTCGGGAAAGGCGACGGTCGCGACCTCCATCGACGCCGGCTTGGTCGTGTTCACACTCGCGCGCACCACGCCGTCCGTCTCGACAGTCATCACGCCCAGCGCCGTATTGGTCACGGCCCACAGGTCGAACCGATCGACCTGCCCGTCGGGTTGAAAGCTCCAGCCCCCGCTGGACGACGCCGCGCCCGAGAACAGCTTGCCGCCCATCCCCGTCAGCGCATTGACGCCCCACCCCGCGCCCATCGTCACGCGCGGATCATAGGCCGAATAGCCCCCACCCGCCCCGTCCGCCGCACCCGCCCCGGCCACCGACGCCGCCGAGGCCGGCAGCCCGCGCCCGCTCATCATCGCCGCCAGCCGCTCGGGCCAGGCGCCCGCCCGACCGTTCGGCGTCCAGCCGCCGCCGACCCCGCCAAACCCTTGCGTCACGCTGTCGCCGATGCACAGCAGCCGCGCCTCGCGCCCGCCCGCCTGCATCGTCCGCACCGCCGCCGACCAGACCGGCAGGTCGCTCACGGAAAACCCAGGCCGCCCCAACACCCCGCCCGGCGCCGCCGTCGTCGCCCCGATCTCGACGCCCGACATCAGTTGAAGGCCGCCACGATCTGCGTCGCCGTCGTCCCGGTCGCCAGCACGCGCCGCACCTGCACCGGCAACCAGCCCACCGGATGGTTGGCGAACGTCACTGCGTCGGAATCCTCGCCGCCAACCGTCAGCACACGGACATTGCCCGCCGCCCCGACATACAGCGCCTTGGCATAGGTCGTCAGATCGACCGTATCGCTGGGCGTCACCGCTTGCGCGCGCCTTGCCGGGCCGCTCGCGTCGCGCCCATGGTTCAGCAATCCGTCCCGCTCGGGAATGGCCGGCATGTCTTTCTCCTGTTCAAACAAATTCTCCCTCCCCCTGCGGGGGAGGGTGGCTGAGCCGCAGGCGAAGCCGGGTGGGGGCGGCAGAGCGCCCCATCACCAATCCTGCGCGATCAATCCGCGCGCCCCTGCCGGGCCGGCCCCACCCGGTCGCTTCGCGCCCCCCCTCCCCGTTCCGGGGAGGGAAAAGCCCTAGAGCCTTCTTATCGACGGCCCCGCCGACTGCGGTCCCAGCATCAGCCGCGTGATCGCCCACACCAGGGCATCGGCCCGGTCGGGGCTGGGCCCGCCCTCGCACCCCATGGCCAGCATCTCTTCCTCCAGCGCGGGAAGGGCCTCGCAATGGACCACCCGCCCCTGTTCGTAGAGCAGGGCCACCGGCTCGGCCCGCGCCGCCTTGGACCGCGAGGCGTGCACCATCTCGACCGGCGCGGGACAGTCGTTGGTCCTCAAGACCGCGCGCACCATGTCCCCGCCCTGATTGCCCTCGGCGACCACCTCGTGCGCCCCATAATCCCGCGCGGCCTGGCACGCCGCCGAGGCCCAGCCGCCCGGCGACAATCCTCGCACCGTCCGGTCCGCCAGCACGAAGGCCTGTCGACCC
The DNA here is from genome assembly GCF_049896085.1 of Brevundimonas sp. TWP1-3. Classification (NCBI taxonomy): domain Bacteria; kingdom Pseudomonadati; phylum Pseudomonadota; class Alphaproteobacteria; order Caulobacterales; family Caulobacteraceae; genus Brevundimonas; species Brevundimonas sp. TWP1-3. The sequence continues at coordinate 1,141,122 of NZ_JAFCTP010000001.1, read as the reverse complement.
TTGCGACCGACCACCACGATCCCGCAGGCGTCGCCGCCCGCCGTCGCCGGCGGATCGACCGCCACCACGATCCGCTCCAGCTCGACCGGCCGCGCGCCCCTGGCCCGTTTCAGATCCTCGATGCGGAACAGGGCCCCTTCGCCCTCGACCACCAGACCTTCCAGCTCCTGCGCCGCCAGCCGCGTCCCGCCATAGACGTCGTGCAGATGCGCCAGAAATCCGGGCGACAGGTTCTGCGCATTCAACGCCGTCGCCGCCCGTTCCGTGACCGTCCCCGCCTCGGCCATCAGCCGCCTCAGCGCCGGGATCGGCCGGGGCGTCGTCGTCACCGCCAGCAGCGGCTCGTCCCCCAGCCGCAACCCGAAGCGCAGGTTCGACAGCACCATCTCCGGCTTGCGCCAGGCGCAGAATTCGTCGGCCCAGGCCGCGTGGAACTGCGGCCCCCTCAGACTGTCCGGATCTTCCGCCGAAAACGCATAGGCCGCCGACTGATTGCCCCAAACCAACCGACGCCGCCCCGCCTCCCAGCGCGGCCGGTCGCCCGGTTCCGCCAGCGCCTTGATCCCCGACGCCCCCTCCACCATCACCTCGCGCACGTCGTGCAAGGCAGGTCCGACCAGGGCCAGCGTGATGCCGGAGAACTCTCTCGCCAACACGTCGATCCACACCGACCCGGCGAAGGTCTTGCCCGACCCACGCCCGCCCAGCAGCAGCCAGGTCTTCAGGCTCAAGTCAGTCGGCTGATACTGATGCCTCAACAGCTGAAGATGATTGATCTCCAGCCTTAGCTCTTGCCCGTCCGGCTGCTTCGGCCTGCTTTTCCTCCAGAATCCGATCAAGCCGTTCGTATTCGACGACCAGCTTTCGTCGGAGCAATTCGTCTTCTGCGGGGTCGTAGGTTCGTCCACCCATCTCGTCCTCTTCGTTGTCGCTCAGGCACAGCAGCCTCATCGCCTCGACCGCCTTGGCCGAGCGCGCGATCACGCCGATCTGGCGCGCGACCTTTTCGGCTGCGGCCGCGTCCTCGATCTCTGTCTTGCAAACCTTCTGCGCGGCCTCTTCCATCTTGGCCTTCAGCATCAGGAACATCGGCTCCAGCCACCCGGCGCAGGACGCAGCCGTTGCGCCACCAGCACCGCCGCCGCCCTCTCCGTCATCCCGATTTCCCGTCATGCCCAAACCATAGCGCAGCAGCGTCCTCAGGCCGGAAGAACGCCCACATAATTCGCCAACAGCTTGTTTTCTAACGACTTGAACCAGCGTCATTGCGCTGGCTAGCGTGGCCTACCCTAGCAGCCTCAGCCCCGCTCCAGCATCCATTCCGGCGCCTCGAAGTCCAGCGCATCCTCCGGCTGGGCCAGCGACAGCTCCGAGATCGTCTGCCCCCGCACCGACACCCCGGCCGTATGCACCGTCTCGCGACTGCCCGAGATCAGATGATGCCACCCCGCCAACGGCCGCCCCTCGTGCAGCCGGCGATAGGCGCACGACAGGGGCATCCACCCCAGCGCCTGGATGTTTCCGGGCGTCAGCTTGATGCAGTCCGGCACCTGCGCATTGCGGTTCGCATAGTCCGAGCACGAACAAGCCTGGGAATCGAACAGCTTGCAGTGCACCCGCGTCGGAACGACGTCGCCCGTATCCTCGTCCTCGAACCGGATCACGCAGCACAGCCCGCACCCGTCGCACAGCCCCTCCCATTCGGAAGGCGACATCTCGGCCAGGGTCTTGGTTTCCCAGTAGGGCTGCATGGCGCGCCTCATACGCGCCGCGTCGCCGCTTGTCACAGCCTCAATGCCCCACCGTCTTGGAGAAGAGGTTGATCACCACTACCCCGCCGACGATCATCGTCAGGCCCGCGATGGCCGGCAGGTCCAGCCGCTGGCGAAACGCCACCGTCCCGATCACAGAGATCAGCACCACCCCCAGCCCGCTCCAGATCGCATAGGCGATCCCCACCGGCATCTGTTTCAGCGCGATCGACAACAGATAGAAGGCCAGGCCGTAGCAGGCCGCCATCCCCGCCGTCGGCCAGATCCTGGTGAACTGCTGCGAGGCCTGAAGCAGCGTCGTCCCCGCCACCTCCAGCGCGATGGCGCCCAGCAGCGCCGCCCAGGTCACGGGGCTCATGTCAGCGGGCTCATGCGTCGTTCGCGGTGATCGGATGGCCGGGCGTCAGCAGCGACAGCAGCGCCTGCCGCTGCTCCGGGGAGACCTCATGGATGCCGAACAGGTCCGAAACCCACAGACCGTCGGCCAGCAACCGCAACATCAGGGCGTCGTCCGCCCCGACCGGATCGCTGGGATCGTCCACCTTCACCTTGTCGATCCAGCCGCTCCACCGCTGGGCCAGGGTCGGTTCGATGGCGCAGGCGGCCATGATGACCCGTCCGATGCTGACGTCGTGCGGCGTCACAGGCTCGATCACCGTGGCCCGCAGATAGGCCCGCGCATTGCGTCCATACGGCTCGGGATCCCGCGCGGCCTCGGCTAAGATGGTGTCGGTGTGCATCCGTCCCAGATGATCGACCATCCCCTCCAGCAGAGCGAGCTTGCTGGGGAAATGATGCAGCAGCGCCCCCTTGCTGACGCTCGTCCGGGCCGCCACCGCATCCAGTGTAAAGCCCGACGCCCCCAGTTCGGCGGCGACCTCCAGGGCCTTTTCGATGATCTCGGCGCGGGTGTCGTCGGGCGCGCGGCGGCGTGTGGTCGTGTCCATGAACGCTACATACCAACCAGACGGTAACTGTCAATATCGGCGCATATCCTCCCCCGCCTGCGGGGGAGGGGGACAGCGAAGCGGTGGAGGGGGCGAATGCCCCACCGATCTTTACGCCTAAAACCGCTCCCTTTCGGACGCCTGAGATGCGTCCGCCCCCTCCACCACGCTGCGCGCGGCCCCCTCCCCCGCTTCTCGGTGGAGGATCAGACTGGCGTCCCGACGCTGAACCCCTTAAATCCCCCGTTTCCGCCCCTCCCCGCGTCCCGCGCGATCTCCTCCCCATAGGGAGGATCGAAAGTCACATGGCAGCCAGACCCCCCCTCGCCGCACTCAAGGACGTCCGTCTTCAGGATGGCCAGCGCCCCCTCTTCGACGGCGTCGACCTCGCGGTCGAGCCGCGCAGCCGCGCCGCTCTCGTCGGCCGCAACGGCGCCGGCAAGTCCACCCTGATGAAGGTGGTCATGGGCATGATCGAGCCCGACAGCGGCGACCGCTCGGTCCAGTCCGCCGTCCGGTTCGCCTATGTGCCGCAGGAGCCGGTCATCACCGGCGAGACCCTGCTGGACTACGCCTCCTCCGGCGAGGCCGAGAGCTGGACCGCCGAGAGCTGGCTGGCGACATTCGGCCTGAACCCCGAGAAGTCGACGCAAGGCCTGTCCGGCGGCGAGACCCGCCGCGCTGCGCTCGCCAAGGCCTTCGCCGAAGAGCCCGACCTGCTGCTGCTGGACGAGCCGACCAACCACCTCGACATCCTGGCCATCGAACTGCTGGAGGACGAGCTGATCCAGGCCCGGTTCGCCCTCTTGGTCGTCAGCCACGACCGCGCCTTCCTGAATCGCGTCACCAACACCGTCCACTGGCTGGAAGGCCGCCGCGTCCGCACCCTCAGCAAGGGCTTCGTCGAGTTCGACGAATGGTCCTCCAAGGTCATGGAGGAGGAGGCCGAATCCCTGCGCCGCCTGACCAAGACCATCGAGCGCGAGACCGCCACCTTCTACTCCTCCATCACTGCCCGCCGCAGCCGCAACGAGGGCCGCGCCCGCTCGCTGAACGCCCTTCGCGCCGAACGCGCCGAAAAGATGAAGGACGCCCCGCGCGAGCTGTATCTTGGCGTCGATTCCGGCGGCACCTCGGGCAAGCTGGTCGCCGAGATCAAGGGCGTGTCCAAGGGCTTCAACGGCCGCACCCTGTTCAAGGACCTGACCACCCGCATCATCCGCGGCGACCGTCTGGGCATCGTCGGCCCCAACGGCGCGGGCAAGACCACCCTGGTCAAGACCCTGCTGGGCGAGCTGCCGCCTGACGAGGGCACGGTTCGCATGGGCTCCAACCTGGAGTCCGTCTATCTGGACCAGTCGCGCGAGGGGCTGAAGTCGGACATGACCCTGTGGGACGCCCTGACGCCGGGCGGCGGGGACTCGATCCTGGTGCGCGGCGTGTCCAAACACGTCGCCGCCTACGCCAAGGACTTCCTGTTTTCAGAGGCCCAACTGCGCCAGCCGATCTCGACCCTGTCGGGCGGCGAGCGCAACCGCCTGCTTCTGGCCCGCGCGCTGGCCAAGCCCGCCAACCTGCTGATCCTCGACGAACCGACCAACGACCTGGACATGGACACGTTGGACAAGCTGGAAGAGCTGCTGGAAGGCTATGACGGCACCCTGATCCTGGTCTCCCACGACCGCGATTTCATCGACCGTCTGTCCACTTCCACCCTCGCCCTGAACGGGCGCGGCGACATCGTCGAGACCCCCGGCGGCTGGACCGACTTCATCCGCCAGAACCCCGGCTTCCTCCAGCCGGGCTCGAACCCCCGCCCCCAGGACAAGGCCGCCGCCCAGCGCGCCGCCGAGGCCGCCCCAGCCGCCGTCGCCCCCAAGAAAGCCGGCAAGCTGACCTTCAAGGACGCCCACCGCCTGAAGGAGTTGGAAGCCCTGATCGACGCCCTGCCCGCCACCATCGCAAAACATGATGCTGCGCTGGCCGACCCCGCCCTCTACGCCCGCGACCCCAAGACCTTCGACGCCACGATGAAGGCCGCCGACAAGGCCCGCGCCGATCTGGAATCCGCCGAACTGGAATGGCTGGAACTGGAAGAGAAGAAGGCGGCCCTGGCCGGGTGATCAGGCGGTCTGGCCCGTTCTTTCGTCGGCCCAGACCTTGAACGCCTGATCGGCGGCGCTCACCGAGCCGCCCATCTGGCGGCCGGCGGGATCCTGGGCGAACCACGGCTCCACGTCCCCGCCTTGGCGGAGATGGATCGTCAACCGGATCAGCGCCGCATGATCGCCCGTCTTGGCCTCCATGAAGTCCAGGAAGGCGCGCACCCGCGTATAGAAGGCGGACGCCGCATTGATGTCGGTGCCCGTGCGACGCTGGAACTCCTCGCCGCTCATCGTCATGACGCGCGGCCCCGCCCCCGTCGCCGCCCACGTCGCCGCCCCGTCCGTCAGGGCGGCGGCAGACGCACCCGACGCAAAGGCGGGATGGGTCTCCGCCAACAGCGAGGAGACGGCGTCGGCACGCGGATTCTCGTTCCACACCTTCTGGAAGGCGGCCCGCCGCGCCTGGGTCAGCCCCTCGCCCTCCATCAGGACGGCCGCCGCCTCGTCCAGCCAGTCGGGCGCGGCGCTTCCATAGGCGTCGCCGCCTTGAGCCACCGCGGTCCAATAGGTCTCGATATACCAGAGATGCCCCAGCTCGTGCGCCATCACGCCCGGCTGAGAGGCCTTGGCCACGCTGGCCGCGATCTGCGGCGCCGCGCGCTGGACGGCGGCGGTCATCAGGGCCTCGGCCTGACCGGCCGGCGCCTGTTTCGCCACGGCGTCGCGCACCGCCTGCTCCATCGCGCCGCGACGCGCCGATGCGCTGATCCAGGGCAGGACACGCGAGGCTCCGACGGCGCGCACGTCCTCGACGGGATGCGCCCCGTCCAGCACCACGGCATAGGCCGGCGGCCTTGCGCCGAACGCCTCGGCCCATGTCGTCTCGGCCACGGTCGCCTCGTCGGCGGCCTGCGTCACGGCTTCTGCGGTCGGCCCGACCACCAGGCCGTTCGGCGTCTCGCGACAGGGGGCGGTCGTCGCCAGGGCGGTGCACCGCAGCCTGGGCGACCCTGGCTCTTCAGCCGGCGCCGCGCCCAGAGGCGCGATCAGGGATAAGGTCAGGACAAGGTCTAGCAACGGCATGAACGGTCTCTCTTTTTTTGCGAGCATCTCTGCGCGCCCCGGCGCGTGCAACTTAACTTCCGGTCATGTCCGCCGATCGAACAGGGCCGGCGTCGTCCGGCGCTTCGCCGCAACCCGGCTTTGCCGTAAGCGTTTCGTCTTCCAATCTCGTCACCGTAATCGGCCGTTCGTCATCCCATGACCCTGCGCACCCACCTCGTCGAGTTCGCCCCGCCCCAGCAGGCGGCGGTGCGGCGGATCAACGCCGTCCTGGCCCGCGCCCCGCGCCTGCGCACCGACGGCTGGCGGATCGATGCGGGGCAACGTCTGTCGTTGTGGCTGGACGCCGCCGCCGGGCGGGTCACGGTGCCCCGCCTTCGCAAGCGCGGCGTCACGGTCGAGATCATCCAGACCGACGGCGACCATCCCGTCCCCTTGCGCATCCTGCATCCCACGGGCACGCCCCGCGCCGTCATCCTGGACATCCACGGCGGCGGCTGGGTGCTGGGCAGCGCGGGGCTGAACGACCGGCTGAACGCCCACCTGGCGCACCACGGCTTCTGCGTCGTCTCGGTCGATTACCGCCTGCTGTCCGAGCGTCGCCAAATCTACATCGACGCCGCCATCGCCGATTGTCTGGCCGCCGCCTACTGGACCGTGACCAACGTCGATCGGCTGGGGGCCTCGACCCTGTTCCTGACGGGCGAATCCGCTGGCGGCCATCTGGCGGCTCTGACGGCGGTGGCCCTGCGCGACCAGGGTCTGATCGACCTGGTGAAGGGCTGCGTCTTCACCTACGGCGTCTTCGATCTGTCAGGCACCGAGAGCGTCCGTTCGGCCGGGCCCGAGACCCTGCTGTTCAACGGCCCGACAATGCGCGCCGACCTGGCCCGGCTGGCGCCCGACCGCGACGAAGCCGGCCTTCGCCAACCCGACGTCTCGCCCCTCTATGCCGACCTGACCAGCCTGCCGCCCGCCCTGTTCATCGCCGGCGAGGACGACCCCCTGTTCGAGGACAGCCTCTTGATGGCCACCCGCTGGGGCGAGGCGTCGCAGGCCGACCTGATCCGCGTGCCCGAGACCCCGCACGGCTTCCTGCATTTCGGCGGCCCGGCGGCTCGGGGCGCGCGCGCCGCCATCCGCCATTGGCTGGGCGCCCGGCTCTAGCTGGCCTCGATCAGCTCGCGGATCCGGCTGCCCAGGGCCTCCATCCCGAAGGGCTTGGTCATCACGTGCATGCCGGGGTCCAGGTGCCCGTTGCCGACCACCGCATTCTCGGCATAGCCGGTGATGAACAACACCTTCAGGTCCGGCCGCTCAAGCCGCGCGGCGTCCGCCATCTGACGCCCGTTCATTCCGCCGGGCAGGCCCACGTCGGTGACCAGCAGGTCGATCCGCGCCTCGGACTGCAGCAGCTTCAGCCCCGCCGCCCCGTCCGAGGCCTCGATGCACTGATAGCCCAGTTCGTGCAGGATTTCGGCGACCAGCATCCGCACCGTCGGCTCGTCGTCCACGACCATGACCGTCTCGCCGGCCTGGGCGCGCGGAGCCTGTTCGACCTCGGCGAGCGTCTCGCCCTCGTCCACCGCGCCGTGGTGGCGGGGCAGATACAGGCAGACCATCGCCCCCTGATCCGGCTCGGAATAGATCCGCACCTGGCCGCCCGACTGGCGCACGAAGCCATAGATCATCGACAGCCCCAGCCCCGTCCCCTCGCCCAGCGGCTTGGTGGTGAAAAAGGGCTCGAACGCGCGCGCTGCGACGTCCGGCGCCATGCCGCCGCCGGTGTCGCTGACGCAGATGGAGACATACTGGCCGGGGTCCAGGTCCTGGGCCTTGGCCGTGCGTGCGTCGATCCAGCGGTTGCCGGTCTCGATGGTCAGCCGCCCGCCGTCCGGCATGGCGTCGCGCGCATTGATGCAAAGGTTCAGCACGGCGTTTTCCAGCTGGTGCGCATCGATCAGGACGGGCCAAAGGCCGGTGCTGGCGACCACTTCCAGATGGACGCTCGGCCCCGTCGTGCGCCGGATCAGGTCTTCCATCCCGCGGATCAGCCGGTTGGGATCGGTCGGCTTGGGATCCAGCGTCTGACGCCGCGAGAAGGCCAGCAGCCGGTGCGTCAGGGACGCCGCCCGCTTCGCCGCCCCCTGGGCCGCTGCGGTGAACCGTTCGACATCGCCATACCGACCCTGGGCGATCCGGTTGGTGATCAGCTCCAGACTGCCGCTGATTCCCGCCAGCAGATTGTTGAAGTCGTGGGCGATGCCGCCGGTCAGTTGACCCACAGCCTCCATCTTCTGGCTCTGACGCAGCGCCTCCTCGGCCTTCATCAGGGCGCTGCTGCGTTCGGCGACCTGGTCTTCAAGCGTCTCGTTGAACCGGGCCAGTTCGGCCGACTGGCGACGCAGTTCCTCGATGTCGATATTGGAGCCGACCCAGCGGGTGATCCGGCCCTCCTCGTCATGGACCGGCTCGGCCCGCACCATGAAGGTGCGATAGACCCCGTCGTGGCGAAGGATGCGGAACTCCGCCTCATAGACCTGACCGCTCGCCAGGGCCTGCGACCAGCGCACAGCCGCCTTCTCCAGGTCATCGGGATGGACGATCTGGCCCCACCCGTCCGTCCCGTCCAGCGCGCCCTCGATCAACCCGGTATAGGCATAGACCTGGGGGTTGAACCAATACAGCGACCCGTCGGCCCAGCTGGCCCAGATCTGGTTCGGCGTCGCCTGGGCGAAGACCCGGAATTGGGCCTCGCTGTCGCGCAGGGCGGCCTCGCTGCGGGCGCGCTCGGTCGCCATCCGCACCCGTTCGGCCACGTCGCGCATCAGCTGAAGATCGCTGTCGGTATAGTGGCGCGCCGTCGCGTGATTGACGAACACCAGAGCCACGACCCGACCCTGTTCCATCAGCGGCATGTTGACGAACGACCCGGCGCTGATGGCCTTCAAGGCTTCGGCCGTGTCAGCCGTGCGGGGATCTCGCGTGACGTCGTCGATCGCCACCGTCTCCCCGCGCTTGATGTTCTCGATGTAGGATCCATAGTCGCGGAAGGACAGGACGCCGGCCAGGCTGGTCACCCCCGGCTGGTTGAAATCGCGTGCGATGGTGATGGTCTCGGCGACCGCATCTATCGTGCCGTATCCGGCGCGACTGACGCCCATCGTTCGCGCCAGCACCTCGGTGGACGCCTGTGCGATTTCCTCGGCGTCGGTCAGGTCGCGGATGGCGTCGTTCAGCTCCAGCAGGGCGTTCTGGCGCGCCTCGCTCTGTTTGCGCTCGGTGATGTTGTTGAACAGGATTGCGACCTGATAGGCGCCCGGCTGACCGATCCTCAGCGCCTGCACATCGTACCAGCGGCCGAAGATGTCGGCGGGGTTTTCAAACCGCGCCGGCTCGCCCGTGCGCGCGACGCGGCCGTACAGGTCGAACCAGTGCTGCTCCAATCCCGGCGCGATCTCGCTGACCCATTTGCCGTAAGGATCGACCAGGCCCGTCATCTCCTCGAAGGCCTGGTTGCCCTCGACGATACAATAGTCGATGGGGCGATCCGCCTCGTCGAACTTCATCTCGATGACGCAGAACCCCGTCGCCATGGCCGCGAACAGGGCGCCGTATCGCGACTCGCTGGCCGCCAGGGCCTGGTCGGCGCGGTGGCGATCGGTGACGTCCATGCCCTGGATGAAGATGCCCCAAACCTGACCGTCCTCCTTCAGGGGCTGGAAGACGAAATCGACGTAGCGGTCGACGACCTCGCCGCTGGGTTCGGCCTGAACGGCGTAAAGCGCGCTGTCGGCCCGGTGCGCCTCGCCGGTGCGATAGACCTGATCCAGCAGGTCCAGATAGCCCTGCGCCACGGCGTCGGTCAGCATCTCGGCGACCGTCCGCCCGATCACCTCGCGATGGCCGATCACCTTCTGATAGTTCGGATTGGTCAGCTCGAACCGATGCTCGGGTCCCGTGACCAGCGCCATGAACCCCGGCGCATGGGCGAACATATGGGCCAGCTGCCCGCGATTGATACCGTTAGACAAGGCGTGGCCAAACCCGGTGATGGACAAACATTTCCCCAAGGACTCTCATCCGCTGATCACAGAACCCAAAGCGCGCCGGGCGGTTGCAGCGCAATGTGTCCGCCGCCGAACATAAGCCCGCATCGTCGTCTTCTTGTGGACAAGACAAACCGCTGATCCGCCAAAGCGAATTTGATCCGTCCACCGATGTTCACAGGCTTGTCCACCGCCGCCGGGCCAGTCGTGCACATCGGGGCGAGATAGGGCGCTTGCCTCATAGCCGCTTTCGTCCGAACGTCAACAGGCCAAGGGACACGGCGGCGCGGAAATCCAGGGGAGACCCCGGACATCAAGCGAACCGGCCCGGCTCTCCGACCCGGCGCGATCGGGCGATCTCCGGATCGTAACGTGCAACAGGCGGGATCCAGGCTCCAGTCCTCGACGGTCTCCGGATCGACGAGGAACGGGAGAACCGGATCGGGATCGACGGACGACGCGGACGCAATGCCGTGGGACGCCCAAGACCAGGAGCGCGACAGGACACAGCCGACCGCCCTTTCGGGTTCGCTCGAAACGGCGCTGACGCCGAGGCCCTGACCCGAACGGCCAAGTCCAACCCGGACTTGGCGAGGGGACGAAGAGCACGGGCTTGCCCGCACGCTTCGTCCCCTCGCTCAATTGGGGTTCGATTTCATGAAATCACGCTAGACAGCCGCCGCTCCAGATGCACCCATGAAGTACAGACGGAGACACCCATGCGCTCAGCCCTGTTCGGCCTCGGCCTCGCCCTGACGACGACACCCGCCTTGGCCGAAGGCTCGATCATCAGGCGGCAATCTGCGCCATCGCCCGAACAGGCCTTGCTGCAGATTCCCTCGACCGACATCCGTTGCGACGGCCAGGAGGTTCAGCCGACCTATGCCGATGACCTGCGCGTGGAAACCTCCGGGCCGTCTCGACCGGATCGTGCGCCTGTATCTCTATCCTTCAGTGTGGATGACACCGGCCGCACCCAAGATATTAGCCCGCCTCAAACGGCGACGCCGAGCGACAATCCTGTGATCATCGCCACAGGGATCGCCTCGGAGCAGGAGCAGGCCGCCCTCGCCGCCTGGCGCTTCGACGGCCCTCGTCGTGACTGCACCCTGACCATTGGCTACGCCGCCAAGCCTCTTGTCGAAGCGACGAGGGGCGATCTGCTGCGCTATTTTGCGGTCACGCGCACGCGCGGTCCGATCCGCGACGCCGTCGCCTCACGCCTGGCCGGGCCAGACGCCAATTGCGGCGGCGATCGGCGCGGTGGTCGCTCGCCCCGCGTCGTCAGCTACCCGGACTACAAGATCGGACAACGTCCACCGCCAGGCGGCCGATCCTGGACCGTCGTGCGCTGGGGCGTGGATGGCGACGGGCGATCCGTCGATGTCGAAACCCTGGGCTCGTCCGGCGACACGGCATTCGACGCCGAGACGAGGCGCGCCATCTCGGAAACCGTTCTCGAGGGCGGGGTTCCTCTGAAGGGCTGCGTGTTCAACTTCTACCGCACCGGCGAAAATCTACCCGCGCCAGTGATGGAGCAGACCAGCGACGATCCGCTGCAGAACTGTCCTGCTGAAATCGGCGCGCGGTTCCATGCGCGCGCGGCGCCGGAAACCTACCCGCAAGCCTTCAGGGATCGCGGGATCGAAGGCTGGGCCCGCGTGCGGTTCGACCTCGCCACCTGGGGTCAGGTGGGTAATGTAGGGGTGATCGACGCCCAGCCCGCCGGCGCCTTCGGCGACGGCGGTATTCGTCTGGTTCAGACCAGTCGGGCCGACCCCGCCTTCGAGGCAGGCGTTCGCTGCGTCGTGCCCGTCCGTTACGTCCTTTCCGAAAGCCCGACCGAAACGGCGTCTTCGCCTCCCGACATCGCAGCCGACTGACACCGCGCCTTCCCAAGGCCCCTATCCCCCCGTAAGTCAGGCGCATGACTATGCTGGGGAATCGCCTGCTGACCCGCCGCCGCGCCTTGATCGCGGGCGGTGCGGCCGTGGCGGCGGGGGCTGTGGGGCTTCGGGCCTGCGGGCGGGTCGAGGCGCCGGTGGACGAGCAGGGTCGGGTTCGCTTGCGTTTCGCCACCGACTGGCGCGCCCAGGCCGAGCAGGGCGGCTTCTATCAGGCCCTGGCCAGCGGGGCCTATGAGAAGCGCGGGCTGAACGTCCAGATCGTCCAGGGCGGTCCCGGCGTGAATGTGCCGCAACTGCTGGCCTCGGGCGCCGTCGAACTGGGCATGGGCTCCAACAGCTTCATCCCCCTGAACCTGGTCGCGGCCGGCGCCCCGGTGAAGGCCGTCGCCGCCTTCTTCCAGAAGGACCCCCAGGTTCTAATGGCCCATCCCGATCCGGCGCTGGAGACCATCGCCGACCTGACCGGCCGGCCCTTCCTGCTGGCCGACACGGCGATCGCCACCTTCTGGGTCTGGCTGAAGGCCCGCTACGGCTTCACCGACGAGCAGTTGCGCCCCTTCGCCTATGACCCCGCCGCCTTCATCGCCAACACGCGGGCGGTGCAGCAGGGCTATCTGACCAGCGACCCCTACGCCATCGAACAGGCGGCCGATTTCGACCCGCGCGTCTTCCTGATGGCGGACGAGGGCTATCCCTCCTACGCCGCCATGGTCCTGGCGCCGAACGCCTTCGCCCGCGACAATGCGGCCGCCCTGCGCAGCTTCATCGCCGCCTCGGCCGAGGGCTGGCGCGACTACATCCGGGGCGACGCCTCGGCCGCCGACGCCCTGATCCGCAAGGACAACCCGGACATGACGCAAGCCGTGCTGGACCAGGCCCGCGAGAAGCTGCGCGACTACGCCATCGTCGACGGGGGCGACGCCGCCCTCTACGGCCTGGGCGCCCTGACCGAGGAGCGCTGGCGGGCCTTCTTCGACGTGACCTCCCAGGCCGGCGTCTATGAGGCGGACCTGAACTGGCGCGACGCCTTCACCGACAACTATCTGCCCGGTCGCGGCTGACACGCCTTCGTTGTCGCAACCGACCGTGGCGTTAGCGCGGGATTAAGTGGTCGAACCCTAGTGTGCGGGCTGCAATTCCTTACCGGAGAGCCGCCTTGCGCCGCGCCCTCGCTTTCACGACCCTCCTGACCGCCGCCAGCCTCGTGGCCAGCAGCGCCGTCGCCCAGCAGGCGTCGACCAATCCGTCCGGCCTGCGCTACCTGTCATGGCCGGGCAAGCCGCCGGTCGCCGCCCGATCCGCCCAGAGCCCCGCGCCGAGGCCCGCCGTAACGCAGCCCGAGGCGCCGCAACCGACCGTCGTCGCCGCCAGCCGCACGATCCCCGGCGCCATTCCCCTGGCCCGCCTGTCGCCCGCGCCCTCCGCCGCCACACCGCGCAGCAACGGCCTGACGCCCGCCAGCGCCTGGATGGGCCAACCTGCCCCCGCTCCCGTGCAGTCCGCCCCCGTGCAGTCCGCCCCTGCGCCCTACACCCCCGCGCCTCAGCCGCAGGCGCCCGAGCCGGTCCAGAGCCAACCTCAACCGCAAGCCGAGGTCTCGCCCGCCCCCGCCCCGCAGCAGACGGTCCAGGCGCCCCCCGAACCCCAGCCGGAAGCCCAGCCGCAACCGGCCGAAGCCGCCGCCGTCGCCGACCCCATGGCCCCGCGTCGCGACGCCCCCATCTATCGCCTGCAACGGCCCCAGGCCGGCGTCCCCCTCGACGGCGCCGCCGTCGCAGCCAATCAACAGGCGGCCCAGATGGCCCCGACCGGCGACAACAGCGCCCGCTACTATTCGGTCCACCGCCAGGCCGGCCGTCACCCCGACGCCATCCAGGCCCCGCAGCAGACCTATCTGGACGCCCTGCCGGTCGAGATGACCCAGACGCCGCGCTCGAACGATCTGGCCCAGCCGGACGGCCCGCCCGCCCTGATCCGCAACGCCAACGGCTCCCTGCGCGCCGTGCCCCAGACCGAAGCCGACGACCTGCCATGAACGATCAAGTCGTGATCGAACCTGCCGTGATCGAGGGCTCGCGCCTGCCGCAGCTGATCGCCCTGGCCGGTGAGGAATCCAGCGAGAAACGCCGCCTGCTGCTGCGCGAACTGACCGACCACTTCTTCGGCGTTCCCGACCACAACGCCAACGAGACCGACCTCTATGGCTCGGTCCTGGCCAAGCTGTCCGACGAGATGGAGGTCGCGGTCCGCGCCGAACTGGCCGCCCGTTTCGCCGAGGCGCCCAACGCCCCCCACAACCTGATCCGCCGCTTCGCCGACGACGAGCTGGAGGTCGCCGAACAGGTGCTGCGCGCCTCCAGCGTCCTGACCGACGAAGACCTGATCCACGTCGTGCGCCGGCGCGGTCAGGGTCACCTGCGCGCTGTGTCAGAGCGGGCCACCGTTTCCGAAGCCGTGTCCGACATCATCGTGGAACGCGGCGACGACGACACCCTGGACGCCCTGCTGCGCAACGACGGCGCCCGCCTGTCGCGCGCGGCGTCCGAGACCGCCGTCGAACGCGCCAAGGCCAATCCGGCCCTGCACGCCGCCACGGTCGAGCGCCAGAGCCTGCCCGCCGACCTGCTGAACGAGATGTATTTCGTCGTCGAGGCCCGGCTGCGTCACCAGATCCTGGAACAGAACGCCCGCATGGATCCCGACCTGCTGGAGGCGGCCTTGGCCGCCGGTCGCACCCGGGTCGCCACCGACGACGGCGCCCTGCCCGCCGACTATGCCGAGAACCTGGCCTATGTGGACGAGCTGAAGGCCGCCGGCCAGCTGACGCCCCAGGTGCTGATCCGCTTCCTGCGCTCGAACGGCCGCACGCCCTTCCTGATCGCCCTGTCGAAACTGGCCGACATCGACTTCCACACCGCGCGCGGCATCGTCGAGCGCAAGGACCTGGACGCCCTGTCGGTGGTCTGCAAGGCGGCCGACATGGACCGCGCCGTCTATCTGACCTACGCCGTCGCCGTCTTGGGCTCGGAAGACAATCCGATGGGCAAGGCTGCCGCCTATGGCCGGATGTACGGCGAACTGACCCGCGACGCCGCCCTTCGCACCCTGCGCTTCTGGCGCATGAGACGCACGGCGCAGGCGGCCTGACTGGAATTCTCCCTCCCCTTCATGGGGAGGGACGGCGAGGACATAGTCCGAGCCAGGGTGGGGCAGTCAAAAGCCCGCTCTCGCCTACTCGACCCCACCCCGATCGCTGCGCGATCACCCCTCCCCATAAAGGGGAGGGAGAAAGCAAAAACGCCCGCCTCCTTTCGGAAGCGGGCGTTTTCACACCGAATATATCCGGCTTATTTCTTGGCGCGCGCCGTCGTGGCGGCGCGGGCGGGCTTGCGGCCGCCCTGGCCCAGGCCCATCGACTTGGCCAGTTCCGAACGCGCCTTGGCGTAGTTCGGGGCGACCATCGGATAGTCTTTCGGCAGACCCCATTTGGCGCGGTAATCTTCGGGGCTCATGTCGTATTTGGTGCGCAGGTGGCGCTTCAACGACTTGAACTTGCGACCGTCTTCCAGACAGATCAGGAAATCGGGCGCGATCGACTTGCGGATCGGCACCGCCGGCTCCTTGGGCTCGGGCTCGACCTCGACCGGACCATTGGAAACGCCCGACAGGGCGGCGTGAATATTGGAGATAAGCGCCGGCAGAGCGTCTGCCGAGACGGAGTTGTTGCCGACATAGGCCGACACGATGTCCGCGGTCATCTCCAGCAGTTCGGGCTTATCTTCCATTATCGACATCGCTTTCATGATCCATGTGCGCTCGACTGATTCTCCAGTCGAGTCATCCTCACATCCTGATAGAGTTGTTTTGGCCTGAAAGCAAACACGCGCCAAGGCGGTGCGATATGCACGTAGATGCGCGTATCTCTAGTGGTTAGGATCAGCGGCCGAAGTCTTCGGCCAGCACCATCATCGCCGCGCGCTCGGGCGCCGAATATTCGTCGACAGCATCGTCCTCGCCGTCGCGGATCGCCCGCAACAGGCTGGGCGTCAAAGCCGAAGACAAAGACCAGTTCCAGTATCGCAACACCGTCTGCGCCCGGTCGACCGCCAGCATCTCATAGGTGATCTGCACCCGCTCCCAGTCAGGATGGATCTTGCCGTCCGCCAAGGTCTCTGGCCGACGCATCGAGCGCCACAGATTGGTCAGGTCCACGCGCGACATCCCCGTCGCCTTGCACAGGATCGCCAGCGGCTCCCCGCCCGGATCGCCCAGCAGCTTGGCCCCCGTCAGCGGCTTGACCCCCGCCAGGAAGGCGATCTCCGACGCCGTCTCGCGCGTCAGCCCGTCGCGCGCGGCGACCATGACGGCCTGTTCCAGACTGTCGAACGGGCTCTTTTCAATGGCGGCGCGGTTGCGCTGGCGCCGCTCGATGAACTGCAGCGCCTTGCGCGCCACCGGATCGGCCCAGCCCTCTTCGGCGGCCATGGAGAAGACGTCCTCGGACGCCTCCTGCATGACTTCGCGCGACACGGCGAACCGCTGCAGGATGGTGCGACGATCCTCGGATGCGCACCACCAGAACATGACATAGGCGCCCGACGGCCGAAGCTCTGGCCGTTTCAGCAACAGGCCGCACAAACCCGGCGACTGACGGCTCAGGCCCACCACCGTCTCGATCCCGACCTGCGACAGCCGCGCGGTCCTGTTGCGCAGCACCGCCTCGATCACCTCCATCTCGCCGAAAGAGAACAGGGTCTCGGTGGCGATCTCGGACAGATTGCGCCGCGCCGCGATCAGCAGGCGATGCTCGAAACTGGCGTCCCGCGCACAGCCGACGATGTCGGCGTCGCTCAACGACGCGCATTGTTCGATCAGCAGACCGGAGATCTCCGGCTCGTCGCGCAACAGGATGCGCGCCACGCTGTTGGGCAGTTCAGCCAGCGGCGCCAGCCGCGACGCCACGCGACGCCGCTCCTCGCGCGACGCCAGACGCAGCATCTCGACCAGCAGGTCGCCCGTCACCGCCCGTTCGAAGGCGTTGATCCGGCTGGCGGGAAGCGACACGACATCGGCCAGCCGCTTCAGCAGCGCACGGCGTGCGCGCAGCGGCGTCTCCGGCGTCGCCTCTTCCTCCATCGTGGCTGACAGTTCGCCCATTCGCCCAGTTTAGGCGCCAGCGGTTAACCGGGCGTGAGCCGCCTAAAGTCCTTCGAAAAGCGCCGTCGACAGATAGCGTTCGGCGAAGGACGGGATGATGACCACGATGGTCTTGCCCGCATTCTCGTCCATAGCGGCAAGCCTGAACGCTGCGGTCAGGGCCGCGCCCGAGCTGATGCCGACGGGGATGCCTTCGACGCGGGCGGCCTTGCGCGCCATGTCGAAACTGTCGTCGTTCGAGACCTGCTCGACCCCATCGACCACCGACGGATCATAGATGGCGGGCGTGAAGCCGGCGCCGATGCCCTGGATCTTGTGCGGGCCGGGCGCGCCGCCCGACAGTACGGGCGAGGCCTCCGGCTCGACCGCGATCATCTTGACCGAGGCCTTCTTCGCCTTCAGCGCCTGACCGACGCCCGAGATGGTGCCGCCCGTGCCGACCCCGGCGATGACGATGTCCACCGCCCCGTCCGTGTCGTTCCAGATTTCCTCGGCCGTCGTGACCCGGTGGATGGCGGGGTTGGCCAGGTTCTCGAACTGCGACGGGCTGACCGAGTTCGGCGTCGTCTCCAGCAGTTCCTGAGCGCGCGCAATCGCGCCCTTCATGCCCTTCTCGGCCGGGGTCAGCTCAAGCTGGGCGCCCAGCAGGGCCAGCATCTTGCGCCGTTCGATGGACATGCTCTCGGGCATGCACAGGATCAGCTTCAGCCCCTTGGCGGCGGCGACGAAGGCCAGGGCGATGCCGGTGTTGCCGCTGGTCGGCTCAACCAGGACCGTGTCCGCGTTGATTTTGCCCGCGTCCTGCAACGCCTCGACCATGGCGACCCCGATCCGGTCCTTGACCGAGGCGATGGGGTTGAAGAACTCCAGCTTGGCCAGCACCGTGGCCTTGGCTCCATACTCCGCCGACAGACGCGGCAGCCGCACGATGGGGGTGTCGCCGATGGTGTCGATGATCGAGTCATAGACCTTGCCCCGGCCCTTCTTCAGGTGGCGGGACGCGTCGTAGCTGAAGTCGGTCATGGGGAAGGTCTCCGTGAATCTGTGGCCCGCAAAAGATAAGGCCTCGCTCCACCGCGCAAGGGGGCGAACGCGATCATTTCTGCGCGATCCTTTCAGAGCGGCTAAGTAGGGCTATATGACGCGGTCGCGCGAACCGAGATTTATTCCTTGCCCCACACCCGCCCGCCTTCAGACACTGGCCTGACGCCAGAGATCGCCGAACTGGTCGCGGAGGTGTGGGCCGACACGGCCGCAGAGACCCAGATCCGCATGGACGATCCGGTCGCGCCAAAGGTCGAGGAGACCCCGGCGCCCGAGACCCGATCCACCGCCGACGAGCTGCGCTATCGCCTCAAGCAGCAGTCGCTGCTGGCGCGGTTCGGCGAGGTGGCCCTGCGCGAGCGGGATCGCCAGGCCCTGCTCGACGCCGCCTGCGAGGTTTGCGCCGACGGCCTTGAGACCCCGCTGTCCAAGGTGCTGATCCACAACGAGACCCGCGACCGCCTGGTCCTGGTCGCCGGCGTGGGCTGGAGCGGCGAGGTCGAGGGCCGCGCCTCGCTGGGCGTCGAGCTGGATTCCCCGGCCGGCTACGCCTTCCAGACCGGCAAGCCCCTGATCTCCAACCATCTGGACATCGAAGACCGGTTCAAAACGCCCAAACTGCTGGCCGACCACGGGGTGCGGCGCGCCATCAACGTGCTGATCCGGCCCGAACTGGACGGCGAACCCTGGGGCGTGCTTGAGGTCGACAGCCCCGACGAGGGTCAGTTCGACGCCCGCGACGCCCTGTTCCTGGACGCCTTCGCCGCCGTCGTCGGCGCCGCCATCGCCCGCCAGCAGACCGAGCAGCGGCTTCTGGCCGCCATCGAGCACCAAGCCCTGCTGACGCGCGAGGTCAGCCACCGCGTCAAGAACAGCCTGTCCCTGGTCTCCAGCCTGCTGTCGATGCAGGCGCGCGGCGCCGCGTCCGACGACGTGCGCGCCGCCCTGGCCACGGCCGGCGCGCGCATCCAGGCCATCAGCCAGGTCCACGACCAGCTGTGGCGCGGAGCCGACGTCCAGACCGTGATCCTGTCCGACTTCCTGTGCCAACTGTGCGCGGCCATCGACACCGGCAGCGATCGTCACGTCATCACCTGCGAGGCCTCCGACGCGCCGCTGGGCGCCGACATCGCCATTCCGCTGGGCCTGATCGTCAACGAACTGGTCACCAACGCCATCAAATACGCCTATGGTCCCGACGGCGGAGCCATCGCCGTGACCGGCCGGATCGCGGACGGTCGCCTGACCGTGACGGTGGCGGACCAGGGCAAGGGCTTCGACCTGATCGCCGCCCGCAGCGACCGCAGCCTGGGCATGCGCGTGATCGACAGCCTGGTGCGCCAGATCAGCGGGACCATCGTGAACCAGGCTCAAGGCGAGGGCGTCGGCGCGATCCTGGTGGTCGAGGCCTCGGCGACCTAGGGTCCGGCCCTAGAACTCTTCCCAGCCGTCGGCCTGCACCGTCGGCGCCGGGGCTGCGCCGCCGCGACCGACCGTCTTCATCGCCGTGACCGTGCGCTGTGCGGCGGGTCTCGCGGGGGCCGGGCGCGCGGCCTGGCCTGGAGGCGCCCCGACCTGGAAGCGCGCGACCGCCGCATTCAGGCTGTCGGCCTCCTGCGACAGGGAATGGCTGGCGGCGGTGGATTGCTCGACCATGGCCGCATTCTGCTGGGTCATCTGGTCCATCTGGTTGACGGCCGTATTGACCTCCTGAAGGCCTGTCGCCTGTTCGGCGGCCGAACCCGAGATGTCTGTCACCAGGGTTTCGATCTGGGCGACATGGGCTGCGATCCGCTCCAGGCTGGCCCCGGTTTCGCCGACCAGCCGCACGCCCGATCCCACCTGGTTCGCAGACTGGGTGATCAGGGACTTGATCTCCTTGGCGGCCTGGGCCGACCGTTCCGCCAACGCCCGGACTTCGGAGGCGACGACGGCGAAGCCGCGACCGCTGTCGCCCGCCCGCGCGGCCTCGACCCCGGCGTTCAGGGCCAGGAGGTTGGTCTGGAAGGCGATCTCGTCGATGACGCCGATGATCTGGCCGATCTCGTTAGACGACCGTTCGATCTCGCCCATGGCCGTGATGGCGTCGCGAACGATGTCCCCGCTCTTGTCGGCGTCGCCCCGCGCCGCCTGGACGGCGCCCGCGGCCTGAACGGCGCCGGAAGCGGTCGCCCGCACGGTGGCGGTGATCTGGTCCAAGGCGGCGGCGGTCTCTTCCAGAGACGCAGCCTGCTGCTCGGTGCGGCGCGACAGGTCGTCGGCGGCCTGGGCGATCTCTCCGGCGCCGGCGTTGATGGCCCCGGCGTTGAAGGCGATCGAGCCGATGGCGTCCTGAAGCCCGTCCAGGGCGGCGTTGAAGTTCGACCGCAACTGCTCATAGGCGGCGGGGAATGGCTGGACGATCCGGTAGGTCAGGTCGGCGGCGGCCAGCGCCTCCAGACCCTGGCTCAGGCCGGTCACGACCGTGGTCTGCTCGCGGGCGGTGGCCTGACGCGAGTGCTCGCCGGCGATCCGGTCCTCGTCTTCCTTCAGGCGCTGCTGTTCGGCCTGGGCCGCTTCGGCCTCGGCGCGTTTGACGATCAGGGCCTGAATATCGACCACGGCGCGGGCGATATCGCCGACCTCGTCCTTGCGCCGCGCCTCGCTCAGTTGCACCTCGGTCTTGCCCTGGGCCATGGCGCGCAGGTCTGCGGTCAACCGCCGGATCGGCGCGACCACGCCGCGCGTCCCGCCCAGGATCAGGCCCAGGCTGATCAGCAGGCTCAGGATCATGGCCCCGATCATGACCATTCGCCCTCTGGCCGCCGACGCCTCTGCGGCATCGTGGTTGCGCAGGGCCTCGGCCTCGATCTTGTCGGCCGCCGCGCCCATCGCGGTCTCCAGCGTCGTGAACTGCGTCAGAAAGTCGGGCATCAGCCGCTGCGCCTCGGCGGTATCTCGCCCGGCGGCGTCGATCACATTGCCCGCCGCCTCGACATAGATCGCCAAGGGCGCGTCCACCGACTCCAGGGCCGCCTTGATATCCGGGTCCGTCACCAGGGCGGTGTTTTCCGCCACCGACTTTTCGAAGATCGCGCGGTGTTCGACCAGGGCTGCTCGAACATCGTCCAGCGCGACGCCGTTGGCCGGATCGGACGACAGCAAGGCCGCGAACGCGTCCGCCCGCAAGGCGTCGTGCATCATGTCGGCCTGCATGTGATTGCGCAGAATGTTGGAAGACGTCGAAGCCCGGTCCAGGGCCGCGCCCAACTGGGTGTTCATCATCAGACCGACCCCGGCCGTGCCGACGGAAAGCAGCAAAACGCCGATGCCGGTCGCCGTCACCTTCTTGCCGATCGTCCAGATCATCGTCTTTATCCCCAACGCCCCATCGCGAAACACTGGTACATGAATTCTGGTTAACGGATTCTTTGCCTTGGTATTCAGCGCGTAAGCGCGATATTCATCTTCTCGCATTACACCGGTCTGCAACATAGAACGGATGTATGGCCATGCAGAACGCTAAGCCCAGGATCACCACCCCCCTTTTCGCAGCGGCCGCCCTTGGCGCCTTCTGCATCGCCGGACCGGCCGCCGCCCGCGTCGCCGATCCAGCCTGGACGGTGTCGGCGGAGTACACGGCCGACGTTTCCGGCGTGGTCTCGGGCGGCGTCTCGCGCGCCGGCCGCTATCTGGACAATCTGTTGGTCGCGCTGGACGGCGACCTGGAACAGGCCGTCGGCTGGCGCGGCGCGCGGCTCCATATGTCGGGCCTCTACAACGGCGGCGGCGAGCCGAACGCTCTCGCCGGGACCCTGCAGGGCGTCGACAATATCGAGGTGGGCGCCCAGGGCGCGCGACTGTTCGAGGCCTGGATCGAACAGGACCTGGGCGGATCGGCCTCGCTGTTGGCGGGCCTGTATGACCTCAACAGCGAATTCTACGCCACCGAGGCGTCCGGCCTGCTGATCGCACCGCCGTTCGGGATCGGGTCGGAACTGGCCTCGACCGGCCCCAACGGCCCGGCCATCTTCCCGTCGTCATCGCTGGCGGCGCGGCTTCGCGTGGGCGACAGCGACGCGCTGTATGGCCAGGTCGCGGTCGTCAACGCCGACGCCCGGACCCTGGGCGACCACGGCGGGGTGGACACCACCCTTGATCAAGGCGTGCTGGGCATCGCCGAGGCAGGCGTGGGCGGCCCCGTCCGCTATGCGCTCGGCGTCTGGCGCTACGACCAGCGTCAGGAGGACATCCGCGACCTGACCCCCGCCGGCGACCCCGACCACAGCCGGGCCCAGGGCGCCTATGCGCTCGCCGAGGGCCGCCTCTACGGCGCCGCCGCCCCGGACGGACCCCAGATCGACGCCTTCGCCCGCCTGGGCCTTTCGGACGGCGACACGACGGATTTCAAGGGCGGCTGGCAGGCCGGCGTCCTGATTCGCCAAATCTTCGCGTCACGGCCTGAGGGTCAACTGTCTTTCGGCCTCCACCAGGGATGGCTGTCGGACAAGGCCCGCGCCAATTTCGCCGACGCCGGCCTGGATCCCGCCCGCCACGAAGAGGGACTGGAACTGACCTATGCCGACACCATCGGCCGGTTCGGCATCCAGCCCGACATCCAGTTGATCCGCAATCCCGGCGGTCTGCGCGACGCCGACGATGTCGTGGTCGTGTCGTTGCGCGTCACCGTGCCCCTGTTCTGAGGCCTCAACGCTCCAGCACGGCGCGCGCGGGATCGAAGCCGACCACCTCGCGGATCACGATCATGCTCTTGAAGCCGCGCACGCCCTTTTCGGGGATCAGTTCGCGGATGCCGAAGGCCTCGTAGTCCTGCATCGAGCGGACGGCGACGGTCAGCAGATAGTCGGTCTCGCCCGTCACGTCCCAGGCGCCCTGGACCTCGGGACTGGCCTTCATGGCGCGCTGAAAGTCGTCCATCACCTTGCGGTCCTGGGTGTTCATCTCGACCTGGACATGCAGGACGATGCGCGGCTCGACCCTGGCCGGATCGATCACGGCGACGTCAGCGGCGATGACCCCTTCCGCCCGTAGACGACGCAGCCGACGCAGCACGGCGGATTCCGACAGGCCCACCGCCTCGGCCGTCACCCGCGCCGGTTCCAGATTGTTGCGCCGGACCCGCACCAGCAGCCGATGGTCGAAATCGTCGAGAGTGACGAAATTCGTCATTGCATGGCCTTTCGTGACGATTTCCGGCGCATTCAAGCGGAAAATCGCCGGGAAGCGCAAGCGGGATTCGGCTACTCATCGGACATGACTTCCGTGGCCCTGAAATCGCACCTGACCTCGCCCTTCGCGATGCGCGTCATCCCCTATCTGGCGCTGTTCGCGGGCATGGTGACGCTGGCGGGCGGCACCTCCTTCGCCAAGACCCTGTTCCCGATCATCGGGGCGGAGGGGACGTCGGCCTATCGCGTCGGCGTCTCGGCCCTGGTGCTGGTCGCTGTGTTCCGGCCGTGGCGGTTCCGTCTGGGCCGCGCGGACCTGGGGGCCATCGCCCTGTATGGCGTCGTTCTGGGGGCGATGAACCTCAGCTTCTACATGTCGCTGCGCACCATTCCGCTGGGCCTGGCCATCGCCATCGAGTTCATGGGGCCGCTGACCCTGGCCCTGATCCATTCGCGCAAGCCCATCCATTTCGTCTGCATCGGCTTTGCGGTCGTGGGCCTGGGCCTGCTGCTGCCACTGAAGGCGGGGGCCGGGGCGCTGGACCCGGTCGGCATGGCCCTGGCGGCCTTCGCCGGCCTGTGCTGGGCGCTGTACATCGTGTTCGGCAAGCGGCTGTCGCACATCCATGCGGGCCAGTCGGTGGCGCTCGGCATGACGGTCGCGGCGTTCGTCGTCGTGCCGTTCGGCGTGGCCCATGCGGGTGCGGCCCTGTTAAACCCGGCCATCATCCTGGCCGGCGTGGCGGTCGCGATCTTCTCCAGCGCCCTGCCCTATTCGCTGGAGATGGTCGCCCTGCGCAGCATCCCCAAACGCACCTTCGGCGTGGTGCTCAGCGCCGAACCGGCGGTCGGCGCCCTGGCCGGCCTGCTGATCCTGCACGAACACCTGACCGGCCAGCAATGGCTCGCCATCGCCGCCATCGTCGTGGCCTCGGTCGGGGCCATCGCGACGACGCGCGAACCGAAGGTGGGGCCGGAGCCGGTTTAGGCCGTCACTCACACCGCTCGCTCCCCCACACCCCTCACCGTCATCCTAGGGCTTGTCCCTAGGATCCAGACTCCCGGTATTCGAACGGGGCGCACACTGGGCACGCACCGGGAGTCTGGATCCTCGCCACAAGGGCGAGGATGACGGGAGTGAGAGGGGCGCGGGCCCCCCCTCAGAACTCTTCCCAGTCCTGGGCCGGCGCCGACGCAGCCGCCCCGCCTCCCGCATAGGCGCGGATGCGGGCCCGTTCGCGGGCCAGGGGAACCGGGCCAGCTGCCTGCGACAGGTCGTGGACCCGCGTCTGCGCCGGCGCCTCGCCCGTGTCGAACCGTTCGACCAGCTGGGCCAGTTGCTCGGTCTCGGTCTTCAGGCTCATGGCGGCGGCCGTGGTTTGCTCGACCATCGCCGCATTCTGTTGCGTCACCTGGTCCATCTGGTTGACGGCGCTGTTGACCTCGCCGAGGCCGGTCGCCTGTTCCTGGGCCGAGGCCGCGATCTCGCTGATCAGGGCGTCCATCTCCGCCACCTTGACCGCGATGGCCGACAGGGCCGACCCCGTCTCGTTGACCAGGTTCACCCCTTGCGCCACCTCCTGGCCCGAGGTGGTGATCAGGGTCTTGATCTGTTTCGCGGCCTCGGCGGACCGCTGCGCCAGCGCCCGCACCTCGGACGCGACCACCGCGAAACCGCGTCCCATTTCGCCCGCCCGCGCCGCCTCGACCCCGGCGTTCAGGGCCAGCAGATTGGTCTGGAAGGCGATCTCGTCGATCACGCCGATGATGTCGCTGATCTGGGTCGAGCTGCGCTTGATGCCGTCCATTGCGGCGATGGCCTGACGCACCACCTCGCCCGAGCGGTCGGCCTCCGCCCGTGCGCCGACGGCGGCCGATGAGGCCTGTCTGGCGCCGTCCGCGCTGCGTTTCACCGTGGCGGTGATCTGGTCCAGAGCCGCAGCCGTCTCTTCCAGGCTGGCGGCCTGCTGTTCGGTGCGGCGCGACAGGTCGTCGGACGCACTGGAGATTTCGCTGACCCCGCCCCTCAGGCCTGCGACGGCCTGCAACGCCTGACCCAGGGTCTGACGCAGGCTTTCGACGGCCGCGTTATAGTCGTCGCGCACCCGGATATGCGCGCCCTGCACCGGCGCATCGATCCGCGCCGTCAGGTCGCCCGCCGACAGCCGCGCCAGGGCGCCGGCCAGGGCCTCGACCAACAGGTTCTGCGCCTGCTCCGCCTCGATCCGTTGCGTCTCTCGGCGCGCGGCCTCCTGCTCCTCGGCGGTGATGTCGATGGCCAGCTTGATCACTTTTACGGGCCGTCCGTCGGGACCGAAGACCGGGTTGTAGGAGGCCTGCAGCCAGACCTCGCGCCCGCCCTTGGCCAGCCGCCGGAATTTGCGCGCCAGAAACTGGCCCGCGTTCAACTCGCGCCAGAAGGCCGCGTAGTCAGGCGACGCCACCCTTTCCGGGTCCACGAACAGACGGTGATGGACGCCGCGGATTTCCTCCAGCGTGTACCCCATCGTTTCCGTAAAGTTCTGGTTGGCGTCGATGATGGTGCCGTCCAGATTGAACTCGATCACCGCTTGGGACCGGCCGATGGCGGCCATCTTGCTGTCCAGATCGATCAGCCGGTTCTGCAAATCCGATGATTTAGGTTTACGCGCGAACATAGGCACAACCTCTTCGCAATCGGCCGGCCCCCGCCCGCCTCGGTTGCAAGATTAACATCCTAATTGGTTGCCAAACCGTTTCTCGCCTGAGTTGCAAGCGAGACGCAAAAACCACCCTTTTGTGCACTGCATTCAAAGCCGGCTTCACCGCTCGTTAACCACGATGGCGCATCTCTCAACGCCTGTTCGTGGGGTCTGTTTTTGCGCAATCTCGTCGCCGCCGTCGAAGCGATCGATCCGCTGGTCGTGACCGGCAAGGTCGCGGGCGTGTCGGGCCTGCTGATCGAGTCGCGCGGCGGCCTGTCGCGCCTCGCCGTCGGCGCCCGCGCCGAGATCAGCCGACGCGGCCATTCCTCCCTGCCGGCCGAGGTCGTCGGGTTCCGCGATTCCAAAGCCCTGCTGATGCCCTTCGGCCAGGTCGAGGGCGTGGCCCCCGGCGCCGACATCCGCATCATCGACCAGGCCGCCAGCGTGCGCCCCACCACCGCCTGGCTGGGCCGGATCATCGACGCCTTCGGCCAGCCCATCGACGGCAAGGGACCGCTGCCGCAAGGCCCCGCCCCCTATCCCCTGCGCGCCCCGCCGCCGCCGGCCCATTCGCGCGGTCGGGTGGGCGAGCGTCTGGACCTGGGCGTGCGGGCCATGGATGTCTTCACCACCACCTGCCGGGGCCAGCGCCTGGGCATCTTCGCCGGGTCCGGCGTGGGCAAGTCGGTGCTGCTGTCCATGCTGGCTAAACAGGCGACCTGCGACGCCGTCGTGGTGGGCCTGATCGGCGAACGGGGCCGTGAGGTGCGCGAGTTCGTCGAGGAAACCCTGGGCGAAGAGGGGCTGAAACGCGCCGTCGTCGTGGTCGCCACCTCGGACGAGCCGGCCCTGAAACGCAGGCAGTCGGCCTATATGACCATGGCCATCGCCGAATATCTGCGCGACCAGGATCTGGAGGTGCTGTGCCTGATGGACAGCGTCACCCGCTTCGCCATGGCCCAGCGCGAGATCGGCCTGGCGGCGGGCGAACCGCCGACCACCAAGGGCTACACCCCCACCGTCTTCACCGAACTGCCCAAGCTGCTGGAGCGAGCGGGACCGGGACCGGTGCGGCCCGACGGCACCACGGCGGCGCCGATCACCGCCCTGTTCACCGTCCTGGTGGACGGCGGCGACCATGACGAGCCCATCGCCGACGCCGTGCGAGGCATCCTGGACGGACACATCGTGATGGACCGAAAGATCGCCGAACGCGGGCGCTTCCCCGCCATCGACGTGCTGAAGTCGGTCAGCCGCACCATGCCCGCCTGTCAGACCCCGCCCGAGCGCGAGCTGAACAAGCGCGCCCGCCAGTGCCTGTCGGCCTATGCCAATATGGAAGAGCTGATCAAGATCGGCGCCTATCGCACCGGCGCCGACCCCATCGTGGACCGCGCCATCGCGCTGAACCCCGCGCTGGAAGATTTCCTGGGACAGGACAAGGACGATCACACCCGTCTTTCCGATTCCTTTACCCGGCTGGAGCACATCCTCAATCAAGGCATGATCAGGGAGTAATGATTTAAATGACCGCTTGGGCCCAATCCCTGATCCGCATCTCCAACTACGAGGTCGAAACGCTGCAGAAGCGCCTCGCCGAGATCACCGAACGCCGCGCCAACGCCGAGATCCGCATCGCCGTCCTGGACGCCGAGGCTCAGAACGAACGCGACCGCGCCCGCATGGACGCCGAGGCCGGCATGATGCTGGGCGCCTATCTGAACGGCTGGAAGTCCCGCAAGGCCAAGGCCGAAGGCGACCTGACCGTGCTGGACGCCGAGGAGGCCGGCGCCCGCGACGCCCTGACCGGCGCCTTCGAAGAGCTGAAAAAATTCGAACACGTCGCCGAAACCACCCGCCTGACCCAACTGGTCGCCATCGCCAAACGCGAAACCGCCGCCTTCGACGAACTGGGCCTGCGGAAACGTGCGGTCTGACATGCAAGAATCTCCCTCCCCTTCATGGGGAGGGGTGATCGCGCAGCGATCGGGGTGGGGCCCGAAAGGGCGCGAGCGCGGTTCTGACCGCCCCACCCTGGCTTCGCTCCGCTTCGCCGTCCCTCCCCATGAAGGGGAGGGAGAGGCATGACGCCGACCCGCCGCACCGTCCTCGCCGCCCCCATCGCACTTTCCTTGAGCAATCTCGCCGCCTGCGACCGCTTCGCTTCGGCCGAAGCCACCCCGCCCAACGTCCCTCCGCTGAAATCCATCGCCCCCGCCCCGTTCGGCACGGCGATCAAGGCGATGCAGATCGACGACCCCGACTGGGTCACGCTTGCCCGCGCCAACGTCTCCCAGCTCACGCCCGAGTGGGAGATGAAGATGGAATACATCCTGGCCAACGGCCTGGACCGCCCCA
Organism: Brevundimonas sp. TWP1-3; assembly: GCF_049896085.1. NCBI lineage: Bacteria > Pseudomonadati > Pseudomonadota > Alphaproteobacteria > Caulobacterales > Caulobacteraceae > Brevundimonas > Brevundimonas sp. TWP1-3. The sequence continues at coordinate 1,112,869 of NZ_JAFCTP010000001.1, read as the reverse complement.
ACTTCGACCGCACCGACCGCATCGCCGCCTTCGCCCAGGCCCAGGGCATGGCGATGCACGGCCACACCCTGATCTGGTATTCGCAAGGCCAGGAAGCGTTCGCCGGCCTGGACGACGCCGCCTTCGACCGCGCCTTCGACGGCTATATCGCCACGGTCGCCGGTCGCTATCGCGGCAAGGTCCGCAGCTGGGACGTGGTCAACGAGCCGATCCTGGACGACGGTTCGGCCATGCGCGACTGCCACTGGTCACAGCGCTACGGTCACGACGGCTATATCCTGCGCGCCTTCGAAAAGGCCCGGATCGCCGATCCCGAGGCCGTCCTGTTCCTGAACGAATACAATCAGGAAAGCGTGCCGGCCAAGGGCGCCCAGTTCCTGAAACTGGTCGAGCGTCTGCTCAAGGCCGGCTGTCCGCTGCAGGGGCTGGGCCTGCAATCCCACCTGTGGATCGACATCCCCGAAGGCGTCATCGCCGCCTATATGCGCGAGGTGGCCCAGTTCGGCCTGCCGATCCATGTCTCCGAGCTGGACTGCACCCTGCGCACCGAAAACCGGCTGGATCTGCGCAGCCAAGCCGACCGCCTCGCCGCCCAGGGCGCGCGCGTCACCGAACTGGCCTCGGCCTTCGCCGCCCTGCCCAAGGCCCAGCAGTTCGCCTTCACCACCTGGGGCCTGCGCGACACCGACAGCTGGTATCGTCAGGGCGAAAAGGACGACGGCAAGGACAAACCCCTGCCCTTCGACAGCTTCGGCCGCCCCAATCCGATGGCGGCGGCCCTGGCGGCGGGGTTCGCGGGATAATCTCCCTCCCCTTCATGGGGAGGGACGGCGAGGCGCAGCCGAGCCCGGGTGGGGCTGTCAGATCCTTACTCAGGCCCCTTCGGGCCCCACCCCGATCGCTGCGCGATCGCCCCTCCCCATGAAGGGGAGGGAGAAAACGCAAAACGCCCGCCGTTTCCGGCGGGCGTTTCGATATCGGCGTATCGAGGATCTATCAGGCGGCGACGGTGACGACGCTCTCGGACGGGTCGCGCAGGACGTAGCCGCGGCCCCAGACGGTTTCGATATAGTGTTTGCCGTCGGCGGCGGTGGCCAGCTTCTTGCGCAGCTTGCAGATGAAGACGTCGATGATCTTCAGCTCGGGCTCGTCCATGCCGCCGTACAGGTGGTTCAGGAACATTTCCTTGGTCAGGGTGGTGCCCTTGCGGAGCGAGAGCAGCTCCAGCATCTGGTATTCCTTGCCCGTCAGGTGGACGCGGTGACCGTTCACCTCGACCGTCTTGGCGTCCAGGTTCACGGCGATCTCGCCGGTGTGGATGATCGCCTGGGCGTGACCCTTGGAGCGACGGACCACGGCGTGGGTGCGCGCGATCAGCTCGTCCTTGTGGAAGGGCTTGGTCATGTAGTCGTCGGCGCCGCCGCCGAAGGTCTTGACCTTGGTTTCGATCTCGTGGCTGCCCGACAGGATCATGACCGGGGTGTTGACCTTGCCGACGCGCAGCTGGCGCAGGACTTCCAGGCCGCTCATGTCCGGCAGGTTCAGGTCAAGCAGAATGAGGTCGTAGTCATAGATCTTGCCCAGATCGATGCCTTCTTCGCCCAGGTCCGTCGTATAGACGTTGAAGCCTTCCGACTTCAGCATCAGTTCGATGCTTTGGGCGGTTGCGTGATCGTCTTCAATCAACAGGACGCGCATACGTGCCCCTCCAGGCAAAAGCTTTGCGGTAACCACCCCGACGAACGTCTGGGTAACCTTGTTCGCAAGTTAAGACGTGAAAACCTTAAGAAGGGTTAACGCCATCCGATTGAGTCGAATCTAGGCTGATTTGCGAATCGCCGTCGAGTGGCCGGAGTCAACGATTCGAAATTTATTAACCATGTTGCGCCAGCCGACGTCGCCCCGCCTCGCCGCTTCCTCCCCTGCGCTCGCCGACATCCGACATAGGGTCGCCTGCACAACCTCAAGGCAGGCAAGGCGTCACGTCCGGCTTTGACGCGCAGTAGGACTTTATTCCTATCTCAAGGTCGGCGGCCCTCTATGGTGTCGTCATCGATTTCGAGAGCGGGAGGGTTTCGCCATGGAGGACTACAGGGTGCCGGTCAGCGAGGAGGACCGGGTCAAGGCGGGCCTGGCCATCCATCTGGTCGCGGCGCGCACGGGCGCGCAGCCGTCGCAGATGATCGGCGGGGGTCGGATGCACCCGCGCGCCGCCCGGCCGCGCTGGCTGGCCATGTATCTGTCGCACGTGGCCTTCGGCTGGACCCTGGAGAGGGTCAGCCACGTCTTCGGCGTCAATCGCGCCAGCGTCGGGACTGCCTGCCGCTGGGTCGAGGACGAGCGCGAACGCCGTCCCGTCGATGACCTGCTGAACGAGTTGGAGACCTGTATCCAGGGCCTGTACCAGACCCCGCGCCTGGACCTGGTCCAATGAGCCGGCTGCTGGAACGCGCGCGCGGGCTGATGGCGCGGCCCGGCGCCTGGCTGGGGGCCGACAACCCGGGGAGTGTGGGCGTCTATGCGCTGCGCCTGTCGGCGGATCGGCGCAGCCGCATTAGCCTGACCCTGACCGATGCCGAATTCCGCGCCCTGGTCGATCAGCCGGGCCTGCGGGCGCGCCCCGGCGGCGGCTGGATCGCCCGAACCACGGCGGACGAAACCGCGCCCCCTCCCCCCGGCCGCCCCGGCTTCGTCGCGGGCGAGCGCGACCTGATCCAGGCCGACGGCCGCATCGTGCGCCACCGCGCCAACCTGGGCGAAAGCCCCATCGCCTGGCTTGTGCGGCGCAAGGACGCCTCGGGCCGTCCCTGGCTGACCCCGGCCGAGGCCGCCGCCGGCGAGCGGCTGCGTCGCGAGGCCGAACAGGCGATGAAGGGCCCGTCCCTGACCATGCGCTGGGACGCCCTGCCCCACAGCGGATCGGGCACCGCCGCCCGGATGGAGCCCACCGACCGCGCCCTGTTGGCCGCCCGCCGGGTCGAGGGCGCGCTCGCCGCCGTCGGCCCGCGCCTGCGTCCCATCCTGACCCGCATCTGCATCCACGGCGACAGCCTGCAACTGGCCGAAACCGGCCTAGGCCTGCGTCGCCGCCAGGGCAAGACGGTCCTGAAACAAGCGCTCCAGGCCCTGGCCGACCACTATGGGATCGGCTGATTTGAGACGAAGTGCACAGATTGCACCCTGTTTTTTGCGCCTTAACCATAACGATGATTTTCGAAACCAAAACGGTCGTGGCATCGTTTGCGGCATGTCCTGACAATCGGAGATCGTCCCATGTCCCGTCCCCTGGCCTGCGCCCTGTCCACCCTGATGCTGGCGACGGCCCTGCCGGCGTCGGCCCAGACGCCCTCTGCGCTCAGAGACCTCGTCGGCGCCCGCGCGGGCCAGGCCGAGGGCGAGCTGAACCGTCGCGGCTATCAGGCCACGGATCGGTCCGAGGTCGTCGGCGACGGGCGCATGACTTATTGGCGCAATGGCAACGACTGCGTGTCGATCATGACGCGTGACGGCCGCTACGCCTCGATCAACCAGGCGGGTCGCAGCGAGTGCGGATCGGGCGGATCGGATCGCTCGAACGCCACGGCCATCGCGGCAGGGGTCGCCATCGTGGGCCTCGCCGCCGCGATCGCCGCCCACAACAGCCGCCACCGCGACGCCGACGCCGACCACGACCGGGAATATCAGCGCGGCTATGAGGCCGCCCTTCACGGCGCCGACTATGACGCCAATCACGAGACCGAGGGCTATCACGAAGGCTTCCTGGCCGGCGAGGACGAGGGTCAGAACCGCCGCCACGCCAACAGCGGCTGGGTTCAGAACGCCCCATACGCCGCGCGCCAGGCCTGCTCGCGTCGCGCCGACGAGTTCCAGAGCCGCCCCTATGGCTCCAGCGTGCCCATCGGCGTGCGCGACCTGGGACGCGGCGATTTCGAGCTGACGATGGCGACCGGATCGTATCGTTCGCGCTGCACCGTCTCGGCCTCGGGCGACGTGCGCTCGATGGACCCCGGCTGAGGCCTCAGATCAAGGCGACCGGGATCAGGACCGCGAACAGATAGATCACCGCCCGCACGGCGGCCGAGACCGCTATGCCGGCGCCCTTGGCCGTTGAGACGTTCAGTCGCCTGGCGAACCAGTGCGACTGGATGAACAGGAACCAGGCCGCGCCGCCGATCATAATCGTCGCGCCGACGGCGTTGGGCAGTTCGGGCCGCTGGAAGATGGCCCCGCCCACCGAGACGCAGGCGGCGCAGACGGCGGCGAGGTAGCATTGCGCATAGAAGGGCGCGCGCAGGGTCTCGCGGCTGATCCGCTTCTTCTCGTGACGCAGCAGGGTCACGGCGGCGACCAGGGGGATCAGGCTGAAGGCCAGGGAGCGGAACAGGACCAGGTTCTGCTGCGAGGCGAGCAGGATGTGGGTCGTCTCCGACGTCTCTTGCGGCGGCGGCACATGCAGGGCCAGAGCGATCAGATTGCCGATGACGATGGTGGCCAACAGGAACAGGGGCGGGCTGAGCGCATCATCGTAGCGATGCTCCTCGCTGTCGCTCTGCTCGCGGTCCGAATAGTCCATCGCCGCCAGCGGCCCGCGCAGGATCCGCCACAGAGTCAGGGGATAGAAGACCAGCCAGCTGACCGCCTCGAAGAGAAACTCCTCGAAACTGCGCAGGATCTTCAGCAGGTCCATTCCGCGTCCCTCGTCCACATCCCGCGATGGTGGGTCGTCGGGCCGCCGGTGGCAAGCGCCTTAGGCTATCAGACCGCTGACGTCGCGCTCTGGGCCGCCTGGCGAATGCGGCCGACCATATTGTAGAGGCCGTTAGCTCGCTGGGGGATGAGTGCAGACGGAAGTCCAAGGCGGTCCAATGCTGTGCGCGCATCGAAGCCTAAAATTTCGGATGGAGCTCGGCCAGAATACAGCTTCAGGAGCAAAGCGATGTTGCCCTTTGACATGGGACTGTCGCTGTCGGCGGCGAACCACAGCCGATCCTCGGTCGGCTTCACGGCCAGCCAGACCTGGGCGGCGCAGCCCGGCACCTTGTTGGTCTCGATCCGGTCGGCATCGTCCAGCGGGGCCAGCCCCTTGCCCAGTTCGATCACATATTCGATCCGCTGCTCCCAATCGCCCAGCAGGTCGAAATCGTCGGCCAGTTCGGCCAGGGTCTGGTCAATGGTCTCGGTCGGAGGGGTGCGCGCGCTCATGGCCCGCCAGATAGGCCGCCGGGCCGTTAACGACAACCGGCCGTTTTGTCCCCCGATATTCATGGTGAACGCCGCCATGGGGTTCGCCTTACGGGGGAGCGGCCTCGCTCCGACTCAAGGCGGAGACTAGTCTGGATGCAGACAGAACAACGGCCCGCCGCTTGAAATCCGACGCCCACACCAGATTACAGGACGACCGACGCCCCCACGAGCAAAGTGGCGCGCCGCTGGTCGCCCTGTGGCATGCGATCTGGGCCGTGGCGATCAGCCTGACGGCCCTGGCGGCCCAGATGCTGGACGGGTTGAAGGACGCGCCTCTGGCGGCTCTGTTGATCATGGCCTTCCCCGGCATCTTCGGCGTGGTGCTGATGGTGCGCGACACCGCGGGTCTGCGGTTCGCAACCATGGCGGGCTGGCTGCTGGCCGCCACGGCGTTGGCGGGGCTGACGGGCGGCGCGACCGGGGCCTTGCCGGGGCTGATCCTGATGCCTCTGGCCGCTGGCATCGCCCTGGATCACGGCAGGACAGGCGCCGACCGGCTGACGCGGCTGGGCGCCTTCGCGGTCATCCTGCCGCTGCTGTCGGGCCTGATCTCGACCTGGCTGAACGGGCCGGAGGCGCAAGGCCCCCTGCTGGCGGCCGTGTCCGGCCTGCTGGCCATGGGCGCGATCATCGCCGCCATGCGCCTGACCTGGAGCGACCGCCAGCGGCGTCTGGGCGACGCCGAAGACGAGGCCGCCCGCATCGCCGCCCTCTTGGAAGACCAGCCGGCCCTGACCCTGTTGCTCGATCCGTCCGGCCGCGCCGTGGCGACCTGGGGCAATCCGCCGCCCGCCCTGTCGGTGCTGGCCCTCAGCGAACAGGGGCTGATCTCGGCCGTCCATGCGCCCGACCGCCCGGCCGTGTCCGCTGCGCTTGCCCGCGCCCTGTCGGGCCAGCAGGTCGAGGTCCAGTTCACCCCGCGCATCGCCCTGGACCGGCGCGTGGTCATGATCCTGGGGCCGTTCCAGCACGATGCGGATCACCCCCGCCTGATCGCCCAGGCCTTCGACGGCACGGCCCAGTTCGCCCGCGAGCTGGGGCTGGAGACCGCCCGCGTCGAGGCCGAGGCCCAGTCCGCCGGCAAGACCCGCTTCCTGGCGAACATGAGCCACGAGCTGCGCACCCCCCTGAACGCCGTCATCGGTTTCGCGGACATCATGCGCCAGAAGCTGTTCGGCCCCCTGCCCGACCGCTACGCCGGATACGCCGACGCCATCCACCAGGCGGGCGGCCACCTGCTGGACCTGATCAACGACGTGCTGGACCTGTCCAAGATCGAGGCCGAACGCTACCAGCTGGTCATGGAGGCCTTTGACGCCCGCGACGCCGTGTCCGCCGCCGTCGCCCTGGTCCGGCTCCAGGCCGACGACAAGGGGGTGGACCTCGCCGCCGTCCTGCCGTCCGAGCCGGTCAAGGTCCGCGCCGACGCCCGCGCCCTGAAGCAGATGGCGCTGAACCTGCTGTCCAATGCGGTCAAGTTCACCCCCGCCGGCGGCTCGGTCACCATCACCCTGGACGCCGACGGCCCGGACCTGGACCTGGTCGTGTCCGACACCGGCGTCGGCATCGCGCCGCAAGACCTCAAACGCCTGGGCCGCCCCTTCGAACAGGCCGGCGGCGCGGATCAGAAGGCCCAAGGCACGGGCCTGGGCCTGTCCCTGGTCCGCTCCCTCACCGAACTGCACGGCGGCCGCATGACCATCGACAGCACCCTGGGCGAAGGCGCGGCCGTAATGATCCGGTTGCCGGTGATGGTGGTGGGGGAGGCGAGCGAGGCTGCCGCTGAAGCGACGCCGGTCACGGTCGGGGCTTGATACCTGCTAGACATTTAAGCTGCGGGGTATTGGCTTAGATACGCCCTCGACGAGCCTAGTTAGCGCCACTTGGTATCAGGACTCGAAAGTGTCAGTCTGACATCGAGGGGGCATCTGATGTCTGAAAAGAACGACACGCTCGTTTATGGCTTCAAACCTGAAGCTTGGGAGCGCTTGCCAGAATGGCTCCAGACGTTCGTCACGGAGTCCAATGAGCGCAACGCGCATGCGCACCACAGCGCTCATCGTCACGCATCGCAGACGCTTCAAGATCAAGCATGGAAAGCCAGCGACTTTGTCTTGAAGACATTGGTGACCGTCCAAGGCGGTTCGCTGGTCGCAATCTTAGCGTTTCTGGGCTCGCTCACTCAGCGCCGATCACAGTTAGATGTTGCTCCCCTCCTCGCCTCACTTGGCGGTCTAGGATTGGGTCTGCTGTTCGCAATAGCCGCAGCATTCTGCGCTTATTTCGTTGCAGTGTATTACGCAGCCGGACACGACCGTCGGGAAACGTCCTTTTCCTACCCGTTTGTTCAAACGACCCCAGAAGGCGAAGCACACGATAGAACTGGCGAAACTTTTCGATCGTGGGGCATCGGGTTCGCAGTCGCGAGCTTGGTTTCAGCAGTTATCGGTATTGCAGCATTTGGCTTATTCACAATTAAGGCGCTGACTGCCCCGGAGCGGGTCGCACATACGTCTCCGATGGAGACGGTGCCGGTACCTCAGATCTCAGAAAAGCGCGCCGTTCCAGAGGACGCGCGAGCGTTGAACCCGGAAGCGAGCAGCCCCAAAGATCGCTAAGGACGAACGCCTCGCGCCCGCCTAAACCTGCCCCATCGCCAGGAACGCCCGGCCCGCCGCAAAATCCCCGGCCTCGAATGTCGAGCGGGCGATACTGCCGTCGCGGAACAGGAATTCGACGGTGAAGACCTCGCGCGGGTCCAGCGCCGACAGGGCGTCGGCGGCGGCGGCGGGGAACAGCCAGGCCTGACCGGCCGGGCTGCCTTCGGACAGCAGCATGGCGTCGGCGCTGGTCACCCCGGCGGCCCAGAAGGCACGGCGCTGGACGACCGGCGGCAGGTCGTGCGCCAGCCACGGACGCGGCGCCACCGTGTGGTCGCGCATCACCACCCGCACCCCGGTCGGCCGCGACCGCCCCTGCCAGGACACCACGGCCGCCAGTTGATCGGGCCGGTCCATGCCGCCCACCACGCCGAACCGCACCGGCGAGGCGCCGGTCACGGTCGCCTGCATCAGCCGCCAGGTCGGGCGGGCGTAGGCCGCGCGGTCCGCGCTCCAGCGCCGACGCTCGCCGGGAAACTCCATCTTAGTCACGCGCGACCAGCCGGAAAAGGCGGTCTGGACCCGGCCGCTGACCGTCTTCAGATCGGCGGAACCGCACGGCGTCGATCCCGCCCGCGCCCGCGCCCGCTGCGCCGTCTCGGCCAGCTGACGGTCGTTGGCGCCCGCGCGCAGGGCCGCGCCCCGGGCCTGATAGGCGGCGGCGGTCAGGGCGGCGGTCAGTTGCGGTTCGAACAGGCCGCAACGGTCGTTGGCAGCCAGCACGAAGCTGCGCTCATAGAAGCGGTCCTGCGGCGCGGCGAGCGCGACCACGGGGGTCGCGGCGATCAGCACGGCCGATATCAGGGCTTGGGTCCGCCGGGGGGAAAGGCCTATCCTCATGCCGCCACCCTAGCCCGCTAGGGTTGGGGTTCCGTGTTCGAGCAGGGTTAGCGAATTGCTTCTTTCCAGCGACCTGTGGGTCAGCGCCCTGATCCGCCGCGCCCAGATCGAGGGCGCCTATGCGACCGTGGTCGCCAAGGGCGACGACCGCGCCGGCTCGGTCATCGTCAAGGCCTATGACACCTCCACCCGCACCGCCCGTCTCTACACCGAGGCCTTCGGAACCGACGGCGACCGCCTGTGGATCCAGCCGGTGACAAGCGACAGCGAAAGCGAACTGGACGCCTACATCGCCCGCCAGCGGGGGTATGATCCCGACCTGTGGGTGGTCGAGATCGAGGACAAACAGGGCCGGCACTTCATCACGGAGAAGGTGCAGGGGTAGGTGGCCCTCCCACCAAGCTGTCCAAAAATTCACGTGCCAATCGTCGGTTATCGTTCGATGCATCCGTGGAGGGACGTTTGGAGGATGGCATGGTCAAACAGAATTGGATCGTCGCCGCCGTTTTGGCGTCGGCGCTTATCGGTAGCGCCGCACTGGCTCAAACCGCCGCACCGATCACCAGCCGCGACGTGATCGGCGAATGGTCTCTTCGAATGACGCCCGTCCAGGGACAGGGCCGCACCCTCACCTTCCAGTCCAAGGACGGCGGGCCGCTGGTTCAGCCGCTCACGATCACGGCCCGATCCGGCGACCGGCTGACCTGCGTCGTCGACAGCGAACCCGCGCAATGCCGGATACGCGACGGCAGGCTGGTCGTCACATCAGGCTCAGGCGGCATGAGGATGATCTTCACCCTGGCGAGCCGCATACGTCAGGGGTTTGCGGGTTCGCTCGACTTGAGGGTTCGATTCACCCCGATCGGCGGCGCCATCGGCACGGTCGAAATGCTGCGACGCTGAGGAGAGCGGGTCTGCTTTCGTTCAGGTGCAGCCCTAGGTGGCCAGGCGTGCGGGATTGACCTGGAGCGTCACGATCAGCCCCTCCTCCGCCCAGTCATAGTCGATGGATCCGCGAAGGTGGCCGGTGACGCTGCGCTCCACCAGTTTGCTGCCGTAGCCCATCGTCCCCGTCGGCGCCGCGACCTTGGGTCCGCCGCATTCGGTCCACACCAGAGTGACCGCCTCGTCCTGGGCCGAGCAGGAGACGTCCAGCGTGCCTGCATCGGACGACAGCGCCCCGTATTTCAGCGAGTTGGTCGCCAGTTCGTGCACCACCAGCGCCACGATGGTGATGGAGGTTTCGCCGACGCTCGTGCGCGGCACGGACACCCGTATGCGCCCGGTGAAGGCGCCCAGATCGTCGTAGGGCGCCAGCAGCACGGACAGCAGGTCGCCCAGCAGGGCCGAGGGGGCTTCGGTCTGGCCCGGCACCGGTCGGACCAGGTCGTGCGCGCGCCCCAGGGCGGTCAGCCTCAGGGTCAGTTCGTCGGCCATCTCCTTCGTGCTCGTGGTCGAGCGGGAGGTGATCTTGGCCAGGCCCGAGGCGATAGTGAGCAGGTTCTTGACCCGATGGCTCATTTCACCGGCCAGAAGCTCGCGGCCTTCCTCGGCCTGTTTGCGATCGGTGACGTCGATGAAGATGCCGAACATCAGCCGGTTGACGATGCCGAAATCGTCGCCCTGACCGCGGGCCGAAATCCACTTCAGTTCGTCGCCGATCATGATCCGGAAGTCGATCTCATAGGGACCGATCAGCGAGCGGGTCGCACTGAAGGCCGCACGCACCCTGTCGCGATCCGCCGGGTGGATATGGGCGGACAGATCTTCGAAACACACATCCTTGCGGTGAGGAATGCCCCACAGGTCATAGGCGGCGTCGTCCATCGCTAGGGCGTCGGTATCGACATTCCAGGACCAGAGCGTAACCCCGGCGGCCTTGATGGCGCGCACCAGGTTCCGGGGCTCCCAAAGAAGCGGCTTCAGATCGTCGGCGGTCTTGGTCATGGCGTGTCGAGAGCCTTCAAAACGCGCGCCCGACGCTGCGGACGCACTTGCCGCGAGCCACGCGACGTTGGGCCCATTAGGGGGTGCGCCGAGCTTATGGCAAGGCTGCCGGGTTCAGCGGCGGCGGCGTTTACACCTTGCGCCCATCGAACGCGGCCCGCGCCGTCTCGATGCGGTCGATGTTCTTTTCGGCCCAGGTCCAGACGCCGCAGAAGGCTTCGGCCAGGGTGACGCCCAGGTCGGTCAGGCGGTATTCGACCCTGGGCGGGATGACCGGGTGGACGGTGCGGATCACCAGGCCGTCGCGCTCCATCTGACGCAGGGTCTGGGTCAGCATCTTCTGGCTGATGCCGCCGACCAGCTCGCCGACGCGGGTGAAGCGCTGCTCGCCGTGTTCGGCCAGGACCTCCAGGATCAGCATCGTCCACTTGTCCGCCACCCGGCCGATCACGTCGTTGACCAGGGCCTCGACGCGGGGATCGGCGGTCTCGCCAGTCTCGGGATGAGAAATTCTTGCGGGCGGAACGGCCGTCATGTCCAAATCTTTCGCTTGGGTAAGTATGGCAGTTCCTGGTGCCTACTTTCTAATGGAGAGCGTAAGCCATAGTTCATCGCCATCGCTAACGCACCCCTGAAAGGCGCCCGAATGAACATCACCGGCAACACCATTCTGATCACCGGCGGCGGCACCGGCATCGGCCGGGCCCTGGCCGAAACCCTGCATGCGCGCGGCAATCAGGTCATCATCACCGGCCGCCGCGAGGGCGTGCTGAAGGAAACGGCCGCCGCCAATCCCGGCATGGCGTGGGCGACGCTGGATGTGGATGACGCCGCCGCCATCGCCGCCTTCGGCGTCCAGGTGGTCAAGGATCACCCGGCACTGAACGCCGTCATCCTGAACGCCGGCATCATGAAGCTGGAGGACATCAAGGCCCGGCCCTTCGACCTGGCGACCGCCGAGGCGACCATCACCACCAATCTGCTGGGGCCGATCCGCATGACCGCCGCGCTCCTGCCGCACCTGACGGCGCAAGCCGAGGCGACGATCATGACGGTGACCTCGGGCCTGGCCTTCATTCCGCTGACGGCGACACCGACCTACAATGCGACCAAGGCGGCGATCCATTCCTGGACCCAGTCGCTGCGTCATCAGTTGCGCGACACCGGCGTCGAGGTGCTGGAACTGGCGCCGCCCGGCGTGGCCACCGACCTGATGCCCGGCCATGCCGACAACCCCGCCTACATGCCCCTCGCCGACTTCACCGCCGAGGTGATCGGCCTGATCGAACGCGGCGAAACCCCGCGCGGCGAGATCCTGGTCGAACGGGTCAAGCCCCTGCGCTTCGCCGAAGCGAAGGGCTATGAGGCCGTGTTCGAGCAGTTGAACGGGGCGTACTGAGGCGGCGCTAAAACCTCTCCCTCCCCCTGCGGGGGAGGGTGGCTGAGCCGCAGGCGAAGCCGGGTGGGGGCGGCAGGCGACCGCGCACCGATCTGACTTCAAACGAGGTCCGTGAGGCTTTACCGGGCCGCCCCCACCCGGTCGCTACGCGACCACCCTCCCCCGCAGGGGGAGGGAGAAGATTGTCGCTAGACGATCAATCGTCGTCCATCTTCAGAGCCGCGATGAAGGCTTCCTGCGGGATTTCAACCTTGCCGAACTGACGCATCTTCTTCTTGCCGGCCTTCTGCTTCTCCAGCAGCTTCTTCTTGCGGGTGGCGTCGCCGCCGTAGCATTTGGAGGTCACGTCCTTGCGGAGCGCGCGCACGGTCTCGCGGGCGATGATCTTGCCGCCGATGGCCGCCTGGATCGGGATGACGAACAGGTGGGGCGGGATCAGCTCCTTCATCTTCTCGACCATGCCCCGGCCGCGCGTCTCGGCGCGGGCGCGGTGGACCAGCATGGACAGGGCGTCCACCGGTTCCGCGTTGACCAGGATGGACATCTTCACCAGGTCGCCGACCTTGTATTCGGTGATCTCGTAATCGAACGAGGCGTAGCCCTTCGAGATCGACTTCAGCCGGTCGTAGAAGTCGAACACCACCTCGTTCAGCGGCAGTTCGTAGACCACCATGGCGCGGCTGCCGACGTAAGACAGTTCGACCTGCGAGCCGCGGCGGTCCTGGCACAGCTTGATGACGCTGCCGAGGTATTCGTCGGGCGTCAGGATGGTGGCCTTGATCCAGGGCTCGGAAATGGTCTCGATCTGCATCACGTCGGGCAGGTCGGCCGGGTTGTGCAGGTCGATCTCGGAGCCGTCGCGCAGGCCGATCTTGTAGACCACCGACGGCGCCGTCGCGATCAGGTCGAGGTTGAACTCGCGGCTCAGACGCTCCTGAATGATCTCCAGGTGCAGCAAACCGAGGAAGCCGCAGCGGAAGCCGAAGCCAAGCGCGGCGCTGGATTCCATCTCATAGGTGAAGGAGGCGTCGTTGAGCCGCAGCTTGCCGATGGCGGCGCGCAGGTCCTCGAAATCGGCGGCGTCCACCGGGAACAGGCCGCAGAAGACCACCGACTGGACCTCCTTGAACCCCTTCAGCGGTTCGGCGGTCGGCTTCTTTTCATCCGTGATGGTGTCGCCAACGGCGGCGTGGGCCACTTCCTTGATCTGGGCGGTGATGAAGCCGACCTCGCCGGGGCCGAGTTGCTCCACAGGGGTGTTCTTGGGCAGGAAGACGCCGACGCGGTCGATCAGGTGGGTCGACCCGTTGCGCATCATCTTGACCCGCATGCCGGTCTTCAGAACCCCGTCGAAGACGCGGACCAGGACGACGACGCCGAGGTAGGGGTCGTACCAGGCGTCGACCAGCATGGCCTTCAGCGGGGCGTTCGGGTCGCCCTTGGGCGCCGGAAGCTTAGTGACGATAGCCTCCAGCACGTCCTCGATGCCGATGCCGGACTTGGCGCTGCACAGGACGGCTTCGGAGGCGTCGATGCCGATGACGTCCTCGATCTGGGCCCGGACCCGCTCGGGCTCGGCCGCCGGCAGATCGACCTTGTTCAGGACGGGGACGATCTCGTGGTTGTTGTCGATGGCCTGATAGACGTTGGCCAGGGTCTGGGCCTCGACCCCTTGCGAGGCGTCCACCACCAGCAGCGAGCCCTCGCACGCCGCCAGAGACCGGCTGACCTCATAGGCGAAGTCCACGTGGCCGGGCGTGTCCATCAGGTTCAGGACATAGTCCTGGCCGTCCTTGGCCTTGTAGTTCAGGCGCACGGTCTGTGCCTTGATGGTGATGCCCCGTTCCTTTTCGATGTCCATGTTGTCGAGCACTTGCTCGGACATCTCGCGCGCGGTCAGGCCGCCGGTGTGCTGGATCAGTCGGTCGGACAGGGTCGACTTGCCGTGGTCGATGTGCGCGACCACGCTGAAGTTACGAATGTTCGAGATAGGGGGAGTCGTCATCCGCGCGCCCCTATCACGCGTAGAGGGCGGGGACCAGTCGCACGGCCGATCCAGCCCGCGCCTTACGTCACATTAAGCCTTCGCAATAAACGCCTTCGCCGTTTGAGAAGGTTTCGCGGACGCGGTATGGGACAGACCTCTCGATAACCGGCGCGAGCCGGCGATCCGCTTCGCCTGCAACCGAGGATTCCCCCCGTGTCCAAGACGACCCGAACCGCCCCCAGCTTCGGAAAGCTGAACGTCGGCGCCATGGCCCTGTCGGCCTTCCTGCTGGCGAGCTGCGGCGGAAATGGCGACGAAAAGACGGGCGAAAAGGCCGCAGGCGGCTCGCGCCAGACCGTCAGCGCCGCGACCGTCTCGCAGACCAGCCTGAACCGCACCGTGACCGCATCGGGCACCGTCTCGGCCTGGGAAGAGGTGCCGGTGGCGGCCGAGACCGGCGGCCTGACCGCCGTCGCCGTCTATGTGGACGAAGGCTCCTACGTCCGTCAGGGCCAGCCCCTGGTGCAGATGAACGACGTCCTGCTGCGCGCCCAGCTGCAGCAGCAGCAGGCGCAGGTCCAGCTGGCCCAGGCCAATGTGTCGCGTGACGACGCCGCCCTGGATCGCGCCCAGCAGCTGAAGGAACGCGGCTTCCTCAGCCAGGCGTCGCTGGACACGGCCCTGGCCAACCAGCGCGCCTCCAACGCCAATCTGGCGGCCGCCCGCGCGACCCTGGCCCAGACCCAGACGCAGCTTTCCCAAGCGACCATCCGCGCGCCCGTTGGCGGCCTGATCATCAGCCGCAGCGTGACCAAGGGCCAGATCATCGCCGCCGGGACAGAACTGTTCCGCATGGTCCGCGACGGCCGGCTGGAGCTGGACGCCCAGGTGCCCGAGACCGAACTGGGCCTGATCCGCGCCGGCCAGTCGGCGACCGTGACCTCCAGCGAGGCGGGTCAGACCACCGGATCGGTCCGCATCGTCACGCCCGAGGTCAACGCCACCACCCGCCTGGGTCTGGCGCGCATCTCGCTGTCGCCCGGCGCCCAGCTGCGTCCCGGCATGTTCGCCCGCGCCGACATCGCCGTCGGCGACCAGCCCGCGACCACCGTGCCGACTGGCGCGGTGCTGTATCGCGAGAACAAGCCCGGCGTCTTCGTCGTGAACGGCGACAGCACGGTCCACTTCCAGCCGGTGACCATCCTGTCGCGCACCGAGACCCAGACGGCGGTCAGCGGCGTCAACGTCGGCGTCCGCGTCGCCGTGGACGGGGCCGGCTTCCTGAACGAAGGCGACCGCGTCAACGTGGCCCAGGCCGTGGGCGCAGCGCCGGCCGCCGCGCCCGCCCAACCTGCCACCAAGTAGGACCGACGACCATGAATCAGATGTCGTCCTGGGCGATCAAGAACCCGATCCCGATCATCCTGCTGTTCCTGCTGCTGACGCTCGGCGGCGTGGTCGGCTTCATGGGGATGCGGATCAATCAAAACCCCGACATCGACTTCCCCCTGGTCGCCGTCACGGCCGCCCGCCCCGGCTCGGCCCCGGCGGAGATGGAGGTCCAGGTCACGCGCCTGATCGAGGATTCGCTGGCCGGCCTGTCGGGCGTGCGTCACATAACGTCCAACATCACCGACGGTGTGTCCTCCACGACGATCGAGTTCGAGCTGGGCACAGACACCGACCGCGCCACCAACGACGTGCGCAACGCCATGACGGGCCTGCGCGCGTCCTTGCCACAGGACATGCAGGAACCGGCGGTTCAGCGCATCGACATCACCGGCGACGCCCTGATCACCTATGTGGTCCGCTCGCCGACCATGACGCCGGAAGAGATCAGCTGGTTCATCGACAACGAGGTCAGCCGCGGCCTGCTGGCCCTGGGCGGCGTGGGCGAGGTCAACCGCTCGGGCGGGGTGGATCGCGAGATCCGCGTCGAGCTGGATCCACAACGGCTGTCCGCCTACGGCGTCACCGCCGCCGAGGTCAGCCAGGCGCTGAACAACGTCAACAACAACCTGCCGGGCGGCCGCGTCACCATCGCCGGGTCCGAGCGCGCCGTGCGCACCCTGGGCGCCGCGACCTCGGTCGAGCAGCTGAGCGGCACCCTGATCCCGCTGGGCGACGGCAAGACGGTGCGTCTGGATAATCTGGGCAAGGTCGAGGACAAGTGGAGCGAGCCGCGCCGCCTGGCCCGCTACAACGGCCAGGAGGCCGTGACCTTCAACTTCCTGCGCTCGCGCACCGCGTCCGAGGTCAAGGTCGCCGAACGGGTCCGCGAAGAGGTCAAGAAACTCGACGACGCCCACCCCGAACTGACGATCAGCCAGGTCACCGCCAGCGTCGAACAGATCGAGGAATCCTATCTGGCCTCGCTGGAGGCCCTGCTGCTGGGCGCCGTGCTGGCCGTCATCATCGTCTTCATCTTCCTGCGCGACTGGCGGGCCACCTTCATCGCGGCGACGGCCATGCCGATGTCGCTGATCCCGACCTTCGCCATCCTGGGCCCGCTGGACCAGTCGCTGAACGTGGTGACCCTGCTGGCCCTGTCGCTGACCATCGGCATCCTGGTCGACGACGCCATCGTGGAGATCGAGAACATCGTCCGCCACATGCGCGACGGCAAACCGCCCTATGACGCCTCGCTGGAGGCGGCCGACGAGATCGGCCTGGCGGTCGTGGCCACCACCGCCACCATCATCGCCGTCTTCGCGCCCGTCGGCTTCATGCCGGGCATCATCGGCCAGTTCTTCAAGGCCTTCGCCTTGGCGGCCTGTGTCTCCGTGGCCTTCTCGCTGCTGGTCGCGCGGACCCTGACGCCGCTGATGGCGGCCTTCATCCTCAAGCACAGCCATCACGAGGACAAGGATCCGTTCTGGATGGGCGGCTATCTGAAGGCGCTGCGCTGGTCGCTGGGCAACCGGTGGAAGGTGTTCGTCATCGGCATCCTGTTCCTGGTTGGATCGGTCGGCACGGCCATCGTGGCCAAGATGTCGTTCGAGTTCATGTCGCCCGGCGACACGGCCCGCGCCGCCTTCCAGGTCGAACTGCCGCCCGGCTCGACCCTGCGCCAGACCGACGCCGTGGTTCAGCAGGTGACCCGCAGGCTGGAGGCCCGGCCCGAGGTGACCTCCGTCTACGCCGCCATCGGCGGTCAGGACGTGACCCAGGCCAATGTCTATGCCGACATGGTGCCCAAGGGCGATCGCGACCTGAGCCAACAGGCCTTCGCCCGCGCCATGGTGGACGAGCTGAAACAGATCCCCGGCGCCCGCATCCGTGCGGGCATCGCCCAGCAGGGCGGCGGCCCCGGCGACGGCACCAGCTACACCTTCTCGATCCTGAGCGATAATCCCGACGCCCTGAACGCCGCAGCGCGCAAGGTCGAAGAGGAGATGCGCGGCGTCCCCGGCCTGGCCAATGTCGTCAACTCGGCCGCCATCGCCCGTCCCGAAATCCTGGTCACGCCGCGTCCCGACGAGGCGGCCCTGGCCGGCGTTTCGGCCGGCGCCATCTCTCAGGCCGTGCGGGTCGCCACCATCGGCGACGTGGATCAGAACCTGCCCAAATATAACCTGGGCGACCGCCAGATCCCGATCCGTCTGCAACTGACCGAGGAAGCCCGCGAGGATCTGAGCGTGCTGGAGAACCTGCGCGTTCCGGGCAACGGCGGAAACTCCGTGCCGCTGAGCGCCGTCGCAGACATCCAGTTCGGGGCCGGTCCCGCCACCGTCACCCGCCAGGACCGGTCGCGGATCGCCTCGATCAGCGCCGAGCTGGACGGCATCGCCACCGGCGCGGCAGGCGCAGCCGTCAACCGCCTGCCCTCGGTCCAGAACCTGCCCGCCGGCGTGCGCCAGGTGCCGGCCGGCGACGCCGAGTTCATCCAGGAGATGCTGACCGGCTTCGCCATCGCCTTCGCCTCGGGCATCCTGCTGATGTATGCGGTTCTGACGCTGCTGTTCAAAAGCTTCGCCTATCCGATCACCATCATGGCGGCCCTGCCGCTGGCTATCGGCGGCGCCTTCATCGCCCTGGCCATCGGGGGCGCCAACTTCTCCATGTCGGCCCTGATCGGGGTGCTGATGCTGATGGGGATCGCGGCCAAGAACTCCATCCTGCTGGTCGATTACGTCATCATGGCCGAGCGGGACGGCATGCCGCGCCACGAGGCCATCATGGACGCGGCGCACAAGCGCGCCCGCCCCATCCTGATGACCACCTTCGCCATGGGGGCGGGCATGGTGCCCATCGCCATGGGTGTGGGCGCCGACGTCCAGTTCCGCTCGCCCATGGCCATCGCCGTGCTGGGCGGCCTGATTTCCTCGACCTTCCTGTCCTTGCTCTACATCCCGGCCATCTTCACCATCGTCGACGACATCGCCGGCTGGGGCCGCCGCATCCTGAGCCGCTCAACGGCGGGACAACGGGAGTTGGCCAAGCCGAAGCCGGGGACCGTGGTGGAGTGAGGTCAGTGAGCCCTTTGCGGACCCTCGGCGGGTCCGCAAAGGGTCGTTAGCGGAACTTCAATCGCGTGCCCCCGAAGTTCTATGACGGCTTATGGGAATCGCGAGATGGGATGACGCTCAGGTGGACCCCCACAGCCGCGCACGGGCGTCGTCTCATCGTCAAGAGCGAGATAGGCGACACTCGTCTCGGAGGCGCCTGGTCCGGACTCGCAGGGCAAAAACTCGACATCCATTCGGAAGGAAATAACCTCCTTCTGAGCGTTCCCCTGAACAATGAAGGTTCGATGGGCCGACCCCTCATAGCGGTTACCGGTTTGACCGTAGAGCGCCGTCGGCGTGCCACTGTAGAAGGTGATGTCAGTCCCTTCGCGCAGGGTGACGCCGTCCTCTCTCACTTCGACAACCCAGTTTGGAAACCGCGCGGCGTAGAGGATCGAGCCTGTTCCAAATTTTGGGTCGAACTGCGGATCGGGCTCGAGCATCATGCAGGCTGATACTTGGAAGCCGACCACCAGGAAGCAAAGGGTCCGCATCACCCTGCTGCGCTCGCCATACCCGAAGATTGCTCGGCTTGAATGCCGCCGGCCTTGCGCACTAACGCTCATAGCTTGGAGTCCGCGCGCGGGAATTCGCCGCCGCAGCCGGCCGCTTGATGAGCGGCTGGCCCGAAAGCCCAATCGACGCTCGTGGGAGAAACACGACCCTCCTCGTCGACGCACGGTCGCTCCGTGATTGTGAGCACGTAAGGCAGAACGTCTTGCTCCACGAGCCCAGCGACAACATACTCCCTGACGAGTTCACCTTCATACCAGATTCCCGATTCTAACACACGGGGTTCGGGTACAGGACCCGCATATTCCAAGTGGCCTTCTCCCACCTGGTCCCGCAAAAAGATAGCGTCTTGGGTAACAACCAACGTCCAGTTATGGCCGCGCGCCTCATACCGGCCGGCTGCCGAACCATAACGATAGGGATCCATCGCGGGCAGAGCCGTGACGCATCCGCAGAGCACCAAACATACAGACCGGCCCGAGCGCTCGCATATCCACAGCCTCCCTCAACGGACGCTGACACTCCCGCATGACGTCCGCATTGGGTCGAAAGCCGAATCTGGCAACGCTTCTGAGAGCGGACATTCCCACACTCGCCTGAACACACGCCCAAAGAAAAAGGGCCGACCGGTCGCCCGGTCGGCCCTTCGTCGTTCAGCCTTGGGGGCTGACGATCAGTATCTGACCTTCAGCGTCACGCCGTAGGTGCGCGGGGCGCCGAGGTAGGCGTTGTAGGTCGCCGTGTCGGTGGCGATATTGTAGAAGGTGCCGTCGGCCTGAGGCGTGGCGACGTTGGCGAAGGCCGTGCCTTGCAGCGGGGCGGCGAAGCCGACCTGGGTGTATTCTTCTTCCAGCAGGTTCTGGCCCCAGACTTCCAGCGTCCAACGCTCATCCGCCGAACCGATCGAGACCCGGCCGTTGACGACGGTGAAGGCGTCTTGGTTCTTGTAGGGCAGCAGGTCCGAGCCGGTGTTGTATTCGGTCGAATATTTGGCCGACAGGTTGAACCCGCCGCGCAGACCACCGCCCAGTTCGCGGTCGAAGGCCAGGGCGCCGGTGACCGACCATTCCGGAGCGAACGAGGCGCGCGCGCCTGGCAGCAGCGACAACTGCGGGAAGCGGCCGGGGCTGGACAGGTCGCCGGCGCCGAACACACCGTATTTGGCGTCGGTGTAGGTGACGCCGCCCTGGAACGACAGGCCCTCGACCGGGGTGAACCAGACCATGTCCGCATCGACGCCGCGCGAGGTCAGTTCGGGGATCGACTCCACCACGAAGGCGGTGCCCAGGAAGGTGTTGAGCTGGAAGTTCTCGAACTTCTGATCGAAGTAGGTCAGGTTCAGCAGCATGGTGCGGTTGAACAGGGTCGTCTTGACCCCCGCCTCATAGCTGTCGACCGTCTCGGCGGCGAAGAACAGCGAGGCGTCCGGCGTCACGCCCGTCTGCACCCGATCCATGTTGTAGCCCGCGCCCTTGTAGCCGCGCGCATACGAACCATAGACCATGATCGACGGGTTGAACCGGTAGGACGCCTTGATGGTGCCCGACAGGTCGGTGTCGCTGAACTTCTCCTGGATCCGGCGATTGTCGTAGAGCGGGTTGGACCAGGGCAGGCACAGCAGGCCCAGGGCGGCGGCCGGGGTGGCGACGTTGGCGGTGCCGGGGATCGGCGAGACCGTGCGGTTCGCCGGGTTCTGGTTGGCCAGGGCGCCGCCGCAGGCCGCGCCGTTGCTGCCCAGATTGTCCTGAACACCCAGCAGACGCTTGCTGTCGTAGGTGTAGCGCAGGCCCAGGTTGATATCGAAGGCCTCGGTCACCCGGTAGGTGTTGTTGGTGAACAGGGCCACCGATTCCGAGCGCTGCGAATAGTGGTCCTGATACGCCTTGCCGGCCGAGAAGGTCGGGGCGGCGGCGCTGGGGGGCACGGCGCCGATGACGCACAGCGGCTGGCCCGCAGCCGCGCCGGCGGTGCCGACGAGGAAGCCGTTCGGATTGGTGAAGCAGCCAACGCGCGATGGGCTGGGACCGCCCACCGACGCCGGCAGTGTCGCCGTCAGAAGGAAGGAGGCGAAGGCGTTGTAGTCCGCGCCATAGACGTAGCTGTCGTCGCGATAGACGCCTTCCTTGGTGGCGAACAGGCCGACCAGCCAGTCGAACTTGTCCGTCGTGCCCGCCAGGCGGAACTCTTGCGTCAGGTTGTCGACGCCGTAGCCGTTGGAGCCGTCGTTGGCGCGGTACAGGATGTCGGCGCCGGTATAGTCCAGGTCCATCCCCTGCTGGAACGACCAGTCGCGGAACGAGGTCTGGGACGTCAGGGTGGCGTTGATGCTGGGGAAGTCGATGGTGGCTTCCGCCGACAGACCCATGTCCTCGATCTCTTGCGGGGTCTCGCGGTTGGAATAGGCCAGACGCGAGAAGGGCACCGTGCCGAAGCCGGCGACGGGCGGGCGCTGGCCGGGGCCGTTGGGCGCCGTCAGGGCGGCGATGAAGGCCTGGGAGGGACCGACGCGCGTCTGCACGGCGGAGCAGCAGAACTCGTCCCGCTTGGTGTAGTCGGCGATCAGGCGGACCGACACGTCGTCGCTGGGCAGGATCAGAAGCTGACCGCGCCCGGTCCAGTAGTTCTGGGTGTTGTCTTCGGTCTTGGAGTTGGGGCCGTCGCCGGTGTTGACGTCGTAGAAGCCGTCACGCTCGCGGTGGGCGACGAACAGGCGACCGGCGATCTGGTCGGTCAGGCCGCCCGTGACGGAGACCGAACCGCCGATGGCGCCGAAGTTGCCGCCGGTCAGTTCCGCCGAGATCGACGGATCGAACGACGGGCGTTCGGTGATGATGTTGATGACGCCGGCCGAGGTGTTCTTGCCGAACAGGGTGCCTTGGGGCCCCTTCAGGACCTCGATGCGGCTCAGTTCGCCCAGGTCGCCGAAGCCGACCGAGTTGCGCGAGCGATAGACGCCGTCGATGACCACGCCGACCGAGCTTTCCAGGCCGGGGTTGTCGCCCACGGTGCCGGCGCCGCGGATGCGGACGGTGGTCGAGGCTTCGGACTGGGTCGATGTGACGGTCAGGCCGGGCGTCAGGATCTGTAGATCCTTGATATCGCGCACGCCGGCGCCGTCCAGCAGTTCCTGCGACAGGGTGGTGACCACGATCGGCACGTCCTGCAGGCTCTGTTCGCGCTTCTGGGCGGTGACGATGATGTCGTCGACGGTCGCCGGGGCGTCCTGCGCGGCGGCGACGCCGGCGAAGCCAAAGACGACGGCGCCCACGACGGCGGCGGACACGGTTGTTCTGAGTTGAAGATTGCGGCGCATAGGCGTCCTCCCGGCTGAAGCCACGTTCGCACAGAGCGATCGCGGCGTTTCCTGTCCCAATCGACGTCCCCTTCTTGGGGGATCGTTCGTTATCGCTAGGCTAAGCGCGCTTCGGCCCCACGGACAAGCGAGCGTTGTTACCCGCGACGATTTTTCGCCGCGGATTGGCCTTTGTGTGTCAGGGAAGAGACATAAAACGCTGACGTTAGGTCAGTTTTTGCCCGCTTTTCGGCCCCAGAGGCTCGACGTCAGGCTGCAAGGCGACCGGGTCGGTCTGGCGGCGACGACCGGCGAAACCCAGCACGACGGCCGCCGCGATCGCCGACAGGATCGAGCCGCCGATGACGCCCAGCTTGACCTCGACCTGTTCAGGCGAATCGACCGCGCCGGGGAAGGCCAGCACCCCGATGAACAGGCTCATGGTGAAGCCGACGCCGCACAGCAGCGAGACGCCGTAAACCTGAAGCCAACTGGCGCCCGTCGGCCGCGCCCCGATCTTCAGCGCCGAGGCCAGCCAGGCCGCGCCCATGACGCCGATCTGCTTGCCGAAGAACAGGCCCAGCGCGATGGCGATGACCAGTGGCGCGAACGCCTGTTCCATCGACAGGCCGGCGAAGGACACGCCCGCCTTGGCGAAGGCGAACAGCGGCAGGACCAGGAAGGCGTTCCACGGATGCAGGTCGTGCATCGCCTCCTTCAGCGGGCTCTGGCGATCTTCCTTGCGCGCTGCGATCGGCACGATCATGGCGAAGGCCACGGCGGTCAGCGAGGTGCTGAGGCCCGACAGAACCGTCAGATACCAGACGGCGGCGAAGCCCAGCACCCAGAACGGCGTCGGAATACGCATCAGGCGCGCGCCCGCCCCCCCGACGGCGATCAGGCCCAAAGCCCAGAACAGCGGCGTCCAGTTGGCGCCCTCGCTGAACAGCACGGCGATCAGAGCGATGGCGCCCAGGTCATCGACGATGGCGAGGGTCAGCAAGAAGACCCGCAGCGACGACGGCAGCCCCTTGCCGACGAAGCCGAAGATGGCGAGCGCAAAGGCGATGTCGGTCGCCAGCGGAATGGGCCAGCCGGCGTGCGGCGCCCCCATGGTCGCGGACAACAGCAGATAGACCGCCGCCGGTCCCGCCATCCCGCCCAGGGCCGCCAGCACGGGCGTCGCCAGCTTGCGCGGATCGCTGAGTTCGCCGCGCACGATCTCGTATTTGATCTCCAGCCCCACCACGAGGAAGAAGATCGCCATCAGACCTTCCTTGATCCAGTCGGAGATCGACTCCTCCAGCCGGATCGGACCGATCTGAAGCACGTGATAGCTCTTCAGCCAGGTGAAATAGTCCCCCGCCCACGGCGAGTTGGCCACAAACACGGCGGCGATGGCGGCGAGCGCCAGGGCCGAGCCGGATGCGGCCTCGGTCTTGAGGAAATCGAGTGTCAGTTTGCGCGCCACGGCGGCCTCCATCGGAATACTGAAGCTGTCGTGACGCCAGGTTATCGACGGGCGTCGGACCGGATTCGCCGCCCCTTTCAGAGCGCGCCGGCCTGGCCGCGCGGAGCGACCTGATGGCTGAGGTCAGGATAGAGGATGCGGCCTGCCAAGCCAACCATCCGCCCCTGCCTTTCGTCATTCTCCGGCGAGCGCAGCGAGACCGGGGAACCCAGCGGCGCCGAAGGCGATGCGTCCGCCGCACCATGCTGGGACATCCACTCCGCGACAGGTTCGCGCTCACGCGCGCCGCTGGGTCCCCCGGTCGCTTCGCGCCGGAGGATGACGAAAGAAGAACGAGGCGGTTGCGCTTGAGGGCCTCGACACGCACCTAGCGGCCATGCCCGTCTCCCCCGCCTACCGCCCCGAACCGCGCTTCTTCGACCTGGGCGCCGACTACGCCGATGCGGTTCAGGCCGCCGACTTCCCTCAGACGATCCTGCGGTTCCGCAACGACCGCGCCGCCGCCGAGGTCGGGCTGGAGGGGCTGAGCGAGGTGGAATGGATCGCCGCCTTCGGCCGGTTCGAGCCCCTGCCCGGCCAGCCCGGCCCGATCGCCATGCGCTATCACGGGCATCAGTTCCGTCACTACAATCCCGACCTGGGCGACGGGCGCGGGTTCCTGGCGGCGCAGATGCGCGACGCCTCCAACCGCTTGATGGACCTAGGCACCAAGGGGTCGGGCCGGACGCCCTGGTCGCGCAGCGGCGACGGGCGGCTGACGTTGAAGGGCGGAGTGCGCGAGGTGTTGGCGGCGACGATGCTGGAGGCGCAAGGCGTTCCCACCAGCCGCGCCTTTTCCCTGATCGAGACCGGCGAGGCGCTGGAGCGCGGGGACGAGCCGTCGCCGACGCGGTCCGCCGTTCTGGTGCGGCTGTCGCACTCCCATGTGCGGTTCGGGACGTTCCAGCGCGCGGCCTATCTGGGTCGCCGCGATCAGATCGAGGCGCTGATCGAACATGTCCGCACCCTGTATCACCCCGGCGTCGCCGCCGGGGACGCGCCCGGCCTGCTGACCGCCATCGTCGAGGCCTCGGCGAAACTGACGGCGCGCTGGATCGCGGCGGGCTTCGTTCACGGCGTGCTGAACACTGACAATCTGAACGTCACGGGCGAGAGCTTCGACTACGGCCCCTGGCGGTTCCTGCCCGAATACGACCCGGCCTTCACCGCCGCCTATTTCGACCAGACCGGCCTCTATGCCTTCGCGCGTCAGCCGGAGGCGGTGTTCTGGAGTCTTACTCAGTTGGCCGGGTGTCTGAAACTGGTCGCCGATGTGGAGCCGTTGACGGCGGCGTTGAACGGGTTCGGCCAGGCCTATATCCGCGAACTGCGCGCCGCCTTCCTGATGCGGCTGGGTGTGCTCAGCCTGGGCGAGGCGGCGGATCAGCGGCTGGTCGATGCGACCCTGGCCGTGTTGCGGGAAGGCGGCGCGGCGATGCGGTGGGAGCCGCTGTTCTTCGACTGGTTCGGCGGCTTCGCCTCCTCGGCCCGCGCCCTGTCGGGACCCCGCGCGAAACTGTATCAGGGCGAGGCCTTCGACGCCTTCCGCTTCGCCTTGATGGAACATGAACCCGACCGGATCGAACGGCTGGAACATCCGATGTTCGCGCCCCGCGAGCCGGAGGAGATGCTGATCGACGAGGTCGAGGCCATCTGGGCCGCCATCGCGACCGCCGACGACTGGGCGCCGTTCCACGCCAAGCTGGCCCGGCTGGAGGCCGCCCGCGTCGCTTGGGGCTTCAGCGCCTGACGCCGAACCTTACGAAAGCTTCATCTCGTTTATCGATAATGTTATTGCTCGTTTATCGATAAATCCATATCGACAGTCACCAAGGCGGTCGCGGAGGGCGACCCGATTGGAGTGACGAAAAATGAAAATGATCGGTAAGCGATCCATCGCCAGCGCAGTGCGTCTGGTCCTGGGTTTTGGAAACGTCTTCGTGATGATCGGTGCCATCGCGGTCGGGGGCGCCTTGGTCGTCAGCCTGATCTTTCCAAGCTTCGGCGCAGGGCTGATGGACGGGTTGAGAGGCGTCGACGTCGATCCCCATACCAGTTTCGAAATGACGGGCAGGCTGACCCTGCTGGGCGCTTTCCTGGCCTGCGGCTTCACCTGGTGGATCATCAACCGGCTGCGGCGCATCCTGCTGTCGGTCAATCAGGGCGACGCCTTCGAGTTCGCCAACGTCAAACGGCTTCAGGCCGTGGGCCTAGGCCTGATCGGGATCCAGTTGACGGCGCTTCTGCTGGTCTTCGTGGCGCCGCAGAGCATCGGGCAGTCGCCGTCCGACTATGACTTCGACCTGGGGTCCTGGCTGGGCATCCTGGTGGTCTTCATCCTGGCCGAGGTGTTCCGGCAGGGGTCGGCCATGCGCGACGAACAGATGACCACGGTCTGAGAGGGGCGCGCCATGATCATGATCCAGCTGGACCGCCTGCTGCTCGAACGCCGCATGTCCCTGACCGAACTGTCCGACCGCGTCGGCGTCACCCTGGCCAATCTGTCGATCCTCAAGACCGGCAAGGCCCGCGCCGTCCGCTTCTCCACCCTGGACGCCCTGTGCCGCGAACTGGACTGCCAGCCCGGCGACCTGATCGTCCAGACGCCGGGGGTGCATCCCGACACCTGAAAATAGCAAGCGTCATTGTCGCGATGTAAATGACGCTTGACTTACCATTGATGCAGATCGTAAAGCTCCCTTGTCACAACGACAGGGGAGCTTGTCATGAAACATCTCGAACGCACCGAATACACACACGACCAGAAGACCGTCATTTCCATCGCCGCGGCCCTGGCCGCCGTCAGCCTGACCGCCAAGGTCGACACGCCCTTGTGGCCCAGCAGCCTCGGCGCCCCGCCCCCGCTGGGTCTGGTCGTCCTGCTGATCGGCCTGACGCTGGCGATGATCCATTATAATGGCGTCTGGTGGCGCGGGCTGGACGAGACGGCGCGACACGCGCACCGCAAGGCCTGGTGGATAGGCGGCAATCTGGGCGTCTTCGCCGGCGCCGCCGCACTGGTCGCCCTGCTGAGCAACGGCGTGACCTTGGCGGAACCGCTGTTGCACGGCCCCGCCGCCTGGGCCGCCACCGGTTTTCTCTGCCTGCTGGGGGGACAGGCGGTCGGCTATGGTCTGGCCCTGCTGCTGAACCGGCGGGCCGGATGAGCCGGGTCGCCAACCGCGTGCGCGACCTGCGCAACCAGCAGCAGATGTCGCTGGGTCAGCTCAGCCGAAGCCTCGGCGTCTCTCGCCTGACCCTGCGCGCCATCGAGACCGGCCTCTATGCGCCGTCCCTGATCCTGGCGGTCCGTCTGGCCCGCACCCTGAACCATCCGGTCGAAGACCTTTT
This sequence comes from Brevundimonas sp. TWP1-3, assembly GCF_049896085.1. Classification (NCBI taxonomy): domain Bacteria; kingdom Pseudomonadati; phylum Pseudomonadota; class Alphaproteobacteria; order Caulobacterales; family Caulobacteraceae; genus Brevundimonas; species Brevundimonas sp. TWP1-3. Next base: position 1,085,618 of record NZ_JAFCTP010000001.1, on the reverse strand, counting down.
CGCCGCCTGACCCGGCGGCGGCGCCTGTCGCGCCGCGCCACACCCAAACCTGAAACCAAGGATACGACCATGAATCTCCAGATCGCTCTGGGGCGCGCGGCCTCGCGCGTCCAATCCCTCGGCGCCGGCATGGCGCTGGGCCTCGCCGCCTGGGCCGCCATCTTCGCCGGCGAAGCCTACGCCGAGACGCCCGTCGCCCCTGCACCCATCGCCCGCGCCGCCGGCGACGGCCCGCCTCTGTGGGTCGTCCGGGACGCGGACTCCACCGTCTATCTGTTCGGCACGGTGCATCTGCTGAAGCCCGGCACGGCCTGGGGGTCGGACAAGGTGGACGCCGCCTTCGACAGCGCCTCGGACGTCTGGTTCGAGGTCACCAACCCGGATGACCAGGCCGCGCTCGTGCCGGTGTTCCAGCAATATGGCCTGTCGCCGGATCGCCCCCTGTCCAGTTGGCTGACGGCCGACGAACAGGCGACCCTGGCCAAGGCCGCTCCGGCTGCCGGTCTGACCGCGCAACAGATCGATCCCTTCCGTCCCTGGTTCGCCGCCCTGATGGTTGCGACCGGTCCGCTGACGGCCGCCGGATACGATCCGGCCCTGGGCGTCGAGATGAACCTGCGCGCCCGAGCCCTGGCGGCCGGCAAGCCGATCCATGGGCTGGAGACCATCGACCAGCAGATCGGCGCCCTGGCGCGGATGAGCGACGCGGGCCAGATGACCTATCTGCGGCATTACCTGAAGACCTACGGCACGGCCGCCGCCGAACTGGACCACGCCGTCGCCGGCTGGATCGCAAGCGACCAGGCCGCCCTGTCGAAGTATGCGCACGAGAACGGACGCGCCATTTCCGAAGAGACGCACCAGATCTTCATGGCGCGCCGCAACGCCGACTGGGCCGACCAGATCGAGACCCTGCTGAAGGGGTCCGGCACGACGTTCATCGCCGTGGGCGTCGGCCATCTCGCCGGGGACGACACCGTGCAGGATGTGCTGGCGGCGCGCGGAATATCGGTGATCCAGCAATAGGTCGCCGAACGTATCGGGGTTGTGGGGCGTCGGGAATCGGACCAGACGCCCCGGCCCGTAACACAAAGTCATCGATTGATGTCATCAGTTGATGTCATCGCTTGATGACAAATATCGAAAGCGCCGCTACATCCCCTCTTGCGAACGGCGACCCCCAATCCGATATCGCGACTGTTACGAAATCAGGTTCCTCCCCCGATGACCACCTCAACCTTCACCACCGCCCCCTCGCGCAGCCGCGCCGCCTACGCCAACATCGCCCTTTGGACGCTGCAGGGCTGGATCGCGATGTTCTTCATCGCCGCCGGCTACGCCAAGCTGACCGAGCCGATGACCAACCTCATCAATCTGATGGGCTGGCCGGCGATGGCGCCCGAGAACATGGTGCGCGGCCTGGGCGTGGTCGAGATCGTGCTGGCCATGGGCGTGCTCAGCCCGCTGATCTCGTGGCGCATCGGACGCCCGCTGCTGATGACGGCGGCGACCGGCCTGATCGTGCTGGAAGCGACCATGCTGGCCGTTCACGCCCTGAGCCAGGACGTGGGTCTGGCCGTGGTCAACGCCATCCTGCTGGCCTTCACCGTCCCGGTCCTGCTGGGTCGTCGCAAGGCCTTCTGAGCAAGGCCTTCTGAAAGAGATCGAACGTCGGACCCCTCTCCCCCTGCTGTCCGGCGTTTGCGCCCGGAGCCTCCCCCCAGGCTCCGGGCTTTTTCATGCCTGAAAACCGGCCTCGCAAAAAGCTTACCCTTACGTGCGCGTAAAGCGCTTCCCTTTACGCGCACGTCAAGTTATGTTGGGTCATGGCCACCGCCGACGACCACCGCACCTATTCCATCCGCCAGCTCTGCCGCGAGTTCGGGGCCACGGCGCGCGCCCTTCGATTCTATGAGGACAAGGGCCTGCTGACCCCTGCGCGCAAGGGCCAGACCCGCGTCTATGACGCCCGCGACCGCGCCCGGCTGAAACTGATCCTGAGGGGCCGCCGCATCGGCTTCACCCTTCAGGAGATCCAGGACATGATGGATCTCTATGATCAGAAGGATCACAACGTCCATCAGATGGCGGTGGCCCTGGTGCGGCACCGCGCCCAGATCGCGGCGCTGAAGCAGCAGCTGGAAGACATCGAAGGCGCCATCGAGACGGCCGAACAGGCCTGCAACTGGATGGAATCCAAACTATCCGAACACCGCCCTGACCTGCTGCCGGGCGCCGAAGACTATGAGAAGCTGCTGCGCGCGCGTCTCAACCACGACCATCACCACCCCTTCAAAGCAAGAGCGTAATCCATGGCCTACAAGGCGCCTGTCCGCGACTTCACCTTCATCCTGAATGAAGTGCTGGAGATCGACCGCTACACCAACCAGCCGGGCTTCCAGGACGTCTCTTCGGATCTGGTCAGCCAGATCCTGGAAGAGGGCGCCAAGTTCGCCGACGAGGTGATCGCCCCGATCAACAATCCGGGCGACAAGGAAGGCTGCCACTGGTCCGAGGGCGGCGTGGTGACCGGTCCCAAGGGCTGGAAGGAAGCCTACAAGGCCATGTCCGAAGCCGGCTGGATGGCGCTGGCCGCCGACCCGGCCTACGGCGGTCAGGGCATGCCCAGCGTCGTCGCCTCGGCCTTCGGTCAGATGACGGCCGGCGCCTCCGCAGCCTTCTCGATGTATCCGGGCCTGACGGCCGGCGCCTATGCCGGCATCCACGCCAACGCCTCGGACGAGCTGAAGGCGAAATACCTGCCCAAGATGGCGACCGGCGAATGGTCCGGCACGATGAACCTGACCGAGCCCCAGTGCGGCACGGACCTGGGCATGGTGCGCACCAAGGCCGTGCCGAACGGCGACGGCTCCTATTCGATCACCGGCCAGAAGATCTGGATCTCGGCCGGCGAGCACGACTTCGCCGACAACATCATCCACACCGTCCTGGCCCGCGTCGAGGGCGCGGTTCCGGGCATCAAGGGCCTGTCCCTGTTCGTCGTGCCCAAGTTCCTGGTCAATGAAGACGGGTCGCTGGGCGAGCGCAACACGCTGGAATGCGCCGGGCTTGAGCACAAGATGGGCATCCACGGCAACGCCACCGCCGTGATGCAATACGACGGCGCCAAGGGCTGGCTGATCGGCGAAGAAGGCCGCGGCATGAACAACATGTTCGTGGTGATGAACGAGGCCCGCCTGGGCACCGGCCTGCAAGGCCTGGCCATCGGCAACGCCGCCTATCAGGCCGCCGTCGAGTTCGCCAAGGATCGTCTGCAGGGCCGCAGCCTGACCGGACCCAAGAACCCGGACGGCCCGGCCGATTCGATCATGGTCCACCCCGACGTGCGCCGCATGCTGCTGGAGGCCCGCGCCTTCGTCGAAGGCGGCCAGGCCTTCATCCTGTGGACCGCCCTGCACGCCGACCTTGAGAAGTCCGAAGACGAGGCCGTCGCCACCAAGGCCAAGGATTACATGGGCCTGCTGACGCCCGTGCTGAAGGCCTATCTGACCGACAAGGGCTTCCACGTCGCCTCGCTGGGCATGCAGGTGCACGGCGGTTCGGGCTACACCGAACACTTCCCCGCCTCGCAGTATCTGCGTGATGCCCGGATCACCATGATCTATGAGGGCACCAACGGCATCCAGGCGCTGGACCTGGTCGGGCGCAAACTGCCGGCGGCCGGCGGTCGGGCCATCATGACCTGGTTCGGCGAGATCGACGCCTTCGTCGCCAAGAACGGCGGCGCCGAGGCCATCAAGCCCTTCGTCGATGGCCTGGCCGACACCAAGGCCAAGCTGCAGGACGGCACCATGTGGCTGATGCAGAACGGCATGGCAAACCCTGACAACGCCGGCGCCGCCTCGACCGACTATCTGAACCTCTTCGGCCTGACGGCGATGGCCTATATGTGGGCGCAGATGGCCAAGGTGGCGCAAGCCCAGGTCGAGGCCGGTTCGACCGACCCCTACTACGCCACCAAGCTTCAGACCGGCCGCTACTTCGTCGAGCGGATCCTGCCCGACGCCGGCGCTCACTTGGCCAAGATGAAGACCGGCGCGGACGTGCTGATGGCCATGCCGGCCGAGGCGTTCTGATCAGTCTCTAGACCCGTCACCCTCGGGCTTGTCCCGAGGGCCCACGGTTCCGCCGCACGAGAGGAGCCGTGAGCACGACGACCTGAACTTCGCACCCTTCCGCTCGTGCGGCGGAGGGGTGGGTCCTCGGGACAAGCCCGAGGATGACGACCATAAAAAACTTCAGGGACGAAACCGATGAACGTGCTGGGCAGCCCCGACCCCGATTTCATGCGCGAAGAAGAGATCACCCTCTTCTCCGACAGCGTCGGCAAATGGATCGACGAGCACGCGCCGCCGGAGAAGGTCCAGTCCTGGATCGCCAACTCCAGCGTGCCCCGCGACCTGTGGACCCAGGCCGGGACCGACGGCCTGCTGGGCCTGTCCATGCCCGAGGAAGACGGCGGCATGGGCGGCGATTACCGGCATGAGGTCGTGCTGATGCGCCAGCTGGGCTGGAAGGGCGCGGACCATTTCGGCATCTCGCTGCACAACGCCATCGTCGCCCCCTACATCTGGCATTATGGCACCGAAGAGCAGAAGGCGCGCTGGCTGCCGCGGCTCCAGTCCGGCGAACTGGTCGGCGCCATCGCCATGACCGAACCGGGCGCGGGTTCCGACCTGCAAGGGGTCAAGACCACGGCGGTCAAGTCCGGCAACGGCTATGTCGTCAACGGCTCCAAGACCTTCATCACCAACGGCCAACTGGCCAACTTCATTATCGTCGTGGCCAAGACCGACCCGGCCGAGGGCGCCAAGGGCACGTCCCTGATCGTGGTCGAGACGGACGGGGCGGAAGGTTTCGAACGCGGTCGGAACCTGCACAAGATCGGCATGGAGGGGAACGACACTTCCGAGCTGTTCTTCAATGAGGTGAAGGTCCCCGGCGACAACATCATCGGCGGCGGCGAGGGCCAGGGCTTCGTCCAGCTGATGCAGCAACTGCCCCAGGAACGGCTGAACATCGCCGTCCAGGGCGTCGCCGCCGCCGAGCGCGGGCTTGAGGCGACGCTGGCCTACGTCAAGGAACGCAAGGCCTTCGGCAAACGGGTCATCGACTTCCAGAACACCCAGTTCAAACTGGCCGAGGTGAAGACCAAGCTGACCGTCGCCAAGGTGTTCGTCGACCACTGCATCGGCCTGCACCTGAAGGGCCAGCTCGACGCCGCCACGGCCTCGATGGCCAAATACTGGGTCACCGACATCCAGGGCGAGACCATCGACGAGATGCTGCAACTGCACGGCGGCTATGGCTATATGAACGAATACGCCATCGCCCAGCTGTACAAGGACGCGCGGGTCCAGCGCATCTACGGCGGCACCAACGAGATCATGAAGCTGCTGATCGCGCGGACGCTGTAAGGCGCACCCATCCTTGTCATCCCCGACGAAGCGCAGCGAAGATCGGGGACGGAGCCAGCATCGACTTGACCACTCCCGGACAACCCGCAAGGGTTGAGCCGGGAGAAGGGGTCATGGCCATCAGCTTCTATGTCTATCTGCTCGCCAGCGGCCCTTGCGGCTATCTTTACGTCGGCGTGACGAACGATATCGTGCGTCGTGTGGCTGAGCATAAGTCGGGGTTGATCCCCGGTTACACGGCGGACCGCGGCATCGACCAACTGGTCTGGTACGAAACGCATCAATACGTCGACCAGGCGATCCTGCGGGAAAAGCGCATCAAGCGCTGGTTGCGAGAATGGAAGTTCGCCCTGATCGAGAAAGACAATCCCCGCTGGCTGGATCTCTACGGCGAAGTGCGGGCGAAGGCTGAGCCCGGTTCGGCTACGCCGACCGGGCTTGGGTAGGTGGTCAATGGTGTCCGTCCCGGCTCTTCGCTTCGCTGCGGCCGGGATGACAAGTGATTGCCCACGCGTCATGTAGAGCGATGATCCGCCTTTACGTCACCGCGGCCCTTTCCGCCGCCGCCCCCGTCGCCCCCACCCTCGACCAGTCCCGCTATCTGACCCAGGTCATGCGGCTGAAGCTTGGCGATGGCCTGCTGGTCTTCAACGGTCGCGACGGCGAATGGCGCTGCACCATCGCAGAAGTGCTGAAAAAGGGCGTCATCCTGCGCGCCGAGGAACAGGCGCGGCCCCAGACCTATGGTCCCGATCTGGAGCTGATCGTCGCCGTGGTGAAGAAGGCGCGGGTCGAGACCATCGTCGAAAAGGCCGCCGAACTGGGCGTGCGCCGGGTGCGGCTGGTTCTGACGAAACGGACCAACGCCGACCGCATCCGCCTGGATCGGCTGGACGCCATCGCCGAGGAGGCCGCCGAACAGACCGGCCGCATGGATGTCCCCGCGGTCGACGATCCGGTGAAGCTCGACGCCCTGCTGGACGGCTGGGAAGCCGGGCGGCGGCTGATGTTCTGCGACGAAACTGGAGGCGCCCCGGCGATGTCGGCGCTTATTCCTCCCCCGCCGGGGGAGGGGGACCGCGCGAAGCGTGGTGGAGGGGGCCAGCCCCAGACACCCGGCGTGGGTCAGGCCCCCTCCACCCCTTCGGGGTCCCCCTCCCCCAACGGGGGAGGACTTTCCGGTGAGAAATGGTCCATCCTGATCGGGCCGGAGGGCGGTTTCTCGCCCGAAGAAGGCGAACGCCTGCGGTCCCTGCCCTTCACCACTGCGGTGTCTCTGGGTCCGCGCATCCTGCGCGCCGACACCGCCGCCATCGCCGCCATGACCCTGTGGCAGGCGGCTGTGGGCGATTGGGAACGATAGGTGCGCCCCTCAAGCAGCGAGCCGCCGCGCGACGCGCGTCAGGGAAAGAACAAAGCCCTCTTGAGCCTTGCCGCAATCTTGCCCATCTAGCCGCGACACACGGTCGCTTACGATGCGCCCGAAGGGACTGACGCATGACCGCAAACGCGCCGCTGAGCCGGACCGATCTGATCGAGACCATGTCCAAGGGGATCAAGCCCAAGGACCAGTGGCGGATCGGCGCCGAGCACGAGAAGTTCGGCTTCGACAAGACCACCCTGGCGCGCCCCGGCTACGAAGGCCCGAACGGCATCAAGGCCATGCTGGAGGGTTTGCAACGGTTCGGCTGGTCACCGGTCGAAGAGAACGGTTTCCTGATCGGGCTGGAGCGCCGTAACGCCGAGGGCTTCATCGCCTCGGTCAGCCTGGAGCCCGGCGGACAGTTCGAACTGTCGGGCGCGCCGCTCCTGACCATCCACGACATCTGCAACGAGACCGGCCAGCATCTGATGGAGGTCAAACAGGTCGCCGATCAGCTGGGCGTCGGCTTCCTGGGCGCCGGCTTCGACCCGCTGTGGACGCGCGAGCAGGTGCCGGTCATGCCCAAGGGCCGTTACGACATCATGCGCGCCTATATGCCCAAGGTCGGAACCCTGGGCCTGGACATGATGCTGCGCACCTGCACCATCCAGGCCAACCTCGACTTCGATTCCGAAGCCGACATGGTCGCCAAGTTCCGCACCTCCCTAGCGCTGCAACCGATCGCCACCGCCCTGTTCGCCTGTTCGCCCTTCACCGAGGGGCGTCCGAACGGCTTCCTGTCGGCGCGCGCCAATGTCTGGACCGACACCGACGCCGACCGCACCGGCATGTTGGGCTTTGTGTTTGAAGATGGTTTCGGCTTCGAGCGCTACGCCGACTATGCGCTGGACACGCCGATGTATTTCGCCAAGCGCGACGGCCGATACGTCGACGCCTCGGGCCAGTCGTTCCGAGATTTCCAGGCCGGCAAACTGCCCGCCCTGCCGGGTCAGTTCCCCACGATCAAGGACTGGAACGACCACCTGACCACCCTCTTCCCCGAGGTGCGTCTGAAGGCTTATCTGGAGATGCGTGGCGCCGACGGCGGCCCGTGGAGCCGGATCTGCGCCCTGCCCGCCCTGTGGGCCGGCGTCCTGTACGACGCCCCGTCGCTGGCCGCCGCCTGGGACCTGGTCAAGGACTGGGACATCGCCGACCACGAGCGCCTGCGCCGCGATGTGACCCGGTTAGGTCTCAAGGCGGAAGTCGCCGGCCGCAGCGTGCGCGACATCGCCGTGGACCTGGTCAACATCGCCAAACAGGGGCTGAAGAACCGCGCCAAATTCTCGGGCGGCATGGTGGACGAGCGCGGCTATCTTTCGGAACTGGAAGACATCGCCGACAGCGGGATCACCCCGGCCGAACGCCTGCTCGACCTGTATCACGGCGCCTGGCAGGGCGATGTGAAGCGCATCTACGCCGACTTCGCCTACTAGGGCACGGTGTAGTCGGAGCAATCCGGCAGCGCGCTGTCCGGCCGGTATTCGCCTGCCACTGCGTCGAAGGTGAAGCGGCGGCTGAAGCTGCATTTCGGATTGCGCACCGTGACCAGGTCGGCGGGCTTCAGCGGCGGCTTCTCCAGCGAGTCCTCCGAGCGCGACGCGCCGCGCGGATAGGCGGTCGCCGTGGTGACATAGTCGAACACAGGCATGTCGCCCGCCTCGCCCCCGGCCGTCAGCGTGGCCTCGAACCCGTATTCGTCGTGACAGGCGCCGGCCCGCTGTTTCATGTCCTCTTCGCTGAAACAGGCGCGGATCGACAGCGAACCCCGGATCGGCACGGCCAGGACCGGCGTGGTCCCGGCGTCGCCGCGCGCGTCCAGCCGATACAGCCGCAACTCCGTCGCCTGGCCCCCGCCGCCGGAATACATGCTGCTGGTCTCCACCTGAACTCCGGCCAGGACGCCGCCGTCGGGCAGACGCGCCAGGCGGCTCCAGGGCTTGAAGTGTTCAGCCGCGTCATCCCCGTCGCCCTCTTGCGGGGGCAAGGCGTCGGGGGTTCGCAGAATCGGCCGCACCACCTGTTCGCCGTCGCGCATCTCTTTCACTAGGCCGACGCACCACGCCCCGTCGCCCGTGCACGCGCGGTCCTCGGTGACGGTCAGGGTCTCCAGCCGATCGGCGACGGGCGCAGACTGTAGGGCGGCGATCAGGGCAAGCGCGGAAATCATCAGTTCATCCTATCCAAAGCCGATCAGGGCGCCACCCTGCGCTTTCGCGCTTTGAAAAGGCTAGCTTAACGCCTACCGCCTAACGTCGATCTCAGTTGGAGGGAGCGCGCCATGTCCTGTTCGTCGGTTACTGCCTTGGCCTTCCCCGCAGATGACGTGGACCTGGACACCTTCTTCGACGTGTCCCTGGATTTGCTTGTGGTGCGCGAACTCGATGGGCGCGTGGTGAAGGCCAGCGCCTCGTGGTTCACCACGCTCGGCTATCGCCCTGAAGAGCTCGAAGGCCGCGACCTGCCGCGCCTCATCCACCCCGAAGACATGCCCGCCACGCTCCGGAGCATCGCCGAAGTAGAGAAGCGTCGCCCAGGTGATCCCGTCCTGGGCCAGGTCAACCGCTATCGCCACAAGGCCGGCCACTACGTCTCGCTGGAATGGCGCGCGCACAGGCTGGGCAATCGCGTCTACGGCATCGCCCGCGACGTGACCGAAAAAGTCGCCGCCGAGCAGGCCCTGCGGGAGGCGACCGCCGCCGCCGAGGCCGCAAACGCCGCCAAGTCCGACTTCCTGGCCAATATGAGCCACGAAATCCGCACGCCCCTGAACGGCGTCATCGGCATCGTCGACGCCCTGTCGCGCACCGATCTGACCCCCGAACAGGCCGAGATGGTCTCCCTGATCGCCAGCTCGGGCGTGACGCTGGAACGGCTGGTGTCGGACATTCTGGACGTGTCCAAGATCGAGGCCGGCCATCTGGATCTGGAAAGCCGCCCCTTCGACCTGGACGAGGCCCTGGCCGCGCCGCTGGACGTCATGCGCCTGCGGGCCGAGGCCAAGGGCCTGAGCTTCGACATCCGCCGCGACGCCGATGCGCGCGGCCTGTTCGTCGGCGACAGCACCCGCATTCGCCAGGTGCTGGAAAACCTGTTGTCCAATGCGATCAAGTTCACGCATCAGGGCTCGGTCGCCGTCGCCATCGCCATGGACGAGGATTCCGACGGCCTGACCCAGCTGACGCTGCGGGTCGCGGATACCGGCGTCGGCTTTTCGCCCGACCACGCCGCGCGCCTGTTCGACCGATTCAGCCAGGCGGATGCGACCATCACCCGGCGGTTCGGCGGCACGGGCCTGGGCCTGTCGATCTGCCGGTCTCTGGTCGAGCTGATGGGCGGACGGATTTCTGCCGCCTCGACGCCGGGCGTCGGCAGCCGCTTCACCGTCGAGATTCCGCTGGTGCGTGCCGCCTCCCTGACGGACCACGATGCGCGACAGCGCGCCCGCGCGACCGAGGCCGAACGGCCCATCGGCGCTCTGCGGGTGCTGCTGGCCGAGGACCATCCCGTCAACCAGCGCGTGGTCCAGCTGATTCTGGCGGCCCACGCCATGACGGTCGTCACCGTCGGCGACGGGGCAGAGGCCCTGGCCGCCTTCCAGGCCGAGACCTTCGATCTGGTGCTGATGGACATGCAGATGCCGGGCATGGACGGCCTGACCGCCACCCGCGCCATCCGCCGACTGGAGGCCGAACGCGCCGCCCAGGCCCGCACCCCCATCGTCATGCTCAGCGCCAACGCCATGGCCGAACACCGCGACCAGGCCCAGGCCGCCGGCGCCGACCTCCACGTCCCCAAACCCATCACCGCCGCCAGCCTGCTGGCCGGGATCCAGGCGGCGATGGCGACCTGACCCGAAGGTTGACAAAGCTTGCCAAACGCCCACTCTCCCAGAGAGGAGGCCGACCATGGCGACGATGAACATCTCCCTGCCCGATCCGATGAAGGCCTGGGTCGAGGAACAGGCGAAATCCGGCCGCTATGCCAATACGTCCGACGTGGTGCGCGACCTGATCCGCCGCGAGCAGGTCAAGGCCGACAAGATCGCCAACATGCAAAGGCTGATCGACGAAGGCCGGGCCAGCGGGATCAGCGACATGACCATGGCGGATATTCGCGCCGAAGCCCTATCTCGCATCGCCGCGCGGCGTAAGGCGGGATGAGCGGCTATAGGTTGTCGAAGGAGGCGAGCGAGGATCTCGTCGCCATTTATATTCAAGGTCACGACCAGTTCGGTCCGCGACAGGCCGACCGCTATCAGGACGAACTCGACGCTCTGTTTCGTCGGCTGGCGGCCTCTCCCGGCATGAGCCGACTGCGTCTGGAATACGATCCGCCCGTGCGGGCGCTCGCCTTCAAGGCCCATGTGATAATCTATGATCAGGAACCGGACGGCGTCCTTATCCAGCGGGTTCGTCACGGACACGAGGATTGGCAGGGCGATCCTCATGGAAGCAGCGACGAACGGAGCGAACCATGACCCACCCCATCCATGTCGGCGTCGGCGGCTGGACGTTCGAGCCGTGGCGCGGGGTCTTCTATCCCGAGGGCCTGGTTCAGAAACGCGAGCTGGAATATGCGGCGTCGAAACTGACCTCGATCGAGATCAACGGCACCTATTATTCGACCTTCAAGCCCGACAGCTGGCGCAAGTGGCGCGACGAGACGCCGAATGGGTTCGTGTTCTCGGTCAAGGCCAGCCGCTACTGCACCAATCGCAAGATCCTGTCCGAGGGCGGCGAGAGCTTCGACAAATTTCTGTCCCAGGGCCTGACGGAACTGGGCGACAAGCTGGGGCCGATCAACTGGCAGTTCATGGGCACCAAGAAGTTCGACGCCGACGATTTCGAAGGCTTCCTGAAGCTGTTGCGTATTGAGATGGATGGGACACGACTCCGACACGCCGTCGAGGTCCGTCATCCGTCCTTCGATTGCGACCAGTTTCGGGACCTCGTGGCCAAGTATAACGTGGCCATTGTCTATGCTGAGGATGACGAAGAACCGACCTGGCCCCGCATCGATGCTCCGACAGCGGACTTCACGTATGCTCGGCTAATGTCGAGCCGAGCAGATGAGCCCACGGGTATGACCTCATCGGAGCTCGACACGGTTGCTGACCGTTGCCGGACGTGGGCCAAGCATGGGGATGTCTTCGCCTATTTCATAGCAGGCGCTAAAGTGAAAAATCCGGCGGCAGCGCAGGGGTTGATCAGAAAGCTAGGTTGATCACGATGTCCGTATTCCGGATCGGCAATGAGGTGGTGGACTATGAGATTCACCTTCTGGAGCGCCACCTTCGCCTTCTCGACACAGAGTTGGCCGCGATCCACACAGCCATTGCTCTGTCGGCCGATCCTGACACGGACGGGCTTTTCGACGCTGGCGAGTACTTCATCGGCAGCGGCTTTGTGACGATCCAAAGATACATAACGTCAGTCCGATGCTCAGAAAAAGTCGCACAGGACGTCGCTCTGAAAATCCCGCCCGTACTGTCCAATGGCATGCCATTCGCCCAGGCGCTCCACGTAGGAGCAAACTACTGGAAGCACGTAGAAGAGTGGTTTGAACCTGCATTCAAAGGTAGCGCCCTTAATGGCCTTGCGGCCAAGACACTTGACACGCTGGAGAAATCCACCCCCTGGGCCGAATATACTTGTTCTAATCTGCTCGCGCAGTTTGGGGATTCAAACCAACTCTTGCTAACCCCGCTCATCCCGAAAATCATGCACTGGCGAAACGCTATGATGAAGCTAAGCCCTTGATTTAGAGATAGTCTATTTCTGCTGCTGAAATAACAACTTGGTTGCCCAAGGAGAAGGACGGAGTGGGGCTGCGCCATGCGCTGGAGGTTCGCAACCCGACCTTCGCCACCGAGCAGTTCTATGACCTGGCCCGCAAATACGGCGCGGCCATCGTCTACGCCGTCGATGACGAGGAGCCGACCTGGCCCCAGATCGACGAGGCCACCGCCGACTTCACCTATGCCCGGCTGATGTCCAGTCGCGAGGACGAGCCGACCGGCATGACGGCGGCCGAGCTGGACGCGGTGGCGGATCAGGCCAAAAACTGGGCGAAACGCGGCGAGGTGTTCGCCTATTTCATCTCGGGCGCGAAGGTGCGGAACCCGGCGGCGGCCCAAGCGCTGATCGCCAAGCTGAAATAGCCGTCCGCGCGCTTGCGGACCTGCGCCCGCCGCCTCATCTGAGGCCGGCTCACTGCAAAGCCTGAAGGACTTCCCCATGCCGATCGCCACACGCGCCTTCGCCGCGACCGCCGCCGACAAGCCCCTGACGCCCTATAGTTTCGACCGACGCGATCCCGGCCCGGACGACGTGCTGATCGACATCAAATACTGCGGCGTCTGCCACTCCGACCTGCACGCCGCGCGTGGCGAGACGGGTGGCACGGCCTTCCCCCTGGTGCCGGGTCACGAGATCGCCGGCCTGGTCAAGGCGGTGGGCGCCAACGTCACCCGCTTCAAGGAAGGCGACCGCGTCGGCGTCGGCTGCATGGTCGACAGCTGTCGCGAATGCGCCTCGTGCCAGGAAGGGGTCGAGCAGTACTGCGTCCCCGGCTTCACCGGCACCTATGGCGGCCAGGACAAGAAGGGCGGCACGAGCGAGACCATCACCCAGGGCGGCTATTCCGACCACATCACGGTGGATCAGCATTTCGTCCTGTCCATCCCCGACAGCCTTGCGCTGGACGTCGCGGCCCCCCTGCTGTGCGCCGGCATCACAACCTACTCGCCGCTGAAGGAATGGGGCGTCGGACCGGGCTCGAAGGTGGCGGTGATCGGCCTGGGCGGCTTGGGTCACATGGCGGTCAAGCTGGCGGCGGCCATGGGGGCGGAGGTCACCGTCCTGTCCACCTCGGACCGCAAGAAGGCGGACGCCGAGCGGATGGGCGCCAAACACTTCCTGATCAACTCCGACAAGGACGCCATGAAGGCGGCGGCCGAGAAGTTCGACCTGATCATCAACACCGTCTCGGCCACGCACGAGATCGCCAGCCACGTCCAGCTTCTGGCGCGCGACGGCACCATGATCATGCTGGGCCTGACGACAGAGGGCCTGCCGGTCTTCGCCCTGCCGCTGCTGTGGCGTCGTCGCCGCATCGCCGGCTCGCTGATCGGCGGCATCAAGGAGACGCAGGAAATGCTCGACTTCTGCGCCGAGCACGGCATCGCCTGCGACATCGAGACCATCGCCCCGGACCAGATCAACGACGCCTATGAGCGGATGCTGAAGTCCGACGTGCGCTATCGCTTCGTCATCGACATGGAAAAACTGGCCGCCTGATCGCGTTCTGCGCGACGGAAGCATGAAACTTCCGTCGCGTCAGATTCACGCCTTGCGCGCATCGGCTCCCTCGTTAATCCTGAAACCCGACAAGGCCTTCCAAGGGCCGGCATAGGGACAGGAGACGATATGACGCGCGTAGCTTTCGTGACGGGCGGGACCCGCGGCATCGGCAAGGCCATCGTTCAACGCCTCTCGGAAGACGGCTTCAAGGTCGCCGCCGGCTATTCCGGCAATGACGAGGCGGCCCAGGCCACGGCCAAGGCGCTGGGCGTCATGGTGATCAAGGGCAACGTCGGCAGCTTCGACGACTGCGCCCGCGCGGTGAAGGATGTCGAGACCGAACTGGGTCCGATCGACATCCTGGTCAACAACGCCGGCATCACCCGCGACGGCTTCTTCCACAAGATGAGCCACGACCAGTGGTCCGACGTGATCCGCGTCAACATGGACAGCGTGTTCAACATGACGCGCCAGGTCATCAACGGCATGCGCGAACGGGGCCACGGCCGCATCGTCAACATCTCCTCGATCAACGGTCAGAAGGGCCAGATCGGCCAGACCAACTATTCCGCCGCCAAGGCCGGGATGATCGGCTTCACCAAGGCGCTGGCGTTGGAGAATGCGCGCAAGGGCGTGACCGTGAACTGTATCGCGCCCGGCTATATCGACACCGAAATGGTCGGAGCCATGGACCCCAAGGTGCTGGAAGGCATCATCAGCCACATCCCCGTCGGCCGCCTAGGCAAGGGCGAGGAGATCGCCGACATGGTGTCCTGGCTGGTGGGCGAGCGTGCCGGATATGTCACAGGCTGCACACTCTCGTTGAACGGCGGTCAATACCTGGTCGGTTGAGCCGGTCTTCGCCCAAAATCCGCCGCGCGCGGGTTTCATCAAAACAGTCATGAACTTGTTGGGATCGGTCACGGCGAAAAAATCGCCACGCGTGACTGCGATGGCCGTCGCCGCCATCGCAGTCATCGGCGTGGGCGTCGTCGCGCCTGTGGTCATCCCCACCGAAAGCCACGCCCAGTCGCGCCGCACGGTCCCGCCGACCGCCCGTTACGTCAGCAGCAACGGCCAGGGCTTCATCCTGGATACCTCGGGGTCGCGGCCGCTGATGCGGCTGGAGCGGTCGACCGAGGTCTGGGTGCTGCGCCCCACGCCTGCGCCGCGCGGCGACATCATCTATCGCAACGACAACGGCGATCAGGTGCTGCGCGTCACGCCCGACGGCGGCGTCACCCTGTATACGACCACCGCGCCGCAGGGCTCGCCCGCCTCGCGCGTCGGCGACGCCCAGGGCCTGGCCAGCGCGGCCATGACCGGCGCCCAGCTGGTCGATTATTTCATGCGCCAGAGCTATCGCGCCAGCCAGGCGATGGGGCGGTTGATCGTCATCGACGTGGACATCCAACCCGGCTCGGAACAGGTCGCCGCCGACGCCGTCTCGGCCGCCAGCGACGCCATCGTCCGCATGGCCCGCTCGTCCAACCTGCGCGCCCAGGTCGAGCGGGTTCGCCGCGTCGTCGTGTCCGATCAGGGCCGTCCGTCGGTCACCCTGGTCCAGGGCACCTTGCGGATCGTCATCGACGCCGACGCCGGCATCGCCGGTCGCCCGTCCTCCGCCCGGATCGTGCGGGTCGTGGGCGGGGAAGCCCTGAACCGTTAAGACCTAGAAGGCGTCCTTGGCCGCCCGACGCGCGGCGAACTGATCCGCATCCGTCGCGGTCAGGAAGGGATTGAACCGCTTTTCCACGCCCAGCGTCGTCGGCACGGTCGGTTCGCCACGATCCCGCGCGGCGAATATCGCCTCGGCATGGGCGGCGGTCTCGGGCCGGTCGTCCAGGCTCAGGGTGAAGCGGGCGTTCGACGCCGTATATTCGTGCGCGCACCAGATCACCGTCTGATCGGGCCAGGCCTTCAGGATTTGCAGGCTGGCGAACATCTGCTCCGGCGTGCCTTCGAACAGCCGGCCGCAGCCCAGGGCGAACAGGGTGTCGCCGGTGAAGGCCAGCGCATCCGCCGGCGCATGAAACACCACATGGCCCAGGGTGTGGCCCGGTGTCGCTGTCACCTCGAACCGCGTCTCTCCCACCATCACCACGTCGCCGTCGGCGACCACTCGGTCCAGCGGCGCGACCTTGCGCACCTCCTCCGGCCCGACGATCTCGCAAGCCCACTCGGCCTTCAGCCGTTCGTTGCCCTCGGTGTGATCCGGGTGCCAGTGGGTGTTCAGGATGAGGTCCAGCCGGCCCCAGCCCAGCCCCTCCAGCTCTTCCAGAATCCGCGCCGCATCCGGCGTATCGACCGCCGCGACCACGCCGGTCGCGGCGTCGCGGATCAGGAAGCCGTAGTTGTCGCTGCGGCAGGGGAACAGATGAACGTCCAGGGTCATGCAGCCATCCTAGCAGCAGGGCCGCCGACAGGCCTATAGTGCGCCCATGCGGCGCAGCATCGACGAGCTTCGAACCTTTTACGGCGAGCCGACCGGGGCGCTTGCGCGTCGGCTGGTGGCGCGACGGCTGGACGACGCCTGGGGCGAGGCGGCCGATTGCGACGTCCTGGGCATCGGCTATGCGACGCCCTGGCTGGACGCCTTCGTCGGCGCCCGGCGCGTGGTCGCGGCCATGCCGGGCGGGCAAGGCGTCGAACACTGGCCCACGGTCGGACGCAACCGCACCCTGCTGGTGGACGACCGCCGCCTGCCCTTCCCCGCCGGATCGTTCGACCGCATCCTGCTGGTCCATGCGCTGGAGGAGGCGGACGATCCCGCCGCCCTGCTGCTGGAGGCCGTGCGGGCGCTGTCGCCGACGGGGCGGATCATCCTGGCGGCGGCGGCGCGCGGCGGCCTGTGGGCGCGGGCCGACAACACCCCCTTCGGTCATGGCCGACCCTTCACCCGGCGCCAGCTGGAACGGCTGGTGCGCGACGTGGGGCTGGAGCCCATGGCCTGGTCCCAAACCCTGTATGCGCCGCCTTGGGCGCCGATGCTGAGGCTGGCCGACGGATTCGAACACGTGGGCCGCCACGTCTTTCCCGGAACCGCCGGCCTGATCCTGCTGGAGGCCTCGCGCCAGAACTATGCCCGCATCCGGCCGAGCGGCCATGCCCAGCGTGTCGCCGCCCCGGTTCTGACGCCCCAACCGGCGACCCTGTCGTCGCGACGAAAGCCGCACAGCTGACGCGGAGTTGACCCCCGCGCCATCTGGTCGGCGAGGCGAAACCGCCTTATGGCGAAGATCATGCACCGACTGATCCTGATGCGGCACGCCCAGGCCGAAACCTCCGCCCCGTCCGGCGGCGGCGACGAGGCCCGCCCCCTGTCCGCCGCCGGCCGCGCCGAGGCCCTGCTGATGGGCCGCGCCCTGGCCGAGCGGGGGCTGAAGCCGGACCTGGCCCTGGTCTCCAACGCCGTGCGCACCCGCCAGACCTGGGAGCAGATGCACGACGCCTTCGGCGATGTCGAAGTGCGCGACGAGGCCGCCCTGTACAACGCCCCCTCCGACGTCATCCGCCGCTTCGTCGAGGCCAGCGAGGACGAGGCGGGCTGCCTGCTGATCCTGGCCCACAATCCCGGCGTCCATGTGCTGGCGGCCGAATATCTGATCGAGAGCGCCGCCTCGCCGGCCGTGGTGGACAAGCTGTCGGGCGGTTTCCCGACCGGCGCCGCCGCCCTGTTCACCGTCGATGTCGCAGGGCGCTGCACCTACGAGGGCTTCCTGACGCCGCGTACGCTCGGCGCGCCGTCCGCATGACACCCCCACGCATGCCCGAAGCCGCCTACAAGATCGTCGACGCCGCCGAATGGCGCGCGGCCGTCGCCGAGGGCCGCTATGACGGCGCTCCGGTCGATATAGCCGACGGCTACATCCACATGTCGACCGAGGCGCAGCTGGCCGACACCGCCCGTCGCCATTTCGCCGGGCGCAGCGACCTGCTGCTGCTGACGGTGGACCTGAGCCAGTTCGGCGACGACCTGGTGTGGGAGCCGTCGCGCGGCAGCGACCTGTTCCCTCACCTTTATGCCCCCCTGCCCGTCGCCGCCGTCATGGCGTCGCGCACCTTCTCGGTCACGGCCGACGGCGAGATGGCGTTCGAGGACGACAAATGAGCCTGACAGATATGGGCGCCGCCCTGCTGCGACAGCTAGACCCGGAACAGGCGCACCAGCTGGCGATCAAGGGTTTGGCGCTCGCCCCCCTGCCTTCGCCGCCCGCCGACGATCCGATCCTGCATACGCGTCTGGCGGGTCTGGACCTCCCCAATCCGGTCGGTCTGGCGGCGGGTCTGGACAAGAACGGCGAGGCTCTGCGCGGCCTGTCGCGGCTGGGCTTCGGCTTTGTTGAATGCGGCTCGGTCACCCCGCGCGCCCAGGCCGGCAATCCCAAGCCCCGCCTGTTCCGCCTCAGCGAGGACCGGGCCATCATCAACCGGATGGGGTTCAACAACGCCGGACTGGACGCCTTCGCCGCGCGGCTGGACCACCGTCCCTCGGGCGTGGTCGTCGGCGCCAATCTGGGGGCCAACAAGGACACCGAGGACAAGGCGGCGGACTATGTGGCGGGCCTGGAGCGACTGGCCGGTCGCGCCGCCTATTTCACCGTCAACATCTCCTCGCCCAACACGCCGGGCCTGCGCGCGCTTCAGGGCCGTGAGCAGCTGGACGACCTGTTGGGCCGCATCGACGCCGCCCGCCCCGCCACGGGCCTCGACCGCGTTCCGGTCTTCCTGAAGATCGCACCCGACCTGATCGCCGACGAAATCGGCATGATCGTTGAGGCCTCTCTGGCCCACCGGATCGACGGCTTGATCGTGTCCAACACCACGCTGGAACGGCCCGAAACCCTGCGCTCGCCCGACGCGCACGAGACCGGCGGCCTGTCTGGCGCCCCCATCCGTCCGTTCGCGGAAAAGGCCCTGCGTGCGGCGGCCGAGGCGGTGGTCGGTCGCCTGCCCCTGATCGCGGTCGGCGGCATCGACAGCGGGGCCGAGGCCTATGCCCGTATCCGCCTGGGGGCCACGGCGGTCCAGATCTATTCCGCCCTGATCTACGAAGGCCCCGGACTGGTCACCCGCATCAAGCGCGACTTGGTCGCCCGTCTGCGCGCCGACGGCTTTTCCACAGCGGCGGAGGCGGTCGGCGCGGCTCGTTGACAGAGCGTTAGGCTCGATCGGCGTAATCTCGTGGATGCGAACGACCGGCGTTCGTCATACGAGGGCCTGCATGCAATCGACCGTCGTAGATACGGGTGAAAGCGGCTGGACCGCCGCCGTGCGCCAACGTCGCGGCGCGCTTCTGCAACGCCTCGCCTCGGGCTGCGCGGTCGCCCTGGTCGTCACGCCCATGGTGGGCGTCTGGTTCAGCCTGAGTTGGGTGGTCCTGTATATGGCCTGCCAGGGCGTCGAGCTGGTGGTCTTCGGTCCCGTCGCACGCGGCGACAAGCGAGAAATGTCCACGGCGCGCAAGGTCGTCGGCTGCATCGCCCTGGCGGTCAGCGCGACGGTTTTCGGCGGCCTGTCGCTGGTGATGTGGCAGACCGGCGGCCCTCTGGGTGGGGTCTGCGCCGCCCTGATGTTGCCCGCGATCATGCTGTCGTCGATGACGACCGCCGCGCGCTGCCAGCCGATGATGATCGCCAGCCTGGCGCCGCAGATGCTCTATCTGCTGACGATGCCCTTCTTCGCCTATGCGTTCGGCGCGACAGCGTCGCTGGTCATGACCGCAGCGGCGACGGTCGTCCTCTACGTGTTCTACGTCGTCATCACCTGGCAGCGGATAAGCGACACGACGACCAACCTGATCCGCGCCCATGCCGAGGCCGACGACCTTCGCCTCAGGGCTGAACGCAGCCTGGCCGATCACACCGCCTTCCTGGCCGCCGTGGGACACGACCTGCGCACCCCCATCGGCGCCATCCTGACCGGCGCCGCCGAACTGCGTGCGCCCGATCCCCAGTCCCGCACGAGCGCCAATCTGATCACCGACGCCGGCGTCATGATGAAGGCCTTGCTGGACGACCTGCTGGACCACACCCGCATCGGGGCGGGCCGGATGACGGTCGAGGTTAGCGATTTCGACCTGCGCCAGATGCTGGCCCAGACGCTTCAGCTGTGGCGCGGGCTGGCCGACGCCAAGGGACTGAGGCTGCGTGTCGAGGGCGCGGCCTTCGTCCCGCGCCACGTCAAGGGCGACGTGATGCGCATCCGCCAGGTGCTGAACAACCTGATGTCCAACGCGATGAAGTTCACCGAAGAGGGCCAGATCACCCTGCGGGTCCAAGCCTGGCCGGAAGAGCCGTCAGGCTACGCCCTTCTGTTCGAGATCGCCGACACCGGCCCCGGCATGACGACCGACCAGATGACGCGCCTGTTCACCCCCTTTGATCAGACAGCCGACGGCGTCACCGCCCGCTATGGCGGTTCGGGCCTAGGCCTGGCGATCAGCCGCAATCTGGTCGATCTGATGGGCGGACGGCTGACGGTGCGCAGCGCGCCGGGCCAGGGATCGCGCTTCACCGTCTCCCTGGTCCTGCCCAAGGGCGAGAACGTCGAGCCGATCGCAGAAATCGTCGAGGAAAGCCGTCTGGATATCGCCCGGTCGCTGGCCCCCTTCACACCCGCAGTCCAGCCCGTCGTCACACCTGCGCCCGCACCCACGCCTGAACCTGCGGCGGCCGAAGCTGAAGCGGAACCCGATCACACCGACGACCAGCCCCTGCGCCTGCTGGTCGTGGACGACCACGACATCAACCGCCGCGCCGTGCAGTTGATCCTCCAGCCGCTGGGCTGCGAGATCACCACCGCCGCCGATGGTTTGATCGCCTTGCAGCGCTGCGAGGAAGCCGTCTTCGACGTCATCTTCATGGATGTGCGGATGCCCGAGCTGGACGGGCGCGAGACCACGCGTCGCCTGCGCGCCGGCGGCGGACCCAATGCCAGCACGCCCGTCGTCGCCGTCACCGCAGACACCGCACCCGAGGATGTCGCCGCCTGTCAGGCGGCCGGCATGGCCTATTTCGTCTCCAAGCCCCTGACGCCCACGGCCCTGATCGGCGCCCTGCAGCACGTCCTGAACGACACCGCCGCTCAGGCCCGGACCGAAGCCGCCTGATCCCTGACCGCAGCGACCAGGGTCGTCGCAAAGTCGGGGCGCCGCATCTCGCACTCCCACACCGTTACCACCCGCCAGTGCGCGGCCTCCAGCGCCTGAACGCTTGCGGCGTCGCGGGCGCGGTTGCGGGCGATCTTGGCGATCCAGTAGTCGGCGTTGGTCTTGGGCTGGCGTGATCCGCGCGCGCAGGCATGGCCGTGCCAGAAACAGCCGTGGACGAACAGGGCGACGCGGCGGCCCTTCATCACGACATCCGGCCGACCGGGCAGACCCGCCCCGCCCAGCCGATAACCGATCCCGGCCGCGCGCAGGATGCTGCGCACGGCCAGTTCCGGCGACGTATCCTTGCCCTTCACGCGACGCATCACGGCGCTGCGTTTCTCGGGGCTGAAGACGTCGGTCATAACTAGCGTCGATCCAGGCTCAAGTAGCGAAGCGATAGCCTGGATCGACAAACATCAAAGCTGCGCCAGCAGATGCTCGGCCGAGGACACCTTGAACTCGCCGCCCTGTTCGATGTTCAGCTGGGTGACGGTGCCGTCCTTGACCAGCATCGAATAGCGCTGCGAACGCTCGCCCAGGCCGAAGCCCGAACCGTCCAGCACCAGGCCCAGGGCCTTGGTCAGTTCGCCGTTGCCGTCGGCCAGCATGACGATGCTGTCATCGGTGATGTCCTGGCTGTCGGCCCACGCCTTCATGACGAAGGCGTCGTTGACCGAGATGCAGGCGACCGTATCGACGCCCTTGCCCTTGATGTCGGCCAGATGATCCTTGAAGCCCGGCAGGTGGCGCGCCGAGCAGGTCGGGGTGAAGGCGCCGGGCACGGCGAACAGGGCCACGGTCTTGCCGCCGAAGATGTCGGCGGTGCTGACGGGCTTGGGCCCTTCGGCGGTCGCCTGGGCGAGGGTCGCGTTCGGGATGCGATCGCCGATCTGGATGGTCATGTCTGTCTCGCTGAGTTTGGGGCTGACGGGGTAAGAAACACCGTCTGCGACACATAGAGAGCGCCGCCGGGACCGCAAGCGCCTGTGCGGCTTGCTTGCGCCGCTTTCACGACCGATGATGGGCGGATCATGAGCCAAGCCTCCACCCTGACCGGCCGACTGCTGGTCGCCATGCCCGGTATCGACGACCCCCGGTTCGAACACGCGGTCATCCTGATCTGCGCCCACGGGCCGGATCATGCCATGGGTCTGCGGCTGGACCGACCGGCGCCGGGTGTGGATCTGAAGACGGTGCTGGACAAGCTGGAGGCCCCGGCCCCGGATCAGTCGATCGGCCGCGCTGTCCTGATGGGCGGTCCCGTCGAGCGCGAGCGCGGCTTCGTACTGCACACCGACGACTGGATGATCGGGGACGACAGCATGCCATTCGGCGACGGCCTGGCCATGACCGGCACCCGCGAGGCCCTGGCGGCGATGACCGATGCGGTCTCGGGGCCGAGCCGTTCGGCCCTGCTGCTGGGCTATGCCGGATGGGGCGAGGGGCAGTTGGAGGAGGAGTTGGCCGAGAACGTCTGGCTGACCGCCGACGCCGATCTCGATCTGATCTTCGACGGCGAACACACGTCGAAATGGACGCGCGCCCTGGCCCAGATGGGCGTGGATGCGGCCAAACTGTCCAGCAAGGGCGGCCGGGCCTGAGCCCAGCCGCCCGCTTTGAGGCCTAGAAGCGGTAGTTCATGCCGATGCGGAACATGTGGGTTCCGAACTTGCCGTTGCCGCGCACCATGTCCGTACCCGTGGTGTTCGGGGCCAGGATGAACGGGTTGGCGGCGGGCGTCGTGCCGGTGTTGCCGACGCGGATCACCGGGCTGTCGACGTCCAGCGAGGTGTAGAGGTATTCGCCGTTGACGGTCAGGCCGCGACCCAGGGCGTATTCCACGCCGCCGCCGGCCTGCCAGCCGTCGCCGTCATCGCCTTCGCTGGTTTCGGTGAAGCTGTTGGCCAGGTTCGAGGTGCGGAACCTGTTTTCGAACTTGCCGTAGGCGTAACCGCCGGTGCCGTAGATCATCGCCGGGCCATAGGCGTAGCCCAGCTTCAGACGGGCGGCCGCCGTGCTCTCCAGCTCGCGCGTGAAGGTGTAGAAGGCCGGGGTGGTCGAGAAGCCCGTCACCGAGTCCTGGACGTTGTTGACGCTGTATTCCGCCAGGGCGCCGACGACGAAGTTGCCGAACTGCATGTCGTAGCCTGCGCGCACGCCCGCCTCGACGCCGTCGTTGTCGTCACGGCAGCCGGTGCCCGGCGCGGTGCTGGTCGCCATGCCGCCGCAGAAGCCGGGGCTGAAGGCGTTGGCGCCCACCGTGGCACCGGCGGGCGGGGCGGTCGTGACCGGGTCGCCGTAGTTGCCGTCCAGATTGCGGTCGAAGCGCAGGATCTCGTCGCCGTCGTCGTTCGACTGGTTGTAGCCGCCGAAGATGCCGATGTAGGGGCCGGACCAGTCGGGAGCCACGGACTGGGCCAGGGCGGGGGTGGAGACCATGGCGAGTGCCAGGGCGCTGGAAGCGAGAGTCTTGATCATGGGGAGGCTTTCGTGCCGAAGTGCGGGCGCGACGTCCCCGCTCGCCGTGACAAAAGCCAAAGGCGGCCACAGGTTCCCGCCGTTTGCGCCGCTAAATGCCGCACATCCAAAGGCTTGGTTTGGACGTATGGGAGCCTATCGAGTCGTCATTGAGACTAGCAATGCGAGCAGAAGCAGCAGGCTGACCCCCTGCCAGAATCGCACCGGATCGCGCTCGATCAGGGACAGCTGGCGGGGCGGCGGGGCGGCGACGGCGCTGCCGGTTTCCAGCACATGGATCAGCTCCTCCACATCCTCGAAACGCTCGTTCGGATCGACGGCTGCGGCGCGCATGATGGCCGCCTCCAGCCAGGCGGGCATATCCGGCCGATGCCGCGTCGGCGGCACGGGCGCCCGGTCGAAGCGCGGCGCATCGGCCGGATCGACCTCGCCCCACGGATAGGCGCCAGTGAACAGGCGATAAAGGGTCACCCCCAGGGCGAACTGGTCGGTGGCGGTGTTCCCGCTCTCGCCCGCATACATCTCGGGCGCCTCGTAGCCGGCGGTGCCGGGCGCCTCGGCCTCGGCGAATTCCTCGGCCTGACGCAGACGCGCCACCCCCAGATCGACCAGTTTCAGCCCGCCGTTGGTTTCCAGGATCACATTGTCCGGCTTGATGTCGCGGTGGGTCACCCCCGCCCGGTGCAGGGCCGAGACGGCGCGCGACAGGCGCAAGGCCACGCCGATCCCCTCGGCGATCTCGAACGGTCCTTCTTCCGCCAGCCGCGCATGCAGGGTCTGGCCAGCATGGAAGGGCTGGGCGATATACAACCGGCTCTGACGGCCAGCATCCAGGCTCAGCACCTTGCCGACGAACGGGCTGTCGATGCGCCGCCCGATGAAGGCCTCGCGCAGGAAGGCGGTGCGCGCCCCGCGCTCGGACACCACGGCGGGCTTGGGAAACTTCAGCACCACCATGCTCCCGTCGCCCTGCGCATCCTTCGCCAGGAACAGCCGCGTATAGCGCCCGTCCGCGACGATCCGCTGCAGGGCGAAGCCATCGACATTGTCGCCCACGGCGGGCGGCGGCAGGATGGCCAGCCCTTCCGCCTCGGCCGTGATCGCCTCCCAGTCGGGCGCGCCGGTGCGAACCACGTCGATGACGATGGCGGTGGCGTTGTCGCGGGCGCCCGCCGCCTCGACCTCGCCCAGGATCGCGTGTGCGTCCGCATCGGGCGAGCTTCGCCGCCCCAGCAGGCCCGCGATCACCGCATCGGTCAGCACCCCATGCACCCCGTCGGTGGTCAGCAGCAGCCGGTCGTGCGGCTCCAGCCGGACCTGACGCACGTCCAGCTTCACGTCCGCCTCAATGCCTACGGCCCGGTACAGCACATGGCTGAGCCCCTGCTGGGCGCGTGTGTGATCCTCGGTCAGCCGCGTCAGCACCCCGTCGCGGAAATGCCAGGCCCGGCTGTCGCCGACATGCAGGGCCGTCGCCTCGCGCCCGCGCAGGATGACCGCCGTGAATGTGGTCGCCGCCCCCTCCATCGCCGGATCGATCTTGCCGCGCGAATGGAGCCAGCGGTTGAAGCCCCTCAGCGCCTTGATCCCATTGGCGGCGATGCCGTTCAGCGGGTTCTGGTCCAGATAGCCGTCGATGAAGCTGCGCGTCGTCAGCTCCGCCGCCATCCGCCCAGCCTTCGACCCCGACACCCCGTCGGCGATCACCGCCACGACCCCGTGCTCGCGCTGCTCGGCCGCCGTGCCGATATGGACGCCGCCGAAATCCTGATTGTCCGCCTTGGGCCCCTGCAAGGTCGCAAAGCCGGCGGCGATCTCCAGTCTGGCGTCGGTCATGGCGGGGAGTGTCCGGGATTTATGGCCCTATGGCTAGACGCCTCACGGACGATGCGTCGGCCTCAAAGCGCCAGGACCGCGCGAACCGCGACATAGGCGGCGACCACCAGGATGAGCCCGGCGAACAGGGCGCGGCCCAGCGCCACATTGGTGCCCAGTCGGCGCGCCAGCGGCAGGCCGGCCGCCGTGCCCGCCACCCCGCCCACGGTCATGGCCGCGACCAGACCCGGATCGATCCAGCCGGACAGGGCGTAGTTGCCGGCCGTCGTGGCCCCGAAGGCCGCCACGCTGAGCAGGGACGTCGCCTGGGCGGTCGCTAGGCTCATGCCCGTGGACGCCATCAAGCCGGGCACGATCAGAAAACCGCCGCCGATGCCGAAGAAACCCGCCGCCGATCCGACCCCCGCCCCGGACAGGCCGACCCTGGGCGACATGGCCCAGTTGAGTCGGGGCTCGGGTCGCACGATCACGGGCTTGGGCCGCAGCATGGACACACCCACCGCCGCCATGGCGACCGCGAAGATCAGCAGCAACTGATGGCCGTCGATCATCTTGGCCAGGGACGATCCGAACCAGGCGCCCGCCGCCCCGGTGACGGCGAACAGGATGGCGCAGGGCCACCTCACCCGCCCAGCCTTGGCCTGGCCGGCGAGCGCGGTCAGGGCGTTCAGCGCCACCCCCGCCGCCGAGACGCCGATGGCGACATGCGGGTCTTTGACGCCGACGAGATAGAGCAGCAGGGGCACCGCCAGCACCGACCCGCCGCCGCCGAACAGCGTCAGCAACAGGGCGACGACGCCGCCGCTGAAGGTGGCCAGGCTAAGGGACAGCAGATCGGTCGTCATGGCGTCAGGCGACCCCAGCCGCGCTTCGGTTCCAGGGCATGACGGCCAGCAGACGCGCCATGCCGCAGAAGCCCGTGGCCCCCGCGAAGAACAGACCCGCGCCGACGAAGGCGGACAGGCCCCAGAAGGCGGGATGCACCAAGAGGCCGAGCGCCGCCCCGGTCAGAACCAAACCGCCGGCCGTCATCTGGACCTGCCGCATCAACTCGATGGGCTTGGACCGGTCGGTGCGGGTCGCCAGGCCGTGCTTCTTCCAGGCGTCCAGACCGCCGTCCAGGACGAAGGCCTGACCCGGAACCTGGGCCGCCAGGCGGTCGCAGTTGACGCCCGTCCGGTTTCCGGTCCGGCAGGTGAAGATCACGTCGCGCCCGTCCGCAAGGGTGCGCGCGGACTCATCGAAACTGGACAGGGGGGCATGGACCGCGCCCGCGACATGTTCGCGGACGAACTCGTCCTGTTCGCGAATATCGATCAGGACGGCGCTGTTTTCCATCAGGCGGCGCGAGACCTCGGCGGGGGACAAGGGGGTCAGGACGGTCATCGGAATCATTCCTTTTCGGGAGCAAGAGGGGGGCAGTAGATTTCAGCCAGGACGGCGATCACCTTCAGGACGGCCGGGTCGGCGATGCGGTAGAACACCGCCGTGCCGTCGCGCCGCGTGGCGACCAGGGCCTCGTCCCGCAGCTTGGCCAGATGCTGGGACAGGGCCGATTGCGACAGGGCGACCATCGGCAGCAGCTGGCCGACCGACAGTTCGCCCTCGCCCAGCTGGCACAGGATCATCAGCCGTTTCTCGTTGGACAGGGCGCGCAGTAAGGCCGCCGCCTCGCCCGCGCTGGCCTGGAAACGCTCAAGTCCGATGGTGTGAAGGTCGATCATGAGCCGCAATATATGAACACTTGCTAAATTAGCAATACCTAATATGTTGAAGCGCGAAAGGAGCCTTCCCCATGGCCCAACACCCCGACGTTCGCGGCTTCTTCGACCCCGCGACCCATACCGTGACCTATCTGGTCAGCGACCCGGCCAGCGGCATGGCCGCCATCATCGATCCGGTGCTTGATTTCGACGCCGCGTCTGCGCGCACCTCCACCCGATCCATCGACGCGGTGATGGCGGCGCTGGAAGGCGCGGGCCTGACCCTTGCCCTGACGCTGGAGACCCACGCCCATGCCGACCACCTGACGGCCGCCGCCCATCTTCGGCGCGCGACGGGCGTCTCCATCGGCATCGGCGCCCATATCACCGAGGTCCAGTCGACCTTCGCCCCCCTGTTCGGCGCCGATGACGTGCGCAGCGACGGTCGGGTATTCGACCATCTCTATGGCGACGGCGACTCCTTCGCCTTGGGCGACCTGTCGGTTCAGGTGATCCACACGCCGGGCCATACCCCCGCTTGCGTCAGCTACAGGATCGGCGATGCGGTCTTCACCGGCGACACCCTGTTCATGCCGGACTACGGCACGGCCCGCACGGACTTCCCCGGCGGCGACGCGCGCACGCTCTATCGGTCGATCCAGCGCCTGCTGTCCCTGCCCGACGACACCCGCGTCTTCGTCGGCCACGACTATCTGCCGCAGGGCCGCACCGACTACCGGTTCGAAACCACCGTCGCCGATCAGCGCGCCCATAACATCCACGTCGGCGGCGGCGTTTTGGAAGAGGATTTCGTGGCCATGCGCGAAACCCGTGACGCCACATTAGGCGCGCCCCAGCTGATCCTGCCGTCGCTCCAGGTCAACATCCGAGCCGGCGACCTCCCGCCGCCCGACGCTGGCGGACAGCGCTATCTGCGCCTGCCCCTGAACGCGATCTGACGGCTTACGCCGACCGCTGCTTCAGCGGCGCCGTGCCGTCCGCCAGGCTCTCGGCTAAATAGACCTCGGCCTCCTGGGCCGGGAGCGCGGGGGCGTAGCCGAAGCCCTGGCCGTAGTGGCACTGGGCTTCCAGCAGCAGGGCGGCCAGTTCGGCGTTCTCGACCCCTTCGGCGACGACCTCCAGTTCCAGGTCGCGGCCCAGGTTGACCACCGACTTGACGATCTTGGCCGACCCCTCGTCCTTGTTCATCGTCAGCACGAAATAGCGGTCGATCTTCAGCGTATCGAACGGCAGGCGCGCCAGATAGGACAGGGACGAGAAGCCGGTGCCGAAGTCGTCGAGCGCCAGGGACGCCCCGACATCCTTCAGCGACTGCAGCACCTCGGCGGCGCGCGCGGTGTCGCGCATGATGTCGCCCTCGGTGACTTCCAGCTTCAGCGCGCCCCGGGGCAGGCCGCTTTCCTTGATGATGCGCGCCACGTCCTCGCACAGGTGCGGGCGTTCGATCTCGCCGACCGACAGATTGACGCTGCAGAACATCTTGCCCGCCAGCGGATGGCGTTCGATCCATTCCGCCAGTTGCCGCGCCGACTGGGTCATCATCAGCAGGCCCAGGTCGTTCATCATGCCCAGGTCGGCGGTCAGGCCCAGGAACTCGTCCGGCGGCACCAGGCCGCGGCGCGGGTGACGCCAGCGCGCTAGGGCCTCGAATCCCGCCACCGCTCCGGTGTTCAGGTTCACGATGGGCTGGAAGAAGGGCACGATCTCGCCGCGCACGAAGGCGTTCCGCAGATCCGCCTCCAGCGCCAGGCGGCTCAAGGAGTCGCTCTCCAACGCCCGGCCATAGGCGGCCGATCCGCCGCGCCCGGCGCCCTTGGCCGATTCCACCGCCAGCTCGACCCGGCGCAACAGTTCGGCGGCGTCGGGCGCATCCGGCCCGCCCTCCACCATCACCGCCCCGATGGAGACGGTCGGATAGATGTCGAAGCCCGCAACCCGCAGCGGCTGTTCCAGCGCGTCGCGCACGCGGTAGCTGGTGTGAGACGCGGTCCGGGGCACGATGATGGCGAACTCGTCCTCGCCGATCCGCGCCGCCGAGGCGTCCTTGTTGAAGGCGGCGGCGAGACGCGAGCCCAGGGCCGACAGCACTAGGTCGGTGCGCTCATGCCCCAGCGCCTCGTTCAGGCGCCGCAGCCGGTCGACGTCGCCGACCACGATCTCGTATTCGCCCGGCTGGGTCAGCACCTCGCCCACGCGCGCGATGAAGGCGCGACGGTCCAGCAGGCCCGTCAGCGTATCCCGATCCGATCCGGCGAACTTGGTCTCCAGCGCCACGACGCCGGCGGCGCGCAGCCCGTCCTCCAGCCAGACGCCGCGCCACAGACAGGTCTCGGACCCGCGCATCCGCAGGCGCACGGCGACCTCGGCCCCCTCGTCCTGCGGTTTCAGCATGCGTTCGGCCAGGCTGCGATCCTGGGGCATGGCCAGGGCGACGAAGCCGGCGGCCGTGCATTCCGGCGCCAGCGGCCCCAGGCCCAGCGACCGGGTCGCGCCGGTGAACCGCAGTTCATCCGTCGCCGGCGTCCAGACCCACAGGGCCGTGTCGGCGGCCGCCAACGCCTCGATGGCGGTCGTGGCGTCCCAGGCCAGCGATCGGGATCGTGGTGTCACGCGTCTCGCCCCTTCAGACGGCCCCCGGCCGTCAACGCTCGTCCTCGACCAGGCCGAACAGCAGATGATCTGCCCACTCGCCGTTAATTTTCAAATAAGCGCGAGCCCGACCTTCGTTGCGAAAGCCCGATTTCTCCAGAACCCGGCGCGATCCGTGGTTGGTGGGCAGGCAGGCCGCCTCCAGCCGGTGCAGCTTCAGCTTGTCGAAGGCGTATCCGACCACGGCCTGCACCGCCGCCGTCGCCACGCCCTGGCCGGAATGGGGCTGGCCGATCCAGTAGCCCAGCGTCCCCGTCTCGGCGACGCCGCGTCGCACGTTCGACAGGGTCACCGCCCCCGCCAGGGTCTTGCCCCCGTCCACCAACACGAAGAAGGGCCAGGCGTGGCCCAGCTCCATCTCGCGCGCATAGATGGACAACCGACGCCGGAACGCCGCCTTGGTCAGGTCGTCCTCGGGCCAGGCCGGCTCCCACGGTTGCAGATAGTCGCGCGACCCGTCACGCAGCGTGGACCATGCGGCATAGTCGCCCGCGCGCGGCGGCCGCAGCAGCACGCCGTCCCCCCGGACCACCGGCCCGGCCACATCGCTCATCCAGTCCAGCAGGGCCATGACGCCTCATACAACAGGAGGATTGTGGCCTGAACTCACGGTTCCGCCAAGACGGTCGCCGTCAACTTCAACGCCAGTTCGCGCCCCAGGCCCTCGGGCGCGCCCAGCATCGGCGTGAGGATGTCGCCGATCAGCCCGTCGGCGAAGGCCATATAGGCCGCCGTCATGACCAGCGACCGCGCCCGTTCGGCCGCCCTGGGATCGTCGGGCGCCATGGCCGCCAGCCGGTCGGCCAGGTCCCGCACTACCCCGCCGAAGCTTTCCGCCCGCCCCTGTTCGCGCGCCAGGGCCAGCCAGGCCGCCATCTTCGACGCCCCGCCCTTGCCGAAGGCGTCGAAGACGACGGTCATCAACCGATCCGGCTCCACTCCCTCGCGCCCTTCGCCCGATCCTTCGTTCAGGCCCGCCTCGATCCGTTCGGCCAGATCGCGCACCATCGCATCCATCAGCGCGCCCTGAAGCCCGGCCGCCGAGCCGAAATGGTGGATCAGATTGGCGTGGCCCACGCCCATCCGCTCGCCCACGGCCTTCAGCGTCACCGCCGCCGGGCCGCCGGACAGCAGCAGGTCGCGCGCCGCTTCCAGCGCCTCTTCGCGCGCCACCGCCCCGCGTCGCCGCTTCACCGGACCATTAGTTGACATTGATGTCAGTTAACTCCATATTCCTCTCGACATCGAGGAGCAGAACCATGGCGAAATCCGCCACCCCCGCCGATCTCCAGATCAAGCCGCGCGACCTGCATATCGACCGCGAGGCCCCGACGCCACGCTGGTGGCTGAACGGCGACCCGTTCGGCACGGCCGTGATGAACGCCCTCAGCCTGACCTTCCCCGACGGCGAGCGGTTCTTCATCCAGTCGGTCAAGCGGTTCGCCAAGGATACGCCCGCCAACCTGGCCGCCGACATCCGCGCCTTCACCGTTCAGGAGGGCGCCCACACGCGCGAACACATGGCCTTCAACGCCATCACCGCCCGCGCCGGCTACGAGACCGCCGAAATCGAGGCCTATGTCACGGCTCGCCTGAATCTCGCCCGCGCGCGCCCGGCCATCGCCCAGCTCGCCGCCACCATGGCGCTGGAGCATTTCACCGCCGCCTTCGCCCATCGGCTGCTGGCCGATCCGGACCTGCTGAAGGGTTCGCCCCCCGACCTGGCCCGGCTGTGGCGCTGGCACTCCATTGAGGAGATCGAGCACAAGGGCGTGGCCTATGACGTCTTCCTGCACGCGACCCGCGACCTCAGCCCGCTGAAGCGCTGGCGTATCCGGCGCTGGGCCATGTTCCTGACGACCCTGCTGTTCACCAAAACGGTGCGCGAGACGACCCTGATGCTGCTGAAACAGGACGGCATTGTCGGCTGGAAGGCGCGCCTGGGCCTGTTCCGCTGGCTGTGGCTGAAGCCGGGCCTCTATCGCCGCATGATCGGCGACTATGTCGCCTTCTACAAACCCGACTTCCACCCGTGGCAGGTGGACGATCGCGACCTGATCGCCGACGCCGAGGCGGGCCTGGCCCAGCCAGCTTGATACGGGCCGCCTGACCCTTTGATCCGATCCCGCGACGGAGTTTTCGAACCGGGTGCGTTACACTCTGCGGGGACGGACGAGGAGAAGGCCATGGCTTCATCACCGACCGACGCCGCCATCGCCCTGACCCGCCTGGGTCTCGGCGCCAGGCCCGGCGAGATCGAACGCGTCGCCGCCGATCCGCGCGGCTGGGCCACGGCCCAGATCCGGCCCCAGGGCGCACCCCAGCCGTCCGGCGCGTTCGCCGACACCGCTCAGCGCGTCGCCCAGTATGTCGATTATCAGAGCGACGCCGGTCTGGTCCGTCGTGATCGACGCTCTGCGCCACAGGCCGGCGCCACGTCCACGCCAATGGCGCAGACCGCGCCCGCCCCCGATACCGATCCAGACGCCGTCGCCCGGCGCGAGGCCCGCCAGGCCGCGCGTCGAGAGATCACCCAGGACACGGCGCAGGAGTTCCTGGCCCGCGCTCAGTTGGGCGCGAGCACCGACGACGGGTTCGCCGAGCGGTGGACCCTGTTCTGGGCCAACGCCGTCACCGTCTCGGCCGTCAAGTTCGCCAGCGGCGCCTTCGTCGGCCAGTACGAGCGCGAGGCCATCCGCCCCCAGGTCTTCGGCCGGTTCGAGGATCTGGTCCTGGCCGCCGAACAGCATCCCGCCATGCTTCTGTATCTGGATCAGGCCCGCTCGGTCGGTCCCGACAGCATGGCCGGCGCCCGCCGCAACGCCGGGCTGAACGAAAACCTGGCTCGCGAGATGATGGAGCTGCACACCGTCGGCGCCGATGGCGGCTACACCCAGGCCGACGTGACCGAACTGGCCCGGGCCCTGACCGGCTGGTCCATCCCAACAGCGCGCGATCAACGTCAGGCCGCCCGCCCAAGAAGGGCGCGCATGGCGGCCGCACAGGCTCAGCCTGAGGCGAACGGCTTCGTCTTCCGCCCCAATGTCCACGAACCGGGCGACCGCACGGTGATGGGCAAGACCTATCCGGCCGCAGGCCTGGCCCAGGGCCAGGCCATCCTGCGCGACCTGGCTCGACATCCGGCGACCGCCAGACGCCTGTCGCGCCGCCTCGCCGCCCATTTCGTCGCCGACGATCCGCCACCCGCCCTAGTCGCCCGGCTGGAAGAGGCCTGGACCCGTTCGGGCGGCGACCTGGCCCAGGTCGCCCGCGCCCTGGTCGAGGCGCCCGAGACCTGGACGCCCCAACCCGCCAAGATCAAGACGCCCTACGACTTCGTCGTCTCCACCCACCGCGCCCTGGGAACCCGGCCACAGCGGATCCAGCCCCTGCGCCAGGCCTTGCTGGACATGGGCCAGCCGCCGTTCGCCGCCCCCTCGCCCGAGGGCTGGCCCGACGCGGCCGCCGACTGGGCCGGTCCCGACGCCTTGGTCAAACGGTTGAACTGGTCGCGCACCGCCGCCGACGCGGCACAGGCGGCCGACCCCGGCGCCGTCGCGGAAGCCGCCCTCGGTGCGCGCCTCAGCGAGCGCACCCGCCTCGCCGTCGCCCGCGCCGAAAGCCGGCCCGAGGCCCTCACCCTTCTCTTCATGTCGCCGGAGTTCCAACGCCGATGACCGCCCTCAATCTGAACCGCCGCCATCTGCTGGCCGCCGCCTCGGCCGGGGTCGGCCTCGCCTTCGCCGGGCGGGTCGCCGCCCAGACCAATGGCCCCGCCAACAAACTGGTCGTCGTCATTGCGCGCGGCGCCATGGACGGCCTGTCCGTCACTGTCCCCTATGGCGACGCCAACTATGTCCCGTTACGCGCCGGGCTGGCCATCCCGGCGCCGGGCGAGGCGAACGGCGCGCTGGCGCTGGGCGAAGGCTTCGGCCTGCATCCGGCGCTGGCGGGCCTGCATGACCTATACGGCCAAGGGCAGATGCGGTTCGCCCCGGCCGTGGCCCTGCCGGTCCGCATCCGCTCCCATTTCGACGCCCAGGACGTGCTGGAGAACGGCGGCGAGGGCCTGCGTCAACAGAGCGACGGCTGGCTGAACCGCGCCATCACAGCAGCGGGCGGCGCGTCGCTGAAGGGGCTGTCGATCGGCGCCCAGACGCCGCTGATCCTGCGCGGCGACGCCCCCGTCTCCAGCTGGGCGCCGGGCGGCCAGGTGCGCGGCGGCGACCGCATCGCCTCCCTTTTGCAAGACCTCTATGTCGAGGATCCGATGCTGGGTCAGAACCTGGCGCGCGGCCTGGCGACCGAGGAACTGGTCGGCCAGGGGCAGACCATGGACGGCGAGGACGGCCGCCTGCGCCGCAACGACGTCCTGGGCCTGGGCCGCGCCGTCGCCCGGCTGATGACCGGCGCCGAGGGGGCAGACATCGTCGCCGTGTCGCTGGACGGCTGGGACACCCATGCGGGCCAGCGCGCACAGCTTCAGACCCGCCTGACCGGTCTGGATCAACTGGTCACGGGTCTGAAGGACGGGCTGGGCGAGGCCTGGTCGCGCACGGTGGTCGTCGTCGCCACCGAGTTCGGCCGCACCGCCCGCGCCAACGGCACCCAGGGCACCGACCACGGCACCGGCTCGTCGCTGTTGCTGGCGGGCGGGGCGATCAAGCGCGGCGGCCCTATCGGCGACTGGCCGACCCTGGCCGACAAC
Organism: Brevundimonas sp. TWP1-3; assembly: GCF_049896085.1. Classification (NCBI taxonomy): domain Bacteria; kingdom Pseudomonadati; phylum Pseudomonadota; class Alphaproteobacteria; order Caulobacterales; family Caulobacteraceae; genus Brevundimonas; species Brevundimonas sp. TWP1-3. Next base: position 1,050,905 of record NZ_JAFCTP010000001.1, on the reverse strand, counting down.
CGTCTGTTCGAGAACCGCGACCTGGCGCCGACGCTGGACATCCGGTCCGTGTTCAAGGGCGTGCTGCGCGATCACATGGGCGTCGACCGCGCCGCCCTGGACGCCCGCGTCTTCCCCGGTAGCGCCGCCGAGGCGCCCGCGATGGATGGCTTGGTCTAGCCGCGACACTTGCTTTTTGCGGCGCAACATCGCATCAGGACGCCATCACCTTGGACCCGGCCCTGTTCGCAGGCGACGGGTGGCTATCCCCGCCGCCGATCCGCTGGGAAACCGAGCCCCAAAACCGAAGCATCGGTACGGCTCATCCAGATGAAATCCTGAAATGTCCATCATCGCCTCTGCGCGCCAGCAATGGCTCGCCAACCCTCGCCGCGACCTGCTGGCGGGGACCGTCGTGGCCCTGGCCCTCATCCCGGAAGCCATCGCCTTTTCCATCATCGCCGGCGTCGATCCGGCCGTCGGCCTCTACGCCAGCGTGGTCATCGCCGTGACCATCGCCTTCGTCGGCGGGCGTCCAGCCATGATCTCGGCCGCGACCGGGGCCATGGCCCTGCTGATGGTCACGCTGGTGCGCGACCACGGCCTCGAATATCTGTTCGCCGCCTCCATCCTGTGCGGGGTGTTCCAGATCGTCATCGGCCTGCTTAAACTGGGCCGCTACATCAAGTTCGTCAGCCGCAGCGTCATGACCGGCTTCGTCAACTCCCTGGCGATTCTGATCTTCCTGGCCCAGATGCCCGAGCTGATCGGCAGGGGCTGGATCACCTACGCCCTGGTCGCGGCTGCCCTGGTCGTCATCTACGGCTTTCCCCGCATCACCAAGGCCGTGCCCTCGCCCCTGGTCGCCATCGTCGCCATCAGCGCGGTGGTGATCGTGATGAAGCTGGACGTGCGCACCGTCGGCGACATGGGCCAGATGCCCACGACCCTGCCGATGTTCCACCTGCCCGCCGTGCCGCTGACGTGGGACACCTTCGTCATCATCGCCCCGATCTCGGCGACCCTGGCCTTCGTGGGTTTGCTGGAAAGCCTGCTGACCGCCAATCTGATCGACGACATCACCGACACGCCGTCGGACAAGGACCGCGAGACGCGCGGTCAGGGCATCGCCAACATCCTGTCGCCCCTGTTCGGCGGCATGGCCGGCTGCGCCATGATCGGCCAGTCGATGATCAATGTGGGGTCCGGCGCGCGCGGGCGGCTGTCCACCCTGTGGGCCGGCCTGTTCCTGCTGTTCCTGATGCTGGTGCTTCAGGACTGGGTCGCACAGATCCCGATGGCGGCCCTGGTCGCGGTCATGATCATGGTCTCGGTGGGGACGTTCGACTGGAGCTCGTTGCGGAATCTGCGCAGTCTGCCCTTCCAGTCGTCCCTGGTGATGATCGCCACCACGGTCACGGTCGTCCTCACTCATGACCTGTCCAAGGGGGTGATCCTGGGCGTACTGCTGTCGGCGGTCTTCTTCATGCGCAAGGTCGGCAAGACCATCACGGTCACCGAGATCGAGACGCCGGATGAGGGTGTGCTGCGCTACCGGGTCTCAGGCCAGCTGTTCTTCGCCTCGGCCGACCTGTTCGCCGCCAGCTTCGAGCATCACGGCCATCCCAGGCGCGTCGAGATCGATCTCAGCGACGCCCATCTGTGGGATTTGACCGGCGTCGCCGCCGTGGACAAGGTCGTCTTCCGCTATCGCCGCCAGGGCGCCCAGGTCGAAGTGGTTGGCATGAACGACGCCGCCCGCACCCTGGTCACGCGAGTGGGGCGGTTCGAGAAAATGCACCTGCCGGACGGGGCCGGCGCGCACTGAGCAGGGGTCAGGCAGCGTCTGAAGCCTGCTCCGCGTCGGCGTCGGCGTCGGCGTTGGCGACAGCGTCCGGCTTGGGCATCTTGCAGATGCGGTTCAGGTCGGCGCGGATCGAACTGCCCTGGAAATGCGAGATCTCGGCGCCGGAATAACCCTCGCCGGACAAGGCCTTGACGACATCGCCGGTGTTCAGACAATCGGGCGAACGGGCGAGCTGGTAGGCGCGCTCCACGACGTGTGTGCGGTTCATGATGGGAGCCTTTCGTGATCCTTAACAACGCCCGCCAAGCTAAACCGTTCCGACCGTTGAATTTCCTTCACATGAGTCACTCTTGCATCCGCCGCAAATATCTGCGCACATAGAGCTCGTCGATCTCTCTGCGTAACGCCCACTCTCTCTGCGAACGCACGAGTCAAGGCCGCTCCCATTCAGACCCGACAGGCCGAACGGACGTTCCCTCGGTCAATTTCTAACGGAGGTCTCAAAATGGCTACCGGCACTGTTAAATGGTTCAACCCCACCAAGGGTTATGGCTTCATCCAACCCGACGACGGCGGCAAGGACGTTTTCGTCCACATCTCGGCCGTTGAAGGCGCTGGCCTGCGCGGCCTGGATGAAAACCAAAAGGTTTCCTACGAGCTGGAACGCGACAAGCGTTCGGGCAAGGAATCCGCTGGCCAGCTGCAAACCATCGGCTGATTTCAGCTTCACAGCTGATATGGCGACGGCGGCTCCTCACGGAGCCGCCGTTTTCAATTGTGCCTTCAGGCCGCCTTTAGCTCGGGCTCGTCTTCGAAGGACTGGTCGGCAGGCCCGGTGGTGCAATCCTCAGCCCAAATCTCCTTGAGATCGAGTGTCGGGGCTGGGCGGACGTCATCTCTTCGTTTCAAATGCGCGCCCAGACTTGCGAGCAATGATGACAGGAAGCCGCCGAGTTCTAGAACCTGATGGTCGAAGTGATCTTCATCTTGATAGAGAGGCACATGGGCTCGCGTCCAATAACGCTGTTCCCCATATCAGCGCTCTAGAAAGCATTTCGTTCCATTTTACTTGGATATGGGGAAATAAAAATCTCGGGCCTGTCTGTAATTCCGCGCTCATGTCCTTGATATTGACGACCCAATATCTGCGGCTGAAAGATAAATCGGCATACGATTTGACAAATCTTCCATATAAATACTGCATCAATATCAGGAGATGGACAGGCCCAACCACAAGGATCTTCTGCTTGACCAAGCAGAAGATCGACTTATGCTTAATTGGCGACGACGGCTCCTTACGAAGCCGCCGCCTTGATTTCCGGTTCTGATCCGAAGGACCGCCCGCTTATCGCCCGAAGCAGGTCCGTTCGATGAAGCTCTGCGCGGCAGCCGAGGCTTCGGACGGATTGTGACCGCCGTCGAACTTCAGCGCAGCGAACGGCGCCTTGGCGACGCGCAGGGCCTTGACCAGAGGCGCATAGTGGTTCGCAGAGGGCGCCGCCGGACGCTTGCGGCCGCTGGCGACGAAGATCGGACGATCCGCCAGATCGGGCGCGCGTTGGGCCAAACGGCACAACTTGCCGTTCGTTCATGACAAGATTCTGATGGACTGCGCCGGGCGGCGGCAAAGCTAGCCTTGATGTGGGCTTTGCTCGACAACCATTTTTGGGTCTGGTCGACGTGGATCGAGAAGGGCCTAAGGAGGCCGCTGCTTTCAAAGGAGTTCGGCGCGAGGGCCAAGAATTTTCAGCCATGCACCACAATGCCAGGTTGACAAAAAGAAGTTGTGGTCATGATCACCCAGATGGGGGGCTATGGAGGATCCAATGAAATCTCGTAAACTTCTGCTTGTAACGACCGCCCTGGCTATCTTCTCATCGCTGTCTGCCTGTGCAGCACCCGGCACATCTTCCGCGCTGCACGTCGCCCAAACCGAGTCGATCAAAGCCGAGCGCGGCATACCCAGTTTGCTTCAGCCTTCGTATGGCGCCCTTGGCGATCCCTCTCGACGGGTGGCGCCCGTTCAACGGGTAAATCGAGCAGGCTGAATGCTTTAGAACTCTGTGGTCCCAGACCGCTTCGGCGTGGACTGGTCTGGGATTTCACCGATACAGATCAGGCTTTCGATGCCTTCGTCTTGTCGATCCACTTGGCGAACGCATCCGTGAAGCTCTTCAGGAACGCCCTCGTATCGTCCTTCTTCAGCTTTCCGTCGTCGTCCAGCAGGTCGGCGACATTGCCGATATAGGCCTCGGGCTGCTGCATCGTGGGCATGTTCAGAAAGACCAGGGGCTGGCGCAGGTGGTGGTTGGCGCCGAAGGCGGCCAGGGCGCCGGGCGAGACGCTGACGATGGCGGCGGGCTTGCCCTGCCAGATGCTGTGGCCATAGGGGCGCGAACCGACGTCGAGGGCGTTCTTCAGCGCGCCGGGGATGGAGCGGTTGTATTCCGGCGTCACGAACAGCACGGCCTCGGTCGTCTCGACCTCCTCGCGGAACCGCACCCAGGGGGCCGGCGGCGCGTCAGTCTCCAGATCGGGATTGTAGAGCGGCAGGTCGCCGATCTCGATCAGTTCCAGTTCAAGCCCCGGCGCGGCGAGCGCCTTAATTTCCAGGCCGATGGCGCGGGAATAGGCGCCTTCTCGCAGGCTGCCGACGATCAGGGCGACGCGGACGGGCATGGAAAGTCTCCGGGCTGGACGGGTTCAAGCGCCAGCATAACCGATCCGCGCGCTCGGATGTTCCACCCAGGTTAAATCCGTCACCCTCTGGCTCGTCCCAAGAGCCCAAGGCGGGGCCGGTCGATGATCTCCAACACGTCGCTGCAACGGCGGGCCGCGTCTGATGAAAGGTAGGCCCTCGTGACGAGCCCTAAAATGAGGGGGATACACCAATACTGGCAAACCCGGTCGCCGGCACAGAAAGCGGACATTGCGACGGGCTGTTCGGGGTGGGGAGCCGACCTTCGCTTAGAGGTGGGAAGCCGAAGCTGGCGCGCTGCTCACTAGAGCTCCAATTCCATCTCACTGCGATCGAAAGCCTGATCCCCGATGAAGACCGTCTCGTCGCAGACCACAACGAAGCCAAGCGCGCGGAACGCTGGCTGCGCCATTAGACTGGCGTGCACCCAAAGCCTTCGCTCACTGTTCTCCCGAGCGCGCTGGAGAAGCTGCTCGTACAGCAATCTGAAAAGCCCGGTGCCTTGGGCGCGGGGCCGAATGTAGGCGAAGTCAATGTAGCCGCCCGGCGCCAAGCTCATGAAGCCAACTATGTCACCCTCTGCCTCAGCAAGGATGACGTCTTGCGAGCCGAGCCGCTGATCCCACTCAGGTCCGCTTCGAGGGGCAGGAACCCAAGCGGCACGCTGCTCTTCGGTATAACGGCTTCGACCATTGCGCACGGCATCGAACATGACATCCGCCACAGAGCGGTAGTCGCTCGCGTGCCCCCATCGAAGTAGCCACCGAGGCGTTGTCATTGATGGGCTAGTCCACCGAGGTCAGATCAACTGAGGGGAAGAACCCGTAGGATGATCTGCTTCGCCGCAGGGGATCAAGACCGGCCAGCAACGCAAATGTCCGCAACGGGTCGTGAAGAGAAGTTTGCCCCGCCCCCTGCCCCGAACATTCAGATGGCCACCGGTAGGAATTGTCTGTCCCGCTGAACTACCCGCCCGAGGGGGACGGAAGTTAAGAAAGAAGAGCCAAAAGCCTAACTCCCGAACAGGGCCGCCGCGAACGCCTCGCCCGCCGGTCCGGCCGACTTCGGCCCCAGCACGGCGCTGGCCGCCTGACCCGAGGCAAGCAACCGTCCGCCGACCGCCCGCACGTCCGCGACGGTCTGGTCTTCCAGCTGTTCGGTCATCGACAGGCTGGAGCGCGGAGCGCCGAAGATCAGGGTCTGGGCGGCGTTGCGTCCCGCGCGGCTCATCGGGTTTTCGTCCGACATCCACAGACCCGCCTTCATCACCGCCTTGGCCCGCGACAGTTCCTTTTCGGTCGGACCGGCCTCGGCCATGGCCCGCACCTCGGCCGCCGCCACCTCGGCCAGTTCCTTCGCCCGGTCCGCCGCCGCCCCGGCGTAGATGCCCAGCACGCCCGTATCCTCGTACGGCTCCTGATAGGCGTCGATGGCGTAGGCCAGGCCCCGCTCCTCGCGCGCGCTCTGGAACAGGCGCGAGGCCATGCCCCCGCCCAGGATCTCGCCGAACAGCCGCATCGACGACAAGGCCGGATCGGTCGCCGAAAGCGCCGGCAGTTGGAACACCAGATTGGCCTGTTCGATCTTGCGCGTCAGTTTCGCATGGCCGCCGACGAAGGCCGCCGGCGACGGCGCCTCGACCGGGGTCGCCACCGCATCGCCGAACCAGCGCTCGGCTAACGCCAGCAGCTCGGTCTCATCCACCGCGCCCGACACCGACACCACCATCCGGTCGGGCGAATACAGCCGCGCCCGCCAGGCCTCGACGCTGACCTTGTCCGCCGGCTTCAGGCTGGCGATGGAGCCCAGGATCGGTCGGCCCAGCGGCTGACCGGTGAAGGCGCGGGTCTGGACCATCTCGAACACATGGTCGTCGGGCGTGTCGAAGGCCTCGGCGATCTCCTGGGCCACCACGTCCTTCTCGCGCTCGATCTCGGCGGGGTCCAGGGTCGGGCGGAACACCAGGTCCGACAGAACCTGCATCGCCAGCGGCAGCGAACCGTCCAGGCCGCGCACCTCGAAACTGGTGCGCTCGTATCCGGTGGAGGCGTTGATCGTGCCGCCCTCGGCCTCGATCCGTTCGACGATCTCGCGCGCGGCCATGTCGCCGGCGCCCTTGAACACCAGATGCTCCAGCAGGTGGGACCAGCCGGAGCGCTCTTCCGCCTCCCACCGCGCCCCGCCCTTGACGGTGACGACGACAGCCAGGGTCTTTAGCCCCGGCATGGGGTCGCAGATGACGCGGACGCCGTTGGACAGGGTGTGCAGGGAAGTCAGGACCTTATTCTTTCCTATCGCCTCGCACGCGGTGCGAGGCTGCTTGGGGAGCGTCTTTCTTGGTTCGACGCCGAAGCAGGGCCACATAGAAACCCACAAGCGCGATCGCCAGTCCGAACCATGTCATCGCATAACCCAGATGGTTGTTCGAAAAGGCCGCAGGCGGCGCGGACGGCCTCAGGGCCGCGAACTCGGGATTGACGGCGGTGACGGCGAACACGGCTTCTGGCCGCACTGGCCCGGTGACGTTCAACGCCCTGGCCATGGCGGCGGTGTCGCGGGCGTAGAAGCGGCCGTCCCTCGGGGTGGGGCTCATGGCGCCCGGCTTATCGAAGGTGCGGAACTCCCCGACCATCACCAGCGGCAGGGTGGTCTCGACCACGCGCGGCCGCTCGGTCACCCCGTCGCCGACGAAGCCCCGGTCGATCAGCAGGCTGAAATCGGCCCCCGCCGGTTTGCACGCCGAGATCAGCCGCACCCCAGCCTCGCCGTCATGGATGGACTGAAGCTCGATGAAGGGCGCGCTAGCCAGGCCCGGACAGACCATCAACGCCTTGCGGAACTCCAGATCGCCTTCCACCAGCACCTGATCCAGCGGCGCGGGCGGTTTCGCCGCAGCAGCCTCGGCCGCCGCGATCAGGCCTTCCTTCCACTTCAACCGCTCAACCTGCCATACGCCCAGGCCGATCAGCAGGATCAGGGCCAGGACCGTCAGCACGGTCAGTATCCAGGGAAAACGTCTCATAAATCCTCCTCCGTGGAGCGCAGCGGAACGGGGGAGGGGGACCGCGAAGCGGTGGAGGGGGCGGAACCTCGCACCGGGTTTGGGGTCGCCCCCTCCACCACGCCAGGCGTGGTCCCCCTCCCCCGCTCCGCAGGGGAGGATCCATCCACCTGATTCCGGTATTGCAGCCCGATCATCAGCCCCCGTCCCGGCCGCATCAAGGCCAGCGAAAGGGCGACGACCAAGGGCAGCCAGACGATCAGATGCAGCCACATGGGCGGATGATATTTGATTTCGACGAACAGGGCCGAGAAGCCGACGATAAAGCCGGCGATCTGCATGATGAAGCTGGCCGGGCCGTCGCCTGTCTGGATGGTCGAATAGTCCAGGCCACACGCCTCACAGGCCGGCCGCACCTTCAGAAAGCCCGCGAACAGCGCGCCCTGCCCGCACCGGGGACAGCGCCCGCGCAGGGCCGCGCGAACCGGCGTGTCGGAAACGACGACGGCGCGGGACGATCCCTCGTCCCGCGCCGTCTTGAGGTCTTCAGGACCGTCTTGGATCAACCGAAGACGACATAGACGAAGGCGAACAGGAACAGCCAGACCACGTCCACGAAGTGCCAGTACCAGGCCGCCGCCTCGAAGCCGAAATGCTTCTGCGGGGTGAAGTCGCCGGCCAGCAGGCGGATCAGGCAGACCGCCAGGAAGATGGTGCCGATCAGGACGTGGAAGCCGTGGAAGCCCGTCGCCATGAAGAAGATCGACCCATACAGGCCCGAGTTCACGGCCTCTTCGTTGAAGAACAGGTGCTCGTGCAGGATGTGGTGATACTCATAGGCCTGAACGCAGGTGAAGATCACGCCCAGCGCCACGGTGATGCCCAGGGCGATCTTGGCGCCCTTGCGGTCGCCGACCTGGATCGCGTGGTGCGCCCAGGTGACGGTGCAGCCGCTCAGCAGCAGGGTCACGGTGTTCAGCAGCGGCAGCTGCCAGGGGCTCAGAACCTCGACGCCCTTGGGCGGCCAGGTCGACCAGGCCTTGGCCGTGTCCGCCCAGGTCCCGACTTCCGGCGTCAGCGCCCGCGATTCATGGAACAGGGCCATGTCGAAGAACATCCAGAAGAAGGCGACGAAGAACATCACCTCCGACGCGATGAACAGGATCATGCCGTAGCGCAGGCCGATGGACACGACCGGCGTATGGTCGCCCGCCTTGGATTCCTTGATCACGTCCGCCCACCAGCCGAAGGCCGAGATCAGCACGCCCGCCAGACCGGCGAAGAAGACGCCCGACTTGCCCTCGGCCAGGAAGTTGGCGGCGATCGGACCGTTCTCGGCCGGGGCCAGACCCTTCATCCAGATCACCGCCCCGATGAACATGATGGTCGCCGCAACGGACGACAGCAGCGGCCAGGGGCTGGGCGGCACCAGGTGATAGTCGTGCTGCGGAGTGGCGTGGGCGTCAGCCATGTATCGCGTCTCTTCGTCGGCCAGAGTCGGTTGTTATAGCGGCTATAGCGTCCCCATTTGTCCGACGCCAGAGCCACGCCGTGTTTCGGCCTTGTTCAGGGTCGCGAACGGGGCTCAGGCCTTGCGCGCAGGCGGATCGGCGGGGTCGTCAGGGCTTGAGCCCATACCGCCGCCCATGCCCATTCCTCCGCCCATGCCGCCCCCCATGCCGCCTCCGCCGCCACCGCCTCCCCCGCCGCCGGCCCCGCCGCCCCGGCCTCCGCTCGACGACGGCCGTGTCGGTCCTTGCAGCGGAATGTCCGCCCCGGCCGGAACCGGCGCCAGGTCCAGCGCCTGACGGATGAAGTCTCGCAGCGAGACCACCAGCTCATGCGTCCGCACCGGCCGCCCGGCGACCAGTTCGCGCGCCGCCTGCTGCGCCAGCCGCACCTGCTCTTCGGTGCCCAGCAGGATGATGTCCGCCAGACAGGCCTCCACCGCATCGCGGATGCGCCGGGTGCGGTCGGATCCCGCCGCCGTCTCGGCGCTCAGATCCAGCCCCGCCTCGCCGCCCGACGCATTGCGGCGGCTCAGGTCGCGCTTGTGCGTCGGATCGACCGTCAGGTCGCCGGTGAACGACCCGCCCAGCACCTTGTAGGCCGCGATCAGCGTCTTCAGCCGTTCGTTGATCTGGCGGTTCATCCGCTCGCGCCGCTGCTGGATGGTGAACATCATCACCAGCCGGATCCCCATGCCGATCAGGGTGACCAGCGCCAGCCCCAGCAGGGTCAGCAGCAGACTGTGCCAGTTGGTGAAGTCCAGACCGCGCAAATCCCGTCTCCGTCAGTTCGCCGTGCGGGCCGCACGCTGGAACGGAACGCGCGCCGACGCAAACAGCCCATCCCTCCATTCCGTCACCCTCGGGCTCGTCCCGAGGGCCCACGCCGGATGCAATCTCGTCATTGAACAGATGAGGCGCAGGCCGCGATCCGGCGGCGATGCCGAGACAGATCAACGGTGGGCCCTCGGGACAAGCCCGAGGGTGACGGCGGTGATTATTCGACCGCTGTCGCTTTCAACGCCGCGAACGCCTTGGCCGAAAACGCCGACAGCGGCTGGGGCAGGTCGTTCAGGTCGAACCAGCCGATCTCCGACAGCTTGTCCGGTTCGGTCAATGTCGCCTCGCCAGTGAAGTCGCGCGTGACATAGATCAGCGACACCCAATGCTGGCCGTCCGCGGGAATGACCTCTTCGGCTACACACAGGAAGTCGACCGCGCCGATCTTGAGCCCGCTCTCCTCCTCGGCCTCGCGGCGCGCGGCGATGTCGGACGGCTCCATCAGGTCGACCTTGCCGCCGACGATGTTCCAGAACCCGGCCTCGGGCGCCTTCAGCCGCTTGCACAGCAGCACCCGCCCGTCGGACCGCTGGATCACCAGGCCACAACCGACGCCGGGAAAATCCACGCCGGGCTTGCTCACGCCTTGGGCGCGTCCACGGAGGGATAGAAGGTGTAGCTCAGGGTGATGTCGCGCGCGCCCTTGGCCTCGCGGTCCGTGGCCAGTTCGGGGGCGATGAAATACTGCATCGGGAACTGACGCGTCTCACCCGCCGCCAGCGTCTGGTCGGTGAAGCAGAAGCATTGCAGCTTCTGGAAATACGGCCCCGTCTGTTCCGGCGAGACGTTGTAACTGGCCCGCACCTGGATCGGCTTGTCCGAGGTATTGGTCACGTCGAAATAGGCCAGGCCCGTCTCGCCGATGCGCACGCGCTGCGTCGACTGTTCGGCCTTGAAGGTCATCGGCAGGCCGCGGACATTGGTGTCGAACCGCACCAGCACCGTCTCGTCCAGCACGATGTCCGAGGCCTTGTCGGCCTTCATCGTCGTGCCGCCGAAGCCGGTGACCTGACAGAACATCCGGTACAGCGGCACCGCCGCGAACGCCGCCCCGGTCATCCCCATCACGCCGAAGACGCAGACGATGGCGATCAGGTTCTTGCGGTTCGCGTTCATTGCGCCGTGGTCCCCGTCGCCGCCTCCAGCAGCGCCCGCTCGCTCGCCTGGTTCTGCTGCAGCCGCAGAACGGTGGTGGTGAAGACCAGGACGATGAAGGCGACCAGGGCCGCCGCGATCCAGACGTTGCGACGCTTGCGCGCGCGAAGTTCCTCAGGCGTCAGACGCATGGTTTTACGCTCCCAGACCGGACAAGGCCTCGACCAGAAGGGCCGAGAACAGGGCCATCAGATAGAGGATGGAAAAGGCGAACAGGTCTCGCGCCGGTTTGGCCTGGGCGCGCACATCATACAATGCGGCCTCGCGTCCCACGGCCTCTGCCTTGTCGGGTTCATCGCCGGCGCGCGAACGATAAAGCCGCAGCGCCAGACCCAGGAAGCCCAGGCCGCCGGCCACCGACACCACCAGATAGATCAACCCACCCAGGCCCACGAAGGCCGGGGCGATGGCGACCGGCACGAAGACCAGGGTGTAGAGCAGGATCTGCAACCGCGTGGACTTCGCGCCCTTCGCCACCGGCATCATCGGAATGCCGGCCTTGGCGTAGTCGCCGGCCGAATAGAGCGCCAGGGCCCAGCTGTGCGGCGGGGTCCACAGGAAGATGATGGCGAACAAGAGCCAGGCCTGCCACGGCGCCTGGCCCGTCGCCGCCGCCCAGCCGATCACCGGTGGAAAGGCGCCCGCCGCCCCGCCGATGACGATGTTCTGGGGCGTCCGACGCTTCAGCAGCAGGGTGTAGAAGCCGGCGTAATAGACGATGGTCATGGCCAGCAGACCGGCCGCCAGCCAGTTCGCATTCATCCCCAGCAGCATGACCGAGAACAGGCTCAGGATGACGCCGAACGCCATCGCATCGTTCTTCTTGACCCGTCCGGCCGCGACCGGACGGCCGCGCGTGCGCCGCATCAGGGCGTCGGTCTCGCCTTCCAGCGCCATGTTCAGGGCGCCGGCCGCGCCCGCGCCCACGGCGATGCACAGAACGGCGATGGCTGCGACCAGCGGATTGATCGACCCCGGCGCCACCACCAGGCCCGTCGCGGCGGTGAACACCACCAGCGACATCACGCGTGGCTTGAGCAGCTGGAAGAAATCCTCCGGCTGGGCGGTCGAGATGGCGGGTGTGTTGAGGTCAGTCGGGGTCACGATGGTCATCTTCTACACCGTCACCCTCGGGCTTGTCCCGAGGGTCCACGTCTCCGAGATACGAAAAGGGCCTCGAACATTCCGCCCGAGGCCCTTCGCAGTCTTTTGAATCCGCTTCCGCCGTGGGCCCTCGGGACAGGCCCGAGGGTGACGGAAGGGGTTTAGTGTTCTTCTTCTTTAATCACCGGCAGTTCGTTGAACTGGTGCGTCGGGGGCGGCGAGGACAGGGTCCACTCCAGGGTCGTGGCGCCTTCGCCCCACGGGTTGGCGACGCCCGGACGACGACGGATCGCCGCCTCGGCCAGCATGACCAGGAAGACCAGCACGCCGAAGGCCGTGATCGCATAACCGACCGACGACACTTGGTTCCACAGGGTGTAGGCGTCCGGATAGTCGATGTAGCGACGCGGCATACCCTGCAGACCCAGGAAGTGCTGCGGGAAGAACACCAGGTTCACGCCCACGAACATGATCCAGAAATGGGTCGCGCCCAGGAACTCGTTGTACTTCACGCCGAACATCTTCTCGAACCAGTAGTAGAAGCCCGCAAAGATCGCGAAGACGGCGCCCAGCGACAGGACGTAGTGGAAGTGGGCCACCACGTAATAGGTGTCGTGCAGGCTGTAATCGATGCCCGCATTGGACAGGACCACGCCGGTCACGCCGCCGACGGTGAACAGGAAGATGAAGCCGATCGCCCACAGCATGGGCGTCTTGAAGCTGATGGAACCGCCCCACATCGTGGCGATCCAGCTGAAGATCTTCACGCCCGTCGGCACCGCGATGATCATGGTGGCGGCGATGAAATAGGCGCGCAGATTGATGCTCATGCCGACCGTGTACATGTGGTGCGCCCACACGATGAAGCCGACGAAGCCGATGGCCACCATGGCGTAGGCCATGGCCAGATAGCCGAACACGGGCTTGCGGCTGAAGGTCGAGACGATGTGGCTGATGATGCCGAAGCCCGGCAGGATCAGGATGTACACTTCCGGGTGGCCGAAGAACCAGAACAGGTGCTGGTACATGACCGGATCGCCGCCGCCGGCGGGATCGAAGAAGTGGGTGCCGAAGTTGCGGTCCGTCAGCAGCATGGTGATGGCGCCGGCCAGGACGGGCAGGCTCAGCAGCAGCAGGAAGGCGGTGATCAGAACCGACCAGGCGAACAGCGGCATCCGGTGGATCGTCATGCCCGGCGCGCGCATGTTCAGAATGGTGGTGATGAAGTTGATCGCGCCCAGGATCGAGCTGGCGCCCGCGACGTGCAGGGCGAAGATGGCCAGGTCGAAGGCCGGCCCGACGTGGCCCGTGGTCGACAGTGGCGGATAGGCCGTCCAGCCCCCGCCGAAGCCCTTGCCCGGCCCCCCATCGACGAACATCGACAGGACCAGCAGGCACCAGGCGGCCACCAGCAGCCAGAACGAGATGTTGTTCATGCGCGGGAAGGCCATGTCCGGCGCGCCGATCATGATCGGCACGAACCAGTTGCCGAAGCCGCCGATCATGGCGGGCATGACCATGAAGAAGATCATGATCAGGGCGTGGGCCGTGACGGTGACGTTATAGCCGTGCTTGGACTGCTCCACGAGACCCAAGAGCTGGATCGAAGAGCCTTCCCGGAACAGTTGGATGCCCGGCTCGGCCAGTTCCCAGCGGATCAGGCCCGACAGGGCGCCGCCCACGATGCCCGCCATGATGGCGAACATCAGATACAGGGTGCCGATGTCCTTGTGATTGGTGGACAGGAACCAGCGGGTGAAGAAGCCCACCTTGTGGTCGTCGTGGTGATGGTGGTCGTGAGCGTGACCGAGGTCGGTCGCGTCGCGGGTTACGGTAGCGTCAGCCATATGTCTGTTCGCCTCTTACTGGGCGGCCGGCGCGGCGGGCGCCGCGGCGGGAACGGGTTGGTCGGCGGCAGCGCCGACGGGTGCGGCGGCCGGAGCGGCCTCGGCGGCTTCACCGGCGGCGGGCGCCCCGACGGCCGGAGTGACTGCCGGAGCGGCGGCCGGCGCGGGCTCGGCGACCTTGGGGGTCATCGAGCCGCCCTTGGAGGCGATCCACTGTTCGAACTGGGCCTGGGTCACGACCCGGATTTCCAGCGGCATGAAGGCGTGGTCGACGCCGCACAGTTCCGAGCACTGGCCATAGAAGACGCCGGTGCGCTCGGCCTTGAACCAGGTGGTGTTGATGCGGCCGGGGACGGCGTCGGTCTTCAGGCCGAACGCCGGCAGGGCGACGGCGTGGATGACGTCGGAGGCGGTGATGACCAGCTGCACAGTCTTGCCGACCGGCACGACCATCGGCTCGGTCGCGGCCAGGCGATAGGGCACGCCCTTGGCCTTGGCTTCCTCTTCCGGGAGCATGTTGGAGATGTATTCGGCGACGCCCTGGTCCGGATACTCATAGGCCCAGTTCCACTGGTTGCCGGTCACCTTCACCGTCACGTCCGGCGTCGGCATGTCGTGATAGGCGAACAGCAGGCGGAACGAGAACAGGGAGATGAAGACCAGGATCACCACCGGCAGCACGGTCCAGATGATCTCGACCGTGGTGTTGTGGCTCCAGCGCGCGGGCGTCGGATTGGACTTCTTGTTGTAGCGGAACACGATCCACGCCAGCAGGCCCAGCACCAGCAAGGTGATGGCCGTGATGATCGGCATCAGGATCACATCGTGGAAGAAGTGCGCATCGTGCTTCAGCGGCGACGCGGCCGGCTGCAAGCCGATGCCGCCCGGCGTCGGCTGGCCCATCAGGTCCTGCGCCCACGTCGGCGACGCGGCGAACATCGCCAGTCCGGCGCCCAGAACGATCGAAGACGCAGAAGCCGAAGCCCCTTTGAGCGTCCCTAGGGCTCGCTTGCCCATCCCCATACGAGACTTCCCCATAAAACCGTTTTGCAGCAGATACTTGCGAATGGCTCGCAAGAGATCACGCTGGCGCGATTCCCACGCCCGGCGATGTCGGTCACCTATCGGATCGCTTTCCGCTTGCCAAGCGATCAACGCCACAGAGGCCGCAAAGCCGCCGTCAACCAGCCTCGATTAAATCGCTGTCATGTTTCGACAGCTACCTTGCACCGACAGATACCTTGCCGTAGTCAATGGACATCAACGGGAGAGCCGAGGTGCCTGAAACCATCGAGATACAGCTGAAGAAGGGAGTGCTTGGACTGTGTGTCCTGGCGCTTTTGAACCGGGCGGACAGCTACGCCTACGAGATCGCCAGCCGCCTGTCGGACGCGATCGATATGGGGGAAGGAACCATCTACCCCCTGATGCGCCGCATGCAGTCGGACGGACAGGTGGAGACCTATCTGGTCGAATCCTCGGCCGGGCCTTCACGCAAATACTACCGACTGACCGAAGCGGGCCGGGGGGCCCTTGCCGCCCAGACTGCCGAATGGTCCGCCTTCACCAAGGCCGTCGACGCCGTCGTGGCGAACGACGCCGATCAGGGAGCCGCACAATGACGCGCGCCGAGTTCATCGATCGTCTGAAGGAAGGCCTCGTCGGCCTGCCGACCGCGACCGCCAACGACATCATCGCCGACTATCAGACCCATTTCGACGACGGAATCGCCGCCGGCCGAACCGAGGCCGAGGTCGCATCCGCGCTAGGTGATCCGATCCGCCTGGCCCGCGAGCTGAAGGCCGAGGCCGGCATCCAGCGCTGGCATCAGGAGAAGAACCCCTCCGCCGCCGCCGCCGCCGTCTTCGCGGTCCTGGGCCTGGGGGCGCTCGACATCCTGATCCTGCTGCCCCTGCTGATGGGCGTGGTCGGGACCGTGTTCGGCTTCTTCATCGCCGCCATCGCCCTGTTCATCTGCGGCGGTGTGATCATGGTCGCCGGACCCTTCGCCGGCTTCCCCGGCGGACCGTTCGCGGCGATCCTGATGGGTCTGGGCCTGATGGCCGGCGCCGTCTTCATCGGCGCCCTGCTGGCCATCTTCACCATCTGGCTGGTCAACGGCGTCGTCTGGTTCGCCCGCCTGCACTATCGCCTGCTGAAGCCGGCGCTGGAGTCCTCGCCCACTCAATCCACGCCTGTTTCGGGAGTTTCGGCATGATCCGCACCCTGTTCATCATCGCCGGCGCCGCCCTGGTGCTGTGCCTGGTCACCGTCGGCGGCGCCCTCGCCATCGGCGGCCACGACCTCCAGCGCCACGGCTGGGCCTGGACCTTCAAGGACGACAATGGCGAGAGCGTCCGCTTCGAGCGGGTCAAGGGCGGCGGGACCGACGACCTCGGTCCCCTCACCACCCGCACCCTTCCCTGGACCGGCGGCGAGAGCCTGACCGTCGATTCCAGCATCGACGTCGAATACATCCAGGGCGACGCCAACACCGTCGTCATCACCGGGCCCAAGGGTCTGACCGACCGGGTCCGCCTGGTCGACGGCCGGCTGGACCTGGGCGACGGCGACGAGCGGGTCGTGTTCGGCTGGAGCAGCGGCAACTTCACCGCCCGCTCCGAGCGCGACGAGCTGAAGGTCGTGATCACCGCCCCCAAGGTGAACCGCTTCAACGCCAACGGTTCGGGCGATCTGCTGATCAACGCCTATGACCAGCCGTCGCTGGCGTTGGACATCGCCGGCTCGGCCGAGGTCACGGCCTCGGGTCGCACCGACGATCTGAAGGTGGACATCGCCGGCTCCGGCGACGCCTCCCTGGGCGACCTGACCACCCGCGACGCCTCGGTGGACATCGCCGGCTCCGGCGACGCCCGCATCGCCCCGACCGGCGACGTCCGGGTCACCATCGCCGGCTCCGGCGACGTCGCCCTGGCCACCCGCGCCGCCAATGTGAACAGCACCGTCACCGGCTCGGGCGAGGTCTATCAGGACTGATCGGCGCGACGCCTTCGAACCGAAGGGGGCTGGATCCATCCAGCCCCCTTTTTCTTTCGTCATCCTCCGGCAAGCCGCGTCTTCGCGGCGCAGACCGGGGGACCCAGCGGCGCCGAAGGCGATGCGTCCGCAGCACAGCCGTCGAAAAACGCGTCCGCGACAGTGTCGCGCTCGCGCGCGCCGCTGGGTCCCCCGGTCGCTTCGCGCCGGAGGATGACGAAAGCCAGAGGATGACGAAAGAAGGGGCCACGCCTTCACCCCCCGCCCCATTCCCGCTAAGTCACCCGCATGACTTTCGCCCCCCTTCCCGACGCCGGCGCCAACTGGGTGGACCGCCATGCGCCGGAGGGGCTGAAGCCGTGGCTGAAGCTGGGGCGGTTCGACCGGCCCATCGGCATCTGGTTGCTGCTGCTGCCCGGCTGGCAGGGGATCGCCCTGGCCCTGGCCCAGTATCGCCAGCCGCCCGGCCTGTATGACCTGTGGCTGTTCGTCGGCTTCGCCATCGGCGCCTGTCTGATGCGGGCGGCGGGCTGCGCCTTCAACGACATCGTGGACCGCGACTTCGACGCCAAGGTCGCCCGCACCGCCCAGCGCCCCATTCCCTCGGGCCGCATCTCGGTGAAACAGGCCTGGGCCTTCGTGGTGGCGTGCAGCCTGATCAGCCTGACGATCCTGCTGACCTTGCCGACCGTCGCCATCCTGCTGGGCGTCGGATCGCTGGCCCTGGTCGCCGCCTATCCCTTCATGAAGCGGATCACCTGGTGGCCCCAGGCCTGGTTGGGCCTGACCTTCAACTGGGGCGCCCTGATGGGGTTCGCTTCCGCATATTCGGTTGCGGCCAAGGTGGCGTGGTCACAGACGACGATGGCTATGGCGGGTTTGGATGGCCACGACGTCTATGTGGCTTTCGGCCCCATCGACTATCTGCCGTCGGTGTTTCTCTACCTCGGGGGCGTATTCTGGACCCTCGGCTACGACACCATCTACGCCCTGCAAGACATCGAGGATGACGCCATGATCGGCGTCAAATCCTCGGCCCGCCGCCTGGCCTCGGCCGTGCGGCCCGGCGTGGCGATCTTCTATGGCCTCAGCCTGATATTCGCCGCCTTAGCCGGCCTGAACGCCGGCCTGGGTCCGCTGTTCTGGCTGGGCCTGATCGCCTATGCCGCCCATCTGGCGCGTCAGGTCGCGCGCCTCGACCGCAACGACGGCGCCCTGGCGCTGAAACTGTTCAAGTCCAATCGCGAGGCCGGCTTCGTCCTGCTGGCCGCCATCGCGCTCGGATTCCTGGTTTGATGAAGGAGCCTTTCATGCCTCACCCCGCCCGCATCCTGTTGCTGTCCGTCGCCGTCGCCGCGACCCTGGCCGCCTGCCAGCGCAAGGAAGACAAGGCCCCGGCCCAGGCGCCGCCCGCCGCCGTCGCTACGCCTGCGTCCAACACCCCGGTCGGCTATGACAGCAAGACCCCCTACGCCATCGTCAAACTGACCCTGCCCCAGGCGGTCAAGACCACGCCTGCCCTGCACGCCGCCCTCTATGCCGACATGGTGCGTGACCTGAAGCAGTTCGAGGAAGGCGCCCAGGCCGATCTCAGCGAGGCGGGCGGCGGCCCCAACCCCTATGAGAAGACCATCGCCTTCGCCCCCGGCGCCGAAACCGCGAAACTGGTCAGCCTGGCCCGCACCGATTTCGAGTTCACCGGCGGCGCCCACCCCAACACCAGCTTCGCCTCGGTGATCTGGGACAAGACGACCAACAAGCGGCTGGGCTTCGCCGACCTGTTCCGGCCGGGCGCCGACCTGTCGGTGCTGGACAAGGCCCTGTGCGCCGCCGCCAACGCCGCAAAACAGGCCCGGTCGCCGGGATCGGAGACCGCGACCCTGGACGGCAAGATGTGGACCTGCCCCAAGGCCGTCTCGACCCCGTTCGTCTTGACGCCGGGCACGACGCCGGGCAAGGCGGGGGGCGTCACCTTCCTGATGGGGCCGTATCAGATCGGCCCCTATTCGGACGGCCCCTACTGGATCGCCCTGCCGCAATCCGCCTTCCGCGCCCTGCTCGCCCCCGCCTACGCCGACCAGTTCGACGGCGCCCCCGCCAAGGCCGGCGACGTGACGCCCAAGAACGGCTGAACCAATCCTCCCCCGCCTGCGGGGGAGGGGAACCCCGAAGGGGTGGAGGGGGCGGACGCATCACCGCCCTCCCCGTTTTAGATTCGTGCGGTTTTCGCCCCCTCCACCCCGCTTCGCGCGGTCCCCCTCCCCCGTTTCGCTACGCTGCTCGGGGGAGGACCAGCATCACTCCTCCAGAAACGCCCCCACCAATTCAGCGAACCGCTCGGGCTGGTCGGCCATGATGAAGTGCCGCGATCCATCGACCCGGATCAGCGTCACGCCCGGCAAAGCCGCATACTCCCGCCCCCACATCCCGTCGGCCAGCGCCGGCGGCGGGCCGCCGTCCGCATCGGCGGCGTACAGCGCCGTCACCGGCGTGGTCATGGCCGCCAGCCCCGGCCGCGCATCGGTGGTCATCACATCCTTCATGGCCGACGCCATCGCGCGCCGGTCGGTCGCCATCGACCAAGCCACGATCCGCGCCTGTTCCGACGGCGTCCGCGACAGGGCCTTCGCCGTCGCCTCCTGCTGGGTGCGGAAGCTCGCCTCGTCCGCCCCCAGGATCATGCCCGCCGCCTGGTCCGCAAACGGTCGTGCGCTTTCGGCTGTCGCCGTCGGCCCGAACATGGCGCTGTAGAAGGGCAGCGAATCGACCGTCATCACCCGCCCGACCAGAGCCGGCTGCTGCTGAGCCAGCAACAGGCCGCTCAACCCGCCCATCGAATGGCCGATCACCGCCGGCCGATCCAACCCGGCCTCGCGAATATAGCGCGCCAGTTCCTCGACCTCGGGCTGAACGAAGGCCCCGTCGCCATGCGCCCAGGGCTCGCCGGCGAACCCGGCCAGCTGCACCAGATGCACCTGGTGCGTCGCCTTCAGCCGATCCGCCGTCGCCCGCCACACCTCGCGCGAGGACGCCAGACCAGGGATCAGGATCACGTCGGGCCCCTGGCCCGCCACCTCGACCGACAGCCGGTCCGACACAAAGGGCGCAACCGCAACCGTCTCGGCTCGCGCCGCAGCGACCGTCGCGCCGAACGCCAGGGCGACGGCCGAGGCCAGGAAAAGGGCGCGCAGCATCGGGCGCGCGCCCGAACGGACGTACATCATCGTCAACTCTCCAATTGTAAGGTTATTCTGACTTTTTGGTCAGCCCGCGTGCGGGTTCTCGAAGATCTCTTCCACCGGCCGTTCGAACACCGCGGCGATGCGGTAGGCCAGGTCCAGCGACGGATCGTGCCGCTCGGTCTCCAGGGCGATCACCGCCTGGCGCGACACCCCCAGCGCCTGCCCCATCTGTTCCTGGGTCCAGCCGCGCTCGACCCGCAGAAGCTTCAGACGGTTCTTCATCGGCTGGTCTTTATGAAGGGCGACACGATCCCGTACATCGCCCAGAACAGCGGCACGATCAGCCAGGTCTGCATATGCGGCGCCCCGGCGAAACTCTCGCCAAAGCCCCAGAACGTCGCCACGGCCATCGCCAGGCCCGCCGCCACGATGAACTGTTTGGCGGTCACGCCGCGCACGAACTCGTCGCTCTCGCGCATCAGGGCCAGGGTCGCCCAGATCTGACCGATCACCGGCGCCGACAGCACCGCCGCCAGCCCCCAGGCCGCCGGCGCGCCCACGACCTGATCGAAGGCGTCCGTCGTCATCATCGATATGCAGATCGCGACATAGGGTACAGAAAACGCCATCGTGCGGATGATATAGCGTCGGTGCGCGGGCGTTCCGTTTTTCCAGGCAGCAAACATATTGGCTCTCCTTGTGTAAGGACAACCTGACACCACTTGAATGTCATGTCAACCTGACTTTTTGTCAGGCCTGCCCCACATTCCGCTTGAGCTTTTCCGCCCCTCTTCGGACCCGTAGAATGCGGTCATGACCGTCCTCGATCCCGCCGCCTTCATCCGCGCCAATACACGGCTCCAGCCCGTGCCGCATGCGCCGGAAATCTCGTTGTGGCTGGCCGACGAGATCACGCCGATCTGGCGGCTGACGGAGGAGGAGTTGGGCGAGATGGGGGTGCCGCCGCCCTTCTGGGCCTTCGCCTGGGCGGGTGGACAGGCGCTCAGCCGCTATATCCTGGATCACCCGCATGAAGTCGGCGGAAAGCGTGTGCTGGATTTCGCCGCCGGCTCGGGCCTGGTCGGCGTGGCGGCGATGCACGCCGGTGCGGCCTCGGTCCTGTGCGCCGACATCGATCCCTTCTGCCGGGCGGCGGTGGACGCCAATGCAAGGGCCAACGGGGTGGCGCTGGACTTCACCCAGACCAATCTGCTGGACGCCGCCCCGCCGGATATCGAGGTCATCTGCGCCGGCGACATCTGCTACGAACGCCCGATGACCGACGCCGTCCTGGCTTGGCTGGCCCAGGCCCGCGCCAAGGGAACGCGCGTCCTGATCGGCGATCCGGGGCGCACCTACTTCCCGCGCACAGGCCTGGATTTCTTGGCGGAATACCGCGTCCCGACCTCGCGCGAGTTGGAGGACCAGGAAATCAAGCGGTCCTCCGTCTGGGCCATGCCTTAGGCGTCGTGACGGCCCTCGGCGAATTCCTCGATCATCTTGGCGTTGAAGGCCGGGATGTCGTCGGGCTTGCGGCTGGTGACCAGGCCCTGATCCACCACCACCTCTTCGTCCAAAACGATCGCGCCCGCGTTCTTCAGATCGGTGCGGATGCTTTCGAACGATGTCATCGTGCGCCCCTCGACCACCCCCGCCTCGATCAGCAGCCAGGGCGCGTGACAGATGGCGGCGACCGGCTTGCCCGCATCGAAGAAGGCCCGCACGAACTTCACCGCATCCGCATCGGCCCGCAGCAGGTCCGGGTTCGCCACCCCGCCCGGCAGCAGCAGGGCGGAGTATGACGTCGCATCCACCGCCGCCACCGCCTTGTCCGCCGTCACCTTGTCGCCCGGCGTCAGATGGTCGAAGCCTTGGAAGTCGCCGGCCTGCAGCGACACGATCTCGACCGCCGCGCCTGCATCCTTCAGCGCCTTCATCGGTTCATTCAGTTCGATCAGCTCGACGCCGTCGGTCGCCAGGATGGCGACGGTCTTGCCGGAAAGGGATTGGGCCATGGGAGGGTCTCCGTTCGAGAAAGGGGTTCGGCGCGATGAACCCACAGAAACTCAAAGGGTTGCGGCTCCGCTTGGCGCGGCCGGCCTGCGCCCCCACATCCCTTCCATGCGACGCATCCTGACCCTGACGGCCCTTCTGGCGGCGACCGCGACGCCCGTGCTGGCCCAGACCTACCTCCAACCCGGCCGGCCCTACGGCGCCTATCCGGGCGGCGTCTCTGCGGCCATCGCCGACCAGCATCGCTACGAAAACGACCGCCTGCGCGTTCAATCCCAGTCCAACGCCGACCAGGCCCGCCAGCAGCAAATCGAGACCCAGCTTCGCCTGCGCGCCATCGAATCGGCGCGTGAACCGGTCGCGACTCAGTCCCTTCCGCCTCGCCCCCTCTACAGCCCCGAGCAGGAACGCGCCCTGCGCCAGTCCGCCGCCGAACGCCGCGAGCAGACGGCCCAGGGCATGAGCCAGATCGACGACTGGCTGGCCCGTCCCCAGTAAAGGCCACAATGAAGCGCGCGACCTGACGCATCTCTTCCCTTGCCCCTGCGTTCCGGCCTAGCTTATCGAGGATAGGGCGGAGAACGACACATGCGCTGGCAGGGCGGACGGACAGGCGGCGGCGTCGAGGATCGGCGCGGAATGGGCGGCGGCGCCATCGCGGGCGGCGGTTTGGGCGTCGGCGTCCTGGCCATCATCGGCTATTTGGTTTTCGGCATCGATCCTTCGACCACCACCCAACTGGCCAGCCAGTTTGGCGGCGTGGGTGCGGAACAGCAGCAGGGCCAGGTCGGCACGCCTGAGGACCAAGCTGGACGCTTCGTCGATGTCATCGGCAGCAATATCGATGATGTCTGGACGCAAAAGCTGAACGGCTATCAGCGTCCCAATGTCGTCATTTACGAACAGGGCACATCGACCGGCTGCGGCTATGGCCAATCCGCCATGGGCCCCTTCTATTGCCCGAGCGACAAGACCGTCTATCTGGACCTCGGCTTCTGGCAGGAAATGGAGACGCAACTGGGCGCCTCCGGCGCCGACTTCGCCCGCGCCTACGTCATCGCCCACGAGTTCGGCCATCACGTCCAGACCCTGACGGGCACCTCGGCTCAGGTCCGCGAGGCCCAGCAACGCGCCCAGGGCGAGGCCGAGGCCAATCAGTATTCCGTGGCGCTGGAGCTTCAGGCCGACTGCTACGCCGGCGTCTGGGCCAAGAACGCCGCGGCCGTCTCCAACGGCCAGGTCGCGCTGGAGCCCGGCGATATCGAGGAGGGCATGAAGACCGCCCAAGCCATCGGCGACGACGCCCTGCAACGTCGCGGCGGCGGACGGGTCTCGCCCGAAAGCTTCACCCACGGCTCCTCGGCCCAGCGGGTCGAATGGCTGCAACGCGGCTATCAGTCGGGCGACCCCGCGTCGTGCGATACCTTCGCCGGCGCCTGATCGCCCCTTTTTCCCGACAACGATTGATTGACTGACGATGCATGATCGCGCCGGTACGACCGCTCGCCCCGAAGACCTGATCGACCTCGACGCCCTGCTCGGCGCCTACGAGGCCGTGCGGCCGGACATGACCGACCCGATGCAGCGGGTGGTGTTCGGCACCTCGGGCCACCGGGGCTCCAGCCTGGACGGCGCCTTCAACCGCCCGCACATCTTGGCCATCGCCCAGGCCGTCGCCGAATACCGCGCGGCCCAGGGTATCGACGGGCCTCTGTTTCTCGGTCGTGACACCCACGGCCTGTCCGAGCCCGCCTTCCGCACCACGCTGGAAGTCCTGATCGCCAATGGGGTCGAGGTGCTGATCGACGCGCGCGACGGCTTCACCCCCACCCCCGCCGTCTCCCACGCCATCCTGACGCACAACCGGTCTAACAGCCGCCAGGCCGACGGCGTCCTGATCACCCCGTCGCACAATCCTCCCCGCGACGGCGGCATCAAATACAATCCCCCCTCAGGCGGCCCGGCCGGGGGCGAGGCCACCGCCGCCATCGCCGCCCGCGCCAACCAACTGATCGAGGGCGGCCTGACCGAGGTCCGTCGCGTCCCGTTCGCCCAGGCCCATGCGGCGGCGGGCCGGTTCGACTACCTGTCCGCCTATATCGACGACCTGCCCCACGTTCTGGACCTGGACGCCATCCGCAACGCCGGGGTCCGCATCGGCGCCGATCCGCTGGGCGGCGCGGCCGTCGCTTATTGGGGCGAGATCGCCACGCGCCACCGGCTGAACCTGACGGTGGTCAACGACGCCGTCGATCCGCGCTGGGCCTTCATGCCGCTGGACGCCGACGGCAAGATCCGCATGGACTGTTCGTCCCCCTGCGCCATGGCCGGTCTGATCGGCATGATGAAGGGCGGCTCGGCCTACGACGTCGCCTTCGGCAACGACGCCGACGCCGATCGCCACGGCATCGTCACCCCCGACGCCGGCCTGATGAACCCTAACCACTTCCTGGCCGCCGCCATCGCCTATCTGTTCGCCAATCGGCCCGGCTGGGGCGCGGACGTGGCGGTGGGCAAGACCCTGGTCTCGTCCTCGATGATCGACCGCGTCGTCGCAGGCATGGGCCGCCGCCTGCTGGAAGTCCCCGTCGGCTTCAAGCATTTCGTGCCCGGCCTGTTGGACGGAACCGTCGGCTTCGGCGGAGAGGAATCGGCCGGCGCCGCCTTCCTGCGCCACGACGGCGCGGTCTGGACCACGGACAAGGACGGCATCATCCTGTGCCTGCTGGCCGCCGAGATCCAGGCGCGCACGGGAAGCAGCGCCAGCCAGCTCTACGCCGGCTTGACCGACCAGTTCGGCGCCCCCGCCTACGCCCGCGTCGACGCCCCCGCGACCCGCACAGAAAAAGCCCGCCTCGCCGCCCTCAGCCCCTCGGACATCACCGCCACCGCCCTGGCCGGCCAACCCATCACCGACATCCTGACCCAGGCCCCCGGCAACGGCCAGGCCATCGGCGGCCTTAAGGTCGTCACCGCCGACGCCTGGTTCGCCGCCCGCCCCTCGGGCACCGAGGACGTCTACAAAATCTACGCCGAATCCTTCCTCGGCCCCGACCATCTGGCGACCGTCCAGGCCGAGGCCAGGGCCGTGGTGGCGACGGCTCTGGCGGGCTGACGTCCGTGAGCGTTCGCCGCTTCGAGATTTTCGCGGACTATTTCCAGTTCTACGTCTGCGACGAAACCTACGTCACCGATACCGCGGACCTGTGGAGCCCGGCCGGCGACCCCATGCTGGCCGTCGGCCCCGACCTGATCGCCATAGGCACGGCGCGCAACATGCTGGTGCCGGTCGAACTTGAAATCCTGCCCGCCGCGCCGACGCCCGATCCGGACGCCTGGGATCAGGTTCGCGACTGCGGCCTCCGCCTGTCCAGCGGAACCCTGATCGTGTTCGGCTGCACCGACGATCCCGATCAGGCCGAGCGGATCGACTTGCCCGCCGGCGACTATGCCGCCCGCGTTTCACACGGCGGACTGGACACCCTGTCCGAGGACGGTCTGGACGGCGACGACCGCTATCGCATCCAGCTCTGGCCCGGCGCGGTGCGTCCGGTGACGGTGGTCAAAGGCCCCGCCTAGGCTTCAGATCAGGCCCTCGACCCACGCCCTCAGCGGGTTGGCGGGATCGGACAGCAGCTTGATCACCATGCCGATACAGATCACCACCAGCAGCGGCCGGATCAGCTTGGGTCCGAACCGCATGGCCGCATGCGATCCCAGCCAGCCGCCCAGCACCTGACCCACCGCCATGATCAGGCCGGTGCCCCACAGCACATGGCCGCCGATGGCGAACACCACCACGGACACCAGATTGCTGGAAAAGTTCAGCGCCTTGGTATGGGCCGTGGCGCGGGTCAGCCCCATCCCCATCAGGGTCACAAGGGCCAGGGCGAAGAACGACCCCGCGCCGGGACCGAAGAAGCCGTCATAGAAGCCGATCCCGCCCGCCACGGCGCCAAAGGCGAAGGGTGTCAGACGCGCATGGACATCCTCGTCGCTCGCCTTGGGCCCGACCAGGAAATAGACCGCGATCCCCGCCAGCAGCAGCGGCAACAGCACCATCAGCCAGGTCGCATCGACGAAACTGACCACCACCGCCCCCAGGGCGGCGCCGATGACCGTAAAGATCAGCGGCCATTTCAGCAGGGCGAAGTCGATCCGTCCCTTGCGCCAGAAGGTCCAGGTCGCGGAAGCCGTGCCGAAACTGCCCTGGATCTTGTTGGTGGCGATGGCCGCCACCGGATTGATCCCGACCGCCAGCAGCACGGGCACGGTGATCAGGCCGCCGCCCCCGGCGATGGCGTCCACGAACCCCGCCGCCACGGCTGCGGCGAACAACAGGGCGATGATTTCCGGGGCGAACTCGATCATGGCGCGGACCTAGGCCGTTCCCCGCCGCCGATCCAGCCCCGATGTCTTCAGCCCCCGACCGTGATCTCCATCGGCCTTTCGACGAACAGGCCCGGCCCGCCCAGGTCCAGCGCCAGACGCCGGTTCTCGAACGCCGCCATCCCCACCAGCGCCTTGGGAAAGCCCGGCACGGCGACGTCGTCGTATATGGCCACCGTCGCCTGGCGATACAGTTCGTCGCCGATCGTCAGGGTGCGGACGATGACCGTCTCCGCCCCCACGACGCCGCCCAGGACGATGCTCTGGCCCGGCGTCCGTTCGCGCCCGTCCAGCAGCCCCGCCGCCTGCGCCGTCTCGCGCGTCACGGCCAGCACCGCCGAGGCGCCGGTGTCGATCACCGCATTGACCGTCGCCCCCTCGACCGTGATCGCCGCCTGCAGCGCCTTGCCCGCGCGGGTCACCGAGATGGGCGCCAGCGACGACGGCGGCGTCCAGCCTTCTCGCGCCAGGAACCTGATCCGATGCTCGGCCGTATCCAGCTCCAGCACCAGTTCACGCAGCACGTCCTGGCCCAGGATCAGCGCCGCCCCCAGCCCCTGTTCGCTCGCCAGCGGTCCCAGCCCCAGGATCGCCGCCCGCAATCCGTCCAGTCGCAGGCCGCCAATTGCCACATCCAGCGTCGTCCCGCGCCCGACCTGCGCATCGCCGCCGACGCCGTAAGCCACCATCGGAATATTGAAGACGTTCGTCAGCCCCAGCGTCTCGACCAGCGACCGGTCGATAACCGAATACTGCGCCCCGGAATCGATCAGCGCCCGCACCGGCTTGCCGTTGACCATCACCTCCACCGTCGGCGTCGGCGCGCGCGGCTCGGCATAGGGCAGCCAACCGGTCGATCCGCCCGCCGCAAAGACGACGGACGGCCCCTTCCACACCACATGGTCGCGCAGCCACCAGGCCCCGCCCACACCACCGGCGACCAGCCCCAGCCGGATCAGAAGATCGCGTCGTCTCATACGCCAGACATGGACCGTCGCGACGACCGGCGCCAGCGGGGGAATGGTCGCAACGACGTCGCCCCCATCTCTTTTATTCCGTCATCCTCGCCCTCGTGGCGAGGATCCAGACTCCCGGTCTTCCCGCAGCGTGCTCCACCTTCGCGCACCGGGAGTCTGGATCCCGGGGACAAGCCTTGGGATGACGAACCTGAGCAACGAAGCCAAGGCATGAAATTGTCATCCTCGCCTCCATTTACCGCCCATCGCGCGCCAAGCCCGCCACAACTGCGCAAAACCCGACAAATTCATCCCTGACGCGGGCAGAAACCGGATGACGCCGCCGCCTCGTCTGGCTACGACCTCAACCATCATGACGACATCCAGCGCCCGCTACGTCTCGACCCGAGGCCAATCGCCCGAAACCGATTTCGCCGACGCCCTGCTGCGCGGCATCGCCCCCGACGGCGGCCTCTATATGCCGACCGCCTGGCCGCCGCTGTCGCCCGAAACCTGGACCGGCGCGGCCGACTACAAGTCCATCGCGCTACAGGCCATCGCCCCCTTCATCGGCGACGCCCTGCCCGTCGGCGCGCTGGACCGCGCGCTGGATCGACTGACCGCCGGCTTCGACCATCCGCTGGTCACGCCCCTGGTCGAGCTGGAGCCAGGCCTGTTCGTGCTGGAGCTGTTCCACGGCCCGACCGCCGCCTTCAAAGATCTGGCGATGCAGCTGGTCGCCAGCCTGACGGACGAGGCCTTGGTCGCCTCTGGCGAGCGCCTGACCATCCTGACCGCCACATCGGGCGACACCGGCGCCGCCGCCGTGCGCGCCTTCGCCGGCGCCAAATCCGTCGATCTGGTCGTGCTCCACCCGCTGGACCGCGTCTCGCCGATCCAGCGCAAACAGATGACCACGGTCGAGGCCGACAACGTCCTGAACCTGGCCGTGCGCGGCGATTTCGACGACTGCCAGCGTCTGGTGAAAAGCCTGCTGGCGGACGAAAACCTGCGCGGGCGCGGCCGCCTGTCCTCGGTCAATTCGATCAACTGGGCGCGGCTGGCGGGCCAGATCCCCTACTATGTCTCCGCCACGGCCCAACTCGGCGAGGCGGCGACCTTCATCGTCCCGACGGGCAACTTCGGCGACGCCTTCGCCGGCATCGCGGCGACGAAAATGGGTCTGCCGTCCAACGGCTTCGTCGCCGCCGTGAACCAGAACGACGCCCTGGCCCGCGCCATCAACGACGGCCTCTATTCGCGCCGCGCGGCGGTCGAGAGCGGCAGCGTCTCGATGGACGTCCAGGCGCCGTCAAACTTCGAACGCCTGGTGTTCGAGGCGACCGGCCGCGACGCCAACGCCACTCGCGCCGTGTTCGAGACCTTCGCCCGTGACGGCGCCGTCGCCTTCGATCCCGACCTGCTGGCGGCCTTGCGCGCCCAGGTTTCGGCCGTCTCCATCGACGAGACCGAAACCCGCGCCGAAATCGCCCACGCCTATGAGGCCTGGGCCCGCGTCGTCTGCCCGCACACGGCCGTGGCCCTCGCCGCCGCCCGTCGCCAGGACCGCTCCAAAGGCCCCGTCGTCGCCCTGTCCACCGCCCACCCGTCCAAGTTCGGCGCCTTCGTCTCCGACGTCCTGGGCTTCGAACCTGAGCCCGCAAACGTCATCGCCGCTCTGGGCGACAAGCCCGAGCGGTTGACGGTTATCGATGGAACGATGGAGGCGGCGGCGAACGCCGTGGCGGCCTTTTCAGGCCGCCACTAAACGCTTCTAGCGACGACCGCCGCGGGTCAGCATGCCCAGCAGCATCAGGCCGACGCCAGCGACCGACAGGGTCGTGACCAGCGGACGCTTGCGCGCTTCAGCGGCGACGGTGCGGGCCTTGTCGCGATAATCGGCGGGCACCTTGTCGACCAGGCGATCGACCGAATCCATCGCCTTGCCGAAGGTTTCGAGCGAACGGCCCTTGGCGTCGTTATAGGCGCCTTCGACCTGCATCTTCTGATCGCCGACCAGATTGCCGAAAGCCTTTTGCGTTTTGCCTTGAGCTTGCGAGGCGGCGCCGTTGATTTGTTCGTCGGTCATGGTGTCATCCTTGGGGAGAGAGCGGCGATCTCGCCGTTGCTGCATCAAAAGCCCGGTGACGCTTTCGGTTCCAGCGACTTGCCGACGCAGGCAGCACGATCCTCTCCCTCCCCGTTCGGGGAGGGTGGTCGCGCAGCGACCGGGTGGGGGCGGCCCGGCAGGGACGCAGCTGCTGGATCGGGTCAGATCGGTGCGCGGTTACTTTGCCGCCCCCACCCGACCTCGCCTGCGGCTCGGCCACCCTCCCCGAACGGGGAGGGAAAGGGACGTGCATCCCTCCCATTTCTGGAAACGGAGCATGGTGATTCAATCACTTACCGGTCTCCAGCGACATTCGACCATCCCGCCCCAAAACCGTGAGACACTGCCCCTCCGGTCTTTGACATCGCCGCCGCGCCCAATTGCACTGTCTTGCACATTGCACGCGTTTCCGCGGTGCAGTGCAATTTCCGGATTGAGACGAAGTGCACACATTGCACTGTGTTTTCGCGCCCGTGTCAGACAGGCTCCACCGCGCGCCAGTGGTCCATGCGGCGCAGGAAGACCGCCGGATCCTTGGGCGTCACCAGGTTGGCGGGGTCGTGGAAGATTCGGTCATGCAGCCGCGTCACGGTGAACCGCAGCGCCGCCGCCTCGCCCAGACGCGGCAGGGCCGCCCGCTCGGCCGCACTCAACGGCCGCACCGCCTCATAACCGCGCTGGAAGGCCGCCAGCGCCTCCGGGATCGCCCGCCCCTCGGCGTCGAACCCCCAGGCCGACAGGGCGATGGCCAGGTCATATGCGAAGGCGCCGGTGCAGCCGAAATAGAAGTCGATCACCGCCGAAACGGCATTGTTTTCGAACAGGATGTTGTCGGGGAAATAGTCGGCATGGATCGCCCCGCCTGGCAGATCATCCCTAAACGGATCACCCAACCGTGCCAGCGCCGCCTCGACCCGGTCCAGCAGCGCCCGATCCTCGACTGACGCCCTCGCTGCGCCCCCCGCACAACGATCCGCCAGCCTGCGCCACATGGCCGGTCCGACCGGGTTTTCGCGCCTCAGATCGAAGTCGGCCGCCATTAGATGCAGCCGCGCCAGAACCGCCCCCGCCGCCGCCTGATCGGCCGCAGACGGCGAGCGCAGCCAGGCGCCGGTCTTCCATTCGATCACCGCCGCCGCCCGCCCGTTCAACCGCCCCAGCCAGCCACCTGCCCGATCCTCGATCGGCGTGGGGCACGCAAAGCCCCGCCCCGCCAGATGCGCCGTCAGCCCCAAGCAAAACGGCAGCGACGCCTCGTCCGTCCGCCCCTCGAACAGGGTCAGGAC
The DNA here is from genome assembly GCF_049896085.1 of Brevundimonas sp. TWP1-3. Lineage (NCBI taxonomy): Bacteria > Pseudomonadati > Pseudomonadota > Alphaproteobacteria > Caulobacterales > Caulobacteraceae > Brevundimonas > Brevundimonas sp. TWP1-3. Next base: position 1,020,033 of record NZ_JAFCTP010000001.1, on the reverse strand, counting down.
GAACCGCCCCTGCGTCGTGTCCAGCCGATAGTTGGTGTTCTCCACCCCCTCGGCGATGGCCGTCAGTTCGACCACCTCGCCGATGTCGTATGCGGACAGGAACCCACTGGCCTGGGCCAGCGAAACGGGGGTGAAAACGGCCATGGGTCTAGTTTAGGCCCGCATCGGCGCGGCGCGCACGCACGATCTCGGCCAGGTCCGCCATGATGCTCTCGGTCGTGGCCCAGCGCCCGGCGCCCCGGCCCCGGCAACGCCACACCCGGCCGTCGGCGCCGTAGACCTTCAGCGCATTGCCCTCGCCGCGCAGGTTGGAGAACAGCGGATCGCCATGGTCCGCATTCAGCGACACCGACGGGCTGATGACCCCGTCCTTCAGGTGTGCAGCGCCGATCTGGCGCACCCCGCCCTCGGCCGAGGTCGCCTCGGTCAGGTGGTCGCGCGGAACCTCGCCGTCGGGCGAGCGGCCGAACGCCTCGTGGCACAGCAGCCGCACCTTGGCGGCCGCGTCCAGCCCCTCCAGGTCCGACGACGGGTCTTCCTCCGCAAAGCCCGCCGCACGGGCGTCGGCCAGGGCCTCGTTGAAGGCCGCGCCGTCGCCCAGCCGCTCCAGCATGAAGTTGACCGTGCCGTTCAACACCGCCTCGAACCCGACCACCTCGCCGGCCGCGCGGGCGGCGCGCACCGTCTCGATCATCGGCGATCCACCCCCGACCGAGGCCGACCAGAAGATGCGCCGGCCGTGCGCCTGGGCCAGGGCCTGCAGCCCGCCCGGATCGCGAGCGACCGCCTGTTTGTTGGCGCTGGCCACGTCGCAGCCGGCCTCCAATGCGGCGCGGATCACCGCATGACCCGCCTCGCCTTCCGACAGGGCCTCCAGCACGATGTCGGGCTTCTTCGCCCACAGGTCGTCGGCGTTCGCCGTGAACAGTGACGCCGGACAAGCCACGTCGCGCGCCTTCTTGGGATCGCGCACCAGCACCCCGACCACGTCATAGCGGGGATCGCTGAGCAACCGCCCCAGCACCCCGCCGCCGACCACGCCGCATCCCGCGACCGCCACCTTCAGCGGCGGCAGGGCGGGGGCCGGTCCGGGCGGCGCCGACTTCTCGCCGATGGTCGTGCCGTCGGCCCGGTCCAGCGCCGCCACCTCGATCTCGACCCCCCGGCTTTCGCCCAGGTCGATGGCGTCATGTTGCACCAGCGCCCCGCCCAGCTTGCGCGCCACGTCCCAGGACGCGCGGCGATAGCGCAGGGCCGGGGCCGTATTGTCGTTGGGATCGTGGTCGTACAGGCCGTCCACATCCTTGACCAACCGCACCTTCTTCAGCCCCAGCTCGGCCGCCAGGAAGACCGCCGTCAGGTCCGATCCGCCGCGTCCCAAGAGGGCCACCTTGCCGTCCGGCCGCACCGCGCCGAAGCCCGGCACCACCACCACCTCGTGCCGGTCGAGCGCCTGTTTCAGATGATCGGGCCGCAGGCCGCAGGGGCGCGAATGCTCCGGCTCGCCCTCCGCCACGATGCCCAGTTCGCGCACCGACAAGGCGCAGGCGTCCAGGCCGATCCGGTCGCAGGCGATCGCCACCAGGGCCGCCGACTTTTCTTCGCCCAGCGCCACATAGCCGGGCAGCAGGTCGTTGGAATGGGCCAGGCCCAACGCCCGCGCCTCGCCCAGCAGCCGGTCGGTCGCCCCGCCGAAGGCCGAGACCACCGCCACCACCTTCCGCCCGGCCCGCACATGGCCATAGACGGCCGAGGCGACCAGCGGCGCCTCCGCCGGGCTGCGCAGGATGGACGACCCGAACTTCAGCACCACCACTTCGGGGGCGGCCAAGCCTGGTGAGGGCTGACTGCTGGGGTCGAGGCTCTCGGATTTCTCTACGACGGCGAGTGTGGCGGACATTGGGGTTCTCGGAAATGTCGGGATGGGGTGGGGTGAAATAGAAAAACCCCGCCAGGCGGACCGGGCGGGGTTCGGGTTCTGCGGTTGCCGGGGTTCGGCGCGCTAAACTCGTCCCGCCCGTAAGGGCATGGTGGTGGTGGTGGTGGTCGTGCCGCCGATAATCGTGCCGCCGAGGGTCAGCTCGCTGAAGGTCATGCCGAAACGCGTCGCGGCGAGGCCGGCGACGGTGGAAAGTTCGGCGATGAGCGAGCGCTGTTGCACAGGGCAGGTCCGGTTGAAATCTGAGCCTAGGGTGATCGGACCACCCCCATCCTGTCAAGCAGCTATGGATGATTTTTTCGCGACAGGCCGATTTTTGCTCATTTCACACCCGGCCACACCGGCCAACAGCTGCTAATGGCATGAATTTTCCGCTTGACCGGCGCCGCTGGTTTGATCAACGTAAAGTCACTCATCAAGACCAGCCGAGGGATTAGGCCCTTTGACGCTGGGGCAACCATCGGGTCTCACAGCTCGAAACGGTGCCAACTCCTGCGAGATCCTTTGGGATCGCGAGAGATGAGTGGAGCATCGGCGAGACGACGCTCCACGATCTGTCACCGCATCGAGCCTTGCTGAGCGAGAACGATGCGGAACGACGATGACACTGGCTGAGACCTCCCTGTTCGAAGACCCCGACTGTCGCACCACGACAGCCAAGCCGCTCGCTCGTGAACGCGGCGGCGCCCGCGACGTCATCGTGCCCATTCCCGCCGACTTCCGCCTGGCCTCTGGCGAACGGCTGAACCAGCCCAATATCGTCGGCCGCCTGCACGGTCGGATCGGCGCACCCGTGGTCGTCGTCGCCGGCGGCATCTCGGCCGGCCGGTTCGTCCACCGCACCGAGACCAACGGCCTGGGCTGGTGGTCGGGCGCCGTGTCGGTGCGCGGCCCCATCGACCTGAGCCGCTTCCAGGTTCTGGCCGTCGACTTCGCCCCCGGCGCAGAGTTCCTGGAAACCCCTGTCACCATCACCACCCACGACCAGGCCCGTCTGCTGGCCCTGGTTCTGACCCATCTGAAGATCGAGCGGGTCTCCGCCTTCGTCGGCTGCTCCTACGGCGGCATGGTCGGCCTGGCCTTCGCCGAACTGTTCCCCGACTGGGCCGAGCAGCTGATCGTGGTCTCGGCCGCCCACCGCGCCCACCCCCAGGCCACGGCCTGGCGCGGCATACAGCGCCGCATCCTTCAGTTCGCCGTCGCCGCCGGTCGCCCGGAAGAAGGCGTCGCCCTGGCCCGCGAACTGGCCATGACCACCTACCGCACGGCCGAGGAATTCCACGACCGGTTCGAGACCACCGCGCCCCAGGCCGTCGGCGGCGCCTATCCCGTCTGCGACTATCTGACGGCGCGGGGCCAGGCGTATCGCACCCACACCACCCCGGCCCGCTGGCTGTCGATGTCCGACTCGCTGGACCGCCACAGCGTGACGCCCGAGGCCATCACGACCCCCGTCACCCTGATCGGCTTCACCTCCGACCGGCTGGTGCCGATCGACGACATCCGCGAGCTGGCCGCGCGGCTACCGACCCTGTGGCGCTTCGTCGAAGCCCCCTCCCTGTATGGCCACGACGCCTTTCTGAAGGAGGACGCCTTCGTCGGCGACATCCTCCGCGCCGCCTTCAAGGACATCAAAGCATGACCCGCATCGCCAATCCGCACACCATCGCCGCCCGCACGGGCGTGGATACGGACACGGCGCACGGTGCGGTCATGCCGCCCCTGTATCTGTCGTCCAACTATTCCTTCGCCGGCTTCGAGCAGAAGCGGAAATACGACTACAGCCGGTCGGGCAACCCCACGCGCGACGTCCTGGCCGAGACCCTGGCCGAGCTGGAAAGCGGCGCGGGTTGCGTCATCACCGCCACCGGCATGGCGGCGGTCGACCTGCCCCTGGCCCTGCTGGAGCCCGGCGACCTGCTGATCGCGCCGCACGACTGTTACGGCGGCACCTGCCGCCTGCTGAACGCCCGCGCCAGGAAGGGCCATTTCGACCTGCTGCTGGTCGATCAGGGCGATCCCGTCGCCTTCGAGGCGGCCCTGGCGCTGAAGCCCAAACTGGTCCTGGTCGAGACCCCGTCAAACCCGTTGCTGCGGCTGGTGGACGTGGCCGACATCTGCACCCGCGCCCATGCCGCAGGCGCCAAGGTCGTCTGCGACAACACCTTCCTGTCGCCGGCGCTTCAGAACCCGATCAAGCTGGGCGCCGACTTCGTCGTTCACTCGACGACCAAGTTCATCAACGGCCATTCCGACGTGGTCGGCGGCGCCGTCATCTCGGCCGACGCCGAGGATCACCAGACCCTGGCCTGGTGGGCCAACTGCACCGGGGTGACCGGCTCCCCCTTCGACGCCTATCTGACCCTGCGCGGCGTGCGCACCCTGTTCGCCCGCATCGAGCGCCAGCAAGCCACCGCCGGCCGGATCGCCGAACTGCTGGACGCCCACCCGGCGGTCAAGGTGGTCCATTATCCCGGCCTGGCGTCCCACCCCAACCACGCCCTGGTCGCGGCCCAACAGGCCGGCCCCGGCGCCATGCTCAGCTTCGAACTGGAAGGCGGCACGGACGCGGTGCGCGACTTGGTCGAAGCGCTGGAGATCTTCACCCTGGCGGAATCCCTGGGCGGCGTCGAAAGCCTGATCGCCCACCCCGCCACCATGACCCATGCCGCCATGACGCCGGAACAGCGCGCGACCGCCGGCATCGGCGACGGCCTGGTGCGGCTGTCGGTCGGTCTGGAGCATGTCGAGGACCTGATCGCCGACCTCTTCCCTGCCCTGGACGCCGTGATCCCGGCCAAGGCCGAAGCCGCCTGATTTTTTGCTTGCAGAGGGGGCCGAACCGGGGCAAATGCGCCGCCCCGGCCGCGGTCCCTTCGTCTATCGGTTAGGACGTCAGGTTTTCAACCTGAAAAGAGGGGTTCGACTCCCCTAGGGACTGCCACCGGCGATTTCCGATATCATTGGTAGATAGCTGCTTATTTCGCGGCTAGCGTCCCTTTATGTCTAGCTCTCATCCAAAGCTCGTCCCCAACAAATGGCGTGCAGTTGTCAACCCATGGGTTCGCGACCATGAGCTTGCTCACGCCCTCATTCTTCGATCCTCGATCCTGTGGAGCTACAGCCACGTCGAGCAAAAGCTGACCGATTTGGTGATCCGATGTTCGAGCGAGGCCGAATACAGAGACATTGCTGAAAAACCGCCCTTCAGCAGCTCAGCTAGAGTGAAGTACCTCCGAAAGGTTCTAGCCGCGCCGGGCCCACTCCATCGCTTTCAGTCTTTCGGAACTGCAATCCTCGACCGCTACGATGCAAGCCGCACAGTTCGAAACCGTATGGCGCACGCGGATATGGAAGTTCTTCAGAACTGGGGAATCGTTTTTGATGAAATCGTGATCGATGGTGGCGAAATCAGTCACCGTCGCGAGCGCTATTGGGAAGGACGGTTGGAGGACGAAGCGGTGAAGGCGGCACGTTTCAGCAAGGCCGTTCAGAAAATCCACTACGCCCTTTTTTAGAGACTCCGAGGTCTAATCTCACCAGCAGCAACGATCGCTCCGGGCCCGGATTAAGATTTCAGTAATTATTTTGTTCGGAACCGGGCAGTAAGCCCTTCGATTCACGGACTTTTTTCGGACGCACTCAGGAACTATCCACAGGGACTGTGGTTAACCCGTCGTTAGCTCGGCGCAGAAGCGCCTCTCCCTCCTGAACCGAGACACCCATGTTCATCGCCATCGCCCGTCCGGCGGTGGAGCCCCAAGGCCCCGACGCCGTCGCCGTCCCCGGCTCCCCCGCCATCGTCGAACTGTCGCCCCGCGCCCTGCATGCGCGCCTGCTGGAAAACGCCGCCCTGCGCCGGATGCGCGGGCAGGAACGTCGTCGCGAGCATCGGCTCGAAGACGCCGACTACTGGCTGCACGCCGCGCCCATGGCGGTTCGCAAAGCCAGCGCCCTGCGCGAGGAACGCAGCTTCGCGCCCCTGCCCTGAGCAACTGTAGCGATCAGCGCAGTTCGGGCGTGCGGCGGCGCAGAGAGGCCTTCAGCTTCTCCAGCTTCTGGCCCGCCGACTTGGGCCGCACGCGCTTGCGGTGTTCCAGCCCGCCGCCCCACAGGGCATGGACCGGCGCATCCAGATGCGGATGGCGGTCGTGCTGGTGGACGATGGGGCTGACGCTGCCGTCAAGATTGATCACCTTGCCGTCTGCAAAGGTCAGCCCCTCGCCCGGCGTCAGGCCCAGGGTCGCCACGCGGCCGTAGTTGGGTCGGATCGACGCGCCGACCAGCCCCTGATGGATCGCCATGTTGAAGCCCGCCTGATCGGCGCCGAAGGCCCCGCCGAACTCCGAACGCGGCGTCGCCGCCAGCGACAGGATCAGCCGCGACAGGCGCGAGACCTCGGCGCGCGGCCCCAGGATCGTGCCGACGCACAGGCAGGCCTTGTCGGCCAACGACGCCGCGATCCCCTCGCCGAACAGGGCGCGCAGATATTTCATGTTGAAGGCGTGATCGGCCAGCGGCGCCTCGGCCTCGACGAAGGCCTCCAGACCCTCGGGCGCCGGCGAGAACGGCGCGGCTTGGAAGATCACGTCGCGCACGTCGCAGGCCAGGGCCGCGCCGGGACGATCCCCCAGCAGACCGGCGAAGGCCACGAACCGCTGCATCACCGGATGGGGCGCCCAGCCGCGCCACACAGGCGCATCGACGGCGATCACGTCGTGCTGGGCCAGGAAGGCGCGCAGGGCCGGCTCGGCGTCCACGACCAGGGCGACAGGCCCGTCGAACACCGCCCTCAGCGACAGGACGAAAGGCGCGATGTCGGCGGCGTCGTAGCCGGTGGCGTAGCCGACCACCACATCGCCGTCGGGCAGGGGCGCGATCGCGCGTCCGACCTCCAGCGCTTGGGCCAGCCAGTCCAGATAGTCCGACCGGACGGCCCCCTGTTTCATGGCGTCAGCGCGGGCCCATCAGGTCGGCGAACCGGTCGAACAGATACAGGCTGTCGGCCGGGCCGGGAGAGGCCTCGGGGTGGTGCTGGACGCTGAAGATCGGCTTGTCCTTGACGGCGATGCCGCAGTTGGTGCCGTCGAACAGGCTGACGTGGGTTTCGGTCACGGCGTCGGGCAGGCTGTCGCGATCGACGGTGAAGCCGTGGTTCATCGAGACGATCTCAACCTTGCCGGTGGTCAGGTCCTTGACCGGATGGTTGGCGCCGTGGTGGCCCTGTTCCATCTTCACCGTCCTGGCGCCCAGGGCCAGGGCCAGCATCTGGTGGCCCAGGCAGATGCCCATCAGGGGCTTGCCGCTGGCGACCAGCTTCTGAATCTCGGGCACCGCGTATTCGCCGGTCGCGGCCGGATCGCCCGGACCGTTCGACAGGACGACGCCGTCCGGATTGCGGGCCAGAACCTCTTCCGCCGTCGTCGTCGCCGGGACCACGGTGATCTTGGCGCCGGTCGAGGCCAGGGCGCGCAGGATGTTGCGCTTCACCCCATAGTCGATGACGACCACGGACTTGCGGCCTTCAGTCTTCGGATGACCTTCCGGCCATTCCCACAGGCCCTCGTCCCATTCGAACGCCTGAAGCGTCGAGGCGGGCTTGGCCAGGTCCAGACCGACCAGGCCGGTCCAGGCGCGGGCCTGGGCGATCAAAGCGTCCAGGTCGAATTCGCCGTTCGGATCATGGGCGATGACCGCGTGCGGGGCGCCCTTGTCGCGGATGATCTTGGTCAGGGCGCGGGTGTCCACGCCGGCTAAACCCACCACGCCGCGCCGCTTCATCCAGTCGTCGAAACTGGCGTCCGAGCGATAGTTGGCCGGATCGGTCGGCACGTCGCGGAAGATGGCGCCCCGCGCCGAGGTGTCCGAACCGCCGCCGATCTGTTCGATGTCTTCCACGTTCGTGCCGGTGTTGCCGACGTGGGGGAAGGTGAAGGCCAGGATCTGGCTCATGTAGGACGGGTCGGTCAGAATTTCCTGATAGCCGGTCATGGCGGTGTTGAAGACCACCTCGCCCAGGGCCGAACCGACCGCGCCGACGCCGATCCCCTGCAGGACCGTGCCGTCGGCGAGCGCGAGGACGCCCGTGGCGCCCGGAAGAATCTTCGTCGTCATGGGCGCGCTCCTACACACGAATCCGGCCCGAAAGGCGGCCGAACGCAAACGGCGGCGTCGTTAAGCCCTGCAGTCGCCGGGGTCAACGACCATCGGTGATGGAAGCCGGCCCGATCAGCTGGAAAGTCGCCGTCGCCCCGCCCTGGGCGTGCGGCGCCAGCCACACGTCGAACAGGCCCGGCTCGATGCGCCAGGTCTCGTCCGCGCCGATGAAGCCCAGCTGACGCGGGTTCAGGGTGAAGGTTACCTTCTCGCTCTGGCCCGGACGCAGCGACACCCGCTTGAAGTCCTTCAGCAGCCGCCCCGGCTGGGTAAGGCTGGCGACCCGGTCGTGGATATAGAGCTGCACCAGCTCCTCGGCCGCGCGCGATCCGGTGTTGGTCACGGTCACCGCGACATCCAGCGTGCCGGCCCACTGAAGCTTGTCGCTCTGCATCTCGATCGGCCCATAGCTGATCGCGCCATAGGTCAGGCCATAGCCGAACGGATACAGCGCCGTATTGGGCGTCTCGCGATAGCGGGACTTGTATTCCTCGGTCGCCAGATCGGGGTTGGCCGGGCGGCCGGTCGTCTTGCGGTCGTAGGAATAGGGCTGCTGGCCCGACTTGTGCGGGAAACTGATCGGCAGACGCGCCGACGGGCCGTGATCGCCGAACAGGACGTCGGCGACGGCATGGCCCATCTGTTCGCCCAGGAACCAGGTCACGACGATGGCCTGGGCGTTCTTCACATTGCCTTCCAGCGCCAGGGCCCGGCCGTTGCGCAGCAGGATGACGATCGGCTTGCCCAGGGCCGTCATGGCGTCGACCAGCGCCATCTGCGGCGCAGGCACGACGATCTCGGTGCGCGACTGGGCCTCGCCCGACATGTTCGTCGCCTCGCCGATGGCCAGGACGATGACGTCGGCGTCGCGGGCGGCCGCGATGGCCTGTTCGATCCCGCCGGCCAGCGGCGTCTCGACACCCGAACCGCGCGCGATGGTCAGACGCTGGGGATCGCTCATGGCCGCACGGAAGCCGGCCTCCAGCGAGACCCGACGCTCGGGCGCGCCCCAGATGGTCCACGGCCCCCAGACATTGTCCACGTCGTCGGCGAACGGGCCGATCAGGGCGATTTTCTGGCTCTTGTTCAGCGGCAACAGCCCATTGTCGTTCTTCAGCAGCACGACCGACTTGCGGCCCGCCTCGCGCGACAGTTCGATATGTTCGCGCGCGCCCACCACGGCCTTCTCACGCACCGGATCGGTGCCGCGGTAGGGATCGTCGAACAGGCCAAGGGCCGCCTTGGTGTTCAGGACGCGGCGCACCGCCTCGTCCAGACGCGCCATCGACACCTCGCCCGAGGCCACGAGGCCGGGCAGATGCTCCAGATACAGACCCGACACCATGGACACGTCCACCCCGGCGTTGAACGCCAGGCGCGCGGCGTCGCGGCCATCCTCGGCGAACCCGTGGGCCACCAGCTCCTGCTCGGAGGTGTAGTCGGAGACGACGAAGCCCTCGAAGCCCCATTCGCCGCGCAGGATGTCGGTCAGCAGCTTGCGGCTGCCCGACGCCGGCACGCCGTTCACGTCGTTGAAGGCGCTCATGATCGACAGGGCGCCGGCGTCCACCGAGGCCTTGAACGGCGGCAGGAAGACCCCGCGCAGCGTCTGCTCGCTCATGTCGGTGGTGTTGTATTCCATCCCGCCGACGGCGGCGGAATAGGCGGCCATGTGTTTGGCGGTGGCCAGGACGGCGTCACGGTCGTCCAGCCCCTTGTCGCCCTGGAAGCCGCGCACCCGGGCGGCGGCCAGCAGGTTGTTCAGCAGCACGTCCTCGCCGGCGCCCTCGACGTTGCGGCCCCAGCGCTGGTCGCGCGCCACGTCCACCATCGGCGCATAGGTCTGGTGCACGGCCGACGCCGCCGTCTCGACCGCCGCCGCCCGCGCGGTGCGTCGCGCCAGTTCGGTGTCGAAGGCTGCGGCTTCCGCCAGCGGCACGGGGAAGATGGTGGACAGGCCGTGGATCACGTCCGCCGCGAACAGCAGCGGGATCTTCAGCCGGCTCTCCTCCATCGCCACCTGCTGGATGCGGCGGCCCGTCTCGGCGCCGATGCCGTTGAACAGGCTGCCGACCTTGCCTTCGCGGATCAGGGCGGTGACGCGCGCGGGGTCCCCCGTGCCGTCCAGCGGGTTCACCGCCGTGGGCATCCACCGGAACGGATCGGCCAGCAGATTCAGCTGTCCCGCCTTCTCCTCGACCGTCATGGCCGCGATCAGATCCTCGATCTTCTGGCGGTGACGCGCGACGGTGCGGGACGCTTGGGCGGATACAGGCATGGGGAAAACTCCGGCGCCCATCAGGGCCAAAAGCCCCAGGCCAGACAAGAAATTTCTACGGGAAGCCGCAGGCTTGAGAGGTCGCGTCATACGGGTGGCGCTCCTTGCGGGGGACTAATCGAGCAGCGAGAGCGCAGGCCTAGCCTCTCGCCCCCGGCGGCTTCAACCCCCGCCCCCGATGTAAATCGATGTAACGCCTCGGTGCGCGGTCACGCCGCGTTTCATGTAGAGGCGTTGCCCCCGCTTCATCGCCCCGCTTCATCCCAGGGCGATGTCCAGGAACATCATCCCTACCAGGCCGATCATCAGACCGATCATCGAGCCCTCTCCCTTGGACTTCTCGCGGGTCTCGGGAATGATCTCGGCGGTGACGACATAGATCATGGCCCCGGCCGCCAGGCCCAGCCCCCAAGGCAGGGCGCCGGGCAAGACATCGACAACGCTGGCGCCGATCAGGCCCCCGACCGGCTCGACCAGACCAGAGGCCAGGGCCGCGAGAAAGGACGGCCAACGCCCATACCCCAGGGTCGCCATCGCCGCCGAAACCGCCAGCCCCTCGGGCATGTTCTGAATGCCGATGCCCAGCGCCGTGGACAGCCCCTGATGCATGTCGCCGCCGCCGAAGCTGACGCCCACGGCCGCGCCCTCGGGGAAGTTGTGCAGGGTGATGGCGATGATGAACAGCCAGATGCGCCGCGACAGGTCGCGCGATCCCGCCGGGCCGATGGCCAGCATGTCCACCGGTGCGAACCGGTTCATCAGGCCGATCACCGTCGCCCCGATCAGCACCGCCGCCGCCATCACTCCGGCCGCTGCCGCCTGGCTGGCCCCGCCGGCCTGCAACACGTCCACGCCGGGAATGATCAGGGAGAAGAAGGATGCCGCCAGCATGACCCCGGCGGCGAAACCCAACAGCGCGCTCTGGGTCTGCACCCCCGCCTTGCGGAAGAACAGCAGCGGCACGGCGCCGACCGCCGTCATCATGCCCGCCGCCAGACTGCCGAGACCACCCGCCGCAATGGGGGAAAGAGATTCCATCATTCGCCTGCATTGCGGCGCGATGCGGCAAGAGACAAGCCCGAATACTCGCGTTAGAGAAACCGTCATGTCCCAGGCCGTCGCCCTCCCCCCGAGCCCAAGCCCTGGAGCTGACGCTGCGTCGGCCCTGGCGGCCGCGCGGCGCGTCGTGGTCAAGATCGGTTCGTCCCTGCTGATCGACGCGGCCACGCGCCGGCCGACGCGCGACTGGCTGGCCGCCGTCGCCTCCGATCTGGCCACGCTGAAGGCCGAGGGCCGCGAGGTCATCGTCGTCTCGTCCGGCTCCATCGCCCTGGGTCGAGGCCGGCTGCCGGACCTGGGCGCGCGGCTGGAGGACAAGCAGGCGGCCGCCTCGGTCGGTCAGTCCCTGCTGATGGCCGCCTGGTCCGAGGCCCTGGCCCCGCACGGCCTGATCGCCGGGCAGGTGCTGCTTACCCGCGACGACACCGAACGCCGCCGCCGCTGGCTGAACGCCCGCGCGACGGTCGAGGCCCTGCTGGCCCACGGCGTCATCCCCATCGTCAACGAGAACGACACGGTCGCCACCGAAGAGATCCGTTACGGCGACAATGACCGGCTGGCGGCGCGCACGGCCCAGCTGGCGCGGGCGGATCTGCTGATCCTGCTGTCGGACGTGGACGGCCTCTACACCGCCGATCCGCGCCGTGATCCGAGCGCCGCCCACCTGCCCCTGATCGACAGCCTGAGCCCCGACATCCTGGCCATGGGCGGGGGCGCCAACGCCGATGCGGGCGTGGGAACCGGCGGCATGGCGACCAAGCTGGCGGCGGCTCAGATCGCGCGCTCGGCCGGATGCGCCACCATCATCGCCTCGGGTCAGACGCTTGCACCTCTGTCGGCCGTTCGCGACGGCGCCCGCGCCACCCTGATCGCCGCGCCCAACGGACCGATGGCCGCCTATAAACAGTGGATCGCCGGCAGCCTGTCGCCGGCCGGAACCCTGACGCTGGACGCCGGCGCCGTCACGGCGCTGAAGGCGGGCAAGAGCCTGCTGCCCGCCGGGGTCGTCGCGGTGTCCGGCGGCTTCGAGAAGGGCGACTGCGTGCGCCTGATCGACCCGGACGGCCGCTCGGTCGGGGTGGGTCTTGCCGCCTACGCCGCAGACGAGGCCGCGCGCATTCGCGGCCGCCGTTCCGACGAGATCGAGGCCCTGCTGGGCTATCGCGGGGCCTCGGTGCTGATCCACCGCGACGACATGGTGCTGGACGACCGATGAGCGATCTGAAGACCCGAATGCTGGACCCCCAAATGCTGGAGATGGGCCAGCGCGCCCGTACGGCCGCAGCCGCCTTGCGCGAAGCCCCCGCCGCCGCCCGCACCCGCGCGCTGGAAATCCTGTCCGCAAAGCTGGCGGCGGCCGAAACCGCCCTCTTGGCCGCCAACGCCCGCGACGTGGAGGCCGCCCGCGCCAATGGCATGACCGAGGCCCTGATCGACCGGCTGTCGCTGACGCCCGCCCGCGTCGCCGGCATGGCTCAGGCTGTCGCGACCATCGCCGCCGTGCCCGACCCCCTGGGCGTCGAGACCGAACGCTGGACCCCCGCCAACGGCCTGGACATCGCCCGCGTCCGCACCCCCATCGGCGTGCTGGGCGTGATCTACGAAAGCCGCCCCAACGTCACCGCCGACGCCGCCGCCCTGTGCATCCGCTCGGGCAATGCGGCGATCCTGCGCTGCGGTTCGGACTGCCTGCAATCGTCGCTCGCCATCGCCTCCCTGATCGCCGAGGCCCTGGCCGAGGCGGACTTGCCCGCTGACGCGATCCAGTTGGTCGACACCCCCGACCGCGAGGCCGTGGGGCTGATGCTGACCGGGCTGGACGGCGCCATCGACGTGATCATTCCGCGCGGCGGCAAGAGCCTGGTCGCCCGCGTCCAGGCCGAGGCCCGCACGGCGGTGCTCAGCCATCTGGAAGGCCTGAACCACACCTATCTGCACGAAGCCGCCGATCTGGAGGTCGCGCGAGCCGTGGTGGTGAACGCTAAGATGCGGCGGGTTTCGGTCTGCGGCGCGACCGAGACCCTGCTGGTGGATCGGGCGGGGGCGCAACGCCTGCTGCCCCCCGTCGCCGCCGACCTGATCGCCGCCGGCTGCGAACTGCGCGGCGACGCCGAGGCTAGCGCCCTGGTCCCCGAGATGACGCCCGCGACCGAGACCGACTGGGCCACCGAATATCTGGCGCCCATCCTGGCTGTGCGGATCGTGGACGATCTGGACGCCGCGACGGATCACATCGCCCGCTGCGGCTCGGGCCACACCGAGGCCATCGTCACCACCGACACGGCCGCCGCCGAACGGTTCGCGGCGCGGGTGGACAGCGCCATCGTCCTGATCAACGCCTCGACCCAGTTCGCCGACGGCGGCGAGTTCGGCTTCGGCGGCGAAATCGGCATCTCCACCAACCGCCTGCACGCGCGCGGCCCGGTCGGCGCCGAACAGCTGACCACCTACAAATACGTCGTGCGCGGCCAGGGTCAGATCAGGCCGTAAATTTGCAGGCAGAGGGCTTTTCCCTCAACCTCGACGCATGATCACCAGCCGCCTGACATCCAAGGGCAAGACCACCATCCCGCAGCCAGTGCGCGCGGCTCTGAACCTACGAGACGGCGACGAACTGCAGTACGGCCTGCAAGGCGACCACGTTGTGCTCACCAAGGTGCAGCAAACGCCGGAAGTCTTTGCCGTCTTCGACGAATGGCACAGCGAAACTGACCGCAAGGCCTACGCCAAGCTTTGATTTTCATCTCCCTCCCCGTTCGGGGAGGGTGGCTGAGCCGCAGGCGAAGCCGGGTGGGGGCGGCCCAGCAAAGCATCGCTGAACGAAAAGAGGCGGCTCGTTTCCGAGCCGCCCCCACCCGGTCGCTGGCGCGACCACCCTCCCCCGGAGGGGGAGGGAGATTAGTGCGTCACCTCAGCCGCGTTGCGGCAGAGCATAAGCGATGACGTAATCGCCCTCCGGCGTCTCCATGAAGTGGTGGCCGCCGGCCATGATGACCAGATACTGGCGGCCGTTCTGCTCATAGATCATCGGGTTGGCCTGGCCGCCCGCAGGCAGGACGTCGGACCAGACGGTCTTGCCCGTCTCGATGTCGATGGCGCGGATCAGGTCGTCCGTCGCCGCAGCGATGAAGATCAGGCCGCCCGCCGTGACCACCGAGCCGCCGTTGTTCGGCGTGCCGATCTCCAGCGGCAGGTGCGAGGCGATGCCCCATGGACCGTTCTTGCGCGCTGTGCCGAACGGACGGTCCCACAGGGTCTTGCCCGAGCGCATGTCGATGGCGGTGATGCCGCCGTACGGAGGCTCCTTGCACAGCAGGCCGGTCCACTTCACGCGCCAGCCGGCGTTGACGTCGATGGCGTAGGGCACGCCGATCTGCGGATCGCCGGCGCCTTCGCCCTTGGACAGGCTGCCGCCGCGTTCGGCCGCTTCCTTCTGCTGGGCGATGTAGCGGGGGTCGTCGCGCGGGAACCAGCCCTTTTCGTTCGCCTCGGCGCGGGGCACCAGCCGGTTGTAGTTGGGCATGTCGTTATAGTTTGCGACGATCACGCCGCGCGCCGGATCGACCGCCACGCCGCCCCAGTCCGAACCGCCGTTGTAGCCCGGATAGTTGATGTAGTGATTGGTCGAGGGCGGGGTGTAGTAGCCCTGATAGTTCGCCTTCTTGAAGTTGATGCGGCACATCATCTGATCGATCGGCGACATGCCCCACATGTCCGCCTCGACCAGGTTCGGCTTGCGCAGGGTGGCGAACAGCGAGAACGGCTGGGTCGGCGAACGCTGGCCCTGTTCCGTGCCGCCGGAGGTCGGAACGCGGCGCTCCTCGACACCGTGCAGCAGTTGGCCGGTGGCGCGGTTGAACACATAGATATCGCCCTGTTTGGAGGGCAGCAGCACGGCGGGCACGACGCCGTTCGCGGTCGGATAATCGATCAACGTCGCCTGCGAACCGAGGTCGAAGTCCCAGACGTCGTTATGCACCGTCTGATAATGCCATCGCGGCTTGCCGGTGGTCACGTCCAGCGCGACCAGCGAGGTCGAATACTGTTTCTCAAGCGGACGGCGCGAGCTGGACCAGTAGTCGGCGGCCGAGTTGCCCATCGGCAGATAGACCAGGCCCAGGGCCTCGTCGCCTGTCGCCGTCGTCCACATGTTCGGGGTGCCCGGCGTATAGGTCTCGCCCTTGGGCGGCAGGCCGCTGCGGTCGGGGCGCATCATGTCCCAGGCAAACCGAAGCGCGCCGGTCTCGACGTCGAAGCCCTGGATCACGCCGGACGCGTTCCAGCGTTTCTGGCCGTCCAGCACCTGATGCCCGGTTACGATGATCCCGCGCACGATGACGGGGGCCGAGGTGATCGACACCATGCCGGGATAGGGATCGCCCATGCCGGTCTTGATGCTGACGGCGCCGTTCTGACCGAAGGCCGGGCACGGGCGGCCGGTGCGGGCATCGACCGCGACGATGCGGCCGTCCAGCGTGCCTTCGACGATCTTGGTCGCGCAGGGCTCGGCCGGATTGGCGTTGGCCCGCGCATGATAGGTCACGCCGCGGCAGGCGGCGGTATAGGGGATCTGGTCGTCGGCGACCTGGGGGTCATAGGTCCAGATCTGCTTGCCGGTGGAGGCGTCCAGCGCGAACAGCTTGTTCCGCGCCGAGCAGAGATAGACGGTGTCGCCCACCTTCAGCGGCGTGGTCTCCGCCCCCCACCGCTCGCCGGGCAGATCGCCGGTGCGGAAGGTCCAGGCCCGTTCCAGCCGGCCGACATTGTCCTTGTTGATCTGGTTCAGCGGCGAATAGCGCTGGGCGCTGTCGGTGCCGCCATAGGCCGGCCAGTCGGCGCCGGTCTTCAGCAGGGCCGGATCGTTGTAGCCGCCGCGCACGCCGGGAACCGGGCTCATCACCTGCGCCTGATTGGCCTGAGCGACCGCGAAACCGAAGACGACGGTCAGGACTGCAAGCCCCAGGGCGCCGAAGCCCGCCGTCTTGCCCCCGCCGCGCGACCGCAGCACGGGCAGGGTCGCAAGCACCAGGAACATCAGCACCAGCGGGCCGACCAGGCGCGGCACCAGGGCCCAGCCGTTCAGGCCCTTTTCCCACAGCGCCCAGATCACCGTGGCGACGAAGACCGCCCCATAGACCCACGCCCCGCGAACGTCGCGCCAGATAAGCAAAAGGCCTGCTGCGATCAGCGCCAGACCCGCGAGCAGATAGTACCAGGAGCCACCCAACATCACGAGCTGGACACCCCCGACGGTCAGCACCAGACCGATCACGGCCAGCAAAAGACCGAGAAGCAGCGTCAGCCACCCTCCCGGTCCGGTCGGGGTTGTCCATCGCGGCATGATCGCACTCTCTGGCTGCATATTGAGCTTCGGCAACGTTTGGGCGCCACTGAGGTTCCTAATTGTCGCACCCAGGAACCAAAAGCCGTTGCGCTGCACACCGCTCAACAGAGCAACTTTTGACGACGAAACATCCGCAATTAGATGATTTTTTCTTTTTCAGCGGCTGAGAACCGCTCGCGGCAATAATATTTGCCTTGAACCGAGCGTTTGCGGCATATGCGCGTCATGCATAAGACCCTGAAGCAAGGCGGGACTTTCGTCGTCGAACCACGCCGCCTCTCGAAGGCCACAGCCGAACTGCGCGCGCGCGGGTTCGGCGAGATCACGATTCCGCCGTCCACCGAGACGGCCGAGAAACAGGCGTCGCGCTGCACCGACTGCGGCGTGCCGTTCTGCCAGAACGCCTGCCCGCTTCAGAACAACATCCCCGACTGGCTGCGCCTGTCGGCCGAGAACGAGCCGCGCGAGGCCTGGCGAGTCGCCTCCCTGACCTCGACCATGCCCGAAATCTGCGGCCGCATCTGTCCGCAGGACCGGCTGTGCGAGGGCGCCTGCACCCTGAACCAGTCCGGCTGGGACGCCGTGACCATCGGCTCGGTCGAGGCCTGGCTGGGCGATCAGGCCTTCGCCAACGGCTGGGTCGAACCGATCCGCCCGGCGGCCGAACGCGGCGAGACCGTCGGCATCGTCGGCGCCGGCCCGGCCGGCATGGCCGCCGCCGACCGTCTGCGCAGCGAAGGCTATCAGGTCACCGTCTATGACCGCCACGACCGCGCCGGCGGCCTGCTGATCTACGGCATCCCCGGCTTCAAGCTGGAGAAGCACGTGGTCCAGCGGCGCGTGGACCGCCTGGCCGAGGGCGGGGTCCAGTTCGTGCTGGGCTGCGAGGTCGGCAAGGACGTGACCCTGACCGAGCTGCGCCAGCGCCACGACGTCGTCCTGCTCGCCATGGGTGTCTATCAGCCGCGCATCCTGTCGGCGCCGGGCCGGGGTCCGGATTCGACCGTCGCGGCCCTGTCCTATCTGACGCACCAGAACCGCCGCGACCTGGGCGACGCCGAACAGGAAGGCTGGCACGAGGCGCGCGGCAAGCGGGTCGTCGTAATCGGCGGCGGCGACACCGCCATGGACTGCGTCCGCACCGCCGTTCGTCAGGGCGCGGCCTCCGTCACCTGCCTGTATCGTCGCGACCGCGAGAACATGCCAGGCTCGGCCCGCGAGGTCGTCAACGCAGAGGAAGAAGGCGTCGTCTTCGAATGGCTGGGCGCGCCTAAGGCCCTGCTGTCCCAGGGCGACCGCGTCACCGGCGTCCGCGCCGCGCGGATGCAGTTGACAGAAGCGGCCCCCGGCGAGCGGCGCGACATCGTGCCTGTGCCCGGCGCCGACTTCGACATTCCGGCCGACATCGTCATCGAGGCCCTGGGCTTTTCGCCCGAGCCGTTTGCGGCGCATGAGCCCGACCTGCGCCTGCGCGACGACGGCACCATCAAGGTCGGCTCGGTCAGTTTCGCCACCAGCCTGCCCGGCGTCTTCGCCGCCGGCGACGCCGTGCGCGGCGCCTCCCTAGTCGTCTGGGCCGTCCGCGAAGGCCAGGACGCCGCCGCCGAGATCGACCGTTACCTGAAGACCCGCACCGAGGAGGTCGCGGCATGACCGATTGGCTGAACAAGTACGAAGAGACCCGCGATCGCCTGGAAGCCGGCCATGCCTATGACCGCGCCTCCGAGCGTGACGCCTGCGGCGTGGGCCTGGTCTGCTCCATCGACGGCACGCCCCGCCGTGACGTGGTCGAGTATGCGATCCGCAGCCTGAAGGCCGTGGCTCACCGGGGCGCGGTCGATCCTGACGGCCTGTCGGGCGACGGGGCCGGCATCATGGCCGAACTGCCCCAGGGCTTCTTCGCCGACCAGGTGGCCTCCATCGGCCAGTCCCTGCGTCCCGGCCCGATCTGCGTCGGCCAGGTCTTCCTGCCGCGCACCGACCTGGGCGCCCAGGACCGCGCCCGCGCCATCGTCGAGACCGAGGCCCTGCGCGCCGGATTCTGGATCTATGGCTGGCGCCAGACCCCTATCGACCTGTCGGTCGTGGGGACCAAGGCCGGGGCGACCCGGCCCGAGATCGAACAGATCATGCTGGCCCCGCCGCTGGACGACGCCGGCCAGCCGCTGGACGGCGAGGCGCTGGAGCGCGAGCTGTACCTGTGCCGCCGCCGCATCGAGAAGACGGTCAAGACAGAGAACCTGGCCGCCGTCTATATCTGCACCCTGTCCGCGCGCTCCATCGCCTACAAGGGGATGGTGCGGGCCGAGCTGCTGGGCAACTTGTATCCCGACCTGGAGGATCCGCGCTTCGTCTCGGCCTACGCCGTCTTCCACCAGCGCTATTCGACCAACACCTTCCCTGAATGGAAGCTGGCCCAGCCCTTCCGGATGATGGCCCACAACGGCGAGATCAACACGCTGAAGGGCAATCTGAACTGGATGAAGTCGCACGAGATCCGCATGGCCGCCCAGGCCTTCGGGGACCGCGACCGCGAGGTGAAGCCGGTGGTCCAGCCGGGCGGGTCGGACTCGGCCGCCCTGGACAACGTCATGGAGGTGCTGGTCCACGCCGGTCGCCCCGCGCCGATGGCCAAGGCCCTGCTGATCCCCGAGGCCTGGGCCAAGGACGACGTGGTCATGCCGCCCGAACACCGGGCCTTCTACGCCTATTGCAATGCGGTGATGGAGCCGTGGGACGGCCCGGCCGCCATCTGCGCCGCCGACGGCCGCTGGATCGTGGCAGGCAAGGACCGCAACGGCCTGCGCCCCCTGCGCGCGGTCGAGACGGTCGATGGGCTGCTGATGGCCGGGTCGGAAGCCGGCCTGGTGCCGATCCCCGAAAGCCGGGTGAAGCGCCGCCTGCACATCGGCCCCGGCAAGCTGATCGCCGTCGATATGAAGCACGGCCGTCTGTACGACGAGCACGAGGCCATCGACGCCCTGTCCGCCGCCCACCCCTATACCGAGTGGCTGGACAATATGGTCGATCTGGAACCGATCATCGGCCCCGGACCCGAGCCGCGCTCGGCCTCGGGCGAAGCCCTGACCCGCCGTCAGATCGCGGCCGGCTACAGCCGCGAGGACCTGGACCTGCTGCTGGACGCCCTGGTGCGCGACGGCAAGGAGGCGGTCGGCTCGATGGGCGACGACGCCCCTCCCGCCGTCCTGTCGGCCCTGCCGCGCCCGCTAAGCCACTATTTCCGCCAGAACTTCAGCCAGGTCACCAACCCGCCCATCGACCCGCTGCGCGAAGCGGGCGCCATGAGCCTGAAGACCCGGTTCAAGAACCTGGGCAACATTCTGGCCGAGGAAGCGGCCCAGACCGACGTCTTCGTTCTGGACAGCCCCGTCCTGACCAACGGCATGTACGAGCGGATGGTCGAGACGATCGGCGCCGGTTCGACCGTGGTCATCGATTGCAGCTATGACGTGCCGGGCGAAGAGGCCCGCTCGGGCGCCGGCCTGCGCGCGGCGCTGGACCGGATCATGGACGAGGCCGAGGCCGCCGCCCGCGACGGCGCGGCCCTGATCGTGCTGACGGATCAGGCCGGATCGGCCGAGCGTCTGGCCGCGCCGATGATCCTGGCCACCGCCGGGGTCCACGGCCGCCTGACCAAGGCGGGCCTGCGCTCCTACTGCTCCATCGTGGTGCGCACTGCCGAGACGCTGGACCCGCACGGTTTCGCGGTCCTGGTCGGGGTCGGCGCCACCACCGTCAACGCCTGGCTGGCCCAGGATCTGTTCCAAGAGCGTCTGGACCGGGGTCTGTATCCCGGCCTGACGCTGCGCGACGCCTGTCTGAACTACAAGGCCGGCATCGAGGCGGGTCTGCTGAAGACCCTGGCGCGCAAGGGGATCAGCGTCATCTCCGCCTATCGCGGCGGCTGCGAGTTCGAGGTGCTGGGCCTGTCGCGCGCCCTGACAGCCGAGTTCTTCCCCGGCGCCCCGTCACGCATCTCGGGCATCGGCCTGGCCGGTCTGGAGCAGGCGGCGATGAAGCGGCACAAGGTCGCCTGGGGCGAGGCCTTACCCTCCCCCGCCATCGGCGGCTTCTTCAAGATCCGTTCGGGCGGCGAGGCCCACGCCCACGAGGCCAAGACCATCCACCTGCTGCAGGACGCCTGCAACCGGGGCGACTACCGCCGCTTCAAGCAGTTCTCCGAGGCCGTCCGGGCCCAGGCCGACCTGTCCCTGCGCGACCTGCTGGACTTCCGCGAGGGCGTCGCCATTCCGGTGGAGCAGGTCGAGAGCGTGTCGGACATCCGTCGCCGCTTCCTGACCCAGGCCATGTCCCTGGGCGCGCTCGGCCCAGAGGCGCACGAAACGCTGAACATCGCCATGAACCGCATCGGCGCCCGCTCGGTCTCGGGCGAGGGCGGCGAGGATCCCGAACGGTATCACCCGCGCCCCAACGGCGACGACGCCAACTCGGCGGTCAAGCAAGTGGCCTCGGGCCGGTTCGGCGTCACTGCCGAATATCTGAACCAGTGCCGCGAGATCGAGATCAAGGTCGCCCAGGGCGCCAAGCCCGGCGAGGGCGGCCAGCTGCCCGGTTTCAAGGTGACCGAATTCATCGCCCGGATGCGCCACGCCGTGCCCGGCACGACCCTGATTTCGCCGCCGCCGCACCACGACATCTATTCCATCGAGGACCTGGCCCAGCTCATCTACGACCTGAAGGCCATCAACCCCGATGCGCGGGTGACGGTGAAACTGGTGTCGGCCTCGGGCATCGGCGCCATCGCATCGGGCGTGGCCAAGGCCAACGCCGACGCCATCCTGATCGCCGGCCACAACGGCGGCACCGGCGCCTCGCCCCAGACCTCGATCAAGCACGCCGGCCTGCCGTGGGAGATCGGCCTGGCCGAGGCCCACCAGGTGCTGACGCTGAACAATCTGCGCGGGACAGTGACGCTGCGCACCGACGGCGGGGTCCGCACCGGCCGCGACGTGGTCATCGCCGCCATGTTGGGGGCCGAGGAATACGGGATCGGCACCGCCGCCCTGATCGCCATGGGCTGTCTGATGGTGCGCCAGTGCCATTCCAACACCTGCCCCGTCGGCGTCTGTTCCCAGGACGAGCGCCTGCGCGAGAAGTTCACCGGCACCCCCGACAAGGTCGTGAACCTGTTCACCTTCATCGCCGAGGAGACCCGCGAGATCCTGGCCTCCATCGGCGCCCGCACGATGGACGAGATCATCGGCCGCACCGACCTGTTGCGTCAGGTCCGGCGCGGCGGGTCTCACCTGGACGACCTCGACCTGAACCCCCTGCTGGTTCAGGTGGACGAGGGCGCGGCCGGCAAATGGGCCGACAAGACGACGCGCAAGCCCATCGCCGACAGCCTGGACGCGCGAGTGCTGCAGGACGCCGTCCGCTTCCTGGATCGCGGCCAGACGCTGGAACTGTCTTATCCGCTGAACAACACCCAGCGCACGGTCGGCGCCGCCGTCTCGTCCGCCATCGTGCGGCGCTTCGGCCCTCAGGGACCGGCCGGTCGCCTGAAGCTGCGTCTGGAAGGCATCGCGGGCCAGAGCTTCGGCGCCTTTGCGGCGAGGGGTCTGGAACTGCACCTGACGGGCGAGGCCAACGACTATGTCGGCAAGGGCCTGTCGGGCGCCGAGATCTCGGTCCGCACGCCGGAATGGCGCGAGGATCAGCTGATCTGCGGCAACACCACCCTGTATGGCGCCACCTCGGGCCGGCTGTTCGTCGCCGGCGCGGCGGGCGAGCGGTTCGCGGTGCGCAACTCGGGCGCCGAGGCGGTGGTCGAGGGCCTGGGCGCCCACGGCTGCGAATATATGACCGGCGGCCGGGTGGTCGTGCTGGGCTCAGTCGGCTGGAACCTGGCGGCGGGCATGAGCGGCGGCGAGCTGTTCGTGCTGGACCAGCCGGGCTTTGCCGAGCGGGCTCTGAACGGCGACCTGGCGGGCGTGTCCGACATCGACGCGGCGGCGGCCGAACGGCTGCGCGCCCTGGTCGAGGCGCACCTGGCCGCGACCGCATCCCCGCTGGCCCGCCGCCTGTTGGGCGACTGGGACAACACACTGCAAAGGTTCGTGCGCATCGTTCCGCTGACGGACATTGTCACCCGGTCGGAACGGCTTAAGACTTCCGCCTGACCTCGTTTTCTTCCTCTCCTCCCCGAGACGAATCCATGACCCGACACGCCGCCCTCGCCGCCACACTCGTCGCGGGGGCGGCGTCGCTGGCGTCTCCCGCTCTGGCGGCGCCAGCCCTGCTGGCGCATCAGGCGCCGCTGGTCATCGACACTGCGGCGACGGCCTGGATCCTGACTTCCACGGCCCTGGTGCTGCTGATGACCCTGCCGGGCCTGGCGCTGTTCTACGGCGGCATGGTGCGCAAGAAGAACATCATCAGCGTCATCGCCCAGTCGGCGGCGGCCTTCGCCATCGTCTCGGTGCTGTGGTTCCTGGTCGGCTACAGCCTGTCGTTCGGCAAGGGGCCGGACGCCATCAACGGCTTTATCGGCGGGGTCCAGGCGGCCTTCCTGAACGGGGTGACGGCCCAGACGGCCCACAGCCTGCTGCCCGGCCTGCCCGAACTGTTGTTCGTCAGCTTCCAGATGACCTTCGCCATCATCACCCCGGCCCTGATCGCCGGCGCCTTCGCCGAGCGGATGAAGTTCTCGGCCAGCCTGCTGTTCTTCGCCCTGTGGCATCTGATCGTCTATGCGCCGATCTGTCATCAGGTCTGGGGCGGCGGCTATCTGGGCGGGCTGGGCGTGCTCGACTTCGCGGGCGGGGCGGTGGTCCACGTCAATGCGGGGATCGCCGGCCTGGTCTGCGCCCTGGTGCTGGGGCCGCGTCACGGCTTCGGACGCGACAACATGGCCCCCGCCAATCTGGTCTACAGCGCCATCGGCACCGGCCTGCTGCTGGTCGGCTGGCTGGGCTTCAACGCCGGGTCGGCGGGCGCGGCGGATGCTTTGGCCGCCACGGCCGCCTTCAACACCATCCTGGCCGCCGGGGCTGCGGCGCTCGGCTGGATGACCATCGAATGGTTCGACCGCAAGCGTCCGACCCTGCTGGGTCTGCTGTCCGGCGTCGTCGGCGGCCTGGTCGCCATCACGCCCGCCGCCGGCTTCGTCGATCCCAAGGGTGCCTTCTTCATCGGCCTGATCGCCGGCCCGGCCTGCTATGCGGGCGCGGTCTGGCTGAAGCGCGCGCTGAAATACGACGACACCCTGGACGCCTTCGGCGTGCACGGCGTGGGCGGCATCGTCGGCGCCCTGTTGACCGGCGTCTTCGCCACCACGACCGTCAACGCCCTGTCGGACGGCGCCACGGTGTGGAAACAGGCCGTCGGCTTGGGCGGCGTCATCGTCTGGAGCGCGGCGGGCACCTTCCTCGTCCTGATGATCTGCAAGTTCACCACCGGCCTGCGCGTCACCAAGGACGAAGAGGTCGAGGGGCTGGACTATACCCAGCACGGCGAGGCCATCCACTAACCGGCCCACAGGGCGCGGGGCGCGGGCGGTTGATCCCGCCCCCGTCCGCCCCCATCTTCATCTGTGACGGAAGGTCTTGCCGATTGCGGGGGACCGGCCGCTCGGTCGCTTTATTCCAGGACCCAGATGACGACGACGCGCACCATCCTGTTCGACAGCCCCTTCCTGTTGGGCTTCGATCACACCCGCGCCCTGATCGACCGCGCCGCCAAGGCGACGGCCGAAAGCTATCCGCCCTACAATGTCGAACAGATCGGCGAAGCGGGCGTGCGCATCAGCTTGGCCGTCGCCGGGTTCGCGCCCGACGAACTGGCCATCACCCTGGACGGCCGCCAACTGACCATCGCGGGCAAGCGCGACGACGCCGGCAAGGGGGAGCAGGCCTTCCTGCATCGCGGCATCGCGGCGCGGGGCTTCGTGCGCAACTTCGTCCTGGCCGACGGGCTGGAAGTCGAAGGCGCCCGTCTGGAGCACGGCCTGCTGCACGTCGATCTGATCCGCCCCGAGTCCGAACGCCAGGTGCGGCGCATTCCCATCACGGTCGGCTGAAAAGCATAGCCGTTCGAACCGCCCGGCGATCCGGGCGTTGTAAAACTCAAAGGAGGCGATCCTAATGACGCCGATGACGATGACCAAGGAAGATTTTGCAGGACTGGGCGCCCCCGACCTCGTCTACGTGCGAGAGATCAAGGCAGCCGACCTGCTTGAAGAAGCGGTCGAGATCAAGGACGTGGACCTGAACCCCGGCCAGTCACTCTATGCCGTCCACAGCGCCGACGGTGAACGTCTGGCGGTCATGATCGACCGCGACACCGCCTTCGCCGCCGCCGTGGCGCACGAGCTGGAGCCGGTTTCGGTTCACTGATTGAATGTGATGGGGCGGCGGCCAACCCCGCCTGCATGACGCCTAGGCGGCGGTCGCGGCCGTATCCTTGACGAACAGGGCCCGGATCGCATCCGTCGTGCGCGCCTGACGCAACTGTTCGCGCAGTTCCGGCGATCGCATGGCGCGCGACACCGCCGCCAGCGCCCGCAGATGCTCCGCCCCCGCCTTGGACGGGGCGTACAGCCCAAAGATCAGGTCCACCGGACGATCGTCCACGGCGTCATAGGCCACGGGCGTATCCAGCCGCACGAAGACCGCCGTCACCTGGCTCACCTCGTCCAGACGCGCATGCGGCACGGCCACCCCGGACCCCAGCCCGGTCGATCCCAGCGCCTCGCGCTCCATCAGGGCGTCGAAAATTCGGGATTCGTCGATGCCCAAGGCATGAGACGTCGCCTCGGCCAGGGCATGCAGCGCCTGTCGCTTGGACGACGCGCCGCCGCGCAGCACCACGCCCTTGGGCGCGAGCAGATCATCGATGTCCATCAGACAACCTCGATACACGCAGACGACAACGGCGCGGGCGCCCGTTTAGAGGCTCCCGCGCCGAAGTCAAACTTGGCTGTTCAGTTCACTGAGCCGTTGGTCTTGGTCTTGCCATTGGTCGCACTGGCGATTTCAGGGTCGATCCAGCCGACATTGCCGTCCGGGCGACGATAGACGACCGCCAGGCCGCCATGGGCCGCATTGCGGAACAGGACGACGGGATAGCCCGTCATATCCAGCTCCAGCACCGCACGTCCGACCGTGATGGTGCGGATTTCATGCTCGGTCTCGGCGATGACCATGCCCACGGGCGGCGGGCCGTCGTTCTCGCCGGTGTCGCCGAAGACGTCGTCCTCCACGCTGTCGGGATCACGCAGCACGATGCTGCGTGCGACTTCACGGGCGGCGTTCTCGGTCTTCTCGGGCGACAGACCCTTGGGTCCGATGTGGTGATCCTTGAGCCGACGCTTGTAGCGACGGACCCTTTTTTCGAGACGATCCAGCGCCTCGGTGAAGGCGGAATGGGCGTCGCCGCCCATGCCGGTCGTCACCAGAGTCTGGCCCGACGCAAGGCGGACCCAACAGTCCACCTTGAAGTTGTGGCCGTCCTTGGACACCACGACCTCGGCGTCTTCACCGCCTCGGGCGAAGTATTTTCCGACCCCGTCTTCGAGTTCCTGGGAGATGCGCGAGCCTAACGCTTCGCCGACATCCACTTGCTTGCCGCTCACTTGGACTTGCATACGCATAGAACGCTCCCGACCGGATTTGGTGTCAATCGGGATCACCGTTTTGTGGTTACGCTTCAGGCGGTCTTCATCATCCTGCGGCGCTCGACGGACGATGGAATTCTCAACGCTTCCCGATATTTGGCGACGGTTCGGCGGGCGATGTCGATGCCCGTTTCCTTCAGGATTTCCACAATCTTGTCGTCGGACAAGACGTCGCCTTCCAGGCCCTCGCCGTCGATCATCGACTTGATCCGGCGACGGACGGCCTCGGCCGAATGGGTCGACGCCCCGTCCACCGACTGGATGGCGGCGGTGAAGAAGAATTTCAGCTCGAACACGCCGCGCGGGGTGGCGATATATTTGTTCGAGGTGACGCGGCTGACCGTCGATTCGTGCATGCCGATGGCGTCGGCGACGGTCTTCAGATTGAGCGGCCGCAGGAACTCGACGCCAAAGGCGAGAAAGGCGTCCTGCTGGCGCACGATTTCGGACGACACCTTCAGAATGGTCTTGGCCCGCTGGTCCAGCGACTTGACCAGCCAGTTGGCCTGGGCGGCGCAGTCGGCGACGAAGGTCTTTTCCGTATCGGACCGCACCCCGGCCTGCACCAGCCCATGATAGCGCTTGTCCACCAGCAGACGCGGCAGGGTGTCGGCGTTCAGCTCGACCCGCCAGCCGCCGGCCGGGTCGGGCCGCACATGCACGTCAGGCACCACCGTCTGGGCCGGCTCTCCACCGAACCCGGCGCCGGGGCGCGGCGTCAGCGCTTTCAACTCGGCGATCATGTCGGTCAGGTCTTCGCCATCGACGTCGCAGACCTTCTTCAGCCCCGTCAGGTCGCGCCTAGCAAGCAGGTCCAGATTGTCCAGCAGGGCCGCCATAGCCGGGTCGAACCGGTTGCGCTCGATCAGCTGCAGCTTCAGGCATTCCGGCACAGACCGCGCCATGACGCCCGTCGGCTCGAACCCGTGGCAGACGGTCAGCACCGCCTCGATCCGCTCCAGCGTCACGCCCAGCCGGTCGGCGAACTCGGCCAGCTCGCCGCGCAGATAACCGCCCTCGTCCGTGGCGTCGATCAGGGTCAGGGCGATCCCGTGATCGGAAGGCGAAAATCCGGCCGAGGAGGCCTGGGCCTGAAGATGTTCCCACAGGGTCGGCTCGTGCGTGTCGGGCCGTTCGCCGTCGCCCTCGAACATCTGGCCGCCCTTGCCGGCGCTGGACCAGTCCGACAGACCCGGCTGGGCCTCGTCGGTCATCCGGTCGCTGGTGCGCTCGCCCGGCGCCGCGTCGCCGTAGACATCGTCGGAGCCGGCATCCATCGAGGCGACGGACTCATGCCCGACCCCGTCGCCGAAAGACATTTCGCCGTCGGACGCCGCCTCGACGCGCTCGACCGGCTCGGGCATCTCGCCCTCCGGCTCCTCGCGCTGCAGCAGCGGATTGCGTTCCAGCTCGGCCTCGACGAAGTCGTCCAGCTCAAGATTCGACAGTTGCAGCAGCTTGATCGCCTGCTGCAGCTGGGGCGTGATGACCAGCCCCTGCCCCTGCCTGATCTCTAACCTTTGCCCGATCACGTTCGAAATCTTCCCGCCCGTCCGCCAAGTGGCCCGGAACTTGCTGGGGCAGAATGTCGCCTAAACGGTTAACGCCAGACGAACGGGACCGCACACCGCTT
The DNA here is from genome assembly GCF_049896085.1 of Brevundimonas sp. TWP1-3. Taxonomy (NCBI): domain Bacteria; kingdom Pseudomonadati; phylum Pseudomonadota; class Alphaproteobacteria; order Caulobacterales; family Caulobacteraceae; genus Brevundimonas; species Brevundimonas sp. TWP1-3. The sequence continues at coordinate 991,966 of NZ_JAFCTP010000001.1, read as the reverse complement.
TCGTCATCCTCCGGCAAGCCGCGTCTTCGCGGCGCAGACCGGTGGATCCAGCGGCGCCGAAGGCGATGCGTCCCCAAAAGAAATGTCAGAAATCGAGCGCGCGACAGGGTCGCGCTCACGCGCGCCGCTGGGTTCCCCGGTCTCGCTACGCTCGCCGGAGAATGACGAAAGAGGGTTCATACCCTCACACCGCGATCAAACGTAGTTTTCGCCCAGATACACCCGGCGCACCTCGGCGTCGTGGACCGCCTCGTCGGAGGTGCCTTCGAACAGCACGGCCCCGTTCGAGATGATCGAGACCCGGTCGGTGATGTCCAGGGTCTCGCGCACATTGTGGTCGGTGATCAGCACGCCGATGCCCTGGCTGGCCAGATAGCGGATCACGGTGCGGATGTCGGCGATGGCCAGGGGGTCGATGCCGGCGAAGGGTTCGTCCAGCAGCATGAAGGACGGCCGGCCCGCCAGCGCCCGCGCGATCTCGACCCGCCGACGCTCGCCGCCCGACAGGGCCGTCGCCCCGGCATGGCGCAGGTGGTCGATGTGCAGTTCGTTCAGCAGGCGGTCGGTCTCGGCGCGGATCTGGTCGCGCGGATAGTTCAGCTCGACCACCGCCTTGACGTTCTGCTCGACCGTCATGCCGCGGAAGATCGAGGCTTCCTGCGCCAGATAGCCCAGGCCCATGCGGCTGCGCTGGTACATCGGCTGGCCGGTGATGTCCTCGCCGTCCAGCCAGATCGTGCCCGAGTCCGGCGGGATCAGGCCGGTGATCATGTAGAAGCAGGTCGTCTTGCCCGCGCCGTTGGGACCCAACAGGCCCGCGACCTCGCCGCGCTGCACCGTCAGGGACACGTCGCGCACCACCTGACGCGGCCCGAAGGACCGGGCGAGGTTCAGCACCCGCAGCCCCTTTTCCGCAGGCGAGACCACCGGCTGCGGCGTCGTCGCCGGCCGGTCGTCCAGGTTCAGGGCTGACAGTTCCTTGCGCGCCAAATGCTCAGGTCCAGACGGCCGACGGCCTCAGTTTGCGTTGGGGTAGAAGACGCCCTGCACGCGGCTTCCGGCGGCGCCGCGCGGCGCGCCGTCCATGCGGGCGGCCTCGGTGTTGATGTTGTAGACCAGGCGCGAGCCGGTCAGGACGTTCTTGCCCTGGGTCAGGACCACATTGCCCGTAACCACGATCTCGCCATTGCCCAGATTATAGACGGCGCGGTCGCCGCGCATCGACTGGTCCGGGGTCACGAAATAGACGGTTCCGGCGGCCTCCGCGCGTTCCAGATCGCCGCCCGCGCCGCTGACCAGGGTCAGGGTGTCGGCGCGGAAGCGGTTGCCGCCCTGCGTCGCTTCGGCCCGGCCTCTCAGGATGATGCGGTTGGGGCCGTATTCGACCGAGTCCGCGCCATAGGCGACGGGCTGGTTGCCCGTTTGTGATTGCGCGTCGCCGACGGCCGGCAGGGCCACGACCGTCACGGCCGCGACCATCGCCAGAGCCTTTGAAATCTTCGTCATGATCATCCGCCAGACCCCTTGGGCGTCAGCACGCCCATCACCTTGTTGTCGCCCGCGCCGTCGAACACGACGCGCTGTCCCTGATCATAGATCGCATAGGACGATGCGTTGATGGTTCCAATAGGGCCGGAACCCTGAACGCCCTTTGAACCGGTGACGTTTCCGGTCGAGGTATCGACCACCGCCTCGGGCGTGGTCAAAACAAAGCCGGTGCCGCCGTCCGAGATCCGCACGTTCGGACCAATGGTCACCGTCTTGGCCTGCTCGTTATAGGTGCCGCCGTCGGCGGTCAGTTCGGTCACCTTGCGCCCACCCAGGTTCAGCTTCAGCGCCGGACCGATCAGGCGGAAATGGCCGGTGGCCGGATCACGCACCGCCCCCTGGGCGCCGACGGTGAAGGCCCGGCCCTGGGCGTCCTGGCCGTGGAACAGGGGGCTGTCCAGACGGACTTCCTGGCTCTGGCTGGCCTTGCGCTCCACCCCCGACATCACGGTGCGGAACACCGTCCAGGTCAGGGCGCCGCCCGCCAGCACCAGGATGATGATCGGCAGGACGCGGCGATACAGCTTCACCCGCCGCGAGCGCGCACGCCAGCGGGCGCCGGCCAAGGCGACCCTGGCCTCGTCGGCCTCGATGCGGGACTGTTCGCCGGGTTCGGTCAAGCGCGCCTCAGCTGTGGGCGAAGATGTCGATCTCGTCCCAGCCGGCGAGGTCGAGCGCCGAACGGGTCGGCAGGAAGTCGAAACATTGGGCGGCCAGCTCGGCGCGCCCCTCGCGCGCCAGCATCATGTCCAGCTTGGCCTTGGCCGCGTGCAGATACAGGACGTCGGACGCCGCATAGTCCAGCTGCGCCTGGCTCAGCGTCTCCGCGCCCCAGTCCGACGACTGCTGGGCCTTGGACAGGTCCACGCCCACCGTCTCGCGCACCACGTCCTTCAGGCCGTGCCGATCGGTGTAGGTCCGCGCCAGCTTGGAGGCGATCTTGGTGCAATAGACCGGCCGCGTCTCGACCCCGAGATGCAGCAGGAACATGCCGATGTCGAACCGGCCGAAGTGGAAGATCTTGGTCACCGCCGGATCGGTCAGCACCCGCTTCAGATTTGGACAGTCGTAGTCCGGCCGCTTTAGCCGCACGACATGGGCGTTCCCGTCGCCGGACGACAGCTGCACCACGCACAGCGGATCGCGGCGGAAGCGCAGGCCCATGGTCTCGGAATCGATAGCGACCTCGGACCCCAGGTCCAGGTCGTCGGGCAGGTCGCCCTCGTGCAGGTAAACAGTCATGCTCTGGCTCTTACACGGCGAACGCGGCGGACGAAACGGGCTACAGCCATGCTGAACGCCGCGCCGCATTCAAGAAACGGCCTCAAGCAGGTAATGCGCCGCGCGCATTCCGGTAGGCCCAAAATACGGCCTCAAGCAGCGGAGCGCCGCGCGCGATGCGATAGGCCAAAAGAATGAAAGCGCCGCACCATTCGGTGCGACGCTTTCAATAATATGGTGCCCAGAAGAGGACTCGAACCTCCACGGCCGTTAAGCCACTGGCACCTGAAGCCAGCGCGTCTACCAATTCCGCCATCTGGGCCCCGTCGGCAGCGCCTTGCGGCGTTTCCATCGGGAAGGCGCGGACCTCTAAGGCAGCGAAACGACGGGGTCAACAGAGGTTTTTCGCCGCGTGTCGTTTTATTCCGCAAGCGGCGCTTCAAGCCTTGCCGCATCGCCTTTTCGATCCGCGTTCGGCGGCGACTTAACGCCTGCTAAGCCTGTTTTCTAACCCCGTCTTGAGTCCGGCCCGCCTACAACCGCCCCATGGCGGACCCCTCCCTCAGCCCCCACGCGCCCGAACGCCGCGTCAAGCCGCGCGCGCCGTTCCGCCAGCGCCGCCGCGCCGGCGAGCGGGTGCAGATGCTGGGTCAGCCCGTCGATCTGGTGAAGCCGGAGGAGGTTCTACACCATGTGCAGCAGGCGGTGCTTCAGGGCGAAAAGAGCCTGATCGCCAACCATAATCTGCACAGCCTGTATCTGATCCAGAAGCGCCCGGAACTGGCTGGCTTCTATGACCGGGCCGATCTGATCGAGGTCGATTCCACGCCGCTGCTGTGGTTCTCGCGCGCGCTGGGCCTGCACAGCCGGGGCTTTCACCGCTGCACCTATCTGGACTGGCGCGATCATTTCTGGAGCGTGGCGAACCGTAACGGCTGGCGCGTCATGTCCATCGGCGGCGCGCCCGGCGTCGGCGACGAGGCGGCCCGCAGGCTGAAGGCCCGCTATCCCGACGCCGACATCGCCATCCATCACGGCTTCTTCGACGCGCATCGCGAAGGGCCCGAGAATGCGGCCGTCCTCGCCCAGATCACCACCTTCCAGCCTCACATCCTGTTCGTCGGCATGGGCATGCCGCGCCAGGAACTGTGGATCGACGACAATTTCGAACGCCTGCCCGATTGCGTCATCCTGTCGGTCGGCGCCGCCTTCGACTATGAGGCGGGCGTGCAGAGCGCCGCGCCGCGCTGGATGGGTCGGGCCGGAATCGAATGGGCCTATCGCCTGTTGCACGATCCGAAACGCCTGTTCGTCCGCTACTGCGTCGAGCCCTGGACCCTGCTGCCCCTGGCCCTGCGCGACATCCGCGACGCCCGTCGCCGCCGATCTCCGCCCGCCTGATCACGTTATTCCTACTGGCCAGATAGTTATTTATCGCCATGATCCGCCCCGCTCGCCGTGTGTTATCGACACGGCCGGAAACAGAAGCGGGGACGTGAGTGCCACAGCAGAATGGACCGCATGTCGCCATCGTGGGCGCGGGTTTCAGCGGCCTTCTGACCGCCGTCAATCTGCTGAAGGCCTCGCCCGACGTGCGCGTCACCCTGATCGAGCGGCGCGGCGTCTTCGGTCCCGGCACCGCCTATGACACCGGCAGCCCCAACCATCTGCTGAACGTCCGCCTGGACAATATGAGCGCCTTCCCCGACCAGCCGGGGCATCTCGCCGACTGGCTGGCGGAACAGCCGTCATGGCGCGCCCAGGACGGCTTCATCACCCGCGGCGTCTATGGCGAATACCTGCGCGCCCTGCTGAACGAGGCGCTGGACGACGCCCCCGACCGGCTGACCCTGATCGGGGCCGAGGCCCACTCCATCGATCGTCAAGGCGATGCCTGGCATATTGTCACCAGCGACGGAGAGGTCACGGCGGACCAGGTCGTGCTGGCCCTAGGCAATCTGGAGCCCGCCTCGCCCCCCGGCGTCGAGGCCGAGGTTCGGAACGCTCCCGCCTATGTCGAGAACCCCTGGCGGTTCGATCCCCAGTCGGCCGGCGACGCGCGCAACGTCCTGCTGATCGGTTCGGGCCTGACGATGGTGGATGCGGCCCTGACGCTGCGCCGACCGGGACGCAGGCTGACCGCCCTGTCGCGTCACGGCCTTCTGCCCCGCGCCCACGCCACGGTCCCGCCCGCGCCCTATGTCGGCGCGTTTTCGGGCAGCCCTGCCGAAATCCTTCATCAGATTCGCGCCGCCACGGCCGAGGCCGACTGGCGTGCGGTGTTCGACCGCCTTCGCCATTCCGCCCGCGACATCTGGCGCGGGTGGTCGCAAAGTCAGCGCAGCCGCTTCCTGCGCCATCTGCGTCCTCTGTGGGACGTGCATCGCCACCGCCTGTCGCCCGGCGTGGCCCGCGACATCCACTCCATGCTGGCTGGCGGCGAGTTGACCATCCTGGCGGGCAAGCTGACCGAACTGAAGACCACCGACGTGATCGAGGCCTCCTGGCGCCCGCGCGGGAAAAAGCGCGCCATCCGCGACCGCTTCGACCTGGTGGTCAACTGCACCGGCCCGCTGGGCGTGATCTCCAAAAGCACCGAGCCGATGATCCGCGACATCCTGGACAAGGGTTACGGCCGCCCCGACCCTCTGGGCCTGGGCCTGCAGGTCGACGACGACGGCGGCCTGCTGGACGGCGCGGGCGCACCGGCGCAGGGCCTTCACGCCATCGGCCCCCTGACGCGCGGCGCCTTCTGGGAGATGACCGCCGTGCCCGATCTGCGCGGTCAGGCCCGCGATCTTGCCCGCCGTATTCTGTCGGATCGGTCCTAGACCCGAACAACCGACACGTTTAGCCTTTACACGCAGGAAATCGGGGAGGGCCTACATGTCGCGGAGTATACGCATCGGCCTGCTGGCCGCGACCCTGGCGTTCGCCCTGGCCGGCTTCGCGCCTCAAGCCGTCTCGGATTACCGCCTGGCCTCCGCCGACAAGGTGCGCATCGACGTCTTCGGCGAGGACGCGCTCAGCGGCGAGTTCACCGTCAATGCCGAGGGCAAGGTCGCCCTGCCCCTGATCGGCGAAGTGCAGGCCGCCGGCCTGACGGGCACCCAGCTTCAGGACGCCGTCACTCAAGCCTTGAGCCAAGGGTATCTGAACCAGCCGCGCGTCACGGCCCAGGTCCTGACCTATCGGCCCATCTACATCCTGGGCGAGGTCAATCGGCCGGGCGAATACCCCTATCTCCCGGACCTGACGGTGCTGAACGCCGTGGCGAAGGCGCAAGGCTTCACCTACCGCGCCAATGCGCGCCGGGTCTTCGTGCGCCGCTCGGGCTCACAGATCGAAGAGCCCCAGCCGCTGACCGCCGACACCCGCGTGTCGCCGGGCGACACCCTCCGGATCGGCGAACGCTACTTCTGAGCCTGCCTCAGATCGGCATCGCCATGATTTCCTTGTAGGCGGAAATCACCTGGTCGCGCACCGAGATCACCGTCTCCAACGACGCCTCGGCCGAGCTGAGCGCGGTCACCACGTCGATCAGATTGCCCTGACCCTGGACCGATTTCGTCATCTGGGTCTCGGCCGCGCGCGACTGCTGGGTCATGTCGGTCATGGCGTTCTTGACTAGGTCGGCGAAGCCGCCGTCGCCGGCGCCCGGCGCTTGCGCTGCGCCGGAAAGCCCGGTCGGCATGGCGCCGCCCTGGACGGCGGCATAGGCCTTGGCGGCCATCATCGGGTTCATGGCCTAGTCCTCAGCGTTTGATGATGTCGAGGGTGCGGCTGTCCATCGACCGCGCCGTCTCGATGACGTTCAGATTGGCCTCATAGGCGCGTTGCGCCTCGCGCATGTCCATCGCCTCGACCAGGGTGTCCACGTTCGGCCGCATCACATAGCCCTGGGCGTTCGCGGCCGGGTGCGACGGGTCGTAGTCCATCTTGAACTCGCCCTGGTCGGGCCGGACCTCTGCCAGGGTGACGCCTGTCGCGCCATCGACCTCGCGCGCCTGGAAGACGGGGATCTGGCGGCGATAGGGCTCGCCGCCCGGGGTGCGGGCCGTCGACTGGGCGTTGGCGATATTCTCGGCGATGACGCGCATCCGCGACTGCTGGGCCTTAAGGGCCGAGGCCGCCACGGCCATGGTGCTGTTCGAGGGCGCGATGGGATCAGGCATTTGTCAGTCCTTCTTCAGCCGCCGGGCCGCTTGGCGGCCATGCGGATCATGGACATGGATTTCTGGTAGAAGCCGATGGCGGCGTCATAGGCCATGCGGCTCTCGGCCATCTTCAGCATCTGCTCTTCGACCACGACCGAGTTGCCGTCCAACGTGGTCTCCGAATCGGGCGACTTGGTCGGATCGAACCGCACCGGCGAACCGGCGGGCGCGATATGGGCGGCGTTGGTGCGCACCATCTGCAGCCCCCCGCCCGACCGCATGGCGGCGGCGAAGTCGGTCGGCTGCTTCAGGTCACGGCCGACGAAGCCGGGCGTATCGGCGTTGGCGACGTTCTCCGCGATAACGCGCTGACGCTCGTCCAGCCAGCCCAGCCGGCCCTTGATCTGCCCCAGCAGCGGTATGTCGGCGACGCCCATGGCGATCTCCCGTGCGACGCGGATGCGCGCAATGGGCAGAAAATGCCGCCTGCATGGTTAATAACCTCTTATCTCAACGCCTCGTTAACCGTGGTGGTTAACATTCGCCTTCTAAGCGCCGACTGCGCGGGGCCTCAAAGCGTCATGAATTTCCTCGATCTCGTCCGGGCGGTCTTCGGCCTGGCCTTCACCCTCGGCCTGATCGGGATCGTGGCCTGGGCCGCGCGCCGCTATGCGCCCCAGCTGCTGGCCAAGCTCAGCGCCGAACGCGGGGCCCGCCGGCTTCAGGTGGTCGAGACCCTGGTCCTGGACCCCGCCCGCCGCCTGGTCCTGGTCCGCGTCGATGACGAGGAACGGCTGATCCTGCTGGGCGAAGGCCGCGAGCTGATCGAACCGCGCCAGACCAACCTCGGCCAGACCAACCTCGGCCAACCGGGAGGCGGCCTGTGAAACGCGCAGCCATCATAAAACCCGCCCTGTTCGTCAAACCCACGGGCGCCGAGATCAAACGCGGGGCCCTGCTGTCGCTGTTCACCACCCTGGTCTGCCTGGCCTGGCCCGTCGCGGCCCTGGCCCAGCAGGCGGCGCAGAGCGGTTCGGCCCTCAACATCGATCTGGGCACCGGCGCCGGCCTGACCCAGCGGGTGGTTCAGCTGGTCGGGCTGATGACCGTGCTGTCCCTGGCGCCGTCCATCGTCATCATGACCACCAGCTTCGTGCGGATCATCGTCGTCCTGTCGCTGTTGCGCACGGCGCTGGGCATGCAGCAGTCGCCGCCGAACGCCGTCCTGGTGTCCCTGGCGCTGTTCCTGAGCGCCATCGTCATGGCCCCGACCTGGCAGGACGCCTATGATTCGGGCATCCGCCCGCTGATGGATCAGCAGATCGAACTGCCCCAGGCCTTCGATCTGGCGTCGGAACCCGTGAAAACCTTCATGCTGGCCCAGGTGGATCGCGGCGACCTCGCCCTGTTCACCCGCCTCAGCAACATCGAGCCGCCTCAGAACGTCCAGGAACTGCCCCTGCGCGTGGTCACCCCGGCCTTCATGATCAGCGAGCTTAAGAAGGCGTTCGAAATCGGATTTCTCCTTTTCGTTCCGTTCCTTGTGATCGATCTGGTGGTGGCCAGCGTGCTGATGTCCATGGGTATGATGATGCTGCCCCCGGTGGTGGTCTCCCTGCCGTTCAAGTTGATCTTCTTCGTGCTGGTGGACGGCTGGCGACTGGTCGCCGGAAGCCTGGTCGAGAGCTTCCAACGAGCGTCCGGTACCGGATAATCCCCCGCCCCATATGGCTTTCAGCGTCATAGACGCTTGCAAAGCCCGTCAAAATCCGTGTTGATCCCCCGGTCCTCGCCCGGAATCGGGCGACTAACACTGGAAACGCTTCTTATGACCACTCAAGCCGAACTGATCGCCGCCGTCGCAAAAGACGCCGGTGTCTCGCAGGCCGACGCCGGCAAGGTGCTGACCGCCATCGTCGAAAACATCCACTCGACCCTGAAGTCGGGCGGCGACATCCGCATCTCGAACCTGGGCGTCTTCGACACCGCCGCCCGCGCCGAGCGCGAAGGCCGCAACCCGGCCACCGGCGCGACCATCAAGATCGCCGCCTCCAAGGCCGTGCGCTTCCGCGTCTCCAAGCCTCTGAAGGACGCCGTCAACGGCTAAGCCTTTTCGGTCCTGCGATGCAGGATCGGCAAAGCTCGACGGGCGGGGGTCGCGACGCGATCTCCGCCCGTTTCAATTTCAGGCGGCGGCTTTCGCCTCGGCTTCTTTTCTGAACGCCTGTTTGGCGCTGTTGACCCAGCCGACGAAGGTGTCCGCCTGGCTGGACAGGTTGGCGAAGTCGCCCGCCCCCGCCACGCCCGACAGACTGTCGTCCAGCGCCACGCGGATAGCGGGGCCCGATCGCGCGCCGGCGACGAAAGGCGCATAGCGGGCGTTCAGCCTTTGCAGCGCGGCCCGGTCGCCGCTCAGCGAATAGCCCACGCCCGCCCGGATCAGCCAGCTTTCCTCCGCTGGGGTCAGCGCGCCCGCCGCCTTGTATCGCTCGCCCAGCCGCGCCTCATAGACCGGCGCCGCATCGGTCCATTTCTGCTGTTTCCAGAAGATGTCGGCCCGCACCTCGCGCGCCGGATTCGATTGGTCGCGATCCAGCACCTCCAGCGCATGGTCGAACCGGCCCAGGTCCATCAGGGCGCGGGCCTCCAGCGCCCTGCGCTCGCTGTTTATCGCGGCGGGCAACAGGGTGGTGCGCGAGCCCCATATGGCCTGCAGCGCCTTCTCGGGCTGGCGATCCATCAGATAGACGGTGGCCAGGTTGGTGGCGACCTGGGCCTTGGCCACCCCGTCCAGCCGCTCGTCCACCTGGTGTTTCAGCAGTTCGGCGGCCTGGTCCAGCAGATCGACGTCGATCAGGCGGCGCGACAGGCGGCGCACCATCTCGTCCCCGTCGGCCCCGATGGGCGTCAGTTCGCGGAAATCATAGAACAGGGCCAGCGCCTGCACCGGCTGCAACCCGTCCGCCGCCCCTTCCAGGAACAGGGCGCGGAAGGCGTTGGACTGGTCGGCCTGGACCTCAGCCGCGCCCGGCACGCCCGCCATCCGCTTGCCCGCCCCGCGCAGGGCGTCCAGCGCCTCGCGGTATCGTCCCTGTTGCAGATAGATGCCCGACAGCTTGCGCACGACCGCCATCTCGGTCGCGTCCCCGCGCCAGCGCCACTTCAGCTGCTCCAGCTGCGCCGTCGCCTGATCCGGCGTGATCGCGCCCTTGTCCAGCTCCAGGCTGATCGCGCCCAGTTTCGCCGGCGTCGCGATCCCGTCCAGCGGCGCGCGCGCCACGGCCTTGTAGATCGCCAGCGCCCGGTCCTTGTCGCCGTTCAGGTCGAACATCCGCGCCTGCACCAGCCGCGCCGTCAGCTGATCGACGGCCGGCGCGTCCTGGCTGAACACATAGGCCAGCAGTTGCTGGGCGGCGGGCAGGTCGTTCAGCTGGATAGCCGCCATGGCGTGGGCCGCGCCGAACCGCGCGCGCCAATCCTTGGGGAAGTCGTCGATCACCGAGGCGCCGGCGGCGAAGTTCCTGCGCGCCCCCTCCCAGTCGCCCATCTCCGAGGCGATATAGCCCAGCCAGACCTTGGTCGCCGGGTCGTTGGTCAGGGCGGCGCCCGAGAAATCGACCTGGGCCTCTTCAAGCCGTCCGATGCCGACGCGCGCCACGCCGCGCAGGCCCCGCACCTCGGGTTCGCCCTGCAGATTGGGCGCCTTGGCGATCAGGGCGTTCAGCACGCCGATCGCCTCATAGTTCAGGCCCGACCCGACCAGGAACCGCGCCAGCGCCATCCGCGCCTCGATCGGGGCGCGCGGATTGTCGCTCGCCCCGATCGTCTCCAGCCCCGCCGCGTCCTGCAGCCGGCGATAGCGATCCGAGAATCCCGCCTCGCCCGTCGTCGCCCAGGTCTCGTCGATCAGGGCCGGATGGGCCGCCCGCTTGGGCGCGTCGGCCGCTTGGTCCCCGGTCTCCAGCCCCGCCGTCGGCGCCGACAGCGTCAGCCCCTTGGGCCGGCTCAGCGTCACCAGATCGCCCGCCGCCTCGATCTTCAGATCGTCGGCCCCGGTCTCGACCGCCAGGCCCTGCGCCGTCGGAATCAAGGTCAGATCCACCGTGCGGCGCCCGCCCGCATACCCCTTGCCGGGCGCCAGCGCCGTCACCGCCGCGAATCGGTCCCCGACCAGCGGATCGGTCAGCCAGATCGCCTTGGTCGCCCCGGCCATCTGCGCCACCAGCACCGGCGCGCCGTCGTCGGAACGATCCACCTCGACGCCAGAAGCGCCGGCCTGGACCCCGCCGATGGTCACAGTCCAGGTTCCGCCCTGGCCCTGCGCCGAGACGCCCAACCCCTCGGGCGCCGCGATCCGCATGGCGGTATAGCCCGGCCCCGCGGCCCAGTGCGCGTCCTTGGCCGGCCCCCCCGCCAAGTGAGTGTCCTTGGCCCCGGTCATGTCCATGCGCGCGGCCGTGTCGAACACGATCCACACCGCATCCCCCCGACGGAAGACGGCGGCCCCCACGGGCGCGCCCCAGTCGAAGGTCAGGACGGTCTTCTGTTCGCTGGATTCGGCCCGAACCGGCACGACGGCCTTGGTCGTCTGCGGCGCGGCCGCGTCGCCGCCTTCCGGCGCCTTGCCGGGCGCATAGAGGTTCAGCCACACCGCCCCGTCCGCGACGCCGGAACGGGCGTCCGCCCCCTCCTCCAGCGTCAGGATCAGGTCCGTGCCGCCGGCCCGCGCCATACGCGTCTCGACCGACTTCACCCCTGCGGGCGGATCGACCCTCAGGCGCGAAACATCGGGCGCAGCGGTCGTGCCCATCCGCACCACGACCTTGTCGCCCTCGCGGCTGACGCGCGAGCGCACCCCGATGACCCCGCCGAATTCGACGCGGGTGAAGGCGTCGTTCTGGCCGATGCTGATCGACAGCGGATCGCGCGACGGGCCGACTTCCTGGGCCAGCGGCGCCATGGGCGCAAACACGACGGCGCCCGCCGTGGCGGCTGCCACAGTCGTCTTCAGGATGCGCTTGGTCGGCGAGGCCCCGGACATATCTCCCGACCCATGCCCCACAAGGCCTTTAATCGCAGTTAACCGACGTTGACCGTAGTTCTACGGATGCGCCCCCTTCTTTCGTCGCCGCTAGGACAACCGGTCCACGCGACAGGACCGCCTTCAGGGCGCATAGAGTGGTCCCATGACCGACTATCCTCGCCTCAGCACCCTCAAGACCGGCCTGGCCTGTCGTTGCCCCCGCTGTGGCGAGGGGCCGCTGTTCAAGGGCTATCTGACGCTTCAGACCGACTGCCCCGAATGCGGCCTCAGCTACGCCTTCGCCGATCCGGCGGACGGCCCGGCCTTCTTCGTCATGTCGGCGGTGGGGATCATCGGCATGATCCTGCTGATGGTGTTCGACTTCACCGTCCACCCGCCGATCTGGGTCCATCTGGTGGTCACCCTGCCGATCCTGATCGCCATGTGCCTGGGCTGCCTGCGCCCCTTCAAGGCCTGGCTGGTCGCCGAACAATACATCCACAAGGCCGCCCCGCCCGAGTTCTCCTCAAACGGCAAGCACGGCCCCTTCTAGGGTTCGATCACCGTCAGCTCAGGCCAGCGCGCACGCGCATTCTCGACGGTCTTCACCCACCCCTTGGCCAGCGGCCTGTTCGGATTGGGCCGGATCGTCATCGCGAACACGTCCTCCAGCCCGAAGGGTGCGGCGACGCTGATCGCATCGTCGGCCTCCAGCCGCAGCCCGACCGCGAAGGTCGGCGCCACGAACCGCCCCAGGGCCTCGTCCGTCGATCCCAGCGCCTCATAGGGTTCGCCGAACCGATCCTGGAACCACAGATGCACCCGCGCCTGGTTGCGCACCTCGACCTGGCTGCGGAACGGCTCGTCGAAGGCGGCGGCGACGCGTTTGATGACGATGTCCTCGGCGTCGTAGGACAGGTCCGACCCGTCGAAATAGGCCAGGTCGTAGTCCTTCACCCCATACCCCGCCGGCCGCCCCGTCTTCACATTCCACACCGCCTGATAGACCGCCCCCGACACCAGCCGCCAATCCGGCAGGTCCAGCGCCCTCACAGTCGTCAGCACATGCATCAGCCCGGCGTCGGCGCGCACGATGTCGGTCAGTTCTTCGTTCAGGACGTCGCTCATCCCCGATCATTAGCGAGCGCGCCGGTCGCAGGGGAGTGGCGACGAAAGACCGTCCACAGCCCCTTTTCCTCGTCATCCTAGGCCTTGTGCCTAAGATCCAGACTCCCGGTGTTTCCACAGCGTGCGCAGGCTTCGAACGCGGAGCGTATGGATCCTAGGCACGAGGCCTAGGATGACGGCCTCAAAGGAGATGTCTCGCCTACCCCCGCATCGGCCAGCCGTGGTCCAGCGGGCCGTGTCCGCCGCCCAGGCCCGGCGCGCGGCGGATCGCCTCGCCGACATAGGCCCAGGCCTCGGCGACCGCGACCTCCAGCGGCCGGCCCAGCGCCAGTCCGGCCGCGCAGGCGCTGGCCAGGGTGCAGCCGGTGCCGTGGGTGTGGCGGGTGTCAATCCGTTCGGCCTCCAGCACCGTCTCGCCGTCGCCGGTCATCAGCAGGTCGATCACAGTCGGCCCCGACACATGGCCGCCCTTCATCAGCACCGCCCGCGCCCCCATGCCTAACAGGGCCTCGCCCGCCCGCCTCTGGCCGTCCAGATCGTGGACGGCGAACCCCGTCAGCGCCTCGGCCTCGGGCGCATTGGGCGTCAGCAGGGCAGCGCGCGGGATCATCAGCGATTTCACCGCCGACACCGCCGCATCGGGCAACAGGGGGTGGCCGCCCTTGGCCACCATGACCGGATCGACCACCGCCGGGGCGTCGGCCTCGTCCAGCAGGGCGGCGACCGTCTCGACCACCTCGACAGAGCCCAGCATGCCGGTCTTGAACGCATCCGTGCCGATGTCTTCCAGCACCGCCCGCGCCTGGGCCGCGATCAGATCCAGCGGCAACGGATAGACGCCGTGAACCCCCAATGTGTTCTGCACCGTGATGGCCGTGATGGCGGTGGCGGCGAACCCGCCCATCATCGTCACGGCCTTGATGTCGGCCTGGATGCCCGCGCCGCCGCCCGAGTCGGACCCCGCCAAAATCAGCACCCGGCCCTGATGAAGCGCACTCATGCCGCCGCTCCCGAAAACAGTTTCAGCCCGACGATGCCCGCCACGATCAGCAGGATGCACACCGCCCGCACCGCCGTCGCCGGCTCGCCATAGACCAGGATTCCGACCACGGCCGCCCCGACGGCCCCGATGCCGGTCCAGACCGCATAGGCCGTGCCGATCGGCAGCTTCTGTGTGGCGACCCACAACAGGACCATGCTGCCTGCCAAGGCGACCAGCACCCCCAGCGAGGTCCACGGCCGGCTGACGCCCACGTTCTTGAGGCCCGAGGCCCACAGGACCTCCAGCAGACCGGCGACGACCAGGGTCGCCCACGGATTGATCGACATCACCCAGGACATGACGACCAGATGGAACAGGCCGCCGTCATGAGCAAGCCGCGATCAGGCCCCGAGCGGCCCCTTGAAGATGAAGAAGGCCCCCAGGCCGATGAAGGCGAACCCGACCAGGTGGTTCACCGTCAGCTTCTCGCCCAGATACAGCACCGAGAAGCCGGCGAAGACCAGCAGGGTGATCACCTCCTGCATCGTCTTCAGTTCGGCCGGCGAATAGACCTGGATGCCGATCCGGTTGGCCGGCACCGCCAGCCAGTATTCGAAGAAGGCGATGCCCCAGCTGGCCGTCACCAACAGCCACAGCGGCTTGTGATCGAACTTCAGATGCCCGTACCAGGCGAAGGTCATGAAGACGTTCGACAGGGCCAGCATGACGATGGGGGCGATGTAAGAGGTCAGGGGCATGGACGCGGACCCAGGTTGTTGCTTTCGCCGCCTCTACACCAGCCGCGACCAGACGTCGCGGGGCTTCAACCCGCCGCCATCACAGCCGCCTGGACCTTCAGCGCCTGCACCGTCTCGCGCACGTCATGGACCCGCACCATCAGCGCGCCCCGCCGCACGCCTTCCAGCGCCAAGGCCAGCGAGCCGCCCAGACGGTCGGTCGCCTCGACCGCCGTCGCATCGATGGCCTGGATCGTCCGCTTGCGGCTGGCCGCGTACAGCACCGGAAAGCCCAGATCGACCAGCGCCCCCAACCCCGCTGTCAGCGCCATATTGTGCGCCAGTGTCTTGCCGAAGCCGATGCCGGGATCCAGCCAGATCCGCTCGCGCGCCACGCCCGCCGCTATCGCCGCCTCGGCCCGGCCGCGCAGATAGGCCCCCACCTCGGCCACCACATCGCCATAGCGCGGGTCCGCCTGCATCGTGCGCGGCTCGCCCTTCATGTGCATCAGCACCACGTCGCAGCCCATTTCGGCCGCAACCGTCAGACTGTCGGGCGCATGGCCCAGGGCCGTCACATCGTTCCACATCGTCGCCCCGGCGGCGACGGCGGCGCGCGCCACGGCCGGCTTCATCGTATCGACGCTGATCGGCCCGCCCCAGCGCGCGCGGACGCCCGCGATCACCGGCGCGACCCGGTCGATCTCCTCGCCCTCGCCCACCGGCTCCGCCCCCGGCCGCGTGCTCTCGCCGCCGATGTCCAGCACGTCGGCCCCGTCGGCGACCAGCCGCATGGCCCGGTCCACCGCGCCTTGCGTCGAGGCCCACCTTCCCCCGTCCGAGAAACTGTCGGGCGTCACGTTGACGATCCCCATCACCTGCGACAAGGCGGCCGTCCGCGCGGTTTGACTTTCATGGGCCATGGGACCAGCCTCTAGCCGTGATCACTCAGCCCGTCAGCCAGGCTCGACGCCTTTCTTACGCAGGACGCCTCGTCGCAGGCGACTGACCCGGAACGGCCGCGCGCCCTTCGCCCCGTTCCGGGCATCGATCCACCCCCTGAAAACCGCCAGCGTCCCCGCCGTCCTGTCACGGCGTGCGGGCGCTCGCGATCCAATGAAAGATCCGCCATGACCCCCTCCACCGCCACGTCCGCCCGTCCCGACATCTTCCTCAGCGCCGATGACTATGACGCCCTGTCCCGCCTCGTGGGCGACATGCCCGGCGAGGGCGTCGCCGGACTGCTGCAGCAAGAGCTTGAGCGCGCCATCGTCTGCGCGCCCGGCGACCGCCCCTCCGGCGCCGCCCCGCTTCATCGCTGGCTGCATTACATCGACAGCCGCTCGCCCGAGCCGCGCCGCATCCAGATCGTCCTGCCGCACCAGGCCGACATCGACGCGGGCAAGGTCTCGGTCCTGTCCCACGTCGGCGCAGGCCTGATCGGCCTGGTGGAAGGCCACACCATCGCCTGGACCGACCCCTCGGGCGTCGAGCGCAGCCTGACCCCGGTCATGGTCGAAGACCCCGAGGACCTTTCCCAGGACTGACGGCGCTCAGGGACGCTTCTGCGGATGGGGGGTCTCACCCCGCTTCAGCATCTCGACCAGGCGCGCGATGGCCTTGGCGCGCCCGGCCGGGGTCTTGGGCGCTTGGGTGCGATAGATCAGGGCGAAGCGGTTCTGGGCCGTCAGGATGTCGAACATCGCCCGCGCCTGCGGCTCCGCATCGATGGCCGCCATCAGGTCGTCGGGCGCGGCGGCGTCCTTGACCCGATATGCGGCGTCCCAGCGTCCGTCCACCCTGGCCGCCTCGACGTGCTTCAGTCCGTGTTCGGTCATCCGTCCTTCGTCGTTCAGGCGGGCGACATTGGAGACATTGATCTGGCTCCAGACGCTCTTCTTGCCGCGCGGCGAGACGCGTTGCAGAAAGCTGACCTCGTCCAGGCTCTTGCGCACCCCGTCGATCCAGCCCCAGCACAGGATCACGTCCACCGCCTCGGCCCAGGTGATCGAGGCCACGCCCGATTTCACCTTGTAGATGCGGATCCACAGCTCCGTCTCACGATCATGGTTCTGGCCCAGCCAGGCGTGAAAGCCGTCCTTGTCCGCGAACGCCCGCACCTTCGCCGGATCGACCACCATGGGCGCCATCAGCCGGGCCTCCCGATCAGCCCGCCCAGCGCCTCCAGATAGGCGGCGAAGGCCTTGCGGCCGGCGGGGGTGATCGACACGCGGGTCAGGGGCTTGTTGTTCACGAAGCTCTTGGCCACGGCGACATAGCCTGCCTCCTCCAGCTTCTTGATATGGACGGACAGATTGCCTTGCGTCGCCTCCAGCACCGTCTTCAGCTCGGTGAAGTCGGCGGCCTCGGCATCGGCCAAATAGACCATGATCCCCAGCCGCATCCGGCCGTGGATGACCTCGTCGATCTTGCCGAGATCGTTCAGCCCCATGGATCAGCCGGCGTCCGCATCGACGGCGCGCGTCTGCAAGGCCGCGCGCGTCATGATCCAGCCCGGCCCGGCGAAGAGGGCGAACAGGGCGGCGGTGCAGACATAAAGGTAGATCACCGGCTCGCGCACCAGCAGGCCCAGCGCCACCGCCGTGATCCAGCCGCCGATCGACGCCGCCAGCATCCAGGGCTTCTTCCTGAGGTTCCAGGCTACGAACCATGCCGCCGCCTGCAACGCGAAGATCATCGCCGGATAATAGAGCCAGACGGCGAAATCCTTGTCCCGCGCCGCGCCGATGCCGAACACGATGATGATCGCCAGGTTCGCCATGCCCGCGCCGCTGAAGGCCGCGTTCAGGGTCCGCGTCACGATGGGTCCCGCCGCCCCGATCTTGCGATCCTCGCGGATGGCCCAGGTCAGCACGATCAGGAAGGCGACGGTGATCCCGGTCACGAAAGCCAGATTGGCCAAGTCCGGCCAGCGCACCCAGCCCACGGCCTGGCCGACGTGGAACAGGCACTGCAAGCCGTACAGCAGGCCGCCGGCTAAATAGGCCACGCCCAGCGTCAGGGTCGCCTTGGGATTGTTCCCGCCCTGGACGATGGCCTTCAGAAAGGCCAGGTCGGCTTCGGGCGTGCTGCGAGACTTGTCGGACATCGGGTGATTCCTGTGCGACCGGCGCACGTTCTCGGATGAACGCCGCCGTCGGGGTTGGCAAGCTATTCGGCGGGGACCAGGGCGGGCGTCGGCTTGTTGCGCCACGGCGCGCGTCGCCCATTCAGCCACCGCCCCATGAAACTGTGGCGGATCAGCAGTTCGTAAGAGACCAGGCAGACGGCGAAGACCCCCAGCGAAACGCCGGCCAGTTTCAGCCCCCACGGTCCGGCCCAGTCCTGCACCCAGACCTGGGCCAGCATGACCAGCGGCAGGTGCACGATATAGACCCAGTAGGAGGCGTCGGAGAGATAGCGCCGGACCGGGCTGCGTCCCGACAGGAACCGCAGGCACAGCCCCATGGCGGCCAGGGCCGAGGCATAGACCGCCAGGGCCGTCACGGCGGCGGCCAGCGCCTTGGCGCCGGTCGGCGCGGTCATCGGCGCAATGTTCGGTCCGCCCGCCAGGACATAGGCGGCGACGCCCGAGATCGCCGCCACGATCAGGAACAACGGCGACCATCTGGCTATCCGCCCCAGCAGGTCGCGCCGACGGTCCAGCATGAAGCCCAGGCCGAAAGCGAGGCCGAACCCGACCAGGGCAGAGACGTGAGGGATCACGCCCGCATCCGGCGTCGGCACGGCGAAGAAGGCGATCCATTTCGGGTCCAGCCACAGCGCCAAGGCCAGCGGCGCGGCCAGGACGACGGGCGTCCATGGTCCGATCAGGGCGCCGGTGATCCTGTCTGCGACCGGCCCCGACCGGCCCTTGCGATCCACCGCAGAGAAGACAGCGCGAAGGATCAGCACGGCGGCGTAGAACAGCGTCAGCACCCACAGGAACCACAGATGGGTCAGCGGGAAATTGGTCCAGTCATAGGTCGGCGGCGGGGGCGGCGGCGCGCCCGGCGTGACCAGACCGTTGGCATGCGCGTTCCAGACCAGGGCCGTTACGATCCCCGCCATGACCGGAAACCAGAAGGCCGCCAGCGGCCCGGCGATCCGCATCGCCCGGTCCTTGGCGAACCCGACCCACCCCCGTCGCGCCAGCATCATGTGGGCGAACAGGCCGGCGATCAGGAAGAAGGCCGTCATGCGAAAAAGGTGAATGGCGAAGAACAGCCACGCCGCGCCGATGGACCGGCTCTCGTCCGCCACGATCCAGATCTGCTGCGGGAAGAACGACAGGCTGGCGTGCAGCACCACCCCCAGCAGCAGCGCACCGGCGCGCAACGCATCCAGCCCGTGCAGGCGCTCGGCTTGATCCCTTCCAGACATCGACATGACGACCCCTCTTCAGATTGAGAGCACCATATGTCATAGACTTGTCTGTAATACAAACTTGTTCGCCACACCCACGTCATCACCCTCGGGCTCGACCCGAGGGCCGGGTCGGCCGCCGCATTTCGTCAAAGGCGCCGCAGAGCCCGATCCGCAGCCGGTCCTCGGGTCGAGCCCGAGGATGACGGTGTAGAGAGAGGGCATCGTCCCAAAGAAAAACCCGCCGGGAGATCGCTCTCCCGGCGGGCTTCTTCATTCGAACCTGAACCTGGGTTCAGTGAACCGTCGGCACGCTGGTCGCGGCCGGCGCGGCGACCGGCACCTCGATGTCGGTGCCGTCAGACACCGGCGTCACCGGCACCGAGACCGAAGGTCCGGCGTTGGGGAAGTTGTTCTCGTCACGGTTCGGCGCGACGCCCTTCTCCAGCAGATCCTTGATCTCCTCGCCCGACAGGGTCTCGTATTCCAGCAGGGCCTGGGACAGTTTCTCGTGGTCCTCGGCCTTGGTGGTCAGGATGCGACGCGCATCGTCCCAGCCTGCGGACACCAGACGACGAACCTCTTCGTCGATGGTGCGCGCCGTCTCTTCCGAGACGTTCTGGCTGCGCGCCACCGAGTGACCCAGGAAGACCTCTTCCTGGTTCTCGCCGTAGGCCACCGTGCCCAGCTTCTCGGAGAAGCCCCAGCGCGTGACCATGGCGCGCGCCAGCTTCGTCGCCTGTTCGATGTCCGACGAGGCGCCCGAGGTGATGTTCTCCTTGCCGAAGATCAGCTCCTCGGCGACGCGGCCGCCGGCCATGATGGCGATCCGGTCGATCATCTGCTGGTATTTCATCGAATAGCGGTCGCCTTCCGGCAACTGCATCACCATGCCCAGGGCCCGACCGCGCGGAACGATGGTCGCCTTGTGGACGGGGTCGGCCATCTTGACGTTCATGGCGACGATGGCGTGACCGGCCTCGTGATAGGCGGTCAGGCGCTTTTCTTCCTCGTTCATGGCCATGGAGCGACGCTCGGCGCCCATCAGCACCTTGTCCTTGGCGTCCTCGAAGTCGCGCTGGGTGACCATGCGACGGTCCTTGCGCGCCGCCGTCAGCGCCGCCTCGTTGACCAGATTGGCCAGGTCGGCGCCCGAGAAGCCGGGCGTGCCGCGCGCGATGGTCTTGGTGTTCACGTCGGCGGCCAGGGGCACGTCCTTCATGTGGACGCGCAGGATGCGTTCGCGACCCGAGACATCCGGGTTCGGCACCACCACCTGGCGGTCGAAACGGCCGGGACGCAGCAGGGCCGGGTCCAGCACGTCGGGACGGTTGGTGGCGGCGATCAGGATGATGTTCTCGGACGCCTCGAAGCCGTCCATCTCGACCAGCAGCTGGTTCAGCGTCTGTTCGCGCTCGTCATTGCCGCCGCCCAGTCCGGCGCCGCGATGGCGACCGACGGCGTCGATCTCATCAATGAAGATGATGCAGGGCGCATTCTTCTTGGCCTGTTCGAACATGTCGCGCACGCGGCTGGCGCCGACGCCCACGAACATTTCGACGAAGTCCGAGCCCGAGATCGAGAAGAAGGGCACGCCCGCCTCGCCTGCGACCGCACGGGCCAGCAGCGTCTTGCCGGTGCCGGGAGGGCCCACCAGAAGCGCGCCCTTGGGGATCTTGCCGCCCAGACGTTGGAACTTGCCCGGATCCTTCAGGAAGTCGACGACCTCCTGCAGTTCGTCCTTGGCCTCGTCCACGCCGGCGACGTCGTCGAAGGTCTTCCTACCCTTGTGCTCGGTCAGCAGCTTGGCCTTGGACTTGCCGAAGCCCATGGCGCCCTTCGCCCCGCCCTGCATCTGGCGCATGAAGAAGATCCAAACCCCGATCAGCAGCGCGATCGGCAGGATGCCCAGCAGCAGGCTCATCCAGATCGACTGGCCGCCCGACTTGGCGTCGATCTCGACGTTGGCCGCCAGCATCTGGGCCACCAGCTGTTCGTTGGGATAGACGGTGGTGGAGGTGAAGCGTTCGCCGTTCTTCAGCTCGCCGTTCACCTTGTCCAGGCGGATGGTCACCTGTTTGACGTCGCCGGCGTTCACCCGCTGCACCAGTTCGGAATAGCTCATCACTTCGGGTTTGCCGCCGGGCGGCTGGCCCGCCACGCCGTTCATGGCGCCGCCCTGGGACAGGGCGGCGTAGCCTGCCAGAAGCGCCAGGATGATCACGCCGGTGATCGCCAGATTACGCAGGTTCATTGAGGTCCTCGGTCGTCCGCGAACCCGAGTGGGTCGACGGTCTGGATGTGTCTGCCTGGGAAAATAGGAGCTTAATCAGCGTTACGCTATCGGGTGGCGGAAATCAGGTCGTCTTCGTGCGTCGTTTCGTCCAGCGCCAGCCTGAGCCGTTCCGCGACAAGCGCGCGCCGTTCGACCCCTTCGCCTGCAAGAACCGGCGCCAGGGCGTCGTCCCTGATCAACACAGGCCAGGCCCCGCGCGTCGCCGCCGGCAGGCGATTGATCTCGATCCTGTCGGCGTCCGACAGGCTGGCCAGCCGCCCCCGCGCCGCCACGACCGACCAGCCGGGGTGTTCGGCGCGAAAGGCGAACCGCCCGTCCCACATCGCCTCGACGCCCGGCGTCAGGACCAGCGGCGCAGTACCGCGCCGGCCCAGTTCGCCCGCCTCGCGCATCACCCGAACCGTATCGCCGACGGCCTCGATCCGTGCGCCGGCGAGGGTCGCAGCGAAATCCTCGCCCGCCCTCAGCCGCGCCGTCAGACCCTGCACCCTTGCCCCACGTGGCGGCGTCGCCCCGCCCCCGACGCAGACCAGAGCCGCCGCCAGCGTCCGCGCTCCAATGTCGCGGTCTGCGCGCACCATCGCCTCGTCGTCCATCGCCAGTCTGCGATCAGTCTCGACGCGCCCGTCGTCCGACACATCCGGCGCCTGACCCGCCAGCGCCTGCCGCGCCCGGCTGCGCCCGAACCTCGGATCGGCGTTGGCGGGATCCTCGATCCAGTCCGCTCCCTGCCCGGCCAGCCAGTTCCGCAACACCCCGCGCCGCTCGCCCAACAGGGGCCGCAGCAGCATCAGCCCCCGCCCCTGCGGCCAGGCCGGCGACGGCGACCATTCGCGCACCCGTCCCAGCGTCGAGCCTTGCGCCCGCATCAGATCGGCCTCGGCGATGTCGTCGGCGGTATGGGCGAACAGCACGACGGACGCCCCGGCCTCGCGCGCCGCATCGGCGATCAGCCCATGCCGCGCCGCCCGCGCCGCCGCCGTCAGACCGGTCTTCGGCTTGTCCCCGTCCCAGCTCAGCCCGCGCCAGTCCGCCCCCGCCGCCCGCGCGGCCTCTCCCGCAAACTTCGTCCAGCCGCCGCTGTCGGAGTTCAAACGGTGATCCACGGTCAGGGCCAGCACCGACCGCCCGCGCGATCGCCCCCAGTCGGTCGCCAGCCGCAACAGGGCGACGGAATCCCCGCCTCCCGACAGGGCCAGCGCCACAGGCCGCGCCGTCTCTCTCGTCAGTCGCGCATCCAGCCGCGCGAACGCTCGCGCCGTCAGATCATTGTCGGGCGTCAGGCGCACCCGCCCGTGGTCTTCAACTGCGCCGCCCGCGCCTTCTGCGGGTCCGAGGCGGCGGGCGCATAGCGGCGCGTGAACTCGCCCAGAGCCGCGCACCCTTGCGGCTTCCTCTGGGTCGAGAACAGGGCGTCGGCCAGTTTCAGCGTCGTGTCCGCCGCCCAGCCGATGCGCGGCCAGTCCTTCAGCGCGGCGGCGTAATAGGGCACAGCCCCCGCCTTGTCGTTCGCCGCGACCCTCAGGTCGCCCAGGCGCGAGTTGGCCTCGCGCGACTGCGGCGTGTCGGGCCAGGCCGCGATCACCGTCTCCAGCGCCCGCTCCCCGCGCGGCCGGTCGCTGGACAACAGGGCCACCGCCGCCGCCAGGTCCCGCGTCGCATCGCCGGTCGGCGAGGTCGCCTCGATCGGCGCATTCAGCTCGGCCGCCGTTTCCAGCTTCTGGAGACGCGCCTCGGTCTCGGTCAGCCGTACGGTCAGGGCCTGGTTGTCGCGCGTGGCCTCATCCAGCTGGAACGTCAGCCGCTCGTTGTCGCCATTGATGCGGCGCACCGTGGCCTCCAGGTCGCCCAGCCGCCGATCCATCAGGGCGAACTGCCCTTGCAGGGTCACCACCTCGGGGTCCGGCTCGACCAGCACAGGCTGGCCGGCGGCGTTCCTCTGGGTCAGGGCGCGCTCCAGCCGGCGCACATTGCGGTCCAGCTGGTCCAGCCGGCGATTGTCCCACTCGGTCCGCTCCATGATGTTGGGCTGGGCCTGTTGCGCGACGGCGGCGCCGCCGATCAGGACCAACCCGAGAGCGGCGGCGGCGAGAAGGTGAGCACGAGAGATCGAGAGCTTGGTCATACCTCTAGCTTTCACCGATTTGGGGCCGCCGCAAGGCCGGTCTAGTGACCCAGCCCCAGATAGACGATGGCCGTCACGAACAGGCCCACCACGATGTTGCAGAACATCAGCAGCGCCGTCGTCCGCCACAGGGCCGAGAACCAGGACAACGAATAGGCGCCCTTCATCTGGGCGAACATATGCACCGGCACGGCCAGCACCCCCAGTGTAATGACGATCTGACCCAGCCACCCCGCCAACGTCGCCGACAACACCATCAGCATCAGCAGCATGGCCATGAAGGTCAGCGAATACAGGACATAGACCCCGTGGTCGTACAGGGTGAACCCCCGCTTCCACAGGAACAGCAGGGCCACGAACGGGATCGACAACGGCACCAGCAGGAAGGCGAACTTGTACATCGTCTGCTGCAACTTATAGAGCGCAAGGTCCGGGTTCTGCAGCTTCTTCAGCACCGTGGCGCCGACGCCGTGGCCTTGCTTGTTCGCGTCCTGGCCCATGACCCTCAGCTTGGTCTCGCCGCCCTGGCCGGTCGCCATATCCTTGATGCTGGCCTGCCAGCTGCCGGGCTTCAGCCCATCGGCGCGCCCGTCGCGCTGTTCGACCTCCAGCCGGGCCAAGGCTGTGCGTCGATCATCGACCAGCTTCTGTCCGGCGTTGATCGCCATCTGCATCCTCGGGGCAGGCTGGGCTGCACTCTCGGCGCGCAGCTGGACCAGCGCCTTTTCGGCCTCGGCCAGACCGACCCGCTGGGCGGCGATCCGCTCGCTCATATCCGCCGCCTCGCCGGTCTTCGACTCGGGGTGCGGCATGAAGCTGAGCGCGAAGAACATCACGAACAGGGTGAACAGGAAGATCGCCAGCGGCGAGACATAGCGCGACCGCTTGCCCTCGACCCACTCGCGGGTAAGACGGCCAGGATTCAGCCACAGCAGCGGCAGGGTGCGCCAGATGCGGGCGTCGAAATGCATGACCCCGTGCAGCAGCTCTTCGCCCAGGTGCAGCAGGGTGCGGTGGACGTGGGTCGGCTGGCCGCAATTGGCGCAGAAGTTGCCGCTGGTCTGGGCGCCGCAGTCCGAACAGACGCCGTGGCTGTGGTCCTCGCCCGCCTTGCCCGTCGGCGTCTCGATCGCGCCCGCGATCAGGCCGCCCGTGACGGCGCCGCCGGCCCCTTCGATGTCCATGTCCTGATCCCCCGATCCTTACGGCGACGTTCTTGCCGCCCGCCCGGCGTCAGGACAAGCGCCGAAACGAAAAGAGGCGCCGGCCTTGCAGCCGACGCCCCTTCGCTCTGTCTTCTCAGCCAGTGTTTAGCGCGGCGCGCCCGACACGATGGCGGTGTGGGCGTTGCGGTTGCGCGCGAACGAATCCTCGCTCGACCCTTCCGCGATCGGGCGCTCCTTGCCGAAGCTGATGGTGTCGATCCGGCCCGCCGGAATGCCGCGGTTGATCAGATAGGTCCGCACCGACTCGGCGCGGCGCGCGCCCAGGGCCAGGTTGTATTCGCGCGTGCCGCGTTCGTCGGCATTGCCTTCGATGCGGATCGTCACCGACGGATAGCGTTGCAGCCACTGCGCCTGGGCGTCCAGGCGCGGCATGGCCTCGGGACGGACCTCATAGCTGTCCAGGTCGAAATAGATGCGGTCGCCGACGTTGACGACGAAGTCCTGCTCGGTGCCGGGCGCGGCCGAACCCATCTCGCCGCCGGTCACAGGGCCGGTCGGGGCGGTCGGATAGGCGGGGCCCGTCGGCTGCGTCGTGCCGTCGTTCGGACCAGGCACGCCGGTTTCGACCGGGGGCTTGCGGGTGCAGGCGGCCATGGCGGCGACGGCGCAGCCCACCATCGCCAGCTTGAGAATGCGGGAAGTCTTCATGAGGTCGTCTCCTGACGGTGTTTCTTGTGCGAGGCCGCAGCCCTCAAGCTTGGCGTTACAGTCTGCCTTGGGCGATTTTTCGGCGCGAGAGGCGATAACGCACAGTTCAGCTTTAAGGCTCCGATGTGATCGGCGCAGTGTTTACGACGGACAGGCGTCCGCGCCCTGGTTCATGCCCAGATTGGTCGGCGGGCGGTCCAGCAGCGGCGACCAGGCGGGGTCGGTGCCGCGCCCGTTATAGCCCGCCTGCGACACCACCCGACCGGACAGGTCCACGGTCCACAGGCGCGTATCGCCGCCGCGCGTCTGGCGCGCGAACATGACGTAGCGGCCGTTGGGCGCCCAGTTCGGGCCTTCCTCGAAATAGCTGGATGACAGGATGCGCTCGCCCGAACCGTCCGAGTTCATCACCCCGGTCGAGAACTGGCCGCCGCCCTGTTTGGTGAAGGCGATCAGATTGCCGGTCGGGCTCCACGACGGCGCCGTATACAGGCCGCCCCCGCGCGAGATCGGCCGCTGGCCCGATCCGTCCGAGCGCATGACATACAGGCGCGCCGACCCCGAACGGTCCGAGGTGAAGACGATCTGGCTGCCGTCCGGGCTGAACGAGGGCGAGGTGTCGATGCCCGGATCGTTGGTCAGGCGCGTGATCTGACGGCTTCTCAGGTCCATCACATAGACGTCGGTATTGCCGCCCCGGATGATCGAGAAGGCGATCTTGTTGCCGTCGTTGGAGAAGCGCGGCGCCAGCACCTGACCGTCGAACTCGCCCAGGCTCTCGCGCCGGCCGGTCGTCAGATTGTACAGATAGATGCGGCTGTAATCCTTGCCCAGCGCCACATAGGTGATCTCGTCCGGCTGCGACAGCGAGAAGCGCGGCGACATGATCACCTCGTCGCCCTGGGTCAGATAGGTCGGGTTGAACCCGTCCTGGTCGGCGATGGTCAGGCGGTTGATCCGGTTCAGCTGCGTGCCCTCTTCGGACACGAAGATCACGCGCGAATCGAAGAAGCCGCTCTCGCCCGTCATCCGCTGATAGATGACGTCGGAAATCTTGTGCGCGATCCGGCGCCATTGTTCCTGCGTCGCCGTAAACTGATAGCTGACCAGCTGGCACTGGCGATACGGATCATACAGGCGGAAACCCACGTCCAACCGGCCGTCGCCGCGCGTCGTCACCCCGCCGTACAGCACCGCCTGCGCCCCGATCTGGGTCCACTGCGGAAAGTTCGGCGCATTGGCCAGCGTCAGCCCCGTCTCGATGAAGCTGGACGGGTTCAACGGCTCGAAGAAGCCAGACCGTTTCAGATTGCCGCTGACCACGTTCGAGATGTCCGACCCGTGCGTCCCCGCAAACGGCACGACCGCGATCTGAAGTGGCCGCAACACGCCGTCATCGACCACGACATCCTGTATCGGTGCGTTCTGAGGCGCAGCTTGAGCGTGAACCGGGCTGAGCGCCATTGGCCCCGCCAAGATGGCGACGGCGGCAGAGGCCATAAGAAGGTTCAGACGCATGATTTGCTCCCACGCTTTGGAAAGACAGTCTCGTCCTTATCGTCGGACGTTGTGACAATCGCCAGCTTCACGGCGATTGGGGCGACATTCGGTCATGGACAGGGCCTGTCACGAGACCTTTAGCGATTTCCGCACTTTCGAGCGGTTTCAAAGCGGAAAGGCACTTCTTGGGCTTGGAAGCCATTCGGCACGTTGAAAGGCACTGCGGCCCTAAGAGCTCGCAGCATTGCGTCAGACGCAGCGCGCCAAGTCGCGTCGCTGCGCGGCTGTTCCAGACGAGGCGAGCCAACGATCTGTCCATCGGCTGTCAGCCGGACCGTCACGCGAATGGTCATGGAGTCCATGCCTGGCAGGTCGCAGTTTAAATTCCAGTGCGGGTTCACCTGCCCCGCTAACGCAGCAAGCTGCGGCCCGGTCGCCTGAGACGCCGTTCCCGCCCCCTGCTGACCCGTCGCCGGCCTTCCGCGATTGTTCGTCGGGCGCGTCGGTCCGGCCAGGGCGTCCAGGTCCAGGCTCGGCTCGGGCCGTTGCGGCGCCGGACGGGCGGGCGCGGGCGTCGCCGGGCGCGGATTGGTCGGGGCCTTGGTCGGCGGCGCAGGCGTGGGCGGCTGGGGCCGGGGCGGCGTCGGGCGAGGCGGCGTCGGACGCGGCGTGGGGGTCGGCGTCGGACGCGGCGTGGGGGTCGGCGTCGGAGCAGGCGTCGGCCGCGCCGGCGTGGGCCGTGGCGGCGTCGGGGTCGGACGCGGCACGGGCTGGGGCGGCGTCGGCTGGGGCGTGGGCGGAACCGGATCAGGTTGCTGCACCGGCGCGGTCGCGGCGTCGTCGGGTGACGGCTCGGGCTGCGGATTGTCGGCCGGCGCCGCCTGCACCACCTCTTCCGAGACGATGGTCACCGGCACCGAGGCGACCAGCGGCGTCTCGTCTTCGTCCACCTTGTGCGAGAACGTCACGAAGGCGAGCGCGATCACCCCGGCGTGCAGGGCGAGGGATCCGAGGATCGCGGGGCTCGGACGACGCAAGGGGCTCAGGCCTCCGGCGCCGTGTCGGTGATCAGGTTCAGCTTGGTGAAGCCCGAGGCGCTCAGCCGCGCCATCACCCGCGCCACCGCCTGATAGGGGGCACGCCCATCGGCCCGCACGAACACCGGCCGCTCCGACGCCTGTTCCGCGCCGCCGGCCTCGGTCAGCAACCGCTCCGACAGGGCGTCGAACGCCGTCTCGCTGTCCCCGACGAAGATCGCGCCCTGCTGGTCGATGCTGACCGACAGGGGTTCCGACCTGATCTCGACCGCGCTGGCCTCGGTCTTGGGCAGTTCGACCGGCACCCCGACCGTCAGCAACGGCGCCGAGATCATGAAGATGATCAGCAGCACCAGCATCACGTCCACCAGGGGCGTGACGTTGATCTCGGTCAGAGGGCCTTTACGCCCCCGCCGTCCCCGACGCCCTCCGCCGCCGCTCGAACCACCGCCCAGGGCCATGGCTCAGCCGCCCCGCGTCAGGCTGAGGTCGCTGGACGCCACGGGCGGAGGCGGCGGGGCCGAGGGGCTGCCCAGGCGGCGCGCCACGGCGGCCTGCAGGTCGTCCGCAAACGCCTCCAGCCGATTCGAGAACTTGCCCGCGTCGATCGAGAACTTGTTGTAGGCGATATAGGCCGGGATGGCCGCCGCCAGGCCGATGGCCGTAGCGAACAAAGCTTCCGCAATGGCCGGCGCCACGGTCGTCAGATTGGTATTGCCCGCCGCCGCGATGCGGCCGAACGCATTCATGATGCCCCACACCGTGCCGAACAGGCCGATGAAGGGCGAGGCGGTCGCCACGACCGACAGCACGCCCAGACCGTTCTCGATCCGCTGGCTCTCGCGCGTGATCAGGCTGTTCATCGCCCGGTCGATGCGGGTCATCAGCAGGTCGCCCTGGTGTTCGTTCAGCGCCCCGCGCTGACGCGCCTCACGCCAGTCAGACAGGGCGATCACCAGCATGCGCGGCAGGGCGTGGTCCGGCGCCGGCCCGGCCTGGGCCGCGACGTCCTCCAACGACCGGCCCGACTGGACCGCCTTTTCGAAGTCGTCGGCCTGTTTGTTCAGCGCCGTGAACCGCACCGCCTTGTCGATGATGATGGTCCACGACCAGATCGAGGCCGCCGCCAGACCGATCATCACCGTCTTCACCACCCAGTCGGCGGTCATGAACAGCTCGACGGGGTTCATCATCGAGGCGTCGACGGGCATTGTCATTCAGGCGCTCCGGGCGGAATCGAGTTCGTTCACGCCCTCTTCGACCCAGCGGACGTGACCATTGTGTGGCGTCCGGCCCGTTTAGCTCCGACCCGACCGCCCGTCATCTGACAGGCGCGTCATAAGGGTTAACAGAGGGTTATTCCGCGCCCGATCTGCGCGTCGGATCGACCGCGACGGCCACCGGGGCGCCGACGCTGATAATCACGCCCTCGTGGCCTTCCTTGGCGATGGAATAGGTGGCGGCGTCGCGCAGCAGCTGTTCCTCGCACAGACGGTCTCCGGCCCGGCCCAGTTCGGCGCAGCCGCGCTTGGCCGCATCGGTCCAGCCCAGCACCCGGCGCGTCGCCGCCTCGGCCCGTTTGATCGCCGCCTCGTCTTCTGCGGCGGCCTGGGCGATCAGCGCCTGACGCGCGCCCTGCTGGTATTGCAGCTCGGCCTGGCCCGCCATCTTGCGTTCCCAGACCTTGTAATAGGGACAGCCCACCAGCCCGCCGCCGATCAGCAGCAGGAACAGCAGGACCGTGACGATCACCGCGCTGGTGGACATCTTGTAGGTTTCTGCAGCCACGACGTTTCCCCTCGTTTCGGAACGATTTTAGCGGAATCGGCGACGTCCGACAGCCCCATCTCTTCCGCTCATCCCGGCGAAAGCCGGGACGCCGCCAGCCACGGCGTCACCTTCTCGACCAGCCCCTTGGAGGGCCGGCGCGGTCGTCCGTCCAGATGGATGCAGACCGCCGTCACCTCGGCGCGGCACAGCACTTCGCCCGCCCGCTCCACGCTCTGGCGGATGATCAGCCGCACCCCCTTCACCTCTTCGTAAATCGTGCGCACCACCAGGGCGTCGTCGATCCGCGCGGGCTTCAGATATTTGATGTTCATTTCCGCCACGACGAACGCCAGCGGCTCGGCCTCTTCCAGCAGATCGGCGTGCCCCACCCCGATGGCGCGCAGGAAGTCCGAACGTCCCCGCTCGAAATAGCGCACATAGTTGGCGTGATAGACTAGGCCGGTGAAATCGGTGTCCTCGTAATAGACGCGCACCGGCAACAGGTGATCGCGCCCCTCGAAACGGCCGGCGGTGGGTTGGTCGATGCTCATCCGTGCAGTCTAGCGCACTGGAGACGGCTGCGTAGGCCCCTGCATGAAGCCGGGGCAATACCGCTGACGCATCTCGCGAAACTCGGTCGGCAAGGGATCGTCGCTGAACAGGATGCGGTTGGGGATCGACACGAACCCGACCGCCGGCCCGCCCGCAACCCGCCCCATATAGCCGCACACCGCCCGCCTCTGTCCCGCCTCGGCATAGCGCAGCTCGGCGCCGGGGCCCGCCTGGATGCGGATCTGACGCGTGACCCGCGTCGAGGCCGGCTCGGGCGACGGCGTGTTCGCCGGCCGCATCGCGACCCAGGCGACGACGGCGCACAGGGCCAGCACGACCGCCGCCGCGATCATCGTCCACCGCTGTCGCGGGCTGCGATGCGGCATCATCTTCATGCGGCGGGCGCATCCAGGGTGAAGTCCAGCGGCGTGTCGGCGGCCGGCAGGCAGCTGCGGTCCACCGGCTTGGACGGATCACGCAAGAAGTCGCGCGCCATCTTGCGGGTGCAAGCGCTGGCGTTGATCACGCCGTGGGTGGCGTTAGTCACGATCACCACCTGGCTGTGGGAATAGCCCTTGGCGGCCGCCTCGGTCAGGGGCGGCGGGCAACCGGGATCGATCTCGGCGGCGACGAACAGGGTCGGGATGTCGGTCTGGACCGGCAGATTCTCGATGGGCGCGGCGGGCCGCTCGCCCACGGCCGCGCAGACGTCGAACAGCCGCGACAGCGACGGGACCAGCACCTCGGCCACCGGATCGCCCGCCGCCCCGGCCGCCAGCCGCGCCTTGGATTCGAACGGCAGCTCCTCCTTGCACAGGTGCGCCATGTGCTGGCCCTCGAAATAATAGGTCCGATCCTCGGCGATCTCGGCGACGGGGCTCAGATCGCCGGCGATGATCTTCTCCAGATCGACCGGCAGCCCCCGCACCCCCGTGGCGCTATAGGTCGTGTCCATTAGAAAGGCCGAGAGGTCGTCGACGGTAAACGTGCGCCCGTCATTGCCGGTGATCGGCCCTGCCAGCCATTTGCGCGCCTCGACCTCGAACCGCGCCTGAAGGTTCGGATGCTGCGCCGCGCACGCCGGCTGGGCCGCGCATTTGGCCAGGATGACCTTCACCGCCGCCGACACTTGTTCCGGCGTGCCGACGGCCCAGTTGCCCTCGGGCGGCCAGGGGCTGTCCATCACGGCGGCGCGCACGATCTGGGGCTGATGCGTGATGACGGCGGCCTCGATGCGCGGCCCGTACGATCCGCCCCACAGGTCGATCTTCGTCAGGCCCAGCGCCTGGACCATGTCCTTCACGTCGTCGGCGATGGCGGCGGCGTTGTACTGGTTCAGATCGACGCCCTGCGCCTGATAGCCCTTCAGACAGGCGATCAGCCCGTCGCGGTCCGCATCGGACGGCGGCCCGGCGTCGGTCAGCTGCACGCCCGGACAGTCCATCGACGGCTTGCTCGCCCCGCCGCCGCGCTGATCGAACAGGATTACGTCCTGATCCACGGCGAAGGCCTCGGGATTGCGGCGCAAGGCCCCCAGCATCCGCCCCGCCCCCGGCGTCAACGCGCCACCCGGCCCGCCGTGGAACGTCACCATCGGCGGCAGCGCCTGTCCCGAGGCGTCCCTGAACGGCGCGCTGGCCTTTATGATCACCACGGCGACGTCGATGCGCCGGTCGCTGACGCTACCGTCGCGCGCCTCGTCCACCGTCAGCGTTCCGCACCGCACCTCGCGCAGCCCCGTCGGCCAGTCGCTCGGACAGGGCTTGTCGGTGAACACCGGCGCCGCCGCGTTCGCCGGCGGAGCCAAAGCCGTCAGGCCGGCTACGAGCGCCAGGACGGCCAGAGTGCGCAAGATCATAGGACGGCTCCGGTTCGACGCCACCAAACCCTCGCCCGCCCCGCTTGGCAACCGCCTATTCGAACAGGTCGCCCGGCACGGGACCGGCGGCCGGCGGCGCAGGCGCACTCAGCCCCAGGTGGGCATAGGCCTTGGCGCAGGCGACGCGTCCGCGCGGGGTGCGCATGATGAAGCCCTGTTGCATCAGATAGGGCTCGATCACGTCCTCGACCGCGTCGCGCGCCTCGGCGATGGCGGCCGCCAAGGTGTCCATCCCCACCGGCCCGCCGCCGTAGTTTTCGATCAGCGCCCTCAGGAACCGCCGGTCCAGGCTGTCCAGCCCGGCCTCGTCCACCTCCAGCCGCGCCAGCGCCCGCGCCGCCACCAGTTTGGAGATCGTCTCGGCCCCCTCGGCGGACGCAAAGTCCCGCACCCGGCGCAGCAGACGCCCGGCGATCCGGGGCGTGCCGCGCGCCCGTGACGCGATCTCGCGCGCGCCATCCTCGTCGATGGCCGCGCCCATCTTGCGCGCCGTGCCGCGCACCACCGCCGTCAGCTCGTCGGCCGAATAGAACTCCAGCCGCAGCGGGATGCCGAACCGGTCCCGCAGCGGCGTGGCCAGCAGCCCCGCCCGCGTCGTCGCCCCGACCAGGGTGAAGGGCGCCAGATCGATCCGCACCGACCGCGCCGACGGCCCCTCGCCGATGATCAGGTCCAGCACATGGTCCTCCATGGCCGGATACAGGATCTCCTCGACGTTGGGGCTCAGCCGGTGGATTTCGTCGATGAACAGGACATCGCGCGGCTCCAGATTGGTCAGGATGGCCGCCAGATCGCCCGCCTTGGCCAGGATCGGCCCCGATGTCGCCCTGAACCCCACGCCCAGCTCGCGCGCCACGATCTGCGCCAGGGTCGTCTTGCCCAGCCCCGGCGGCCCGAACAGCAGCACATGGTCCAGCGCCTCGGCCCGCCCGCGCGCCGCATCGATGAAGACCTTCAGATTGCCCTTGGCCTGCGACTGCCCGACGAACTCGGACAGCGTCTGCGGCCGCAGGGCGCGGTCGTAGGCTTCGCCGGGGGCGGCGTCGGCGGCGACCAGTCTATCGTCGCTCATCGCACCGCTCCCCGACGCGACAGGCCTACAGCCCCTTCAGGACCACGTAGCCGACCACCATGGCGATCAGACCGACGGCGAAGACGATCACGACCTGCAGTTTCTTGTTCATTGTCAAATCCACTCTGACGTTTCGGGGGGGCGTCCGCATAGGCCGCGTCACTCACCCGGCTCAACCCCGCCGCCCTTGAACCTGGCCCGAAACCTGGGGAGCGTTCCGTTCTCACCGCCCCAACTCCTGCAAGGCCGCCCGGATCACGGCGGGCAGTTCGGCCTCGTCGCCCCCGTTTTTCGACTCAAGCCGGATCAGCGCCTGATCCACCGCCCGCCGCGCATTGACCTCGGCCACGCCCAGCCCCAGCAGGGCCGACACCGCCTCGCCGGTGATGGACGGCGCAGGCGGCGCGATCTCGACATGCATGCCCGGCGCGGTCGGCGCGAAACTGACTTCGCCCAGCGGCTTGCCCTTCAGCTCGGTCACGATCCTCAGCGCCAGCTTGGGCCCCACGCCATTGGCCCGCGCCACGGCCGCCTTGTCCTCGCGCGCGACCGCTCCCGCCAGTTCGCCCGGCGGCAGCACATCCAGCACCGCCAGCGCCGCCTTCGGCCCCACCCCCTGGATGGCCAGCAGGGTGGTGAAGGCCCGCCGCTCGTCGCGCGTCAGAAAGCCGTACAGGCGCGGCCCCGCGTCCTCGCTCCACTGCGAATGCACATGCACCGTCGCCTCGTCGCCCGGCGCCGGCAACCGTCCCAGGGTCCGCGCCCCACAGGACACGACATAGCCCACGCCTGCACAGTCGATCAGGCAATCCGCCTCCCCGACCTCGGCCAGCACGCCACGCAAACGCCCGATCACGCCGCCCCCCGATGCATCGCTTCCAGCAAGGCCCGTTTCCTCAGTTGCGCATGGGTGACCGCCACGGCCAGCGCATCGGCGGCATCCGCCTTTACGTCGCCGGCGGTCGGCAGCAGCCGCTTGATCATGAAGGCGATCTGGCTCTTGTCCGCGTGCCCCGCGCCCACCACCGCCTTCTTGATCAGGTTCGGCGAATATTCCGCCACCGTCAGCCCCAGCTTGGCCGGCGCCAGCATCACCGCCGCCCGCGCATGGCCCAGCTTCAGGGTCGAGGACGGGTTCACGTTTACGAACACCTCCTCCACCGCCGCCTCCTCGCAGCCGTGGTCGGCGCAGATGACGCCCAGCGCCTCGAACAGATGCAGCAGCCGCTCGCTGAACGGCGCGGTCTCCGGCGGGCTGACGACCCCGTGCGCCACCCACCTCAACCGCGCACCGTCGGACACGATCACCCCCCAGCCGGTGCGTCGCAGACCGGGGTCCAGGCCGATGATTCTGACAGGTTCGTTCGCCATCCGTTCCCCTCATGCCGCAAAGAGGGTTATCGGGCAATGAACGGTTTTCAGTCGTCGCGC
Organism: Brevundimonas sp. TWP1-3; assembly: GCF_049896085.1. Taxonomy (NCBI): domain Bacteria; kingdom Pseudomonadati; phylum Pseudomonadota; class Alphaproteobacteria; order Caulobacterales; family Caulobacteraceae; genus Brevundimonas; species Brevundimonas sp. TWP1-3. The sequence goes on along the minus strand of NZ_JAFCTP010000001.1, from coordinate 957,269 downwards.
GGGTCCAGGCTGTAGGCGACCACGCCCGGTATGGCGCACAGCTGTTCCGCCAGCCGCTTCAGCTGGCTTTCCTCCGCCGCCCTCAACCGCCACGTCCGCCGCACGTTGCGCCCCTCGTCGATCAGTTCGAACGTGTCGTGCCGCACCTCGGCGTCGATCGCCCTCAAGGCCGCCTCGATGGCCGGCTCAGGCGACGCCTCGCGCCTCTCCCAGCACACCTCGGCGTCCACCACCGTCCGCGCCGGCAGCCGGCCGCTGATCAGTTTCAGCCCGACCAGGATCAGGGCCGTGACCACCGTCGCCGCCGAGCCCAGCGCATACAGACCCGCCCCGAACAGAATGCCGATCGCCGATGTGATCCACAGCGACGCCGCCGTGGTCAGGCCGTGGATCGAGAACCCGGTGCGGAAGATCACGCCCGCGCACAGGAAGCCGATCCCCGTCAGCACCCCGTGCGCCATCCGCGTCGGATCGGTGACGATGTTCTCGTCGGGCAGGGCGCGGAACGCCCAGTCCGCCTGCGACATGGCCGCCAGCATCAGCAGGGCCGAAGCCAGACTGACCAATATGTGGGTGCGCAGACCCGCCGGCCGCCCGCGCCATTCCCGCTCGAAACCGATCACACCGCCCGCGATCACCGCGCCGAGGATCGGCGCCACCGCGCCTTCGAGACTGCCCAGATTCATCCGCCCTCAACGACGGGACGCGGCGGGATGTTCCTTGGACGGACAGTCCTGCGACACCCTGTTCTCAGGCCGACCGTCAGCCGTGTTTTTCGATATAGGCCTCGGGATCCTTGTTTACTGGCTTGACCCCGGTGATGTGCTCGGCCTCGAAGGCGGCGAACTTGACGGCCAGGGCGTGGCGCGTCTCGATGTCGGCATTCATGCGGAAGTCGGTCAGCCCCTGCCGCTCCTCCTCGCCCATGTGCTTGGAGTTGACGACGTTCGCCTCGCCCACGGCCTCGAACCAGGCCTTGGTTCCCACCTCGTGCTGCTCCACCGCCTTGACCGCGTTTCGCAGCTTGTTGTGATCCTCGATGGCGTCCTCGGTCTCGCCCTCGACCGTGCCGTCCTCGGCGTCGTTTGCGCCCTCGCCCTGTTTCAGCAGCTCGGGATAGAAGAACCGCTCCTCGGCCTCGGCATGCACGTCCAGAAACGCCGACAGCCTCAACCACACGGCGCTCAGCGCATCCACGTCCTTGGGATCGATCTGCTCGATGATCGCGAACAGCCGACGCTGTTCGGCATGGTCGTCGAGGATCAACTGGGTGATGTCCATGGGGCCCTCCAGGCGTACCGGTGAAGCCTCGTTACGCCTTCGCCGCCGCCCGGTTCCGTGCGAACGACTCGCGCCCTATTTCGGGTGATGGTCTCGCAACGACTCGTCCCCCAGGACCGCACTGGCTGCGGCGATCAGATCGTTCAGTTCACCATGCACGATGGCCCAGACGCGGCTTTCCGCGACGTTCTGATAGACGTGGCGAAAGACATTGCCGGAATCCTCGATCTGCCGCCATCGGATCGACGGATGATCGGCCTGCTGGACGCCACGAAGACGCCGAGCCGCTTCCGACACGATCTCCAGACATCGCGTGACCGCATAGAAGGTCTTGCGATCCGCCGCGAACTCGGCGGCCGACAGGGTTGCGCAGAAGCTCTGCGCCAAAAGGCAGTTGTCCAGAATGGCCCGCCAGGCGAGCCTCTCCCTGCGATCCGGCTCAGAAAGCAAAGATCGCCTCGCGCTCCGCCTCACGGCGGACGGGTTCGATCAGCATCTCGCGATCCGACACGTCTGCGCGGCCCGCGAACAGGTCGCCGATGAACTGGGTGATGCCGACGTAGTCGTAGAGGTTCACGTCCGCCGCCGGGTCGATCTGGACCATGATGTCCAGATCGCTGTCAGGGCCTGCATCGCCACGTGCGACCGATCCGAACAGGGCGGCATGCGTGACGCCCTGACGACGCAGTTCGCCCTCGTGCTCGCGCAGGACGGCAATGACGGCGGCGCTGTTCATGACGACAGTTTAGCGCGAACGCCGTTTCGACGCGAGGGCGCCGGAAATCAGCCCGCGTATTTCGCCGCGTCCTCGTCCGAGACATCCTCGTTGGAATAGACGGCCGACACGTCGTCCTCGGCGTCCAGCGCGTCCAGCAGCTTGAACAGCGTCCCGACCGCGTCGCCGGTGACCGGCACGTCCGACTGCGGCTTCCAGACGATGGCGGTGGATTTCGGATCGCCCAGAACCTTGGACATGGCCTCGGCGACTTCGTTCAGGTCCTCGAAGGCGGTCCAGATCGTGTGGCCCGGCGCGTCCTCATAGATGTCGGGCTTGACCAGGTCGCTCTCGACGTCCTGGGCGCCGGCCTCGATGGCGGCCTCCATCACGGCGTCTTCCGAACCGGCCTCGGCGGCGTAGGTGATCTTGCCGACCTTGTCCCACATGAAGGCGACGGAATTCATCTCGCTCAGCGCCCCGCCGTTCTTTTTGAACGCCGCGCCGATGTTGGACGCCGCGCGGTTGCGGTTGTCGGTCAAAGCCTCGACGATGATGCCCACGCCGCCCGGCCCCCGGCCCTCGTAGCGGACCTCTTCCATCGTATCGACGTCGCCGCCCGAGGCCTTGTTGATGGCGCGGGTGATCACGTCCTTGGGCAGGCTCTCGGCCTTGGCGTTGTTGACCGCCAGACGCAGGCGCGGGTTCAGCGCCGGATCGGGCATGCCGTTCTTGGCCGCCACGGTGATGTCGCGCGACAGTTTGGAGAACAGCTTGGAGCGCTGCGCATCGGCGCGCCCCTTGCGGTGCATGATGTTCTTGAATTTCGAGTGGCCGGCCATGGGATCGTCTTCGTGCGTTCTGGAACCTGAGCGGGCGGTCCTAAACCAACAGTGTCATCCTGTCACGATGGGTGACAGGGGTGGAACCTCGACCGTTTGCGCGTATTGATCCCCCGCAGACAGACGGAGCGCAGCCATGACCGCAGACGACACCATCTACGAAGCCCAGGGCTATATGGACGAAGACCTGCACGAGGCCGACATCGTCGAATGGTACGAAACACGCCCGGTCACCGTCTCGACCGCCGTCGCCACCGGCGCCATCGCCACCGCCTTCACCCTGGGCGCCCTGACCGCCGTCGGCGCCCTGTTCCTGATCGGCCGCCTGGACGACTGACGGCCGGGAGACCGGTCGCCCCAGTCAGACGGTCAGTCTCAAGGCCAAGGCCGCCAAGGTCACGGCGAGTACGGGCAAGGTCATGACCACCCCGACCTTGAAATAGTAGCTCCAGCCGATCTTCACGCCCTTCTTCGCCAGGACGTGCAGCCACAGCAAGGTGGCCAGCGATCCGATCGGCGTCATCTTGGGGCCCAGGTCGCTGCCGATGACATTGGCGTAGATCATCGCCTCCTTGACCGCGCCCGTCGCCGACGAGGCGTCGATGGACAAGGCGCCGATCAGGACGGCCGGCATGTTGTTGGCGATGGACGACAGGAAGGCGGTCAGGAAGCCGGTCCCGAAGGCCGCGCCCCAGACGCCGCCTTGCGCGAACCCGTCCAGCAGCCCTGCGACATGGCGGGTAAGGCCGGCGTTCCCCAGCCCATAGACCACCAGATACATGCCCAGAGAAAAGATCACGATCTGCCAGGGCGCCTCGCGCAACACCCTGGTCGTGCTGATCACCGCACCCCGACCGGCGACCACAAGAAGGATGGCCGCGCCCGCTGCCGCGACGGCCGAGACGGGGACGCCCCTGGGCTCCATCACGAAGAAGCCGACCAGCAGCAGGGCCAGCACGATCCAGCCCGCGACGAAGGTCGCCCGGTCCTTGATCGCCGTCGCAGGCAGGGCCAGGCGGTCGATGTCATAGGCCCTGGGGATGTCGCGCCCGAAGACCGCGAACAGGACGACGAGCGTCGCGGCGATGGCCGCCAGGTCCACGGGGACCATGACCGCCGCATAGCGGTCGAAGCCGATGTCGAAGAAGTCGGCCGAGACGATGTTGACCAGGTTGGACACCACCAGCGGCAGGCTGGCGGCGTCGGCGATGAAGCCCGCCGCCATGACGAAGGCCAGGGTCGCCTTGGGTCCGTAGCCGAGCGCCAGCAGCATGGCGATGACGATGGGCGTCAGGATCAGCGCCGCCCCGTCATTGGCGAACAGGGCCGACACCGCCGCCCCCAGCAGAACGAACAGCACGAACAGCCTGCGCCCATGGCCGCCGCCCCAGCGACCGACATGCAGGGCGGCCCATTCGAAGAAGCCGGCCTCGTCCAGCAACAGGCTGATGACGATGATGGCGATGAAGGTCGCCGTCGCATTCCAGACGATGCCCCAGACCACGGGAATGTCGTTCAGGGTGACGACGCCCAGCAACAGCGCGACCGCCGCGCCGCCCATCGCGCTCCAGCCGATCTGCAGGCCCTTCGGCTGCCAGATCACCAGGGTGGTGGTGACCGCGAAGATCAGAAGGGCGATGATCATGGGGAGGCTCCGTTGCGGCCGACCGGCGACCGCAGAAACCCCTCTAGCTTGCACTCGACCACATTTCCAGTATCTTGGAATAATGGAATCCGAACCGGCCATTCTCGCGCTCGCCGCCCTGGCCCAGTCCACGCGACTGGACGCCTTTCGGCTGCTGGTTCGACACGAACCCGAAGGCCTGCCTGCGGGAGAAATCGCCGACCGGCTTGCCGTCCCGACCAATACGATGTCGGCGCATCTGGGCGTGCTATCCCGCGCGGGACTAATCACGGCGCAGAGGCGCAGCCGGTCGATCATCTACCGCGCCGATCTGGATCGGCTGCGCGAGGTCGTCCTGTTCCTGCTCAAGGACTGCTGCCAAGGCAGCGCCGAGCTTTGCAAACCCCTGCTGGCCGAACTGGCCCCCTGCTGCGACTGAGGCCCCAATGGACGTCGTCATCTATCACAATCCCGCCTGCGGGACGTCGCGCAACACCCTGGCCCTGATCCGCCATGTCGGAATCGAGCCGCATGTGATCGAATATCTGAAGACCCCGCCCAGCCGGGCGCTGGTGGCGCAACTGCTCGAACGGATGGGCGGGTCGGTGCGCGACATCCTGCGCGAGAAGGGCAGGCCCTATGCCGAACTGGGCCTGGACGACGCCGCCCTGTCGGACGACCAGCTGCTGGACGCCATCGAGGCGCATCCGATCCTGATGAACCGCCCCATCGTCTTCACGCCCCTGGGGGTGAAACTGTGCCGCCCGTCCGAGGCGGTGCTGGATCTGTTGCCCCAGGAGGGGCTGAAGCCCTTCGCCAAGGAGGACGGCGAGGTCGTCGTCGACGCCGACGGGCGCCGCGTGATCGGATGAGCCGACTTCGCGACCTGCCCGATCCCGGCCATCTGCCGGCCCTCGATCCGGCCTATCTCTCGACCACGCCCGCGCAGGGCCTGGGTCCGGGAAATCCCGCGCCGCGCATTCTGCTGCTCTACGGCTCCCTGCGCGCGCGGTCCTTCTCGCGCCTGTGCGTCGAGGAGGCGGCGCGACTGTTGCAGGTCATGGGGTGCGAGACCCGCATCTTCGATCCGTCCGACCTGCCGCTGACCGATCAGGTCGCCGGCGACGACCATCCGGCCGTGCACGAACTGCGTGAACACGCCATGTGGTCCGAAGGCATGGTCTGGTGCAGCCCGGAACGGCACGGCCAGATCTCGGCGATCATGAAGCTCCAGATCGACCACCTGCCGCTCAACATGGGCGGCATGCGCCCGACCCAGGGCCGCTCCCTGGCGGTCATGCAGGTGTCGGGCGGCTCGCAGAGCTTCAACGCCGTCAACACCCTGCGTCTGCTCGGCCGCTGGATGCGGATGATCACCATCCCCAACCAGTCCAGCGTCGCCAAGGCCTTCACGGAGTTCGACGACGCAGGCCGCATGAAGCCGTCGGCCTACTACGACCGGATCGTCGATGTGATGGAGGAACTGGTGCGGTTCACAATCCTGACCCGGCCTCACGCCGCGCAGCTTGTGGACCGCTACTCCGAGCGAAAGGCCGAGCAGACGCCGATAGACCGGTCAAAGGATCTGTCCGCAATCGCCGGCGGTTCTTAGCCCCTCACCCCGCCCGCAGGTTCTCCACCACGGCCTTCAGCTTGGCCGGCAGCGGCTTGGGTCGGCGGGTTTCGGCGTCGACATAGACGTGGACGAAATGGCCGATGGCGGCGGGGACATCGGCGCTGCGCTTGAAGACCGCAAAGCCGTAGGTGACGCTGGAGGTGCCGATCTTATCGACCTTGATCCCGACCTCGATCACGTCAGGGAACTTCAGCGACGAGGTGTAGCGGCAGCCGGAATCCACCACCAGGCCGATGGATTCCGTCAGGGCGTCGGCGATCAGCAGGTGGGCGTTCACCGCCGAGTCCACGAACTCGTAGAATTTGGCGTTGTTGATGTGCCCGTACTGGTCGTTGTCGGCCCAGCGCGTCGAGACCATGTGAAAGGCCTTGTAGGTCGCGCGGTGGGCCAGGGCGCCCTCGTCTCGTTTCGGCATCGTCATCTCCCTCGGCGACGCGAACCGTCGCTCTCGATCACGACGCTCTAGCTTGGACGACGTTGCGTCAAGCGCCTATCGGTAAAAGCCTGATCACGAACGCGCTGGTCTTTTCGGACATGAGGACAAGAGCATGAGCATCCCGACCCGCGCCGCCATCCTGTCCCGCATGGGCGCCGCGCCCCCTTACGCCGACAGCCGCCCCCTCTCCGTCAATGCCGTGACGCTGGACCCGCCCGGTCCCGGCGAAGTCCTGGTCGCGATCAAGGCCGCAGGCCTGTGCCACTCGGATCTCAGCGTCATCAACGGCGACCGCCCCCGCCCTCTGCCCATGGCCCTGGGTCACGAAGCCGCAGGCGTGGTCGAGGCCCTGGGGGAGGGCGTCACGGATCTGGCCGTCGGGGACCACGTCGTCATGGTCTTCATGCCCTCATGCGGCCATTGCGATCCCTGCGCCGGCGGCCGTCCCGCCCTGTGCGAGCCGGGCGCCGCCGCGAACGGCAAGGGCGAACTGTTGTCCGGCGCCCGCCGCCTCTTCCGCGAGGGCGAGCCGGTCAATCACCACCTCGGCTGTTCGGCCTTCGCCGAACACGCCGTCGTTTCACGCCGCTCCCTGGTGAAGATCGACCCGGCCCTGTCGTTCGAGGAGGCGGCCCTGTTCGGCTGCGCCGTCCTGACCGGGGTCGGCGCCGTGGTGAACACAGCCGGGGTCAAGGCGGGCCAGAGCGTCGTGGTCATCGGCCTGGGCGGCGTCGGCCTGTCCAGCGTCCTCGGCGCCCTGGCCAGCGGCGCCTCGCCTGTCATCGCCGTCGATCTGTCGGAGGACAAGCTGGCCTTGGCCCGCACCCTGGGTCCGGTCCACACCGTCAACGGCGCCGATGCCGACGCCGTCGATCAGGTCCGCGCCCTGACCAAGGGCGGCGCCGACTTCGCCTTCGAAATGGCCGGCTCGGCCCGCGCCCTCGACACCGCCTGGCGGATGACCCGGCGCGGCGGGACCACCGTCACCGCCGGCCTGCCCCCGCCTGAGGCGGCGCTCGCCGTCAACATCGTCTCCCTGGTCGGCGAGGAGCGCACGCTGAAGGGCTCCTACATCGGCGCCTGCGTCCCCAGCCGCGACATCCCCCGCTACGTCGCCCTCTACCGCCAGGGCCGGCTGCCGGTGGACCGGCTGATGAGCGGCGTCATCCCTCTGGACGACATCAACGCCGGCTTCGACCGCCTGCACGCCGGCGAGGTGGTGCGGCTGATCGTCAGGCCCTGACGACCAGCCCCTGGATCACTCCGCCGGCTTTGGCGGCGCGTTCTTCACATACTGGTCCATCCAGCGGGTCATCTCCCACAGGGTGTGGCCCACCGATTCCCGCGCCCGATAGCCGTGCGCCTCCAGCGGCAGGGTGACGTAACGCGCCGTCGCCCCCAGCCCCTTCAGCGCCGCATAGAACCGCTCGCTCTGTACCGGGAAGGTGCCGGAATTATCGTCCGCCTCGCCGTGGATCAGCAGGATCGGCTCGTTCAGCTTGTTCGCATAGGTGAAGGGCGACATCTCGGTATAGACCTCGGTCGCCTCCCAATAGTTGCGCTGCTCGGCCTGGAAGCCGAACGGCGTCAGGGTGCGGTTATAGGCCCCCGACCGCGCGATCCCGGTCTTGAACAGGTCGCTGTGCGCCAGCAGGTTGGCGGTCATGAAGGCGCCGTAGCTGTGGCCCCCGACCGCGATCCGGTCGCGATCCGCCACCCCCATCGCCACCACCGCATCGACCGCGGCCTTCGCGTCGGCGACCAGTTGTTCGACATAGGTGTCGTTCGGCTCGGCCCCGTCCTTGCCGATGATGGGCATGGAGGGGTTGTCGAAGATCGCATAGCCCTGGGTCAGCAGGAACAGGTGGCTGGACCCGCCCGGCCGCACGAACCGGTTCTGCACATCCACCGTCTGGCCCGCCACCGCCGCGTCGGTGAACTCGGCCGGATAGGCCCACATCAACATGGGCAACGGCCCGTCGCGATCCTTGTCGTAGCCGGCCGGCAGATACAGCGTCCCCGACAGCTTGACCCCGTCCGCCCGTTCATAGGTCACCAACTGCCGCGTCGCCCCGGCCAGTTGCGGCGCCGGATCGGGGAAGTTGGTCAGGGCCGTCGTCTGGCCCGTCGTCAGGTCACGGATCTGCAGGTTCGGCGGGTCCAGCCGCGTCTCGCGCTGCGTCACCACCCGTTTGCCGTCCGCATCCAGGAAGCCGACCACCGCCTCGTAATCCGTATCGGCCGAGGTCCACAGCCGTTCGCTGCGTCCCGTCGCCGGGTCCATCGCGGCCAGGAAGGGGAACTCGCCCTGCGGCGTCGCCCCGGCGCCCGACATCAGGATCCGCCCCTGCGGATCGAACCGGATCACCGGCCGTCCCGCCGCATTCGGCTGGGTCACCGGCTGGCCCGGATTGTCGTATCGGGCCTGATAGTTCCGCTCCAGCAGCACCCGGCCCTCGCCGGGGTTCGACGGATCGACCACGAACCGCGTCTCGTGCCGGGTGTTGAACCAGCGGCTGTTAACGATGGCCAGGTCGTCGCGCCCCCAGGTGATCCCGCCGAACCGCTCCTTCAGATCGATCAGCTTGACCGGCGCGTCCGTGAACGGCGCGGCCTGCATGAAGACCCGGTCGCGGAACTCGGCCTCGCGCTTGATGTCGCCGCCGTCCAGCGCCACGACCCAGGTCAGGGTCGCCGGCGCATCGGCCCGCCAGCCCACCGAACGCGGCCCCGGCGCCACGGCGTCGAAGGCGGTCGGAACGTCGTCCCTCAGCGGCAGATCGGCGATGGTCCGCACCACCCGGCCGGCCATATCCGTCACCACGATCTCGGTCGGGAACAGGTCGTCCGGCACCACATAGGAATAGGGCCGCTTGGCGATCTCATGCAGGATGTACTGGCCATCCGGCGACACGGCGCTGTCCAGATAGACCGCCGGCGCCCCAATCGTCCGTACACGGCCGTTCAGCGGAACCAGGGTCAGCTGCGAGGTGAAATAATGGTCGAACAGGGCCTCATCGCCGGGGTTTGACAGCAGGTCCTGATAGGTCCGCACCGGCGCCACGCGCCCGGCCGTCTCCTCAATGTTCGGCCCCGTCGGCGCCGCCGTCACGTCGGGCGCCGCACCCCGTCCGGCCGGCACCGCCTCGACCAACAGGCCCGAACTGTCGGGCAGCCATTCATAGCCCGACCCGCCCGTCATATTGACCACCGGCTCGGTCAGTTTCCGCGCCCGCGCCGTGGCCACATCCACGACCCACAGCTCCAGCCCCGTCGGCCGGTCCAGCACGAAGGCCAGAGATTTCGTATCCGGCGAGAACCGCGCCGCCGTGAACCGCGCCTCGGCCGGCAGAGCCACGACCCGCGCCGGTCCCCCGTCCACCGCCTGAAGGCTCAGCCCCGTCAGCCACGACACCCGGCTCTCCGCCAGGCCATTGTTCCTCGGATTGATCCGCGCCCCCGCCAGCCGCAGCATCGGCTCAGCCAGGGCCTTGATGCTGGGCAGGTTCGACCGATCCATCAGCACCAGGGTCTTGCGATCCGGGCTCAACATCGGCGACGGCGTCGGCTTGGCGTCCAGAATGTCCGCGATGGGCGCCGGCGGCTGCTGATAGACCGATACCGCCGGGGCCGCAGTCTGAGCGCCCGAGCTTTGAGCCAGGGCCGCACCAGCCACGCCGCTCATCAACACCGTCGCCAGCACAAGGCCGGCGCCACGAACACGCATCATCATCGTCTGAAATCCCCACAAAACCCGAACCCCAGACCTAACCCCGCCTGCGCGCCCGTGCCAACCCGTTTCAGGGTTACAGTGTCACATGGACGCTGGCGGATCATCAGATCGCGATCTTTCCGAAGGCAGACGCATGGCGCCCCCTCTGGGCAGGCTCAGCTTCGCGGCGCCGGGACCAGTTCGATCAGGTCGAGATTGGACTCGTACTGCGGCCAGGGCAGGACCAGGCGCCAGCGGGCCTCGCCGATGCGTTCCAGCACGGCGACCAGATCGCGGTCGGCGTTGCGGCCGTAGGAGTTGGCGGCGGGTTCCTGGGCCAGGGCCATGGAGCCGAGCAGGACCATGTGCCGGTCGTTCTCGGGAAACAGCAGGCCCGACGGACGTTGCGACCCGGTCAGTTTGGAGAACTTCAGCCCGCGCGGCGTCTGTTCGATGCGGCAGGCGAACCAGCCGTAGACGACATAGCCCAGGCCGTCCTCGCCGCCCTGGGAGCCCAGTTTGACGGTGCGGCAGCGGTAGTCGCCGGGCGGCGGCGCGACGCCGGGGCGGGCGGCCTTGGGCGAGATGAGCTCGCCCAGGCTGTTCAGGTCGCCCGAGCCGCGCTGACGCTTCGCCTGCTGCAAGGCCAGGGTCCAGGCGGCGTCGACGCGGCGATAACGGTCGCGATCGGCCGAGGTGATGACGCCGCGCCAGTCCATCAGCGCGGCGGCGCCCGATGCAGTGCTGGGCGGCGGAGGCGGGGGCGGCGGGGTCGCGGCGCAGGCGGCGACGGCGCAGACGGCGACTAGAGGCGCCAGACGGCGGATCAACAGACGGGACGAAACGAACCGGGCGAACTGACGCATCAACGCTTCCCTTGGGGGCGACCTTGCGGGCGAAGTGGCCCTCTTAGGCCCTCTGGCACCGGTCGGCGTCAAGGCCGGCGGACGCGGGCGCGCCGCCCAGCACGTCGTTCAGCGCGGCCGCCAGGGCGGTCAAGTCCAGCGGCTTGGCCAGATAGGCGTCGAAGCCAGCGGCGGCGCCGCGCGTGCGGTCCTGGGGCGAGACGGCGGCGGTCAGGGCCAGGACCGGCACGTGGCGCGTCATCGGATCGGCGTCCAGCCGCGCCTTGACCTCATAGCCATCCATATCCGGCAGGCCGATATCCAGCAGGATCACGTCGGGCTGAAGCGCGCGGGCCAGCTCCAGCCCCTCCGGCCCCGTCGTCGCGGCGTGCAGCGTCAGACCCAGTCCGGTCGCAGCCTGTCGCATCAGGGCGATGTTGGCGGGGTTGTCCTCGACATAGAGCACCACCGCCTGTTTCGGCGTCGCGGCGCCCATAACGCCAGCGGCGGGCAGGCTGAGCGAGAAAATCGTCCCGCCCCAGGGCTCGCGCTGCTGGGTGAGGGCGCCGCCCATCCGCTCGGCCAGGCGCTGGACCGAGGCAACGCCCAGGGCGGTGCCGCCGCGCGCATCCTGGCCGTCCAGGGGGTGGAACAGGCGCTTCGATCCCTCGCCCGTTGGGGCCGCGCCGGCGTCATGGACGGCGACGATGACCTGTGCGTCGTCGCGCCTCATCACCATGCGGACGGTGCCGCCGCCGGGCGAATGGAGCACGGCGTTCTCGACCAGGCGGCGCAGGATGCGGCGGACCTGGCCGGGGTCGGCCATGACGCACAGACCTGACGCCGGCGGGGGACAGTCAAGCGCAACGCCCCCCTCGCGCGCCTGCGCCTCGACGCCGTCGCAGACCTGGCGCAGAGCCAGGCGCATGTCGACGCGGTGGATGGACGGCGAGGCGCCGGCGTCGCCGCAGGCCACGAAGGCGTCCGCTTCTTCGATCAAGGCCAGCAGCACTGCGCTCGCCGCCTCGATCTGGCGCACGGCCTGGGACTGGCGTGCGGTCAGGGGGTCGGCCTCGGCGTTGACGCGCAGCAGTTGGGAAAAGCCCATGACGGTGGTCAGGGGGGTGCGCAGTTCGCGCCCCAGGGCCTGCATCACCTCGCCCTTGGTGCGGTCCTCGGCGGTCAGGCGCTCGATCTGCGCCTCGGCGGTCGTCAGGGCGCGACGCAAGACCTGGGTCTGCTGGACGATGCGGGTTTCGAGCCGTTCGTTCTCACGGCGCAGACGCAGCGCGACCGCATGCGCCTGAAGCCAGAGCCATATTCCCGCGCAGGTCCCGGCCAGGGCCAGGGACAAGACAAGCAAGACGATATCCATGACGCCCTCCTACGCGCCAGAATGGCGCGCAGGAGTTGCGTTCAGGTAAACACGCTCGCGTAAGTTGTTTAGTCTTCGGAAGCTGCGGCGGCTTCCGGCTTGCGGCGCGGGGCGCGACGACGCGGGGCCGCCTCGCCTTCGGCTTCCGGGGCCGACGCGGGGGCAGCCGAGGCGGGGGCGCGGGTCAGGAAGCCCGGCAGGGCCGTCGGGGCGTCGCCCTCGTCCGCCGCTATGGCGGCGGCGGTGCGGCGCGGACGGCGGGCGGGACGGTCCTCGGCGGCAGGGGTTTCGACCTTGTTCTCGACGACGGGGCTCTCGACGACGGGGGTCTCGACGGCCGGAGCCTCGCTGACGGTCTCGGCGTCGGAGGCGTCGGCGTGGACGGGGGCGCCGTCTTCCGCGCCTTCCTGATTGTCGAAGCGACGGTTGCGTTCCTCGCGGCGACGCTCCCAGCGTTCGCGACGGCTCTCGCGGCGACCGCCCTCGCCCTCGGCGCGGACCTCGTCGCCCTCGCGCGGCTCGCGGGGTTCACGCGGTTCGCGAGGCGGTTGGGCGTCGCGGTTCTGGTCGCGGTCACGATTTTGGTCGCGGTCACGGTCGCGATTCTGGTCACGGTCGCGATTCTGGTCGCGGTCGCGATCACGGTCGCGGTTCTGGGTCTGATCCCGATCGCGGTTGTAGTCGCGGTCGCGGTTCTGGTCGCGGTTCTGGTCGCGGTTCTGGTTCTGCTCGGTGCGCTCGGACGCTTCCTGCGCCTGGCGGTCGGCAGCCTGCTGGGCGGCGACGAAGGCGGCGGCCTGGGCGCCGGATTCGTCCTCGAAATCGATGTCGAAGCCCTGGTTCGACTGTTCGCGCGCGGCGATGTCCGAGAAGGACCGCTGCGGCTGAAGGGCGCGCAGGACGCGGTAATAGTGTTCGGCGTGCTGCTGATAGTTTTCGGCCAGCACCCGGTCGCCGCCGGACGAGGCGTCGCGGGCGAGCTGCTGATAGCGCTCATACACGGTCTGGGCGTTGCCCCGGACCTTGATATTTTCGGGGCCTTGCGAGTCCCACGAACGATTCGGATTGGCGCTGTTGGCGTTCGAGGCGCCCGCCTTGTTCCGATTGCGTCCGCGCTGACGCTTCATGCCCTTGAAATCTCTCATTCGCGCTACCGTGTGCAGGGATGGAGCCCAGGCCAGCGGCCGGTTCCGTCCGTTTCGTGGTTCCGTTTCGATCGGGGCCGATCCCCGATTGTCGAACTGTCGGAAGGCCTTGTCGCCCGCATGGTGCGCCGGTCCTTTCGGGACCGACCGTCATGATCGGCTCAAGCGCGAACAGCCGGATAGAGGCCCGTAAAGCTGCGTTTGAGTGGGAGACGAGCGAGACTTAACCTGTGCGACGCCCCTTTCCAAGAGGTATTCGTCAAAGCGTCGCACGCGCTCGTTAACTGCCCCGCTTTGCCGATGCCTGCCTGCTGGGCTAGGCATGACCTTTGAGACGACGACGAGGCTATCCCATGCGTGTTCTGGTTCTGGGCGGCGACGGTTTCTGCGGCTGGCCCACGGCCCTGCATCTGTCGGCCGCAGGGTGGGACGTGACCGTCGTCGACAACCTGAGCCGTCGCAACATCGACAATGAGCTGGAGGTCCAGTCCCTGACGCCGATTCGCACCATGGGCGAGCGGATCAAGGCCTGGAAAGAGGTGTCCGGCCGCGACATCGGTTTCGTCAACATGACGGTCGGCAAGGAGTTCGACCGTCTGGTCGCCCTGATCCGCGAGCAAGCCCCCGACAGCGTGGTGCATTTCGCCGAACAGCGCGCGGCCCCCTATTCGATGAAGTCGGCGCGGCACAAGCTGTACACTGTCGACAACAATATCAACGCCACCAACCACCTGCTGGCCGCCATCGTCGAGAGCGGGCTGGACGTACACCTGGCCCACCTGGGGACCATGGGGGTCTATGGCTACGGCACCGCGGGCCTGCGTATCCCCGAGGGCTATCTGAAGGTGACGGTCCAGACCGACAACGGCCCCGCGGAACAGGAAATCCTGTTCCCGCCCAATCCGGGCAGCATCTATCACATGACCAAGACGCAGGACGCCCTGCTGTTCCAGTTCTATGCCCGTAACGACGCCTTGCGGATCACCGACCTGCACCAGGGCATCGTCTGGGGGACGCAGACGGTCGAGACCAAGCAGGACGAACGGCTGATCAACCGCTTCGACTATGACGGCGATTACGGCACGGTGCTGAACCGGTTCCTGATGCAGGCGGCGGTGGGCTATCCGTTGACGGTGCACGGATCGGGCGGCCAGACGCGGGCCTTCATCCATATCCAGGACACGGTGCGCTGCGTCGAGCTGGCGCTGAAGAACCCGCCAAAGCGCGGCGAGCGGGTCAAGATCCTCAACCAGATGACCGAGAGCCGGCGCGTGCGCGACCTGGCCGCGATGATCGCCGACAAGACCGGCGCCGAGATCCACAACGTCGCCAACCCGCGCCAGGAGGCCGACGAGAACGACCTGGTCGTCGCCAACGACCAGTTCCGCTACCTGGGGCTGAAGCCCATCACCCTGGCCCAGGGACTGATGGACGAGGTGACCGAGATCGCCCGCCATTACGCCAACCGGGCCGACCTGACGCGGGTGCCCTGCGTCTCCGCCTGGAACCAACGCCGGGCGGAGGCGCTGGAAAATGAGGCGCGGCCGCCATCCGCCGCGCCGGTTTCCAAAGTTCTGACGGCCTGAGTAACGTGACCCCCACCGACGTCCATGACCCTGCACCCGCCCCGAACCTGCTGGTCTTCGGCGGCGGCTATCTGGGGCGGGCGACGGCGCTGGAGGCGATCCGGCGCGGCGGTCGGGCCGTCGCCACCTCGCGCGATCCCGACCGGCGTCGCGCCCTGGCGGCCGAGGGCGTCACGGCCATCGACCCGACAGACACGGCCGCGCTGAAGACGGCGCTTGAGGCGGCGACGGCCGTCCTGATCACCGCCGCGCCGGACGCCCACGGCTGTCCCGGTCTGCGCGCCCTGGGACCGCTGGCGGGCGACGCCTGGCCCGACTGGATCGGCTATGTCTCCTCCACCTCCGTCTATGGCGACCGGGCCGGGGGCTGGGTGTTCGAGGACGGGCCGCTGAACGCCGCCAATCTGGAGGGCGCGCGCCGGGTGCGGGCCGAGCGCGACTGGCTGGACGGGGCGCAGGGGATGGGGCTGACGGTGCAGATCTTCCGCCTGCCAGGCTTCTATGGGCCGGGGCGTAGCGTGGTCGAGCGGCTGCGGGACGGCACGGCGAAACTGGTGTGCAAGCCGGGCCAGGTCTTCAACCGTATCCATGTGGACGACATCGTCTCGGGCCTGTTCGCCTCGATGGCCCGGCCGCGTCCGGGTGCGGCCTACAATCTGACCGACGACGAACCCTCGCCGGCCGATGTGGTGATGGAATGGACCGCCGGTCGGATGGGCCTGCCCCGCCCGCCCCAGGTCGACTGGACCGACGACAGCGTCAGCGAGGCGATGCGGCGCTTCTATCTGGATTCCAAACGCGTCTCGAACGCCCTGGCCAAGGCCGAGCTGGACTGGCGGCCCTCCTATCCGACCTGGCGCGAGGGGCTGGCGACGCTGCTGGAGACGCCGCCGCCGTTGCGGTTGGTGAGTTGATCACAACCCGTCATCCTCGGGCTTGACCCGAGGACCGGATGGTCCGCCGCTCATGCGAAGGGGCGACGCACAGTCCGACCGGCGCCCGGTCCTCGGGTCAAGCCCGAGGATGACGGGATAATGTGGTCGCGCTCAAGCCGCGAGCGACCGCATCGCGAGCATAGCGCGCTTAAAAGGGCAGCAGATTCCGCTGACGGCTGTAGCTCATGGTCCCGATATTGGCCCCCAGGCGTAAGCCTACGCCGGTGCGGATCGGCGCCAGGACGATACCGTCCGCCTGCTGATAATTCACGCCCATGCCGGCGACCAGATAGGCCGAACCCTCGACGCCCGGATAGCGGCGATAGATCATGTCGGGGTGGTACAGGCCATAGACCAGGGTGAAGACCCGGCTGGCGTTGCCGCCCCAGTCCCAACCCACGGACGCGCCCTGCCAAAACACCTCCTGCGAGGCCGACAGGTCCTTCATGTGCAAAGCGCCGCGGCCGTAGCGGGCGCCGACGACCACGGCGCCGGAGCCTTCTTCGCCTGCGATATAGGCGGTCGGGCGGTCGCCCTGGTCGGCGAAGACACGCTCGATGGCGCCGCCCACGACCTCTGCCGCGATGCCCAGTTCGCGCGAACCCGCCGAGACCAGTTCGTCGAAGCTATAGGCCTGGGCCGTCTGGTCCGAGCGGATCGGATAGTTGGGATCGCGCGCCGGCGCCGTGGCGCAGGCGCCGACGGCCGAGGCGCCGGCCGCGGTGGCCAGGCCGGAAAGAATCAGTTGGCGACGATGCATGGGGGGACGCTCCGAGAGGCGGCGAGAGGACGGCCGGCTGGCGCACCGGTCTTGGCTTCACCGTCCCCGACCTTTGCGGCAGCCTTGCGGCTTCAAGGTTAACGAGGACTTACGAGAGGAGGACCAGCGTCGGCAATCAAGAGGCGGATGGTCCACAAAGGCATGGTCAGCTATCGTCTGGATGAATGATCAATGAGATGCCCCGTCGTCAGACACTGTCACGCTGGATCACGATCCCAGTCGGGGTCGCTATCGCGATCTCACTTGCATACGTGTTGAATCAACCCGGCAAGATAAGACTTGAGACCGCTCGGCGCGATCTCGCCAAAGCCGGCTACCCCAATGCGCGCGTCAATCGGGTTCAACTTCCGACAAATATGCAGCGTTGCGGGGTCGGCCAGATCCGCAACAAAGGCTATGCTTATAGTTGGGAGACAGACGCTCACGGCGGGGTCTTCTGCCTGCGCCAAGACGGTCGTCCCAGCAGCGTCATTCAAGATCAATAACGGAACCGCCTCCAAGCTGTCCTAGAAGCCACCTCGATCCGTAAACTTTACGCTCGCAGTAGCCCGCCCTGCTTTTCACCGCCGCTGCGACTTTGGCGATCAAGCCTGGAAGCGCTTGCGGCGGATGACCAGCCAAGCCACAGCGATCAGGACGGCGAGGGTTCCGAAGGCCTTGGCGGCCGTCAGCGGGTCCTCGACCACGAAGATCACAAACAGGGTTGTATTGATCGCCAGAGCGATGATCGCCGGCAGGGGATAGAGCGGCATTTTCCAAGGCCGTTCCAGATTGGGCTCACGCACCCTCAGGACGATGACGGCCGCATTCACCAGAACGCTCATCAGCGCCAGCAGAGACGTCGAGAACGTCAGAAGCGTCTCATAGACGCCGATCGTCGCCAGAAGGCCGCCGGCCAGCACCGTTGCGATCAGGGCCAGACGCGGCGTGCCATTGGCTGCGACCCGGGTCACGGCGGACACCTGATATTCCCGCGCCATGGCGAACAGGACGCGCGGGAACACCATCACCATGGCATTAATGATCGTCACCAGCGACACCAACGAAATGGCCGTGACGATGGGGCCGGCCACATCGCCGAACACCCGACCGGCCGCATCCGCCGCTACCAGGTTCGACCCGGCCATTTCGGCCGGCGTCAGGACGTTGAGATAGGCGAGGTTCGCCAGGACATAGATCACCGTCACCACGGCGATGCCCGAGAAGGTCGCGCGCGCGATGGTTCGGCCCGGATCGACGACCTCCTCACAGAAATAGGAGGCGCTGTTCCAGCCGTAGTAGGTGCCGGAAATGGCCCGCAAGGCCATGACGATGCCGCCGAACGTCAGGGCCGCCGCCGTCGCCGGTGCGATCTCGGTGGCGACGGGCACACCCCGGGGCGCCAGAAACAGGCCGATGATCAGCACGGTGAACAGGGCGGCCTTGACCGCGCTGCCGATCTCCTGCGACCGACCGCCGACCTTGGTGCCCAGCCATTGCACGCTGCCCACCGCGACGACGATCAGCAGGGCGAGGATGTCTATAGGAACGGTCGTGGCGACGCCCAGTCGGTGCAGATACTCGCCGAAGACCACGGCGATGAAGGCGATGCCGCCCATGTTGCCGAGCCAGTCGCACACGCCGACAGCCAGCCCTGTCACAGACCCGAAAGCGCGCCGGGCGAAGATATAGGGCCCGCCCGTCTTGCGGATCGAGGCGGCCAGTTCGACCGTCGACATGGCGTCGATCCAGGCGACCAGACCGGCGACGCACCACAGGGCGATGATGATCGTAGGGTTCTGCACCCCTTCGGCGACCACGCCCGGCGTGCGCAGAATCCCCTGCCCGATGACGCCGCCGACCACGACGGCGACGCCGAACGTCACGCCCAGCACGCGCAGCAAATGGCCGCGATCAGGATCAGCCGCCTGAGGTTCCGTCGTCATCGCCTGCTTCCCCTGCGTCGTCCGAAAGGCGACGCTGCGATCCTTATGCCCGCAGCTTGCCGCCCTGCTTTTCCACCGCCGCCACGACCTTGGCGGTCAGGGCTTCGATCTCGGCCTCGGTCAGGGTGGCGTCACGGGGTTGGATTACGACTTCCAGGGCGACGGACTTGAAGCCCTCGTCCACGCCCTTGCCGCGATAGACGTCGAAGACGCGGACATCGGCGATCAGGGCCTTGTCGGCGCCGGCTGCGGCCCGGACCAGATCGCCCACCGGCTTGGCGTCCTCGACCACGAAGGCGAAGTCGCGGGTCAGGGGCATCAGGGGCGACAGGTCGGCGGAACCGCGCGCCTTGCCGGATTTGCCGCGCGGCTCGGGCACGACGTCCAGCAGGATCTCGAAGCCCAGGATCGGACCGTCGGCGTCCAGCGCCTTCAGCACGCGCGGGTGCAGTTCGCCGAACTCGACCATGACGTTCTTCGGCCCCAGCTGCAGCCGGGCCGAACGGCCGGGGTGCCACCAATCGCGGTTCTGGCCCTGGACCAGTTGCAGCGAACCGACCGGCGCGCCGATCTCTTCCAGCAAGGTGGTCAGATCGGCCTTCAGGGCGAACAGGGCGTCTTCCCCGGCGCCGGCCCAGTGCCGGGCGGCATGGGGGGCGACCAAGGCGGCGATGACCGTGCGCTGATCCTTGGGACCGTCGCCCAGATAGATGGGGCCGATCTCGAACAGGGCGGCATCGGCGAAGCCACGCGCGGCGTTGCGCGCCGCCGCCTGGATCAGGTTCGGCAGGATGGATGACCGCATGCAGTCCAGATCGGCCGCGATGGGGTTCTCCAGCACCAGCCGGTCGTCCCCGCCGCCGAACAGGGCCGCGGTCGATTGCTTGGTGAAGGACCAGGTGACGGCCTCGGCGTAGCCCAGGGCCGCCAACGCGCGGCGCGCGGTGCGGACACGGGCCTGACGGGGGCTCAGCACCCCGCCGGCGGGCCGAGCGACCTCGGGCAGGGGCGTGTCGGGCAGGCTGTCGAAGCCCTCGATCCGCGCCACCTCTTCTACCAGATCAGCCCGGCCCTCGACGTCGCGCCGCCACGACGGCGGGGTCACGATCCAGGGCTCGGCCTGATCGGCGGGCCCGGCGGTGACCAGGAAGCCGAGCTGGCCCAGGATGGTCCCGATCCGGTCGTCGTCCAGGTCCATGCCGCTGAGCCGTTTCACATAGGCGGGGTCGAAGGCGAAGGGCGCCGGGCTGGCCGGGGGCTCGCCGACGAAGACGATCTCGGACGGCTCGCCGCCGCACAGGTCCAGGATCAGCCGCGTGGCCAGTTCCAGCCCCGGCGTGACCGAGACCGGATCGACGCCGCGCGCGAATCGGTACTGGGCGTCGGAATGGATGCCCAGCGCACGGCCCGTCTGAGCGATGACCAGCGGGTCGAACCAGGCGCTCTCGATGAAGACATCGGTGGTGGTCTCGTCGCAGCCGGTGCTCTCGCCGCCCATGACGCCGCCCAGGCCGATGGGACGCTCGCCCCCAGCGTCGGCGATGACGCAGTCGGTCGCGGCGGCCGCATAGGTCTTGCCGTCCAGGGCGAGCAGATGCTCCGGCTCGCCGCCCTCGATATGGGCGGTCCCGGCCGAGACCTGGCCCGCGCGCACGACGATCTCGGTCCCGACCAGCTTGGCCACGTCATAGACGTGCAGCGGCCGGGCGCGGTCATAGGCGATCAGATTGGTTACATCGACCAGACGGTTGATCGAGCGCAGGCCGATGGCGGTCAGACGTTTCTGCAGCCAGGCCGGCGACGGGCCGTTCTTCACGCCCCGGATCACGCGACCGGCGAAGACCGGACACATCTCGGGCGCTTCGAGCCGCACGGTGATCGGCGACGGGAAGGCCCCGCGCACCACGGCGATGTCGAAATGCTTCAGCTTGCCGACGCTGGCGGCCGCCAGATCCCGCGCGATGCCGGCGACGCCCAGCCAGTCGGGCCGGTTCGGCGTGACCTCGAAGTCGATGACGGGTTCCGCGCCGAACAGGCCGGCGACCGGCGTCCCCACCGGGATCTCGGGCGGCAGTTCCTGAATGCCGTCGCTCTCGTCCGACAGCTCCAGCTCGGAGGCCGAGCACAGCATGCCGTTGGACACCACGCCGCGCACCGGCTTCTCGACCAAGGTCACGCCCAGGCCGGGCACATAGGCGCCGATGGGGGCGTAGATGGTGGTCAGGCCCGCGCGCGCATTGGGCGCCCCGCAGACGATCTCCTTCAGCCCGTCGACGGTCTCGACCTGACAGACCTGAAGCCGGTCTGCGTTGGGGTGGCGCTCGGCCGACAGGATCTTGGCCACGGTGAAGGGCGCCAGTTTGGCGGCGGGGTCGAGAACCTCCTCGACCTCCAGCCCGGCCATGGTCATGGCCTCGGCGATCTGATGGACGTCCGCCTCGGTTTCGAGGTGGTCCTTCAGCCAGGACAGGGTGAACTTCATGCTTGCGGCGCCACGACCGACGGCACGGCCGCCAGTTGCTCAAGGATCTCATCGGAACCCGTGAAGCCGACGTTGTAAAACTCGCAGCCGATGAAGGTGCAGTCATGCATCGGAACGGTCCCGAGCGCCTTGGAGCCCATCGGCTTCAGGAGCAGATTGCGCATCTCGCCACGCGGATTGCCGAAGTTGGTCTCATCGAAAGTCGTGCCCGGACCGACCAGCACGATGGCAGGTCCGTCAAAGCGGCATCCGACGAAGGTGCGGCCCACCACGGCGCCTTGCGCGAGACAGGTCACGTACAGGTCGTGCAGGCTCATATCGACGTTCTCGAACGTCTTCAGGCTGAAATCGCTGGCGAGGTTGACGGGGCGGTTGATCGGAAGACGGGCCATCAAACAAAAGCCTTTTCATGCGGAGTGCGCGTAGCGGACGTTATGTCGGTCATCATTCAGCTCAGCCCGCTCGCCGGATTAGGAGCGGCGAACGCGGAGAAGCCGTAGTGCGCCAGCCAGCGCGTATCGGCGTCGAACATGGGGCGCAGGTCGGGCACGCCGTATTTCAACATGGCCAGGCGATCCACCCCCATGCCGAAGGCGAAGCCCTGATACTCGTCCGGGTCGATGCCGCAGTTCCGCAGCACATTGGGATGCACCATCCCGCAGCCCAGAATCTCCAGCCAGTCGTCGCCGGTGTTGAACACCAGTTTCCCACCCGACCGGTCACAGCGGATGTCCATCTCCGCCGAGGGTTCGGTGAAGGGGAAGTGGTGCGGCCGGAACCGCGCCTGGACCTCGTCCAGCTCGAAGAAGCGGGCGATGAAGGTCTGAAGCGTGGTCTTCAGATGGCCCATATGGATGTCGCGGTCGATCACCAGGCCTTCGATCTGGTGGAACATCGGCGTGTGGGTGGCGTCCGAATCCTTACGGAAGGTGCGACCCGGCGCGATGATGCGAATGGGCGGCTTTTGCGACATCATGGTGCGGACCTGCACCGGCGAGGTGTGGGTGCGCAGCACCTTGCGCTCGCCTGTCTCGGGGTCCGGCTTCAGGAAGAAGGTGTCGTGCATCTCCCGCGCCGGATGTTTGGGCGGGAAGTTCAGGGCGGTGAAATTGTGGAAGTCGTCCTCGATGTCCGGGCCTTCCGCCACCGCAAACCCCATCTCGGCGAACAGGGCGATCATCTCGTCCATCACCTGCATGGTTGGGTGGACCCCGCCCTTCCTGCGCGGCCTGGCCGGCAGGGTCAGGTCGATGCGTTCGGCCTGAAGCCGGGCGTCCAGCTCGGCGGCTTCCAGCTCGGCCTTCTTGGCGGTGATGGCGGCGGCCACGCGGTCGCGCAGGCCGTTGATCATCGGCCCCTGTTCGCGGCGCTCGTCGGGGCTCATCGCCCCCATCCCCTTCAGCAGGCCGGAGACGGAGCCGGACTTGCCCAGGGTGGCGACGCGCACCTCCTCCAGGGCGGCGACGCTTTCGGCGCCGCCGATGGCGTTGATCAGGTCGAGTTCGAGTTTGGCGAGATCGGTCATTTGCCCCGTGCCTTAACGGGTGGAACGGCTTTCGTCACCCTTCAAGGCGATGCAGCGAACGTCTGAAGGCTTGCGCCGGACCAGGCGTTTCCGTCCGCTCACTGATCAACTGTCCGAAACCCGCCGCGAAAGGTTCATGAACGGCAAAGCTGGCGTTAAATATCAGCCGCTAAGCAGGCCTCCGAACGGGTGGGGACCTTGATGCCGCGTATCGGTGACTTCGTTGATTTGATCACGCCGGTGGCGCCGTCCACGCCTGGCGCGGATGTGTTCGAGCGGTTCCAGACCGAGCCCAACACCCTGGCCCTGGCCGTCGTGGACGACGACGGCCGCCCGGTCGGCATCATCGAGCGCAACGCCTTCACCTTGAGGATGGCGGCCGAGTTCGGGCGCGCCCTGTACGCCAGGAAACCGGCCGAAAGCCTGATGGACCGCAACGCCCCGATCGCCGAGGCGGCGACCAGCGCCGAGACCTTCTTCCAGGCCTATGGGGCGGCGGAACTGGGCGCCCTGCTGAGCGGCTTCGTCGTGGTGGCGGACGGCCGCTACGTCGGCGTCGGCACGGCGCTTCAGGTCGTTCAGGCCGGGGCAGCGCTTCACCGCCAGCGCGCCGAGGAGATGAGCGCCCTGGCGCGCGACCTGGCCGTCGCCGAGGCCGAGGCCGTCGCCTCCAGCCGCGCCAAGTCCGAGTTCCTGGCGGTGATGAGCCACGAGATCCGCACGCCGTTGAACGGGGTGCTGGGCGTCGCCGCCCTGATGGACAAGAAGCTGGAGCAGGAAGAACTGCGCCCCTACGTCCGCACCGTCATCGATTCGGGCCAGAGCCTGCTGCGGCTGCTGACCGACGCGCTGGACATGTCGCGCGCCTCGGCCGGAATGCTGACCCTGGAGGAAGAGCCGCTGAACCTGTCGGCCGTCGCCTTCGACATCGACGCCCTTTGGCGCGCGCGGGCCGAGGAAAAGGCGTTGACCCTGACCGTCCGCACCGACTTCGAATCCAGCCCCTGGGTCAGGGCGGACGGCATGCGGATCAAACAGCTGCTGAACAACCTGGTCGGCAACGCCCTGAAGTTCACCCAGTCCGGCGGGGTGGTCGCCACCCTGGCCAGCCGGATGACGCGCGACGGTCTCAGGGTCGAACTGACGGTGGACGACAGCGGCCCCGGCGTGCCCGAGGCGGCGGCGGCGACCATCTTCGACCCCTTCAACATCGGCAAGGCCGGGCGCGAGGGCGCCGGCGCCGGCCTGGGCCTGGCCATCTGCCGCCAGATCGCCGAGCGTATGGACGGAACCATCGGCCTCAGCGTATCGCCGCTGGGCGGGGCGCGGTTCCATGTCGTCCTGCCCCTCAGCGCCTGCGCGGCGGACGAGGCGGGCACAACCCCGACCATGGCCGAGCCGACCCCGCATGAGACGCTTCATGTGCTGGTCGTCGACGACAACCCGACCAACCGTTTCGTCGCCGGCAAGCTGCTGGAGATGTTCGACTGCACTGCGGAGATGGCCGAGAACGGCCGCGAGGCGCTGGAGGCGGTTCAGAACCGGCGCTTCGACCTGGTGCTGATGGACATCAAGATGCCGGTCATGGACGGGGTCGCCGCCACCCGCGCGATTCGCGCCCTGCCCGGCCCGGTCGCCCGACTGCCCATCCTGGCCCTGACCGCCAACGCCGATGAGCGCGACGAGCTGGACTATATCGCCGCCGGCATGAACGGCGTGGCGCAAAAGCCGATCCAGCCGGACGCCCTGTTGAACGCCATCCGCCTCGTTCTGGCCGGCGCCGAAGCCGAGGCCGAGGCCGAGGCTGACCGCTTGATTGAGGCAGCCGCCGCCTGAACCCACCGGCCCGAACGAAGAACGCCCGCCCCGGCGAACCGGAACGGGCGTTGATCTTGGTCGGTGCGACTGTGGCTTAAGCCAGAGCGGCGCGAACCTTTTCCGCGACGGCCTTGAAGCCGGTCGGGTCAGCCGCGATCGAGGCCAGAACCTTGCGGTCCAGTTCGATGCCGGCCTTGTTCAGACCGTTGATGAACTGGCTGTAGGTGAAGCCTTCCAGACGCGCGGCGGCGTTGATGCGCTGGATCCACAGGGCGCGGAAGTTGCGCTTCTTGGTGCGACGGTCGCGATAGGCGTATTGCCCGGCGCGGTCGACGGCGGCCTTGGCCGTACGGATGGTGTTCTTGCGGCGGCCGGAGAAGCCCTTGGCCTGCTCCAGAACCTTCTTGTGCTTGGCGTGCGAGGTTACGCCACGTTTTACGCGAGCCATGTCGCTATTCCTTCAAATTCTTTGGGATGGAGATCAGTCGTACAGCGCGCGCCGATCAGGCGTACGGCATGTAGGATTTGATCTTCTTGGCGTCGGCGTCGGCCATGACCTTGGTGCCGCGGTTCTGGCGGATGTATTTCGAGTTGTGGCTGATCAAGCGGTGACGCTTGCCTGCAACGCCCGACTTCACCTTGCCAGTGGCCGTGAATTTGAAGCGCTTCTTGGCGCCTGACTTCGTCTTCAGTTTCGGCATTTCAGTCTCCTTTTTGGAGGGCTACCGCCCTTCGGGCTGCTTGAGCCGTGGGGAGGTGGTCTTCCAGAGTTTAAGAACCGCCCAGGCATGCCTGTTCGCCCGGCGGTTCGGTACGCGAAGGCGCGGCTTGTAGGCGAAGACGCCTGCCGACGCAAGACGTGAGTCAGGACAAGGACTTGGCGGCCATTTCGTCGGCGGCCTTGCCCCGTTGGATCGCCCGTCCGGCATTGATCGCCATGACCGCCGCCGGGATGGTCAGCAGCGCCCCGACCAGGAAGGGCCAGTCGTGCCCCAGGCCGGAAAACAGCGCGCCGGCGATCATCGGCCCGAAGATGCGCGCCACCGAGCTGGAGGCCATGTTCAGCCCCAGCATGGCGCCCTGCCGGTCGGGCGGCGAGGCGCGGCTGATCATGGCCGAGATATTGGGCATGGCCATCGACATGCCGCACGCGCCCAGCGCCATGACCATCGGAATGACCCAGCCCTGGACGATGGGAATGGACAGGGCGCCCAGCTCCAGCCGGGTCGCCGGGAACCAGGCGACGGGCGCCAGCACCTGCAGCACCAGCGAGCTTCCGAACAGCAGCATGCCGACCGCCAGCACCCGCGATTCGCCGAACCGCCGCGCCAGCTTTCCGGCGAAGAACCCCTGGTTCAGGGTCGAGACGATGCCCACGATCATGAAGCTGAGCCCCACCTCACGCGCGCCCCATTGATAGCGGCTCTCGGCCCACAGGCCGAACACGCTCTCCATCGCCGAAAACCCGGCCATATAGATCAGGGTCACGATCAGCACCCGCGACACCACATCGTTGTCGCGCGCATCCTTCAGCCCTGCCAGGAAGGCCGGGCGCGGTGCGGCCGGATCGGCCTTGGCCCGGCTCTCGCGCAGGAAGACGATCACCCCGACCGCCGCCACGGCCGCCAGGGCCGCCGCCAGGAAGATCGGCAGCTGGTATCCCAGACGGCCCAGCTGCGGCTGGGTCAGCAGGCCGCCCAGCCCCGGCCCGACGATGAAGCCCAGGCCGAAGGCGGCGCCGATCAGCCCCATCCGCCCCGCCCTCTGTTCCGGCGGCGTCACATCGGCGACATAGCCTTGCACCGTCGAGATGTTTCCCGCCCCCAGACCGGTGAACAGCCGCACCGCGATCGCCAGCCAGATGTTCGGCACGAAGGCCAGCATCAGATAACCCAGCGCATTGGCGAACAGGGTGATCAGCAGCACAGGCTTGCGCCCGATCCGATCCGACAGCCGCCCCCAGAACGGCTCGGCGAAGAACTGACCGAGCGAATAGGCCGAGAACATCAGCGTGATCTGCCACGCCTCGGCCTGCAGGCTCTGGGCGAAGAAGGGCAGCAGCGGCACCACCAGCCCGAACCCGACCAGATTGATGAAGACCGTGGCGAACAACACGGCCAGCGCCGGGGTCTTGAGCTTGGGCGGGGTCGTCGGTGTCGCGGTCATGAGCAAACGCTTAGCGTGCCGTGCTGCGCCTAGCGAGCGGTTGTTGAGCTCGCCCCCATCTCGGTTGGATCTGATCGATCCGACTTACCGCTTGCTTAAATCGAACACTGATATACCGCTACTTATGGTTGTATTTTGCAGCCAAGGAAAACGACAGATGGGTATTTTTGATTGGCTGAACGTAGGCGGCCAAGTGGTCGACCTGGCGTCAAATATCGCAGGGCTTCTGTCCGAGGATTCGGATGAGGCCAACGGCGCGAGCTACGATCTTGGGTCGGTCGTATTCGCCCTCGACCAAAACCAGCACACATGGGTCGGCAATCCGACGGGCAACGATATGCTTATGCTTCTGTCTCAGACGCAGTTGCAGCCTGCCAGCGCTCAACCTGGCACCTCGACTTTGCCGGTTCCGATCTCCGCCAACGGCGGCAACGACATCAGCCAGGCGATGCAGCTGTATCAAAGTGGCGGTACGTTCACGGTCTCGCCGATCAGCACCACCTCGGACACGCTTACCAATGCGATCAGCTTTGCGATTCGCTCGGTGGCGATCGCCTCGACTGTTTCGATCGTCAACGGCGTGACGGCCAATGGCGGCCGGCAAGCCGACGGCACCTGGGCATTCACGATCAAATCCACGGGCCCCACATTGACCGGTGGAACGATCACGGTGACCGACCAGAACAATGTCACCGCGTCGGCTCAAGTGACGTTCACCAACCCCGGCACGGCCCAGGATACCAGCGACGGCACAGCCATCCTGCCCGAAAGCCTGCTTCTTTCGCCGACCATAACGGCGCTGGAAATCGTGTTGGAGATGAGCAGCGCCGACGTTCGCGCCCTATCGAAAGCATCGGCCAGCAAGCCTTTGAAGGACATCCCCGTCTTCAAAAACCTGAAGCCGCGTTAGACCCTAACCGGCGTACAACGCTTCGGGATTTCTCGACGCTGCGGAGCCTTGCTCAAAAAGAAAGGACTGGACGCCTCGTGCGTCCAGTCCTCGTTCTTTTGAAGTCTCAGGGCCTTGATCGCCCCAGGCCGTGGATCGCGATCAGCGCGGGGCGAGGATCATGATCATCTGGCGGCCTTCCATCTTGGGCGAGAACTCGACCTTGGCGATTTCGTCGAAATCGGCCTGGACCTTGTTCAGCAGCTTCATGCCCAGTTCGGGGTGCGCCATCTCACGACCGCGGAAGCGAAGGGTCACCTTGACCTTGTCGCCCTCGTCGAAGAAGCGGTGCATGGCCTTGGTCTTCACCTCGTAGTCGTGGGTGTCGATATTGGGGCGCAGCTTGATTTCCTTCAGCTCGACGACCTTTTGGCGCTTGCGCTGCTCGGCCTTCTTCTTCTGCTCCTGGAAACGGTGCTTGCCGTAATCGAGGATCTTGACCACCGGCGGCTCGGAGGTGGAGACGATCTCGACCAGGTCCATCCCGGCTTCTTCGGCGGCTTCGAGCGCGGAAGAGGTGGGCATGACGCCCTGTTTCTCGCCGTTCTGGTCGATGAGCAGAACGCGGGGGGCGCGGATATCCTGGTTCATACGCGGCCCGTCTTTCACGGGTGGCGCTTGCATGGGACGGCGAATGGGCGTCGTTTCCTTATGTGATCAGAGAAGGCGTGTGTCTTGATAAGCGGAATGGCGCAGCGTGCGCCACGTTCCCCTTAAGGCCGCAATATGCGCCCGGAAGGCCGGTTTTTCAAGGCTTCACGGGCGGGGCGCCGATATAGGCGTCGTGCAGCGCCAGCACCGCCTCGAACACGTGATCCACGCTCAGATCCTCGATGGGCGCGAACTGGCCGCGTGTCTCGTTGGACGCCGCCGTGCGCGTCTTTGGACCCCACGGACCATACAGCCACCACTCGGTCGGACCGAACAGACCTAGCGTCGGCCGCCCAAGCGCCGCCGAGACGTGCATCAGGCCTGAGTCATTGCCGACGAACAGATCGGCCCGGTCGATGGCGGCGGCCGAAGCGAGGATGTCGCCCTTGCCGACGAAATCGATGCCGCGAGGCCCGGCGGCGTCCATAGCCGGCGTCGCCGGCGGCCGGTCGCCCGGCCCGCCCACGGGCATGAAGCGCCAGCCGTCGAAGCGCGGTTCGGCCTTCAGCTTCTCGACCAGGGCGCCCCAGCGGTCGGCGGGCCAGCTCTTGCCCGGCTGATGCGCGATGGGGGCGAGCGCAATGATCCGGCCGGGACCGGCGCCGCCCGCCAGCTGCGGATCGATGACGGGGGCGGCCTCGGCCCGCGCCTGATCGTCCAGGAAGATTTCGGGATCCAGCGGCGTCTGCGAGCCCATCAGGCGCGACACCATCTCGACCTTGCGCAGGCCGGTCTCCCACGAGCGGTTATAGACCACGCGCCGCTTGGCCGGGATCAGATAGCTGAGCGCCGAACCCCGGATGTCGATGACCAGGTCCCAGCGCGTGCCGACGACCTGTTTCCACAGGTCGAGCCAGTGGCCGGACATCTTCTTCTTGTCGAGCACGATGGTGCGCACCACGCCCGGCGCATTGCGGAAGAAGGGCGCCGGCGGCCGACCGCAGGCGACGGTGATCTGCGCCCCCGGAACCTGGCGCGCGATCTCGCGGATCACCCCCGACGAGATGACGCAGTCGCCGATGCGGTTGGAGGTGACGAACAGAACTTGGGGCGCGGACATGCGCCTGTAGTTCCGCCATCGCGCGTCGCGGTCAAGGGTGACGGCGGCGGAAAGTCCGGGCAAAACGCGCCCATGACCGACATCCGTCACCTGTCCCGCCCCGACGGCGAAACCCTGGCCTTCAAACGGATCGAAGGCGACGGCCCGACCGTGGTCTGGGTCGGCGGCTTCCGCTCGGACATGGAGGGGACCAAGGCCCTGGCGCTGGAGGCGTCCTCACGCGAACGCGGCTGGTCCTACGTCCGCTACGACCATTTCGCCCACGGCCAGTCGTCGGGCGACTGGCGCCAGGCGACCATCGGCCGCTGGCGCGAGGACGCCATCGCCCTGATCGACAGCCTGTCCGGCCCGGTCATCCCCGTCGGCTCGTCGATGGGCGGCTGGGTCTCGCTGCTGGCGAGCCTGGCCCGACCCGAACGGATCAAGGGGCTGATCCTGGTCAATCCGGCCCAGGACTTCACTGAACGGCTGATGTGGCCGGGCTTGGCCGACCACGAACGCCAGGCCATCCTGCGCGAGGGCGAGACCCTGATCGTCGAGCAGGGCCTTGGCGAATACGTCCTGACGCGGCGCATGTTCGAGGAAGCGCGGGACTGGCTGCTGCTGGACGGCATGATCGACATCGCCGCGCCGGTCCATGTGCTCCAGGGCCGCGCCGACGACGTCGTGCCCTGGCGGCATCAGGTCGAACTGGTAGAGCGCCTGACGGGCGGCGACGTGCGGCTCGACCTGATTGAGGGCGGAGACCACCGGCTTTCGACCGCGACCGACCTCGACCGGCTGGTCGCGGCGGTGGAGGCAATGCGGAGCTAGATCCTCCCCCGCTGACGCAGGGGAGGATTGGGTCAGCCCTTCCCCGTCAGCGCCCCATACAGATCCGTCCGCCGATCCCGAAAGAAGCCCCAGGCCGCGCGATACTTGTCCAGTTCGTCCAGGTCGAAGCGGTGCACCAGCACCCCCTCCTCCTCGGCGCCCAGGCTCTCGACCAGATCGCCGCGCTGATCGGCGATGAAGGAATGGCCGTAGAAGGTCTGGCCGACCTCGGTCACCGTCTCATGGCCGATCCGGTTGGCGCCGACGACCGGCACGGCGTTGGACACCGCATGACCCTGCATGGCGCGACGCCAGGGCTCGGCCGTGTGCAGGTCCGCGTCATGCGGCTCGGTGCCGATGGCGGTCGGATACATCAGCACGTCGGCGCCCATCAGCATCATCGCCCGCGCCGCCTCCGGGAACCACTGGTCCCAGCAGATGCCGACCCCGACCTTGCCGAACCGGGTGTTCCAGACCTTGAAGCCCGTGTCGCCCGGCCGGAAATAATACTTCTCCTGATAGCCGGGACCGTCGGGGATATGGCTCTTGCGATAGACGCCCAGCACCTCGCCGTCCGCGTCCAGCATGACCATCGAGTTGTAATACTGTGGCCCGTCCTTTTCGAAGATCGAGACCGGAATGGCCACGCCCAGCGCCTTGGCCACGGGCGCCATGGCCAAAACGCAGGGATGTTCGCGCCACTCATAGGCCTGGGTGAACCAGTGCTCTTCCTGCGAGACGCAGAAATACGGCCCCTGGAACAGTTCCGACGGCAGGATCACCTGCGCGCCCCTGGACGCTGCCTCGCGCACGAGGTCGACGGTCTTGGCGATGTTCGCCTGCATGTCCTCGCCATACGAGGTCTGGATGCCGGCGACGGTGATGTTGCGGGTCATGCGGGCTCCTGCTGGGAGATGCAGTGGAACGAGCCGCCGCCGGTCAGGATGGCCTTGGACGGCAGCGGGATGATCTCGCGATCTGGGAAGGCTTCCTTCAACGCCTGACAAGCCATGTCGGCCGCCCGGTCGTCGCCATAGGTCGGCACAACGATCGCGCCGTTGGCGATCAGGAAGTTCATGTGGCTGGCCGGGATCGGCCGTTCGTCCTCGTCCAGCACCAGGCCCGGCGACGGGATCCTCAGCACACGGATCGACCGCCCTTCGGCGTCGGTCATGGCCGACAGATCGCGCGCCGTGGCGTCATAGACCTCGGCGTTGGGGTCGTTGCGACCCCAGGCGACCGGGCAGGCCACGACGCCCCGCGCGACGAAGCGGGCCAGGTTGTCGACGTGGCCGTCGGTGTGGTCGTTCAGCAGGCCGTCGCCCAGCCACAGCACGGCCTTGGCCCCGATGGCCGTCTCCAGCGCGGCGGTCGCGACCGCCTCATCCTGGTTCCAGGCCGGGTTGCGGTTGGGGTTCAACAGGCACTGGCGCGTGGTCAGCACCGTCCCCTCCCCGTCGTGATCCAGCGACCCGCCCTCCATGACGAAGTCGTTCCAGGTCAGGGCCACGCCCGAATGCTCGCCGATCTGCCCGGCGACCAGATCGTCGCCCGGCATGTCGTATTTCCCGCCCCAGCCGTTGAACTTGAACGCCGCCGCTGTCTTCGATTCCGCACCGAAGATCGGCCCGGTGTCGCGCAGCCAGATGTCGCCGAACTCGCCGGCCACCACCTCTACATTCTCGACCCCGGCGAACCGCGCCTGAGCGTCCGCCAGAACCTCGGCCTTGCCCACCATCAGCTTGACCTGTTCACGCCCCGGCCCGGCCAGAGCCCGCACCAGGCCCTCGACCTCGTCCTGCGCCTGTTCCAGCGCCTCGAACCAGTATTCCGCATGGCTGGGCCAGCCCACCCACATGGCGCGGTGCGGAGCCCACTCTGCGGGGATGGCTGCAGGGATGGGAGCGGTCATCGGCGAACTGATCCTGTCTAGAGTTCCGGCGGGACGTCCGGGACGAAACGCGCGCCGCGCCATATGGCCCCTCCAGCACCCGACTTCAACGCCGGGCCTCTACGCCAAAGAAAAAGGGCGGCCCGCGAACGGACCGCCCCTCGTCGTTTCAGTCTGTTGTTCGCTTAGAACTTCAGGCCGACCGTCATTTGCACAGTGCGCGGCGAACCGAGCGAGTAGGTGCGGGCCAGTCCGCCACGCAGCGGGACGCGGGGATCGCTGCTGACGACAGCGGCGAGACCGTTGTTCCCTTGCGAGATGTTGCCCAGATAGTCTTCGTCGAACAGGTTGGTCACGTTCAACTGAACATAGGCGCCCTGGATGGAGATGTTCGGCAGGTCATAGCGAACGTCCAGATCGGCGACGACATAGGACGGCGCCACTTCATCGTTGACGTCGGTGGCGAAGCGATCGCCGACATATTTGGCTTGCAGGCCGACGTGGAAGTTCTCGGTCGGATCCCAATCGACGCGGGTCGACAAGGTCCAATCCGGCGTCTCCACGACCTTCTTGCCCTGGGTTTGCAGGAACTGCGGGATTTGCAGAGCCGCAGCCGGAGCCGTCGGGCAGGCCGGGGTGGAACCGGCGACCTGGTTGGCGCTGGTGCAGGCGAAGTTGCCGAGGAACAGGTTATCCTGCAGTTCGCTGTCGTTGTACGAAGCGGACGCGTTGATCGTCCATTGCTCGTTGAGGACATAGCCGATCTGGGCATCGACGCCCTTTTGCTTCACGGCGCCGACGTTGCGATCGACGCTGAAGCCGAAGGTCGGCGAGGTGATGTCGTTGTCCAGCGACGAGACGATGCGGTTTTCGAACTCGGTGTACCAGACGGCGACCGAACCGATGACCCGGTCCGAACGATAGCGGTAGCCGAGGTCGTAGGTCTTGGTCGTTTCCGGCTGAACGGCCGAGAAGTCGATGGCGTTGGTCGTCGGGTTACGAACGGGTTGATAAAGGTTGTCCGTGCGCGGAACCGAGATGCCTTCGGCGTAGCTGACGTAGACGCTGTTGCCGCCGCCGAAGCGGTAGACGGCGCCCAGGTTCGGCAGAACGTCGTCGAACTTAACCGTCGCCGCGTAAGGTGGGATATAGGGCGTGGTGCCGGTCGAGGCGAAGGTGACGTTGCCGTTCGCGAGCGTGCTCGCCACAGCTTCGGTCGTGCATCGCACGGTCGAGCTGCCGTTTTGCGAGTAGCAGTACTGGTTCAGCTCGCGTTCGAAGAAGGGCGCGCGGACACCAAGGTTGATCGTCAGGGCGCGGTCCAGGAACTCGCCGACATATTCAACAGCGACCTGGTTCAGCTGGGCGATCGAGAAACGATCACGGCTGCGCAGGATGGATCCGTCACGACCGACGATGCGCGCATCCTTGTCGCCCCAACGCTCCTGACCCGCGAACGGATTGCTCGGCTCGCTGTCGCGACCGAAACGGATCGCTTCGCCGGTCTGGCGGTGACGTCCGTAATCCAGGGTGTAGGCGGCGCGCAGACGCTGGGTGTCGGTGATGTTCCAGATCAGCGAGCTGGTCAGGCCATAACGGTGGGTGTTCGTGTTGCTCGGCGTATACAGGCCCACGTTGTCGCAGCTGTCGCCGTCGCCGTTCAGGTCAACGCCCGTCGCGTTGAAGGCGGCGGTGGCGCACTGGGCGTTGGTGATGGCCGACAGGCCGGTCGCGCTGTTGTTGTTGGTGCGGTTCTGGTCGAGGCGGTCGTCACGCTCTTGGAAAAGCGTGTAGCCGCCGCCGTTGGCGATCGTGTATTGGAACGAAGGGTCGATCGTCAGGCGGATTTTGTCCGTCAGGCCGTAGCTGAACTGACCGCGGATGTTGCCCGTGTTGGACGGGTTGATGCGCAGGCCGTGGTAGTTGGTGCAGCTTCCCAGCGCCGTGGATCCGTCGCTCAGAACACGCTGGCTCTGGGTGTTTTCATCCTGAACCGTTCCGCCGACGCCGAGCGGAGTGACGCAGGCGATGTCGTTCTCAAGGAACGAGTTGTTCTCGAACTGCGCCTTGGTGATCAGGTTGTTGTACTGGTTGTTGCGGTTGATGTTCCAGTGCGCGGCGATGCTGGCGAAGTTGCCTTCGCCCAGATCCTGGTACAGCTTTCCGTTGAACTGGGTCTTCTCCAGTTCGCCCGAACCCTTGAACTTGTCGTAGTTCGTATAGGAAGCCGTGAGGTAGGCCGTCGTGCCCCAGGGACCGAACTCACCGGAATCAACCCGTGCGAACATGCGCTTGTAGTTGAACGAGCCGATCGCCGTATTGATCTGCAGGCCCCGGACATCCAGCGGCGTGGAAGACCGATAGGCGATGGTGCCGCCCGTGGCCGAAGCCGTCGGGCTGTCGACGTCGGCAGTGCCCTGGTTGACCGTCGCGCGCTCGATCAGTTCTGAATCAAGCAGCTGGTTCGTATAGGCGGCGTAGTTGCCGGTATCGTTCAGCGGCATGCCGTCGAAGGTGATGGACACGCGGTTGCCGTCGAAACCACGCAGACGAATGTTGCCGCCCGAGTTGCCGTACGGGTCGGAGTTCACGAAGTTCAGGCCGGGAACCAGGTTCAGGCTTTGCAGGATGGTCTGACCCGACGCCTGCGTCGAGATGAACTCTTGGTTGATGCTGGAGCGGGTTTTCGGAGCCGTCTCAGCGGTCACGCCTGCGATGGCGCGAGGCGCGCGAGTGCCGGTGACGACGACTTCCTGGACTTCGGTGGCTTCCGTGCCGGTCGATTGGGCGGAGGCGCCGCCTGCGAAGGCGAGCGAGCCGACGAGGGCGGTGGTCGCCCAGATCAGGCTTTTGCGAGTTATCATTACATCTATCCCCAGATGGACGGCGCGAATGGCCTGGGCGGCAAGCGGCCATCGCCTGTCGCAATCCAGCCCCCTCTAGGACTCATGTTGAACCTTGGGACGACAGTTATGTAACAGCAATATGACAGCGCCCTGGGAGTGGTCTTGGCGCCACACCTTTGGTGCCGGCGTCGGGCGCTCAGTCCGAGATGCGTTCGAAGACGTCCACGATGCCGCGCGCTGTAGGAAGGATCGCATGAGGCTCGTGGAAGTTGCCGTTAACCTGGCTTTGCGCGATCACATGGGCGCGGAAACGGGTGAACAGGGCGGTGTCGGGCGCTTTGGGCGCGGACCAGAAGGCGTCGATCGGCTGCTGGTCGGTCAGCCCCTCGAAGTCGAAGAAGGCGTCGCCCATCACCTTGACCGGCGTGTGGAAGCCTAGAGCCGACAGGGCGGCGCTGGAGTTGTTGACTACCATACCCTGCGACGCGCGGCACAGGGCGGCCAGGTTGCCGCCGTCGATGAAATCGACGCGACCGGCCAAGCCGTGCTCTTGCGCCAGTCGCATCGTCACGACGCGCAGATTCACAAGACCCGGATCCAGCGGGTGATTCTTGACGACAAGTCGTGTGCCAGCGGGAGCGTTTGCGGCGAAACTCGCGATAACAGCCTTCAGAAAAGCCTGGTTATCGACGTATTGCGAATATCGCAGCAGCTGGGCGTCACCCTCGCGCTGCAGGCAGGCGATGAAGAAGTCCCCGCGCGCCTTTATGACATCGGCGTCGTAATTCTCGACCCTGCGGAACGCCAGGCCGACATAGCGACGGATATGGCCGAGGCACTGTTTCAGCGGCGAAAAGACATAGGGTGCAGCGTAACGGGGGAACAGCGCACCGCCGATGATCTGGGCAGCGTGATAGGCGCTGATATTGGCCACATGGTGCGGCAATATCTTGCCGATGGCGATCGGTTCAGGAACTGGCGGCGCGGGCTCGGGATAACCATCGCGGAAGCGCGGCAGGGCGCTGGAGCCGTTGACGCCATTCCGCTCGACGGTCACCCAATCGGGGCGGAAATAACCGTTCTCCAGCACCCAAACCCTGCAGCCCAAGTCATCGCAGGCCGACAGGATGGCGCGATTGTAGGGACCTGCCTCACCGAACAGGACGAGGTCGGTGAACTCCGGCGCGAGGGTTTCGAGACGATCAACCCACTGTTCGGGCGCATCCTTGAAGGCGACCCCGCCCTGACGCCGCCAGTTGAGCGCGTCGCCGGCGTTGAAAATCATGCGCCTGACGCTGGCCCCGCGCTCTTCGAGTACAGCGGCCAAGGCCATGCCGAACGAACCGAACGGAGCCGATACGATAAGAAAACGGCGGCCGGCCAGCGGCTTGGTGCGATCCAGGTTCGGGAAGGCGGAGACGACCGCCGAGGGCGAGATCTGCGACGGACGCGACCGGTGCAGCGCATCGGGCCGCGCGGTCTCGGCCCTGAGCCGGTAACGCCGACGCCGGCGCGCGGAAAGAAGCCTGGAAGGCGAGCGCAGATCGGCCATTAAGCCAGACCATGCTCTGAAAACGCGCGACCGTCGAGAAGCCGCGTCGCGGCCCCTTCACAATCATGACGTTTGCGGACGGAGATCATCTCCGCCCTTTTGTCGCGGCGAGCCGATGGGATCAATCGAAATCGGCGCCACCCACGACGTTGATCCAAGCGGGGCTTTTGGCTTGGCTTTTCAGCATCAAAGCCGCCGCCACCCAGAGGATGACGACGGCTCGATGTCTTCTGATCGACAACTTTCATCGTTCTTCGGTCGCCGGCCCGGCATGCCAGGCCGGCTTCCTGAAGAGACTTAGAAGTTGATGTCGATGGTCGCGCGGCGGTTGAGCGGTTCACGCACACCGTCGGCGGTCGGCTTGGCCAGGTTGGTTTCGCCCTTGCCGTCGAGGGCGATGACGCCGCCGTTGACGCCTGCAGCAACCAGCGAGTCCGCGACGGTGCGCGAACGGCGGTTGGACAGACCCAGGTTATAGGCGGCCGAACCCGAGGTGTCGGTGTAGCCGACGATCACGACGCGCGTCGGACGACCCGACTTGGCGTAGTTGGCGGCTTGCGTCACGACCGAGCGGGCTTCCGCGGTCAGGTCCGAGCGATCCCAGTCGAAGTAGACGACGAACTGGCGAGCGACCGGGGTCTGAGCGACCGGCGGCGGGGGCGGCGGGGGCGGAGGAGGCGGCGGGGGCGGAGGCGGCGGGGGCGGGGGCGGGGGAGCCATTTCTTCCGCACCGAAGCTGTAGCGCAGACCCAGGGTCACGGTGTGCGACTGATCGTAGTCGCCGTCCCATTCGCCGAACTGCGTGGCGCCGGCGCCCGTGCCGACCGTCGTCGAGGCGAAGCCAGCATCGCCCGTCAGGTAGCGGTAGGTCAGGTCGATGTTGGTGCGGTCGCCCACAGCCCAAGCCAGACCGGCGATCGCCTGAGCGGCGAACTTGGTCGAGTCGTCATCGGCCGTGAAGGTCGCGCCGCGGTTGGCGCGCAGGTTGCCCGTCAGGTCAGTCTTGACGCGGTTCACACCGGCGCCCAGACCGACGAAGGGACGGATGCCCCAGGCTTCGTAGCCGAAGTCATAGATGACGTTCGCCATCAGGGTCATCGATTCGATGTCGCCTTCAGGAGAGAAGCAACCGCCCGTGGCCGGGGTGAAGTTGCAGAGGCCCTGCGTGCCCGAAACGGCGCGAACCGTGCCGACGTCGCCCGAGCGGTAGCCGCCTTCGAGTTCCGCACGCCAGTTGGGGTTGAAGCGATAGCCGAGACGGGCGAACGCCGCCCAGCCGTCGTTCACTTCATAGTTCCACGACGCGCCGGTCGTGGACGACTCGGCGTTGATGTCGTCGATCATGTGGTAACCGGCGTCGATGGCGCCGTACCAGCCATTGGGTTCTGCCGATGCGGCTCCGGCTGCGAACAGCCCGGCTGCGGCGACAGAGGCGAGAAGTTTAAGCTTCATAGCTTCCTCACTGTGTGAATTGCGCGAAGCTGCGCATTAGCACAGCGTTCCCGAGCCGAACGGCATGGCTGGCGTCCGGTTCCGCTCTAGGATTAGGATTGTGACGACTGTGGCGCCGTTTCAACACATTGGGCGCCCGCGAAAGGGAACAGATTATGGCGATGCGGTTCGACGGACAGGTGGCGATCGTGACGGGCGCGGGGGGCGGCCTGGGGCGCGAACACGCCTTGGCGCTGGCGGAGCGCGGGGCCAAGGTGGTGGTCAACGACCTAGGCGGGGCCCGCGACGGCTCGGGCGGATCCGCCAGCGCCGCCGAGGCCGTGGTCGCCGAAATCGAGGCGGCCGGCGGCGAGGCCATCGCCAACGCCGCCTCCGTCACGGACTATGCGGCGGTTCAGGCCATGGTTGATCAGGCGATGGCGAAATGGGGCCGGATCGACATCCTGGTGAACAACGCCGGCGTCC
This sequence comes from Brevundimonas sp. TWP1-3, assembly GCF_049896085.1. NCBI lineage: Bacteria > Pseudomonadati > Pseudomonadota > Alphaproteobacteria > Caulobacterales > Caulobacteraceae > Brevundimonas > Brevundimonas sp. TWP1-3. Next base: position 918,761 of record NZ_JAFCTP010000001.1, on the reverse strand, counting down.
TGCGCGACAAGAGCTTCGCCAAAATGGAGATCGAGGATTTCCGCTTCGTCGTCGATGTGCACCTGATGGGGGCGGTCAACTGCACCAAGGCGGTGTGGGAGATCATGCGGGGGCAGAACTACGGCCGGATCGTGATGACCACCTCGTCGTCCGGCCTGTACGGCAACTTCGGCCAGGCCAACTATGGCGCAGCCAAGATGGCCCTGGTCGGCCTGATGCAGACCCTGTCGATCGAGGGGGCCAAGAACGACATCCGCGTCAACTGCCTGGCGCCCACCGCCCACACCCGCATGACCGAGGATCTGGGCGCCGCCCTGCCGCTGGAAGCCCTCTCCCCTGCCCTCGTCACGCCGGGTCTTCTATACTTGGTCAGCCGCGACGCCCCCAGCCGCGCCATCCTGGCCGCCGGGGCCGGCGGGTTCGAACGCGCCTATGTCACCCTGACCCAAGGCGACTTCATCACGGGCGAGGATGCGCCCGAACAGGTCGCCGCCCGCTTCGACGCCATCTCGGACCGCACCGGCGAGATCATCCCGGAAATGGGGGCTGCCCAGGGCGTGATCGAACTGACCAAGGCCCAGAAGGCGCACTCTTCCTAGAGGGCCTATCGCGCTGCGCGCTACTTGAGGCCAGTTGTCGATACGACGCTTGCGTTGACGTGGCGGCAGGCGCCTAACTTCCTTCCAGAGGAAACCGGCCTCAAGCAGCGCGAATGCGCGATAGGCCAAACAAAAATGGGCTCAAGTAGCCCGAAGGGCGATAGCCCCAGGAGGAAAGCTCATGCGCGAAGCCGTCATCGTCTCCACCGCCCGCACCCCAATCGGCCGGGCCTATCGCGGGGCCTTCAACGACACCCAGGCCCAGCAACTCGGCGCCCATGCAGTCAAGCACGCGGTCCAGCGCGCCGGCGTCGATCCGGCCGAGATCGAGGACGTGATCATGGGCGCGGCCCTGCAGCAGGGCTCGACCGGAACCAATGTGGCGCGCCAGATCGCCCTGGCCGCCGGCCTGCCCTCGACCGTTCCCGGCATGAGCCTGGATCGCCAGTGCGCCTCGGGCCTGATGGGCATCGCCACGGCGGCGAAACAGGTCGTTTTCGATCAGCAGAAGATGGCGGTCGGCGGCGGTCTGGAAAGCATCTCCCTGGTCCAGAACCAGCACATGAACCTGTACCGCGGCAAGGACGAGGCCCTGCTGAAGCTGGCGCCGCACATGTATATGTCGATGCTTGAGACGGCCGAGGTCGTGGCCCGGCGCTATGGCATCGACCGCGACCGCCAGGACGAATATGCGCTCCAGTCCCAGCAGCGCACGGCGGCGGCGCAGGCGGCGGGCCGTTTCGACGCCGAGATCGTGCCGATGACCAACTCCATGCTGGTCACGGACAAGGCGACCGGCGAGACCTCATCCAAAGAGGTGACCCTGTCGAAGGATGAAGGCAACCGGCCTGAAACCACCCTGGAAGGCCTGAAGTCGCTGAAGCCCGTGTTCGGCGCCGGCGAGGAAATCCAGCAGGGCGAGTTCATCACCGCCGGCAACGCCTCGCAACTGTCGGACGGCGCATCGGCCTGCGTGATCATGGAGGCCGGCGAGGCGGTGAAGCGCAACCTTCAGCCGCTGGGCGTCTATCGCGGCATGGCCGTGGCGGGCTGCGAGCCGGACGAAATGGGTATCGGCCCGGTCTATGCGGTGCCCAAACTGCTGAAGCGCCACGGCCTGACGGTGGACGACATCGGCATCTGGGAGCTGAACGAGGCCTTCGCCGTCCAGGTCCTCTATTGCGCTGAAACCCTCGGCATTCCGATGGACCGACTGAACGTCTCGGGCGGCGCCATCTCCATCGGCCACCCCTACGGCATGTCCGGCGCCCGCATGACCGGCCATGTCCTGATCGAAGGCAAGCGTCGCGGCGCCAAATACGGCGTCGTCACCATGTGCATCGGCGGCGGCATGGGCGCGGCCGGCCTGTTCGAGATTTACTGATTTCGTCTTTCGTCATCCTCCGGCAAGCCGCTTGCGGCGCCGACCGGGGGACCCAGCGGCGCGCGAGAGCGCGAACCTGTTGCGGACTTTGCGTCTAGGATAGTGCGGCGCACGAATCGCCTACGGCGCCGCTGGGTCCCCCGGCCTCGCTACGCTCGCCGGGGGATGACGAAAGAATAGACCACCAGGTCAAGGCAGAGGGTTACGACGGCCTTAAACCCGTTCGCTGATCTTGATCGCCGCCTTGCACCCGACCTTGATCACCCCGCTCAGCAACCGATAGGCCGGCGCCTCGCGGCTGCCGTGTTCGATGGCGTGGTCGTGATGGGCCAGCTCCTCGTCGCGGAACTGTTTCAGCTCGGCCGCCAGGGCCGGATCGCGCTCGCCGATCTCGGCGATCTGGTCGGCATAGTGTTTCTCGATGACGCTCTCGACCGCCTCGGTGCAGGCGTGCGCCGCCTTCTCGCCCATCAGGGCCGTGCCGGCGCCCAGGGCCGAGGCCGCGATCCGCCACAGGGGCGTCATCACTGTGGGCCGCACCTGCCGCTCGTTCAGCAGCCGGTCGAAGCGCGCCAGATGCACCGCCTCCTGGTCCTGCATCTCGCCCAGGTCGCGGGCGATCTCGCCCCTGCCCTTGCGCCCTTCGAACACCGCCTTCTGCGCGCGATAGATCAGGACGGCGGCATACTCCCCGGCATGATCGACCCGCAGGATCTCGTCCATCCGCGCCTTGTCGGCGCCACGTCCAGGTCTGGGCAGGGGAATGGAGCCGCTCATCAGATCAGGCCTTCTCGATACGGGGGGCGCGGGCGTCTTTGGGGCGTTTGGCGGCCAGCAGGCTGAACACCGCAAGCGCCGAGGCGGCGATGGCGTTCCATCCGGCCATCGACAGACCCAGCCAGCTCCAGGCCACGTCGCCGCAACCGATCACCTTGACCACCGGCCCCGTGCCCATGGCCAGGGCCGTCAGACTGTCAATATCGACCGACCCGCCGACCGACGAACAGGTCGCGGGCAAGGCCCACCAGCCATATTCACCGCCCATGTGGAAGATGGCCGTCACGGCCCCGGTGGCGAAGACGGCGGCCAGCAGGAAGGCGGCGATGCGAGGGGTTCCCCGCCGGCTGCCGCTGATCAGGGTCCAGGCCGTGGCGACCGCCGCGACCGCGACCGCGCCCCAATAGGCCTCGCGCTGCTTGAGGCACAGGTTGCAGGGCTCCAGCCCCCCGAACCGCTCGAAAGCATGGGCCGCGCCCAGCATGGCCAGCGACGCGGCCAAGGCGAAGGCGGTCCACCAACGGGTCAGAAGGCGATAGGCGTCGATCATTGCGAAAAGTCTTACCCCTCCCCAGGCCTTACGTCGACTTACAGAAGCTTCACGGCGACGATCAGTCCGACCAGAGCCACGAGGCCGATCACGCTCCACAGCGCCAGCCGCTTTTCCACCTGCGCCAGCATGGCCGGACCCCAGCGTTTCAGGATCCACGCCTCCAGGAAGAACCGCCCGCCGCGCGTCACCACCGACGCCCCCGCGCCAGATCCAAGACGCGGTCGTAAAGCTGGCGAAGCATGAAAATCCCTGAGGCGACGTCGTCCCCTAGCAACGCCGGCTTCAACCCCCTAATCGGATCGCATGACGCCCACACCCTCCCCCGGAAAACAGGACGACGTCAGCCACAACGTCACCCGCCTCTTGCGACGGCTGGCGGACGACGGCGGCGACGCAGGCCTGACCCTGCACGAGATTCGCGACCGGCTGGACGAGCGCGCCTATGGGCTGCTGATCCTGCTGCTCTCCATCCCCTGCCTGGTGCCCGGCCTTTACGGGGTGCCGCAGATCGTCGGCCTGATCGTCATCCTGCTGGCCGGTCAGATGCTGGTCGGGCGCGAGGAGCCGTGGCTGCCGCGCTGGTTCCTGAACCTGCGATGCAAGGGCGCCTGGCTGAAGGCCATGGCCGATTTCGCCGAGTCGAAACTGGGCTGGATCGACCGACTGTCGCGCCCCCGCCTGCGCCGCTTCGCCGACGGGCCGGGCGAGAAGCTGGCGGCCGTCTTCATGATCCTGGCGACCCTGACCATCGTCATGCCCCTGACCAACACCATCCCCTCGGTCGCCCTGGCCCTGCTGTCGGTCGGCCTGATCCAGCGCGACGGCCTGTTCGTCCTCGCCGGCGCCGCCGTCACCACCGTCTGGCTGACGATCCTGGGCGCCTTGGGAACCGGCCTGCTGATGGGCGCCGAATGGGCGACACGCTGGCTGCCGGGCTGAATCGGTACAGAAAGTGGAGTCTCGCGCACGTCGTCGTTGAATCGCTTCGTCTCATCGCGCCATATTCGCGCGCCTAGTCGCGGAGCACTGATTCCATGAAATCGAACCTGATCGGCACCTTGGCCGCCTTGAGCGTCGCCGTCGGGTGGACCGCGCCGAGCCAGGCCCAGCAGGCGGCTGCGATCGAGGCGCGCACGGCGCCAGAAGGCGTCGCCGTCACCTGGCGCCTTGCCCAGCCGACCGATCAGGTCGCCTACCTGGATCCAAACATCATCCGCACGCGATGGACCGTCACGACGCCCGGCGTGACCCTGGCGGACGGCGTGGTGAAGTCAGACCAGCCCTTCGACACATTCGAAATCCTGATCGCGCCCGACGCCGCCGAGGTCGACAGGGTCTATATGGGTCTGACCCGCGTCGGCGCGGGCCATGTGCTCTATGGTCCCGCCCTGACGCTGAAGGGTATGGACGCCCAACTGACCGCGAGGCGTGTCGAAGGCGAGACGACCTTGCCCGAGGCGCAGGCGATCAAGGGCTACGCCTATATCGGCCCGGAGGCGGCCGTGACGCGCAAGAATGGCGGGGCGGTCGTGACTGGCGCTTCGGTTCCCGCATCGCTTTCGACGCTGATGGGCGACGGCTTCCTGGCGGCCCAGAACTTCTACGGCGCCAGACTGGGCCGCGACCTGCCCTACCAGCCGGTCCTGGTCGTCACGACCGACAGCCCCGGCCCGACGACGTTCCGGGGGGATGTGACAGACACCGGCGTCATCGCCTTGCGCTTCTACGGCACGTCCTGGGACAGCCCGCCCGAGGAGGTCCGCGGGCCGCTTTCCACCTTCGTCTGGCATGAGACCTTCCACCTCTGGAACGGTCATGGTGTCATCACCAAGGACGGCGACGCCGCGCCTTGGCTGCATGAGGGCGGCGCCGAATACGGCGCCCTGGTCGCCGCCGTCTCGTCCGGCGTCATCGACGACGCCCAGGTGAAGTCCTCCCTGGCCCAAAGCCTGAACGGTTGCCGATCCGCTTTGGAGGATCGCGACTACGATCCCCGGCGTCTGCGATCCGGCTCGGCGGTCTACGACTGCGGCGTCGTGATCCAGTGGATCGCCGATCTGGAAACGCGCCAAGCTTCCGAAGGGCGGCGCGACATCTTCGATGTATGGAAGACAATGCTGGACGCCGGCCGCGCAGGCGACGGCTATGGGGTGGCGGATTTCCGCGCCCTTCTCCGCAGCGACAGCGGCGTGAGCGTCCTGCTGGACGGACCGGGCATGGACCGTTGGCCGGGCATTGAAGCGCGGCTGGCGTCGCTGGGCGTTGTCCTGAAAGATCAGCCCGGCCAGGACGACTATCGCCAGGCCGCCCTGTTTCATCTGAACGACCAGAACTGCACCGGCGGCGGCACAGGTTTTTACCGGAACCCCGAGGGCATCAGGCTGGACACCGGCGACCGGTGCGGCGTGCTGTCGGGCGACCCCCTCCTGGCCGGCATCGAGGATCATGACCCTTACGCCGACGCCGAAGCCATGTTCTTAGCGGTTCAGGCCCGCTGCGCCCAAAGCCAGCCAGTCCGTTACCGGTTCGAGGACGGCCGGACGGTCGAGGCCGTCTGCAAGGCCCCGCTCGTCGCGCCCAAGGCATGGGTTGTAACCGCGGCCCCGGCGCTGACGACGCGATCGAGCTGAAACGGTCGGCCGCTCTCGCCTCCGTCATCACGACCCCGTGGCTTCGGCTTGGCTCCGTCGTCTTCTGTGACTAGGTTCCGCGCCAATCGGCGGCCCCTTTCGGTTAAGCCCGCCTCGAAAATCTGTGCGGGAGACACGCCATGAACGACATGACCCAGTCCACGGTCGAACAGATCGACCAGGAAAACCCCCTCGGCGTCGACGGTTTCGAATTCGTCGAATTCACCGGCCCCGAGCCGAGGGCGATGATCTCGCGCCTGGAGTTGATGGGCTTCACCCAGACGCACGTGAACCCCCGGACCGACGTGGTCCGCCTGAAGCAGGGCGACATAAGCTTCCTGGTTCACCGCAAGACCCAGGATCGTCCGGACAGCCAGGCCGCGACCTTCGCCAAGGATCATGGCCCGTCCGCCAACGGCATGGCCTTCCGCACCACCAACGCCAAGGCCGCCTATGAGGGCGCGGTGGAGCGCGGCGCCAAGCCGGCGCAAGGCGTCTCGGGCGGCGCCCTGGGCGGCGACTATCCCTACATCCTCGAAGGCATCGGCGGTTCGCTGCTCTACGTCATCGACCAGTATGGCGACGCCGGCTCCCTGTACGACACCTGGGACGAGATCGAGGGCTGGGAGGAATCCGAGCGCAAGAATTCGATGGGCCTGGAGATCCTGGATCACCTGACCCACAACGTGCGCCGCGGCGAGATGCGCACCTGGTCCGGCTTCTACGGCTCGGTCTTCAACTTCGAAGAGCAGAAGTATTTCGACATCAAGGGCAAGGCGACCGGCCTGTTCTCGCAAGCCATGATCGCGCCCGATCGCGCCATCCGCATCCCCCTGAACGAAAGCCAGGACGACAACTCCCAGATCGAGGAGTTCCTGCGTCGCTACAACGGCGAGGGCATCCAGCACATCGCCCTGACCACCGAGAACATCTTCGAGACGGTCGAGGCCATGCGCGAACGCGGCGTCGAGTTCCAGGACACCATCGAGACCTATTTCGAACTGATCGACAAACGCCTGCCCAACCACGGGCACGACGTGGCGCGGATGCGCAAGAACCGCATCCTGATCGACGGCTCGGACGAGGACGGCCTGCTGCTGCAGATCTTCACCCAGGACACCTTCGGCCCGATCTTCTTCGAGATCATCCAGCGCAAGGGCAACGAGGGCTTCGGCAACGGCAACTTCCAGGCCCTGTTCGACTCCATCGAGCTGGACCAGATCCGTCGCGGCGTCATCAAGGTCGACGCCTGAATGCAGATGCGGCCGCCCACGTGGCTGCCTTGGCTCGGCCCGGTCCTCGCGGCCGGCGCCGGGGCCCTGGCTGGCGAATACTGGCTGGGCGGCGGCTTCTGGATGGTCCTGATCGCCGCCCTCCTCTGCGGCTTCGCCCCCATCGTCGGCTATCAGGTGTGGAAGCGGCTGCACCACCGGGGGTGAGTTCCGGACGGGGCCGGAACCTGTCTCGTCTATCTCAGCGGCGTCTCCGCGACGACTGCGGCGAGATCCTCGTCGATGAACGGCGCCAGAAACGTCCTGACGGGCTGCTGGAAGCAGGCATCCCAGGGTTGGGTCTTGAAAAAATAGTTCCAGACATTCGCCCCGCCGGGACTTGAGGCGAATGTCTTGAACGCCACCAGGTCTGGAACGAACAGGCTTTGTGCGATCGGCTCTGACACGCACCGGATGGCCTCTTCGATGACGGGATCAGGCGCGGCCTTGACGCGTGCGATCAATCGGTCCGAAAGCCGGGCATCTCGATCGTATAGATTCAGATTGCGTTCGGTCAGAACGTCGACGGCCAGCCGGCTGGCGGCGATGTTGATGCTCCAGCTGTACTCCGAAACATACGCCTCCCGAGGGAACAGGGCCGCCGCCGCCGCATGCCGCTCCGGCCCCGGATCCTGCGGCAAGGCCGGCGGGATCGAAGCCGCCTGAAGGCTCAGGACGGAGACAAGCGCTGTGATCATGATCCATGAGTATCGGCCGTCGAGACTGTCATCAATGGGTCGATTTCGGTCTTGGATTTCGGCAGACGCAGACGTGTGCGGATAGGCCAGAAAGAAGACATCGCAAACGTCAACTTAGGGTAGTTAGCGGACCTACCCATTAGTCTGTTCGGATGAACGGCCTCGCACGACACGTGTAACGCCCCTCCGCAATCTGGATGTCCGCTCCAAGACGAGCAGGGATCGCAAAGTAGGTGTTCCTGCCTTTCGATTTCACGAGAATTTTCGCAGGCCCATAAACAAAGCATTCTCCAACGCCCATCTCGGTGAAACGACAGTCAGTAGTGCCTTCAAGGGTCTGCAGCGTGAAATCCCCGGACGTGATGTTATTCCGGATCGAGCCCCAGTATTCATTCGGGAAGCCACCTACCTCAGCGCAAGGCGTGCCCGGGTTGGTTTGTCCTGAAAACGCCAGTAGGGCTAATCCAAGGATGATCATGCTTGTTCCTCACTTCGACAGGAGGGTACGCGGTTGCTGAAGGCCCGCAAGGTGTCGATTTGCGACGCAAACCGTCAGCATGGAAGCGGACCTTCGGTTCGTCACGCCCTCTCCTATGCTGGAGGCAGCAAAGCTGACAGTACTCCTGAATGGGATCAGCCTCTGCATCAGGCCGACATGTTCGGACCACGGGCCTCTTTCGCGCGGACGAAGCGTCATATCGCTAAGCGCCAACGCTCTGATTTTACGACACTTCCGATTTTCTTCGACCAATCGACCTGACAGGGCCCCGCGCTGCGTTAGACTGCCGCCGACCGGCGCCTCGGAGGGAAAGTGCACAGATTGCACCCTGTTTTTCGGCGCCCGGAGGGGTTTCACGATGCGCGCCGCATATTTCGGACTGATTGCACTCTTTGCACTGTGTTTTTCCTCGGCCCACGCCCAGGACGCCGCCCCCCGCTGGTCGCTCGCCATCCACGGCGGCGCCGGCGTCATCGAGCGCTCCAGCCTGACGCCGGAGCAGGACGCCGCCTATCGCGCCTCGCTGCAACGCGCGCTGGACGCCGGTTCGGCCGTCCTGACGCAGGGCGGCTCGGCGCTGGACGCGGTTCAGGCCGCGGTTGAGGTCATGGAGGACGACCCCCTGTTCAACGCCGGGCGCGGCGCGGTCTTCACGGCGGCGGGCCGGAACGAACTGGACGCCGCCGTCATGAGCGGTTCGGACCTGACCGCCGGGTCCGTCGCCGGCCTGACTGCGACCCGCCACCCCATCGCCGCCGCCCGCGCGGTGATGGAACGCTCGCCCCACGTCATGCTGATCGGCCCCGGCGCCGACGCCTTCGCCGCCTCCGTCGGGCTGGAACAGGTCGATCCGTCCTGGTTCTTCACCGAGCGGCGCTGGCAGGGTCTGACCAAGGCCCTGACCGAGGCCGGCCAGCCCATCCCGGACCGCCCCGCCGGCGCGCCCGCGTCCCCAACGGCCTCGGGCGACGAGGGCGCCGAGATCGCCCCGCCCCTGAACGAGAAGAAGTTCGGCACGGTCGGGGCCGTGGCCCTCGACGCTCAGGGCCGCCTCGCCGCCGCCACCTCCACCGGCGGCATGACCGCCAAACGCTGGGGCCGGGTCGGCGACGTTCCCGTCATCGGCGCCGGCACCTACGCCTCCAACGCCGACGGCTGCGCCGTGTCGGCGACCGGCGACGGCGAATATTTCATCCGCGCCACCGTGGCGCGCGACATCTGCGCCCGGATCGGTGCCACAACGGCGGCCGACACGGCGGCCCAGGCCGAGATCGACGAGGCCAAGACCCTGGGCGGCCTGGGCGGCGTCATCGTCATGACCACGGGCGGCGCCCCCGCCTTCGCCATGTCCACCTCGGGCATGTATCGCGGCGCCGTCTCCTCGACCGCCCCGGCCCGCGTCGCCATCTACGCCGATGAAAACTGATTCCCACGCCCCTTTCGTCATCCTCCGGGCCGCGCAGCGGAACCGGGGGACCCAGCGGCGCGCGAGAGCGCGAAGCTGTCACAGACGAGGTTTTTCCATTCGTGCCGCGGACGCATCGCCTTCGGCGCCGCTGGGTCCCCCGATCTGCGCCGCTGTCGCGGCTTGTCGGAGGATGACGAAAGTGCATTTCAGACTATTCAGACGTTTCAGACTCTCTTTTTCCAGACCGAGCCCATGCCTGCATCCGACGATGAACTGACCCTGATGGCCCAGGAGGAGCTGGACGCCGCCTGCGCCATGCCCTTCGTCGAGCTGAAGAAGATCACCCCCTGGGGCGACAGCTACGAAGGCTTCGCCCCGTCCGGCCGCACGGTCGAGGTCGAGCGCCGCTACCTCTGGGCCGTCGATCCCAAGGGCGGCGTCATCGTCGAGGTCGAGGTCCGCGACGCGGCCGCCCGTACCGGCGCCGAGGCTCGCGCCCTGTTGACGCCAAACGCGTGATCGCTCGGTTTCCAACCCCGTGAATTCGGTTTAGGCCTTTGTCCATGAAACTCGCCTCGCTCAAGCACGGCCGCGATGGCCGCCTCGTCGTCGTCTCCCAGGACCTGAACTGGTTCACGGACGCCTTCCTGATCGCCCCCACCCTGCAGGCCGCCTTGGACGACTGGGAGCGTTGCGGTCCCCGCCTGCTAGCCCTGGCCGAAAGCCTGGAGCACGAGGCCGTGCCGCGCGGCCGCTTCCACGAGCGGGACGCCGCATCCCCCCTGCCCCGCGCCTATCAGTGGGTCGACGGCTCAGCCTATGTGAACCACGTCGAGCTTGTGCGCCGCGCGCGCGGGGCCGAAATGCCCGCCACCTTCTGGACCGATCCGCTGATGTACCAGGGCGGTTCCGACAGCTTCCTCAGCCCCCGCGACGCCATCCCCCTGGCCGACGAAGCCTGGGGCTGCGACCTGGAGGCCGAGGTGGTCGTGGTCGTCGGCGACGTGCCCCAGGGCGCGACGCAGGAACAGGCGCTGGAGGCCATTCGCCTAGTCGGCCTGGTCAACGACGTATCCTTGCGCAACCTGATCCCGGCGGAACTGGCCAAGGGTTTCGGCTTCGTCCAGTCCAAGCCCGCCAGCGCCCTGTCGCCCGTCCTGGTCACACCCGAGGCCTTGGGCGACCGCTGGCAGGACGGCAAGCTGCACGGCGCCCTGAACGTCCAGTTGAACGGCCAGGACTTCGGCAAGGCCGACGCCGGCGTGGACATGACCTTCGACTTCGGGACCCTGATCGCCCACCTGGCCAAGACCCGCTCGCTGGGCGCCGGGACCATCATCGGTTCGGGCACCGTGTCCAACAAGGACGCCGACGGCGGCCCCGGCAAGCCCGTGTCGGAAGGTGGTCTGGGCTACAGCTGCATCGCCGAGGTCCGCACGGTCGAAACGATTCTGCGCGGCGCCGCCGAGACCCCCTTCCTCAAGCACGGCGACACGGTGCGGATCGAGATGCTGGACGACCGTCACCACTCCATCTTCGGCGCCATCGAACAGACCGTCGCCCCGCTTTCCAGCGACGTGTGACAGGATTAGGCTGACCGCATCGGCCTCGGGGGAGGCCGTATCCGGTCTTTGGGGAGAGACGACGTGCCGCCTGAAAAACTGATCCCGCTGCTCATGATCCCGATCATGCTGGTGGTCGTGCTGCTGAAGAACCGCAGGAAGCGGGTGCTGAAGCCGCATCTGCTGTGGATCATGCCGGCCATCGTCCTGCCGCTGATCAGCCTGGGCCTGTGGGGCACGGCGCAGAACCCCCACATGGCCCACGCCCCGTTCGGCCCCGCCGCCTGGGCGGTGCTGGCCATCGGCGCAGTGCTGGGCGGTGTCGCCGGCTGGTATCGCGGCAAGACCGTCACCATCGAAAGGGAGCCGGACGGCGCCCTGATGGCCCAGGCCTCTCCCCTGGGCCTGATCCTGCTGGTCGTGCTGTTCGCCGGCCGGTCGCTGCTGCGCGACCTGATCGAGAGCCACGCCGCCGAATGGCATCTGAACGCCATGGCCGTGACCGACGCCTTCCTGGTCTTCGCCATGGGCCTGATCGTCATGCAGCGCGTCGAAATGTACATCCGCGCCCGTCGCATCCAGGCGGGGGGAACGGACAGCCATGTGGAGGTCGCGGCGTGATTGCAGGCCTGTTGCTGGCGCTCGCACAAGAAGCCGCCGTGTCGGATCTGGCGTGGACGGCCACGAAAAAGGACGGCTTGGAAGCTGCGTCTATTGAATACGATGTCGGGGTGACTCTCTCGGCGGCTTGCCGAAATGGGCGGTTCGTATTTGCGTTGGGAGGACTGCCGACGACGGGCACCGTCGAAGCAACCCGGAAACTCGATGTCAGCCTTCGCGACCAGACGCTGGTATCGTCGACTTGGTCAGTCGCGCCAAACAGCAACGGCTCGGTCGTTCTGGCGGCGGCCCCCTCGATCTACGCGCGCCACCTTCGCTCGTCGGAGAGCTTCACCGTGCGCATTCCTGCAGAAGGTGACATCCGAGCCCAACGCTACCAACTCGCCATCCCGCGAGATCATTCGCCGCTCGACGCGGTAATGAGGGCCTGCGACGTCGCCTTGGAGAACGCTGCCGACGCAATCTATGATCCCCGCCCCTTGAATGTCGTCTGGGCCGTCCCCCCAAGAATCACTCCGCCGCCGACCTTGCCATCGGCCAGCTATGCGGAAGCGTTAATTCAGTGTTCCGTTGATGAACGCGGCAAACCCGAAGATTGCGCCCTTCTGGACGAAAACCCCGCACGCTCAGGCTTCGACCGTCATGCCTTAGGGATGATAACAAGCGGGCGGGTGGAACGTATCGACGGAGCGCCTATCCAGGCGGGCGGCGTCTTCACGACAAGAATGACCTTCAGCATGACTAACCACTGAAGGAACACTAGACCCGCCTCACGTCTCTGTGGCATGAGGCTGCCTCTGCGGGCGTGGTGGAATTGGTAGACGCGCTGGATTCAAAATCCTGTTCCGAAAGGAGTGCCGGTTCGACCCCGGCCGCCCGCACCACCTTCTTGAAAACCTGATCAGCCCAGTTGGCGGTGGAAGAACCCCGCCACGTCGGCGAGAACCGTCGCCTTCTTGCGGAACAGGGGCGAGAAGGTCGCGATCAGGTCGGCGTGATCCAGCCCGGGATAAAGCTTGGCTTCGGACCGTCCGCCCACCGCCCGCATTCGCTCGTCCAGAATGACCGTGTCCTCGTCGTGGACCACCGTGTCCGCCGTCCCGTGGCCCAGCCACAGCGGCGGGGCGTCGGCGCGGACGAAGGTGACGGGCTGGGTCAGGGTCGGGTCCGGGGCGCGGCCGAAGGCGTTGCGCGACGCCGCCAAGTCGAACGGCAGGAAGTCGTAAGGCCCCGCCAGCCCCGCCGCCGCCTTGATCAGGTCCGGCCGACCGACGGCGGCCATGTAGCGCCGGTCCAGCGCGATCATCATCGCCAGGTGCGCGCCCGCCGAATGGCCCAGCACGCCCAGGCGCGCGGGATCGCCGCCATGTTCAGCCGCCACGTCCGCCGCCTTGGCCGTGGCCGCCGCCGCATCCTCGATGAAGGCCGGGAAGACGACCTGGGGCACGACGCGGTAGTCCGGCAGGGCCACGACGAACCCCTGCGCCGCCAGGGCCTGGGCGGCCCAGCCGTACTGGCTGCGCGAGCCGGAATCCCAGCCGCCGCCATAGAAGAAGACCAGGGTCGAATACGGTCCCGGTGCGGTCGGGGCGTAGATATCCATCTGCTGGCGCGGATCGTCGCCATAGGCGATGTCGCGCGCGACACGCCGCACGCCGCCATCTCTCGGCCCCAAGGTGTTGAGCAGGCCAAGCGGCGAGCAAGCGGCGGCGAGAAGCCCCAGGGCGGGCGCGAAAAGTCCACGGCGGGTCATGCGGAGTGCTCCATCGCGCTTCAATACGTTCGCTCCAGCCGATCGGTCGTCGTCGCCTTGACGAATACCGCGCCCCTACCTGGCGTTGGCGATCAGCCGACCGCAGTCGGCGTCCTCGGCCAGGCCCGGATCGACGAAGGCGAACAGGGCCGTCACCGGCGCCACCACCGCGCCCAGCAGCCCCGCCAGCCCGCCCTGGGAGACCATCTCGCGCACGTCCACCCCGACCTTGGGCGCGGTCAGAGGACCGGAGACCGTGATCGGCGCCCACAGGCGCAGCAGGCGCGGTTTCTTGGATTCGCCGTCGATCTTCAGGTTCAATGTCTCGGCGCCCAGATCGATCGTGCCCTTGCCCTGGGCCAGCACGACATCGGTGTCGATGATGAAGGTCCGGGCCGTCGCCGTGCCCCCGCTGACGGTGAAGTCGGCGACCGCGCAGCGGATCTGGCTTTCGGACTGATCGCCGCTGAGCAGTTTCAGCAGGCCCGCGCTGGCGTTGATGCCCAGCAGTTCGGCGAAGGCCGCCCGCATCCGACCGTTCGGCACCACCAGGCTGAGCGAGCCCTTGGACGCCGCCGCAAAGTCGTGGATCGAGGCGCCCGGCCCCTCCAGCTTGGCCCGACCCAGGGCGCGGCCGCTCAACGGCGACGAGCCGTTGCGCGCCGGAATGATCGATTCCAGCGGATAGCCGGCCAGCCGCAGATCGACGGTGCTGTAGGGCGTGGTCTTGGTCGCATCGATCCGCGCCGTGCCGTTCATCTCGCCCCGGTTGAAGTTGAAGCTGATCGGGTCGAGCTTCAGAATGCCATCCTTCAGATCGGCCCCCAGGTTCACGGCCCGCACGTCGAAGTCGTTCGCCTTCACAGCCGCCGCCCGATAGGTCAGCGTCCCGTCCATCGTCTGCAGGCGTTCGGTCTGAAGCTTGGCGTCGGGCAGCAGCTTGCCGCCGACCACGACCGGCGCTTCGGTATCCGTGCCGGCCGCATTGGTCCGGACGCGCGCGCCCAGCACGGCGGCCAGGTCGTCGATGTCCAGCCGGCGCGAGGTCAGCTGCGCATCCACCCTCAGACGCTCGGCGGAATCGATCCGCACCTCGCCCGACAGGTCGGACGCGCCGACCCGGCCGTCGAAATCCTTGAAGGTCCAGGTCCGCGCGTTGCGGTTCAGCGCGCCCGACAGCCGATAGGCCGGCGTATTGGGCAGGGTCACGCCGGTCAGCAGATAGAGATCGGACAGATTGCCGCCCTCGATCGTCATCGTCGCGTCGAACCGGCCCAGGTCGAACGGCCGCGTGATCGCCCCCTTGGCGTTCAGCGACGAACCCGCCCCGGTCACGTTCGCCTCGAACCGATAGGGTCGATCGCGCCGAATGTTCATGAAGGGCCCGCCCTCGATCTTCAGCGTCAGCGGCGATCCCCTGACATCGCCCCGTCCGTCCAGCACGAAGCCCGCCGCGCCGCTGGCCGCCTCTCGCGCATTGACGGCGGCTTGCAGCGTCAGGCCGCGCCGCTGTTCGTCGAAGGACAGCTGGCCGTCGGTGATGATCAGTTGCTGGATGACCGGCAGCTTCAGCCCCTCGCCGGTGTCGGGCTTGTTCGGGTTCAACGCCCAGCTCTTGCGACCGTCCTTGGCCGAGATCAGCACCACCCTGGGCCGGGTGAAGCTGAGCAGCGTCATCTCGATCTGGCCGGCCAGCAGCTTCCTCAGCCTGACCGAGGCGCGGATTTCATCGACATCGGCCGTGTCGCGATCCCGCGCCCAGTCTGGCCCGCCGACCTTGAGCCCCCGCACCACGGCGGACGGCGTCCAGCTGAACAGGTTGACGTCCAGATCCCCCGTCAGGGCGATCTGGCGATCGTATTTGACCGAGGCCCAGCGCCCTATGGGGCCACGCAGCATGTTCCAGTCGAACAGGGCCAGAAACAGCACCACGATCGCGACGAGGACCAGCACGACCCCGGCCGCCCATTTTTCCGCCGATCCGGGCCGCCGCGCCGCCGCATAGACCGGGTCGTTGTCGCGAACCCAGTCGCGCCAGGACCGCAGGCGCACGCCCGCAGGGACCAAGGCCCTTTGATGCACGTCAGCCCGAAAAGTCCGCCAATTCCGTGGGTTCGACAATCGCTCGTCTCCGTCAGCCACACAGAACGCATCAGCCCCCATTTGGAGCCGCAACGTCAACCCGCCATTGCGTGTCGTCTATTTGACGTGAACTTGTCGCATAATCTTTACAAACAGAAATATCGGCGCATATTTCGTCAGAGTCCTGATCTTAATTCAGGCCATGGAGGATGCCCGGATGACCCGTTTTCTCACGCCTGCCCTGATCGTCGCCGCCCTGGCGGCCGCCGCGACGCCCAGTCTTGCCCAGCAGAGTCTGGCACAACAGAGTCTGGCCCAGCAGACGCAAGCCCGCGAAACCCTCCGCCCCGCCGCGCTGCGGGCGGTCATGGCGTGCAAGACCGACACGGCCACGCGTCGCGCCTATCAGCGCGAGTTCGGCGCCGCGCCCGTCTTCGTGACCGCACAGGAAGCCGTCGCCGCCCGCGAGAACGGCCAGCGCTGGGCCACCCCGCGATGCATGACCGAGCATCAGTACAATCGACTGGTCGCCTCGACCCAGACGCGCGCGTCGCTCTGAGCCCCAGCCCCCATCTGATAAGAACCGAGCGCATAAGATAAGGGGCGCGGCCTTTCGACCGCGCCCCTTTCTGTCATTCCAGATTACCGCGGCTTACTGCGCCGGCGTCAGATATTTGTTCAGCCAGCCGAACACTTCGTTGTGCCATTGCAGGCTGTTGGCGGGCTTCAGCACCCAGTGGTTCTCGTTGGGGAAGACGATCAATCGACTGTCGATGCCCCGACGTTGCAGCGCCGTGAAGGTCGACAGGCCCTGGGCGGTGGGAATGCGGAAGTCGCGATCACCCTGGACGACCAGCATCGGCGTCTTCCAGTTCTCGACGTGGTTGGCCGGGTTGAACTTCTGATAGCCCTCCGGCTTGTCCCACGGCGTGCCGCCGTATTCCCACTCGGTGAACCAAAGCTCCTCGGTCGAATAGCCCATGCCGAAGGTGTCGAAGACACCGTCGTGATTGACCAGGCACTTGAACTCATTGGACCAGTTGCCGGCGATCCAGTTGATCATATAGCCGCCGTACGACGCGCCCAGCGCGCAGGCGTTGTCGCCGTCCAGGAAGCTGTATTTCTGCTGCGCCGCCGCCCAGCCCTTTTGCAGGTCTTCCAGCGGGCGGTCGCCCCAGTGCTGGCTGATCGCGTCGGTGAAGGCCTGGCCGTAGCCGGTCGAGCCGTGGAAATCGATCATCACCACCGCATAGCCCGCGCCGGCGTAGGTCTCGGGGTTCCAGCGATAGGACCAGCCGTCGCCGAACGAGCCCTGCGGCCCGCCGTGGATCAGGAAGGCGACCGGATATTTGCGGCCCTCGACATAGCCGACCGGCTTGATGACATAGCCGTGGACCGTCTCGTTGTTCCAGCCGGGGAAGCTGAACTGCTCATACTCGCCGAACGATTTGGCGGCGAAGGCGGGGTTTGACTGCGTCAGGCGGCGCGGCATCTCGCGACCGAGATAGGTCTTGAAATACAGGTCGCCCGGCTCGCGCAGGCTGTCCTGGGCGAAGACGAAGCCCGACGGCGTCTGCTGGAAGGCCGAGACGTGGCCCGCGCCCGTGATCGGCGTCACCACCCCGTTGCGCGCATCCACCGAGAACAGCTTGGTCGAACCAACGTCGCCCGCCGTCGTGTACAGCGTCTGGCCGTCGCGCGACCATTGCAGGGTGTCGGCCGACCGGTCCCAGTTCGAAGCGATCTCGCGCTTCTGGCCGGTTTCGACATCCATCAGGACAATCTGATAGCGATCCGCCTCGAAGCCCGGCCGCGCCATGGCGCGATAAGCCAGGGTCCGCCCGTCCGGCGAGAAGACCGGGCCGGTGTCCCAGGCGTCGTTGTCGTCGGTCAGGTTGGTGAAGGTGCCGTCGCCCGACAGACCGTTGGTCTTCCACAGGTCGAAATTGGTGCTCCACGGCTCGGTCTGGCCCGCCAGACGCGCCGAGAAGACCACGGCGTCGCCCGCCGGCGTGAAGACGAACTCGCTCTCGTCGCCGAACGGCTTGGAGGGTGTGTCGCCGTCAAAACCCTTGGTGATCCAGGCCGGCGTTCCCGTGGCCTTGCCGTCGCGACCGATGGACTGGACGAACAGATGGTTCTGGGTGTGGTCGTTCCACGTATCCCAGTGACGCACGAACATGCGGTCATAGACCTGGCCGGTCGTCTTGCCTTCGGCGATGGCCTTGCCCTGTTCGACCGAGGCGTTCAGGTCGGACGCGTTGGGATAGACGGCCAGCGACACCGCCACCTTGTCGCCCGTCGGGCTGATCCGATAGGCGTTCACGTCGGTCGGCAGGTTGGTCACCTGCACCGGCGCCGACGTGGGCGAGGCCACGCGCCAGACCTGGCTCGCTCCCGACTTGCCCGACAGGAAATACAGATTGCCGTCCCCGCCCCAGCGCGCGGTGTTGGCGCCCTGGTCCGAGATGGCCAGTCGACGCGGCGCGGCGTCCGGCGTGGTCAGGTCCAGTATCCACAGACTGCCGGCGCGGCTGTTGGCGTCCACGTCCGTGGTCGTGACCGAATAGACGACATAGCGCCCGTCCGGCGACACCTGCGGATCGCCCAGCCGGTTGGCGGTGATCATGTCCTGATAGGTGAAGGCGTCGGGCGTCGCAGGCGCGGCGGGAACCGGGGCGGGCGGAACCTGGGCCAGGGCCGGAACGGCGCTCATCAAGGCGACAGCCGCGCAGGCGGCGGACAGAAGGGAACGGTGACGCATCAAGCTCTTCCTCGGAAATCTTGCTGCGCGAGGCGTAGCACCGCCGTTCGCCGGGCGGAAGTTGCCGCGAACGGCCGACTTAGCTAAGATAGTTAGACCAACCCAAGATCCCGGGGAGCGAGACATGACCGTCGTTACCGTCCATCACGCCAAGACCCACCTGTCCAAACTGATCGCCGCCGCCGAGCGCGGCGAAGAGGTCGTCATCGCCCGCGGCGACAAGCCGGCCGTGCGGATCGTGCCGTTCGAACCGGCCGCCAAGCCTGATCGCAAGCCGGGTCGGCTGAAGGGCATGGGCAAGTTCGACGAAAGCTTCTTCGATCCCCTGCCCGAGGAAGAACTGCGGCTGTGGGAAGGACGCGGCGATTGAATGTCTTGCTCGATACCCACGCCCTCATGTGGTGGGTCTGGGACGACGAGCGGCTGACGCAACCCGCGAGACAGGCCATTCGATCTGCCGAAACCATATTCGTGAGCAGCGTCTCGGCCATCGAGATCGCCATCAAATATCGCATCGGCAAACTGCCGAACGGAGAAATGCTGGCCGAGCACTTTTTGAAGGTCATGGACGATGAGTCGTTCGCCGAACTTCCCGTAACCTGGCGGGACGCCAGCCTCGCGGGCCGCATGGAGGGCGATCACCGCGATCCGTTCGACCGGCTGCTGATCGCCCAGGGCCTGCTGAACGAACTGACGCTCGTATCCAACGAGCGCCTGTTCGACAGTTTCGGGGTGGCCCGGATCTGGTGATTTATTCCGCCGCCGTATAGCGGCCGACCCAGTCCAGGATTTCCTGCTGCCAGTCGACCCAGGTGCGGGGCTTCAGCACCCAGTGGTTCTCGTCCGGCACATGGACGAAGCGGCTGGGAACGCCCTGGCGCTGAAGGGCCGCGAAGGTCGCCAGACCCTGCTCCATCGGCACGCGGAAATCCTTGGAGCCATGCAGCACCAGCATCGGCTTGTTCCAGTCGCCCGCATAGGTTTCCGGGTTGAAGGCGTCGTACACCGCCTTGCGCTCCCAGCTCGGCCCGCCGAACTCATGGATGAAGTTGCCGATATCCATGGCGTTCATCAGCTGAGGCACGTCGAACACCCCGGCGTGGTTGACCAGGCAGCGCCACGGCCCGTTCCACTTGCCGGCGATCATATTGACCATATAGCCGCCGTAGGAGGCGCCCAGGGCGCAGGCCCGGTCGCCGTCGATCCACGGATTGCTAGACAGGGCCGCCGCCCAGCCCTTCTCCAGATCCTCCAGCGGCCGGTCGCCCCAGTGGTCGTTGATGGCGTCGGTGAAGGCCTGGCCGTAGCCGGGCGAGCCGTGGAAGTTGATCATCACCACCGCATAGCCGGCGGCCGTATAGGTCTGCGGGTTCCAGCGGTAGGAGAAGCTCTCGGTCCAGGGCGATTTCGGCCCGCCGTGGATCAGATAGACGGCCGGATAGCGCCGCCCCTCGACCGCCCCGGCCGGCTTGAACACCCAGCCCTGAACCGGCTCGTCGTTCCAGCCGGCGAAGGTGAAGGCCTCGCCCTTGGACAGGCCCAGCAGCGCCAGCACCTCGGCGTTCTGGCGGCTGATCTGGCGCGGTTCGCCATTGGCGTGGACGAAGATTTGCGCCGGGGCGACGAAGCTTTCGTGGGCGTATGCCAGGACGCCCGCGACCTCTTCATAGGACCCGACCGCGCCGTTTCCGGTCAGGGGCGTGACCCGGCCGTTGCGCGCATCGACCGAGAACAGCCGGTTCTGCCCCTCGTCCGCCGCCGAGACCAGCAGCGAGCGCCCGTCGGTGCGCCACTGCAGGCCGCCCGCGCCGCGATCCCAGTCGGTCAGCTTCCTCGCGCCGGAGCCGTCGGCGTTCGCGACCCAGACCGCCGCCTGATCCCCGCCGACATTCTCGCGCGGCGCCGACAGCCAGGCCAGTTGGCGGCCGTTCGGCGAAAAGACAGGATTGCCGTCCGCCCCCTTGTTCGCCTCGGTCAGGTTGACCGGCGCGCCGCCGTTTAGTGCTACGCGGAACACGTCGCTGTTGCTGGTGAAGGGCTCGCCCGCCCCTTGCGTCTGGGTTCCGTAGACCAGCGACCGCCCGTCCGGAGAAATGTCGAAGCTGGAATCGCCCGCCGACACATCGGCATCCAGGCCCGCCAGCAGATCGCGCGGCTCGCCTCCACCCAGCCCCGACCCGTTCAGCGGCTGGACGAACAGATGGGTGCGGCGCGTATCCACCCAGTGATCGAAGTCGCGCAGCGGCAGACGGTCATAGGTCTGGATCGTCGATTTGCCCCGCGCATCCAGCCGCGTCTTGGTGCAGGCCAGCGTATCGCAATCGACGAAGACCGACACCGCCAGCACCAGCGACCTGCCGTCCGGCGCGATGCGGAACCCCGAGACATCGAACGGCAAGGTCGTCACCTGGGCCGCCGCCATCCCGGCCGCATCCGTGCGCCAGACCTGGTTCGATCCGCCCCGCGACGACAGGAAATAGATGGCCCCGCCGTCCGGCGCCCAGCGCGCGCCCGCGGCGCCGCCTTCCGAGATCGCCAGCCTGCGCGGCTCGCCGGATTGTTGACCGGGGGCGACATCCGCCAGCCACAGGCCGTTGACGCCCTTGTTGCCGTCCCAGTCGGTGGTGCGCACGGCGTAGACGATCTGGCGGCCGTCCGGCGAGACGCGCGGCTCGCTGACCCGCTCTATCATCGCCAGGTCCTTCAGCGACAGGCCACGCGGCTGACTCTGGGATTGGGGCGCAGCCGCCTCGGCCGTCGCAGGCGCCGTCTGCTGGGCGAACGCAGGCGCGGCGGCCAGCATCAGGGTTCCAAAGGCGGCGGCCGCCATCCAGCGTGAACGCGTCATGTCTCATCCCCACAGCGATTTGCGATCTTGATAGGGGGCGTTTGCCGCAACGCCAAGCGACCAAGGCGTCGCTGCCTGCGCCGCGCATCTTGCTCCCCTCGACCGAACCGGCGACAAGCGACCCTTCATGGATTCAGCCCCTCTTCCCGCCCGACGCCGACCGCACATCGTCGATGTGCTGATCGCCGAACGTGCGCCGCGCCTGACCGCCTCGCCTCTGTGGCCCGTGGTGCGACCGGCGCTTTATGGCGTGCTGGGCTATGGGGCGGCGGTGCGGATGGCCGACGCCATCCAGCCCCTGTCGGGCACCCAGACCTTCGACTACGTCTCCGACCTGCTGAAGCTGAAGGTGACGACGACCAACTTGGATCGCCTGCCCGCGACCGGCCGCTGCGTCGTGGTGTGCAACCACCCCACCGGCATCGCCGACGGGGTCGCCGTGTTCGACGCCATCAAACAGCGGCGCAGCGACATGATCTTCTTCGCCAACGCCGACGCCATCCGCGTCTCGCCCCGGCTGGACGAAACCATCATCCCCGTCGAATGGGTCCACGACAAACGCACACGCGAAAAGACCCGGGCCACCCTGACCGCGGCGAAGGAGGCGTTCGAGGCCGAACGCTGCGTCGTCATGTTCCCCGCCGGTCGTCTGGCGCGCGAGAGGAACGGCGTCCTGACCGATCCCGAATGGGCGCCGACCGCCGCCTCAATGGCGCGCAAATACGATGCGCCGGTCATCCCCATGCACGTCACCGGCCCCTACAGCCGCCTGTTCCACCTGTTCGACAAGGTCTCGCAGGAGCTGCGCGACGTGACCCTGTTCCACGAGCTTCTGAACAAGGCGGGCAAACCGTTCGGCGTCGATGTCGGCCTGCCCATCCCCGCCGACCGACTGGACGTGGACGCGGCCAAGGCGACCGAGGCGTTGAAGCGGTTCACCGAACGGACCCTGGCCAATGATCCCGACGCGGTGTTCGCATGAAGATCGAACTGCCCGACGCCGAGGCCACCACCGCTTTGGGCCAGGGTATCGCCCCCCTGCTCGCGCCGGGCGACAGCGTCCTGCTTTACGGGCCGCTGGGCATGGGCAAGTCCACCCTGGCGCGCGGCCTGATCCGCGCCCTGACCACGCCGGACGAGGACGTGCCGTCTCCCACCTTCACCCTGGTCCAGTTCTACGAGTCCGACCCGCCCGTCGCCCATTTCGACCTCTACCGCCTGACCCGACCGGAAGAGGCGTTCGAGATCGGCCTGGACGAGGCGCTGGACGAAGGTTGCGCCGTCATCGAATGGCCCGAACGGCTGGGCGAGGAACCGGGCCGCTTCCTGGGGCCGGACCAACTCACCGTTACGATTTCGGAACAGGGCGAAGGCCGCCTTGCGACCGTTTCCGGCGTAGGCCGATGGAAAGAGCTGATCGACCATGTCCGTTTCTGACCGCGAGCAGCTTCGCCTCGACTTCCTGGCGTCCGCAGGCCTGGGCGACGCCGTGCGCGCCCCCCTGCCCGGCGACGCCTCGACCCGGCGTTACGAGCGGCTGACCCCGACGACCGGCCCGACCCTGATGCTGATGGACCAGGCCCCCGCCGCCGAAAGCCCGCCCGCCGATCCGGCCTGGACGCCGCAGCAACGCCACGCGGCCGGTTGGAATGCCGTCGCCCGCCTGTCGGCCGGACGGATCGAGGCCTTCGCCGCCGTCGCCGCCCATCTGAAGTCGCTGGGCCTGTCCGCCCCCGAGATCCCGGCGCTGGACGCCCCGAACGGCCTGGCGGTGCTGGAGGATTTCGGCGACGCCCTGTTCGCCCGAGTGATCGAGGACGGCGCCGACGAGACGGCGCTCTATCTGGCCGCCATCGAGGCCCTGGCGACCCTGCACGAAGCCGGTTCCCCGCCGCAAACCCTGCACGGCCCCGGCGGCGACTGGCCCCTGCTGACCTATGACGAGACGGCGCTTCAGGGCGGGGCCGATCTGTTCGTCGACTGGCTGCCCCGTCTCGACGACCGCGTCGCCTTCGATGCCGCCGCGATCGCCGACTGGCGCGCGGCCTGGGCGCCCCTGGTCGCCTCGGGCGCGGCCGGGGCCTGTGTCATGGCTCACCGCGACTATCACGCCGAAAACCTGATCTGGCTGCCCGAGCGTGAAGGCCCCGCCCGCGTCGGCATGATCGACTTCCAGGACGCCGTGCGTGCCCACCCCTCCTGGGACCTGCACTCCCTGCTGCAGGACGCCCGCCGCGACGTGTCGCCGGCGCTGGAGGCCCAGGCTCTGGACCGCTATTTCGCCCTGCGTCCCGACGTGGACCGCGCCGCCTTCATGGCCAACTACGCCGGCCTCGCCGCCCTGAACGAGGCGCGGATCATCGGCATCTTCGCCCGGCTGATCGCTCGCGACGGCAAGCCCCGTTACCGCCAGTTCCTGCCGCGCATGTGGCGGCATCTGAACGCCAATCTGGAACAGCCGGCCCTGGCGCCCGTCGCCCGCTGGTTCGACCGCCATGTCCCTACCGAGGTGCGCGCATGACCGCTCCCAAGACTGCCCCCAAGACGGCGATGGTGCTCGCCGCCGGCCTGGGCACCCGCATGCGCCCCCTGACCGACGACCGGCCCAAGGCCCTGGTCGAGGTCCAGGGCCGCGCCCTGATCGACCATGTGCTGGACCGATTGGCGGACGCCGGCGTCGAAAAGGCGGTGGTCAACGTCCACT
Organism: Brevundimonas sp. TWP1-3; assembly: GCF_049896085.1. Lineage (NCBI taxonomy): Bacteria > Pseudomonadati > Pseudomonadota > Alphaproteobacteria > Caulobacterales > Caulobacteraceae > Brevundimonas > Brevundimonas sp. TWP1-3. The sequence goes on along the minus strand of NZ_JAFCTP010000001.1, from coordinate 894,608 downwards.
GGTTTGCGGATCGTCTGGAAAGCCATCTGGCCGCGCGCGGCCAAAACCCTAAAAATCGGGGCCCGCAGATCGTCATTTCCGACGAACGCGCCGAACTGCTGGAGACCGGCGGCGGGCTCAAGAAGGCCCATCCCCTGCTGGGCGAGGATCCCGTCTTCGTCGCCAATATCGACAGCGTCTGGATCGACCGGGGCGACGCCTTGGCTGACCTCGTGCGCCTGTGGAACCCCGAGACGATGGACGCCGCCCTGCTGCTGGCCCGCCGCGAGGGCTCAATCGGCTTCGAGGGCGACGGCGATTTCTTCCTGCGTGAGGACGGCGGCCTCGCCTTCCGCGGCGCGGCCGCCTCCGCTCCCTACGCCTATATGGGCGTCCACATCACCCGCCCCGGTTATGCCGACAGCGGCTGCGAAGGCCCCTTCTCCCTCAGCCCCCTGTGGCGCAAGTCCGCCGCCGAAGGCCGTCTGTTCGGCTGCGTGCTTGACGGCGACTGGATGCACGTCGGCGATCCTCAGGCGCGGGACCAGGCCGAGGCGAAACTGGCGGGAGACGCGTGAGCGTCTTCGATCCCTTCACGGCGTCCAGCCCGCGCTGGTACGCCATTCCCGCGCATCGGCCGTTCCTCGAAGACCTGGCCGCAGGCGTCCTCGACTGGCTGGGCGAACTGCCGCCCGAGACCCTGTCGGACGCCACCATCCTCCTGCCCAACCGGCGCGCCGCCCGCGCCTTCACCGGCGCCCTGTCGAAACTCTCGCAGGGCCGCCCCATCCTGTTGCCCCAGGTCCGGCCTCTGGGCGATCTGGAGGAGGACGAGCCGCCCTTCACCCCCGGCGCCCTCGGCCTCGACCTGCCCCCCGCCATCCCGGCCCTGACGCGCCGGTTCGAAATGGCGCGGATGATCGTCGAACAGTTCGACGCTGCCCTGACGCCGATGCGGGCCCTGGACCTGGCCGACGCGCTCGGCGGCTTCCTCGATTCCTGCCAGCTGGAAGAAATCCAGAACCCCGAACGGATCGCCACACTGGTCGACGGCGAAATGGCCGAACATTGGGAACGGTCGGCCGAGTTCCTGGGCCTGGCCGTCACCGCCTGGCCTAAACGTCTCGCCGAACTGGGCATGGTCGATCCCGCCTGGCGCCGCGCCACCCTGCTGCGCCGCCTCGCCGAACTGTGGGACCACACGCCCCCGACCCAGGCCGTCATCGCCGCCGGTTCGACCGGCACCGTCCCCGCCGCCGGCGACGTGCTGAAGGCCGTGGCGAGGGCGCCGCTGGGCTGCGTCGTCCTGCCGGGACTGGACCTCGATCTGGATAAGGCGGTCTGGGACCGTCTGGACGAACAGCATCCGCAGAGCGCGATGAAACGTCTGCTGGACCGCTGCGACATTCCCCGCGAAACCGTCCGACCCTGGTTCCGCCCCCCGGTCGCCCCCGCCGTCGAGGCGCAAGGCCTGGCCCGCCAGCGGCTGGTCAACGAAGCCCTGCGCCCCGCCGAGGCCACCGACGACTGGCGCCGCGCCATCCGCGACATCCGTTCGGCCGCCGCCGCGCGGGGCGAGGCCCGCGATCCCATAGCCGAAGGTCTGCAAGGCCTGTCCCTGCTCACCGTCCGCGCCGAGGAAGAGGCCGCCGCCGCCATCGCCCTGATGATGCGCGAGACGCTGGAAACGCCCAATTCTGATGGAACGGGAAGGACCTGCGCGCTCGTCACGCCCGACCAGGCCCTTGGCCGCCGCGTCGCCGCCCGGCTGGAACGCTGGGGCGTCATCCCGGATTCGTCGGCCGGCGCCCCCCTGTCGCGCCTGCCCGCCGGCGCCCTGGTCGATCTGTGCGCCCGCTGGATCGCCGATCCGGTTCAGCCCCATCTGCTGCTGGCCGTCGTCAAACACCCCTTGGCCCGGTTCGACCTGGGCGACTCTTCTCAGGCCGCCGCCGTCGCCGCGCTTGAGGAACACGCCCTGCGCGGCCCCCGCCCGCGCGACTTCGCCGCCCTGCGCTGCCGTCTGCTTGAGGCGGTCGAACCGGACCGACGCGGCAAGGCCCCGCCCGAGTGGACGCGCGATCGCCTGTCGGCCGCCACGCGCCTGGTCGACCATCTGCAAACCGCCGTCGAAGCCGCGACCGCTGTCTTCACGCCCGAAGCGGATCTAAACACGGCCGCCTCGGCCCTGACGCGCCTGATCGAAACCCTGGCCGGCCAGGACGCCTGGGCCGGCCCCGACGGCGAGGCCGCCGGCGCCCTTCTGTCCGGCTTGATCGAGGGCGGGGCCTCCCTGGGCCGCATCCGCCGCGCCGAACTGGCGGAACTGGTCGCGTCCCTGGTGCAGGAGACCGTGGTCCGCACTGGCGGCGCCACCCATCCGTCGCTGCGGATTCTCGGGGCCATCGAGGCGCGGCTGGTGCGCGCCGACCGGATGATCCTGGCGGGCCTGGAGGAAGGCGTCTGGCCCCAGGCCGCCCCGACCGATCCCTTCCTGTCGCGTCCGATGCGCAAGGCGCTGGGCCTGCCCCCGCCCGAGCGCCGCCTGGGCCAGACGGCCCAGGACTTCGTCCAGGCCGCCTGCGCCGACGAGGTCATCCTGGTCCACAGCGAACGGCGCGGCGGCCAGCCCGCCGTGCGCTCGCGCTGGCTGTGGCGGCTGGAGATGCTGACGCGCGGCGCCGATGCGGCCGAGACGCCCGTCTCCATCGCCCGACCGACCACCGTCCTCGACTGGGCCCGCGCCCTGGACGCGCCCCCGCCAGGACCGCCGCGCTTCGCCAAACGACCCGAGCCCCGCCCGCCGGTGCATCGCCGCCCGCGCAGCCTCTATGTCACCCGCATCGAACGCTGGGTGCGCGACCCCTACGCCATCTACGCCCTGTGGGTGCTGGGGCTGGAGGCGCTGGAGCGTCCCGGCGCTTCTGCCGAAGCGCTCGCCCGTGGCAACGCCGTCCACGCCGCCATCGAACGGCTGACCCTGGACTGGCCCGACGACCTGCCCGACGACTGCGAAACCATCCTTCACGACCATCTGCTGCGTGAACTGGGCGCGCGCGGCTTCGAGGATGCGGCCATGGCGCGCGAGGCGCCCCTGGCCCGCAACTGCGCCCGCTGGCTGACCGACTTCGAACGCCGCCGCCGCGCGCGGGGCATCGACATCCTGGTCGAGCAACAGGGGACCATGACCTTCGACGCCCCCGCCGGCCCCTTCACGGTCAAGGCCTTCGCCGACCGGATCGAACTGTCGTCCGACGGCGCGGCGGTGATGGATTTCAAGACCGGCGCGGCTCCATCCGCCAAACAGGTCAAGTCCGGCTTCGCCCCACAACTGACCCTGACCGCCGCCATACTGGCCGACGGCGGGTTCGAGCGGACCAACGGCCCGGTCACGCCCGACGAACTGACCTATGTCCGCGTAGTCGGCCGCAAGACGGCGGGCGAGGTCATCACCCGCGCCTCAGGCGCCGAGGCCGCCGACCTGGCCCAGGCGGCGCTGGAGGGGCTGAAGCGCCGCATCGCCCGGTTCGACGACGAGAACACCCCTTACGTCTCCTGGGCCGCACCCCAGTTCATGGGCAATCAGGGCGGCAACTACGACCATCTGGCCCGCGTCTGGGAATGGTCGGTGATCGGCGACGGCGAGGACAGCGAATGACCGCCCTCTCTCCCCAGATCGTTGCGGCCGACCCGCGCCTGACCGTCTTCGTCACCGCCAACGCCGGTTCGGGCAAGACCACCACCCTGGTCAACCGGGTGGCGCGGCTGCTGCTGGATCAGGTCGATCCCGGCGCCATCCTGTGCGTCACCTACACCAAGGCCGCCGCCGCCGAGATGCAGGCGCGGCTGTTCGACCAACTGGGCGGCTGGGCGGTGCTGGACGACGCCGCTCTGTCGCGCGAACTGGCCCGGATTGACGACGGCGACCCGCAGGCGATGGATCACGCGGCGCTTTCCCGCGCCCGCAAGCTGTTCGCCCGCGCGCTAGAGACGCCCGGCGGGCTGAAGATCCAGACCATCCACGCCTTCTGCGAAAAACTGCTGCGTCGCTTCCCGCTCGAGGCTGGGGTCTCGCCCCGCTTCACCGTGCTGGAAGACCAGGCCGCGACCGCCCTCAGCCATTCCGCGCGCGAAGACCTGGCCCGCGCCGCCGTCGCCGCGCCGGACGGTCCCATCGGCCTGGCCTACAGCCATTTCGCCGTCGAACTGGACTGGCAGAGGTTCCAGGCCCTGCTGTCGATGATCGAGGCCAAGCGCGCCGATCTGCTGGACTATATCGACCGGGCCGAGGCCGGAACCGCGCCCGATCCCTACGCCCTCACCGACGCCGAGGCGGGCCGCAGTCCCGAAGAATTGGAACAGGACTTCGTCGCCTTCATCGATCCCGGCGAATGGAACCGCATGGCCGAGGCCATGGAGACCGGCTCGACCAACGACCGCAAGATCGCCGACGCCATGAGCGTGGCCGCCCCGCCCTACGCTGGGTTTTCGGCTCTGTCGAAAGTCTTCTGCACGGAGAAGGGCGAGCCCCGCGCCAAAATGGGCACCAAGTCGGCGCCCCAGGGAGCCGTCGGCTGGCTGGTCGATCTGCAGACCCAATTCCTCGCGACCCGCGAGGCACTGCGCAAGGCCCGGATCGCCGACGACACGATCAAGGTCCTGACCCTGGCCCGCGCCCACGCCGCCTTCTACGAGGCCGCCAAGGCCCAGCGCGGCGCCCTGGACTTCCCCGACCTGGTCGCCCGCGCCGCCGCCCTTCTGACCCGCAGCGGGGCCGCCGCCTGGGTGCTGTACAAGCTGGACGGCGGCGTCGATCACGTCCTGATCGACGAGGCCCAGGACACCGCGCCCGAACAATGGGCCATCGTCCGCGCCCTGACCGGAGAATTCTATTCCGGCGAAAAGTCCGGCCGCACCGTCTTCGCCGTCGGCGACGAGAAACAGTCGATCTACTCCTTCCAGGGCGCCCGGCCCGAACGGCTGCGTCAGGAACGCGGCGCGTTTCTCGCCTTGGCCGAGGGCGCCGGCGAGCCCTTCGCCGGGCCCGAGCTGAACACCTCCTACCGTTCGACCGAAGAGGTGCTGACCTTCGTTGACGCCGTCTTCGCCGCCCCCGACCGCACCCGCGCCCTGACCGGCCCCCAAGGCGACATCGCCCGACACCTGCCCGCCCGCATCGGCCAGCACGGCGCCATCGACCTGTGGCCCCTGTTCCTGGACGAACCCGCGCCAGAGACCGACGCCTGGGACGATCCGGTGGATCAGGAGAGCACCGGCAGCGCCCGCAAACGCATGGCCCGCGACCTGGCGCGCGAGATCCGCCGCCAGGTCGAAAGCGGCCTGGCCGTGTTCGACCGTAGCACCCGCGAGCTCCGCCCCGCCGGCTACGGCGACTATATCGTCCTGGTCCGCCGCCGCGACGCCACCTTCGAGGAGATCATTCGGGCGCTGAAGACCGAGGGCGTCCCCGTCGCCGGGGCCGACCGGCTGAAACTGTCCAGCCATATCGTTTTCGACGACCTGATCGCCCTGGCCCGTTTCGCCCTCTTCCCCGACGACGACCTGTCCCTGGCCGAGGTGCTGCGCAGTCCCCTGTGCGACATGGACGAGGATGGCCTCTACGCCCTCGCCGGCCGCGAGAACCGCAAGGCGGGCCAGCTGTGGCGCGACCTGCGCGACCGCGCCCACGAACGCCCCGAATGGAGCCGCGCCCGCGAGGCGCTTCAGGCTGCCGTCGATGCACGCGGCGGCGATCCCTTCGCCTTCTTCTCCCAGGCCCTGAACCGGGTGGACGACACCGGCCGCTCCGGCCGCGCCCGCATCCTGGCCCGGCTGGGCCGCGAGGCGGAAGAGGCCATAGACGAGACCCTGAACCAAGTCCTGGCGGCCGAGAACCGCGGCGCGATCGACCTGGAGACCTGCCTGGCCCAGCTGGAAGCCGCCGACGTCGAGGTGAAGCGCGAGCTGGAAGGCGCGCGCGGCGAGGTCCGCGTCATGACCGTCCACGGCGCCAAGGGACTGGAGGCGCCCATCGTCATCCTGCCCGACACCACCATGAAGGCGAAGGCGCAAGGCCCGTCCCTGATGCCCGCCGTCACCGATGAAGGTGAAGGCGAGGCCTGGCTGATGGCCCCCGGCTCAGCCAAGGACGACTGCCCCGCCTCGGCCGACGCCCGCGCGGCGCGCCAGGCCCGCACCGACGACGAGACGCTGCGTCTGCTCTATGTCGCCCTGACCCGCGCCCGCGACCGGGTCATCGTCATGGGCCGCGCCTCCAGCCGGGGCGCCGAACCCGGCAGCTGGTGGTCGGTAATCGAAGAGACCTTCGACCGGCTGGGGGATCAGGTGCGCGAGGTCGAGAACGGCGTCCGCCGCTTCGGCGTCGATCCCGAACGTCGGCCCGTCGCGACCGCCCAAGACCGCACGACCGCCGCCCTGCCCGCCTGGGCGGCCACGCCGCCGCCCGCCGACGCCGCCGCCCGCTTCGCCGCGCCGTCGCGGATGGAGGGCTCGATCCGCATCCCCGCCCCCTCTCCCCTGGCCCGCAGCGCGGCCGGCGGCGCGTCGCTGGGCCGGTTCCGGCGCGGCGACCTGATCCACCGGCTGCTGGAGCGCCTGCCCGAGATCGCCCCTGCCGACCGCCCCGACGCCGCGCGGCGCCTGCTGGCGCGCGAGACCGATCTGGACGAGGCCCAGCGCGCCGAAATGATCGCCGCCGCCTTCTCGGTGCTGGACGACGCCCGCTTCGCCCCGGTCTTCGGTCCCGGCTCCCGCGCCGAGGTCGCTCTGACCGGCGCCCTGCCTGGCCCGCCCAGCGTGGCGATCAACGGCCGCATCGACCGGCTGGTGGTCACGCCCGACCGGGTGCTGGTCATTGACTACAAGACCAACCGCCCCGCCCCCGACGCCCTGGAGCGGGTCGATCCCGCCTATGTCTTGCAGGCCGCCGTCTATGTCGCCGTGCTGAAACGCCTCTACCCCGACCGCCCGGTCGAGGCCGCCCTGGTCTGGACCGACGGCCCCAAGCTGATGCCGATCCCGCAGGCGATGCTGGACGCAGCGTTGGCGGACAGTTGAATTGCCCGCGATTCGCTCCCACATCTGCATCCGAACCCGGACGCTCCGGCCAACACCAACCCGCGCTCAAGTAGCGAGGCGCCGCGCGCCGAGCGTTAGCGCCCAAGGAGCCATTTATGGCGACAGTTAAAGTCACCGACGAAAGCTTCGACGCCGACGTCCTGAAGTCGTCCACCCCTGTGTTGGTGGACTTCTGGGCCGAATGGTGCGGCCCCTGCAAGCAGATCGGCCCGGCACTGGAACAGATCGCCGACGAACTGGGCGGCAAGGTCACCGTCGCCAAGATCAACATCGATGACAGCCCCATGACCCCGTCCAAACTGGGCGTGAAGGGCATCCCGACGCTGATGCTGTTCAAGGACGGCCAGATGACCTCGATGAAGGTCGGCGCCATGCCCAAGGGCAAGATCGTCGAATGGCTGGCCGAGGCGGGCGTCAAGGCCGACGCCTGATCCGGACGGATCGCTGAAGATCAAACGCCCGCCGGTCCCGACCGGCGGGCGTTTCGCTGTTGTGGACAGGACCGTCAGACAGCCGGGCGGTCGCCAGGTCGAACGCTTCGTCCTGCCAGCCGGTGATCCCGCCCGCCATGATCTTCACCGGTCGCCCGAGTTCGGCGAGCCGCAGCGCACCTCGCGCCGCCCCGTTGCAATGCGGCCCGGCGCAATAGGTCACGAACAGCGTCTCTTGCGGCCAGTGCGCCAGTCGCGAGGAAATGATCTTGCCGTGCGGAAGATTGATCGCCCCCGGGACATGGCCCTTGGCGAAAAGCGCCGGAGACCGCACGTCCAGCAGGACGAAATCCGCCTCTTTCGACAGGGCGTCATGCACGTCCCAGCAGTCGGTCTCGAAGGTGAAGTCGGCTGCGAAACGCCGCCTTGCTTCATTGCTGTCGGCGGCGGGAATGGCGGTCACGGATGAGGTCATGGGTGTCTCCTTCGTGATCCAAGGTGCCTTGAGATCCCGCCGGCTTTCAATTGGCGCGATTGACGATATACGTAAAAATCATGCCAAACCTGTCCGGTCCGCTCGTCGTCGCTCTCGTCTATGACGGCCTGTGCACTTTCGAGTTCGGCATCGCCGCCGAAGTCTTCGGTCTTGCCCGCCCGGAAATGGGATCGACCTGGTATCGTTTCGCCAGTTGCGCGATCGAGGATGGCCCGCTCAGGGCGCATGGCGGGTTCAGCCTGCTGCCGGACGGCGGCATGGATTTGATCGACGCCGCCGACCTGATCGTCATCCCGGGCTGGAGAGACGTGCAGGCCCCCGTCCCACCCGACTTGATCGAGCGGTTGCGCGCGGCCCATGCGCGAGGCGCGAGACTGGCGTCCATCTGTTCGGGCGCCTTCGTGCTGGCGGCGACGGGTCTGCTGGACGGCCGCGTCGCGACGACCCACTGGCGTTACGCGGACGCCTTGAGGCGAAAATTCCCATTGATCCAAGTGGATGAGACCTCGCTGTATCGCCATGACGACGGCCTGATGACCTCTGCTGGCAGCGCGGCCGGCATCGACCTGATGATCGAAATCGTGCGCCAGGACTTCGGATCGTCCGCCGCCAACTCGGTCGCGCGACGCATCGTCATGCCGGCCCACCGCAGCGGTGGACAGGCGCAGTTCCTCGAACGTCCCGTGGCCTTGCGCAAACAGACGGAGATCGCGCCTTTGCTGGATCGTGTACGCACGCAACTGCACCGCCCCTGGCCGATCGCCATATTGGCCCGTGAGGCCCGGATGAGCCCTCGGACCTTTTTGCGCCGCTTCGCCGAGACGACCGGCGTATCGCCTGGAGAATGGTTGGTGCAGGCGCGGATCGACGCCGCCAAGGCGCTGTTGTCCGAAACCGCCGGATCCATCGACGAGATCGCAGCCGCCGTCGGCCTGGGCGGCGCACCCGCCCTGCGGCATCACTTTCGGACACGGCTGCGCATTTCTCCCAGCGAGTATCGTCGTGCCTGCGTATCGCCATGCTAGGATGCCGCAATGAGCAATGATGACGAGCCCACACCCGCCCCCACGGACGAGATTCCCGGCGAGACCCCCGTCCAGCGCGCCCTGCGCCTGAAGAACGCCAAGCTCGACGGCCGGCCCCAGGCCCCGCGCGGCGGCCGTTTCCAGCGCGAGCAGAACGCCCGCATCGCGGCGGGCAAATCGCGCCCCTGGATGAGCAAATAAAGCACTCTCCCTCCCCTTCATGGGGAGGGACGATCGCGCAGCGATCAGGGTGGGGCCCGAGAGGGCGTGAGCGAGGTCCTGAATTCCCCACCCCGGCTACGCTTCGCTTCGCCGCCCCTCCCCATGAAGGGGAGGGAGATCTGTCAGTCCGGCCAGGTCTCCCGGCTCGCCCCCAGCACTTCTCCCGCCAGATACAGCGACCCACAGATCGCGATGCGGCCGGCTCCCAGCCTCAACGCCAGGTCCAGCGCGTCACCCACCGACCCCGCCGGCGTCGCCGCCAGTCCATGACCGCGCGCCACGGCCGCCAGAGCTGCCGGGTCGGCCGACGCCCCGTCGAAGCCGACGGTGAACACCGTCGCCTGGCTGTCCTTCAAGGCGGCGAAGAAACCGCCCGCATCCTTGTTCGACAACATGCCGCAGATCAGGGCCAGCGGACGCGGCGCGCGCGCCTGACGCTCGGCCAGAAACGCCGCCAGGGCCTTTGCGGCATGGGGATTGTGGCCCCCGTCCAGCCACAGTTCGGCCTCGGCCGCTCTGGCCGCCTCGCCGTAAGGTCCGGCCGAAATCCGTTGGAGCCGCGCGGGCCAGCGCACGGCCTTCAGCCCCTCGGCGATGGCGGTTTCCGGCAAATCCAGTTCAACCGCCGCCGCCACGGCCAGGGCCGCATTGTCGATCTGGTGCGCCCCCGCCAGCGCCGGCGCCGGCAGATCCATGAACAGTTCAGCCGTCTGGAAAGCCAACCCGCCCCGCTCGGCCCAGGCGTCGAAATCGACCCCCAGCACCGTCAGCCGCGCATGGACATCGGCGGCGCGACGTTCGATGGCCGCCATCGCCTCCTCGCGCTGGCGCGCGATCACGGCCGGCGCCCCGGCCTTCAGCACCCCCGCCTTTTCCGAGGCGATCCCCGCCAGGTCCGTGCCCAGAAACTCCGCATGGTCGTAATCGACGGGGGTGATCACGCTCAGCAGCGGCCGTTCGATCACATTGGTCGCGTCCAGCACCCCGCCCAGGCCCACCTCGATGATGGCCAGGTCGGCCGGCGTTTCGGCCATGGCCAGGAAGGCGGCGGCGGTGGTGCTTTCGAACACCGTGGCCTCGCTGTTCGTGTCGGCCATCACGGCCTCGATCCGGTCCAGGATGGCGTTCAGCGCCTCGTCCTCGATCAGCTTGCCGGCCAGCCGTATCCGCTCGTTGAACCGCACCAGATGGGGCGAGGTATAGGCGTGGACCTTCAGCCCCGCCGCCTCGGCGATGGCGCGGATCAGGGCGACGGTCGAGCCCTTGCCGTTGGTGCCCGCCACATGGATCACCGGCGGCAACTTGTGTTGCGGATCGCCCAGGGCGGCGCAAAGCACGCGCATTCTTTCCAGCGACAGGTCGATCCGCTGGGGGTGGCGCGCACGTAGACGTTCGGAGACGGGATCCATCCGCCTCCTTTAGCCCCTGATTTCGAGAACCGCGACATGACTTCCAGGCCGCACATCAGAACGGCGGCCCGCATCGTCCTGGCGGCCGTCTTCCTGGGCGCCGGCGTGCTGCATCTGATGGTTCCTGGCCCGTTCGTGCGGATCACGCCGCACTGGGTGTCGGACCCCGCCCTGGTCGTGACGCTGACAGGGATCGCCGAGCTGCTGGGCGCGGCGGGGCTGATGATCCCGCGGCTGCGTGTCGTCGCCGGCTGGGCGCTGGCCCTCTATGCGGTCTGCGTCTATCCAGCCAATATCCAGCACGCGATGGACGGGCTGGCGTCAGGCACGGACTTGGGTTTGGCCTATCATGGCCCGAGACTGCTGCTTCAGCCGGTCATCGTCTGGTGGTGCCTGTGGGCCTCGACCGCGATCGACTGGCCCTTCAGGACGCGTCAGGCGGCGGCGCGCGTGCCGCCCATCAGCATGGAGAGAATCTGACCCAGGGTGCGCGGCAGGTCGGCGCGGGTCACGACCCGGTCCACCATGCCTTTTTCCTGCAGATATTCGGCGCGCTGGAAGCCCGGCGGCAGTTTCTCGCGGATGGTGGCCTCGATCACGCGCGGACCGGCGAACCCGATCAGGGCGCCCGGCTCGGCCAAGTGCACGTCGCCCAGCATGGCGTAGGAGGCGGTCACCCCCCCCGTCGTCGGATCCGTCAGGACCACGGCGTAGGGCAGTTTCGCATCCTTCAGCTCTTCGATGGCCAGGGTCGTCCGCGCCATCTGCATCAGCGACAGGGCGCCTTCCTGCATCCGCGCGCCGCCGGCGGCGGTGAAACAGATCATCGGAACCTTGCGGGCCACGGCCTCGCGCGCGGCCTTGATGAAGGCCTCGCCCGCCGCCATGCCCAGCGACCCGCCCATGAAGGTGAAGTCCTGCACGATCACAACGGCCTCCTGGCCGCCGACGACGCCATAGCCGATGGCCATGGTGTCCTTGCGCCCCGACGCCTTGCGTGCGGCGCTCAGGCGATCCTTGTAGGATTTTCCGTCCGAGAATTTCAGCGGATCTTCCGGCACGTCCGGCGTGTCGATGGACTCATAGACGCCGCCCTCGAAGGTGGCCTTCAGGCGGGTCGGCGCGTCGATCCGCATATGGCGGCCCGACGGCGTCACCCACAGGGACGCCTCCAGATCCGAGCGATACAGCATCTCGCCGCTATCGGGATCCTTGACCCACAGATTGTCAGGGGTGTCGCGGCGCGACACGATCTTGCGGACGCCGGGCGCAAAGCGGCTCAGCCAGCCGCCGCGCTTTTCCTGGGGTTTGCTCTTGTCGATCATGGGCGGGCTCTTAGACGGTTTCCGCCACGGAAGCACTACTGACGACCGATCGAACCGCGTCGCCCAGCGCCTTCACCCGGGCCAGCACACGCGGCGCGACCGGTTCGCCGGCCTCCAGCGCGGCGGCGACCTCGTCCACCAGGGCCGAACCGACGACGACCGCATCGGCCACGCGGGCGATCTCGGCGGCCTTTTCGGGCGTCTTGACCCCGAAGCCGACCGCGACCGGCAGGCCCGAGGCCTTGCGGACCCGCTCCACCGCCGGCGCCACCACCTCGGCGTTCGCTTCCTTGACGCCGGTCACGCCCGCGACCGCCACATAATAGACGAAGCCCGAGGTGCCCCGGACCACGATCTTCAGCCGTTCGTCGTCCGACGTCGGCGTGGCCAGTCGGATCAGCGAGATCGAAACCTTGTCCAACGCTTCGATCAGCGGCCCGGCCTCTTCGGGCGGACAGTCCACGACGATCAGGCCGTCGATGCCGCAGTCGGCGGCATAGGCGGCGAAGGCGTCATAGCCCAGGCTCTCGATCGGGTTCAGATAGCCCATCAGCACGACCGGCGTGGCGTCGTCGCCTTTGCGGAATTCCTTGGCCAGATCCATGGTCGAGCGCAGGCCGAACCCGGCCGCCATGCCCCGGATCGCCGCCCGCTGGATCGGCGGCCCCTCGGCCATGGGATCCGAAAACGGAAAGCCCAGTTCGATGATGTCGGCCCCGGCGCCGGGCAGGCCGTTCAGGATCGCCAACGCCTCCTCGCGCGACGGATCGCCCCCCATCACATAGGGAATGAAGGCCGCACGGCCCTCGGCCTTCAGCGCGGCGAAACGGGCGTCGATACGGGCGGTGGTCATTGCGGCGGCGATCCGGCGGGAGCGGCAGGCGGGGTCGCAGCAGCAGCCGCGCACACGTCGCCGGGGATGGTGGCGAAGCCCAGATAGGCGGGCAGTTCGGCGACGGCGGTCTTGGTGGTGTCGTAGAAGGCGACCATCTGCATGCCGTCGCAGCCGCCGGCCTCGCGGCGCTTGATAAGGACCACGCGGTTCTCGTCCCCGCCCGCCGCCAGCCAGCCCTTGGTCTCCAGATCGGCGATATAGGCGTCGGCCAGGGCGCCGATCTGGCCCAGTTGCGCGGTCACGCAATACGCCCGGCCCGTCAGATTGTTCAGCCCCCCGCAATCGGCCGCCAACTCCGCGCCCGTCAACAGGCCGACATCGGCCGGGCCGCCTTGAGGTGAGGCCGGAGCAGGCGTCTGGGCCTGAGCGGCGGTGGACAGGGCGAGCGCGGCGGTCGCCGCAAGCAGACTACGGATCACAGTTCCACTCCCAGATGTTTGGCGACCTGGAAGATGTCCTTGTCGCCGCGGCCCGACATCAGCAGGACGACATCGCCGCCCTTGCCGACTTCGCGCGCCACTTCGCCGGTCCGCGCAAGGGCGTGGGCCGGTTCCAGCGCCGGGATGATGCCTTCCAGCTTCGAACACAGCTGGAACGCCTCCAGCGCCTCATTGTCGGTCGCCGAACGATATTCCGCCCGGCCGATGTCGTGCAGCCAGGCGTGCTCCGGCCCGATACCCGGATAGTCCAGCCCGGCCGAGATCGAATGGCCCTCGACGATATTGCCGTCCTCGTCTTGCAGCAGATAGGTCCGGTTGCCGTGCAACACGCCCGACCGGCCGCCCTTCAGCGACGCCGCGTGGTCCGGCGTATCCAGCCCATGACCCGCCGCCTCGACCCCGATCAGGCGCACAGCCTCGTCCTCGATGAAGGGGTGGAAGGCGCCGATGGCGTTCGATCCGCCGCCGATACAGGCCACCACAGCCTCGGGCAGCTTGCCCATCCGGGCCATCGACTGGGTCTTGATCTCCTTGCCGATCACCGACTGGAAATCGCGCACCATGGCCGGATAGGGGTGCGGACCCGCCGCCGTGCCGATGATGTAATAGGTGTCCGAGACGTTGGTGACCCAGTCGCGCATCGCCTCGTTCATCGCGTCTTTCAGGGTCGCGGCGCCGGCTGTGACCGAGAAGACTTCCGAGCCCAGCAGACGCATGCGGAACACGTTCGGCTGCTGCCGCTCCACGTCCACCGCGCCCATGTAAACCGTGCAGGGCAAACCAAAGCGCGCCGACACGGTCGCCGACGCCACGCCGTGCTGACCCGCGCCGGTCTCGGCGATGATGCGTGTCTTGCCCATGCGCCGCGCCAGCAGGATCTGGCCCATGCAATTATTGATCTTGTGCGCGCCCGTGTGGTTCAGGTCCTCGCGCTTCAGCCAGATCCGCGCCCCGCCGAAATGCTCGGTCAGCCGTTCGGCGAAATACAGCGGGCTTTCACGACCGACATAGTGGGTCAGGAAGCCGTCCAGCTCGGCCTGGAAGCTCGGATCGGCCTTGGCCGCCTTATAGGCCGCATCCAGCTCGTGGATCAGCGGCATCAGGGTCTCGGCCACGAACTGCCCGCCATAGGGACCGAACCGGCCCTGCGCGTCCGGCCAGGCGTAGGCGTTGGACAACGGCTGGCCAGAGGTCGGGGCTTGGATGGGGATTTGAGCGTTCACGAGTCCAACTTTCACGCAGGGAGGCGTCGTAATTACGTCCGGCGTGCGTTTTGGATGAAGGCCGCGATCCGGTCGGCGTCCTTAACACCCGGCGCGCTTTCCACGCCAGAGGACACATCGACCATGGGCGCCCCGGTGATCCGCAGCGCCTCGGCCACATTGTCCGGGTTCAGCCCCCCCGCCACGAACCAGTCATGGCGGAACACCCGGTCCGCCAGCAGGGTCCAGTCGAAAGCCACGCCGTGCCCCCCGCTGTAGCTGGCCCCTTTGGGCGCCTTGGCATCCAGCAGCAAATGGTTGGCCGCTGCCTCCATCGCGTCCAGCCCGATCAGATCCTCCGCGCCGGACACCCCCCGCGCCTTGATCACCGGGATTTCATAGTCGATCCGCGCATTGCGAACCTCCAGCGCCGTCTCCCGCCCATGCAACTGTATCATGTCGGGTTGGAGATCATGGACCAGAACGTCCATTTCAGGACCGACCATGTCCGCAAACAGCAGCACAGTCTTGGCCCGGCCTCGCGCCCGATCCACCAGCCGGCTCGCCAGACTTGGCCCGGCATATCGCGGACTGGCCTTCACCATCACGAATCCGACGAAATCGGCGCCGGCGTCCAGAGCGGCGTCCAGGGTGTCGGCCGTGGTAAGGCCGCAGATCTTGATCTTTGTCGTCATGGCACGAGTACCTGCAGGCCGATGTCGGTCGCCACCTTGGCCATGTCCTCGTCCAGTGTCGCGAGGCTACAGCCATGCCTCGCCGCCAGCGCGAGATGAAGCGCATCGGGCGCGCGCAATCTCACGTCATTTCTCACCAAGCGCCGCGCTTCCACCATATCGCCATCAAGGACCGAAAGGACGACCCTGCCTCTCAACCATTGGTCCAGTTGCAGTTCGAATTCGCGCCGATCCCTGTCGAGCAAATTGCGCATACGCGTCTTCACCGCCAGGGCGGAGGAAAACTCTGTAAGCGTCCAACTGCTCATGACGAAGGCATCAACGCCCGCGATCCAGGCCGAAGCGCGCTCGGTGTGCTTGTCGGTTTGAAACAGGGACATCAGGACGCTGGTGTCCAGATAGACGGTCAAACCTCTTCGTCCCGCATCCGGCGCAGGAGCGTCACCGAATCCATCGACGCTTCTGATTTGATCCGCACCCTTTTCAGCCAGTCCATGTCCATCGGCCCTGACGTCGGCTCAACCTCCTGCGCCGGCTCCAGTCGCGCCACAGGCACGCCGCGCCGCGTGATGGTCACGGCCTCGCCCGCCAGCATGCGATCCAGCAACTTGGGCAGGTTGTTCTTGGCTTCGGCGACGGAGTAGCTGGACATGGCCATCAAGATAGCCATCTGCCGCCAAAAGTCCAATCAGTCGCCGGTCGGTTCCACAAAGATCGACGCGATCTCGTCCGGGCTCAGCAGCCGCCACTGTCCCGGCGCCAGATCGGCCGGCAGGGCCAGTCCGCCCATCCGCTCGCGGTGCAGGGTCTCCACGTGATTTCCGGCGGCGGCGAACATGCGCCGCACCTGATGATAGCGCCCTTCGGTTACCGTCAGCAGGGCCTCGGTCGGCGTCACGACCTCCAGCACGGCGGGCGCCAGCGGCTTGTCCTCGCCTTCCAGCACCAGCTCCCCGGCCGCGAACAGTTCGCCTTCCGTCCCCACCAGCGGCCGCGCCAGTCCGGCGCGATAGACCTTGGTCACATGGCGTTTGGGCGAAATCACCCGGTGCAGCAGGTCGCCGTCGTCCGTCAGCAGCAGCAGGCCCGTCGTCTGCTTGTCCAGCCGCCCGATGGTCGAGATGGCCGGATCGCGCGCCCGCCACCGTCCCGGCAGGATGTCATAGACCAGCGCCCCCTCTTCCTTGTGCGAACAGGTCATGCCCAGCGGCTTGTTCAGCATGATCACCAACCCCTGCACGGGGTCCAGCGGCTCGCCGTCGATCTCCATCCGCGTCGGCAGATCGCGCGTCACCGGAATGCGTTTGGACACATCCGTCAGGTCCGCCCCGTCCAGCACGATCCCGCCCGCCTTGGCCATCCGCGCCATCTCGGCCCGCGAGCCATAGCCCATCGAGCCCAGCAGGCGGTCGACCCTCGACGTGGGGACTTTTTTCATACGCTACCGCCCTTCGGGCTGCTTGAGCGCTTGCTCACTTCACCGCCTCGAACAGCTTGTAGCCGCCCGCTTCCGCCACCAGCCGCACCCGTTTGAACGCCGCATTCAGCTCCGCCTCATACGGCAGGTGACGGTTGGCCACGACCCAGGCGACGCCGCCCTTCTTCAGCAGTTCGGCCGCCTTGCGAATGAAAGCCTGGCCCAGCCGCCGGTCCTCGGCCCCGCCGTCGTGGAAGGGCGGATTGCTGACCACGAAATCCTTGTCGCCCTTGGCCTCCAGGGTGCGGGCGTCGGACCACCAGACCTTGGCCCGTTCGTCGGTGACGTTCTCGCGCGCGGCGCGGATGGCGCGGCGATCCAGATCGACCAGCTTCAGCTTGGTCACCGCCGACGAACGCAGCACCACGATCGACAGGGCGCCATAGCCGCAGCCCAGATCGACCCCCTCGCCCTTCATCGGCGGCAGGTGTTCGGCCAGCAGCGCCGACCCCGCGTCGATCCGGTCCCAGGCGAAAATCCCCGGTTGAGACCAGGCCTCAAGCCCCGGCACGAACTGCGGGCCGCCTGCGGCGATGGCGGCGTCGATGGCCGCGTCCAGCCCCTGCGCCGTCTCGGGCTTGAAGACGATGCAGCGGCGATGGTGCGCCTTGGCCGTCTCGGCGACCTCGACGCCGAACGCCTTCAGCTCCTTGCCCAGGCGCGAGCCGCCCTTGTCCTTGGGCGCCATGACATCCAATCGCCCGCCGACCTTCAGCGCCCTCAGCGCCAGGGCCAGGACATAGCGCCGCTCCAGCACGCCGGGCGGGGCGTAGATCATCACCGTATCGGCCGAACCGGGGTCCTGCGCCTCCAGCGCAGCGGAATCCGGGATCAGGGGCGAGGTCTGGGTCGCCCCACCCTCGCCAGTGCTTGGCGGATCGAAAACGACAGGCGGGCGGCCATAGAGAAGCGTGGTCATGCCCCGCACTTAGAGGGTGAAGGCGAAAATCGCCAGTCAGGGGAGTCCTACCCCCAATCCCGTCACCCTCGGGCTCGTCCCGAGGGCCCACTGCAAATGCGGACACTCGCCGACGCCGTTTCGCAAAGGCGCGGAAACTTCAGGCCATCGAGATCGCCTAACCGTAGGCCCTCGGGACAAGCCCGAGGGTGACGGCCTTTGATGCTCAGAACCCCGCCTGCAACAGCACCAGCCCCACGACCCCGACCACGATCCGCCACCAGGCGAAGACGCCGAAGCCGCGCTTGGACACGAAATCCAGCAGGAACCGCACCACCGCCAGCGCCGAGAGGAAGGCCACGACGAAGCCCACGGCGATCAGGCCGACGTCGCTGAAATCCAGCGTCTTGTGGTTCTTGAACAGGTCATAGGCCACCGCCGCCCCCATGGTGGGCAGGGCCAGGAAGAAGCTGAACTCGGCCGCCGACCGCTTGTCGGTCTTCAGCAGCAGGCCGCCGGCGATGGTGGCGCCCGATCGCGACACGCCGGGGATCATGGCCAGGCACTGGAACAGGCCGATCAGGAAATAGATCCGCATCGGATAGGCCTCGGCGTCCAGCCATTTGGGCCGCTTGTCCATCCGGTCCAGCGCCAGCAGGATCACCCCCCCGACGATCAGGGCCACGCACACCACCTGCGGCGTCTCGAACAGCACCGTCTTGATATAGTCGTACGCCAAAAAGCCGATCACCACGGCGGGCGCGAAGGCGACCAGCAGGCCGATCAGGAACCGCCGCGCCTCCGGGTCGAACGGCCAGCGCGTCGCCAGCGCCCACAGCCGTTTGAAATAGACGCTGATGATGGCCAGCAGGGCGCCCAGCTGGATCACGATCTCGAACGTCTTGCCCGAACTCTCGAACCCCATGAAATGGCCCAGCAGCAGCATATGGCCCGTGGACGAGACCGGAATGAACTCGGTCAGCCCCTCGACCAGACCCAGGATGATGGCCGCCAGCCAGTCCGACATGAAAACCCCGAAACAGGTCCGGGATCACGACGCGCCCGGTTCGCCCCTGCCTTAGCGCAATCGTCCCCGATTAGGCGAGGGGACCGCGAGCGGTTGGCTTTCCGCCATGATTGCGCGAGAAGAGGCCGCATATGACGACGCCCGCCCCCGCACCTGCGCCTCTGGAAGACGCCCACCTGGCCACCCGCCGCATCACCCGCCTGTCGGTCGGGGTCGCGGTCGTGCTGATCGCGATGAAGGCCTTCGCGCTGGGCGCCTCCGGCTCGGTCTCCATCCTGGCGACCCTGGCGGATTCGGTGCTGGATCTGGCGGCGTCCCTGACCACCTTCTTCGCCGTGCGCTGGGCCGCCGCTCCAGCCGACGAAAACCACCGCTATGGTCACGGCAAGGGCGAGGCCCTGTCCGCCCTGGTCCAGGCCGGGCTGGTCTTCGCCTCGGCCCTGTTCATCGCCTGGGAGGGGGTGCAGCGCATCTTCGATCCCCGCCCCGTCACCTCGGGCTGGTGGGCGACCGGCGTCGTGGTCGCCGCCATCGCCATCACCGCCTGGCTGGTGTGGATGCAGACCCAGGCGTTGAAGAAGACCGGCTCTCTCGCCGTCGCCGGCGACCGCGCCCACTACGCCGCCGACCTGGCCGCCAATGTGGTGGTGCTGATCGGGGTGATCTCGGGCGCCTTCCTGGGCGCGCCGGGCCTGGATGCGGCGGCGGGCATCGTCGTCGCCGTCTGGCTGTTCTGGGGCGCGACCGGCATGTTGAAGGCCGCCGCCGACCATCTGCTGGACCGCGCCGTGCCCGAGGCCGACCGCGCCGCCATCACCCAGGCCGTCCTGGCCGATCCGCAAGTCTTCGGCGTGCATCAGCTGCGCACCCGCATGGCCGGCCAGGTGATGATGATCCAGATGCACGTCGATCTGGACGCCCACCAGACCCTGGACGCCGCCCACGCCATCGTCGTCGCGGCCGAGAACCGGGTGCTGGCCCTCTTCCCCACGGCCGACATCCTGATCCACGCCGACCCGCGCGGACACACCCGTCCGCAGACGGACGTTCCCGCCGTCGCGACGCCCGCGCCAGAGCCTGAACGGCCGGCCGTCGAGGCCCCGACCGGCCCCGCGCCAAAGGGCCCCTGGTCCTGACCTTGCGCCCAATTTCAATGCAGTAAACGCGCATTAACGGGTCGGGGCGCATCAACCCCTGATGGCCGACCCTTGCGTTCTCTTCCACTTCGCCTTCCAGCCCGCTTCGCGCGCCGCGCGCCTGGCCCTGGGCGAGGCGCGGATCGAATGGACCGACACCCCGGTCCGTCCGTGGGAGGCCGACTGCCCGGTCAACGACTTCAATCCGTCCGGCCTGCCGCCGGTGATTCAGACGATGGATCGCGGCCGCCCACTGGTCCTGTGCGAACTGCCCGCCGTCCTGGGCTGGATCGAGGATCAGCAGAAGGCCCCGCTGCTGCTGCCCGCCGACGCCGCCGAACGCGCCGAGGCGCGCCGCCTGACCGGCTGGTTCGAGCGCCGCTTCATGGACGAGGTCGACGCCGTCCTGCTGCACGAGCGGATGGAGAAACCCCTGCTCAAACTGGGCCCGCCAGAGGCCCGCGCCCTGCGCGAGGGCCGCGACGCCCTGAAAGCCCATCTCGCCATGCTGGAGGACCTGGTCGCCGCTCGCGACTGGCTGGCCGGCCGCCGCCTCAGCCAGGCCGACCTGATCGCCGCCGCCCATCTGTCGGTGCTCGACTATTTCGGCGAAATCCAGTGGAAGAACTGGCCCGGTCTGAAGACCTGGTACTCCAAACTCAAGTCCCGCCCGTGCTTCCGCCCCCTGCTCGCCGACCGCTTCGTCGGCGTGCCGCCGTCGGCTTGGTATGCGGATCTAGATTTCTAGACGCCAAGCAGACGTGTTTGATGACCGCTAAGGGTGGAAAGCGGACGTTGACCATGGCGTCGTGTGTGTCGAAGGATGAGCAATGCTTCGCGCTATTTCCCTCTTCGGATTTCTGGCCATGTGCTGGCTCGCAGCCAGCACAGCAGAAGCTTGCAGTTATCAGCTTCCTCGAAATCCCGGCGAGACCAAAGCGCATGCTTACGAACGCCGTCGGCAGGCCAATCAGGATCGCTACTGGGCAGACGCCGATACGATCTTCGTTGGGCGGGTCATCGGGCTTATGATGGGCGACCGTGGCCTCGAAGTGAGCGTCCTACCCCGGAGGTCGATCAAGGGCGACGTCGGGACAGATGTTGTCACCTACTCTCTTGATGGCATTGAGGTGAGCTGTGATCGCGCAGCTTTTCCAGACTATGACAAAGTCGGGTTGTTCTATGCCAGCCGCGAGAACGATCGCCTTGTCGTTTTCGGAATGCTCGGTCCGAATGACATCAAAGACGAAGTTTTAAGAGCCCGCGTATTGAGAGAACTTGAGCCGGGCGAACTCACGACGCTGACGATGGAGACACCAACTGAAGATCGATGGCCGATGGTCCTCGCCGGGCTGATAGCGTTCTTTGCGTTCATCGGGGGCATTGTGATCGGGCGACAGGGTCGGAAGCGGACGGTCGCTTAATCAGCCCGCCGAAGGTCCGCTTTGGGTCGAATCCAGACCCGAGCACATTCTTCAAAATCGCTCGCCTCAAGACGCCTTAGCGTCCTCGTGCTATCCCCCGCCCCGTGTCCGACCGCCTGAAAACCTTCATCCGCCAGCGCGCGGCCGAGCTCGGCTTCGATGTCTGCCGTTTCGCCTCGGCGGCCGACGCCTGGCCGGCGGGCGAGCGGCTGCGCCATTTCGTCGACGAGGGCCGGCATGGCGACATGGAATGGATGGAGACGACGCTGGATCGCCGCCAGCACCCCACCGCCATGTGGGACGAGGCCAGGACCGCCATCGTCCTGGGCATGAACTACGGCCCCGAGGAGAACCCGCTGGACCAGCTGGCCGACCGTTCGGCCGGATACATTTCGGTCTATGCGCGCGGCGACGACTATCACGAGGTCATCAAGGGCCGGCTGAAACAGCTGGCGGGCCAGATCGCGGTCCGCAACGGCGCCGACATCAAGGTCTTCGTCGATACCGCCCCATTAATGGAAAAGCCGTTGGCCCAGCGCGCCGGCCTGGGCTGGCAGGGCAAACACACCAATCTGCTCAGCCGCACCCACGGCAACTGGCTGTTCCTGGGCACCATCCTGACCGCCGCTGAGATCGAACCGGACGCGGCCGAGACCGAACATTGCGGCCGCTGCACCGCCTGTCTCGACGCCTGCCCGACCAAGGCCTTCCCCGCCCCGTTCCAGCTCGACGCCCGACGCTGCCTCTCCTACCTGACCATCGAATTCGCCGATCCCTGGCCGGTCGAGTTCCGCACCCTGACCGGATCGCGCATCTATGGCTGTGACGACTGTCTGGCGGTCTGTCCGTGGAACAAGTTCGCACAGGAAGCGCGCGAGATTCGGCTGGCGCCCCGCCCCGCCTTCCAAAGCCCGCGCCTGGCCGACCTGCTGGGGCTCGACGATCCCGCCTTCCGCGCCCTGTTCACCAAGAGCCCGGTCAAGCGGATCGGCCGCGACCGCTTCCTGAGGAACGTCCTTTACGCCGTCGGCAACGCGGGCGACGCATCCCTGATCGCCCCGACGAAAGCCCTGCTGGCCGACCCCTCGCCCCTGGTGCGCGGCGCCGCCGTCTGGGCCCTGTCGCAACTGACGCCGCCCGGCGAGTTCGCGGCCCTGTCCGAGGCGACGATGGAGACCGACCCCCAGGTCCTGGCCGAATGGGGACGGGCGCAAACGCCTCAACCCGCATAATCGCCGCGACGAACCGCAGCGATTTCAACGCCCTGAAGACGACCACAGACCGCTACCCTGCCGCCCCCGCGCGCTGGGCTATACTGCCCGCCTGTCTTTGACATTCGCCGGAGAACTGCAAACCGCTCGCAAAAATCTGCACGAAAGTACACTCGAAAAATTCGCAGTGCACTTTTCCTCCCCGCTTCGCGGGGAGGGGGACCGCGCGTAGCGTGGTGGAGGGGCTCTTGAAGTCCCACAGGCGCCTGTGATGCGTCGCACAACCCCTCCGTCACGGCGCTGAAGAAGCGCCGCGCCACCTCCCCACGAAGTGGGGAGGAGACGGATCGCTGGGATCACCCCATCGCCGTGCCGACGCCCGATCCACCGCCCGGCACCTTGGCAACGTCCAGCAGTTTCAGCCGGAAGATCAGCACGGAGTTCGCCGGGATCTTGGGGCTGCTGCGCTCGCCATAGCCCAGCTCGGGCGGCACATAGAGCAGCCATTCGTCGCCGACGCGCATCTTCTGCAACGCCTCGGTCCAGCCCTTGACCACCTCTTCCGGCGTGAACACCGCCGGCGCGCCGCGCGCGAACGAGCTGTCGAACACGCTGTTGTCGACCAGCTTGCCCTCGTAATCGACCTTGACCAGGTCGTTGCGGTCCGGGCTGACGCCGCTGGCCGGCCCCGCCTGCACGACCTTGTATTGCAGGCCGCTGGGCAGGGTCACGACGCCGTCGGCCTTGGCGTTCTCGGTCATGAAGGCGACCGCCTCGGCCTTGCCCGCGTTCGGATCGACCGGCTCGGCCTGGCCGCAGCCCGCCAGCAGCAGCGCGGCGACGACTGCCGCCTTACCCCATCCGAAGTTCATAGCCGCGTTCCTTCAAGGCCTCGCCGATCTCGTCGGCGTGGGCGCTATCGCGCGTTTCGACCATGATGTCGAACTCCGCGCCCTTGGCCGGCACGTCCAGCGCCAGGCGGTTGTGGACCACGTCGATGATATTGCCGCCCAGGCCGCCGATCACCGCCGCCATAGCCGACAACATGCCCGGCCGGTCGTCGCCCAGGATACGGTAAACCAGCAACCTCCGTTCACGGACCATCTCGCGGTTCAGCACCACGGCCAGCATCCGCGCGTCGATGTTTCCGCCGCACAGCTCCAGCCCGACCTTCATCCCCTTGAACCGGTCGGGATAGGCCAGCAGGGCCGCCAGGCCGCCGGCGCCCGCGCCCTCGGACACCGTCTTCTCATAGGTGACGTAGTGGGCGACGGCCCGTTCGAAGTCCGCCTCCTCGCAGACGAAGACCTCGTCCACCAAGGGATCGGCCAAAGCAAAGGGGATGTCGCCCACGGCCTTGATGGCGATGCCCTCGGCGATGGTCTGGCCGGTGCAGACCGGCGGCAGGCCCGCCCGCCGCGCGGTGAAGGACGGATAGCGCGCCGCCTCGACCCCGAACACCTTGATGTCCGGTTTCATCGCCTTGGCCGCGATGGCGCAGCCGGCGATCAGCCCGCCCCCGCCGATGGGGATCAGCAGCGCCTCGACGTCGGGCGCATCCTCCAGGAACTCGATGGCGCAGACCCCCTGGCCCGCCACGATGCCTGCGTCGTCGAAGGCCGAGACGAAGACATAGCCCTTCTCGACCTCCAGCCGCTGGGCCGCCTCGGTCGAGCCGGTGAAGTCCAGCCCCTCGATCACCACCGTCGCCCCATGCGAGCGGGTGCCGTTGATCTTGGCGAAGGGCGTGCCCTCCGGCATTACGATGGTCACCGGCACGCCCAGCCGACCGCCGTGATAGGCCAGGGCCTGGGCGTGGTTGCCGGCGCTGGCCGCCACCACCCCGCGCCTGCGCTCCTCCGGCGTCAGCATCAGCAGCCGGTTCAGCGCGCCGCGCTCCTTGAAGCTGCCGGTGAATTGCAGGTTGTCGAACTTGACCCAGACCTCGGCCCCGGTCAGCTGCGACAGCTTCCTGGAATAGCGGGTCGGGGTGTGGTCGACCTGGCCTGCGATCCGGGCGCGGGCGGCTTGGATGTCGGCGAAGGTGACGGTCATGCGGGCGTTTCCGAGCTGTCGCGCCTCGACGAATGGGCGCGTTGTTCGGGTCTGTTTCGCGCGTTGTCGGGTCCGGGTCCAGAGGCGGGCGTCTTGACCGTGGAAGTGGGAGGCCGGGTCTGCGATAGTGGGCGCGTCGTCCCCCCGACCGCGAAATCCCCCGGAGGAAAGCCCATGTCGATCCGCCCCTTCGCCGCCCCAGGCCTCGCCCTCGCCCTGACCGCCGCCGCCCTTTCGGCCTGCGCCCCCACGACCGGAGGCGGCCTGCCCTACGCCGGGCCTGCGGCCTTCGACGAAGGCGATTTCGGCTGGTCCCAGATGCCCGGCCGCAACAGCATCGAAGGCCAGATCGCCTTCGCCCAGGACGGCAAGACCTTCGCCTGCGTCGGCTCGGCCGGCCTGACGCCCGACACCCCCTACACCCGCGCCCGCTTCCGCACCCTGTATGGCTCGACCGAGCGCGCGGCCGTGCCCGCCGCCGTGGTCCGCGCCCGCACTGTGCCGGACGCCAACGCCAACTACAGCGGCTATGTCCGGTCCGAACGCTGCGAGAACGGCCGCGTCCGCTTCGACGGCCTGCCGGACGGCGGCTGGTTCCTGATCGTGCCGGTCACGGCGGGCGATGCGCCTCTGGTGCTGATGCGCCACGTCCAGACGCGCGGCGGCCGTGTCGTCGCCGTCACCCTGTGACCCCCACACCTGTTCTCACGAAGATGCGACCCCGGTAACGCGGATCGCCATCTTCTGACCACGAGCGCCCCGGACTGATCGCTTCTTCTGTGAGAGTTCGGGGAGCGTTTTCTTGTCCCAACACAATATCGTAGGGTCCGAGGCCTTTACACGAGGGCCATCGGTCATCATCCGCAAATACAAGGCGGGCGGCATGCGGCGGCGACGGTCCAAGACCATCGCCACCTTCATCGCCGGCGCGGGCGCCATGCTGGTGGTCGGCCTGATCACCGCCGCCGCCGTCTATGGACCGACCCTGGCCGGCGGCTGACGCCCGGCTGGCCCTCAGGCCAGCCAGACCATCATGCGGGTGTCCGCCTCGGCCCGACGCGCCTTGCTCCACGCCCGGCGCGTCTCGCCGGTGTAGAGGAAGCCCGCCTTCTCCAGCACGCGGCCCGACGCCGGGTTGTCGGCGAAATGGCCGGCGACCAGCGCCCGGCGCTTCCACTTGCGGCTGGCCCAGACCAGGGCGGCGTCCAGCGCCTCGGTGGCGAAGCCCCGCCCCCAATACTCCCGACCGATCCAGTATCCCGTCTCGGGCACGCGATCCTCGCCCTCGAACAGGCCGATGACCCCGATCGGCCCCGCGTCCTCATGGTCGATGACGAAGGTGTTGGCGCGCCTGGGATCCTGGGACGCCACCTGCAGCACGAAGTCGTCGGCGTCACGCATCTGGAACGGGTGGGGCATCCGCTTGGTCATGCGCGCGATGTCCAGGTCGTTGGCAAGGGTAGCGATGCGCGGCGCGTCCTGGGGCGCGGGCGCACGCAGCACCAGGCGCCGGGTCTCGACGACGGGAGAGGTTTCGATGACGCACATGGGCGTTGCCTCGGATCTTCAACCGTCTCCTTGAAGGGCTCGGACGGTCTTCGAGGCGGGGAAACGCAAACGGGGAGCCTGGTGATCCAGACTCCCCGCGGAATATAATCCCTGGTCCGGACCGGCTGCTTTCAGAAGCAACGCCGATCCGGGAAGGTCCAGATCGCGTTACTCGGCGGCCATCGCCACTTGGGCGTCGTCATTGGCCGCGAGGATCGACACGTAACAACGGCCGCCCGCCTTCTTGGTGAATTTCACCGCGCCGTGCGTCAGGGCGAACAGGGTGTGGTCGCGGCCCATGCCGATGTTCTCACCCGGGTGGAAGGTGGTGCCGCGTTGGCGCACGATGATGTTGCCGGCCAGCACGCGCTCGCCGCCATACTTCTTCACGCCAAGGCGCTTCGACTCGGAGTCGCGACCGTTACGCGACGAACCACCGGATTTCTTGTGAGCCATCTTGCCGCTCCGTCTTTCCTGAGTGTCCTATCGGCCTTTCGGCCTACTTGAGGACGTCTCTCTTAGCTGGGTCTGGCGCTGTGAGGCGCCGGTGAATGTCTTAGGCTTCGTCGCCGGTGGCTTCAGCCTTGGGCGCGGCCTTCTTCTTGGCCGGGGCCTTCTTGGCGGGAGACGAGCTCTCGACCACGACGCCCTTGACCTCGGCGCCGTCCACGTCGGTCACGACCGTCTCGGTCGAACCCAGCGAAGAAGTCGCTTCACGAGCGGCCAGGTTGCGGGCCCGCAGGTTGATCTCGGCCTTGGTCGTCAGATCGACCTTGCCATCCCACTTGGCGGTCTCGCCGGCGCCGTCGATGCCGGTGATGCGCAGGACCGATTCCATCTGGCGGTGGCCGTTGGTGCGGCGATAGCCCTGGCGACGGGTCTTCTTGAAGATCTTGATCTTCTCACCCTTGCGGGTTTCGACCAGGGTCGCACCGACGAAAGCGCCGTCGATGAGCGGGGCGCCCAGGGTCACGCCGTTGTCGCCGCCCAGCATCAGGACGCTGTCGAACTTCAGCTCCGAGCCGGCGTCGCCGTCGAGCTTTTCGACGACAATGGTGTCGCCCGGTTGGACCCGGTACTGCTTGCCGCCGGTCTTGATCACCGCGTACATGTTGAAGCCTCAGCGCAAACGCAAAAAAAGATACGCCGCCCAAGGACACCCCCGGCGGCGAAGAGCGGCGACATATACGGAAGGGTGTCCGAGAGTCAACGCCGAACCCGGCGGAAATTCAGCCCCGGACGGATTATCCCCCGCCGTTATGACCCATACGGCCTCAATCCCAGACTCAGTCCAGGGCGCAGATGTCGGGCAGGCCGCGCAAGGCGCCAGCGTGGTCCAGGCCGTAGCCGACCAGGAAGCGGTTCGGCGCCTCCCAGCCGACGAAGTCCGGCTCGGGCGCACGCGGAGCGGGCCAGGGCTTTCTGGCGAAGACGCAGGTCAGGACCTCAGACGCGCCGGCCTCGCGCGCGATGCGGACCGCCTCGGCCAGCGACAGGCCGGTGTCGAACACATCGTCCAGGATCAGGACGCGACGCCCGGCGATCGGGCGCTGGAACGGGGCATAGACGTCGATGCGGCCACGGCTGGTCTGTTCGTCGCCGTAGGAGGCCAGCCACAGGGCGTCGAAGCGGACGTTGCGGCCGACGCGGGACAGGGCGCGGGTCAGGTCGGCGGCGAACCACAGGCCGCCGGTCAGCAGTACGGCGGCGACGGTGTCGTCGTCGATCACGGGGGCGATGCGCTGGGCCAGGTCGGCGACGATGCGCGCCACCTCGGCCTCGGGCAAAAGAACGGTCGGCGTCGGGGAGGGATCAGCCATGATGCGAGGGCGATACCGCCTCACCCTGCCCCTTGTCCACCGCCCCCACGGGTCGCGCGTCGATCGGCGCGGCCGTGTTCGGGGCCTCGGCGCCGGGCGCCGTGGCCGAACGCAGCCCCTGGGCCGTCGCCGGCTGTGCTGCGGCAGGGGCGTGGTCGGAGTTCGGTTCGGCCCCATGCGCCGCAGCCTTCCTGTCGTCATCGTGCCCGGCGGTCGGCTTGGTTGGCGTCGGGCTCATCGGGGCGAAGTCGACGCCGATGCCGGCGCCGTGACCGCCTGGATCGGGGATCAGGGCGGCGAATCCCTGGACCTTGCCCGGCAGGACGGGCGCCGCGTCGATTTCGACGATCTTGAAGCCCACCTCCGCTCCGTTGGCGTCCACCAGGGCGACGCGGACGGGCGGCGACACGATCTCGACGTCGCGCACGTTGCGAAGGGCGCCGGACACCACGACCATGCCGGGATGGCCCGGCGCGGCCTTGGCGGTCAGGGCCTCGAAGTCCAGCCCGACCGGGTTCACCGTCGCGCCAAAGAATTTGTAGGCCGAGGCCGCCTTGGGGAAGGCCTGGACGATCTCGACCCGGAACAGGAAGGCCGCCACGATCAGGCCGATGAAGACGCTGGCCAGACCGGCCCAGACGACGCCCTGGGCGGCGGCGCGACGCAGCTTCTTCTGGCGGTCGGCGCGGGCGCGGAAGGCGCGGGGTAGTTCGGGCGCCGGCGTCTCGGCCAGGCTGGCGGCGGTCGGCGCGGGTTCCGGTTCGGGCGCGGTTTTTGGGGTGGAGGCGGCGGCGACCACGGGCTCGGGCGTCAGGGTCAGTTCCAGCGGCTCGTCGGGCGTCGCGCGCCACACTTCGCCGCACGACTGGCACCGCACCTTGCGGCCGTTCGTACCGACCGCGTCGTCGGGAATGAAATAGCTGGTGGCGCAGGCGGGGCAGGTCAGTATCATGTGGCTGACTGCGAGGCTGTCGCCCCCTCCCGTAAGGCGCGACGCCGCGCCCTGTTCCTGAAACACATACCATGCCGTCCTCGCCCGCCGATTCCGCTCCCGTGTCCGAGACCGCCCGCCTGTCGGGGGTGGGTTTCGGCTATGCAGGCGCGCCCGACGTGCTGAGCGACATTAACCTCATTCTGCCGCGCGGCTCTTTCCACTTCCTTACCGGGCCGTCCGGGGCTGGAAAGTCTTCGCTGCTGCGCCTGCTGACGCTGGCGGACCGACCCCGAACGGGCAGCATCCGCCTGTTTGGATCGGATGTCACGCGCATCGACCGCCGCGACATTCCCGCCTTTCGACGGCGCATGGGGGTGGTGTTCCA
The DNA here is from genome assembly GCF_049896085.1 of Brevundimonas sp. TWP1-3. Lineage (NCBI taxonomy): Bacteria > Pseudomonadati > Pseudomonadota > Alphaproteobacteria > Caulobacterales > Caulobacteraceae > Brevundimonas > Brevundimonas sp. TWP1-3. Next base: position 865,476 of record NZ_JAFCTP010000001.1, on the reverse strand, counting down.
GGACTTTCGCCTGCTGGATCACCTGTCCGCCTTCGACAATGTCGCCCTGCCCTTGCGCCTGGCGGGCGGATCCGAGGCCGACTATGCCGCCGATGTGCAGGAGATGCTGAAATGGGTCGGCCTGGGCCGCCGGATGGACGCCCGCCCCCCGGCCCTGTCCGGCGGCGAGAAACAGCGGCTGGCCATCGCCCGCGCCGTCATCACCCGGCCCGGCCTGATCGTGGCGGACGAACCGACGGGCAGCGTGGACGCCGTCATGGCCGACAAGCTGCTGCGGCTGTTCCAGTCGCTGAACAAGCTGGGGGCCACGGTCCTGATCGCCAGCCATGACGACGCCCTGGCCCAGCGGTCGGGCGCGCGCGTCCTGCGGCTGGACGCCGGGCGTCTGAGCGAACCGTCGCGGGCCGCCGCATGATCCGCCTGTCCGACTTCAGCCTGTCCAGCCGCCGCCCCGGCCTGTTGCCGCCCGCCGCCGCCGGCGAGCCCTGGCTGATGACCGTCATCGCGGTCCTGTGTTTCCTGGCGTGCCTCGCCGCCGTCGCCGCATCGGCTGCGGATCGCGCCGCGCACGGCTGGGCCAGACAGTTGGGCGCCGAGGCTACGGTGCAGGTGCGCCCCAGCGTCGGTGAGACCGGCGACACCGCCGCCGCCCGCGCGGCCGAAACCCTGTCGAGCGTCGATGGGGTCGAGGAGGCCGCCGCCCTGAGCCGCAAGGCGGCCGAGGATCTGCTGCGGCCCTGGCTGGGCGACGCGGTCCTGCCCGATCTGCCCCTGCCCCATCTAGTGACCGTCAGGCTGAACGCCCAGGCGCCGGCCAGCGCCGTGACCCTAAGCCGCGCCCTGGCCGAGGCCGGGCTGGACGCGACGGTGGACGACCACAGCCTGTGGCGCGGCGAGGTCGAGCGGTCCGCCGCCCTGATCACGGCCCTGGCCGGCGCCGCCTTCCTGGCCATCGCCTTCGCCGCCGCCGCCGCCATCGCCTATGCGACCCGCGCGGGTCTGGCGGCCGGGCAGGGCGTGATCGAGACATTGAGCCTGAACGGGGCGACGGACGGGGCCATCGCCTGGCTGTTCCAGCGGCGATTCGGCCTGATGGCGGCGGGCGCGGGCGCGATAGGCGCCGGGCTGGCCGCGATCCTGCTGGCCTTCCTGAGGGTCCTGGGCGGATCGGACGGGCTGTCGGCGGCGTTGCCGATCACCTGGAGCGACCTTGCGCTGCTCTCGCCATGCCCGCTGCTCGCGGCTACGGTTGCGGTTCTCGCCGCGAGATTCGCCGCCATGCGAGTGCTGGCTTCGGGCAAGGATGGAGGAGACGCATGAGACTGTTGAGCGTCATCGCCATCGCGGCCCTGATCTGGCTGGTCGGCCTGTTCGCCTTTGCGCATCGGGTGCGCGAGCTGACGCCCGCCGACGATCCCGCGCGCGCCGACGCCATCGTCGCCCTGACCGGCCCCTCGTCCGAACGGGTCAATACCGCCATCCGCCTGCTGGAACAGGGCAAGGGCGAGCGGGTGCTGATCTCGGGCGTCAACCGCGAGGTCCGCCGTCAGGAACTGCGTGAGCTGACGCCCGGCTCCAGCCGTCTGTTCAACTGCTGCGTCGATCTGGGCTTCGAGGCCGAGGACACCGTCGGCAACGCCCAGGAGATCGCCGCCTGGACCCGCGCCAAGGGCTATCGCAGCCTGATCGTGGTCACCTCCGACTATCACATGCCGCGTTCGCTGGTCGAAATCCGGGGCCAGCTGCCGGGCGTGACGCTGACGCCCTACGCCATCTCCACCCCGTCGCTGGACAATGTCCGCTGGTGGCGAGCGGCGGTGACGGCGCGGCGCATGACGCTGGAATATATGAAATACCTCGCTGTCCTGGGCCGCGAGGGCGTGCGTCGCATCACCCGCGACCGTCCCGCCGCCCAGACGCCAAGCACAGACCCGTCTCCTGACGAAAAGGCCCCTGCCTAAGTGAACACCCTGCGTTCCCTGCTCTTCACCGCCTGGCTCTATCTGTCGATGCCGATCATCGCCATCGGCCTGTCGCCGGCCCTCCTGGGTCCGCATCGCTATGCCCAGGGGGTGTGCCGGTTGTGGGCCAAGATCGTCCTGTTCGGCCTGCGCTGGATCGCCGGGGTCAAGGTCGAGGTGCGGGGACTGGAGCACGCCCCGTCCGGCGCGGCCCTGATCGCATCGAAACACCAGGGTATGCTGGACATCGTGGCCCTGCTGGCCGTGCTGCCGGACGCCTGTTTCATCATGAAGAAGGAGCTGATGCCCCTGCCCTTCTTCGGCTGGTTCGCCTGGAAGGCCAAGATGATCGCCGTGGACCGCGCCGGTCACGCCAAGGCGCTGAAGGACATGACCCGTCAGGCGCACGATCGCCTGGCCGAAAGCCGCCAGATCGTCATCTTCCCCGAGGGCACCCGCAACGATCCGGGCGTGCCCGGAGACTACAAGCCCGGCGTCGCCGCCATCTATCGCGATCTGCAAGGGCCCTGCTGGCCGGTCGCCACCAACTCCGGCGTCCATTGGCCGCCGCACGGCTTCCGGCGCTATCCGGGCAAGGTCGTGTTCGAATTCCTTGAGCCCATCCCCGCCGGGCTGAAGCGCGGCGCCATGATGGCGTTGCTGGAAAGTCGCATCGAGACGGCTTCGTTGGCACTGCTGGAGCCAAAAGCCTAGCTCAGGCGTATGAGGGCTTCCGATTTCGTCCTTTTAGGAAACCTCCCCGTATGTTCCTGCGTACCTTCGCCCTGACGACCGCCGCTGCCTGCGCCTTCGCCGGCTCCGCCTTCGCCCAGTCGCAACCCTATGAGCAGCTTCGTCCTGCGCCCCAGGGCTGGACTGTCGATCTCGGTGTCGGCGCCCTCTACAGCAAGGACAGCGGCGGCGACACGGGATCCCAGACCACGGTCGTGCCGTGGGTGTCGGCCAACTATCGCGACGTCGTCTATGTGAACGCCATCGACGGCCTCGGCTGGAATGCGATCAAGACCGACGACTTCCGCGCCGGCCTGCAACTGCGCCCGCGCTTCTCGCCTGAAGACATCGAGGGCCTGGACCTGGATCGTCCTGATTTCGGCGCCGATCTCGCCGCCTATGCCTACAAGCGTCTGCCCGGCAACATCGTGGTCGGCGGCCGGGTCAGCCGCGACGTGACCGACGTCAGCGAAGGCACCGAATACTACGCCTCGGTCGGCCATCAGCGCGTCACGCCGGTCGGTCTGCTGAACGCCTCGGTCTATGCCCGCGGCGGCGACGCCAAGCTGGCGGACGCCTATTATGGCGTCAGCACCGCCGAGGCCGTGCGCAACGGCATCGACGCCTATTCGCCGGGCAGCGGCCTGCAAGGCGCGGGCGCCAGTCTGGTGCTCCTGGTTCCGATCGGCGACAAATGGGGCGCGGGCGCTCTGGTCAACTATGAACGCCGTCTGGGCGACGTCGCCGACAGCCCCCTGTCCCAGGAAGACGACACGATCCGCACGGGCGTCTTCTTCGCCCGCCGCTTCGGCGGCTGATGACAGAACGGCGGCCGTGGATGCGGCCGCCGTCCCTTGCTTCGATCAGGTCGCCGCGAACTCGCTCAGCGCATCGATCACGGCGCGGTTCTGGTCTTCGGTGCCGATGGTGATGCGCAGGGCCTGGGGCAGGCCGTAGCCGCCGACCGGGCGCACGATGATGCCCTTGGTGTTGAGGTATTCGTTGGCGGCGGCGGCGCGTTCGGGCCCGTCGAACAGCACCAGCACGAAGTTGCCGGCGCTGGGCAGTACCTCAAGGCCGAAGCCGCGCAGGGCCTGAGTCAAACGCGGCTTCCAGTTCGAGACCAAGTCGCGCGACGCCGTCTGGTGCGCCTCGTCGAACAGGGCGGCGGTGGCGGCGTCCACGCCCGGAACCGAGACGTTGAACGGCAGGCGGATGCGGTCGATCGCCTCGGCGATCTTCAGCGGCGCATAGCCGAAGCCGATGCGCAAACCGCCCAGGCCGTGGATCTTGGAGAAGGTGCGGGTGACGACGATGTTCTCGGCGTCCTTGGCCAGCGGGAAGGCGGTCTCCCAGTCGGCCTCGGTCACATATTCCGCATAGGCCTCGTCCACGACCAGGATGATGTGGGCCGGCAGGGCGGCGTGCAGACGGCGGATTTCCTCGCCCGTATTGTAGCTGCCGGTCGGGTTTGACGGGTTGGAGACATAGACGATCTTGGTCCGGTCATCGACCTGGGCCAGCAGCGCATCGACCTCGGCCTTGAAGTTCGGCTCGGGCGCCAGCTTGACCTGGGCCTCGCAGCCTAGGGCGCTGATACGGTAGGCGAGGAAGCCGTACTGGCCGCAGACGATGTTGTCGCCGGCCGTCAGATAGGTCTGGTTCAGCAGGGCGAAAACCTCGTCCGAGCCGTTGCCGAAGATCAGCCGTTCGGCCTCCAGCCCATGGATCTCGGCTGCGGCGTCGCGCAGCTTGGTCGCGCGGCCGTCGGGATAGATGTGGATGTTCTTGATCGCGGCCTCATAGGCGGCGCGCGCCTTCTCGCCCGCGCCCAGCATGTTCTCGTTCGAGGACAGCTTCATCGGCTCGGCGACGCCGGCGATGGACGACTTGCCGCCGACATAGGGGGCGATGTCGAGGATGCCGGGCTTGGGGGCGGGCGCGTCGGTCATGGGAAACCTTGAACTAATAGATGGGGGCGGCGCCGATGACGCCGTTCAGGCGGCCGGGCGCGGTCTTCAGCCGCCCGTCCTCGGCCTGCACATAGCCCGTCAGCACGAACAGCTTCAAGCCGCCCGCCGCCGCCAGCGGATCGGCGACCAGTCCGGCCTCGCCCAGGGCCTCGACGATCTTGGTCTCGGACCAGCCGCTGTCGGTGACCCAGAAGCTGCGGTCGTCGCCGGTCGGGCCGGAGGTTTCCCTGGACACCACGAAGGCCTGGGGCCGGCCGCGTCGGTCGTCGGGCAGGGCGGCGACGATCTTCAGTTCGGGCCGCGCCAGCAGTCGCCCCCACCAGGGCCGGTCGGGCGTCAGATCGATCACGGCGCGCGCCCCGGCCTCGACCGCCTTCAACGCATCGTCGGCCGACATGGGGCGCGATCCCAGGCCGTAGCGATCAACCGCCAGAGCCTGGGCCAGGCCGCCGCAGACGACCAGGGCCGGGCCGGTCGCCACCTCCAGCCGGCCCCACACCGCCTTGACCGCCGTGGCCTCTGCGGGCGATGCGCCATCCAGCAACTGACGCAGGGCGATGGCCGAGGCGTCGGCCCGGTCGCGTGGCCCCGCCGCAACCCGCGCTCGCACCGCCTGGACCAGGGTGCGGTCCAGCGCCAACAAGGCTTCGTTTGTCTCGGGTTCGTCCAGCAAGGCCATCAGAACAGCTTGGGCGCCGGGGCCAGGGGGAAGGGGCCGAGCCAGGTGCGACCGTCGCGGAACACCAGCGTCAGGGGCAGTTGCTCCTGACCCGTCGCTTCGGCGGTGCCCGCCGCAGCCGCAGCCCCGGCCGCGCCGATCCGGTTGACCGGCCCCTGTCGCGTCGCCATCAGGCCGGCAAGCGCGGGCAGAGGTTTCTGCGCCTGCAGTTCGACCTGGCCTGTCAGCCGTCCGTTCGCATCGGCTCTCAACACGTCGCTGCTGAGGGTCGCGCGGCTGTCGCCCGCCTGCAGGTCGCCGCGCACATTGCGGAACGTCCCGCCCGCCTTCGTCCAGGCCGAGAAGACCCCGGCCGCGTCGCCGCCCGTCTTCAACAGGCTGGCCTGGCCGATCACGGCCTCAAGCTGGGTGGTCAGGCGGCCGTCCTGGGCGAAGCCTTCGACGGGGCCGTCCGCCCGCCCCTGCCCGTCCACCAGGCGGAACATGACATCGACGTCGTCGGTCGGCGTGGTCGAGCCTTCCAGATGCGGTCGGGCGTACAGCTCGATCCGCGCGGCGCGGGCGATGGGGAAGGGTTCGGCGCCGGTCTGGGTCGTGAAGACCGGATTGACCATCTCCAGCGCCAGATTGGGCCAGCGCTGGTCGATGCCGCTGGCGCTCATTCGGATGGCGTCGCCCTTGACCGCGACCTCGCCCTTGCCGGCGCGGGTCAGCATCAGCCCCTGCGGCGCCACGACCACCCATTTGGTGGGCTGATAGGCGTTGGCCTCGGCGTTCAGTTCGGCCGCATTGATGGCGTGACCCGAGGGCGTCTGCACAACCAACTGGGTCAGGCCGACACGGGCGCGGAAGGGCCAGCCGGTGATCGTCTTGCCCGCGAAACGCACGTCCCACCCGTCCTGACGCAGGGTCTGGACCTGGGCCTCAAGTCGCGTGTCGATCTGGCGCGTCAGAAAGACCCACCAGCCGGTCCAGGCCGCCAGGGCGATCAGCACGAGGATGAAGGGCGCATAGAGGCCCTTGCGGCTGGGTCGCTTGGTGGTGTCGGTCATGCGCGATCCTATAGCGCGCCATTTCAAGCCGTTCTAGGCGGTGAGGTCGGCCAGAACGGCGTCGGTCGCTCGCAGCGCCTCGTCCGGCGCGACGCCCAGCAACAGCCCGCGCTGGCCCCCATTGATCAGCACCCGATCGAACAGGATGGCCGTCTCGTCCATGGCGGTCGGCACGGTCTTCTTCTGGCCGAAGGGACTGACCCCGCCGACCTTGTAACCGGTCAGCCGTTCGGCGTCGGCGGGCTTCATCATCTGGGCCGACTTGGCCCCCAGCACGGCCGCCAGCTTCTTCATGCTGACCTCGCAGTCGGAGGGCACGATGACGCAGGCGGGCGCGCCGTCCACCAGGACCATCAGGGTCTTGAACACCTGCTCGGGCGCAATGCCCAGGGCCTCGGCCGCCTGCAACCCCACGCGCGGCGCATCGGGGTCGTAGTCGTAGGGGAACAGGTCGAAGGCGACGCCCGCCTTGGTCAGGGCGACGGTCGCGGGCGTGGTCTTCGACATCTCAGGTCGTCTCGGGGTTCAGGAAGCTGCGGGTCAGTTCCACCGCATCGGCCAGGCCCATGCGTTGGACCTCGGTGCCCGGCGGCAGGCTGGCGAACAGGCGTGTCGGCGTGGCGGCGTCCAGCATCAGGAAGACCCCCTTGTCATCGCCGCGCCGGATCAGCCGGCCGAAGGCCTGGGCGATGCGGGCGCGGGCCAGGGCGTCGTCATAGCCCTTGCCCCCCAGCCGCTCGCGCCGCGCCTTGTGCAGCAGGTCCGGGCGCGGCCAGGGTACGCGGTCGAAGGCCAGCACCCGCAGGGACCGGCCCGGCACGTCCACCCCGTCGCGCACCGCGTCGGTGCCCAGCAGGCATGAGTTCTCCTCGACCCGGAACATGTCCACCAGGGCCCCGACCTCCAGCGGATCGACGTGCTGGGCATACAGAGGCACGCCGGATTTCGCCAGGTCCGGACCCAGCCGTTCATAGACCGCTTTCAGCCGGCGGATGGCGGTGAACAGACCCAGCCCCCCGCCCCCGGCCGCCAGAAACAGTTCGCGCATCGCCGCCGCCGTCTGGCGCGGGTCGTCCTTGACCAGGTCGTTGACGACGATGACCCGGCTGTTGGCCGCATAGTCGAACGGGCTTTCGACCTTCAGGGTGCGCGGCGGATCGATCAGACGGGCCGATCCGGTCCGCATCCGCGCCAGGTCGAACGGGTCCTCCTGCATCGGATCGGACAGGGTCGCCGAGGTCACCAGCACCCCGTGCGACGGCACGATCACGGCGGCCTCAAGCGGCACGGTCGGGTCGATCCAGTGGCGACGCAGGGCCACGTCGTGGATGCGGCCGAACGCCGTCTCGGCCGACAGCCAGTCGACGAAGTCGGGATCGGGCTGATCGCCCCCATCCTCCAGCGCCGCCAGCATGGACCGCCAGCCCGGCAGGGTCATGCGCGCGCGCCGGTCCAGACCGCGCAGCGCCCCCTCGATCCGTGACCGTTGCGAGCCGTCCAGCTCGGCCGCCTCGTCATCCAGAATGTCCTCCAGATGGCGCGACAGGGCCAACAGCGGCGCCTCCAGCGCGGCCAGGGCCTGGGCCGCCGCGCGGGCGGTCTCGGCCACCGGATCGGTCACAGGCTTCAGCGCGCACTCCATGCCGAACTCGGGGCCGCCGTAGGTATTGGTCTCGGCCGTGCGGGCCCGAAGTTGGTCCAGCGCAGCAGCGAGGAAGGCCTCGATTGGGCCGATGGGATTGACCTCTCCCGAGGCCGGGGCCACGCGGCCCGATACGCCTTCGCCCGGAAGCGCGGCCGAGGCGCGGATGGCGTCCTGAAGCGCCTTCAGCGCCGCCTCATTGTCCCCGACCATGTCGCCCAGCCGCTGTTCCAGCCCGCGCCCGCGACGCCCCCGCCCCTCCGGCCCCCGGATCCAGCGGCGCAGCTCGGCCGCCTCCTGGCCCGACAGACAGGCGGAAAAGGCGCTGTCGGCGGCGTCGAACAGATGGTGGCCCTCGTCGAAGACGATGCGTTTCAGCGCCGCCGTCTCGCCGTCCTGTTTCTGGCCCCGCGCCGACCGCGCCCCGTCGAACGCCGCCTGGGTCAGGACCAGGGCGTGGTTGGCGATGACCAGGTCCGCACGGCGGCTGGCGCGAATGGTCTTTTCGACGAAACAGCTGCGATAGTGGGGACAGGCGGCGTGGACGCATTCGCCCCGCCGATCCACCAGATTCGCCGCCCCCGCCGCATGGGCCGCCGGCATGGCGAACAGGCCGGGCAGCCAGCCGGGAAAGTCCCCGCCGGTCATGTCGCCGTCGCGCGTATGCAGGGCCCATCGCCCGGCCAGCGCCAGGCCGATCAGGTCGCCGTTCCCCAGTTGGGCCGCCTGGACCATGTCCTGCAGGTTCAGGACGCACAGGTAGTTCTCGCGCCCTTTTCGGATCACCGCCTTCTTCTTGCGCTCGGCCGGATCGGGCCACAGCGAATGGCTCTCGCGGTCGATCTGACGTTGCAGGGCGCGGGTATAGGTCGATATCCAGGCCGCCCCCTGGTTCCGCTCGGCCCACAGGGAGGCGGGCGCCAGATAGCCCAGAGTCTTGCCCGTGCCGGTCCCCGCCTCGGCCAGCAGCACGCGGGGCCGCCCTTCTTCATTGCGCGGCGAAAAGGCGAAGGCGGCCTCGGCGGCGTAGTCCGACTGGGTCGGGCGGGTCTCGTCCAAGCCCGAGGCCTGAAGCAGTTTCTCCAGCCGGATGCGCGCGCTCTCGGAATCGACCGGGGCCGACCCCGCCTCGCCGCGCGGCGCCTCGTCCTCCCACTCTGTCAGGCGCGACCAGACGTCCAGCCCCGACCCACGATGCTGGCGCGCCCGCACGCCGCCCGCCTCCAACGCCTGAACGACGCGCTCGCCCCAGGCCCAGCCGGCCCGCTGCATCGTCAGCGCCAGGACATAGGCGGCCTCACGCTCGGGATAGGCCGGCTCGGCCAGTTCGCGCAGCAACAGCCCCGCCGCCTCGCGCAGGGCCGCCGCCTGCGCCTCGGCCGACTTGGGCTCGGCCATCCCCAACGACAGAGCCAGGCCCGTGGGCGACGGCGCGCAGAACCGCGCCGGCCGCACGAAGGCGTACAGCTCCAGCACATCCATCAGCTCGGGCGACCTCGGCGGCGGCGTCAGACCCAGCCGCCGCGCCGTCAGCGAGGCATGGGCCACCATGACCGGCCCGGCGCTGAAGAACCCCTCGGCCGCCCCCCGCCCGATCTTCCTCGCACCCGCCTCGTCGCACACCGCCCCTGCTCCGGGCGGCGTGGCGAGCGCCGGGGGCAACTCTGCCCACGGCTCGGCGCCGGTCAGGCGGGTTTCAGCGATGACGGATTCGTCGGACACGACCGATAGATAGCGACCTCGCGGCTGAAACGGAACGGGAACATCTGGTTTCGACCGCCACACAGTTATATATGTCGATTGAACAAGGAGATCGCCGTGAACAAACCGATTGATCCCACGGACTGGCTGGTCGCCATGGCCGCCAAGATCGAGGTCGAAGGCCCGCAGACGGTGGAGGTCGCCGGGCACGGCCGCGTGACCTTGATCGCCGAGGCGGAATTCCGGCGATTGAACGAACGCAAGCCCACCTTCAAGGAGTGGCTGCTGACCGGTCCCCGGCTTGACGACGTCGAGATTGAGCGCGATCCGCGACCCAGCCGAGACTTCTCTTTTTGAAGTATCTGCTCGACACCAATGCGATCAGCGAAACGCTAAAGTCCCGACCCAATGAGGGCTTTCTCGATTGGCTGGATACGGTCGTCTCGCTGCCGGAAGAACTCGACGACACCTTATACATCAGCGTCCTGTCTCTGGGGGAGATGCGGCGTGGCGCAATGAAGCTGGCGCCCGGTCCGAGACGCGAGGTGATCGAACGAAGGATCGCGGAGATGGTCGACGACTACAGTGACCGGCTTCTCGCCGTGGATCTCGCAGTCGCAGAACAGTGGGCCATACTGGCCGAGCGCTACAAAGTAAGTGGGATTAGCGTGGGGCTGATCGACGAATTGATCGCGGCGACCGCGCTCGCCAACGATCTGACCCTGGTCACACGCAACATTCGCCATTTTGAACACAGCGGTTGTCGTCTGCTCTCGCCGTGGAGCGTGTGACGACCCTTCCCCCTCTTTTCGCCGACTGGTTCGCGTCGCGCGGCTGGTCTCCTCGGCGGCATCAGCTGGAGATGATCGCGGCGGGTGAAGCGGGCAGGCACGCCTTGCTGGTCGCGCCGACCGGCGGGGGCAAGACGCTGGCGGGGTTTTTGCCCAGTCTGATCGAACTGGCGGAGCGTGGACCCAGGCCGGCGACCGGGCCGGGGTCGGGGGTGCATACCCTGTATCTGTCGCCGTTGAAGGCCCTGACCACCGATGTCGAGCGCAATCTGATGACCCCGATCCGGGAGATCGGGCTGAACATCTATGTCGAGACGCGGACGGGCGACACGAAGCAATCCAAGCGCCAGCGTCAGCGCGACTTTCCGCCCGACATCCTGCTGACCACGCCCGAGCAGTTGGCCCTGTTCTGCGCCTGGGAGGGGGCAAGGGGCTATTTCGCCGATCTGAAATGCGTGGTGCTGGACGAGGTGCATGCGATCTGGAGCGGCAAGCGAGGCGACCTGCTGTCGCTGGGGCTGGGGCGGTTGCAGAGCTTTTCGCCGGGGATGCGGCGGGTGGGGCTGAGCGCGACCATCGAAGATCCGGACCTGATCCGGGGGTGGCTGGCGCCGCGACTTCCTTCTCCCCTTGAGGGAGAACGAAGCTCGCGGAGCGAGACGGATGAGGGGTTGCTCCGCGGCCAAACCTCATCAGTTTCTGAGGCCGAACCGACCCCTCATCCGAGCCCTTCGGGCCCCCCTTCTCCCGCAAGGGGAGAAGGGGTGATCTTGGTCGGCGGCGATCCCGGCGCGCCCGCCGCGATCGACGTCCTGATCTCCGAGGGCAAGGTGCCTTGGGCGGGCCACACGGGCCAGCACGCCATCCCGGAAGTCTACGCCGCCATCCAGCGTTCGACCCTGGCGCTGATCTTCGTCAACACCCGCTGGCAGTCGGAGTTCGTGTTCCAGCAGCTCTGGGCGATCAACGACGAGAACCTGCCCATCGGCCTGCACCACGGCTCGTTGGCAGCCGAACAGCGGCGCAAGATCGAGGCGGCGATGGCGCGGGGCGACTTGCGAGCCGTGGTCTGCACCTCGACGCTGGATCTCGGCATCGACTGGGGCGACGTGGACCTGGTCATCCAGATGGCGGCGCCGAAAGGATCGAGCCGCCTGGTCCAGCGGATCGGCCGCGCCAATCACCGGCTGGACGAGCCCTCGCGCGCCCTTCTGGTGCCCGCCAGCCGGTTCGAGATGCTGGAATGCCAGGCGGCGCGCGAGGCGGTGGCCGACAACGCCTTCGACTGGGAGCCGATTCACATCGGCACCCTGGACACCCTGGCCCAGCATATCATGGGCGTCGCCTGTTCCGGGGCCTTTGACATGCAGGCCCTGTATGACGAGATCGTCGGCTGCGGCCCCTATCGCGACCTGACGTGGGAGCAGTTCGAGGAGGTGGTCGATTTCGTCGCCACCGGCGGATACGCCCTGCGCACCTACGACCGGTTCGCGCGGATCGTGCGCACGCAAGACGGCCGCTGGAAAGTCCGCAACCAGCACATCGCCCAGCGCCACCGCATGAACGTCGGGGCCATCGTCTCGGCCGGCACCCTGAACGTGCGTGTCGCCAGCCGCCGGGGCGGGGCGTCGCGCCAGCTGATCGGCGGGCGCAAGGTGGGCGAGGCCGAAGAGTGGTATTTCGAACAGCTGACGCCCGGCGACACCTTTCTGTTCGCCGGCCAGGTCTGGGCGTTCCAGGGCATCACGGGGACTGACGCCCTGGTCACCCACGCCAACGACAAGGATCCCAAGATCCCGTCCTGGGGCGGGTCGAAGTTCCCGCTGTCGACGTCGCTGGCCGACCGGGTGCGGACGATGATCCACGACCGCGACCACTGGCGCGTCCTGCCGCCCGACGTGCAGGAATGGCTGGAGCTTCAGGAGACCCGTTCGGTCATTCCCAATGCAGAATCCATGCTGGTCGAGACCTTCCCGCGCGGCAGTCGGCATTTCCTGGTCGCCTATCCGTTCGAGGGCAATCTGGCCCACACCACCCTGTGCATGCTGCTGACGCGGCGGCTGGACCGGATGGGCGTCGGGCCTCTGGGATTCGTCGTCACCGACTATTCGCTGGCCATCTGGTCGATCAAGCCGATGGACGGGATCGACCTGGACGCCCTGTTCCAGTCCGACATGCTGGGCGACGATCTGGAGGCCTGGCTGGAGGAAAGCTTCATGATGAAGCGGTCCTTCCGCAATTGCGCCCTGATCTCGGGCTTGATCGAACGCCGCCAGCCGGGCGCCGAGAAGACCGGCCGCCAGGTGACCTTTTCCACCGACCTGATCTACGACGTGCTGCGCCGCCACCAACCCGACCATCTGCTGCTCAAGACCGCCCGCGCCGACGCCGCCTCGGGCCTGCTCGACGTGGCGCGGCTGGGCCAGATGCTGACGCGGATCGAGGGCCGGATCCGGCATCAGCCCCTGACGCGGCCCTCGCCATTCTGCGTGCCGGTGCTGGTCCAGATCGGGCGCGAGCGCGTGGGCGGGGACGCCGCCGAGATGATCCTGGACGAGAGCGCCGAACTGCTGATCGCAGAGGTCATGGACGACGCCGAACCCGGCGAGGCCGCATGAACGCCGCCTTGCGCCAGACCCTTTCACCCGCCCGCAAGACCTGCGGTTCACTGAGCGTGCGGATCGCGGGCGAGGCCTGCGTGCTGCGCTGTTCCGGGGCGATGTGGGTTCCGGCCTACGGCGCCCTGATCGTCGCGGATCTGCATCTGGAAAAGGGGTCCGCCTTCGCCGTGCGCGGCCAGCTGCTGCCGCCCTATGACAGCCGCGCCACGCTGGACAGGCTGGAGGCCGAGATCGCCGAACTGGACCCGGCCATGGTCGTGTTGTTGGGCGACAGTTTCCATGACACGAAGGCCATTTCCCGTATGGCCGCCGACGACCGCGCGCGGCTGGACAGGCTGGCGGCGGGGCGCGACTGGCTGTGGCTGGAGGGCAATCATGACCGCGAGGCGCTCGCTCGGGATGCAGACACAGCGGCCCGCCTGCCCGGTCGGGTCATCGGCGACATGGCCCTGGGCCCGCTTCGCCTGACGCATGAGCCGGAACCGCTGACCGCCGACGACGACCGGCGCGGGGAGGTCGCGGGACACCTGCATCCCGCCGCGCGCGTCGCCGCCTATGGACGCGGCGTGCGGCGGCCGTGTTTCGTCACGGACGGATCGCGCATCGTCCTTCCGGCCTTCGGCGCCTTCACCGGCGGATTGAACGCGCGCGATCCGGCCATCGCCGATCTGTTCGCCGCCCCGCCCCTGGCCGCCGCCTTGGGACGGGACCGGGTCCACGCCCTGGCCTGGGACGTGCTGCGATAGGGCGTTCGTAAACCGTTCAGCACGTCGCTTCACCGCATCTTGGCGGACGGCGATGCAGGATGACGGTGGATCAGTTTTACGGACGCCCGCCTCATGCTCACGCCCCGCCGCATCGTCATGGCCGCCCGCCTCGGCTTCGCCATGGCGGCCCTAGGCATGGCCGTCCTGATGCTGGGACCGTTCCAGGGGCTGGAGCAGGTCTTCGGCCTGAATGACAAGGCCGCCCACGTCATCGCCTTCTACGCCGTGGCCAGCGGCCTGTTCCTGATCGCACCCAGCCAGCGCCGCGACGACCTGGCACTCTATGTCATCGCCGCCGCCTTCGGCGTCGAACTGCTGCAGGCCCTGACTGGCCGCAGCGTCTCCATCATCGACTTTCTAGCCGGCGCCGCCGGTGTCACGGCCGCCTGGGCGCCTGGGCGTATCGAACAGCTGCGCCAGTCGTTCCGCCGCCATCCCGACCTGACCCTGACCGAAATCGACCGTCTGGACCGCCGCCTGCGCCGCCGCCGCGCCTCGACAGGCCCGTCCCCCGTGAACGCCGTCCAGCGCCTTTAGGGCTCCAGCTCGATGTCCCAGTAGAGGAAGCTGAAACCGCCTAATCCGTCGCAATAAGCCCCTGAGGACATTGATGAATACCGCTTCATCATGAGGCGGAAGAAGCCCGTGGTCACCATTTGGTCACCACGGCGCCAGCAATCGCGAGCGATTTCCAGCCTGTCCAGGAGCTTACCAGAGTGGGCGAGAAAAGTCGTCTAAGGAGGTCTGCTTGGCGCCAGAAGCGGACACTATCATCCAACCCAAGCCCGGACATGCTCGCCGATTCTGGACCATTGCGCTTGTGACCTCAGCGTGACTTCTTCGAGATACGGAGGACACGGTGACACAACTGGATGCTCGAGAGCATTTCAAAGAGATAGTGGCCGCCGGAGTCGGCGAGTATGTGGAAGCCGAAGCTGAGCTTACTGCTGCCACCCAAGCGGCCGATGAGGACCGGATCCAGAAGGCGCGGTTTAGGGCGCTTCGATTAGGTGGCGCGGCGGCAATCTATCTGCACCATTTCGCTGATATAGTTGCAAAACGACCCTCAAAAGGACTGCCGGACTTCGAGTCGTCGGTGGCTAAGGTGCGAGAGTTTCTCCAAGCCAAAGGTGCCGTTGACCTCACCATCCTGGGAGATGCTGCCGACTCTCTGCAGCATGCTGTTCTGACTTACCGGCTGCCGAGGCAAGTCGAAGAGGCGGGACAAGTCCCGTGGTCTCTCGGGGATATGGCGTTGATCGTTATGGCGAAGGCAAGTTCGGCGGTGGTGAACAGGTATGGATACTCGCGCGCTCCGGCCAGCGCTCGCTTACGTCAGTCCTTCGCGGGATTACCACTGTGTGGGAAGACGTACTCTTCGGCTGAGCGCCTACGTTGCGGCGAAGCCAAGCAGGCAAACGGCTCGGCCACCTTCCCAGGATCAGGGGAGACAAAGAACCTCGATCTGGCTGGCGGCATAGATGGTGGGATCGCGTTCTGAGAGGACCTGCCAGGGGATGATCTCATCGACCAGCAGGCACCTGAAACGCTCCTCGTCGAAAAGCCCCATCCGCACGCCCTGAGCAACGATGAGCGCGGCTTTCATATGTTCAACGGTCGCATTGTCGGGCAAGCGCAACACTCTACGGCCAGCGTCTGTAAAGGCCGCAAGGAGACGCGCACCGCTGACGCAGCATCGTGTGGAACCGCCTCCGAACAGACCCATCTCGATCTCGAGAGGCGACCCAAGATGGGCATGTGCAAGCTCGAACGTCCCCTTGCCAGCATTGAGGTTAAATTGGCGGAAGAAGCCGTCGAAGCGGGCCAAGGCGGATACTGCCTGGGCGATTTCCTGGGCGGTGTAGGGATAGGGCCGCATGCCGGTCCAGAGCGCATCCAACAGACGCTGGAAGCGGCCAGGCACAACCTCGCCATCTACAGTGACGTTCAGAAGATCAGTGCAACGCCGACGCCGCTCGATCAGATCAACGACGGCATTCCCGTCGCTCTCAAGCGTGCTCAAAGCCAATTTGACGTCAGCCTGCGACAGGTCCACGGCATTCCATCGCTCGTCGGGACCGGCCGCCCAGATTTCGCTGGGCGGCGCACTCTCGGCAGGCGCAGCAGCAGGCTCGGCCTGCACATGGTAGACCTTCAACGGCGACGCCGGGTCGTCGATAAGCGTCTGGAACCGCCGGCTCCGCTCATCCAGCACCGCATGGAGGCGGATCATCTGCTCCAGATGGCTCTCCCGAGCCGGATAAATCTCGCCGCGGCTGATCGGGGAGATAGCGCCCGTCTGTAGAAAGACGATCCGGTCGACCGGCCAAAACCTTTCAAGATCCGCATTGCCCTCCAGGAAGAGCCCGGCCTGAGCCTGAAGGCGCCACAGATTGGCAACATCGATCTCGAGAAACCGGAACTGCAACCTGCCGGCGGACATCACCTCGAAGAAGCTCGACAGACGATCGTGGTCGAGCAGATAGATTGCCCCGTACTCAGCCGCGCCCACATCCTCTGTGGCGAACCAACCGGCGACCGCCGGCTCCCGGGTCAAATCAATGAGTGGCGTAGCGGCAATGCCATGGTGCTGGACTGCTGCAAGAATCTGATCGTCGGACTGGAGGTAAGGGACCATCTCCGGAGAGTTTCGGGCCCACGACCAAAACGACTTCAATTTCTCCAAGTCCACCTCCCTTCCGCCGGCCGTGCACCGCGAAACGGTAGAGGTCGATCGTGGTCAACCACGAGAAGCTGACCAACATCGCCGACTACTGGTGGAACTCCGAAGACCAAATCCTTCGCGACCCGACCATCGGCCGCACTGTGAACCTGATCGTCCACGACCTTCAGGAGGTGAACGACGCCCTGCGGCGCGGCGAGTACTTCTGGACCGACATCGTTCGCGACGGCATCGCCCTCTACGAGATTCCCGGCCATCCCTTCGCGACGCCGCAGCCAATGACGGCCCAAGCGGCGGCAGAGATGGCGGAGCGCCATTTCGAGCAATGGTCAATCAGTGTCGCTCGTTCTTTAGAAACGGCTGCTGAACAACTGGCGAAAAACGCTGAACTAGGCTGGCGGAGAGATGCAGCGTTCAACCTCCACCAAGCGGTGGAGCGCGCCTACGCCTGCTTCCTCTTGGTTCACACTTTTTATTTTCCGCGCTCTCACAACATCAAATTCCTCCGTTCGCTGGCCGAGGACGTGAACACCGGCCTAGTGGAGGCCTGGCCCCGTGAGCACCGCTTCGACCGTCGCCGGTTCGAGCTGCTGAAACGCGCCTATGTCGAAGCCCGCTACAGCGACCAGTACGACGCCTCGGCAGAGGATCTGGAGTGGCTGATGACCCGCGCCGGCCATCTGCGCGATATCGTTGCCGACCTCTGCCAGACCCGCATCTCGGAGCTGAAGTCCAAGGCCGCCACCGCCTGATCTGTGGGTGTTTGCGACATCGCTCGATCACATTCGCTTGACGGAATGTGAAAATGAAACGCCGTGAAAAGCCTTGAAACAACCCTTCCGTGACCGGCCTTTTCGGCGGGATTGACGAGCTGGGGATAAGTGCGTCGCTTGAGGACCTTCACCAAGGAGCACCCTCAATGACCCGTCATTTCCCCGAAGAGACCGAAGACGTTCTGCTGAACCGCAAGGAGGCTTCGCGCGAACTTGCGACCTTAGGCATCCGCCGCGCGCCCTCCACCCTCGCCAAGATCTTCTGCACCAGATCCGACGGTCCGCCCTGCACCCACCTCGGCCGCACGCCATACTATCCGAGAAGCAAACTGCACGAATGGGCCCGGAGCCAGCTAACCGGCCTGCGCTCCTCGTCGAGCCAGCCGCGCCGGCAAGGCGGCTGGCCCCAAGAGGTGGACCAGTCGCCGCCGCTCTAGAGCTCCAGGCCGAGCCCTTTGCTGCGTTGCTGCTGACCGAAGCGGAAGTCCACCTGACCGCCCTGCAGCACCCCGGTGAGCGCCTGTCCCCGACAGGCCTCCAGCGCCGGCCGCCACGACGCCAGGGTCACGGCGGCCTTGCTCTCGATCACCGCATAGGTCCGACCGCCCATATGGGCCCGGTCCAGATAGACGCCGGAGAACCTCTGCCCCTCCTGGGCCCTGACCAACGGCTTGCCGGCCTGTCCGAGCCGTTCCATCTGGCCCTCCAGCTCCAGGGTCCAGAGCTGCCGCCTTTCCCCCTCGCCGAGCCCCATCGGCGCGCCTGAGCCGATGCCCCAGCTTTTCAGCACCTCAGCCCGTTGAAGCCCTAGCGCCTTCGCCTCGTCGGCCAGCGCCCCCGCCTCCGGTCCCTTCGCCAATCCGCCGGCGACCTTGTCGAGCCAGGTCACGCCTCTGGCCTGCGGCTGCAGCTCCAGCGGTCGAACGTCCAGCACCCGCACCTCCAGATCGACTGCGCCATGACGCGCATGGTCCGCCGCCGAGGCTTTCGCCAGATAGTCAGACGGAATGGCGAACAGGCCTTCGCCAAGACTCTGGCACGCCCCCTCACGGCTCATCGCTTCCAGCCGCCGCACATGCCGCTCGATAAACGCCGGACTGTCTCCCGGTCGTGCGGCCTGGTGCTCCTTCGCTGAATAAATCCCGCCACGCTCGCCGGCGATCTCAATGATCGTTCGGTCCGACGCCCGCTCTGGTCGCGCCTTGCCCCGCACCTCGACGATCGCCCGCTCCGGCACGCGGTCCAGGATCAGGGCGCTGTCCAGCGACGGCAGCCGCACATGGCCAAACCGTCCATCCATCGTCTCCATCACCAGGGCCTGCGGTCCGTTTCCATAGGGGCCGATAGGCTGCACCCCGGCATAGGCGCCGACGACGCTCTCGCCCGCCTTGATCTCCAGCGGCTGAAGCCGCTCCATCTGCCCGCCCCACCGGCCGCCCCAGATCGCCTTGGCGGCCGCCGCCTCTCTCGCTTCGCGCTCCCCGACCCGCTGCAGGGTCTCGCGTAGATCGGCGGGGACGTTCCACATCTCAGGCCCCTCGCGCGCGACCCAGCCCCGCGTCTCCAGATGGACCAGCCGTCGTAGCGCATCGGTTCGTTGCGCCTCTGGCAGACTTTCCAGGCTCAGCCGCCCGTCGCGGACTTCGCCGATCAGGGTCTGGTCCATGCGGGTGAACCGGTCCGCCGTGACGTCCTTCTCTGAACCCGCCCGCTCCTGCCTCGGCCCAAGGATTTCGGTCGCCAGTTGCTGGGACCGCTGACGTAGCCCGTGGCTGACGTAGTCGCGGGGGATGACCAGATCCCGGCCGTCGTCGCGCTTGCCCCGCAGCAGGATATGCAGATGCGGTCGTCCGGTGTCGTAGTGGGCGCTCGCCACCCATTCGAGCGGCGTGCCCATGTCGGTAGAGACCTGATCCATGAACCGGCGGGTGAAAGCCTTGAGGTCGGGCAACTCGCGCCCGTCCTCCGGATTGACGATGATCCGGAAGTGGTGCCGGTCTCCTTCGCAACGCCGTGCGAACCCGGACGCCTCCACTGCGTCTTCGCGCGCATCGAAGAAACGACCCGGCTCGCCCTTCGCGCCAGCCCCCTCGCGGGCCACATAGCGGACATGGGTCATCAGCGCCCTCTTGGCCCCCGGCGTCATCGGCACGACCCGCACCTTGACGATCACCCGACGCATGCCGCCCGCCGCCGACCGCACCGGTCGGACACGCTGCACTGAACCCTTCGAAGAGAAATGCCGCGCTCTCGCGCGCGGCGGCATCGACGGCGTCGCCCGGCTGACCAGCCGCCCGACGGTCCAGGTCGGCGGAGTTTCCCGCCGCGCCGTCATCGGCGGTTTGAGGCCGTAGTCTTCAGGTTCTCTCGGTTCGGTCATGGCGGGCTCCCGCGTCCCCGAAACCCTTCGCCTTTACCGATGTACCCGGCCGGCGAGTTCCAAGGATCGCAGGCCGGATTTTATCTTGCCCTGCCACCCTGTCGCTGTGCCTCTCGACGCTCATGGTTGCTCATGATTGACGGACGAGGGCTCACCTCGCGGCTCAGCTGCGCGTCCGTCCGCTCAGTCCAGGCGCGTCATCCGACCCGCTACAAGGTTCGAATGAAGGGGGCTGCGGCCAGGATGGCCTGGCTGCGATTATTGACTTCCAGCTTCTTCAAAATGGCCGACACATGTTGTTTGACCGTGCCTTCCGTCAGGTTCATCTCTCCGGCGATTTCCTTGTTCAGCTTGCCGTCGGATAGGGCGCGCAGCACCCGCAATTGGGCTGCCGAGAGACGGGCCACGCGCTTGTGGAAGTCGATCACGGTCTCGTCGGCCTGTGCGTCGTGCGGGAACAGTTCTTCGCCGCGCAACAGGGCGCCCACGCCGTTCACCAAGGTCTCGACCGGAGCAGCCTTGGACAAATAGCCCTGAACACCGAAGGCCCGGGCCATGCTGATCGAATGCAAGTCGGCGCGCGATGAGACGATCGCCACGGCGCTGTCAGGCAGCAGTTGCTGAATCCGCAACAGCGCGCTGAAGCCGTCGGCGTCGGGCAGCAGCAAGTCCAACATCACCAGCTTCACCCGGGGACCATACAATCGGGCGTATTGTTCAGCTTCAGCGGCGGACGTCACACGGCCGACGTCCAAATGCGGGTAGGCCGCCCGGATCGACAACTCCAAAGCCTGCCCCACCAATGGGTGGTCATCAACGATCAAGACGATCCAGCGCATGGGTCATTACACCCCGTGATTGTTACCCGTCGCTTAAAATCAATCCAACCCCGCCAGAAAGCTCGGCGTCTTCGCATTCCCTTGAGTTCGCCCGCTCGCTGACCGGAAACAACGGCCAAAACCTATAACTTTGGTTCGATTTCGCCCGTTTTTCACGCACCGCTTGTAGACCCCGGATGAAATCGGGATGATTTGGCTCTCCAACGCCGCCGCGGAACCCTCCGTGACGCACCCCGAAAAAAGTTGGAGAGTTCCATGTTCATCAAGTCGCTGACCGCCGCCGCCGTCCTCGCCCTGACCGCTGTCGCCGCCCCCGCCCTGGCCCAGAGCGCATCGACCACCGGTTCGGGTTCGATCACCGTGATCCGCCCCCTGACGCTTACCAAGACCGCCGACCTGAAGTTCGGCACCGTGGTTCGCCCGGCGACGGGTTCAGGCACGGCCGTGATCAGCGCCGCCGGCGCCCGCTCCGTCACCGGCGGCGTGGTTGGCCTGAGCTCGGGCGACGCCCCGGCCGCTGCCGCCTTCACGGTCGCCGGCGAAGGCGGCCAGTCGGTCTCGGTCACCGTCCCGGCCTCCTTCTCGATGGCCAACGGCACCGACACCCTGGTCGTCACCACCTCGAACAGCCTGACGGGTT
Organism: Brevundimonas sp. TWP1-3; assembly: GCF_049896085.1. Taxonomy (NCBI): domain Bacteria; kingdom Pseudomonadati; phylum Pseudomonadota; class Alphaproteobacteria; order Caulobacterales; family Caulobacteraceae; genus Brevundimonas; species Brevundimonas sp. TWP1-3. Next base: position 844,242 of record NZ_JAFCTP010000001.1, on the reverse strand, counting down.
CGGCCGCCAGCCAGACCTTGTCGAACGCCCTTGGGTCGGCCGGTTCGCTGGCCTTCACGGTGGGTGGATCCGTTCCGGTCGCCTCGACCACGACCACCGGCGCCTACACCGGGACGTTCACTGTCTCGGCCGCCTACAACTGAGGCTAGGCGGATGTTTCCACTGCATCAGGAGGGCGAGACGGCTGGCCCCATTAACCCCACGATAGGGTCTTGGGGCCATCGTTTCGCGTCCCTGTTGCATACGGCCTTCACCATGAGCCTGCGATTCCTGATCCCTGCGTTCGCGCTCCTGCTGCTTGTGGGGTCTGCAGAGGCGCAGGTCGGGGCGGATCTGAACATCTCGCCCAAGCGCGTCGTGTTCGGTCCCGGAGAGCGCAGCGCCACGGTCTATATTTTCAATCAGGGCGATAGCGAAGCCACCTACACGGTCGAGACGGTGGACCGGATCATGCTCGCCGACGGCCAGATCGTCGCCGCCGCCGACCGGCCGGAAATCGCCGTCAACTCGGCCGACGACCTGGTTCAATACACGCCGCGTCGCATCACCTTGCAGCCGCGCGAAAGCCAGGCCATCCGCGTGCGGGCCCGCCCCGGCGCGGACGCTGGCGAATACCGCACCCACCTGACCGTGACCGCCTTGCCGTCAGAAGACACCGGCTTCACCGTCCAGCAGGCGACACAGCCGGGCGGCGGCGAGGTGTCGTTGCAGGTCGTGGCCCTGTTCAGCGTCAGCATTCCCGTCATCGTGCGCGACGGTCCTGCCGACGCACGCGCAGCGATCGAGAACCCCGCCATCGTGCAGGAGGGAGAGGCGCGCCTGCTGTCGCTCGACCTGGTTCGGCTGGGCGCCAGCTCTGTCTATGGCGATGTCGAAATCCTGTCGGGTCAAGGCGCCGACGCCAAGATCATCACTGCCGTGCGCGGCGTAGCCGTCTATCCCGAGGTCGCCCGACGTACGATGGTCGCCGCGCTTCCGGCCGTGATTGGCGCAGGCCAAGTCTTGACGGTCATCTATCGCGACGACGACACGCACAAGGGCGAGGTCCTGGCGATGACGACCCTCGTTGCTCCGTGATCACCGCCCGCTCAGCCGGCGCAGCCGCGGTTGCGCTCGCCGCCGCCATGGGCTCGTCGGACGCGTTCGCCCAAACCCTGGTGCGCAATCTGGTGATCGCCGCCGATCCCCAACCTTTCAGCGCCGACGACCTGCTTTGGATGGAGGTGCGCGCCGGCGACCTGCAACTGGCTGAGTCGATGAATGTGTACGCCTCCCGTTCGGGCGTCTTTGTGCCTCTGGGCGAGTTCTCGCGCGTGCTGGAGCTGGCCGTCGGCGTGTTCCCCGGCCAACGCCGGGCCGAGGGCTGGGTGCTATCGCCTGACCGGCGCCTGGTCGTCGATCTGGCGACACGCCAGGCGACGGTTCAGGGGCGCATCATCCCCTTCAGCACGGACCAGGCCGCCATCTACGACGGCGACCTCTATGTCCGCGCAGATCTGCTGGAACAACTGCTGCCGGTTCGGATCAAGGCCGATGCCAGCGCCCAGGTTCTGGCCCTGACGGCGACCGAGGCCCTGCCGTTTCAGCAACGGGCCGAACGCGAGCAGCGCCGCGCCGGCGCCGTGGGCGCTCCGCAGGACGAAGGGACGCGGCTGGCGACGCCTTATCGCCTGTTCACCGCACCGTCTTTCGACGTCAACATCGGCGGCCAGCTGGCGCGTGACGGGATCGATCAGGCCAGCCGCTATGATATCCGCGCCGCCGGCGACCTGCTGCATGCTGGACTTGAGGCCTATGCCGGGTCCGATGACGACGGCCGCATAAGCGATGTTCGCGTAACCCTCAGCCGCAAGGATCCCTACGGCCGCGCGCTCGGGCCGCTGGGCGGTACGCGGGCCGGCGTGGGCGACATCTTCACCCCGTCCATGGCCATCGGCGCCGCGAGCTATGCGGGACGCGGCCTCTATTATACGTCCGCGCCGCTGGAGAATCTGGACCTGGCCACGCCGTTGAACCTGCGCGGTGAACTGGCGCTGGGCGAGGATGTCGAACTGTATGTCAACGAGGTGCTGCAGCGCGCCCAAACCTCGCCGGTGCAGGGGCGCTATGAATTTCTGGATGTGCCTCTGGCGTTTGGACTGAACACGCTGCGCCTGGTCTTCTACGGATCCCAAGGTCAGCGGCGCGAGGTCGTGCGCCGCATCAACTTCGGAACGGGCCAGGTCGAGGCCGGCCGGTTCGTCCTGCGGCTCGGCGCGGCCGAACAGGGGCTGACGGTCTTCGATGTCAGCGGCGGGGAGACCCCGATGATGGCCGAGGCCGGAGCCACGCGCCTGGTGGCCTTGGCCGACTATGGGCTGTCCCCCGGCCTGACGCTGAGCGCCGGAGCCGCCCGCTATCGGCCCCAGGGTCAGGCGACCCGCACCCTGGGCAGTCTCGGCCTACGCGGATCCCTGGGCGCCGTGGCTGCCCAGGTCGACGCGGCCTTCGACGATCAGGGCGGGCGGGGCGTCACCCTGGGCGCAGCGGCGCGGCCGTTTGGCGTCTCTATCGTCGGCCGCCATTCGGAATATGCCGGCGACTTTATCGACGAGACTCGACAGTTGGGCGTCAGCGACCAGGCGCCGCTGGCCCGCGCCACCGACCTGCGGCTGGACGGTCAGGTATCGGGCCCCCGAGGACTGGCCGTGCCGCTGTCGTTCAACGTGCGCCGGCTTCAGCGCGCGGACGATAGTCTGACGACCAATGCCGAACTGCGGGCCTCGGCCCCCATAGGGCGCTATTACGCCTCCAGCAGCGTCGTCTATGAGGCTGAAAAGACCGCCTTGGCCAGCCGCCGTCGCTGGCTGGGCGCCAGCGATGTCACCACCCTGATCTCGGCCCGGCTGCAGGCGCGTGCGGGCGTGTCGTACGAACTGTCGCCGGATCCGGGCGTCGATACCGCCTATGCGACCGTGGACTGGCAAATCAGTGACGCCAACGCCCTGCGCCTCGGCGTCGTGCGCGCCATCGGCCCCCGGCCGGCGACCAGCTTCCAGGCCTCGAACCTGTGGCGCGCGCGGCGTTTCGATCTGGCGCTGAACGTCGCCTATGAGACCGAGCGCAAGGACTGGCGCATCGGTCTGCAACTGGGCTTCGGCTTCGGTTATGATCCGCTTGAGCGTCGCTACGAGATGACCCGACCCGGCGTAGCCGGTGGTGGAGCCGTAGCGGTCAACGCCTGGATCGACGCCAACGGCGACGGCCTGCGCCAAACGGACGAACAGGGCGTCGGCGGCCTGGTCGTGGACACGCCTGCCGGCGCCGAGGTGACCGACGAGGCGGGTCGCGTCTTCGCCACCGGCCTCGGGGACGCCGCCGTCGCGCGTATTCGCCTGAACGACGAGGCGATCGACGATCCCTTCCTGGTCGGCGGCGCCGGCGTGATCGAGATCGTGCCCCGCGCCGGCCGGACCCTCGTCATTGACCGGCCTATGGCGCGCAGCGCCGAGGTCGAACTGACCGCCCTGTTCATACGCGAGGATGGCGTCTCGCGTCCGCTGGCGGCGCTGGACGTCGAGCTGGTCGCAGAACGCGGCGGCCAAGCAATCCGGGCGCGCAGCGACCACGCCGGCATCCTGTTTTTCGAAGGCGTCCCGCCCGGCGCCTATGTCCTACGCCTCCAGACGGATCAGGCCCGAACGCAGGGCATGAGCCTGGCGGCGCCGGTGACCCTGTTTGTGCCGGCTGACGGCGGCTTTGTTCGCGGCGGCCAGGTGCGTGTGCGCCTGGGCCAGGATGGTCAGCCATGAATCGTGTCCTGGCCGCCCTGGTCGCGATCGGCGCACTGCTGGCGGCGGCCCAAGGCGCTCATGCTCAGGCGACGGTCACGCGATCGCCCGCCACCGCGCCCGCCTTGGGCACGACGATCCGGGGCAATGCGACCACGGTGTTCAGCATCTCGGCCACGGGAACCGTGACCCGCGTCTCCGGCAACGCCATCCGCCTGTCCAGTGCGTCGGTGACAACGCCCACCCTGACCATCAACTGTGGTCTGCTGAACCTGTCGGGCCTGTGCGCCCTGCGCTATGTGCGGGTCACGATCACGCCGGTCACCGGGTCAGGACCCGCGACCATATCGAAACTGCGCGTCGCATCACTGTCGGGCGCCAGCTATCGCAGCGGTTCTGCGCCATCCGAAGGAGCCAGTCTGATGTTCGACCTGAATCCGCTGGGCCTGCTGGGCAGCGCCACCCTGCGGCTGGGCATGGATGTCACCCTGGCCGCCAACGCCGCGAGCGGAAACCACAGCTACGACTACATCGTCACCGTAGACCTGGTTCAATGATCGCTCGTCTCGCCTTGATCGCATCACTGATCGCCCCTCAGGTCGCGGCGCCGGCCTTCGCCCAGACAGCGCGGGGCTCGCTGGAGGTGCAGCGCAGCCTGAGCGTCGCGGCCGTCCACGTCAGGTCGATTCAGCCGGACACCTTGTCGGCGTCGCTATCGGTCGTGTCTGATGCGAGCCGCCCCGATGCGCCGTCGGTCGTGATGGTCCGCGGTGATCCCGGGCGGGTCTATCGCATCCGCGTGCCGGAAACCCTGACCTCCGATCAGGGGATGTCGATCGTGGAGGATGTCCAGATCTGGAGCGTCAATACTGGCGATGTCTCGACCGTGCGCGTGTCCCACATGGATGCGGACGGTCGCGATCTGTTGCGCATCACGGGTCGGCTGCGACAGCAGGGGCTAGCTTCGGATGGCGCCGTCCTGACCGCCCTGCCCCTGACCATCGACTACGAATAGTTAGATTCCGTCGATAGCGGCCACCAGGGCGTCGATCTCATCCTCGCGGGGAACCTCACCTGCGGCGAAACGCCCATCCACCGCCAGGGCCGCCGCTCCGACGTCGACGAAGCCGAAGATGCCCGCGGCGCCCGCGAGCCCGTGGGCCAGATGTTCGACGTCCTGAAACCCTTCCGCGCCTCTTGCCCAGGCCAGACGGATGGCCGACGCCTCTTCTTTCGCCTTCTTGCGAAAACGGTCGCGCAACTCGGCCAGAGGATCGACGGTCAAGCGCGGGCTTCGGCCAGAAGATCCCGGACCTGACTGGCCAGGGTCATTGGGTCGAACGGCTTGGTGATGACGCCGATCGCCCCCAGGGTCTTGAAACGATCGATCTCGCCGGACTGTGCGCGCGCCGTCATGAAGATGACAGGCGTCTCGCCCAGCCCCTCGATCCGACGCAACGCCGACAGCACGCCAGGTCCATCCATCTGCGGCATCATGACATCCAGAAGGATGACGTCAGGACGTGCGCCCGCCGACAGCTGCTCCAGCGCGGCTTCGCCGGACGCCATGCTGGTCAGGCTGATCTCGGGATCGAGCTCCAGCGCCATGGCCGCCACCTCGCGGATGTCCGGCTCGTCGTCAACGTGCATCAGGGTGATCGGCATGGCGGCTCCAATGTTCAGTTGCGAACGTCCTTGTGGGTGAGACGCCGCACCGTGCGGGCCAGGTGCGCCAGCGAGGTGCGCGACTTCACCAGCACGGCTTCGACCCTTTGACCCAGCGCGGCGTCCATCTCTTGAGCCGAATAGACGACGACCGGAATCGATCCGCCTGCATCGTCTCCCAACTCTTTCAGAAGCTCCAGACCCGACCCGTCTGGCAGGCCGAGATCCAGGATCACCAGATCGGGACGCGCGATCGCCAAGGCGCGGCGCGCATCGGCCAGGCTGCCCGCGCCCGACATTTCGGCCACCCCCGCCAGGGTCGAAGCCGTCACCTGGAGGATATCCGGGTCGTCGTCCACATGAAGGATCGAGGGCCGTCGCGTCTCCAGCCGATCCAGGATCGAAGCGACTGCCGACCTCAACCGGCTCTGATCGAACGGCTTCTCCAGCCAGTCCAGCACCTCCAACGACCGTCCACGCGCCTTGCCGCGCGCCACGTCCGCCGACACCACGACGACCGGCAGATCCCGTGTCGCCGCATGGCCCCGCAACGCGCGGATCAGACCGATCCCGTCCGCATCGGGCAGTTGCAGATCGACCAGAACGGCCGCGTAGCGCTCCTGCCGAACCACGTCGAGCGCCCCGCGCGCTGTGGCGACCACATGGGCCTCGAACCCGTCCTGCTCCAGCATGACGCGCAGCACCTCGGCAGCGTCGGGATCATCCTCGACGATCAGCAGTCTCGGGCCGGTTCCGGGCGCCGTATCGGAAACCCCGATGGCCAACGGCAGGTCCAGATGGAAGGTCGCCCCCTCGCCCGGCGCGGATTCAAACCACAGCCGCCCTCCGTGCCGTTCCGCAATCTCGCGGGCGATAGCCAGGCCCAGCCCGGTTCCGCCGCGCTGGCGGGTGTCAGACCCGTCGGCCTGGGCGAACTTGTTGAAAATGCGCGCGCGGAATTCGTCGGGAATGCCCGGCCCGTGGTCGCGCACGCTCAGCCGCGCAATCCGCGCCTCGGGCACGACGCTGACTTCAACCACCCCGCCCGAGGGCGAGAACTTGGCCGCATTGGACAGCAGATTGACCACCACCTGCACCAGCCGATCGGCGTCGCCGCTGACCGGCGCCTCGGCCCCCTCGCTTAACGTCAGGCTGACCCCCAGACTGTCGGCGAGGCCCCGCACGCTGTCCAGTGAGACCAGAGCAATGTCGCGCAGGTCCAGCGACACCAGATCCAGCGTCATCTGACCCGACTCGATCTTCTCCACATCCAGGATGTCGTTGATAAGTCGAATCAGCCGCTGGCTGTTGGAATGGGCGATGCCGATCAACCGACCCGCCTTCTCAGGCAGCACGCCGCCCGCCCCCCCGACCAGCAAACCCAAAGACCCCGCAATCGAGGTCAGGGGCGTCCTCAGCTCGTGACTGACGGTAGAAACGAACTGCTGCTTCATCTCCTCCACGCGACGGCGCTCTGAAATGTCGCGGATCACCGCCACCAGATGCACGCCCGTCGGCAGAGTCATCGGGCTCAAGGCCACATCCACGGGGAAGGTCGTGCCGTCGCGACGCCGGGCGGTGAGTTCACGCACGACGCCCTGTTCGAAATCTTCGCGATTGGCGCCGATCCGGGTCAGGAAAGCTGTTTCTCCATCGCCGCCCAAGTCCATCAAGACCGAAACATCGCGACGCCCCAGTTCAGGCGCGGTCCAGCCGAACATGCGCGTCGCCGCCGTGTTCAGCGTTTCGATGCTGCCGCTGGGATTCAACGTCAGAATGGCGTCGATGGCGCTGTCGAAGATGGCTGTCTGACGGGCGGCCGTCGCCTGAACTGCGTCCAGCAAGACGCGACGTGTCCGGACATAACGCCAGACCAGAAAACCGCTCGACGCGACCACCGCAATCAGCAGCAGGAACACGCCTGCGACCAGGCGTTCGGTCATGCGGCTGCGTGCATCAGCGCGCTGCGTCACATCAGCAAGCGCCTGGGCGTCGACGGCCACCATCCGGTCGACGGCGACGCGAATATCGTCCATTGCCGCCTTGCCCACGCCGTTGGAGACCGCATCGAGCCCGGCCTCACGACCCTGGGTGTCGTGCGCCACGATACCGTTCCGCATCGCCGCCTGTTTGCGCGCGATTAGGGTCTCCAGCCAAACCAGATTGGCCGCCTGTTGAGGATTGTCGCGATAGAGCGCCTTCAGGCGCGGGAGTTCGGCACCCAGCGCACGGGCTGCGCTGTTATAGGGCTCCAGATAGCTGGCTTGGCCCGTGATCACATAGCCTCGCTGGCCTGTCTCGGCATCCTGCATGGACGAGAAGATTTGCAGCAACTGGGCGCGGGCCACATGGGATCGCTCGACCTCGGCTCGTAATGCGCGCGCGCGATCGAACTCAAGCCGAAGCTCTAGTCCGACGAAAGCCAGGCCCAGCAAGACGGCGACAGCCAAGGCGACCAACAGGGCTTGCTGATAGGGTCTCGTGATTACGGCGCGCTTCAAGGTCGGCAAGCGGAGGTCTCCGATGCAGGCTCGAAGACGCCCGCTCAATCACGAAGCGCGTTCTTTGCGCCAAACGATGCAGCAGGCTCCCATGATCGGCGCCGCACGACAATAGAAGGTTCTGACGCCACTCCAGAAGCCTTATGTTTGCTACGCTCGTCCAAGCACCGCTTAAAGCTGACCCTGCTCGCCTTCGACCCCAGCGTCGTCCCGTGCGAGGTGGCGGATTTGGGTCATGAGCGCCTCTTCGTCCCGGTGTCATCGGCACGACCTGCACCTTGACCATCACCGGCGCATCCCGCCCGCCGGAGAGCGGACGGGTCGAACACGCTGGACGGAGCCCCTCACATTCAAGGGCCGCGCTTTGGCGCGCGGCGGCATCGACGGCGTCGCCAGACTGACGAAGCGTCCGGCTTTCCAGATCGCCAGCGTCTCCCGCCGCGCCGTCATCGGCGGCCTGAAGCCGTAGTCTTCAGGAGCACGGGGCTCGGTCATGGCGCTCCCGCGCCCCGAACCCTTTCGCCTTCACCGATGTACCCGACTGGCGATTTCAAGGATCGCAGGCCGGAAGAACGACGGCGCCCGGCCGCGTCAGATCGTCGCGGCCGTCGCGCTGCACCCCACGAGATCGCAGTCAAGTTGAAGACGGGACCAATCAGGCTTCTCCAGCCTGCGAGGTTGCTTGCGACGGTCGCCAATCCCGCGACGACAGCGCTGGGCGTCGCTCTGCAGTCCCATCTCGGAAAAGTCAGCTCCAATACAAATGCGCGGACGCGCACACTCTGCGCGCGAACACCTAAGCTTGCGCAGCAGCGAAGACTGGCTTTGCTGTAAAGACCGTCGATCCGTCCATTTACCTTGAGTTGTGACTCGGTGAACATAGTTCCAGATCTGGAGGACTGACTCATGATCAATGCCATGGCCGAAGGGCTCGGCCGATCGGATCAAGCGGCGGACGCCGCAGGGGCCGTCGATCGGGACTGGATGATCCACTCCGTCGAGTCGATGCTGCGGCAGGCGTTTCCAACCCTCATCATCGTCGGAAGCCAGGCGTCGATCTATTTCAACGACGCCTGTCGCGCGCTTCTGCCGCTATCAGCTTCGCAGGGGGGCGTATTCGAGGACATGGCGCCGTCCCTGTCTTCCCAGTTGGCGGCGACCATCGCGGCGGCTTGGACAGGCGACGCGGGAACCGCCGATGACATCCGGCTGCATATCGATCGCCCGGAGGGCGCGCGGGAGACCTGGGTCACGGCTGCCGTCACGCCTATCGCCCGCGACGACAAGGTGCACGCCGTACTGTGCATGCTCCGCGACGTCACTGAGGAGAAGGGCTTGCGCGCGCGTCTCTTAACCGCGGAATCAACTTTGGACTCACTGACGAGCTTGGCCCCCCTCTTCCTGTGGCGCCTGGACACCCGCGGGGTCATCCGATGGATGAACGACCGATGTCAGACCTATTTGGGCGTCAGCCTACCGCAAGCGAGGACGGATGGCTGGATAGGCTGGCTTCATCCGGCCGAACGGGACCGCATCATCGCCGACTGGGGCCGCGCCGTCACCCTGGCCAAACCCTTCGAAAGCCGGCACCGGCTCCGCAGCGCAGGCGGCGTCTATCGCTGGTTCACCATTCGCGCCCTGCCCCAGTTCGACGAGCACGGAGAGTTGTTCGAATGGCATTCAGCGGCTTTGGAAGTCCTGGACGCAGAGAACGCCGCGCCCGAGCGCCGACTGCTCTGGACAGTCGATGTCGCCGACTGGAGCCGTCGCTTTCTCAACATTGACACCCAGACCGCCTGGCCGGGAGATCGCCCCTCTGTCATCGCCTGGACCGACCAGCTCGCTGCGGTTCTTGAGGAGGATCGCCCTGCGTTTCGTTCGGCGGTCGAGACGTTGATGACCGGCAAGTCCATCGAGGCCGCCTATCGTGTTCGCGACCGCAGCGGAAGTCTGCTTTCGGTCGAGGACACCGCCTTTCCATTGATCGAGGCGGATGGGGAGATCAGGCGATTCGTTGGCGAATCCCGAATTCGCACCCAGCCCGGCAAGACCGTTCTTCTCATCGACCCTGCGCGCCGGGGTTGCCAGGTGCGCCGCGCACTAGAGAGCGATGAAGTCCGGGTGGATGTGACTGGCGCCCTGGACCAAACGCTTCGGACACGCACGGGTGTTCAAACGATCGTCTACTGCTCCGACTCGACCGTCGTGGACATCCTCAAGGCGACAGAGGTCGTCGGACGCGAGCTGCCTGACGTTCCTCTGGTCATACTGGGGGATCCATTGGCGACGCCGCGTGAGGTCATCGCTCTGCACAACTCGGGGGTCGTCGATCTTCTGTCCTATGGCGACACCGAAGAGACCCACATCGCCGCCATTCGGGCGCATTGTGGAATCTCCAATGATAACATTGACCTATCCCTACCTGGTAGACCTACCAGGCAGGCCTTGGCCCGATTATCTTCGCGTGAACGGGAGATTCTGGAACACGCGGTCTCGGGCGGTACGTCCAAGACGATCGGGCGCCTGCTCGGCATCAGCCCTCGGACCGTCGACTACCATCGCGGCAAGGCGCTGGACAAACTCGGGATGAGGTCGGTCAGCCAGGCGGGAGACCTTTTCACCCCCCGTGAAGCCCTACCCGCGAGCCGTTACTAGGCGTCAAAAGTAGGTCCCCTGCGCGAAATCCAGGAAACCGCAATCGCGTCACGATTGTGTCCTCGGTCGCATTAGCCTCTCCGTCTGGGAGCAGAAGTCTCCCGTGCTGGGAGAAGTGCAATGTCGGCAAAGGGTTGGAAAAGCGGATCCGCCGTTCTTGGGAATGGGACGACGCGCGCGACACGGCTGTTGGTCGCGACAGTCTATATGATCGGCGCGCTGGCGCCCTTCGGATTGCTCGTCGCGCCTGAACGCGCGCGGGCCCAGACAAGCCTGGTGAGCGTCTGCTCCGGCGTCTCCCTGCCGCGTTCTGTGGTCACAGACATCATGGGCCCCGTCATCACCGGCGTCGTGACGCCGCTCGAAGATATCCTCGACGGCCTGCTCGGCATCCTGGTCCCCGATGTTGATGTTGGCGCGGACGATCTGCTGAACGACGCCGCAAGCGGTCAGAACATCAACCTTCAGGTTCTCGATGTGAACGGCGGCCTCGTCGACCCCGACAACGCCTGCATCAATCAGGCGGACGGCTTCACCCTGGCTGAAGAAGCGGGCATCGCCATCGGCGGCAATCAGATCACTGGGCTTGGTTCCGGAGGAGCGATTGCAGTGGCGGGCGAGGTCAACTCCATAGCCTTCGGCAATGGCGCCGTAACGGCCGCCACGTCTGCGGACGCCATCGCTCTCGGCCGGAACGCCGAGGTGCTGGGCGGGGCCGCCGGCTCGATCGCCTTCGGCGCGGACGCCTCCGTGGCTGTCGCCAACAGTCTCGCCCTCGGATCGGGCAGCACCGCGCTTCGCGGCGCCCAGACGGGTTACTCCCCCCTTGGAGTCGTTGATCCCCAAAACTCGGTCGGCGAGATGTCCTTCGGCGCCGTCGGCGCGGAACGCCAGTTGACCAATGTTGCGGCCGGCTCGGCAGACACGGACGCCGTCAATTTGCGGCAGCTTCGGGGTGTGGCCACGAGCATCGACGCCCTCGCCGCCCTGGCCGTCACCTATGACGACAGCACCGCCGCGACCCTCACCTTGGGCGGCGCGACAGGCACGCGCATCACCAATTTGACCGCCGGTCTATTGGCCGCCGGGTCCACCGACGCCGTCAACGGCGCTCAGCTGTTCGGTCTCGGTTCCAGCTTGGCGGCCGAGATCGGCGGCAGCACTGTCTTCGATCCCGCCTCCAGTACTCTCGACATCGGTCTGACTTACGACGGCGTGATCTACGGCAGCGTCCAGGAAGCCCTCGACGCGGTCTTCACGACGCCGGCCGGCGGCAGCCCCTTCCTGGCCGTCAACTCCGCTCTGGGCGGCGCCCTGGCCGGAGGCTTGAATTCGACAGCCGTCGGCCCTGCGGCTTCGGCCAGCGCCGACAATAGCGTGGCCCTGGGCGCTTCCAGCACGGCGACGCGTGGATCGCTCGCCGCCTATGCGGCCCTGGGTCTGGAAACGCCGCAAACCTCATCGGGCGAAGTCTCCATCGGCGCCGTCGGCGCGGAACGTCAGCTGACCAATGTGGCCGCCGGATCCGCCGTCACCGACGCCGTCAACGTGGGCCAGTTGCAGGGCGTGTCAGACGACCTTCAGGCTTTGGCGGACGTCGCCGTCGCCTACGACGATTCGACGGGCGCCAGCCTGACGCTCGCCGGTATCGGCGGGACAGTCATCAGCAATGTCGCCGCGGGCGATCTGAGCGCCGCATCGACAGAAGCCGTCAATGGCTCGCAGTTGTTCGCCACCAACACCCAGGTGGCCGCCAGCGTGAACGCGATCGACGAGCTCGGCACAGATCTGGACACCCTCGCGCAAACGGCCGTCCAGTATGACGACATTCTGGCGGGTCGGGTCACCCTGGCGGGTGTTGACGGCACGGTGATCGGCAACGTCGCTGCCGGCGCCCTGACCTCCACCTCGACCGAGGCGGTCAACGGCGCTCAGCTGTTCGCCACCAACACGCAGGTCGGCATCAACACAACGGCCATCACCAACCTCAGCACCGACTTGGGCGCCCTGTCGGATACCGCCGTCCAATACGACGACCTGCTGGCAGGCCGGGTCACCCTTGCTGGCGTTGACGGCACGATCATCGGCAACGTCGCTGCCGGCGCTCTCACCGCGACCTCGACAGAGGCGATCAATGGTTCGCAGCTGTTCGCCACCAATAGCCAGGTCGGGCTGAACACAGACGCGATCGCGGACATCGCCGCCGTGTCAGCGCTGGCGGTCGTCTATGACGACGCGTCTTCGGACACCCTGACCCTGGCAGGTCTCGCTGGCACCACCATCAATAATGTCGCGGCGGGAGAGCTCAGCGCGGTCTCCAACCAAGCGGTGAACGGCGCTCAGCTGTTCGCCACCAACACTCAGGTTGGAATCAACACGACGGCCATCACCAACCTCAGCACCGACCTGGGCGCCCTGTCCGACACGGCCGTCATGTACGACGACCTGCTGGCCGGCCGCGTCACCCTGGCAGGGGTCGATGGCACGGTGATCGGCAATGTCGCCGCCGGCGCCCTGTCCTCCACCTCGAACGAGGCCGTCAACGGCGCCCAGCTGTTCGCCACCAATACCCAGGTCGGAATCAACACGACCGCCATCACCAACCTCAGCACCGACCTGGGCGCCCTGTCGGATACGGCCGTCATGTACGACGACCTCCTGGCCGGCCGCGTCACCCTGGCGGGTGTTGACGGCACCGTCATCGGCAATGTCGCCGCCGGCGCCCTGTCCTCCACATCAACCGAGGCGGTCAATGGCGCCCAGCTGTTCGCCACCAATACCCAGGTCGGGATCAACACGACCGCCATCACCAACCTCAGCACCGACCTGGGCGCCCTGTCCGACACGGCCGTCATGTACGACGATTTTCTGGCGGGACGGGTCACCCTGGCCGGCGTTGACGGCACCATCATCGGCAATGTCGCCGCCGGCGCCCTGACCTCCACCTCGACCGAGGCGGTCAACGGCGCTCAGCTGTTCGCCACCAACACCCAGGTCGGATTGAATACGGATGCGATTGCGGACATCGCCGCCGTCTCTGCGCTGGCGGTCGCCTATGACGACCCAAGCTTTGACACCCTGACCCTTGCCGGCGCCGCCGGCACCACCATCAGCAATGTCGCGGCGGGCGAGCTCAGCGCCGCCTCCACCGAGGCGGTCAACGGCGCACAACTGTTCGCGACCAACACCCAGGTCGCAGAGAACACCGCCGACATCGTCACCAACACCACCGCTATCACCACCATCACGAACAATCTGAACAATGGCGCGGTCGGCGTGGTGCAATATTCGGACGCCGCCGATCCGACGACGCCGAACGGCGGGGTCCCCAGCAATGACGTGACCCTTGTGGGCGCGCTGGCCGGTCCGGTGGGCCTGCACAATGTCGCCGCCGGCCTGATTGCTTCCGGGTCGAGCGACGCCGTCAACGGCGGCCAAATCTTCGCCTTCGGCCAGAGTGCGGCGGCCGGGTTCGGCGGCGGCACCGCCTTCAACCCTCTGACCAACAGCCTGGATGTCGCCATCACCTATCAGGGCGTCCAATACGCCAGCATCCAGGCCTTCCTGGACGCCCTGTCGGGTGCGCCGACGGGCGGCGGATCCAGCGTCTATCTCGCCGTCAACTCCAACCTCGCCCCTGCGAACGCCCAAGGCCAGGATGCCGTCGCCGTCGGTCCCGAATCTCAGGCCGTCGCGGACAACAGCGTCGCCCTGGGCGGCGGCAGCGTCGCCGATCGCGCTGCGCAAACCGACTATGCGGCGCTAGGCGTCACGGGCCTTCAATCGTCGGCCGGCTCGGTCTCGTTCGGCTCTGCCGGCGCCGAACGCCAGCTCACCCATGTCGCGGCCGGCACGGCGGCGACCGACGCGGTCAATGTCGCCCAGTTGCAGGGCGTGTCCGATCGGGTCGAAGCCATCGCCGGGACCGCCGTCTCCTACGACACGACCACCCGCGACACCCTGACGCTGGCCGGCGCCAGCGGGACCACCATCACCAATGTCGCAGCGGGCCAAGTCAACGCGACCTCGTCCGACGCCGTCAACGGGTCGCAACTGTTCGCCACCAACACCCAGGTCGCCCAGAACACGACGGCGATCACCAATCTGACCAACAACATCGCCAACGGCAGCCTCGGCCCCGTGCAATACAGCGACGGCGATGACCCCGAGACCCCGAACGGCGGAGTGCGCTCCGACGATCTGACGCTGGTCGGCGCCAGCGGCGGCGCCGTTGGTCTGCACAATGTCGCCAACGGCCGTATCGCCGCCGGCTCGACCGACGCCGTCAACGGCGGCCAGATCTACGAACTGGCCTTCGCCGCGACCAATGCGGTCCAGTACGACACCGACGCAAACGGCGGTCGCACCAACAGCATCACCTTCCAGGGCGGCGACGCCTCGGCCCCGGTGACGCTGAACAATGTCGCGGCCGGTGCAGTCACGGCCACCTCCACGGAGGCGGTCAATGGCTCGCAGCTGTTTCAGACCAACCAGGCCGTCGCCACGGCTCAGACAACGGCCGACAGCGCCCTGGCCCTGGGCCAGAACTCGCTCCAGTACGCCGACCAGGGCCAGACCCGCGTGGTTCTGGGCCGCAGCAATGGGCCGGCGGTCACCGTCAGCAATGTCGCCGCCGGGGTCGCAGACACCGACGCCGTCAACGTCCTGCAACTGCGCGAGAGCATGAACGAAGCGATCCAGCAGTCGAACGCCTACACCGACATGCGGCTGGCGGCGGTCAACTACAACGTCCAGGAAGTGCGCAAGCTGGCCTTCGCCGGCACGGCGGGCGCCCTGGCGGCGGCCGGGATGCCGCAGATCGCCGAGCGCGGCAAGTCGATGTTCGCGGTGGGCTACGGCACCTACGAGGGCCAATCGGCCATGGCGATGGGCTACTCCCGCGCCCTTGGCGACGGCTCCATGGTCTTCCGAGCCGGCGCGACCTTCGACACCCAGAACCATGTCGGCGCCAACGCCGGCATCGGCTGGCGCTTCTGAATAGGCCAGGGGAGGCTCAGCCTCCCCTGGCTATCCGCCTTATAGGCCAAGCTCCAAGAGGTTGTTTCCTGTGTCCGCCCCCACCCTCACCGACGCTGAGTTCGAGACCATGATGGCGCGGTTCATCGCCGCCGGGGATCGGTTGTCAGACCTCCAGCTTCTCGATCTCGCGGATTGCTATCACGAGATGCTCCGGCAAAGGCGCACGGGTCGGGTAAGCGATCGGGAGGCCTCAGTGACGGACCCGGTGCGCGTCCCTCCAGAGGATCGAACGTTTTGACGCGGGGCGCTGAAGGACCCAGGCACGCAAGCCTCCACTGTCAGGCCACGGGGCGCAAAGGCTCTATGTCCGCCAAGGCTTGGCGATTGGCGATCGCATCCCGCGACAGGTCATGCTGGGCCTGGAGGTTCATCCAGAACTCCGGTGACGTCCCGAACACCCTCGCGAGCCGCAGGCCTGTGTCAGACGTGATGGCGCGCTGCTCGCGGACTAGCTGCTCGATCCGACTGCGATCCTTCAACCCCATGGCGCGCGCCAATCCGCCAGCCGAGAGCTTGAAGGCCGGCAGATAGTCCTCCCGCAAAATCTCGCCCGGGTGGGCCAGAGGCGTGGCGAAGGTCGTGTAGTCACGAACGGTCATGACGATCTCCCAGGCTCCCGCCGTCGGATGAAGAGGAGGTCTGTGACCTCCGGGATGGTCTCAATGGTAGTCGACGAACTCAACATCTTCGGGACCGGACGCTCCCCAAGAGAAGCAGATCCGAAACTGGTCGTTCACGCTGATGGACCACTGCCCGTCCCGATTATCGACGAGTCGGTGGAGCCGGTTTCCCGGCGGATCTCTCAGGTCGCCCACATCCGTTGCGGCATCCAGCACCTGGAGCTTTCGCCGCGCGCGCCTCAGGAGGTCGGCCGGAAAGCCTTTGGGGCTCGCGCCAAGAAACACCAACTCGGTCTGGCGATCCTTGAAGGACTGGATCATCCTCCACATCCATTGATGTCGCCCGACATGTAGCGCCAAACGCGACATGTCGCAACCGCTTTGTAGCGTGACACACTACACATGATCATTTCCGCCCTCAGCGGGTCGTCGTAGAAGCGTTTCTGCGACGTTGCGGCTGATCCGGTCGGCAGCGGCGCGGATCGGATCGTCAGCCAAGTGAGCATACCGGCTGGTGGTCGCGACATGGGCGTGCCCGAGCAGCTTGCCGATCAAGGGGAGACCCTCGCCGGACGCCAAACCTGCGCTCGCGAAGCTGTGGCGAAGGTCGTGGATGCGGACATCATCGAGCCCCGCTTTCTTGCGGATGCAGACCCAGGCCCAGTCCAGATTGGCGACCGGCTGGTCAGGCCTCCGGCGGTCGGGAAACAGATATACGCTTCCATTGGACTTGAGCGCCGCGACCAGCTCCAGAGCAGCCACGCCGAGCGGAATGATCTTCGGCCCGGTTTTGGAGTCCCGCAGCCGCAGCAGGCCGCGATCGAGATCCAGCTCGGACCACCTCAGACGAGCGATCTCGTTCTTGCGCGCGCCCGTCAACGCCAGCAGCCGCAGGATGGTGATATGCCGAGGGTCGCCGCCGTCCTTTTCGAGGTCGGAGAGGACATCCCCAAGTCGGCCGAGCTCCGCGGGAGACAGGAAACGATCTCTCCGATTGTCGCGAAAGCGTTTCACGCCTCGAACGGGGCTCTGCGCTATGAAACCGTAGTCGACTGCGAAGTTGAAGATGCCGCCGAGGAGACCGACCGTTCGCGCAGCAGCGCCCTTGCCGCCCCGTGTGTGCGGCGTCGCGTCCTTACGAATATTCCCGTTGCCCACGTCGATCATCAGCCGCTGGATATCGCTCCGAGCGACATCGGTGACTTTCATGTTCCCGATCCGGGGGTTGATATGCCGCTTGATCCGTATGCGGTCGATATGGAGCGTCGTCGCCTTCTTGGTCGCCGTGCCCTCGGCCATGTAGAGCTCGCACAGCTCCCGGACCGTCATCTCGGCGCGGCGTTCAGCTTTCACCCCTTGCGGGTCGCCGCCCATTGCGACCCGCGCGAGCGCTTTGCGCGCCTCCTCGCGGGCCTCCTCAGTCGTCAGAACGCCGTGGGTCGCCAGCGTCAGCATCCGCCTCGCGCCGCCGATCGTTCGGTATCTTACGATGTAGGTTTTTCGGCCTTCCGGGGTGACCCGAACGCCAAACCCCTTCAACTCGATATCCCACGCCAAATACCGCTCTGGGCCTACCACCAGGGCATCTACGGCCCGTTTGGTCAATTTCGTGGTCACCGTATGGTCACCAGACATTTCGCCTCCGTCCCGCCACAGCGGGTTTTGAACGCCCATTTTGGTGACCACATGGTCACCACTTGGGAGCAAATCGGAGGATAAAGCGGTCATCCCGGGCAATCGCCCTTTGCCCAGTTTACGCCATCAAAACAGGCACTTGGGCATCAACAGGAAACATCGGGAAACCCTAGGGTTCGAGCTCGATGTCCCAGTAGAGATAGTCCAGCCAGCTCTGGTGCAGGTAATGCGGCGGGAAGCGACGGCCCGCATCTTGAAGCTGCCAGGCGTTGGGGCGATAGGGTTCGCGGCGGATCGGCATCATGGCTTGGCGCGGGGTGCGGCCGCCCTTGGCCAGGTTGCAGGGGCTGCAGGCGGCGACGATGTTCTCCCAGGTCGTGCGGCCGCCGTGCGAGCGGGGGATGACGTGGTCGAAGGTCAGATCCTTCGACTCTCCGCAGTACTGACAGGCGAAACCGTCGCGCAGGAAGACGTTGAAGCGGGTGAAGGCGGGGTTGCGGTCCTGGTCCACATAGCTGCGCAGCGCGATCACGCTGGGAAGCTGCATCTCCATCGAAGGGGAGCGGACGACCTTGTCATACAGGGACACCACGTCCACGCGGTCCTGATAGACCGCCTTGACCGCCTCCTCCCACGGCCAGAGCGACAGCGGATAGTAGGACAGCGGCCGGAAGTCGGCGTTCAGCACCAGGGCGGGAAAACCGGAGGGCGGTCGATGGAGAACCTGCATCAGGCCCTCCCGCGCGGACGGGGGGATATTGAGGCGACAGAGGTGAGGACACGTCTCCTTCCCTAGTCTTGCAGCGACAGCCTACCCTTGATTCCCGCTCATCGCCATGACCAGAGTGCAGCGTTTTCGTGACGAGGCCTCAGAAAATCTCGACCAGTTCGAACCGCTCGCAAACGACCTTCATGCCCGGCGCCCAACTGCCCTCGCGGCGGTAATAGGCCTCGTGCGCGTCCCGCCACCATTTATAGCTAAGATCGCCCTCCCCCTCCGCACGGGCGAAGTCCTCTCCGACGTCTTCAAAGGCCATGATCTCGACCTCGGTCGTGCGGATGGCGCAGCGGGGCGCGCCCGCGCCATCCAGGATCACGCTGACCTCGCCGACGGTCGGCATGATGTCGGCCTCGCACGCCGCCAGAGACGAACAGGTGGCGCGCTTGCCGCCAGCCAGCACCAGGGCCAGCAGTTCGTCGGCCAGTTCCGGGCTGTCGCCGAAGGGCCAGCGCGGGGCGTCGCGATAGGCGGCGGGGATTTCGCTCATGACCTAGGCCCGACTGGCATGGGTGGGAAAGCCCGGCAGGGTCCAGCCCCAGCGCAGGGCGCAGGCCCGCAACAGGAAACCGCACAGGGCCGCGACGATGGCGGCCGGCCAGATCGGCATGCCGGGCGCGCGCAGCGCGATATAGACCGTCGCCGCCAGTATGGCAGCCGTGACGTTGATCTCTCGCCGCAGCAGGATCGACGGCTGACCCGCCAATGTGTCGCGCACCACCCCGCCGAAACAGGCTGTCAGCGTGCCCATGACGATGCAGATCAGGGCCGGCGCGCCCGCCGCCTCGGCTTTGGCCGCGCCCATGACGCCGTAAGCCGCAAGCCCGATCGCATCCAGCCACAGCAGGGCGCGGAACCGCCAGTCGCGCTGACCCACCAGCCACAAGGCCGTCGAGGCGAACAGGCAGACCGCCAGATAGCGCCAGTCCTGAACCCAGAACACAGGCAGGCCCAGCAACAGGTCGCGCAGGGTGCCGCCGCCCACGCCGGTGATGGCGCCGAAGAAGGCGAAGGTGACCACGTCGTGCTTCTCGCGTGCGGCGGCCAGGGCGCCGGTGGCGGCGAAGACGGCGACGCCGGCGAAGTCCAACGCCGACAGCACGGTCTGGGGATTGCGCAGGGGTTCGGTCAGGACGGGATCGAGCGGGGTCATTGCGCAGCCTCCAGAACGATCTCGCCGCGCTTCACGCCCGTGTACCAGGCCCACAGCAGATGGGTCGCCACCGCCCGATACGGCCGCCAGACCTCGGCGCGGGCATAGGCGGCTTTCTGGTCCGGCCGCACCTCGGCGCCGTCGGCCCAGCGTAGGGCCTCCTGCAGCGCCACGTCGCCGCCGGGAAACACGTCCAGCCGACCCTCGCACATCAGGAGATAAGCCTCGGCCGTCCACAGCCCCACGCCCTTCAGCGCCGTCAGGGCGGCGATCGCCGCTTCGTCGTCGAGACTGGCCAGATGCTCCAGATCGATCTCGCCGGCGAGCTGGGCGCGGGCGATGCCCTGACCATAGGTGGCCTTCTGCCGCGACAAACCCATGTCGCGCAGTTGATCCAGATCGTGCGCCAGCAGCAGCTCGGGCGTGATCCCGCCCATCCCCTCGCGCAGCCGCGCCCAGACCGAAGCGGCCGAGGCCACCGAAACCTGCTGCTCCACGATCATGCGGAACAGGCCTTCGAACCCGCCGACCCGCAGCCGCCATTCGAAGGCCGGCGTCTGCGCATGCACGCGCGCCATGGCCGGATCGGCGGCGACCAGCGCCTCGCGCGCGGCGGCGATGTCCTGGGGCGTGGGCTGAGGCGGCATGGCCTACCTATGACCTGCTCAGGCGCTCAAGGAAATGGAGGCGCTGGCGGATTTCGGCTGGCGACAGCGCGATGTAATAACTATTATTGGTCGGTCGATTGAGGATTCCGTCATGACCATGACCGTCGAACTGGGTGCGCTGGAACAGGTGGTGGACCGCCTGGTCCGCGACGGCCGATACGGCTCCAAGAGCGAAGTGCTGCGCACCGGCGTGCGGTTGGTACAGGAGCATGAGGCCCGACTGGCGGCCCTGCTGGGCAAGCTGGAAGAGGGGATCGCCGACGCCGACGCCGGCCGGTTGACCCCGCTCGAAGACGCCCGCGCTGCGTTCGAGGCCCGGTGGGCCGCCGAGGGCGAATGAGAGTTCGGCTCGCCGACGCCGCCTTACGCGACCTGGCTTCGATTGAGGACCATGTCGCTCTGGACAGCCCAAACGCGGCGCGGCGACTGGTCAGGACGCTTTTTGGACGCTGCGAAACGCTCGCTCAAAATCCCCGGCGCTATCCAGAGGCCGGCATCGCCGATCTGCGAAAGCGCCCCGAGGGCAGCTATCTGATCTTCTATAGGGTGACGGCCGATGTCGAGGTCGTCCGCATACTTCACGCCGCCCGTGACTGGACGCATCTGCTGGCCACGGACGAAGACTGAGCCGTGTTCACGACCCGCTTCGCCCCCTCCCCCACCGGCCGCCTGCACAAGGGCCATGCCTTCTCGGCCCTGAGCGCCTGGTCGGCGGCGAAGGCGGCGGGCGGGCGGTTCGTGCTGCGGATCGAGGATATCGATCCGACGCGGTGCAGGCCGGAATACGAGGCGGGCATTCTTGAGGATCTGGCCTGGCTGGGCCTGGACTGGGAGACGCCGGTGCGGCGCCAGTCGGATTATCTGGACGACTACGCCGCCGTGATCGAAGGCCTGAGAGAGCGCGGGCTGCTCTATCGGTGTTTCCGCACGCGCAAGGAGATCCTTAACGGCATCGGCGATGCGCCGCACGGGGCGATGGAATCGGTGCGGCCCGGCCCCCATCCGGCGCAGGAAGAGGCGCGGCTGCTGGCCTCGGGCGCGCCCTTCGCCTGGCGGCTGTCGCTGGATCTGGCGCGCGAGGCGCTGGGCGATGCGGTCTGGACCGGCCTGACCTTCGTCGAGGAGGGCGAGGGTCCGAACGGCGAAACCGGGGTGGTCGCCGTAAATCCCGAGGCGGCGGGCGACGTGGTGCTGGCGCGCAAGGATACGGGCGTCGCCTATCATCTGGCGGTCACCCACGACGACGCGCTGCAGGGCGTGAGCCATGTGATCCGGGGGCAGGACCTGTTCGAGGCGACCGATGTGCAGCGGCTGATCCAGACGCTGATGGGCTGGCCCGCGCCGACCTATCGCCATCACCGGCTGCTGGCGGGCGCGGATGGGCGGCGCTACGCCAAGCGGGATCGTTCGGTCACCCTGGCCGAACTGCGGGCGGGCGGATTGACGGCTGAAGCCCTGCGCGCCGAACTGGGCTTCAGCTTCGGCGGCTGAAGATGCGCGAGGCGCCGTAGCCGGTCAGGGCGGCCAGAACGACGCACAGCACGCCGTAAAGCCACGGGCGACGATGAGCGAACTCGTAGATGTCGCGCTCCAGCCCGACCTTCTCGACCGTCAGCGTCAGGTTGGACACCGACTGCGGCTCGCCGTTCTGGAACAGCCAGACCTCGGCGTAGTATTTGCCGGTCGGCGCGACGGTGGGCAGTTCGACCTCGGCGCGGAACAGGCCCCGGTCGACGAACTCCACCCCTTGGGAATCGGTATCGTAGAGGGCGGCGGCCTCCTTCAGCCGGATCACGGCGCGGCGCCAGTCCAGATAGTCGTCGCCCAGCCGGCTGACCACCACATCGCGCACGCCGTAACGGGTGACGGTGCGGCTTTCCTCCGGCGCGTCGATGCGCAGGTGATCGACCCCGACGCCGAGGCGGCGCAGCTGGCCGAAGTCGGCGATGTCACTGAGCGGGCGCGTCGAGGCGGTCATGTAGAAGCCGGGCGCGCCTTCGAACAGCACGGGCCGGCTGTTCAGCCAGACGCCAGAGGTGCGGGTCTTCTTCACCAGGCGGATCGGCGCATCCGGCCCTCGCACCACCACGACGACGTCGGCCGGTTCGGGCGTCGGATTGAACACCGCGCCATAGAGGACGATGGACGCGCCCGTGAAGCTGGAATCGACGCGGACCTGGGCGTCGGTCAGGGCGGCGGCGACGCGCAGTTCGCCCGTCGTCGCCTCCGACCGATCCGGAGCCGGCGCCGTGATGGCGGGCGGTGGAGGGGGAAGCGCCTGCATCAGTCCGCGATCCCCGGCGCGATCATAAAGATGTCGTTGGGGCGCACGAACAGGTCCAGTCCCATCTGGATTCCGACCAGCAGAACGATCAGCCCCAGGGCCGCCCGCAACTCCTCGGCGCGGAAACGACCGGCGAACCGCGCACCGAGCTGGGCCCCGACCACCCCGCCCAGCAGCAGGATGGTGGACAGGACGATGTCGACCGTCTGGTTGCGCCCGGCCTGAAGGATGGTGGTGATGGCGGTGGTAATGATGATCTGGAACAGGCTGGTGCCCACCACCGCGCCTGCCCGCATCCGCAGGATATACAGCATGGCCGGCACAAGTATGAAGCCGCCGCCCACCCCCATGATGGCCGACAGGACCCCCGCGAAGACGCCCAGGCCGAACGGCGGCAGGGCGCTGATGTACAGACCCGACTTGGGAAATTTCATCTTCAGCGGCAGACCGTACAGCCACATCGGCCGCCGGCGCTGCTTGTGCGTCGCGGGCAGGCCCCGACGACGACGCAGGATCTCGGTCAGGCTCTCGTTCAGCATCAGCACGCCGATGGCGCCCAGGAAGACGAGGTAGGAGACTGCGACGACCAGGTCGGCCTGGCCCAGCAGGCGCAGGTATCGAAACAGCTCGACCCCCGCCAGGGCGCCGACCGCGCCGCCGGCCGCCATCACCGAGCCCATCTTGAAATCGACCGCGCCTGCCCCCGCATAGCGGATGACGCCGGAGGTCGAGGAGGCGACGACGTGGCTGGCCTGGCTGGCGACGGCGACGGTCGGGGGAATGCCCAGGAAGACCAGGATCGGGGCCATCAGGAAGCCGCCGCCGATGCCGAACAGGCCGGACACGAACCCGACCACCGCCCCCAGGATCACCAAGGTCGGCCAGTTCACCGAAACCTCGGCGATCGGCAGATAGATGTCCAAAGGACGCGCCTTCGGCTGGAGCGGTTAAAGGATCGCCGTCAGGCGGCAGCGGGGGTCGTCAACGACCGGGCGACCGATAGCCGCCCGACGCATGTGAATCTACCCCGTCGCCTGCGACGCGGGTTGAGACTGGGCCACGAAGGCGTCTGCGGCGGTGCGGGCGGCGCGCTGGGCGGTGGCGCTGGCTATCGGACGCAGGCGCGTTACGGCGGCCTGGGCCTCGGAGTCCCCGCCGCGCGCGGCGATCATGTACCACTTCAGGGCTTCGGTCGGATTCTTGGCCACGCCGTCGGCGCCGGTCTCGTAGATGCGCGCGACATTGTACTGGCTATCCGGCAGGCCGCGCTCGGCGGCGTTGAGCAGCCAGGTCAGGGCCTCGGCCTGATTGGTCGCGCCGCCGTCGCCTTCATACAGCTGCATCCCGTAGAGATGCATTCCGCGCGGATCGCCGCCCTCGGCCGCACGACGGCCCCACTGACGGCTCAGCGCCGGGTCGGCGGGAACGCCGTTGGCGCCGTCCAGATACAGCTGACCCAGATAGGTCTGGGCGGGCGCGTAACCCAGGTTGGCGGCGCGCTTCATGCCGTCCAGACCCGTGCTGTCGCCGGCCTCCAGCTTGCCGATGGCCGTTTCGTAGTCGGCCGCGCCGGGACCAGCGAGATCGAAGGTCGGTCGCACGCCGGTCGGCGTCACGGCCGAGGCGGCGATAGGCATGGCAGGGCCAGCAGCCTGGGCGCCGCCGAAGCTCGGCAGGTCGAAGTCCGGCGCGCCGCCGTCGGTCAGGGACAGATAGCCATAGACGCCGCCGGTCAGGGCGACCGCCGTGACCGAGGCCAGAAAGGTCTTCTTGACGGTCGAGCCGTCCTTCGCCGCCTGTCTGTCCAGCCGCTCCTGCAGCTTGGACTTGCCGCCCCGCTTGAGGCCGAAGCCCGAACGCGGCGCCGGTTCCGGCTCGGGCGGCGTCGTGATGGCGGCGCGGGCGGCGTCGATGGTGCTGCGGGTCGCCGAGGCGCGACCGGCGGCAGCGGCGGCTTCCATGCTGGCGCGCAGACGGCGCGGATCGACGAACTCGGTCTCGCCGCCGAAATCGTCGTCGTCGGCGTCCAGAACGGGCGCGGCGCGCTTTTCGGCCGCGGCGGTCGAGAAGCCGGGCGAGGTCGCTTCCAGCGCGTCCTCGACATCGGCGCCGCCGAACCCACTGAAGGGCTGGATGATGGGTTCGACACCGTCGGGATCGACCTGGCGCGACGGCGGCTCGTCCGCCTCGGCGGCGACCGGCTCGGGTTCGGGTTCGGCGAAGGCGGTCGCGGGGAAGGGCGAGGCGGCGGCGACTTCGGGCGTGACCGGATCGCTGGACCAGGCGTCCTCGTCGGTGAAGGTCTCGTCGGGGAAGGCGGCGGCGCGCCAGTCGCCGTCGACCGAGGCGGACTGGATCGGCGCAGGCGCAGCGCGTTCAGGAACAGCGCGCGACGGAGCCCAGGACGGTTCGTTGTCCAGCGGCTTGTCGCGGATGGCCGAAGGCGTTCGCGTCTCGATGCTCTCGCGCGCCTCGGCCAGCAAACGAGCGGTGCGCTCCTCGGTCATCCGCATACGCTCGGCCAGTTCGCCCGAGGCGCGGTCGTAGCGTTGCTCGATCTTGTCCGAGCTTTCCGACAGGCGTCGGCCGATGTCTTCCAGCGCCTGCTGCGAGCGGCGCTCCGACTGGGCGATGCGGTCGCTCAGCTGGTCCGAGATGCGAGTGATCTCGCCGCCCAGCTTTTCCAGCGCGATGGCGTGGCGGTCGTCGCTGGCGGTCAGGCGTTGATCGACGCGGTCGACGTGACGCGCGAACTCCTGATCCAGGCGACCGGCGCGACGCGCGACCTCGGTCTCGATGGTCTGGCCGACAGCTTCCGTCACGGCGCGGGCGACGGCGTCGGTGCGACCCTCGCTGTCGGTTTCGACCTTCTGGACGCGGGCGTTCAGGTTGCGGGCGATGCGCAGGACTTCGCGACCCATGGCCTCAAGGCCCACGGCGCCCTTCTGCTCGGACGCCTTGATCTGGTCGCCGACGGCCTGGACCGCGCGTTCGATCCGGTCGATACGCGCGCCGGTTTCGGCGGCGTCGAGACGCTGCATCATTTCGGCGCGATTGTTCTCGATCTGGCGCGAAAGGCTTTCGGCCAGCTTTTCGAAGCGTGCGAGATCGCGCGCGCTTTCCGGCTCGACCCGGCTCTCGGCCGACCGCATCCGCTGATCCAGCTCGGCGAACGAGCGTTCCAGCGTCTTCAGCGCTTCGGTGGTGCGGTTCTGGGCCTCGTCCAGACGCGCGCCGACCTGGGCCAGCATTTCCGTGCCGACGCCGGGGCCGGCGGCCTTTTCGACCGCCTCCATCCGCTCGCGCAGGTCGTTGACGCCCAGGCGCTGGCGTTCCTCGATGTCGTACAGACGGCCGGTCAGGGCGCCCAGCGAGGCCTCGACCTTGCCGAATGCTTCTTGCGTCAGCGGGCCGGTGTCGCGTTCGAAGGCGCGCAGGCGGCGGTGGCCCTCGCGCAGTTCTTCGGCAATGTCGTCGATACGGCGCGCGGCGCCCTGGGCCTCGGCCTCCTGGCCGTCCAGGCGACGCATCAGGCCGGAAACCGCCTGGTCCACGCCCTGGATGGCGACGGTCGAGCGACGTTCGGCGGCTTCCAGCCGCGCGGCGATCACATCGATGGAGGCGCTGATCCGATGCCCGTTGTCTTCGGCGACATCATAGGCGTCGTCGAGACGGCGGCTGCGGTTGCGGCGTTCGTATTCGGACGCTTGGGAGCGACGCGGCAGGGTGGCGTAGCCCTCCTCCTCGTCCTCCATGATCATGGAGTTGAGCCATTCGCCCAGCGTCATGCCGGAACGACGCGCAAGGTCTTTTGCGACCTCACGGGCCTTGGGATCGATTCCCTTAACGCTCCAAGGCGCTGCAGCGCTCACTGATTCGGCTCCCGACCCATACGACGCAGGCTATACCGTCAATATCGAGGGTGTAAACTGATGGTTAACCGCAATATCTAGCGGCGATCTTCCAATCCTGTGGACAGGCCTCCAGACGCCGGGATTAGTGAATCATCTCGGTTAATGCAGTGTGAAGATTAACCTCCCGGCAAGGGTTCGCTTGCCAAGCGGCGCGCGCTTCGCCACGTGCGGCGCATGAGCTTGACGACAACCCTCATTTTCCTGGCCCTGGCCCTGGCCGTCATGGTCTTCACCGGCTGGCGCGGGGCGCGTCCGCCCGACCCGCTCAAGGGGCCGCGCATGATGCCGTGGCGGTTTTTGATGGTCGGGTCTGCGGCCATCGCCATGCTGCTGCTGATCCACCTGGCGACCCTGTTCGGCGCCGAACGCGCGCCGTGGGTTCCCGGAGCTTAGCCTTAGGAACCCGAACCCGGCCGGTCTGTTGATCCTGCAGCTCACTCAAGGAGATGCTGCATGACCGACAAGCTGACCGCCGCCGAGGCGGAAAAGGAATTTTGGAAAAGCCTGAAGGAGTCCAACACCGGGATGCTGGGCCTGGACAAGCCCGGCTATCACCATCAGCCCATGACCGGCTATGGCGAGGACGAGACCGGAACCATCTGGTTCTTCACCCGTGACGACACCGACTTCGCCCGTGACGTGGCCGGCGGCGGTCAGGACGGGATGTTCTGCTACCAGGCCAAGGACGGCAAGGTTCAGGCCTGCATCCACGGTCGCCTGGCCATCGACCAGGATCGCACCCGGATCGACAAATACTGGAACCCCGTCGTCGCCGCCTGGTATCCCGACGGCAAGGACGACCCGCACCTGACCCTGGTCCGGTTCGACGCCAACGACGGCCGCGTCTGGGTGTCCGACAAGGGCGCGCTGGGCTTCGGCTACGAAGTCCTCAAGGCCAACCTGACCAAGTCGACGCCCGACGTCGGCGGCGTGTCGGACGTGAAGCTGTAGGCGACCGACGCCATTAAGTCAGAAAGGGCGGACCTGATCGGGTCCGCCCTTTTTCTCGTTCAGCCCGCGAAGCACCAGGCCAGGACGGCCTTCTGGGCGTGGATGCGGTTCTCGGCCTCGTCCCAGACCAGGGAGCGCGGGCCGTCGATGACAGCGTCGGTGACTTCCTCGCCCCGGTGGGCGGGCAGGCAGTGCAGGAAGACGGCGTCGGGATCGGCCAGGGCCATCAGGGCCTCGTCCACCGAATAGGATTCGAAGGCGGCCAGACGCGCCTCATAATCCTGATCGCCCATCGAGACCCAGGTGTCGGTGACGACCACGTCGGCGCCCTTGATCGCCTCGCGCGGGTCGCTGGTCAGGGTGACGGCGTTCGCGCCCTTGGCCAGGTCGCGCAGGTCGGGATGATATTCCGCCGGGCAGGCGACGTTCAGGTGGAAGCCGAACTTGGGCGCCGCATGCATGAAGCTGTGGCAGACATTGTTGCCGTCGCCGATCCAGGCGATGGTCTTGCCGGCGATGGGGCCGGAATGTTCCTCGATCGTCTGCAGGTCGGCCAGGATCTGGCACGGGTGGCTGCGGTCGGTCAGGCCGTTGATCACAGGCACGGTCGAGACGCGGGCGAAGCGCTCGACATCTTCGTGGTCATTGGCGCGGATCATCACCGCATCGACCATGCGCGACAGGACGCGGGCCGTATCCTCCACCGGCTCGCCACGACCCAGCTGCATGTCGGCGGCCGTGGCGATGATCGACGACCCGCCCAACTGGCGGATGGCCGCGTCGAAGCTGAAGCGGGTGCGGGTCGAGTTCTTCTCGAAGATCATCGCCAGGACGCGATCCTTGCCCGGCGCGTCGGCGTCGGGCCGCCCCTGGGGCCAGCCCTTGCGGGCAGCCTTGCGGGCATGGGCGTCGTCCAGAATGGCGCGCAGTTCAGCGGCTTCGAGTCGATGGATGTCGAGGAAGTGGCGGGTCATGGCATCCTCCACCCTCTCCCGTTGGGAGAGGGCTTGAGCGCCCGAGAGCCGCAGGCGCTCGGACTTGCGCGAAAGGGTGAGGGTTCGGTCTTGGCCGGTGAGGTGCGACCCTCACCCTTTCGCCTTGACGCATCGCTGCGCTCTGCGAGGCTCAAGCCCTCTCCCAGCGGGAGAGGGACGCTCATGCCGCCAGCTTCTCGCGCGCGACCTCGCAGGCGCCCTCGAACCGGGCGATGGCCTCGCGGGCCTCGTCCAGGGTCAGGTTCAGCGGCGGCAGCAGGCGCACGCAGTTGTCGCCGCCGCCGGCGATCAGCAGTTTTTGCGTATCGCGCGCCAGGGCCATGAACTCGCGATTGTTCGGCACCAGCTTGATCCCGATCAGCAGTCCCTTGCCGCGCACGTCGGCGATCACGTCGGGGAACCGTTCCTGCAGGCCCACGAACTGCTGCTTCAGATAGCCGGCGATCTCGTTGACGTTGTTCAGGATCTCGGGGCTGTTGATCAGGCTCAGCGCCTTTTGACCGACAGCCATGGCCAGGGGGTTGCCGCCGAAGGTCGAGCCGTGGACGCCGACCGTCATGCCCTTGGCCGCCTTGGCCGAGGCCAGGCAGGCGCCGATGGGGAAGCCGCCGCCCAGGGCCTTGGCCACCGCCATGATGTCGGGCGCCATGCCGGCCCATTCGTGGGCCCACAGCTTGCCCGTCCGGCCCATGCCGCACTGGACCTCGTCGAAGATGATCAGGACGCCGTGTTCGTCGCACAGCTCGCGCAGCCCACGCAGGCACTGGTCCGGCATGGCGCGGCAGCCGCCCTCGCCCTGGACCGGCTCGACGATGATTGCGGCGGTCGTGGGGTTGGCGATGGCGGCCTTGATGGCCTCGTGGTCGCCCCACTTCAGCTGGTGGAAGCCCTGCATCGGCGGGCCGAAGCCCTCGGTGTAGCTGGGGTTGGCGGCGGCGTTGATGGCCCCATAGGTCCGGCCGTGGAACGAGCCGTCGAAGCCGTAGATGTCGATCCGCTCGGGCGCGCCGTTGGCGGAGTGATATTTGCGCGCCGTCTTCAGCGCGCACTCGACGGCTTCCGTGCCCGAGTTGGTGAAGAAGACCACGTCGGCGAAGCTCGACTCGCACAGGGCGTCGGCCAGGGCTTCCTGGCCCGGAATGCGGAAGATGTTGGACACGTGCCACAGCTTCTCGGCCTGATCTTTGACCGCCTGGACCAGTTCGGGGTGGGCATGGCCCAGGCCGTTGGTCGAGATGCCGGCGACGCAGTCGAGATATTCGGTCCCGTCGGTCGCCCACAGACGCGCGCCTCGGCCGCGTTCCACTTCCAGCGGCGCGCGATTGTAGACACCCATCAGATGTTCAGTGGACACGGACCAAGACCTCCAAAAGCGATACGGCCCCGCCGCGAGCGCGACGGAGCCGGATTGATACGGACAGGCGTTGTCGGATTAGTGACGGTGTTAGTCAACACCGGCGCCGAGCACGCCTTTCGCCCGCACGTCGGCGACGATGGCGCGAACGGCGGCGATCTGGTCCGCATCCAGACCCCGCAACGGCAGGATGAAGTTGCTGTTGGGCGTCAGGGCGAAGATCCAGCGATCCTTCTCCTCGACCGCCGCCGCGACCAGGGTCCAGCCCACCCGGCTTTCCAGCTCCTCGGCGGAAACGACGAAGCCGTCTGCGGACAGACGCCAGGACACCGGCCGTTGCGAGATCGGCGCGGCGCGGGACACGGCCATGACCCGCCGATGAGCCAGCATGCTGAGGCCGACGAAGCCATAGAGGCCCGCGAGCTGCAACCCGACCACCCAGGCCACCGGTCCATAGGTATCGAAGGCCGCCACGAGGATGGTCGCCATCATGAACAGGCCCAGCCACAGCATCGGCCAGGTCGTCCAGCGACGGATGGTCGGCCAGGCCTTGATGGCGGCGCGGCCTTCCTTCGGCGTCGGCTGAACGCCGAAAACCTCGACGACGATGCTCACTGAGCGCTGGGGACCGGCGCCGGGATGGCAGGGGCGGTCTCGGCGGCGACGGCGGCGTCCTTGGCCTGGATCTCGACCAGACGCTTGTCCAGGGCCAGACCCAGGTCGGCGATGAACAGACCGAAACGGGCCACGTCCACGCCCTTCAGATACGACAGCCTGTCCTCGGTCGAATGGATGCGCTGGAAGACGGGCGGCACGAAGCCTTCCTTCAGGCCATTGTTCTCGCCGCCGTTGAAGGCCAGCCACATCTGGTGGGCGCCGACCGCGTCCTGGGTGCCCATCGACACTACCGGCACGCCGGCCGCCGAGAAGGCGCGGTCGTCGCTGGGCGGATAGACCGGATAGGGCATGCAGTCGAAGCCGCGCTCGGCGCACAGGCTACGCAGCGTCTCCAGCACGAAGTCTGACTGGTCGCCGTTGTTCTCGCCATACATGATCGTCTGGCCGTAGGCGGCGACGTCGGCGTTGATGACGGCGGCGATCCTGTCCTTGCCGTGCTTTTCCAGGAAAGCCTTGGCGCCCAGCAGGCCCAGCTCTTCCTGGTCGGTGAAGACGAAGACGAAACGGTGGGCGACCGGCTGGCCCTCCAGCCCCATCTCCAGGGTCTTGGCCGCCTCCATCATCGCCATGACCGAGCCGACATTGTCGACGATGCCTTGCGACAGGGTGCCGTCGCGCAGCTTCACCGCGTCATAGTGGGCGGTCAGGACGATGTCCTTGGCGCCCTCGCCGACCGTGACGACGACGTTCGCGCCTTCCATCGGGCCGGTGGCCTGGTTGCCGCCGGCGAAGACCTGGATTTCGGGCGTGAAGCCCAGCGTGGTCAGCATGCCGACCAGAACCTGGGTCCGTTCGGCGTTGGTGGGCTTGACGAACTGGGCGGCGCCGGCGCCGATGTCGGGGCGGTCCCCAGCTTGAGGCGTCGCCTCCTGAGCGAAGGCGGGAACAGCGGCGAACAGCGCCGTGGCGGCGACAAGCGAACGGAACAGCATGGCGGACCTCTCGGGGGGGAGCGATCCGCAACAGGTAGCGATCTAGCTCTTGAGACGCCACCCCGAGCGGAACACCAGCCAGCAGACGACGCCCATGACGACCATCAGCACGGCCGAACCGACGACCCCGATCATCAGATTGCTCTCGGCATGGCCGATGAAGCCATAGCGGAAGCCGTCGATCAGATAGAAGAAGGGATTGTAGCGGCTGAGCGAGCGGAAGGGTTCGGGCAGGTTCTCGACCAGATAGAAGGTGCCCGACAGGAAGGTCATGGGCATGACGATGAAGTTCTGGACCGCCGACAGATGGTCGAACTTCTCGCTCCACAACCCCGCCAGCACGCCGGTCATGCCCATGACGAAACAGGCGGCCAGGGCGAACCAGACGATGGCGAAGATATTGGCGATGCCCAGCGGCGCGAACGGCAGGACGCAGATCGCCGTCACCAGACCGACCGCCAGGCCCCGCGTTGCGGCGCCCAGGGTGAAGCCCAGCGTCAGCTCCAGCGGGCTGAGCGGCGGGGTCAGGAAATCGGTGGCCGTGCCCATGATCTTGGCCTGGATCAGGCTGGACGAGGCGTTGGCGAAGGCGTTGTTCAACATGGCCATCATGATCAGGCCCGGCGCGACGAACAGGGCAAACGGCGTGCCGTGCAGCGGCGGCCGCGCGTTCTGAAGCGCCACCACGAACACCAGCATATAGAGCAGCGTCGTCACCACCGGCGCCGCCACCGTCTGGGCGCCCACCTTCCAGAAGCGCCGCACCTCGCGCAGATACAGCGTCTGCACCCCGATCCAGTTGATCCCCGGATAGCGACGCGGCTGCGGCAAACCGGCGGGGCGGGTGGAGATCAGGTCGGTGGTCTCGGTCATGGCCCGCCAGATGCGCTCGACCGTGGCGGTTCGCAAGGGATCACCCCCGATCCGCCAGAAAACGACCTCCCCGCCTTAACCTTAACGATGATTCAATATCTGGTTTCTGTGGACGGTTGATTCGCACATCTTGCGTCTCTTAACGGCTGGTTTACGATTAGTTGTAGGTCAAGACCCCGGAGGGGGAGCCTGGACCTAGATATTGAATCCAAACTCGCTGGAGGGTGGCATGACCGCAGGCTGGACCGACGACCGCGTAGGCGCGCTGAAGAAGCTCTGGCTTGAGGGCCAATCCGCGAGCCAGATCGCCAAACAATTGGGCGGCGGGGTTACCCGCAACGCCGTGATCGGCAAGGTGCACCGCCTGGGCCTGTCGGGCCGGGCCGCCCCGTCGCAACCGGCGCGCACCGTCGCCGCGACCTTCCGCACCGCCCGTCCGCGCCCCGCGCCGGCCGCCCCGGCCCAGCCCTCGGCCCCGCGCCGTCTTGAGGCCGTCCAGCCCAAGCCTGTCCAGGCCGCCGCCCCCGTCCCCGCCCCGATCCCGGATCTGCCGGGCACGGCGACGGTGATGACCCTGGGCGCCCACATGTGCAAATGGCCAATCGGCGACCCGTCGTCGCGCGAGTTCAGCTTCTGCGGCCGCCGCTCCTCGGAAGGCGTCTATTGCGTCGAACACGCCCGCGTCGCCTACCAGCCGCAAGTCCGTCGCGGCTCCAAGGAAAGCGGTTCCGACCTGGCCCGCAGCCTGCGTCGGTACATCTAAGGGCGCTATCGCGCTTCGCGCTACTTGAGCGCAGCGCTTCGCGCGGTTCATTCCCGCGTCACAGATGCTCTCTAGGGAGCCGACTTCCCCCTCGCCGGCTCGCGCAAGCAAGCCGGCGAGACTTCAGGGGCGGGGCTGCGGTTCATCCGGGTTGACGCAGCCCCATCCGCCTTTTGCTTTCGTCATCCTCCGACAAGCCGCGTATTGGCGGCGCAGATCGGGGGACCCAGCGGCGCCGAAGGCGATGCGTCCGCCGCACCAACATCAAACATCCCGTCCGCGACATGTTCGCGCTCTCGCGCGCCGCTGGCTTCCCCGGTCTCGCTGCGCGCGCCGGAGAATGACGAAAGAGGATGGCGGCGAACCTAGTTCAACACCCGCCGCGCGTCGGGCGTGTCCAACGAGAACGCCGGGATCTCCGCCTCGAAACTGCGCCCATCCGCATCCGTCATATAATAGGCGCCGACCATCGACCCGCTGTCGGTGCTCAGC
The DNA here is from genome assembly GCF_049896085.1 of Brevundimonas sp. TWP1-3. Classification (NCBI taxonomy): domain Bacteria; kingdom Pseudomonadati; phylum Pseudomonadota; class Alphaproteobacteria; order Caulobacterales; family Caulobacteraceae; genus Brevundimonas; species Brevundimonas sp. TWP1-3. The sequence goes on along the minus strand of NZ_JAFCTP010000001.1, from coordinate 810,521 downwards.
GGACAGCCCGAGGCATAGGCATAGCTGCCGCCCGGTTCGATCACCGGCTGTTCGCCGACCACGCCGGGGCCGCGCACCTCTTCCACATGACCGTGACCGTCGGTGATGGTCCAGCGGCGCGCCATCAGCTGCACCGTCGACCCGCTCAGGTTCACGATCTCGATCTGATAGGCCCAGACCCAGCGGCCTTCGTCGGGATCGGACTGCCCCGCCAGATAGCTGGGCCGGACCCGGATCAGGATGCCGTTCGATTCGGCGGTATAGGCAGGACCATCGTGCATGGGCTATATGCTCGCCCCGCCGCGCGCGGGCTGCAAGCGCGACTTGGAGACAAGTCGCGAAAACCGTGTGAGACAGACGCCATGAGCTCCTTCCAAGCGCCCCGTCCCGGCATCCTGCCCGCCCAGTCCATCGAGACGTTGATCGCCACGGGCGCCATCACGTCGGACACAGAATTCGATCACGACCAGGTCCAGCCCGCCAGCCTGGACCTGCGCCTGTCGGACCAGGCCTGGCGCGTCCGCGCCTCCTTCCTGCCCGGCAAGCGCAAGGTCGAGGAGCGGATCGCCGATGTCGCCATGCACGCCATCGAGATCACCCCCGCCGGCGTCGTGCTGGAAAAGGGCTGCGTCTATATCGTGCGCCTGCAAGAACGGCTGAAACTGCCCAAGGGCCTGATCGCGCGGGCCAACCCGAAAAGCTCGACCGGCCGGGTCGACGTCTTCGTGCGCCTGCTGACCGACCAGGGCGCCCGCTTCGATGATGTGGCCGAGGGGTATGACGGGCCCCTCTACATGGAGGTCGCGCCCCAGACCTTCTCCATCCTGGTGCGGCCCGGCACCCGGTTGAACCAGCTGCGGCTCAAGGCCGGCGATCCGCCCAAGCTTGAAACCCGTTCGGTCGGCGTGGATCTGCAGGGCGGCGACATCGTCGGCTTCCGCGGCCGTCGCCATGCGGGGGTGGTCGATCTGGACCATATCGACGGCCACGACCCGCGCGACTTCTGGGAGCCGCTGACGCTACGCCGTGGCGAACTGCTGCTGGATCCGGGCGAGTTCTATATCCTGGCCTCGTCAGACGATGTCGAGATCCCGGTCGATCAGGCCGCCGAAATGACCCCCATCGACCCGTCGGTGGGCGAGTTCCGCGTCCACTACGCCGGCTTCTTCGACCCCGGCTTCGGCACGGACGAGGCGCACGGCGCGGGCTCGAAAGGCGTGCTGGAGGTCCGCACCCACGACACACCCTTCCTGCTGGAACACGGCCAGATCGTCGCCCGCCTGGTCTACGAACCCCTGACCGAACGCCCCAGCCGCCTGTATGGCGAGAGCGGCAGCCACTATCAGAACCAGGGCCTGAAGCTGTCGAAGCATTTCAGGGTGTGGTGACCTCTCCCTCCCCTTCATGGGGAGGGGCGGCGCAGCGAAGCGCAGCCGGGGTGGGGCAGTCAGGACCTCGCTCGCGCCCCTTCGGGCCCCACCCTGATCGCTACGCGATCGTCCCTCCCCATAAAGGGGAGGGAGAAGCTCACGTCAGCTTGTCGGCCTTCCGCAATCCCGGGAACATCGCCGACCAGGCCCCGGTCGCCGCCAGAGCGCCGAAGCCGCCGAACACCGCCGCCCCGACCGCGCCCAGCATCCGGACCATGACGCCGGAATAGGCCTCGCCCAGCTCGTTCGACGCGCCGATGAACAGCATGGACACCGAAGACACCCGCCCGCGCATGTGATCGGGCGTGGCCAGCTGGATCAGGGTCTGGCGGATATTGACGCTGATCATGTCCGCACCGCCGCCGATCAGCAGGGCCAGGGCGCTGAGCCAGACGATCTTGGACAGGCCGAACGTCACCGTGCAGATCCCGAACACCGCCACCGCCGCGAACATCCATCGCCCGCCGTGCCGCACGATGGGGTAACGGCTCAGATAGATCGCCACCACCATCGCCCCGACGCCGAACGACGCCCGCAACAGGCCGAACCCCTGCGGGCCCACATGCAGGATGTCGCGCGCGAAGATCGGGGTCAGCAGGGCCACGCCGGCGAACAGCACCACCACCAGGTCCAGCGAAATGGCGCCCAGCACGATCTTGGTCTTGTAGACATAGGCCAGCCCCTCCTTGACGGATTCGATGGGCGACAGGGGATTGGCCTGGGGCGCGGGCTTGCCGCTGGTGCGGATCAGGATGAAGGCCGCCACGGCCAGCAGGAACATGCCCAGCGACACCGCATAGGCCAGGGGCACGTTCACCCCCACGATCACCCCGCCCAGGGCCGGGCCGGCGATGGCCCCGGTCTGGAAGGCGATAGACTGGGCCGCAATGGCGGGCGGCAGGGCCTTGCGGCCCACCACCATCGGCAGGAAGGCCTGGCTGGCCGGCGCCAGAAACGCCCGCGCCGCGCCGAACAGGGCGGCGACGGCCAACAGACCCCACAGGGGCGGGTTCCCGTGCAGAGCCATGGCGAGGAACGAGCCCGCGCAGGCCGCCTCCACCAGGATCGAAATCCACACCGTGCGCTTGCGATCGCGACGATCCGCCATCGCCCCGGCCGGCAGGGTGAAGGCCAGCAGCGGCAGGAACTGACACAGGCCGACCAGACCTAGATACAGGCTGGCCTCCTCGATCGGATGATCCCGCCTGGCGATCTCATAGACCTGCCACAACAGGGCCGACGACTGAATCTGGATCGCCAGCACGGCGACCACCCGGCCGAACCACAGCAGGCGGAAGTCGCGGATGCCCCATGGACTGGACGGGCCCTCTGGGGGCGCGGGCGGGGCGGCGGGGCCGGTATCTATGGTTTCTGTGGTCACGTGCGTCTGGATTGTTTCGGATATGGCGAGCCGTCGCGGTGGAAATAGCCGTCGACGCCCGCGTGGAGCACCATGTCGATGTCGGGATAGTCGCAAGGGGTGATGGTCGGGCTGCGCGTCCCGACCTCAAGCAGCACCGCCTCGCGGCCGGATCGGTTCTCTATTCTGTGACCATTGGGCACGCCCGCCTTGAACCCGGCGCAGTCGCCGGCGCGCAGGACGGTCTCGCCGTCGTCCTCGATCAGCACCACCTCCCCCTCGACCACCATGACGAACTCGTCCTCCTCGGCGTGCCAATGCCTCTGGCTGGACCAGGCGCCGTCGGGCAGGCGCAGCAGATTGACGCCGAACTGGGTCAGGCCCGCTGCATCGCCCAACTTCCAGCGGCGACGCGGCTTGCACGGGCCGGCGAACTCTTCGGGATAGGTCGTGCCGTCGCCTCTCGGCGCGCTGTCGATGTCGATCTTGGGCATGGGCCTTCTCGCCTTGGCGTGTTTTCCCTAAAGCATAGCTGCATGAGCCGCGCATCAACTCCTGTGATCGATCCTGTCGAACTGACCCGCGACCTGATCCGCATTCCGTCCGTCACCCCCGCCGACGAGGGGGCCATGGACGTGCTGGAACGCCATCTGACGGCCCTGGGCTTCACCTGCCGTCGGCTGGCCTTCGAGGGGCCGGGGGGCGAAGGGGTCCATGCGCGGATCGAGAACCTGTATGCGCGGCGCGGGACCGCCTCGCCCAACCTGTGTTTCGCCGGCCATACGGACGTGGTCCCGACCGGCCCGTCGGAGCAGTGGTCGTCGCAACCCTTCACCGCCGAGGTCCGCGACGGCCTGCTGTACGGACGCGGCGCCGTGGACATGAAGGGCGGGATCGCCGCCTGGGTCGCCGCCGTGTCCCAGGTCATCGCCGAGGGCGAGCCCGAAGGCTCCCTCTCCTTCCTGATCACCGGCGACGAGGAAGGCCCGGCCCTGCACGGCACCAAACGGGTGGTCGAGACCCTGGCGGCCGAGGGCGAGGTCATCGACGCCTGCGTGGTCGGCGAACCCTCGTCGTCGCAGCATCTGGCCGACATGATCAAGGTCGGGCGGCGCGGCTCGCTGAACACCTGGATCACGGTCACCGGCAAACAGGGCCACGTCGCCTATCCCGAACGGGCGGCCAATCCGGCCCCGGTGATTGCCAAGCTGATGAGCCGGCTGAACGACCATGTGCTGGACGATGGCTACGAGCACTTCCCCCCGTCCAACCTCGAAATCACCACCATCGACATCGGCAATCCGGCGACCAACATCATTCCGGCCCAGGCCAAGGCGCGGCTGAACATCCGCTTCAACCCCAGCCATACCGGCGACGGACTGATCGACTGGCTGAACCGCGAGGCCGGGGCCATGCAGGCCGAGACCGGGCTACAGATCACGCTGGAGCACCTGTGCTCGGGCGAGGCCTTCCTGACCGAGCCCGGCGTCTTCGTCGCGGCGGTGCAGGACGCGGTCGAGGCCGTCGCCGGCCGCCGGCCCGAGGCCTCCACCACCGGCGGCACCTCCGACGCCCGCTTCATCCGCGCCCTGTGCCCGGTGCTGGAACTGGGCCTGGTCGGCCAGACCATGCACCAGATCGACGAGCGCGTGCCGGTGGCGGAGCTGGAAACCCTGACGGCGGTCTATCGTCGGGTAATCGAGACGGTGTTCGAACGGTTGTAACGACACCTGTTACTGGCCAATTCTGCTGAATCTGGCTGCAGTTGGTCCGCCCGCAAAACCCGACCTTTTGTGTGTTCTGAGAAGGACGGGAAGGAAACATACTGGACGATCTACCGAGGACCAGCTTAGCTCGCTGTAATTCTGGAGGATGTCTGTGGGTTGGTTTGCAAAACTATTCGGACGCTCAACGGAGGTGGCCAAATCGCCGCAAGCTGAGCGTCCCCTACGCTCAAGCATCGAGCCGCCGCCGGGACTGTTGCCTAAGAGGGGCCACGTTCAATGGCGAGCTGGCTCTTTCCCTACAGAGGTTGTCGGCGAAAGCCACTATCAAAGGGCGATTATGGCTCAATGCGGCGGGCATACCCGCTACGGCGTCGAACACGAGTGCATCGCCACGGTCCGGCCCGACCCGTCGAATAAATTCGACCTGAATGCCGTCGAGGTGCTGATCGGTGGACAGCGCGTTGGGTTCCTATCCCGATAAGAGGCCCCTCGCATGAAGGAAGCCCTTTTGGCTGTCGGCTTAGGCTCTGCGACATGTGGAGCCCGCATCAACGGCGGTTGGCGGACAAACCAATATGACGAGGGTCATTTCGGCGTCAGGCTAGCTATACCAGGATGGGGTCCGCTAGATTTCGGAGGGGGTCTAGTTCACGGAGAACCAAGGGTATGGCCCAAAAAGGATCGCACCTCCCGACCCGTCTCAAGTGGTGCTGGCCCCTTAGTGGGAAGGCGAATAGCTTTTATGGGGGCCGCGCAGAGTAAGTTACCTGACGAACTCGCTGCCATGGGGGCAACCATCGTTGCAGGCGTTGGTAAAACGACCACTGACTTGATCGTAATAGGTGGAGACCGGCCGTTCACATTTGGAGTCGAAAGAAGCCGCACCTTTGTGACCGCTAGCGAAGCAGCTATGTCAGGTCAGCCAATTCGCATCTGGGGAGAGTCTGAATTTCGGAAGGCGCTTCCACCCGCAATCGTTCCTTAATTCCGTTCCAAGAACCGCAACGCCGTCAGCACATGCGTCTTCACCCCCAGCGGCAGGACCTTCTCGTTCGGTGAGAACTCTGGCGAATGGTTCGGGGCGGACTGTGACGGGTCCACGCCGTCGGGACTGGCCCCGAGATGGTAGAAGACGCCGGGGATGACCTGCTGGAAATAGCTGAAGTCCTCGGCCACCGTGGTCGGGGGCGTGGCGGGGTTCACATTGCCTTCGCCCGCAGCCTCGGTCAGGACCGGGGCCAGCCAGGCGGACAGGCCGGGGTCGTTGAAGACCAGGGCGGCGTTCTGTTTGACGCCGAACTCGGCGGTGGCGCCATAGGCGGCGGCGACGTGGTCGATGGCGGTCTCGGCCCGGGCGACCAGGGCGTCGCGCTGGGTGACGTCGAAGGTGCGCAGGGTGCCCGACAGGGTCGCGCTGTCGGGGATGATATTGTAGCGGACGCCGGCGTTCAGGGTGGCGATGGTGAAGACCGTCGGGGTGGTGGTCGGATCGACCGTGCGGGCGGTCAGGGTGTTGACCGTCTCGATCACCTGGCCCGCCACCGCGATCACATCGACCCCGCGCCAGGGCCAGGCGCCGTGGGTCTGTTTGCCCTTCAGCACGATATCGACCCGGTCCGAGGCGGCCATGAAGCCTTCGGGCCGATAGAAGACGCTGCCCGGACGGCCCGGCACGACGTGCAGGCCGAAGATGGCCTCGGGCTTGGGATCGTTCAGCGCGCCCTCGGCGATCATCAGGGCGGCGCCGCCCTTGGGTTCGCCGGGAGGGGCGCCCTCCTCCGCCGGCTGGAAGACGAAGACCACCGTGCCGGCGATCCGGTCCTTCATCCCGGCCAGGACCTCGGCCGCCCCCATCAGCATGGCCATGTGCATGTCGTGGCCGCAGGCGTGGGCGACGGGAACCGTATTGCCCATGTATGTCCCGGTCGCGGTGGAGGCGAAGTCGAGACCCGTCGCCTCCTGCACCGGCAGGGCGTCCATGTCGGCGCGCAGAGCCACGACCCGGCCGGGCCGCGCGCCGCGCAGGATGCCGACGACGCCCGTCTTGCCGACCCCGGTGCGGACCTCCAGCCCCAGGGACCGCAGGTGTTCGGCGATCACCCCGGCCGAGCGCGTCTCGGCGAAGCCCAGTTCGGGATGCTGGTGGAAGTCGCGACGCCAGGCGGTCACCTCGGGCATCACGCGCTGGACGGCGGCGTCCACGCTGGCCGCATCGACGGCCTGGGCGTTTGCAGCACCGGCCGCGAGCAGCAGCGCCAGGGTGGAGGCGGCGAACAGTCGGCGCATGTGAAGGTCCCGTGAAATTTGAAGCCTGATCGCAGGTGACGGCGCCGCGAGCGCTTGTGCAAGCCGTCGCGAACGGCGATCTCTGTCGGCATGGCCGAGAAGGACTTCAAGAGCGCGAAGACGGAATGGCGGGACGTGGTCCTGGTGTGCCGCAAATGCTCCAAGAAGCTGGACGGCGGCTTCGGCCCCGGCGGCGACCTGACGCTGAAGAAGGCGCTGCGCAAATATCTGCACCTCAAGAAGGGCAAGCAGGGCCGCAAGGGCGGGCTGATCGTCACCGGCGCCGACTGTTTCGACATCTGCCCCAAGGGCGGGGTGGTCGCGGTCAACTCGGCCCAGCCCAAGAAGCTGCTGATCATTCCCGCCGGCGCGGACCTGTTCGAGGTCAAGACGCGGCTGGGGCTGGACGACGGGCGGCGGCTGAAGCTGGTCGAACCGGACTGACGCAGGTTGGCGGGTTGCGCCTTCCTTCCGGCGACGAGCCGTGCCAGAGCGAAACCATGGATGACACTCGTATCGAAAAACGCGTCGGCGTTCAGGCGACCTCGGACCGGATCTGGGATCTGATCGCCGACCTGTCGGGCTGGAGCGCCTGGAACCCGGTGGACACCGATGTCGAAGGCGCCATCGCCTATGGCGGGCGGCTGACGATGACCGAGGCCTGGCCCGACATGCCCGAGCGCCAGGCCCTGGCCCAGGTCGTCGAATGGCAGCCGCGCATGCGTCTGGTCTGGGCCGAACGACGCGGCTTCCTGTTCCAGAGCCTGCGCTACATCCAGATCGAGGAGCTGGGCCCCGGCAACTGCATCCTGACCGTCGGTATCCGCTTCTCGGGCCTGCGCGGCGAACTGTTCCACGACAAGCACCGCCCCGCGATCAAGGCGGCGCTGGAGCGCGCGGCCGAGGGCCTCAAGGCGGCGGCGGAGGCCGGTTAGCCGCCCTCTTTCATCATATCCATGACGTTCAGGATCGCCGGTCCCAGGATGACGATGAACAGCACCGGCAGGAAGAACAGGATCATCGGCACGGTCAGCTGCGCCGGCAGGGCCGAGGCCTTCTTCTCGGCGGCGGACAGGCGCAGGTCGCGGTTTTCCTTGGCCATGACGCGCAGGGCGGTCGCCAGCGGCGTGCCATAGGTCTCGGCCTGGGTCATGGCGGTGGCGACCGACTTCACGCCCGGATGGTTGGTGCGCTTGCCCAGATTTTCATAGGCCATCCGCCGGTCGGGCAGATAGCTGAGCTCGGCCGACAGCAGCGACAACTCCTCGGCTAAATCGATCGACGACGCCCCCATTTCCTGGCTGACCTTGGTGATCGCCGCCTCGATGGACATGCCGGCTTCGACGCAGATCAGCAGCAGGTCCAACGCATCGGGAAACGCCTGCATGATCGAGGTGCGGCGCTTGGTGATGCGGTTCTTCAGATACAGATTGGGCGCATAGAAACCCGCGACCGCCGCCGCCATGACCAGCGTCAGCTTGTTCATCGTGGGCCAGTCCACGATCTTGATCACGAACATGTAGAAGGCCGCCAGGATCATGAAGACGAAGGGCGAGGCGAAGCGGAAGAAGTAGAAGGTCGTCAGCGGGCGCGGCCCGCGATAGCCGGCCTGGGCCATCTGACCGGCGACCTTGGGGTCCTCCAGCAGCTTGGTCAGGTTCAGCCGATCCACGATCCGCTTCTTGAACCCGTCGTCGGTGTGACGCAGCGCGCCCTGGCCGGCCGCCATACTGGCGCGCGAGCGGCGCTTCAGATCGTCGCGGCGTTCGGCGACGGCCTTCATCCGCTTGTCCAGCTTCACCCCGCCGCTCATCGACGAGAGCAGGGTCATGACGGTGGCGAAGACCAGCACGCCCACGCCGATGCTGAGCAGGTTCTGCGGGTCGGTGATGAAGCGAATGAAGCCTTCCATTACTCCCGCCTCAGAACTTGAACGAGATCATGCGCTTCATCACGAAGATGCCGGTCGCCATCAGGCAGACCGCCATCAACAGCATGAAGTTGCCGCGGAAGTCGGTGAACAGCGGCATCATGTAGGACGGCGTCGTGAACATCACCATCGTCATAACCGCAGGCGGCAGGGAGGCGATGATGCCTGCGGAGGCCAAGGCTTCGGACGACAAAGCCTTGATCTTCTCGCCCATCATCCGGCGCGCGCGCAGCACGCCCGACAGGTTGCCCAGGGCCTCGGCCAGGTTGCCGCCGGTCTTCTGCTGAATGGCGATGACGATGGTGAAGAAGCGCAGTTCCGGCGTCGGCATCCGCTCGAACATCTTGTCCAGCGCCTGCTCCAGTGTCAGGCCGACGCCCAGGCCCTCGACCAACTTCTGGAACTCCGGCCCCAGCGGCGCCGGGCTTTCGCGGCCGATGATCTTGAAGCATTCGTGGACCGGCAGGCCCGACTTGATGCCCCGCACGATGACGTCGACGGCGTTGGGAAACTCCAGCGAGAACTTCTTCATCCGCCCCTTGGCCAGGAAGCCGACGACCCAGCGCGGCAGGCCCAGGCCGAACACCAGGGCGAGGCCCAGCACCGCGAGAACAGGCAGGCCGAGCACGAAGGCGACCAGCGCCGCCACCACGCCGACCACGGCGGAGATGATGTAGAAGGTGCGCACATTCAGGCTGAGACCTGCCTGTTTCAGGCGCGCGGCCAGGGTGGTGCGCGCCTTGCGTTCGCGGCGATCCGCTTCCTGAAGCTGGATCAGGATCTGTTTGCGCCGCGCCTCGGGCGTATTGGCGGCGGCCGCCTTGCGGGCGATAGCGGGGTTCTTCTTGGCCTCGCCCAGGCTTTGGGCGCGCTTGACCGCCTGGGCCGACGAATCGTCGCCCCCGACGAAGACCCAGCCCAGGCCGCCGATGGTGATGAAGGCCAGAACGGCGGCGAGGATCGGCAGCATGGTCTACTCCGCCGCGTCCAGGGCGTCGGCCAGCTCGCGCTCCAGCCCGTAATAGCGGGCGCGATCCCAGAACCGCGGACGGGCGATGCCGGTCGAACGGTGCCGGCCGATGATCTTGCCGTTCTCGTCCTCGCCGGTGATGTCGTAGACGAACAGGTCCTGGGTCACGATCACGTCGCCTTCCAGCCCCACCACCTCGGTGATGTGGGTGATGCGGCGCGAACCGTCGCGCAGGCGGGCGGCCTGGATGATCACATCGACCGAGCCGACGATCATCTCGCGGATCGTGCGCGAGGGCAGGCCGTATCCGCCCATGGTGATCATGGATTCCATCCGGCTGATGGCTTCGCGCGGGCTGTTGGCGTGCAGCGTGCCCATGGAGCCGTCGTGGCCGGTGTTCATGGCCTGCAACAGGTCGAAGGCCTCGGGACCGCGCACCTCGCCGACGATAATCCGCTCGGGACGCATCCGCAGGCAGTTCTTCACCAGGTCGCGCATGGTGATCGTGCCCTGGCCTTCCAGGTTCGGCGGGCGGGTTTCCAGACGCACCACGTGCGGCTGCTGCAGTTGCAGTTCGGCGGCGTCCTCGCAGGTGATGACGCGCTCGGTCGGGTCGATGAAGGCCGTCAGGGTGTTCAGCAGGGTCGTCTTGCCCGAACCCGTACCGCCCGAGATGACCAGATTGCATCGCGACGCGCCGATGACGCCCAGGACGCGCGCGCCCTCTGGACTGATGGAGGCGTACTCCACCAGGTTCTTCATCGTCAGCTTGTCTTTCTTGAACTTCCGGATCGTCAGCGTCGGGCCGTCGATCGCCAACGGCGGAGCGATGACGTTGACGCGCGAACCGTCCGGCAGACGGGCGTCGCAGATTGGGCTGCTCTCGTCCACGCGGCGGCCGACCTGGGACACGATCCGCTGGCAGATGTTCATCAGCTGGGTGTTGTCGCGGAAACGGACGTTGGTCAGCTGAACCTTGCCCGCCACCTCGATGAAGACCCGGCCGGCGCCGTTGACCATGATGTCGGCGATGTCGTCACGCGCCAGCAGCGGCTCCAGCGGCCCATAGCCCAGGACGTCGTTGACGATGTCCTGAACCAGATGCTCCTGCTCGGCGACCGACATGGAGACGTTCTTGATCGCGACCAGTTCGGCGACGATGTCGCGGATTTCTTCCGACGCGGCCTTCTGGTCGAGATGCGCCAGCTGAGCCAGGTCGATGGTGTTCATCAAGGCATTGAAGATCGTCGTCTTCGTGGCGTGATAATAGTCGCTCTGTTCCCGGACGATCTCGGCGACGGCCTGGGCCTTCTTCAGCTGCTCAAGACCCGCAGTGGCCTTCGGACCCGTTCCGGCGACGTTGCCGGTCGGGCGCGGAGCATCAGGAGCCGGCTTGGGCTTGGGACGCGAAGCCAGCGCGTCCAGGCGATCGGCCGGCGCAGGCTGGGTGGGCGCAGACGCGCGATCGAAGGCGTCCGCCGCCGGTTCCATATCCTCGTCGGCATAGGCATAGGCCGGCGCCTTGGCCGCCATCGCAGGAGCGGCGGCGTCCATATTGAACACCGACACAGGTTCGCCGCCACCGGGCGCAGGGGCCGGACGCAGGGGCGCCGGCGCGGCGCCGGGCTGACCTGTGCGTTTGCCGAACATCCGTCAGCGCTTCTTGAACATGTTGGCGAACAGGGATTTCGAGGCGCCGTCAGCCGGCTTGGTCTTCTCGGCCTTGCCGGCCTTTCCCGGCTTGGCCTTCGGTCCCGCCACCATGGGCAGTTCGCGACGCGACACGATCTGGGCCAGAGTCTGGAAGGCCTCGGCCGCCTTGGTCTTGGCCCCGGCGTCCAGGATCATCTGGCCATTGTTGGCGGCGGCGCCGAAGGTCTTGGCGTCGAAGGGAATGATCAGGCTGGGGTGAACCCCCAGGGCGGCGCCGAAGTCCTTGGCCGGGATCTCGGGACGCCCCGGCACGCCGACCTGGTTCAACACCAGGCGCGGCGGCGCATCATTGGGGCGGCCCTGACGGATCAGATCGATCATGTTCTTGGCGTTGCGCAGCGAGGCCAGGTCGGGCGTGGCCACCACCACCACCTCGTCGGCGCTGATCAGGGTGCGGCGCATCCACGGCGACCACAGGTGCGGCAGGTCCAGCACGACGAACGGCGCCGTGGCGCGGATCTGATTGGTGACCTCCTCGAACGCCTCGGTCGAGATGTCCCAGTCCGTGTCCAGGCTGGCGGGCGCGGCGAACAGGCTCAGCTTGTCGGTGCAGCGGACCATCATCCGGTCCAGCAGGGTGGCGTCCAGCCGGTCCGGCTGGCCCAGGGCGTCGGCGACGCCGCTCAGCGGGTCCTGGTTGAAGTCCAGGCCGGCCGTGCCGAACGGCAGGTCGTAATCGACGATGACGGTGTTGGCGCCGATCCGCTCGGAGATCGCATAGGCGGTGTTGTGCGCCACGGCCGAGGCCCCCGCCCCGCCCCGTGCGCCGACGAAGGCGATGGTGCGGCCGACGAAGGGCTGGGCCGGATCGTTGAACAGGCCGCCGATGGCCGCGATCAGTTGCAGCGGCTGTAACGGCGCGACCAGATATTCACTGACCCCGCGCCGCATCAGCTCGCGGAACAGGATGATGTCGTTGGTCGCCCCGACGACGATCACCTTGGTGCCCGCGTCGCAGACCTCGGCCAGTTGATCGACTTCCCACAGCAGGGTCTGGGGGTCTTTCAGGCACTCGACGATGATCAGCGGCGGCGTCGGTTCGTGATGATAGGTCTCGACCGCAGCGGCCACGCCCCCGACGCGGATCTGGGTCGTCGCACGCGACAGGCGTCGATCCTGGGCCGCGCGTTCGGCGGCCGCCAGCGTATCCTGGCGCTCGGCGAAAACGTGGATAGCGATGCGCGGCACCGACACCTCGCCGATGGCGCTGGACGGCGCCAGGCCGGCGGAAGCAAGGCCGGTTTCCACCAGGCTGGCCTGAGCCTGGGCCACGACGTCGCCGACAGGGTTGAAACTTGCGGTCTCGGGGACATAGGCGGGCGCTGCTGAAACAGGCGCAAGCGATTGGGGCGCGGGCTGAACCGGCGCGGCGGCCGTGAACTGAAGCGGCGCCCGGGCTTGATCGGCCGAAACCTCAGCCAAAGGTTCGGCGAACTCCATATCGACGTCGAAGGCGTCGTCGAAGGTATCGAACACGCGGGTGACGGGGGCTGTGCTCATGGGTCTAGTTCACCGCACGGGAGACGGCGGTCTCCTGGATCAGCGTTTCGGCTTCGGCCGCCGTCGGCTTGCCGGCCCGGTAGAGATCGAACACCACAGTGCGTCGTCCCGCGTCGGCAGGCGTCATCGCACGAGGTCTTTGAATGTCGCGCGGATCCTCGATCTGGGCGGCGAGGTTGGCCGTGACTGCGCAACCGAAGTTCGACGCGGACCGGTTGTCTCCGGTGCGGCTCAGATTGCCCCAGGTCGTCCCGCATTGCGGCACGGCGGCGCGGACGGTCTGATAGCCGACCACCACCGGCGCCCTCGGATCTGGCGCGGCATAGCTGACAAGGGTGATGCGATCCGGCGACACGCCGGACGACGCCAGTATGGACTTGATGTCATAGGCGGTCTTCAGCGCGACCGGATCGTTTCCGGCGGGCGCCTCGATCACCATCGGCACGGCGTCAATGTAGCGATAGCGTCCGACCAGGGCCTGCAGGGCCTCGGCCTGCGCCGGCGACAGGCCGGTGTCGTGAACCGCCAGGGCGATTCGGTCCAGGTCGGGCTCGACCTGAAGCTGATAGCGCGAGGTGGGTGTCAACGGCGGTTCCCCGCCCAGGCTTGCCGGCCCGCCGACACAGCCGCCAAGCGAAAGCGTAGCAGCCAAGAAAACGATAATCGGGGTGCGGTTCATGTCGCTCACTCGATCACATAGCCGACCGAGCCGGCCGGGGGCGCATTGGGCAGGCCATAGACCTGGTTCAGCTGTCCGAAGAGGATGGTCTGGCTGTCTTCGGCGATCCGCAGGCCGTCGGCCGGCGTCTGCATCCGGCCAGGCGAGGTCGGGCTGACGATATAGGGCTCGACGATGACCACCAGCTCGGTCTCGCCCATCAGATAGTCGCGCGAGCGGAACAGGGATCCCAACACCGGCAGATTGGTGACGCCGGGCAGCGAATCCACGGTCTGGCGGCTGCTTTCCTGAAGCAGGCCGGCGATCATCATCGATCCGCCCGAGGGGATTTCGATGGTGTTCTCGCTGCGACGGACCGTCAGGCCCGGCAGGGTGATGGAGGACGGCGTTCCCGCACCGATGGTCAGGCCGCCCTGCGACGACAGTTCGGACACCTCGACCTTGACCTGCAGGCTGATGCGGCCGCCCGACAGCACGACCGGACGGAAGGCCAGGCCCACGCCATAGGGCTTGTACTGAACCGTGATCTGGCCCTGAGCGTCACGGCTGGCAGGAACGGGGAACTCACCGCCGGCGAGGAAGCTGGCGGCCTCACCGTTTACGGAGGTCAGGTTCGGCTCGGCGAGCGTGCGCAGCAGACCCACGCGCTCGAAGGCCTTCAACATGGCCTCGCCCTTGTTCAGACCATCCGAGCCCGGACCGGTGCCCGCAGCCGCGGTATCCCAGTTGGAGGCGTCTTCTGGACCGTTGACAGTGAAGTTGCAGAGCGCTCCGACGGGGAAAGCCCCGCCGCAGGGCCGCTGCAACTGATAGTTCTTGGTCGTGTCGATCGACGTTCCGGTGCTGATGCCGCCCAAAAGCGCGCCGTTGACGCCCCAGGTGGCTGCATTGCCCAACAACCATTGGGTGTCGCCGAGGCGGCCGATGACCGCAGACGTGTTGAAGCCCAGCTGCTTGATGACGTTGCGCTGAACCTCGACCACGCGGACCTTCAACGTCACTTGATCCGACCCCGGCACAGTGATCAGGTTCAGGACCTTTTCGGGCGCGGACACGAAGGCGGCGGCGATACGGCTGGCCTGGGTCGATTGTGCAGGGTTCTCGGCCACGCCGCTCAGGATGATGCTGTCGTTGACCGCCTCGGCCTTGACCTGGCCGCCTGGGATCATGCGGTTCAGCGTGTCCTGTAGAGCGCTTGTGCCCGCATCGACGCGGACGCGCAGGCTCAAGATCGTACGTCCGGCCCCGTCCAGGAAGACGGCGTCGGTTTCGCCCGGCGCGATGCCGATCACAGTAATGCGGCGCGGCGAATGCAGCATGGCCTCGGCCACCTGCGGATTGGACACGATCACGTCGCGCGCATCGGCGGGCAGATCGACGGCGAACGACGTGCCGCGCGGAAGATTGATCATTTGCGGCGCGGCGCCCATCGACACGGCGGTCCGCGTCTGGGCCACGCCGGCCGGCACGGCGGTCAGGCTGGCCAGAAGAGCACACGCGACGGCGGCGGTCTTTTGCATCGCGGATCGGCGCATCGAAACGGCTTTCATGGGACGGCGACCACTTCGGGCGCGCCGCCGCGATAGATGCGAACGGCTTGGGGTTGGGCCGTCGCCGCAGCGCGACGGTGCGTGGCGCCGGATGGGCCGGCCGTATCGGCATAGGAGCGCAGCGACAGCGACAGTTCGCCCTCGGCCTTGGCTTGGGCCAGCATTTCCGCGTCCTGCGGACGGACTTCCAGAGTGGCGGTCGCGCCGACCACCGCCTGTTCGTCGTCGCCGGCGCGCGTCGATTGGTCGATGGCCAGCACCTTGATGTTCTGCAGAACGGTGCCGGAGATGAACTTGGACTTGGAGGCGCCTTCGACCGCGCCGTTGCGATTGGTTTCGGCGGTCAGGACCACATCGACCCGGTCGCCCGGCAGGATGAAGCCGCCTGCGGCGGATTCCACGGTGACGGCGATCGCCATCGCGCGCATCCCCGGTTCGAGATAGGCGGCCAAATAGCCGCTGTCGCCGGCCCGCACGATCTTGCGCGCCACGATCGGTTCACCGGCCAGAATGGGCTCGCGCACGACCGAGCCGATATAGTCGGACTTGGCGCCGGGCCCGGCCATGTCGGTCACGGCCTTGGCGACGCCCTCAACGGCCCCGCTTGTCTTCTCGGCCGCGTTATCGGCGGCGGGCTTGGCGGGAACGGGCGTGGAGCCGTCGGTGATGAAGACCGGATTGACCTCGTCGACCGGCCAGTCCTTCCAGGCCAGATCGCCTTCGACCAGACGTTGGCCGGGCTCCAGATCCTTGGCGGCGACCAGCACCTTGGCCATCGGGCGCGTCTCGACCTGAGCGGCGGCGGCCGGTGCGGCGGGTTGGTTGGACGACGACCCCATGGCCCGGACCACCAGGGCCAAACCGATGGCCGAGACGGCGGCGATGCAGATGACGACGATACGGGCGGGCTTCATCCAGAATGTCTCCAGCAGGCGCTGTGTTCGGATTCAGTCCCCGAGGCCTACCGTTAACGATCATGACCCTTACGGGTTAACGCTTCCTAAGCGGTGCGAACGCTGGTCCGTGCAACCTCAACGACCCGACGCGAAGGTCAGCAGCAGACCGCTTTCCGGCAGGGCCAACAGGGCGCCAGCGGCGATGGCGACGCCATAGGGGATGTCGCCCTTGGGCTGCATCAGATTGACGACCCAGCCTTGCGACACCGACGGCGCGACCATCGGGAAATATTGACGCGCGGTCATCAGGAACAGGCAGAAGGCGCCGCCCGCGATGCCGGTCCACAGCAGGAAGGGCGCGACGCCGGTCGATCCCATCCACAGACAGCTGGCGGCCAGCAGCTTGGCGTCGCCGCCGCCGACCCATCCGGCCGCGAACATGCCCATTCCGACCAAAAGTGCAGCCACGCCGATCCCGACGTGAATGGCGATGTCCATCGGCGCGGCGCCGATCAGCAAGGCGACGGGAAAGAAGGCGGCGATCAGGGCCAGGGAGACCCAGTTGGGAATCTTCATCGTGATCAGGTCATGCAGACCTCCGACGATCACGAGGGCCGGAAACACGCCGAGCACGATGAGCAGCAGAATATCCATGACGCCTATCTTGCCCGGCAGGGCTTAAGGTTGGGTTGCCAAAAAGAAAAGGGGCCGGAGCTTTTCAGCTCCGGCCCCCGTCTCTACGTCGATCACTCGACGATTACGTGTTCGCTTTGTTCAGTTCGGTCGAGACCTTGGTGAAGGTCGCCTTCAAGCTGGTGCTCATGGTGCCGAGCACCGTGATCAGAGCGACGGCGATCAGAGCAGCGATCAGGCCGTATTCGATGGCGGTGGCGCCCGATTCGTCTTTGGCGAAGCGCGAGATGAACTTGGTCATGGGTAGGTCCTTTTTTTTCAAAATGGTCTAGCGAGCAACTTGGCGGGGGGAGCCGGTAGCCCGCTTGACCCCCAAACGCAGGATCAAAATGCCAGACCCCCGTTAAATCTGAGTCACGAGGTTTGGTTACGCGCAGATTTACCAAAGAAAATTCTCATCCCGACGCTTCAGCCTTTGTTGAGAATCATCGGCGCATCATGCGTGCGTCCGCGTCCGCACGCGCCGTCATTCAGAGCCGCCGATGTCTCGCATCTCCGCCCCCGTCCTGGCGCAAGTCCTCGCCTTCGCCCTCGTCGCCGCCCCCATCGCGGCGCATGCCCAGAACGGACCGCTCAACGTCGAGATTGATCGTTCGACCCGGGTCCAGCTGCGCGGCGCGGCCGCCTCGGTCATCGTCGGCAACTCGCAGATCGCGGACGTGTCCATGGTCGACGCCAACACCCTCTTCATCGTCGGCAAGGGCTATGGCGTCACCGAGGTCGCCGTGATCGACAGCGTCGGCCGCACCCTGTTCCAGCGCGAGATCGTCGTGTCCGGGGGCTCGACGGGTTCGGTTCGCGTCTGGCGCGGCGCCCAAGCGACGGAAATGGCCTGCGGCTCTTCCTGCGCGCCCAGCGTTCGCGTCGCTCCGACAGCCGCGCCGACCGCCCCCTGACCCCGGATATGAGCGCCCCGGATCTATCGGCCGCCAGTCAGCGTCGTTCGCGGCGCCGACCCAAGCGTGAAGGCGCGGCGGCCGTCGAGTTCGCCATGGTCGCTCTTCCCTTCTTCCTGATGATCTTCTCGATCCTGGAACTGGGCGTCGTGTTCATTCTGGATTCGGTCATGGAGACGGCGACCACCGAAGCCGGCCGCCTGGTCCGCACCGGACAGGCCGATCAGCAGAAGTTCAACGCCGCCCGCTTCAAGACCGAGTTCTGCAGCCGCATGATGCTGTTCGAAAGCGACTGCGCCAATCGCGCGACCGTGGACGTCCGCGTGATCCCCAAATTCACCGAGCCCAATCCTCCCGATCCGATCACCAACGGCGCGATGGACGAGAAGAAGACCATCTACGACGGCGGCAAGCCTGGCGATTTCATTCTGGTCAGCGTCTGGTATGTGCATCCGCTCGCTACCCCGATGTTGAGCCAGGCCACCTCGCCGCTTGGGGTCGGCAAGATCATACTGCGCTCCACGACCGCCTTCCGCAACGAGCCCTGGAATGCGTAGGTCCGGCCTGATCTCATGCTTCAGGGCGCTGGG
Source organism: Brevundimonas sp. TWP1-3 (assembly GCF_049896085.1). Lineage (NCBI taxonomy): Bacteria > Pseudomonadati > Pseudomonadota > Alphaproteobacteria > Caulobacterales > Caulobacteraceae > Brevundimonas > Brevundimonas sp. TWP1-3. The sequence continues at coordinate 792,301 of NZ_JAFCTP010000001.1, read as the reverse complement.
ACGCGACACGCGCGGCCTGGCGGCGGTGGAGTTCGCCTTCCTCGCGCCGATCCTGATCGTGTTCTATTTCGGCATGGTCGAATTCTGCCAGGGCTATATGGCGCTGAAACGCACGGGACATGTCGCCGCGATGACGGCGGACCTGGTGTCCCAATCCGATTCGGTCACCAAGACCGAAATCCAGGATATGCTCGCTTTCGGCGATCTGATTATGAAACCTTTTGCAGCGAGCGGCCTAACCCAGCGGGTCTCAAGCGTCACGCGGGTCAATGCGACGACCTACCGGGTCGATTGGAGCGTCGGAAAGGGCATCACCGCGAAACTGACGGTGGCGGAAGCCAAGCTCCCTTCCGACATGCTCACCGACGGCGAATCCGTCATCGTGTCCGAGGCGAACTACGACTACAGATCGCCGTTCGATCGCGTCGCGCCCTACGTCACCCAGTTCAAGCGGATGGCCTATCTGCGTCCCCGCACGGCCGACGTGATCGCCTGCACGGGCTGCTGACCTAATATCCGATCAGAGCGTCGCGCATCGCCGAAATCTTCGCGTCGGTTTCGGCCTCTTCCTCCACTGGATCGCTGTCGGCGACGATGCCCGCGCCGGCCAGGGTGCGGAAGCGCCATATGCCCTCCGACCGCTCGAAGCCGGCCGTGCGGATCAGGACCGACGCGGTCAACGTGCCGCCCTCCTCGATCAAGAACAGCGATCCGCACCAGGGACCGCGCGGCGGTTCGTGCGCCGCAATGACCTTCATGGCCTGATGCTTTGGCGCGCCGGTGATCGAGCCTGGCGGGAAGGTCGCCTCCAGCAGGTCGGCGGGGCCGATGCCGGGATCGGCCTGAGACGTCACCGTCGAGACCAGATGATGCACGGTCGGATGGTTCTCGACCTCGAACAGGGTTTCGACCCGCACCGACCCCGGCTGCGACACCCGCGCCAGGTCGTTGCGCATCAGGTCGACGATCATCAGGTTTTCGGCCCGGTCCTTGGCGCTGGATTTCAGAGCGTCCGCCAGGGCGGCGTCCTGGACCGGGTCGAGGGCGCGGGGGCGGGTGCCCTTGATCGGGCGGGCCTCGATGCGTCGGCTGGCGGCGTCGAAGGCGAGAAAAAGCTCGGGCGAGTTGGACACCAGCGCCCGCTCCCCGATCCGCCAATAGGCCCCGAACGGCGAGGCGCGATCCTGCTGAAGTCGCAGAAAGACGTCGAAGGGATCGGCGGCCGGCTTCAACGCCCCCGACCAGGCCTGCGCGATATTGGCCTGGAACAGCTCGCCCGCCGCGATCCGCTCCACCACGTCCGACACGGCGGCGCGATAGGCGCCCGGCGACATCTCGGCCTCGAAGGTCTCTGCCGGCGCCGACGGTGGCGCGACGACGGCGGCGTTCGCCAACCAGCCGAGGGCGACCGCTGCGGCCACATCCGCCCGCTCCGCCGTCGCCCCTCGTCCCACCGCGCGCACGGTGCGCTGATGATGATCAAAGGTCAGCATGGCCGGGTAGCGGGCCAGCATCAGGTCGGGCCATGTCGTCTCTCGCCGCCCGGTCGCCGGCCGCGCGCCTGCGTCATAGGCGGCCAGGCCCACCACGCCTGCGCCGAACGCCGGATCTCTCAGCGCCTGGAACGGCGCGGCGTCATCGACAGGGCCGACCTGAACAAGGTCCGGCGCCGTGGCGACGTGCGACCAGCGCCCCCCCGGTCCACCGTCCGACAAGAGAGCCAAGGCCCCGTCACGGCCGCCCAGACCCGCCGCGACCGCGACGGGTTCCGCCCACGGCGCATCGCGCGTGACGACGTGGCTGAGAACATCGCTCACGCCGACAGTCGCTCCACGATCCGCTCGCGCCGGGCGGTATCCACACCCAGGGCGTCGCCCAGATAGGCGTCCACCGACCCATGCCGCGCCTCGACCTCGGAGAACGCCGCCTCCAGATAGGCGGCCTCGACACCCAGGAAGGCGACGATGGCGTCATCCGACGCGATCCGGCCAGTCACCTTGTGCAGCTGTTTGGCGATGCCGGGCGCGCGACCCGCCAGATCGACGGCGACATTGGTCAGCAGATAGTCCTCGACCATGTCGTCGCGCGACACGCCCAGCAGGTGGTGGGTCAGGGCGGCGAGAAACCCCGTCCGGTCCTTGCCCGCCGCACAGTGGATCACCACCGCCCGATCCTGATCCGCCAGCGCCTGAAAATAGCGGGCGAAGACATCCAGATGCGAGGCGTCGAAGGGCAGGGTTCGATAGGTCTTGGCCATGAAGCGCCGACCCGACTCCGGCGTCAGGTCCGCGGTCTTCAGGAAGGTGATGTGCGGCGCCTCGGCCCCGTCGTCCACGCCGCCCTCGATCACCCGTCCGGTGAAGCCCTCCGGCCGACGCGACGGCTGATCTCGACGTTCGCCGGGGCGACGCAGATCGACCACCGCCCCGATGTCCAGCTGCCGCAGCCGCTCCAGATCCGCCTCGGTCGCCCGCGCATGGTGGGCCGAACGCAACAGACGGCCAGGCTGCACGCGCCGCCCGGCCGTCGTGGCGTAGTCGCCATAGTCGCGGAAGTTGTCGATGGCCTCGAAGGCATGAAGACGGGTGGTCATACCCGCGCTTCTAGCTTGATTTCACCGCTCTGGCAGCAGGCCCGCCATCGCATCGAGATAGGCGACGAAGGCGTCGCGTCCCTGGTCGGTCAGACTGGCCTCGGTCAGGGGCTTTCGGCCCTTGAAACTCTTGGTCACGGCAACGAAACCGGCCTCTTCCAGCTTGCGCAGATGGACCGACAGATTGCCGTCCGTGGTCTGCAACCGGGCCTTCAGGGTGGTGAAGTCCGCCGTCCCCGCACCCGACAGATAGGCCATGATCCCCAGCCGGATGCGCCCGTGGATCACATCGTCGATCCGGCTGATATCGAAATCATCGGCCATGCTCAGACGATCTCCGACGGTTCCTGACGCATCAGGATGATGCCCGGAACCAGGGCGACGGCCATCAGAACAACCGTGAACACCGGATAGATCATGGCGCTGTCGATGAACCAGGCCACGGCGACCGCGCCGGCATAGGCCGCAAGCGCCGTCACCGACATCCAGCGCGTCTTCGTCATCGCCGCCCCGATCATCCAGGCCGAACCATAGGCAACCAGCACGGTTGTCGGCATCACCGCCATCCAGGACCAGTTGTCGGTCTTGAACGACAAGGCCACCAGCGCCAGCCAGGTGACGAAGATGCCGTAGCCGACGCCCGACCAGGCCGCGCCGACCGCCTTGTTGCCGGCGGAGTTGATGCCCGGCTTGCCCTTCATGCGCCCGATCAGCATCGTCAGCGCGACCGCGAAGACAGCGCCGGAGCCGATCCACAACCAAAGCTGCGCCCAGGGGCTGATGTCCAGAACGTCGGACTGGAGGGCCCACTGGCCCAGACTGGCGCCGCCAAACACGATGGCGGCGGTGATCAGGATCGGTCCCGCCAACAAGGGCGCGTGGCGCCCGTCGTGCGCAAGGCTGCGCATATAGGCGATGTCGTCCTGAATGGCCTGGGTCTCGCGGGTCATGGGTCTCTCCTCCTCAAATTCGATGAGGAAGCATCGCCCACAAACTTTGTATTGTAAAGTTCTTTCTCGGGATCGGTGTCGCGCATAGAAAAAGGGGCGGAACCGAAGTCCCGCCCCTCGATCTGATTGTCTCGCCCGTTAGAGTCGGGGCGTGCCGCCGCGTCCGCGAAGTCCGCCGGCCACAAGGGCGATGACGAACAGGATGATGGCGACGACAGCGACGAATTTAGCGATCTCGAACGAGAAGTTCGCGATGCCGCCGAAGCCGAGGACGGCCGCGACCAAGGCCACGACCAGGAAGATAATTGCCCAACGCATCATGGGTTTGGCTCTCCTGAGTTGATGTTGCCGCCGGCGACCCGAGAGCCGTTCGTCGGTCCTATACATTAACGTTGTCGCGGCTTGGCCGTTCCGTCCTTCGATTGGCTTATCGACGACGACGGCGCGAATAGCCGCCCTGATCCATCTTGCGCTCGGCGACCATGCTGGCGACGATCGCCGCCAGGGCCGGATTGCGCAGCAGAAGGAAGGCCGCGCCCAGACCGCCGACGGCGCCCACGATCGGGCGCTCGCGCACGATATGGATCACCTTGCCCAGCAGACCTTCCGGCTCGTCCTCTTCATCGCTCTCGTCGTGCTTGTCGCCCTTCAGGAAAACGACGGCCACGATCAGGGCGACCAGGGCGAACAGACCGAAGGTCACGGCCGCCGCGCCCAGCGGCGTCAAGGTCAGGCTGAGCGCATAGAAGATCGACAAGCCCAGGAAGACGACGGCCAGAAACACGCTGGCGGCGACGACAGCCGTCGCCACCAGCTTTTTGACGATGCCCTTGAACATCAGCGGCGGCGGCCGGCCAGCAGCAGGCCCAGGATGACGCCGACGCCCAGAGCCACGGCCGTGGACTGAAGCGGACGCTCCTGCACGCGCTCGACGACATAGCGTTGCGCCTCGTCGAAGCGTTCGGCGGCGTCGTCGTAATATTCGCGGCCCTTCACGCGGGCCTCGTCGTAATAGCCACGAGCCTGGTCGCGCACTTCGTCGCTCTTGGCGCGCAGCTTGGCTTCGGCCTCGGCGGCCTTCTCGCGCAGGCGCTGGGTTTCCTCGCGGGCGCCGGTCTTCAGATCCTCCTTGAGGGTCTTCAGGTCGGCCTTGATGTCTTCTCGGGCCTTGGTGGTGGCCATGATGCGCGCTCCGTTGAAAGCTTGGCGGTAGAATAGAGAACCCCGTCTGGCAACGCCACACTCCGAACGAGGTTCCAACAGATGGGCGCCCGCCTCTGCCCTCGCCACGGGCTTTTCGCCGCACTAGAACGGTCGCATGACCCAATGGCTGTTCCCGCCCCGCTCCATCCCATCGCTGCCGATCGTCGGATCGGACCAGCGGTTTCCCGTCCGCCGGATCCTGTGCGTGGGCCAGAACTACGCCGCCCATGCGCGCGAGATGGGGTCGGACCCCGACAAGCAGACGCCCTTCTTCTTCGCCAAGCCCGGCGACGCCGTGGTGTCGGACGGGGCCAACCCCGCCTACCCGTCGGCGACGGCCAATCTGCATTACGAGGCCGAACTGGTCGCGGCCATCGGGCCGGATGCCGACGGCGGGGTCGCCATCGTCGGCTGGGCCGTCGGTTGCGACCTGACGCGCCGCGATCTCCAGGCCGAGGCCAAGAAAACCGGCCGCCCCTGGGACGCGGCCAAGGGGTTCGACCAGTCCGCGCCGTGTGGCCCGATCACCCTGGGCGCCCTGCCCCATCCCGCCGGCGCCATCGGCCTCAGCGTCAACGGCGAGGTCAAGCAGGCGGGGGCGCTGGACGACATGATCCTGAACCCCGACCGCATCGTCGCGGCGGCGCAGGCCCTGTGGAGCGTGCAACCCGGCGACCTGATCTTCACCGGCACCCCGTCCGGCGTCGGCCCGGTCAGCCCCGGCGACCGCGTGGTCGTCACCGTCGAGGGTCTGGAGACGCTCAGCTTCGAGATCCAGCCATGATCCTGCACGGCTATTGGCGTTCGGGCGCCAGCTACCGCGTCCGCATCGCCCTGAACCTGAAAGGGCTCGGCTACGACTTCGCCGCCCACGACCTGCGCAAGGGCGAGCAGAAGACCGCCGACTATCTGGCCCTGAACCCGCAGGGCATGGTGCCCGCCCTGCAGGACGGCGACCTGATCGTCACCCAGAGCCCGGCCATCCTGGAGTGGCTGGAGGAAACCCACCCCGAACCGGCCCTGTTGCCGAGGACCGCCAACGATCGGGCGGCCGTGCGCGCCATGGCCGCCCTGATCGCATGCGACATTCACCCGCTGAACAACCTGCGAGTGCTGAAGGCCTTGCGGTCGAACTTCGACGCCGATCAGGCGACCGTCGACGCCTGGGCGGCCGGGTGGATCGCGCCGGGATTCGATGCGCTTGAGGCCCTGATCGCGCGCCACGGCGGCGCCTGGTGTTTCGGCGACGCGCCGACGCTGGCGGATTGCTATTTGATTCCACAGCTCTATTCGGCGCGGCGGTTCAACATGGACCTGTCCCCCTGGTCCCGCCTTCTGGCCATCGAGGCGACCGCCGGAGCCCACCCCGCCTTCGCCTCGGCCCACCCGGATCGCCAGCCAGACGCGGATGTCTGATTTTCGCCGGATTGCGCATATCAGCGGTGGATAAGTAGGGTTCGCTTAAGGTCTCGCTCAGCGTCCCTTAAGCATTGGGCGTCATTGTGCGGGCGTGTCGTATTCCCCCGCCACACCTTCGGCGTCGTCGCCCATCCATCGCCTGGCTCTCGCCGTGGTGACAGAGCCCGAACGCGCGCCCGGCGCCTTCATGAGCGCGCCGTCCGGCGCTCGTGAAGAGGCCATGCGTTTTCTGCTTCAGACGGGAGCCGACGCCGGGGTCAAACTGATCGCCACCCGGCCCGAGGGCGACGGCGAGCGTCTGCTGGGTCAGGCCTGGCCCTTCCCCTCGCCCTTCCAGGTCACGGTGCGGACCGTGCCGTTAAGCGAAGGTCTGGACCGGGTCGAGGCCCGCGCCCGGCGCTCGCTGGAACGGATGGGCCTGCCCCGCGGCGACGTTTTGCTGATTTCCAACGCCGCCGATTTGGCCGGCGCCGAAGGTCGCGCCCTGTGGGATCGCGCCCGCAGCCTCAAGGATCGCGGCCTTTATCGCCGCATTGGTTTCTGCGCCACTTTGGAAGACGGTCCCGCCCTGCTGGCGCGCCGCCTCGAAGCGGACGTCGTCCAGGTGCCGTGCAGCCTGCTGGACCAACGCGCGGCCCAGGACGGCGTGCTGGAGGCCATCGCCGATACGGGCGCATCCGTTCATCTGTCTTCGGTCTTCGCCGGCGGCCTGCTGTTCGCGGGCGGCGACGATCTTCCGGCCGAACTGGCCAGCCACGCCCAGGCCCTGTCGCGCACGCGCCGGCGTTTAGCCGAGCAGCGTTGCGACCCGATGCAGGCGGCCCTGGGTTACGCCCTGGCGCTCAAAGGGGTGGACAAGGTGGTGGCCAGCGTCGCCTCGGCCGCCGAACTGCGCGCCATCCTGGCTGCCGCCCACGCCCCCTGCCCCAATCTGGACTGGGGGTCATTGGCGCTGGAAGCGCCGGCGGCCTTCACCGCCGGCGCCCGCGCCCGGATCAGTAGCGCAGCCTGATCCCGACATAGCCGGACCGCCCCGGCTCTCCGTAACCGAACACCTGCTGATAGTGTTCGTCGCTCAGGTTCTCGATCCGCGCCGTCAATGTGACCTGGTCGGTCAGTTCATAGGCCGCGTTCAGGTTCGCGGTGACGAAGCCGTCGCGCGCCACGGTCGAGAAGCCGCCCGAGTCGTCCTGGTCGCCTTCCGCCCGCACCGTCAGGGCACCCGAGACGCGATCACCGGTCCAGCCCAGGGTCGCCGCACCGGCGTGTTCCGGCACGCGCAACAGGCGCAGGCCCGTCGTGCGGTCCTCGGCGTCGGTCCAGGCATAGGCCAGCGTCAGGTCGAAACCGGCGCCCAGCAAGGCGCGGCCTTCCAGCTCGAACCCGTCCGACCGGGTCTTGGCCACATTGATGTAGCGTCCGGCAGTATAGGTGATCTGGTCCTCGACGTTCAGGCGATACAGGGTCGCGCGACCGTCGAAGCGGCCATCGGCCGAGGCCCAGCCCAGGGCGATCTCGACGCTGTCGGCCGTTTCCGGCTTCAGTTCGGGATAGGGCAGCGGTGCGAAGCAGAAGTCGCAGACCGCCTGGCTGACGGTCGGCGACTTGAAGCCCGTGCCGTAGGCGCCTGACAGGATGAACCCGCCGGCCAGATCATAGGCCGCCGAGATGCGACCCGTCGTCTTGGAGCCGAAATCGTCGGTGTCGTCGTAACGCAGGCCGCCGGTCAGGTTCAGCGCGCCGACGTCATACTGGGCCACGCCGAACACCGAGGTGATCGACAGGTCGCGCGACAGGCCCGACGACAGAGCCGCCGACGCCTCGTTGCGCTCGACGCCGAACGCATAGTCGATGTCCTGCGCCTTGCCGTTGGCCTGCCAGCGATAGGCCTGACGGTCGCCGGTGAAGGTCGAACCGAAGCCGTCGCTGACCGAGCTGCGGTCCAGATCCGACGCGGAGACGCTGAACTGATGGTTCAGGCCGAACGCCTGGGCGGTCACCCGGCCAAAGCCCGACCACTGCTCGCTTTCCTGGGTGTCGTCGGTGTCGGCCAACGCGAAAGTCGGGGCCGGGAAGCCGTCTAGATCGGCCTTTGATTTATTCCAGCGCACCGAGCCGTCGACCTTGACCAGGTCCGAGAAGGCGTAGCGGCCCTTGGCGCCCAGGGTCGTGCTGCGGAAGCCGTCGGCCTCGGGATTGCCGTCCGCCTCGTCGGCGGCGGAGATGCCGTCGGTGTCGAACCGCGAAACATAGGCGCTGACGGCGTAAGTCTCGTTAGCGACGCCGGCCGATAGGCGGCCGCGCACCGTGTCGAAACTGCCGGCCTCGGCCTCTGCGCGCACGCCGTCGATCTCTTTGGTCGTGAAGGCAATCACGCCGCCGATGGCGTCGGAACCCCACAGCGACGACTGCGGGCCGCTGAGCACTTCGATGCGCTCGATGTCGGCCAGCTCGAAGCTGGAGAAGTCATAGGCGCCGTTGGGCTCGGCCGCATCGTTGACGGGCGCGCCATCTACCAGCACCAAGGTCTTGCCGGGCGTGGCGCCGCGCATGCGGACCTGGGCCACGCCGCCGAACGCCCCCGTGCGCGTCACCGACAGGCCCGGCACGTCGGCCAGGATGTCGGCGGCGAAGATCGCGCCGCGCTGTTCGATGGTCTTGGCGTCGATGACGCGGGCGCCGGGCGTGTCGGCGACGATGGCCGGGATGCGGGTGGCGGTGATGACGACGTCGTCCAGCTGGGTCGCATCATCAGCGGCGAAGGCAGGCGCGGCGAAGGCGCCAATCGTTACAGAAAAAGCAGCCGTCGAGAGAAGAATGGAACGCTTCATTGAGCGAGATCCCCGTTTCGGTCCCGCGAGTGCGCGCGAGAGACCGTTCAAAGCGAGCCGACCCGCCAGACCGCGAGGGTCTGGACGGCGCAAGGTCGGGTCGCTGCGACGGTTAAGTCCCCGCGCCTCTGTCTGGTCCCGGACAGCAGCGAGCGACACAGGCGGCCAGGTTTCCTGGCTTGCGGGTCAAAAACCGCCGTCCTCGCCTTCCCAGTCACCCAGTGGCGCCGAAGTCGTCAGACCCCGGACGGACGACGCTCTCGCCGCCTACAGTTGCGGGCACAGCCACGGTGTCTCACCGTGTTCCCTAAACCGCCTGGCGCGGCCTATCGCAGGGGCGACAAGCCTGTGCAAGGGCCGTTCAACGGCCTTGAGCCGCCGGGCGCGATCCGTCACCCTGTCGCCACATGAACGCCCCCGTCACTCACCCGCCCGAAATCGCCGCTTCGCTGGAGGGCGCGACGCCGTTCATGGCGCAATATCTGACGGCCAAGGCGGGTCAGCCGGACGCCATCCTCTTCTTCCGCATGGGCGACTTCTACGAACTGTTCTTCAAGGACGCCGAGGTCGCCGCCGCCGCCCTGGGCATCACCCTGACCAAGCGGGGCAAGCACCAGGGCGAGGACATCCCGATGGCCGGGGTGCCGGTTCACGCCATGGAGGGCTACCTCGCCCGCCTGATCCGCATGGGTCACAAGGTCGCCATCTGCGAACAGCTGGAAGACCCCGCCGAGGCCAAGAAGCGCGGCGGCAAATCCGTGGTCCATCGCGGCGTGGTGCGGGTCGTGACGCCCGGCACCCTGACCGAGGACAGTCTGCTGGACGCGCGCGGCGCCAATCGCCTGGCGGCGGTCGCGGTGCGCAAAGGAAGGGCGGCGGTCGCCGTGGTCGAACTGTCGTCCGGCGCGGTCGATTCCGTCGCCTGCTCAATCGAAGACCTGGGCGCGGCCCTCGCCGCCTTCCGACCGTCCGAGGTTCTGGTCACCGACCGGATGTATTCGGACGAGGCGACGCGCGAAGCGCTGGACGGCTCGGGCGGCGTGGTCCAGGCGCTGGCCTCCGCCATCGCCGAACCCCAGGCCGCGCGGGTGCGGGTCGAACGGTTGTACGGCGTCTCGGCGCTCGACGGTTTCGGCGCCTTCGAGGAGGCCGAGGTCTCGGCGCTCGGCCTGATCGCCGCCTATCTTGAGACGACCCAGGCCGGCAAGGTTCCCGCCCTGGCCCCGCCGCGTCGGCTGGGCGAGAGCGGCTTTCTGGCCATCGACCCGGCGACCCGCACCAGTCTGGAGATCGACCGCACCCAGCGCGGCGAGCGCGAGGGGTCTTTACTCGCCTGCATCGACCGCACCGTCACCTCGGGCGGGGCGCGCGCCCTGGCCGAACGGATCGCCCGCCCCCTGCGCGATCCGCTGGCGATCAACGAGCAGCTCGACGCCGTCGAATGGCTGCTGGAGCGGCGCGATCTGAGGCGCGACCTGCGCGAGGCGTTGAAGGCGTCCTCGGACATCGCCCGCGCCGTCGGACGGCTGGCCCTGGGACGCGGCGGCCCGCGCGATCTGGCGGCCGTGCGCATCGGCCTGTCGATCGCCGAGGGCGTCGCCAGCCTGTTCGTGGGTCAAGTCGATCCCCTGACCGGCCAGCCGCGCCGCATCGCCTCGGCGCTCGACCGGCTGACCCTTTCGCCCGACGTGTCGCGACTGAAGGCCGATCTGATCGACGGTCTGGTGGACGAGCCCTCGCACCTGGCGCGCGACGGCGGCTATGTGCGCCCCGACTATCGCCCCGAACTGGACGCCGCCCGCACCCTGCGCGACGACAGCCGCCGCGTCGTCGCCGACCTGGAAGCCCGCGCCGTCGCCGAATCCGGCGTGCCCTTCAAGGTCAAGCACAACGCCGTCTTGGGCTACTTCCTGGAAACCTCGGCCAAGGCGGCGGAACCCCTATTCCGCGCCGGCCCAGACAGCCCCTTCATCCATCGCCAGACCCTGGCGAGCCAGGTCCGCTTCACCACGGTCGAACTGTCGGAACTGGACGCCAAGATCAGCCAGGCCGGCCACCGCGCCCTGGCCATTGAAAGCGAGACCTTCGAGGGCTGGCGACGCGAGGCCGCCCGCCTGGCCCAGCCGTTGCAGGCCGTCGCCGAGGCCTTAGCCGAACTGGACGCCCACGCCGCCCTGTCCGAATGGGCGCAGGAAGTCGGCGCGACCCGGCCCGTGGTGGACGACACCCTGACCTTCTGCGTCGAGGCCGGTCGCCATCCTGTCGTCGAGGCGGCGGTCAAGGCGCAGGGGTCGCCCTACACCCCCAACAACGCCCGGCTGGACGGGTCAGGCCAGGACGGATCGCGCCTCGCCATCGTCACCGGCCCCAATATGGCGGGTAAATCGACCTTCCTGCGCCAGAACGCGCTTCTGGTGATCCTGGCCCAGGCCGGCGCCTTCGTGCCCGCCCGCTCGATGCGGCTGGGCGTGGTGGACCGGCTGTTCAGTCGCGTCGGGGCCGGCGACGACCTGGCGCGCGGCCGCTCCACCTTCATGATGGAGATGGTCGAGACCGCCGCCATCCTGACCCAGGCCACGCCGAAGAGCTTCGTCGTGCTGGACGAGATCGGCCGCGGCACCGCCACCTACGACGGCCTGGCCATCGCCTGGGCCACGGCCGAGGCCCTGCACGAGACCAACCGCGCCCGCACCCTGTTCGCCACCCACTATCACGAGCTGGCCCAGCTGGAGATGCGGCTGGACCACGTCTGCAACCTGTCCATGGTCGCGCGCGAATGGAACGGCGAGCTGGTCTTCCTGCACGAGGCGGCGCCCGGCGCGGCCGACCGCTCATACGGCGTCCAGGTCGCCAAGCTTGCCGGCGTCCCCGCCGCCGTCGTCGCCCGCGCCCGCTCGGTTCTGAACCGGCTGGAGGGTGAAAAGGCCGCCGCCGCCCGCTTGGACGACCTGCCCCTGTTCGCCGTCGCCGAGCCGGAACCGATGCGCGGTCCGTCGCCGCTGGACAAGGCCATGCAGGACGTCGATCCCGACGCCCTCAGCCCGCGCGAGGCGCTGGAAGCCCTGTACCGGCTCAAGGGTCTGGCTTGACCGTAACTACGCAAGAACCCCTATAGGTTGAGAATTTTAACCTCATTCGGCCAGACTTGAGCTTCGCCCTCCACGCCGCTCCAACCGAACGAGACGATGAAGCTCAGCGCCCTTTCCCTGTCGGCCAAGACGGCCCTGATGGTCATCGCCGCCCTCGGCGCCCTGACCGTGGCCGTGATGGCGCTCGCCGCCGTCCTTCTGACCCGCGACGCCGAGTCCAGAGCGGCCGAGCGTCAGGAAACCAATATGCGGGTCGCCTGGAACGTGCTGGCCGACTATGGCGACGGTTTCACCGCGCGCGACGGCAAACTCTACGTCGGCTCGACGCCGATGAACGACTTCACCGCCCCCGTGGATCGGGTGAAGACCCTGGTCGGCGGCACCGCCACCGTCTTCCTGGGCGACCTGCGCGTCACCACCAATGTGGTCAAGGACGACGGCTCGCGCGCGGTCGGCACCCGGCTGAAACCTGGCCCGGTCTTCGACGCCGTGCTCAAGGACGGCCGGCCCTATCGCGGCCAGGCCGATATCTTGGGCAAGCCCTATTTCGTCGCCTACGACCCGATCAAGACCACGGCGGGCCAGACCATCGGCGTGCTGTATGTCGGCATTCCCAAGGCCGACTTCATGGCCTCGGTGAACAATGTGATGATCGCCCTGTTCGCCTGTGGCCTGGTCGTGGCCCTGCTGACGGTCGGCGCCTGCCTGGTCGTGTCGCGCCGGATGTTCTCGCCGATGAAAGGCCTGTGCGACCGGATGGAGGCCCTTCGTCAGGGCCGCACCGACTTCGACGCCCCCTGGGTCTCGCGCGGCGACGACATCGGCCAGATTTCGCGCGCCGTCATCGCCTTCCGCGACGCCGCCCTGCGTCAGAAGGAGACCGAGACCGAGGCCGAGACCATGCGTGAAAGCGCCCGCGCCACCCGCCTCGCCGGCGAGGCCGATCGCGAACGGCTGGCCGCCGAAGACGCCGTGGTGGTCGAGGCCCTGGGCGACGGCCTGGCGGCCCTGGCGCGCGGCGACCTGACCTATCGGATCACCACCACCTTCGCCGAGCGCAGCAAGAAGCTGAAGGACGATTACAACGCCGCCGCCGACACCCTGACGGCGACCATGGGCGACATCATCGAACTGGTCGGGGCGATGCGCTCCGGCACGGCCGAGGTCACCACCGCCACCAACGACCTGTCGCGCCGCACCGAGCAACAGGCCGCCGCACTAGAAGAAACCGCCGCGGCTCTGGACCAGATCACCGTCACGGTGAAGAAGACCGCCGAGGGCGCCCAGTCCGCCGCCGGCATCACCGCCAAGGCCCGAGGCGGGGCCGAGGAACGCGAGCGGATCATCGCTGACACCACCGCCGCCATGGGTCAGATCGAAAGCACCTCGGGCCGCATCGGCGAGATCATCGGCGTCATCGACGAGATCGCCTTCCAGACCAATCTCCTGGCCCTGAACGCCGGGGTCGAGGCCGCCCGTGCGGGCGAGGCCGGTCGCGGTTTCGCCGTCGTCGCCTCAGAGGTTCGCGCCCTGGCCCAGCGTTCGGCCGACGCTGCGCGAGAGATCAAGGGGCTGATCGCCGCGTCCAGCGCCAGCGTCGGCGAAGGCGCCCGACTGGTGTCCCAGACCGGCGGCGCCCTGACCGCCCTGATCAGCCAGGTCGCCGACATCAACCTGCTGGCCGCCGAGATCGCCGCCTCCGCTCGCGAACAGGCCGTGGGTCTCGCCGAGGTCAACGTCGCCGTGAACCAGATGGACCAGACCACTCAACAAAATGCTGCGATGGTCGAACAGACCACCGCCGCCAATCAGGCCCTCAGCCACGAGGCCGAGCAGTTGGCCGAGCTGGTTTCGCGCTTCCGCATCGACGCAGGCCGCCAATCCCAAGGCCGAGAGACGGCCTGGGCCGCCTGACGCACCTCTAAACAGCAAGAGGCCCGGCCGCTGAAAAGCGACCGGGTCTTTTTCTTGTCCTAGAGCCTGCGCCTTTCGGCGCGGCGCCGGATCAGGCCTGCATCATCCAGCCTTCGACATCCATGGCCGCCTGACGGACGGCTTCCGAACGGGTCGGGTGGGCGTGGCAGGTGCGGGCGATGTCTTCCGAGGCGCCGCCGAAGCTCATGGTGATGGCGGCCTCGTGGATCATTTCGCCGGCCTGCGGACCCATGATGTGGACGCCCAGCACCTTGTCGGTGGCGGCGTCGGCCAGGACCTTGGCGAAGCCGTCGGTCTCGTGGTTGATCTTGGCGCGGCTGTTGGCGGTGAAGGGGAACTTGCCCTTCTTGTAGGCGACGCCGGCGGCCTTCAGCTGATCCTCGGTCTGACCGACCCAAGCCACTTCGGGGAAGGTGTAGACGACGCTGGGGACCAGGGCGTAGTCGACGTGGCCGTATTTGCCGGCGATGGTGTCGATCACGGCCACGGCGTCTTCCTCCGCCTTGTGCGCCAGCATCGGACCGTGGGTCACGTCGCCGATCACCCAGACGCCATCCGCCACCTTGAAGTGGTCATGGTCGATGAAGCCGCGCTTGTCCGGCGTCACGCCGACGCTCTCCAGACCCAGGCCTTCGGTATAGGGGCGACGGCCGATGGCGATCAGGACGACGTCGCCCTTCAGGGTTTCGGCGGCGCCGCCGGCCGACGGTTCGACCGTCAGCTCCACCCCGTCCTTGACCGACTTGGCGGCCGTGACCTTGGCGCCCAGTTTGAAGCTCATGCCCTGTTTGGTCAGGGTGCGCTGGAAGGCGGTGGCGACCTCGGTGTCCATGCCGGGGGTGATCCGGTCCAGGAACTCGACCACGGTCACTTCCGCGCCCAGACGGCGCCAGACTGACCCCAGCTCCAGGCCGATGATGCCGGCGCCGACCACGATCAGCTTTTTCGGCACAGCCGGCAGCGACAGGGCGCCGGTGGAATCGATCACCTTGCCGTCCTCGAAGGCGACGCCCGGCAGGGGGGTCGGCTCCGAGCCGGTGGCGATGACGATGTTCTTGGCGTCCAGCGTCTGGACCGAACCGTCGGCGGCGGTGACTTCCACCTTGCCCTTGCCGACGATCTTGCCGCGCCCCTTGATCCAGTCGGCCTTGTTCTTCTTGAACAGGAACTCGATCCCCTTGGTCAGGGCCGTGACGCTCTCGTCCTTGGACTTGTGCATTTGGCCCAGGTTCAGCTTGGGCTGGACCTCGATGCCGATCTTGGCGAATTCGCTGTTGGCGGCGTTCCACATTTCCGAGGCGTGCAGCAGGGCCTTGGACGGCATGCAGCCGACGTTCAGGCAGGTGCCGCCCAGGGTGGCGCGCATCTCGACGCAGGCGACCTTCAGGCCCAGCTGGCCCGCACGGATCGCGGCGTTGTAGCCGCCAGGGCCTCCGCCGATGATGACGACGTCGTAGGCGGCGGTGGCTTCGGCCATGGTATCCTCTGGTCTTCTGGCGCGCGGGGAAAGGCGCGCGGACACTAGCGCCGACCCCGCACGGGTCAACCGCTGCACGCCATATGGGGCCGCGTTTCGACCAATTGCAGAGGTCGGGACCACGAAAAAGGGCCGAGCGTCGCCGCAACGCCCCTTCTCGATCTTGCACGCCTCAGATTTTAGAAGGCCATCCGCGCGACGACCTGGAACCATGGGCCGGCGGATTCTGTCTCCAACTCATACTCGTCGTAGTCGCGGTCGATCTGCTCCTGCTCGGTGTTGAACTTGTCGAACACCTCGTCCTTGGACGAATCCAGCAGGTTCGAGCCCGTGAAGCGGAGGACGATGTTCTCGGCGATCTTCTTCTCGACGAAGATTTCCAGGTCGGCGCCATAGGTCGTCTTGACCTCTTCCGACACGACGCGGGCCAGCGCATCGCCCTGCTTGCGGTAGGTTGCGCCGAAGGCCGCACCCCAGGTCGGGATGTCGTGGGTGAAGCCGACGTTGAAGACGTATTCCGCCTGGCTGTTAAACCGACGCTCACCCATGAAGTCGTCGACCGAGCTGTCCAGCCAGGAGTAGTTCAGGAAGACGCCGGTCGTCTCCATGCCGATGAAGTCCAGCGGCGTGGACAGGTCGAACTCGACGCCCCAGACCTGACCGTCGCCGACATTGTCGACGCTGTAGATGAACGTGCCGTCGCCGGCGGATCCCTCTGCGCCGGTGTTCACGTCCTCGATCAGGTCGGTGATGTCGCGATAGAAGGCGTTGACGCCGAAGACGCCGCGGCGACCCAGACGACGCTCAAAGCCCGCGTCAACGCCCCAGGCCGATTCCGGCTTCAGATTCGGGTTGCCGATGAAGTCGCTGTCGCCGACCTCTTCTTCGAGCAGGACCGGCGAGAGACGGTCGAAGTTCGGCCGACGCACGGTGCGCGCGGCCGAGAAGGTCAGTCGATCGGTCTCGTTCAGCTTGATGCGCAGACTCGCCGACGGCAGCAGGAAGGCATAGTCGGTGTCGTTGACGCGGTCTGCGGCGGCGACCGTCTCGTCGGTGATGGTGGTGTCGGTGGTCTCATAACGCAGACCGGCCTCCCACTTGGCGGCGCCCTTCTCGCCCGACAGCATGATGTAGGGGTCGATCCGGGTTTCCTCGATCGTGCCCAGACCGCCAGGGATCGGCTCGAAAGCGCCAAAGCTCCAGTTGGTCGCAGCATTGGTCGAACCATTGGCGACGTTGAAGCGGACCCGATCGGGAGCGGTGATCGAGGTGTCGCGATCCTTCTGATTCCACTGGACCCCGAACTCCAGCTCCAAATCCCCTGCCAGCGGGCGCTTGTGTTCCAGCGCGCCGCTCAGCTCCTTGTCTTCGATATCCGTCTGGGTCGCGTCGGCCGTGAACCGATCCTCGTCGGGGAAGACCAGGGCGTCACGCCGGTATTCGGACTCATATTCATATTCGTACTGCTCGTCCTTGATGGCGGCGTAGCCGAACTTGAAGGTGGTCTCGCCGCCCAGCATTTCGCGCGTATATCGCAGGTTCAGCGACAGGTTGTCGGTGCGGATATCCACGTCGTTGTCGTTGACCGTGCTGATGTTCGCATTGGTCTCGACACCGTCGATGTATTCGATCGAGTCCTCGTCCTGATAGCGATCGGTGCGAACGAAGACGCCCGACAGGTTCAGACGACCGCCCGCGACTTCCACATCGTAAGAGCCGTTGAAGGAATAGTCGGTGCCGTCGCGGGTGTCGGTCTGGACCTCGGTATTGTCCAGCGTGCCATTGGGCTCGTCGAACCGTTGGCTGTATTTCTGCTTGGGATTGCGGCGGTCCTGAATATTGGCGCCGAGCAGCAGTCGCCCTGGTCCGGCCTGGCCGCCCCAGACGGCGCCGTAGCTGCCGCCCCACTGACCGTATTCGCTGTCTTTCCAGTGCAAGGCGCCGAGGCGGACATAGCCGCCGTCCAGCGACAGGGCGTCACGCAGAACGATATTGATGGCGCCGGCGACGGCATCGCCCGAACGGTTGGCCGACGAAGAGCGGACGACCTCGACCCGCTCGATCAGCTCGGCGGGAATGCGATCGACGAAGAAGGACCGATCGACGCCGGCGCCGGGCACGCGCTCCCCGTTGATCAGGATTTGAGTGTATCCCGAGTCCAGGCCGCGCAGGCGCACGCCGTCCGATTCCAGCACGTCCGACAGGAAGGCGACCGAGGGCACCCGCTTCAGGGCGTCGCCGGCCGTCAGCGGCTCGAACCGCTGGAAATAGTCCAGGTCGTAGGACAGGGTCGGCACCACGTCGTCGGTGCGGTTGCGCATGGCCGGCTCGCCGGTGACGACGATCTCTTCCAGCGCCGTGACGGGCGTCTGGGCGGTCTGCTGCGGCGCGACCTCGTCGGCGGCCAGAACGGGAGCGGCGAAGGCGAGCGGGGCCAATGCGGCGCCCATGAGCAGGTTGATTTTCATCTCGATGATCCCCTTCGGCGGGCGACGTTTCACCTCTGCCGATGGGCGGCCCGATAGCGGGGACTGGCGACGCGAAAGCGACGTTTCGACGACGGCGATTTCGCGGTTTCAGGACAGTTGCGCGACGATCCGTCCTGACACCGATCATGCGTCATCGAACCGCATTCAAACCGTCACCAGGACGCCGTTGACCTGTGGGGGTTCGGCCTTGATCTGGGCCCCGACGAAATCACGTGACGACGTCACATCCGGGAACCTGCCATGACTTCGCCGATCCGACGCGCCGCCCGTTTCACCGCCGCCGCTTCTTTCTTCGCCTTGCTCGCGGCCTGCGCCACGACGGAAGTCGATTTCCAGGGTGAGGGCGAAGGCTTCGTCGGCCCCGGCGCGTCGGTCCAGGCTGTGCTGGAAACCCCGTCGGTCGGCACGGCGGGCCAGGACGCCGCCGACGATCCTGCCGTCTGGGCCAGCGCGACGCCGGTCACGGTGATGGGCAAACAAACCCCCGGCTTCGTCGCCGGCACGGACAAGAAGTCCGGTCTCTATATCTATGGCTTCGACGGTCAGATCCTGCAGTTCCTGCCCGAGGGCCTGCTGAACAACGTCGATGTGGTCGAGGGCCTGACCATCGGCGGCCGGCCCCAGGTGGTGCTGGGCGCCAGCGACCGCACGCCCGGCAAGACCGGCATTTCGCTCTACACCTTCGACCCGGCCGGGACCGGCGAGAACGGCGTGCGCTATTGGGGCGCCGTCGCCACCGACGTGATCGAACCTTACGGCTTCTGCTTTGCGCGTCGCGGGGCCGAGGTCCAGGCCATCCTGGTCGGCCATGAGGGCGAACTGCGCCAGTTCATCCTGACGGTCGGCGCCGACGGCAAGCCTGCCGCCCGCGAGGTCCGCCGCGCCGAGATCGGCACCATCTCCGAAGGCTGCGCCGCCGACGAGGCCACCGACGCCCTCTATATCAACGAAGAGAACGTGGGCCTGTGGCGCTATGGCCTGAACCCGGCGTCGGGCGCGGCCCGCACCCTGATCCAGCCCATCGCCAAGGACATTCTGGTCGCCGACGCCGAAGGCCTGACGACCATAACCGACCCCTCGGGCCGCTACCTGATCGCCTCCAGCCAGGGCGATTCCAACTTCCCCGTCTGGCGCATCGACGGCGCGGCGCCGGAATATAAAGGCCGGTTCAAGGTCGTGGACGGCGCGGTGGACCGCATCACCGGCACGGACGGCCTCGCCGCCGCCAGCGGCCCGGTCGGCCCCTTCCCCGAGGGCCTGGTCGTGATCCAGGACGACGTCAACGACGTCGGCACCCAGAACTTCAAATACGTCGACTGGCGCGACATCCGCAGGGCGCTGGGGCTGTAGCGCCCGACGCCATCATCCTAGGCGAGGGTTCACCAAGACCGGCATCAGTTCATGCCCAGCCTAAGCGCGAAATTTATCTTACGGTCTCACAGCGACGCCTTGGGCTGCGCACTGCCGCCGCACACGGGCTTGGGCAGACTGGTTCCGCTCGTGATACCAGTTGCCTACCCGCGTCAGGTTGGGGATTCCGAGCGGTCTATCCTCAACCGTGTCCGGAGTCGTGTCGCTCGATATAAACACCATCGGCGTTTCTCCTGGCGATGTAACAAGTCCGCAAACCGTGCGCCTATCGGTCGAAAACGCAAATGCTGAAAGCTCGGCCTCAGGATAGGCAATCGCCAAATCTCTCAGACGATCCTTGAGGTGGCTTTCAATCTCGGCGTTGGTTGCTGGTCCTTGGTTGGTCGGTTGAGGACTGGCGGGCGAGGAACAAGCCGCCAATAGGCCAAAGATGGAAAATCCAATCAACTTCACCATCAGTTCCTCCAGTGGATAGTAACCGGACGCCAGCGGGTATCAGTGTAGCCAGGTCCGCGGGGCGTCTCATCGACAAAGTACCGATCCAAAGCGACACGGACCCGTTTGACGATCTCGATCACGCCGCACGCATCGGTCTTGCGGAATCCAATGAAGATCGGCCAACCTCTGTAATCAGACTGGAGTGCGCAGTTTGCGCTCCATTCGAAGCAGCCCCCCAAGGCCTCGTACGCCTCAGCGCCCTTGGGATAACCGACAACGAAGGTATCGGGCGCCGGAGGGCCGTCGGCGGGCATGTTCGCGGCGACAAGAAGGGATCGCTGCAAGGACGAAAATTCGGTCGCCGAGTATCGATCCACGTCACACGATTGGGGATCCAGCACGAGACCGTCTTCGACAGGAAATCCGAACGCGCCAAAGGAGTGGTTGAACTCGCCAATGTTCTGAGATCCGATGTTTCCGCCAACAGCCGCGCTGTACATCCGAACTCTGATCTCTTGGTCGTCGTGCGACGGGCCGTCCGTCATTGGAATCTTGATGCGCAACCGCATCCTCGGGCCGGGCGTGGCGTCGGGCAAGATCATGACGGGAGGCAGTCGCAAGCGTATTCTCTTTCCCGTGATGCGATCACCGCCTGGGATATATTCATAGAGGCTCTGCTCCACGAAACCTTGAGGCTTGGTAATCGACAAACGGGGTCGCCCCGGCTTTACGATATCTCCGGGTTTGGGGTCTCCAGCAGGGGCGTAAGACGCGGGAGTCAAAAGGCAAAGGGGCAAACACGCCCACATCAATTTGCGGCGGCTCATCAACGCCGAGTCCACTTCCAAACCGCTGCGGACATCCGCTCAGACTCGTTGCAAAGAATCACTTTGCTTGCGCCTTGCGAAGCTCAACCAGCGCAAACGCGGCTCGCGTCGCCAGAACACCCGCCAGAACACCCACTAGATTGAACGCGGAAAGAGCAGCCCAGCCATAAACCCATCTGGTGAAGGGATAGGCAAGGCCGACAATCGCCCATGCTGTCATCCCGAGAGCGACGAAGCGATTAGGGACAGAACGAAGGTAGAAGCCTCCCACCATTGCGACGGCGGACAGAACAAGGAGAAAGAGCGAGGTTGCGTTCGGGTCTCGGGTGACAAGCGTGCTGAACGGAAACCGCCACGCGTAGATGGCCGAAAAGACGTGTGTGATAGCAATGGCGTAGAAACCTGCCGCGCCTTCTTCGACACCAGAACGCGCGGCTTCCACGCTGGAAAATTTCTGAAATGGGTTGGCCTTGGCCAGCGTTTTGGCTTGGGGACTGTAAATCGCCATAGAGGAAGCATCCTCCAAAAGCGTGAGCCCCAAGTTGAAAAACTATCGGTGATTTGGAGGTGCGCCGCCCATCCCAAAACAGATGATCGGAATGTCGCTGTCAGACCCGAGGGTAACGGCGACTGTCACTGATCCTCGTCGAACTTCCGCGCGACGAGGTCGGTCAGGGCTTCCATGGCCTCCTCGGCGTCCGGCCCTTCGGCGGAGACGTCGATGCTGCAGCCGATGCCGGCGCCCAGCATCAGCAGGCCCATGATCGAGCGGGCGTCCACCGTCACGCCGTCGCGGGTGACGTGGATCTCGCTTTCGAAGCTGGAGGCCAGTTTGACGAACTTGGCCGAGGCGCGGGCGTGCAGACCGCGCGTGTTGCAGATGTTCAGGGTCGCGGTGACGGTCATTTTTCGCCTGCGAGCACCCAGGACGCGACGGAGATGTATTTGCGGCCGGCGTCCTGCGCATGGGCCACACAGGATTCCAGCGTCTCGCGGCCGCGCACGCTGGCCAGTTTGATCAGCATGGGCAGGTTCAGTCCGGCGATCACCTCGGCGTGGGTCTGTTCCATCACCGAAATCGCCAGGTTCGAGGGCGTGCCGCCGAACATGTCGGTCAGCAGGATGACGCCATCGCCGTCGTCCACGGCCGCCGCCGCGTCCACGATGTCGCGACGCCGACGCTCCATGTCGTCTTCCGGCCCGATGCAGATGGCCGCGACGCCGCGCTGCGGGCCGACCACATGCTCCATGGCGGAGAGAAATTCGGACGCCAGCCCGCCGTGGGTGACGATCACCAGACCGATCATGAGGACTTCACTCGCATCCCGCCCCGAACCGTCCCAGGCATTCCCCCGCCCGGCAAGGGAGGCCGGACGCCGCCCTCTTTGGACCGCAAGGGGCGTGTCATAGACCCGTCTTTCGGGGTTTCAAAGCGTCTCCAACGCGACTGCGACCACATCGACGGCCGAGGCCGGTCTGGGGTCCAGCGCCAAGAGGGGCAGGTCCACCCCCGCGAAACGCCGTGTCTGCGGCTCTGGAAGGCGTTCGACGGCCTCCGGCACGCAGGCGACGGCCAGCACCACTCGGGCCATGGGGCGTGTCGCGGCGGACACGATTCCGACCCCGCGAACCTCGATTCGACCCGCGATAGAGGCCGGCGCTGAGGCATGAACCGCCCCGCCAGACGTCCAGACCTGGGTGTAGTCGTCGCTGATCAACCGCCAGCCGCGCCCGATCAACCGCAGGGCCAGATCGCTCTTTCCCACGCCCGACGGCCCAAGGATCATCACCCCCTGCCACGCGCCGCGCCTGCGAACGGCGACCGTCGTGGCGTGGACGGGCGGCTCCATCGTCATGCCCTGCGGCCGACCGCCGGGAAGACGATCTCGAACCGGGCGCCGCCCTCGGGACGGTTCTCGGCATGGACGCGACCGCCATGCGCCTCGGCGATCTGACGCACGATCGACAGGCCCAGGCCCGAGTTCGACCCGAACGCCGCCCCCTTGGGCCGCGAGGTGTAGAAACGCTCGAACACCGTCTCCAGGTTCTCGGCCGGAATGCCCGGTCCCTGGTCCTCGACGCGCACGCGGATCGGCAGGTCGTCGGTCGTCTCTTCCAGCGTCACCTTGACCACCCCGCCGGCCGGGCTGAACGAGCGGGCGTTGTCGATCAGGTTGCGGAACACCTGCCCCAGCGGCCCGTCCCGCCCCATGACCCGCAGCGCCTGCTCGGGCGCCGTGAAGGTCACCGGTATGTCGCCGGGCTTGGCGGTCGTCTCATAGATGCCGACGATGTCGGCCAGCAGCCGGTTCACGTCCACCGGGCGTGGCCGATCCCGCGACAGTTCCGCATCCAGCCGCGACGCATTCGAAATGTCGGTGATCAGCCGATCCAGCCGCCGCACGTCCTGTTGCAGCAGGGCCGTCAGCTTCTCGCGGTGCGCATCCGTCTTGACCAGCGGCAGGGTCTCCAGCGCCGAACGGATCGAGGTCAGGGGGTTCTTGATCTCATGCGACACGTCGGCGGCGAACCGCTCGATGGCGTCCATCCGCGTCGACAGGGTGTCGGTCATGGATTCCAGCGACCGGGCCAGGTCGCCGATCTCGTCCTTGCGATCCTCCAGATCGGGCAGGGAGATGGCGCGCGCGCGTTGCAGTTTCACCTGATCCGCCGCCGCCGACAGCCGCATGATGGGCCGCGCCACGAACAGATGCAGCAGCAACGATCCCAGCAGATTGACGCCCAGCGCCACCAGGGCGAACGGGAACAGGGCCTGCCGCTGGGCGCCCAGGATTTCGTCCACGTCCCCGGATTCGACGGTCAGCACGCCCAGCACCTGACGGACATGGCGCACGGGAATGGAGACGGAGACGACCCGGTCGCCGGATTCGTTGCGGCGAAGCGTCGACTGGGACGAGCCATCCAGCGCCGCCGCCACCTCGGCCGCCAGTTCGCTGTCGGCGCGGGCGACCCGGCGCTCGGACAGCAGATTGGCCTTGGCGGCGTCCTCGGTTGTCGAACCCGCCGGCCGCGCGTCGGGCAGGGGCCGGCCGCCGATCGCTTCCGTCACCTGATAGCTGTCGACCAGCAACAGGCCGTTGACATCATATAGCCGCACCCGCTGGCCCGCGGGGATGAACCGGTCGGTCAGCCAGATTGACGCGCGGATGGGGTCCAGTTCGGGCGTCGGCTCGCCGCGAGTCACGCCTTCTTCGCGCAGCACATTGGCCAGCAACTCGGCCTGCACCGTCAGCGATTCCTGACGCGCCTCGATCAGGCCCGGACGCCATTCGTTGATCGCCAGCGCCCCGCCAAACAGGATCAGCAGGCTGAGCAGGTTCAGCACCAGGATGAAGCCGCCCAGCCGCGATCCGCCGAAGCGGAGCAACGGCCGGCGCACAGGCTCCTCGTCGGGCTCTCGCCCGCCCGGAAGATCAGCTCTCGCGGTAGCGGTAGCCGACGCCATACAGGGTCTCGATCGCGTCGAACTCATTGTCCACGGCGCGGAACTTCTTGCGCATCCGCTTCACGTGGCTGTCGATGGTGCGGTCGTCGACATAGACCTGGTCGTCGTAGGCGGCGTCCATCAGGTTGTCGCGGCTCTTCACGAAGCCGGGGCGCTGGGCCAGGGCCTGAAGCAGCAGGAATTCGGTGACGGTCAGCTTGACCGGCTTGCCGTCCCAGGTCGATTCGTGACGGGCGGGGTCCATCGACAGCTTGCCGCGCTTGATCGCGCGCCCCGAGACCTCGGCCGCCGTCTCCGGCTCGCCGCCGTCGGCGCCCGTGCGGCGCAGCAGGGCCTTGACCCGCTCGATCAGCAGACGCTGGCTGAACGGTTTGTGGATGTAGTCGTCGGCGCCCAGGTTGAAGCCGAGGATTTCGTCGATCTCCTCGTCCTTGGACGTCAGCATGATGACCGGAATCTGCGAGGTCTGGCGCAGGCGACGCAGCACCTCCATCCCGTCCATGCGCGGCATCTTCACGTCCAGGATCGCCAGATCGGGCGGCGAGGATTCCAGCGCGGCCAAGCCCGATGCGCCGTCGTGATAGGCGGTGATCTTGTGGCCATGGCTTTCCAGCGCCAGCGACACGGACGCCACGATGTTCTCGTCGTCATCGATCAGGGTGATGTTGGCCAAGTCTGTCTTCTCCTGAACTTGCGTTCTCGCGAACGACAACGCGCAACAAGCGTAACCGTTCGATCGCGGTCACATTAGGGCTGGAGCCCGGCGGGCAGAAGGGAATTCGATCCACAATCTCCAACAGCGCGCGAACGCCCAAGATGGTTCGTCGCCCCGCCCATTTCAACGCGGCGCCGAATTCGCCTCTGCAAACCTCGCCTTAAAGCCTTGCCCGCCAAGGTGGGGCCATGGCCGGTCCGATCCACTACGAAGTCTATGTCCGCAAGAGCGCCCCGTCGTTCTGGACCCTGCTGATCGCGACCGAAGACCGCAAACACGCCATCGAGACCGCCGAAGACCAGTTGAACGACCGCCTCGCCGTCGCCTCGCGCGTCACCAAGGAGACGCTGGACCCCGACACGATGGAGTTCAGTTCTCTGACGATCCTGACGCTGGGCGCGCCGGAAGAGAAAAAGAAGAAGGTCGCCGACCCGGCGATCCGCCCGGCCTGCAGCGGCCCGGCCGATTTCTATTCCCCCCACGCCCGCGCCCTGATCGGTCGGGTGCTGGAGGACTGGCTGAAGCGCGAGGGCGTCACCCCCTTCGAACTGCTGCACCGTCCCGACGTCGCTGAACGGCTCGAAGCCTCGGGCGTCGAGCTTCAGCACGCGATCCAGAAGGTGTCCGTTCCTGAAAGCCAGGCCACGGGCCAGGACGTCCACTCCGTCGTCCGCCACTATCAAAAGCTGGTCGATCAGGCGATGGCCCGCCTGCGCAAGGCCGGGCGCGACGGACTCTTCCCGGAGCTGCAGGATCGCTCGATCGCCGACCTGGCGCACCGCCTGGCCGGGGCCTCGACTCGCGCCTTCAGCATGGGCGGCGTCATCGCCGACGCGATCAAGGATCGACGCGGCGCGCGCGAACGGCTGGGCTTGCTGATGGACCTGATGGATGGAGCGCCGATCGACGGGCCGCCGCGCGCCCTGGTGGTCGTCGCGGTCGAACAGATCGTCGCCGAAATGCTGGAGGTGCGATCCAACCTGACCGAAATCCTCGGCCCTTCGCTGGATCAGGGCGCGAATCTCGCGGCCATCGTGCGAATGGTGGCGCCGTCCGAGATGGACAGCCTTCTGCGCATGGACCCGCGCCTGGCCCTGATGATGCCCGATGTCGAAGGCCCGGCCGCACGCCTGGGCCTGCACCTGGCCGCCGGCGAGTTTCCGCTTTTAGCCGCGTCTCTGGCCCGGCTGGTCACGCGCGAACTCACCAGCCAGCGTCGTCTTCGCCCCCAGGATCCGGTCGGAGAGATCGACATCCTGCGCCTGCTGGCCATGGCCCTGACGGCTTCGGCCGGTCGTCTGCTGACTTTGGAAGAGGTCCAGGCGGCGTTCGTTGAACGTTCCAAGAGCTTGGTCACGGCGGACTTCGTCGGCGCCTACGTCAATCCCTGCCCCACTGTCCTAGCCGAGGCGGAGCAACTGACCCGACTGTGCGAGAACGTCACCGGCGGGGCCAACAAGCGCGCGGCCGCTCGTTGGCTCGGGGCCTGCATCGGCTCCCTACGGTTCGAAAAGGAGATGCGCCAGTCGCTTCCGGGCGGCCCCAGCGCGTCGCAGAAGCTGGCGATCCTGGCCCGGTTGCAGCGCTCGGTTCAGGCGGCGCACCTGGGTGAACACGACGAGAGCCAGATCGCACAGGCGCTCGGCGTGATCGGGGGCAATCTGGAAGCCGACGCCAAACTGGTGGCCCATATCGTTCGCGCTCAGGCCCCCGCGCCCCAAAAACTGACGGCCCTGCTCAAACTCGCCACGGGAGAAGCCGGCCCATTGGGTCCGGCGGCCGACCGCGCCCGGTCGGAAGCGATCAAACTGCTGCGCGCGCCGGACATCCGCACAGCTCTGTCGTCCGCACCCGAAAGCGTAGCCTCCCTCAAGGGCCTGATGCAGGCGGCAGGTCTCGCCGCCTGACGGTTCAGTCGAAGATGTCGAAGATGCTGTCGCGCTTCTTTTTCTTGTAGCGATAGTCGTCGTCGCGATGGCGTTCATCGCGGTATTTGTCGCTCTTGTAGCCCCGATCGTCGCGGTAGGGCTGCGGCGCGGCGCCGCCCCAGGGCTGAGGCGGGGCCTGCATGTGCGGCTGGGGCTGAATCGGCGGCGGGGCGTAGGCCTGCGCGGGCGCGGCCGGCGGCGCAGAGGCGCTGCCTTCCTCTACGGCGGCGGCCATCAGTTTTTCCAGCTCGCCGCGGTCCAGCCAGACGCCCCGACAGTCGGGGCACATGTCGAACTGGACGCCGTTGCGCTCCAGCGTCTGCATGGCGGCATTGTCGTTGGGGCACATCAGAAGAGGCATTTCGGGCTCCGGTCGAAGGATTCAGGATCGGGCGGTCGATACGACGGGCCAGGAGGGGAGAAAGCCCCATCGCATCGACGCACCCGTGCGGTCCGACATCGCGTCGTACAGCCCGGCGCAAGGAAGGGGGAACGCCAGACCGCAACAACGCCAGAGGGGCCCGTTCCGCGCCTTCAAGCTAGGCGCCGCCCTGCCCCGCCGCCATGCGTCGCGGGGCCGCAGGCGTCGCATTTCGCGGCGCACCGGCCCCAGCCGGCATGGTTTCGGTGATGAGGCGTCGCGTTTACAGCGACTTGAAACTAAGCAGCGGCAATCGACCATACACGCCAGCGACAGGAGCTATGATCCCCTTCGGTCTTTGACATCGCCATTGGAACGGACGGGGACATAAAGGACTGTTCTCGTTTCGCGTTGAAACCGTCTGAATTTTTTCGAACGAAAAACCGTTTGGAAACAGATCCATGGCCTCGAAAGTGCACACTGTGCACTCTGTTTTTGTCACGGCCAGAGTCTGAAAAACTGTCCGCCTAGCAGACCTGCCCGGCCGCCCAGCCCGACGACCAAGCCCACTGGAAATTATAGCCTCCCAGCCAACCGGTCACGTCCACCGCCTCGCCGATGAAATACAGGCCGGGAACGGCCTTGGCCTGCATCGTCTGCTGATCCAGCGCCGCCGTATCGATCCCGCCCAAGGTGACCTCGGCGGTGCGATATCCCTCCGACCCGACCGGCTTGACGGCCCAGGCATTCACGGCCTGGTCCAGCCGCCTCAGCACCTTGTCCGACAGGTCCGCCAGATTGCCCGACGCGCCCTCGCGCACGCACAGGCTTTCGGCCAGGCGACGCGGCACGATATGGCCCAGCGCCGTATGCACGGCCTGACGCCCGTTCGTCGCCTTGGCAGCCTTCAACTCCTCGAACACGTCGCGGCCCGGCGCCATGCTGGCCACCACGGCCTCGCCCTCGCGCCAGTAGGAGCTGATCTGCAGAATGGCCGGGCCGGACAGGCCCCGGTGGGTGAACAGCATGGCCTCGTTGAAGCTGGCCTTGCGCGCCTTGGCCCCTTCGGGCGCCGAGGCGACCGAGGCGTCCACCGCCACCCCCGCCAGCGGAACCAGCGTCTCCAGCAGCCCAGCCTCGAACGTCAGCGGCACCAAGGCCGGCCGTGTCTCGGTGACGCGAATGTCGAACTGGCGTGCGACCTCATAGGCCCAGCCGGTCGCGCCCATCTTGGGGATCGACTTGCCGCCCGTCGCCACGACCAGGGACGCCGCCGCGACCTGTGACCCGTCCGACAGGGTCGCCGACCAGCCGTCGCCCGAGCGCGCGATCCGCTCCACCCCGGTCTTCATGTTCAGGGCTGCGCCGGCCGCCGCCATGTCGTCCGTCAGCATACGGACGATCTGCTTGGCGCTGTCGTCGCAGAACAGTTGGCCCAGCGTCTTTTCGTGCCAGGCGATCCCGGCCTTGTCGATGCGCTTGATGAAGTCGTGCTGGGTGTAGCGGCGCAAGGCCGAGGTCGCGAACCGGGGGTTCTCGCCCAGGAAGTTCGCCGGCCCGCAGCCCAGATTGGTGAAGTTGCAACGCCCGCCGCCCGAGATACGAATCTTCTCGCCCGGCCGGTCGGCATGATCGACGACCAGCACCCGGCGCCCCCGCCGTCCGGCCTCGATCGCGGCCATCATCCCGGCCGCGCCCGCCCCCACGACGAGGACGTCGAACGACGCCCTCGTCATGACAGGCCCCTCGTTTCGAGGGTCTTAGTAACGATAGTGATCCGTCTTGAACGGACCTTCGACCGGCACATTGATGTATTCGGCCTGGTCCTTGGTCAGAACGGTCAGCTTGGCGCCCAGCTTGGCCAGGTGCAGCATGGCGACCTTCTCGTCCAGGTGCTTGGGCAGGGTATAGACCTTGTTGTCGTAGGCCTTGGCGTTGGTCCACAGCTCGATCTGGGCCAGGGTCTGGTTGGTGAAGGACGCCGACATCACGAAGGACGGGTGGCCCGTGGCATTGCCCAGGTTCACCAGACGGCCTTCCGACAGCAGGATGATCTTCTTGCCGTCCGGGAACTCGACGTGGTGGACCTGCGGCTTGATCTCGTCCCACTTGAAGTTCTTCAGGCCGGCGACTTGGATCTCCGAGTCGAAGTGACCGATGTTGCAGACGATGGCGTTGTTCTTCATCTGCCGCATGTGGTCGACGGTGATGACGTCCTTGTTGCCGGTCGTCGTCACATAGATGTCGGCGCGGCCGGCGGTATCGTCCAGCGTCTGGACCTCATAGCCCTCCATCGCGGCCTGCAGGGCGCAGATCGGGTCGATCTCGGTCACGATCACGCGGGCGCCGCCCTGGCGCAGCGAAGCGGCCGAACCCTTGCCCACATCGCCGTAACCGCAGACCACGGCGACCTTGCCCGACAGCATGACGTCGGTGCCGCGACGGATGGCGTCGACCAGCGATTCACGGCAGCCGTACAGGTTGTCGAACTTGGACTTGGTGACGCTGTCGTTGACGTTGATGGCGGGGAAGGGCAGCTCGCCCTTTTCGGCCATCTGATACAGGCGGTGAACGCCCGTGGTCGTCTCTTCCGACACGCCGCCGATGGCGTCGCGGATGGCCGAGTAGAAGCCGGGCTTCTCGGCGATGTAGCGCTTCATGACCTTGAAGAGGGCTTCCTCTTCTTCGTTCTGAGGGTTGGCCAGGACCGAGATGTCCTTCTCGGCCTTGGGGCCGAGCACGGTCAGCAGGGTCGCGTCGCCGCCGTCGTCCAGGATCAGGTTCGGATAGCCGCCGTCAGCCCATTCGAAGATCTTGTGGGCGTAGTCCCAGTATTCTTCCAGCGTCTCGCCCTTGGTGGCGAAGACCGGCGTGCCGGCCGCGGCGATGGCGGCGGCGGCGTGGTCCTGGGTCGAGAAGATGTTGCACGAGGCCCAGCGCACTTCGGCGCCCAGGGCTTCCAGCGTCTGGATCAGGACCGCCGTCTGGATGGTCATGTGCAGGCTGCCGGCGATGCGGGCGCCCTTCAGGATCTGCTGCTCGCCGAACTCCTCGCGCAGAGCCATCAGGCCCGGCATTTCGGTTTCGGCGATCTCGATTTCCTTGTTGCCCCAGTCGGCCAGGGTGATGTCGCGAACGATGTAGTCGGTCATGTCAGGGCTCCGAGCCGCAGGAAGGTTTGGGGCCTCTTAGCCCGGTGAGCGCCAGTTATCAACAAACACATAAAGATATCCTTATGCGATCTGGATACGCGATGACGTTAATGTCTCGAAAACCCACACCAACTATGTGGACAATACCGTGACGGGGGCGTCCGGCAATCAGTAAGAGGTTTGCGTGCATGTCAGAGACGTCGATCCAGCAGCGAACGGCCTTCGCCGGCCTGTCCGGCCCGTCGTCCGCCTACAAGGCGATCCAGGGCGCCATTCGCCGCGCCGTGCCTGCCGCCCTCGACGCCTTCTACGACCGCATCCGCGCCACGCCCGAGACCCGGCGCTTCTTCCGTGACGAGACCCATATCGGCCGCGCCAAGTCCGCCCAGGTGGGCCACTGGGATGCGATCGTGGAAGGACGCGCAGACGCCGACTATGCTCGCGCAGTCACCGTCATCGGCCAGACCCACGCCCGGATCGGCCTGGAGCCGCGCTGGTATATCGGGGGCTACGGCGTGCTGCTGGCCGAGTTGATGAAGGCGGTGGCGACGCGGCCCCGCAAACGGTTCGCCGGCGCCGCCCACGACCGCGAAACCGGCGAGGGCCTTGCCGAACTGACCCAACGCGCCCTGCTGGACATGGACCTGGCCATCTCGATCTATCTGGACGCGCTCCAGCAAGAGCGGGACAACGCCGCCGCCGCCAAGGCCGAGGCCGATGCCCGTCAGGCCGAGGTCGTGGCGGCCCTGGGACAGGCCCTGAAGACACTGGCGAGCGGCGACCTCAGCATCGCCATCCAGTCCGAATTTCCCCAAGAGTATCGCACGCTGAAGGACGACTTCAACAGCGCCGCCGCCAGCCTGCGGAACGCCTTCGGCGCCGTCGCCGAGAGCGCCGAGGCGGTGCGGACCGGCTCGGACGAACTGGCCAGCGCGTCGGACGACCTGGCCAACCGCACCGAACGCCAGGCCGCCGGGCTGGAGCGCACCGCAGCCACCACCGAAGAGATCGCCGCCGGGGTCGAACAGACCGCCAAGGGCGCGCAGAACACCGCCCAGGCCGTCGCCGCCGTGCGCCGCGACGTTGAGAACGGCGGCGAGGTCGTCGGCGAAACGACCCAGGCCATGACCGCTATCCAGGAGTCGTCGGTCGAGATCGCCCGCTTCACCTCCCTGATCGACGAAATCGCCTTCCAGACCAACCTGCTGGCCCTGAACGCGGGGGTCGAGGCGGCCCGTGCAGGCGAGGCCGGTCGCGGCTTCGCCGTCGTCGCCTCCGAAGTCCGTGCCCTGGCCCAGCGCTCCGCTGAAGCCTCCGGCGAGATCCGCACCCTGATCGCCACCTCGGCCGCCCAGGTCGCGCGGGGCGTGGACCTGGTCGAACGCGCAGGCCAGGCGCTGGACCGGATCGGCGAACGGGTCGCGGCGGTGGACGACCTCGCCGGCGACATGGCCTCGGCCTCGCGACATCAGGCCGATCGACTGTCCGAGGTTCGCCAGGCCCTGGTCCAGCTGGACGAGATCACCCAGCAGAACGCCGCCATGACCGAACAGGCCACCGCCGCCAGCCGCCAACTGGCCGGAGAAGCCGAGACCCTGGCGCGTCAGATCGCGGGATTCCGGTTCGAGGGCTCGACGTCTGACGCCCGCTCCCCGCACCGCCGCGCGGCGTGAGGGTTTCTTAAGCCGTCGGGACTAGTGTCGACCTCATGGAACGCCGCGCTCTTCTCGGTCTCGCCGTCGTCGCGACGGCCGCCGCCTCGACCTCTGCTCGCGCCTCGTCGAGCGGGGGCGCGGCGCCGTCCGCCGACACCTTTTTCCGCCTGCCGGTCATCACCGCCTCGATCATCCAGGCCAGCGGCCGTCGCGGGGTCCTGACCATAGAGACGGGGGTGGACGTGCCCGACGCGGCCCTTCGCACCCGCGCCCAGCAGTCGGCCCCGCGCCTGCGCGCGGCCTACAACACCGCCGCCCAGCGCTTCGCCAACGGCATCCGCCCCGGCGCCGTGCCCAATATCGACCAGCTGTCGGCCGAACTTCAGGCGGCGACCAACGCCGCCCTGGGCCGGACCGGCGCCCGCGTGCTGCTCGGCACCGTCATGGCGGTCTAAAGAAACGAATAGGGGTCCACGTCCACCGTCAGGCGGACCGAGGCCGGGACCTTCACCCGCGCCAGCCAGGCCCGAAGGAAGGCCTGGATATTCACGTCGCGGTCGGCCCGCACCAGCAGCCGCTTGCGCCGTCGCCCCCGCACCAAGGCAAGCGGCGCGTCGGCGGGGCCATAGACCTCCAGCCGTTCGGCGTTGGGAATGGCCTGGGCCAGGTCGTTGGCCGTCTTCTCGACCGCCGCCGCATTCTCGCTGGACAGGATGATCGCCGCCAGCCGGCCATAGGGCGGCAGGGACGCCGCCTCGCGCTCGGCCATCTCCGCCTCGACGAAGGCGTCGCGGTCGCCGGCCGTCAGCGCCATCAGCACCGGATGCTCTGGCGTCCAGGTCTGCAAGATGGCCCGTCCTGGCCGATCCGCCCGCCCCGCCCGCCCCGTCGCCTGGGCCAGCAGCTGGTAGGTCCGCTCGGCCGCGCGCAGGTCTCCGCCGCGTAGCCCCAGGTCCGCGTCCACCACCCCGACCAGGGTCAGGCGCGGGAAGTTGTGGCCTTTGGCCGCCGCCTGGGTGGCGACCAGGATGTCGATCTCGCCATCAGTCATCCGCTGGATCAAGTCGCGCGCCGACCGGGCGTCGGGCGCGGTGTCCGAGCTGAACACCGCCGTCCGCGCATCCGGGAAGAGCTGACGCACCTCCTCCTCGACCCGCTCCACCCCCGGACCGACCGAGACCAGCGAATCCTCGGCACCACACGACGGGCACAGCTTGGGCCGCGCCATGGAGAAGCCGGTCAGGTGGCAAACCAGCCGCCCGGTATAGCGATGCTCGACCAGCCAGCTGTCGGTGTCCGGCGCCGTCAGCCGATGCCCGCAGGCGCGGCACAGGACGACGGGGGCGTAGCCGCGCCGGTTAAGGAACAGCAGGGTCTGTTCGCCCCGCAGCAAGGTCTCGCCGATGGCCAGACGCAGCGGCTGCGACAGCCAGGTTTGGGGATCGGGCGTATTCTGGCGCAGGTCCAGCAGGGCGATGTCAGGCAGCACCGCCGTCCCGTGCCGCGCGCCCAGCCTCAGCCAGTCGTAGCGCCCGCTCTGGGCATTCCACAGCGTCTCCAGCGACGGCGTGGCCGAGGCCAGGACCACCCCCGCCCCCTCGATCCGCGCTCGCGCCACCGCCAGGTCGCGCCCGTGATAGACCAGTCCCTCCTCCTGCTTGAACGAGCCGTCGTGCTCCTCGTCCACCACGACCAGCCGCAGGTTGACGAAGGGCAGGAACAGGGCCGAACGGGCGCCGACCACGATATTGCAGCGGCCGGCGACCACCGCCTCCCACACCTGACGACGGCGGGGCGGGGCGACGCCGGAATGCCATTCGGCCGGGGCGGCGCCGAACCGGGCCGTGATCCGCTCGATCAGGGCCTGGGTCAGGGCGATCTCGGGCAACAGGATCAGGATCTGCGCCGCCGGATCGGCCCGCAGCACCCGGGCAATCGCCTCCAGATAGGCCTCGGTCTTGCCCGACCCCGTGACCCCGTCCAGCAGGAAGGGGCGAAAGCCGCCGCCCGTCACGCCCTCGGCCAATGCCGCCGCCGCCGCCGCCTGGTCTCCGTTCAGCGAGGCGGGCGCGTGGTCGGGATCGGGCCGGTCGAACGCCGCCTCGGCCGCGATCTCGATGATCTCCAGCACGCCTTCGTCGATCAGTCCCTTGACCACGGCGGACGACACCCCCGCCGCGCGCGCCAGATCGACGCCCTTCATGGATCGCTCGCCCAAGGCCTCCAGCACGCCGGTCCGGGCCGGGGTGGCGCGCGACGGCGACCGCTCGCCGACCCGCCGCACCCTGCGTTCCGGCCGGGGACGCGGCGCGCGCAGGCCCTTCAACGCCGTCGCCGCCATCTCGCCGGGCGGCGACAGGGTCCAGCGCCCGGCCCATTCGACGAAATCCACCACGCGCGACGGCAGGGCCGGATCGTCCAGCAGACTGTCCACCGCCTTCAGCCGCCGGTTCGACCCCGTCGTCTCGAACACCTCGGACACGATGCCCCGCATCAGGCGCGGCCCCAGCGGCACGGCGACCTGATCGCCGCGCGCCAGGGTCATGCCTTCGGGAACCTCGTAATCGAAGGCTTCCGGCACCGGCAGAGGAATGAGGACCGAGGCGACTTTCACTTGATCCTCCCCCGGCGGGGGAGGGGGACCGCCCGAAGGGTGGTGGAGGGGGCTGACCGCGAACAGGGTGTCTGGGGCTGGCCCCCTCCACCGCTTCGCGGTCCCCCTCCCCCGATGGGGGAGGATTGGGCTCGATTCCTATCGTCGGTGGCGCTAAAAGCCCTGCCCATGAAACTCTTTCTCGATACCGCCGACGTCGCCGTCATCAAGGACATGGTCCCCACCGGAATGGTGGACGGCGTCACCACCAATCCGTCTCTGATCGCCAAGTCGGGTCGGAACATCGCCGAGGTCATCGCCGAAATCTGCGCCCTGGTCGAGGGTCCGATTTCCGCCGAGGCCGTCTCGCTCGATTTCGAGACCATGGTCAAGGAGGGCGACAAGCTCGCCGCCATCGCCCCCAACGTGGTCGTGAAACTGCCCCTGACCTGGGACGGCCTGCGCGCCTGCCGCGTCTTCACCGACAAGGGGATCAAGACCAACGTCACCCTGTGCTTCTCCGCCGCCCAGGCCCTGCTGGCCGCCAAGGCAGGCGCCACCTTCGTCTCGCCCTTCGTCGGCCGTCTGGAAGACAACGGCGCCGATGGCATCGGCCTGCTGGAAGAAATCCGCGTCCTGTATGATGTGCACGGTTTCGACACCCAGATCCTGGCCGCGTCCTTACGCAACGTGGCCCATGTGGCCGCCGCCGCAGTCGCCGGATCGGACGCCGCCACCTTCGGCGCCGACACCTTCAAGGCGCTGGTGAACCACCCGTTAACCGACAAGGGTCTTGATGCCTTCGTGGCGGACTGGGCCAAGACCGGTCAGTCGATCCTGTAGCATCGCGTTTCCTGGAGAGGTCTGTTTGAGCGGCTCATTGGACCTTTTCGAAACGTCGGAATCGGACGCAACGCCCCATGTGGGCGACGGCCTGCATTGGCCCGACGTGCGCGGCTGGCTTCAGACCCATCCCCAGACCCTGCTGGACGACCGGTCCCTGCTGGAAGAGATCGGCCTGCGTCCGCATGGCCGCAACGTGGTCGAGTTCGGCGCCGCCGCCCTGACGCGGCTGGAGGCCGTAGTCGAGCGCGAGACCGGCGCCCGGCGCGAGATCGAACTGATCGCCCGCGCCAACTTCGCCGCCCAGACCCAGACGCACGTCGCGACCCTGGACCTGATGGAGGCGCGCAACCATTCCGACCTGGCCCGGCGGCTGGATGCGGCGGCGCAGGGGCGGTTCGGCCTGGCCGGCGCCGCCATCGCCCTGGAAAAACCCGGCGGCGTGCCCTTCGGCTGGCGCGCGCTGGAAGAGGGCGACGTGGACAACCTGTTGGGCGAACACGGCCTGACCTGGCTGGGCCCGATGATCCCCGGACTGAATTTCTTCGGTGCGACCGAGGATCAGGTGAAGTCCATCGCCCTGGTGCGCATGGCCCCGCACCTGACGCCCGGCGGACCGCCACGCCCCTGCATCTGCGCCTTCGGCTCGCCCGAGCCGGAAGGCTTCACCCCGAACATGGGCTGCGAACTGGCGGCCTTCCTGGCGCGGGTTGTGGAGCGGATGGCCGAGCGATGGCCGGTTCTGAACTGAGCGCCTCCGACGCCTTGCGCGCCTGGCTCGACCATCTGGCGCACGAGCGTCGGCTGTCGCCGCGCACGCTGGAGGCCTATGGCCATATCGGTCGGCTCTATGTCGCCTTCCTCGAACGCCATCGCGGCGAGACCCTGTCGCTGAAGGACATGGGCACGATCACCGCCGCCGAGGTCCGCGCCCACATGGCCGAGCGCCGTTCAGGCGACCACCCGCTGGCGGCGCGGTCGCTGAGCCAGAGCCTGTCAGCCATTTGCGGATTTCATGCCTTCCTCGACCGGCGGCTGGACACCCCCGCCCCGCAACTGGCCCTGGTGCGCGGCCCCAAGGTCAAGCCGTCCCTGCCCCGGCCTGTAACCGAGGATCAGGCGCGCGGACTGCTGGCCGAACCGGACGCCGATCCCGACGCCGAACCGTGGGAGGCCGCGCGCGACCGGGCGGTGCTGACCCTGCTCTACGGCTGCGGCCTGCGGATTTCCGAGGCCATGTCGCTAGTCCGCAGCGATGCGCCGCTGGGCGAGACCCTGCGCATCGTCGGCAAGGGGTCCAAGACCCGGATCGCCCCCATCCTGCCCGCCGTGCGCGCGGCGGTGGACGCCTATCTGGCCCTGCTGCCCTTCCCGCTTCAGCCGACCGACGCCCTGTTCCGCGCCCGGCGCGGCGGCCCGCTCAGCCCCCGTCACGTCCAGGCCTCGGTCCAGAAGCTGCGCGGGCGGCTGGACCTGCCCGAACGCACCACGCCCCATGCCCTGCGCCACAGTTTCGCGACCCATCTGCTGGGCGCCGGCGCCGACCTGCGTTCGATCCAGGAACTGCTGGGCCACGCCAGCCTGTCGACGACCCAGAAATACACCGGCGTCGATGCGGATAGACTTTTGAATGCCTATGCGGCCGCCCATCCTCGCGCCTAGAACGGCGCAATGACCATCGACATCCTGGCCATCGGCCTGCCCGCCCTCGCCGACCAAATGCTGACCCAGCGCGCGCCCGACCTCGGCTGGACCCTGCATCGCCCCGGCCCCGACGGCCTGGCGCCGCCCGAGGTGGCCGAGCGGATCGTCGGCGTCGCCGCCTCGGGCGCCGCGACCGTGGACGCCCGTCTGATCGACGCCCTGCCGGCGCTGAAGATCGTCTCGGTCCATGCCGTCGGCTACGACCTGACCGATGTGGCCCACGCCCGGTCGCGCGGCGCAGTCGTCACCCATACGCCCGATGTGCTGAACGAGGACGTCGCCGACCTGGCCTTGCTGCTGACCCTGGGGACCTTGCGTCGCCTGCCGGCTATGGACGCCTGGGTTCGCGCCGGGCGCTGGGTTTCGGACGGGCCGCCGCCGCTGTCGCGCAGCGCCACGGGCCTGCGCTACGGCCTGCTGGGCCTGGGCCGGATCGGCCAGGCCATCGCGCGGCGGCTGGAGCCGCTCGCCGGAAGCCTCGCCTATCACACCCGCAACCCGGTCAAGGATATGCCGTGGCGGCACGTGCCGAACCTGGTCGATCTGGCGGCCCAGGTCGATGTGCTGATCGTGATCGTGCCGGGCGGCGCATCGACGCGCGGCCTGGTCTCGGCCGAGGTGCTGGAGGCCCTGGGTCCGACCGGCGTGCTGATCAATGTCGCGCGCGGCGAGGTGGTGGATCAGGACGCCCTGGTCGCCGCCCTGACCTCGGGCCGGCTGGGCGGCGCAGGCCTGGATGTGTTCGCGGACGAGCCGAACGTGCCCCAGGCCCTGATCGACAGCGACCGCTGCGTCCTGACGCCCCACGTCGCCTCGGCCACCGTCGAGACCCGCAACGCCATGGCCGAGCTGATGATGGCCAACCTGGAGGCCGTGCTGGTGGACAGGCCGCCGGTCACGCCGGTCCCGGACTAGTTTACTGAGGCGGCCGTGAAGGACGGGGCGGCGTCACCGACACGGTCGGGCCGAACACGCGGCCCAGCGCACGCGGCTGATCGGGGATCGCATAGCTGATCGGCAAGGGGCAGTTGTTCCGATCGCGCCGATCCAGCAGCAGATAACGCCGCGCCTGGCCGTCATCGAGAGAGCGGTCAAGCAACGCCCCCGCGCGATCCCCTGTTCGCTGCTCGGCCTGCATCAGAGGGTCGGGGCAAGGCATGGCCGCCCGGTCCGCGACAGGCGCGCCCCGGACCATGGCCGGGTCGGTGACGGGCGCAGGCTGGACGGTCACGACGTTCGACAAGGCCAGCATCAGCAAGGTCAGCATGGCAGTCCTCCCAATCTGATCGGAGGCTACACCCGCAACCCTCGATTGACTAGATCGCCTTGATCGCCCCGCCGTCCAGCCGGATCAGCGAGCCGGTGACATAGGCCGCCAGGGGGCTGGCCAGGAAGGCGGCGGTGGCGCCGAACTCCTCGGTCGTGCCGATGCGGCTGACGGGGATGGACTTGACGGACTCGGCCCGCGCCTGCTGCGGCGTGACGCCGGTGCGTTCGGCCGCCGCCTGGTCCAGCCGTTCGATGCGCGGCGTGTCGATCCGGCCCGGCAACAGGGTGTTGACCGTCACCCCGTCCGGTCCGACCTCGTTCGCCAGCGTCTTGGCCCAGGCGGCGACCGAGGCCCGCAGGGTGTTGGACACGCCCAGCGCCGCCGACGGCTCCACCACCGTGATCGAGGCGACGTTCAGTATCCGTCCCCAACCGGCCGCCCGCATGCGCGGCAACATCCGGTCCGTCAGGCGAAAGATCGACAGCACCATCGATTCGAAATGATCGCGCCACACCGCCGGCTCCAGACCCGACACCCCCGACGGCGGCGGCCCGCCCGTATTGTTCAGCAGGATCTCGATATGACCGCCCAGCAGCTCTTCGGCGAGGTCCGCCGCCTTCAGCAGCGCCGCGTGATCCGCCAGGTCCGCCGTGACCACGACCGCCTTGCCCGGCCCGGCCGCGTTCAGCGCATCCGCCACGGCCTGAAGCTTTTGCCCATCGCGCGACAGCAGGGCGACATGCGCCCCTTCCGCGACCAGGGCCGTCGCCACCGCGCGGCCCAGGCCGGATGATCCGCCGCAGATCAGGGCGCGCTTGCGCTCCAGTTTCAGGTCCATGGTCGATCTCCGGCTTCGATTTCCAGCCCCGGATATCGGACGCCCGCTCGCCCGGCGCAACGCGGCGTTAACCGACGCGGCGCACCTTCATGCCGAAGCGGCCGCCATCAGCCGCCAGGACAGGCCGGGGAGGGCTCGCCCATGTCGACCAAAATGACGTCGAGCATCCGCCGACACAGCGATCATTTCGAGCCGCAGGATGCCGATCCCCAGGAACAGCGCCGCCTGCGCGGCCAGCTGGAACAGATCGACTACGCCGCCTACATCGCCAACAAGGAGGTGATCGGCCACGCCCTGACCGGCGTCGATGCCTCGTCCCTGCAAAAGCTGGCGGTGATGACCGCCACGGCCCGCGCCAAATGGGTGGCGGAATCGCTGCGCCTGGCCCACTCCGGCTCGGCCGTGACGCCCGACCAGGTCGCCCGCCTGACCGCCGCCCGCACCGCCTACGACGAACTCGCCGAAGCCTACGAGGCCCTGCGCCGCATCATCGAGCGGGGGTACATCTCGCTGCGGTGATCCAGCCGACGCGTCCGCAGGAACCGGGGGCCGGGAACCTCGTTCAGCCGCCATGTCGAACGCACGCACGATTTCCATCGCCCTTCTCGCCGGCGCAGCCCTGGCGCTGGGCGCCTGCGCCACCCTGCAACGCGGCCCGGTCGGCAACGCCGCCGTGCCGCAGCCGGCCAAGGCCGTGGATCTGAACCGCTACGCCGGCCTCTGGTACGAGATCGGTCGCTACGAGAACGGGTTCGAACGCGGCTGCGAGGGCGTGACCGCCGAATATACGGTGCGCGACGACGGTCTGGTCGGCGTGCTGAACACCTGTCGCCAGGGCGCGACCACCGGCCCGGTCAAGACCTCGCAGGGCAAGGCCAAGGTGGTCGAGGGCAGCGACAACGCCAGACTGAAGGTGTCCTTCTTCGGTCCCTTCTATTTCGGCGACTATTGGGTGCTGGATCACGCCGACGACTATTCCTGGACCATCGTCGGCGAACCGTCCGGCCGCTACCTCTGGCTGCTCAGCCGCACGGCCCAACCCTCGCCCCAGGTCCGCGACGCCATCCTGACCCGCGCCCGCGCCCTCGGCTACGACCTGACCCTGATTAGGCCGACCCAGCATTGATCGACCAGCATCCGGCGTGACGCGGACCGCGTAGAACCCCGAACCGTTCAAGGACCATCCCATGCGTATCGCAATCCTCGCCGCCCTGTCCGCCACCCTCTTCTCGGCCGCATCGGCCTCGGCCGAGACGATCTCGACCCACGTGCTCGACCTCGCACGCGGCGTCGGCGGGCGCGACGTGCCCGTCACCCTGGCGATCAAACAAGACGACGGCGGCTGGCGACAACTGGCGACCGCCCGCACCGACGAGAACGGCCGGGTGCGGTCATTCGGCGATCAGGTCACGACCCAGGCCGCTACCTACAAGCTGACCTTCGACATGTCGCACTATGGCGACACGGACGCCCAGCCCTTCTTTCCCGAGATCGACGTGGTGTTCCAGGTCCGCGACCCCAGCATCCACTACCACGTCCCCGTCGTCGTCAGCCCCTACGGCTATAGCACCTACCGCGGCAACTAGGCTTAAATTTCAGGATGCCTGGTGGAGCCGAGGGGAGTCGAACCCCTGACCTCGTCATTGCGAACGACGCGCTCTACCAACTGAGCTACGGCCCCGTTTCCAGCGTGGGATCGGGTTCACAGGCGTGGCGGACATAGAAGGCGGGCGGGCGTGGTGTCAACGGGCTTGTGAGCGCAATCCGCGCAGCTCGGAAACGGCCGTTGTCGGACCGGGTGCGAACACGCTAGAAGCGCCGATCCAAGCAGGAGTTACGGTTCATGGGCTACGCCCTCGTCTGGTTGATCAACGCCATCATCAGTCTGATGATCTGGTTCATCATCGCCCAAGCCATCTTGAGCTGGCTGGTGGCGTTCGACGTCGTCAACTATCGCAACCGCTTCGTCTATTCTGTCGGGACCTTCCTGGATCGGGTCACCGCGCCCCTGCTGGAGCCGTTCCGCCGCATCATCCCGAACCTGGGCGGCATCGACATCTCGCCCATCGTGGTCATCCTGCTGCTGCAGTTCATCAGCGTGCTGTTCAACCGCACGGCGGCGCCGGCCCTGGTCCAGCTGCTGGGCTGAGGCGACACGGCGGGCGGAAATCTGACGTCGGGGGGCCGATCCGCTCTTGCGCCGGGCGTCTTCCTTTCTAAAGGTGCCCGCCCGACCACTTTCGACCACGGTTCATGACCACGATCACCACAGTCGCCATTCTGGGCGCCGGACAGATGGGCGCAGGCATCGCCCAGGCGGTGGCGCTCGGGGGCTATTCGGTTCGGCTCTATGATGTCGTCGCCGACCGGCTGCCGCTGGCGCAGGGCGAGATCGCGGCCAGCCTGTCGCGCCATGTCGCGCGCGGTCTGATCGATCAGGCCGCCGCCGACGCGGCGCTGGCCCGCATCGTCACGGCGCAGGTGATGGCCGAGGCGGTCGCCGACGCCGACCTAGTCATCGAGGCCGCGCTGGAGGACGAGGCGGTCAAGAAGGCGATCTACGCCCAGGTCTTGCCGCACCTGGGGCCGAACACCCTGCTGGCGTCCAACACCTCGTCGATCTCGATCACCCGCCTGGCGTCCTCGACCGACCGGCCGGATCGGTTCGTGGGCCTGCACTTCATGAAGCCGGCGCCGATCATGAAGCTGGTCGAGATCGTGCGCGGCATCGCCACCTCGGCCGAGACCCATTCCGCCGCCGTCGCCTTCGCCGAGAGCCTGGGCAAGACGACCACGGACGCCGAGGACTTCCCCGCCTTCATCGTCAACCGCATCCTGGTGCCGATGATGAACGAGGCGATCTTCGCCCTGTACGAAGGGGTCGGCAACGTCGCCTCGATCGACAAGGCGCTGCGTCTGGGGGCCAACCATCCGATGGGGCCGCTGGAGCTGGCGGACTTCATGGGTCTGGACGTCGTCCTGGCCATCATGAACGTGCTGTACGACGGCCTGGCCGACAGCAAATACCGCCCCTGCCCGCTGCTGGTGAAATATGTCGAGGCCGGCTGGTTGGGCCGCAAGAGCGGACGCGGCTTCTACGACTATTCCGGCGACACGCCGGCGCCGACACGATGAGCCGGTTCGAGAGCTATTCCGATCTGCCGGGTCAGGCGACCATCGCCGCACGGCCCGCGCCTCTGTATCCGATCCTGGCCTGTCTGGCGGGCGCGGCCTGGCCCCCGCTGTGGCTGACCCTGCCGTTCTGGCGGCCCCATGCTTTCATGCCCGGCCGCGACATGGACTGGCGGCTGGTGGTGATGGTGATCGGCCTGATCACCGTGCCGCTGGCCCTGTATCGCATCCTGAACGAGCGCAAGTGCGACGGTCGTCCCGGCACGCGGTTGGGCGTCGTGTGGCGCTTCATGATGTACGGCGG
This sequence comes from Brevundimonas sp. TWP1-3, assembly GCF_049896085.1. NCBI lineage: Bacteria > Pseudomonadati > Pseudomonadota > Alphaproteobacteria > Caulobacterales > Caulobacteraceae > Brevundimonas > Brevundimonas sp. TWP1-3. Next base: position 749,718 of record NZ_JAFCTP010000001.1, on the reverse strand, counting down.
CCTGGCGGCGGCCCTGGTCCAGATCGTCGTCGCCCTGGGCATGAGCGTCATGGGCTGGATCGAGGCCGGCGACTTCATGCAGGCCCTGGGCGCGACCGAGACGACCCTGCTGATCTTCGGCGTCGGCGGCCTGCCCATCGCCATGATCGTGGGCGTCAGCTACGCCTTGTGGGCGGGTCTGTGCGCCGCCTTCATCGCCTTCGAGGCGCGGCCGGCGGTCAAGGACAGACTGGGCCTGATGCCCAAGCGCTGAGGCCGCCGCGCTTAAGGCCGACATCTGGGGATTGGGGGATCCGCACATGACCATGGACGATAACGAAGCCGACGCCGCGCCGATGCTGTCGCCGGTCGTCGCGACCTCGCGCATCGCCAGCCTGGACGTGATGCGGGGCCTGGCGGTGCTGGGCATCCTTGCGGTCAACGTCGTCTCCTTCGCCCTGCCCTTCATGGTTTATGAAGACGCGAGCTTGAGCCCGTTCGCGGTGACGGGCGCCAACGCCGTGGCGCGCTGGACGATGGACGTCTTCTTCCACCAGAAGTTCATCACCCTGTTCTCGATGCTGTTCGGCGCCTCGATCTTTCTGGTGGGGGGCGAGCGGGGCGATTCGGCGCGCGGGCGGCTGTTGCGGCGGCGCCTGTTCTGGCTGGCGATCATCGCCCTGATCCACGGCCTGGCCCTCTGGTACGGCGACGTGCTGCTGCTCTACGCCTGGTCCGGCCTGTTCGTGATGCTGATGCGGTCGATGCGCGCCGGGACGCTGATCGGCGTGGGCCTCGGCGTCACCCTAGCGCTGGGCGCGATGCAGGCCCTGGCCACCTGGCTGATGGTCGCCGGACCGCCGGCCTTCACCGAGGCGATGAGCCAGGGCGGACCGCAGTACACCGCCGCCATGGTCGCCGAGGCCATCGCCGCCTATCGCAGCGGCTGGGCCGGGGCGATGGGCCAGAACCTTCAGAGCTGGATGTTCCTGCAAGGGGCCAGCCTGACCATGTTCGTCTTCTCGACCGTGGCCCTGATGATGCTGGGCATGGGGCTGTTCAAGTCAGGGTTCTTCAGCGGCCGGGCGCCGACATGGGTCTATGCGACGCTGATCGCCGTGGGCGGGGCGGTGCTGGCCCTGCTGGGCGTGCTGGAATGGACCGAGGCCATGGCGGCGCCCAACACAGACCCGACGCGCGGCCTGGCGGGGGCGGTCGCCTCCTTCCCGATCTTCGTCACCCTGGCCTATGTCAGCCTGATCGTGCTGGCGACGACGCGAGGTCTGGCGTGGATCACGGCGGCGCTGCGGCCCGTGGGCCAGATGGCCTTCACCAACTATCTGACCCAGACCCTGATCATGACGACGATCTTCTACATGCCCTGGGGGCCGCGCCTGTTCGGACAGGTGGACTATGTGCAGATGTGGGGCCTGGTCCTGGGCGTCTGGGCGCTGCAACTGGTCTGGTCGCCGCTGTGGTTGTCGCGGTTCAGCATGGGGCCGCTGGAGTGGGTTTGGCGCTGTCTGACCTATGGTCGTCGGGTGCCGATCCAGAAACCCGGCTGACGGCGCTTTTATCGCAGGCGCGAAGGGATTAACTGAGGGCCATGGCCGCCCAGGATACTCCCGCCGAAACCTTCAAACGCGCGCTGGGTCATGCCGCGCGGGCCCTGGCCGAACAGCCCGAGCTTGAGGTGACGTTCGGGTCCGACGGCCCAAAGCTGTCGAACGGCGTCCTGACCCTGCCCCATCCGCCGCGCGATCCGTCCGGGCCCGAGAGCGCCTCTCTGCGGGGCCAGGCCGACCGGCTGGCGCTTAGGCTGGCCAATCACGATGCGGCGGTGAACGCGAAGATGCGGCCTGCCGACGCCAAGGCGGCCGAGGTGTTCGACGCGGTCGAGCAGGCGCGGGTCGAGGCGTTCGGCTCGGAACACTTGGCCGGGGTACGCGATAACCTGGGCGCCGCCCTGATCACCCGCCTGGAAAAGACCGGCGCCCTGCGAATCAATGACGCCGACCGCGTGCCGGTGTCCGAGGCCGTGGCGCTTCTGGTGCGCGAGCGGCTGACCGGACGCCCCGCCCCCGACGGCGCCAGGGCCATGCTGGATTTGGTGCGCGCCAATATCGAGGCCAAGGCGGGCGCCAAGCTGGACGCCCTGGCAGGCACGGCGGGCGATCAGGAAGGCTTTGCGCTGAAGATGCGCGAGGTGCTGCGCGCGCTGGATCTGGATCCCGGCGACGGGCGCGGCGAGGACTCTTCAGAAGATCCCGGCGACGAGGAACCCGATCCCCAGGATCCGGCCGCCGACGATGACCAGGACGAGGAGGAAGACGAGGACGGCGGCGAGGGCTCCCAGTCGATGGAGGGCGACGCCGACGATCAGTCCTCGGACGAAGAACGCGAGAGCCGTCCCGAGGGCGCGCCCGCCGATCCCGACGGCGAAGGCTCCGACGACGGCCCCGAACTGCAGGAAGGTCAGCAGCCGAACCGCCAGCAGACGGCCGACGACGGCCGCGCGGTGGACTTCTACCGCGTCTTCACCACCGCCTTCGACGAGGTGGTGGACGCCGCCGACCTGTGCGATCCGGTCGAGCTGGACCGGCTGCGCGCCCTGCTGGACGGCCAACTGGCCATCCTCTCCAGCGTCGTCTCGCGCCTGGCCAACAAGCTGCAACGCCGCCTGCTGGCCCAGCAGAACCGTTCCTGGGTCTTCGATCTGGAAGAGGGGATGCTGGACACCGCCCGCCTGACCCGGATCGTCACCGATCCCACCGCTCCCCTGTCCTTCAAGGCCGAGAGCGAAAGCCCATTCCGCGATACCGTGGTGACCCTGCTGCTGGACAACTCCGGCTCCATGCGCGGGCGGCCGATCATGGTGGCGGCGGTCTGCGCCGACATCCTGGCGCGCACCCTGGAACGCTGCGGCGTCAAGGTCGAGATCCTGGGCTTCACCACCCGCGCCTGGAAGGGCGGTCAGAGCCGCGAGGCCTGGATCACCGCCGGCAAGCCCGCCAATCCGGGCCGCCTGAACGATCTGCGCCACATCATCTACAAGGCCGCCGATGCGCCCTGGCGCCGCGCCAAGAAGAACCTGGGCCTGATGATGCGCGAGGGCCTGCTGAAGGAAAACATCGACGGCGAGGCGCTTCAGTGGGCGCATAATCGCCTGCTGGCCCGCACCGAGCAGCGCCGCATCCTGATGGTCATCTCCGACGGCTCGCCGGTGGACGATTCGACCCAGTCGGCCAACGCCGCCCTGTATCTGGACAAACACCTGCGCCAGGTGATCGCCGAGATCGAGGATCGGTCGCCGGTCGAACTGCTGGCCATCGGCATCGGCCACGACGTGACCCGCTGGTACCGCAAGGCCCTGACCATCGTGGACGTGGAACAGCTGGCGGGCGCCATGACCGAGAAGCTGGCCGAACTGTTCGAGAATGAAGGCGCGGCCGGTCCCACGCGACGAACGCGAAAGAAGCTGGCGGCATGAGCCGTTTCGGTCGTCTCGCCTCCGTCTGGATCGCCCTGTCGCTGACGGCCTGCGCCGCCTCGCTCGGCGCGCCACGGCCCTATCCGTTGTCTTCGGACGGCTGGACGCCGGCGGTCGCGGAACTGAGAAGCGTCAGCCTGGGCCTGCCCGGCGGGGCGCAGTTGGCGGACGGCGTGTGGTTCGCCGGGGGGCTGCAACTCATCGCCGCCCCGACCTCGCCCCTGCACAGCCTGTCGGACCTGAAACTGACCGGCGATGGCGGCTTCGTCACCGTGTCGGATGCGGGCGATCTGGTGCGCGGCGACATTCGCCTGGACGCCGCCGGGCGACTGATCGGCCTGGATAATTTCCGCTCGCGCCGCCTGACGCTGGAAGACGGTCGGGCGATCTCCGACAAGCAGGACGGCGACGCCGAGGGCCTGGTCGTCACGCCCTCCGGCGATCTGCTGGTCAGCTTCGAACGGCGTCACCGGATCTGGAACTACGGCCCGCTGTCGGCCCTGAAGGCCCAGCCGACGCCGATGCGGGCGCCCGACTTCGCCTTCACCGAAAACGACGGGATGGAGGGCCTGGCCGTCTCGCCCAACGGCTGGCGCGTCTCGGGCGAGGCCGGCGGCGTCTGGGATTGCTCATCGGCCCGGTGCACGGTCGTGACCGCCCCGCCCGGGACGCCCATTCCCGACAGCGACTACCGCATCACCGGCCTGGATCGTGATCCATCCGGCGCCGGGTGGTTCGTGGTTCAGCGCCTGTACCGTGCGCCCATCGACATGCGCGCACGCGTTCGCCGCATGGCCCCGGACGGAACCCTGGGGCCGATCCTGATCGAGCTGAAACTCCCCGGCACCACCGACAATTTCGAGGGGGTCGCCGCCGAGACGCGCCATGGAAAGACGCGCCTCTACATCCTGTCCGACGACAACTTCAATCCGGCCCAGCGCACCCTGATGCTGGCCTTCGACCTGAGCTGATTTTCAGGCGGCCCCGGCCCATTGGGTCGATTGAGCCGTCGTGTCGTCGGCGCGCAGGGCACGCACGAAGTCATCGCGCCAGATGCCCACATCGGTGGCGCGCACCACCTCCATCAGGGCCTCCCATTTCCGAATACGTTCGGCCAAGGGCATGGTCAGCGCCTTCTGGATGGCGTCCGACAACTCCTCGCGGCTGTAGGGATTGACCAGCAGGGCCTCGCCCATCTGCTCGGCCGCCCCGGCGAAGCGCGACAGGATCAGCACGCCCGGATCTTCGGGGTTCTGTGCGCAGACATATTCCTTGGCCACCAGGTTCATGCCGTCGCGCAGCGGCGTGACCAAGCCCACCCGCGCCGCGCGATAGATGCCGGCCAGCTGATCCCGGCGATAGGTGCGGTTCAGATAGCGGATCGGCTGCCAGTCCATATCGCCGAAGGCACCGTTGATCCGCCCCGCCAGGGCGTCCAGCCGCGCACGAATATCCTGATAGGAATCCACGTCGTCGCGCGAGATCGGCGTGACCTGCAACAGGAAGACCTCGCCTCGCATCGAGGCGTTGTCCTGCAGGAACTGCTCATAGCCGAGCAGCCGCTCCTCCAGCCCCTTGGAATAATCCAGCCGGTCCACGCCCACCATCATCGACCGGAAGGCCGACGACGCCGCCATCCGGTCATAGGTCCGCGCCCCCAGGGTCGAGTTCCGCGCCGCCAGGAAGCCGTCCACGTCGATGCCGATGGGGAAGACGCCAGTCTGAACCTTGCGTCCGAAACACTCCAGCCCGCCAGTCCCATCCAGTTCGCCCTGGGCCTCCGAGACCACATAGTCGGTGAACAGATCGCTCCATTCCTGGGTGTGGAAACCGATCAGGTCGAAGTCGAACATCGACTCCACCAGCCGCCGGTGATGCGGCAGGGTCACCAACAGCTGACGCGCGGGCCAGGGCGTGTGCAGGAAGAAGCCGATCCGGTTCCTAATGCCCAGGCGGCGCAGATCCCGCGCCATCGGGATCATGTGATAGTCGTGGATCCAGATCATGTCGTCGGGCTGGATCAACGGGGCCAGCACCTCGGCGAAGCGGCGGTTCACCCGCTCATAGCCTTCGCCATACGACCGCTCGTACTGCGCCAGGTCGATGCGGTGGTGGAACAGCGGCCACAGCGTCTTGTTGGCGTAGCCGTTGTAGTATTCATCGACGTCCTGGGCTTCCAGATCGACCAGGCCCACGGTCACGCCGGCCCGGTCCTCGATCTTCACCTCGCCGGTGTAGTGTTCGATCGTCTCGCCGGACCAGCCGAACCACAGGCCGTCGTATTTTCTCAACGCAGCGGACAGGGCCATGGCCAGGCCGCCGGCAGACCCTGCGGCAGGGTCTGCCGGGGCGGAGACCCGGTTGGAAACGACGATAAGGCGGCTCATGACTTCACTTCGAACGGCGACCCCAGCCCCGGGGTCCGGATATTAACGCACATCGGTCCACGAACGGCTCAACAGCACGGCGCAATTGATGATCCCGACAAGCGAATAGGTCTGCGGATAGTTGCCCCACAGTTCGCCGTCGTCGATCGAGATGTCCTCGCTCAACAGGCCCGCGGCCGTGCGGCGGTCCAGCATTTCCTGGAAGATGGTGCGCGCCTCCTCGATCCGGCCGTTCTGGTGCAGGGCCTCGATGAACCAGAAGGTGCAGAAGTTGAACGCCGTCTCGGGCTCGCCGAAGTCGTCCGGCTCGACATAGCGGAACAGGAACGGCCCCTTCTTCAGATCGCGCTCGATGGCGTCGAAGGTGGCGACCTGACGCGGATCGTGCGCCTCCAGGAAGCCGAGATCGGTCATCTGCAGCAGCGAGGCGTCCAGCTCACGCCCGCCGAAGCTGGCGGCGAACCGGCCTTCGTCGGGTAGGTAGGCCTCGGCCTCGATCCGCTCGCGGATGATGCGGGCCCGTTCGCGCCAGAACTCGCCGCGATCCGGCAGGCCCAGATGGTCCGCCGCCTTGGCCAGACGGTCGCAGGCGGCCCAGCACATGACGGAGGAATAGGTGTGGACCCGCGCGATGGTGCGGAACTCCCACAGGCCGGCGTCGGTCTTGTCGTGCATGGCGAAGGCCCGATCGCCGATGGTCTCCAGCGCATGGAAGTCGTCGAGCGTGCCGGGGCGCAACAGGCGCACGTCGTAGAAGGCCTGGACCAACGGCAGGACAATCTGTCCGTACACGTCATGTTGCAGATGCTCGTGCGCCTGATTGCCGATCCGCACCGGCTTCATGCCGCGATAACCCTCGACGGAATCGACGATGCTCTCGCCGATGCCCGGCTCCAGACCCACGCCATAGACCGGCTGGACGTGACCGCCGGCGGAATCGTCGACGAGATTCCTCAGATAGACGAGGTAGTTCTCCAGGATGTCCACGGCGCCCAGCCGGTTCAGCGCCCGCACCGTGTAATAGGCGTCGCGGATCCAGCAGTAGCGATAGTCCCAGTTGCGCCCGCTCTCCTTGAACTCGGGCACCGAAGTCGTCATCGCCGCGACGATGGCGCCGGTCTCTTCATAGGCGCACAGCTTCAGCGTGATCGCCGCGCGGATCACAGCCTCCTGATAGTCCAGCGGCAGATAGAGTTTGCGCACCCAGTCCTGCCAGTAGGCCACCGTCCGGTCCAGCGCGCCCTGCACCCCGTGACCCACATCCTGGTCGTAGCCCTCGTCCGGACCCAGGAAGAAGGCGTGCGGCCGTTCCAGCCGGAACACCCTCTCCTCCAGCACATGCGACACCGGACAATCGGTCGTCAGGCGGAAGGTGACGTCGGCGCACATATAGCGGACGTGGTTGGAGCCGGAGGTGTTCGGCGCCGGGCGCGCGCCCCAGTCCGTCGAGGGCCGCAGCCTGACCCGAATGCGCGGCGTGCCCGACAGCGGCCGCACCATCCGCGCAAAGGCCAGCGGGCGATAGGTGCGTGAATGTTTGGGATGGCGCGGGGCGAAATCGATGATCTCGGCGCTAGAACCGTCCTCGGCCGTCATCACCGTGCGCAACACCGGGGTGTTGCGGACATAGGCCTGCTCGATCGACTTCAGGTCCTCCATCTCAATGGCCCAGAAACCATGATCGGGTTCCTCGCCGTCCATCAGGGCGGAAAACACCGGGTCGCCGTCCACACGCGGCGCGCAGGCCCAGACGAAGCGGCCCTGGCGGTCGATCAGGGCGCTGACGCCGCAGTTGCCGATGGGGAAAAGATCAAGATTGGGCTTCATCGGTTCAGGCCTTCGCTACGGCTTCAAGCCAGGTCAGTACGGCGTCCACATCGTCCAGGCGGTAACGCGCCGCCGTCTCGCGCTCGGGCCCGACCAGCACGCCATAGCCGCCCAGGGCAGCCGCCGCCTCGAACCCGTATTCATCGGTCAGATCGTCGCCCAGCATGACCGGGACGGCGCCCTTGAACGGCGCCTCCTGCATGAAGGCGGTGACGGCCGTGCCCTTGTCGGCCCCCGGCGTCTTCAATTCCAGCACCATATGGCCGGGTTGAAGCGTCAGGCCGGTTTCGGATTGAAGCTCGGCGGCCAGCGCCTTGGCGGCGCGCGCTTCGTCCGGCGCCTGTCGGTAATGCAGGCCGACCGACACGCCCTTGTCCTCGACGATGACGCCGGGCCGGTCGGCGGCAAAGGCCTCGAACGCCTCCATGGCCTCGGCGACTCCGACGTCCGCGGTCTTGCGCTCGATCGACCCGTCCTTCAGACGGCGCTCTAGACCATGCACGCCCGAACCGGACATCAGGGCGTTGTCGGAGATTCGGTCGATCTCGGCGATGGTGCGCCCGCTAACGATGGCGACGCGACCGGACAGGCGCGCCTCGACCGCTTTCAGCGCCGACGTGCGTCGCGCTGTGGGCAGAACCGCGTCAGGCGTCGGGGCCATCGGCGCCAGAACGCCGTCCATGTCCAGAAACAGGGCGATTCCGTCGGCAACGACAGGCGGTGTCGGGAGCGATAGCGAAGCGGCTCCGGCATGAGACGGCATTGACGATCAGACTCTTTGTTTGACTTCCCCGACGATCCTAACGCGCCAATGCGGCAAAGGTTGACCAGAAACCGACAAAGTCGTCTGAAAGGAGGGCGGCGCGCGCCAAGCAGTCACGGTGGATCGCGCACGTCAAAGAAGGAGAGCCCGGTTGCGGGCCGTCAAAGCATGACCGAGATCGTTCACTCGACCCCCGAAGACATCGCCGGCATGACCGACCGCGCGCGCGAGGTCGTCCGACTGAACATCGAGGCGCTGGAGGCGCTGGAGCGTTCGATCGATGTGTCGATGGCCCGCGCCGTCGATGTGATCATGAGCCGACCCGGCTATGTCGTCGTCACCGGCATGGGCAAGTCGGGCCATATCGGCAACAAGATCGCCGCGACCTTGGCTTCGACCGGCACCAACGCCTTCTTTGTCCACCCGGCTGAAATGAGCCACGGCGACTTGGGCATGCTGCGCCCCGACGTGACCCTGCTGGCGCTGTCGAACTCGGGCGAGAGCCGCGAACTGCGCGACCCCCTGATCTATTGCCAGCGCAACGGCATCCCCGTCATCGCCATCACCCAACGCCCCGCCAGCTTCCTCGGCCGCAACGCCGCCGTCTGCCTGACCATGCCCAAGGTGGCGGAGGCCTGTCCCAACGGCCTGGCGCCCACGACCTCGACCCTGATGGCCCTGGCCCTGGGCGATGCCCTGGCCATGGTGCTGATGGATCGTCGGGAGTTCACGGCGATGGACTTCGGCCTGCACCACCCCGGCGGCGCCTTGGGTATGAGCCTGCAGAGCGTGCGCGAATGGATGGGCGACAACGCCGCCGCTCCGGCCAGCGTGCCGCTGACCGCCAGCTTCGGCGACGTGGTGTCGGCCGTCACCGAGGGCCGCAAGGGCGCCGTCGCCGTGCTGAACGACGATGGAACCCTGGCGGGGATCGTCACCGACGGCGACCTGCGCCGCGCCTTCCAGCGCGACACCACCCGCTTGACGGCGGCCGACATCATGGGCGCCAACCCGATCACCGTCGATCCCGACGCCCGCATGAGCGACGTCGTGGACCTGCTGACCGCCAACAAGATCGCCAACCTGTTCGTGATCGAGGACGGAAAGCCTACAGCCATCGTCCATGTCGCCGAACTGATGCAGGCCGGTTACGTCGCCTGACATGCGTATTCTCTATGACGCCAGCCGGCTGATGAGCCGGGCAGATCGCTCCGCCCCGACCGGCGTGGACCGGGTCTGTCTGGCCTATGCGGAATGGTTGCTCGCCTCGCCCAACGTGACGACCATTCCGGTGCGGGGTCGCAAGAACCGGCTCGTCGCCGTTGAGATCGACTGGTTCCGACGTTTCGTCGTCGATCTGCGGGCCAAATGGAACGGCGCGGCCAGCGCTCCCGCCGATCTGGCGCACGAACAGCGACTGCTGGCGGCCCTGACCTCAGAGACGCGGCCCGCCGCATCGGTGCTGGGCGCGCCCCCCGCCCCCGTTCAGGAGAAGCCCGCCGACAAGACCCGCGTGCTGAAACAGTTCTTTCGGTCCCGTCATGCCAAGTCTTTGCCGGAGGCCGACCTTTATTTGACCGTGGGGCACACCACCCTGCACGATCCTGCGGCGCTTGAAGATCTTCAGGCGGCCGGAATCGAGCGGGTCGTTCTGATCCACGACCTGATTCCTGTGACCCATCCCGAGTTCTGCCGCCCTGGCGACGGCGAGAAACATCATGCGCGCGTCGCCAACACCCTGCGCCTCGCCAGCCGGATCATCGTCAACTCGGCCTACACAGGCGAAGAATTGCGCGCCTTCGCCAGTCGTGAAGGCCTGCCCCAGCCACCCATCCACGTCGCCCACCTTGGGCTGGAGCCGGCCTTCGTCGCCGGCGACGCCATCGCGGCGGCACGCCCCTATTTCGTCCATGTCGGCACCATCGAGGCGCGCAAGAACCTTGCCCTTCTGCTGACGCTGTGGCGCCGGCTGGAGGAGCGGCTGGGCGAGCGAACCCCGTCGCTGGTGCTGGTCGGCCGCTACGGCTGGGAGAACGAGGCTGTGCTGGACCACCTGCAACGCTCGCCCAATCTGCAGGGGGTGGTGCATCAGGCCTCGAATCTGTCCGACGCCGTCCTCGCGCGTCTGATGCGCGGCGCCCGCGCGGTGCTGGCCCCCTCCTCCGTCGAGGGGTTCGACCTGCCGGCGGTCGAGGCCTGCGCCATGGGGTTGCCCCTGATCGCCTCCGACATCCCGCCGCACCGCGAGTTGACGCCGAACGCCGAGTTGATCGACCCGCTCGACGGCCTGGGGTGGCTGGCCGCCATCGAGCGCGCGACGCAGGCGGCCTCGGCCTCGCCGCCGGCCTATGTCGCCCCGGACTGGCCGGGGCATTTCCGCATCGTCGCCGACGCGATCGGCCTTGAACACGCCTAGCCTCTGGCGAGCGCGTTCAAAGGCTTGTAATCAATCCGCGAACAAGGGCTATCGCGCTTCATGACTCGCACCATCCTGCCGCTCGCCATCGTCGCCATTCTGGGCGGCTGCTCCACCCTGCCGCGCGACGGACCGTCGGGCGCCTCGGTCAACGCCGGCGCCACCACAGCTTCCGCCTTGGGCAGCTACGCTCTGGTGCCGCTGACCTATGAGGTCACCGAGCGGATGAAACAGGTGCCGCCGCAGTTCTTCGGCACGCTGGCCGCCGGATCCAGCGATCAGCCCGCCGACGTGATCGGCGAAGGCGACACCCTGGCGATTTCGATCTTCGACCCTTCCGGCTCGCTGTTCGGCGGAACCCTGGGCTCCGGCTCTTCGTCCTCCAGCCGCACGAACACGACCCTGTCCGGCGGCAACCAGGCCCTGCCGGGCGCCGTCGTCGATCGCTCCGGCTCGGTCGCCATTCCGTTCGGCGGTCAGGTTCGCGTCCAGGGCCTGACCTCGACCCAGGCGGCGGCGGCCATCCGACGCGCATTGGTCGGCAAGGTCGCCAACCCCCAGGTTCTGGTGTCGATCGCGGGCAACGCCTCCAACACCGTCAACGTCCTTGGCGACGTGCGCCAGCCGGGCCGTGCGCCCCTGGGCGTCAACAGCGACCGCATCCTGGACGTCATCGCGGCGGCGGGCGGCTCGGCCCGCACCACGGACGACCTGATCATCTCGATCCAGCGCGAAGGCCAAACCTACACCGCCCCCTTGTCGGCTGTGACGACCGAGTTCGGCGAGAACGTCCGCCTGCAACGCGGCGACGTGGTCAATGTCCAGTACAAGCCTCGCCGTTTCTCGACCTTCGGCGGCCTGAACGCCGTGGCCCAGGTCGACATGCCGGCCGGCCCCATGACCCTGACCGGCGCCATGTCCAAGGTGGGCGGGCTGAACACAAACACCGCCAACGCCCGTCGCGTCCTGATCTTCCGCTTCGAACGCCCCGAAGTGGCCCAGGCCCTGGGCATCAACCAGCCCGCCACCCCGCGCGGAGTGCCGGTGGTCTATGAGCTGGACTTCAGCGACGCGGCCAACGTCTTCGCCGCCACCAACATGCAGGTCATGCCGGAAGACGTGATCTATGTGCCCCTGGCCGGCGCCGCCGAGATGCGGAAATTCTTCGAGGTGGTTCAGAGCCTGACCCGCGTCGTCTATGACGTGTCGGTGACCAGCACGCTCAACAACAACTGACATCATGGCCAGACGGCGGGCGCTGCTTTCGGGTCTGTTTTCACGCAAGCCCGCCGCCGCGCCTGCCGACGACCGCGCCGATCCGTTCGAGCGTCCCGCCTATCTCGAACCCGTCGAGCCCGACGCCCTCAGCCTGACGCTGGACGAGATCGAAGCCGGCGCGCTCGCCATCTACGCCGGCGCCGGCCTGCCGACACAGCCCGGTCACTATCGACGCGAGCCCGATAGCGAGGACTGGACGTTTCTCGCCGCCGACATTCGGCCATCCGAAAGGTTCGCGCTCGCGCTTGAATACCCGCCGGAGCAGGGCTGGCGGTTCGCGCGACTTCAGGATCTGGGCGCCCGCTCGGAGCGCGAAGACTTGCGCGCCGCCGCCCGTCTTCTGGGCGATGTCGCAGCGTTGCGAAACGCTCGGCGAGAAACCCTGACCCAGGATCACCTTCTCACCGCTATGGAGTTGGGCGCCGCCTGGCGTGCGCTGCGTGACGCCCAGGCCGTGCGAACCTCACGCCTGACGCTCTCTGTGCCGGCACGGACAAGATCGCTCAAAGGCGACAAGCTGCAAAAGCCGCGCTAGAGAGCCCGCCTCCCCGAACAGCAGGCCCCTTTCATGTCCGACGCCCCCGAAAAACCGCCCGAGTACCAGCCCGTCGGCCGCATCATCGCCATGCCGGCGGACACCAACCCCGAGGGCGACATCTTCGGCGGCTGGCTGCTGGCCCAGATGGACGTGGCGGGTGCGACCCCGGCGTTCGAACTGGCCTGCGGACGTTGCGCCACCGTGGCGCTGGACGGCATGGTCTTCCATCAGCCCGTCTCGGTCGGCGACGAGGTCAGCATCTACGCCCATGTCATCGGCTCGGGTCGCACATCCATCCGTGTGCAGGTGGAGGCCTGGAAGCGCGCGCGAGGCCAGCCCCAGGCCGCGTCCGTGCGTGTGACCCAGGGCGTCTTCACCTATGTCGCCATCGACGAGCACCGCAAACCACGCGCCCTGCCCGGCAAGGAATGAGGCTGGCAAGGAATAGGCGCAAATCTTGACCTTGGACCGGGGCGGGCCTACGTCCCGGCCATGGCCATCCGACGCATCCTCACCATCGACAACGCCGCCGACCTGGCGATCCTGAAGCAGGTTTCCACGCCCGTGGCGGCGGTGGACGACGCCGTCCGCGCCCTGATGGACGACATGCTGGAGACCATGTACGACGCGCCCGGCATCGGCCTCGCCGCAGTGCAGATCGGCGCGCTGGACCGGGTCATCGTCATGGACCTAGGCGATCGCGACGGCAGGGTGCCCGAAACCGAGGAAGAGGACACCCCCGAGGCCTTCGAGGCGCGCAAGAACCCGCGCTTCTTCGCCAACCCGGAAATCCTGTGGACCTCGGACGAGCTCTACACCTACGAGGAAGGCTGCCTGTCGATCCCCGAGTATTTCGACAAGGTGGAACGCCCGGCCCGCGTCCGCATTCGCTATCTGAACCGTGACGGTCAGTCGGTGGAGGAAGAGGCCGAGGGCCTCTACGCCGTCTGCATCCAGCACGAGATGGACCACCTTAACGGCGTGCTCTTCATCGACCATCTGTCGCGTCTCAAGCGGGATCGCGCCGTGACCAAGGTCAAGAAGGCCGCCCGCGACAGGATCGCCACCTGATGACCAAGATCGTCCGCCCTGAACGTATCGAACGCGCCGCGCGCCGCATCGCGCCGTCCATTCCGCGCGGCCGGTCTCTGATCATCGATTCCTCGGGCCGTCGTCGCCTGACCCGCAGCCAGAAGATCGGCGTCGCCGGGGTCGCGACACTGGCGGGCGTGGCCCTGCTGGGCGTTGTGGCGGGCCTGCTGCTGGACAAGCTGCTCGATTTCGACGACGCACTGGACGCGGGCGGCGAGTGGGATGAGGGCGGCGGCGTCTTCACCCGCTGGCAGTAAACCTCTAAAGGCGTGCCCATGCGCCTTGCCTTCATGGGAACTCCCGACTTCGCCGTGCCGTCCCTGGCAGAGCTGATCGCCTCGGGTCACGAGATCGTCGCCGTCTATTCGCAGCCGCCGCGCCCCAAGGGCCGGGGCCAGAAACTGACGCCGTCGCCGGTTCACGCCTTCGCCGAGACCATGGGCCTGCCGGTCTTCACGCCCGAGTCGATGAAGAGCCCAGACGCCATCGCCGCCTTCCAGAGCCTGGACCTCGACGCCGCCTGCGTCGTCGCCTACGGCCAGATCCTCAAGGCTGAGGTGCTGGATGCGCCCCGCCTGGGCTGTTTCAATCTTCATGGCTCGCTGCTGCCCCGTTGGCGCGGCGCGGCGCCGATCCAGCGCGCCATCATGGCCGGCGACGCCCAGACCGGCGTCCAGATCATGCAGATGGGCGTCGGCCTGGACGAAGGCCCCATCCTGCTGACCGAACTGATGGACATCCGCGCCGACGACACGGCCGCGACCCTGTCCGAGCGTATGTCCCATGTCGGCGCCGGCCTGTGGCCGCGTGCGCTGGCGGCCATCGAGCGCGGCAGCGTCACCCCGTCGGAACAGGTCGGCGAGCCGACTTACGCCAAGAAGATCACCCCGGCAGAGGCGCGCATCGACTGGACCCGCCCGGCGGCTGAAGTGGACGCCCATATTCGCGGCCTGTCGCCCTTCCCCGGCGCCTGGTTCGAAGCGCCCTCCGACACCGGGCCAGTGCGGATTAAAGCCCTGCTGTCGACCCTGGCGGACGGTTCGGGCGCGCCCGGCGCGACGCTCGACGACGCCCTGACCGTCGCCTGCGGGACTGGCGCCGTGCGTCTGATCCGGGTTCAGCGCGAAGGCAAGGCGGCGCAATCGACCGATGAGATGCTGCGGGGCTTTGCCCTGCCGGCCGGGACCGTACTCGGCTGATGCCGCGCTACAAGCTGATCATCGAATACGACGGCACGGCCTACAACGGCTTCCAGGCCCAGGACGGCCAGCCGACCGTGCAAGGCGCGCTGGAGACCGCCATCCACGCCTTCTCGGGCGAGCGAATCCGCATCGCCGCCGCCGGCCGCACCGACACCGGCGTCCATGCGACCGCCCAGGTCATCCACGCCGATCTGGACCGCGACTGGCCCGTCGATACGGTGCTGAACGCCATGAACGCCCATCTGATCAAACAGGAGGTCTGCGTCCTGTCGGCGGACTATGCGCCCGATCCCGATTGGCACGCCCGGTTCTCGGCGACCGGCAGAGGCTATCTGTACCGCATCCTGAACCGCCGCCCCCAGCCGGTGCTGGAGCGCGACCGCGTCTGGCACGTCAAGAAGACCCTGGACGCCGAGGCCATGCACCACGCGGCCCAGGTCCTGGTCGGGCATCACGACTTCACCACCTTCCGCGACGTGGGCTGCCAGTCCAAGTCGCCGGTCAAGACCCTAGACGTGGCCCGCGTCTCCCGTTTCGGAGAAGAGGTGCATCTGGTCTTCCAGGCCCGCAGCTTCCTACACCGCCAGGTTCGGTCGATGGCCGGCACTCTGGTCGAGGTGGGTCTGGGCCGCTGGACCGCCCATGACGTCAAGGCCGCGCTGGAGGCGAAGGACCGCGCCCGGTGCGGCCCCGTCGCCCCCTCGGCGGGGCTCTATCTCAGCGGCGTGCGCTACGACTGAACCCCGCCTGGGGCCGGATCAGCCGCGCTGCTGAACCAGAACCTCGGCGATCTGCACCGCGTTCAGGGCCGCGCCCTTCCTCAGATTGTCGTTCGAGACGAACAGGGCAAGGCCGTGCTCGACCGTCGGATCGGGCCGCACCCGGCCGACGAAGACGGGGTCCTGGCCCGCCGCCTCCAGCGGGTTAGGCACGGCCGTCACCACCACGCCCGGCGCCCGGCCCAGCAGGTCCAGCGCCTGAGTTACGGACAGGGCCCGTTCGAACTCGACATTGATCGACAGGGAGTGGCCGGTGAAGACCGGCACCCGCACGCAGGTGCCCGACACCGGCAGGCCGGGGATTTCCAGGATCTTGCGGCTCTCGTCGCGCAGCTTCAGCTCCTCGTCGGTATAGCCGTCCTCGCCGAGCGTGTAGTTCAGGGCCACGACGTTCGCGGCGATCGGCACGACCCACTTTTCCGGCGCGCCGAAGTCCACCGCCCCGCCGTCGCGCGCTAGGGCCGCGCCCTGCCCCACGGCCGCACGCGACTGGTCCTCCAGCACACGGATGCCCTCGACCCCGCCGCCCGACACGGCCTGATAGGTCGAGACCGTCAGACGCTTCAGGCCCGCCGCGTCGTGCAGGGGCTTCAGCACCGGCATGGCGGCCATGGTGGTGCAGTTGGGGTTGGCGATGATCCCCTTGGGCAGGTTCGCCAGGGCGTGGGGGTTCACCTCGGCGACCACCAAGGGCACTTGGGGGTCGCCGCGCCAGGCGGAGGAGTTATCGATCACCACCGCGCCGGCGGCCGCCACCCTGGGCGCCAGAGCCTTGGACGTATCACCGCCGGCCGAGAAGAAGACGATGTCCAGACCGGCGTAGTCGGCGCTCGCCGCATCCTCGACCACGATATCGGTCTCGCCGAAGCGCACGGTCTTGCCCGCCGACCGGGCCGAGGCGAACAGGCGCAGCGAGGCCAGCGGGAAGTTCCGCTCGGCTAACAGCCCGCGCATCATCTCGCCGACGAGGCCGGTGGCGCCGACGATGCCCACATGGACGGGGCCGACATGCGGTGGATTGGACGGGGAAAAGGACATTCAGGCGTCTCCTGGAAAGATGGAGGCGCGGGGTTCAGCCGGATCGACCGCCCCGCGCATCGGCGGGGCTTGGGATCGGGGTTCGGCGCTTCAGACCTTGCGCACACCCGAAACCGCCCCGCCGAAGCCGGTGGTTTTCGAGATAATCGCTTTGGTCAGGCGCTGGGTCACGGCGACGCTCTCTAAGGGCGAGAATCGGTCGTGTAAACAGCCAAGTTGGGAATGATCGGGCGCGGGCGTCCCCATTGAGAGTCCTGCGCGCAAAAACTTCGTCATCCTGGCCCTTGTGGCGAGGATCCAGACTCCCGGTCCATCCGCAGGGTGCGCCATAGTCGAACACCGGGAGTCTGGATCCCAGGGACAAGCCCTGGGATGACGGGTAATCAGTGGAGTGTCAGACCTTCGACAGGATCAGCGTGCCGTTGGTGCCGCCGAAGCCGAAGCTGTTGGACATGACATGGGTCAGTTCGCCCTCGTGGCGCTGACGCAGGATCGGCATGCTCTCGAACGCCGGATCGAGGGTCTCGATATGGGCGCTCTCGGCGGCGAAGCCGTTTTGCATCATCAACAGGCAGTAGATGGCTTCCTGCGCGCCCGCTGCGCCGAGCGAATGGCCCGTCAGCGACTTGGTAGAGGAAATCATCGGCATCTGGTCGCCGAAGACGGCGCGCACGGCCTCCATTTCCTTGGAGTCGCCGACCGGGGTCGAGGTGCCGTGCGGGTTCAGATAGTCGATCACCGGATTGCCGGCCTGTTCCAGCGCGATCTTCATGCAGCGCTGGGCCCCTTCGCCCGACGGAGCGACCATGTCGTGACCGTCGGAATTGGCGCCGTAACCCGTGACTTCGGCATAGATGGTCGCGCCGCGCGCCTTGGCCCGCTCGTATTCCTCCAGCACCACGATGCCGGCGCCGCCGGCGATGACGAAGCCGTCGCGGGCGGCGTCATAGGCACGCGAGGCGACCGACGGATTGTCGTTGAAGTCCGAAGACATGGCGCCCATGGCGTCGAACATGTTCGACATGGACCAGTCGATGTCCTCGCAACCACCGGCGAAGACCACGTCCTGCTTGCCCCACTGGATCTGTTCGACCCCGGCGCCGATGCAGTGGGCCGACGTCGCACAGGCCGAGCTGATCGAATAGTTGACGCCGCGCATCTGGAACCAGGTGGACAGCACCGCCGACGGGCCGGACGCCATGGCCTTGGGCACCGCGAACGGGCCGATGCGCTTGGGCGACCCGCGCTCCACCGTAGTGGCGGCGGCCTGCAGGATGACCTGGGTCGAGGGACCGCCCTCGCCGACGATCAGGCCGATGCGGTCGTCCTTAATCTCGTCGGCCGTCATGCCCGACGACTTCAGCGCCTCTTCGAAGGCGATGTGCCCCCAGGCCGTGCCGTTGGCCAGGAAGCGGGCCGCGCGACGGTCCACCAGTTCCTCCCACGGGCCGATCTTGGGCGGCGCCCAGACCTGGCTGCGGAAGCCGTATTTGGCGTGATCGGGGGCATGGACGACGCCCGAACGGGCTTCGCGCAGGGACTGGGTGACCTCTTCGGCGCCGTGACCGATGGAGGAGACGATGCCCAGGCCAGTGACGACGACACGACGCATGGTGTTTCCTTCTGATGCTTCTCGACCCGAGGGTCTTCCGCCTTGTTCGCGGTTATATAGGGGCTTAAGCGCCCGCCGCCTCATCCTTGGCGCCGAACAGGCCGACCCGCATGTCATTGCAGGTGTAGATGACCTGGCCGTCGGCCTCCAGCACGCCGTCGGCGATGCCCATGACCAGTTTGCGGTTGATGACGCGCTTCAGGTTGATCTTGTAGACCACCTTCTTGATGTCCGGCGTGACCTGGCCGGTGAACTTGACCTCGCCGACGCCCAGGGCGCGGCCCTTGCCGGGTCCGCCGATCCAGCCGAGATAGAAGCCGACCAGTTGCCACATGGCGTCCAGGCCCAGGCAGCCGGGCATGACCGGGTCGCCAATGAAGTGGCACTGGAAGAACCAGAGCTCGGGATTGATGTCGAGTTCCGCCTCGACATAGCCCTTGCCGTGCTCGCCGCCGTCCGAGTTGATCGTCGTGATCCGGTCGAACATCAGCATCGGCGGGGCGGGCAGCTGGGCGTTGCCGGGACCGAACAGTTCGCCGCGGCCCGAGGCCAGCAGGGCCTCATGATCAAAGGACGAAGGGTATTGGGACTGGGTCAAGGCGTTTCCGTTTCTTGATACGTTGCGCGCGGGTTACACGACCGCGCCGCTTCGCTCAACAGCGTGCGGTCAGTTGCGTCCCGTGCCCGCCGGCCGATTGGCGTTGCACAGCGCCCGTTCCTGGGTTCCGAACACCGCCCGTTGCGCCACCCAGCCTTCAAGCCGCCGCGCCCGGACCTTGCACCAGCCCTCTTCGCATTCGTCCAGCAACACCAGGGCGCGCGGCGACAGGCGCGCCCGCACCGAGGCCGTTTCGGATCGGCCCGACCGGATCGGCACTTCTTGTGCGGTCGTGTTGAAGACATAGCGTCGGCCCGACGACACGGTGCGGTGGATCCAGGCGACGGCGCCGTCGGGATCGCAGATCTTGCGCCACTCGGTCGTCTCGGCGATCACCTGAACCGGCAGGCCGGCGGCGCGGTATTCCCACAGGATCGGATAATCCAGCCCCGGCCCCTGACGGGCGCGCACGTGCGAGGACTTCAACGAAATCCAGCGCGGCACCTCCAGCCCGGTCGGGGTCGGGCGGCCGTCAGGCATGGTCGCGCCCGCACTGGCCATCACCCCGAGACCGAGAATCGCCAGAACGACGGCGGTGCGGCGTCGCAGGCTTTGGAAGATGGCGGCGGCTTTGCTAGACACTGAATGGAACGACCCGTCGCGCGCGCTTTCGATCCGTCTGAATCGCCGCCCGCAAACCAAGGCCCGTAATGTCCGCCCGCAAGCTTAAGGTCGTATTAACCAGACGCCTGCCCGACGCGGTGGAAACGCGGATGCGCGAGCTGTTCGACGCCGAGCTGAACCTCAAGGACCAGCCGATGGACCGCGCCGCCCTCCAGGCCGCCGTCCAGCGCGCCGAGGTCCTGGTGCCGACCATCACCGACGTCATCGACGCCGACCTGATCAACGGCGCGGGCGAGCAGTTGAAGATGATCGCCAACTTCGGCGCTGGGGTGGACCATATCGACATCGACGCCGCCGTGGCGCGCGGGATCATCGTCACCAACACCCCCGGCGTCCTGACCGAGGACACCGCCGACTTGGCCATGAGCCTGATCCTGGCCGTCAGCCGCCGCATCGTCGAGGGCGCCCAGGTGGTCGCCGAGGGCCGGTTCGAGGGCTGGACCCCGACCTGGATGTGCGGCCGCAAACTGTGGGGCAAGCGGCTGGGGATCGTCGGCATGGGCCGGATCGGCCAGGCCCTGGCCCGCCGCGCCAAGGCCTTCGGCCTGCAGGTCCATTACCATAACCGCAAACCCGTCCCGGCCCTGATCGAGGAAGAACTGGGCGCGACCTATTGGGACGATCTGGATCAGATGCTGGCGCGGATGGATATCGTCTCGCTGAACTGTCCGGCGACCAGGGACACCCACCATCTGCTGTCGGCCGAGCGTCTCGCCCGGCTTCAGCCCCACGCCATCCTGATCAACACCGCGCGCGGCGAACTGATCGACGAGGCGGCCCTGTCTCAGGCCGTGGCCATGCGCGCCCTGTCCGGCGTCGGCCTTGACGTGTTCGAGAACGAGCCGGCCATCCACCCCGGCCTGCTGGGTCAGCCCAACGTCGTCCTGTTGCCCCACCTAGGCTCCGCCACCCTGGAAGCCCGCCAGGACATGGGCGACCGCGTCATCGCCAACGTCATGACCTACCAGAACGGCCACCGTCCGCCCGACCGCGTCATCCCCGCGATGCTTTAGGCCCGCGGTGCTTTAGGCCGACGCCAGCAACCGCTCGGCCGCATCGGGGTATTTCTGCGCCAGCCGCGCCGCCCAGTCCGCCTTCAGCGGCAGAGGCGCGCGGACCTCGCGGATGCGGCGCTCGACCAGGGCGGCCGCCTCGCGGTGCGCGGGCCAGTCCATCAGAAAGCCCAGCGCCGTCTCGAAATCGGCATAGGTGGTGGCATGCGCCAGGGCGCGGTCCAGCGCCTCGACGTCATCGAAATCCGGCAGGCGCGCCAGATAGGCCCTCAGCACCGGCGTCGACAGGTCGCGTTCGAACATCGCCCAGCGAAGCTCTTGCGCCTCCTCCTTGCGGCCCTCGGCTTCCAGGAGGTCGATCGAGGTCGCCTCCCAGGCCGGCGTCAGGGTCGGCGGGCCGGCTTGCGGCGAACGCCCGAAGGTCCAGCGCCGATTGCCCGCCGACGGCGCCAGCGCCGACTCCAGCGCCTGTCGCGCCTCTGGGATGCGGTCGGCGACCAGCAGCCGCTTGGCCATGACCGCCGCGAAGTCCGGCGAGCCCCTCTCCTCCGGCGTGGTCAGCGACAGCCACAAATCGAGATCGCCCGCCCGATCCGCCAGCCGCCGCATCACCGTCCGCATCCCGCGCGCGCTCGATGTCTTGTCCAGAGCGTCCAACAGCCGCCTCGCCAGGTCCGCCGTCAGTGCCTCGCCGCCCGCCCCGATCCAGCGAGCGTATTCCAGCGGCTGACGCTCCACCGCCTGGGCCAGCGGTGCGACGGCCTTCTCGTCGGCCCGAACGGCAGCCTCGGCGATCCGCCACAAGTCAGGGGCGGCCGTCTCGAACGCGGCCGCCACCTCGCCCTTCTGATCCTTGACCCGCGTCGCCAGGCCGCGAAACAGGTCGAACCAGGCGATCAGCCGCTCCAGCCCCTGCCCCGGCGCCGCCACGGCCAGATCATCGACGATAGCCCCGCGCAGGATGTCCAGATCCCGCAGCAGGTCGGGGCGCTTGCGCCACGACACCCGCGCGCGGCTGGCGGCGATGGTCGACAGACGCTTGTCCAGTTCCAGCGCCAACAGGTCCGGCCCGGCCTCGGCCGCCAGCACCAGCCGAAGACGGCGCTTCAGAATGGCGTCCGCGTCGGCCGCCTGCATCAGCAGCTCGCCCAGGCGATCAGCCCCCAACCCGCTCAGATTGGCGGCGTTCAGGCGTTTGGGCGAGGCGGGACGTCGGGCCATCGGGCCTCCTTTTCACAAGTCTGTCGGACCGGACTCACACGGCTGTCGAAAACCACGGGCAGGGGAGGAACCGCCGCGAGCGGGCTTCGTTTCCGGCGACCTGTCTGAGGAAGTGTTGCGTTGGACTCCTACTATTGCATCGTCAACCTGCCCGGCGTTCCGGTGCGGGACATCTGCGTGCTCGACGCCGCCAACGACACGGCTGCCAATCAGGCGCTGGAGGGGATCGCCCGCAACTGGGTCGGGTTCGAGACCCTGTATCTGTATTGCGGCGAACGACTGGTGACTGTGCTCAGCAATCCCGCCCTGGGCTTCGCCGCCCCCCTGCCGGATCTGGACCTGGCTGACATCCGCTTCGCCACCGCCGCCTGAGGCTCAGCCGCCGCAGATCGGGCAATGGGGGTCTGCCCCCACCCGCACGGTGCGCGCTGTGCCCGCCAGACCGTCATAGAGCAGGAGCCGTCCGGTCAGAGCCTCGCCCGCCCCCGTGATCAGCTTGATCACCTCCAGCGCCGCCATCGACCCGATCACGCCGGCCAACGCCCCGACCACCCCGACGCGCGAGCAGGTTTCCGCGTCCGGCGGGATCTCCGGCGTCAAACATTGATAGCAGGGCCGGCCCGCAAACACCCCGACCTGACCGTTCCAGCGGCCCAAAGCGCCGGACACCAGCGGCTTGCTGGACGCGACGCAGGCCGCATTGACCCACAGCCGGGTCTGGAAATCGTCGGTGCCGTCCAAGACGATGTCGAAGGCGCCCACCTGCGCCGCTGCATTGTCGAGCGTCAGCCGCTCGGCGAAGGTCTCGACCGTCACATGAGGATTGAGACTACCCAGCCGTTCAGCCGCCGCCTCGACCTTGGGCCGGCCGACCTCCGCCGTGGAAAAGGCGATCTGGCGCTGCAGGTTGGACAGGCCCACCACGTCGTCGTCGATCAGGCCCAGCGTCCCGACGCCCGCCGCCGCCAGATATAGCGCCGCTGGCGATCCCACGCCGCCCGCGCCGACGATCAGCACCCGCGCGCGTTTCAGCGCCTGCTGCCCCGGCCCGCCCACTTCAGACAGGACCAGATGCCGCGCATAGCGTTCGACTTCGTCTTCGGAAAAGATCACCGCCCTATTTAGCCCTGCCGACGACGGGGCGCGAGGGGCGCCGCGTCAAACGGCGTCGGCCATTCTCTCGACCAGGCGCGCCAAAACGCGATCCGCATGGACCGCTGCGTCGGGCTGCATCAGGTCCGAGGCCATGAACGTCTCGGCCTCGGGCGTCGTCTCCAACCGCGCCATGGCCCAGTTCGGGAACAGACGCTCCGCGACCGACTGGTCGGACACGATCCGCAGATTCTCGTGGCGGCGATCTTGGCTCAGCCGCCCCATGACACGGTTCAGATCGACGCGCGCGCCTTCCAGAACCTGCAGGAACCGTCCGTCGTGGCGCATCAGCACACCCGTCAGATGGTCGCGACGATTGTTCTGTTCGGACACGCCGATGATGTCGATCAGGGGCATCAGGCCGGAACCGACCAGCCCGGTCGCCTCGCTGACATAGACAATACGGAACAACGCCATACCCACTCTGTACGCAACTCAGGGCCAAGGCCCGACGTCGCGACAGCTAGGCGATGAGGGTTAACAGAAGGCGCCAGCCTATGGGCCGGGCTGAGGGGCCGGTTCAGGCGGCCATCTTGACGTGTTCGCACGACAGCAGCTTTTCCAGCCCCGCGCTGGACAGATCGCTCAATCGCCGACCATGCAGAATGTCACGGGCCTGGGCGTCGTTGAGGGCGCACAACCGGGCTGAGTCCCGCATCCGGCGCTGCATCACAGGACGATCTTCCAGAACGCGGAGGTTGCGATGACGCGGATCGTTCGACAGGCGCGTCAGCAGCCGGTCCAGGTCGGCCCGCGCACCTTCCGCCACCTGGGCCGCTTCGCCGTCGTGGAACATCATCGCGCTGCTGATCTCGTCGCGACGGTTGTTGCGCTCCGACACGCCGAGGATTTCTGCGATCGACTGCACGTCACGACCTGACGCACCGATCATTTCACTCACGAAAACGATGCGATAAAGCACGACTTATCCCCCGATAGCGCCAATCATTGAGATGATCTGCGCCTTCTAGCCATTATTGGGGTCAAAATAAGACGCCGTTATCCCAATCGACCCCGGACTTGATGCACGCCGCCCGGCGCGCCATCTGAGGGGGATGACACAGAGCGCTTCGAACTTCCCCGACTGGCACGGCACAACCATCCTGGCGGTGCGCAAGAACGGCCGCACCGTCATCGCCGGCGACGGCCAGGTCTCGATGGGGCCGACCATCGTCAAAGGCGCGGCGCGCAAGGTGCGGGTGCTGGCCGGCGGCAAGGTGCTGGCGGGCTTCGCCGGGGCCACGGCCGACGCCTTCACCCTGATCGAGCGGCTGGAGGCCAAGCTGGAGCAGTATCCCGACCAGCTGGCCCGCGCCTGCGTGGACCTGGCCAAGGACTGGCGCACCGACCGCTATCTGCGTCGGCTTGAGGCCATGCTGCTGGTGGCGGACAAGTCGTCCATCTTCACCGTGACCGGCGTCGGCGACGTGCTGGAGCCGGAATACGGCGTCGCCGCTGTTGGTTCGGGCGGCAACTACGCCCTGTCGGCCGCGCGCGCCCTGATCGATGAGACCGAGCTGGACGCCGAACAGGTCGCGCGCAAGGCGATGAAGATCGCCGCCGAGATCTGCGTCTACACCAACGGCAATCTGACGGTGGAAACGCTTCAGGCCTGATCCGGCCGCCGGGTCAGATCACTTCCGCGATCAGGCCCAGCGCCTTGGCCTCCTGGGCCTCGATATACCAGTTGGCCGGGGCGCGTTTCAGCACATCTTCCATGGTGACGGAGGATCCCCGCACCAGGTTCTCGAACCCCTCGTTCTGGATGGCGATGGAGTGTTCGAGCTCGTTCAGCATTGCCCGGACCGAGGCGATGCAGGTGGTCAGCGGCCCGATGACGTGCAGCTGCTGGTCCATCTTGCGCTCATGGATCATCACCCGCGCGCCCCGCGTCAAATAACGGTTCGGGATGGCGAAGAAGCTCATGAAGGTGGCTCCGGCGGAATAGATGGCCGCCTTGCCCAGGAAGACCAGCCGCCGCGACGGATTGATGTCGCTCTGAAATCGCACGTCCTCGCCCATCATCCGCGCCACCTCGGGATCGCCGCCCAGGGTCGACAGCTCGATCACGGTCAGCCCGGTTTTGGGGGCAGCCGCCAACTGATCACGGAACCGGTCGTACATGGCATAGTCGACAGCACCAGCCAGCAGGATGCGCGGCGTGTCGAAAGCTTCGGCGGTCAGGACGCCCGTCGGCGCGGAACGGGACATCAGGCGTCGGGCGACGACGCGGCGTCTTCGCTGACGGGATAACCCTGCGCCGAGGCCCAGGATTTCGCCTCGCCGATGGAAAAGAAGGCCTGGTCCCGGATGTGTCGCGACCCGTCCGTATCGACCAGTTCGCACTCCCACCAGCGGATCGTGCGTCGGTCCGACGTGTTGCAGGTACGGGGTACGAGAAGGGCGTGCGGCGTCATGGCCTCAACAACGGAAAATACGCGCCCAGGTTCCGCCGCATTGCCATTTCTCTTTGCGTAACAATCGCCTGCATCCATCAAGCGACATTCGTTGATCCCCCCATATCGCTCTCGCCGCCCATGCAATTTGCGGTGGCCCTTGCCTTGGCTTAAGCGCGCAGCATGAGCACCGACGCCCCAATCCGCCCCCTCGCCCGCAATCCCCGCGGCTTCGCCGATAAGCGCGGCCGCGACCTGACCGCTGAACGCCGCATCGTGGCGCGCGTGTCCGAAGTCTATGAGCGCTGGGGCTTCGAACCGCTGGAGACCCCGGCCTTCGAATACGCCGACGCCCTGGGCAAATTCCTGCCCGATGCCGACCGTCCCAACGAAGGCGTGTTCGCGCTTCAGGACGACGCCGGTTCGGACGAACCGGGCGAGTGGATGGCCCTGCGTTACGACCACACCGCGCCCCTGGCCCGGTTCGCGGCCCAGACGTGGGAGACCCTGCCCAAGCCGTTCCGGCGCTACGCCTATGGGCCGGTCTGGCGCAACGAGAAGCCCGGCCCCGGTCGCTTCCGCGAGTTCTGGCAGTGCGACGCCGACACCGTCGGTTCCGACCGTCCCGAGGCCGACGCCGAGATCATCGCCATGGCCTGCGAAGGTCTGGCCAGCGCGGGCCTGGACACCGGCCAAGCCCAGATTCGCGTCTCGAACCGCAAGCTGTTCGACGGCCTGTTCGACGCCGGCGGCGTGACCGAGGCCGGTCAGCGGCTGACGGCCCTGCGCGCCATCGACAAGTTCGACCGCCTGGGCTGGGAGGGCGTGGTCCAGCTGCTGGGCGAGGGCCGCCTGGACGACTCCGGCGACTACACCAAGGGCGCAAGCCTGCCGACCAAGGTGACGGCGGCCATCGAGGCCTTCCTGGCCTCGGCCAATACGCCCGGCCTGACGCGGGCGCAGACCCTGGACGCGGTCGCGCGCTCGGGCGATCTCGGCGCGGCGGGCGAGGCGGCGCTGAACGAACTGGGCGCCATCGACCGGGCGCTGGCCGCCATGTCGGTCGGCCAGGAAACGGTCAAGTTCGACCCCACCATCGTGCGCGGGCTGGAATATTACACCGGCGCCGTGTTCGAGGCCGAGCTGCTGCTGGACACCGTGGACGACAAGGGCCGGCCGGTCCGCTTCGGCTCCATCGGCGGCGGCGGCCGCTATGACGACCTGGTCGCCCGCTTCACCGGCCAGAGCACGCCGGCCACCGGCTTCTCTTTCGGCGTCTCGCGCCTGGCCTCGGCCCTGCGCGCGGCCGGTCGCGGGGCAGAAGACGCCGTGCGCGGCCCCGTGGTGGTCATCGTTTTCTCCGAAGACGACATGACCCACTATCTGACGGCCGTCGCCGAACTGCGCGCCGCCAGGATCGCCGCCGAGCTCTACCTCGGTCGGGCAGGCATGAAGGCTCAGATGAAATACGCCGACCGGCGCGGCGCGCCCGCGGTCGTCATCCTGGGCGGCGACGAGATCGCCGCCGGCGAGGTCACCATCAAGGATCTGGACGCGGGCCGCGCCGCCGCCGCCGCCATTACCGACAACGACGCCTGGAAGGCCGAACGTCCGGGCCAGATGAAAATCCCTCGCGAAGGTCTGGTCGCCGCCATCAAATCCATTATCGAATAACCTTCGATAATAAGGATCCTCAAAGATGAGTTATCAGCGATAAGTCGAAGAAAGTTCGACTCGGGTGAAACCCGCCGTTGACGCGGACGGGGCCGATGCGTCAAATGAACTCACTCGAGGGCAAGCGTTGCTCAAGCGCGCAGCACTCGAAGGCGTTTCGGGGAGGAAACGTCCGCTCTTCAAAGAGCGCGAAAGCCCGCTGCGATGTATCCCCCGCAGCGGGCTTTTTCGCGCCTGGAGCCCAGCGCAATCTCTGAAAAACCTCGACAAATTGTCGATGCGATGTCGAGGTTTCGACAGGCGATTGTCGACATGAAAAAGGCCGGGGCGGACCCCGGCCTTTTCCGTTTATCGAAGAAGCGTCACCTTACCAGAGGCGAACGCGTTCCTCAGGCGTCAGATAGTATTTCGTGCCCGGCTGAACGTCGAAGGCGTCGTACCAGGCGTCCATGTTGCGCACCGGGCCGATGACCCGGAACTGGGCCGCCGAGTGAGGGTCGGTGGCGACCTGCTGCTTCAGGGCTTCGTCGCGGTATTTCGACTGCCAGACCTGGGCCCAGCCGTAGAAGAAGCGCTGGTCGCCCGTCGCCCCGTCCAGAACCGGCGCCGGCTGACCGTTCAGCGACAGGTGATAGGCCTCCAGACCCACCGCCACGCCCGAGGCGTCGCCGATGTTCTCGCCCATCGTCAGGCCGGGGTTGATGGTGTAGCCGGCGATCGGCTCGTAGGTCGCATATTGCGCGCCCAGACGCGCCGTCAGGGCCTCGAAGTTGGCCTTGTCCTGCGGCGTCCACCAGTTGCGCAGAACGCCGTCGCCGTCGGACTTGGAGCCCTGGTCGTCGAAGCCGTGGCCGATCTCGTGGCCGATCACCCCGCCGATGCCGCCATAGTTGACCGCCGCATCTCCGTTCGGATCGAAGAAGGGCGGCTGCAGGATCGCCGCCGGGAAAACGATCTCGTTGTTGGCCGAGTTGTAATAGGCGTTCACCGTCTGCGGGGTCATGCCCCACTCGGACTTGTCGACCGGTTCGTTCAGGCGGGCCAGATCATAGTTCCACTCGAACAGGCCGCGGCGCTCGGCATTGCCGACCAGGTCGTCGGGGCGGACCTCCAGGCCGGAGTAGTCGCGCCACTTGTCGGGATAGCCGATCTTGACCGTGAACTTGCGCAGCTTCTCTTGCGCCGCCGCCTTGGTCTCGGTCCCCATCCACGTCAGGTTCTCGATCCGGTGCGACAGGGCGGTGCGCAGGTTGGCGACCAGTTCTTCCATCTTGGCCTTGGATTCGGCCGGGAAATACTGGGCGACATAGAGCCGGCCCGCAGCCTCGCCCAGCGAACCTTCGGCGAAGGAGATGGCGCGCTTTTCGCGGGTGCGCTGCTCGGGCTGGCCCGACAGGTCGCGCGAGCGGAACTCCCACTGGGCGTCCGAGAAGCGCTTGGACATCATGGGCGCCATGTCGTCGGCGGTGTGGAAGGCTTCCCAGGCCTGCAACAGCTCGACCGGGGTCTCGGCGTAGATGGCTGCGATCTTGGGCATGGCCGTGTCCTGACGCACGATCAGGCGCGGCACGCCGCCCAGTTCGGCGGCGTCGTAATAGGCCTGCCAGGCGAAGCCCGGCGCGTCCTCGGCCAGCTTGGCGATGGTGAACTCGTTGTAGGTCTTATCGCGGTTGCGGTTCTCGGCCGGCGACCAGTGGGCCTCGGCGATCTTGCTTTCCAGGGCCACGATCTGGGCGGCGGTCTCGGTCGGGTTCGCCCAGCCGATCATGCCCAGCATGCGCGCGACATAGGCCTCGTACAGGACCTTCTTGTCGGCGAAACGCGCGTCCAGATAATAGTCGCGGTTCGGCAGACCGATGCCCGATTGGCCCGTCGAGACGACGTAGCGGGTCGGTTGTTTGGAATCGATGGTGATGCCGGTGCCGAAGAAGGACGAACCGAAGCGGCCGACCGTCTGGCCCATATAGACGGCCATCTTTTCATGGCTGTCGGCGGCGCGGATCGCGGCCAGATAGGGTTGCAGCGGTTGGGCATCCAGCTGCTCGATGCGCGCCTCATCAATGTAGGAGCGATAGGCGTCGGCGACCTTGGCCTCGTCCGAACCGGGCGCCAGGTCGGTGCGGTTCGCCAGGCCCAGCACCAGTTCCTTCATGCGGTTGTCCGACAGTTCGCGCAGCAGTGCGAACGAGCCGTAGCTGGTGCGATCCGAAGGGATGACCAGTTTTTCCAGAGCCGTGCCGTTGGCGTACTGGAAGAAGTCGTCGCCCGGCTTCACCGATGTGTCGCGGCCTGCCATGTCGAAGCCCCAGGTCCCGTAGCGGGGCGCCTCTGTGCCTTTCCAGCCCGCCGCCGTCTCTTCGCCCGAGAACAGGGAAACGATCGAGCAGGTCTCGTCGATGCAGGCGTGGTCGTGGCCGACGTCCTGCGCCAGAACGGCGCTGGCGGGCAGAAGAAGGGCGCCGACGGCGGCCCCGATAAGCAGACGTTTCATCACTATGTCCCTGTTCCCACCCGGCATTTGGATGGTTCGGCGCCGACCCTAGTCCGGCGAGGGGGGGTGTCGCCTTAAAAAAAGTTCATGATTCCGATGCGACCTCTCGCCACGGCGCGGGGATCAGGGTCTGATACGTGGACATAAGGGGGGCGGATGCACGGTCAGGGCGGGGACTATAAGGATCTGGTGGTCTTTCTGGCCGCCGCCGGCGTCATCGTGCCCCTAGTCAACCGGCTCAAGATCAGTCCCATCCTGGGTTTCCTGGCGGCGGGGGTGCTGCTGGGGCCGGACGGCCTGGGCCGTTTCGCGCAAAGCGTGCCCTGGCTGTCGTGGTTGACCATCGGCGATCCGGGGCAGTTGGCCCAGCTGTCGGAACTGGGCGTCGCCTTTCTTCTGTTCATGATCGGGCTGGAGCTGTCGTGGGAGCGGCTGCGCGCCATGCGCCGGCTGGTGTTCGGCCTGGGCCTGATGCAGGTCGTCGTCTGCACCGCCGTTCTGGCCTGTGGTTTCCTGCTGATGGGTCAGACGCTGGCCAGCGCCGTGGTGCTGGGCATGGGCCTGGCCCTGTCCTCGACCGCCGTGGTCATGCCGGTCCTGGCCGAACGCGGGCGACTGAAGGGGACCGTCGGCCGATCCACCTTCGCCATCCTGCTGGCCCAGGATCTGTCCGTCGCCCCCATCCTGATCACCGTCACCGTCCTGGCGGCCTTGGCCCAGCAGGGCGGCGCGCTGGACACCGCCGTCCTGGGGCGCGCCCTGTTCACCTTGGTGCCGGCGGCGCTCGGCCTGGGCCTGATGGTCCTGCTGGGCCGCGTCGTGCTGCGGCCGATGTTCAGGTCGGTGGCCAAGGCCCGCAAGGTCGACCAGGGCGGCGAACTGTTCGTCGCGGCCTCTCTGCTGGTCGTGGTCGGCGCCGGCCTCGCCGCCCAGGCCAGCGGCCTGTCGATGAGCATCGGCGCCCTGCTGGCCGGGGTTTTGCTGGCCGAGACCGAGTTCAGGCGCGAGGTCGAGGTCTCCATCGAACCGTTCAAGGGCCTGTTGCTGGGCGTCTTCTTCGTCGGCGTCGGCCTGGGGCTGGACCTGGACGCCATCGCCGCCGATCCCGTCGGCGTCTTCGGCCTGGCCCTGGCGCTGACGGTCGTGAAGACGGGCGTCATCTTCAGCCTGGCAAGGGTCTGGGGCCTGGGCGCGCGCCCCGCGCTGGAGACGGCCCTGGTCCTGGCCCCGGCGGGCGAGTTCGCCTTCGTCGTCTTCGCCACCGGCTTGGTCGAAGGCCTGGCCCCGCCCCAACTGACCAATACCGTGGCCCTGTCGGCGACGGTCAGCATCTTCTCCATTCCCCTGCTGGCCCTGCTGGGTCAGCGACTGGCGCGCAAGACGGCGCCGGATGGCGAGCGCCTGCCCGACCTTCCTCCGCCCGAGGCGATGGACGGGGCCGTGATCATCGTCGGCTTCGGCCGTGTCGGGCGGCTGATCGGCGAGATGCTGAAGGAGCACGACCAGGCCTTCATCGCCCTGGACACCGATCCCGGCATCGTCTCGGCCGGCCGGCGCGACGGCTTCGACGTCTTCTATGGCGACGCCGGCCGCCGTGAGATGCTGCAGCACTGCGGCGTGCAATCCACCCGCGCCCTGATCGTGACCATGGACGCCCCGACCAAGGTGGACGAGGTGGTCACGGCCGCACGATCCATGCGCGAGGATCTGATCCTGATCGCCCGCGCCCGCGACGACCAGCACGCCATGCGGCTGTATGGCCTGGGCGTCACCGACGCCGTGCCGGAGACGACCGAGGCCAGCCTGCAGCTGGCCGAA
Source organism: Brevundimonas sp. TWP1-3 (assembly GCF_049896085.1). NCBI lineage: Bacteria > Pseudomonadati > Pseudomonadota > Alphaproteobacteria > Caulobacterales > Caulobacteraceae > Brevundimonas > Brevundimonas sp. TWP1-3. The sequence goes on along the minus strand of NZ_JAFCTP010000001.1, from coordinate 718,270 downwards.
AACACCCTGGTCGATCTGGGCGTGCCCATGGGTCTGGTGCTCGCCTCCATCCACGAGAGACGCGACCAGTTTCGCAAGGCCTTCCAGGCGGCGACCCCGATCGAGCGCCGCAATCGCCCCAGCCGGGCGCTGCGCCGCACGGTCCGTCCGGCCAAAACTGCCCCCAGCCAAGACTAGGGACTCATACCTACGGTCGCCAAGCGGACCCATTTTCGTCATGGTTCCATGATGCAAGCGCCGCTTCCGTATCCCTGCATCTTCGGAGCAGCAGCGCCCATCCGTCCCGCCCTCGGGCCGAGATATTCACCTGAAGTCGATGGCGGATGCTCCCCCTCATCCGCGACTTAAAGTAGAGTAAAAGCCTGATTTATGACTGATACTGTCGCAACCCTCGCCGTCGAACCCCGCCTGAACCGGCGCCAGGCCGCCAAGATCCGCACGCGACAAAAGGTTCTCGACGCCGCCCGCTCGCTCTTCGCCGAGCGCGGCTACGAGCCCGCCACCATCCGCGACATCGCCAAGGGCGCAGGCATGTCCACCGGCGCCGTCTTCGCCAACTTCCAGGACAAGGCCGAACTGTTCGAGGCCGTCTTGACCGAGGACATGACGCGTCTGGCCGAAGTGGTCGAGGCCGCCGCCCCCAAGGGCGAGCCCGTCCGCCAGCGTCTCGTCACCGCCCTCAGCGCCGGCTACCACTCGTCGCTGGACCAGTTGCCCCTGTTCCAGGCCATCGTCGCCCGGTCGTGGTTCCAGCCCCTCGCTGCCGAGATGCGCGCCCGCGCCGCAACCAAGAACCTGCTGCTCGCCATCGGCGGCATCCTGCAGGAGGCCGTGGCCAAGGGCGAACTGTCCAAGGACGCCGACAGCCGCCTGCTGGTCGAGCTGATCTGGGACGCCTATCTGTCGAACTATCGCCGCGCCGCCTATGACGAATGGGACGCGCAGGCCCTGTCGGACCATATGGGCAAGCAGATCGACGTGATCCTGGCCGGCGCAATCACCGCCAAATAAGTCGAAGAGAAGCCACTTTCGAAAAGGCCGGGTCCGCCAGCGCGGGCCCGGCCTTTTCCTTTGCCGTCAAAGACGCCTTTTCAAGGTGACGTAGAAGGCGCCGTTTCCGCCGTGCCGCTGGTGGGCGACGGTGAAGCCCGACACCACGCCGCGCAGCGCGGGCGACTGCATCCATTCCGCAAAGGCCGAGCGGATGACCCCGCCGCCCATCCGTCCCTGGCCGGTGATGACCAGCACCGCCCGCATCCCGCGCGCCTGGCACGAGGTCAAAAAGCCGCGAAGCTGATCCTCGGCCTCGAAGCGGCCGAAGCCGTGCAGGTCGATGCGCGCCTCGATGGGGTCGCGTTCGCGCGACAGCCGCTGCTTGCGACGCGGCTCCAGATCTTCGGGCGCAGGCTTGGGGCGTGGGGGCGAAGGGCGTTTTTCGACGGGGAGCGCGGCGGCGACGCGTTTCGGCGACGACTTGGCCAGCGGACGCGGGCGCTCCATCGGCGTGACGACGATCTCGGGCGGGGTCTCAGCGCCGGGAGTGACGCGGGCGGCCTTGCGCGTCTTGGGCGGGGCCACCGATCCGGCGACGCGGGTCCAGATGCGACGGTCTTCGGGCGTCAGTCCGTTTTCGTCGCGGCTCGGACCCTTTCGCCTCATGCCTCGCCGTCGTCCTCGATCGTGTCGCCCGGTCCCGGCTCGTGCGCCAGAAGATCGCCGGGCTGGCAGTCCAGTTCGCGGCACAGGGCGTCCAGGGTCGAGAACCGCACCGCGCGCGCCTTGCCCGTCTTCAGGATCGACAGGTTCGCCACCGTCACCCCGACCCGGTCGGCGAGTTCGGTCAACGACATGCGGCGTTCCACAAGGACGCGGTCGAGCTGGACGCGGATGGCCATGCGGAAAATCCTATTCGAAACGGCTCAGATCGTCAGTTCGGATTCGCGGCGCAGGCGCGCGCCCTCGCGGAACACCTCCGCCAGCACGAAGACGATCAGCACGGAAAAGATCGGGGTCAGCAGTTCGCCGAACCCCTGCGGGTCCATGACGCCGGGCGCCAGCCGCTTGGCGACGAAGCCTTGCGCCACCCAGACGCCGCCGGTCACGACCGCCAGGGTCAGGCCGATCTGGCGCAGGCGGCGCACATTGTCGGGCTGGAACGGATCGCCCATGGTCAGGGTGCGAATGATGCGGCGCAGACTGCGCAGGATCAGCATGAAGCCGCCGAAATAGGCCGTCGCGGCGCCCAGGCCGAACAGCAGCAGAGTGCGCGTCAGCGGTAGTTGCTTGCCGCCGGAATCCCCGCTGACGGTGATGTTCACATTATCCAGAGGGATGAAGATCGCCGCGATGACCAGCAGCAGCAGCAGGCCGGTGATCAGCCAAAGCAGGATATAGGCGACGTCCAGCACCAGCTTCAGCACGCTGGAGACCGAACCCGGCCCCATCGCCTTGAACGGAACACGCAGGGCGCTCAGCCCCTTCAGGGCGCTTGCCTCGCCTCGCTTCAGCGGATTTGGCGGCGTCGGCAGGCGCATGGTCTTTCTGATCTCAGGCCGGGGACGGCGGGGCGATGGCCACGCGGGGTCCGGCGAACCCGCGCGCGGCTCTATACATCGCGGTCTTCATACAGGTCGTCAAAGCTCTCTTGATCGAAAAAGGCTGGATCAGAAGCCTTGGAACAGAATGACGACCAGGGCGGTCGGCAGGGCGGCGATCAGAACGGTGCTGACAAAAGCAGCGCCGACCTTGTCGAGCCACATCGAGACGTTCATCGTGTGCATGGTATTTCTCCGTCTTTCCTGCTGGGCGATTATCGCCCTTTGCATTTGTTAATCGCATGATCGTTTCCGTTTTCGCGGAAGTCATGAACGTTGCGACCTCGTTCCTGACGATCAATAGATAGGCTGTGCGGAGGGAAAAGGCACGTTACATATCGTTTAACGATATTAAACTTTGGCAATAGACTGTTTCAGGGGCGTGATCGTCGATGAATCTCAAGCTTATCAAGGGGATGCGGCTCGTCGTCGCGACTCATAACCCCGGCAAGGTCCCGGAAATCTCGGCGCTGCTGGGCGGAAATTACGAGATCGTCACCGCAGGCCAGTTGAATCTGCCTGAGCCGGACGAGACCGAGACCACTTTCGCCGGCAACGCCATGCTGAAGGCTCGCCATGCAGCCCAGCTGTCGGGCGAGGTTTCGCTGGCCGACGATTCCGGCCTGTCCGTCGCGGCCCTGGACGGAGCGCCCGGCATCTTTTCCGCACGCTGGGCCGGACCGGGCAAGGATTTCGCCGTCGCCATGAAGAAGGTCGAGGACCGGCTGGAAGAGATCGGCGCGACCGACCGCGCCGCCTGGTTCACCTCGGCCCTGGCCGTCGCCTGGCCCGACGGCCCCTGCGTGGTGGTCGAGGGCGAAGTCCACGGCCAACTGACCTTCCCGCCGCGCGGCGACCGGGGCTTCGGCTACGACCCCCTCTTCATTCCAGACGGCGGCGACCTGACCCTCGGCGAGATGGAGCCGCAGGCCAAGGACGCCATCAGCCACCGCACCCGCGCCTTCGCCAAGCTGAAGGCCGCCCTGATTGACTGATCCCCGCGATCCAGGGACCGACATCGGCCTCTACGTCCACTGGCCGTATTGCGCGCGCATCTGCCCCTATTGCGACTTCAACGTCGTGCGCGACCGGGTGCGAGGCGAGGAGCAGGCCGGGCTGGTCGAGGCGATCCTAGCCGATCTGCGCGCCCAGAGGGTTCTGACCGGGCCGCGACGGCTGGCGTCGATCTTCTTCGGCGGGGGCACGCCGTCGCTGATGGCTCCCAAGGCCGTCGCCCGCATCGTGGCGGCGGCGCGCGACCTGTTCCCGCCCGCCGGCGAGATCGAGATCACGCTGGAGGCCAACCCCACCGATGCCGAGGCCGGCCGGTTCGCCGCCCTGGCCGACGCCGGGATCAATCGCCTGTCGATGGGGGTTCAGGCGCTGGACGACGCCGCCCTGCGCTTTCTGGGTCGCGACCATTCTGCGGCCGAGGCCCTGCGCGCGGTCGATCTGGCCCGCCGCGCCTTCGACCGCCTGTCCATCGACCTGATCTACGCCCGCCCGGACCAGACGCCGGACGACTGGGCCGCCGAACTCACCATGGCCCTGGCCCTGGGGTTCGAGCATGTCTCGCCGTACCAGCTGACCATCGAGCCCACGACCGCCTTCGGTCGGGCCTTTGCGCGCGGAACCCTGACGCCGCCGGACGAGGATCGCGCCGCCTCTCTTTATGAAACCACCCAGGCTGTGCTTTCGGCCGCCGGCTTCGACGCCTATGAGGTGTCCAACCACGCGAGCGGCCCGGCCGCCCGGTCGTCGCATAATCTGCATGTCTGGCGTGGCGGCGACTATCTGGGCCTCGGCCCCGGCGCCCACGGACGGCTGACCCTGGACGGCGTCAGGACCGCGACCGTCGCCCATCGCCGTATCGCCGACTATGTCGTGGGGGTATCGGCCGGCACGCCCTGGTCCGACCGCGACGCCCAGAGCCCCGCCGATGCGGCCGAGGACCGGTTCCTGCTGGCCCTTCGCACCACCGAGGGCGCGCCCGTGGGCCTGCTCTCGGCTCTGGACCTGTCGCCCGCGGGCGCGCCGGTGGCGGACCTGATCGCCGACGGGTTTCTGAGGCTGCAAGACGACCGGCTGATCGCCACCGCACGCGGCCGCCCGGTGCTGGACGGGGTTCTGAAGGCGCTGCTGACCTAGCCCTTCCTCAGACCCAGCATCCCTAGCCATCCGCCGCTGGTCAGAAGCGCCACGTCCAGCAGCGCCAGCGGCAGGGGCGTGGACACGGGGGCGGCGATGAAGCGTGAACGCCAGTCCGGCCCGAACTTACCCTTGTAACTGCGCAAGCCCTGGAAGCCGTAAAGCGCCCCACCTTCCTCGAACACCAGGGCGCCGACCCGCGCGAAGACCGGGGCGATCCGGCGATCCTCCAGGCCCGCCAGCGGCGCCATCCCCAGGTCGAAACTGGCCAGGCCCTCCGTCTTGGCCCACTGGGCGCAGCGGATGAACAGATAATCCATCACCCCGTGCGGCGCGTCAGGCCTGTGGCGCATAAGGTCCACCGCCGCCTCGTCCGGCGAGGTCAGAAGATTGGCGAAGGCCACGATCCGCCCGCCCTCTCGCACCACGGCCAGCGGCGTCAAATCCAGATAGGCGGCGTCGAACCGACCCATGGAGAAAGATTTCTCAGACCCCTCGTGCATGGCCAGCCAGGCGTCCGAAATCTCGCGCAGCTCGTCGGCGATGGGTCCGGCCGCGCCGGGCGGCAGCACCTCGAACGACGACCCTTCGCGCTCGGCGCGATTGACGGCCGTGCGCAGGTTCTGCTTGCCCTTGCCCTCGATGGAGAATTTGTCGGCCTCGATCACCGCGGTCTCGCCGACCTTGCGCACCGCCAGCCCCATGGTCGCCAGATCGCCCAGAATATCCTCGCTGACGGAATAGAAGACCGCAGCGCCGCCATAGCTGTCGGCCATCTCGGCGAAGGACCACAGCAGTTCACGACGCTCGCTCTTCAGGCCTGCCGGTTCGCCCATGGTGATCCAGCGTCGCCCGCGCACGCGATAGGCCAGGAAGCTGGATCCCGACGGACTGAACATCAGGGCCTTGTCGCCCAGCATGGCCAACCAGGCCTCGGGCGTGGCCGAGTCCGCCGCCTTGAGCGCCGCCGTCGCGCGTTCGATGTCGGCGGCGCTGGCCGGGCCGTGATTGTGTGCGCCCGGCGAACTCAGCAAGGAGCGCCCCGCCACGACCAGCGTCAGGATCGCCAGCACCAGCCCCGCGCGCAGGAAACCCGACGCCTGGCGATCGCTGAGGAAACGCCACCACAGCTCATCACTATAGGCCACGTCGCGATAGGCGAAGAAGCCTAGCCACAGCATGGCCGCCACAACCGCCGTCAGCAGCACCAGCCAGCTGGGCCGCAAAGGTTCGCTCAACCTCGACCGACGATTGAAGGCCGACCGGCAGGGCGCCAGCAGGGCCGCAACCAACACGAGATTGATCGCCTGCTGCCAATCCAGCCCCTTCAGTATGGAGAACACCGCCCCCATCGCCAGCACCAGCAGAGCCGCCCAATAGGCCCCCCGCCGACGCCGCCACAGCCCCGCTGACAACAACAGCAACAGGAAGCCGGCGATGCTGGCGACGAAGTGGGACAGATCGATCAGAATCGGAGACACCACCCCGGTCAGCCGACGCAGCCGGTCGTCGAACTCGGGCGTCACCGCCGTGACCAGCATCAAGGCCCCGGCCACGAAGGCCACGATGGCGAAGATCTGCGGCGTCAGCTCATAGGCCAGGCCCAGAAGACGGCGGATCAAACCTGAAGCGTGCTTGGGTCGGCTGGACAAGCGTGGCCTTTCGAATCGTGATTGCCCGAACATAGACCAAGAATCGTCCAACCGGGGCGCTCCCAAGGTCATTTCTGGGCAGGTGAAACAATCCGTAACGTGGGGAGTATATTGCGGTGCGGGCGTCGGGCCCGCGTAACCGGGGACGTTCTCCCATGACCATCAAGACCGCGCTTCTGGCCGGCGCTGCCGCCGCCTTCTTGACCGCCGCGCCGGCACTGGCGCAAGAAACCACGCCCGCTCCGGCTGCTGCGCCTGCCGCCGCTGCGTCCTCGCAGCAATCGCTCTCGCTCAACCCCGGCTCGACCGTGGCCGGTCCTGACGGCGAACTGGGCAAGCTGGAAGGCGTTCAGAACAATGCCGAAGGCAAACAGGAGCTCACCGTTCGCGGCGCAGACGGCCAGCTTCGCGCCGTGCCGCTGAGCGGCATCCGCCAGGAAGGCACCGGCGTCGTCGTGGCCTACACCAAGGCCGAGTTTGACGCCGCCGCTCCGATCCCGGGCGCACCGCCTGCTCCGGCTGCCGCCCCCGCACCGGCTCCGACTTCGGACCCGATGGCTGAGCCGACCACGGAATCGACCGATCCCGCCACGACCGAGCCAACTACCCCGGCGCCGGACGCCGCGACCCCGGCTCCGACCGAGCCGCAGTAAAACAGCCTTCCAAGGTTGAATGATGAAGGGCGGTCGGGTTTCCCGACCGCCCTTTCGTTTGTCTGCAATCAATCAATGAGATCGCGCAGCAAAAAGGGCGGCTCTTTCGAGCCGCCCTCTTCGTCTTCAGCCTATTGCCGGATCAAGCGCGACGCTTGACCAGTCCCAGCAGGAACAGCAGCAGGCAGGCGCCCAGGAACGCCACGATCAGGGTGACGAAGTTGAAGCCGCCGACCGGCGTGCCGAAGATGTTGTTGGAGATGAAGCCGCCGAGCAGAGCGCCGATGACGCCGACGATAAGATTCGTCAGCAGGCCGTGATTACGACCCATGACCTTTTCAGCCAGCCAACCGGCGACGATGCCGATGACAAGCCAACCAATGATTCCCAAACCCATGCTGTGGTTCCTTCCTTTAAAAGCCAAGCTGCAGCAGTAAATGCAGCTCGGGCCATACGGTTGCGTCGTCTCTTCACCTTCGCCGCAATATCGCCGAACTCGCCTCGGACGCGATCCGGCACGGTGATTGCCCCATCGACGTGTGTCGTCCCGCATCGGGACAGACGTTGAGACGAGGATCACGGCCATGGCCGCCGACATCGACCTGCATCTGGGCCGCCGCCTGCGTCGGCGCCGGCGTCTGTTGGGCCTGACCCAGCAACAGCTGGCCGTCCAGGTCGGCATCCGCTTCCAGCAGATCCAGAAGTACGAATGCGGCGCCAACCGCATCTCGGCCGCCCGCCTGTGGCAGTTGTCCGAGGCGCTGGAAACGCCGGTCGCCTATTTCTACGACGGTCTCGCCGAGGCGATGGAGAACGACGCGCCGCCGCCCAAGGGCGGCGAGGTCTTCTCGCGCAAGGAGACGCTGGACCTGATCCAGGCCTATTATCAGCTGGACGAACGCCCCCGTCGCCGCCTGCTGGACCTGGCCAAGTCGCTGCATACCGATGTGGCCCCGGCCTGAGACGCTGAGGGGCGCCCAAGCCGGCGAAAGCACGGTATGGGAGCCTCATGACCGAATACGAAGCCTTCGCCATCGAACTGGCGCGCGAAGCCGCGCGCGTCACCCTGCCCTTCTTCCGCTCGGACATCGGGCATGAGGACAAGGGCGGCGCCGCCGGCTTCGACCCGGTCACCGAGGCCGACAAACAGGCCGAGGCCGCCATCCGCCGCCTGATCGCCGCCCGCTATCCCGACCACGGCGTCATCGGCGAGGAATACGGCCAGGACCGGCCCGACGCCGAGCATGTCTGGGTGCTGGACCCCATCGACGGCACCCGCGCCTTCATCTCGGGCCTGCCGCTATGGACCACCCTGATCGCCCTGCGCCAGGAGGCGCGCCCCACGGTCGGCGTCATCGCCCAGCCCTATCTGGACGAGATCTTCATCGGCGGCCCGTCCGGCGCGCGGCTGCTGCGCGGCGAGACCCAGACGCCGCTCGCCGTGCGGTCATGCGAGAAACTGACCGAAGCCGTCATCTCGACCACCGACCCCGACATCTTCAACGGCGCCGAACTGGGCGCCTGGACCCAGGTCCGCGCCACCGCCCGGCTGGCCCGCCTAGGCTGCGACGCCTATGCCTATGCGATGGTGGCGGCGGGCAAGATGGACCTGGTCGCCGAGACCAGCCTGAAACCCTGGGACTGGTCCGCCCTGGTCCCCGTGATCGAGGCCGCAGGCGGCAAGGTCGTCAACTGGCGCGGCGCGGTGCCGGACGACAACGGCCAGATCCTCGCCGTCGGCGACGCCCGTTTGATTGATCAGGCCCTGGTGACCCTGAAACGCGCGGCGGTCTGAGTACCTCGACTGGTGCATATTGACGCAGGTCGAGAGACGGCGTCAGGGTGCTCGCAGTTAGGGAACGATCTTGATGCCTGGGCCGTCGAAACTGGTTGTGGGCGTCGACGTGCCTTGGGTCACGAGCTGGAGCGGCGAAGCAATTATAGGCGCTGCGCCATGCCGGACCGTCGGCGGATGCCTTGCCCTGATGCAGGCCAGCGATCCCGGCAGCGGTAAGCCGCAATATTCGAAGAACCACCTCGTCCGACAGCGTCTCACGGTCGCGCGCATGTTGTGCCCGATGTGCGGCGAACCGACCAAAGAGAGCGATCGCTGGACCCAGATCGCTGCACGGCGATGCGCCGGCCAGCTCAGGGCGCGCGGCGGCCAGGTTCGCGCCGACATCGCCGACGACCGGGTGATGATCGACGCCGGCTCGATCGCGCCCCTGCATCGCCGCTGCGTCGATCGCTCCATGAAATACTGCCCCCATCTGCGCGCCAGCGACGACGTGATGGTGATGCGGTTCCCGCGCGAGTGGCTGGTCCTGCCGCTGCTGGTCAAGGCGGAGACAGGCGACGGCGTTGCAGTGGCCTTTCTCCAGCTGTGCGGCATAACCCAGACGATCGATCGGCGCTGGCGCACCGAAACTGCGGCCTGAGACGTTAGCTGGCCGTCACGTCCACCGTCCGCGCCGACGGGTCAGTGACCGCATCCGCTGTCGGGGCGACCATGTCGGCCACGGCGTCGAACTCGTTCAGGAAGACGGCGCGCAGGTCGTCGGCCTCCATGATGACCTCGTGCTTGGCCCCAGCCACCTCGACATAGCGGCCGCGAGGGATGCGTTTGGCCGCCCAGCGGTTCGTCTGTTTCCACACCACGTCGTCGGCGTCGGCCTGGACGATGACGACCGGCGCCTTTACCGATTTCAACGCCTTGGGCTTGAGCGCCCGCTCGCCGGCGTCCAGCGCAAAGGCCAGCCAGCCGTAGGTCGGGCCGCCGATGGCCAGGTGCGGGCAGGCGTACAGCTGCTGGCGCCAGGTCTCGTATCGGCTCTCGTCCGAGGTCAGGGCGTCCTCGGCGAAGTTGTGGTCGAACGGATCGTCGGGATCGCCCAGGATGTAATCGCCCGCCTGGCCGTGGCGGATGTTCCAGCGCACCACCAGCTTGACCGACCACATCGAGCGCTTGCCGGTCTTGATGCGCAGCATGGGGCTGGACAGGACCGCGCCCGCGAACCGATCCTCGCCGCTTTCGAGGGTCAGCAGGTTCAGGCAGGCGCCCATCGAATGCCCCACCATGATCCAGGGCTTGGGGCACTGGTCCTCATAGGCGTTCAGCAGGCGGTTATAGTCGTCCAGAAACTCCTCGACCGCGCGGGCGTGACCCTTCAACCGGTCGGGCAGCAGGCGCGCCGACAGCCCCTGGCCTCGCCAGTCATGGCTCAGCACGCACCAGCCGCGCGCCAGGAAGTTGCCGATGACCTCGTAGTATTTCTCGATCGGCTCGGTGCGACCGGGGCTGAGCACCACCGTACCGCGCACCTTGTCCGCGCTCAGGTGCGACGGCTTCCACAAGCCGGCGCGCAGGCGCATTCCGCCCGCGCCGCGGAACCAGTCGCCCTTGCCGCCGGGGGGCGAGGCGGCGCCGGGAACCCCCATCAGGGGGGCGTTGGCGGCGAAGGCTTGGGCGCGGTTCACTCGGGCTTCCTGAACTTCAAGGTCATGCGATCGCTCTCGCCGATCGCCTCGTATTTGGATCGGTCGAAGGCGGGATCGGCGGGTTCCCCGCGCGGCGCCGTCAGGCGCGTGGGCGCAAGCGTATCGACGCCGAACGGATGGTCCTTGGTGTCTGCCTCATTGGCGTTGATCTCCGACGCCGCGACGAAGACGAAGCCCGCCTCGGCCGCCAACTGGCGCACGAAGGCCTCCTGGACATAGCCGTTGGCGGCGACCGGATCCTGATCCTCTTCCGGCGACAGCCGGTGCTGCTCGATCCCCAATATGCCGCCCGGCCGCAGCGCGGCGAAGGCGTCATAGAAGGCCTTTTCGACGATGCCCGCCGCCATCCAGCCGTGCAGGGTGCGCATGAACAGGCACAGTTCCGCCGTCCCCGCTGCTGCGGTCACCGGGCCGGACTCCGCGCCGAACACCGTGAACTGCGGCTCGCCATACAGTTTCTTGTCGCTGGAAAACCGCGTGCGGAAGGCGGCGTTCAGCACGGCCTGGGCCGGATCGGCGGTCGGCCCTTCCGGGAACAAGGCGGCGACATAGGTTCCCGCCCCCTTGGCCAGATACGGGGCCAGGATTTCGGTGTACCAGCCGCTGCCGGGCCAGAATTCCACCACCGTCATCCGCGGCTGAAGGCCGAAGAACCGCAGGGTCTCCATCGGATGGCGGAAGGCGTCGCGCGCCTTGTCCTGGGCCGAGCGCCAGGATCCCTCGACCGCCCATTCCAGCGAACCTTCCGCCGGGCCGGCGGGCGTGGGCGGCGCCTCGGGCGCCTTTGCGGCCTCGTCCTTGCGTCCGCAAGCCGCCACGCCGGTCAAAGCCAGCGCCGCAGCGCCGCTCAGCAGGAACCGACGCGACAATCCGCCCGCGCTCGCAAGACAATCAGCCATTCAACACTCCCGCAGACATCGGGACCCGCGTCCGACACACCTTGGCGGATTGGGCTTAATGGGGTTCGCGGGCCCGGTCAAAACGCGAACCCCTATTCCGGCTATTCCGGCTTGCGGAACCGCAGGGTCATCCGGTCGCTCTCGCCGACGGCGTCGAAGGCGGCCCGTTCCTCGGGCGTCAGGGTGCGGCCCGACGGATCGTTGCGCGCCGCCGACTGGCGGATGGGCGGCAGGGTCCAGACGCCGAACGGATGGTCGTGATCGTCCTTGGGATTGGCGTTCAGCTCGCTGCGCGCCTCCAGCACGAAGCCGGCGTTGCGGGCCTCGTGGATCACATAGCTTTCCGGCACATAGCCGGTCGAGGCCACGTCGGCGACGTTCAGCCCCTCGGCGCTGCGGTGCTGTTCGACGGCCAGGACGCCGCCCGGCTTCAACGCCTTGAAGAAGGCCTGGAGATAGGGCTGGGTCCGGTCGTTCCGCGACCAGTTGTGGAAGGCGCGCGCCACCAGGATGAAGTCCGCGCTGCCCTCGGCCACGCCCATGTCTTCCAGCGGCCGGTTGACGGGCACATAGCGACCGCCGGTCGCCGCCGCATAGGGCTCCAGAATGTGCCGCCACCAGCTGGCGCCGCCCGGCTCGATCTCCACCACCGTCATGCCCGGCGTCAGGCCCCAGAAGGTCAGGGATTCGTAAGGGTGGCGATAGACGTCGCGCGCGCGGTCGGCGGCGGGCCGGGTCTCGGCGGCGACTGCGGCCTGCAAGGCCGTGTCCTCGGCGAAGGTCGGCAGGGCGCTGGACAGGGCCGAGCGCGGCGGCGTCCAGGCGCCTTCGGTCTGGGGCGACTGTTGGGCGACAGCAGGGACGGCGGACAGCAGGACGGCGGCAAGGCCGAAGACGGCAGGGCGCATGATCAGGGGCTCCGGGTTCAGGTCCTCCTCCATAGGCAGGCGCGGCGCCCGAGCAAATGACGTTCGCGAGACGCCGGCCAATTTGACGCAATCAAAATCCTCCACGCCGCGCCCTTGACGCGGTTTTGCAGGTCACCATCTCTTCTCCCGAGAGCGCCGATTTCGGGTTCTCCAGACTGACGACGCCGGTTTCGGGTCGTCGGACTGCATCCCTACCGTCCGGGCCAAACCGCCGGACGGCTCAACCTTGCTGATCCTCAGGAGGATGCTGATGCGTACCTATGATTTCACCCCGCTGTACCGTTCAGCCGTCGGCTTCGACCGTCTGGCCAATCTGCTGGAAAGCGCCTCGCGCACGACCAGCCAGGACACGGGCTATCCCCCCTACAATATCGAGACCACGGGCGAGAACGCCTATCGCATCGAGATCGCCGTCGCCGGCTTCGGCCCTGACGAGCTGAATATCGAGGTGAAGGAAAACCTGCTTACCGTGACCGGCCGCAAGACCGCCAACGACGATACCGCGACACAGAAGACCTATCTGCATCGCGGCCTGGCCGAGCGCGACTTCGAGCGCCGCTTCCAGCTGGCAGACTACGTCGTCGTCACCGACGCGAACCTGGTCAACGGCCTGCTGTCGATTTCGCTGAAGCGCGAACTGCCCGAGGCGCTGAAGCCCCGCCGCATCGAGATCGGCGCCGGCCAGCCCCTGATCGAAGGCAAGGCTGAAAACAAGGCCGAAGCGGCCTAAGCCGTTTCAAGGCGAACTCTGAAGGGCGGCGTTCGCGCCGCCCTTTTTCTATGCCAGATGCGAAAAGGCGGCGACGACCTGTTCATAGGCCGGCCGCTTGAACGGCACGATCAAATCGCAGGCGTCCGACAACGGGCCCCAGCGCCAGGCGTCGAACTCGACGTCGTCGTCGGCCGCCAGATCGATCTCGGCCTCGTCGCCGGTGAAGCGGAAGGCGAACCACTGCTGCTTCTGGCCCTTGAAGCCGCGCCAGGCCTTGGCGTTGTTCATGGCCTCGGGCGGAAAGTCGTACAGGACCCAGTCGTCGGTGCGCGCCAGCAGCTCGACCGAGGTCACGCCGGTTTCCTCGCGCAGTTCGCGCCGGGCGGCGTCTTCCAGATCCTCGCCCGCATCGACGCCCCCTTGCGGGAACTGCCAGTTATGCGGGCCGGGCGTGGCGTGGCGCTGGCCGTACCAGACCAGGCCGTCGCGATTGAACAGCACGACCCCGACATTGGGCCGATAGGCGTGGAGATCGGCCACTAGCGCCCCGGCCGCATCGACATGGACGAGGCGGGCGCCAGTTGCAGGCCGCGCTGTTCCAGACCGGCGGTCCAGCGGGCGGCGGCCTCGACCGTCACCGGATAGCTGAAGCCGGTCCCCAGGGCTGAGCCGCGCAGCTTGGCCTGGGCCTCCAGACCGTTCAGGGCGGCGATGATGGCGGCCGGCGACTGGATCCGGTCGATGACACGGTCCGCGCTGGCCCGCGCCCAGGCGCCTGGACGGCGCTGGAACGAGCCGTCGTCCAGGAAGGCGACGCCGCGCTGACGCAGGATCCCCAGGAAGGCGTTCATGCCCGTGTCCGAGCTTGAGAAGCGGTCGCCCAGATAGTTGGTCACGCCGAAATAGCCGGTGGCCCGGCCCAGCAGCCAGTCCATCTTGGCGCCGACGTCGTCCGCGCCGCCGTCTGCCAGCAGCGTATAGGGACCGGGATCGTTGTCGGGATAGCCGGTCGGCTCCATCGGCATTTCCAGCATGACCTCATGGCCCTGCGCCCGCGCCTGGTCGATCCAGGATTGCAGGTTATCGGCATAGGGCACGAAGCTGAGCGTCACTTCCGGCGGCAGGCGTTCGATGGCCGCGCGGGTCGTCACCGCATTCAAGCCGAGACCGCCGACGATCAGCGACACGCGCGGCTTGCCGTTCGGGCGGAAGGGTCGGGCATAGGCCTGGGCCGGGACGCGGCCGTCAGGCGCGATCACCGGCAGGACGCCATTCGGGCCCGGCTGCGACAGGCCCGCGATCGGCGCCTTGGCCAGGGGCGAGGCGGCATGGACCGGCGCGGTGTAGGCCGCACCGCCGCCCGAGACGCTGCCGCCGTCCGGCAGAGTGATCATGGCCTCGCCGCCCGTGGCGGCATCCCCGCCGCCTGCCAGGTTCTGATAAAGCCCCATCGCCCCCATGGAGAAGGCCTCGAAGCCGGTCGGCGCCGGCGCTTGCGGCGCGGGGGCTTCGCGCTCCAGCGCGACATGGGCCGAGGGCGTGCCGGCCTTGGGATCGCCCAGCACCGTCAGGAACAGGGCGCTGGTGCTCAGCAGGAACAGCCCGGCGAGGCCCGCCACGACCGGCGGCTTCTTCAGGGCGTTGATGACAGGCGTCAGGCTCGGGCCGTCCTTTGCACGCGGAGCGGCTCCGGCGGCGGCGGCGAGGGCGGATTGGCGTTTGGCGAACATGGGCAAGGACGGAACCGATCTGGAATCCTAGGCCCGCATCATCGCTCCGCGCCGGTTAAGAAACCCTAACGGCCGGTTCACCATGATCTCGGTGGGGATTTCTGGGGGCGGCTGTCACGGATCGTGCGTTGACGCGGGCGCATTCGCACTTCCAGATGCCGATCTCCCCGTGCCGACCAAGGATATTCTACATGATGAGCCCTGCCGCCGACGACGCCCTGCGCGACGAAGTCCGACTGCTGGGCGGGCTTCTGGGCGACATCATCCGCGACGAGGGCGGACAGGCCCTGTTCGACCACGTCGAGGCGGTGCGTCAGGCCTCCATCGCCTATCACCGCGACCCGGCCTCGCATCCCGCCAAACGTCTGGAGAAGCTGCTGACCGCCATGTCCGTGGATCAGGCGGCCGGGCTGGCGCACGGTTTCGCCCTGTTCTCCCTGCTGGCCAATATCGCCGAGGACCGCTCGACCCGCAGGCGGGCCCAGAGCCAGGCCGAGGCCGGCGCCCGGCCCGACACCCCCGAAGGCGCGCTGAAGCGGTTAGCCGATCAGGGCGTGGACCGCGAGGCCGTGCGCGCCCTGCTGGACCAGTCCCTGATCTCGCCCGTCCTGACCGCCCACCCGTCCGAGGTGCGCCGAAAGAGCGTCATCGACCGCATCGCCGCCATCACCGACCTGCTGGACGCCTGCGACAAGGCCGGCGACGCCTGCACGCTCGACGCTGTGTCAGAGCCGCTGCGCCGCCAGATCGTCATCCTGTGGGCCACACGCCTGGTCCGCACCCAGGGGCTGGTGGTGCAGGACGAGATCGACACCGTCGTCTCCTTCCTCGACCGCATCTTCCTGCACGTCGCCCCCAAG
This sequence comes from Brevundimonas sp. TWP1-3, assembly GCF_049896085.1. Classification (NCBI taxonomy): domain Bacteria; kingdom Pseudomonadati; phylum Pseudomonadota; class Alphaproteobacteria; order Caulobacterales; family Caulobacteraceae; genus Brevundimonas; species Brevundimonas sp. TWP1-3. Next base: position 702,595 of record NZ_JAFCTP010000001.1, on the reverse strand, counting down.
CAGCTGTCGGCCTGGCGTCGGCTGCTGGACGCGCCGGACCTCAAGCCCTTCATGCGGGTCGGCACCTGGGTCGGCGGCGACCGCGACGGAAATCCGAATGTGGACGCCACGGTCATGGCCGCCGCCTTCCGCACCCAGGCGCGGGCGGTGCTGACCTTCTATCTGGAGGAGGTCCACGCCCTGGGCGCCGAGCTCAGCCTCGCCGCCGAACTGGCCCAGGTGTCGCCTGAACTTCAGGCGCTGGCCGACGCCGCCCACGATCCCTCGCCCCACCGCGCGGACGAGCCGTATCGCCGCGCCCTGACCGGCGTCTACGCCCGTCTCGCCGCCACGCACCAGAAGCTGGGGGACGCCCCCGCCCCGCGTCGTCCAGCCGTCGAGGCCCAGCCCTATCCCGGTCCCGACGCCTTCGAGGCCGACCTGAAGACCCTGCACGACAGCCTGGTCTCGCACCATGGCGGCGTCTTCGTCGACGACCGGCTCAGCGACCTGATCACGGCGGTCGAGGTGTTCGGCTTCCACATGGCGACCCTGGACATGCGCCAGAACGCCGACGTCCACGAACGCGTCGTCGCCGACCTCCTCAAGGTCGCAGGCGTCCAGTCCGACTATCTGGCGCTGGACGAGGAGGGACGGCTGAAGGTGCTGGCCGAGGAACTGGCCTCGTCGCGCCTGCTGTTCAGCCCCTATGCCGACTACGAGCCGGAGACGCTGAAGGAGCGCGCCATCCTTCAGGCCGCCGCGGCCTCGCTCGCCGCCTTCGGACCCCAGGCCATCCGCACCCATATCGTGTCCAAGACCGATGCGGCCTCGGACCTGCTGGAGGTTTATCTGCTGCTCAAGGAGGTCGGTCTCTATCGCCCCGAAGACCCCGCCGCATGCCCGATCCAGGCCGCCCCCCTGTTCGAGACCATCGAAGATCTGCGCGCCGCCCGTCCGACCCTTGAGCGACTGCTTCAGGAACCGTCCGCCCTCGCCGTCGCCAAGGCGCGCGGGGTGCAGGAGGTGATGATCGGTTATTCAGACTCCAATAAGGACGGCTCCTACCTGACCTCGGGCTGGGAACTGCACGAGGCCTCGCGCGCCCTGGTCGAGGTGACGCAGAAACATGGCTTGAAGCTGCAGCTGTTCCATGGTCGCGGCGGCACGGTAGGGCGGGGCGGCGGCTCGTCCTTCGCCGGCGTGCTGGCCCAGCCGGAAGGCACGGTCCAGGGCCGCATCCGCACCACCGAACAGGGCGAGGTCATCGCCAACAAATACGGCGAGCCCGAGATCGCCCTGCGCAATCTGGACGCCCTGACCTGCGGCGCCATGCTGGCCTCGCTGGGCAAGGGGACGGATCACGCCTTCACCGCCGAGCACGGCGCCACCCTGTCGGACCTGTCGGCCCGTTCGATGGCCGCCTATCGCCAGTTGGTCTATGAGACCGACGGCTTCGTCGACTATTATCGCGCCGCCACCCCCATCGCCGAGATCGCCGACCTGAAGATCGGCTCGCGCCCGTCGTCGCGCACCGCCTCGACGCGGATCGAGGACCTGCGCGCCATTCCCTGGGTGTTCAGCTGGTCGCAGAGCCGGGTCATGCTGCCCGGCTGGTTCGGCTTCGGCTCGGCGGTGCAGGGCCAGGACATGGGCCAGCTGAAGGCGATGGCCGAGGCCTGGCCCTTCTTCAAGACCCTGGTCCAGAACATGGAGATGGTCATGGCCAAGTCCGACATGACCATCGCCCGCCGCTACGCCACCCTGGTCCCCGACGCCTCTCTGGCCTCACGCATCTATGGCGAGATCCGCGAGGAATGGCAGCGCACCCATGACGCCATCCTGGCGATCACCGGCCACGACGCCCTTCTGGGCGGCCAGCCCGAGCTGGACCGGCTGATCCGCCTGCGCATGCCCTATGTCGAGCCGCTGAACCACGTCCAGATCGAGCTGATCCGCCGCCGCCGCGCCGGCGACGACGACCCCCGCGTCCGCGAGGGCATCCTGCTGGCCATCAACGGCGTGGCGGCGGGATTGAGGAACAGCGGGTGACTACAGCCACTTCGTCCGCTTGAACGTCACGTACAGGGCCGCGCAAATGGCGGCGATGACGCCCAGGACCGAATAGTATCCGTATTCCCAGCGCAGTTCCGGCATGTGCTCGAAGTTCATGCCGTAGATGCCGGCGATGGCCGTCGGCACGGCCAGGATGGCGGCCCAGGCGGCCAGCTTGCGTGTGATCAGGCCCTGGCGTTGCTGCTCCAGCAGATTGGCGACCTCGAACACCGACGACAGGATGTCGTTCAGCCCGCCCAGCCGGCTGTTCACCCGCCGCACATGGTCGCTCACGTCCCTGAAATAGGGCCGCACGTCGGGGTCGATACAGGGCAGGTCCAGCGACTGCAGACGCCCCGCCACCTCCTCCATCGGCCCCAGGATGCGCCGGAACTTCAACAGTTCGCGGCGCAGGGTGAACAGGCGCCGAATCTCGACCCGCGACAGGAAGGCGTCCAGCGTGCGCTGCTCCATCTCCAGCACGCTGTCCTCGGCGTCGTCGACGATGGGAGCATAGGCGTCGACGATGAAGTCCAGAATGCCGTGCAGGACGAAGTCCGGCCCCTTCTTGAGCTGTAGCGGCGACGCCTCCAGCTGCGCCCGCAACAGATTGTGCGCCCGCGCCGAGCCGTGGCGGATGCTGACCACGTGGTCGTCGCCGACGAAGACGTGGGTCTCGCCATAGGCGATGCGATCGTCGATCTTCAGCGCCGTGCGGGCGACCACGAACAGTTCGCGGCCATAAACCTCGACCTTGGGCATCTGGTGCGCGGCCAGAGCGTCCTCGACCGCCAGCGGGTGCAGCTTGAACCGTTCGACCAGGACATCGATCTCGGCGTCCGTCGGATCGTACAGGCCCACCCAGACGAACTCTCCCGGTTCGAGCGCCAGCCCCTCGGGTGTCAACGGCGCCTCGCGCACGCGCTGGCCGTCGCGATAGACATAGGAGGCGACGACGGTCATAAAATCTCCAGCAGGCCGATGCCCAGCCCTGACTTAGAGGCTGAACGGCCCCAGTTGAAGCACCTGACGCACCCACGTGTTCGTCCAGGCGTCGATCCTGACCAAAATGTCATGACGTCGAATTATGAAAGCGCCGCCTTTCGGCCTCGGAAGCTTCGCCGTTTCGATCCGATCCAGCGTCACCTTTCCCTGCCCCGGACAACAAAGGGCGGAAAAATGGAACCAGGATCATGCTCGGACTCGCCTCTCTGACGACCGCCGCCTTCCTCGCCGCCGGCGCAATCTCCTCCGCTCCCATCGAAGCCCGCATCTCCTACGGGGACCTCGACCTGTCGAGCCGCGCCGGCGTGACAGAGTTCGACGCCCGCGTCCGACATGTCGCGCGAAATCTGTGCACCGGCCGCCTGCCCGTCGAACGCCTGAGCTGCATGGACAAGGTGCGAGACGAAGCCATGTCTCTCCTGCCCGAACGCGCCCGCACCGAATATGCGCGCGGTCGCGTCGCCTTCGAGGCCTGAAACGCAGGACGCCGCCGGACCGATGATCCGACGGCGTCCCATTTCACAAAGCCAAAGCCGCTTTCCGGGCCTCAAGTCGCCCAAAGGGCGGTAGTCCCTAGGATCAAGATACCGGGAAGCCCCGGACCTTCAGCAGAGCCGCCACGTCCGGGTCTCGACCGCGGAAGGCGCGATAGGCTTCCGCTCGGTCGGTGGTGTTGCCCGGCGCCAGCATGATCGACTTGAAGCGGCCGGCGATGTCCGGGTTGAACACGTCGCCCGACTCCTCGAAATAGGCCCAGGTGTCGGCGTCCATCGTCTCGGACCAGAGGTAGCTGTAGTAGCCCGCCGAATAGCCATCCGACGTGAATAGGTGGTTGAACTGCGGCAGGCGGTGCCGCATCACGATCTCCTTGGGCATGCCGATCCGCGCCAGGCTGGCCTTTTCGAAGGCGTCGATTTCGGTCGGCGGCGTGGCTTGCGTGTGCAGGTCCATGTCCACGATGGCCGAGGACAGATAGCTGACCGTCGCATAGCCCTGGTTGAAGGTGGCGGCGGCCTCGATCTTGTTCACCAGCGCCTGCGGCATGGCCGCGCCCGTCTGATAGTGTTTCAGATAGCCGTCCAGGATCGGGCGGCTCAGCACCCAGTGCTCGTGGACCTGCGACGGATATTCGACGAAGTCGCGCGGCGTATTGCCGAACGACGGATAGGTCACGTTCGACGAATAGTAGTGCAGGGTGTGGCCGAACTCGTGGAACAGGGTCTCGGCGTCATCCAGCGAGATCAGGACGGGCTCGCCCGGCTCGGGCTTGGTGAAGTTGTTGTTGTTCGAGCCCAGGATCACCTTGGAGCCGTCCAGCGTCGAGAATGACCGATAGGTGGTCATCCAGGCGCCCGAACGCTTGCCCGGACGGGCGTAGTCGTCGGTGTAGTACAGGCCGATCAACTTGCCGGTGGCCTTGTCGTGCAACTCATAGACCTCGACGTCCGGCTCGAAGGTCGGGACCGAACCCTTGGGAAGCTTGGTGAACTTGAAGCCGTACAGGCGCTCGGCCATGGCGAAGGAGCCGGCGCGCACCGCGTTCAGCTCGAAATAGGGCTTCAGCTGGTTCTGATCCAGGTCGTACTTGGCCTTACGGACCTTCTCGGCGAAGTAGAGGTAGTCCCAGGGCTCGATGTCGAAACCGGCGATCGCCTTCATGTCGGCGACCTCTTCGGCGACGCGGGCCTTGGCCGGCGCCCAGACGCGATCCATCAGGGCCTGAGCCGCCGCAGGCGTCTTGGCCATGGTGTCCTGCATGCGCAGTTCGGCATGGTTGCGGTAGCCCAGCAGCTTGGCGCGCTGGTCGCGCAGCTTGACGATCTCGGCGATGGTCGAGTTGGTGTCGTTGGCGTCGCCGTTGTCGCCGCGGTTGACGAACTTCTTCCAGACCTGTTCGCGCAGCGCCCGGTCGTCGGCGAAGGTCAGGAAGGGATCCACCGACGAACGCGTGTTCAGGATGGCCCAGCCCTGCAGGTTGCGGCTGCGGGCGGCGCCCGCAGCGGCGGCCTTGTTGGAATCGGGCAGGCCCGCCAGACCGGCTTCGTTCGGGATCAGGGTCCAGGCGTTCTCGTCGGCGACGACCTTCTGGCCGAAGCGGGTGAAGGCGTTGGACAGGGCGGTGTTGATCCGGCCCAACTCAGCCTTGCCGGCCGCGTCCAGATTGGCGCCCGAGCGGATGAAGGCGTCGCGGCGACGCTCGGCCAGACGTTTCTGCTGGGCGCTCAGGCCCGCCGCGTCGGCGGTGTCGGCGACGGTCTTGACCCGCAGGAACAGCTTCTCGTTGAAGGTGATCTCGTCCGAGGCGGCCGACAGGATCGGCGACAGTTCGGTATCGAGAGCGTCGAAGGCCTCGCCGCCGATGTTCGACGTCATGACGCCATAGATGTTGGACGCCCGATCCAGCGGCTCGGCGGCCAGTTCCAGCGCCGTCATGGTGTTGGCGAAGGTCGGGGCCTCGGGGTTGTTGGCGATGGCGGCGATGTCTGCGCGTTGCAGTTCGATGCCTTCCAGCATGGCTTCGCGCAGCTTGGCCGGCGTCACCTTGTCGAACGGCGGCACGCCGTCATAGGAGCCGGTCCACGGCTGAAGCAGCTCCGCACGCGGCGTCTGGGTCGGCAGGACGGCGCGGGCGATGCGCGCTTCCTCGACCAGGCTGGCGGCCGACGGGGCGGCTGCGGACCCGCCCGACGCGACGCCGGTGGAGGCCCCCGTCGAGGCGCAGGCCGACAGGGCCATCAGGCTGCCGCCCGCGATGAGAAGCTGGCGTCTATGCATGGAATGCTCCGAAAGAAGATCATGATTGCCCACACACTTAGGCGCACCGGACGGCCCCGTCACCTGACGGGACGGTAATCTTCTCGGCAATCCGGTTGGATACGTCGTCGCACTGCTCTAAAGCGCGCCCATGGCTATTGGCGTTTTCGACTCCGGCGTGGGCGGTCTGACCGTTCACCGCGAACTGACACGGCGTTTCCCTGCGCGGGACTTCATCTATCTGGCCGATCAGGCCCACGCCCCCTATGGCGGGCGCAGCGGCGAGGATATCGTCGAACTGACAAAGACGGGGTGCGAGCGGCTATTCGACGCCGGCGCCTCCGTGGTCGTCCTGGCCTGCAACACCGCCAGCGCCATCGCCCTTCGCCGCCTGCAACAGACCTGGCTGCCGGGTCTGCGCGAACGGCTGGGCCGCCCGGTCAACATCCTGGGCATCATCGTGCCCACCATCGAGGCCGCGACCGGCAAGCCCTGGAGCTTCGAGGCCGAGCGGCCGCAGGAGGGCGAGAAGGTCGCCTCCATCGCCATCACCGGCGTCTTCTGCACCGCCGCCACGGCCATCAGCCGCGTCTACGAGATCGAGATCGACAAGCGGCGCGAGGATATCGCCGTCTTCTCCGAACCCTGCCCCGGCTTGGCGGGCCTGATCGAGCTGGGCGCCCCGCGCGAAGAGTTGAAGGTGGTGATCGACGACCACGTCGACGCCCTGCGCCGTCGCATCGGTCGCCATCCCGACAAGGCCATACTGGGCTGCACCCACTACGAGATCGTCGCCGAACTGTTCGCCCAGGCCCTGCCGGCGGGAACGGCGCTAATCGAACAGCCCAAGGCGGTCGCCGATGCGCTGGAGCGTTATTTCAAGGCGCACCCCGAATATGACCTGGGCGACAGCGGCCGCCGCGATTTCCTGACCACCGGCCAGGCCGGCCCCCAGTCGGAGATGGTGTCCCAGTTCTGGGGCGCGCCCCTGACCTTCGCCCAGGCGTAGAGGGTCAGCAGCCCGGACAATCCGGCAGCGGCTCATTCTCCAGCTGCAGCGTCGTGTGGCCGATGGTGTAACGTTTCGCCACGGCCTGGGCCTCGCAAATCAAAGCCGCCGTATCGAGACGGTCGTGAACCAGATGCGCCGTCAGAGCCGTCTCGGTCGTGGACAGGCCCCAGACGTGCAGATCATGCACCGCCCGCACGCCCGGCAGGGCGACCAGCGCCTTTTCCAGCGCCGGCACGTCCACGCCCGTCGGGGCGCCGTCCATGGCCAGGTTGACGGAATCCTTCAGCAGGCCCCAGGTGGACCACAGGATCACGACCACGATCGCCAGGCTGACCAGGGGATCGACCACGGACCAGCCGGTCAGCATGATCAAGCCCCCCGCCGCCACCACGCCCAGCGACACCCCGGCGTCGGCCATCATGTGCAGATAGGCGCCGCGCGCATTCAGGTCGTGCTGCGACTTCATGAACAGAAGCGCGGTGCCCAGGTTGATGACGAAGCCGATGCCCGCCACCGCCATGATGACGCCCGACCCGACCGGCGCCGGCTCGTTGAAGCGGCGCACCGCCTCGAAAGCGATGGCCCCGCAGGCGAAAATCAGCAGCAGCGCATTGCCCAGGGCCGCCAGAACCGTCGCCTTGCCGAACCCATAGGTCCGCCGACCGCCCGCCGCCCCATGCGCGCCGCGCCGCGCCAGCCAGGCCGCGCCGCCCGCCATGGCCAGGCCCAGCACGTCCGACAGATTATGTCCGGCGTCAGCCAGCAGCGCCGTGGAATCCGCGATCAGCCCCGCGCCGAACTCGCACGCCACGAACAGCAGATTGACGACCAGACCGACGGCGTAGCGCCAGTCGCCGGTATCCACCGGGCCGTGGCTGTGTCCGCCATGCCCGTGCCCATGACCGTGGCTGTGCCCATGATGGCCGTGTGAATGGCCGTGCCCATGATCCGAGTGATCGTGGTCATGGTCGTGATCGGCGTGGTCGTGCGCGGCGTTCATGGCTCGCCTATACGCCGTTTGGCGCAACAGCCAAGCTGATACATGATAACGCATTGAATGTTATCATGTAATATCGCCTCAGTGCTGATGCATGGCGACGACGAGGCCAAGCGCGATCAGGGCCACGCCCAGCACCGCCCCCTCATACCTCGCCCACCGTTCCAGCCGCAGGATCGAGGCGCCGGCGCTGGCCAGGGCCGTGAATGTCGCCATGCCGGCGATGGTGCCGACCGCAAACACCACCGTCAGCATCGCAAGAGCGCCGATGCCCGCCGAGGCCGAGGACAGATAGATGGGCAACAACACTTCGCCCGGCGACACCGCCATCATCGCGATCAGGCCCAGGAAGGCCGCCTTGTCCGACACCGCCGGCTCTGAAGTTTCCAGGGCGGGACCACCGGCCACGGCCGGCCGACGCAAGGTCGCGCGCGCCAGATAGAAGGCGCCGAACAGGAACAGCAGCACCGCCGCCAGATGCGGCAACACCCCCTCGATCCATTGATCCAGCGCCAGGCCCGCCGCCACGATCAGGCCGCCGACCACCGCCGTCGTGGCGATATGGGCCAGGCCCGCCGCCGTCACTGCCATCAGGATCCGCGACGGTCGCCAGCCTTGCGCCCGTCCGACCAGGGTGAAGGGCAGCCAGTGGGTCGGCAGGGCCGCATGCAGAAAGGCCGCGACGAAGCCGCCCCCCAGCAGCGAAAGCATGACGGACTGTTCGGGACCGGGGGACATGACCGGCCCTATAGCGTGTTACTTTATAACGGTCGAGAGGGATTCTCGCCTAAAGCCAGTCGGCGAACGGCTCGCGGTCCAGCATTTCCTCATATGTCGGGCGCGGCCGGATCACGGCCCACTGATCGCCGTCCACCAGAACTTCGGGGACCAGAGGCCGGCTGTTGTATTCGCTCGACATCACCGCGCCGTAAGCCCCCGCCCCGGTGAAGACGATCAAGTCCTCGGCCTCCAGCGGCGGCAGCTCGCGGTCGCGCGCGAAGGTGTCGCCGGTCTCGCACACCGGCCCGACCACATCGTGCGGCAGGCGCGCACCGCCGCGCGGATTGACCGGCTGGATGTCGTGGAAGGCGTCGTACAGCGCTGGCCGCATCAGGTCGTTCATCGCCGCGTCCAGCACCAGGAAGCGTCGCCCGTCCGAGCGTTCGTTGACCTGGATCACCTGGCTGAGCAGCACGCCGGCGTTGGCGGCCAGCAGCCGCCCCGGCTCGAACGCCGCCTCGACGTCCAGCCCGTTCAAAACCCGCGCGGCCATGGCGACATAGTCGGCCGGCGACGGCGGTTCGGTCCCGCCGGAATAGGGCACGCCCAGCCCACCGCCCAGGTCCAGCCGCGTCACGGCATGACCCTGAGCCCGCAGGTCCCGCGTCATCTGAGCCAGCACCGTGAAGGCGGCCTCCAGCGGGGCCAAATCGGTGATCTGGCTGCCGATATGACAAGCCAGCCCCACCGGCGTGACATGGGGCGAGGCCGAGGCGCGCGCGTACAGCCCCATCGCCTCCTCGACCGGCACGCCGAACTTGTCGCCCTTGCCGCCCGTGGTGATCTTGGCGTGACCGCCCGCGCCGACGTTGGGATTGACGCGCACGGCGATGGCCGGAGAGGTGTCCATCATGGCCGCGATGGCGATCAGCCGGTCCAGCTCCGCACCGGACTCGATATTGATCTGACGCACGCCGACGCTGATGGCGAAGGCCATTTCCACATCGGTCTTGCCCACGCCGGAAAAGATGATCCGGTCGGACGGCACGCCTGCCGCCAGCGCACGGCGGATTTCACCCTCGGACACGGTGTCGGCGCCCGAGCCCAGCTTGGCCAGGGTCGCCAGCACCGACAGGTTGGAGTTGGCCTTGACCGCAAAGGCGATCAGCGCCTCGCCCAACGCATCGCGATGCGCATCGGCGGCGGCGCGCAGCAGGCCGTAGTGCCGCTTCAGCGTCGCGGTCGAATAGACATAGGCCGGCGTGCCGACCTCGTCCGCGATCAGCTCCAGCGGCACGCCCTCGGCATACAGGGCGCCGTCCTTCAGGTCGAAATGGTGCAAGGCTAGCGCGGGTCGTTCTGGGCGGCGCCGGCGCCGATGGGGTTCGAAGGCCCGCCGTCGATCGGCACGCTGCTGGACGGGCGGTTCATGGTCGCCGGCTCGGGCAGATGCGGCGCGCGGCTGTCGCGCGGCGCACGCTCGGTCTCGCGCACCGGCGATTCCAGATCGGCCATGCGACCGCAAGCCGAGGTAAGCAGGGCGAGCGCGCCCGCAAGGATCAGGATCTTTTTCACAGGCGGGCTCTCCAGTCGGCGATACGCGCACGGACCTGTTCCGGCGCGGTTCCCCCATAGCTTTGACGGCTTTCGCAGGAAGCCTGGGCGGTCAGCACCTTGTAAACCGCTTCGGTGATCCCCGGCTCCAGTTTCTGCATTTCTTCCAGCGGCAATTGCGACAGGTCCACCCCCAGGGTCTCCGCCCGCTTCACCGCCGCCCCCGTCACATGGTGCGCCTTGCGGAACGGCAGGTTCAGCTCGCGCACCAGCCAGTCGGCCAGGTCCGTCGCGGTCGAGAAGCCCGCGCCTGCCGCCTGGGCCATGCGTTCCGTATTGGGCTGCAGCGCCGACACCATCGCGGTCATGGCGACCAGGGCCAGGTCCAGGGCGTCGAAGGCCTCGAACACCGGCGGCTTGTCCTCCTGCATGTCCTTGGAATAGGCCAGCGGCAGACCCTTCATGACCGTCGACAGGGCGACCAGCGAGCCCAGGATCCGGCCGGTCTTGGCCCGCACCAGTTCGGCCGCGTCGGGATTGCGCTTCTGCGGCATGATCGACGACCCGGTCGTCAGGTCGTCCGGCAGGGAGGCGAAGCCGAACATCGGCGTCATCCAGATTACGATCTCCTCGGCCAAACGCGACAGATGCCCCGCCGTGATCGAGGCGGCGGCCAGGCTCTCCAGCGCAAAGTCCCGGTCCGAGACCGCATCCAGCGAGTTGGCCATCGGCCGGTCGAAGCCAAGCGCCGCCGCCGTCATCTGGCGATCAATGGGGAAGGGCGAACCGGCCAGGGCCGCGGCGCCCAGCGGGCTTTCGTTCATCCGGGCGCGCGCGTCGTTGAAGCGCCCCGCATCGCGGCCGAACATCTCGACATAGGCCATCAGGTGGTGACCCAGGGTCACGGGCTGGGCCGTCTGCAAATGGGTGAAGCCGGGCATCAGGTCGCCCGCATGCTGTTCGGCGCGCGCCAGCAGGGCGGCCTGCAAGGCCTTCAACTGGGCGACCGAACGATCGCAGGCGTCGCGCACCCAAAGGCGGAAATCGACGGCAACCTGGTCGTTGCGGCTGCGCGCCGTGTGCAGGCGGCCCGACGGCTTGCCGATCAGTTCGTTCAGGCGCGCCTCCACATTCATGTGGATGTCCTCGAACTGGTCGCGGAAGGGGAAGGTGCCGGCCTCGATCTCGGATTCGATGGCGTCCAGCCCGCCCAGGATGGCCTCGGCGTCCGCCTGCTGGATGATGCCCTGTTTGGCCAGCATGCGGCAGTGGGCGCGCGACCCCGCCAGATCCTGGCGCCACAGCCGCTGATCCACGCCGATGGAGACGTTGATCGCCTGCATGATTTCGGCGGGGCGCGACGAAAAGCGTCCGCCCCACATGTCTTGACCCGCGGGCTTCACCGGCGCAGTCGAACCGCCAGATGGCTTGGCGTCGGAAGAGGTGGATTCAGTCATGAGCGGCTCTAGAAAGGCGATCTGGGCGGTCGTCGGCGCGGTCGTCGTCGTCAGCACCATCGCCGGCGCCGGCGGCATGGCGATGTCGCTATACGCCAATCATCGCCAGAAGGCGCAAGTCGAAGAGGCCGCAACGGCCGCCGCGACGCCAAAAAGCGACCTGGCGCGGTTCGCCGTAGGTCCCCTTGCGGCGCTTTCGACCCCGGCAGATGCCAAGACGGCCCCCGAATACGCCTTCCGCGACCGCACCGGCACCGCCGTCCGCTTTTCGGCCTTCGAGGGCAAGGTGGTGGTCGTGAACCTGTGGGCGATGTGGTGCGCGCCATGCAAGGCGGAGATGCCGACGCTTCAGGCCCTGGCGAAAGCCTATGAGGCGAACGAGGATCTGGTGGTCCTGCCGATCAATGTGGACGCCACGCCCGAAGCGGCGGCCGACGCCAGACGCTTTCTCGACGACCACGCCCCCCTGCCCTTCTACAGCGACATCCGTTTCCAGCTGCCGTTCGAGTTTCCGGGCAAGGGCGCCATGCCGCAGACGATCATCCTGGATCGCCAGGGCCGTATCCGCGCCACCATGGCCGGCGAGGCGGACTGGTCCAGCCCCCAGGCCCGCGCCCTGATCGACGCGGTGCTGGCGGAAGGCAGCTCACCGCCTCCCGCCTGATCCGTGCTTTAGTTATCGACCGGAACGCGTTGGTCCGTGGCGGGATTGATCGCGCCGGGCTTGCCTTCAGCGGCCGCTTCGGCCTGTTCGCCTTCCAGCTTGTCGGCGACCTTGCCGGCCCCGGTCTCGACGGCCTGGGCCGCCTTCATCGCCCCACCCTCGATCACCTCACCGGCGCGCGACGCCACATCCGCCGTCTTGTCGGCGGCGGCTTCGGCATGGGCTTCGGTCTTTTCCTGCTCGGTCTCGGTGCAGGCGGCGGCGCCCAAGGTCAGGGCGGCGACAGCCGCCATCAAGGCTTTGGTTCGGATCGTCATGGCGGATCTCCGGTCAAGGTTAAGGTCTCGACCGACAAACGCAGCACAACAGCACAGGTTGCAGCGGATCGCCGGCCCCGAGCGGAACTCCGTCACAACCGCGCGGCAGGAGCGCGCGCGGGCCTCGCGATGTCGCCATTTCAAACCGCGAACCCGTCATAACGACAACGGCGCCGCAACCGTAAGTCCCTGCCGATGGTCCGTCGGATTTGCCAGGCGAGCGAAGACATGAGAGCTTGGCGGATCAGGGAGAAAAGCCATGTTCTCAACGCCTCTCATTTTCGTCGCCGCGCTCGCGTTTCAAGCGTCCGCTCAAACCCCACCCGTCACGACACCGACTTCACCCCAAGCGGGTGCGGCGGAGCAGCCGGCGCCGGCCCGCGCACGTCGCGTCTGCGAACGGCGCGCCTTGACAGGCCGCAGGCTGGAGCAAACTATTTGCTACACGCCGGAACAATACGCTGCGCTGGTCCAGGCCAAGCGCAAGGAACTGGAAGACATCCAGAGCCGCAACAATGTTCAGTATGATCGCGGGATCGTCGGCATCGGCCCTGGACCACTCTAGCCCTGCCGACCTCTTGGAAAGTGGTGACTGGAGGCGGGATCGTTCTTAGACCCACATCTCCTGTGATGCACATCGCCTGCTGAAACAGGCTCAATCACCGCGCCAAACAGCGGGGTGATTGAGCCTGCAAAAGCACGCACAGCCCATCATCTGACTTCCCGATACGCTAAGGGTGGATAGCGGAACTGTACCATAACCCCTTAGCTGCGGCCTTTTAGCCGTTGTGCGACAGCTTGCATTCTGGCGTTTGCCGCGCGCTCCATGTCTCTACATTCGGCAGCAGTCTTGTCTGGTCGGGTAGGGTCTGCCAGACCTTGCTCATACCCCTGCTTGAAGCTGGAGATCAGCCACGCCGGCACACCTGACGGCGCCTGATCGGAGGTTAGGCCATCGAGGCGCTCCTTGGCGCCGGCAGGTAGGTGAGCGGCGCAAATACCGGAGTATCTCCCCAGACCCATGAATGCGACCACGGCTTCCGCAGCGTCAGAGTTTGCGGGCGTGATGATCGGAGGTCCTGCCTCCTGCCCCATAAGGCTGGCGCTCAAAAATGCAGCAATGATCATCTTCTTCCCCGTGTCGAGCAGGGGGCGACCGACGGACACGCCCCGGATGAACTTCGCACAAAGTTAGGTCACCGAGGAGAGCCGTAACAATGATCATCCGAACAATAAAATGGTGACTGGAGGCGGGATCGAACCGCCGACCTGTGGGTTATGAAGCGTCCGTGCCCGACCGCTTAGTTGGTTGTTCCGTCGCCGCTTTTTCGGGGGCGTCCGAAACGGGTTCGGGACTATTCCGGGACATTGCCTCAAGCGCGGCGCGCACGTCGTCCTCGACGGCGTGGGCGTAGACCATGGTCGATTTGATATCGGCGTGGCCGAGCAGGCGCTGGGCCATGCGGATGTTGCCGGTCGCGCGGAGGGCGGTCATGGCGCTGTGGTGGCGCAGGTCGTGGGCGCCCTTCATGCCCTTGCTGGCGCGAAGTCCTGACGTCGTCATGGCGCGGCGCAAGGCGATCGAGGCGCCGTTGTAGGTCAGGGCGCGGAGCTTGGCCTGGCCGAACTTGGGCGGCTTCATCTCCCGGAACCACACGGTGTCCAGTTTGGCGGCCTGCGCCCTGCCCTTGCGCGCGGCCAGCATGGCGGCGTCGGCCGGCAGGATCGGAATGACGTGGTCGTCGCCGCCCTTTCGTTCCCTCAGCCTGACCCGCGCCCGCGCCGGGTCGGCGACGTCGATGTCGTCCAGGCTGAAGAAGAGTTCGGACAGCCGGCAGCCGTAGCGCGAGGCGAAGCGGACCAGATCGTGCCAGTGCGGCCGCACCTCAGCCAGCACCAGGTCCAGCTGGCCAGCGGCGAACTCCTTGGGCTTGGGCTTGGGTTCCTTCATCCGCAGCGCCTGCCAGTCGATCTCCGGCAGGGTCGCGCCCCATACCTTCCGGGCACGGATCAGGATCGGTCGCAGGCTATCGATCATGTCGCGGTTCACCGTGCCGTTGGACGGCAGGTATTGCTTGGCGCTCTTGCCCTCGGCCTTGGCGAAGGTCATGCCTCGACGGCGCTGGATCCCGCGCGCGACGACGTCCGTGGTGATCTCGCCGATCGGCGTCTTGGGGCCGATGGCCTTGACCGCCCGCTCGATGCGGCCCTCAAGCCGATCGCCCCCCTTCAGCGTCGATCCGTGCTCGTCCCACCAACGGGCCGCCGCTTCGTCCAGGGTCATGCGGCTGGCGTCGTCCAGTTCGCCCTTGGCGGCCTGGACGCGTATGCGGCGCTCTACTTCTTCGGCCGCGCGGCGCGTTTCAACGCCCGTCGAGCCGTGAAATCGACGACCTTTGATCTGGAAGTCGTATTGGAAGTAGGGGCTCTTGGCTGGCTTATAGACGGACATGACGCGTCACTCTCGGTCAGATAGGCGCGGATGTCACCCTCGGTGTAACCGCGCGTCTTTCCGGCCCCCACGCGGACGGCCCGGATGATGCCGGCGTCGGTCATCTCGCGCAGGGTTTTGGGGTCGCAGCCGATCACCTTGCAGGCGGCGGCGGCGGTGATGACGGCCGCCTCGGCGAAGGCGGCCTGGATGCGGGCCTCGGTCACGGGGCCGATCATCGGCAGGCGTTCGGCGGCTCCCATGGTCACGCGGCCTCCAGATAACGGTCGACCAGGCCTTGCAGTTTGCTCGCGTCGGCTTGGGCGGCCTGGACGCCAAGGGCGGGATCGATGATGGCGTGCGCCTGGCTGGCCTTGACGCCCAGCACCTCCATGATGGGCGGGTCGGAGCCATCCTGGGCGACCAGATAGAGGGCGGTGACGGGGGCGGGGTAGCAGCGCTGTCCCTCTCGATCGAGCCGGCCGATGCACTGGTGATGGATGCCGGGCGACCAGTCGAGTTCGCCGAACACGACCGTCGAGGCGCGCATCTGAAGGCCGTCGATGCCGGCGCCGGATCGCAGGCTCATGATCATCAGGTCCGTCTCGCCTTCCAGGAAGGCGCGCTTGGTCGCTTCCTTGGCCTTGGGCGTCTCGGTGCCGGTGAACAGGCGCGGCTTCAGGTCCGCTAGCTCTTTCAGCCAGATGTCATAGACGGCGCGGTGCCAGCCGAAGAGCAGGATGGGTTCGCCCGATTCGACCAGGACGCGGACGGCGGCTGCGACCTGTCGGGCCTTGGCGACGCCGGTGGCCTGACGGGCCAGCATATCGAGCTTGCGCACGGCGTCGCCCCGCTCGGTAAAGGCGCCGGTCGTCGCGGTGATGGCGAGGGCGCGCGCCGCGTCCTCGATGCTGGCCAGGGCGTCGGCCGAGTGTTCGATTTCGCGGACCAGAATGTTCGGCCGGCCCTCGCGATCCTTGGTCTTGCGGGTGAAGCTGTTGCAGTCCCGCAGGTAGGCGCCGAGCGCGCGCGGGTCGTTGACCCTGTATTTGCCGTTGCCCAGCGCCGAACACCATTCGCGCAGGAAGTCGGATTTCTCCCCGAGCACCTCGGGTCGCAGGAAGCGCATCACCTCCCAGATCTCGTCGCCGTAGTTGTAGATCGGCGTGGCGGTCAGCCCCAGCTTCAACCGGGCGACCTCGGCCAGGCGCAAGGCGGCCTTGCCTTTCTCGGCCTGCTCGCCGCGTCGCAGCTCCTGCATCTCGTCGAAGGCCAGCAAACCGATCTCGGTCGCCTCAAGCACGTCGGCCCAGCCAGCAAGCTGGCTGTAGGCGAGGATGCGGACGTCGGGCGTCAGCAGGCCGCCTGAGGCGTTGGTCGGCGGCTTGGTCCCCTGAAGCACCTCGACCTGAAGCATGGTGAAGTCGCGCAGCTTCTGCGCCCACTGTTCGCGAAGGTGGGGCAGGCACACGATCACCGCCGGCAGGGCGTCTTTGATCAGGGCGGCGGCGCCTGTCGTGTAGGTCTTGCCCTCGCCCACCTCGTCCCCGACCAGCAAGCCGCCCACGCGCTCCAACAAGGCGACGGCGCGGCCCTGATGCTCGCGCACCTCCTGCCCAGGTTGCAGGCCGGTGAAAAGCGGGGGGAAATAGGGCTGGGTGCGGATGGTCTCCAACTCGGCGACGATGCCGCGATAGCGGTCCGTCTCGCCGGCGAGGCGCGCGCGGTCCGCCTCGGACATGGCCAGCGGATAGCGGCTCTCGAACCACGTCAGATCTGCGCAGCGGTCCGGCGTGTCGGGGAAGGCATAGGGTCCGCCTGATCCCTTGGGAATGTGGGTGA
Source organism: Brevundimonas sp. TWP1-3 (assembly GCF_049896085.1). Taxonomy (NCBI): domain Bacteria; kingdom Pseudomonadati; phylum Pseudomonadota; class Alphaproteobacteria; order Caulobacterales; family Caulobacteraceae; genus Brevundimonas; species Brevundimonas sp. TWP1-3. Next base: position 685,808 of record NZ_JAFCTP010000001.1, on the reverse strand, counting down.
AGATGGCCTTGAGCCGGATCTTCACATGCGGCTCCAGCTGGTCCAGCAACCAGGTGTCGTCCGCCAGTGAAAGGGCGCCATAGGTTCTCACAGCCAGGCCCTTCCCAAGCTGATGACGCACAGCGGTTTTCCGTTGATCGTAGCGGGCGCGCGGAGGGCGCGGTTCGTCAGCAGGATCAGGTCGGTGACCTCAGGGTGTTCGGCATATCGGATGAGCTGGCGCATGACGTCCGCCTCCCGCGCCTTGTTCATCTTCACCTCGATCACGACACCGAGGATGAAGAAGTCGGGAATGTCGCGGGACGACAGGCGGTGCTCGGGCTTCAGGTCCGGCTGGATCTCGATCGGCAGACGGTCGATCAGCCATTGCCGGATCTGCGCCTGGCAAGCCTTCTCGTCGTCGAGATCGAACCGGCCGGACGACAGCCATCCGACCAGCGTGTGGGCCAGGGGGCGAACCGGGTTTGTCATCAGACTTCCCCCAACGCCGACAGATAGAGGTCGAGGATCGCCTCCTCCTCCTGACGCTTCGCCTTGTCCTGCGTGCGTATGCGGATGACCTTGCGGAGGATTTTCACGTCGTAGCCCTCGCCTTTCGCCTCGGCGAAGACCTCCTTCATGTCGGCGAGCACCGCTTGCTTGTCTTCTTCCAGTCGTTCCAGCCGCTCAACGATGGTGCGGATACGGCCTTGCGCCGTCACCGTCAGAGCGTCCTGTCCGTCGGTGTCGGCGGCTGCTTCGTTCAGCAGCGGCGGCGAGCCTTCGCCGCGCGGCTCAGGCGAGGGAACGAGGACCACGCGCTTGCCGGCGTGATCGGCCGAACTCACGACGCCGGCGACCTCCAGCGCTTCCATGAGTGTGGCGGCGCTGTTGTAGCCGATCTGCAGGCGACGCTGGATGTAAGACACCGACGCCTTCTGGTCGGTCGTGACGATCAATGCGGCCTGTTTGAATAGTTCCTGGGCGGCCTGGGGAATCAAGTTGACCATCAGGCCGGCTCTGCGGGGTTGGCGATCTCTAGCAGGACGTCGGCGTGGCAGGGGCTGTCGAGCGGGCACCAGCAGGCGAGGTTCTTACCTCTCAGCTCGTGAGCGCTGGCGATGATGCGGCCGATATAGGAGTCAGGCACCGCGAGGGGCGGGCAGAAAGATCCGTTCGACATGAACCCCATGGTCGCCACGCGGAACCGACGGACGGCCTCGGCCGCATCGGGGATGCCCGGCTCGCCGACGCGCCAAGGATTGCCCCAGCGTTTTCCAGGGCCGCGCGTGACCACGACGGTGTTGACTGGCAGGCTCCATCCCTTGCGACGTGACAGCTGAATGCGGTGAGCCCTCACTGAGCGACCTCCGCCGGATAGCCGTCGTGCTGAACGCCATCCAGGCGGCGGCCTGCCGCCTTCTTTCCGGCGCGGTAGCAGGTCGGCTCATCGTCGATGTGCATGCCCTCAGCCGACGCCGAGGTCAGGGTTTCGAAGTGCCACTGGTCATTGAACCAATCGGCGGTATCGACCGTGCGGCCGATGGTGTTCTGAGCGTTCTCGCCCGGCGTCCAGTCGCCCCATTGCTTGAACAGGAACGGCGTGCCGGCGGCGGCGCAGTCATCGCGGATGTGCCGCGCCCAGTCCGGGTGCATGGGGCGGGAGCCTTGGCCGCTCTCTCCTCCGACGACGACCCAGTCCAGTTTCGCGGACAGGGTCTCGGCAAAGAATGGGCCGTCTGTGCGGGACATGCCTTGGCCTGTCAGGGCGTTGCGGTATCGGCGGTGCGGCGGCTCGACCTCAAGCGATCGGAAGTCGATCGAGCCGAGGAGCGGTTCGGCCGATACCCAGCGCACGGCGGCCGGCGTCTCCAGCAAGATCGCCACGCGTTGGGCTGCGCGCGTCTGGTCCTCAGCGCTGACGCCCAGCCATACGTTCGGCAAGGGCCAGGGCGTGTCGTCAAAGCTAACGCCATGCGAGGCGCCGTCGATACGGGCGGCGGCGTCGTCCAGCACCTGGGGCACGATGAACGACATGTGGTCGAGCGCCCGCTGCGATTCTGCAAGCCGGACGAAATAGGCCAGCATCCGCTCCGGTCGCTTCGTCAGTATCTGGAAGACGTGCTGGGGGCACAGCGCCATCACGGCGAAGATCTGGTCCAGTTGGTCGTCGGTGACGCCGTCGTGGAACAGGTCGCCATGGGCGGCGACGAAAATCTTGCGCGGCTTTGACCAGCGCAGCGGTTGGGTCAGCCAGTCGGCATTGAATCGGACTTGTCCGTTCCAGACGGGCCCGGCCTTGCTCTCGGTCGTCAGGCCCTTGCGCGAGGGGTGATCGCGCAAGCGGGTGCCGGCGAGCCTCATTGCATAGCAGTTCGTGCAACCCGGCGAGACGACGCTGCACCCGGTGACGATGTTCCAGGTCGCGTCGGTCCATTCGATGTGGGTGTGGTCAGCCATGGACAGCGCCCACAACCTGTGCGGTATACAGCGAATGGCTCAGCGTATCGTCATTATCTCTTGGGTGGCCACGTGCGTCGCAATCGTCACGATCGTCTGGTGCGCCGCTTTCGGTCCTACGATGAATCCGTTCTTGGCTTGGCTCGATGCGCACGACGGCGCGGCATGGGTTCAGGCCGTTGGCTCCGTAGCCGCCCTGTTCGCCCTTTTTGTTGCTCAGCGGCTTGACCACGCTAGAGATGCCGAGGTCGTCGCAAAGACTGTTGAGCAGGACACTGCGGACCAAGCTGAAGCGCTTTTGCTTTTGGCCACGCCCATTCAAGTTGAGGTGGGCGGAGCGCAAGCCCTGTCTCAAGCGGGCGATTGGAGCGTTGCAAGCGCGCGAATTAAGAAGGCCAACTTTGCCAGCCTTCTGAAAATGATCGAGGCGGTTCAGCTGCACAAGTTGCCGGGCCGAAGAGCTGCTGTTGCGGCAATGGCTGCGCGAATGGCCTGCATTCAGCTGATCGAGCATCTGAGCGAGATTGAAGAAATCCTGCCGACGCAGCCTGACCCGAACGTGCTTGACGACTGGGTGGCTACGCTCGAAACGCACATCGATTATCTCGAATCGATTGTGGTTCACGCTCGTTGAGATGAACGTAGCGGTCATCAGGCGGCGTCCTTCATGTCGTCGGCCATCACGAGGCGGTTACGGCGCAGGGCGGCTTGCAGGACGGCCATGCCCTGGCCGTCGAGGTAGGCGTGGCCGATGAGGCGGTCGCGGTCGTTGCCGGCGTCCAGGGCGAAGACGGAGACGGCGCGGCGGGGGCTGGTGTCGCCCTCGATCTCAAGGTCTTCGATCTCGATCAGTTCGAGGGCCTGAAGGCCGCGCTCGCGCTGGATGTGACGGGCCAGGGCGTCGAGGTCAGCGAAGGCCTTGGGCTTGTCGGCGGGGTTCGCCGTCAGGATGGCGAAGCGGACGTCGTGGGACATGCGGTATCTCCGGCGATGAAGGTTGCGGGGTGCGGGGGTCGGCAGGTTGTGGGCGGCCAGCAAGGCGACGCCTTCGATCCAGGGCGGACGCATCAGGCGGCTTCGTCCTGGTCAGCGTCGGCCTCGGCCTCGGCCGTGGCGTCGCCTCCGGTCGGCGTGTCGCCGGCGGCGGCGAGGTGTTCGTCGGTCAGGATGACGGCGCCGTCGTGGGTCCAGTCGAAACCGTCCTCGCCAAAGGCGACGCCGTTGTCTTCGAGGAAGGCGGTCAGGATCTGCGTCGCCAGTTCGGCGGCCTGCTCGTCCGTCAGGTCGGGGCGGCGGTCGGCGGCGATGGCCGCGATGGCGTCGACGAACTCTTCCTCGGTCGGGCCTTCGGGCTCGGCGGGCGTGGGGGTCAAGACGCCGCCGGCGGCGTTGGCGGCGACGACGATCATCTGATTGATCGCCAGTTCCTGCTCGCTGGGCGCGCCGTAGTGGTCGCGTGTCTTGACCGTTGTGCCGTTGGCGGCGGCGATAATCCCGGACGGCAGGGCCTGCCACGGCAGGGGGCGGTCCAAGTCATTGGCGATGCTGACGACCTCTTCCGGCTGCCCGGCTTCGGGACGTTCCTGCGCGGCGGCGAGCAGGCGCAGGTGACGTTGGCGCGCCTCGGCCCAAACCGCGTCGCGAGCAGCGAGTGCGGCGGCGCGGTCTTGGTTCTCCCGCTCGCGCTGTTCGGCGGCGATGCGGGCGTCTTCGACAAGAGCAGCGCCCTCCTCCGTCAGCTCGCCGGGATCTGCCAGCCAAGGTGTGCCGAGGACGGGCGTTTCATCGTCCCAAGCCGGGGCTTGATCGCCCAAGACCTTGACCTGGGCCTCGCGGAGCGCGGCGAGACGCGTGTCGGTGTCCCCGCCGTGCAGGCCGGCCGGAAGGCGAGGATTGCACCAGTCGATCCCGTGCGGCGCGCTGTAGCCGCGCTTGACGATGAAGCGGCCAAGGTGCTCCCCGAAGGTCTTGATGTCCGAGAATTCCAGGACGCCAAGTTCTTGCAGGCGTTTAGCCTCGGGCGTTGTGCCGGCGTCGGGAGCGACAACAATCTGATTCCACAGGTTCCCGTATTTGGTCATCTCGTAGGCGGCGAAGATGGTCTCGACTGTCGCCAGCCATTCGGCCGGGGTCAGATCGACGGGCGCCGGTTCGTTGTCCTTCGCCGCCAGCTTCTGGCGGGCGTCCCGGACCGACAGGTGTTTGGGATCGTCGCGCGGCAGGGTCATGCGCTGCTGGTCGGCCTCGTCCAGCTTCAAAAAACGGCGGTGCTGCTGGACGTGTTCGGGGGTGTAGCCGAGGCGTTCGGCGATCAGCTTGTTCTCGAAGCCCAGCTCGGCCAGCTGCTCGAAACCGTTGGCCTTCTCGATCGGGTTCAGCTTGCGGCGCAGCAGGTTCTCGGCGATCGCGGCGAAGCGGGTTTCCTTGGCGTCGCGGTCCAGCAGGCGGGTCAGGATCGGCTCTTCCGGCTCCCAATCGCCATCGCTGATGGCCTCGCCGATGGCGCGCCAGCGGCGTTCGCCAGCGACCAGTCGATAGCGCGGCAGGGTCTGTTCGCCGGCCGGGGTGACGACAGTGATCGTCGCGTCCTGAAGGTCGTCGGCGGCCATGGGGCGCACGACCAGGTTCTGCAGCAGGCCGTTCTTGACGATGTCGGCGCGCAAGGCGTCCAGCTCATCCTTGGCGTCGTCGCTGGTCCAGTCCTGACGGGCGTTGTCCGGGTCGGGCAAGATCTGGTCGTGGCGCAGGGCCAAAAGGCCGTCGGGCATGGCGTCGCCGCCTGCGCTGGCCGTCTCGGCGCGGTTGATCGCCTCCAGCTGCAACAGGCCGTCCGAGGTCAGGCCGTCCGCCATCGGATCCGGCAGCAGGAGGCCGGCCGTGACCATGCCCTTGAGCGTCTTGCCGAGGTTGGACTGGTCGCGGCCGATCGAGGCTGCGAGGGTGGTGATTGTCGGCGTGGCGCGTCGGTCAGCCGGCGAGGCCAGGGCGCGCAAGACGTCGGCGTTCTGGACGGCGAGGATGTTCAGTTCGAGCATGGACATGGTTGGGTTCGGGGTCCGGTCAGGCGAAGGCGCGCAAGGCCAGGACGGCCGTCGCGATCAGGATGGCGAGAATGATGAAGCGGGCGCCGGTGTGGTTCGGTCGGGGATCCAGCGGGCCGCCGTTCGGCGGGCGGCGATCGGCCTCGTCCGCGACCTGGTCCAGGCGAAGGGCGGTGGACCAGCCTCCGGCGATGGCGTTGTCGGCGCGCAGGGTGTTGGCGACGTCGCGGGCCTCGGTCGGGGTCAGCAGTCGGTCGTAACCGGGCGTGACGACGGCGACGCGCATCTCGCGGGCGATGTTGCGGGTCGCGAGGATGCAGGGTTCGTGCAGGCCGGACGCCTCAAGCGCCAGGACGCAGTCGGCGACGCGATCAACGCCGGGGCGGATCGAGCGAGCGACCACGGCATCGACCCGATGCGCCAGGCGCTGGGTCGATCCGAAGGACAGGTGACGAACCGGGTTCGTCGGAAAGGGCAGAACGTTGGTCATGGCGCGGACGCTCCCGTGGGTGGGTGTCCGCACCGACCCGGCGGGATTGCCGGTGGCGCTAGGGTGACGCCTCGTCGGTGCGGACGAGGCAGACGCTCGCATTAATGCAAGTCGCCAGTCAAGAGCATTTATGCAAGTGGCTCGGCAGGGTCGTGCCCGTTAGGTTGGCGGTGGAGGCTCACACATGCTCGCAACCCTAGTTTTCGCCGCTGCGCTCACGACACAGGTCGCGGCTTCGCAACCAAGCGACAGGTTCGATTTATTGTGTGAGGGAGTCGTGACCTCAGACGGTGATCCTGCGGGGACGCCTGTTGTGCGCCGTATCAGAATCGACCTCGAAGCCGGCCGTTGGTGTGCGGACGATTGTAGCCGCACTGAAACTATCGCCGAGGCGTCTGCTGACGCTTTGGTGCTGGATAGGGACGGCCAGGCGCCGGGCGGCCCTGGACGCTACGCGCTGCAAACCGTTTCGCGCGTTACCGGAGCTTGGCGGTCCGACGTGAGCATGCGCCGACCAGTTTCGATGTGGGTAAAGGTCGCCGGGTCATGCCGAGCCGCAGCGTTCAGCGGGTTCCCTGCGGCTATGTTCTGACCTACCGCCGGCGGGGCCGGTAGCTACCGATGACCAAGGCAGCGACCTCGATTTCGATCGATGGATCCTCTTCCACGCCGTCAATAAGGCGCACTGGCTCACGCCAGCGGGGGTTCAGCGACCGAGGCCAGAACTCGAAGGCGCCGGCCTGGGTCCGCACGACCTCCTTGACCGTCCGCTCCATCTCGGCCCCGTTATTGCGGCGACGGACCAAGACGACGTGATCGCCGTGCTGGGGCGCATAGCCAAGGGCAAAGGCGTCCACGACGTGGATCAGCTCGCCGTCGCGATACTCACGATCCATTGAATCGCCGGACACACGTTCGAGCCACTGCGGGAAGCTGGCATAGGCGGGGTCGGGGGCGACTGTGCCCGAGCCATAGAAGACCTGGCTGTCAGATATCTCCTGCCAGTTGCCGGCGCCCACTTCGTATCGGATCGGCAAGAACTCAGCCCCCACCATTTGCGGTTCGGAGCTGTTGGTCTCGGGCGCCGATACGCCAATCGCGGACGCCAGCCGCGAGAGCGTGCGGCTGGAGGTGACGTACTGATAGTCTTCCTTGAGCGCGCGGTGGATCGTGGACTCCGCAACGCCCGCACGTTTAGCCCACTGCTTCACCGTAAGGCCGGTGTCAGTCAGTGTTTCCTGAAGCCAGGAGCGGATGGCGGCGGCTGTCGTCATGGGCTTGCATTGTTGCAAGTTCGAGCCTGTTTCGGCGACTTGCATTACTGCGCTTGACGACGCTTGCATTAATGCGTCACTTTGCGCGCCATGTCTCCAGAGATCGCCGACTTCGAGAACGAGTGCGCCGCCGCCGGCGTCACGCCCGCCGCTGCCGTCGAGGCTGGGGGGCTGAACCCTTCCACGTGGTTCAGGTGGCGCAACGGTGCCTCGTCTCCGAACCTTCGCAGCTTCTTGGCGGCACGTGAGGGTCTTCGGATTCTCGTTGGTCGTAATCATGGCGCGTCGCCCCTGTCGTCTAATGACGCGGTTGTGGCGCCGGGCGCGGATCGTGGCGCCGAGAAAAGCTTGGCCGTTTTCTCCCCAGCAGAGGATGCGGCATGAGCGCGGTCCTGGATTACGAAGCCATCTGCGCCCGCGACGGCGCGGCCTTCACCCTGCGCTTCCAGGGGGCGGACAAGGTCGTCGATGTGCGGATGACCGGGGCGGTCGTCGCGCGGCTGTTCACGCGATGGCTGTTCGGGCCGGATCGCGAAGGCGTGCTGGTTCTGCCGCTGTCACCCCTGGGTGAGCGTTGCACCTGGAAAGGCGGACCCGACGGCGATGAGGAGTTCGAGGGCGCGCCGGGCGGCGTCCAGATCCGTGTCGTCTCGCGTGACGACGACGTCGAGATAGAGATCGCCGGGCGACTTGGGCCCGAGGAACTGCACCTTGACCCCGCGTGTGCGGGGCTGGCCGATGGGCGGCCGACCGACGGGAAAGAGGGTGAACCTGACGGGTGTCCCGTCCGCGAGGCGGACGGCGATCACGACGTCGGTGTCGTGGGCGGCCATGACGATGTCTCCGAGATTGAGGGTCGTCGAGAGAAGGCTGAGTCGCCGCCCGCCGGAAGCCGCCATGCGCCCACCCTGCGCAATGCTGGGGGGATCGCATGAGCGAGGTCGCACCCAACCGCTGGCTGAAGCTGAAGACGAAGCTGCTGATCAAGGCGTGCGGCGGTCTGGAGGAGGCCTCGGCCGCCTGCGCGGCGTCTTGCCGGCCCTATTCCGTGCCGCACCTGTCGCGGTGCCAGCGGCCCGATACGCCCGACTTCCTGCCGATCGACATCGTGCTGTGCCTGCAAGACTACTGCGGCGAACCGCTCATCACGGCCGCCATGACCGAGGTCCGGCCGGCCGGTGACGTGGTCGGGTGCCTGCGAGACGAGGTGGCCGATGTCATCGAGCGCGGCGGCGACCTGTCCAAGGCGGTGCGGGCGGCGATGGCGGATGGTCAGGTCGATCCGCGCGAGGGCGCCGAGATCGGCGTGATGCTGGATGCATTCTTCGAGGAACTACACCAGGCGCGCGAGGCCCTGGCGGTCGCCATGCGGCCCAAGGGCGTGGGGTCGGCATCGTGAGCGACAACGGATTCCATACCGGCCTGGGCCTGTGCCCGACGACGCCGAACAAGGACATGGCCGCCTTTGACGACCTGCCGCCAATGGTGCGGGCGCGACTGCGGGAGGCCCCGGTCAAGGTGGCCAGCGAGCCGCTGCTGAAGTTCTGGCGCTCGGACATCGGCGACGCCACGGCGCGTCACGCGGCCCTGATCGACGGGCTGGATCAGAAGCTGGGGCAATACGCATGACGACGCGCGCGGATTTCGTGGACGCGGACTTCGTGATGTCCAAACGGGCGCTGCGGGCCAGCTGGGGCGCGATCTCGGCGATGACCGGGTGCCCGGAGATCGAGCTGAGGCGCAAGTTCGATACCGCCCTGCCGCCCCTGCCCGCACCCACCGTGATGGCGCTGTCGCCGCGACAGAAGGCGGAACAGGCCCTGATGAAGGGCGGGTTGCGGCGCGATACGGCGGTCATCGTCGCGCGCCTGTGGCAGGCCAATGGGGCGGTGATATCTGGTGACGACCTGGCGCGCGGCATCGCCGGAGGCGGGGCGGCCCAGGACGCCTGCAAGGCGGCGCGGGCCGAGGCCAAGGAACGGCTGGGTCTGGCCTTCCGACCCAAGGGGTTCGGCCTGACAACCGACGACCTGGTCGCGGTGTCGCGGATGATCGAAGCCTGGGAGTCCGATCAGTGAACCGGCGCCCCGGCAAATCGCAGGCGCGACCGGCTGGGGTGAAGAGCCGGGCCGATTGGCGCGGTCTGGTCGAGCTGGCCAAGGCCTGCGCCGACGATGCGGCCGAAGAGACGTGCGGGCAGGATGCGGAGTTGCGGCTGGCCAGCTTGGGCAACCGGGTCAACGCCGCCTCGACCGAGGTGTTTGCACGCGAGGCTGGAGCGGCGACCACGGATGCGGCGAAGGCCTTTGTCCTGACCGCCAAGGCCTTTGCCCGGCGCGAGACGCCCGGCGAGGTGCGGCGTCGTCTGGCGGCCTCGGTCGCGGGCCTTTCGATGTTTTTGGATCAGCAGCTGACCGGCCTGGCGGACCGGGATTTTCGTCAGGCCCATCGCGGCCGACCGGAGGTGTGGGGATGACAGAGAAGATGACGGCCGCCCATGTGGCGCTCGCGATCGTGGCGGCGTGCCGGATGACGAGGACCGATCCGCAGGGCGTGTTCGGCCCGGCGCACGGCAACAAGCGGGTGCGGTTGATCGCGGCGGCGGGGTTGATGACCGCGCTGAGGCTGAAACCGCGCGATGTCGCCGGCGTCTTCCAGGTCGAGGCGACGCGCCTGGCCCCGTCGATGCTGCGCAGCGCGGACATCGGGACGGACGGGCTGCTGACCATCGCAGAGGCCCTGCGGACCGGCGGCCTGCTGGAGGACGAGCGCCCACAGCAAAAGGCGGCGGGCGCGGATGCGTCGGCGCGTAAGCCCTCGCCGGTTCAGGCGCGCCCGGATCGCCCGGCTGATCCGCCGCCAGCGCCGAAACCGCCGCCCCTCGTCCCGCCCCGACCCCGCGACATCGAGCGACCCCGGCCGGTCGCGACAAACCCGGTTCGTGGGCGGACGGCAAAGGGGACGTCGGCGGTCGAGACGCTGAAGGCGGTCAACGCCAACATCGTGCGCTGGTCCCGGATCTACATCGCGCGCGGCGTGTCGGTCGCGGATCTGGCGGACCTGTTCGGCGTCGATATTGAGGCCCTGTCGGATCGCCTGAAGCCCGAACTAGCGAGGGCGGCATGAGCGATCTCGAGAATGCGCACCGGCGGGCGCTGAACGAAGCGCATGAGGCCACGCAAACATACTCCGATTATTGGCGGGGATGCTTGGGTCCGTATCTGCGTGGTCAGCCGGAAGAGCGAACGCATCAGTCAATCGCTCAATGGCTGTCGGACTGCACATCGAACTTGATCTGCGATGTGGACGACGCACGAAAGATCATGGCCGCTTTCGAGAAGTGGAAAGCTGACGCGCAAGTCGCTCGGACCATTGGCGTGCCGGAGCCTTCGTTCACCGCCTACGTCTCCGTCCTAAAATCGACTGACGACGGGCAGGCCGAGCCATGACCGCCGACACTGTCGAATTCCCCGCTCGCCCGGCGGGCGAGCCTGTCGGCATGCGTCGCGTCGCGGCCGTGGGCGACATTGTCGTCTTCTGCCTGAACGCCGTGATCGGTCTGTGGGCGGCCTGGCCCGTCGCCATCGTCGACGATGACGGCGTGGTGCTGGGCGTCACCAGCCGGGCCGGCAAAATGTTCGGCGTCGATCGGATGAACTGCTCGCGCGACGTCCTGGCCTTCCGCGCGGCCGATCATGATCCCGAGGCCTTCGCCGCCCTGCGCTGGCGGACCTGGATGGATCAGTGCGATGCGCTGATCGCCTTCGCCGAGATCGCGACGGTGACGCCGTGACGGAGCGGAAAGCGCCTCGATCGCGCATGACACCGGCATCGCCCGGTGATCTGGTGGTCCTTCAGATTCAGGGCACGTCCGGTTGGACGGTCCTGTCGGTTGCGGAGGTCGATGAGGACGGCGCGATTACCGCCGTGTTCGACGTGGATGGCCGCATGGTCGCCATCTACCGGATGACCGACAGCCTCTCGTCATGGTTCGTCTGCGGCGCAGCGCGCTTGCGAGAGGGCGCGCACGCCGAACTCCAAGGTCTGACCTCGACCGACATGGCCGACATCAAGGCGGCGTTTCGGGAGCGAGCGGCCGATGTGTGATCGCTGCGGCGTGCTGGCGGCCGAGAACGCGCGGCTGAAGGATGAGCTGACAGAGTGGCGGCGACAGGCCGAGGATGACGGCAAGCTAAGCGACGACCAGGAAGTGGATGTGCGGTGGCGGCGGTCTCTTCGTGCGCGCCCTGGTGTAGCGAGGTTGGCGCGCCTGATGGTTCGTCGGGCCGGTCAGATCGTGACGCCGGATGCCGTTGTTCGCGCCGTCAGCCCCGATCCAGACTCGATCGCTGACAGCAGCCGAACCTCAGGTGTAGCCATCTGCCAGCTGCGCGCCGCGCTCAGGTCGCGCGGCCTGGATGGATCTATCGACACGATCTGGGGTGTCGGTTGGCGGATGCCGCGTCCGAGCGCAGACCGGCTGGACCAGTTCGTCCTGGAGGCCTCGGCATGAGCGGCCATGTGGTCTGCGGCGACAGTCGCCAGGTGCTGCGCGAGCTGGCGCCGGACTCGCTGGATGGGTGCGCCTGCGACCCGCCCTATGCCTTGGTCAGCATCGGCAAGCGGTTCGGGGCGAACGACGCGGCGCCCGCCAAACTCGGCGCGAGCGGTGCCTATGCTCGCGCCTCGGCCGGGTTCATGGGGCAGCAATGGGACACCGGCGAGACGGCGTTCGATCCCGGCTTTTGGGCCGAGGTGCTGCGGGTGCTGAAGCCGGGGGCGCATATCGTCGCGTTCGGCGGGACGCGGACCTATCACCGACTGGTCTGCGCGATCGAGGATGCCGGGTTCGAGATCCGCGACCAGTTGGCGTGGATCTATGGCTCGGGCTTCCCGAAGTCACACAATCAGCGAGGGCCGTGGGAAGGCTGGGGGTCTGCCCTGAAGCCTGCCTTCGAACCCATCGTCCTGGCCCGTAAGCCGCTGGACGGGACGCTGGCGCAGAACCTGAGGCGATGGGGCGTCGGGGCGCTGCATATCGATGCGTGCCGGGTGGGATTTGGCGATGGCGGCGCGCGGGCGGGTGAGGCCTCGGCCGGGCGGCGCTATGATCAGCAGGGTTCGACGAACTTCGCGGCGACGCCCGGTCCGCGCGGCGGTGATGCGCGCGGGCGTTGGCCGGCGAACGTGCTGCATGACGGATCGGACGAGGTCGTGGTGGCCTTTCCGCATTCGCCGGGCCAGCTGGCCGGTCTGTCCGGCGATGAGCCGAGCGATATGACGGATCAGATCTACGGCAAGTTCGCAGGGCGGCGGGCCTCGATTCCGCGCGGCGACGCTGGGTCGGCGTCGCGGTTCTTTTACTGCGCCAAGGCGTCGAAGGCGGAGCGGATGGGCTCGGGACATCCGACCGTGAAGCCCATCGCCGTCATGCGCTGGCTGCTGCGACTGATCGCGCGGCCGGGTGCGCTGATCCTCGACCCGTTTGCGGGATCCGGGACCACGGGCGTCGCGGCCTTGGCCGAAGGTCAGAGGACGTTCCTGATCGAGCGCGAGGCGCGGTTCTGCGCCGACATCGATCGCCGGTTGAGGGCTGCAGCATGACGCGTGACCTGTTCGGCGAGACGCCTCGGCCGCAGCCGAAGGCCGGCGAGATCGCGCTGGCGATGGTGCTGCACGACCAGACCGACAAGGCCTGGCTGCTGGCCGAGAGCAACGACAAGCGAGAGGCGCAGTGGGCGCCGAAGTCACAGGCGAAACGCGGCGAGGGCCGCGACGAGAACATCTGGACCATGCCGACCTGGCTGGCTCAGGAACGGGGGTGGATGTGAGTAGGATTGGGGAGGCCGGCGCGTTCGAGGCGGCCTTGAACCTGTTGCGTGAGCAGCTGAGAGCGGTGGCGGACGTGCGCCGCCAAGTCGCCAGCGATGAGGTGCTGAGGGCCGAAGACCCGAAACATCAGCATGCCCTGATGGTCCAGACGCTGAGCGAGATGGGGCAGCTGGGGCGGGCGATCAGCACGCTGGAAGCCGTGGATGCCGGGCGGATCGTGGTCGCGCCTGAGATCGTGCTGCGGCCCCGCGTGGCGGCGGCGGACCTGCCTCCGATGGAGCGGACCAGCGCCCTTGCCCTGAAGACGCCCAGCGCGCCGCTGGGGGCCTTGTCATGAGTGACGTGGCGGTGACGTGGGCCAAGGCGCAGGAATGCGTCGATGAGGCCGGGCGCAAGGATCGCAACGCCAAACAGACGCTGGTGCATCTGGCGTCCTACGTCGATGCGCTGGGCGTGGGCTGGGCGTCCGTGCCGGTCCTGGCCATGGAGATGGACGTGTCGGAGCGGTCGGTCCAGCGCGGCCTGAGGGCGCTTGAAGGCATGAGCCTGATCAAGGCGACCGGCGACAAGAAGAACCTGGAGGGGCGGCTCTACCCCTATTATCAGCTGCCGCTTGAGACGGGTCACGCCAGCACCGCGCGCCGCCGCAAGGCCGAACGGGCCGCCGCGCGGGGTGACAGGGTGTCACCCCAAGAGGGCGAAAATCCGGGGTCGCGGGGTGACAGGGTGTCACCCCAAGATGTCGCATCTGTCACCCCGTGGGGTGACACGGGTGTCACCCAAATAGGGAAGGGAATTACTCAAGGGTTTAAACCCTCCGCGAGCGTGCGTGCGAGCGAGGCCGCTGGGAAGGCTTGGGCGATGAAGGCGCCGGAACGGGTCGCTCCGCCACGGGTCGAGGCGTCGTGGCTCAACGCCGTCGAGCGCAGCCGTGAGAGCGACGACCGGCTGCTGAGCGCGGTCCGGGCCTGCGTCGCCCGTGATCCCGACTTCGGCCGGGGCAAGGCGATGAACCTGGACCGCTGGCTGGACGAGGATCGGTTCATGCCATGGCTGCCGGACGACGGGGCGTTGGCCCAGGCGCCGGTCGTCTCGGGCTGGGCGGGACCGGCGCATGTCCGGGCCGCCGTGCTGGACGCGATGGGCGAGGCGGGCGTGGCCAGCTACCTCAATCACGCGCGCTGGGACGATGGGCCCGGCGCAGTCGTCGCCGCCACGAAGATCGGGGCGCAACGGCTGACGGACGGGGCGGGTTCGGTGCTGAAGGCGCTGGGCGTATCGGTGATCGCGAAGGGGACGGCGCATGGGTAAGGCGGCGGTGGCGATGCGTCTGAGCGCCGATCAGATGGCGAAGATCGAGGCCGGTCAGGCGCGGCGGGTCGCGGCGCCGGTCGAGGTGGTGGTGTCGGGCGTGGCCTTGCGGCCTTCGCAACGGGACGCCCTGGTCGAGGCGGAACGGTTGGCGGGCGGCGGGCTGGCCGAGCGGCGCAAGGCGGCCTCGCTGGTGCGTCTGGTCGAGGGGCAGTTGAAGGCGGCGCGCGAGGGGGCGGCCGTCGAGGCGGCGATTGAGGACACGCTGCTGCGGGCCGAGATGCGCGGCGAGGTGTTCGAGATCGAGACCGTTGATGTCGGCGCGTTCCGTCGTGATGACAACGGCGGGCTGGCGCGGGTCAAGGGTCAGCCGGTGCTGGACGTCCAGACCGTGCGGCGTGCGCGTCGGGTCGATGGGATCGCCAGCCTCTATCGGGCCGGGCACCTCGACGATGACCAGGTGCGGATCGCGGACGAGTATCGCCAGCTGGTCGAAGAGGCCCGGCCTCCGGTCGGGGTGGCGACGATCGAGCCTCGGGTTGGGAAGGCCTGGGCTGATCCCGAGGCTCCGATGGCGGCGGCGATCGAACGGGGCATGGCTGGGGCGCTGCTGTCGAAGATGCATGGTGCGATGACCAAACGTCAGGCCGCCGTGCTTCAGGCCGTCGCCGGTCGAGGCAGCAGCTTGCGGGGACTTGCGGCGGGCGGAAAGCAATGGCAGGCGAATCGGTCGCTGCTGATCGCCGCACTTACAGTTTGCGAGAAAGTTCGACGCGTCGAGAAAATGTAGGTTGGCGCCGGTACACGCTAAGTGCATCCGTTCCCTCACTTCCAGAGGTGCGACCCCAGCCCGCCCGGCTCTGCCGAGGCGGGTTTCTCATGGCCGCCCAACTTCACGGGTCCTTCCCCCGTCCCCTACGCAATACGGTCGGGCTGGGCGTGTAATCTTTTTAGTGAACCGGTTTACAAAAACGGTTGACGGTTGACGGGGTGGTTGACGCATGAGGCGATCCCAGTTCGCCGCGTTGATCGGCGTCTCCAAACAGCAAGTCGGCAAGTATGTTTCAGACGGCACCGTCCTGCTGGACGGCGCTGACGTTGACGTTGAAGAAAGTCTCGCGCGTCTTGAGGGTCGCCTAGACGAAACGAAACGTCAGCGCGCTTTGGCCATGTGGAGCGGTCGGTCGACGTCGGCGCCTCGTTCTGCCACGTCTGGCGCGCCTGGCGCGCCGGCAAAGGCGCTCTCAGGTAAAGCGCGGCACGACGAAGCCCGCGCGGAACTGGCTGAGTTGGAGTTGGCCCAACGCAAAGGCGAACTGCTGGAAACGGCCGACGTCGAGGCGAAGGCAGATGAGGCCGTCCAGGCCCTGCGGGAGACGATGGCCGCCGGGCGGCGGGAGGATGCCGATCAGATCTGCGCCAAGTTCGGCATCCCAGCGGAACGAGCGACCGCTCTGGCTCGCGAACTCAACACGCGCGACGAAAGAGCACTTGGTCGATTTGCGAGAGCGATGGCGGTTCTGGCGTTCGACGAGGGTGTCGCTGATGTCGAAACAAACCCGGTTCGCCCGGAGGCCGAGGGCGTCGCGGCATGAGCCGCTTTGGACTGGCCTCGGCCGCCGCCGTTATCTTTGGTGCGATCGCAGCGGCTGCAAAGCCAGCGCCCAGCCGACGCGTGGCGGAATGGGCTGACCAGGACCGCTGGGTCGCTGCGGAATCGGGATCGTCCCGGCCTGGCAAATGGATGAACGCCACTACGCCTTACGGCGTGGAGATGATGGAGTGTTTGGACAACGACTATCCGGCCCGGCGAGTGATCGTCAGCGCCGGCGCCCAGCTGATAAAATCAGAGTTGTTCCTGAACTGGGCTGGCCAGACGATCTGCGACGACCCGGCGCCCATGATGCTGGTGCTGCCGAGCCTGGATGAGCTTCGGAACTGGAATTCGACGAAGTGGCAACCGACGCTCGACGCAACGCCGGCGCTTAAACGTCGCGTGTTCGAGCGGGTCGAGCGGTCGCGTGCTGGATCGACGACCAACTTCAAGGCCTTTCGCGGCGGCTTCCTTATGGTCACGACGGCCATGTCGTCGAAAGGTCTTCAGGGACGCTCGGTTAAACGTCTCGCTTGCGACGAGGTATCGGAGTTCCCCCTAGACACGGGTGGACGCGGCGACCCTATAAAACAGGCCGAGACGCGTGGAGATGGGCACGACGATTTCAAGGCGTTGTACACATCGACGCCCAAGGAACTGCCGGGGTGCCGCATCACGAAGATGCTGCATGCCGGCGATCACCGCATCTACTACGTGGACTGTCCGCATTGCGGGGACGCTCAGCAGCTCGTCTTCGAACAATTGCAGGCACCAACGGCCGAAAATCCCCGCGTCGCCTACGGGTGCCTGGCGTGCGGTTCAGACATTGACGAGATCCACAAGCCGGCGATGCTGGCCGGGGGCCGGTGGATCAAGACCTACACATCTGAGGATCCGGCAAACCCGGCTCCGCCCCTGCATTTCCCCGCCGATCAGATCGCACGATGGCGCGCTCGTAGCTCCGAAGGTCGCGATCCAAGCTTCCACCTTTGGCAGGCCTACTCTCCGTTCAAGTCCTGGAGCGTGCTGTGGGGAGAATATGTCGAAGCCTCAAAGGATGACGCTGACCTCAAGGTCTTCTGGCAACAGAAGCTGGGCAGGGCTTGGGATCCTGCGACGGACGCCCCTGACGAGCAGAAGTTGTTTGAAGCCCGAGGCCGCTTCGTCCAGCGCGGCGTCGTACCGGCCTGGGCGTGCGAACTGGTGCTGGCCGTCGATAACCAGGGCGATCGGATCGAGTGGGATGGCTATGCGATGGGGCCGGATCTCTCAATGGCTCGCTTCGATTGGGGGGTGATTGAGCACGATCCTCTGACGGCGGAGGCGTGGGCCAGTTTGGCGGAGGTCGTCGGCCGCCGCTATCCTGGTGAGGTCACCATTCCGCTGGGCTGGGACATGGTCGGCGTCGATCTGGGTGGCAAAAAGGGCACGACCGAGCGGGTATATCGCTTCGTCCGCGCTCGGCCGAACGTTGTCGCGGTCAAGGGATCCTCCAATCCCGACGAGGTGCCGCTAAGGAAGGGCAAGCGTCGGGTTTTGCGCCTGAAGGATGGCTCCACACTTACGATCGAGCCGCATCTGATTGGTGGCCATGGTCTGAAGCTGGATATCTACTCGATGCTTCAGACCAGTCTCGAAGCGGAGAAAGAACGGTTGCCGGGCGGCCTGTATAACCCGGCCGACGCCACGCTAGAGGACTTCAAGCAGTACACCGCAGAAGTCTATCGCAAGCCGACCACGCAGCGTGCTGGCGCGGTGGGTCACTGGGACAAGCTTCCGGGCCGGTCTAACGAGCGTCTCGACAACGCGATCTATGCGCGCGGGATGTTCTGGTCGCGGGGCGCCTATACCCGGACAGAAGACGAATGGCGTGCGCTTTTTGAGGCGCGAGCGGAGCGACCGGAATCGGTGTTGCCCCTGTTCGACGCGGTCGAGATCCCGATGGTGACGCCGGCTGAACCGGCCTCGAACCCCGGACCGACTAAAAACGCCTGGCATTCAAGCCGAAGGAAGCTGTGATGGCTCTATCGATTGAAGAACAAGCCGAGTTGGGCCGCCTTCGCATCGTCAGAATGCGTCTGATCTCCGGCGAGAACGTCGCGAAGATCACGTCCAATGGGCGCTCGGTCGAATACAGCCAGGCCAGCCTGCCGAAACTTGAAGAGATCATATCTGGCCTGGAGCGTCGCGCGGGTCGCCGCCGTGGCGGCGCCATCGGCTTCCGCTTGTAGGAGCGTCTGCATGACATTGCTCGACGCCTCGGGGCGCCCCATCAGTTCGGCGCCGCAGCGTCGCGTCCAGGCGCTCGCCGGCGGCTTCGACTTCACGTCAGCCTACGACTCGGGCGGTACGCGTGGACCGGTCATGGCTGATTGGTTCGCACAAATCCGCTCGGCCGATCTTGAATGGATCCCGAACCGCAACCCGTCAGTCGCCCGCGCTCGGGACATCGTGCGAAACGATCCCGTCGGCGCATCGGCGGTCTCGCGTCGTCAGAACTCGGCCATTGGGCGTGGCTGGCGTTTGTCGGCCCGGCCAAATGCGCGTGCGCTCGGCATCGATCCGGCCGTCGCTCGTGACTTGGGTTCTCAGATGGAGATCGAGTTCAGGTCTCACGCCTATGGCCATGCTTTTGAGATGGATGCGGAGCGGCGACTTAACTTCGGGCAGCTGCTGCGCGTCACGACGGCGCATCTGATGGTCGATGGCGATGGCCCGGCTCTCATCGAATGGGCGCCCGACGAAGGCACCCGGTACGCCACACGTCTGCGCCTGGTTGATCCTGACCGGCTGTCCAATCCCATGGGACGGATGGACGATCGCTTCCTGCGCGGCGGCATCGAGCGCAATGGTGTGGGCGTGCCGATCCGCTATTTCTTTAGGGAGCGTCATCCTGCCGACCTGGGCGTGGACGGCCAGCGTTACACCTGGACCGGTTACGATCGCTTCACAGCCTGGGGGCGTCCGCAGGTACTGCATGCCTTCGATCCGCAGCGCGCTGAGCAGACACGCGGCGTTTCTCGCTTCGCTGCGGCACTGAAAAGTTTCCGGTCGTTGTCGAAGTTCGCAGATGCGACGCTTCAGGCTGCGACGATCAACGCCCTGATGGTGGCGTTTGTTAAATCCAGCGCCGGACCGGAAGCGGTCAGCGAATACCTGGCCGTCGATGATTTGAAAGGTTTCGAGACCTCGCGAGAGGGCTTCTACGAGGACAATCCGGTGTCGCTTTCTGGCGGCGCGCGCATGCCCGTCTTGCCGTTCGGCGACGAGATCGAAATGCAGACCGCCTCGCGCGATGTCGCGAGTTTTGACGCCTTCGTGAGGGCCAACATCCGCCTCATCGCGGCGTCGCTGGACGTGACCTACGAAGAACTGTCGATGGATTACAGCCAGACGAACTATTCTTCGGCTCGCGCCGCCATGGTCCATGCCTGGGCTGCGACACAGTCGCTATCGTCGGTTCTTGAGGCGCAAATCGTGCGGCCGTACTACGTCGCCTTTCTGGAGGAGGCATTCGACCGGGGCTATCTGACGGTTCCCGCTGGTGCGCCAGATTTCTACGACGCCATCGACGCCTACGCTGAGGCGAAATGGATCGGCCCCGGACGCGGCTACGTCGATCCGACCAAAGAAATCGACGCTGCGGCGGCCCGGATCGAGGCGGGCGTCTCGACTCTGGAAGATGAGTGCGCGGACCAGGGCAAGGACTGGGAAGAGGTGCTGGACCAGCGCGCGCGAGAACGTGATCGCCTCGCCGAACTCGGCCTAGACATCGCCGCCGGCCTTGGCGGCGCTTCACCGTTGCAAACTGACGCTGAGCAGGAACAGGCGCGTGACGCCCGTCCTGGGGCCTTGGCCCGCGTTCGCGGCGTCGCCCGCTCTGCGGAACACGCCGCCCATCTGGATCAGCGCTCGGGCGCCTGAGGACACACCATGCAAGATGTTCAGCTTCTGGCGTCCCGCTACGCGGGCCGTCCCCTGTTGCTTACGCCAAATGCTGCACGCGATCTGGCGAACCGGGTTCGCGGGGCCGATGCCCGCGTGTTCGAGCGGCCATCACGCATCGGCGCTTTCCTTCGCCGGGTCGGGTTGGCGAACGGCGGCAAGGTCGGGCGCATCCAGGCGATGGATGACGACGATTACGATGGCCCGCCGCCTGTGCCGATGGAACAGCAGTTGGCCTATTCGCCGCGTTGGGTCGGCGACGTCGAAGACACCGGGTTCTGTTGGTCGCTGAAAAATGGCGTCGCGCTCATGTGCTGCGATACGCCACTGGTCGAGCGGGGCGACGAGTTCTGCGGCATGGTCTGGCATGGCTATGACACGCTGCTCCTCGCCATGCGTGAGGCTCTGGCCGACGCGCGGGTTCGGGGCGTCTTCCTGAGGCTGGACACGCCGGGCGGTGTCGTCGGCGGCGGCCTGCCTGCCCTTGCGCAGTTCATGCGGGAGGCGCGTGAGAGCGCAGGCGGCAAGCCGATCTGGGTTTACGCCGACATGGCCTGTTCCGCCGGCTACTGGATCGCCGCCCAAGCGGATCGGATCCTCGCGCCCAGCGTCGGATACGTCGGATCGCTCGGTGCCGTCATGGTCCACGAAGACTGGTCTGGTGCGCTGGAGCAGGACGGCATCGCCATCACCTCGATTGAGTTCCCAGAAGGCGGCGTGAAGACTGAGGGGGCCTGGTGGAAGGCGCTAAGCGAGGCTGGACGCGCAGCCTGGCAGGCGGACATCAGTCACGTCGGAGAGATGTTCTTTTCGGATGTCACGGCGGGCCGGCCGGCTCTGACCCACGACGCCATGCTCGCCATGCGCGCCGACGCCTTCATGGCAGACCACACAGACGCCGGCCGATCGGGCCTGGCGATGCAACTGGTTGATGAGATTGCGACCGAGGAAGCGGCCTTTGCCGCCCTCGTCGCTCACGTAACCGACCCAGCGGAAGATCATTCCGCCGCCGCGCCTGGGCAGCGCGCGTCGGCTTCCACCCCACAGGAGAGGCCAATGGCCACACGAACCCAAGCGGGCGGCAAGCCGACCCGCGCCGCGCAGGTCGCGTCCGCGAAAAGGGCGCTGAAGCTGGCGCAGGCGAACCTTGCGCGCGCCGAAGCGACAGGCGCACCCCCCGAAGACGACGAGGACGCCGAGGAACAGGCGGCCGAACCTAACGAAGGTTCGGAAGGCGACGAGGGTGGCGAAGAAGGCGACGAGCCGGGCGATGACCAGGAAGAGTCGCAAGCGATCGCCGCGTCTGCCGAGGCCAAGACGCATCCTCAACTGGCTCTGGCGGCGATCCAAAGCGGCATGTCGCTGAAACAGTTCCAGGCGACGGCATCCGCAGCCGGAGCCGCTCCGCGCGTCTCCCGTCTGGATGCGGCGATGAACGGCGCGCGCCGGCTCACGCCCGACACTCCGGGCGCATCAGCTCAGGGTCTGGGCGGCGCACTTGTCGCCGATGCCCAGCGGCGAAGGGCTGCCGCCACCGCTCGCGGTCGCTGAGCCTTCCAGCCTTTTGGCCGGGTCGGCTCCGGCGTTTTCGATGAAGGAGACCCGCCATGCAGGTCATCAAAACAAATCAGCCGACGACGCTCGGCGATCTAATCCACTGGGAGGTCAACCCGACCTTCACGACCGAGGACGGCATTCTCTTGGCGGGCGCCGGCGGTGTCCGCGACGTGCCGCAGTTCGCGGTGATCTCGCAGGTGACCGCCAGCAAGAAGCTGCAGCAAATCGACTTCGCGGGATCGGGCGGCGCCAACACCGCCTACGGTGTCAGCCTTCTTCCCGCTCAAGCGGCTGACGGTGTCGATGGCGAGATCAAGTATCTTCGTCGTGGGCCCGCAATCATCCATGCCGAGAGCATCGCTTGGCCCGCCGGCGTGAGCGACGCCAACAAGGCTGCAGCGCTGGCGACCCTCCTCGGCCTCGGCATCCTGGCCAAGACCGGCATCTGACTTCTCGGCCCGCCAGCGGGCCGGCGTTCATCCCAACTGAACTCACCGGTCCGCTGAAGGCTTCGGCCCGCGACCGCAATCCAAGGAAATACACCTATGTCGACGACCGTCGTCACTCAGGACGCGGGCCTGCGCCTGCCCTTCACCACGGTGGAGCTGACCCAGTCCATCAACACCCTCCCGCCGCAGTTCGGCCAAATGGCCCGCGACGGCATGTTCCCGATCGAGCCTCTGGCCTCTGCCTATATCGAGATCGTTTCGGAAGGCGGCGCGATCTACGCCCTCCCGATCACGGACGAAGGTCGCCCCGCCACGATCGCCCGCCGCGATAAGGGCCAGTCGCTGATCTTCAAAATCCCGAACATCACCCATGAAGACAGCGTGCTGGCTAACGACATTCGCAACTGGTTGGCTGCGGCGCAGCGCACGCGCCGACCCGAAACGTTGGTCAACCTGGTCAACAAGCGTCTCGAAAAACTGCGCCGCAAGTTCGATCTGACGCTCGAACTGCTGCGGGTCTCCGCCTTGTCGGGCAAGATCATCGATGGCGGAGGCGGCGAAGTGTACGACCTCTTCACCGCCTTCAATGTGGTCCAGCAGATCGTCTATTTCGATCTGGCCAACGCCAACGCGGACGTAAACGCCAAGTGCGGCGAGGTGATCGACATCATCGGTCAGAACCTCAACGACGAAAGCATGAACGGTGTCGTGGCCCGCGTGTCGCCTGGCTTCTTCAACAAGCTGATCGCTCACAAATCGGTCCGCGAACTCTACCTCAATACGGTCAATGCCCTTGCGCTGGCCGCGATCGTTCGCACGGACGACGGCCAGTACCGTCCTCGTGAGTTCGCGCACGGCGGCCTGCTCTTCAGGGAATACAACGCCAAGATCCCGATGGCGGACAAGTCGCTCTGGACTCCGTTCCCTGGAGACACGGGCGTCGCCTATCCCGACGGCACGCTGGACAGCCACGTCACCTACGCCGCGCCGCCTCTCGACATTCGCGAGCTGGACGGCGAACCGGCCGACGGCGGGTCGGACGATGATCTGATCCACCTGAGCGAAGAACCCATGAAGCACGGTCGTGGGCTTGAGTGGTCGGGGCAGATGAACGCCCTGCCCCTGTGGCGTCGCCCGGCGACCTTGGTCAAGCTGAGCGCAGCGGCCTCGGCTTAAGACGGAGGGCGGCGAATGTTCGGTCAACATCTCGCCGCCCTCGATGCGGCCGTTTTTGCGCACCTCAGCGATGACACGGCGGCGATCTGGTCTCGACCAGGTGCCTTCGACACGACGGTGGCGGCGCTGTTCGATCGGGTTGAACAGGCGGGGTCGATCGGCGGCATGTCCGTGATCGACTTCGCCGATGTCGTGCGGATCTCGGTCGCTGAGGTCGAGGTTCGCCGGCCGGGACAGTCGCCTCAGTCCGGCGACCTGTTCATCGTCGGCGGCGTCCAGGCGGTCGTCCATGGCGAGCCGTGGCGCGACGCGCAACAGAACGGCCGCGACTGGCTCTGTCCCGTTAGCCGCTGATGGCCAGTTTGTCAGGCCGGTCGGCGTGGGGGCTGGCGACGGCGGATAGCAGCGCGTCCCGGCCGTCGCGCATCGGCCATCAAAGCCAAGGCGGAGCGGCCGTAAAGCTAACGGTCGAGAGCGCGTCAGAAGGCGACCTGGGCCTTGCCCTTCAGGGAAAGCTTCAGGCCTCGATCGACGACCAGCTGAAGGCGCTGCACGGCGCCTACTGGCGGGCGATGAGCCGGGTCGTCGAGGCCGGCAAGGGCCGGCTGCGCGCGGACATCATCGCAGGCGGTTTCCACAACGCGCGCTCGCTCGCGAACACCTGGCGCGGCAACGCCTATCCCCGCGACAAGAACAGCCTCGACGTCGCAGGCTGGATCTACACCCGCGCTGGCATGCTGATCTCGGTGTTCGAAGAGGCGACCGTCATCAAGGTCGCCGGCAATGCCCAGTTCCTGGCCATCCCCCTCGGTCCGGCCAAGGCGATCGTCCGTCGCCTGCAGAAGCAAAAGAAAAAGGGCCTGATCGGGCGCAACGCCTGGGGCCGGTTCGAGAAGGATGATTCCTACGTCGAGCAGGTGGCGCGCGCCATGGGCGTGGACCTGGTCCCGATCATCGCGGCGGATCGTCAGACGGGCGTCCTGGTCGCCGCCGACAAGCGCGCCCTGACCCCGACCGGACGCAAGGCCAAGGGCCTGTCCAAGCCGCCGACACCTCTGTTCGCCCTCGCCAAGACGGCGACCCTGCGCAAGCGGATCAAGGGCCGGGCGCTGCTCGACGAGATCATGAAGAATTTCCCCAGCGACTTTGTCCACGCCCTGATGGGCGAACTGGCCGTCGATCAGAAAGAGGGCGGCTGATGACCAACCGCGAAGCCCTGCTCCAGGCCCTGGTCGCGCTGACCGCCACCGACTCCTCGTTGCCGCCGGCGCAGCTGGACGAACCGGAGCCGACGCGCTGGGAGCCACGCCTGGGCGGCGTCGCCATCGCCGGCGAACTGCTGCACGCCCTGGCGGTCCAGGATGCGACGCCGGAAACCCTCGCCTTCGTGCGGGGCGCCGAGATCGACGAGGCGGGTGAGGAACTCGAATTCACGCCCGTCATCGCCTACGCCGTCCAGGCCAAGCCGGGCATTGGCGATACGACCGATCAACTCCGCGCTGCGCGCCGGCTGGCCCGCGATGAAGGTGTGCGGTTGATCGCGGATCTGATCGCCAGCGACCGCACCCTCGGCGTCGAGGCCGAAGTCTACGCCGAGGTGCTGCCCCCGGCCCGTGACGACGACGTCGCCTTCGTCAACGCCCTGCCGTCCGCCACGGCCCTGATCCCGATCCGCATCCTCTACACCGGCCGCGACGCGGCCTCCTGAAGGAGACTTCGATGCCCAAAGCCATCGGCGATACCGCCGCTGACAAACCCGGTTCGTCAGCAAACGACGCGCCGCCGCCCGAGCGCAGCCCGCTGGACCACGATGGCGACGGCCGCAAGGGCGGCGTCGCGCCTGTCCCCGCTGTTCAGCATCTGGCCGTGATCCAGGACGATCCCGAGCGTCGCCTCGTCCACGGCCAGGTGATCGGCGTCTCCGATCACGACGCCAAATTGCTGCTGGCGACCGACAGCGTGCGCGTCGCCACCGACGTCGAGGTCGAGCTGGCCCAGCCCTTCGTCCACCTCTGGACATCCTGACCTTCCCCTAACCGGAGCTTCCGCCATGACGACTTCGAACGATCCGCGCGGCCGTCTGGCCGAACTCTACAGCGCCTCTCAGACGGCCCTCATCACCCCGGCCGTCGCGCCGGGTCAGACCTTCTTCCGTCGTCACTTCTACGACTGGACGCCCTCGCCGCAGGAAGAGCCGCAGGACGACGAGCTGATGGGCGGCGGCTTCGCCAACTCGATCGACGCCCGGCCGGCCGCCCCGGACATCCACCGGGCCTCGCTGCGTGTGGCCTGGCCGCTGGATCTGGCGCAGATCGGCTTTGTCCTGACCGAGCTGCTGGGTGTGCCGGCGACGTCGGGCGCCTCGCCCTATGTCCACACCTTCGACAGTGCGACGACGGTTGTGCCAAGCCGCACCTTCGAGCGGCGTCTGGCGGCCGGTCAGTATGACGGCGCCGTCGGCGCTGTGGCGCGCTCGCTCCAGTTCCCGATCGGGTCGGACCGAGGCTACACCCGCGTCACCGCAGATTACTTCGCGCGGGAGGCGCTGGAGCAGTACGGAGCATCAGTTGCGGGCACGCCGGAAACCCCGACCATCAACAGCCGCGTCCCGCGCGCCGTCGGCACGATCAAGCGCGGCGGCACCCAACTGGCCGCCGTGATCTCGGGTGACGCCACGATCGCCAACGTCCTAGGCGAAGACAGCTACGCCGGGTCCAAGTTCGTCGATGACGTGGCGCTGGAAGGGCGAACGGCGGCGATCAACATCACTGGCCGCTTCAAGGGCGCCGCCATGCGCGACCTCGGCAAGGTGCCTGTCGGCGGCTTCATCCAGGAAGCGTCGGACTTCGATCTGGAATGGGCGCTGTCGGCGACCCTGAAACTGGTCCTTACCATTCGCAACGTCCGCTTCGCCCGCGTCGCCATCGGCACCAGCGGCCCCGGCCGCATCGACGTGCCGCTGCGCGGCCGGGCCGAGATCGGCGCCAACGCCTCCATGGTCACGGCGGTCCTGACCAACACCACGCCGGGCTACACCTGATGCAGCCGAAACACGACGCCTGGTCGCCGACCGAACCTGAGTGGGTGTCGCTGGCGCCGGGCGTCAAATGGCTGCTGCGCCGCCCGGATGGCGCGGATAAGATGGTGGTGGCCTCGGACGTGTCCCAGGCCATGTCGCGCATCTATCAAGGCCGGGCCGAGCTGGAGGCGCTGGGGCTGGACAATGAGATGGCCGGCGCCGACCACATCCTCAGCCTGGACCAAATCGTCGGCTATAGCTCCCTGCTGACCGCGAGCCGCTATGCCCGGCTGTGCCTGATGGATTGGGAGGGGATCGACGATCCCAAGAGTGGCGATAGACTCGACTTCGCTGATCCGTCCGCCATCCATGACGCGCTGGTCTTCGGCCCGCCGGGTGGGGGTTCGCCCCTGCTGTCGCCATTCCTGGCCTGGATCGATCAGCCCCGTCGGCCCATGGGCGCCGAGACCGTGCGGCTTCGCGCCCTGGCCAAGGATCACTGGAGCGGCGGAGCGGAGCGGTGCCGGGCCTGTGCGGACGAGTCCGATCCCTGCGCCAAGGGCGGATCGGTCGAGGGCGAGATCTGCCCGCGCCTGAAAAGTACGCCCCTGACCCCCGAAGGCATCGCGGCCTGGGAGATCGTCAGCAGCGCCAGCGGTCTGTGGGAACGCGCCGGCATGTCGGGAGTGGTCACGGGCCTGCACTTCCGCGACGCCCTGCTGGTGTTCGAGGCGCAATGCGCCGGCGGGCGCGAGCAGCTCGACTTCGCCGCCGCCTTCGCCGCCTTCCGCGCGATCGAGGCCGGCCGCCTGGAAGCCGAGGCCGAGCAGGCCAAGGCTGACGCTGACCTCAAGGACTGATCGCAATGGCGGATGGCGGCGGCATCAACCTTCGGCTTTCGCTGAAGGGGGCGGAACAGGTGCGCGCCGAGCTGGCCAGCATCGGCCCGGCCGGCAACCGCATGGCGCGCGATCTCGACCGCGCGCTGCGTCAGCCGTCGGGCGGCATGAAGGCGCTGGACACGGGCATGCGGGAGGCGCGTAGCGGCCTTGACGGCTTCGCCTCGCGCGCCGGTCCGGTCGGCTCGGTGCTGCAATCCTTTGGGGGCTGGGGGATGGCTGCGGCGGCGGGCTTCGCCGCTGTGGCCGCTGGCGCCGCCGCTGCGATCCAGATCGCCAATCAGGCGACGGCTGCCGCCGCTGACCTGACCGATGCGGCGGATCGCATCGGCGTCGGCACAGAGGCGCTTCAGCAATGGCGCTATGTGGCGGATGAGGCCGGGGTGCCCGTCCAGGCGCTTGAGGCGGATCTCGAAAAGCTGAACGGCGTCCTCGGTAAGTTCAAGATGGGCATCGGTGATGCGAAGCTGAAGCCTTGGTTCCAGGAACTTGGCATCAGCAAAGCCGATCTCGACAGCATCACGACTGCAGATCAACTGATGCTGATGCTGGCCGACCGCCTGGGTCAGATCTCCGACCGATCCAAGCAAGTGGCGGCGGCGCGCGCCTTCGGCATCGAGGCGTCGTTGCCGGCCTTGCGCTTGGGCGAACAGGGCGTGCGCGATCTGCTGGAGGCTTCAAAGGAACTCGGCGTCGTCCTGGATGCCGAAACAGTCCAGAAGCTGGACGAGGCTGACCGCAAAGCTGAGCTGGCTGGTCAGCAGCTCAAGACGCTGGCGCACGGCGCCGTCGAACCGCTCGCGACCGCCATGGCGAATGCCGGCGCCTATCTGTCAAACCTGACTTTGGAGTTCAGTCGGATCGAGGCGCGGACGCCGGGCTGGATCCAGAACTTCATGGCGCTTTCGCGCGTCATGCCTGGCACAGGGGCGATCCAGCGTGTTGCCGAATATGTGGTCGCTCAGCAGGTCCGCGCCCGACGGAATCCTTCGGCGTTGCCGACGCCTGGCATCAGCGCCGGTGAAGCCGGTGTCGATTTGGATGATCCCGCGCTCATGCGGCAAGGTCGCGCGGCAGCGGCCTTGGGTTCCGGCGGCGGCTATCAGCTGCAGGGGCATGACGCCAAGGGTGGTGGTGGCGGGGGCGACGGCGGCGCAGCGCGCCGAGCGGCGGCCGAGGCCGAGAGAAAACAGCGAGAGATCGAGCGCCTGTATGAGCAGCTTGATCGTGAAGTCACCTCAAGCCGCCGCGATGTCACTCAGGAGCGTTGGTCTGGCGAGGCACCGGCCGACCGCGCCCAGCTTGCAAAGAGTCTCGCCGCTTTGGACCGCAAGGAGCGGGACGACAAGATCGAGGAGATGCGCAAGGATCTCGAAAGGAAGGGTGCGCTGGATGAGCGGCGTCAGCTGCTGCTCCGTCAGATCGCCGACATGAACGCAGAGGCTGATGCTCTCGCGGACAACCGGATTATCGAAGAGCAGACAAAGGCCGAGAAGGAGGCCCGGCTTCAGGCCGAGCAGGCCTACAGCGACATGCAGGCCGAGATCCTTTCCCTCGCATCCGCGACAGCGCGAACTTCGGATGAGCGGCGGGCGATCGAGCTGAGCATCCTTGAGATCGCGCAGCGGCGCCAAAAGGCGGATCTGGAAGCTGCCATTGAAGCCGAGAAGGAACCGGCCGCCCGCGCCCGTCTGGTCGCGGCCTTGGAAAACCTGCCGAACCTTCACGCTGCTCAGACGGACCGCGTCCAACGTGACAACGCCGGACCATTCGCGGCCTGGCGCGAGGCGCAGATGACGGGGCCGCAGTCGCAAGAGTGGCTTCAGGGTGAGGCGCTGGACGCGCTGGACGGCATGAACAAGGGCCTGATGGACGCCTGGAAGAATGCCGAGGGCGCGGGCGATGCGCTGAGCCGGATGGGCCGTGCCGGTATCGACGCCTTGGGGCAGATCAAGGATGCGCTGCTAAAGGTGGCGATCCAGCAGATGATCATCCAGCCCCTGACCAACGCCCTATTCGGGGGCGGCAAGTCGGGCGGGGGCGGCGGCTTCCTCAGCAACCTGATGAGCAACATCATGGACTCCGTGGGCCTGGGCGGATCCGGCAAGGTTCCGATTAAGGCGGGCAAGGCGCGCGGCGGCCTGAACCCGTCTCGCGGCCTGGTGCCTGTCGGCGAATACGGCATCGAGTTGATGGACATGCCGGCGGGCGCGCGGATCTACGACACCGAGCGGACCGAGAGAATGCTGCGGGACGCGACGACGGGCGGCGGCCGGGGTGGCGGCGGTGTCATGCAGCCGACCTTCAACATGCCGGTGACCGTCGTGAACAACGGCTCCGAAAAACTCCAGGCCACGACGCGCCAGACGCCGGATGGGATCGACGTCCTGCTGGAACCGATGGTCCGAAAGGCTGTCGGTAAGATGGGGTCGGACGGCTCGCTGGCCAAAGCGCACCACCAGACGCCAAGAGGGAAGACACGCTGATGGCGAATGGTCTGTGGAATGCGGGCTTCCTTCAGGGCGCCGAACATTGGGTCACGGTCGGCGGCGGCGCACTGGCCGTGGACGAAACCCTGCGGGGTGCGCCGGGGCGTGCCGTGCTGAAGGCCTCGCGCCTGGCCGCGACCATCGGTCTGACCGCGCCGGTCGAGCCGGCCGCCGCCGATCGCGTCGCGGTCTCGGCCGGTGACGTCGTGGAGTTCTCGGCCGGCGCTCTGGGTCTGCTGGGCGTGGTCGAGGCGCCGGCCGCGCCGCGCGCCTGGGCCGTCTTCTACAATGCGGCAGGGACGGTGCTGGAAACCCGGCCGCTGGTCGTTCGGCCGCCCGAGGTAGCAACCCACGGCCTGGGTCTCGCCGGCGTCCGCGCCAGCTTCTATGGCGTCCAGCAACGCGAGATGGCGCCGGCGGGCGCCGCAAAGGCGACGTTGCGGGTGGAGGCCGTCTCGACCGCCGCGAACCAGACTGTCGCCGCCCTGCTACTGAAGCCGATGGTGGCGAAAGTTTCAGCGGCGCGAACGCTGCCGCTGGCATGGACGCCGGGTCAGCACAGCAGCAGCGATCTGGCGTTCGCCGCCTGGCCGGTGATCCTGCGGCCCTTCCGCGCCGGTGCCGGCGGCGAGGTCCAGCCGGGGCGTGTCGAGTACCAGGCCGGCGCTGGTCGGCCGAAGTCACGGCGCACGGCTCTGGATCCCGTGCGCAAGTTCATGGGTCAGGTGCGTTGTGATGGCGTGGAGCGCGCCTTCCTGGAACAGTTCTGGCGCGAGGGGCTGGCCGACTTCTGGATCGTTGAGCCGGACACCGATCGGCTGTGCATCGCCAGCTGGGCCGCTGACGGGGCGCCGATGATGGTCGAGCAACGCGGCCTGACCTGCATGATGCAGGTCGGTCTCTGGATGGAGACGGCCTGATGCCCACCCCCGTCAGCGAGGACATGGTCGAGGCGGCCTGGCGTCGCGAAGAGGATCCTGTCGCCCAGCTGATCGTCATCCGATCCGACGCGGATCCCGATCCGATCACCGTCACGGACTGGCCCGAGGGCATTACGTCCAATGGCGTGGACTATCCGCACTATCCCTTCGAGCTGGTCTGGCACGGCGCCAGCAAGGATGAGCCGTTCGGCAAGGGCAAGCTGACGATCGGCAATGTGGACAAGCGGATTGAGGAGGCTTGCGACGCCGCCTTGACGCCGCCTGAGGTCGATCTGTCGCTTGTCCGGGTCGATGCCCCGGATGTGGTCGAGAAGGCCGTCCTGGGGGCCAAGGTGCCCAACGTCGAGGGCGACGCCATGCGGGTCAGTGCCGTGATCCGCCCGCGCGACTTCAGCGAAGAGCCGGCCTGCGCGACGAAGTACGTGCCCTCGACCACGCCCGGCATGTTCTGACCATGGAGATGGTCGTGCCGGCGGATCTGGAGCGCCGGGTCGCGGCGCTTATCGGCGTGCCGTTCCGGGTGAGGGGTGATGACCTGGACGGTTGGGATTGCCGGGGTTGCGCGCGCTGGTGCCTTAAGCATCTGTGCGGCGTGGACGTGCCAGACTATCTGGACCTCTACGCCTCGACGATCATCGCCGTGTCCGGCCGGCGCGAGCGCGCGCGGCTGCTGGGTGAGGGGCTGGCCCAGACCTGGCGGCCGGTTCCGCCTCAGGCCGGCGCGGTCGCCCTTCTATCCTGGCTCGGCTCGGCCGGGCATGTCGGCTTCATCCTTTCGCCGACGAAGATCCTCCACGCGGACATCCGCGTCGGAACGGCGGTGCTGGATCTCGATGATCCGGCCGCCGCCTACAGGCTGAAGGGCGCCTTCGTCCCGGCCTTCGTCACCGACATCCGCCACGCCTGACGGCGCGGCCCTATTTCTTGTGAGGCCCCATGGCTGACGGCAGCGTCCCTATTGTGCTGTCACCGGAGCCGTTCGCGCGCACGACGGTCTACGTCGAGGCGCCGGCCGGCTGCACGGTGCGGACCATGCTCGCTTCGGCGATCACGCACGGCCATCTGCAGCTCGACGACCTGCCGCGCACCAACGTCTATGTCGACGGCGAACGCCTCGATCGCGAAGAGGCGCTGTCGCTGGTGCTGGCCGAGGGTCAGGTCGTCAATGTCGTGGTCGAGCCGCTAGGCGGCGGTGGCGGCAAGAAAGACATCGGCCAGATCCTGCTGACCATCGCGGTCATCGCGGTCAGCATGTGGGTCGGCGGCCCGACCGGCCCCCTCAAGGCCTGGCCCTTGCTGGCCAAACAGGTCGCGGCGGCGGCGATCCTGACGGCGGGACAGATGGCGGTCGCCGCCATCTTCAAGCCCGAGACCAACATCGCCAAGGTGAACGATCGCTACGCCCTGTCGTCGGCCTCGAACCAGTATCGGCCCTGGGCGTCCATGCCGATGGCGCTGGGCGAGGTGGTGGTCGCGCCGGATCTGGCCGTAAAGACCTTCACCCAGGCGCAGGGCGAGGATCAATGGATTTACGGCATCCTCGGCCTGCACTACGGCCCCTGCACGGCCGAAGACCTGAAGATCGGCGACACCCTGGTCAGTTCCATGGGCGCCAGCGACGTGCGCGTGGCCTATCACTTGACGCCCGGACCCCGCGCCTTCTCGATCGTGGCCAACGACACCGACCAGCTGGACCTTCAGGAAGAGCTGGCGGCGACCGTCAGCGGATCGACGGCTGTCGTCCGCGCGGCCTCGGCCGAGGGGGAGCGGTTCGAGTTCGACTTCTTCATGCCGCAGGGCCTGTATTTCGCGAAGGATGACGGCCGCAAGATCGCCGCGTCTCTGACCGTCACAATCCGCTATCGGCCGATCGACCAGAACGGCGTGCCGACCGGATCGGGCGCTTGGGCGGACGGCCTGACGATTCCGCTGTCGTCCGCCTCCAGCGATCCTTGGCGCATCATGCGCGAACTGGCTCTGCCGCTCGGCCGGTACGAGTTCGAGGTCAAGCGGTCGAAGCTGGAAGACGACAACGCCAAGCGCAAGACCGACATCGGCTGGACGGCCATTCGCGCCATCGCTTTCCGCAAGCCGGTGCTGGATGAGACCCTGTCGCTGATCGAGTTCGCGGTTCGCGCGTCGGCGCTGAACCAGGGCAACCTCGCGCCCTTCACCTGCCGGATCACGCCCGTCTGCGAGACCTGGAACGGCTCGGCGTGGGGAACGCCGGCGCCGACGTCGAACCCGGCCGCGATCACGCGCTGGCTGATGACCGGTCCTGCCCCCGCCATCCCACTGACGAAGCCGCAGGCCGACGTCGGCCTGCGGACCTGGGCGGCGCTGTGCGACCAGTATAACTGGAAGTCCCACATCTACCTGACCGAGGACCGCAAACAGGATGCGGTCATGCAGCTGCTGGGCATGAACGGCCGCGCCAGCCTGTTCTGGGACGGGACGCAGCTGGTGTCCGCGCCGTGGGTCGAGAAGCCCGCGCCGCGTCAGTTGTTCGCCGGATCGAACCTGAAGGATCACCGCTGGGAAATCGTCTATCCCGACACGGTCCACGCCCTGCGCGTCGAGTTTCAGAACATCGATCAAGGCGGCGAGGCGGACGAGATCTACGTCTATGCCGACGGCTATGGCGAGACGGCCGATCCCGCCAACAACATCCTGCCGGCGACGCTGGTCGAGGCCCTGCGGCTGGAAGGCCAGCAGACGATCGAGCGCGCCTATCGCGACGGGCGCTGGAACCTCGGCGCCCGCATGCATCAGCGCCGGGTGGATAGCTGGTCCACGGATATCGGGCATATCGTCTGCCGCTACGGCGACCGCGTGCGCCTGGCCTGGGACCGCGTGGGGACGGCCAACGCCACGGTGCGCAACCGCCTGTGGTCCGGCGCTTTGGTGTCCGGCCTGAGATTGAGCCAGCCGGTGCGGATGGAGCCGGGAAAAACCTACGCCCTCGACCTTCGCCTGCCCGATCAGGTCATCACCGGCGTGCCGATCGTCAATACGGCGACGACGGGCGATGTCGTGACCCGCTCGATCCTGTTCGCGGACCTGCGCAACGCCAACGTTTCCCCGCGCGGCGGCGATTTGGTGGCCTTCGGCGAGCCTGAGCGGATCAGCGAGGACGTCGAGATCATCGGGATCACGCCGGGCACGGACCTGACGGCCAACATGGTGGGCATCCGCTACGTCGCGCCGCTGCTGATGGCCGGCGAGACCGGGCCGATCCCGCCGCTGCAAAGCCGCCTGACCCGCGACCGCGCCATGGACCCGCCCATGCCGACCCTGCTCGGCTGGCAGGTGAACGAGGAAGGTGTGCGGATCGGTTTCTCCATGCCGCCCTGGCGCGGGTCGCCGATCACCGGCTTCACCGTCCGCTGGCGCCAGACGCCGGCGGCGGGTCAGGCGTCTACGTGGCTGCAACTGCCCGACCTTCCCGCCAACGCCATGACGGCGGTGACCCCTCCCCTGCGCGAGTTGCCGGCCGAGAGCACGAACGTCACCAGCGCCCAGGTGCAAATCGTCGCCGTGACGGCCGACGGCCGCGCGTCGCCGGCGCTCCAGATCACGGTGCAAGAGGCGGCTATCCAACAGCCGCCGGCCGGCGACTGGAGCGTGACGGAACTGACGGAAGCGCCGGATGGCTCACGCCAGTCCGGGTTCCTGGTCATCGGCCTGGTGGGGTCGATCAATCCCCGTCGCGTGACGGTGGAGTACGGCGCCTCGACCAACGGTCCCTGGGATGCCGCCTTCGACGGCGCGCCAGTCCAGGGGGTTGTCCGTGCGCCGATCCTTGGGATGCAACCCGGCGCTCAGTGCTGGATCGCCATCACCTATTGGACGGCGCAGGCCGCTGCGCCCAGCGTTCGACGCGTGCTCGGGCCGTTCACGGCGCCGCCCCTCGTCGCCGATGTGTCGCCCAACGCCCCCGGCCTGTCTCAGATCAAGGCGGACATCGCGGCGGCGTTCGGCGACATCCTGGATGTGTCGGGGCGGATCGATCAGACCCGCGCCGATCTCGACGCCGCCGACCAGAACCTGGTCAATGCGATCACCGGGGTGGACGCCAAGGCTAACCAGCTCGTCGAACTGACGGCCGAGCTGGAGGTCTCGGACCAGAACCTCATCAACGCGATCACGGGGGTGGACGCCAAGGCGAACCAGCTGGTCGAACTGACGGCCGAGCTGGAGATCGCCGACCAGAACCTCATCAATGCGATCGGCGGGGTGGACGACAAGGCTAACCAGCTCGTCGAACTGACGGCTGAACTGGAGGACAACAAGGCCAGCGTGGCGTCGTTGAACGCGCAGGTGGCGCGGATCGACGGGGTCGAGGCCGTCAATGCGACGCAGGCCTTGGCCCTGGTCGATCTGGAAAACGGCAAGGTCGCGCTGAGCGAATACAATACGCTGAAGGGCGAGGTCACGTCGGCGCGGGGTGAGGCGCCGTCGCTGCTGGGCCAAATCCAGAGCCTGAAATCCGTCGATCTGGATCTAGAGAACAACAAGGCCAGCGTGGAATCGCTGGATGCGCAGGTCGCGCGGATCGACGGGGTCGAGGCGGTCAATGCGACGCAGGCCCTGGCTCTGGTCGATCTGGAAAACGGCAAGGTCGCGCTGAGCGAATACAATACGCTGAAGGCCGAGGTCACGGCGGGGCGAGACGGGGCGCCGTCGCTGCTGGGCCAGATCCAGAACCTGAAATCCGTCGATCTGGATCTGGAGAACAACAAGGCCAGCGTGGAATCGCTGGATGCGCAGGTCGCACGGATCGACGGGGTCGAGGCGGTCAATGCGACGCAGGCCCTGGCTCTGGTCGATCTGGAAAACGGCAAGGTCGCGCTGAGCGAATACAACACGCTGAAGGCCGAGGTCACGGCGGGGCGAGACGGGGCGCCGTCGCTGCTGGGCCAGATCCAGAACCTGAAATCCGTCGATCTGGATCTGGAGAACAACAAGGCCAGCGTGGAGACCGTCAACGCCCTGACGGCAAGAACGACCAATGCCGAAGCCGAGATCATCGATCTGGAGAACGCCCTCGCAACCGAGGCCCAGATCCGCGCCGAAGCGGTGAACCAGTTGTCGGTTCGGCAAAACCCGCGCGCCAACATCGTCAGCAACAGCTCGGGCGCGCAGGGCATGAAGGGCTTGACGCGCTTCGGTTTGCGATCGGTCGAAGCATATCCGGTTACTGCCGACGGTCCGCAGTTCGTGGCGGCGGCGCCCAACGCCGTCGGGGAAAACTTCGGCGCCATATCGCCCGCATTCCCGATCAACGGCGGCGAGCGTTATTCGCTGCAAGCCGAGCTTGCAGCCGCAGACACCATCAGCGGAACGGTTCGGGCGCTTGCCTTCTACCTCGACGCTGGCGGGTCTCAGGTCGGGTCGCCGCAGTCGGTAGAGTATCCGGCCGGTGACTGGGCGCTGCGCAAGAGCGAGGGCTTCCTCGCCCCCGTCAGCGCCGTGCAGGTCAGGTTGCAGATCGACGCCGCCGCGACGTTCGGCGCTGGGGGCGCGGCCGGGTGGCGTCGGATCAAGCTGGAACGCGGCATGGTCTGCACGCCGTGGACCGACGACGCTTCGGCGGCGTCGATGTCCGCTTCGCTCACCGACCAGTCGCTGGCCATTCTCGATCTGGAGAACCAGAATGCTTTGGCCAGTTGGTACAAGATCGCAGACGCGGCGGGCGGGAAGCCGACCCGGATCGGCCTGCAATCCTCCGCCTTCGGCAACTTCATCGCCCTGGACGCCGAGCAAATCTACTTCGGCGACAACACCGTCTTCGACAATGCCAGCGACACGATCCAGACGGTCTGGGGCACGACCCGCAAGGTGATGGCCTGGGGCGCACCGTTCGGGTCAGACAATCTGGTCGAGTGGGTCGGCCCCAGCAGCATCGCCCTCGGCTCCATGACGAAGGCCAACGCCGGGTTCTGGGTCGATCAGTCCGCCGCCTACGGCCCCACACCCCTGCCGTCGTTCTGGGCCAAGGTGACGCCGACGCAGATCACCCGGTCGCGGACGGGGGCCGGATCGATCAGCACCGCGCTGAATGACGTGATCGTCACCTGCTACACCGGCACATCGGGAGCGACCTGCAACTGGTCCCGCGTCTCTGGTGACGCTTCGATCAGCTACCCCACGACCGGCTTCACGCCCGTGTTCAACACGACGCTGGCGGCCGGTCAGACAAAGACCGCCCTGTTCGTCGGACTGGTGGCCAAGGGCGGGGACGTGGACCTCGTCTACGTCAACGTCGAGTTCTCCGACAACGTCTGATCATCAACCCAAAGGAGCCTGCCATGGAAGCGATCCTCGCTGTCCTGTTCGTCGCCGCTGTCGTCAGCGTCGCCATCTACGCCTTCACCCGGAAACCCAAGCCGTCGGGCGCTGTTCGCCCGCGCGGTCCACAATCGCCCGCCAAGCCGCGCGGGGAGGACTGAGTCATGCCCACTGAAAAAACCGATGCTGAAAAAGTCGCGCTTGCCGAGGCCATGATGGCCGAAGCCGCCGCTCTGGTGAAAGCTGCGCGCCTGCCGTCCGCCCAGGCGGCTTTGGACGTTCTGACCGGACCCAAGTGTCAGGCGTTTTTGGCTGCGCTCAAGGCCGCTGTGGACGCCAGCGCAGACGACCTGGCGCGCCCTGCCGGCTCGACTGGCGAAGAAGGCACGAAACAGATGCTGCAGCGCATCTTTACGGTTTGGGAAAACACGCTGGCGGTGGCCCAGAAGCGGGTGGCGAGCTTGCAGCCCGCGCCCCCGCCCGCTGATCCCGAGGCCGTCCCGGTCACCCCGGCGCCCGCCGAAGCCTAGAGGTCTTTGGCAGGCCCGTTCGGCTCGTCCGGTTCGCCGTCGGCGTCCCTGTCGGTGATCTCGCGAGGCTTTCGCCAGCTCTCGAAGCTGCCTGACACCGCGAACAGAGCGCCAGCCAAGACGACGGCGCCAATGAAAAGCCAGATAAGTTCCATGGGGTGCAAGCGCTCCATGGAACTGACGGGTTCCCCAAGCCGCCCAACGGCTGTTCCACCACGGCCTGACTATCGGAGGGGCGGATATGATTGACCCGCGCGAAATCCCCGCGTTCTGGGGCCTGTGCGGCGGCCTGCTGTCGGGCGCTGTGGGGCTGGTGACGGCCTATTCCGCCAAGGCGGGCAACCCGGTCGCCCAGCGGCGCGCCTGGTTGCACCTGGGCCTCGGCATAGTCGCCGGCCCCATCGTCGCCGAGGCCCTGACCCAAGGCGTAATCCTCGCCGTCGTGCCGGTCCTCGACATGCGCGGTGTTGCCCTGTCGCTGGGCTGGATGGTGGCGAATGATCCGCGCGCCCTCTTCGACACCCTGACCCGCGTGGTGCGGGCCGTCTTCAACCAGGAGCCTCAGCGATGAACGCTCACGTGCTGATGGTGCTCTATACGGGCATCACCTTCGTCTCGGCCGGCGCATGCCTGCTGGAAATCTGCCGGCTGCTCGGAAAGACTTATGAGACGAAGGCCTCGGCCTCGATGCTCTGGCGATGCCTGCACTTCGTCGCGGCCGTGATCCTGTTCGGATACGGCTGCATGGTCCTGTTCCCCGGCAAGGCGCTACAGGTCCAGCACATGAGCATCGGCCTGCCGCTGGTCGGGACGGTGATCATCGTGTCCGCCCTGGCCTATCTCGACCATGTCATGGGTGAGCGGGAGCCGCCGCCGTGGAGTCATCAGTTCATTCAGCTATTGGTCCTGCTGGGCATGGACGGCCTGTCCCGCCGCGCCGCCTTCATGCTGCCGCCCGCTGCTGTCGGCGATGGCGCGCCGCCCGAAGACGACGGCAAGCGCGGGCTTCGTCTTCTGGTCCTGAGCGGCGCCATAGCCGTCATCGCAGGGATCGCCGGCTTCATCCTAACGAACAGCGCCGGCGCCGTCTGACGAGCCCGGTTCGTCTCAGCCGGGAGCCCATCGCGTGATCAGATAGACGCCGCCTGCAACGACCGCCCAAGCGGCGAGGCTGGCGACGACCAGGGCGATCACCCGCACCTTGCCCGACCACTTCGTTCAGGCGCGCCCCATAGCGGGCTTCCGTTGTCAGGCTTCATCGGCATGGCGGCGACCTAAGCACATGCGAACGCCGTTCGCATCCCACCCACACAATCCGGAGACTGCCATGTCATTCGCCACAGCATCTCGCGTCGGGATCATATCGCCTGTCGTTCAGGGTAACATCTCACTTCACGCCCAAGGCATTGAGTTCATCTTGAGAGATGAAGCTGATCTCTTTGATCCCCAAGGGGCCGTCATAAATGAAGCGAGTAGATTTCAGGAAGTGTCGTCCGAGGATCATCTGAAAAACTGAACTCGGCGTGATCGCGTTTGAGAGCAGTACGCCAGCTCGTATGAAGATGTCGGCAGGTGGGAAAAACAGCGTCACTTCGTGGGTGGTGACCCGCTCCACGGTGCCAAGAGCGGTGTGATTAAATGACTGGACAGCGGGTCCACACCCTTGGGCGAACTGCATGGAGAGGACGCTGTAGTCCGCGCCAGTGTCAATCAGCGCCCAAGTGTCCCGCAACCCACTGACGTGAACCTGCCCGCCTTCGAACCTTGGGGCCTGCCAGCTGAACCTAACTCGGACCAACGGAAGAGCTGAAAACGCGTCGCTCGACGGCAGGCCCTGAGCGGTCAGGTGGACGACGGGTGCAGTCAGAGCAGCCTCAGACACGTACGACTTTGTAGTTGGCGGCATTATTACTCTCCCGCATGGCCGCGAACGCGGTCCGTAGCTCACTTATTGAGCGACATCTCGCCACCTCGCGTCAACACCCTCACAATCTGGAGACTGACCATGGCCTCGAAAGAGCCTGCCTGGCTGGCGTTCGCCCGCCAGCAAATCGGCGTGCGTGAAATCGTCGGACCCAAACACAGCCCGGTCATCATGGGCTGGATTAAGGAGTTGGGTGCGAAGGTGCTCGGCATCACCGTCAACGACGACGAAACCCCGTGGTGCGGGACGTTTATGGCGCTGGTCATGAAGCGGTCGGGATTGACTGCGCCTGCGATCGCCGTCCGCGCCGCCTCGTGGGGACGCGCCGGCGCATGGGGCCGCGAACTGATCGGTCCGCGCCTGGGCTGCATCATGGTCTTCACGCGCGCGGGCGGCGGGCATGTCGGCCTCTATCTCGGCGAGGACGCCACCCACTTCCACATCCTCGGCGGCAACCAGACCAACAGCGTCAGCATCACGCGCATCGCAAAGGAGCGGCTCGCTGACGGCGGGATGCGCTGGCCCAAGGGTCCAGCCCTGCCGCCCGTGCAGGTCATCCGCCTGAAGGCCTCGGGTGCGCCTGTGACGGTGAATGAGGCATGAGCGCCGCCCTCGCCCTCATCACCTCCCGCCTTGGCCTCGGGATCATCTGCGGCGTCCTGATCCTGGCGTCCGTCACCGCCTCCTACCAATGGGGCGTGACGCACCGGGACATGGTCCGTGAAGAGCAGCGGGCCAACGGCCTATGGTCGGACATCAACGCCCCGAATGTCGGCTACAAGGACCGCCTGACCATGTGCGGAGCCAACCTCGCCGGTGCACAGTCGGCGCTGGCCCGGCAGAACCAGGCGGTCGATGACCTGAAGGCCGCGAGCGACGCCGCCGCCGTTCGAGCGCAGGCCGCCGTCAATGCCGCCCAGGCCCGCGCCACGGCCGCTCAGCAACGTGCTCAGCAACTGCTACTCGAAACACCTCTCCCCGGCGAAACCCGCTGCGAAGCGGCCGACCGGCTTATCCTGGAGCAAGTCCGATGAACCGCGCCCTGATCCTGTCCGTCCTGCTGCTGGCCAGCTGCAACACTACGTCGAAGGTCGCGCCTGAGCCGGTCGTTCAGATCGTTGAGGTGAAGGTGCCGGTCGCGGTCGCCTGCAGCCCCGACATTGGGCCAGAGCCGGCCTATGTGGACACGCCCGAGGCCATCGCCATGGCGCCAGACATCTTCGCGCGAACGGTGCTGCTGATCGCCGGCCGGGTCCAGCGGATCGCGCGGGATGATGTAAAGACGGCGGCGCTGGATGAGTGTCGCCGCCCGCCGGCCGTGCCGCCCCGACCGGGCTAGGCGATTTCTTTGCAGATCGTGTAAACAAATCCCGATTTGCAGAAAGTGCAAAACAGCGTCGAGCCTTCAGGCTTCGCATATCAGAAGCCCCGCTCTCTTCGGAGGGCGGGGCTTTTGTCGTCTCTCGGACTCTCGGAACTGCGATGGCCCTGCATGGTTGTGGAGCCGGAGCCGGCCTCAGGGGTGACGGCCCGGCAAATGCGTCACTCCGTGCGACGGGCGGTCTACTCTCCTAGGTAGGGCCGCCTGTCGCTTCTCGGCTCACCGGCCGGATGCCCGCCTTCTCCAGATCCTCGTCAGCGCACATGCCGGTGATGACGCGGCGATGCTCCCATATGTCGGAGCCGACCTCGCTGAGCCAGGCATTCAGCCGCCGCGCCCAGATGATCTGGCCCGGCTCCGCAGTCGAGACGTGAAAGCCTTCTCCGCCCGGATCGCGTTTCGAATAGACCATGACATGCCGGGACTGGCAGGCGCCGCAGTGAAGCGTCGCGGCCCATGCGCTGACCTGGGCGGGCAACCACTTCGTGAACCGGGTGACGATGTCGCGGCCTGAGATATGGGCTTCCCTGCCGCAACCCCTGCACTGAACCACCAACTGATTGCCGCGATGGGGCAGATCGATCATCCGGCCTGAGACGCCCGAGAGGTAGGGCGCGCCGGTCATCGCCGCGAGAGGCGGGCCGCCAGCATGTGGGTCTCGTGCGCTGTCATCTTGGCGAACTGGCCCATACCCAGCGCGAGGGCGGCGCTGACCAGCCGGTCGTTCTCTTCCTTGGACACATAGGCGACGTTTGATCCCGGCCCCGGCTTCGCCGGCAGGCTGGGGTGTGGCGGCGGATTTGGCACTGTGCGCGAAGCCAGCTCGGCCTCCAGCTGCATCAACTCCGACAGCGGCATGGGTCGTGACGAACCCGGTTTGTCGTTCGGCATACCCTCACTCCTCTTCATTCCGTCCCCGTCCGGGGCGGGATCGGCGCGTTGCAGCGCGTCGATCTGCGGGCGTTCCCCCGCACGACCAGGACTGATCGGCCGCTCGGCTGATCGCCGCCCCCGCTCACGCGAGCCGGGGACTCCTACTCGTGCAGAAGGCGACTCCGCAAATGAATTGTTCTCGTAATGTTCTCATTGTCGATCAGCGACCCGTCGCGCCGTGTGAGCCACCCACGGCCTGGCTGGGCGGCAAGCGTCATCTGGCGCGACGCATCTGCGGCGTGCTGGCCGCCACGCCCCATGACGCTTACTGCGAGCCGTTCATCGGCATGGGCGGCGTCTTCCTGCGCCGGCGTGTCCGACCGGCCGTCGAGGTCATCAACGACCTCAGCGGCGACGTGGTCACCCTGTTCCGGGTGGCGCAGCGATTCCCCGACGCCCTGATCCGTGAGCTGGCATGGCGGCCGGCGGCGCGGGCGGAGTTCGAGCGGATTCGCGAGACGCCGGCCGGGGATCTGCTGGACATCGAGAGGGCCGCCCGGTTTCTGTATCTCCAGACGCTGGGCTTCGGCGGCAAGGTCGCCGGTCGGTCGTATGGCGTCAGCCCCACCAGCCCCCACAATTTCGACCTGACGAAGATCGAGCCGCGCCTGCGCCAGCTGCACGACCGCATGGCGGGCGTCGTGATCGAGAACCTGGACTGGCTGGCCTTCATCACCCGCTACGATCGCGCCGGCAGCCTCTTCTATCTGGACCCGCCCTATTGGGGCGGTGAAGCCGACTACGGCGCCGCCATGTTCTCCCGCGACGACTTCCAGCGGATGGCCGACAAGCTGCAAGGGATCGAGGGTCGGTTCCTGCTCTCGATTAACGACCGGCCGGAGATCCGCGAGATGTTCGCCTGGGCCGACATTGAGGCCGTGAAGACGACCTACTCGGTCCAGGGCGGCAATGCGCCAGGTGCGGCCGAACTGCTGATCGCGAAAGGGGTCAACTTGGCCTCGGCTGCGCCTCAGGCCTCGCTCCTGTGAGAACAGCCTGCGAACATCCTCCGGGACTATTCCGGGACTTTCTCTCCCGAACCGGGACTTTCGTTCCCTTTTGGTCCCCGCCGTCAGCGCCAGCCGTTGCGCCTTCTCGGGTTCAACCGCCTGAATATGAATAGGAAAGTGGTGACTGGAGGCGGGATCGAACCGCCGACCTGTGGGTTATGAATCCACCGCTCTAACCATCTGAGCTACCCAGTCCCGGGCCTGCGCGAGGCCGACGGCCAGCGCGAAAGAGGCGTGCCTATATCGCCGTCGGGCGCGCGGTTCAAGTCGTCTCGGTGCAGATCGTGCGGCGATAGGGCGCAAGACGCCGCAGGGCCGGAACGGTAACGCTGGCGTCGCCGTTCCAGAACCAACGCCTGTTTCCCATCGGAGCCTT
This sequence comes from Brevundimonas sp. TWP1-3, assembly GCF_049896085.1. Taxonomy (NCBI): domain Bacteria; kingdom Pseudomonadati; phylum Pseudomonadota; class Alphaproteobacteria; order Caulobacterales; family Caulobacteraceae; genus Brevundimonas; species Brevundimonas sp. TWP1-3. Next base: position 642,907 of record NZ_JAFCTP010000001.1, on the reverse strand, counting down.
CGCCATGCGCCTGATCGTCGCCGCCGCCTCGACGTCCCTGCTTGTCCTCGCCGCCGCCTGCGGCGCGAACGGCGAAAGCGCAAACGCTCCACCCCAGGCCGGCGCGCCGCTGGAGACCCGCCCGGCCAACAACCCCGATCAGCAGCCGGCCTTCGTCGGACAGACGCGCGCGCCGGGCGTCAAGACGGAACAGGCGATGACCCACACGGTGGTCGCCTCTGGCCTGGTTCATCCCTGGGGACTGGCGGCTATGCCCGACGGTCGCTGGCTGGTGACGGAGAAACCCGGCCGCCTGCGCATCATCACCGCCCAGGGCCAGATCAGCGAGCCGGTCGCCGGCCTCCCCGCCGTCGACGCCCGCGGCCAGGGCGGCCTGCTGGACGTGATCGTCGGTCCCGACTTCGCCCAGGACCGGATGATCTACTGGAGCTATTCCGAACCGCGCGAGGGCGGCAACGCCACCTCGGTCGCCCGCGCGCGTCTGTCGGACGACGGCGCGCGCGTGGAGAACGTCCAGGTCATCTTCCGCGCCTTGCCCGTTTATGATGGCGACAAACATTTCGGCTCGGCCCTAGCGTTTGCGCCGGACGGCAAGCTGTTCATCACCTTGGGCGAACGCTCGGACCGGCCGATGCGGCCCCAGGCCCAAGACCTGGGCTCGCACATGGGCAAGACGATCCGCATCAACGCCGACGGCTCCGTGCCCCAGGACAATCCCTTCGTCGGCCGCGCCGGCGCCCTGCCCGAGATTTGGAGCCTGGGCCACCGCAACGCCCAGGGGATCGCCGTCCAGCCGGGAACCGGCGCGATCTGGACCATCGAACACGGCACGCGCGGCGGTGATGAGGTCAATCTGGACAAGCCGGGCCTGAACTACGGATGGCCCAACGCGGCTTACGGCGTGGAATACGCCGGCGGTCAGATCAACAGCGGCGCCACCCAGGCGCCGGGCACAGAACAGCCGGTCTATTATTGGGACCCCGTCATCGCACCGGGCGGGGCAACCTTCTATCAGGGCGGCATGTTCCCCGGCTGGGACGGAAACCTGCTGGTCGCGGGGCTGAAGGAAAAGCACATCTCCCGTCTGGTGGTCCAGAACGATCGCGTGGTCGGCGAGGAGCGTCTGCTGACGGATCTGGGCGAACGCGTCCGCGACGTGGCGGTTGGATCGGACGGCGCAGTCTGGGCCATCACCGACGAGGAGAACGGCAAGCTGGTCAGGCTGGCGGCGACGCAGTAGTCTTTCGACGCCGGGGGGCGACAAGGAGCGCATCGGCGCTCAGGGAGCACCGAGCCATGCGTATCCTCATTCTCTCCGCCGCGATCAGCCTGCCCTTGCTGGCGGCCTGCGGCACCACGGGCGGCGTCAACAGCTACCAGAAGGACATGGACGCGCTGGAGGCGGAATGCACCCGCAGCCAGGGCATCCTGACGCCGACTGGCCTGCAGACCGGCCGTCCCCAGACGGACTACGTCTGCAAGATCACCGGCGGTGCGACCCGCATTCCGCCGCGCTGACGGAACGCGAGCGGGCTTGGCTATTGCGCCGGCCCGCTCGCCAGCGGCGTCGAAAGCCCTCCTGATCGAAAAAACACAGGCCCCTTGGCGCGGCATCACGCGGCTTATTACTTGACGTTGACGTAAACGTAGGGTTCTTGGCGTCCACGCTTGGAACCGCCCTGCCCCCATGTCGCCAACCGCCCATTCCTTTCAAAAGGGGGCGGTGAGCATGGGGGCCACAGATGGAGACGCACTCCCATGGCTGACGCCTATATCTACGACGCCGTCCGCACCCCGCGCGGCAAGGGCAAGAAGGACGGCTCGCTGCACGAGATCACCGGTCTCAGCCTGGCGACCCAGGTGCTGGAGGCCCTGCGCGACCGCAACGATCTGGACACGTCCAAGGTCGATGACGTCATCCTGGGCTGCGTCACGCCCGTGGGCGAACTCGGCGCCGACATCGCCCGCACGGCGGTGCTCTCGGCCGGCTGGTCGCAATATACGGCCGGCGTTCAGGTCAACCGCTTCTGCGCCTCGGGCCTGGAAGCCGTGAACATGGCCACGGCCAAGGTGAAGTCCGGCGAGGCCGACTTCGCCGTCGGCGGCGGCGTCGAGGTCATGAGCCGCGTGCCCATGGGTTCGGACATGGGCGCCTGGCCCACCGACCCGTCCTCGGCATTCCCGACCTATTTCGTGCCGCAGGGCGTGTCGGCGGACATGATCGCCACGAAGTACGGCTTCAGCCGCGACGACGTGGACGCCTATTCGGTCGAGAGCCACAAGCGCGCCGCCAAGGCCTGGGCCGAGGGCCGGTTCAAGAATTCGGTCATCGGCGTCAAGGACCAGCTGGGCCTGACCATCCTGGACCATGACGAGACCATTCGTCCGAACACGGACATGCAGACCCTGGGCGGCCTGAACCCCTCCTTCGCCATGATGGGCGAGATGGCCTTCGACAGCGTGATCAACCAACGCTACCCCGAGGTCGAGCGCGTCAACCACGTCCACACCCCCGGCAACTCGTCCGGCATCGTCGACGGTTCGGCCGGGGTGCTGATCGGTTCGCTGGAAGCCGGCCAGGCCCTGGGTCTGAAGCCGCGCGCCAAGATCCTGGGCGGCGCCTCGATCGGCTCCGAGCCGTCGATCATGCTGACCGGCCCGGAATATGTGACGCGCAAACTGCTGGGCAAGCTGGGCATGACGCCCGACGACATCGACGTGTGGGAGCTGAACGAGGCCTTCGCCGCCGTCGTGCTTCGCTACATGCAGGCCCTGAACATCGACCACGCCAAGATGAATGTGAACGGCGGCGGCATCTCGATGGGCCACCCCCTGGGCGCCACCGGCGCCATGATCACCGGCATCGCCCTGGACGAGCTGGAACGCTCGAACAAGTCGACGGCCCTGATCACCCTGTGCATCGGCGGCGGCATGGGCACCGCCACCGTCATCGAACGCGTCTGAGGATCACACCCATGGAAAACTTCAAGATCGACGTCGACGCCGACGGCATCGCCCTGGTCACCTTCGACGTGCCGGGTCGTTCGATGAACACCCTGACCTCTTCGGTGATGACGGAAATCCCCGAACTGGTCGAACGCATCAAGACCGACGACGCCATCAAGGGCGCGGTCATCACCTCGGGCAAGGCGTCGGGCTTCTGCGCGGGCGCAGACCTGGGCGACATGGCCGGCGGCGTCCTGTCGGGCGGCGGCGACCTGCAGAAGGCGTTTGACGCCGGCTGGAAGCTGAACGGCGCCTTCCGCGCGCTGGAAACCTCGGGCAAGCCGATCGCGGCCGCGATCAACGGCCTGGCCCTGGGCGGCGGGCTGGAGTTCACCTTGGCCTGCCATTATCGCGTGGTCGAGAACGACAACAAGATCCAGCTGGGCCTGCCCGAGATCAAGGTCGGCCTCTTCCCCGGCGGCGGCGGCACCCAGCGCCTGACCCGTCTGGTCGGCGTCCAGAACGCCATGATGGCCATGAGCGAGGGCAAGTCCTTCCGCCCCAATGACGCCAAGGGCGCCGGCATCGTCCATGAGGTGGTCGAAAAGGGCCAGTCGGTCGAGGCCGCCAAGACCTGGATCAAGAACGGCGGCAAGGCCGTCCAGCCGTGGGACGACAAGTCGTTCAAACTGCCCGGCGGCGGTCCCTATCACCCGGCCGGCATCCAGAACTTCATGGTCGGCAACGCCATGCTGCGCAAACAGTCCTACGGCAACTATCCGGCCGTGGTGAACCTGATGAAGGCCGTTTACGAAGGCGCCCAGGTGCCGATGGACGCGGCCCTGCGCATCGAGACCCGCTATTTCATCAAGACCCTGATGACGCCGCAGGCCCAGGCCATGATCCGCTCGCTGTTCCTGTCCAAGCAGGAACTGGACAAGGGCGCCGTGCGTCCGGCCGGCGTGCCCAAGTCGGACGCGAAGAAAGTCACCGTGATCGGCGCAGGCATGATGGGCGCAGGCATCGCCTATGTTCAGGTCATGGCTGGTATCGAGACCGTGCTGATCGACCAGACCCAGGAAGCCGCCGACAGGGGCAAGGCCCATGTCGAGGAGCTGCTGAAGAAGCGTCTGTCGCGCGGTCAGATGACCCAAGACAAGTATGACGCGACCCTGGCCCTGGTCACGGCCACGACCGACTATGACCACATCAAGGGCTCGGACCTCGTGGTCGAGGCCGTGTTCGAAAGCCGCGAGATCAAGGCCGACGTGACCAAGCGCGCCGAGGCCCAACTGGTCGAGGGCGCCGTCTTCGGCTCCAACACCTCGACCCTGCCAATCACGGGCCTGGCCGAGGCCTCGGTCCGTCCCGAGGACTTCATCGGCATCCACTTCTTCTCGCCCGTCGACAAGATGATGCTGGTCGAGATCATCCTGGGCGAAAAGACGGGTCAGGCCGCCATCGCCAAGGCGCTGGACTATGTGCTGAAGATCAAGAAGACGCCGATCGTCGTCAACGACAGCCGCGGCTTCTACACCTCGCGCTGTTTCTCCACCTTCCTGATGGAAGGCATGGCGATGCTGGAAGAGGGCTACGGCCCGGCCCTGATCGACAATGTCGGTCGCATGACCGGCATGCCGCGCGGCCCGCTGGAGATGCACGACGACGTCGCCCTGGACCTGTCCTACAAGATCGCCAAACAGACCAAGGCCGACCTCGGCGACAAATACGTCGCTAACGAGGGTGAGCAGATCGTCGCCACCATGGTCGAGGGTGGACGGTTCGGCCGAAAGAACGGCAAGGGCTTCTACGATTACGACCAGAAGCCCAAGACCCTGTGGGCGGGCCTGGCCGACCTCGCGCCGACCACCAAGAGCATCGACAAGCCCGAGGAGGCCACCGCCTTTGCGCAGATCGACGAGCTGAAGACACGCCTGCTGTATCGCCAGGCCGTCGAAGTCGCCCGCTGCTGGGCTGAGGGCGTCATTGACGACCCGCGTGAAGCCGACCTGGGCGCCATCCTGGGCTGGGGCTTCGCGCCCTGGACCGGCGGCCCGATCAGCATGATCGACGGCATCGGCCTGGCCAAGTTCGTCGAGACGGCGGACCGCTTGGCCGCGACCTACGGCGACCGCTTCAAGGTCCCGCAGCTGCTTCGTGATATGGCCGCCAAGAACGAGACCTTCTACGGCAAGTTCGCCCCGGAGAAGGCCGCCGCCTGATCGGCTGCGGATATCGTTGAACGGCGAAACGGGCGGCCTTCAGGCCGCCCGTTTTCGTTTGGCCAGCCCACCATTCCGCTCATCCCGGCGAAAGCCGGGACCCAGAGCTTTAGGCGATCGGCTCATCCTCTGCCCCCGATTATTCGATCCAACGCACTGCCGAGCGACAGACCTGGGTCCCGGCTTTCGCCGGGATAAGCGGGTATCTGAATCCGGCCTCAAGTCGCGCGAACGCGCGATAGGCCACAAAAGAAAGACCCGCCCGACACGAGGTCGAGCGGGTCGCTCCGCCGCCCTTCGCGGGGTCGGTGGCGGGTCGCTGGGGGCGACGGAGTAGGGTGAAAAGACCGGGCCGCCGCCGGAGCGAACCCGAAAAGGTCCGCCCCGGCCGCCCAGCCTCTTGTCTTTGCGTCAGCCTTCGAGATCCTGACCTTCGTCCGGCTCGGGCGTGCCCAGCAGTTCGTCGGCGATCTTGTTGGTCGAGGCCCGCACCGCCTTCTCGATCGAGGCGGCGATGTCGGGGTTCTGTTTCAGAAACTCGCGCACATTCTCGCGGCCCTGACCGATCCGAGTCGAGTCATAGCTGAACCAGCTGCCCGACTTCTCGATGATCCCGGCCTTGACGCCCAAGTCGATGATCTCGCCCAGTTTGGAGATGCCCTCGCCGTACATGATGTCGAAGATGACCTCGCGGAACGGCGGGGCGACCTTGTTCTTGACCACCTTGACCCGGGTGGTGTTGCCGACCACCTCGTCGCGGTTCTTGATCGCGCCGGTGCGGCGGATGTCCAGACGCACCGAGGCGTAGAACTTCAGCGCATTGCCGCCCGTCGTCGTCTCGGGCGAGCCGTACATGACGCCGATCTTGTGACGGATCTGGTTGATGAACAGGACGATGCAGTTCGACTTGGAGATGGACGCCGTCAGCTTGCGCAGCGCCTGGCTCATCAGACGCGCCTGAAGGCCCGGCAGGCTGTCGCCCATCTCGCCCTCGATTTCGGCGCGCGGCGTAAGCGCAGCGACCGAGTCGATGACCACGATGTCCACGGCGCCGGAGCGCACCAGGGTGTCGACGATCTCCAGCGCCTGTTCGCCGGTGTCCGGCTGCGACACCAGCAGGTCGTCCAGATTGACGCCCAGCTTCTGGGCATAGCCCGGATCCAGAGCGTGTTCGGCGTCCACGAAGGCGGCGACGCCGCCGGCCTTCTGAACCTCGGCCACCGTATGCAGGGCCAGGGTGGTCTTGCCCGAGGATTCTGGGCCGAACACCTCGATCACCCGCCCGCGCGGCAGGCCGCCGATGCCGAGCGCCATATCCAGACCCAGCGATCCGGTGGACACCGAGGGGATCACGTCGGCGACCCCGCCCTTGCCCAGTTTCATCACCGAACCCTTGCCGAAGGCGCGATCGATCTGCGCGATCGCCGCCTCCAGGGCGCGTTGCTTGTCGCCGTCGTCCTTGCCCACCAACTTGAGTGCTGCCTGTGAAGCCATTGCCTTCGTCTCCCTTGCCATGATTCCCGTCATTAAGCTTGGGAGAGACCCGCCTGGACCCGCCCCCGTTTCGTGAGGACGACTATGTGCATGGTTTGTTCTGGTTCACAAGATGTTCTCGTCGATCAAAACAAGAACACCGAAAAGCCACGTCCGATATTGACGCAGGCTACAACGGCAATCTCAGGCTGAAGCTGAGACCTTCGGGCAGATAGGCCATAGCCGCCGACCCGCCCAGAGATCGGTTGACGGTAGACTCGATCAGGGCCGAGCCGAAGCCCCGACGCTGTGGCGGCTGCACCTGCGGCCCGCCGCTTTCGACCCAATCCAGCAGAAGGTGACGGTCCGTCACCGACCAATCGACGCGAACGCATCCCGTCGCATTCGCCAGGGCGCCGTATTTCGCGGCGTTCACCGCCAGCTCATGGAACACCATCCCCATCCCCAATGTCTGCTGGGCGTTCAGATCGACGTCGGGGCCGGTCAGGCGCACCTGCTCCTCGGCATAGGGCGCCAGTTCCTGTGCTAGCATGGCGTGCAGATCGACGCGTTCCCAGTTGCCGGCCGTCAGCAGGTTCTGGGTGTTGGACAATGCCAGAAGCCGCGCCTCGAACAGGGTGGTGAAGGTGGCCACGTCCGGCGTCCGCCGGGCGGTCTGTCGGGCGATCGACTGCACCGTCGCCAAGGTGTTCTTGACCCGGTGATTCAGCTCGTTGATCAACAACCACTGCAACCGTTCGCTGTCGGCTAGGGCGGCGAAGGCCTCTCGGCGGTCGGTGATGTCGGTGATCACGCCGGACATCTTTAGGGGCCGCCCCGAGCGACTGCGGATCAACCGCCCGCGCAGATGAATCCATCGGCCGGACCCCGGCAGGAACCATTCCTGATCGTATTCGTCGGTCCCCGCGATGGCCTGTTCCAGCGCCTGGCGATGCTGCGGCAGGTCCTCTGGCGACAGGCGGTCGCCGATTTCACTGGGGCCGAGGCGCTCGGCGGGGTCGATGGACAGGATCTCCCTGGCTCTGCGGGACATGACCGGCGCTTTCATCGGCAGCGTCGCCTCCCAGAAGCCGACGCCTCCGGCGTCCACGGCGGCCAGGACATTGGCCCTCTGGTCCGCCATTGAGGCGCCAACGGCGAGAAACAAAAGGGTGACCGCGCCCGCCGTCACCGCGACCGCCAGCACCACTGGAGAGGCCCCGCCCTCGACCGGCGCCCCGCCGGCGTTGGCGGTCACCGTCAGGGCCGCCATACCGATATGGTGCATGGAGACGATGGCCAACCCCAGGATGACGGCGGCGACGCCGCGCCAGACCCGGTCGCGCTCCTGGCGGGCGGCGATCAGGGCGGCATAGGCGGCGACCACGGCGACGACCACCGACAAGGCGACCAGCCCCGGCCGATAGGTCAGGGTCGCATTCAGCCGCATCGCGGCCATGCCGACATAGTGCATGGCGACGATCGCGCCGCCCATCAACAGCGCCGCCGGCGCCAGTCGCCATGCTGCGGGCCCTGCCGTCCCCGCCGCCAGAAAGGCCGCCGCCGTGCCGGCCGTCGCCAGCAGGAACGAGACCAGCGTCAGGCCGGCGTCATAGGAAACCGGCTCCTCGACATGGAAACCCAGCATGGCGAGGAAATGCATCGACCAGATGCTGACGCCCAGAGCCAGGGCCGCGACGCCCAGCCAGCGCAATCGCGCCGCGCCCAGGTGGCTGCGGGTCCGATTGAACAGGTCCAGAGCCGTCCACGCGCCCAGGATCGCAATCGCCAGCGACAGGACGGTGAACGGATTGACGTATGCGTGGTGCAAGCGCGCCTGGGCTCCGGAAGAAAAACAGCCGCACCCATAACCCGGATCGATGACCCCTACGACCCGGAAATCACGGCGGCGTCAGGAGACGAACCGGGCCGCCAGCGCCACGGCGCAGCCCGTCAGCAGGCCGGCGGAGGCGAGCAAGCTAACTACCCGCACCTCGCCTGCCGATGTCGGCGCCAGCGGCCGGGCCGTCAGCACCACCAACAGGGCGATCAGGCCCAAGGCTCCGGGCAGGTCCATCCCGACGCCCAGAAACACGCCATGCCCCTGAACCAGCAGCCATCCGCCCACGACCACGGTTGCGACCGCCGCCGGGATCAGGGCGCGCCAGGACGTCAGCCTGGCCCCGATCACGGCCGCGAGTGCTGCAGCGAATGCGGCGATCATTCCGGGCCAGAGGAAGAGGAAGGCCGCCTCGGGCGCTGCGGCCTGGACCAGCCCGCCCAGGATCAGCACCAGCACGATCAGGCCCAGCCAGCCGCCCCAGGTCGTCCGGTCCTCGTCCGAAGGCCACAGGCTCAGCCCCACAGCGACCACCGCCGCCCCGACGACCAGCAGGCTGAACCCGCCGAGAGCCGTCGCAAGCACCGCCGCCGCAGCGACCACCCCGACTATGACCCTTCGGCCGATCCGCCCCCGTCCCCCTGCCGCCACCAGAACCAAGGCGAGCATCGCCAGCGCCACACCGACCTCCAGCACCGGCAGGCGACGAAGCAGAGTGTAGTAGGTCTCTGCCGAATCGACCCGGCCGCCGACCGGTCCGGCCAGCACCCGCACGGCCTGGCCGACGACCACGGCGCTGGCCAGCAGCCACAGCCCGTCCGTCGCGCCCCGCACCACCGACATCGCCCTCAGCCCCGTCGCATGATGCGCGCCCCAGGCGGCGAAGACGGTCGCAAGCCCGGCGGCGATCAGAAGGATCCAGCCGACGACCGGCGGGTGACGCACGACGAACAGGCCGTACACATCGGCATAGACCGCATTCTGCGTCGCCTGAGGCAGGGTCGGCGCGCGCAGGAAGGCGTCGGCGGTCTCCAGCGCCTGCGACCCGATATGCTGAAGACTGCCCTGGTCCAGAGCCTCGGGCGTCGAAGCCGGCGAGTGGTACTGGGCCGGTCGGCCGATGAAGGCCAGGTTGATTCCCGACAGTTCGCGCCCCGCCGCCACCGTGAAATCCGTGCCGTTGGGCATCAGCCGATAGATGAAGATCGCCAGGGCGTTGCTGGACGGGCCGCCGGTCGCCTTGCGCGTCGCCTGGGCGTAGTGGGCGATGGTCTCGGCGTTGCCGGGGCCGGTCTCGAACATCATGGCGCGCCCGCCGCCACCCCGCGCCTCCAGATTGATCACCGCCCCGATGCGGTCGCGCAACGGATGCTCGCTGAAGAAGGCCCGCGCCCCGTCCAGGTTCAACTCCTCGGCATCGGTCAGCAGCACGACCAGCGTCCTGTCCGCCCCGCCCCGCGCCTTGATCGCCCGCACCGCCTCCAGGATCGCCGCGACGCCGCTCGCATCGTCGGCGGCCCCCGGCGAGTTCGGCACGCTGTCGTAATGGGCCATCAGGGCGACGGCGGGCAGGCCGGGATCTCGCCCCGGCAGAACTCCGACGATATTGACGGCTCTCAGCGCTGCGGCGTCGCCGCCGTCCTTCTCGATCCGCGCCACAGCGGCCGGCGACAGGGCGCCGGATTGCAGGCTGGGCTGCAGCCCTAGGGCGGCCAGACGCTGGACCAGATAGGCCTGGACCTGCTGATGTTCGGGCGATCCGACGGGATGGGGCGCGCGGGCGATGAGGCGCACATCGGCCATGGCCCGCTCGGCGGAAAAGCCGATGGCGGGCGTCGAGGCCGGCAGGGGCGCGGGCGTCTGGCTGGCGAAAACGGCCAAGCCTAGGGCGGCGGCCAAGGACGCGAGAAACAGGACCAGCCGCATACTCAAATCCCCCGATCGATCAGGCGCTCAGTCAGCCTTGAACGACCGCTTTGCGCAAGTGCGGCCCAAAGGCCTCACCGCCGGACGATATTGCGCGCCGTCACATTGCCCGTGGCGCTATCGCTGTCGTTCGCGCTGGAGCCGAACGGCCAGCCCCGGTCGTCCCCGCAATAGCGCCTTCCGCCCTCGCGCGACCCGATCACCACCGCGCGCGGACGCAGCCAGCCGGCGCTGGTGAAGACATTGTCCGTGATCTGATTATAAGACGGCGTCTGGTGCCGGATCACCCCGTCCTCGCCGCAGTTTCGGTACAGGAACACCCCGCCCTTGCCGCCCATGGCCAGCCGGTTGCCCACGATGCGGTTAGCGCCCGATCCATCCACGGCGATCTGCTCGCGTCCGGTTCGGATGTCGAAATCGTTGTCTTGGATCAGGGCGCCCGCGCTCTCGGCGTCCAGATAGACGGCGGTCGAGGTCGAACGCCCTGCAAAGGTCGAGCGGGTCACCGTGGTCCGTGTCACGCCCGGCCCGACGTAGAGGGGAATGGTCCCCGCCCCCTCGAACCGCACCCGGTCCAGGGTGACCCGGACCGGCGCCGCAGACTGGGCCGCCTGGGTATGACCCGCGGTGCGCGACGAGGCCAGCAGGTCGCGCATCGACCCGCCTGCCCCCATGCCCCAGATCCGCACATTGCCGACGACGGTGCAGTTGCGCACCGTGACATCGACCGGCCGCGACCACCCCTCTCCGTCACGCCGGGACCAGACGGCCACGGTCGGGGCAGAGGTTGTCGCCTGACCCGGCGCGCGGACAGCGCCCCCGCCGCAGTCCAGCGACGCGCCTGACGCCTCGGCGCCCTCGATCAGGACACGGCGGCGAATGTCGATGCCTGACAGTTCGGCGCGGCACCTGAGACGATAGGGCTGATCCGACGGCGTGGTCAGGTCGCGGATTTCCTGCGCCGTGCAGGGCCGGTCGGCTGGCGGCGCCTGAAACGCCATGGCGGCCAAGGCGAGCCACAGCGCCATGTCAGGGCAGAACGGTCGCCAGGGCCCCGCGTTCGGCCGCGCAGCCGGGGTTGGTCAGGCCGCTGCGACGCGCGGTCTCCAGTTCCGCTCGCGCCGCCGCGACATCCGCTTGGAAGGCGGGCATCTGCACGGCCTCGACGACGACGGCCCGGCCGATCTCCTCGCCTACAGCCACGTCGGTCGGATAATGCATGGCGCAGATCAGGCGGCTGACACCGATCTGATGGCTGATCCTTCGCACGGCCTCAGCCCGCTCCGGCTCCAGCGCGGCGAAGGCCTCGCCATAGGCCATGCCGACGGCGGCGCTGCCCGACGGGTAGGAGGCGCCTTGTCGGGTGGCGGCGTTTACGACCTGACAGGCGCGCCGTCGGGGATCGTCGCCGACCGGTCGGGGCCGCGCCTGTCGCGCCTTCACCCGTTCCGCCACGCTGTTCGCGTCATGAAACACGCGCGCCATCAGCCGATCCAGCGCCGGCGTCTCGGCCGACCCCAGCCGCACGCCCAGGGCGCAGTCGAAATGCTGCAGGGCCAGGGGCGGACGCAGTTCCGCGTGGGAGGTCGCCAGCAGCCAGCGATCGCCGTCTTCCAGCGCGACATAGCGCGCGGAGGCCGCCTTGTCCGCCAGGTCCTGGAGCGACCCGACCGTGGGCGGCGGCGGGACCGCCTCGGCCAGCCGCGCGATCGCGCCGTCGGCCAGAAATCCCTCGGTCGGCGTCGTCACGACCGGTTTCGGGGCGCCGGCGCAACCGACGACCAGCAGGATCGCCGTCGCCGCGCCCAGGGCGGCGACCGACCTCACTGCCCGGCGCTCCAGCCCAGCTGGACCGAGGTCGCGCCTGCATCCGTGGGCGCCGCCACGACCTGGAGCGAGGGCCCGTTCGCCTGGTCGCCGGCCGCGCCATAGGCCCGCGCCTCGCCCTGGTTCATGCCCGTGACGGATCGCAGCCCCGCCGCCTCCGCCCGCTCGCGATAGAAGGCCACGACCTGATCGGGCGAGGCGTCGGTGGTGAAGGTGACCAAACCGCCGGCGCCCGCTTCGCCGCCGGCCAGCAGCGGCTGTCCCTCGACCTGGGCGCCCGGATAGAGCGCCGCAAAGGCAGGCGCGCCATCGACCGCAGGCGCGCCTGCGGCGGGCGCGTCGTCGGATGGCGCGACAGGGTCAGGTGCCGGTGTCTCTGCGACCACCGCAGGCGCGGCCGCATCGGGCGCCTGTTTCGCATCGGCCGGCTTGGCCGTGCGGTCGCATCCGGCGAGACAGAACAGAACCACGGCGGCGGCTGCCGCCCTACGAAGCGTCATCGAAAGATCGTCCCTGACCTAATTTGGTCGAAGCGCCACCGTGGCGCATGCGTGCGGCGGCAGCAAGGCGCCGTCGTCAGTCGCCACGCTCGACCGCATCGGCGGACTCACGTCCCTCTTCCGCCAGGGCGTCGTTGATCTCGCGTGAATCAGGATCGTCGTCGGATCCCGAGGCCGATCCGCCCCGCAGCGATCCTGCCCGCGTATCCGATCCCGAATCACTACCGTCCAGGGCGTCGATCAGCGTGTCAGCCTTGTGCCCCAGATCCGGCTTTTCGCCCATGTCAGCGGCCTCTCTTGCGTCGTCGCAATCCACTTCGGGCTTGTTGGGATCGATGTCCGTCATGGCGCAGGTCTCCGTGGTGAGGATTTGAGTCTTAAAGCGCCCGACCCGGTTGCGGTTCCGCCCCCGCGCCCTTGAACCTCGGCGGACAGCCCCGATCTAGGCGTCATGATCCCGTTCTCAGTTCTCGACCTCTCCCCCATCGTCGAAGGCGGCGACGCCCGCCGCGGCCTGGACGAAACCCTGGCCCTGGCCCAGGCCGCCGACCGCCTCGGCTACGAGCGGTTCTGGCTGGCCGAGCACCACAACATGCCCGGCATCGCCAGCGCCGCGACCTCCATCGTCATCGGCCATGTGGCGGCGGGGACGCAACGTATTCGCGTCGGGTCCGGCGGCGTCATGCTGCCCAACCACGCGCCGCTGGTGGTCGCCGAACAGTTCGGCACGCTGGAGACCCTGTTCCCCGGCCGCATCGACGTCGGCCTGGGCCGCGCGCCCGGCACGGACGGCGCCACCGCCCGTGCGCTGCGTCGCTATTTCGAAGGCGCAGACCAATTCCCGCGAGACGTCGTCGAACTGATCCAGTGGTTCGAGCCGGCGTCCGAAAACCAGCCCGTCCGCGCCGTCCCCGGCGCCGGGCTGCGCGTGCCCGTCTGGCTGCTGGGCTCCAGCCTGTTCAGCGCCCAGCTGGCCGGCCAACTCGGCCTGCCCTACGCCTTCGCCAGCCATTTCGCACCCGAACTGCTGCTGGAGGCCCTGGCGCTTTATCGCCGCAGCTTCACCCCGTCTGACCGCCTGGCCAAGCCTCACGCCATGGCCGCGATCAACGTCTTCGCCGCCGATACGGACGCCGAGGGCGTGCGCCTGTCCACCTCGATGCAGCAGAGTTTCGCCCGCCTCTCGACCGGCAAGCCCGGCAAACTGCCCCCGCCCGTCGACGACATCACCACCGTCCTGACGCCGCAACAGATCGAGGGCGCCAAGGGCCGCCTGCTCTATTCCGCCATCGGCGGGCCCGAGACGGTCAAGCGCCAGCTCGCCGACTTCATCGCCCTGACTGGCGTGGACGAGCTGATGGTCACCGGCATGATGTTCGACAACGCCGCCCGCATCCACAGCCTGGAAATCGTCGCCGAGGCGCGCGAGCAGATGGCGATGGCGGACGCGGCCTAAAGCCCGGCCAAAAACTCGACCAGCAGCGCGCTCACCTCATCCGCCCGCTCCTGCTGGATCCAGTGCCCGGCCCCCGGCACGACCACCGACTGGGTCAGCCCCGGCGCCCAATCCTTCAGCCCAGCCTCATGCCCGCCGGCGTAGTGGCGCACCGGATCGTCCTCACCGACGACGAACAGGGCCGGCGGGGTGATCTTCTGCTCCTGCACGAAGGCCGTCAGCGACCAGTTCAGGTCCATCGCGCGGTACCAGTTCAGCGGCGCGTCGAACCCGGACGCCGAAAACGCCTGCACATACTCGCCGAAATGGTCCGCGCTCATCCACGGCGGCAGGGTCGCCGCGTCGTCGATGGTGTCGAGCAAATCCACGCCGTGCGGCATGAAGCCGGTGGAGCGCCGATCCGCAGGGGTCGCCCCGTCATAGGCATAGAACAGCTTCCTCAAGGCCGTCGCCGGATCGGCGTCCATCGCCATATGTGCGTCCAGCGCCTGGAACCGGCTGATGTAGAGATCGCCGAGGCCCGCCCGTTTCGAGATCGCGGCCATGGCGGCCGTGGGCGGTCCCTTGGGACGGCGCGGCTGGAACGGCACCGACAGGCCCGCCACCGCGGTGAAGACATCGGGCCTCAACAGGGCGCAATGCCAGGCCACCGGCGCGCCCCAGTCGTGACCCACGACGACGCAGGACCGCTTGCCCAGCGCCCGGACCAGATCGACCATGTCCCCGACCAGATGCAGGATGGAATAGGCATTCACCCCTGCCGGCTTCTCGGTCCCGCCATAACCCCTCATGTCCGGGGCTGCGACGTGGTATCCTGCCTGGGACAAGGCCCCGACCTGGGCCCGCCAGCTGACCCCCAGTTCGGGAAAGCCGTGGATCAGCAGGACCAGCGGCGCGTTGGGGTCTTCGAACCCGGCGTCCAGAACCTGTTGGACCAGGCCGTCGGTCTTGATAAGCCGCGTTCGCATTCCACCCTCTTTCGCGGTCTTCGCCGCTTCTAGTTTCGTCAGGACGGACATGACCCGCCTCGTCACCTTTGCGGACGGTACGACCGTTCCCGCCCTCGGCCAAGGCACCTGGGAGCTGGGCGACGACCCGGCCTGGCGCGACGAGGAGCAGCAGGCCCTGGCCCGCGGCATCGACCTGGGCATGACCCTGATCGACACGGCCGAGCTGTATGGCGACGGCCGCTCGGAGCGGCTGGTGGGCGAGGTCATCGCCGACCGCCGCGACGAGGTCTTCCTGGTCTCCAAGGTCCGGCCCGAGAAAGCCTCGGAGATGAAGATGATGCTGGCCTGCGAGAAGTCGCTGGAACGGCTCGGCGTCGAACGGCTGGACCTCTACCTGCTGCACTGGGAAGGCAACGTCCCGCTGGAAGAGACCGTCGAGGCCTTCCGCGATCTGGTCGACGAGGGGATGATCGCCCGCTGGGGCGTGTCCAACCTGGACCTGCGCGCCATGGAGCAGCTGATGGAGATCGAGGGGGGCGAGGACTGCGCCGCCAACCAGCTGCTCTACAATCTGGCCTCGCGCGGGGTGGAGTTCGACCTCTTGCCCTGGATGCAGGCGCGCGACATGCCGATGATGGCCTATTCGCCCCTGGGACGCGGCGAACTGCTGGAACAGCCCCTGATCCGCGACATCGCCAACCGCCATTCGGCCAGCCCGGCCCAGGTGGCGCTGGCCGCCGTCCTGCGCCACGACGGCGTCATCGCCATTCCCAAGGCCAGCAGCGTCGAACACGTCGAGGCCAATGCCGACGCCCTTGAAATCCAGTTCGATCTGGAAGACCTGGAACGCCTGGACGAGGCGTTCCGAGCGCCAAACCATGCGGTGCCGCTGGATATTATCTGAGAGTCCAAAACTTCATCCCGTCACCCTCGGGCTTGTCCCGAGGGCCCACCGCAGGTTCAGGCTCGGCAGTCTGACGTTCAGGGCGTGACTTACAGCCTCTTGCGACCGGGCTTGCCTTGCCGTGGGCCCTCGGGACAAGCCCGAGGGTGACGGGTTTGAGATAAAAGAGGATTTTTGGTCCTAGAGACCCGAAACCTCGTCATCAGCGATCACTCCCAGCAGCCGCCCCCGCTCTTCATCCGTATACGGAACAACCGGCCCTCGCCCCCACACCGGGTCGGGCCAAAGGCCGTCGTCGCGCCTTCGCCCGACCACATGCACATGCAGTTGCGCCGTCACATTGCCGATGGCGCCGACGTTCAGCTTCTCCACCATACCCAGTCGCCGAACCAGCGCCCCAGCCCGCACCGTCTCCTCCATCAGCATCGCCCGCTGCTCGACGCTCAGGTCCTCAAGCTCTACCGCCCCCTCGACGCGCGGGATCAGGATCAGCCAGGGAAACCGCGCATCGTCCTGCAGCCGCACATGGCACAGCGGCCATTCGGCCGCGGCGACCGACCCTACTTCGAAGGCCGGCGCGACCTCAAACCCCATCAGTTCAGCCCGTAGATGACGCAGGCGCTGTCGGTCAGGGTCTGCAACGGCGGTTGCAGCGCCAGCCGCGCCGCCTCGATATCCGCCTCGCTGGGGCCTGCCCCGCCTGCCATCGGCGCGGGCGGTGCGGGAGGCGGCGCAAATGCCGCTTCGGCGCTCACCCGCGATCCCGTCACTACGATGTCGTCCACCGTCGTCGCCTGTCCGCCGGCGGCATAGGACGGCCAGCCGGCCAGGACGTCCGTCTGGCAGACGCGGCCCGAGGGATCGATGATCTTGACTCGCCCCAGGGTCGCGCCGGCGTTGGTCGCCGCCGCCTCGGCCCGACGGCGCGCATCCTTCATCGCCTCGGCCTGCAGATTGGCCTTCCAGCTGTTCTCCGGCTCCAGGTTGAAGTTCACCTGGCCGATCGACGTCGGGCGCGAGGCCACGATCGTCGCATAGACCCGCTCGATCAGGCGCACGTCACGCACCGTCACGCTGACGGAGGCGTCGGCCTGATAGCGCGCCACGCGGTCGGCGCGGGTGTTGTCGCGCATCACTCCATTCTCGTCGCGGTATTGGTCATAGAGAGGCCGGGTGGTGACGCTGGTCTCGACCCGCACCTTGTCCGCACCGTAAGCCGACAGCGACTGGCTCAGCGCCCGCACCTGGTCGGCGGCGGCGCGCGAAGCCTCCGTTACGCTGCGGTCCACCGACTGGAAGCTGGCGGAAACGAAGGCGCGGTTGGCCTGGATCTCGACCCGCACCTGGCCGACCGAGGCGATCACCGGATCACGCATCCACCAGGGCGCAGGGATATAGCGGTCGCCGATCGTGGCGGGCGGCGTCTGGGCCATGACAGGCGCAGAAGCGACAACGGGCGCGGCGCACAGCAGCAGGGCGAGAGCGAGAGAAGGGCGCATCGAAATCCTCCAGTTGGGGCCGGACCTTCGCAAGCCTGACCAAGGCCGTAAAGCGAGGTTCTTGCGACAGCCGCTTGAGGGGTCTAGACCGCCCGCACGATTAATCCCCATTTCGCACACGCAATAAACGGAGACATCCATGGCTCGCGCGAAGATCGCCCTTATCGGCGCCGGCATGATCGGCGGAACCCTGGCCCACGTGGCCGCGCGCGAAGCCCTGGGCGACGTGATCCTGTTCGACATCGCCGAAGGCACCCCGCAGGGCAAAGCCCTCGACATCGCCGAGGCCACCGCCGTCTTCGGCTCGGACGTGGCCCTGAAGGGCGCCAACGACTACGCCGACATCGCGGGCGCCGACGTTTGCATCGTCACCGCCGGCGTGCCGCGCAAGCCGGGCATGAGCCGCGACGACCTGATCGGCATCAACCTGAAGGTCATGAAGGCCGTCGGCGAGGGCATCAAGGCCCACGCCCCCAACGCCTTCGTCATCTGCATCACCAACCCGCTCGACGCCATGGTCTGGGCCCTGCAGAAGTTCTCAGGCCTGCCCAAGGAAAAGGTCGTCGGCATGGCCGGCGTTTTGGACTCGGCGCGCTTCGCCTACTTCCTGGCTGAAAAGACCGGCGTCTCGGTGCAGGACATCCACGCCTGGACCCTGGGCGGTCACGGTGACGACATGGTGCCGATGGTGCGCCACTCGACCGTCGGCGGCCTGCCGCTGCCCGACGCCGTCGCCGCCGGCCTGCTGAGCCAGGCCGATCTGGACGCCATCGTCGACCGCACCCGCAAGGGCGGCGGCGAGATCGTGGCCCTGCTGAAGACCGGCTCGGCCTTCTACGCGCCAGCTGAAAGCGCCATCGCCATGGCCAAGTCCTACCTGCTGGACCAGAAGCGCGTCCTGCCCTGCGCCGTCTGGCTGTCGGGCGAATACGGCCTGTCGGACCTCTACGTCGGCGTCCCCGCCCTGATCGGCGCCAACGGCGTCGAGAAGGTGATCGAGTTCAC
This sequence comes from Brevundimonas sp. TWP1-3, assembly GCF_049896085.1. NCBI lineage: Bacteria > Pseudomonadati > Pseudomonadota > Alphaproteobacteria > Caulobacterales > Caulobacteraceae > Brevundimonas > Brevundimonas sp. TWP1-3. The sequence continues at coordinate 624,359 of NZ_JAFCTP010000001.1, read as the reverse complement.
CACCAACGACGAAGAAAAGGCGATGTTTGAAAAGTCCGTCGCCTCCGTCCAGGGCCTGCTGCAGGCCTGCAAGGACATCGACGGTTCGCTGGCTTAAGCCACGCATCAATCGAATGACGAAGGGCCGCGGAGCAATCCGCGGCCCTTTTTTCTTTTCCCTTCTCCCATTGGGAGAAGGTGGCCCGCAGGGCCGGATGAGGGTCGGCCGGTGGTCCAAATCGCACGACCCTCCCCTCACCCTTTCGCACAAGAACGACGGCTATCGCCGCCGTGCGCTCAAGCCCTCTCCCAGCGGGAGAGGGAGGTCATTGCGCCGCCGCATACCCCATCTCGCCTGCGAACTTCGGCAGCAGTTGCAGCCACACCGCCAGCGGGTCCGCCAGTTGCGTCACGCCTCCGCCCGACAGCACGACGACATCGTACTGCACCGTCGCGGTCGGGGTTTCGGCCGAGGTGTGGAAGGCCTTCAGATAGCGGTTGTCGCGGTTCCAGGCGTTGACCTTGTCCAGCGTCGCGCCCGCGCCCGGCACGACGGCGCTGAACTGAACCTCGCCGCAGACGCCCGCCTCGCAGCCGTAGAAGAAGACGGCCCAGGTCAGGCCCGCATTGGTCACGGTGAAGAAGGTCAGGCCGTTCTCGGTCTGCACCGGCCCGACCCGTCCGCCCAGCCCGGTGATCCACGTCCCGACCTCGGCCGGAGTCAGTCCGCGACTGGCCGTCGCGGGGGCCGTCTGGGCCAAAGCCGCCCCCGCCGTCAGCGGCGACACGGTCAATGCAAAGGCGGCGGCGAGGGCGAAGCGGCGCATGGAAACTCTCCGAAGGTCAGCCGTCACCCTAGCCGTCAGTCCCGCACGTGCGCCAGCCAGTCCTTGCTCTGCATCTCGTTGAACCGCGACACGGTGCGTTCGAACTCGAACGCCCCCACCCCCTCGGTATAGAGGGCCTCCGGCTTGGCCGCCGCCAGCACGATCAGCTTGGTCTTGGCCTCATAGAGCGCGTCCACCAGGGTCACCAGACGCCGCGCCTCCTGCTGGTTGGCCGAACTCAGGATCGGCACGTCTTCCAGGAACAGGGTATGGAACCGCTGGGCGATGGCCAGATAGTCCTGCGGGCCCAGCGGCGTGCCGCACAGCTCCACAAACGTCGCCCGCGCCATCGAGCCGACGGTGCGCTCCACCACCACGTCGCGGCCCAGCACGGTCAGGTGCGCCGGCTCTTCGGGCTCCCCGCCCTTCAGCTCGCGCCACAGATCCTCGAACCCCGCGCGGTCGTCCGGGGTGTGCCAGACCTGGGCCGAGGTCATCCGGTCCAGCCGCCAGTCGCGCGCGCCGGCCATCTCCACCACCGCGCAACGCTCACGGATGATGTCGATGAAGGGGACGAACAGCTGGCGATTGATGCCGTTCTTGTACAGGTCCTCGGCCGCCCGGTTCGAGGTGATGGCCAGCACCACCTTGTCCTCGAACAGGGCCTCGAACAGCCGGCCCAGGATCATGGCGTCGGCGATGTCGGTGACCTGCAGTTCGTCGAAACACAGCAGCCGGGCCTCCGACGCGATCAGTCGGGCGATGGGCGGGATGGGATCGTCGCCCTTATGCGTCCCGAACACGGCCTTGCGTGTCTTCGCATCGCCCTCGCGCCACTGTTTCACCAGGTCGTGGACCCGGGCCATGAAGGCGTGGAAGTGGGCGCGGGTCTTTCGCGGCTCGGGCGTCGCCGAATAGAACAGGTCCATCAGCATGGACTTGCCGCGGCCGGGCGGGCCGTAGAGGTAGACGCCCCGCACCTCCGGCGCCTTGCCGAACAGGCCGCGCTTGGCCAGATCGACCTCCAGCCGCTCCAGCGCCGCGATCACGCTGGCTTGCGCCGGATCGGGCGTTAGCACGCCCTCTTCCACGCGGATGTCGTAGGCGTTACGGATGCGGGAGGTCATGGGACGGCTGCTTAACGCCCTCTCCGCCGAAAAGCGATTGCTTCGCGGCCCCGAACGCCTATTTGCAATGCCGAACACCACACCAAAAAAAGGCGCTCAAGCAGCGAGGCCCCGCGGGCCGAGCGTAGCGCGTCCGAAGGACAACGAAAAATGGGTTATCGCGTCGCCATCGTCGGAGCCACGGGCAATGTGGGCCGCGAAATGCTGAACATTCTGGAAGAGGTCGAATTCCCCGTCGACGCCATCCACGCCATCGCCTCGCGCAAGTCCAAGGGGGTCGAGGTCTCGTTCGGCGACAAGACCATCAAATGCCAGGACATCGAACAGTTCGACTTCTCGACCGTCGATATCGTCCTGATGTCCGCCGGCGGCGCGGTGTCCAAGGAATGGTCGGAAAAGATCGGCAAGGCCGGCCCCATCGTGATCGACAACTCCTCGGCCTTCCGCAAGGACCCGGACGTGCCGCTGATCGTGCCCGAGGTGAACCCCGACGCCATCAAGGACGCGACCAAGAAGAACATCATCGCCAACCCCAACTGCTCGACCATCCAGCTGGTGACGGCGCTGAAGCCCCTGCATGACGTGGCGAAGATCAAGCGGGTGGTGGTCTCGACCTATCAGTCGGTGTCCGGCGCCGGCAAGGAAGGCATGGACGAGCTGTGGAACCAGACCAAGGCCATCTACGGCCTGGGCGACGCGCGTCCCAAGAAGTTCCCCAAACAGATCGCCTTCAACGTCATCCCCTACATCGGCGCCTTCCTTGAGGACGGCTCGACCGACGAGGAGCAGAAGATGTCGGACGAGACGCACAAGATGCTGGACCCCGACATCAAGGTCACGGTCACCTGCGTGCGGGTGCCGGTCTTCGTCGGCCACTCCGAGGCCGTGAACATCGAGTTCGACCGCCCCATGGAACCCGACGAGGCCCGCGCCATCCTGCGTGAAGCGCCCGGCGTCCTGGTGATCGATAAGCAGGAACACGACGGCTATATCACCCCCGTCGATGCGGCCGGCGAACATGCCGTCTATGTGTCGCGCATCCGCAAGGATTCGAGCGTCGAGAACGGCCTGAACCTGTGGGTCGTCTCCGACAACCTGCGCAAGGGCGCCGCCCTGAACGCCATTCAGATCGCCCAGCTGCTGGACGAGACGGGCGTGATCAAGTCCTCGTCGGGGTATCGTTCGATCACGGTGTAAGCAGCCTCGACCTTAACACTCACCGTCATCCTCGGGCTTGACCCGAGGATCGGACCTGACAAGCGCCCATGCATCGCCCGTTCGCATCAGCGGCCGATCGCCCGATCCTCGGGTCAAGCCCGAGGATGACGGCGAAGGCGTGGAAGGACATTCGCTAATGCCCCCCGCCAACCCCGATGACCCCCGCGCGGTCGGCACGGCCATCGCCTGCTACACCCTGTGGGGCCTCTTGCCGCTGCTGTTCATGGCGATGGCGGCCAACGGTTTCGGTGCGCCCGAAATCCTGGCCCATCGGGCCGTCTGGTCGGTCTTCGTCGCGGGCTTGGTCCTGCTGCTCGCCGGCCAGTGGGGCGAGGCGAAAAAGGTGCTGGCCACGCCGCGCACCCTGGCCTGGCTGGCCCTGTCGGCCCTGCTGATCGCGACGAACTGGAGCCTCTACGTCTACGCCACGACGCACCATGCGACGCTGGAGGCCAGCCTCGGCTACTATATCAATCCCCTGCTCAACATGGCGGCCGGCGCCGTGCTGTTCCGCGAGAAGATCGATCGCTGGAGCGCCGTCGCAATCGGTCTCGCCGCCGTCGGTGTCGTCGTCCAGACCGTCGCCCTGGGCCATGTGCCGATCATCGGTCTGACCCTGGCCGTCACCTTCTGCGCCTATGCGGTGATCCGAAAACGCGTGCCCGCCTCGGCCCAGACCGGCCTGTTCGTCGAATGCCTGGTCCTGCTGCCCATCGGCGCGGTCTTCCTGGCCTGGCTGACGATCCAGGGTCAGGCAGTGGGCTTTGCCTCGCCCTCGGGTCTGGCCTGGGCCCTGATCAACGGGCCGGCGACGGTGATCCCGCTGGTGCTGTTCGCCTGGTCGGCGCGGCGTCTGCCCCTGTCCACCGTCGGCTTCATCCAGTTCCTGGCGCCCACGCTTCAGTTCGCCTGCGGCGTCCTGACGGGTGAAGCCCTAACCCCACTGCGCATCGTCTCGTTCGTCTTCATTTGGGCGGGCGCGGGCGTCTTCGCCCTGGGCGCGCTCAACCGCTCGCGCGCCGCCAAACGGGCCGTCGCCCTCTCTGAAACGGTCTAGAGCGCCCCGTACAGCGCCTGCAGCAGGCGTTTGGGACGCGGGTCGCCGATCAGGTGGGGCGACTGGCGCGTCATCACATAGGCGGCCGACAGCCGGCGCGACGGATCCGCCATGGCCATCGACCCGCCCCAGCCGTAGTGACCGAAGGCTTCATCCGGCCCGAACACCTTTAGCCCGTCGTTGCGCATCAGCCCCGCCGCCCAGCTGATCTCGAACGGCAGCACCTTGTCCGGCCCGTGGATCCGTTCGCGCGTCAACTGCTCCAGCGTCCCCGCCGACAGCACCGACCGGCCGTCGAGACCGCCGCCGTTGGCGACCACCCCCATCATCCGCGCCAGCCCCAGGGCCGTGCCGTGCAGATTGGCCGACGGGATTTCCATCTCGCGCCAGGCGGCCGAACCCCGCCCGCCGGGCGCCGAGCCGCGATCCAGGAAGGCCGCCTGTTTGATCGGATTGACGACACCCAGGCTGGGCGCCGCCGTGGGTTTGCGCATCTGGGCCACCCGCCCGTGCTCGCTCTCCGGCAGGCCGATCCACAGATCGAGATCGGAAAAGTCCTGGCGCAGCGCCTGGCCCATGGTCCGCCCCGTCGCACGGCGAAACACCTCATTGGCCAGATAGCCGACCGTGACGGGGTGATAGCCCGAGGCCGTGCCCGGTTCCCACATCGGCGCCTGGGCCGCCAGCCGCGCCAAGACGGCGGGCACGTCGAACCAGATGGTCGGATCGACCGCTTCCGAGAAGCCGGGCAGGCCTGACTGATGGCTCATCAACTGGGCCACGGTCACGTCCGCCTTGCCCGCCGCGCCGAACTCGGGCCACAGTGAGGCGACCGTCTGGTCATAGTCGACCTGCCCCGCCTCGACCGCCGTCGCCATCAGGATCGCCATCACCGCCTTGCCGGTCGAGAAGACCGAGGTCAGGGTCGCCTCCGTGAACGGCGTCGTCTTCGCCGTATCCGCATGGCCCGCCCACAGATCGACGACCGCCTCGCCCTCGACCAGCACGCTGAACCGCGCCGCCTGCTCGTTCAGCCCCTCGGGCGCCTCGGTGAAGTTGGCGGCGAACGCCTCGCGCACGGCCTTATAGCCGGCAGCGCAGACGCCTTGGATGTCGATGGGATCGGTCATGGGCTGGTCTTAGCCGCCCGCCGGCCGTCTGTCAGCCGCGCGCGGGCGTGCAAAAACTGGGGCGCTCGCCCTCGGCGCGAAAGACGTTGGCGACGAAGGCGGCGCGACGGCCCTGTGTGCGTTTGACCAGAACGGCGATCATCGGTCGTTGCGCCTCGCCCGTACACCAGGCGGTGCGGCTGTTGTTGTCGGCAGGAATGGTCTGGCCTTCGACGAAGGCGCCGTGACGCGCCGTCAGGGCGACGGCCGCCTCTCGCAGCGCCTCGGGATCGCCGCCCTCCACCGACGCCGAGCATCCCCCGTTCGGCAAGGCCACGACGAAGACCTTGGAATAGGAAGCCAGCCGCCACGCCGCCGTCGCCGTGGGCGATCCAGTCGAGCGTGGCGCAACGGGACGCAGCCAGTGATCAAGGGCCAACGCCTCGATCGACGATCCATCGCGCACCGCCGTCATGCAGATGTCCGAAAACACAATAGCCATGGCGGCGGTCGGCGAGGTCAGCGCCGCATACGGCGCGGGCTGGGTGCGGCGCACCTCGGTCGGCTGTGCGGCAAAGCCGCTGAGCAAGGCCCCGATCAGGGACGCCCCGACCAAGGACGTCAGAACCCGGCACGTCCCGCCGCCAACGGTCCACCCTTCAGCCTTCGGCATCATCAGCCCCCCGTGATGCCTGATGGTTGCAGAAGCCTCCGCCCGGAGCAAGGGCACAGCCTATTACGAAAAAGGCCCCGCGCCGGAGCGCGGGGCCTCAGTTCTTTCGATCCGGCGTGCGGATCAGCCCGCGAAGACCTCGACAGCCTGTTCGGCCAGGATGGTCAGACCTTCGCCGTTGACGTCGGCGAAGCCGCCGTGGACGTCGTACTGGATCTTGGTCCCGCCGCTATACACGGTCACCAGGCCCTCGCGCAGGGCGGTCATGAAGGGGGCGTGGTCCGGCAGGACGCCGAAGTCGCCCTCGACGCCCGGCGCGTCCACCTGGTCCACGAGGCCGGAGAAGACCTCGCGTTCCGGCGAGACGAGAGAGAAGTTCAGCTTGCCGGCCATGATCAGGCTTCCGAAGCCATCTTCTCGGCCTTGGCGACGGCCTCTTCGATCGCGCCGACCATGTAGAAGGCGGCTTCCGGCAGGTGATCGTAGTCACCGGCGACGATGCCCTTGAACGAGCGGATCGTGTCGGCCAGTTCGACGAACTTGCCCGGCGCGTTGGTGAACTGCTCGGCCACGAAGAAGGGCTGCGACAGGAAGCGCTGAATCTTGCGGGCGCGCGAGACGACCAGCTTGTCCTCTTCCGACAGCTCGTCCATGCCCAGGATGGCGATGATGTCCTTCAGGCCCTTGTACTGCTGCAGCACTTCCTGGACCGAACGGGCGACCTGGTAGTGCTCTTCGCCGATGACCAGCGGGTCCATGATCCGCGAGGTCGAGTCCAGCGGATCGACGGCGGGGAAGATGGCCTGGGCGGCGATGTCACGCGACAGCATGGTCGTCGCGTCCAAGTGGGCGAAGGACGCGGCGGGCGCCGGGTCGGTGGGGTCATCGGCCGGGACGTAGATGGCCTGGACCGAGGTGATCGAGCCCTTCTTGGTCGAGGTGATGCGTTCCTGCAGGTTGCCCATCTCGGTGGCCAGCGTCGGCTGATAGCCCACGGCCGACGGAATGCGGCCCAGCAGAGCCGACACTTCCGAACCGGCCTGGGTGAAGCGGAAGATGTTGTCGACGAACAGCAGGACATCCTTGCCTTCCTCGTCGCGGAAATACTCGGCCTGGGCCAGGCCGGTCAGGGCGACGCGGGCGCGGGCGCCGGGAGGCTCGTTCATCTGCCCATAGACCAGGGCGCACTTGGAGCCTTCGGTCGAGCCGCCGTTCTTGGCCGGGTCCACGTTCACGTTGGACTCAATCATTTCGTGATACAGGTCGTTGCCTTCGCGAGTGCGCTCGCCCACGCCGGCCAGAACCGAATAACCGCCGTAAGCCTTGGCGATGTTGTTGATCAGTTCCTGCATCGTCACGGTCTTGCCGACGCCGGCGCCGCCGAACAGGCCGGTCTTGCCGCCCTTGGTGTAGGGGCAGATCAGGTCGATCACCTTGATGCCCGTGACCAGGATTTCCGACGAGTTGGTCTGCTCCTCGAAGGTCGGGGCCTCGCGGTGGATCGGACGGTATTGCGTGGTCTGGATCGGGCCGGCTTCGTCGATCGGCTGGCCGACGACGTTCATGATGCGGCCCAGCACGCCCGGTCCGACCGGGGTCTGGATCGAGGAGCCGGTGTCGATCACGGGCTGACCGCGCGTCAGGCCCTCGGTCGTGTCCATGGCGATGGTGCGGACCATGTTCTCACCCAGGTGCTGGGCGACTTCCAGCACCAGGGTGAAGGGCTCGCCCGTCTTCTGGTCGATGTTCTGCGTGTTCAGGGCGTTCAGTATCGCCGGCAGGTGGCCGGTGAACTCGACGTCGACGACGGCGCCGATGACCTGGGCGATCTTGCCGGTGGCGACGATGGAGCCCGGCGCGGTAGCGGCGGCGGGCGCCGTCTTGACGGCGGGCTTCTTGGCGGCGGGTTTTTTGGCGACGGTGTCGGTCATGGCTGGGGTCCGTATCGGAATGTCTGTTCGGTCGGGATCAGAGGGCTTCGGCGCCGGCGATGATCTCGATCAGTTCGGTGGTGATCTGGGCTTGGCGCTTGCGGTTGTACTGCAGCGTCAGGGCGTTGATGAGGTCGCCGGCGTTGCGCGTGGCGTTGTCCATCGCCGCCATCTGCGAGCCGAAGAAGCCGGCCTGGTTCTCGTACAGAGCGGCCAGGATCTGGGTCGTCAGGTTGCGTGGCAGCAGGGTTTCGAGGATTTCCTCTTCCGAGGGCTCGTATTCATAGACCGCGCCGTTTAGGTCGATGGGCTGGGCGTCGCCCTCGACCACGGCCGGGATCAACTGCTTGCCGGTCGGGACCTGTTGGATCACCGACTTGAACTGGCTGTAGAACAGGGTGACCACGTCGGCCTGGCCGTCCTCGAACGCCGTGGCGATCATTTCGGCGACCGGCTGGGCCGAGGGCAGGCCGATGGTCTTGTGGTCGCTCAGTTCGAAGGTGTGGATCACCTTGTCGCCGTACAGACGCGTCAGTTGATCGCGCGACTTCTTGCCGACGGCGATGATCTTCACGTCCTTGCCGTTGGCGATCAGGCTGTTGATCCGCTCGCGTGCGGCGCGGATGACGTTGGTCGAGAAACCGCCCGCCAGACCCTTGTCCGCCGTCGCCACCACGATCAGGTGACGATGGTCCTGACCCGTGCCGGCAAGCAAGCGCGGCGCGTCGGCGCCTGAGACGCCGGCGGCGAGGTTGGCGATGACCGAGGCCATCTTCTGCGCATAGGGTCGGGCGCTCTCGGCCTGATCCTGGGCGCGTTTCAGCTTGGCCGCGGCGACCATCTGCATGGCTTTCGTGATCTTCTGCGTCGCTTTGACGCTTCCGATCCGATTGCGCATTTCCTTGAGGCTGGCCATCCGGCGTTGCTCTTCCTCTAACTACCGGCGGGGTTCAGGCGAAGGTCTTGACGAAGGCGGCCAGGATGTCCTTCAGCTCGGCTTCGAGGTCCGAGGTCAGGTCCTTCTTGGTGCGGATGCCTTCGAGCAGGCTGGCGTGGTTCGCATGGATGCGCGCCAGCAGTTCCTTCTCGAACCGGCCGACGTCGCCCACGGCGATCCCGTCGATATAGCCGCGCGTGCCGGCGTAGACCGAGACGACCTGCTCTTCCATCGCCAGCGGCGAATATTGCGGTTGCTTCAGCAGCTCGGTCAGGCGGGCGCCGCGCGCCAGCAGCTTCTGGGTCGAGGCGTCCAGGTCCGAGCCGAACTTGGCGAAGGCGGCCATCTCGCGATACTGGGCCAGCTCGCCCTTGATGGTGCCGGCGACCTTCTTCATCGCCTTGGTCTGGGCCGAGGAGCCGACGCGCGACACCGAGATGCCGACGTTCACGGCCGGGCGGATGCCTTGGTAGAAGAGGTCCGATTCCAGGAAGATCTGGCCGTCGGTGATCGAGATCACATTGGTGGGGATATAGGCCGAAACGTCGTTGGCCTGGGTTTCGATGATCGGCAGGGCCGTCAGCGAGCCCGAGCCGTAATCCTCATTAAGCTTGGCCGAACGCTCCAGCAGGCGGCTGTGCAGGTAGAAGACGTCGCCCGGATAGGCTTCACGGCCGGGCGGACGGCGCAGCAGCAGGGACATCTGGCGATAGGCCACAGCCTGCTTGGACAGGTCGTCATAGACGATCAGGGCGTGCATGCCGTTGTCGCGGAAGAACTCGCCCATGGCGGTGCCGGCGAACGGGGCCAGGAACTGCAGCGGGGCCGGCTCCGAGGCCGTAGCGGCGACGACGATGGTGTATTCCAGCGCGCCGGCCTCTTCGAGCGTCTTGACGATCTGGGCGACGGTCGAGCGCTTCTGGCCGATGGCGACGTAGATGCAGTAGAGCTTGGCGCTCTCGTCGTCGGTCTTGTTGACGTTCTTCTGGTTCAGGATGGTGTCGACGGCGACGGCGGTCTTGCCGACCTGACGGTCGCCGATGATCAGCTCGCGCTGGCCGCGGCCGACGGGGATCAGGGTGTCGATGGCCTTCAGGCCGGTCTGCATCGGCTCGTGAACCGACTTGCGCGGGATGATGCCCGGCGCCTTGACGTCGACGCGGCGACGCTCGGTGAACTCGATCGGGCCCTTGCCGTCGATCGGCTCGCCCAGCGGGTTGACGACGCGGCCCAAGAGGCCACGGCCCACCGGCACGTCCACGATCTCGCCCAGGCGGCGCACGTCGTCGCCCTCGGCGATCTGGGCGTCCGCGCCGAAGATCACGGCGCCGACGTTGTCGCGTTCCAGGTTCAGGGCCATGCCCTTGACGCCGGCCTTGGTGAACTCGACCATTTCGCCGGCCTGGACATTGTCCAGACCGTGGATGCGGGCGATGCCGTCGCCGACCGACAGCACGCTGCCGACGTCGGAAACGTCGGCTTCGACGCCGAAGTTGGCGATCTGCGACTTGAGGATGGCCGAGATTTCAGCGGCGCGGATGTCCATGACGGGCTCTCTGTTCTTCAGTCTTTATGCGGGTGCGCCGATCAGGCGCGCTTCATTCTTGTGTGCGGGGAGCGGGCTTTAAGCCCGCTTGAGGGCGAACTTCATCTGGTCGAGCTTGGTCTTCAGCGAGGCGTCGAACAGTTTCGAGCCGACCTTGATCTTCAGGCCGCCCAGGATCGACGGATCGACGCGCGCGGTCAGCTCCGGCGCCTTGCCCAGGCTATTGGACAGGGCGGCGGTGATGGCGGCGACCTGTTTGGCGTCCAGAGGCTGGGCCGAGACGACCTCGGCGGCGACGACGCCGGCGTGTTTGGCGTAGCGCGCCTCGAAGCCGGCGATCACGCCCGGCAGATCCTTGGCGCGATGGTTCTGGGCCAGCAGACCCAGGAAGTTGGACGTGGTCTGTTCGAACTTCGCCTTGGCGGCGATGGCGACCAGACCCTTGGCCTGATCCTCGGCGCTGATGACGGGCGAGGCGGCCAGACGACGCAGGTCGGCGCTCTCGATCCAGGCCGCCTTCAGCGACTTCAGGTCAGCACGGACAGCGTCCAGGCGGCCGGTTTCCAGCGCCAGGTCAAACAGCGCCTGTGCGTAGCGATCGCCGACTTCCGTCGTTCTGAAATCATCAGCCACTGATTAGGGTCCGAGGTCGTTGTGTCAGGGTCGCAACCGACTGCGAGGCTCGCAACGGTCAAAAGCTTGAAATGCTTACGGAAAGCACGACAGAGGCCGTATCCGTAAATACGCCCCCTTCAAGCCGGGCGCCTGATAGCACGGGGTTTCGCCGCTCGCAACATTGCGTGAAGGGGTGATGAAGCCGCACCCTGTCGCATCAGGGCGTCGCACCCTGGTCATCCCTCCGTGAGAAAATCAGGCCAGACCCTTCGACGAGAACCCACAAGGAACTGTCGCCCCTGCTGATCGCCACCGCCTGCGCCTTACTGGCGCCGTGCGTCGTCGCCCCATCGAGCGTCCGGGCCAGGGCCCTGCCTGAGCGGCAGACGCCCCCCTGCGGACACCCCGCGCTCGGTGCGGCTGATGAGCTACAACATTCGCTATGACGCGCCCGACGATACGCCGAACTGGGCGCAGCGCCGTCCGCACATGGCGCGCCAGATCGCCTTCTTCGACCCTGACGTCCTGGGGGTCCAGGAGGCGTTGATTCCGATGGTCGCCTATCTGGCCGAACAGGCGCCGGCCTACGATCATTACGGCGTCGGCCGCGACGACGGCGCCCAGACGGGCGAGACGACGACCCTGTTCTGGCGTCGCGACCGATTCGAGGCGATCAGCGCCCAGACCCTATGGTGCTCCCCCACGCCCGACCGGCCGTCCAAGGGCTGGGACGCCGCCCTGCCCCGCACCGTGACGCGGGTCGTGCTACGCGATCGAGCCGACGGCCGGCTGCTAGATATACGCAACGCCCATCTGGACCATGTCGGGGCCGTTGCTCGTGAAGGCTGCGCCGCCTTGGCGGCGGACCTGGCGCCGGCGACGGTCGAGGGGGTGACGGCGGCGGTGGCGCTGATGGGGGATTTCAACGCCGGGCCGGACACAGCCCCCTATCGCCGCGTCATCGCGGCCGGCCTGCGCGACGCCCGCACCGTCAGCCCCGTCGTGTTCGGACCGAACGGCACCTACAACGCCTTCGACATCGCCAACGACAATGACGGCGTCGCTATCGACCATGTCTTCGTCGGCCTCGGCCTGTCGGTCGAACGCTACGCCGTGCCGACCGATTCCTTCGCCGGCCAGGTGATCTCGGACCATTTCCCGGTGCTGGTCGATATCGCCTCGGAAGGGGCCTTGATCGCCCGATGAAGGCCAGGGGTGCGACCATTGCGCCGCACCCCGTCGCTTGATCGGAACCCGCAGCGGCCCTAGCGCTTTCCGCTCAAGCTTTATTCTCCACCAGGAACCCCAATGCTCGACAGCATCACCCCTCTGCTCTCAGATCCGGCCGCCTGGGCCGCATTGGTGACCCTCATCGTGATGGAGGTCGTGCTTGGTATCGACAACCTGATCTTCATCTCCATCCTCTCGAACAAGCTGCCAGAGCACCAGCGCCAGAAGGTCCGTCGCCTCGGCATCGGCCTGGCCCTGATCATGCGCCTGGCCCTGCTGTCGATCATCGCCTGGCTGGTCGGCCTGGTTCAGCCCGTCTTCACCGTCATGGGCAACGAATTCTCGTGGAAGGATCTGATCCTGATCGCGGGCGGTCTGTTCCTGGTCTGGAAGGCGACCAAGGAGATCCACCACACCGTCGATCCCACGCCCAGCCATGACGTGATGGACAAGAAGGACGTGATGATCATGAACGCGGGCGCGGCGATCTTCCAGATCATTCTGCTGGACATCGTCTTCTCGATCGACTCGATCCTGACCGCCGTCGGCATGACCGAACACCTGCCGATCATGGTCGTCGCCGTCCTGGTCGCCGTGACCGTGATGCTGCTGGCCGCCGATCCCCTGGCCAACTTCATCAACAAGAACCCCAGCGTGGTCATGCTGGCGCTCGGCTTCCTCTTGATGATCGGCATGGTGCTGATCGCCGACGGCTTCGGCTATCACGTGCCCAAGGGCTACATCTACGCCGCCATGGCCTTCTCGGCCGGTGTCGAGGCCTTGAACATGATGGGGCGTCGCGGCGCCACCAAGAAGGAAATGGCCGAACAGGCCCGCAGCGACGCGAACGCCGCCGAGGTCCGCGCCCAGAAGGCCGAGGCCGAAGCCGCCGCCGAGCAGGGCTGAGGCTCATGAACCGCCTGTCGTCGCGTCTCGGCAGTCTGATCGCCGGCCTGATCCTGGCGACAGGCGTTTGCCTGCCGGTCCGGGCCGAGGTTCCGGTCCAGTCCTGGGAGGTCGTGCGGGCCTATCCGCACGATACGGAGGCCTTCACCGAGGGCCTCTTCTTCCACGACGGCGCCCTCTACGAGAGTACGGGCCTGTATCCGTCCTTCATCCGCCAGGTGGATCTGGAAACCGGCCGAGTGGAGCGCCAGCGCGACCTGCCGACCATCTATTTCGGCGAGGGCATGACCACGCTGAACGGCAAGCTCTACAGCCTGACCTGGCGCAACCACATCGGCTTCATCTGGAAGCTTGACGACTTCTCGCCCCTGGGCGGCTTTTCGTATCCGGGCGAGGGCTGGGCCCTGGCCACCGACGGCCGCCGCCTGATTATGAGCGACGGCACCGACCAGCTGCGCTTCCTCGATCCCGAGACTCTGGCCGAGACCGGCCGCGTCTCCGTCACCGCCGACGGCAAGCCGCTGGATCAGATCAACGAGCTGGAATGGATCGACGGCGAGGTCTTCGCCAACCTGTGGCAGGACAACCGCATCGCCCGCATCGACCCCGAGACCGGCGTGGTGAAGGCCTTCATCGACCTGACCGCCCTGGTCCCCAAGGACGCCGGCCTGGACCCCAATGACGACGTCCTGAACGGCATCGCCTGGGACGCCGCCGGCAAGCGGCTGTTCGTTACCGGCAAGCGCTGGCCGCAACTGTTCGAGATCAGGCTGCGCTAGAACAGCGAAAGAGCCGGACGCGACGGCGTCCGGCTCTTGGCTTTCAGTTCTGGCTCGGGCTCAACCGTGCAGGTCGAACCGGTCCAGCTCGGTCACCTTGGTCCAGGCGGCCACGAAGTCCGACACGAACTTGGCCTCAGCATCCGCCCCGGCATAGACCTCGGCCAGGGCGCGCAGCACGGCGTTGGAGCCGAACACCAGATCGACGCGGGTGCCGGTCCATTTCGGTTCGCCCGTGCGACGGTCGCGCCCTTCGAACACATCCTTGGCGTCCGAGGTCGCCGTCCACTTCACATCCATGTCCAGCAGGTTGACGAAGACATCGTTGGACAGCACGCCCGGCCGCTCGGTCAGCACGCCGTGCGTCGCCCCGCCGACATTGATGTTGATCGCCCGCAAGCCGCCGATCAGCACCGTCATCTCCGGCGCCGTCAGCGTCAGCCGCTGCGCCTGGTCGATCAGCAGGGCCTCGGCCGGAACCGCATAACGGGCCTTCTGGAAGTTGCGGAACCCATCGGCGACCGGCTCCAGATAGGAGAAGGATTCCACATCCGTCTGCGCCTGGCTGGCGTCCGTCCGACCCGGCGTGAACGGCACGCTGGCCTCATGGCCCGCCGCCTTCGCCGCCTGCTCGACGCCCGCATTGCCGGCCAGCACGATCAGGTCGGCCATCGAGACTTTCTTGCCGCCCGTCTGGCCCTGGTTGAACTCGAACTGGATACGCTCCAGCGTCTTCAGCACCCGGTCCAGCTGCTCGGGCTGGTTGGCGGCCCAATCCTTTTGCGGCGCCAGGCGGATGCGCGCCCCATTGGCCCCGCCCCGCTTGTCCCCGCCCCGGAAGGTCGAGGCCGAGGCCCAGGCCGTGCCGACCAGTTCAGCGGCGCTCAGGCCCGAATCCAACACCTTGGCTTTCAGAACCGCCGCATCCGTCGCATCGATCAGCGGGTGATCGACTTCCGGCACGGGATCCTGCCAGATCAGCACTTCGCGCGGGACTTCCGGCCCGACGTAGCGCGAACGCGGTCCCAGATCGCGATGGGTCAGCTTGAACCAGGCCCGTGCAAAGGCTTCGGCGAAGGCCTGCGGATTGTTCAGGAAGCGGCGCGAGATCTTCTCGTATTCCGGGTCGAACCGCATCGACAGATCGGTCGTCAGCATGGTCGGCCGCTTCTTCTTCGCCGGATCGTGGGCGTCGGGGATGATCTCGCCCGCGTCCTTTGCCACCCACTGGTGCGCCCCGGCCGGCGACTTCTCCAGCTCCCATTCGAAGCCGAACAGGTTCTCGAAGAAGAAGTTGCTCCACTGGGCCGGCGTCTGGGTCCAGGTGACTTCCAGCCCGCTGGTGATGGCGTCGCGGCCCGAACCCGATCCGAAGCTGGAGGTCCAACCCAGGCCTTGCGCCTCCAGGCCGTCGCCCTCGGGCTCGGCGCCGACGTGATCGGCCGGGCCGGCGCCGTGGGTCTTGCCGAAGGTGTGCCCCCCCGCGATCAGGGCGACCGTCTCCTCGTCGTTCATCGCCATCCGCTTGAAGGTTTCGCGAATGTCGTGCGCCGCCGCCAGCGGGTCGGGATTGCCGTCCGGCCCCTCGGGATTGACGTAGATCAGACCCATCTGGACGGCCGCCAGCGGGTTTTCAAGATCGCGCGTGTGCTCGTCGCCGTCTGCGCGGTCGTCCGACACCAGCACGGCCTCGTCGCCGGGCTTCACCACCCCTTGCGAGCCGTGGGCATAGCGTTCGTCGCCGCCCAGCCAGGTCATCTCACGACCCCAATAGACGTCCTGATCCGGCTCCCAGGTATCGGCGCGACCACCCGAGAAACCGAAGGTGCGGAAACCCATGGTCTCCAGCGCCACGTTCCCGGTCAGGATCATCAGGTCGGCCCAGGAGATGGCCTGGCCGTATTTCTGCTTGATCGGCCACAACAGGCGCCGCGACTTGTCGATGTTGACGTTGTCGGGCCAGGAGTTCAGCGGCGCAAACCGCTGCTGGCCGCGCCCGCCGCCGCCCCGGCCGTCGCCGACCCGATAGGTGCCGGCGCTGTGCCAAGCCATGCGGATGAACTGCGGCCCGTAGTGACCGAAGTCGGCCGGCCACCAGTCCTTGGAGTCCGTCATCAGCGCCCGCAGATCCGCCTTCAGCGCCTCATAGTCCAGCTTGGCGAAGGCCTCGCGATAGTTGAAGGTTTCTCCCAACGGGTCGGACTTCGACGAATGCTGGTTCAGCAGGTTGGTGCGCAGTTGGCCCGGCCACCAGTCGCGGTTCTGCACGCCCCCGCCCGCGACCGACTCCGTCGTCCGTCCGGAAACGGGGCATTTGGCTTCAGTGGACATGATGATCTTCCCTGCTGGTTTGCGCGGCTTAGGGCCGGGTCTCGATAGCCCTGTAGATGACGGGGTCATTCGACACGGGTCAAACACATAAAGCCAATCGATTGTCCTTGGCGTCAGCATAGGTTCGGCCTATCTAACAGCCATGCTTCCCACCCTTCGACAGCTTCAGTATCTCAAGCTCCTGGCCGAGCATGGCAGCTTCTCGCGCGCCGCCGAGGCCGCCCACGTCAGCCAGCCGGCCCTCAGCGCCGGGGTGCAGGAGCTGGAGCGTATCCTCGGCGCGCCCGTGGTCGAACGGGCGCGCGGCGCCGTCATCATGACCGCCGTCGGGGTCGAGGCCGTGCGCCGGGCCGAGGACGTGCTGGCCCGCACCGAGGATCTGGTCGAGGCGGCCAAGAACGCCGGCCGCCTGCTGTCCGGCCGCTTCCGCCTGGGCGTCATCCCCACCGTCGCCCCCTTCCTGCTGCCCGCCAAACTGCCGTCGGTGAAGGCCGCCTATCCCAGCCTGAAGCTGTTCATCCGCGAGGATTTGACGCCCCGCCTGATCGCCGCCCTGAAGGCGGGCCAGATCGACGCCGCCGTCATCGCCCTGCCTTACGACGCGCCGGGCATCGAACACGCGCGCATCGGCGACGACGAGATCATGGCCGCCGCGCCCCACGACCACGCCCTGGCCGCGCCTGGGCCCATCCGACCTGGCTCGTTGCGGGCCGAGGACCTGATCCTGCTGGAAGACGGCCATTGCCTGCGCGACCATGCTCTGGCCGCGCTCGACATCGAGGCCCCGCGCGGCGACGACGTCTTCGCCGCCACCAGCCTGCACACCCTGGTCCAGATGGTCGGCTCGGGCCTGGGCGTCTCCTTCCTGCCGAAGATGGCGGTCCAGGCGGGTCTGGCCGACAACCCGTCCGTCGCCATCCGCGCCTTCGAAAACCAGGCCGACGGCGCCCCGCCCCACCGCGAGATCGTCGTCGCCTGGCGCGCCGGCTCCAGCCGCGCCGCCGAGGCCCGGCTGCTGGCCGAGGCCCTAAAGCTGGACTGAAACTGGATTGAACCTGTTGACCTGAGCGCCGAACAGGCCGCTTGGGAAGCGCATGGCAACCGAAACCGTCTACATCGTCCAGGCCTATGTCCAGGGCCGGGGCAAGGCTCTCCGCGCCGAACAGCAAGTCGGCTGCAAGGATGCAGAAGAAGCGCGCCGCAAGGCCGAACGCCTGGCGCCCTTGCGTCTGGGCGTGGTCGCCTTCGCCGTCTCGGCCGACACCGAAATGGGCGACTACGACGAGGAGCCGACCATAATCTTCAAGGCCGGCCAACTGCCGCCGCCGTTCAGCGACGCGGACTGAGATTGGAGGGGCAACCGCCCCGGCCGCAAGGCGTTCGTTTCTTTAGACAACGGATCGGCGCCGCCCCGGGCGTTCGACCTAAGCTTCAGGACGCCTCATGGCCTATCGCACCCTCAATCCCTTCACCGAACAGCTGATCGAAGACTATCCCGAACACACGGACGACGCCGTCGAAGCCGCTCTGGCCAAGGCGGACGCCGTCTTCCGTTCCGACTGGTCCCAGGGCGACATCCAGCCCCGCCTCGCCGTGCTGAAGTCCCTGTCGGCCCTGCTGACCGAGAACCGCGACAGCCTGGCCCGCACCATCGCCGAGGAGATGGGCAAGCCCCTGGCCCAGGGGCAGGGCGAGATCGATCTGTGCGCCGGCATCGCCGCCTACTATGCCGAAAAGGCCGCCGACTTCCTCAAACCCCAGAAGATCGACAGCGAACTGGGCGAGGCTTGGGTCGAGTTCCATCCCGTCGGCGTGCTGCTGGCGGTCGAGCCGTGGAACTTCCCCATCTATCAGTTGATCCGCGTCGTCGCCCCCGCCATCGCGGTCGGCAATCCGGTGCTCTACAAGCACGCGGGCATCGTGCCGCGCTGCGCCGCCCGTTTCGCCAAACTGGTGCGTGAGGCCGGCGCGCCCGAGGGCTTCGTCGCCAACCTCTACATCTCCTCGGACAAGGTCGCCGAACTGATCGGCGACGACCGGATCCAGGGCGTGGCCCTGACCGGGTCGGAGGGGGCCGGTGCCAAGGTCTCGGCTCGCGCGTCGGAAATGCTGAAGAAATCGACGCTGGAACTGGGCGGCAGCGATGTCTTCGTGGTGCTGGACGACGCCGACATCGACAAGGCGGTCGCGGCGGGCGTCGAGGGGCGACTGTCCAACGCAGGTCAGGTCTGCACCGGCTCCAAACGCTTCATCGTCCAGAAGTCGGTCGCCGACGCCTTCACCACCGGCTTCGTCGAGGGGATGAAGAGCGCCGTCATGGGCGACCCGCTGGATGAGGCCACGGTGCTCGGTCCGCTGTCGTCCGAAGACGCGCTGAAGACCCTGACCAAACAGGTCGAGGAGGCGGTCCAGCACGGCGCCAAGGCCGTCATCGGCGGCAAGCCCGCAGACCGCACCGGCTTCTTCTACGAGCCCACTGTCCTGACCGACGTCGCCCGCGACAACCCGGCCTTCTATCAGGAGTTCTTCGGCCCCGTTGCCCAGGTCTTCGTGGTCGAGGACGACGATGCGGTCGTGGCCCTGGCCAACGACTCCCGCTTCGGCCTGGGCGGGTCGATCTTCTCGGGCGACACAACCCGCGCCCGCAAGCTGGCGTCGCGGATCGAGACCGGCATGGTCTTCATCAACACCACCACGACCTCCATGCCCGAACTGCCATTCGGCGGCATCAAACGCTCGGGCTTCGGCCGCGAGCTGGGCGATGTCGGCATCAAGGAGTTTGTCAACCGCAAGCTGGTGGTCGTCGCCGCAGACTGACGCCACCCCAGCGGCAAGCAAAAAGGGCCGGCGGATCGCTCCGCCGGCCCTTTCCTTGTCTTCAGCAGACCGCTGCCTATTCGGCGGCGATCGGCGCTTCGGTTTCCGGGCCGCGGGCCAGGTTGCGCAGCACGTAGGGCATGACGCCGCCGGCCAGCAGATAGTCCAGCTCGGTCTGGTTATCGATGCGGCAACGCACGGGGAAGCGGGCCATCTTGCCGTCCGACGGGCGGAACAGCTCGACCCACAGGTCCTGGCGAGGCTTCAGCTTGCCGATATTGGCGTCCGACAGGCCGCGGATCGTGACGATCTCTTCGCCCGTCAGGCCCAGCTTGAGCCAGCCGTCCTGCTTGAACTGCAGCGGCACGACGCCCATGCCGACCAGGTTCGAACGGTGGATACGCTCGAAGCTTTCGGCGATGACGGCGCGGACGCCCAGCAGGCGGGTCCCCTTGGCCGCCCAGTCGCGCGACGAGCCGGTGCCGTATTCCTTGCCGGCGAAGACGACCAGCGGCCGGCCTTCCGACTGGTAACGCATGGCGGCGTCATAGATCGACATGGTGTCGTTCGACGGGAAGTGTTTGGTCACGCCGCCTTCGATCTCGGGCGTGATCCGGTTCTTGATGCGGATGTTGGCGAATGTGCCGCGCATCATGACTTCGTGGTTGCCGCGACGGGCGCCGTAGCTGTTGAACTCGGCCGCCTCGACGCCGTGGTTGGTCAGATAGACGCCGGCGGGCGAGGTCTTCTTGATCGAACCGGCCGGGGAAATGTGGTCGGTGGTGATGCTGTCGCCGAAGATAGCCAGGACCCGGGCCTCGACGATGTCCTGGACCGGGGTCAGGTCCATCGACAGGCCGTCGAAATAGGGCGGGTTGGCGACATAGGTGGAGGCGTCGTCCCACTCATAGGTCTGGCCGCCGGTGACCTTGATGGCCTGCCAGTGCTTGTCGCCCTTGAAGACGTCCTTGTAGCGCTTGGCGAACATGGCCGGGGTGACCGACTTCTTCTGGATCTCGGCGATCTCCTGCGAGGTCGGCCAGACATCCTTCAGGAAGACGTCGTTGCCCTTCTTGTCCTGACCGATCGGATCCTTGGTGATGTCGATCCGCATCGAGCCGGCGATGGCGTAGGCGACGACCAGCGGCGGCGAGGCCAGATAGTTGGCCTGGACGTCCGGGTTCACCCGGCCTTCGAAGTTGCGGTTGCCCGACAGGACCGAGGTCGCGACCAGGGCGTTGTCGTTGATCGCCTTGGAGATCGCCGGGTCCAGCGGACCCGAGTTGCCGATGCAGGTAGTGCAGCCATAGCCGACCAGGTTGAAGCCCAGGGCGTCCAGGTCCTTCTGCAGGCCCGCGTCGGTCAGATAGTCCGTGACGACCTGCGAGCCCGGCGCTAGCGAGGTCTTGACCCACGGCTTGGCCTTCAGGCCGAGCGCATTGGCCTTGCGCGCCACCAGGCCGGCGGCGATCAGCACCGACGGGTTGGAGGTGTTGGTGCACGAGGTGATGGCCGCGATGACCACGTCGCCGTCGCCGACGGTGAACTTCTGGCCATCGACGGAAACGCGCTCGGCGTCGGTCGGGCGGCTGAAGACCTCGGTCAGGGCAGTCTCGAAGGCCGGGGCGGCGGTGGTCAGTTCGACGCGGTCCTGCGGACGCTTCGGACCCGCCAGCGACGGCACGACGGTCGAGATGTCCAGTTCCAGCACGTCGGTGAAGACCGGGTCTTCCGAGTTCTCGTCGATCCACAACCCTTGAGCCTTCGCATAGGCCTCGACCAGGGCGACGCGCGCCTTGTCGCGGCCCGTGGCGGTCAGATAGCCGATTGTGGCGGCCGAGACGGGGAAGAAGCCGCAGGTGGCGCCGTATTCCGGGGCCATGTTGGCGATGGTCGCCTGGTCTTCGATCGTCATGTTCGGCAGGGCGTCGCCGAAGAACTCGACGAACTTGCCGACCACGCCCTTCTTGCGCAGCATCTGGGTGACGGTCAGCACCAGGTCGGTCGCCGTCGTGCCTTCCGGCATCGAACCCGTCAGCTTGAAGCCGATGACTTCGGGGATCAGCATCGGGATCGGCTGGCCCAGCATGGCGGCTTCGGCCTCGATGCCGCCGACGCCCCAGCCCAGGACGGCCAGGCCGTTGATCATGGTGGTGTGGCTGTCGGTGCCGACGACGGTGTCGGGATAGGCGACGGTCTTCTTGCCTTCATCGATGGTCCAGACGGTCTGGGCCAGATTCTCCAGGTTCACCTGGTGGCAGATGCCGGTGCCGGGGGGCACGACGCGGAAGTTGTTGAAGGCCGACGAGCCCCAGCGCAGGAAGTTGTAGCGCTCGATGTTGCGCTCGTATTCGCGCTCGACGTTCTGGCCGAAGGCCTTGGACGTCCCGAAGTTGTCGACCATCACCGAGTGGTCGATGACCAGATCGACCGGCACCAGCGGATTGATCTTGGCGGCGTCGGCGCCCAGGGCGCTCATGGCGTCGCGCATGGCGGCCAGGTCGACCACGGCGGGAACGCCGGTGAAGTCCTGCATCAGGACGCGGGCCGGACGGAAGGCGATCTCATGCTCGACCGAGCCCTTGTTCTCGACCCAGGCGGCGACGGCGCGCAGGTCGGCCTCGGTCACCGAGACGCCGTCTTCGTTGCGCAGCAGGTTCTCCAGCAGCACCTTCATCGAGCGCGGCAGGCGGGAAATCCCGGTCAGACCGGCTTCCTCGGCGGCGGGAAGGCTGTAATAGGCGTATTTCTTACGCCCGACGGAAAGGTCCTGGCGGGTCTTGAAGCTGTCGTTCGACGGCATGGAGTCTTCCTCTGGTCAGCGCCGCCCGACAATCCGGTTGCGCCTTCGCGCGACAGACGCAGCGGCTCACAGGGCCCCTGCGCGCGCGGCGAAAGCCTGCTGCGGCGACCGTGCCTATAGCTCTACGGGACCCGACCGTCCATGTGTCCACACCCTCGACAGGGACATTGAGAAGGGTTCGCAGATTTTCCCTCCCCTTTATGGGGAGGGGTGATCGCGAAGCGATCGGGGTGGGGATGTCAGGAACGCACCGGCCGACACGCCCCCACCCGACCTCGCTGCGCTCGGCCACCCTCCTCATAAAGGGGAGGGAGAGTCTGCGATGATCCACACCCTCACCCTCTCCGACCTGACCGTCTCGCGCGGCGAGCGGCGGCTGTTCCACGGCCTCGACCTGACCCTGCGCGCCGGCGAGGTCCTGGCCCTGACGGGCGCGAACGGGGCGGGCAAGACCAGCCTGCTGCGCGCCATCGCCGGCCTGTTTCGCCCCGATGCGGGCACGGTCGGTTTTCAGGACGGCGACGGCAATCCGCTGGACGAGCGGCAGGCGCGCGGCCGCGAAACCCATTTCCTAGGCCATCTGGACGGGCTGAAGGGCGGCCGCACGGCCCGCGAGGAACTGGGCTTCCAGTGCGACTGGCTGGGCCACACCCAGTATGGCCTCGATCACGCCGTCGAGGCCTTCGGCCTGAAGCCCCTTCTAGACCTAGAGGTGCGGCGTCTGTCCGCCGGCCAGCGCCGTCGCCTGGCGATGGGGCGGCTGGTCGGATCGCCACGCGCCCTATGGCTGCTGGACGAGCCCATGGCGCCGCTGGACGCCCGCTGGCGCGAGGCCTTCGCCGACCAGATGAAGCGCCATCTCGAAGCCGACGGCCTGATCGTCGCCGCCGTCCACGACCCGCTGCCCCTGCCGACCCGCGCTCTCGACCTGGGGAGCCTGAAATGAGCCGCCGCGACGCCGATCAGGAACCGCGCCCGCCCGGCCTGCGCGGCGCCACCCGCGTCCTTATGGAGCGCGAGCTGGACCTGGCCTGGGGCGGGGGCGGCGGGCCGCTGCTGGCCTGCGGCTTCTTCGCCTGTCTGACCGCCATCCTGCCGTTGGCGGCCGGCGGCGATCCGCGCACGCTCGGCCCGGTCGCGGGCGGCGTCGCCTGGCTGGCCCTGGCTCTGGCGTCCCTGCTGTCGCTGGAGCGGCTGTTCGAACGTGACATGGAGGACGGCGGCTTGGACCTGCTGGCGCTGGGCCATCTGTCGCTGGAGCAGGTCGTGCTGATCAAGGCCCTGGCCCAGTGGATCGCCGTCGGCCTGCCGCTCGCCCTGACCGCCCCCGTCGCCGCCCTGGCCCTGGGCCTGCCGGCGTCGCTGACGCCGCTCGTCGCCCTGACCGCCCTGATCGGCGGCGCGGGCTTCGCCTTCACCGGCGCGCTGGGCGCCGCCCTCGCGCTCGGCGCCAAGCGCGGCGGCCTGCTGATCGCCGTGGTCGTCCTGCCCCTTTTCATTCCGCCCGTGGTCTTCGGCGCGGGCGCCCTGGAACGCGCCGCATCTAGCCAGCCCGTGGCCCCAGCTTTGGCGCTGCTCTGCGCCTACGTCCTGTTCGCCGCCGTGGTCGCCCCCTTCGCTGGGGCGGCCGCCGTTCGGAATGCACAGGGGTGAGCTTGCCCGTCAGCCCTTCGCCGCGTAAGCGCTGAACCGATGTTCGGCCTGTCCAATCCGCAGCGCTTCATGGCCTTCACCGGCCCGTTGACGCCCGTTCTGTGGGGCCTCGCCGCCGTGCTGCTGGGCGTCGGCGCCTGGCTCAGCTTCTCGGTCCCGGCCGATTATCAGCAGGGCGACACCGTGCGGATCATGTTCGTCCATGTGCCCGCCGCCGTCCTGGGCCTGGGCGCCTATGCGGCCCTGGGCGTCTCCAGCTTCTTCGCGCTCGTCTTCCGCCACGCCCTGGCCGACGCCGCCGCCCGCGCCGCCGCCCTGCCGGGCGCGGCCTTCACGGCCCTCGCCCTGTTCACCGGCTCGCTATGGGGCCAGCCGATGTGGGGAACCTGGTGGGTGTGGGACGCGCGCCTGACCAGCGTGCTGGTGCTGTTCCTCTTCTACCTCGGCTATATGGCGCTGCGGGCCTCGATCGACGACGAGCAGAAGGCCGGGCGCGCCGCCGCCGTCCTGGGTCTCGTCGGCCTGATCAACCTGCCGATCGTCAAATTCTCGGTCGATTGGTGGAACACCCTGCACCAGCCCGCCAGCTTCCTGACCCCCGGATCGTCAGGGCTGGACCCCGTCTATCTGCCGCCCTTCCTGACCATGCTGGCGGCCTATGGGGTGCTGTTCCTCGCCCTGTGGCTGACGGCCATCCGCACCGAGATCCGCCGCCGCCGCGTCATGACCCTGCGCGCCCGCCTGGTCCAGGAGGCTTAACCGATGCTCGACCTCGACATGACCCCCTACGCCGCCTTCGTCTGGCCCGCCTGGGCCGTCAGCGCCCTGGTCCTGACCGCCCTGACCGCCCGCGCCGTCATCGCCTCGCGCAAATGGAAGCGTGAACTCATGCAACTGGAAGCGGACGCCTCCACCGAACAATCGGATTCCAACCGCCCTCAAGTAGCGCGAAGCGCGATAGGGCCCAAAGAATGAACCGCTGGCTGGCCCTCCTGCCGCTGGTGGTCCTCGCGGCGCTGGCGGCCCTGTTCGTCGGCTGGTCGCTGAAGCGCGATCCGGCCTTCAAGCCCGACGCCCTGGTCGGCCAGCCCATCCCCGAGACCGTCCTGCCGATGCTGTCCGGCGACCAGGCGGGACCGGGCAATCTGGACCTCAAGACCGCCGGCGTCGGCCGGCCCATGCTGGTCAATGTCTTCGCCTCGTGGTGCGCGCCGTGCCGGATCGAACACCCCAAGCTGCTGGCGCTGAAGGCGCGCGGGATCGCCGTCGTCGGCGTCGCCTACAAGGACGAGCCGGTCGCCACCCGCGCCTTCCTGGACGAGCTGGGCGACCCCTATTCCATGGTTCTGGTGGATCGCGAGGGCCGTGCAGGTCTGGACCTGGGCATCTCCGGCGTGCCCGAGACCTTCGCCGTCGACGCCATGGGCCGGATCACCGCCAAACAGTCGGGCCCCCTGCTGGACGACGCCGACATCGAACGGCTGGTCGCCTCCATGCAGGCCCCGCCCCGTTCAGCACCCAGCCCGGCGCCTCGCCCTCAGTAACGCCTGCCAGAGGCCGTTAACCCTTTTTCGAGGGTTTTCGTTAACCATACCGGCATGAGCGCGATTCGCACCGGCCTGCCGCTGAACCTGCCCGCCCAGGGCCTCGATCTGCCGAGCGCGCGCAACGCCCAGGCGGCCTTCTTCCGCGCCGCCATGGATCAAGCGGCCGCTTCCAGGGCGCCCGTGCCGGCCGCCGCCGTCATGTCCTCGATTCGCACGGCCAACCCGGCCCGGCCCGCCGAAGCCCCCGCCATGGCGCCTGAGCGTGAAGAGCCCCGCATCATGCGCCCCGGCTCCTACCTCGACATCCGGGTCTGACGCTCAGTCCAGCGGCGTCGCCCCCAACAGCGTCCGACACGCTTCGGCTTCCGCCGCCAGCGCCGCCCGCTTCGCTTCGCCGAACCCGTCCAGCGTCTTGTAGGGCATGGCCAGCCGCACATTGTCCCTCAGCCGAGGCCGGTTGCGCTCCAGAAAGCCCCAGTACAGCCGGTTGAACGGGCAGGCCGCATCGCCGCTCTTGCTCTTCACGTCGTAGCGACAGGCCCCGCAGTAGTCGCTCATCCGGTCGATATAGGCCCCCGACGCCGCATAGGGCTTGGACCCCACGATCCCGCCGTCCGCAAACAGGGCCATGCCGCGCGTATTGGGCATCTCCACCCATTCATAGGCGTCGGCGTAGACGCACATATACCAGTCGTCGACCGCATCGGGATGCACCCCCAGCAACAGGGCCAAGTTGCCCGTCACCATCAGCCGCTGGATGTGATGGGCATAGGCGTTGTCGCGCGTCGTCTTCACCACATCGGCGACGCAGGCCATGTCGGTCTCGCCGGACCAGTAGAACCAGGGCAGCTTGCGGTCCGCATCCAGGAAGTTGCGCGCCCGATATTCCGGCGCCTTCAGCCAATAGATGCCCCGCACGAACTCGCGCCACCCCAAGATCTGGCGAATGAATCCCTCCACCGCGTTCAACGGCGCGCGACCTGCGCGATAGACGCCTTCCGCCCGGCGACAGACGTCCAGCGGGTCCAGCAGGCCCAGGTTGATCGAGGTTGAGAGCAGCCCGTGCCACATCCACGGCTGGTTCTCAGCCATCGCGTCCTGCCAGTCCCCGAACGACGGCAGGACGTCGCTCAGGAAGTGCGCCAGCGTCGTTTCCGCCTCGTCCGCCGTCGTCGCCCAGCCGAACCCGTCCAGCGATCCGAAATGGTCGCCAAACAGCCGCTCCACATCCACCATGGCCTCGCGCGCCACGGTGTTGGGTGGGATGCGCAGCCGACCGGGCGGCGTCACGCCTTTCGCCAACTTCTTTCGGTTCTCGGCGTCATAGTTCCAGCGCCCGCCCTCCGGCTGGGCCCCGTCCATCAGAATGCCCGTCTCGCGCCGCATCTCACGATAGAAGAACTCCATCCTCAGTTGCGACTTGCCCGAGGCCCAGCGTCGGAAGCGGTCGTGCGAGCTGATGAAGCGGCGATCCTCGCAGATCTCGACAGGCAGGCCCGCACCCTCGGCGAAGGCCGCCAGATGCTGGGCCAGCCGCCACTCGCCGCATTCCGTCAGCACCACCGCCTCATAGGCGCCGTCGTCCAGGGCGCGGGCCAGTTCGCCAGTGATCGATCCGCTGTTGTCGGGATCGTCGATCCGCACATAACGCACCCGCACGCCCCGCGCCTTCTGCCGCGCGGCATGGTTTCGCATGGCGGCGAAGGTCAGGGCGAGCTTCTGTTTGTGATGCCGGACATAGGTCGCCTCGTCCCGGACCTCGGCCATCAGGACAGTGTCGATATCGGGGTCCAGCCCCTCCAGCGCCGACAGGTCGTCGGATAGCTGATCGCCCAGCACCAGCCTAAGCACGGACATGCGTCATCCCCACTTGCGGACCAGAGTTTGAAGACGCGGACGCACGCGAAGAAAGAGCCGATACGCACCTTCCAGCGCCGCAAGAACCACCGGAATACGCGCCGCCAGCCCGATGGGCCGCAGCAAGGGAATGGCCCGCCACATGGCCGCAAAGGCCGCCGCGCCGGACAGCAGCCGCCCATCCTCGCTGGCGTGGAACCGGGCGAGCAGGGCGTCGCGGTCGATGGGGCAGGTCGCGTCGCCCTTGTCCACATCGATGAACCGGATCGCGCCCCGGCGATCCAGCCGACGCATCAGCGCGATCTCGCGACGACACAGGGGACAGCCTCCGTCATACCAGACAAGCAGTTGGGTCATCGACGTCTAGGGCTTTCGTGGACGTGGCGCGTGGTCGCCATGATATACGGGCGTCTTCTGTAGTCTGGATTGCACGCAGCCTGACAGGTGTCCGATGGATGATGAAATGACCGACCGACACAGACTGCCGCCGATCGCCCGTGTCCTGGGTTTCGCGGGCCTCCTACCCCAGGCGGCGGCGGTCGCGGTCCTGGTTCTGGGCGGGCCGGACGTTCGGTTCGCGGCCCTCAGCCTGGCCTATGCCTATGCCGCCCTGATCTTCAGCTTCCTGGGCGGGGTCTGGTGGGGCCTGGGCGCCATGGCGCGCGGCGCAGCGCCGCGTTGGGTCTGGATTGCGGCCGTGCTGCCGTCCCTGCTGGCCCTGGCGACAGCCTGGCCCTGGGCGACCGGTCAAACCTGGCCCGGACCGTCCCTGGTCGCCTTGGGCGTCTTCATCGCCGCCAGCCTGATCGTCGATCTCCGCCTCAAGGCCGCAGGACTGACGCCGCAAGGCTGGCTGTCGTTGCGCATCCCGCTGTCGCTGGGACTTGGTCTTCTGACGCTGGTGGCTGGTCTGATCTGACGGCGCTATCGCCGAAGGCGCGGGGTCGCACACCGGGCAAAAAATCGGGGCCTGCCGAGAACGACAGGCCCCTGATTTTATCAGTCTCGACTTGGAGCGGGCGAAGAGATTCGAACTCTCGACCCCAACCTTGGCAATGTTGGGGATCAGCATTTCCGGGCTTTTCAGGACGTTCCAAAAATCAGCTTTGTACGTTGTTTTGCATAGAGTTTCTTGTTTATCCGGTTGCGGAGCTTTTCGGCCGGTTTCACTTGAGTTGGTAGCGGAGTGGTAGCGGTGGCTCGGAAATGAGCGTATGTTTCTATCGCCATGACGAAGCAAAAACTCACCAGGCGCGTGGTTGAGAGCGCGCCAGTTCCGGAGACCGGCGAGGGTCGAATCTGGGACAGCGAGATCGCAGGCTTCTGCCTTCGGATCTATCCGGGGACCGAGACCCGACACGGCCATGCCGCCAAGCCGGTCCGAAGAATCTTCGCCATCAAGTACCGGGTCCGCGGGATCCAACGCTGGCTGACGCTTGGCGAGCATGGCGACGGTCCGGACAAGCTCACCGCGGACCGCGCTCGCAAGGAGGCCGCATCGGTGGTGGTCGACGCACGGCGCGGCATCGATCCCGGCGAAGCCCGCAGGCGCATCGAGGGCCTTACCGTCAAAGGCCTGGTTGAGCTCTATCTGGAGAGGGGGCCGGACGACAAACCGACCAAACGGGATTCGTCATGGGCCATGGACCGGACCAACCTCGAGCGCCACGTCGTACCCCTGCTTGGGAAGTTGGCGCTTGATACGGTCACCCGCGACCACATCACCGGGATGATCCGCTCGATCACGGCCGGGAAGACCGCCAAGGATGTGAAGACCAAACTTCGTGGTCGATCCATCGTCAAGGGCGGGGCAGGCATCGCTGACCGCACCTATTCCACCCTGCGGGCGACCTTCAACTGGGCGATCGACAAGGGCCATTTCGCCGGCCCGAACCCCTGCGCCAAGGTCGAACGAAAGCTCCGACCGGCGGTCGAACGCTTCCTGTCAGAGGCCCAGGCCCAGGACCTGATCGCCGCTCTCGACGCCCTGGAGGCGGATGCGACGATCTCCGAACGGCAGGGCGCAGTCTATCGGCTTCTGCTTCTGACGGGCGCGCGGCGAAACGAAATCGCGGGCCTGCGCTGGACGGAGGTCGACTTCGACCGGCGCCGGCTCGTGCTGCCGCCGAGCCGCACCAAGGCCGGCGGTCGCACGGGGGATCGTCGGATCTCGCTCAACGACATGGCCTTCGGAATCCTGCAGCGTCTCTACAAGACCCGCGGTCGAAGCCAGTTCGTCTTCCCGGCCACCAAGGGCGACAACGGATATGCGACCTCCGAGTCCAAGATCTGGCGCGACAAGGTGCTCCCCAAAGCCAAGCTGGAAGGCGTCCGCATCCACGACCTGCGCCACAGTTTCGCAAGCTTCGCCCTGGCCGACGGGGCCAGCCTCCCGATGATCGGAAAGGCTCTGGGACACGCCAACAGTCGCGCCACGGAACGGTATGCCCATCTGAGCGACGATCCGGTTCGCGCGCTTGCGGAGCGGATCGGTGAGCGTTTCAGTCCCAAGGCCTGAACTCGGGTCCACGCGCTGATATCAACCCTGCGCCATAGTTTGTCTATGATCCTAGTAAGACACTCACGGTGTTCCAATATGCCGAATGGCAAACCAATGTGTTTGACAACCTTCATATTAGGACACTAATAGTGTTCAAATGCAGGGAAAGCTAAACAAGCTCGAACGTATCCTCCCGGAAGGCCTTCTGGTCGATTCCGGCTGGATGAACGAGAACGGCTATCCCAACTCGCTAAGGGCCAAATACGTCGCTTCGGGGCGCCTGGAACGCACGGCGCGCCGCGTTTATCGACGTCCGCGCGGAACCCTCGACTGGCCCGTCGCCGTGCTCTCGCTCCAGGCCCTGCTCGACTATTCCATCGTCGTGGGAGGACGCACCGCGCTCGAACTTCAAGGCTATGCCCACTACCTTCTTGCCACCCGCAAGGAGGTTCATCTCTATGGCGACGAAACCCCGCCGACCTGGCTGGCCGACCTGCCTCTGGATGTCGCGTTCAAATATCATTCGTCCCAGAAGTTGTTCCGCAGCGCCCGATACTTCGAGGTCGCCCGGCTCCGCGAGGACTCCAGCGAAACCGGCCTCCTGGCGGACTGGGCCCGCGCCGCAGTAGTGGACACCCCCCTGGGCCACTGGCAATGGCCCTTGCGCCAGTCGACGCCCGAGCGCGCGATCCTCGAACTTCTGGACGAACTCCCCGATCATGAGAGCTTCGACCAGGCGGACCAGCTGATGGGCGCCCTGGCCACCCTCAGCCCGCGACGTCTCCAGCGTCTGCTCGAGGATTGCGTGAGCGTGAAGGTCAAACGCTTGTTCTTCTATTTCGCTGACCGACATGGTCATGCGTGGCTGAAAGCCCTGGACCGCGACGCCATCGATCTGGGCAGCGGCAACCGCGTGCTCGCCAAGGGCGGTCGACTGGACCCGACCTACAAGATCACCGTGCCGAGGTCGCTCGATGCCGGTCAGTGACGTCTACGCCCGGCAGGTCCGCCTCCTCGTCCGAACCCTTCCCCTCGTGTTCCAGGAACCCTGCTTCGCCCTGAAGGGCGGCACGGCGATCAATCTTTTCGTCCGCGACCTGCCGCGGCTGTCGGTCGATATCGACCTGACCTATCTGCCCGTCGAGGATCGAGACACATCGCTCGCCGCAATCGATGCGGCGCTGAGGCGGATCGCTGACGCCATCGAACACGCCCTGCCGGGGTCGGTCGTCGTGCGAGGCAAGGGTGGAGCCCAGCCCGTGATCGACAAGCTGCTCGTCCGGGCGGACGGCGCGGTGATCAAGGTGGAGGTGACGCCGGTCCTGCGCGGCGTGGTGTTCGAGCCCGAAGTCCGTCCGGTTTCAGCAGCGGTGGAAGAGCGCTTCGGTTATGCGGAGGCGCGGATGGTCTCCCACGCCGATCTCTATGCCGGCAAGATCATGGCCGCGCTGGACCGCCAACATCCTCGCGATCTGTTCGACGTCCGCGATCTGCTGGCCAATGAGGGGATCACGCCGGCACTGCGACAGGCCTTTGTGATCTATCTGGCCAGCCACCACCGGCCCATGGCCGAGGTGCTCCGCGCCAATCCCAAGAATCTGGCCCAGGAGTTCGAACGCGGGTTCGATGGGATGACCGAAGACCCGGTGGACCTCCAGGACCTCATCGCGGCGCGCACAGCCCTGATCACCGCCATCGTCGATGACATGCCCGAGGTCCACCGCGCCTTCCTGATCGGGTTCAAGGCCGGCGCGCCTGACTGGGACCTGATCGGCCTGCCCGACGCCGCCGACCTCCCCGCCGTGCGCTGGAAGCAGTTGAACCTCGACCGTCTGGAGCCCGCCCGGCGCACAGACATGGTCGAACGGCTTCGACAGACTTGGCCGCAATCAGTCTGACAATACCACCAGACAGCAACATGCTCACTGACTCCGGAGGTTCGGACGCTATGAGCAACTGACGCAAACGGTCGCTTCGGTGTCTGCCCGATCGGTCTAGATGGAAATTTCCGGAACGCCAGCCTGCCCTAGGAGCGCGTAGAGTTCGGCTACCTTTGATCGTTGGCCACGTTGCTGGCAGAACGCAAAGATGGCCCGCTGCTTCGCTCGGGAGAGGGCGACGAAAAACGCGGCGAGGCCCTCTTTGTCGCCGGGTTTGTGCGCCCACCAAGCTTGGTCGTCGAGACCCATGAAGACGATCGTGTCGTACTCAAGCCCCTTGCTCTTATGCACGGTCATCAGAGGTATCTGATCGAGACCTTCGAAGGCATCCAAGCACTCGGACCAGGTCGATACCCCGGTCGCCGATGCCATCAGGTGCTGCAGCAGCCCTTCAACGACGATCTCGAGAAGATTGCTTGCTCCATATTCAACATAGGTTCTTTGAACGGCCGCGGGATCGAGGAAGGTCAACACGGCCTCTGCGATGTTAACCGCCGCCTCCGCCGAGGGCGCGGTTTCAGTCATGTCTTTCCTAAGCCCGGCCAGAAAACGGGACAGAGTGGCTTCAGCCCGGGCGTCCGCAGCATCGTCGCCGGGCGGGATCGCTCTCAGCGCCGAGACAGCGGCGGATAGATACTGCCAGGCTGCAGGCGAACGCTGGACAGATCCGAGCCTGAG
The DNA here is from genome assembly GCF_049896085.1 of Brevundimonas sp. TWP1-3. Classification (NCBI taxonomy): domain Bacteria; kingdom Pseudomonadati; phylum Pseudomonadota; class Alphaproteobacteria; order Caulobacterales; family Caulobacteraceae; genus Brevundimonas; species Brevundimonas sp. TWP1-3. The sequence goes on along the minus strand of NZ_JAFCTP010000001.1, from coordinate 592,299 downwards.
CGCAGCGACGACGAGCCGGCAGAGGCTGTCGGACAGCAGGTCCTGAAGCGGGACTTTGCCGACCAGCGCGCTTTCGTTGCGAATACGCAAGCCGCTCGCGGCCATCGGCGCGCGGAGTTCGGTGTCCACCGCCTCCGCCTTCTGCTTGACGAGGATCGCATAGTCGCGTGGGCGACGTCCTCTCCGCTTCATGTCGCTGGCCAACCACGTCGCGAGATGGCGCGTTTCTTGAGCGCATGTCGGGCTGTTCCAAATCTGGGCCACGTCGCCATCGATAAGTTTGCCTGTCTTGGCCAAGACCTGTGGCGACGATGGGTCGAGGGCGCGTGCGACGACATGCTGGATGGCGACGAGATCCGGTGAAGAACGAAAGTTGAAGAGCAGGGGCACCCGCAGAGCGTGGAAGTCTGCTTCCAATCGGGCGAAGGCGTCTGGTCTCGCGCCGGCCCAGCCCATGATCCTTTGTTTGTCGTCTCCGACGCCGGTGATTACGGCGCTGCTGCCTCTGAAGACCGAATAGAGGAAATCATACTGAGCGAAGGTGGTGTCCTGAAACTCGTCGACGAAGATGAAAGGATAGGTGGCGCGGAGTGCGTTCGCGATCTGAGGATTTGATCTCAGAAGCAACTCGGCCATGCGGTTCAACGTGACGAAGGTCAGGTTGGATGGATTTCCCGCACCCCGTTGCTCTGACCACCACCGTGTGGTCGCAAACTCAGCCCCGGATCGCGGTTCCGGGTGAGGAACGAGCATGCGTCTGGCCCCCACCGTACGACCCTCGAAACTCGAGGGACCGATCTCCTCGATCTCGGCCTTCCATGGACCTGGCGCCGCAAGCCGTGCTTGAGTGAGCCAATAGTTGGTCGACTTGTAATCCCAAAAGGCAATCTCATAGGGCTTCGTCGGACGCCACTCGGCGGGAATTGCAGTGTAGAATCTGTCCACCAGGTTTTTGGTGAAGGCGTCGAACGTGATCGAAGTGAACCGATCCGAAAACTCCGCAGGGCATCGCTGTTTGACGCGGTCCGCCAGATTTCCGGCGGCATCGCCCTTGAAGGAAATGGCCAGGATCTGGAAAGGCGGGCGGCACAGGCCTGTTTCCAGCAGATAGGTCGCCTTCTGCGCCAGGAACTCTGTCTTGCCCGCCCCAGGGCCTGCGACTACTGAGGTCGATCCCGGGTGGCGGAGCGCGGTCCACGCGGCGGGTTCGAGGGCATCGATCCCGCGCGGCCTCCAGTCGTCTGGCGCGGTGAACCGTAACGTCATGATGTTGGCGATACGGTCAGAGCCCCGGGCGCAGCCGGCGGCGGGGGATCGAGCTGGGCCGCGACGGAGCCGAGCAAGGCCTTCAGTTCCTCGGGAGCCGCCGAAGCGAGGGCCGGACTGTCGAGACCGCTCAAAACCCGCACATGCGTGCTTGGCTTGCCTCGCCCCAGAAACAGATAACGATACCAGCGCAGCAGGCTGTCCTGGCTGGAGTCGTAGAGGGCGTGAATGCCGCCGTCGCCCAACACGGCGTCTCGCGGCTCCCCGGCCGGGGACGGTCCGGAACGTCCGGGCTCTGGCGCCGAATAGGCGGCCTGCAATGCCATCAGCATCGAGTAATCCAAATCCAGCGGCTCACAGAAGAAGACGTTGAACCTTCGAAGAGATCGCGCCCACGTCTGAATGTTTGTCCAGTTGGCGGCGGCGAAGGTGTCGAAGGCCGCCAGGTCGGCCGAAGGGCCCGCCGGGCTTGGGGTTTGGAAAAGTTGGTCAGGCCGAACGCCATTTTCCATCAGCTGCGCGCAGGCGGTCTTGATGCGCCCCCAGCCGCCGCCCGCACGACCGTAATCCAGATCCAGAAGAGTCGCGTGCGGAATGTCCAGATCGACAAGCAGCCGCCACAGGTGATTGACGTGGCGGCCCCCAAGGGGAACCACCGCCACGAAAGACCGATCGATGTCCAGGCCAAGGGCCTCGGCGAGGCGCGGGAGCACCACCTCTTCGGAGGCGCCTTCGCCGAGGATCACGAAACGGGCAAAATAGAGTTCGGGGTAGGTTCGCACAGCCTCGCGAACGAACTTCGAAGCCTCGTCCGCGATCGGAGGCAATCGGATCCCTCTCACGCGGCAGGCGCGGGTCTTCGGGTCGAGGCGGAAATGACGGACTTGCTCCGGCTTCACCCGCGCCAGAATGCTTGGCGAATGGCTCGATAGCATAGCTTGAGCCCGTGACCCTGCGGTCAGTTCCTGGATCTGTCGGACGATACGGGAGAGGTAGAACGGCGCGAGGTTGTTTTCTGGCTCTTCGACGGCGATCAGGGTCAAGGCGGGAATGCTGATGCCGCCGGGCTGAAATCCATCAGGGCGGGGATCCGTCGCCAGGTTCGATTCTACGTCGAGCGTCGCCGCGGTCATGGCGAGGTGGAACAGAGATCGCTGGCCGTCACTCAACTCATCGAGACCACGTTCGCGCCCTGCCTCGTCGGGGCGGAACAATACCTCAGCCTTGCGGATGAACTGTTCGAACCGGAGATCGATAGGCCGAAACACCGGCGTGGAGTCCGTGCCTGCGGTGTGGACCTGCTGCCATCGCCTGGTGACTGCTGCGACCACGGCGTCTACCGCCGGCTCGCCGGAGAACGCGTTGTTCAGGGCAGAGCCCGCCGAAGCGAACGTCGTCCGCGTGCCTTCCGACCAGTTGATCGCCCGCCACAAGCGTCCACGCAAAAAGGCCGTCACCTGCGAGATGCCGTCCCGCGAGGCCGGTACATAGATGAGCTGGATTCTGGCTCTATCTTTGGGTTTCAGGTCCGAACACTCAGCGTCCGTGTATGCCCCCATCGTCCGAACGGCGCGATAGGTGTGTTCGATCGCCCCATCGATGGAGCCGTCATCCGTCCAGACCGCCTCCATCCGCAAGCGGCATTTCATCCTTCCGCTGTCGTCCGTCGCCATCTGAGAGAAGAACTCAGGAACGGCAGACGCGTCCGCAAGCGGATCGTCGAGTTCCGGAAAGGCCAAAACCGCCTCTATGGTGAACCGGCGCTCATTAGGCGGATTCACTTCCACAGCCGGGATATGGAAGTCTTGTCGCCGAAGCCGCCGCTGGTCCGGCGTAACGCCGAAGAGCCGCTGAAGCGCAAGCATAACAGCGGTCTTTCCCGCACCATTTACACCGACGAAGGCGGTCAAGCCTTGATCGAGAAGGATCGGGATAGGGTTTGGTCCGAAGCATCGGAAGCCGGAAATTTCAAGTCGTTCGATGTGCAAGACGCCACTCCCCTTGACGCGACACGCTGAGATGCCGCAACCTTTGCTTGCAGCCCGTTCTGACGGCCCTTGTAAGGCTCGACAAGGGGCAACCGTGAACCATTAGCTTGGGCTTTCGGCTCTCGCGCGTCAGCTTCTGATCAACGTCGGCGGCGGATCGCCCAGACGAGTTTGGCCAGCGCCGATGCCAAGGCGGCCGCCGCCAACAAAGCGGCCGGCTCTAACAGCTGAGCCATCACGAGGCCTGCGATCCTTGATCGTCGGCGCCGCTAAAATGACGGCGATCCAGGATCAGAATCTTCCGGGCCCGAACAGCCGGATCGGCGTCCCGGTGTGCGATGCCAACAATCCCGACGCGTCGCGGCGCCTTAGAAGAGGTGTCGGGTTCAACTCCGAAGACGACACCCAAGCCTTCGCGGCGCATCTCATCGAGATGGCTGAAGATCAGATGGTAGAGTTCCCGTAGCCCGCCTACGCTCGATCTCGTCAGCAACGGTCCTGCGGCAAGCCGGAAGGCGAGAACTTCGATCAGCTCGAACAGGCCGCTGACCAGCGATGAAGGCTCCGGATCTCCGCCGAGCGGCGCATGAACGACCAGGTCGCATCCGGCCAAGGATCGGAGCTTGGCCTGGTTGTCGAGCGGCGACACCTTCACGATTGCGATGTGGGGATAGGGGTTGTTTTCCGGCTCTGCCAGCTCATCAGGCGTCAGCGGGCGCCGGGTCGCCGTGTAGTATCCTGGCTCAAAACCGAACGCCGCGCCTATCCGGTCGAGCGCCTCGGGCTGAACCTTCTCCCCGCGTTCGATGCGTTCGAGGGTGGAGAGAGAAATGCCGGCCATATCCGCGAGCGTGGACTGTTTCCACGACCGAAGTCTTCGTGTCACCGACACATTGAACGCGATGATTTCAGGCGGGACCGGAGCATCGATGCTGGGGTCTGGGGCTGGCAGGGCCACAAGGCGGTCGTAGAGGGAGGGGGTCGGCATAATGGTATCCTTTCGCCCCCTTTTCTGGGACCTCGCGTGCCGCGAAAGTAGCCCCATCCGTCCTTCACCACCCGCCGCAAATGGCTGACGCTCGCCGTTCGCATTCGCCATCGGGGTGGGCGGGGCTCATCGGCATAGTAGGGCTAATTGAGATTGCGCTGTCTCGTGCGAATCTCCTGCGTGGTTCGCCAAGTTGGAAATGATGGACTGGAACCATGACCGAGCGGAAAGAGGCAGACCCTCGTGAGGCGATTGTAGATGATGGCCTGCTGTCGCCACAGGTCGAGACGTGGCGACATATCTACATCGACAACTACCGTGACTGGTTCGAGCTCGCGCGCGAGCTGAACCGGTATGCCGTGAGCCTATTCCAGGATCATCAGGACGCCGGCGACGGCGGGCCTGCAAATGCGGCCGCGCCGACCGCCGTTCGCGTCTACGGCCGTGCACTTAACGCCTACACGGCAAGCATCATGCTTGCCGAGCGCGCCATGACGATAGAGGCCGTGGGCGCGGTGCGCCCCATCCACGAAGCCGGGTTCTGGCTCAGTCTTCTGGCGACCAATCCGGAGAAGGCGCTCGAGGAGCTGGACATCGATCACCACAAGCACGCGGTCGATCGTGAACAGCTCCTCCGGGCGGCCTACCCAGGAAACGCCGAGCTCCATTCCGCGTCGGTGCAAAGAGAAGCGGCTCATGCCGCGCTGCTGGGCAAACGCCGGCCGATCTCCATGAAGGCGTTGGCGGCGAGCCTGCCCGGAGATCCCGGCTACCTCCAGTATCGTCTCGCGAGCGGCTTCTACGGGCATCTCTCGCGAAATAGTCTGGACGCCCTGAAGCTGCGGACAGGAGACAAGGGCGTCCGGCCGATACTGGGACCGTTTGAAACCGAGATTCCCAAGGCGCTTTTCTTCGCGATCGACGCCATGGCGCGCACGACGCGCTATTTTGCGGCGCTGGTGAAGGTGCGTGACGCGAACGACATCCTTTCGGCGCTGCGAACGACGCTTACTGATCTCGGCAAGGCCGACGCCGAGGCCGGGCCCCAAGGCGGCTGACGGCCCCGCGACGTTCCGACAAAACGGTTGCCGAAGCGAATCGGCTGCTACGATCCGTCATGGGCAAGAAGATCTCAGACAACCCGACAGCAGCCGAGATGATGCAGGCGGCTGAGGCGGCGCGTCTCATCGCGAGCCTCGGGATCGTGCCGCCGGATGGCCCATTGGCAGACGCCGCCAAAGCGCTGGCGGACGTCGTCGACAAGGCCGGCGTCCTGACCCTGCCCGACCGCTTCAACACCGCCTTCTCGGGCGTGGGTTGGGTCACTTGCGGAAGCATGCCCACAGAGGCGATGGAATCCGCGATCGCACTCAAGACCGCAGGCAGGGCGGTCGATGCGGAGCAGTTGCTGGCCGACATCTTCGATGAGCCGACGCTGAGGTTCCTGATCATGCGCTCCCATCGCTTCCACAAGGTGTACGAGCGCAAGCCCCAGCTTGAAGAGGCCAAGGCGCTGTTCCTTGAGGGCCGCTATCTCGCCGCCACGCCACTCCTGCTTATGGCCTCTGACGGGCTGGCCTACGACGTCGGCGGCTTCAGCGTCTTCTCCGAGCACGCCGATCTCACGGCCTTTGATTCCATCGTCGGTCACCCGACCGGCTTGCCCGCCCTGATCGGTCTCATCAGGGCGCCACGCACCAAAACGACGGGGGACCCGATTTCAATCCCCTACCGGCACGGCATCCTGCATGGTCGTGATAGCGGCTACGGGAACCGGATCGCCTGCGCCAAGGCCTGGCACCTGTTCCAGGCCTTGGTCGATTGGGCTCAAGAGAAGGCCGCCGAGCCGGACCGGATCGCGGTCCAGAAGCGCAAGGCCTCACAGTCATTTGGCGATATTATCGACGAGGCCGTATCAAGCGCGGCGCGTCGAGACGCGGAGAAAAAGGCGCTCGACGCCTGGACGGCCCGAGACCTCCCCGGCCTGCCAGATAGTCTCGAACCCGGCTCGCCAGAGGAAGCGCTTCACGACTATCTAGTCGGCTGGAGCACTAGCAACTTCATGCTGATGGGGAGCCGATCGATCAATGTCGTCGGCAAGAGCGCCGGAAAGCTCGCCTACGAAGCCCGTCGCGACGCGCGCGGGCTTAGGCTGACGGATTTCCGTATCCAACGGTTCGAGGACACGACCCCAAGCAGCTCGCGTGCGGAAACAATGCTTACGTTCGAAACCTCAACGGGGCGAAGGGAGATGCAGCTCTCGATCGGGGTCATGCTCGACCTCGGCAAGGACGGCATTCACCTGCGCGGCCCCATGGCGCGGTGGCAAGTCATGGGCCACGCCTTGCAAGAGGCCCGCAGGCGTTTGGGTGAAGCTGGCGACCAAGAATCAGTGATGCCATGACGTGAGATGCCTGGCGCAGCGAAAGACATCTGGGCGTCGGGCGCGATCAGCCCATGCTGATGCTGGCCCGCTGATCCTGGAGGCGATCGAACGCGTTGCGGATCGCCAGGGAGAGATTGATGCGCAGGCGCGTCACCGCATTGTCGCGGCCATCGAGATAGTCTCGTTCAAGGCGGCGTAACTGGTCGGCGGCCCGCGCATCGCTGAAGACGTCGAGACTGTCGAGTTCCTCGTGAACCGCGACGATCTGCGCGGTCGAGCCCCGGCCGACGATGCGGAAGTCGGGGCTCGCGGGCAGTCCGCCGGAGACGGGCGAGAACACCTTGATCGTTTCCCGCCCCTTGTTCTCCGTGGTGACGAAACTGTGGTCCGCGATGTCGATGATGAAATCGCCGGTCAGCGCGGTCGCAGGCTGATACAGGCCCGACCGGTTCCGGAGCCTTTCATGGAGCCAGTAGTCCTGATCAGTATCGATCGGCGCTTCGCCCGGCTCGTCGTCCCACGGCCTGTAGCCCGACCGCGGATTGAGCGGCGCGTGGATATAGGCCCCAAGGTTTGACGGGAGCTTGCCGTAGCTCACGTCGAACTGGTCCGCGAAGGCGGCGGCCAGCCGGCCGGCGACCAGGAGCTCGAGACCGCTGAGGTGGAGCGCTCCGATCAGCGCGGCGTGCGCCAGCCCGACGCCGTCGTAGACTCGCGCGCCCGCCTTGCCCGAAACGCTGGCCCGCGCTCTGGGCGCGAGTCCCTGATCGTGGAGTAGCGCGAAATTGCGCGGCGTAATATCCGCCGCCAACGCCACTTCGCGCGAGGTCAGTAAGTCCTGTGTCGATCTCGAAGGGCGGCCCATGTAAACTCTCACTCTCTGGAAGTTTTAACTTCCACGAAGTGGGTGTTTAGTCAAGGGCTTGCTTCAACACACGGTGGGACGCCGGAGCCGCGGCTGTTCGTGGCCTTCAGATGTAGTGCTTGAAGGGCAAGGGCGGCAGGTTGGCGATTGGCGCGGCGGTCAGGATTTCGCCGACGTCGTCTGCAAACCTCAAGGTCACCGGCGTGCCATCCCCGTAGATGCAGGCATTGAAGTTCAACTTGGTGAGACCTAGGACGTCCTGCATGACCTGGGTCAGATCCGCGTCGCCCTTGGTCACCTCGATGGACAGTGGGTTGGGCGCTTCGCGACCTGGATAGGTCTGGAGATCGGGCACGAATCCGACGGTCCAGAGATAGCCCTTGCGCGGGCTGACGGTAAGGGCCGTTCCACGCAGAACAGGGCTCCGTCCCTGACGGAAGAGTTTGATCTCGCGCGTCGTCTGGATCCGCACGCCGACAAGCCGTGTGTCAGGTCCCACGGCGCTGGAGAAGCCTCGCCATTCCGCCTCGTTGAAATGCTGCTTGGCGTGGATGAAAAGTTCCTTGGGCGGGCGGCCGTGCTTGGCGATATAGGCCTCGACCACCAGGCCGGCGATCTCCTTCGCCTTCGCCTCATCAAGGTGGAACTCGGACGTCGTCAGCGAATACCAGGGGCCCACTGCGCCCTTGAACACGACGCCGTCTCCGGATCCGAGAAACATCTGGGCGCCGCAACAGGCGTTCCCTGGCGATCCGGCGGTATCGGTCTTCTTGAAGACGAGACCGATGTAGCAGACGTCCTCTCTGACACCCGCTAAAGCCCAAGGACGCCCCCCGGCCTTGAAGAAGGCGGTCGTCGACAAGTTCCAGGCGATATTGGCGGGATCCTGTAGCATCCGCGGCTTGCCGCCGAGCGCATTGACGCCCTCCGGATCGATCGTCGATTCCCGGACGATCTGAAGAACCACTTTCTGATCGAGCAGCCGCGCCTTGAGCTGGTTGTGGAAATCGACCTCGTACCGGTAGGGCTCGGCGGCGGCGTTGTCCTCTGCGAACATCGACGGCACCTGTACGAAGTTCCGCGCCGTACGGGCGGAGAACCGCTGGCTGGTTCGGGTCCGTTCGGGCAAGGGAACGATCGACTTCGGCCGACAGAACCGGTGTACATCATCCGGAATAACGACAAACCAGACCGCCGGCACGCTGTCCTCCTCGCGGAGGAACTTTCGGATAGCCTGGTCGAAGAGATCGACGGTCTTGTACACGCGCTCGTGGCCGTCCGGGATCCGGACTGTGCTCGACAAGGCCGCCGCTGAAATCGAGATGGTCGCGACGGGGTTGGCGGGCCATTTGGTCTTGAAGGCCGCCTCAAAGCCCGGGAAAGCCAGATGGTGCTGCTCCGCCTTGGCGGCCGGAATATATCCCGTGATCTGGGATACCCACTTCTTGTACCGCGCTATTCCCTCGTCCGTGCCGATGACGCCGACCCTCATTTCAGCGGGTTTGCCCTCGTCGATCATGGGGCCGAAAAGGAACAGACCATCCTTCGGATCGGGCAGCATCTGGCCGTGTCCGAACTGGAGTAGCGGCTCCGGCAGGATCTGCAGGCTCTGGAGCGGTTCAGTCATCTGCGGGCTCCGCCATGTCCGCGATCTCGAAGGCCTCGTCCGGCTCCACCGGCGCTTCCGGAGGCGTCTCGTCCTCATCATCCAGGACCACGGCCCGGGATTTCACGGCGGGATCGGCGCAAGAGATCGGCGATTCGAATAGGACTGGCCGCGCATCCACGACGACCTCTGCAAAATCGCCCATCGGCAACCTCAGGCGGCCGTCGTCGTCACCGATCCAGGCCACGTAGGCCAACATCAGATCGCGCCACTGCCCGTTCCACCAGTTCCGGCAGAAGCCGCGCCGGAGCTTGTGCATCTTCTCCACGCTATCGAGCGGCGTCTTGCCGTCGTGCGAGAAGATGACGGCCGCCTTCATGACGAAATGGGGGGTGTCCGTCATGACGGGTTTGGCGATGAAGCCGAGGTGCCAGTAAACTCCCCGCTTCTCGCTCCGGCCCACCATGGCCTTGCGCCTGCGTTTGCCGGTGTGATCGACAAAATAGGCGGTGTCCTTTTCGATCAGGTCCTTGGTGAAGAACCATGCGACCGAATTGTCGGCCATCTCGAACGCGGACAATCCCTTGGCCGCCATGGCGTTGTTCCAGGATTGCCGCAGGAGGTTGACCACCATGCGCCGCGCGTCCGCGCGTTTTACACCGGGCATCGCCGCCGGCATTCCGGCCAACATGTCTTCCAGCGGCAAGGTGTAGCGATGCTCGATGACCTGTTCCGGAAGAGCGAGCTTCAGATCCACCTCCGTGCCGAACGTCCCCACCAGCCTGAAGTATTTGAACCAGGGGAGACGGGTCTCGGCCATGACGCTCGTGACCGCCGTCTCGGCGACGCCGAGCGAGAAGAGGGACACTTGGGGAGGTAGCGAGGCGATTGGGAGCCAGTTCGAGTAGAGCTGCTCGGGCTCAATCCGGGGCATCTGATCGGCGTCGGACCGCCGGAGACACCAGGCTGCGACATCAGCCAGGGCGATTGCACCTTTCGGCACGCCGTCACGCTCAAGAACCTGAAACACTCTGGCCAGGGCGGGAGCCCACCCGGCCTTGAAGTCGATGACATTCTTGCGGGCGATATTGGCTTTGAAGTCCGAAAAGGGGACATCGTCGACCCTGACCGGCAAGAGGAAATTGGCGATCTTGTCGCTGCGCTCCACCGTGACGGCGAGGTGGATTTCGTCTTTCACGCCCTCCTTGTTCAGGGCTGCGGCTGAGACGACCAGGATGAATTTCGCCGTGTGATGGCGAATGGCGTCTTCGATGTCGTCCCAGAACAGCTCCCCGCCGATCAGCTTGGTGACATCCGACCAGACTTCATAGCCGGCGCTGGCGAGTTGAACGCCGAGCCATCGGACGAAATCGTTCTCCTCAGGATTGGCATGGCTGATGAAGACGAGGCGACGGCCGGGTCCGGAGGCCGTTTGAGGCGATGGCGAGGTCACGGATGATGGAATCACTCAGGAACCATAGCGTGATTTCCAAAACTCTTCCTGTTTTGTTCCGCCGCGCTGTCGCACGCTTCGCCGGCGCGATCTCGCTAGAGGTTGTAGACGGCCTTGAGCCGCGCGACGAGTTGCCCCGCGTCAGGCGGCGAGAGTTTCAGCGCCTTCGGATCAAAGGTTTTGTCCGCCTCGACCGCTTCGACAAAGGCCCGCAGATCGGCGGCAATCCCGTCCGGGACCGCCATGGTCATCGTCGGCCCTAACAGCTGAAGGAGCTTGAACACATCGTTGCGATGCTTGGTGACATTCCGGCTATCGACCTGCTGGCCGTCCGCCCGGTCGCGCGCCAGGTTGTTGTAGGCGAACGCCTTGAAGGGAATGAGGGTCTGGACGTCGATGACGGGGACGCCGTCCATCTCTGTCGTTCCGTCCTTGAGCAACGCGTAATAGGCGTCGTCGAGCAGCATGGCTGACAGGCTCTCGACCGTCCCGTCCAGCGGTATGGGCGTGAGGCGCGCGCCCTCCGGCACAGTGATGACATCGGGCAGCCGCGAGAACAGCTCGATCATCGCCGGATAGGTTTTGTCAGAGGGATGGGTGAACCGGAAGAAATTCCTCGCGCCATCGCTGCGTTCGCGGGTCTGGTAGCCGCCGGCGTCGATGAAGGCCCAGAAGGATCGGACGAACTCCGACTTCAGGGCCTCGAGACAGAGGACCAAGTCGAGGTCCTTGGTCGGTCGGAACGGCAGACCGGCGCCGGTCATGTGGATCTCGGCCGCCGCCCCGCCGATCAATGTGTACTGGTCCTCGAAGCCCGCGAAAGCCGCCTTGAACACATCAATACCTACGACCATCCGAAGGGCTCCATGAGGGTGTCGACGGCCTGATCGAGGCGTTCGTCATGACGGTCCTCCAGGCTCAGATACAGGGAGAGGCGATCCACGACGGGTCCGTGATGGCAAATCAGACGGGGATCGTAAGACCAGGTTTCGATGCGGATGGCTTCCGGGTCCCGATCGTCGGCCGGCTGAAGGTCGTGCTGGTAGACCAGCCCCTTCCACTGACGGGCGGATACTGCCCGGGTTTCATGAACGGGAGGACCGAGGAGGGTGTAATCCGACAAAGCGGATTCCCCGGCCAGCGGCAGCGCTTGGACCTCGGGAAACGGCCTGACCAGACGACGGGCACGGACGGGCGACTGAAGCAAATCACGGACCGCCCGCCAGAGGTCGTCGCCCTCCTGCTTGAAAGCGATGCGACGCGCCCGGCCGCGAACATCGATGCTGAGAATGCCGTGCCGCTGCAGTTCATCAACCACCCGCCCGGTGCTCATGGCGGAATATTGAAACCGCTCGGCCAGGGACTTGGGCGTCTGGCCATCGAGGTCCTCACGAAGTAACGAGGCCAGGACCACGACCTGGGCGGCCGGCGTCAACTGTTCCAAGGCCGGCCGGACCTCTGACCGGAAATATTCGCGCAGATCGGCGCCGAGCTCGGGTAGGAACAGCTGATTGCCGGGGACGATGAAGTTGACGCCCTGCTGGATAAGACGCTGGCGATTGGCCGAGCTCAGGGCGTCGGTCAGGAAGACAACCACGAACGCGTCCGATGTCGAGCGGGCGGTCTCGATATGTTTGGCGATTGTCGCCGGGGTTTCCGCGTCCTGGCCGGGCGTGGCGAGAATGAGCAGCTTTCGTCCGAACAGGCTCGTTTCGGCGAGACGATAGCGATCCGTCAGGAAAAACGGCAGGAGGCCGACGTCGGCGTCTTTGAACGTCAATCGGATGTCGAACAGCTGCGTGACGTAGGCCGCCGCATCGTCGAAAAGACGGCCCAGGCTCCCAAAAAATGTCGCGTTCGATAACATTGGACTGCACGATAACATTGGCAATGTTACCATTCAATCTAATGTTATTATTGTTGTCGTGGCGGCGTTTCAGCTACCGGCCCGCGCCTCCAATTCGCCAACGTCAGACTAGGGGCTCCATTGGAAGAAGGTCCGCATCACGTTCGAGGTCTTCGCGCCTGAGCCGACGCCCCTCCAGGAGCAGCCAGTCGAGTCGTTCCCGGAGTTGATCGTCAGAAAAGCCGGGAGCCCAGGCGAGCGGCGTCAGTTCGATGAGCGCCTCCTCCAGGCCCATCCGGAACTCACCCGTCAGGGTGGTTAGTTCGATGGTCAGGCTGATGCTCTGGGACCGATGCCGGTTGTAGTCTTCGATCAGCCCCAGATACTCATAGTTCTCATCTGCGCGCGCTCGCGCGGCAGGGATGTCGACGTCGTGTTTTCGGTTGGGCGCGATATCGGTCACGAGATCACGAAGATCGGAGATGCTCAGCGCATTCTCCGAATACGAGGCGTCGATCGATCGCAGGTCCGTCACGACCTGGCGGCAGTCCTGACAGATGTACACGACCCGATAGGATCGGAACGCCCCCATCCAGCTCTCATCCCCGACGCGCCAGAACAAGGCCTGGGGATCGCGCTCGGCCGTGAAAACCATGTGACGATGCAGGCGTCCCGTCCATTTGCCCTTTCCCGAAAGTCGGAGCGCCTCGCTCCGATCGCGCCGGCAGACCTCGCACCGCCAGTCCGGGACGACCCGCCGCCAGGGTGTCTCGACGCCTTGGGAGGTCCTGAAGGCCGCGAGGTCTTCGAGGCTCGGTCTTCGCGCGGCGGTCCGCTTGAGACGGGGCGAAATTCCAAAGCCGTCGTGACGAACCGAGCGCTCCGAAACGATGCCGGGTATCCGATAAAGGCTTTCTGCGTCTTGGCCCTGCTGCGATGCGAGGCGGGGCACGATCGACGTCAGGACGTGTGGGCTCCAGAACTGCGGTGGATTGCCCTGGATGCGATGGCCTCCCGCTTTCAGACGCCCCGCAAGGATGTCGAGAAAGGCGAGCCGGTCCGCAACGTCGCTCTCGACCTCGTTCCAGACGTCACGGACCGCCTCATCGTCGATCCCATGCATCCGGTTGGGCTTCACCTGGATGAAGCGCATGATCTCGCGGGGCGAGAAGCTGAAATAGCTGGGGATCAGGTCGCCGAGCCGGCCCTTGGCCTTCCCCTCGGCCGTATTGCAGTCGTTGCAGATCAGGGTGGTGAAGAACCGCATGGTGAGGTCTTTGCAGGCGTCGACGCCGCGCCGAAGGTCCCGGGCTTCCGGGGTCCGGTCCTCAATGTTCACGAGCGGGCGAAGCCTCTGTTTGGCGTGATCGCGCAGGTGGTCGTGATGCCATTCCAGCTGGCACAGAAGGACACCGTTATCGCTGACCCGCGCGATATCGGGCTTGCGGCGCTGACAGGCCTCACAGACCCAGTCACGCCGGACCTCGGCCCAGTTGCTGTTCAGATTGAGCTTCTGCGCGCCCAGGCTGAGCATCAGGGCCTTGGATTGCCGGCTCCAGGCGCCGTCTGCCTGGGGCAGCAGGGACTCAAGGTCCTCGTCGGAAACCGCTCTGAGGTCGGGCATGATGAGAGAGAAGGATGCGGTCATCGAGGAATCCGGATGTTCAAGACGAACTGCCTCGAGTGTGCGCCAGATTCGGACGTCCGCTCGCCTTCAACTCTGAGGTCACCAGTTCCGAAGCTCGCGGGTCTGGGGTCGTCAGGCGCGGCCGGCCGGCGCGCCGCCCGACTCCGCCAAGGGCAGGTCCATCGCGTAGCACCAGTAGATCAACAGGGCCGCGGTTAGCGCCTTGTCATCCAGTCCCGACGGAAAGGGTGTTCCTGCGCGCTCACCGGCCATTTCATTGATTTGGATCACTGAAAGCGCCTGCGTCAGGCGAGAGCCCAGCACCCGGCCCGCCTCCGGCGAAACCCGTTTCCAGCGCTTGAGGCGGACGCGATCCTGAATCGCCGCGTCAGCTGCGGGTTCCGATGCCGGGGCATAGGCGACGTCGCGCCACGGAGCGAAATACTGCGCTTCCGGCCAGAGCAGCCGAGACTGGTCGCCCCAAGGGATGACGACCGGCCTGCTTTGTTCCGGTCGCGAGATCCCGCTTTCGCAGAACGTCCTCAGAAGCTCGAACTTGTCCATACCGGTCTCACCAGGCCCTGAAGGACGACGCCGTCATCGCTGTCTGAGGTTCGGCGCCGGAAGGTCGTTGAGCTCACAAATCAGGGCCCGACAGCGATCGAATATGATCGCCGCGAGGTTCGGCGGATAGACGTGCTCGCTTCCGTGGGCGATCTCGTTGCGAATATGGACGAGCAACTGGTGATCGTCGCCCCACTGACTTTTCTGCGGCGGCGATAAAATGTTCCGATCAACCGCATAGCCCAGACGCCTTGCGAGGCCGGGCATCTTCTTGGCGTCAGCGCCCAGCCGAGTCTTCAGGGCGAACTCGAGACTGGCCAGGGCCTGACCGGCGGCGACCACCATCAGTTCGTAGTCGAGCCAGCCATAGATCAAGGCGTTCAGGGCGCGCGCATAAATCCTGGCCACGACGTCCGGTGCACCGGCAGGCAGATCCAGATCGGCGACCATGTCGTAGTGGTCGCGGAAGCTCAACGGGCGCAGGCCGTCGACCGGGTCGTCCGTCATCACGATCCGATATCGGGCGTCGGGCTCCAGGGCCTCTGCGTAGGTTTTCATTTGCGTCTGTCCCTTGGCAACGACGCCGCTGTCCGGCTTTGTAGGTCAATGGGCAAGTATGATCCGCTTCGGGACTATCTCCGCAAACTGAAGACCGATGAACTCGAACTCTCCTTCGCCGAGATGGAGCGAAAGATCGGCTATATGCTACCCAAGAGCGCGGGCCTGCCGCAGTGGTGGGCGAACACAACCGACCCGGCCACAACACACGTTCAACGCAAGGCCTGGGGTGCCGCCGGCTTCGACGCCTTCCTGATCGCCGGCGCCGACCGCGTCCGTTTCAAGCGGGTCCAATCGACCCGGTCCGCCTCCTAGCCTCCGAAGTCGAACGCAGCCTGGTTTTCGGAAACACCAGATTTCCGTTTCCGACGGCTCTTGACGGGCTGATCCGAGCCGCTCTCAGCCTCAGGC
Organism: Brevundimonas sp. TWP1-3; assembly: GCF_049896085.1. NCBI lineage: Bacteria > Pseudomonadati > Pseudomonadota > Alphaproteobacteria > Caulobacterales > Caulobacteraceae > Brevundimonas > Brevundimonas sp. TWP1-3. Next base: position 576,741 of record NZ_JAFCTP010000001.1, on the reverse strand, counting down.
GCCGCTGACCTCGGCGGCTCTTCCAGGGTTCTCCTGACTGGCGGTCTAACCGGCGCCGGCCTCTCCACTATGGCCCGGGGCTCCGGCAGGCGCCTCGGCGTCCTCGCCCGTCGCCACGCCAGCAGCTCGCTCTGCCACCACCCGACCCGGTTTTGCGAGACCTGGACGCAGGCCGGGAAATCTCCGGTCTTCTGCATACGCCAGACCGTCGTCCGGCTCAGACCGCAGATCACCTTCACCTGCGACCAGGGGAGAATCCGGTCTTCCAACGCGTCGAACGGAGGCGGCTCGCTCACACTGTCCATGACACCGCCTCGTCCGCCCGGCGCTCCAGAACCTCGGCCAGCAAGCGGGCGTCCCGCGCCGCATCGACCGGATCTCGAACCTCCCAGGTGCGAAGAACGTCCTTCAAAGCGAAGCTGACCGCCGGGTCGACCAGCAGGTCCGCCACGCTGGGCGCCCACTCCGTTCTGAACCCTTCCAATCCCGCCTCAGGCATGACGCCGACCCCTGGCCGCGGGCGGGGCAGACGCGCGAAGGTCGCTGACCTGGTTCAAGGCCCAGGCGCGCAGCACGCCACGCGGATAGTAGGGTCTGTGCCGCACATGCAGACAGGGAGGCCCATTGCCTCCGGTGGACCACAGCCGGGCGAGCGTCTCCGGCTTCATGCGGATGCCGAATTGGATCAGGAAGGCGGACGCTTCCTTTCGGGTCAGCAGATCCTCATCGGCGGCGTCAGTCACCGCCGCCACCGGTTCTGTCGCGGGGATCATCGGCTGGGCTCCGGGGTCCGGCACTCCCGGGAATTGCGGGCGCCCCTCCCGGCCGAGAGCGCGAGGTAACAGTCAACGGCCGCGGCCACATAGGCTTGCGTCTCCGCTATGTTCGGTATGCGCCCGAGCCGGGCGACGCGATCCGGTCCCGAATTATATGCCGCGAACGCCAGCCGGACGTCGCCGAAGCGGAGCAGCTGCCGGGCCAGATAGTCCGCCCCGCCGTTGAGGTTCTCGATCGGATCGAAACGGTCTCTGACCGCGAGATCCGCCGCCGTTCCCGGCATCAACTGCGTCAGGCCGCCGGCCCCGACCGGAGACACGGCATCGACCCGGTATGCGGATTCCACGATCACCAGCGCATGAAGCATCTTGGGGTCAATCCCGTGGCGCTCGGCGGCGACGGCGATCGCGTCCATGAACGGCTGTGAAAGGGTCGGAAGTCGGGGCGTGAGGTCATCGACGCCCGCCACGTCCGACACAGGCTGCGCGGCGGGACGGCCGAACAGATCGCCGCCGGCGTTGCGCCAGTCGACCGTTTGAGCGGATGCGTTGCCCGCTGCGAGCGCCAGGGCCAGAGCGGCCAAAAAGGATCTCACCATGTCAAGGTCTCCCGAAACACCCCCTCCAGGTCTCGGGTCCGGACGGGGCCAAAATAGCGACTGTCGAAACTTCCCGGCGTGTCGCCGAGCAAGAAGAGCTCGTCCGGCGCGAGCCGACGGCAGCCGGTCCAGCCGGGCAGAGCCGCGCCGCGCCGATCACGATCTAGAACGTGAGCCACGCGGCCAGGCATTCGAACCGCAGTTCCCTGCCGGCAGACGGGATCGCCACCGACGGCCGCGACCCGTTTGATCAGAAGCACTTCCGCCGGCATCCCGAGTGCGCCCAGATAACGCCGGGCGATGGGGGGTTGGGGCAGAGCAACCATCGCCCCCCTCTCCGCCGCGCCGCCAGGCTGTCGCAGATAGAGGCCACGCGGGACGCTGGGGCTCTCGTTGACGAGGGCCAGGGCCGGCGTCTGATCGACGATCAGGGCGCCCACGGCCAGGAAGAAGGTGGTGACGCCGAGCACGGCCCAGCGATTTCCAGTATCGAGAGGTGTCCAGGTCATGGGCGGTACGGCTCCAGGATCAGGTCGCGGGTGATCATCACGCGAACCGGCGCGCCGGCGCGTAGACGGATCGACGGCCGGACCTCCAGCTCCCGGTCCACCAACCGGCCCCCGACCTGGGAGCCCTCGATCGCGGCGGCGTCGCCAGCGTCGCCGAGCAGGCCGCCCGATCCCTCGCCTTCGCCGTCACGGGCGACCTGGCCCAGGGTTGTGATGGCCCCGGCGAACAGGGTGCCAACCAGGAGCGGGAACAGCCGTCGATCGACCTGGCCTCGCACGCCGACCGCGCCCTGCGCGTCCACACCGGGCTCGCCGGTGAGGACGAGACTTTTGCCGTTGGGCAGGATCAGCCGGTCCCAGGTCAGGAAGGCGCGTCGGTCGCCATAGGCGCTCTCGCCCTCATGGCGGCCGATAAGCCGGGTCCCCTGGGGCAGGACGAGATGGCGGCCGCTGACGGTGTCATAGACATTCTGCGAGACCGTCGCGACGACCGGCCCGGCGCGCGCGGTGTCCACCCCGGTCAACAGGACCGCAGGAATTATCGCGCCAGCCTTCAGCTCATAGGGTGACAGCGGTGCCGTGAGTGTATGGCCATTATAGGTGGCGCCGATGTCCGCAGCGTCCGCACGAGCGCCGGCCGTCGCTGGACCCGCCCTGGCATGCGCGGCAGGACCAGCCCCGGTTGACGACCCCTCGAAGAACAAGCCCGATCGCGCCGCCTGTGCGCCCGGACTGGGCCCGGTCGCCCGGGTCGTCCGCGATGGCGCATAACCGGCGCTATACCGGGCCGGCGCGGGCGGTGGCGGCGGGACACCCGGCTCAGCCGTCTCGGGCTCGGCCCCATGGCGCGGCTCGGGCAGCCGGTCATAGGTCGCCGGCTGGTCGGTGACCGCTTCGGAGGGCCGAACGGAGCCCCGGGCCTGGTCCTCCCGGCCTTCGACGGCGCGGAGCCGGGCGCTGTCGCGCAATTCCGGCTGGACGACGAAGGCCCAGGCCAGGGAGCCGGAGACGAGTATCACGCCGCCGATCACAATCGTCTGGACGACAGACTTGCGCAGCCGGGTGACCGGCGGACGCCGCGCCCGCATTGACAGGCCAGGCGGCGGCGCCTTGGCCTTGCTGGCCAGGTCGGGTCTGACCTCAGGGTCGACGCCGGACCCTGCCGAAGAAGCAACATCGTCGGGATCGTGGGGGGTATCCTGGAAAGCGGTCATCGGGCGGCTCCCTGGAGACGGCGGATACGAACGATCTGGGGGCGTCGATCGCCGAGCCTGAGCTCGGCGCGATCGAAGACGCGATCGACGATGAACAGACCTAACTGCTCTCTCGGGAGATGGGCCATGGCGGTCCGAACATAGGCCAGGAGAGCGGTCCAGGACGCGATGGCCGGCCGACGACCGGCCTCGATCCGGGTCAGCCGGACGGCCAGCTCGCGCAGAATCTTCAGCTCCCCGAAAACGGCGGGCCCGGCATGAACCGTCCGAATTAGTTCCGACAGGTCCGCTGCGAGAACGGCGCCCAGACTGCCGAAGTGGGTGAGCAGGTCACACGCCAGGCGGTCCGGATCGTCGGCTGACCGGCCCAGCATCAGGCTCAGCAGGGCGCGATCGTCCAGGGTCTCACAAGCGAGCATCGGGTTCGGCGGGGTCGGGCGCGCAGCGTCGCAACGGTCGCGAGCCGGGCTGGGATTCAGGGTCATGGCGGTGTCCTTTGCCGCTCCACCACGGAGCGCCCGCCACCGGCCTTCCTTTCCCCTCCGCCGGGGTTGTCGCCGCCGTGGCGAGACGGCATGGCTGGACCGTTGAAATGGCTTATGATCGCCTCAGCCCTGCTGCTGTACCCGGCGCTTGCACACGCCGATCCGTGCTAAGGTCGGCTGCCCGATCGCGCGGGACAGACCTTCTCCGGCGTCGTCCGCTATGTCGGCGACGGCGACAGCCTGTGTGTGGGTCCCGGCACCGATCCGGCGACCTGGATCGAGGTCAGGCTCTCGGACTTCGATGCGCCAGAACTGCACAGTCCGACGGGCCGTGCCGCTCGCGTGCGTCTGTCAAGTCTCGCCCGAGGTCGCGTTCTGAGTTGCGTTGCTGTGCGCGGGAGGAGCGGCCGGGTCATCGTCCATGATCGGGTCATCGGAGCGTTTCACCTGGAAGGTCTTAGCGTTGGCGACCTCCTGCGTATGGCGGGAGGCCGCGAGGGTGGGAACTAGCCGCCTCGTGCCTGACCCTTCGAGAAGGGGCTTTGTTTCGGGGCAACAGGTGCCCGCGGTCGTCCCCGGATGCGTACGATCGCGAGATCGTCGAGATTGTTCATCGTTGATCGTCTCAGTTATGAACCATGATCCGCTGACAAGAGCCTCCGGCCTGGCTGGACGGCAAATCCCGAGCAAGCAACCAGATCAGCGTTTCAGCAATTGCGTTTACGAGCAGCTCATCCTCGTCCGCGGTCAACAGGCGCCCGCCGACTTCGTTGAACAGTGCGGCATCTGCGGCCAGGGCGCGGATCAGTTTCTGTCGAAGACCAGGCTGTTCTCCAGGATCGTGCGAGGCGGCGCTTGAATCGCTTTCGATCAGCCCGGCCTGGGATTTCAACGACGTATTGAGCTCAACGCCCGCCTCCAGGACTTTGATGGCGGCTAGGGCCAAGCCGTGGTCCTGGAGCGATCTCAGGGTGCGCCTGACGTCGGTCGTGAGACGAGCGTACGTCTTGACGCCAGTCCGAACGGCCGACTCGTGTTCCGCGTTCAGGAAAATGTTCGATGGTTGCGCCAACCAATCGTCCTCCAGCTCTAGGTTGCCATCGCCACCCCAGCAGTCAATTCGTCTAACCAATCTATTTTGGAGTCGGCAGCTAAGGTCAAATGATAGGACAAGCAGCTAGAGAGCGATAAGCTTCGAAAGCGCGACCCGCGCAGCGCGAGCTCGATCGGCCCCTGAACTTGGATTCCGAACCTGCCCCCCGCTGACGCAGCGATCTGGTGCAAGGATGGGTGACCGTCGCCCCTCCGGCAGCTCGACCGTTAAGGCTCAGGTGTCGGCGACGCAGAGGGGGACCCCGTCGCTCAAATTCTACGGTCCCTATGTTCGCGGCATGCTGTGCGAGGCGAGCATATCTTGTAGGCGCGGGGAGGGGCCGTTGCGGCGCGTCCCCGGTCACAAACGCCGCCCGCTCGGTTTGATCGTGGAGAGAGACGTCAGCACGACGAACCCCAGCATGGCATCAGGCATTTGCGTCGGATTACTGAGGGTCTATGCGCTCCAGGAATTCAACCACAGCACTGAGAAAGGCGTCGTTGCGATCACCCGCCACCATGTGTGAAGCCCCGGCGACATCGGTGAACTGTGCGTTCGGAAGCTGGTCGACGAAGGATTCCGCCGCTTCTAAGGATACCAGCTCACTGAGGCGACCGCGGATAAGATGGACCGGCAGTTTCAACCCAGGCAGCCGAGCCCGGAATGCCTCCGCGTCATGCAAGGACTTCCCGCTCTGCATACCGGCGACGACGCCGGGATCCCAATGCCAGCGGTATCGGCCGTCGGCGCCCTTCCTGAGGTTCTTGGCCAACCCGGATTGATCTGAAGGTCTCGGGCGGTGGGGCAGATAGGCAGCAATAATGTCGGCCGCTTCGTCAAGGCTTCCGAAACCTTCCGTTACATTGGCGCTCATGAACTCGATCACCCTGGCGGCTCCGTCCAGGTCCATGCCGGGAACGATATCCACCAATGTGATCGAGTTGAAACTTCCAGGCGCGAGTTCCGCCTCCGCGTACAGTCCGGCGAGACCGCCCAGCGACGCCCCGATCAAGGCCGGACGGTCACCCATCGTCTTCGCAACCTCCACAAGGTCGGCCGCGAACCGCTCGATCGCGTAGCTGCCCGTCGTCGACCAAGCACTGTCGCCGTGGCCGCGAAGATCGAGCGCCACCACTTGCCAACCTCGATCCGCAAGCACCGTCGCCGTCTTGGCCCAGGAATGTCGGGTCTGGCCCCCGCCGTGCGCCATCAGGATCGATCCGCGTCCGGGCCGACCATAGCGGTCGGCCGCCAAATCTAGACCGTCGGTGGTCCTGAACGCTGCTCTGGCCGGTTCTTTCATTCGGAAGTCTCAATCTTTGGTTCGGAGTTTCGCTTCGTTTCTGAACCGGCCGCAGGATCAGCCCAGGCGTTGGAAACCGGCGGAACTTTGCACCACCCCCTCGAATCGCCGGTTTCGATCACGCCCCTGGCCCATCCCCTAGGGGGGAAACCTTGGGTTCCAAGGCATTCACCCACTGGTTCAAATAGGCTTCGAACAACGCTTTCGACGCTCCCAAATGAACGTCAGCGTGCATGCCTCGCATCAACCATTGGCTCAACATGAATGTCCGACCGACAGACAACTCACCGGCGGGGCCGCCAAACCCGGCGGAATCAGCGGGATGAAAATCCTGCACCATCCGATAGAAGCCTGTCCAAAGACGGGTGAGGATTTCCGCGAGTTCCGGAGCCCTGCGGCTGGCGTGGCTGAGTTCCGCCAAAACAACGCCTTCGCGCGCGAGGAAGATGTCTTTCCAGAGCGCCAGTGAAAACTGCCTGATCGGATCAGGGTCTCTCTGAACTCGCTTCCAGATCTCAAGCATCTTCTGGGACACGTCAGCGACGAGAGACGCCGTCGCAGCCTCGACCAGGGCGGCTTTCGATGTGAAGTGATGCAAGGGAGCCCCGCGCGAGACCCCTGCCACGGCCACGACCCGGCCGATCGTTAGTTCGCCATAGCCATGCTCGTGAAGCGTCTCGAGCGTCGCCTCGATCAGCCGCCGTTTCATCGCGGCGGATCGCTCGGTCTGGGTTCGGGGGTGAGGTCGACCGTCATGTGCGAGATGTGTCATGGCCTCTCACGTTTCGGCTGGATTGCACAAGGAACCAAAGGTCACGGGCCAGACTAGAGTGCCCGGGAGATCAGCTCTCGCATGATGTCATTGGTGCCCCCGTAGATCTGGTGGGCGCGGTTGTCGACGAACGCCCGCGACACAGGATACTCCCACATGAACCCGTAACCGCCATGCATCTGAACACACTGGTCTATGACGCGGCTACACATCTCTGACACCCACATCTTGGCCGCCGCAGCCGCCATCGGCGTCAGGGTCCCGGCGATCTCCGCCTTAAGACATTCGTCTACGAAGGTGCGGCCGACGCCGAGTTCGGTCTGCATGTCCGCCATTCGGTGGCGCATGGTCTGGAAGGCGGCGACCGGACGCCCAAAGGCGGTACGGGACTTCACATAGTCGCGAGCGATGTCGAAGGCGGCTTCTGCGCTCGCCTGCGCCTGGATTGCGATCATCAGGCGCTCCCAGGCGAGTTGCTGCATCAGCATCAGGAAGCCGGCGCCTTCGCTGCCCAGCAGGTTCTCCTTGGGAACCCGGACATCCTCGAAGAAAAGTTCAGCCGTGTCCTGGGCTCGCATACCCATCTTTTTGAGCGGTTTTCCCTTGGTGAACCCAGGCGTACCCGCTTCCACGAGCATCAAACTGGTGTCCGCGCTCCCCTTGCCGGTTTCTCCGGTCTTGGCGACGACGATCACGAGGTCAGCGAGAAATCCGTTGGTGATGAAGATCTTTGATCCATTGAGGACGTAGTGGTCGCCGGCGTCGCGGGCTCGGGTCCGAATATTTTGGAGGTCCGATCCCGTTCCGGGTTCGGTCATGGCAATCGCGCCGATGAGCTCTCCAGACGCCATTCTGGGCAGATACCTCTCCTTTTGGGCCTGGCTGCCATAGTGCATAAGGTACGGCGCGACGATTTCGGAGTGGAGCGAAAAGCCTGGCCCGCTGGCGCCCACGCGCGCCTGCTCCTCCATAACTATAGTCGCGAAAAGGCGGTCCGCGCCGAGCCCTCCGAAGGCCTCAGGCATCGTCACACACAGCATCCCGGCCGCACCCGCCTTGTTCCATAGGTCTCGGTCGACATGCCCCTGAGCCTCCCAGGCTTCCCAGTGCGGGTAGACCTCAGCCTCGAAAAAGTTTCGCACGCCCCGGCGGTAGTCGTCGTGTTCCGACCCGAAGACGGTGCGATTGAGCAGGGGAGTGGTCTCCGGCGGAGCCATGAAGATCGGCCTAGCGTCCTTGGACATCGTCATCGCTCCGCATACCAAGCGTCACGTGCCTGGGAAAAGTTACATGTTGGACGTACAGTATGTTGTCTGGCATGATCAGCCTGTCAAGGTGAGATGACGGTCTTCGACCGCAGCGGTTTCGATAACGATTTGGAGTCCAGCCCGATGAATCCGGCTTCGACCTATGACAGGCATCGCCCATTGGCAGGATTCAACGTCATCTCCCTGGCGCAGAATCTGCCCGGGCCGGTCGCGTTGTCGATGCTCGTCGCGGACGGCGTGACTGCGACGAAGATAGAACCGCCTTCGGGCGATCTGCTTCACCTTGCATGCCCTCCCTGGTACGAAGACCTGCATAGGGGAGTCGAGGTCTACGCCCTGGATTTGCGTGAACCGTCACAAATGGCCTCGCTCCGCACCATACTGGCGCAGTCAGACCTGCTCATCACCAGCCAGAGACCCTCTGCCCTGTCGCGCCTGGGAATTACAGCGCCGTCGCTGATGGAGATCAACAGCCGGCTTTGCTGGGTCGAGATTGTGGGCGACACCCGGGCGCCGGAAGTGCCGGGTCATGATCTGACCTACCAGATGGACGCAGGCCTGGTCGCTCCCCCGTCGATGCCTCTTACCCTTGTCGCTGATCTCGGGGGGGCAGCGGAAGCGGCGCGCGCTGGGTTGGCGCTGCTGCTCGGTCGGGAACGTGGATCGCAGGGTCGCCATCGCACCGTCGGCCTGAAGCAGGCCGCACTCGCGTTCGCAGCGCCGGTCGGCTATGGCCTGACCCGGAGCGGGGGAGCCTTATCGGGTGCGTTTCCGGGCTACGGAATCCACCCATTGAAAAATGGCTGGGCGGCGGTTGCAGCGATCGAGCCCAAATTCGCCGCTCGCTTGATGGAGATCACCGCGGGGGATCCGGAAGGATTTTTATCAGATCTGTCGGTGTCCGAAGTCGATGAGATAGCCAAGATCAACGACCTGCCGATCAGCACAGTGTTCGGTTCTGAAGAGACTTCCTAGCTCGGGATTGACGGGCATAAGAGTATGAGGCCGGCTCGAAAATGACGGGCGGCCCGCACAAACTCACCACAGAAACGATCGAGCATTACAGCACTGAGGCCCGTTTCGGCAAAGGCGTTCAATAGTCCCCTTGCCGTCACATCGCGCTCTGCGATGTTGGACCACATCGCCTCGCGGCCTCCCGAGGTCCGGCCATCCATCACTCGCCCGTCGACGTCGTGGACACGCCCTGGGTCCAGCAGGCTGGTCGGAATGGAGAGACGCGATGTGTCGCGCGACGACCTCGGCTTGGCCAGCTGTGCGAAAGGATAATGGCTTCAAACGCACGGATACCAAAACCTTCCCACGTCCGCCTTCCGGCGTTGATGAGTTTGTCGACGAGATCCACGCCCGTGGGGACAGTCCTAGGCTCCGGTCCTGTCGCTCGGACCTGCCCTGAAGCAGTCAGCCGCGGGATGGTTCGCTTGGGCGTCGCGCCTGTCTGTGATTGACCCGCTCTCGGTCGCTCTTCCCTAGCTACAGGACCCGCGGCTGCAGACCGGCTTGACGACTATCGCGGCGATCAAATCCCGATTTCGCCTACAGCTCGGTCATCTGAGTGACGATCCGGCGTGAACTCGTGGGGATTTGGAGGCCATCAGGCGCCCAGGCTCGTAATATACGGTCGAAGCCTAGCGAATAATGGAACGCTTTGGTACCAGCGACGTTTTCAGGACGTTCAGAAGTGGACATCCTTCCTTCCAAGCCGGCACGGTCTATGACCGTGCCGGTCCTTCCCGGCGATGACAGACGAGCACAGGGCTCCAGACACTTAAGCCATGTTCGCTGCGGCCGGAATCTTGAAGAAGGCCGTCAGTTGCTCGGCACCACGGTCGTTATTCAATCGATGTGGCCGGTTAGCATCGTCGCTACCAGAACGTCCGACTAGGAAGCCCAGGAAGTTCAGAGCCCGGCGCTGCGACTTGCATTATGAAGTCGCCGGATTGCCCCACGCTTTGGGACAGCACTCTTCGGCCGCTGCCTTGCTGCACGATCATCCGAGGCTTGAGCAGGCTGGGGTTCTTTCCTTTGGGGGCCGAGCCGACCGGGATCGCGCTCTAAGGAAATCGGTACGTCATGACCAGACCTGCGGTATCGATACCCTGGTTGCGCCCGTCGCCCAGGATTTGTCCGTGCGAAAGATGGACCCACTGGAGACCGATCCTCGTGTCTTCCGAGGCCTTCCAATCAAGGCTGAGGGCGGATCGGAAGAGATCCCGTGAGCCCAGCAGAAGCCGTGATTGCGCCTCGACAGGATTGATCGTGTCCACGACCCCGTCATGCAACGCATAACCGAACTGGATCTCGCCGCTGAACCGCTCGGACAGGTCGCGACGCCACGCCAGGCCGACCGCCGCGAAATTCGTGTCGCCGTCGCTGTTCACCGAGCCGCTCACATAGACCCTTGGACGGCCGACAGTCGCCAGGGCCGCGATGGGCCGGCTCAACAGCGCCACTTCGAGGTTGAGGCCGCTTTCGCGATCGCCCGCGCCCAGATGGAGGACGTCGTGCTGCATGACGGCGACGCGGATCTGCCGACCGTCGTCTTGGGCATTGGCGACGCCGGCAAGGGACTGAAAAGACAGGCCGATGGCCGCCGCTGAGATCAGCGGACGGAGATTTTTACTAGAGGGCATCGAATGTCTCGTTGGCGTCAGGGGTTCTGAGGACCGGGTTGCCCGCCGGATCCGCCACCCGGTGGGGAGGGAGGCTCCACCAGGCCGACATTCAATGGCGCCCAGCCATCGCCGGCCGCTGCGCGACGACGGCCCTCCTCGAAGAGCGCCGTCATCGAATCCTGGTCGAAATCGAGCACGGAAGCGTCGACCTCTGGCGGAATCGCCGCCACGTTCACGCGCATTCCGTTGCGGCGAGCGAACGCGCCCTGGGCCGCAAGACTAGTTCGCAGAAGAGACTGGGTCATGCTCTGGTAAGACCGGACGAAGACGGACGGCAGACTGCCCTTGGTCTGACGATAGTCCTGCCCGAGCTTTCCGTTTATGATGACGTAGAGTTCGCTGCCGCTCCAGCCGGGAAGGGCTTCGCCACTCAGGATCATCCCTTCCGGAACGCCGAGAAACGGGGTGTTGACCCCGCCATCGACATGCATCTCCTGCCGAACGGTCCCGGCCTCGGTCACTCCGGCGATCAAGACCGGGGGGAAGACGCCCGGAATACTGGCCGATGCGAGAAGCACCTGACGGAACAACCGCAGGGCGTTTTCATCGCCGCCCTCGGCCAGAAGGCCCATGTCCCAGATAACCGTCTCGCCGGAATCGAGGTTCGTCGTGGCGACAAAGAGCCTCCTCCCCTTTTTGTTTTCCAGGGCGATTTGCGCCAGCAAAGCCGGCGTTACGTGCTCTTCGACAAGCGCTTCAAGCGTTCGCGGACTGAAGAGACCTGGCGACAGAAAAGCAGCGAAGCTGCGCCAGCTTAAGAGACCCTCGGTCTGTCCTTCGGAATAGGCTGCCGCGAGTTCATCGTCCCAGTCAGGACCGAGGAAGGCGTAGGGCGCTGCCAGGGCTCCTGTGCTCACGCCTGTGACGATATCGAAGTCCGGGCGATCGCCGTGCTGAGTCCACCCGGCCACGATGCCGGCCCCATAGGCACCGTTTGCCCCCCCTCCAGACAAGGCGAGAATCGACCGGCGGCGGTCACTGCCGGCGAGCCGATTGCGAAAATCCTCTGCAATCCGCTCCAGCCGGCCTTGATCGCTCGGTGCGATCCTGGGGTCCTGGGTCGCGACGAGGCCCCGCTCCAACTCGTGGAGCGACATCTCGGGCGCGCGATCCACCGTCGCACACGCACTGAAGGCCAGGCCGCAGGCTGCGATCAGCGCGATACGAACTCTTTGCATAAGTACTTTCTAGCGATGAGGGTAATACGCCGTAGCGTTACCCCGCAGGAACTCGCCCGTGCGTGTTGAGTTCCCTACAGTGTGCGAATGACCTCTGATCTCTCACATTTTGACGAGCCGACGGAGCGTGATCCGAAAATTGGTCGTCCGAGCCTTCGAGAAGCCGACATCATCGACGTCGATCTGCTGGCCACCACCTGGCGACTCTTTGTAGATCAAGGTTATTCGAGAACCACAATCGAGGCGGTCGCGCGCCACGCGCGCATGAGCAAGCGCACGATCTATCAAAGATACAGTTCCAAGGATCAGCTCGTGGAAGCGGCGATCCGCGATGCTCTGGAGCGCTGGAGAAGCCACGTCCGGGCATCTCTGACGAATACGACGTCCCGCTCCGAGGACTGGCTGGGAGAGTTCGTTCGCCGCTGCCTTGAGATCCTGGTCTCGCCGGAAGGAAGCGCCCTCATGGGCTTTCTGCTCACGGAAGACGAGACCTTCCGCACCATCAGAGAAACTGTGTCGGCTTCAGTTCGCCAAAGCGTCGATGTTTTCTCGGTGCTTCTGGCGCAGCGGACGCCGGGCCTATCCGAGAAAATGGCCGAGGACCTCTCTCTGGCGGTTCTCGACCTGCTGATCGGTTTCGCGACCCGTCTCAACGCTCTGCAGCCTCATGAAGCCATGGATGAAATTCGCACGCGAGGGTCGCGCTTCACGGCGGTTATTCGCACCCTGGTGGATAGGCAATGCGCACAAACCCCAGCTTAAAGCGACGGTCGACCGACGACGTCGGCATGCCGAGCGTCACGGAGTCTCCGACAGTCCGCGTCCGCAAGACTTGCTCAAGCGCGAACCCGGCTTCGGCTCCACGCCGGCATCACGCGCTTTCGACGGGGTTAAAGCGCCTCGTGGAAAATCAAGATCGGGGCCCGGGCGCCGATAAAGACAATCGCTGTGCCGGAAGACCGTTGCGGTACAGTCGCAGCCCAAGGTTAACCGGCTTTATGGCGACCAAAACACCAATGACAGATGGAGACGTCCGGACCGTGCGTCGGGCCCTTTCCGCCCGATCTTTGAGGTCTTCAGGAGTCCAGGGGCGGCAGCTTGTCACCCCCGAGCCGGCGGACTTCATCCAGATGGTTCTGGGCCGACAGGCTGGCGGCCTGGGCATGAGCCTTTAGGCGTGGATCGTCGGTGTGAAGAGAAAAGGTGGTATGCAGCAGAGAAGAGTCGAGCAGTACGGTGATCTGCTGCGCCAACCACAGGCGATCCCGCTCCTGCGGAGCGGCGGCTTCGAGATCGGCGACATAGGCGGCATGTCTGGCCGAGAGGCGGGTGGGGGCCGCTGTCCCGCCGACATCCGCGAGCAGGTTTGACTGGGTCGCCAGCAGCTGGACATGTTGCGCCTCCAGGCTGTTGGCCAAAGCCTTCATCTCGGGGTCCGCGGATCGGGCCTTGATCGCCCTTGCCGCTGCGACAAGATACAGGTCGTCATAGCAGGCGGCGACAAGGTATCCCTCAGGCGTATTGACGTCGTTGATCTCCGGGGCTCCGCTGGCCGCCATTGGCGTCTCAAGCGCAACAGCGTCGACCGGTTCCGGATCCTCACTTTGTGGTCCGCAGGCCGCGACGGCCAGCATCGCGCAAGCCATCAGGATCGTGATTTTCCACACAGGGAAACTCCCACAAAGCGCCTTCAAGACAAAGGCCAAAATGGAACGACCGGGTACCCTAAAGAGTTTCGTCAATGCCCCCGTTTGGGCGTCCTTCCAATTCGCAGCGCGGTCTTTGGCCGCGCTGCGTCGTTCTTCCGCTCAAGCCGTCTGATTTAGGATCGTCATGCTGCGAAAATACACAGCGCTCCTCCTGCTCGTCGCCCCGCTGGCCGCATGCAATGCAGGCATGTCCATTGACAGGGGGACACAGACGTTCAAGGCGGGGGTCGGCGACGCCGCAGCGACCCCGCTCGAAGATCTGAATGTGCGCCGCGACGCGATTCCCGCCGTTCTGACCGAAGCAGTCGCCCATCCCTATGAGCTTGCAGGCCTCAGCGGGTGCAGACTGATATCGGCCGAGGTCTCACGCCTGGACGAGGCGCTGGGACCCGATCTTGACGATCCTGAACGGGAGAGCGTCGAACGAACGGAAGACATCGCCGCCGGCGCCGCGCTGGACGTCGTTCGAGACACGGTGACGGACTTCATTCCCATGCGCAGCTGGGTCCGCCGTCTGTCCGGCGCGGAACAGCACAGCCGCCGGGTTCAGCAATCAATTCAGGCGGGGTTGGTGCGCCGATCGTTCCTCAAGGGCGTCGGCTTGCAAAGAAGCTGCCGTCCGCCCGCCGCGCCGCTAGGCGTTCGCCCCCTGCGCTAGGTTCGTGTCAACCCGCCAGTCGTTTGGGGGGCCTGGCCGAAGGCGGTGCTGTTTCCTCTGGTCCGCATCCATACAGTTCCAGAAATCGGTCGGCCGCGGTGCGGGCCTCTTTCGACGCGTCGCAAGTCTCGGCGGCGTCGAACAATCCGGCGAGCATTCGCACTTGGGTCCCCGCCACTGTCAGGGCGCGGAACTCGGCGGCGGCCTCGTCCGGATCCGGGCATTTCAGGCGCCCTGCTTTCATCTCGCGCACGAGAAAGTCTCTGAGGCTCGACGAGCACTCTTGCGAGATTTCAGCGCAGATCGCATTCGCCCGAGTGATCTCTTCAGGCAAAACCCGTTCCATGGCTCGAAGCGCACGATGGTACCGAACGGTGCGCATTTGCCTCAAGGCGGATTCTGCATAGGCTGCCAAGGCGGTTCGAGTGTCCGGTTGGCCCGGGACCTGCTCAAACGGTTCCAGAAGCGCCGCCCGGCACGAGTCGAGAACCGCAAGCTTCAGGCCCTGCGCCCCACCGAACTGATTGTACACGGTCTGGCGCGATACGCCGGCCCTGCTGGCGATCGCGGCCAGGGACGGCCTCGCGCTACCCGCAACATCAATCGCCGCCTCAAGAATGGCGTTCTGCTTGTCCCGGTCGATCGCTCCGCGGTGTCGACTCATCTTCCATCCCGTCGATCAGCCGACCTCGCGAGGGCCCAGGCGCTCCAAGAGATCGCGCTCGCATGCCAAGGGCGTGGACACACCCGAGCACCAAGTTGACGCTCCGCGTCCGCCTTCGTCAACTCAAGCTTTTGAATGTCTTGAACGCCAGCGAGCCGCCGAGGGAGGGCCATGTATGCCGGTCAGTCCTCCCGTCCTTCGTCGGAGCGGTGGCAGGCGCGGTCAGCAGTGACGTACTGCTTAGAGGGTTGACCGCGGAACGACAGGTCACCTTCTCCTGCCCTGCCCTGCCCTGCCCTGCCTTGCCTTGCCTTAGCCGCGATCGGCAGCGGCTTTAGTCTTATTGTGCGCTTGACCCAGCTGCTTCTGGCAGCAGCAGGCGTGGTCTGGGCGCTCCACTTTTCGCCTTTCAACGACACGGGGCAGCTGAGATCGCCTCAGTGGGTCGTCGACCGGCCTTGGCCATGCAGATGCCGGCGTTCGGCGGAATGGCCACCGATGCGTGGCCCTGGGTCCTCGTTGCTGAGGCCGAGGGCCTATGGGCCGCGCACTGCGAGGCAGCGGCAGTGCTGCTGATCTGCCCGCTGCGGTGGGCGGCTTACACCGTTGCCCGAAACCAACTCCCTGCACCAAGGCGAAACTGGAAGTTGGGAGCCCCCGGCCACTCGTTCGAGAGCGAGCCGCGCTCCAACTTGGTGGTCGTCACCATCGGAGCCGGATCGTTGGCAGCGTAGCCACATGGTGGAGCCGCTTAAACATCACGCGAATTTCCGTCGGCGACAGCGACCAGCTCCCTGGAACAAATGTCGCGATCGAGGCGGGGCCGACATCGTCGGCGGGATTGGCGAACTTCTCGCCGTGCGAGATCGCAAACCTGTAGATCTGCTTGAGGATGTCGCGGACATGGAGCGCCGCGATCGACGATCTTACGAGAGTAAGCGCGCAGGTCATCCGGCGTGATTTCCGTCAGCAGCCGATTCGTCCAGACTGGCAGACGCTCTCATTCGAAGATCGAACGCCACATAGCGCGGGTGCTGTCCGCCATCGGCGCCTTCACCACCCAGCGCTCACCAAACTCACAGACTCTCTCGGCCTCCTTGATCCGGCAGTTGTCACGTTGGGGCATGAAGCCGATTTTCTCATAGTGACGGATCATGCGTCGGCAGACGCCGCTGGCGTCCGACGTCGCGCCGATATTCATCGCTTCACCGCATTGAGCCGCGGTGTGTCTAGAACGACGGTGAACGACGAGAGCGCCATCGGGCGGCTATATTTCCAAGGCCGACCGAAACCGTCAGGCGGCGCCCCTCTTGCGCTGCGGGCCTACATCGTCCGGCAGAACCGGTTCGAGCGCGAAACCGGCCTCGATATCCCCTTCGGCTTCCATGGCGGTCGGAGGCGCCGCGGAAGCCTTGCGGTTCGATTGCAGAGCGCGGTGCAGGATGAAGGTCGGCAGGAGTGCTCCGGCGAAAACGATTGCTGTGATCAGAAAACCGTCACGATAGGCGGCTGCGGCCGCCTGATAGACGACGGTCTGCCCTAGAAGCCAGCCGGAAGCCGCCGCCTGATCAATCGGCGCAACGCCGAGTTCGCTCATGGCCCGGACGGCACCCTGAACATAGGCAGTCGTCGCGACATTGTCCGGCGTCTGCGTCGCGGCGATGAGATCACCATGAAAGGCGCTGCGGCGTTCCACGATCACCGCCAAAATCCCCGTGCCGAGTGCGCCGCCGAGCTGCCGCGTAAAATTCATCGCCCCTGAACCCTGGCTCAGAAGTCGTGGCGGAAGCACCGTCAGAGAACCCGCGCTGAGCGACGGAAACACGAAGCCCAGACCGACACGGCTTATCACCGTCCACCACGCCAGCGTCCAGAAGGCCGTATCGACATTGACGTGCGAGAGGAGCCACGATGCGTAGGCGAAGATGGCCATGCCAAGACCGATGAGCACGCCCGGGGGCGCCACGTCGCTGAGTTTTCCGGCAAGGGGGAACACGAAAACGAGCGCGAACCCCGCCGGCATGAGAAGCAGTCCGGCCTGCGTCGCCGTAAGGTTCTGAATCTGCTGGACGAAAATGGGCAGTAGATAGGTCGAGCCGAACAGGCCCGCCCCCAGCACGAAACTGACGACACAGGCTGCGGCGAACGGCCCGTTGGAGAACAGTCGCAAATCGAGCATCGGATGAGGGGTCCGGTGTTCATGCCAGAGGAAGGCTCCACCGGCTGCGAGGGCCAGAGCGATCTCAACGATCACGATGTTGGAGTTCCATCCCAGGCGCTGGCCACTCGAAATCGCCTGAAGCACCGACAGGAGGAACACGGAAAGATACAGGATCGCCGGCCAGTCGAGCCTTTGCCGCTCGAGGTCCGGATTCCTGGTCGGCAGGAACAGATTGGCGAGAACGATGCCGACCACGCCGAACGGGATGCCCAGATAGAAGAGGAAGCGCCAATCGAAATTGTCCATCAGGACGCCCCCGACCCACGGCCCGAGCGCTGGCGCCAGAACCACGCCGATGCCGAAAATGCCCATCGCCGCCCCTCGCTGCTGCGGCGGGAAGACCTGGAACATCACCACCATCGCCAGCGGCTGGACGATCCCCGCGGCCAAACCCTGGAGGATGCGGGAAACGACCAGCACCGTCTGGTCCGGCGCGACGCCACCGACGATAGAGCCAAACAGGAACAGCGCCAGAGCGCCGATCATCGTAAACCGCTGTCCGAACGCGCGTTCGCACCAGGCCGTCATCAGCATGGTCACCGTCATGGCCGCCAGGAAGCCGGTCGACAGCCATTGGGCCTGCACGGAGTCAATGCCGAACTGGCCCATGATCGCGGGTATGGCGACATTGACGATCGTCGAGGACAACACGACCGCAACGGCGGCCACCATCGCCGTCAGGGTGGCCAGCCAGCGATACCCGGGACCGAAGCGAACGAAAAAGGCGTCAGTCGACGACATCGATCGTCGCCTCGACCATCATGCCGGGGCGCAATGGGATGTGTTGCTGGACGATCTCGAGGCGAACCGGGATACGCTGGGTGACCTTGGTGAAATTCCCGCTGGGATTGGGGTTTGGAAGAAGGGCGAACTGACTGGTCGCGGCTCCGCCCACCTCGGAAACCCGAGCATCGAACACCTGGCCGGGATAGGCGTCGATCTTCACTCGCGCAGGGGCTCCCACGGTGATCTTGCGGACATCGGTCTCCTTGATGTTGACGTCTATCCAGATCTCCGACGGGTTGTGGTACATCAACAGTCGTGTGCCGGCGGTGACGAACTCGCCCGGATCAATGAAGGTCTGGTCGATCACGCCATCGAATGCGGCGCGAATTTCCCGACGGCCGAGATCCAGGGTCTGCTGACCGCGCTGAGCCCGCAACCCTTCCTTCTGAGCGTCGAGCGCGGCGACTTGCGCTTCCAGCACCTCGACCTCACTCGTACCCTCGCGGGTGACGCCGACCTGGGCCCGCGACCCCGCGATCTGAGCCTGGGCGCGCGCAGCATTTTGTTCGGCCGCGCGAAGACGGGCCTGGTCTTCGTCAAATCGGCTCTGGGCGACCAACCCGCGCTCGAACAGGGTCTTGGACCGATCGAAGGCGCTACGCGCCGCCGCGACTTCCGCCTGCCGGGCCAGAGCATCCGCCTGGGCCGCCGAAACGCCGGCCGCCGACACGCCCATCTGCTCTCCGACCCGTCTGACGACCGCGGACTGTTGCGCCCTGAGCTGGGCCTGCTGGGCCTCGATGCGCGCGATCTCCGCATCGATCCGTTCGAGCGCCAAGCGGGAATCAGCCGGATCGATGCTCGCCAGGAGCTGCCCGGCGCGGACCCGCTGGCCCGCCCGGACCTGGAGGTCAACGACCCGCCCAGAAACTTCGCTGCTGACCGCGATCACATGGGCGGCGATCCGTGCGTCGGTGCTGTTCACCTTTCCGGCGCGCAGGGTGAACCAGCCGAATATCACCGCCAAGCCAATCAGCAGCACGGCGATCATCATAACTAGCCTTCGTCGACCGGGTCTGGCCTTGCGGGCTTCGGCGGCGCGAGGGGGCAAGGCGTCGGCGCTCATAGGTCTTCCAACCGTCTGTTGATATGCTCGATCACCCGCGAGGCCGTGGCCAGGTCCTCCTCGGACAAGCCCTCGGTGATTTCGCGCCGGACCTGCTGGGCGATTTTCAGAATTTCGGCCAACACGGGTGTGGCGGCCTTCGTCAGGTGCACCGCATTGACCCGCCGGTCTCCGGCGATCGCCTCGCGACGTATCAAGCCGCGGCGCTCCAAGTCGTCCAGTTGACGAACAAGCGTCGGGGGTTCGATGCCGATCCGCGACGCCAGCTCTTTCTGGCTCAGCCCATCTCCGGCTTTCTCTAACTCGAGAAGTGCGTGCCAGCGGGCCTGCGTCAGATCGGCATGCTTCAGGCGCTCGTCGAGGCGGTTGCGCCATCGACGACCTGCAAGCGCGATGGCGCGGCCGAGAGTGAATTCAGAAGGCATCGCCCTGGTGAATAGCTTGCAAAGCATTAGCATGCAAAGCATATTGCTTTGATGCAATCCCGCTTGTCTGTCGGCGTCCAATGGGCCGCGAACGACCTTAAATTCATGGTCTGGTTCGGCCTTTCCAGTGGCCGCGCGAAACTGCTGTCCGCACTTTGGGAGGCCCAGGGTGACCTTGTGGAAAGCCGGTCCTTGGGGCTCAGTCGGCACACTGTGTACGTCTATGTCTGCGATCTGCGGACGGCGTTGTATCCGGGGGCGATCCACACACGGTCGAAGTTTGGCTACGCCTTGACGATCAGCGGGCTGGCCGAATGCGAGGCTGCGTTGGAAGCGATGTCCAGGGACGCGTTGGCGGCTGGCTGCGCCGCAAGACGAATTGCCGCCTGATCGCGTACCCAGGTTGCTTTCCTGCGTTCCCGGCCGTGGGTCTTTCGGTATCGAGAGCCGGCTTCAACCACGACGACGACGGCGTCCGAGGCCGCCCCTTAGGCCGAGCGTTGGCCACCAAAAGATAGGGTAGATTCGCCATAGGCACGTCTACGTGAGATGGATTGACGCGCACCTGTGTTGGAGGAAGATCTTTGCGAAGCTCCCTAGTTTTTACTGTTTTGATGTCCGGCCTGGCGGCATGCCAGACAGCGCCAAAAGTCCAGTCCGGCTTCCTTTCGTCCTATGACGGATTGACGGAGCGTTCGGACACAATTCGCGCTTCAGTTCGCGAAAGGCGCGACGACGCTGCAGCCGAGGCGATTGATCAGCTGTTCATAGAGCCGAGCGTTCTTCAGCCCGGTGCCGCGGACGGCCTTTCCGACGCCGAGACGGCCTTGGTGTTGGCGGAGGCCGATCGTCAGATCTGCTATGAGCTCAGCGAGCGGTTCACTGTGCTGTCGGGACAGGACTCGTCCGCCGCCCGGGTTCGGACGGCCGTCACCGGTGTGCGTCCAACCGGCCAAGCTGCCTCTGCGGCGTCAGCCTTGGCCGGGTTCTTCATTCCCGGTCCGATCGGAGTGCGCGCACCGGGTTCAACGGGGGGTTTGGCCGTGGAAAGTGAGTTGATCACGACGGATGGTCGGCAGGCGGCCGCCTTGGTCTGGGCGCGCGATGCGAACGTGATTGGTACGGATTCTCCATCACTCTCGCGGGTCGGAGATGCCCTTCAACTCGCCGAGCCCATGGGGGACGCCGTCGGCGATGCGTTTGCGCCGAGAGACCGGAAACCTCGCAAGATTGCCGATCCGGATCCGTGTCGCCGGTTTGGCGCACGCGTGCAGCCCGCCGGCTTTCTGGCAGGCATGGCCACGGGTCTGTACTTGCCTGAACTCAGCGGCGCGGGCGCAAGGCCAGGAGAGCTGACCGAGCCCCCAGAACATTAGGGTCTGACGGGCCCTTGGCTGGCCGGCGACCTCTCTGGTCGCCAACCCGTGCTGATTTCTTTACTTTCGACAGAATGACGGGCGGGCGCGCCTCCCAGTACTGACAGCGCTCGCAATCGGCGGCTAGAACCGCACTGCCACGTTTGATGGTCTGGATCTTCCTGTGGCTTCCTGCCGCGTCCTGATTGCTTGCGACGCGGGTTTCGTGGATTTTCTCGGCTAGGCCGCAGGGTGTGGTCTATGACGATGGGCATGCTTGTCCCGCATGGTTTGATCGCCCTCCTCCGGGACACTGACGCCATCGTTTCGGGGGGCGATTCGGGACGCGCTTTCATAACAGCAACGTGATAATGAAATCGCCGCTGTGCGACTCCAGCCGGATCAGGTCAGGACGTCTGGAAAGGTTCATTGGGGTTACGGAGTTCAGACCCGGTCCAAGCCAAAGCCGCCGCCAGGGCGTTCATGCTGCACCAGCGGTCATCCGCCATGAAACGGGCCTCAAACTTATCATACGGCATCTCGGGGAGGAGGGACGATCGGCCCGTTGAAATTGTTTTACAACATCGATCCAGTCCTCGGTCGTGTCCTCTCCAATGCGGCTGTTTTGCTGGGGGGACGGGTCGCAAATGCGGTCATGGGTCTGGCGGCGATCGCCCTGACGGCGCGCACGCTGGGGCTGACCGGCTTTGGGGTGCTGATCCTGATCCACGCCTTCGCCCAGTTCCTGGGCGAGACGGTGAAATTCCAGTCCTGGCAAACGGTGCTGCACTACGGCGCCCGCCCGCTGGCCGAGGGGCGGTCGGCGGATTTCGGCAAGGTGCTGCGCTTCACCCTGGCCCTGGACGCGATCGGGGCCATCGTCGGCGTCGCGGTCGGGCTGATCGCCACCCTGGCGTTCGGGGATTGGCTGGGCCTGTCGCCCGAGCATCGCCCGGCGGCGGCCCTGTATGTCCTGTCGGTGGCCTTGATGGTGTCGGCGACGCCGATGGGATTGCTCAGATTGCTGGACCGGTTCGATGTCCTGGCCCGACAGACCGCGCTGGTCGCCCTGGTCCGGCTGGTCGGGTGCGGGATCGGATTTGTGACGGCGGCGTCGATGCCGGTGTTCCTGGTCTTCTGGGCGGGGGGCGTGGTCACCGGGTTCGTCTATATCGCCTGGGCCGCCTGGTCGGAGCTTAAGGCGCGCGGCCTGCTATCCGGCCTGACCTGGCGCGGCGGCCCTCTGACCGAAGGCATGCCGGGGGCCTGGCAATTTGCCTGGTCGACCAACCTCAGCGCCACGGTCGATGTGGCCTTCACGCATGTGATCACCCTGGCCATCGGGGCCCTGGTCGGACCGGCCCAGGCGGCGCTGTGGCGGATCGGGCGTCAGGTCGCCGACGCCATCGCCAAGCCCGCCCGGCTGCTGACCGCCTCCCTCTACCCCGAACTGGCCCGGCTGCATGCGGGCGAAGGCGGACAGACCGGGATGTGGCGGCTAGCGCGGGTGATCGGTCTGCTGGCCGGGGCGCTGGGCGTCGTCCTGATGGGGCTGACGCTGGGCGGTGGCGAATGGCTGTTGCGGATTACGATGGGGCCGCAGTTCACCCAGGCCGCGACCCTGATGACCTGGCAGGTCGGGGCCGCCGTCATCGGTCTGGTCGCCCTGCCTTTCGAACCGATGCTGGTGTCGCTGGGGCGGGCGGGGACCGCCCTGTGGGTCCGGCTGGTGGTCTGCATGGCCTATCTGGCTGTGCTGGGACCGGTGGTGACGCATCACGGAGCCCTGGGCGCGGCGGTGGCGCTGGTGATCGCCTCGGCGCTGATGGCTCTGGGTATGTTCGTGTGCGTGTTCCATAATCGGCGGAATCACCCGCAGGACCGGGGAGAAGACGCACAGAAGGCCCGGCCTTGACCACCCCCACGCCCACCGCGCCGGATCGTATCGTCCGCCATGCCGACTTCCCGACCCTGACCCAGGCGCTGGATTTCGCGGCGATGGGAGAGACGGGCCTCACCCTGTATGGCGGGCGCGGGGAGTGCCTGCGGGCGATGACCTATGCCGAACTGCGGACCGAGGCCCTGGCCCTGGCAGGCCGTCTGCTGGCCGGCGGCCTGAACCCCGGTGACCGGGTCGGATTGGCCGCGGAGACCGACGCCGACTTCATCCGCGCCTTCTTTGCCTGCCAGTATGCCGGTCTGATGCCCGCCCCCCTGCCCCTGCCCGCGCCCTTGGGCGGCCGCGCGGCCTATGTCGAGCAGATCGCCCGGATGCTGGGCGCGGCCGAGGCCTCGGCCGTGTTCGGGCCCGCCTCCTACGCCGAATGGCTGCGCGAGGCGGCGGATCAGGCGGGCGGCATCGCGATCGGGCCGTCGCTGAACGAACTGCCTGAGGCCGTGGATGTGACCCTGCCCGACATCGGCCCCGACGACCTCGCCTATGTCCAGTTTTCGTCCGGCAGCACGCGGTTCCCGACCGGGGTGATGGTCACCCACCGTTCCCTGATGGCCAACGCGGTGGCGATCACCCGCGACGGGCTTCAGGTCGTGGCCCAGGACCGCGCCGTGTCTTGGTTGCCGCTCTATCACGACATGGGGCTGATCGGATTCCTGCTGGCCCCGCTGTGTTGCCAGATGACGGTCGATCTGTTGCCGACCAGCGCCTTCGTGCGGCGGCCCCTGCTGTGGCTGGACCTGATGTCGCGCCACGGCGGCACCGTCTCCTACAGCCCGACCTTCGGCTATGAGCTCTGCGCCCGACGGGCCGAGACGGGCTCGTCCGCTACGTTCGACTTGTCCCGCTGGCGGATCGCGGGCGTCGGCGGCGACATGGTCCGGGTCCGCCCCCTGACCGAGTTCGCCGAGCGGTTCGGCGGGTCGGGGTTCGATGCCAAGGCCTATGTCGCCAGCTATGGCATGGCCGAGGCCACCCTGGCCGTGGCAATGGCTCCGCTGGGCCGCGGTCTGCAGGTTGAGACCCTCAGTCTGCGGGACCTGGAGGGTGACGGCGACGTCACGCGTGCAGCCATCGACGCGCGGTCGCGTGGGTTCGTCCGCTGTGGCCCGGCCCTGCCGGCGCACCGGGTCGAGGTCCGCGATGCCGATGGTCGTCCCATCCCGGACGGCCACGTCGGGCGTATCTTCATCCAGGGGCCCAGCCTGATGCAGGGCTATTTCGGCAATCCCGATGCGACCGCTGACGTCCTGTCCGGTGACGGCTGGCTGGAGACCGGCGACCTGGGCCTGATCGTGGAGGGCGAGATCGTGCCGACAGGACGGGCCAAGGACTTGATCCTGATCAACGGCCGCAACCTGTGGCCCCAGGATCTGGAATGGAGCGTCGAGGCCGAACTGGACAGGGTCCGCAGCGGCGACGTCGCGGCCTTCCACATCACAGACGGCGACGCCGAACGGGTGGTCGTGCTGGTCCAGTCCCGGTCCGGCGATGCAGAGGCCCGCGAGACTCTGACCAGCGAGGTCGCGGCCCTGCTGCGGGCCCGGCACGGGGTCGAGACGGCGGTGCATCTGGTCGGGCCGCACGACCTGCCCAAGACGACCTCGGGCAAGCTGAGCCGGACGCGTGCACGGGCGCTGTTCCTGGCCGGAACGTTCGACGGCCTGCAGGCCGGACGACCGTGAGGCGGCGCGTCTCCATCACCGGAGCGACTGGTTTTCTAGGCCAGCATCTGGTCAGGGCCTTTGCCGACGCTGGCTGGACCGTGCGTGTGCTGGCACGGCGCGATCCCGTCGCTGCGGTTGGCGATATCGCGGGGCTTGAGGTGACGCCCGGCGATCTTGAGGACAAGGGTGCGTTGCGGGCCCTGTGTCACGGGGCCGACGTCGTGATCCATGCCGCCGGCTTGGTGAAGGCCCGGCGCGATGAGGATTTCCACCACGTCAACGCCGAAGGAGCAGACCGGCTGGCCAGGGCAGCACAGGCGGTCGCTCCCAATACCCATGTCATCCTGGTATCCTCCCTGGCCGCGCGGGAGCCCCAGCTGTCCCCTTATGCGGCCAGCAAACGGGCGGGAGAGGTCATGATGGCGGCCCGGTTGGGCGACCGGCTGACCATCGTCCGGCCCACCGCCATCTACGGCCCCGGCGACCGAGAAACCTTCGCCCTGTTCGCGGCCACCGCGCTAGGATGGCCCCAGCCTGTGTTGCATCCCAAGGCCTGCATCACCCTGGTCCATGTCGCGGACGTCGCGCAGGCCCTGCTCGCACTGGCCGAGCGCTCACCCCGTTCTGCGTCGGTCGCGATCTGCGACGATCGCCCGGAAGGTTACAGTTGGGCCGAACTGACCGTTGCGGCGGCCCGGGCCGTGGGGCGCGAACCCACCACATTTCGCATCCCCGAAAGCGCCCTCAAACTCGCAGGCGTAGTGTCCGGACTGTCCCGGCTTTCCGGTCGCTCTTCAGTCCTAACGCCCGGAAAGGCCCGCGAAATCCTGCACCGCGACTGGAGCGTTTCACCCGAGGAACGCGGGCCGGCACCCGCTGTCGTCTTCCCCCTTGTCCATGGATTCACCGACACCGTAGCTTGGGCGAGACGCGCGGGCTGGCTCTAATCGGACAAACGAGCATCAGACGTGTGACAGTTCTCTGGCAATTTGTCAGAGAGCCGATTAGGCAGTGGATGTTGGAGTCCCATGGGTGGGCGCGCGTGAGTCAATCGGCAGTGACGGACCTGACGGTTCATAAGATTCAGCAGGCCGTCGAGCTTGTCCTCGGGCGCGCGGTCACGATCGACCGAGACACCGACATCGCGCGC
Source organism: Brevundimonas sp. TWP1-3 (assembly GCF_049896085.1). Lineage (NCBI taxonomy): Bacteria > Pseudomonadati > Pseudomonadota > Alphaproteobacteria > Caulobacterales > Caulobacteraceae > Brevundimonas > Brevundimonas sp. TWP1-3. Next base: position 551,196 of record NZ_JAFCTP010000001.1, on the reverse strand, counting down.
GATCTCGCCGTCGATTCCCTGGCGCTGATGAACATCGTCATGGAGCTGGAGGACGCGTTCGACGTCTCCATGCCGCTGGACCGACTGGCGACGGTCCAGACCATCGGCGACCTCGCCGATATCATTTCCTCCCTGCGTCAGGCGGCCTGAAGAATGGCTCTGTTCGATCGATATCTCCCTCAGGTCGAGGCCTATCAGTCCATACGCGCCTTCGGGGCCGACCCGTTCAGCATGCGGTTCGACGCCATCCTGTCGCCGACAGAGGCCGAGTATGGCGGACGGCGTGTCATCCTGCTGGGCACCAACAACTACCTCGGCCTGACGTTCGATCCAGCCTGTATCGACGCCTCGGTCGAGGCGACGCGGACCTGGGGCACGGGCACCACCGGCTCGCGGATCGCCAACGGCAGTTTCGACGGCCACTTGGCGATGGAGACGGCCCTGGCCGCCTTCTATGGCCGGAAACACGCCATGGTCTTCACGACGGGGTACCAGGCCAATCTGGGTGTTCTGTCATCGCTGGTCGGGCGCGGCGATCACCTGATCCTGGACGCCGACAGCCATGCCAGCATCTATGACGGGGCGCGGCTGGGCCATGCCGAGGTCATCCGCTTCCGTCACAACGACCCCGAGGATCTGGCCAAGCGTCTGCGCCGTCTGGGCGATGCACCCGGCAACCGGATGATCGTGGTCGAGGGCATCTATTCGATGATGGGCGACGTGGCCCCCCTTCGCGAGATCGCCGCCATAAAGCGCGAGACCGGTGCCTATCTGATGGTCGACGAGGCTCATTCGCTGGGCGTGCTGGGCGCGACCGGGCGGGGTCTCGCCGAGGCGGCTGGCGTCGAGGACGACGTCGATTTCATCGTCGGCACCTTCTCCAAGAGCCTGGGCGGGATCGGCGGATACCTGGTGTCTGACATCGCCGACTTCGACGTGCTCCGGGTCGTCAGCCGCCCCTATATGTTCACCGCCTCCCTGCCGCCCGCCGTGGTCGCTTCGACCTTGAAGGCACTGGAGCGGATGCAGTCCGAGCCGGGGTTGCGATCGAAACTGGCCGCCAATTCGCAACGGCTGTTCGACGGCCTGAACGCCTTGGGCTTCACCACCGGGGCCACGGCCTCGCCGATCGTGGCGGTGGCGATGTCGGACACGGCCGAGGCCCTGGCCTTCTGGAACGGCCTCCTGACCCAAGGCGTCTATCTGAACCTCGCCCTGCCGCCCGCGACGCCGGACAGCCGCCCGCTGCTGCGCTCCAGCGTCAGCGCCGCCCACAGTTTCGAACAGATCGACGCCGTTCTGGCCGCCTTCGCCACCGTCGGCCGGTCGATGAACCTGGTGGCTCCGGCCGCTCAGCGCGCGTCGCGCTGAGCCCGGCGCTTTCGCCGCCATAGCCTGTACAGCACCCCCGGCGAGGCCAGCACCGGATGGCGGATACGCCACGGCGTCAGCGGGACGATCAGCCCGGTGTGACGCTCGATCTTCCAGGCCGCGTACTGGGTCGCGCCGGTGAAGGTGAAGGCGGCCTTGATCAGCCGGGCGATGTTCAAGGGCTTACCCAACCGCCGCCGACGTCGCCATTCGCTCAGGATTCTGTGGCGCTCTGTCGAGTTCAGAGACGGGCTCAGAAGCGCGCCGTCCCGCCGAAACGCGATCCCGCCCGCCGCCCAGGCCAGCGGCAGGATGGCAGCATAACGATCCGGGTCGAAACCGACGATCTGGTCCTCGCGCCCGGCACGCTCCACCCGAAACTCGGCGCGATAGGTCTGGGCGAACAGGGCCCGCCACCAGACCAGTGGTTCTCCGCTGCCGGGCCCCAGAACGGCGGCATAGCGGGCGGCGGTGACGGCTGCGTCGGCGACGGCGCGCGTCACCGCATGGCGGTCCGCTTCGCCCCTGGTCCAAACGAGGGCGGAGGGCTGGACGAACCGAGTCCAGATGGTGGTGTCCAGTCGTTGGCCCGCCGCCGCCTCGGCGAACGTTTTCAGCGGCAGGACCGCGACCTTGGCCCGCAGCACCGCGTCGCCGCGGGTCCATTCGCGGAAATCGACCTCGGGCCACAGCTTCCTCTCGCGCCAGCCGCGCAGGCCGGTCCGGTGCGGCCCGTCGGTCAGGATGTAGAAGTCCAGCACGCCGTCCAGATCGCCCGTCCGCAGGACGGACCCGTAGAACAGCACCGCCGCCGTATTCTGCTCCGCCGCCAGAGCTTGGGCGAAGGTGCGCACGAGCTCCGGAACCGGCATGGACATGTCGCGCGCGACCAGATCGATCAGAAGCTCGGTCATGCGGTCACGAAGGTGACAGTGGGCCCCTGACGCACCGTGACGTGCCCGCCCGGATAGACTTCGCCATCGAGCACGAAGGCCTCCAGACCGTGGAGCGAAACCGTCTGCGGGCTGTGCCGCCGATAGCCCGCCCGTTCTAGCCAGATCGGTTCACCCGCGGCCAGTATGGCAACCAGGGCCGGAATCAGCCGACGCGGCGGGGCATCGACGTCGAGCAGCTTCAGACCTGGACGCGGTCGTCCGAACGGTCGGAATTTCAACGGGAACCGTTCCAGGGTGCTGGCTAGGACAAGGAACCGCTGTCGGGCCTCGCTCGCGCTTCCGTCAAGGGCCAGTGCCAGCCGCTCGCCCGCGCCGAACCCCTGCGCGCCGCCGAAAGCCGTACTGAAGACGGCTCCGATCAGGGCGGCCCCGACCGCCAGGCTGTCAATAACCCCGATCCGGTGCGCGCCGGTCGCCATCCGCGTGGCCCCGGCATAGGCCCCGGTGCCGAAGACGAAGCCGCGGAGCGCGGGTGAGGCCTCGCCGTCGCGGGAGACCTCCAGCATGGCCCGGGTCGCGCGGCGCTCGGGCGAACGCGCCGCCGCGATCGCCGCCTCGACCGACCAGCGCGAGGGGACACCCAGGTCGCGCGCCAGCACATTGGTCTTGCCGTGCGGCACGACGGCCAGCAGCGGCAACCGGCCCGCGAAGGCTGGCCAGGCCCGTGTCAGCACGTCTCGCAACGTCCCGTCCCCGCCATCGACGATCAGCAGATCGACCCCGGCCTCCGCCATCCCGGTCAGGGCCAGCGCCAGGGCCTCGGCCGTATCGGGGGCGGCATGGATCACGTCCGGCGACACAGGCCGAGGCGACCGGGCGCGGTTCCTGTGGCTGCGTGGATTGTGGATCACCCCGACCCGCATCACACCTCCAGCCAGGACACCAGCGGACGCCGCGCGCCCAGCCCTTGAACGATCTGGACCGCGTGGACGACCAGGCACAGGGCCGTCCAGACGCCGACGGCGATGAGGCCGATGTTGGGCCGACCGACCAGGGTCGCCGCGCTCAGCAGCAGCAGATTGGGGTTCCGCCGCGCTGTGACCAGCCGGAAGAAGCTGTCGAACCGCCGCCAGGCGTGCATATGCATGCCGAACAGCCGGATGAAGATTCCCTCCTCGATCCGCTGCGCGACATAGCCGCCGACGATGACGGCCAGCAGCAGTTCCGGATGCGGCAGGTCGAACCCTGACGCCTGTACTCCCACGAACCAGGCCCACCACCAGAACGGCGGATGGATCAGGTCGATGCCATGGTCGAACACATTGCCCCAGGGCGACGACCGCAGCGTGACCCGCGCCAGCTTGCCGTCGACCGTATCGAGAAAGGTCATGACCCAGGCCGCGACCAGCCCCCAGCCGAACTCGCCGTCCCAAAACAGATACATCGCCACCAGCACCAGGATCAGGCTGGCGAAGGTGACCTGGTTCGGGCTGATCCCGGTCAGGGCACACCAGCGGGTCACGAGCCGCGCTGGAACCGGCCAGACGTATTTGGTCACCAGATCGGTGATGCCCTTGTACGATCCCTGGAACAGCCGGGCCTCGACCGCGCGGGCATTGCCGGCGTCCAGCCGCTCCAGCACCGGGGCCTCGCGTTTCCTCAGTGCGCTGTTGTAGGTCAGGTCGGCGGGGTCGAGCCGGGTCAGGTCACGCAGGGCACCGGATACATCGTCCCCGGTCAGCAGGGCCTCGACGGCGGCATCGGCGTCCGCGTCCCGAACATGGGCGGCGACCGGCAGGCCTTCGGCGTCGGTCATCACGCTCTCGGGACGAGCGATGACGGCCTTGATCAGCGATTCGTCGAACACCCGGTCGGCCAGCACCAGGACCACCGTGCCCGAACCCGCTATTTCGCCCTGCGAAACGCTCGCCCGCTCGAAGATCCGACCCAGCCGTTCCGCCGAACTCATGCCCCAGATCCGCGCCGAGCCCTCGCCCAGCACCCGCGCGCGAGGCGTGGCATCCGTCATCTGTTATACGCCCCGTTGTCGGCCCGCTCGCGGAGCCCGAATCTTCATAAAACAACTGCGGCCCGCCGTGGCCAGAAACTGATCCGATTGCCCCGTTTTCGTCTCGCCCACCTGTCGGACCCGCATCTGCCGCCGCCTCCGATGCGGCTGGACGAGGTGCGGCTGAAGCGGCTGGTCAGCGGTCTGGCCTGGCGTCGCAAGGGCCATCTTCACCGCCCCGATGTGCTGACGACCCTGATGGCCGACATCGCAGCGACCCGACCGCACCACATCGCGGTCACCGGCGACCTGACCAATTTCTCGACCGAGGCCGAATACGCTGCTGCGTCAGATTGGCTAGGCACGCTGGGCCCCACCGCCGATGTCACGGTCTCGCCCGGCAATCACGACGCCCTTGTCGGACCCGCGGACCCTGCACGATTCGCCGCCTGGCGGGCCTGGCTCGGTGATGAAGGCGACGGCTTTCCCTTCGTCCGGCGACGCGGCCCGGTGGCCATCCTGAACCTGTGTTCGGCCATCCCGACGCCGTTGCATCTGGCCCAGGGGCAGCTTGGGGCCGATCAGATCGCGCGGCTGGAGGCCGAGCTGACGGCGACGCAGCAGGCGGGTCTTTGCCGGATCGTCCTGATCCATCACCCGGTCGCGGACGGGGTCGTGGCGGATCGCAAGGCGTTGACCGACCGGCCCGCGCTTCAGGCCATGCTGGCGCGCGCGGGGGCGGAACTGATCCTGCACGGCCATGCCCACCGATCGACCGTGTCCTCGGTGGCGGGACCGGACGGGCCGATCCCGGCGCTGGGGGTGCCGTCCGCCTCGCTGTCGCCCGCTGAAGGCGAGGCGGCGCGCTGGCACGAGATCGCGATCACGCCCTGCGAGACGGGCTTCGATATCGACATCGCCGCACGCGGTATTCAGGCGGACGGCACCATGAACAGGCTGGGTGGCTACCAGCTGGCGACCCGCACAAGAGGCAAAATCGGCTGACCTGACGTCGGCCCGGCCAGAATGGCGTGACTGGCAGAAGTAGGGAGACTAGCGATCCCGAAATGGCGCTATTCAAACAGGCCCGTGCACACTCAGGGATAGCGGGTCTGGATCCGGATCGTGTTGTCGCCGGGCGTCACCGCAAACCGCACGGAGCGGAACGACGGCAGGCCCAGCCGCGCCGGGGCGTCGTTGGAAAAGCCGAACCCTTCCGTCGGGCGACCGATGGCGCTGCGGTCGAAATCGCTGTCGCCGTCGGCGTCGTGATAGATGACCACCGCATAGGTGCCCGCCTCCGGCAGGTTGAAACAGGCCCGCGTCGTCGGCGCCAACGCCCGCGTCCGCACCCGCAGCAGCTTGCCACCGGGAGCCAGGAACCGCCGCGCATTGTCGGGATAGATCGTCACTGCGATCTGGCCCTCGGCCGCCCGCACGCCGTTGACGATGACGTTCAGCCGCGTCCCGCCATCCGCCGCGCCCTCGCAGGTCTGGGCCTGGACGGCCCCCGCCGAGGCGATCAACGCCGCACCGGACACCAGGGCCGCGATCAGGAAAGGTCTGGCTTTCACGATTTGTCTCTGTTTCCTATAGGCCACGCCGGTCCGGACCGGTTATCTTGGCCATCATGACCAATCCGACCGCAACGGCCTTTGGATATCCGCACACGCTTGTCGCGGAAACAACTCACTGGCTTGTTCTGGTCCGGCCCAAACAGCCCACATGGGGATCGCTGGCCCTGGTGTGCAAGGAGCCGGTCCAGGCCTTCGCCGACCTCAGCGCCGAGGCCTTCGCCGATCTGAAGGTCGCGACCACCGGCATCGAGGTCATACTGGGTCGCTTGGTGGCCTATGAGCGGATCAACTATCTGATGCTGATGATGGTCGATCGCGACGTGCATTTCCACGTCATCCCCCGCTACGACGGCGCACGCGAGGACGCCGGTCTGACGTTCACCGACGCCGGCTGGCCCGGCCCACCCGCGCTTGGCCAGAGCATCGATCTGGACGCCGATCAGGCCGCCAGCCTGGCCCGGCGGCTTGGTGAAGCCTGGCCCCGGACGGAGGTGGCGGCGCAGTGATCCGTCTGCGCATCCTCGACCGCTATTCGCTCCGGCTGACGCTCTGGCCGATGGTCGGGGCGATCGTCGTGACGCTGGTGGCGCTGTTGCTGGAGCGGGTGCTGCGGCTGCTGGACGCCCTGTCCCAGAGCGACGGACGGTTCGGTTCCGTGCTGGAGCTGACGGCCAATCTCGTTCCGCATTATCTGGGCCTGACCCTGCCTGCTGCCTTCTTCGTGGCCCTTTTCATCGTGGTGTCGCGACTGAACGACGGGTCCGAGATCGACGCCATGCTGGCCAGCGGCCATTCCCTGACCCGGATCGCGGCTCCGTTTGTCGGGCTGGGCGTCGCCCTGATGGTCCTCAGCTTCATCCTGTTCGGCTTCGTCCAGCCCTACAGCCGATATGCCTACCGCTCGGTCCTGCACAGCGCCCAAAGCGCGGGCTGGAGCGGGGCGGTTCCGGAACGGGCGGTGATATCCACTGACGACGGCCTGCTGATCACCGCCAACACCACCGATGCCTCAGGCCGGTCGTTGAAGGGCGTCTTCATCCGCCAGCTCAATCCGAACGGCGCTGAGCTGATCACTACCGCCGACCGAGCCGATGTCTCGATAAATCCTGAGAGCGGCACCGCCACCGTCACCCTGCACCAGGGTCGCCAGATCCGGATCGGTCGCGACGGCAGGCCCAAAGTCTTCGTCTTCAGCGGCTTCTTCGCCGACATCCCCCTGACCGGGGCGACGAAGCTGCTGCGGGATCGCGGCGGGGATGCGCGCGAGCTGACGCAGGTCGAGCTCGTGACCGGAGGAGGTCGGACCATTCCGCTGCAGGAACGGATGGCCGAGTTCTATGGCCGACTGGCGCGAGCCCTCGCTCTCCCGCTGCTGCCGCTGCTTGCGCTGCCGCTGGGTCTGGCGGCCAAGCGGGGCGGGCGGGCGCCCGGCGTCATCCTGGCCGGGGTCATCCTGATCGCGTTCCAGAACCTGCTCCAGCTCGGACAGGGGCTGGCGACCAGCGGGCGGGCCGACGCCATCGTCGCCGTGGGCCTGCCTTTCGCGGGGTTCGCGGGCCTGTGCGTCTGGATCTTCATGGGTAGCCGCCGACGCCCCGGCGACACCCCTATCGCCCGGCTGACGCAGCGCCTGGGGGCGGTAACGAGGCGTGTCATCCGGCTGATCCCCGCACGGCGGCCCGCCCGCGCATGATCCTGGCCCGTGTCATCCTCAAGGTCGTGGGGTTCCGCATTCTGGCGGCGCTTGCCGTGCTTTTCGCTGTGCTTCAGGTGCTCGACCTGCTGGACGCGACGACCGACGTGCTGGACCGCGGGCTGGGTGTCAGCGGCGTGATGACATATGCCGCGCTGCGCGCGCCAGGCCTGCTGATCCAGGCCCTGCCCATCGCGGTCCTGGCCGGCAGCCTGCTGGCCTTCAACCAGCTGGGTCGGGAGAGCGCGATCATCGCCATGCGGGCCAGCGGCATCTCTACGTTTCGCCTCATCGGCCTGTCGCTACCCGCGGCCCTGGTCGTCGTCGCGGCCCATCTGGTGATCGGCCAGGCGATCGCCCCGCGCACCGATTCCGCGCTGGAACGCTGGTGGCGGGTCACCGAACCGGTGGATGATCGGAAGCCGCCGGAAAGCCGCAGCTTCCGCATCGGAGCCGACATCGTCACCGCCACCGCAAATCCCGACCGCGACACCAGCCTGATCGACGTCCGCATCTATCGCCGGACGCCGACGGGCTTGTTGGTGACCCGGACCACGGCGTCTACGGCCCGTTTCGACAACGGCGCCTGGACCCTGAGCGACGCAAGGACCGTGACGATCGCACAAGGGGGCGAGGGTGTTCGCGATGTCGTGTGCATGACCTGGCCGACCACCCTCCGTCCCGTCGATATCCAGACCGTGTTTGGCGACACGGCCGCGACCACCTCGGCGGAAGCCCGCCGCGCGCTGCGTGAGGGCGCGGCCCTGCGGTCCCCCGCCTTCTACCAGATGACCCTGCATCGGGCCTGGTCGACGCCATTCGCGTCGCTTGTCATGCTTCTGCTGGCGATCCCGGTGGGCTTGGTCAGCTATCGCGGCGCCCAGGCTCCCGTTGTGCTGGCGCTTTGCCTCGGGGCCGGGTTGCTGTTCCTGGTCGTCGACGGGCTAATGGCGGCCGTGGGCGAAAGTGGGGTCTTGCCGGTGCTGCTGGCCGCCTGGGGCGGGCCGATCGTATTCGCCGCCGCCGCCATGATGGTCCTGTTGCGGGAGGAAGGCGCATGATGCCGTTGCAGATCGTCCCGGTCGTCACCCCGGCGGAGCTGGACCGGTTCATCGCGCTGTCCGACCGGATCAACGCGGGGGATCCGAACTATGTGCCGCCGCTGCGGATGGAGCGACGCGATGCCCTGTCGCCCAAGAAGAACCCCTTCTTCGCCCATGCCGATGTCCAGCTGTGGATGGCGATCCGCGACGGGCGCGACGTCGGCCGGATCAGCGCCCAGATCGACCACTTGGCCCCACCCCGCGCGGACGGTCCCGATGGCCATTTCGGCCTGATCTGCGCCGAGGACGACGCCGCCGTATTCGCCGCCCTGTTCGAGACCGCCGAGTCCTGGTTAAAAGCGCGGGGCTGTCGCCGGGCTCTGGGTCCGTTCAACCTGTCGATCAACGAGGAGGTCGGCCTGCTGATCGACGGCTTCGACACCCCGCCGATGGTGATGATGGGCCACGACCCGGCCTATGCAGCTTCCCGGATCGAGGCCCTGGGTTATGCCAAGGCCAAGGACGTCTTCGCCTATACCTCGTCCTTCGACCACGACCTGCCCGCGCCGGTCACGCGGCGGGTAAAACGCGGGCCGCCGCCGGGCCTCGTGCTCCGCCCGCTCGACATGCGCCGTTACGATGCCGAGGTCGATGCCTTGACGGACATCCTAAACGACGCCTGGTCCGACAATTGGGGGTTCACGCCCGTCACGGAGGCGGAGACCCGTCAACTGGCAATTGCGCTGAAGCCAGTGATTGATCCGCGCCTGACCTGGTTCGCCGAGATCGACGGCGACGTAGCCGGTTTTGTCGTCTTCCTTCCCAACGTCAACGCGGCGATCGCGGACCTGAAGGGGCGGTTGCTGCCTTTCGGTTGGGCCCAACTGCTGTGGCGGCTGAAGGTGCGGCGCGTCAAATCGATCCGCGTTCCCCTGATGGGGGTCAAGCGTCGCCATGCCAGGACACAGAAGGGGATCATGGCGCCGTTTCATCTGGTGCATATCGCCCGCAGCCAAGCCCGCGCACTGGGCTATCGGCACTGCGAGATGTCGTGGATCCTCGAGGACAACACGGCCATGCGAGGGATCCTCGAATCGCTCGGGGCCCGCATCTACAAGACCTATAGAATCTATCTGAAGACGCTCGTTTGACCGGCTTCACGGCCCTGATCCTGGCCGGCTCGCGCGGCGGCCCGGAGCCCGTGGCCAACTACGCCGGCGTGGCGCACAAGGCCCTGATCCCGGTCGACGGGACGCCGATGATCCTGCGCGTGGTCGCCGCCCTGGGTGAGGCCGGAGCCAGCCGAATCGCCGTCTCGACCGACGAGACCGAGGTCATGGCGTTGTTGGCCGGGTATGGGGTCGAATGCATGCCTCCAAGCGCCCAGCCCAGCCTCAGCGTCCGATCGGCCTTCGAAGCCCTGGGGGCGCCGCTTCTGGTGACGACGGCGGACCACGCCCTGCTGCGTCCAGAATGGATCACCCAGTTCCTCGCCGACATGCCGCCCGAGTGTGACCTGGCCCTGCTGCTGGCCGAACGGCGAGTGGTGGAAGCGGATGCTCCACGGACGAGGCGGACCTGGTACCGGTTCGGGCGACGGGCCTGGTCCGGCTGCAACCTGTTCTATCTGGCTACGCCCAAGGCCGGGGACGCCCTGGCGTTGTGGCGGACGGTCGAGGTCCATCGCAAACAGCCGTGGCGCGTGGCGCGCCTGATCGGCCTGACCGGCCTGGCGCGTTATCTCGGCGGGCGCCTGACGATCCACGAGGCCGTCGCCCGTCTCGGAGACTCGATCGGGGTCCGGGCCGCTGTCGTGCCAAGCCGCTTCGGCCTCGCCGCCGTGGATGTGGACAAGCCCGAAGACCTCGAACTGGTCCGTTGGATCGTCGAGGATCAGCGCGCCAGCCAACCCTGAACCAGGGCCTCGTTGGTTGCCACATCGGCCAGGAAATCCATCTCCCCCCAGCCCAACCCCTCGATCGAACAGACGCTGACGCCCCCGCCTTGGCGTGCCAGCTCGTGGATGATGCTTAGATACCACCGGCGCAGGTTGTCCGGATCGCGCAGCGCCGCCTCCATCGCAGACCGGAAACGGGCAGCGCCCCGGTCCGAGAACCGCAGGAAGCCGATCGATTCGGCGTCATAGGTCTGGATTGTCTTGCCGATGGCGAACAGATCGTCGCCACGCGTCTCGACCTTCATGTCGTCGGCGTCATAGGTAGGCTTGCGATCGACGGTCACGACGATGTCGGTCATTGGGGCCGCGATCAGTCTGTCTGCAATAGCGGGCTCGAACAGGGTGTCCCCGTTCAACAGCAGCACGCCCGCCTCGAACCGATCGCGTACAATCCAGCAGGAGGCCAGGTTGTCGGCAACCCCGTAAAAGGGGTTGTAGACGGTCGAGACCGCCATGGCCCCCAGTTTCAGTCTGCCGATCTCGTCCTCGACCAGCGAGGCCCCGAAACCGGTGACCACGACAACCTCTTCCACGCCCGCCGCCTGAAGATGCGTGAGTTGCCAGGCCAGCAGGCTGCGCCCGCCCAGTTCCACCAGGCATTTCGGCCTTGCCTCTGTCAGGGGCAACAGCCTCTTGCCCTGGCCCGCGCTCAGGATGATGGCCCGTTTTGTCGTCACCCGGATTGTCCCTGCATGAAGTCCATGATGGCTCGCGCCGCCCGCTCGGAGGCCGGTTGGGGGCCGGTCGAGAAGGTCTCGGCGAAGCCCGCGGTCTGGGCAGCCAAGAAATGCCGGTGATTCCGCCGTGCCGCATCGATGGCCTCGACCAGATCGATCGTGGTCTCCCGAACCGGCCCGAACCGCCAATGGCCATAGTTCTCGTCGCCCTGCCAGTCGACGCCCCCGGCGTTCAGGAAGACACAGGGTTTGGGCGTGCGCAGGAACTCGTAGGCCTGGCTGCTCACGTCGCCAAGGTAGACGTCAGCCAATGTGGTCCAGGTCATGTCGATCGACCGGTCACTGCCGCGATCGATGTAGATGTGAGGCCGGCCCTCATAGTCGTCCAGCAGCCCCGCCCAGCGCGCCCTCGCGGCCCTGCCGTCCAGCAGTCGGACGTGAGGCGCCACGACCAGGTTGTAGCGATCCTGATCGGCGAAGGCGCTGAGCACATCCGCGCCGAACCGTTCCCACGAGCCAAGATTGGAGAAATGAGGATTGTAGAGCACCACGGGCCTGTCATTAGCGAACGGTCGAAAGCTCGGATCTCGGATAGCATCCGCCGCCTCGAACTTGGGGTAGCCGATGACGGCGTGATGACCCTCACGGATCAGGCCCTCGCGCTGCATCCGCGCCCGGTGCTTCTCGCCCGCCATCAGGACGAAGTCGAAATCCGCGATCCGCCGATCAAATCCGGCCGCCCGGTCCCCCGCCCCATGGTCCAGATGAATGAAGCGAGGCCGGGTAACCCCCAGCCGCTTCAAAAATATAGACGTCCGCTCCGGCACGGCGATGGCGTCCGATTCGTTCAACCAGCCCGCTGCGGTCACCATTGTCAGAAGTTTCGGCGGGTTCCTGCCGCCCGAGATCGTCTGGGCGATAGAAAGAAGCGACGAACTTATATTGTAATACTCGATTGCTGCGTCGCCCAGTCGAGAGGCTGCGAACCGAGCGTATTCGAGCTGCCAAGCGCCAGGCGACGCAATAACGACGCGCGCTTCGGATTTAGCAGCCAAGCGCACTGCTGTCGGCAATCCATGCAGCAGTTGATGATTTTGCGCATTGAATAGAAAGACTATCTTCACCCCGGTATTGGCGTCCCAAAGAGTCTTAAATAAATAGAATTAATAATCCACGTAATGATACAGCGCCACCTTGGCGTTGCGCATATAGAACATGATGTCCAGCCACGTCGCCAATATAGAAAATACCAGGGATTCTGATCCAACGCCGTCACCGACCGCTGCGCCTATAACCCGTCCGCGTCGTCGGGGGACGCTCATCTCAGCGGCATCGATCAGGGTCCTAACCGTAGCCATATATGAAGGCCTTTCAAGCCGCCCAGCTTAGACCGACGCCTATGAATGCCGGCTCTCGTGTTGGATCGTAACGGAGTGGGCACAGGTCGCCGTTGGCGGAGCATCGACCGAAGGTCGTCGGACTCCGGGTCCTCGACGTTAACCGCCAATCGATGTAGGTTGCCGGTTAACAGAGTAGGTGGCCGATGTTTTCAGCGTGGCGAGATATTGCAGTCTTCGTCGATGAGACCGGGGCCGGAGATCGGATCGCTCGTCAGGCGGCAATCCTTGCGAAACGTCACAACGCGCATCTGGTCGGAATATTCGGGATGGCGCGCGAACCATCCCATCCGTCGGACGACTTCGCGAGGGGCAGGCAAGGTATACAGCACGTCATAGCCAAACGCCGCGAAGAGGAGGCCGGCAAAGCACTCGCCGCTGGGAAACAGTTCAGCGACCTTCTGAGAGACTACGACGTCGGAACTGAGTTTCGAGTCGTCTGGCGCGGCGACGCTGCTGATGATATTGTCCTGAATGGACTGAACTGCGATTTGATCATCGCAAGCCATCCAAAGCTCGATAATCTTCCAGATAACTGGTCAGGCGAACACCTTTTGCTTGTGACGAGCGCCCCTGTGTTGAGAATCTCCACCGGCTGGGAAGATCGATCTGTGGGTAAGAATGTCCTGATTGCCTGGAATGGCAGCCGGGAAGTTCGCCGAGCGGTCAACGACGGCATGCCTCTTCTTGGCTCTGCCGATTCGGTTACAGTGCTGACTGTAGATCATGATCGCATACCTGGGGGTATCGGATCGACGGCCGACGATGCTGTCCGCCATCTTCTAAGGCATGACATAGACGCCAACCTCTCCTCGATTGAGTCCGGGGGGCGCCCGGTTGCAGACGTCATTCTAGACTACGCAGCTTCTATCAGCGCCGATTTGCTTGTTATAGGCGCCTACAGTCATCCCCGAACGATCGAGCGTCTGTTCGGCGGCATCACCCGTTCGTTGCTGGCCGATGCCGAGATGCCCCTGCTCATGTCTCGCTGAAGCGTCAGGGTCAGTCGAGGGCAAGTCACTGGACCGGCGCCGCGGCGTTGCAGGACGGCTTTCGAAACCAGGAGAATGCTGAGGAGAAATCAAGCAGGCTTGTTCCAGCAGCTAGAACGCGATTTCGAGAAGGGTCGGGTCCAAAGTGACCTTGACCCGGATGTCGGAACGGACAGTGCCGGATCGGGCCCCTCGTCGCCGATCGCACCTTAAGGTCGTTATTCGTTATAGGCTCTACCCCCAAGTCTCGCATTCTGGGGGGCCTCGTCGAGGGACAGGCATCCGACCGCCTGACGCACCATCATGGCCGCCGGGCCTCGCTGAACTCGATCGCTTCATCTTCTCTCCATGTTCAGAGCCCAAGCGCAGAACAAGAAACCAGATCAGATCGCTCCAAAGCTTCAGGGGCAGGTCAGAGCGTCACCGCCATCAGGCGTCAGTCGCTGGCTCAATACCGTCAAGCCCGAGGCGCCGGCCGGCAAGGCCATCTTCGACAACTCCGCTGCCCACAGACACCCCTGGGTGATCGACGGGCTGAAGCGCCGCCCACAATGGAGGCTCCATTTCACGCCGACCTCGGCGCCGGGCCCAACGCCGTCAAGGGCGTTGTCCCCATCCTTTCCAAGCGTCGTCTCGCCCGTTGCGACTTCAACGCGTCGTCGCTCTCCCGGCCGCCGTCAACCGCTTCGTCGGACGACATTCAGCAGCCCAAGCCCTTCTTCCGGACCGCCGAGCCAGACAGAATGATCGCCGCAGCCAACCGGCGCCCAGACGCAGGGATTTAATCCATAGAGGGCGGTTGTGGGCGATGATCTATTAGACTGCCCTCGGGCCGACGCCGAGTGACATCACCGCCATCCAGACCGCCATGGCGATCATCATCAGGTTCTCGGTGAGCGATAGGAAACCCAGAGGCACATTGCTGTCGCCGCCGACGCAGGCGCATTTCAGTTCCCTCTTGTCGATATAGACGGCCTTGAACACAGAGATCGCGCCGATGCCTCCGATGACCAGGGCGACGGGCGCCGACAGCCAGGTCAGCACGCCCGCGACCATCAGTGCGCCCGCTCCAAACTCCGCGAAGGGGTAGATCTTGCCATATGGGACCCAGCGCTTGGCCAAGAGGTCGTAATTCAGGAACATGGACGAGAAACTCTCGATGTTCTGGAGTTTCAGCATCCCCAGCACCATCATAGACAGCGCAATGAACCACTCGCCCGCCCGCCCGGTCAGCGGGGTTCCGTAGATGACAAGGCTAAGCATTGAGGCCATGACGGCGGTCGTCAGGAAAACGACCAGCACCGGCGTATAGGTCGTCGCCTTGGGGTCGCGGACCTTGAGGCCCAGGTTGCGACGCAGGTCGTCGTGACCGCCTATCCGCTGTCCGTCGATGAAGACCTGGGGTGTCGTGTTCACGCCGTACTGGGCCTTGAAGGCGTCGGTCTGCTCGCGGGTCGTCAGCCAGTGGTCCTCGACCCGATAGCCCCGGCTTTTCAGCAGGTGACGGGCTTTGAGCCCCCAGGGGCAGGTGTGGTCGGGCATCACCATGCGATAGATGATGGCGGTCTTGGTCATTGCAGCCTCCGTGACATTGAAACCGGAGGCCCGCCCCCAAGTTCCGTAGCACGACGGAGTCAAGCGTGAGTGTGCGGACTATCGCAGCCCTGACGCGAGAGGAGGATGTGGCTTTTGATCTGTTCCGGGAAACTGGATCACTGGACGTTAGAGTTTTCTGCTGAGATTTCCCTGCTGGGAATCAGCGGAAGACCATGAAGGCATCAGCATTTTCGGACGCCCAGAAGGCGTTCATTCTGAAGCAGGGCGCGGACGGCGTGCCGGTGGCGGAGATCTGCCGGCGGGCCCTGGATCAGGCAGGCGACGTACTTCAACTGGAAGAAGAAGTACGACGGCCTGCTGCCGACGGAGATGAAGCGGCTGAAGCAGCTCGAGGACGAAAACGGGCGGCTGAGGAAGTTGGTGGCGGACCTGTCGCTGGACCGGGAGATGCTACAGGACGTGATCCGCCGAAAGCTCCGAGGCCTGGTCGCAGCGCGAGCTGGTGGAGGGTGATCGGGGTGATTGGGGCGTCGATCCGGCGGGCGTGCCGGGTTCTGGAGAGAGGCACGTGGAGCTATCACTACCGATCCCGTCGCCCCGACCAGGCCGGCTTCGAAGCCCGGATCAAAGCGATCAGCGAGACGCGCGTACGCTACGGCTATCGCCGGGTGCACGTGCTACTGGAACGCGAAGGCTGGCGGATCAACATTAAAAAAATCCACCGGATTTACAATGTATTGGGCCATCAGCTGCGCAACAGGACGCCCAAGCGGCGGTTGAAGGCCAAGCTGCGCGAGGATCGCTGTGAGGCAACTCAGCCCAACGAAACATGGGCCATGGACTTTCTCCACGACCAGCTGGCGACGAGTAGCAAGATCCGGGGCTTGAGGGTTGTGGACAGCTTCAGTCGCTTTTCGCCGGTGATCGATCCCCGGTTCACATACCGGTCATAAAACGTGGTCGAGGCGCTGGACCGCGCCTGTGCCGAGCTGGGCTATCCGAATGCGATCCGGGTCGATCAGGGGACCGAGTTCGTCTCCCGGAACCTAGACCTGTGGGCCTATGCCCGCGGCGTCACCCTGGACTTCTCCAGGCCGGCAAGCCCACGGACAATGCCTTCATCGAAGCCTTCAACGGCCGCTTACGGGCCGAGTGTCTGAACGCCCACTGCTTCCTGACGCTTGCGGATGCGGCCGAAAAGTTCGAGGCTTGGCGCAGAGACTACACGAGGTCCGGGCCCATGGGGCCATCGGCAACAAGCCGCCGATCGCGTTGATGAATCCGGGTGACACAGCCCGCCTGTCACCCTGACTTGGGCCGGGAAACTCCAGCTCCGGGTGCTCCAGAGAATGGAGGCGGATCACCCCCAATGTAATAGTCATCATAGACCGCCAGCACCCGCACTAAAGGGTGAGGCCGAACAGCGCTTACCTTGACGCTGGGATGGTTGACGCCCGATCCTACGTCGAACCGCTACTCGGACCAACCGGCCGGCCTATTGCCATCTACATCAACCCCGGCCCAGATCACCCCGGCACTCTCGTTAAGGCGTACTGAGAAACGGCAGTCAGGTCCAGCAACACCAATCACACAGCAACAGCTCGGCCGCAATCCGCCGCATTATCACCACATTCTAGATCATCAACTGATCAAAACATCAGGAATGTCATCGAACAGACCCCCGTGACCGATGCTGGTCAATCTGCACGATGTCATCCGCCCGGTCTTGACCCTCTTTTACAGCGGGTAGGGTTGCAAAGGCTGCTCGATCGAAATCCACTTCAGCTCGGTGAATTCATCAATCACGGCCGTACTGTCAAACCGCCCCCAACCACTGCCTTTGGTTCCGCCATAGGGTGCCTGAGCTTCATTGGAAACGGTTGAGCCGTTGATGTGGACGGCACCCGTCTGGATGCGCATCGCGACGTCGAGCGCGCGGGTCATGTCGGTGCCGAAGACGCCTGCAGACAGCCCGTACTCGGTGTCGTTGGCGACCCGCACAGCTTCATCTGCGCCATTGACCCGGATCACCTGCAAAATCGGTCCGAAGGCTTCTTCTGAATAGATGCGCATCTCAGCGGTCACTCGGTCAAGTACGGTCGGTGCCATAAGTGTACTGTCCGCGCGGCCACCAGAGCGAATTTCTGCTCCCTTTTGAACTGCATCGGCCATCAACTCGTTCAGCCTGTCAACGGCGCCCTGGCTGATGATCGGGCCAAGGGCGCACGATGCCTGGGTGCGAGGGTCACCCGCCTCGAGTTTCGCAGCCCGCGCCGCCAGCTTTTGGACGAAGTTATCAGCGACGGACTCATCCACAATGGCGCGCTCAGTCGTCATGCAGATCTGTCCCTGATAAAGAAACGCTCCGAAGATGGTCGCGTTGACCGCGCTATCGATATCCGCATCCTCCAGGACCACTACGGGCGACTTATCGCCCAACTCCATCAGGCTGCGCTTCAGATGGCGGCCGCATGCAGCAGCAATTATCCGCCCCACATGCGTTGATCCAGTGAAGTTGACACGCCGCACAGCTGGATGCGCGATCATCGCCTCAACCACTTCTGGAGCGTCCTTGGGATCATTCATCACAAAATTGAGCGTTCCGGCCGGAAACCCTGCCGCATGAACAGCTTCAGCAACGAGCACATGGGTCTTGGGCGAGGTTTCCGACGCGCGAAAAACGACCGTGTTGCCGCACATCAATGGATAGGCGATCGCCCGAGCGGCCAGAACGACTGGTCCGTTCCAGGGAACGATTGACAGGATCACGCCCACCGGTTGGCGCAGCGTCATCGACAGCGTCCCAGGCTTATCCGAGGGTATCGTATTGCCCTGAATTTGGGTCGTCATAGCGGCGGCCTCTCGGAATACGTTTGCCGCGAGCATGACGTTGAAGCGCGCCCAAAGATCACCTGCTCCGATCTCCGCCTTCATGGCGCGCACGAAATCTTCCGTACGCTTCTCGATTTCTTCAGCGGCTTTCATGAGCAGGGCTCGCCGCAGGCCAGGGCCCGTCTGAGACCACGAGGCAAACGCCCGCTCGGCAGATTCAATCGCCGCCACGGCATCATGGGCCTTTGCCGCAGATCCCTGCGCCACGACCTCGCCAGTTACCGGAGAGCGGCGCTCGAATGTGGCATTGTCTACTGCGTTCCGGGGCTCGTTGTCGATGTACAGCTGAACGTTCATTCCATGTCCCTTTTTGATTGTATCCTCGGCCCGAGGCCACGAGTGGCTCAAACAGGGCTAAGGAACATTCCATTATGAAGCTTAGGCGACGCTGAAGGAGTTATTGCTTACGGCTCGATTGGGTCGAACTTCTCAGAGAGTTGCACGCCCATGTTCGGAGATGCGAAGCCGCGCATACCGATACCGCCGTCGAAGTTTAGCACTCCACCCGTGCCCGGCGTGTTGTCACGGCGGTTTGCAAGGAACACATAGGCACCGGCATATTCGTGGGCTTTGAATGCGCGCTCGAGCGGCAGCATCTGTTTCATCAAATCATCCAGCGGAATGTCGGAAAATTTGACGCCCTGTTGCGCTAGGGCGCTGGATCCAGAGAGGTTGCTCCCGCCAATGCCGCCCGGGGCGACCCCGTTCACCCGCACGTATGGTGCGAACTCGTGAGCCATCTGCTTAATCATTCCGACAACCGCATGTTTCGTTGCCGTATAGAGTACGCCACCGCCGCCGGGATAAAACGAGGCGTTTGAG
The DNA here is from genome assembly GCF_049896085.1 of Brevundimonas sp. TWP1-3. NCBI lineage: Bacteria > Pseudomonadati > Pseudomonadota > Alphaproteobacteria > Caulobacterales > Caulobacteraceae > Brevundimonas > Brevundimonas sp. TWP1-3. The sequence continues at coordinate 532,314 of NZ_JAFCTP010000001.1, read as the reverse complement.
GCGGTAAAGATCATGTGCCCCTTGGTTTTGTAGAGAGCAGGTAGCGCCGCTTTGGCACCCAAGACATAGCCTTTGACATTGATGCCAAACATCTCATCGAAAGCGGATGAAAGATCTCTATCGTCGGTGGAAATCAAAGATTTTGAATAGTCCCAGATGCCCGCATTACCGACGAAGGTATCCAGTTTCTCGAAGGACTTTAGACACTCGTCAACCGCGCGATGATTGTCATCTATATCACGAACATCACCGGCGATTCCGACGACCCTGTCGCCAAATTGTCGAGTGACCTCCTCGATACGCTCCTGCGACCGGTCGAAGACTGCGACGCGCGCGCCTTCCTCGACGAATCTCTCGACGATGGCTAGTCCAAGGCCGGACCCCCCACCCGTCACGAGAGCCACCTGATCTTTTAGTTGCATTAGTAATTCCTCCCCAACTTTGTTATTCGACTTTCAGCAGTCGATATAAATGTAATCCCGTTCGACCTTTGCAGGGTAGACCTTGAGTGCCTTGCAGGCAGGCAAAGCCAGCACTTTTCCGGTCCTCACGCAGAACTTCGCGAAGTGAAGGCTGCACTCCACTACTCCGTCCTCGATGAAACCATCGGCAAGTGACCAAGTATCATGGGTGCACGTATCTTGCACGCCATGTACTTCTCCATTGACACGACAAACTAGGATCGGCTCAGGACCGCCATCAAAAAGTCTCATCTCTCCCTCTGGTACATCGGCCGAAGGGAATGCCTTAGTCCACGCCATACCTATCCCTTCAAAAGAAAAAGCTCAGGTTGTTTGAAAGGATCGTGCTTTGATCTATCAGGATCGTGCGTCGCGAGATCTCGAAGCCAGCCCCTCCTTCAACGCGACGCAGAACGTCACGGCGTTCGCAAGCGAACACGTCTTGTTGTCGCTCTTGCCGCGTCCGATAGACAATCGAGGCAGAGATAACGTTGATCGTTTCGTCGCTCTCTGGAACCACCATGACGTTGCCAATCACATAACGCACGCGCGAAGCAGGGTTTTCCGACCAGCCGACATCCGATAAAATTTTTCGGATTCGACCCTTCATCGTTCCCCAGTTATCATCAAAGTGAGCGAAACCCTGTTCGTCCGTATACTCTTGCGCCACCTCGCGCATGATTTTCGTGGAACGAATCGGCATCCAGTAATGAATGTCCTGAGCCAGCAGGCTGAACCACTCCTTGTAGCGGCGATCCGTTAGAAGCTTGGCCTCCCAGTACAGAAACTGTTGAATTTCCTGCTGAAGTTCCAGAGTAACGGCCTTGGGCTTATGTTCGAAGGCCGTCTTGAAATTGTCGTTGAGCATTCTCTCGTCCCTCATTGCACAAGTATCTGCGGACACTCGCCAGCAGACGTTTGATAACTAAGCGGAGTTCAACCGCTGGGTCGAACCTACTCTGCGGCGAGCGGGCGTTGCTGGATCCGGTTTATCGACGGCCAATCCGGTGCCGTCATGATCTGCGTCCAATAGCGATAGAGGCCGCGCGCCGATTCCTCGCTGTAGGTGTAGGCGAAACTCAGCCCAGGAAATCCTTCTGAGTTTTCCGTCGAGACCGTATGGGAACCCATCTCGATGTTGAACTTTTGACGCTGAGCAATATGACCGCGCAAGACCTGCTGAATGTCACACCAGTTCTCGCCATCGTCCTGCTCAAACACGCCGCCTGCAGAAAACGTACGAGACACGTTGCGGCGCCATTCGTCCTTGATTTCCTGCGGCGCCGTTTTGTCCACGACCGTGAAGGTCCAGACCTCGATCTCGTTGGGACCCCGAGGTTGCCACATGCGGACTGTATTGATGCCTGCAAGAAAGGAAAGGTTCGGGAAAACATTGCAATGGCAAAGGTTCACGTCCGCTCGGCCCTGTCCCAACCGACTCACAGTCTCCTCATAGGCCGGCCCCCTCGTCAGGTACTCGGTGACCTTTGGGCCAAGAATGGTCATGTAAAACATCGGGTTGCGCAGAAAAAGGCCGCAGCCGTGACCATTTTCGAGTTGGACGTTCATGCCCTCCGTGGGCGGGGCGACCTGTGTAATATCAACGTCCTCAGGAACACCCGCCATGATACCAGACAAGTGTGAGGTTGTTCCAGCATGGTAGGAGTCCGAGGCGAACTGCTCTGCCGCGAACTTCCAGTTGCAGGGAATGACCCATTTTTGGATGCCGGGCAGCGCCTCTGTTCCGGCCTCACAGCGGTCGAGCATGATGTCCATGTAGAATTTGACATCTCCGAGGTACTCATCAAGGCTGGGCGCTTCGGTGTCCCAGTTGGCGAAAATGAGCCCCTTGTAGGTTTCGACTCGTGCCTGCTTCGGCCCCCATTCAGCCTTGTTCAGGCAGCCACCGAAGGCTTCCTTCTCCATTGGCACGCTGACGAGATCGCCGCCCTGATTGTACGCCCAGCCGTGGTAGGTGCAGGTGAACGATTTAGCATTCCCTGAATCCGCGCGGCAAATCCGCATGCCGCGGTGCTGGCATTGGTTCAAGAACACCCGGATACTGCTGTCTTTCTGCCGAACAACGACGACGGGATCCTCGCCGATATAAGCTGTTGTGAAGTCACCCGGACTCGCGATTTGGGACTCGTGTCCCATACAAACCCAAGTGCGCGCGAAGATGCGCTCCAGCTCCAGGCGGTAAAGGGATTCATCGACGTAAATCTTAGGGTCGTACCGGCCCTGTTCCTCGTCGACCATCGCCAGAATATCGGCATTTGAGTATGCGCCGGCAACGCTCGAATTTGTCGTATCTCGCATCTTGGTTCCTCCCTTTGGCTTCTGTGGCCGCCTTGTCTCGAAGGCGACAGGCGAGGTCATTTTAGCAGCCCACGAATCCCCAGGCAACAAAAGAAGCATGCTTTACAATAAATGCCTTTCTGGCGCAGGATGTTGTCGGCGGATCAGATCTTCTGAAGGGAATCAACGGGATGCGGACGGGTTCTGCGCGCGGTCTGTCGTCGCCAACCAGCGCCGCGTTATCCGCGCTGTCGAATGACGGACGGATATGGCCAACTCGAGGATTTAGACAGCCCTCGATCGATCCGATGCGGTTCAGTCGTAGGTGGCGGAACTTGCGCCTCGATCCTTCTCGGCTCTTCGTCGCTCCGACTGAGGTCGGACGTTGCGGGGTGGATTCGGTTCAATGCATCCACGCTGACACGCCATCATCACGAGAGAAACGGTAGCATCGATGAAATACTCTTTCCCGTTACCCCCTGTGGTCAGTCTGCCAGTCGCCGGACGGGCTGAACGTTTCCCCGTGCGTCGGATCTTCTGCGTGGGGCGAAACTACGCCGCCCACGCCAAAGAGATGGGCAAGGATCCAGATCGGGACCCGCCGTTTTTTTTCACCAAGCCCGCCGATGCCATTGTCGAGGATGGACGGATCGTCGCCTATCCGCCAGAGACGCAGGATTTTCACTACGAGGCGGAGCTGGTCGTCGCCATCGGTAAGTCCGGCACCAATATTCAAGAGGATCGGTCGCGCGACCACATCTTCGGCTATGGGATCGGCAATGACTTGACCCGGCGGGATTTGCAGCTTGCTGCTCGCGAAGCAGGACGTCCGTGGGACTGGGGCAAGGCTTTTGACCGCTCGGCGGTAATCGGCGCCATCCATCCCGGCACGCCGGTCGGCACGCCGGAGCGCGGATCAATCCGGTTAATGCTGAATGGCGTCGTCAAGCAAAGCGCCGATCTCTTGGACCTTATCTGGTCGGTCCCCGAGATCGTCTCGATTCTGTCGCGTTCGATTGAAATCCGGCCCGGTGATCTGGTGATGACGGGCACACCGGCTGGGGTCGGCGCGATGGACGTGGGCGATGTCTGCGTAATCTCGATCGATGGCTTGGGAGAGATCACAACTACCATTGGGCCCCGCTCACCCGGATTTACCCGATGAACTTTCGGCTCCACAATTTTTTCCGCTCCTCCGCATCGACGCGACTTCGCGCCGCACTCAACCTCAAGGGCATCGCTTATGACTATGTCTCCTATGCGCTAAGAAACCGGGAAACTCGTACGGCAGAGTTTCTATCCTTGAACCCAGCAGGCCTCGTGCCAGTTCTCGAGCGCGACGATGGAGAACCATTGATGCAGTCGCTTGCAATCATCGAATGGTTGGAAGAAACCCAACCTGGGCCCAGGCTGTTACCAGAGGACGCAGACGGACGCGCTCGTGTGCGAGCGCTCTCCTACATGATCGGCTGCGAGATCCACCCCCTTAACAACCTGCGAGTTCTGACTCGCCTAGGCGAGCAATTCGGAGCCGACGACGGCGCTCAGAAAGAATGGTTCACTTACTGGGTCGAAACCACGTTCGACCCGCTCGAGAAGATGCTGGCGCAAGATAGTCGCACCGGGAGTTTCTGCCACGGCGACACGCCCGGTCTCGCCGATTGCTGCGTCTACGCCCAAGTCTTGAATAACCGACGGTTCGTAATCGAGATGGGACGTTGGCCCACAATAGCACGCATATTCGACGCAGCGGATGCGCTCCCCGCGTTCCGAAATGCAGCACCCTTACAGCAACCGGACGCAGTTTGATTCAGGGAACAGTGACTTCGTCGCCTCCGTCCGCTATCTATTCTCGGCGAGCGGGCTCCTGCCTTTTACGATCGAACCGGCCGAGGGGGCCTGTGCCCGGCCAAGCACACGACAACGGCTATAGGCTAACGTCGATCTTGCACGGCTGTAACAGGCGCTCAAGTGAGGTAATCCAACCGTTGTCGAGCATGAAATGCGACCGGAGCGTGTTCGTGGCGAATGGCGGGCCCGGTCAGTTTGACGTGCCCCCCTGAAACTCCTCCAGGAATAGCTAGAGTCCGCCCCTCGAAAGTACGGACAGATGAAGCGATCACGGTTCACGGAAGAGCAGATCATCGGGATCCTGCGTGAGCAGGAAGCCGGCGTTGCGACGGCGGAGGTCTGCCGGCGTCACGGCGTCAGCTCGGCAACTTTCTACAATAGGAAAGCCAAGTTCGGCGGCATGGACGTGTCGGAGGCCCGGCGTCTGAAGGCGCTGGAGGACGAGAACACCAAGCTGAAGCGGATGCTGGCGGACGCGATGCTGGACAACGTCGCGCTGAAGGACCTCTTGGGAAAAAAGTGGTGACGCCCACTGCGCATCGAGAAGCGGCGGCGCACCTGCAGTCGGTCTACGAGATGAGCGAGCGGCGGGCGTGCCGGGTGCTGGGCACCGATCGGGCGAGCGTTCGCTATCGGGCCACAAGGCCGGACGACGGTGCCCTGCGCGACCGGTTGAAGGCCCTGGCCCAGGAGCGCCGGAGGTTCGGCTATCGACGCCTGCACGTGATGCTCCGGCGTGAGGGCCATGCGGTCAACAGGAAGCGGGTCCAGCGGATCTATCGGGAGGAGAGGCTGACGGTGCGCAGGCGCGGCGGCCGAAAGCGGGCCATGGGCACTCGACGTCCGCTGGAGACACCGCTGGTCGCCAATCAGCGCTGGTCGCTGGACTTCGTGTCCGACCAGCTCACCGATGGCCGCCGCTTCCGCATTCTGACCGTGATCGACAACTGCACCCGCGAGTGTCTGGCGCTGGTGGCCGATACGTCGCTGTCGGGGGGCCGGGTCGCGCGCGAGTTGGACGTCATCATCCAGCAGCGCGGGCGTCCGGAGACCATCGTCAGCGACAACGGCACTGAGTTGACCTCGAACGCCATCCTGGCCTGGGCTGACGATGCGGCCGTCGGCTGGCACTACATCGCGCCGGGCAAGCCTCAGCAGAACGGCTTCAACGAGAGCTTCAACGGCCGCCTTCGCGACGAGCTGCTGAACGAGACACTGTTCCGCTCCCTGCCGCACGCCCGGGTCGTGCTCGAAGCCTGGCGGCGCGATTACAACCAAGCCCGGCCGCACTCGAAGCTGGGATGGCTGACCCACGAGGCCTACGCAAAGGCACTCATCGGAGACATCGGCCGGCCTGCTGCCCGACTTGAAAGCTGCGCAGACCGGCCTATTGCCAACCCCACCAACCCCAGCTCAGATCGCCCAAGGACTCTCGTTATCGCTGGATGAGAAACGGGGGTCACGTCAAGTTTTTTCCCAGGAGATCCTTCAACGCCGACACGTCCAGCATCGACTCCGCCAGAAGCTTCTTCAGCCGTCGGTTCTCGTCCTCCAGCGCCTTCAGTTTCTGGGCGTCCGAGACGCTCATCCCGCTGTATTTGGCCTTCCACCGATAGAAGGTCTGCTCGCTGATCCGTGCCGCCGGCGGACCTCCGCCGTCGCACCGCCCGCCTCCTGTTCGCGCAGCACCCCTATGATCTGCGCCTCGGTGAACCTGCTCTTCTTTATGTCCGTCTCCTTGAGGTTGACGGGCTCTCACTCAAACCGAGGGATCAGGAAGCGGGCAGGTCGCCACCTCGACCGCCATCCTGGCTAAGTCAGCCTGGCTAAGTCAGCCTGGCTAAGTCAGCCTGGCGGTCGCGTGCCAGTGCAACACGCCAGGCAAGCCCAAACGGAACTGCTTCGTGGAAGCGTTCTCCGGCAGGATGTGCCACTAAATGTCGAACGAGACAGCGTTATTCGACCTGTCGCCCGCACGGCAGAAGCTGACGGCTTTAGCGAACGACTAGATCGCAGGCACCCGCGCTTGTTGATGGGCTACATTATTCCTCAGGCTTATGCTGAGAGCCTGACCGCGACAGGCCAGCCCACTGCGCGATCGGAAAGAGGCACGGCCTACTGCTCAAAATGAGCTGAGAGGCCTAACAAACGCTGAGTATCAGGCCGCCGCTTGGTCTTGGCTGACATGGCTCCAAGATATTGATGGTGGAATCCCTACAAGCCCGCCGCGGTACCATTCTATACCAACCCTTCCTCCTTGAGTGCCTGCCGGACGGAAGGGCGATCGCCGATCCGTTTGGCGTATTCCTCAAGCTTTGGCCAAGGTGACATGTCGAACTTGAGGAAGGTACACCAGCCGAGGAGGGTGAAGAGGTAGGCATCGGCGACAGTGAAGCTGTCCCCGACGAGGTATCCTGCCCGACCGATAAGGTTCTGTGTATCGCTCATTCGGCCCATTGCAAAATTTATGAAGAAGGAGCGGGCTTCAACCGGAAGATCTGGACGGAACAGCGGGGCTAGCGACTTATGGACTTCGGTAGCCAGAAAGTTCAAAGTTTCAAGCAGCTTCCAGCGATCATCCCCTGTTACCTTGCCAAGCTTTCCATTGGCCTTGTCTGCGATATACTGCAGCACGATAGCGCTTTCAGTAAGCGTCATGTCGCCATCAACGATGGTGGGCACCAAACCAAGCGGATTGATATTGGTAAAATCCTCACCTTCGACCTTGCTCCCTGTCGGCCCCCTCGTAACTAAATGGCATGCTGTGGGAATTCCGGCCTCCAGGCAGCTAATGTGGGCAGCTAGAGAGCAGGCAGCCGGAATATAATAGAGGTCCATTGTCACAATCTATGACCTTTCGAGAACGAGCTTGACCGATTAGCGAACATAATGGTGGAACGAGTGTTTCAGAAACGCCAGACCACCCCGGCACCGACTAGGAGCGGATCCAGCGTCGCCTTTCCAGACGCCGGCGGGCCACCGACGCCCAATGTGCCCCTGACATCTGACTCCAGCCAGATCTTTTTCACGTCAAAATAGACCCCCATTCGATCGGTGACCATGCTTTCGAAACCAGTCTGAAGAACGGTGCCCCAAGCGTTATCCACTTCGAAGTCGGCAACATCCTGACCTTCCTCATCGAGAATGATTGTATAGTTGATGCCGACCCCGACATAAGGCTCAAACTTAGTCGTCTGAGTCGGGAAGCGATACTGCAACGCCAGGATAGCGGGGGCATAGGTCACGTCTCCTAGATACGCTCCGGCCAGGCTTCCATCCCCACGAATCTCTGCGGTGGGCGGGACGCCGAAAGTGAAGCTGGCGGACAATTCGTCGGTAATCCGGTATCCGACATCGAAGCTGACGGAATAGTTGTCTTCTACCGATACGTCGGCACCCGGTAACGGAGCACCCGCGACATCCAGTTCGGCGCCAGGGCTGAAGTATATCCCCACGGGCCCTCCCCGTAGGTACCAGTCTTTGTGATCGGCATCCTGTGCCTGAGCCATACCGCTCTGAGCGAAAGCTAGACCGGCGCCGACCACGGCTAAGTAAGAAATCTGACGCATAGTTTTCCTCCCTGATTTTTATCTATTTACGTAATCTGCAGCGATGCCGCACGGCTACGCTTACCGGAGTCCTCAAAGTAGTTCGCGAAGGTCTCGCACGGTGGTCAAAGCGTCGTCTGTCACGCTGTAACCCTTTGAGATAAGGCGGCGGATGACTGCCATTTCGCGCGGCCTGTCAAAGCAGATCGCGCCTGCCAGTCGTTCGTCGACGACCGAAAAGCGAGTGAAAGACCGGCCTTCATCCTTCCTTAAGAGCATGGCTCCTTCCTCTGCCGGATTGACCCCGATCATCTGGATATTGAGGTCGTACTGGTCGGACCAGAACCAGGTGTTGATCGAATAGAGCTTGTCGTGCCCCAGCATGTTGCGGGCCGCCGCCGCCGCCTGGTCCTGCGCATTGGCCCAGGACTCCCTGCGCACGGGTCTGCCGCCATCAACACGCTGCGCCGCCACGTCACCTGCAGCAAAAATCAGCGGATCGGTCGTCCTTAGAAATTGGTCCACGACAATGCCATTATCGGTTTCCAGTCCGGCCTCCTCGGCGAGGGAATCATTGGCTACCGCCCCGATCCCGATAACCACAATATCGACCGCCAGCGTTTCGCCGTTAGAAAGCGTCACGCTTTCAACCCGACCTTCTCCACCCACCGCCCTGATCGAGGTGTTCAGGTAGACTTCGGTACCGTTGATACGGTGGACATCCCCCAGAGCCATGCCGACCTCCATTGGCAAACTTCGGCCGCAGAGCATCTGGGCCAACTCTACGACCACAGCCTTCATCCCACCTTTTCGGGCGGTCGCTGCGACCTCTAGCCCGATCCAACCGGCGCCTATCGACAAAAGACACCGTCCCGGCACCATCTGCGCGCGTAGGCGCTCCGCATCAGCAATGGTGCGGAGATAAAAGACATTCGCCTTCCCGGCGAATGGCCCGTCGAGGATTCGAGCCCGGCTACCGGTGGCAATCAGCAGGCGATCATAGGATAGGGAGTCTCCCGTTGAAAGCCGGACCATCTGCGCGACGCGATCAATTGTCTCGGCGCGCGAGTTGATACGAAGCTCGATCTCAAGTTTCTGCCTCGCCTCTTCGGTGAGCAGACAGATACTCTGGGAATCAGCGGCACCTTGGAGAACCGCCTTTGAAAGCGGTGGACGATCGTATGGTAGACAAGGCTCTTCCGACACCATAGTCAAAGCGCCCTCAAAGCCCTCTGTACGCAACGTTTTCGCGGCGGATACCGCAGCCAATCCGCCGCCTATGATGACAACGCGTTCCATGTATGCCTCTCCAGCCATGATTTCGGACGGCGATGTCTCTGCCCCTGTACATCCGCAGATTGTCCCTCTGCGCGATTGGCGCAGCGCTGTCCTTGATTAGGAACCCACTTTAAAGCTCTCTGGGAAAGGCGCGCCCCACGAACTGAAAATGCCGGGTTGGTCAGCTTGCCAAATATACGGACCTGCCTTTCGGTCTACGCAGCGGGGCATTTCTCCCGACAACTCATAGCGATTGCCATCGGGGGTGAAGAAGTAGGAATACAGGTTTGAACCCACACCGTGGCGGCCCGGACCTGCCTCTGTCTGGATTCCACCTCGAGCCACCTGGTCGAGCATGAGCTTCATGTACTCGATGTTAGGAATGGTCCATGCTAGATGGTCGAGCGTTTCGTGTGGTGCCCCGGCAAACATTGCGACGTCATGATGGTAGTCCCCGACATGCATCCAAGCCGCAAGACGCCCTTGACCGCCGGGGAACTCAACGATGTCCGAAGCGTAAAAATCAATGTGGTCGCGGAGAAAATCGATTGTCGCCGTTGCATCTGGTCCGACGCGCAGCGTGATGTGGTCGAGGTCAAGCGGCGCCAGACCGCTCAGATGGTTGGCGTTTCGAGAAGCTGGATTGTAATAATGCTTTCGCGCTTCGGAGCGTAGCAAGGCAATCTGCATTTTCTGGCCCTGCGGCGGCAGGTCGAATTCGATAATCTTTTCAACGCCTGGATCGCAATCGCTCATTTCGCGAACCGGCACTCCAGCATCGGACACGCGCTTGCTGTAGTGCTTGAGGTCCTCCTCATCATCTGCCGCGATAGCAAAACTGATCACCCCGGAACCGCCTTCGGTTACCGCAACATCGAAAGTTCCATCGGTGCCGCATGTAAGGTAAACTGTACCATCCTTTTCGTCGATCTTCTCCAGACCCAGAACATCCGAGTGAAATCTTATCGATTCCTCGAGGTTCTTGACCTTCAAGTGCGCGTGCGAAAGCTTTTGAAGCGCCAATTTATGTCTCCTTCTAGATGAATAACGTTAATGTCTAAACTAGTGCTGTAGGGATGTTTCCATAAACGTGAGGCGATCATTGCCCCACCACATCTGTTCTCCCACGATCATGGTAGGCGTGCCGAATACGCCCGCATCATGGGCAGCCTGCGTACTGGCGCCGTAGGCGTCAGTAGCGTCATCTGATAAGACCCAGGCTGAAAGTGCCTCCGCGCTCCAGCCAAAGCGGCCGGCAAGCTCGTCCAACAGCGCTGGATCTGCAGGATCGGCACCTTGTCCCCAAACCCGGTCCCAGGCCGCACGGATGAAAGCTTCGCCCTCGCTTTTACCCGATGCATACAGGAAGCCCTTGTTCAGTTTTTCTGACGCAAGAGACATAGGGAATATTAGCGGCACGCCATATTCCTCGGCCCAGCGGCTCAGATCCTTGGTCAGATAGCGGATCTTCAAAGGAAGTGTGACGTTTGGGGGCGACGTATTGCCCGCCATGAGTTTCAACTGGGGCAGATTCACAACATGTGGACGAAACTCCAGACCATACTGCCTGCAGAGCGCCGGCACCTTGTGAAAGGCCAAGTATGCGAACGGACTCATGAAGTCGAAATAGAAATCAAGCTGCCTGCCAGTCACTTGGAGGTTCCCGCCTCAAGTTCTTTGGCGAGCTTTGCCCATTGCCGCCCGGATTCCCGCCCTCCCTCCAGGATCGCCTCGGGAACCAGATGATAAGGAGGGCGACAAGGTCCTGCCACCATCCACCCGGCCGCATCCATTCGGGCCTTCTCAATACCGATGTTATAGACCGAGAACTCCTTGAATGAACCGTTTGGAAAGAGCGTTCGATAGGTTTGGCCAATTCTATCGGTCAGTGCCTTCGAACGGGTCCAATCGCCGGTTTTCACCGCCTCGGCCACGAGGTCACGGAGCTGGATGACGGGGGTCGGCCCGCAAACCGCACCACTCGTCCAGAACGCTGTACAGTTTTCGGGATCGAGGCGGGCGGCGGCGTAGTAGTCCACATCGAGCGGCATGAGACGTATGCGTCGCCTGGTCAGGTTCAGGTCGGCATAAAGCGCGGCCGTGTTGATGTATTTTGCACAAACCACCTGTGAAATTTCAGACACCTGCGCCCAGAACGCACGCGGAAAATCGAACTTGAACGCCTCAGGATTGGCGTAGGCACAGATGGCCATATCCGGGCAGGCTTCGGCCACATCTCTGTAAAACTGTACCGCTGTCGACACGTCGGGCTGCACCCACATGGGAAGCCCCAGCATCACCCCGTCAAGCCCGATCTCGCGGGCGGTCTTTGTCATGGTGATGGAGTCACGGGTATTGAGCGCGGTTGCACCGCCGAATATAGGAACGCGGCCCCGTCCCGCCTCGACCAACGTTTGCATGAACCCGCGCTTCTCCTCCCAGGTTGTGGTTGCGCCTTCGCCGAGTGTGCCAAGCGAAAGAATACCATCTACACCCGAGGTGATGAGGGCTTCGACCGCACGTGCGGTTTCGTCCAGATCAACAGTGTTCTCTGCCCGGGGGTCCGAGGCGTTGGACTTGGAAGGCGTGGGCATTATTGCCCAGCATCCCTTTACGTCATCGACCGTGAGCAGTTCATGTTTCATGGCTTGATCTCCAATTTGTGGGTAGGATCTACAAGTATCGGCAGGCGCATCCAGCGCCTTCCGGACCGGCCCGCTGACTATGCGTTGAGCGGCGCCTCGTTCCCGCGGTCCTCACGCCAAAGCCCGAGCTTCTCTTGGCAGACGCGATCTGAGTATGAGAACATGACCGCCTCGCCGTCTGCCTCATGTGTGACCGTGTGCCAGCTCGGCACGACGAACAAATCCCTTGGACCCCATTCATACGTCTCGCCATTAATCACGCTACGGCCACTGCCCTCGGTGATTACGAAGATTGTCGCATCCGTCGAGCGGTAGGATTGCGTCTTGAACCCTTTTGGAAGGAGTTGAAGACACGGCGAAATCGTCGGCATGGCCCAGCCGCCGTCCACCGGATTGATGTAGCGCATTTTGAACCCATGGCGGGGGTCGATCTCTCCCTGTCTCAACAGGTGATCAAGGGCTTCCCGCGACCGCGCGTATGGGTAGTTGAAGATCGGCGACGTTGCTTTGGTTGACTTGTAACCGACCGGCAGCATATTGGCACCGTAACGCCAGGCGCTGTCCCCAACGTGGCGCGTGATGCGCTGCCGATCCTCAAGATGCTCTTCGGCGAATGACGCGTCAAAGACCGACACAATCGGGATGTCGAGACCGTCCAGCCAGATCATCGGCTCATCACTGTCATTGCCGTGGTCATGCCAGGCGGCGTGCGGGGTGATGACGAAATCCCCAAACTGCATCACTGTTCGCTCACCATCGACCGAGGTATGTGCGCCGCTGCCTTCCAGCACGAAGCGAAGGGCCGACTGACTGTGACGGTGCGCGGGGGCCACTTCCCCCGGCATAACAATCTGCAGGCCCGCATAAAGGGAGGTCGTGATCCTTGACTGGCCGCGCAGTCCCGGATTCTCGAGAACAAGTACACGCCGCTCAGCTTCTCGCGCTGTGATCAGCCCGCCTGCTTCCAGCAAGTAGGATCTTGCCTCATCGAAGCGCCAAAGATGTGGGACGCAGCCACTCTTCGGCTCGGGCGTGATTATATTAGAAAGCACAGTCCAAAGCGCAGTATAGGAACCGCGGTCGATCTTTTCATAAAAGACCTTTCGATCTGCGGTTTCCGTGGGTTTTTCGGTAAGAGACATGTTGCTATCCGGTTCGCGCCTCAAACAGGAAGCGCTTATTTCAATCAAAATTGGAATTGTGGAGTAGTCACTGTCAGGCCGTCAAGTTTTGGCGTAAGCCGGATTTGGCAGGCAAGGCGACTGTTATCCTGCCGGTTAGCGGCAAACTCGAGCATGCTCGTTTCGCCCTCGGTGGCCGCCGGAATTCGCGTGAGCCAATCGGAATCCACATAAACCTGGCACGTGGCGCACGCACACGCACCGCCGCAATCCGCATCGATTCCCGGCACGCCCGCCAATGTCGCCGCCTCCATCAGAGACTGGCCGTCGCTGGACGAGACCTCGCGTTGCTCGCCCGCCGAATCGATGAACACCACTTGGATCGTCATCGGCACCTCCCTTTAGCATCACCAATCAACAAGAAGGCATGTTCGGATGCCGTCTCCCGAGCGCCTGTTCGCGCATCGTAAAGACGTAATTATTCCTCACCCGCCTTTTTTTATTCGTTATGTCTGCGCGCTCATTAAGCATGCATACTATATTTTTTGCACCGCTGCGATGGCCAGTCAAGCGGATTGACGTGATGATTGGACGACCTTGACCGAAGAAGATTTTCAGGGTGTGTTGATCATTGCGGATTTCACGTCTGGGGAGCAAGTATCCGAACCATCGCTGTTTTCTGGCTCGCTCTGGCGTAGCTCTTTTTCAATTTCCTCGTGATCGTTGGACCGCGATTGCGGTGGGGCCAGTCGTTTAGTTCTTGACGCCGGTCCGTCCCCGCCTTGTCTCTTCTGAGGCACTCGCCACGGCTCATAACTGAGCTCGTGAGCGGATCGCGGCCTGCCAAGAAGTGAGGCTGATGCCGCAAGCGTAAACGAAGGCCTCAGTGATGCGCGGGTAAACTGACACTATCCACGCTGTGGCGATCGCCGAGCCTGTCACTTGGCCGACGATGCAACTCTCGGGAGGAAGTATAAGTTCCGCAGGCGGAGTCGATCTCGCAGGAGCTGCGCGGTCTTTTTGCTTGATAGCGAATGATGCGGATTAATACCTTGCTAAGCCGCCTTGGTCGGGAGGCATCCTCGCAACACAAAGACCACGCCGGGGCGGTGGCAGTCTGAAGGTATTAAGTAAAACGATTAGGTTGTTCCGGAGCAGAACGCGCCCTGCTCGAAAAGCGGCGCGAACTCGGCTTGGACAACCATATCGATTCTAACGTTGCGTTCTTAGTTGTCATGGACTGGGTACAGGAGGCAACGACTGACGACCATCCCAAGCAGCGCGCTTGATACTCTCAGTATAGCATTGCATACGCCCTGCGCCTATTATCCGGCTTTCGCCAATGGAACTTCCGACATGCCCGATCCACTCGCCCTGGCCCCGGCCGCTCCGGTTCTGACGGGGCTCAGGGTGCTCGAACTGGGGCATTTCGTTGCCGCCCCCTTCTGCACGCGCCTGTTGGGCGATCTCGGTGCGGACGTCATCAAAATCGAGCCTCCCTCAGGCGATCCCGTGCGCCAGTGGGGTGAGCAGGTAGATGGTCATTCACTGTGGTGGTCGGTTCACGGTAGAAATAAGCGCAGCATCGCCTTGGATCTTAAATCCGAAGCGGCGAAAGCCGTAGTGCTTGACCTAGTCGCGAAATGTGATGTGCTGGTTGAGAATTTCCGACCGGGACAACTGGAGAAGCTGGGTCTGGGGGCGGATGTATTGCGGGCCCATCGCCCGGACCTGATCATTGCCCACATTTCTGGCTATGGGCAGACCGGTCCTTATCGACACCGCGCGGCGTTTGGCGTGATTGGCGAGGCTATGGGGGGATTGCGCCACCTCACAAATCACCCGCCGGGCACTTACGATTTGCCGCCTGTACGCGTGGGAGTGAGCATCGGGGACTCAATAGCTGGCCTCTATGCGGCCTTCGGCGTCATGACGGCCCTTTGGCAGCGGGACCGCGAAGGCGGGGACGGGGTGCCTAGAAGCTTGGACGTCGCCCTTACTGAAAGCGTCTTTAGCATGATGGAGGCCATGCTTCCTGAATACGGTCGATTGGGCAAGATCAAGCAACCCACCGGTGGTGGGATCGTGACCGCGGCCCCCACCAATGCATACCCTACCCGTGACAATTCATGGATCTTGATCGCAGCCAACTCCGAGCCCCTGTTCAAAAAGCTCGCCGCCGCAATGAGGCAGCCCGGTCTGGCCGAAGATACCCGGTTCAAGGGCAATGCGGCGCGGGTGTCGCACATGACTGTCCTGGACGCCATAATAGCGGAGTGGACGCGCGAATACGACTCAATCGCGCTCGTCGACCTCCTTTATGCTGCTGATATTCCGTGTTCGAAGGTCTACACCGCCGCCGACATCGCTGCAGATCCTCAGTATCGGTTTCGCAACATGGTTCAGGAGATTGAAGATCCCCGCCTGGGCCGTGTGCTGCATGCTGGCGTGGTGCCTCATGTGCCAGAAAGCCCCGGCAGCATACGCTGGACCGGACCGAATATCGGCGAGCATGGTCCGGAAATCCTAGCCGAGTTGCTCGATTACAGCGCGGAACAGATCGCCGACCTTCGTGCAGCAGGAGCCATGCCATGAATCAACGAGCCCTGGAAATTGTCGAGGTCGGCCCCCGTGATGGTTTTCAGTCGATCACAGATGTGATCCCGACCCCCGTGAAACTCGATCTGGTTGAGAAGCTTTATGCCGCAGGCGTAAGGCGGATGGAGGCCACCGCGTTCGTCAGCGCTACGGCTGTGCCGCAGTTGGCCGACGCGGGTGAGGTCATGCGGCGAGCGCAGGCCCTGCCGGGTCTCGACGTGCAGGTACTGGTTCCTAATCTCCGCAACGCCGGCAAGGCCCTCGAGGCCGGAGCCACCCACCTGGCCTTCGTTCTTTCGGTATCGCAACGCCATAATGAGAACAATGTCCGGCGCACGCCCTTGGAATCGGTCGAGGACTATCGGTCAGTCGCAGCAATGATGCCGGACGGCGCGCAGATGCGGTTGAATGTCGCCACGGCTTTCGACTGTCCCTGGGATGGGAGGATGAACTCCACCCACACCTTGGCATTGCTCGATCGGCTGGTGGACATCCTTCCGCAGGCCGAAATCTGTCTGTGCGACACCACGGGCAGGGTCACGCCCGACCGGGTCTCGTCATTGTTCGCCGCCGCCCGGTCTCGGTTTCCGCAGGTCGGAGGGTGGGCCTATCACGGTCACGACACGTATGGATTGGGCGTCGCCAATGTCGTGGCTGCCTGGGACGCCGGTGTCGACGTGGTGGACGCCTCCTTCGCGGGACTGGGAGGTTGTCCATTTGCGCCAGGCGCAACCGGCAATGTGGCCACGGAGGACGTGGTCTGGACGTTCGAACAGATGGGCGTCCCGACTGGCTTAGACCTCAAGCGCCTCGTGGGCGTGGCCTTGGAGGGAGCTCAGCTTCCCGGTGCCATGATGGGCGGCCGTGTGCGCGACGCCCTGGCGTCGGGTCTGGGGCTTAAATCGTGACGGCTGAGCCTAGAACGATGTTCCAGAAGATCTGGGACGCCCATGTCGTGGGTAACGCGATCGGCGGAGGCGTCCTCCTCTATATTGACCGCCATTTGGTGAATGAGGTCACTAGCCCGCAAGCGTTCGAAGGGTTGCGGCTGGCTGGGCGCTCCGTGCACCGGCCGGGTGCCACCATCGCGGTCGCAGACCACAATGTCCCGACCGAACACCGGGACCGCCCGATTTCCGATTCCGCCAGTCGCAACCAAGTCGAGACTCTGGAGCGGAACGTTGCTGAGTTCGGCTTACCGTACGTCCCACTGCGCAGCCGCCTCCAGGGAATTGTACATGTCATCGGCCCGGAGATGGGCATGACCCTACCGGGCATGACAATCGTGTGCGGTGACAGCCATACGTCGACACATGGCGCCTTTGGAGCCCTGGCCTTCGGCATTGGAACGTCCGAGGTCGAACATGTCCTTGCCACTCAGACCCTGATCCAGAAGCCGGCCAAGACCCTCCTCCTGAACGTGAAGGGAAAGCTAGGGGCCGGTGTCACAAGTAAAGATCTCATTCTGGCCATAATCGGGCAGCTGGGTACGGCTGGCGCAACGGGCTATGTCATCGAGTATGCAGGCGAAGCAATCCGCGCACTCAACATGGCGGGGCGCATGACTGTTTGCAACATGTCGATCGAAGCCGGCGCGCGCGCCGGTTTGATCGCTCCAGACGACAAGACATTCGCCTGGATCCGCGGTCGGCCCCTTGCACCACAGGGAGATGCATTCGAAGCCTCGAAAACCGTGTGGACCGCCTTCGCAACGGATCCCGGCGCGACATACGATCGGACGGTGGAGATTAACGCCGAGGAGATCGAGCCCATGGTCACCTGGGGTACCAGCCCGGAAGCTGTGGTGTCGGTGAATGGCCGGACTCCTTCGGTCGATCAGATGCCCGTGGAACGAGCTTCCGAAATCCAGCACATGCTCGAGTATATGGGGCTGGGACCCGACCAGCCTGTGCTTGGCCTGAAGATTGACGTGGTTTTCATCGGCAGTTGCACCAACAGCCGTATCGAGGACCTCCGCGCCGCGGCTGGCTTGGTCGGCGACCGGAAGGTGGCCCCTGGCGTTCGTGCTCTTGTCGTTCCTGGATCGGGGACCGTAAAGGCCCAGGCGGAGGCAGAGGGACTGGCTTCAACATTCCTTGCGGCGGGTTTCGAATGGCGCGAGGCGGGATGTTCGATGTGTCTGGGCATGAACCCAGACCAGCTGGAACCGGGACAACGCTGCGCCTCGACCTCGAACCGCAACTTCGAGGGCCGCCAAGGTCAAGGCGGTCGCACGCACCTGATGTCACCAGTCATGGCGGCCGCAGCGGCAATCGCCGGAGAGATCGTGGATTCCCGGAGTTTCGACTGATGCAACCCTTCGTGCGCCTCACCGGGGTTGCTGCCTCTTTGCCGATTGCGAACATCGACACGGACAAGATCCTAGCCGGACGCTTTCTGAAGACGACCAGCCGGGCGGGGTTGGGCATCCACCTTTTCCACACGCTCCGCTACGACGCGACCGGCGGTGACCGGAAAGAATTCATCCTAAACCGAGAGCCTTGGCGGCGTGCGTCAATCCTAATCTCGGGTGCCAATTTCGGCTGCGGGTCGAGCCGGGAGCATGCGCCTTGGGCCATTTTGGATTTCGGCATTCGTTGCATCGTCGCCCCGAGTTTTGCGGATATTTTTTACAACAATTGCTTCAAGAACGGAATTTTGCCAGTCGCCCTGCCCGATGCCACCGTCGCCCGATTGACGACATATGCCAACGACGCCGATCGGGCGACAATGACCGTCGATCTTCAATCTCAGACCATCACTCTATCAGGCGGGAGCGTTTTCGCTTTTGATGTCGATCGAGACCGCAAGCGGGCGCTGCTCGAAGGCCACGACGAAATCGAGCAATCGCTGGGTGCCCTCGATGAGATCCGGGCTTGGGAGGATGCCTCCGGGGATCGCTTTGGGCGGGACATTGTGGTGGGCGACCTGATGGACGTGATTAAACCACTATGGGTGGCTTGATCCGGACCTAGAAGCCTGTGGCAGACGAGCGGAGCAGCGCCCCGCTGTCGAACCAGGTCAGGTTTTCCGGCCCCTGCGTGTGGTCTTGCTGAACTATCGTGACATGATGACCGCCACGGGCGCTAGGTCCAGGGACCAGCGCGAATCGGCATTCGGATTTTCCAAAGCATGGATACGGCATGGACCAGGGGAGGCAGCGCCAAGCCATCTGATTGAAGCGGTTGGCGGAGTGGTTCAAGTGCTTGAGATTGTTGAAGCAGCGCTCCACGTGATTTCGCAGGTTGTCGATCTTGGCATTGTCCGGCATTGGGGGCTTGCGCGAATGGGTAGAGAAAAAGTGGGCCTTGGGCCGACCTCAGCCCGATCTCACATAGGTACTCACAGCAAGTTGTTGGCGTCTGACGTGATGGTGGACGACCACCACCTGACCAGCTTTTCAGGGTTGTCGTCAGCAATGACGTCACGTCTAGGAGCGGTGTCATGCAGACCATCGCTGTGGTCGGGTTCAATCTGGCGAAGACTGTTTTCCAAGTTCACGGTATCGCCGCAGACGGCACGGTCGTCGTCAAGCGGCAGCTGCGGCGTGGCCAGATACTGGCCTTCTTGCAGTCGATTGGGCCCGGCCTCGTCGGCATGGAAGCGTGCGCTTCTGCCCATCATTAGGGGCGGGAGCCCATGGCGATCGGCCACGAGGTGCGGCTCATGCCACCGGCGTACGTGAAGGCCTATGCGAAGCGCGGCAAGACCGACGCCGCTGACGCCGAGGCGATCGCTGAGGCCGTCATCGGGCCGACCACGCGGTTTGTGGCCGTGAAGTACAAAGCGCAGCAGGCGGTGTTGATGCTGCACAAGACCCGGGATCTCCTCGTTCACCAGAGAACGATGCTGATCAACGCATTGTGGGGCGACCTCGGAGAGTTCGGCATCGTCGCTCCTCAAGGTCCAACTGGAGTGCAGGCAGCCCTGAAGACTCTGCGTGGAGAGGATCAGGACTTGCCGGATCTGGCGCGTGCCGCGCTGGGAGGCCTGGCGGGCGGCATCAGCAAGATCGGGGGACAGCTACCTTCGACGCCTTCTGGTCGTTGGGGCGACGGCTGTCCTGCGAATGGACCGCCAGCGAGAACGCGAGGGCTGGATGGGCAATCGGCTCGAACGCAAAAAAGCCCAAGGTCGCCGCCGTGGCCTTGGCCAACAAGACCGTCCGCATCGCCTGGACCCTGATGGCGCGACAGGAGGACTGCAGGCCCAGGACGGCATAGAGATCGGCGCAGTCTCCACCAGGGACCGACGCCGTAGATGAAGAGTGGTGAGATGTCATGACGAACCGGCCGCAGCCGGGGACAGGTGAAACCCAAGAGGGGGGTGAGCGACTGCAGCGCGTAGACGTGATTAGGGAGCCCGTCCGCGGACTTCATCAAGGCCAGCGGCGCACACAGCTGCATCAACAGCCGAACACATGACTGTACTCGACCACGCACCAACGTCGTTTTCAATCTTGCGTCTGGGAGATCGTCCAGACATGACCCTCCGTTGTCATCCGGCCAAGAATGAGGGTCCTTCGGTGATCTGAGTTTGGGTTGGTCGGGTTGGCAAGAGGCCGGTCTGCGCAGCCCACAACTCGTGCATCAGGCCGGCTGATCTGGCCGGTGAGCGCCTGGGCGTTGGCCTGCGGGGTCAGCCAGCCAAGCTTCGATTGAGGTCGGCTTTCGTTGTAGTCGCGCCGCCAGGCGTCCAGCACGAGCCGGGCGTGTGAAAGGGACCGGAATAGCATCTCGTTCAACAGCTCGTCGCGAAGTCGACCGTTGAAGCTCTCGTTGAAGCCGTTCTGCTGGGGCTTGCCCGGTGCGATGTAATGCCAGCCGACCCCGGTCTCGTCGGACCAGGCCAGGATGGCGTTCGAGGTAAGCCCCATGCCGCCGTCGCTGGCGATCGTCGTCGGTCGACCCCCGACGCGCGATGATGGCGTCGAGCTTACGCGCTAGGCCCTGGCGCTAGTGGTGGAGACGGCTATCGGAGGAAGGCGCATTGTACACGAGCTGGACACGCTGATCGCCCGGCGAGGCAAGCTTTCGCGGATCGCCAGCGAGAACGGCACGGAGATGACATCGCGGGCGATGCTGAATTGGGTCAACCGGAACGGCGTCGCCTGCCACTACATAGATCGCGTCAAACTCCAGCAGAACAGCTTCTTCGAGACCCTCAACGGCAAGTTCCGGCACGGGGGCCTGAATGAGGAGGTGTTCACGACCCTGGCGGAAGCCCAGGCCATGATCGACCGGTGGCAGCATGACTAAAGCTACGTCTGACCGACCTCCGCGCAGTGCGCCTCGAGCCGGAGAACGTGCGGCTGAACCAGGCGGCCGGACGGCTGCGCGACGTAAACAGCGGCGTCGCCCGGCCGCTCCCACCGGAGCTTAAGCCATGAAGCCTGCGGACTCCCCTTCTGACCGAGAGACAAGACGGGGGGCAGGTCACGGTACCGAGCCGTCGGTCAAGCGCACCGGAGAATTCCAAACAATGTACTCGCCGATGCCTTCAATGGCGGTATAAGACGAGGCCAATCCTCCGCACTTCCCGCAGCGACGCTGCGATGCCGTCTGTTCTGATGGCTTGGGTGCATCGATTGATTAAAAACCCAACGGTTGCTCGGGTATATCGGACAATCCAGCCTTCGAGGCGGATGAATGGTCAAGCTAGCGGGTAGATGTAACCTCTGTCACAGCGCAATCTTTAATCAGACACGGGCAAGCCGACGGTATTCATTTCATAATTCATAGATGGTAACTCATTATGCGGCAAATTCGCCGCTATCTTGACGCGTAACATAAAGAATAAATAGAATGAGAGATCACGTTGAGCCTCAGTATATGGAATCAGGGTGTGACCAAGCCGAATTCCGGATATTGGTAGAGCACCCAGCGCACCTGATCCGACGGAGCTATCAAGTCTTTCTGTACGCGTTCGACGAGGCCATGGCGGGCCTTGATCTGTCGCCCGTAAGTTGGATAATCATCGCAACAACCCACAATTTTCCGGGCCTTTCTGTTACGGAAGTTGCACGTCGTGCGGCGGTTGACAAAGCCAGTACCGGACGCACTGCTAGTGCCCTTGAGAGACGCGGGCTTATTTTCATAAGTAAGAGCCACACAGATGGGAGGCAGAAACTCCTTCAGCTCACCCCTTCTGGAGAGGAGCTTTATGCTAAGGCATTCGGCCGTGTCGAAAAATTGAGGTCACTTCTAATCGATGATCTTAACGCCGAAGATCAGCGTCATTTACTGACGGCGCTGGCTGCCTTTGTTCGAGCGACAGGCAAGAACACTCGTCCATCAGTTCCAACAGCTTGGGAATCCTAGACAACTGAAAAAGGTTCATTTAATCTTCATTATCCATTGCCGCGACACACGGATGCTTAAGGCTTCAGGCTTCAGGCCACATTGATTTCCATAGCGCCGATCCGGTCGATCCAGGCGTGGATCTTGTTTCCGGGCTTGACCTGTGCTACGCCCTCGGGCGTTCCCGTAAAAATCACGTCTCCAGCCTCAAGGGTGTAGAATCGGCTGGCCATTTCGATCAACTCCGGCACGCTCAGCACAAGGTCGTGCGTATTTGCCTTCTGCCGGGAGACTCCGTCCACTTTCAGTTCGAAATCGAGCTCTGAGGGATCGGGAATCTCATCAGCGGTTACGAGCCACGGACCCAAGACAGAGTAGCTGTCGATCGATTTGCGCATGCTGCGTTCCTCGGCTCCGCGCACGGTCATGTCGAGCCCGATCGCATACCCCGCGACATATTCCAGTGCTCGCTCGGCGGGCACGCGGTCTGCACGTTTGCCGATTATCGCTGCCAGTTCGATTTCGTGATCGCTGCGCCGGTCGGGGAACCGCAGCGTCACGGGTTCTGATGGGCCTATCATACTGCTGGTCGCCTTAAGAAACAAACCTGTTTCGTGAATTACCCTCACCTGGGCAGCGTTGCCCTGGTGCAGATCTTCCTGGGCGCGCGCCTCCTCGAGGTGCTTCACGTAGTTTACGGGCGCGGCTATCAGCTTCCCTGGATTTGCTATGGGAGAATCGAAATTGACCTCGCAAGCGGGACGACGCTCTCCGGTCTCCGCGGCTTCGAGGAATGCCTCCATGAGTTGATCAAGATGAGCGATCAGCGGATCATATCGCGGCAGCGGGTATCGCATCAGGGGCAAAAGTTCGAGGGCCGATGTAACATCGACAACCTGATCGTCCTGAATAATGCCGATACGGTTTCTTTGAAAACGACAGATCTTCATTATTTCCTCCTTCTAATCCAGCTGAACCGCGAACCTGCATTCCAATGTAGATTTCGCTCGCTTTCTGGCATCGCAATGCGTGGGGTCGGCGTTAATCAGGCCAGCTTAACGGGGAAAAGCTCCAGACCTCTGAACCGCGTATTGCGATGAAAACACACTTCACCGTTTCTAACCAAAGTCGGCAGTTCCTTCAGCACGGCCGCGAGGGCGATCGGAGCCTCCATCCGAGCAAGCGGCCGGCCGAGACACACGTGGATCCCAGCACCAAACGCTACGTGATTGTTCGGACGCCGCGCCAGATTAAGACGGTCGGGGTCCTCGAATATGCGTTCGTCCCGGTTCGCCGATGCTTGGCACAGAACCACCTCAGTGCCAGCTGGGATGGTCCCATTGCCGCTGGCAAGCTCAACATCGGTCGCCGTCCGCCGCCCCTGAAGCTGAAGCGGCGTAATAAAGCGAAGCAGTTCCTCGAGTGCGGAGGGCAAAGTAACTTCGCCATCGGCAAGCTGGCGCTTGCTCTGGGGGTCTTCCATCAGAAAATGCAACGACTGGGAAATCAGGTTGGTTGTAGTCTCGTGACCCCCGTTGAGGGTCACAATGCACATGTGAAGGATTTCGGAGTCGCTGACTTCGACCCCCTCACGCTGGGCCGAGGCCATGGCGCACATGATGCTCTCAGTTGGGTCTATGGTGGGGCGTGCCTTGATCTCGTCGAGAAAGGCACTGAGGTAGCCCAAGAACTCCGTCGTCGCATCATGGCCCTGCTCGATCGCTTCCGCCGAGACCTTGGGGTTGAGTGGAAAAAGGACTTTTCGCCCAATGCCCTGTATGTAGTCGGCATCCTCAACCGGAATGCCGATCACTCTGCAGATGAGTGACACCGGGATGCGGAATGCGAAATCCCGCACGAAATCGAACTCGCCCATTTTCTTAACTCTGGTGATCTCACGGTCGATTACGCTCTGGGTAAAATCTGTCAGGGACTTGATCGAGGCCTGCGAGAAGAAGGGGTTGACGATACTGCGCAAGCGATCGTGGTCCGGGTTGTCGCGGAACAGCATCGTGGACGTATGATGCTCGAGCAGAGGACCCTGACCAAACTTCTTCTCAAAAAACTCCCCCTTGTAGACAAGGCCCGACAGGTCTCGCCATACTTGGCGTACGTCATCATAGCGGGTCAGGAGGACTGTTCCATCTTCCTGTTGGTGAACAGGATCGCAATTCCGCAAAAGGCGAAAATACGTGCTGGGATCATCGAAATAGTCATCCGGCGGAGCCAGCAGATTGAAAGCTTTTGCCTTTTCCGAAACTGCGTGATCGAATTTATCAAATGCAGTCATTTTGTACTCCAAGAGCCCGAAAATCGCCGACAGCCGCAAAATGTATTAGGTGATAAGCATGCTGTCAATTTACAGCCTTAACTCAGGTTCGCTTTTTGAAGTGGTCCGTAGCAGCTTGCATTAGTCCAGCAGGCTCTTGAAGACATCGACCAGCGTCGAGCGATAAATGTTATTTCGTGGTCGTTGTGGAAGTTCCCGTGGAGCGATCCATTGGCCTGGAGTTTGACCGACCCGTCTCCATAGCCCTAGTCCATCTCGTCATTGCCGTCTCAGGTGAAGACGACCGTGTCGGGCTTCGCACCCAGGATCAGCTATAAGGCCTGCGGACTCCCATTATGACCGCGGGACCAGAGGGGGGCAGGTCACATCTGCTCCCGCCAACGCTGGCTCCTCAGCCGGCGTCAACGCACGCCGATTCCGAACATGTTTACCGCCCTCCTCGCTGCTGAGGCGGAAAGACCCGAAGCCTCATCACCTTAGCAGCCGATGGACGAGGCCCGCGTCCAGGCTCAAGAGGATGCGTGAAATGACCAGCACCGTCCGATGCGGCGGGACGCCGCTCAAGACTCAATCCAGCGTCGTCCGGTATCGAAGGATGGCGAGCGCCGTGATGACCACCACGAAGGCGGCCAGGGCCATCACGCTTGGCCACGCGTCGGCGAGACCGACGCCCTTCAACAAGGCGCCGCGGACAATCCTCAGAAAATGGGTGACAGGAATTAATGACCCGAGGGCCTGGGCCCAGTCAGGCATGCCCCGGAAAGGGAAGAGAAAGCCGGAGAGCAGCATGGACGGCAAAATGTAGAAGATGGACATCTGCATGGCCTGCATCTGGGTTTGGGCGAGGGTCGACAGGAAGAACCCAAGCGCCAGAGATCCCACGATGAACAGCATGACCCCGACGATGAGGGCGTCCCAGCCCCCGACCATGGGGACGTCGAACAGCAGCCGAGCCATCACCAGGAACAGGGTCACCTGAACAATCCCCACCCCGACATAGGGGGCGAGCTTACCGATCATGACTTCGAGCGGCCGCACAGGCGTCGCCAGCAGGCTTTCCAACGTACCGCGCTCCCGCTCGCGCGCCATGGCCAGCGACGTCATCATGACCAGGGTCATCGACAGGATGACCCCCAGAAGGCCGGGAACGATGTTGAAAGCGGTTATCCCTTCCGGGTTATAGCGCCTGTGAACGATCACCTCGAACGGGGCGCCCTGGGTGGACCGGACCAGCGGGCCGGTCAGGTCGCGAGCCAACGCCTGTGCCGGAAGGCCTGCGAGCGCGGCGAGGGCGCCGCCCGTCGCCGAGGGATCGGCGGCGTCGGCCTCGATCAGAATCGCCGGATTCTCGCCCCGCACGACCCTGCGCGTGAAATCCTGGGGGATCACCACCGCGAACTGGACCTCGCCCCGCGCCAAGGCCTGGTCGAGTTCGGCCTGGCTGTTGGCCGACTGGGTGATGAGAAAATAGCCGCTGTTCGTCAGGGCGCTCAAAAATGAGCGCGAAAAGCTCCCATGATCCTGAACATAGACCGCGGTCGGCAGATTTCGGGGATCGTCGTTGATGGCATAGCCGAACAAGACCAGCTGCAGGATCGGCATGATCAGGATCATGGCGTAGGCGAGGTGGTCGCGCGTGAGCTGTATGAACTCCTTGGCCATGACGGCCCAGATTCGTGTCGCCGAAAGCATCAGCTCGATTCTCG
The DNA here is from genome assembly GCF_049896085.1 of Brevundimonas sp. TWP1-3. Classification (NCBI taxonomy): domain Bacteria; kingdom Pseudomonadati; phylum Pseudomonadota; class Alphaproteobacteria; order Caulobacterales; family Caulobacteraceae; genus Brevundimonas; species Brevundimonas sp. TWP1-3. The sequence goes on along the minus strand of NZ_JAFCTP010000001.1, from coordinate 506,219 downwards.
CTGAAGGTCAGCCGTCAATTGTATGAACACGTCCTCAAGGGTCGGCCGGGTTTCCGTCCACACGATCGGCGCCTCACTCAACGGTGCGATCGCCTTTTCCAGTGCGGCGCGATCTCGGCCGGAGACGTGCAGCGTCGTTCCGAACACCGTCGCCATTTCAACGCCGACCTGGTCTCTGAGGCGTGGAACGAGCCGGCCTACATGAGGCCCCTCCGCCAAGAAGGTGGTCAATCCGGACTCATCGATGACCTGGTCGGCCGTGCCCCGAGCCAGCGTTCGACCTCCGGCGATATAGGCGATCTCGTGACACCGTTCGGCCTCGTCCATGTAGTGGGTGGACACAAGAACGGTCATGCCTTCGTCAGACAGCGCGTGGATTTCGTCCCAGAAGGTTCGCCGCGCTTCCGGATCGACGCCGGCGGTCGGCTCGTCGAGCAGGAGCAACTCGGGTTCGTGCAGGGTCGCGGCGGCCAGCGCCAGCCGTTGTTTCCATCCGCCGGAGAGCGTGCCGGCGAGCTGTCTTCGTCGCTTGACCAGTCCCAGACGCTCCAGTGCCGCCTCGACCCGAGCGGCGCGACGGTCCAGTTCGTGAACCCTGCTTGTGAACACCAGGTTCTGCTCGATGGACAGGTCGTCATAGAGCGAGAATTTCTGCGTCATATAGCCGACCCGACGTTTGATCAGCTCCGACTGGCTCATGACGTCGTAGCCAAGGACCTCGCCCTCTCCGCTGTCGGGCGTCAGCAGACCACACAGAAGACGAAGCGTGGTCGTTTTGCCCGCTCCGTTCGGGCCAAGAAATCCGCATATTCTGCCGCGTTCGACGGTGATGCCGAAGTCCTGCACGGCATGCAGCGCGCCGAACGACTTGTTGAGGCCCCGAACGTCGATCACCGGCTCTGCATGTTTCATTGTGCGCCCCGCAACCGCTCGACATCGACAGGCAAACCGGGCTGGAGCGAGCGGGGATTTTCGGGCGTCGCTTCGATCATGAAGACCAGACGATCCCGGCTGCCCTGGCTGTAAAGGATTGGCGGAGTGAACTCAGGTCGCGGGCTGATCCAGCTAATCCGGGCCCGGCGCGCCGCGCCGCAGCCATCGCAGCTGAAGCTCACCACGCCGCCGGGCCGATAGTTAATCAATTCTCGCTCGGGAACGAAGAAACGGACCTTGACCTCGGCGTCGGGCAGCAGCGCGAGGACCGGTTGATTGGCGGGGACGAATTCACCCTGGCGAAAGAATATCTCCTCGACACGCGCGTCCACAGGCGCTCGCGGCGCCAAGGTGCTCAGCCGCACTTCGGCCTCGCCCAGTCCCCCTTCGGCCTGGTATATTTGTTGTTCAGCCGCCCGCAGGGCGCCTTCCCGCGCGCCCAGCGTCGCCACCTCGCGCCGACGCCGTACGGCCGCGACCTGGGCCCTGGCCGTGTCTCTTTGCGCTCTCTCCTGATCGAGCCTGGCTGGTGCGTAAATGCCCTGACGCACCAGGGGTTCGATCCGCGCATAGCTGGCTTCCGCTTCCCGCAGCTGCGCCTGGGCGGACGCGAGTTCGGTATCGAACACGTCGAGTTCCTGCTCTCTTTGTCCCGTCCGGAGATCGTCGGCACGCGCGCGCGCCGCCTCGACCGACGCGGCCGCACCGCTCGCCTGTGCCTTCTGCACGCCCGCGTCGATCTGGAACGTCGCAGCACCAGTCCGGACGCGGTCGCCTTCGCGCACATAGAGGGTTTCGAGCGCGCCCGATGCGGGCGCAGCGAGATAAACCGGCTCGCCCTCCACATAGCCTGAAAGAGGGCGGTCTATCGTGTCTGTCCGGAGAAACCCCCAGATCAACCCGCCGATCGCGACCAGGCCAACACCGGCGGCGATCTGATAGAGCGTCCGGCGCCTCACGCCTTCATCCCCTTGAGGACGGTGTCCAGATGTTGGGCCGCCAGCGCCTCGAGCGGCAGAGGTTTGGCCCCGATGGGCTCGAAGGTTTCTCTCCAAAGCAGACCGAGCACCAAGGGGCCCAACAGGCCCATGGCGAAGAGTTCAGGATCGCCCCTTCGGACCTCGCCCGAATTCTGCCCTCGACGGACCAGACTGGCGATCAGCGCCAGAAGCGGTGTGATGACGGACTGGTGCCAGATCAGCGCCAGTTCGGGCAGATTGCGGCTTTCCGAAATGATCAGCTTGACCACGCCGCCGATACGAGGATTGGCTTGCAGCGCGCTAACAAGGACCCCGACGCCCAATCGCGCCGCTTCATCGAATGGTAAATCGCCCTCGACGCCGGTCCTGATCTTGAGCAAGCGCGGCTCTATGGCGTCCTGCACCACCGCCCTGAAGAGATCCTGCTTCGTTTCGAAATAGAGATAGAGCGCGCCCTTCGACACCCCGGCGGCCTTGGCGATGTCGTCGAGCCGGGCGCGCGCGAAACCATGCTCGGAGAACACCTCGAGCGCAGCCGCCACGATCTCTGCCGGCCGATGGGCTGCTCGGCGTCGCCATTTTGGTTGTCCCGGCGGAAGCATGACGACCCTTATTAACTGAACGGAAAGTTATTAAGGGACTTATTCGGACGGTTCAAGGACTGTTCCACCACAAAGCGTGTTCTGCCGCCCGGGCGGTGTTCTGCTGCGGCCGGAGCGAGTGCGGTCCGCGTAAGCATTGCTTTCGAGACCAGGTGAGATCCGCAGCGACCAGCGTCAGGCTGGATCGCTGTTCGTCTGCCCCCAGCCGTGGCGACCTTCACCCTGCTGGTTCGGAAAGGCGCGCCCCGTCCGATCAGCCCGGCAGCCCGCCTCCTATGGCTTAAGTTGGCCGCAACGTTCGTTCATAACTCGTGTGCGCGTTACGGCTTTGGCCGTGCGAGATGTCTACCAGTCGGGGCGGATCGGCTTCGGGGTCTCAAATCATGCGGGATGACGAACTCAATCGGTGGTTCTGTCAGGCGATACTGCCGCATGAGCCTTTGCTCATGCGCGTCATTCATCGGAGTTGGCCAAGCGCTGAGGACGTCGTCGATATCCGCCAAGATGTCTATGAACGCGTCTTGAACGCCGCCCAGCACGGCGTGCCGTCCCAACCCCGAGCCTATCTGTTGACCATCGCCCGCAATCTGATGATCAACCGAGCGCGTCGCGCCAAAATCGTATCGTTCGATCTGATATCGGACCTAGAGACTGCAGACTGGGAGGACCTGGCCGCCGAACCGCACCGTCATCTCGCGGCGCGTGAAGAACTTCGTAGAGCCCAAGAGGGACTCGAACGTCTGCCAGTGCGGTGCCGGGAAGTTGTGTGCCTGCGCAAGCTGGAAGGACTCTCGACCCGCGAGGCGGCAGAGAGGCTAGGCGTCAGTCACCATACAGTGGAGCGGCAACTGACGTTGGGAATGCGAGCTTTGACGGACTTCATGCTGGGGGGGGAAGGGCGCATTGCTCGTGGCGTCGGCCAAGGTCGCAAGACCCGGGAGACGCAGCCATGAGCCGAGCCACCGACGTGGAAGCGTGCGCAGCGACCTGGCTGGTGCGTCGCGAAGAAGAGCACTGGACTGCCAGAGACGAAGCGGAGTTGCAGCTCTGGCTGCAGGAATCCGCGGCACACCGCGCGGCCTTCTGGCGTCTCGAATATGGTTGGCGAAGGGCTGATCGGTTGGCGGCGCTCACCAGCGATGCGCGCAAGGGGGTTGATGCAGGCATAGGGACCCGTCGGGTTCGTGCAGCGTTGCTGGCCGCCTGTCTCGTGCTCGCGACCGCCCTTGGGTTCTGGGCGATACGCGAACCGGGTTCGGCGCCCGCCATGTTTACGACGGATGTCGGCGGACACAGACTGGCGGTGATGTCCGACGGGTCTCGTGTCGAGCTGAATACGGCCAGTCATTTGCGCGCGGAGATCGGTCGGAGGAGCCGGCAGGTCTGGCTTGATCAGGGCGAAGCCTATTTCGAGGTTGCCCATGACAGGGATCGGCCTTTCGTCGTTCATGCAGGCGATACACGCGTCACGGTTCTCGGCACGAAGTTCGTGGTTCGGCGAGACGAAGACAAAGTGACGGTCAGCGTCGTTGAGGGCCGAGTGAAGGTCGAGGAGGCGGGCGGCCACGCCATTGACAGGGCCTCAGTCATCACCTCAGGGGATATCGCTCTATCCCAGGGCGATTCGATGCTTTTGGCGCCGCGCTCGGAGCAGCGCGTCGAGGCTCAACTCGCCTGGCGCCAGGGGCGGATCGATTTCGATAACACCACCCTGGGGCAGGCCGCCCTCGAGTTCAATCGCTACAACCGCCGTCAGCTCATCGTCTCCGAAGACCTCTCGGACCTGCGGATCGGAGGCTCGTTCGCCGCCCAGAATCTGGATGGCTTCGTCCGGATGCTTCGTGACGCCTACGACCTGTCTGTGACCCAAACCGGCGATCGACTCACAATTTCTTCGTGACGACGTTACGGGAGTGGAAGCTCCCGACTGTCCTTCTCTGGTGACGGCGCGTCAGACGCCGCGACATCGGGTGAGGAACAGACAATGTCAAAAGGATCCAGATCGACCTGGCTGCTGGGCGCTTGCGCTACGGCGGCCCTCGTCGTGGCGTCGCAGCCTTGTCAGGCGCAGGCGCCGCGGACGGCCAGCTTCAACATCGCTGAAGGGGAGATGCGGCCGGCCATAGACACCTGGATGCGGCAATCCGGCCGCGAGGTGATCTATCGCGTCGAGGACGTCCAAGGTCTGCGCACCCGCGGCGTAAGCGGCGTGATGGACAGCGATCTGGCGCTTGAGCGGACCCTCGCGGGCTCGGGGCTCACCAGCCGCCGCGACACGTCCGGGGCACTGGCGATCATTCGCCAGAGCGATTCCCGAAGCCAGGCCGAGACCGGCTTGGTTGCAACACAGATCGAGGATGTGATCGTCACAGCGCGACGCACCGAGGAGAGGAGCCAGGATGTTCCGGTCGCGGTCTCTGCCTTCAGCCAGGAATCGCTGCGTGAGAAAGGCATACAGACGGCGACGGATCTCCAGAATTTCACGCCATCCCTGACCGTCTTGGGACATGTCAGCCGAAACCAGGAAGAGTTCACCCTCCGCGGCATGGGAGGCTCCGGCGGGTTCGGCACTGGAAGCGGCCCCGGGGTGGTGGCCTACTTCGCTGAGACTCCCAACAGCGCGAGCGGACCGGGCGTCTTCTACGACCTCCAGTCGCTGCAGGTCCTGAAGGGGCCGCAAGGCACCCTGTTCGGACGAAACTCGACCGGCGGCGCAGTTTTGATCGAGCCCCGCCGCCCGGACTACAGCGGCTTGAATGGGTACGCCGAAGGCATTGTCGGCAACTTCTCGCGGCGAAGTGGAGAAGCGGCGATCAATCTTCCGCTTATCGAGGACAGGCTGGCCGTTCGTCTTGCGGCTCGCTTCGATCAACGTGAAGGCTACGCCCGCGACGTCCTGAGCGGGCGCGAGTACCTGAACCGAGATAACTGGGGCGTTCGGCTGGGTATTCGGTTCGATCCGACGCCCTGGTTCAGCAACTACACGGTGGCCAGCTACAACGAAGTCAATGAGAACGGGGGGGGAACGGTCCTTCTGGCCGTCAATCCCGCATCGACCTTCGGGTCGCTTATGACGCCTTTTCTGGCCGCGCAGCAGTCCAGGAGCGTGCGGGAGACCGCGCTCGGCACCATCACCAAGGATGAGTTGAAGACGTTTCTGTTCCTCAATAACTCCGAGTTCCGGCTCCGCGATGGCCTGACGTTGAAGAACATCATCAGCTATGCGGGCCGGCAAGGGAACACGGCATCCGATGGCGACGCGAGCCCCTTGGCGATTTCGGATCTGGTCGGCGCGCTGCCTGGTTCTTACAACACCGACCTGCGGACGTTCACCGAGGAGGTGCAGCTGCGCTACGAGACCGACCGGTTCGATGTCCAGGTCGGCGCCTTCTATCTGAAGGAAGACACCCCTGACGACGGTCTGACCTTCCAGACGATCAATCCCCTCCAAGCCCCTCTGGGCATAGCCGCGACGACGGTCATCCTGCCGTTTTCGCCCTTCTTCTATCCTGTCCTCAGCGTACAGGATCGCGCCGAAGTCCATGGGGACAGCCGGGCGGTCTATGCCCAGACGAATGTGAACCTCACACCCAGCCTCACTGCAACGGCGGGGCTGAGGTGGACCTGGGACACCTATGGCGGCCACATCAGCTCTTATCTTCCGGCGAGCTCCTTCTCGAACTTCGTCGCCAATGCCCCGCCCGCTCTTTTGCCGACGGCGTTGCTGACCCAGGCTCTGGCGTCCGACCTGTGCGTCTATGATGCGTTTCTCGCCGTAGCGCGCGGGCAGACGCCGTCCGTCCGCTTCCCGAATTGCTCCTATCCGGGCTTCGAGGGTGAGAGCGACGGGGCGACCTGGCAACTCGGGCTCGACTGGCGCGCTGATCCGGACACCCTCGTCTATGTCGTCAGCAGGCGCGGATACAAGAGCGGCGGCACCAATCCGGTCGTGACGATCCTTTCACCGCTCGGGCAGGATGATCCGCTGTTTCCGTTCAAGCCGGAAACCGTCACAGACCTCGAACTCGGCCTGAAGAGGGATTGGTCCTGGGACAACGGCGTCAGCGCGCGGACCAACATAGCGGCCTTCTACACCTGGTACGACGACATCCAGGTCATTCAGCGCCAAGTCTTCATCGGCTCCGACATCGCCACCAACGCCCAGAAGGCTCATGTGTTGGGCGTGGAGTTCGAGGGTCTGGTGAAGTTTGGCGACCGCTTCACCTTGGGCGCTACTTATTCGTACAACTCTGCCGAATATGACGAATGGCAGACGCTGGCGACGCCGGGCTCGCCCAGTCAGGACTACAGCGGCACGCCTTTCCTCTACGTTCCCAGTTCCAAGTTCAGCCTCGACGGACGCTTGGCCCTGCCCATGCCCGTGGAACTCGGCGATCTGGGTCTGCGCGTGACCTATTCCTGGCAGGACGACCTCAAAGTGTCTCCGGATCCGCAGCCCTTCGACACGATCCCTTCCTATGCGTTGGTCAACCTGCGCCTCGAATGGGACAACGTTGGGGGGCGGCCGATCGACATCGCGCTGTACGGTACGAATGTGACCGACGAAGAATACCGCGTCACGTCAAACAACGCCTACACAACCTCGGGCCGGGTCAGCAGCATCTACGGCGAACCCGCCCAGTACGGCCTGTCCGTTCGCGCCCGTTACTAGGAGTGGAGATGACATCGGCACGTCTATTGTTGAGCGCCTGCGCTGTTGCCGCGCTGCTTTCCGCCTGCGCTTCGATCCAATCCGCCTCGCCTGACATTTCCACGCCGGTTGCGGAGCGAGCGGCCCGACTTGGAGCAACCGATCTCGTGAGCGCGCCGGGGCCGGACGGCGGTTCCATCCTGAATGGCAAGTTGAACGGTCGAGCTTTTGTGCTGGCCACGCCAGCTCAGTGGAACCGGGGCGCAGTCTTTTTCGCGCAAGGCTACGCGACACCCGGCTCCACGCCTGTCGTACCGCCGGATCCCATCACGAAGGATCCCGGAGGCGGAAGCCTGGCGCACATCTATAGCCAAGGCTATGCGGTCGCCATTTCGGCCTACGACAAGGCGGGGGTTGCAACCGAAAGCGGCGTCGCCAACACACTACGCCTGCGCGATTTCGTGAATGGACTGGGTTCGAACCGGGATTATTTCCTGGGCGGCTCGATGGGCGGCGGCGTCGTCCTGGCCGCGATAGAGACGCATCCTGACGCCTTCGACGGCGCCGTCTCCATGTGCGGCATGACGCAAGGGTGGCTGCCCCTCGTAGGACAGATGATGGAGCTGCGGGCCGCATACAACCTGCTGACCGAAGGCACGCCTTACGCCCTGCCTGGTTCTATGGACGTAACGCGATCCGGGCTGCCGACGGTTCCTCTCGCCGGCGACCCAACGGACGGCGAGGCGTTCAGAAACGCGCAGAAGATGAGGGTGATCGCTCCAGTGCTGATGTTGTTCGGGGCTGCCAAGGCAGATCCTCAGGGCCGGGAAGCGACGATCGTTCGCCAATTGGCCTCGATCATAGATGCGGAACCTGATGCGGCCGTTATCGGCGCGCCCATCTACTCGGCTGTCCTGGGCATGGACGACATCGTTGAGGTCATGGGCGGTGTCCCCGCCGGTAACCGGAATACGGTCTATGCGCCCGATGGGATGAGCCGGACGGAGGCTGAAGGATTCAACGCGCGAATCCAGAGGTTCGACGCCGATCCGGCCGCCGTGGCGTACGGGCGACGCTGGCACGAAGCGACCGGGCGGTTTTCGACTCCTCTTGTCACTGTTCACCAAGCCGTCGATTCTCTCGTTCCCTATTCTCAATCCGAAGCGTTGGGCCAGGCGGTCGCCGAGGCCGGAAACACCGGCAACCTGGTCCAGTACAGAGTTCCAGGAACGCTGTTCCCGCTACCTGGAGGACTGGAGGGCTACACCCATTGCGGCTTCTCGCCCGAACAGAATATTGCGGCCTTCGAGGCCATGAGGACGTGGGTCGAGCAAGGACGGCGCCCCCCGCCGGAGGCGGTCAGATGAGCTTGGCCATGAACCGCAGAGGTATCCTAGGCTTGGGCGCTGCAGTCGGCGCCGCTGGCCTTGCGGGGCCGGGCAGGTCGGCGGACAACGGTTTCTTGTGGGGCGCAGCGACCGCGGGACACCAGATCGAGGGCAACAATGTCAACTCCGACTTCTGGTTGTTGGAGCAGGTCGAGCCGACCGTGTTCGCCGAACCGTCTGGAGATGCCTGCGACAGCCTTCACCGCTGGAGAGAGGACGTTGCGATCGTCAAGGCTCTGGGGCTCAACTGCTACCGGTTCTCCATTGAATGGTCCCGGATCGAGCCCGCCAAGGGACAGTTCAGCCTAGCCTACATCGATCACTACGCGCGCATCGTCGATCATTGTCGCAGCCAGGGGCTGGCGCCGATCGTCACTTTCAACCACTTCACCACGCCGAGATGGTTTGCGGCCGCTGGCGGGTGGGAGAATTCCGAATCGCCGGACCTCTTCGCGCGCTTTTGCGAGCGGTCGGGTCAACGTCTCGCTGGCGGTCTAAGCCATGCCCTGACCTTCAACGAACCCAATCTGGCGCTCGGCGGGCGGTGGTCGGCCAACCCGCCTCCCCCAGCCTTCATGGCTCAGATGTCAGCCTGTATTGCGGCCGCCGGCAAGGCTAGCGGGTCGGATCGCTTTTCCCTGCTCATGGGCGATCAAGACCCTCGTCCAATGATCCCGCACGTCGTGGAGGCGCACCGTCGGGCCCGAGCCGCTCTGAAGTCGATCCGTTCCGATCTGCCGGTGGGCCTCAGCCTGGCGATACCCGACGAAGTGCCGATGGTCCCGGACAGCGCGCTCGAACGCAAACGCGCAGACGTCTATGCGCCCTTCTTCGAAGCGGTTTCCGACGACGAGTTCGTTGGTGTCCAGACCTATGGGCGGGACTACGTCGGCGCAGAGAAATCGGTGGCGCCGCCAGACGATATCCCCCGCCGCGCGAATGGTAAGGAATGGTTCCCGGCCGCCGTGGGTAACGTCGTTCGATACGTGCATGAAGCGACGGGAAAGCCGGTTCTGGTCACCGAGAACGGCATCGACGCCGAGGACGACTTGGAACGCGCGCGATTTATCCCGGAGGCCGTCGCCTCTGTCCTGGCGGCCCGCGCTGAAGGCGTCCCGGTTCTCGGCTATATTCACTGGTCTCTTCTCGACAATTTTGAGTGGCTTTCCGGCTACGGTCCCAAATACGGACTCGTGTCGGTTGACAGCCAGACGTTTCGCCGCAGTCCCAAGCCCAGCGCTGAGGTTCTGGGGCGTATCGCGCGGACGGGGATGACACCGTGAACACCCCGCCCCCATTTCTATGGGGCGCGGCGACCGCCGGACATCAGGTCGAGGGCAACAATGTCAACGCGGACATCTGGCTTCTGGAGCAGGTGAGAGGCACCACGTTCGCTGAGCCTTCAGGCGATGCCTGCGACAGCCTGAACCGGACGGAGGACGATCTGGCGTTGATCGCGGGAATGGGGCTGAACGCCTACCGCTTCTCCACCGAATGGTCGCGGATCGAACCAGAGCCGGGACAATTCAGTCTGGCCTGGCTGGATTATTACGCAAAGAAAGCCCGGCGTTGCCGAGATCTGGGCATCGCGCCCGTCGTGACGCTGAGCCATTTCACGTCGCCCCGCTGGTTCGCCGCCCGGGGCGGCTGGGAAAACCCTCAGGCCCCGGGCCTGTTCGAGCGTTTCGCCGCCCGTGTCGCCAAGGCGCTATCAGACACCGTTGGCCATGTGATCACCTTCAACGAGCCCAATCTGCCGCTGATGGGCCGCTGGACCCCGACGCCTATATCGGATCCGGTTCGAGACGGGCTCGACGCCATGCTGGCCCAGGCCGCACGGGAGAGCGGGTCCGATCATTATTCGGTCTGGGTCTATTCGCGAGGAGAAGATGAGGCGCTAGGCCGTCTTCTTGACGGCCATCGGCGGGCGCGCGGGGCCTGGAAGGGCGCCTCGCCCGAGGCGAGCGTCGGCCTGAGCCTCGCCGTGCCAGATGTTCAGCCCATCGGCGACGAAAGCGGCGTCACCGCCTATCGCCGCTTCGCCGAAGCGCCGTTCTGGGACGCGGTCCGGGAAGACGACTTCGTGGGCGTGCAGACCTACGGAAGGCTGAGGATGGCGGCCGACCGCGTCCTGCCTCCGGAGCCGAATGCCGAGCGCACGCAAAGCGGTGACGAATACTATCCACAGGCCCTGGGCTCCGCCGTCCGCCACGTTCACGCCGTGACCGGGCGCCCCATCTTCGTCACTGAGAACGGTCTGGCGGCAGCGGATGACGAACAGCGACAGCGCTATATCGCCTCGGCCCTGGACAGCCTGGACGAGGTGCGTCGAACGGGAACGCCGGTGATCGGCTATCTGCATTGGTCTCTGCTGGACAATTTCGAATGGCGGCGCGGATACGGCCAGCAGTTTGGTCTGGCGGCGGTGGACCGCGGGACGTTCAGGCGTACGCCCAAGGCCAGCGCCGGACTTTACGCCAATCTCGTGGCGGCGCGGCGATGACCGGCGCACTGTTCGCGACGCTTCTGGTCCTGGCCGGTCAGAGCCATCCCGTCGCCCCTCAGGCCGCCTCCGGCGTGATTTCGAGAGCAGCCCAGGCAGGGCTTGACGAGGATGCGGCCCGATCACCGGCGGGTCCGACGATGGCGGATCGGCGGGGCCGGGCTGAGGCCATCCAACAGGAGATGGGCCGCGATCGTATGGCGCGCGACGGGGTGACGATGGAGGAGACCGCCATCGCCAATGTCCCGGTTCGAGTCTTCGAGCCGGGGGCCGGCGCGAGACCGGGCGTCATACTGCTGAACCTGCACGGGGGCGGATTCATCGTCGACGCCGGCTCAATGACCGAGACCGCCCCCCTCGCGGCGCTGACGCAGCGCCAAGTCATAGCCATCCGCTATCGCCTGGCGCCAGAGCATCCATTCCCGGCGGCCGTCGAGGACGCATTGAGCGTCTATCGCGCGCTTCGATCGACCCGGCCGGACGCCCGCATCGTTCTGTTTGGGACCTCGGCAGGGGCGACCCTCGCGGTTGAACTCATCGCCCGGCTTCGGCGCGATGGGGAGCCGCTGCCAGCCGCGCTGGGCTTTTTTTCCGGCACGGCCGACCTAGCCTCCGGCGGCGACAGCCTGGACCTGTTCGGAGACCCGGCTGCCGCCTCCGCAGTCCTGGGCGCCTATCTGGGAGCAGGATCGCCTCAGGATGTCGCAGCCTCGCCCGCACGCGGCGATCTCACGGATTGGCCGCCGACCCTTTGCATCTCCAGCAGCCGTGACCTTTTGCTCAGTTCGACAGCCGCCTTTTGTCGCGGACTGGACGAGGCGGGCGTCGCGGCCAACCTGATCGTCTTCGACGGTCTGCCTCACGCCTTCTGGAGCTACATCGACGCGCCTGAAACCGACGCGGCCTTTCGCGCGATGGCGCGCCATTTGTCCCCGACTGAGCCCTGGAAATGACCCCTGCAAATTGTTGTGTCGCCGTTGTCATATCCAGCCTGGCGCTCATGGCCTCTGGCTCAGCGTCGTCGGCCCAGACTCCCGGCTTGATGTCCTGGCTCCCTCCTTCCAATCAGCTCAGTCCTGAAGCGCGATCCGTGCTGGATCGGATGGACGCGGCCAAGGCTCCCGAGTTCAATGGCGACCTTGTACGCCAGCGGGCCTTCTATCAGCAGTTCAACGACGATCGGCTCGTGGAAATGCGGCGGGTGTTCAGGACCCGTGAACGGCATGAGACGCTGAATGCCGTCCATGTGCAGGTGGTCGAGCCCGCTGACGGCGTGTCGGCCCGCAATCGCGACCGCGTCCTGATCAACGTCCACGGCGGGGCCTTCATGTGGGGCGCGGGCAGCGGAGCCCTGGTGGAGGCCATTCCGATCGCCGCGACCATGGGCGTCTCCGTGGTGACGGTGGATTACCGCCTGGCCCCAGAGAACCGCTATCCCGCCGCGTCCGAGGATGTGACGGCGGTCTATCGCGCCCTGCTGGAACGATATCCGGCAGCCAACATAGGCATCTTCGGCTGCTCGGCGGGCGGCGTGATCACAGCCCAGGCCGTAACCTGGATTCGCCGAGAGGGTCTGCCCCGACCGGGCGCTATCGGCACCCTGTGCGGCACCGGCGCGCCCTATTCCGGCGACAGCCCATACCTCGCCGGCGTCGTGCCGGTCGGACCGGGGGTCAAGGCGCCGCCCCTGCCCGGACTCCTGCCGACCGCCTATATGGAAGGCGTCGGAGCCGACGATGCGCGAGCCTATCCGCTGACTTCGGATGCGGAAACGGTTTTCATGCCGCCGACCCTCCTGCTGGCGGGCGGCCGGGACTTCGCCGTCAGCGCGCTCAGCCTGGCCCACCGTCGCCTCGCCCGCGCGGGCGTCGACAGCGAACTTCATCTGTTCGACGGATTGCCGCACGCCTTCTTCGTGTGGCCTGACATGCCTGAGTCACTGGAGGCCTACGCGCTGATCGCCGGCTTCTTCGACAGCAGGCTCGGTCTCACCCCTTCGTCTTCGATCCCAACCCCCCGGAGCCCCTCATGACCTCTCGCTTCAAATCCTGCCTGCTCGCGGGACTGATCCCGTTCATCCTCGTCGCGGGCGGTCAGCCTTCTCTGGCCGGGGCCCAGGTCGCCCCGGCGGCCGTCGAAGCGGCCAGCGCGGGCCTGACGCCGGGGCAACAGGCGATCGCGGACCGGGCGGCGGCCTTGGGCGCCACCGACATCGACGCCCGGCCCGGGCCGAACGGCGGCCTGCTGCTAGGCGGCAAGCTCTCTGGCGCCCAGTTCGCCCTGGCCTTTCCCGCGACGTGGAACGGCGATGGGCTGGTCTATGCCCACGGCTATTCCACGCCGGGGACTCCGGTGTCGGTCGCCGACAACCCCGTCGAGAAGCCCGGCGTACTGAAACTCGCTTACGACCAAGGCTTCGTGGCGGGGCACAGCGCCTATGACAAGGCCGGCCTGGGCGTCGAGACCGGCTCCGTCAACACCCTGCGTCTACGCGACCTCGTCGCGGGGCTGGGCGGACAGCGTATCTACGTCGCCGGAGACTCCATGGGCGGCGGGATCGTCGTCAACCTGCTGGAGACCCATCCCGAGGCCTTCGTCGGCGGCCTTGCACGCTGTGGAGTCGTCAACAGCTGGCGCGTTCTGCTGGACCAGTTGCTTGACATGCGCGTGGCCTACGCCTTCCTGACCCGCGGAACCCCCTACGCCTATGAGGGCGACACCGACGTGCGCCGAAGCGTGATCGCGCCGGAGCCGCCCGCCGGGCTCACCGGAGAAGCGGCGCAGTTCTACGTGTTCGGCCAGATGATGAAGGTGGCGGCTCCGCCCCTGGCGCTTTGGGCGGCTGCGCAGGCGAACCCGCAGGGGCCCGAGGCGCGGATCGTGCGTCAGGTCACGACGATCGGGGGCTTCGATTACGACGCAGCGTCCCTGGCGTATCCTCTGGTGACGGCCACCCTTGCCTCTGAGGACCTAACGGCGACCGCAGGCGGCTGGGTCTATGGAAATGAGGACCGAGACTTCTCGACGCCCGACATGACACCGCAGGAGGCCGCAGCCATAAATGCCGGCGTCCAGCGCGTGCGGGCGGCTCCGGAGGCCCTGGCCTATCTTGACCGCTGGCACACCGCAACCGGTCGCGTCCAGACCCCGTTGATCACCTTCCATAACGAGATCGACTCCCTGGTGCCCTATGCGCAGGAAGAGGCGTTCGCTCAGGCGGTCGCCCGCACTGGGAGCGAGGCCAACGTGGCGCAGTACGCTGTGCCGGCGGTCAAAGCGCCTTTGCCCGGAAGCGGCGTGGAAGGCTACACCCATTGCGGTTTCGACATGGCGCAGACCTCAGCGGCCTGGACCGCCCTGCGGACATGGGTGGAGACGGGAGCACGACCTGCGACCGACGCGGTCAGATGAACCGTCGGCAGGTTCTAGCGACGTCCGTTCTGGCGATGCTTCCGGGGCCGGCGCTGGCCGGAGCCTCTGAGCCGGCTCTGTCCTCTCCCATCGTCGGAACGTCGTGGTATCCCGAGCAATGGCCTATGGAGGCATGGGCCAGAGACCTGGACCTGATGCGCGAAGCCGGTCTGAAGGTCGTGCGGATAGGTGAGTTCGCCTGGTCCCGCATGGAACCCCGCGATGGGCGCTTCGACTTCGATTGGCTGGACAGTGCAATCGCAGCAGCGGGGTCGCGCGGATTGCAGACGGTTCTTGGCACCCCAACGGCTGCGCCACCGATATGGCTCACCGAGGCACACCCGGAGGTTCTGCGGGTGGCGGAGAACGGTGAGGTTCAGGGCCATGGAGAACGCCGCCAGTTCTCGGTCGCCAGTTCGACCTATCGACGTTATGCCGTGCGGATCGCCTCAGAGATGGGCCGACGGTATGGCCAGAACTCGAATGTCGCCGGCTGGCAGATCGACAACGAGATCGGGCTTGAGACATTCGACGCCGAGGCGAAGGTGCGATGGGCGCGATGGCTCGAAGGACTGTACAGGACCATCGACAGCCTCAACGACCGCTGGACGACGGCCTACTGGAGCCAGACGTATCAGCGGTTCGACCAGGTTCCGTTGAGCCTGGGGCGGGATCAGAACCCGGCTTTGGTGCTGGACGCCCACAGGTTCTTCAGCGGGCTGTGGGCGGACTATGTTTCTGACCAGGCCGCCGCCCTTCGGGTCTCATCCGCACCCGATCAGTTCGTTACGACCAACTCCACTCTCTGGAACAATCATTTCGACCAACATCTCGTGCACCAGACCCTCGATCATGCGGCCTGGGACCTCTATGCACCGTCGGGACGACCCGACTGGGCTGGAAACGCCCTGCACCACGCGACTGTCCGCGGCTACAAGCAGCGCGCCTTCTGGGTGATGGAAACACAGCCCGGTCATGTCAATTGGGGGCCCCTCAATCGATCGGTGGACCCCGGCGAGACGCGGCTGATGGCTTGGCAGGCGGTCGCGCGCGGCGCCGATGCGGTCCTCTACTGGCAATGGCGGAGCGCCCTGGGCGGTCAGGAGCAGTACCACGGGACCTTGGTGGGGCCCGACGGGACCCCAAACGCGGTCTTCCCGGAGGTGGCTCAGACGGCGCGCGAGTTCGCCCTGGCGTCGCCCTTCCTTCTGGGCTCGACTCCGCACGCTGAGATTGCCCTGATCTACGACCAGGACAGCCGTTGGGCGCTTGAACAGCAGCGGCATGCCGAGGACTATGATCCGACTCGCGTGATGAAGGCATGGCACCGACCCCTGTACGATCGAAACATCGACGTCGATGTGATCGGCCCTGAACAGGACCTGAACCGATATCGTCTCGTCATGGCGCCCGCCCTGCATCTGGTGGACGCCGACCTTGCCGGGCGTCTGTCAGCCTATGTCGAACAGGGGGGATGGTTGGTGCTCGGACCGCGAAGCGGCATGAAGACCGAAGACAACGCCCTCTGGCCGAACGGGCAGCCAGGCCCCCTGGCGACTTTGCTCGGCGTGGAGGTCGATGGGTTCTATGCTCTGGACGATGAACGTCCGTTGGAGGGATCCTGGTCCGCTAAGGCCAGGGTCTGGGCCGAAACGATCCGTCCAGTTGCATCCGATGTCGAGGTCCTCGCGCGCTACGCCGTCGGCGGTTGGACGCAAGGACAGCCGGCCATCGTCCAGCGACGAGTGGGACAGGGAGGGACCGTGTACGTCGGCGCGCTGCTCGATGAGACGGGGCAGGGCGGCTTGACCGACCGCATTCTTTCCTCCGCCGGACTGAAACCGGGGCTCCCCTGGGTCCCGGCGGGCGTCGAGGCGGCGATGCGCACGGGGCCCGCAGGTGTCTGCTGGTTTCTGCTCAATACGTCCAGTCAGGCGGCCGCAATCGAATTTCCGCCAGGTGCGCGCATTGCTGTGGGGAGATTGGTGGAAGGCCGCTTGGGTCCTGGAGACGTCGTCGTGGTCTGGCAGGGCGCGTCGCAGGGAGCGCAGGCGGTTCGAACATCATCACGCTTATGAACCACCGCTTGCCTGTCGCTCCGACAAGCTTACGCTCGCTGAGCGTTCCGAACGAACTGGCGTTTTCAACTCAGTCTCTCTTCCCGTGTGCATCTCAAGCGGGGCAAGCCTTATTCGATGGCGCCCGATCGCTGGATCAGCAGCTGTTTCAGGAAGAACTGGCGACTGTCGTGCTGATCAATCTGTTAAAAATTATTGGATCAAACGTTTTATAACCTTGGCATTTGAGTAGTTGGGAGAAATCCAGTGTTTGGACTTATGATGGACCGTCCGTTGCTGATATCGCAACTGATTGAACACGCGGCGGAGTATCACGGCGAAACAGAGATCGTTTCACGCTCGGTCGAGGGACCGATCCATCGTTATACCTACGCGGATGCGGGCCGGCGCTCACGCCGGCTCGCGAAAGCGCTGGCAGCATTGGGCGTCGCCCCGGGCGACCGGATCGGCACCCTCGCCTGGAACGGCTATCGGCATTTTGAAGTGTATTTCGCGGTCTCCGGCATCGGAGCCATTTGCCACACTATCAACCCGCGCCTGTTCCAGGAGCAGATCGCCTATATAATCAATGATGCAGAAGACCAGTTCATCTTCGCCGACCTCAACGTGCTCGCCATTCTCGAAGGCCTAGACAAGAGCTTGAGCGGCGTTCGCGGCATCATAGTGATGACAGATCGGGCGCACATGCCTGCGCAGAGCGTGCTAAAAAATCTGCTTTGTTACGAAGACCTCGTCATGGCTCAGGAAGAAACATTTGAATGGCCCGAGTTCGACGAGAACACCGCTGCCTCGCTTTGCTATACATCTGGGACGACTGGAAACCCAAAGGGCGTTCTTTACAGCCATCGATCGACAATACTTCATGCATTTGCGGTCAACGGCGCAAACGCCATAGGCCTGACGGCCGATGACACAATCCTCCCCGTTGTGCCGATGTTCCACGCCAATGCCTGGGGCATTCCCTACGCGGCGCCCATGGTCGGCGCCAAACTCGTGTTTCCGGGCTTCAAGATGGACGGCGCAAGTCTGTTTGAACTGTTCGAGGCTGAGGGGGTTACGGCAGCGGCTGGCGTACCGACGGTTTGGCTTGAGCTTCTGCGCTTCTGCGAAACCGAATCACGGAGCCTGGACTCGCTGCAACGAACACTGATTGGCGGATCGGCGCCGCCGCGCGCGATGATCGAACGGTTCGACAAGGCTCACGGGGTTCGGGTTCTTCAAGGTTGGGGCATGACCGAGATGAGCCCTCTGGGAACGATCACTTCCATGCGGCGCGGCGAGCGCGATTTGCCGGCGGAGGCGCAGTACGACCTTATCGCCAAACAGGGACGCCCGATCTTCGGCGTGAGTTTGAAGATCGTCGATGACGCCGGTCGCGCTTTGCCGAAGGACGGGGTCGCTTTCGGGGATTTGCTCGTTCGAGGTCCATGGATCTCGGGGTCCTACTTCCACGGCGTTGACCCTTCGGCATTCACAGAAGATGGGTGGTTCAAGACCGGGGACGTCTGCACGATCGACCCGCACGGTTATATGACCATCACTGATCGCTCCAAGGATGTGATCAAATCCGGCGGCGAGTGGATCGGTTCGATCGACCTTGAGAATATCGCGATGGGCCATCCGTCCGTGCAGGAGGCCGCGGTCATTGGCGTTCCACATCCCCAGTGGGACGAGCGTCCCCTGCTCATCGTCGTGAAGCGACCGGAGGCGGACGTGACCCGCGAGGACTTGTTGAAGACCTTTGAAGGCAAGGTCGCAAAATGGTGGATGCCGGACGACGTCGTCTTCGTCGAGGCCCTTCCGCACACCGCAACGGGAAAGCTTCTCAAATCAAGGTTGAGAGAGGAGTTTCGCGACTACAAGCCGATTTCAGCCGGGGAATGAAAGCGAAGGCGACATAGGCTGCTCATTCGCTCTGAACGAGGCGATCCATCGGCCTCATCTCATCGTTCAAACGGCGGTCAACCCGTAGGGTACGCGTTCGGTCAGTGCGTCAAGAAACATCAGCGTCGGAGACCGCGTTTCAGCGGCTCGGCGCCCAGAAAATGTTCGAGACGGACGACCCGCCCGCTGAGCGTAGATTTCGAGGCTCCGAGCAGTCGAGGCGCCTGTGTAAACCCTCCAGTCTCCACCTTGGCGAAGACATCCAGATCGCGAGGTCCAGCATCTGGGTCATCCGGCCAAAGGCGAATGCGCCAGAAGCGATCCGGACGGAGGCGTCGTCAGGGCGATAGCCGGTCGGATGTTCCTCGGGTCCGCGAACCACCGCCCCACATTCGAGAGCGCTCACGCCGTGAGCCTTGAGACGAGCCTGAGCAGATCGGCGGGGCGGATGGGTTTGGACAGGTATTCGTCGGCCCCTGAATCGGATGCGGCCGCGATGTGCTCGGGCATGACGTTGGCCGACAGGATGGCGATCGGGGTTCGCGCGAGGCCCAAGCGTTCTTCGAGGGCGCGAATCTCCCGGACGGCGGTCAGCCCGTCCATAACCGGCATCTGCATGTCCATAAGGACGAGGTCGAACCGTCCGGACTGGAAGGCGGCGACGGCTTCGGCGCCGTCGACGGCCGTGGTGCAGCGCGAGCCTATCTGCTCGAGGATCATCGTGGCCACCTTGAGATTGATCGGATGATCGTCGGCGATCAGGACGGTGAGGGTACGGCCGATCTCGATCTCGTCGCCTTCGATGACGATCGATCCGGACGGCTCGCAGGGCTCGAACGGGAGGTCGATCCAGAATGTCGCCCCCTCGCCCGGGATGCTGTCATAGCCGATCCGTCCTTTCATGAGGCAGACGAGTTCGCGGGAGATGGCCAGCCCAAGGCCGGAACCGCCGAATTTGCGCGTGATCGTGCCGTCGGCCTGCTGGAAGCGGGCGAAGAGATCGCCGGAGGCCTGTGGGTCGAACCCGACCCCGGTGTCGGCGACCACTACCCGGACACAGCCGGCCTCGGGCAGGGTGACGATGACGGTGACCTGGCCCCGCGTCGTGAACTTCACCGCGTTCGAGATCAGGTTGTTCAGGACCTGACGCAGACGATTGCCGTCACCTAAGATGAAGCGATCGGCGTCCTCCGGCAGTTCGAGGACGACGGCGACTCCCTTCTCCTGCGCGCGCAGGGTGAACAGGGCGCAGGCCGAGCGAACCATGTCCCCGAAATGGTAGGGGACGTATTCGAGGGTGACCTCACCGGCCTCGATGCGGGCCATGTCCAGGATGTCGGACAGCAGGGTGGTCAGGGTGTCCGCTGAGGACTGGATGATCTGGACGAGTTCACGATCCGGTGCCGAGAGCGGAGATCGCGCCAGCAGATGGACCATGCTCACCACGCCGTTGAGAGGCGTTCGTATCTCATGGCTCATGTTGGCTAGGAACTGGCTCTTGGAGACGTTGGCGCTTTCGGCCGTCAGCCGCCCCTGCTCCATGAGCCGGAGTTTCTGGGCCAGCTGGTTCGAGGCGGCGATCGCAAGCACGACGAACAGCAGGCCGGCGACGCCCATCTGGGCGGTGAGCCATGGCGGATGGCCGGCCATCAGCACCGAGGCGGTGACGGCGCAGAAGCAACCAATGTGGGGCAGGATGGAGGCCCAGGTCAGGTGCCGGGAGCCTGCGCAGGCGATCACGCCGTTCACTATGGCGCCGGCGATAACAAGGATGGCGGCGATCACCGAGAGATCCTGGCCGCCGAAGGCCTGCCGGACTGCAAAGGCGCCGAAGACGAGATTGTTGAGGGCGATGAAGCCGACCGCCCGCCATGCCCAGACGGTCGAGGGCGTCCAGTCCTCCGACTTCCGCGACACCCGAAAGCCCCAGAACTCGAGCGCCTGGAGGATCGAGTAGACCAGCAGCCAGGCCAAAGCGAAGGGCCACCCTGTCATAGTGAAGAAGGCCACGGCGATGACCACGCCGAGTCCGATCCGGGTTCGCCACTGCCGGGCTCGCGCCACCATGGCGCCGCCAAGACGGCTGAGATCGCCCTGGTTCATGTCATCGCCCCTTCACGGGCGCCCGAGAGCCATTGCGACCATCGAATCAACGCGTTCGCGCAAGCCTGGCGCCGGAAGACACCGACGGCCAGGAGCGGCACCATAACAGCATGCTGAACAGCGCGACGAGGCCGACGACGCCCCCAGCGCGCCATTGAGTGCCCGCCCACCCCGGCTCACACGACCGTTCACGGTCCGGAAATTCGCTGTCTGCTGTCAGGCCGCTCAACTGAGATCCACGATCCTGACGAGCCGGTCGCCGGAGATGGTGAAAAACGACGCTCCGCGCAGCACCACGCGCTCCCCGGCCCTGAACTCTCCGAGGTCCACGGCCGGCGTACCGGTCCAGTCCACCTCGGGCGCCACATGATCCCCGGCGATGACCGCAGTTCGAACCTCCAGCCGCCGGAGCGTGAAGGTTTCCGCCGCCTGGGCTGCGAGGCGGGCGAAGGCATCGCGCCCGTCGATGCGCAAGGAGGGCCTGGTGTTCGAGACGTTTTCGAACACCACCGTCTCCGAGACGCACGCGACCAGGGCCTCCATATCCCTCCGATTGTAGGCGTCGAGATATCGGTGGATGATGTCCGGCAGGGCGGTCCGTTCAGGCATTGCCGGGCTCCTGGCTCGCGGACCAAGACATGTCGCTGACATCCTTCCCGATGCCCCCGCAATACCGCGCATAGAGGGCAATGACGATGTAGCAGACCACCGGAATGACGAAAGCGATCCGCAGGGTTGAGACGTCTGCGACATAGCCTGTCAGCGGCGGGACGATGGCCCCGCCGACGATGGCCATACAGATGATGCCGGACCCCTCCGCTGCGCGTTTACCGAGACCGGCGGAAGCCAGGGTGAAGATGGTCGGGAACATCACCGCATTGAACAGGCCGACGGCGAGCAGCGCGTAGCCGGAAATTGCGCCGGTCGTGAACACCGACAGGGCGATCAACACAACGGCGCCAAGGGCGACGCTGGCCAGTACCTTCCATGGGGCGATGAACCGCATGACCCACGCGCCGATGAAGCGACCGACCAGGGCGCCGCCCCAGTAGAGGGCGAGGCGCTCGCCGGCGCCCTGTGCCGGCAGGGCCAGGGTGTCGGCCTGCATCAGATAGTTGGTCATCAGGCTGGCGACCGCGACCTCGGCGCCGACATAGACGAAGATGCCCAGAGCTCCGAAGGCGAAGCGTGGCTGCTTGAGCAGGTTGAAGGCGCTGAGGAAGCCGATGGTCGGCGCCTGGTCTTCCACCAGACGATTGCGATTCAGCCAGACCACACCAGCGACGACCGCCAGGGCCACGGCTATGCCGATGTAGGCGTGGGTGATGACGGCGGATTCCGCAGCGCGGTAGGCGGTCAGGGCCGTTCCGCTCAACTCCGCGGCGCTCACCGTCGCCAGCGACCCCAGGATCAGCGTGGCGCCGACCCAGGGAAAGAGTGTGGTGCCGAGCGAGTTGAAGGCTTGGGCGAAGGTCAGACGGCTCGAGGCGGTGTCGGGCGCGCCCAGCATGGAGATCAGCGGATTGGCGACGACCTGGACCAGGGTCACCCCCGCCGCCAGGACGAACAGGGCGCCGAGGAAGGCCCCGAACAGGCCCGCGTTGGCGGCAGGAATGAACATCAGGCAGCCGGCCATCATGATCAGCAGGCCGACCACGGCGCCGCGCATGTAGCCGACTTTCTGGACGAGGGCGGCCGCTGGCAGGGAGACGATGAAATAGGCGGCGAAAAAGGCCGTCTGGATCAACATCGCCTGGAAATAGCTGAGCGAATAGAGCTCCTTCAGCTTGGGCACCAAGACGTCATTGAGGCTGGTGATGCCGCCGAAGATGAAGAACAGCCCGAAGACGAACCATTGCAGATAGCCGACGCCTCCCTTCGGGCCGCTCGACGACGGGACGGTGTCATTTGCGGGCGTGGCGATCATGGGGTGGTTTCCGGTCAAGGGCGGCGTCTTTTGGAAGCGGGGCTTTGTGTCAGGGCGCCGTCGGCGCGGTTTCGGACACGACGTCTGGATAGCGATCCAGAAGGACGCGGGTGACCCCGTTGGTCCAGCCAAAGCCGTCCTGCAGCGGATACTCCCCGCCGCCGCCCGGGCGCTGTTGCTCGACGTCGTATTTCTCGAGCATCTTGCCGGTCTCGCGGTAGACGCGGTCGACCGTGCCGAGCCAGCGCGTGCCAATGGTCTCGGCTGTGGCGCGATGCCCGTAACGGTCGAGGCCCGAGATTGCGACCCATTGCAGCGGCGCCCAGCCGTTGGGAGCGTCCCACTGCTGTCCGGTGGTCAGGGCGGTGGTGCGCAGGCCGCCGGGCGCGATCAGGACGGCCTCGGTCTGGCGCGCCGTGTCGCGGGCTTGGCTGCGGTTCGCCCAACCCGTGAACAGGGGATAGAGGCCCGCTGCGGAGACGCTCGACGTCATCCGGCCGGTCCGGCGGTCCCAGTCTCCGAAGCGGCGCTCCGAAACGCTCCAAAGGTACCTGTTCATGGCGCGTTTTCGGGCTCCCGCGCGGCGATCGAAGTCCCGCACGCAGGCGCGCTCAGCCAGGGCCCGGCAGTGGGCAGCAATGGTCCGCTCGAGTGTCCAGAGCAGGCTGTTGAGGTCGACCGGCACGATCTCGGTCGTGTGCAGGGTGGCGATGTTCTGAGGATCGTCGAACCAGCGCGAGCTGAAGTCCCAACCGCTCTCCGCCCCGGAGCGCAGGTCGCGATAGACCTCTGCAGCGGACCGGCCCGTCGCCTCGCGCGCTGTGGCGACGTCCTCGGCCCAGCTTTCATCGCGCGGCGTGTCGCGGGAGTCCCAGTAGCGGTTGAGCAGGGCGCCGTCCGGCATCCGCACGACGTGGTCGCAGGCGCCGGTCGCGGCGACGCAGTCGGCCCCCTTCATCCAGAAGGCGTACTCACCCTGCATCGCCGAGAGCTGGGTCCGGCGACTTCCGGAGTCCGTGCGGTCGGACAGTCCGACCATCAGGGCGAAGAATGGCGGCTGAGACCGGCTCAGATAATAGGTCCGCGCGCCATTGGGGATGTGCCCGTGTTCGGCAATCAGGACCTCGAAATTCTCCAGCATGGACTCGACCAGGGCGTCCTGCCCGTCAGCCTTAAGGCCCAGCATCGTGAAATAGGTGTCCCAGTAGTAGATCTCGCGGAAGCGGCCGCCGGGGACGACGTAGGGCGACGGCAGGGCCAAGGCCGAAGAGCCCTCGACGGGCTCCAGCGGCGCGCGTGTCAGCACAGGCCAAAGCGCCGCGATATGGGCCCGCAGCGACAGGCCTTCCGCAACGAGAGGGGTATCCGGTGTGGGCGACGCGTCCGGGACGATGAAACGGGCCTCGACGAAGGCCCGCAGGGCTGCTTCGCCCTCCGGGCGTTCGCGCGCGTAGTCCGCCATGATCTCGGCCACGGGGCGGCGGGGCACGGCGTCCACGAAGGTCTTGCCGTCCCCGAACACCTTGCCGGCCTGAATCGCTTCGAACAGGGGACCATAGAGGTCGGCGGGCGTCGGGTCGGATACCCGCGCCGCAGTCAGCACAGTCGCGGCCGCGACGGCCAGGACAAGACGATGGAGGAAAGGGCCTGTCGAGAACATCAGGGGAGACTCTGGAAATTGACCGAGGGCCGGCCTGGCGCACAAGCGCAGGCAGCGGGCTCTCTGTTTGGGGTCAGGGAGGCAGAAAACCTGCGGTTGCGGGTCACGGCCGTGCGGCGTCCCGGGCCGTTGCGGCGGGCGGTTCGCCAAGATGCTGATCGAAGAACCGTGCGATCAGCCCATATGCCTCCTTCGACTCCGGCAAATCCGGCCAGACGAAGAAGGCGTGCCACAGACCGTCGAACAGGAAGAGGTGGGACTCGACACCGACCGCCGCCAGCCGGCGATGCATGGTCGTCAGGGTGGAGGCGGCGAAGTCGCGACCGCCGGCGAGCAGCAGGGTGGGTGGAAAACGCGCGATGACGGCGTCGTCGGTCGCGGGATAGGCCTCCGGGTCATCCAGCGCCACTCCCTCCATATACTTGTTGGGGATGCCGATGCTTTCCGCGGCGGCGGGCGGCGGCGCCGTGCCGCCCGTCGTCGCCTGGCCGAGGAAGATGCTGTCCCCGCCATAACCCGAGCCCGTTCCGCAGAAGGTGCCGATTGCGCCGGGGGCAGGCAGGTCGTGGGTCTGGAACCAGGCGGTCGCCTGGGCGACGACGACGCCGCCGGCCGAGCAGCCATAGAGGCCGATGTTTTCGGGCCGATAGGTCTTCAACAGCTCGCGATAGACGGCGGCGACATCCTCCGACGCGGCGGGATAGCGGTGCTCGGGCGCCAGACGATAATCGACAGCCACCACCTTGATCCGGCCGACCGCCGCGACGGGAATGGCCTCGACCAGCGCGCCGCTGCCCGATCCCCACATCCAGGCGCCGCCATGGACATTGATCAGGACCCGATCCGTATTCCGCTCCGACACGCCTTCGGTCGGCATGACGACGTCGACCGGCACGCCGCCCAGGGTCAGTCGCTCCTCGCGCGTCGAATAGAGGGCTCGCATTTCTGCGAGGCGGTCGTCGTTGTAGCGCCCGTAGTGCGCTCGAGCCCTGGCGATATCGTCTCCGAAGACGAAGGGCGGTTCATGCATCAGCCGACCCGCCAAAACGCGCGCCTCGGGGCTGGCGAAGTTGGAATAGGGCAGGACAATCGGCGGGAGATGCGCAGTGGACGGGTCCTCGACGGCACCGGCCGCCGGGGCCTGCGCCAGGGCTGAAGACGTTCCGGCAATCAATGCGGCCAAGACGGCCGCTACGAGGCGGATCCGGTTCATCATGAAGCGAGCCCCTGAGATCGAGAAAGGTCAGACCCGGCGATATCCGCGAGGACGCGAGCGCTCGGCTTGACCGTGCGTTTGAACGTCGTGCGATCCACGGCCACGAGCCCGAACTTTGGACCATAGCCGGCGAACCACTCGAAATTATCCAGCAGCGACCAGTGCAGATAGCCAATCACCGGCACGCCGTCGCTCCGGGCCGCGAGGACGGCCGCCGTCGCTGCGGGGATGAAGCGTGCCCTCACGCGATCGTCCTCAGTCGCCAGCCCATTCTCCGTGACGAGGATCGGGCGGCCGGTCTGCGTATAAGCGTAGCGGATCGAGCTGCCGATGGCCTGCGGATAGAATTCGTCGCCCATCTGGGTCCGCTCCGCGCCTTCGGGTACGGGGAGCGGACCCTCGGCGCCGATCAGGCTGCGGCTGTAAGTCTGGACACCCAGAAAATCATCTTGGCGTGCCTCTGCGAAGAAGGGCGCATAGACTGCCGCTCTCTTGTCCTCGATCCGGCTGTCAGCGTCTTCGGCCTGATCGTCCGGAATGGCCAGGGTCATGCCGACCGGAAGGTCGGGTCGAACTGTCTTGATCGCCCGTCGCGCCAATCGGTGCGCCTCCAGGACGGGGGCGACCATAGCCGCCGCATCTCCCGTGTTCATCAGGGAGAAGCGGTCCGACCCGCTGGCCTTCGCTGCGGCCGCGAGCATATCCGTCATGGTCTGGCGAACCGTCGGGTCCGGGGTTCGGCCCCATTCGCCCAGAAGCTGGAGATTGGGTTCGTTGAACGTCACGACATGGCTGACGCCTTCGCCCAGGTGGCGAATGACCCGCTCGGCGTGGCGGGCGAAGGTCGTCGGCGCATCCAGGTGGAACCAGCCGCCTTTGGCCGCGAACCAGCGCGGCGAGGTGAAGTGGCTGAGGGTGACGATGGGGGCCAGACCCGCCTCACGGCAGGCGACGACCATGCGCCGGTAGTGCTCCAGGGCCGACAGGGAGACCTGGCCCTCGGCGGGCTCGATGCGGGACCATTCGACGGAGAACCGATAGGCGTTGAGGTTCAGTGACCGGACGATTTCCACGTCCTCGCTCCAGCGCTCGAAGCTGTCGCAGGCATCGCCGGACGGCTCGCTGAACAGGGTCGGCTTGACCTGTTCAAGCAGCCAGATGTCGCTGGCAACATTGTTGCCCTCGACCTGGTGCCCGGCGGTCGCCGCACCCCACAAAAAAGGCACCGCGCCCTCGCCGCGAACGGCGTTTGCCGCGGCGGGGGCCGCTGACGTCCGGGTGGCGAGGGCGGCGGCGAGTGTCCCGGCCGTCAGGATGGCGCGCCGGCTCGGGGTGGGGGAGGATAGGCGGGTCATGAGGCGCTCCGGCTGTCGAGAACGTCTTCTCCCAGGCGAAGACGCAGCAGCTTCTTGTCGATCTTGCCCACGCTGGTGCGCGGCAGGGCCTCGATCAGGATCAGCCGATCGGGCGCCGCCCAGCGGCTGAGCTGGCCGGCGGTCACCATGGGTGACATCCGGTCTTTTAGGGTCTGGAGCGAGGGTGTGCAGCCGGGGCGCGCCACCGCGAAGAGCACGGGGCGTTCGCCCCATCGCGCGTCCGGTGCGCCGACGACGGCCGCCTCGGCGATGTCCGGATCTCGCAGCGCCAGATCCTCGATCTCGGCGGAGGAGACCCATTCGCCGCCCGTCTTGATGACATCCTTCAACCGGTCGCAGATGACGATGTCGCCCTGCGGCTCACGTGTGGCCACATCCTGGGTATGCAGCCAGCCGCCGGACCACAGAGCCTTGCCGGCTTGGGCGCTGTTGGGGTAGGACTGTGTCAGCCAGGGCGCGCGTACGACGATCTCGCCCTGTCCATTCGCCACGCCGGAAACATCCT
The DNA here is from genome assembly GCF_049896085.1 of Brevundimonas sp. TWP1-3. Taxonomy (NCBI): domain Bacteria; kingdom Pseudomonadati; phylum Pseudomonadota; class Alphaproteobacteria; order Caulobacterales; family Caulobacteraceae; genus Brevundimonas; species Brevundimonas sp. TWP1-3. Next base: position 479,002 of record NZ_JAFCTP010000001.1, on the reverse strand, counting down.
CGCCGCTCTCGTCGTGCAGCCGGATTTGCACCAGGGGAATCGGACGGCCGGCCCAACGGCGAACCGTTTCCGGTGGCCGGACATCCTCCAGGTCATGCCGCGACAGGGTCAGCACTGGGCACGTCTCCGACATTCCGTAGCCGGCCACGGCGGTGATCCCGGCGGCGGCGGCGGCGCGCATCAGGGACTCAGGCAGGGCCGATCCGCCGATGATGATGGTCCATGGCCCGAGCCGGGCGTCGGGCCCCGCTTCATCCAGCATCATCTGCAGGATCGTCGGCACGCAGTGGGAATAGGTGACAGCCTCGTCCCGCTTCAGCGCCAGCAGGCGGGCGGGAACGTAGCGTCCCGGATAGACCTGTTTAAGCCCCAGCAGGGTCGCCACATAGGGCAGACCCCAGGCGTGGACATGGAACATCGGCGTCACCGGCATGTAGACCGACTCACGCCACAGCCCCTGTTCGACCGGCTGCTGCCCCATGGCAAGACCCACCGCCAGCGTGTGAAGCACGAGCTGGCGGTGGCTGAAGGTCACGGCCTTGGGCAGGCCCGTGGTGCCCGTGGTGTGGAAGGTCGTGGCCAGGGCGTTCTCGTCGAAATCGACGAAGGAAAAGATCGCATCGCTGGCTGACAGCAGGGCCTCATAGTCGCCGACTCTGGTCTCGACCTCGACCTCGACGGCGACGCCGTCGTGGCAGGTTATGATGACGCAGCCCGGTTGAAGGGTCGGCCGCAGCGCCGCGAGATCGTCCGCGAAATCCGAATGGACGATGATTGCGCGCGGACGTGTGTCCTTGAGGACGTAGGCTATCTGATCCCGGGACATCCGCACGTTCACGGTCTGCAACACCGCCCCCATCATCGGGATGGCGAAATAGGCCTCCAGATAGCGATGACTGTCCCAGTCCATCACCGCGACGACGTCGCCCTGTTCCACCCCGTGGGCGGAGAGCACGGCGGCCAACCGCCCGATGCGGTGGTTCAGCGTTTGATAGTCGTGACGCCGGCCATCGGATCCGACGATCTCCCGCCCACTGCGGGCGTCCAGGGCGCTCTGCAGCAGATGCCGGATCAGCAGGGGATAGGCATAGGCGTCCGGCGCCGGATCCGCGAAGCGAAGCGCCATGGATTAGGGTGCCGGCGCCGCAGCCGGCATGACCGGGGTCGGCCGCTGGCCCGTGGTCGTCCAGGTCTGAAGGGCGTCGAAGGCGGCGCCGAGCTGACCCGGGGTGAAGCCGCAATGGGCCAGGCCGTCCAGTCCCGTGCCGGTGAGGGGCATGGTGATCTCGGGGACGGTGATGGCCAGCAGGCGATCGGCGTTGCCGGCGGCTTCGACCTTGCGGATCAGGCCCTCGAACTGGCTGTAGGGAACGAGGGAGTCGATGCGGTTGTGAATGGCGACGAGGGGGATGGAGAACCGGCCCGTCGAACGTCGCCAGCGATCCGCATAGGCCACTGCCGAGGGGGTGGCGCGGACACGGCCGATGTCGCGGTTGAGGGCTGCAGCCTCTTCGGCGGTCAGCAGGGGGCTGGCGTAGACCCTGGCCGAACTGTCGTAGATGCCCCCCCCGAAGGTCGCGTTCATATCGTCCATGCCGAGCGACACGGTCATGATCGGCACGATGAGGGAGGCGGGTTCCGGCGTGACGCCGGTGATTGAGGCGATCTTGTCGATGATCTGCGCCTCGCGTCCGCCCGGCGTCTCCTTTGCGGCCTTGAACAAGGCGGCGATCGGATCGGCGATCCGTTTCATCTGCACCAGACGGAAGGCTTCGTTGAGAACGCCGATGGCGTTGGGCGCGATCGGGGACAGGGCCGAGCGATTGAGGTCGGTCTCGCCGGGGAGGGCGTACTCGGTGTCGCGGGTATAGTAGGCGTAGAGGGCTCGCAGATCGATCAACAGGCCGACCTCATCGGTCCAGTTATCCACCAGACCGCAGCCGGACAGGGCGCCCTTGAAGGCCGTCGGCTCGGTCTCGATGATGGCCATTACGATATTGCCGCCCATCGAGCCGCCCGCCACATAGGCGTCCGTCACGCCCATTCTGTCGAGGAAGGCGCGGAGGCGCAGGGTGTTTTCGACGGCGGATTCGACGCCCACTCCGGCCTTGTCGAAATCGCTATGGGCGATGGCGAAGCCTTGGGCGTAGGCCCCCTTCATCAGGCCGCCAGACGGATCCTTGTCGGCCGGGTCCTCGGATACGGCGATGGAGCTGCCTGGCACCGAATAGCCGTGGGCGAAGACCAGGGCCTGGCCGTTCCAGTCGGCCGGAATAGCCATGGCGAAATGGTCGCCTTCGAGCTTTCCGTTGACGGTGAAGCCGCCATCCTCCCGGGTCTTGACCTCCACATCCGTCGCCTGCTGGGCCGAGGCCCTCGCCGCGAAGGAAGCCTGTGCCGGTTGCAGGTCGGCATTGGCCGGGGTGCTGCAGCCGGCGCCCGACAGGACGGCGGCGACGGCCAGGGCGGCGATAGACGCTCGCTTGAATCCGGGATGCGGCTTCATCAACATAGGGGGTCTCCTACCAGCTGTAGCGCAGGGTCACGCCGTACTGGCGCGGGTCGCCGAAGGCGGCGCCGACCAGACCTGTGGTGTTGTAGGTCGCGTTCGAGGTGACGCGGTATTCCTCGTCGGTGACATTGGTCCCGTACAGCGACAGGGCGACGTCGGATCCGGCGATATGCTCCCAGTCCAGACGCACGTTCAACAGGCCGTAGGCGGGAATGACCCCGAACGGCTGCAGGTCGGACGCTACCTGCTGATCGTCCTGCCAGGCGTAGGAGGCGCGCACGCTGACGTCGCCGATGGTCGAGGGGACGGGCAGGAACAGCTTGGCGTCCAGGCTGTACTTGGTCTCGGGGACATACTGGAAGGGGAAGCCGCTGCGATCGACGCCGAGACCGTCGATGTATTTGTCGTAGGTGGCGTCGTTGTAGGAATAGGTCGCCGTGATCGTCAGCGGCGCGATGGGCTGGATCACGCCCTCGAACTCGAACCCTTTCACCGTGGCCTCGGCGGCGTTGGTGATCAGTTGGGTGTTGAAGCCGCCGATCAGGGCGTAGTCGCTGCGCTGGATGTCCTCGTACTTCATGTAGAAGACCGCCAGGTTGGTGCGGGCATTGATCCCCGACGCCGACCAGTCGTGCTTCAGGCCGAGCTCGCCGTCCGTGACCGTCTCGGGCCGGATGTTGAACAGCGGGCTGGTGGCGCTGACCAGCAGCACCGAGGGGTTGATCCCGCCGCTCTTGTAGCCGTGACGGCTGACGCCATAGATCAGGGTGTCCGGCGTCGCCTGCCAGTCCAGTCCCAGTTGCCAGGTGCCGCCGTCGCTCTCACCGTCGAAGGCGCGACTGCAGTTGGGGAAGGCGAAGCCGGGATTGGTGCCGCAGGCATTGCCGAGTTGGGGAATGTAGATGCTGATGTCGCCGCCGAATTCGTCCCAGGTGTAGCGATAACCGGCGTTGGCGGTCAGGGTGTCCGTAATCGCATAGGTGAACTGACCATAGACGGCCTTGGAGCTGTCGTTGACGTGGGCGCTGTCCTGCACCAGGCTGATCGCGCCCAGATTGGCGCGCTGCACAAAGGTCAGGGGCGTGACGGTCGAGGTGTCGGAATAGAAGACGCCGGTCTGGAAGGTCAGCCGCCCCAGCTCGATCCGGGCCTGAAGCTCTTCGGTCCAGGTCTCGTTGTCGACATTCCAGCGACCGGGAATGGCGCCGTTCAGGTCGTTGATGACCAGGATCGAGGCGTCTCCATCCGAGCCGAAATCGGCGCGGGTGCGGGTGTAGCTGAGGACGTTCTTGAGGGTGATGTTGTCGGTCAGCTGGAAGGTGGTGTTGTTCAACGCCAGCAGAGTCTGGCTAACGTTCTTGGTGTCGGCGCTCAAGGCGATCCGGTCGTTGCCGCGCGCCTGCTGGGCCGCCAGCAGGGGGTTGAGCAGGGCCGCCACCGGGCCTGCCGGGTTGACAGCGAGCAGCACCGTGCCGGGGCCGTTCTCGTCGATGTCGACATAGTTGACGGCGGTGTAGCTGCTGATCCGGTCGTTCGGCTGGAACAGCAGGCCGCCGCGCAGGCTGAAGTTGTTGCGGTCGTTGTAGTCCTTGCCCGTGTTGACGTCGGTGACGAAGCCTTCGCGCTGGTCGAACTGGCCGGCCAGGCGCAGCGACAGGCTGTCGCTCAGTGGCAGGGTCACGGCGGCGCGCGCCGATCGGCGATCTAGATTGCCGACCGTCCCTTCGATGTAGCCGTCCGGCTCGAAGCCAGGCTTGACCGGGTCCAACAGGACCGCGCCGCCCGTGGTGTTGCGACCGAACAGGGTGCCCTGGGGGCCTTTCAGGACCTGGATGGACTGCAGGTCGAACAGCAGGCCCGGGCCGCTGGCCGTCGACGGCACCTCGGCGAAGTAGGCGACCACGCCCGGTCCGCCGCCCGTGCCCAGGCTGCCGATCCCGCCGATGCCGCGGATAGTGTAGTTTTCCTGGTTGCGGTTGGTGTTGCCGACAACACTGAGCGACGGGGTGAAGTTCTGCAGGTCCGTGCCGGTCTCGATGCCGCGCTGGCGCAAGCCTTCCTGGCTGAAGGCGGTGACGGCGACAGGCACGTCCTGGATGTTCTCCTCGGTCCGGCGGGCGGTGACGACGACTTCGTCGAGTGTCGTCGCCTGGGGTTCGGCCTGTGGCTCCGCCGTTTGGGCGAGAGCCGACGATGCGGCGAGAGCGAACGCGAGCGCACTGACGCCCGTCATAATGGTCTGCCGCATGGCGGTCCCCTTTTCCCTATGTGAACGGCCGGCTTGGCGTCGGCTCATTGGATGTCCGTCGATCGGACGCCGGGACTAAAGCCGAGGACATCTGGGGCGTCAACAAACTTTATTGGCGTCAAAATAAAGAAGTTTAACCGGCTGGTCTCGCCCGACCGTTCCTCCTATCAATCGGTCAGATCCGGTTTTCAGCCGGCACCGATGGCAGCGCCCTGATGACCGACAGTCTCGCCCGTCCCGCCAATACACGATTCGCCGCCCATCCTGAGAGGAAGCGTCCAGCCCGGCGCGCCCAGTCGGAACGGCGCGAGGAAGCCACCAACACCATCCTCGACGCGGCGGAGAAGCTCTTCGCCCTGCACGGCCGCGACGGCGTCACCCTCAAGGCGATCGCGACAGGGGCCAATGTCGATACGGCTCTTATCCATTACTATTTCGGCGACAAGGACCGGGTCTTCCGTGCGGTGTTCGCCCGTCGTTCAGGCGAGGTGAACGCGGCCCGGATTGCGGCCATGGACGCCTATGAGGCCCAGGTTGGCACAGACATGACCATCGAGGGCGTCCTCGATATCTTTCTGCGGCCCATCTATGAGATGGTCATCGATAAGGGGGAGGGCTGGGTCTATTTTGCCGCCATCGTCGGTCACGCCAACGCCTCCCATTTCGGCGGCAAGGACGTCATGGCCGAGAACTTCGACCCCATCGTCCAGCGCTTCATCGGCATGCTCAGGGCCCTGGCCCCGGAAGCGCCGCCCGAGCGGATTTACTGGTTCTTCGACCTCGTCTCATCCAGCCTTACCCACGGTTTGGCCCAGACGGGCCGGATCGACGACGTTTCGGGCGGGCTTTGCAAATCATCCGATCTGGGGGCCGCCCTGGAAACCATGATCACCGTGTTCAGCGAAGGATTCCGGTCAGTCGGCCGCTGAGGCGTCGGAGCGCTTCGCTGCAATCCCGATATCGACGCGACGCACAGACAACTTTTCAGCGGATATAACGGCCGGTTCGGAACGGCGCTTGGAGGCTCATGTAAGCTTCACGTGCCAGCGATACGCTTTCGCTAAGTGGGATTTGTCGGTGCCGCCGAGCCGCCGTCCTCAGGCAAGAGCGGGGCTGACTGTTGCGAGAAGAGGCTCACGCTGCGGGCAGATTTGATCCTGGACGCGACTGCACAGTGGGAACGCCAGATAGCGGGCGACAAACCCTCGATGTAAGGGGAGGCACCACGAAGCGGAAGGGTCGCGCAGCCAAGCAAAGAAAGCATTTGGCGAACCTCGAGCGTCTTCATCCGGTTTCAGGCAGCCAGCGTAAGAACGAGAAGTCGACCTCAACCGTAGGCCTGACAGCGCCATGAGCGGACGCTCTCCTTCCGGACCACACATTTTTCAAGGAGGTTGCAGGCGATTTCAGCCGAGCACGGCCAGAAACGGACCGACAAGAAAAACTACCACAAAAATATTCTGGTAGCGGCGTGGTAGCGGCGACGAAAACAGGGTGGGCGATCCCGCTGGGATCGCCCTGCCTTAACCTATTGATTGCCTTAGCAATCTCGACTGGAGCGGGCGAAGAGATTCGAACTCTCGACCCCAACCTTGGCAAGGTTGTGCTCTACCACTGAGCTACGCCCGCACTCCGTAGGAGCTAGGTGCGCTCCCCGTCGAGGAGGGGGCGTATAGCGGAGGGTTGAGCGGTTCCGCAAGAGGTTTTTTCGACCTATCGCGGTTCGCGTCGCCCGCGTCGGAAAACGTCGCCGAAACGCTCCCGGCTCTCGCCGCCTGAGCGCCTTCGCGCTCAAGCAGCGAGCCTCGTCATTTCCGCGAAGGCGGGAACGCGCGGCGAGCGTAGCGCCCCCTCTACCAGTATGGGGCGTCAGCGCGGCGCCAGGCGAATAGCCCCGTCCAGGCGGATGCACTCGCCGTTGATATAGACGTTGCGGGCCAGCTCCAGCACCAGGGACGCATAGTCGGCCGGCGTGCCCAGGCGGCTGGGGAAGGGGATGGCGGCGGCCAGGGCGTCCTGGATCTTCTGGTCCATTCCCGCCATCATCGGCGTCCACATGATGCCGGGCAGGATGGTGTTGCAGCGCACGCCTTCCTGGGCCAGGTCCCGCGCCACCGGCAGGGTCATGGCGTAGACCCCGCCCTTGGACGCCGAATAGGCCGCCTGGCCGATCTGGCCGTCCTGGGCCGCCACGGACGCCGTATTGACGATCAGGCCGCGCTCGCCGTCCGCCATGGGCTCCAGCGTCACCATGCCCGCCGCCGACTGCGACAGGACGCGGAAGGTGCCGAACAGATTGACCCGCACCGTGCGTTCGAACTGGGCCATGTCGTGGGCGCGGATCTCGCCGGTGTCCTTCTTGCGCGAGACGGTCTTCTGGCCCGTGGCGATACCGGCGCAGTTGACCGTCAGCCGCTCCTGGCCGTGGGCGGCGCGAGCCTTTTCGAACGCGGCGGCCACCGAGGCGTCGTCGGTGACGTCGACCTGGCAGAAGACGCCGCCGATTTCCCTGGCGATTTCCTCGCCGCGTTCGGCGTTCAGATCGAACAGGGCGACCCGTGCGCCCGTCGCAGCGATGGCGCGGGCCGTGCCTTCGCCGAGGCCGGATGCCCCGCCGGTGACCACGGCGGCGGTGGTGTTGTCGAGTTTCATCCTGATCGTTCCTATGTATTGTTTGAACCTGAGTTTCGTTTGAGGATTTAGCGGCCATGACCGCCAAAGCCAAACCCGCCGATCCGTCTGACGCCCTGGACCCGAAAAAGGCCCTCGTCCCTTCCGTCGTGAAGGTCAACGAGGCGCGCGTTACCAGGGGCTTCTGGCCCAAGATCACCCGCACGGCCGCCCGCATCCCCTTCGCCGACCAGGCCCTGGCCGCCTGGTACGCCGCGCGCGATCCCGAGACGCCGATGGCGGCCAAGGGCATGATTTTCGCCGGCCTGGCCTATTTCGTCCTGCCCATTGACGCCATTCCCGACATCTTCGCGGGCATCGGCTACACCGACGACGCCGCCGTGATCACCGCCGTCCTCGCCATGGTCGGCGCCAGCATCAAACGCCGCCACCGCGACAAAGCCGAAGACGCGGTGCAGCGGTTGAAGGCGAAATAATAATCCTCCTCCGAGAAGCGTAGCGGAACGGGGGAGGTCAGCTCTCCACCGTCACCACGATCTTGCCCAGGGCCTGACGGTCGCCCAAGGCTTTGATCGCCTCGCCGGCCTTCTCCAGGGGGAAGGTCTTGGACACCCGCGGCTTGATCTTGCCGTCGGCGTACATCTGCATCAGTTCGGCCATATTGGCGGCGTGGCCCTTGGGATCGCGCGCGACGGCCGCGCCCCAGAAGACGCCGATCACCGACACCGACTTCAGCAGCGTCAGGTTCAACGGCAGAGACGGGATCCCGGCCGGGAAACCGACCACCAGATAGCGCCCGTTCCAGTCCATGGCCCGCAGCGCCGGATCGGCGTAGTCGCCGCCCACCGCGTCATAGACCACGTCGGCGCCATCGCGGCCGGTCGCCAGCTTGAACTCGCCCGACAGCTCCTTCTGCGCGGCCCGATCCATCGGACCGGACGGATAGATCAGGCCGTTGTCCGCCCCCAGGTCCAGGGCGAACTGGACCTTGTCGTTGGTCGAGGCGGCGGCGACCACGCGCGCGCCCATGGCCTTGCCCAGTTCAACGGCGGCGGCGCCCACGCCCCCGGCCGCGCCCAGCACCAGCAGGGTCTCGCCGGCCTTCAGCTGCGCCCGATCCTTCAGCGCATAATAGCTGGTGCCATAGGTCATGATCAGGGCCGCCGCCTCCTCGAAGCTCATCGCCTCGGGAATGGGGATGACCGTCTCGGCCCGCACCGCCAGCCGCTCCACCAGCCCGCCCCAGCCCGGCACGGCGATGACGCGGTCGCCCTTGCGCACGCCCTTGACGCCTTCGCCCACCGCCTCGACCACGCCCGCCACCTCGGCGCCGGGCGAGAAGGGCCGCTCTGGCCGGAACTGGTATTTGTCCTCGATGATCAGGGTGTCGGGATAGTTGATCCCCACCGCCTTGACCTCGATCACCACCTCGCCCGCCTTGGGCGTGGGATCCAATACGTCCTCCACGACCAATGTTTCAGGACCGCCGGGAGCCTTGGACAGAACAGCGCGCATCTTTCCTCCTTGGCCGACATGGCGCGGCCTTCATCCCGACGCTAAACAGCGCCACGCCCGATTGAAAGAGGCGACGAAAACCAGGCTCAGGAAGACGACATGACCGCCCTCATCCTTCACGGCGGCGCCGGCGCCCGGCGCGAACGCAACTATGACGCCGAGGTCGTGCATATGCGCCAGGTGGTCGAGGCCATGAAGGCGCGGCTGGACGCGGGCGACAGCGCCGTGGACGTCGCCACCGCCGCCGTCGTCATGCTGGAGGATTCCGGCCTTTACGTCGCCGGCAAGGGCGCCTCTCCCAATCTGGCCGGCGCCTATGAGCTGGACGCCAGCATCATGGACGGATCGACGAAACGCGCCGGGGCCGTCGCCGCCCTGCAAGGCTTCCGCAACCCCGTCGTCGCCGCCCGCGCCGTAATGGACCGCACGCCGCATGTCATGCTGGTGGGCGAGGGCGCGGCCCTGTTCGCCCATGACCAGAAACTGGAGCCCATCGCCGACGAGGCCGCCTGGTTCACCGGCGCCGGCCAGGGCGAGGACAACCACCCGCCCGGAACCCTCAGCCACGGTACAGTCGGCGTCTGCGTTCTGGACGCACAGGGCCGTCTCGCCGCCGCCACCTCGACCGCCGGGGTGTTCGGCAAGATGCCGGGCCGCGTCGGAGACACCCCCATCCCCGCCGCCGGAACCTGGGCCGACGCCAAGGCCGCGACCTCCTGCACCGGCCAGGGCGAATATTTCATTCGCGTCGCCGCCGCCGCCCAGGTCGCCTGGCGCGTCGCCGCCGGACAGACCTTGGCCGAGGCGACCCAGGCCGTCATCGACGAGATCGGCTCCATGGGCGGCGACGGCGGCATGATCGCCCTGGACGCCGCCGGAAACATCGCCGCACCCTTCAACAGCCAGGGCATGAAACACGCCTGGCTGACCCCCGCCGGCGAGATCGGCGTCGAGGTCTTCAGGGACTAGGCCCCGATCTCGCTCTGGCCTGACATCACGTCGGAGATGGTGGTCAGCAGCACCTTCAGGTCGATGGGCTTGCTGACCACCGCATCCATGCCCGCCGCCAGATAAGCCTCGACCTGTTCCACCATCGCATTGGCCGTCAGGGCGATGATCGGCGTCCGCGCCAGCGCCTCGTCGGCCTCGCGTTTGCGAATGGTCTTCGTCGCAGTGGGACCGTCCATATTCGGCATCTGCACGTCCATCAGGATCAGGTCCCAGGCGCGCGCTTGCGTGGCCTTCACCGCCTCAAGGCCGTCCTCGACGATCTCGACCTCGATCCCGACCTGGCCCAGCAGGCCGCGGATCACCTGCTGATTGACCGGATGATCCTCGGCGACCAACACCCGCAGCGCCGCCTGCGGCTCGGCGTCGGCCCCATCCTCGCCGGCCTTCACAGGCTGCGTCCGCTTCAGCGGCAGGGTGACGACGAAGGTCGCCCCCTCGCCCGCCTCGCTTTCGACCTCGATGCGACCGCCCAGCAGGTCCACCAGCGCCGCCACGATCGACAGCCCCAGCCCTGCCCCGTCGCGCCGGTCCACCGCCGCCGCCTCGATCTGGGCGAAGCGCGTGAACAGATGTTCGATCTGGTCGGCCGGTATGCCCCGCCCGGTGTCCGAGACCCGCAACACCACCCCGGCGTCCGTGCTCGCAACATCCAGCGCCACCTCGCCCTCGGCCGTGAACTTGATGGCGTTGGACAGCAGGTTGAACAGGATCTGGCGCAGCCGCACCGGATCGGCGCTGACCCAGCCCAGGCCCGCCGAGCGTACGTGGAAGGCCAGTCCCTTGCTGTCCGCCAGCGGTCTCAGCGTTTCGGTCACCTCGTGGATCAGGGCGTCGGCGTCGATGGCCTGGGGCACGATCTCCAGCTGCCCTTCCTCGATCCGCGACAGGTCCAGAATCTGGTTGATCAGGTCCAGCAGGGTGTGGGCCGACCGGTCCAGGATTTCCAGGCGCCGCTTCTGCCGGTCCTCCAACGCATCGCCCGCCATGATCTGCGCCATGCCGATGACGCCGTTCAGGGGGGTGCGGATCTCGTGGCTCATATTGGCCAGAAAACGCGACTTGGCGGCGTTGGCCTCGTCCGCCTCCTGGCGTGCATCCTGGGCCGCGTCGCGGTCCAGCAGGGCCGCCGCATGCGCCGCCTGGACCTCGGCCAGCAGGCCCTTGTTGCGTTGATCGGCCGCGAACAGATCGCACCACAGGGCGTGCATGGCCCGCGAGATGATGACCAGGATGATCGCCAGCATGACGAAGGCGGCCGCGACCGCCAGCCCATGCGGTCCCATCAACGCCGGATAGATCATCACCAGCACAGCGACGCCGATCGGCGCCGCAGCCAGGCCCAGCAGCCTCGGCGCCGCGCTGAACTGGACGAAGGCCACGCCGATCGACCAGACCTGGATCAGGATGACCACGAGCCGGACATCGGCAATCGGGCTCGACAGCCAGGCGATCAAAGGGCCCGACACCCCCAGGGCGAACCGCGTCGTCACGATCGTCATCAGCACAGGGGGCCAGCCGGACGCCGGGGCCTCTTCCTGCTGGTAGCGTTTCACCCGTCGCTGCGCCCAGGCGTCGAACACCATGCCGACGGCGGCGAATCCCAACCCCAGCCAAGGCTGCCCCAGAGCCGCCAGGATCAGCCCCGCCGCCGCCCAGCTGCCGTAGAGCACGGCCGGCGGAGTAACCATATTTTCCAGGACGAAGGCCCAGACCGCGATTTTTTCGTCGGAGACAGAAGTCGCTTTCGCTCGTCTCGGCACGCGTCCTCGGCATGGGTGGCCGCTGGAATGCGGCATTCGGCGAATAGATCGCCGTCATGAACTTGTCCACCAACGACCTGGCCGAGGATCCGGTTCATTACATCTCGGTAAGGTGCAAGTCGGCCAATCGCTGATACGGTCGGCTCCGCCCGGCATTCCGGGCTTCGGAGCCCCCCATGAAATTCCGCCTCACCGCCACCGTAGCCGCCTCGGCCCTGATGCTGGGCCTCGCCGCCCCCGCCTTCGCAGAGACCGCTGTCCCTGCCGCAGCCGCCGTTCAGGCGCCCCAGGGCGTCACCGTGCCCCCGCTGGGCTTCGCCAAGCGCGTCCTGCCGAACGGGCTTGAAGTCTACACGGCGCGCGACGCCGACACGTCCAACGTCACGGTCCAGGTCTGGTACAAGGTCGGCTCCAAGGACGATCCGGCGGGCCGTTCGGGCTTCGCCCACCTGTTCGAACACCTGATGTTCAAGTCCACCAAGAACCTGCCGCCCGAGACCTTCGACCGTCTGACCGAGGACGTGGGCGGCTCCAACAACGCCTTCACCGCCGACGACACCACCGCCTATTTCGAGACCGTGCCCGCCAACCATCTGGAGCGGATGCTGTTCGCCGAGGCCGACCGCATGGGCTCGCTGGTCGTGGACGAGCCGACCTTCGTCGCCGAGCGCGACGTGGTGAAGGAGGAATACCGCCAGCGCATTCTGGCCAACCCCTATGGCCGCCTGTTCGGCCTGTTCGTGCCCGAAACCATCTATCAGGAAAGCCCCTATCGCCGCCCCGGCATCGGCTCGATCGAGGAGCTTGAGGCCTCGTCGCTGGAGGACGTGCGCCGCTTCCACGCTACCTACTACCGGCCCGACGCCGCCTATCTGATCGTGGCGGGCAACTTCGACCAGGCCCAGCTGGACCGCTGGATCGACCAGTATTTCGGCCCGCTGAAAAACCCGACCACGCCGATCCCGGTCAACAATGTCGTCGAGCCCGAGCCGACGGGGCCGCGCAACGTCACCTATTATGCGCCGAACGTTCCGCTGCCGGCCGCCGTCGTCGCCTGGCCGACCGTCAAATACGCCGACGCCGACCGCGCCGCCCTGACCGTGCTGGACGGCATCCTGTCCACCGGCGAGTCGAGCCGCCTCTATCGCTCGCTGGTCTATGACAAGCAGATCGCCGCCCAGATCGGCTCGACCCCCGACTTCTCGCAACAGGCCGGCAACCTGTCCGCGCTTGCCATCATGGCCCAGGGCCATACGGCCGAGGAGGGCGTCACCGCCCTGAACGACGAAATCGCCAAGCTGCGTGACGCCCCCGTCTCGGCCGAGGAACTGTCCGAGGCCAAGAACGAGATCGTCGCTGATGCGCTGCGCAGCCGCGAGACGGTGGACGACCGCGCCACCGCGCTCGGTTTCGCCCTGATCAACACCGGCTCGGCCGCCGCCGCCGACGACGAGGTCGCCCAGATCCAGGCCGTCACCGTCGCCGACGTCCAGCGCGTGGCCCGCAAATATCTGACGCCGCAACGCCAGTCGACGATCACCTTCCTGGCCGCCGACGACCAGAACCCCGCCTCGGTCCAGAAGATGAATGTCGGCGCCCCGGTCACCGTCGCCGACCTGGCGCCGGCCGGTCCGCCCGCCGTCCTCCTGCCCGAGGCCGAGCGCACCCCCCTGCCCCAGCCCGGTGCCGATGTCGCACCCGTAACCCCGAGCGTCGCCGACTTCCGCCTCGACAACGGCCTGCGCGTCCTGGTCGCCCCGACCGACGGCGTGCCGCTGGTCTCGGCCCGCCTCAGCTTCGACGCCGGCTCATCAGACGATCCGTCGGGCAAGGCCGGCATCGCCGCCATGACCGCCGCCCTGCTGACCCAGGGCACCAAGACCAAGACCGCACCCGAGATCGCCACCCAGATCGAACAGCTGGGGGCCTCGATCGGCGCCGGCGCGGGCGTGGACTTCTCCAACGTCTACGCCAACGCCCCGTCCAACGCCTTCCCCGCGACCGTCGCCCTGATGGCCGACCTGGTGAAGAACCCCACCTTCGCCGGCGAGGAGCTTGAGCGTCAGCAGGCCCAGACCCTGGACGGCCTGCGCGTCGCCCTCAGCCAGCCGGCCGCCATCGCCGGCATGACCGTGGGCCGCGTCATCTATGGCGACGCCCCTTATGGCGCGACGATCACGCAACAGACGGTCCCCACCATCACCCCGGCCGATGTCGCCGCCTTCCACGCCGCCCGCTATCGGCCGACCGACGCGACCCTGGTCTTCTCGGGCGACATCACGCCTGACGCCGCCCGCGCCCTGGCGCAACAGGCCTTCGGCGACTGGAACCCGGCCGGGGCCGCGCCTGCCGCGACCGCCAACCCCGCCGGTGAGGCCCTGGCGCCCCGCGTCGTCGTGGTGAACCAGCCCGGCGCCGGCCAGGCCGCTGTCGTGGCCGCCGTTCGCGGCGTGTCTCGCACCGACGCCGACTTCTTCCCGCTGACGGTCGGCAACACCCTGCTGGGCGGCGGCTTCTCGTCGCGGCTGAACCAGGAGATCCGCATCAAGCGCGGCCTGTCCTACGGCGCCTCGTCGTCGCTGGGCGTGCGGGCGGATGCGGGCCTGTTCACCGCCTCGACCCAGACCAAGAACGAGACCGCCGACGAGGTCGCCGATCTGATCCTGGCCGAGATCGCCAAACTGGGCGCCGAGACCCCGAGCCAGGCCGACCTGGCCCCTCGCCGCGCCACCCTGATCGGCGGCTTCGGCCGCTCGCTGGAGACGGTGGACGGACTGGGATCGCTGGTGGCCAACCTGGCGCTCTATGACCTGCCGATGAGCGACCTCGCCGACTACGCCGGTCGGGTTCGCGCCGTGACGCCCGAACAGGTCCAGGCCGCCTTCGCCGAACACCTGCCGGTCAATCGCGCCAGCCTGGTGATCGTCGGCGACGGCTCGCTGTTCCTCGACGCCCTGCGCGCCAAACACCCCAACCTCGAAGTCATCGAGGCCGGCGCCCTGAACCTGAACAACGGCGCGCTGAAGTAAGGAGCATAGGCGAGAAGCTCATCCTCACCTGCGGGGGAGGGTGAGCCGCCGCCTAGACCGACAGACAGACCACCTGGGCTACGCGCAGATCGCGCCTCAGCCGATTCGACACCTGGCCATAGTCCTCGGTCGTCACCGCTTGGCCCCGCGCGTCCTCGCCCGCCGTCTGTTCGCCCCGGATGGCGGGACCAAAGGTTTCGGGCGTCGTCGTATAGATCCGGCCCCGCCGCGGCGCCTCGGCGATGGTGACGCCCACGACCCGGCCCTGACCGTCCAGCGCCGGCGCCCCCGACAGGCCCGACAGCGTGCCCTCCAGCCCATTGGTGCGCCCGACCTCGGCCCAGGCCAGTACAGGCTCGTCGCGTGCGCCGCGTCCGAACACCTTCAGCGTCTCGCGGCCCAGCAGGCGCGACGTGACTTCGCCCGGCCGCCCCTGCGGGAAACCGGGATGGAAGGCCCGCTGTCCCTTGCGCAACGGCGCCTCGGCCGCGACCGGCAAGGCGGGCGGCCCCCCGTCGGTGATCAGCAGGGCGATGTCCGCGCGGGGCGCCAGACGCACGTCGGCGGCGACGGCCCGGCCCTGGCCCACCACCAGCGCCGGCCTGCGACAGCCCTCGACCACATGGCGCGCCGTGATCCAGCGACCCCGCCCGGCGATGGAGAAGGCGGTCCCCGACGCCGGCTTGAACGGCGCCTGGCCCGCGTCGACCGTCACGGCGGCGTCGAAGGGGGTGATCGGTCCCAGCAGCGGCCCTTCGACCTCAGAGGCGGGCGCCGAGGAGAGCGGCGCATCCGCATTCTCGCGCCGGCCCAGCGACACGGCCAGAAAAACCGCCGCCACCGCTCCGTAGATGGCCCAGTCCGGCAGGCGGGGAAATTGCATGACCCCGGCCGATCAGCCGGTCAGCGCGGCGGACAGGATCACGGCCGTCGCCAGCTTGGCGCCCAGCAGCACCACCGCCGCCGCGATCTCGCCATGCCGAATCCGCTCGGGCAAGCCCGTCAGCAGCAGGTCCACGACCCGGAAAGCCAGAAGCTGCAGCACCACCGTGGCCACGCCCCAGATGGCGATGTCGCGCACCGAGGTGGAGACCGACAACGACACGGCCAGCGGAATAGCCAACCCCACCAGGATACCCGCAAAGGCGATGGCGGCGGCGGTATTGCCCTGACGGATCAAGGCCACCTCCTTCCACGGCGTCAGCAGGGCATAGACCGTCGCCCCCGCCGCGAGCAGCAGCAGGGTGACGATCAGGTGCATGACCATGACCGGGAAGCCCGAGGCGAAAGCCTGCACCTCGGCGCTGGAAAGGACGTTCGACAGGGACGGGTCCATACCCAGACGCCTTGCCCGATTGTCGCCCCAATCCGCAAGCGCGGCAGGGCAACACCTTGTGACGAAAGATTACAGGTCGCCGTCGCCCTGGTTATTCTTTCGGGCTTTCGCCAGGGCGGCGCTCTCGCGCTTCAGCGGTTTGGCGACGGGGCAAACCTCCTGGACATAGCTGTTCAGGGTATTGGTCAGCTGATCGGGCGCCGAGCTGTAGTGGACGTACTGGCCCTTCTTCTCGCTGGTCACCAGACCCGCGACCTCCAGCACCGACAGGTGCTGCGACACCGCCGGCTTGGAGATTTCGAATTTGGCCGCGATTTCGCCCGCCGTCAGGTCGGCATGGGCCAGATAGGCCAGGATCTTGCGGCGGACGGGACTGGAGAGGGCTTCGAACACGCGCTGCATGATTTGTATTTAAGCGATTTGCTAACAGCTTGCCAGGGGATTGTTTCGGTGTTTAAGTCATTACCTAAATACCTATCTGGAGCATCGCCGTGACCGATCATGATCCCTGCGCCGTGAACCATCTGGTCGAGACGCCGGGTTGCAGTCCGGTGAAGGGCCGCGTGGTCTGGGATCCGGTCCCGTCGTTGTGGAACGGCGCCATGCTGGCTATGACACTGGTCTTCGGCGCGGCGACGTTCAGCCTCGGCGCTCTGGCGGTCTTCGTGGTCATCACGGGGACAACCCTGTTGCTGGGTCACTCGGTCGGGTTTCATCGTCGGATGATTCACGGCAGTTTCGACTGCCCCCTTTGGCTGGAGCGGCTGCTCGCCTGGTTCGGGACCGTGGTCGGAATGAGCGGACCGTTCCGCATGATCCGCGCCCACGACATCCGCGACTGGGCCCAGCGTCAGTCGAACTGCCACGACTATCTGGCACACCGGCGACCGATGCTGGTCGATGCGATCTGGCAGATGCATGGTCGACTGGAGCTGGAACGCCCGCCCGCCTTCGACCTGGGACGGATCGGCCGCGACCCGGTGCATCGGTTCCTGGAACGGACGTGGATGCTGCAACAGATTCCGGTCGCGGCTGGACTATGGCTGCTGGGCGGCTGGGGCTTCGTCGTCTGGGGCGTCTGCGCCCGCGTCTCCATCAGCGTGATCGGCCATTGGTTCGTCGGCCATCTGGCCCACAGGCGCGGTCCCCAGACCTGGCAGGTGCGCGACGCCGGCGTCCAGGCCCACGACGTGCCCTGGGCCGCCATCCCCACCATGGGCGAGGCCTGGCACAACAACCACCACGCCTATCCCGGCTCGGCGAAGATCGGCCTCTATCCAGGCCAGAGCGACTGGGGTTACCGGTTCATTCAACTGCTGGAACGAATGGGGCTAGCCTGGAACGTGCGGACGCCAGCCGACATGTCGGACCGCCCTTTGATACGCACGGAGGCTTGAGATGATCAGGCCTCTACCAGAAAGGCTGTCAGCCTTGATTGTAGCGAACTTCGCAGCAGCGGCGGCGCTCGGCCTTACGGCGATTATGATCGCCGCAATTTACATAGTGATTACGCCAGCCGATCTTTCAAATGGAGCTGCGGCAATTGTGGGTGGAGCGGTCTTCGTCGGCGTGGCTGCCGCGATAGCAGGCACGGTCATAGGGTTCGTTTTCTTTCTCGTAGGCCTAATCACCGTCGGAATACCCACGTGGTGGGTGCTCCACCGGATCGGATCGACTAGCGGATTCGCATTCGCCGCCGTGGGTGCTGTCGAAAGTGTTCTTGGAGGAACCTTGGTCAGACCGTTGCTCCTACCGCTCTACCCATTTGCTATCGTACTGGTTCTGGTCTTGCCTGGAGCTGTAGCCGGATGGGTTATCTGGCGGTTGGGCTACGACCAAACACTTACGCCGCCTCAGCCCCCGCCGCCTGCTCCGCCTTCCTGAGCGTGCTCGCCCGCACCTTCTCGCTCTCGGACTTCAGCTGGCCGCAGGCAGCCAGGATGTCGCGGCCGCGGGGGGTGCGGATGGGGCTGGCGTAGCCGGCCTTGTTCAGGATGGCGGCGAAACGTTCGATCGTCTTCCAGTCCGAGCATTCGTATTCGACGCCCGGCCAGGGGTTGAACGGGATCAGGTTGATCTTGGCCGGGATGCCTTCGATCAGCTTCAGCAGGGCGCGCGCCTCTTCCGGGCTGTCGTTGACGCCCTTTAGCATGACGTATTCGAACGTCACCCGGCGCGCGTTCGACAGGCCCGGATAGGCCCGGATGCCGGCCATCAGCTGTTCGAGATTGTATTTCTTGTTCAGCGGCACCAGCACGTCGCGCAGGGCGTCGTTGGTGGCGTGCAGGCTGATGGCCAGCATGGCCGCCGTGCGGGTTCCCAAAGCGTCCAGTTGCGGCACGACGCCCGAAGTCGAGACCGTGATCCGGCGACGCGACAGGGCGATGCCCTCGTTGTCCGAGATGATGTCGATGGCGTCGGCGACATGGTCCAGATTGTAGAGCGGCTCGCCCATGCCCATGAAGACGATGTTGGACAGGCGACGGTCTTCCTTGGGCGACGGCCACTCCTCCAGGTCGTCGCGCGCGACCTGGACCTGGGCCACGATCTCGGCGGCGGTCAGGTTGCGGACCAGCTTCTGGGTGCCGGTGTGGCAGAAGGTGCAGTTCAGGGTGCAGCCGACCTGGCTGGACACGCAAAGCGCCCCGGCCCGGCCCACGTCGGGGATGTAGACGGTCTCGATCTCGATGCCGGGCGCGGTGCGGATCAGCCATTTGCGGGTGCCGTCCTTGGACACCTGGCGTTCGACGATCTCGGGGCGGGCCAGGGTGAAATGCTCGGCCAGCTTGGCCTGCATGTCCTTGGCGACATTGCTCATGGCCGAGAACTCGGTCACGCCATAGTGGTGGATCCAGCCCCACACCTGGCTGGCGCGCATCTTCGCCTTTTCGGGCGGACAGACGTCGGCGTCGATCAGCGCCTGGCGCAGGCCCGCGCGCGTCAGACCGCTGAGGTTGACGGGCGCCTTGATGGCGGGCGCGTTCGAGACGCGCGAAAGGTCGAGCGTGATGCTCAAGGCGGCGATCCTGCGTGAGGTTGAGCCGGCCTATATAGCACGGATCCCGGCGATTGCATGGCCGGGGCCGGATTCGACGGCCTTAGAGGCCTACGTCCCAAACGCCGGCGTCGCGCATCCGGGTCTCTCGCGCCTCTTCGGCCCGGCCGCCCATCTCGCCCGCCATGCCCCGGATCGCGGTCGAGACCGTGCTCTTGTGCACGCCCGGCACGACGGCGTGGGCGAAGGCGGCGCCGGCCAGCCGCATCAGCTTGAAGCCAAAGGCGGCCGAGGCGGCCATATGTTCGAAATAGGTCTCGCCCACTTCGCGCGGATGGTCGCGGAACAGACGGGCGAAGGGCGTGGAGCCTGAAGGGGGCCGGTCGATCGTCGTCTGGCTCATGGCGTGGGCTCCCCTGCTTCGGCTTCCTATGGTCACGCCTGACGGCCTTGGACGCAACCCCTGTCGCGATCTGTTCATCCCGGCCGTCCGCCCCATCGTCAGGAGCGAAAACTCGGGCTAGGGTCGTCGCTCGATCAAGGGAATGCTCATGCCGATCCGCCTCAAGGCCGTCTCCTCCATGGCCGTCGCGCTGGCCCTGCTGGCCTCGGCGTCGCCGGTCCTGGCCCAGTCGGGCGCCGCCGGCCTGCCCTACGACGCCCGGCGCGGCGTGTTCAGCTTCTCGTCGGGGCTGGAGGGTTCGCTGCCGGCGGTGGTTCAGGTGACGACCCTGGGCCAGTCGCGCGGTCCCAGCTCGGACGCCGCCGATCCCAAACCCTACGCCTCCGGCTCCGGCGTCATCGTCGATGCGGCCGAGGGCATGCTGATCACCAACAATCACGTGGTCGAGGGCGGGCGCAAATTCACCGTGGACCTGACCGACGGCCGGCTGTTCGACGCCGTCCTGGTCGGGGCGGACAAGGCCACCGACATCGCCGTGCTGCGGATCGTGCCCGACGGCCGGCCGCTGAACCTGAAACAGGTCCAGACGGTGGATTCCGACACCCTGCGCACCGGCGACCTGGCCTTCGCCGTCGGCTATCCGCTGGGCCTGGACCAGACCCTGACCATGGGCGTCATCTCGGGCCTGAACCGCTCAGGCCTGGGCGACGCGGTCGAGGACTATATCCAGACCGACGCGGCCGTGAACTCGGGCAACTCGGGCGGCCCGCTGCTGGACAGCCGGGGCCGGCTGATCGGCATCAACACCTCGATCCTGTCGGGCGGCCTGGGCGGGGGCAACGACGGCATCGCCTTCGCCGTGCCGACGCGGATCATGCTGTATGTCGCCGACCAGCTGAAGAAGAACGGCGAGGTCAAGCGGGGCCAGACCGGCGCCATCTTCGGCTCGCTGAACGCCGAGCGCGCGCGCGAACTGCATCTCGGCATCGTGCGCGGGGCGGTCGTCGCCGATGTCGCGCCGGGATCGCCGGCCGAGCGCGCAGGCCTGCGCCACAACGACGTCATCACACGCATCGAGGGACGTCCCGTCGCCAACGCCGGCTCGGTCAACGCCACTATCGGCATCGCCGCGCCGGGCTCCGACCTCAGCGTCGCCTATCTGCGCGGCGGCCGCGAGGCTTCGACCAGCCTGTCGGTCGAGACGCCGGTGGATCAGCCTGTGGTCGTCGGCGCCCAGTCGGTGCTGGCCTATGGCGCGACGCTGCGCAATCAGGACGGCGGCGCCCAGGTCGTCGCCGTCACCGCCGGCTCGCCCGCCGCCCAGGCCGGACTGACGGCCGGCGACCTGATCACCGCCATCGGCGGCGCAGCCGTGGCGGACGCCCAGGCGGCCGCGACAGCCCTGCAGGGTGCGACGGGTTCGGTCGAGGCGACCGTGCTGAGGAATGGAGAGACCCTGAACCTGACCCTGTCGCTCTAAGCGGCGGGGCTCCAGGCAGGGTCAGGGCATCCTAACGCTGTCAGGCAAACTCCAGACAGCGAAACGCCCGCCTTGCCAGGGAGGGGGAGGGGAAAGGCAGGGCGGGCGCTCGCTTGGAGGAAGCATCGGCCGCCGGAGCCCTTCGTGGAAACATCCAGGGGGGCTGGGGGGGCTGTTCAGGATCCGGGACGCTTCCGAACTCCGACGAGCCGATGATCGACATTTCGTCGCCCAACCGGGCGGGCGAAGGACCGAAACGGGGCCATTTCGTGTCTGCGTCGTTTTCTGTGCGCCCACTGGCGCCGGGCCGCGGTGTCCTTAAGTTGAGGGGCATGAGCATGAACCCTCACGAGGCGGAGCCCACCGCCGGCCCCGTCTTCTTCGACCGACGTGAACTGGACCCGATCCTGAGGGTGTACGGCCGCATGGTCGCCCAGGGCGAATGGCGCGACTACGCCATGGTCGGACACAAGGATTTCGCCGAGTTCGCCGTCTTCCGCCGCTCAGGCGACGCCCCCCTCTACCGCATCGAAAAACGCCCCGCCCTCCAGACCCGCCAGGGCCAGTGGGCCGTCATCGGCGAAGGCGGACAGATCCTGAAACGCGGCCGCGACCTGGCCCAGGTGCTTCGCGTCTTCGACGGCCGCAAGTTCCAGGTGATCGACTGACGCAAAAAGGGCCCCGCGAGGGGCCCTTTCCGTATCAGTCTTGCGACAGACCTTAGTTCCGGTTGCCGCCCATGAAGGCCAGCAGGAATTGGAACAGGTTCACGAAGTTGATGAACAGGCTCAGGGCGCCGAAGCCCGTGGCCACACCCATCGCGTTCTGGTCGCCGCCCAGCTGGTAGTAGGTCATCTTCAGACGCTGGGTGTCGTAGGCGATCAGGCCCGCGAAGATCAGCACGCCCAGACCCGAGATGATCAGGTAGAAGGTTCCCGATTGCAGGAACATGTTCACCACCGAGGCGATGATCAGGCCGATCACGCCGAAGATCAGGAAGGTGCCCATGCCGGTCAGGTCCTTCTTGGTGGTGTAACCCACCAGGCTGAGACCGCCGAACGCCGCCGCCGTGACCAGGAAGGTCGAGGCCAGCGAGGCGCCGGTGTAGCGCAGGAACACGATGCCCAGGCCCGCGCCGATGGTGGCGACCACGGCCCAATAGAGCAGGTTCACGCCCTTGGCCGACGGGTTCTTCATGAAGAACATCGAACCGAACAGCATCACCAGAGGCGAGAACTGCACGATCATGCCCAGCATGGTGAGGCCGATCCGGCCGTCGGCCGTCTGGACGAACAGCAGTTGCTGCACGGCAGGCACATTGCCCGTGACGTAGGCCAGGGCGGCGGCGACCACCAGGCCCAGCGCCAGCTTGTTGTAGACGCCCAGCATGAAGCTGCGCAGGCCGGCGTCGACCGACATGTCGGCCGTCTGCGGCAGAGGACGGGCGTAACCGTTGTTGAAATCGCTCATGGCGACGAACTTTCTCCGATTGGCCGGAGAGGCTTCTCCGGTCACAGGGTTTGAATATCGTGAGCCGAGGCCCTCGCTGCAAGGAAAACCGGACTTGGAGGCCGTTGTTCCTGCCGCTACCTTCGGTCGCATGCTTCGTCTGTTCACCGCCCTGACCCTGCCGCCCGATGTCGGAGAGACGCTGAAACGGCGCCAATCCGGCCTGCCCGGCGCGCGCTGGCGGCCGCTGGACGCCCTTCACGTCACCCTGTCCTTCTATGGCGAGACCGACGAACGCCGCGCCGACGACCTGGCTTCGGAACTAGCGCGCGTGGCGGGCGGGCCTTTCGAGATCGCCCTAAAAGGCGTCGGCTGTTTCGGCGACGACCACCGCAGCCATACGCTTTGGGCCGGGGTCGAGACGCCCAACGAGAGGCTGTCGGTGCTGGCCGGACGCTGCAAGTCGGCGGGCGAGAGGGCGGGGATCAGGATGGAGGCGCGCACCTACAAGCCTCACGTCACCCTGGCCTATCTGAAGACCCAGACCAATCCCGACCGCATCGGCGCCTGGATGGCCGGGCACAATCTGCTGCACTCGCCGCCGATCCGCATCGACCGGTTCGGCCTGTATTCCAGTCTCCTGACCGACAACGGCAGTCACTATGAGTTGGAACGGGAGTATCTGCTGTGAGCGATCTCGCATACGCCGTGCCGCCCCATGTGACCCTGGGCCCTACGTTGGAGACCGAGCGGTTGATCCTGCGGCCGCCGGCGGTCGAGGACTTTCCGCGCTGGGCCGAGTTCATGGCCGATCCGGAGACTACGCGCTTCATCGGCGGCGTCCAGCCCGCGCCCCAGGTATGGCGCACAATTTGCGCAATCGCCGGCATGTGGGCCCTGAGCGGCGAGGGCATGTTCTCCATCCTGGAGAAGTCGAGCGGCCTGTGGCTGGGACGTATCGGGCCGCTGCATCCCTATGGCTGGCCCGGCCGCGAGGTGGGCTGGAGCCTGCACCGGGATGCGACCGGCAAGGGCTATGCCGTCGAGGCCGCCGCCGCGACGATGGACTACGCCTTCGACGTGCTGGGCTGGGACGACGTGATCCACTGTATCGACCCCGAGAACCTGGCCTCGGCGGAGGTGGCGACGCGGCTGGGATCGCGCAATCGCGGACCGGGCATCCTTCCCGAACCGCTACAGGACCACGCCGTCGATCTGTGGGGCCAGACGCGCGATGAATGGGCGGTCAATCGGTCGCGCCTGAAACGCTGAAGTCAACCGATCGCGCCGACGCGTCGTATCCCCTCCAGATCGAACGAGGATACGCCCATGTTTCGCGCCAGCCTGATCGCCGCTTCCGCCGCCCTCGCCGTCCTGCCGACGACGGCATTCGCTCAGGCGTCGAACGTCGATCTGAACCGCTTCGACGGCCGCTGGTTCGAGATCGAGCGCAACCACAACAACGTCCAGAAGGACTGCAGCCGCGCCCAGATCGACTTCACGCCGCGCGACGCCGCCGACCGCTACGCCATCGCCGTGACCTGCACCCGCCGCAACGACGGTCGGGTCGAGACCCTGCGCGCCAACGCCCGCGTCACAGACACTGCGACCAACGCCAAGTTCCGCTTCAGTCTGACGGGCCTGCTCAGCTTCGGCGGCCTGGCGGGTCAGAACTACTGGGTCTACGACCACGCGCCGGACTACAGCTGGGCCATCATGGGCCTGCCGGACAAGTCGAACTGGTGGATCTGGCACCGCAACCAGAATGCGTCCCAGGCCGAGCGCGACCGCATCCTGTCCCGCGTCCGCGCCCTGGGCTTCAGCACTAACCGCTTGGTGCACACGGGCCTGTAAAGGCGCCGCTTGCGATAGGAACGTAGCCGGAACATAACGTTCGGCATGTCCGCCGCCGTCCATCTCGAACTGGTCTTCAGCCGCCCGGAAACCACCCAGTGGGTGACGCGCGGCGCGGCGCGGCTGATGATGGACATGGGCTATGCGCCGCTGCTGGAGGTCTGCCTGCCCAACGGCCGCCGCGCCGACGTCATGGCCATCGGGCGCAAGGGCGACATCGTCATCTGCGAGGTCAAGTCGGGGGTCGATGACTACCGCGTCGACCGCAAATGGCATGAGTACGGGCCGTTCTGCGACGCCTTCTATTTCGCCGTGGCGCCCGAGTTTCCGCAAGACATCCTGCCGGACGAGCCGGGCCTGATCGTCGCCGACGGGTTCGGCGGGGCGGTGGTGCGTGAAGCGCCGTCGATGGCTTTGGCGCCCGCACGACGCAAGGCCTTGACCCTGGCCTTCGCCCGGTTGGGCGCGATGCGGACGATGCGCGACTAAAGGCGGCGGAAGACGGCGGCGGCGAAACCGTCGGCGATCAGGCGCGCCTCGACCTCGGCCAAGGGTTCGATGACCACCCCCTTGCCGCCCGTCGCATGGATGATCCGTTCGCCATCCAGCACCAGGGCCGAATGGCCGGTCCAGTCCTGGTCGCCGTTCGGCGCCAACCAGACGACGATGTCGCCGCGCTCGATGTCCGCTGCCGAGATCGCCTGCCCGATCTGGGCCTGGGCGTCCGAGCGGCGCGGACCCGTCAGGCCGCATGCCAGCAGGGCCTGCTGCACCAGACCGGAACAGTCGGTCGAGATCGAAGACCGCGCGCCCAGCTCGTGCGGGCGGCCCAGCAGCCGTTCGGCCACAGCGACCAGATCGGCTTCGAACTCTCCGATCGGCTGAAGGTCGGACTGGTCCAGACCCGCCGCCGCTTCGACGACCAAAGAGTTCAGCGGCAGGGCGGCGTCGATGGCCGCGACACGATAGGCGGCCAGCGGCGCGCCGCTCGACAGGCTGTCCAGCACCACCCAGCCGACCACGCCGTCCCGGCGCGCCCGGCCCCAGGCCCGGCCGTTGGCCCGGTCCAGAACGTCGAAGATTTCGCCGTGCAGCAGTTGGTCGATCCGTCCGTCGGCGTCCGAAAAAATGTCCGCCACGGCCGCGCGGCAGTGCATGGCCTCGGTCGCGCGGTAGGCGTCCGCACGCACCAACCCTTCCAGCGCCTGTTCGGCGAGGTCGGGGCGAGCAAGGCGGTCGCCGGGCGGAAGAAGATCGAGAACGTCTGTCAACGTGAACTCGCGTGATTGAGCCCACAGCCTTATCCCCCGATGGCTTAGGGGCCGTTAACGGCCGACGCCTTTGCGAAAGAAAATCAACAAAACTGCGTTCTCGAATTCAATATGACGCCTTGAAGCTTTGCCTTGAGACGCCACCTCAGAGGGGACACGCCGTCGGGCTCTGTTGGAGATTCAGGTGCTTTTGTCGCTGATGCTACTGATCGTGCTTGGCCTGACCGTCGCCGACGAAGGGCCTGTCGGAATCGTTTTAAGGCGATGGCTGGTCGAGGCGCCGGCTCAACTTCTGGCGCGTCTGTCGCGCGGTCGGGTGCTGGGCCTCGGCCTGGTCGTCCTGCTGGGCGTCGCAGCGATCTTGCTGTTCGAAACCGACGGCCTGCGGCTGTTCTCCATGGCGGCGCCGGACATGATCGCCTGGGTTTTGATGTTCGACGTGACCGTGATCTTCGATCTGGTCGTCCTGACCATCAGTCTGCGCGCCGTCGCCGGCTGGCGCGGCCTGGTCCGACAGCGGGACATGGCCCTCAGCCGAGCCCGTGCCATGATCGGCCGGATCAGAGGCGGCGCGCGCCCGCGCAGCGGGCGCGTCCGCAAGCCCAGACCGCCGCGACCCCCGTCCGGCGATGGCGAGCCGGACCCTGGCTTCGCCTTCGCGTGATCGTCAGGCGGCGTAGCGCGCCTTGAGCATGGCGTAGCACGCCCTCAACGCCTGGGCCTCGCCGCCTTCGGGGTAGCCGGGGCGGGCGCGGGGGTTCCAGGCGAAGATGTCCATATGCGCCCAGGCGCCGGTCATCGGGGCGAACTTCTGAAGGAACAGGGCGGCGGTGACCGAACCCGCCTGGGCCCAGGCGGACGGGTCGTTCTTCAGATCGGCGATCTCGGTGTCGAGCGCGCCGCGATAGCCCGGCCACAGCGGCATCCGCCACAGAGGATCGCGCACCTGCCCCGCCGCCGCCAGCAGGCCGGCGGCCAAAGGGTCATCATCGGTATAGAGCGGCGGCAGGTCCGGCCCCAGCGCGACCCGCGCCGCCCCGGTCAGGGTAGCGAAATCCAGCGTCAGGTCCGGCTCGTGCTCGCTCGCCCGGGTCAGGGCGTCGGCCAGGATCAGCCGGCCTTCCGCATCCGTATTGCCGATCTCGATGGTCAGGCCCTTGCGGCTGTTCAGAATGTCGCCGGGCCGGAAGGCGTCGGCGGACACCGCATTCTCCACCGCCGCCACGATCACCACCAGCCGCACCGGCAGATCAGCCTGCATGACCAGCCTCCCCAGGGCCAGGGCGTGGGCCGATCCGCCCATGTCCTTCTTCATGTTCCGCATCCCGGCGGCGGGTTTCAGATCCAGGCCGCCGGTGTCGAACACCACCCCCTTGCCGACCAGGGCCACCAGCGGCAGGTCCGTCTGGTCCAGCTTCCAGCCGATCTCGATCAGGCGCGGCGCCCGGTGCGGGGCGGCGGCCCGGCCGACGGCGTGTACGGCCGGATAGTTCTCCTCCAGCAGGGCGTCGCCCTCGACCACCGTGATGGTCGCCCCGGCGCTCTCGGCGATCTCGCGGGCGAGGGTCTCGATCTGCAGCGGCCCCATGTCGGCGGCCGGCGTATCGACCATCTCGCGCGCCAGGGCGCAGGCGGCGGCGATGCGCGAGACCTCGGCGACATCCACCCCGTCCGGCGCGACCAGCCTGGCCGGCGCCCGATCCGGCCGGGCCTTGTAGCGGTCGAACACATAGGCCCCCAGCAGGAAGGCCAGGGTCGCCAGTTCCGCGTCCTCGGCCGCCACCTCAAGCCGATACAGGCCGCCTGGCAGCCGAGCCGAAAGGCCCCGCACGCTCATCGGATCGAAAGCCGCCCCCGCTCCGACCAAGACCTGGGCGACCTCGCCGTCCGCGCCTGGCACGACCAAAAGCTGACCCGCCTTGCCCTCGAACCCGTGCAACTCGCCCCAGCGGCGGGACGCACCGTCCAGCGCTTCGCCCGGCTGAACGAAGCGGATCGGGATCGCGCCGTCGCCGTCTTGGGCGGAAACCAGCAGGGGATGCGAGATGGACATGCGGCCCTCGAAACGAAGTTAACCATCAGTTGACGTGAACAGGCGACCTTAGAGGCAAGACCCAAGGACCGCCTGGACCCGCCCCATGTCGCGCATGCCCGCCCTTCTCGCAACCGCCGCCCTGATCGTCCTGTGTGGCGGACCTGCCCTGGCGGCCGACCCGACACCGGCCTCATCGGCCCAGACCCGTGCGCCGTCCTCGGCGCAGGTCCGCGCCACCTATGACCGGATGGACGCCCTGTCGCGTTCGGTCTTCTGGGCCTCGGAACAGGAAGCCAATCCGACCGATGCCGTCGCAGGCGTAAAGCTGGCGCAGGCGCTGCGCGAACTGGGCCGCTACGACCAGGCCGCCGAGGCCGCCCAGGCGACCCTGACCGTCCAGCCGAACAATCTCGACGCCCTGCTGGAGCTGGGTCGCGCCCATATCGCGCGTGGCCAGGCCTTCTATGGCGTCGCGCCCCTGGAACAGGCCCGCAATCAGGCGCCGCGCGACTGGCGCGCCTATTCGCTGCTGGGCGTGGCCTATGAGCAGGTGCGCCGGACCGACGACGCCCGCGCGGCATGGAACCAGGCCTTGGCCTTGTCGCCCGACAACCCCGATGTCCTGACCAACGCCGCCACAGCCGCCCTGACCCAGGGCGATGCGCCCGGCGCCGAGACCCTGCTGCGCCGCGCCGTCGCCCAGCCGACCGCCTCGGCCAAAGTGCGCCAGAACCTGGCCATGGTGCTGGGCCTGCAGGGCAAGATGGGCGAGGCCGAACAGATCCTGCGCCGCGAACTGCCGCCCGAACAGGCCGAGCAGAACCTGCAATGGCTGCGCGCGCGCGGCACGACCGGCGCCGCGCCGTCCAGCGGCGGCGCAACGACGAACACGCCGACGACCGACACGGCCCGCACCTGGAATTCGCTGCAAGGCGGCTGATCGACCCGTTGCGGTTGGGCCGCGCGCGTGGTGGATGAGGCCATGACCTCCCTCCCCACGCCCCGCGCCTATCAGGCCTTCCTGTTCGACATGGACGGCACCTTGATCACCTCGACGCTCGCCGCCGAGCGGGTCTGGACCCGCTGGGCCGGACGTCACGGCCTGGACGTCGCGGCCCTGCTGTCGGTCATGCACGGGGTGCGGGCCATCGACACCATCCGCAACCAGAACCTGCCCCACATCGACTTGGCCGCCGAGGTCGCCTGGGTCGAGCGCGGCGAGATCGAGGACGTGGAGGGCGTCGCCCCCATCCCCGGCGCCATCGACTTCGTCAAACGCCTGCCGCCCGACCGCTGGGCCGTGGTCACCTCCGCGTCTGTCCCCCTGGCCCGTGCCCGCCTGAAAGCCGCCGGGGTGACCCCGCCCGCCGTCATGATCACCGCCGAGGACGTGGAACGCGGCAAGCCAGACCCCGCCGGCTATCTGAAGGCCGCGGCGACCTTGGGCTTCGACATCGCCGACTGCCTGGTGTTCGAGGACGCCGAGGCCGGCATCAGGGCGGGCGAAACGGCCGGTGCCGACGTCGTGGTCGTCACCGCCGCCTGGACCCATCCACTTCAGACGGATCACCCCACGCTGGCGGACTATGCGGATGCCGGGCTTGAAGTGCGCGCGGACGGTTCGCTGACGTTGGAGATCTAACACTGCCGTTCTCCCTCCCCGCACCGGGAGGAAGAGGTTTCGCGTTGGCGTCGAACATCCTATCTTCGTCCCATGATCGACGACCTCTACAGCGCGCGAATCCTGTCGCTGGCGGCCAACCTGCCGCATGCGGGACGGTTGCCGGCGCCGCAAGGCACCGGCGAGCGGGTGGCGAAATTGTGCGGGTCGCGGGCGACGGTGGATGTGACGCTGGACGAGCAGGGCCGCGTCGCCGAGTTTGCTCAGGACGTGAAGGCCTGCGCCCTAGGTCAGGCCGCCGCCGGGGTGCTGGGCCAGTCTGTGATTGGCGCTTCGGTCGATGAACTCCAGGACGCTCGTGACGCCATGTCCGCCATGCTGAAGTCTGGCGGCGACGGCCCGACCGGCCGGTTCGAGGATCTTCGCGTCCTGAAACAGGTCGCCGACTATCCCGCGCGCCATGCCTCGACCCTGGTCTCCATCGAAGCGACGCTGGAGGCGGTCAACAACGCCCTGACCGCCCGAACGCGTCTCGCCGGCGCGGCCTGACGGGCACGACCGGTTGATCCCCCTGCGATGACGGGGGATAAGCGCGGCGAACCCATCCAGCCTCCGGCGAAGGGACGTGATGTCTCTCTATGAACGCGGCGTCCGCGCGGCCCATCGGGGCTACAAGCTGACGCTGTCTCCCCTGATCGGCCAGCAATGCCGATTCCTGCCGACCTGTTCGGACTACGGGCGCGACGCCCTGATCCAGCATGGTCCGGTCAAGGGGGGGTGGCTCACCGTGCGTCGCCTCTGTAAATGCCATCCCTTCGGAGGATCGGGCTACGACCCGGTCCCGCCTGCAAAGACTGACACATGATCGATCTGAAGTTCCCCGACGGCGCCGTGCGCCAATATCCCGAAGGCTCCACGGCGCGCGACGTGGCGACCTCGATCTCGCCGTCGCTGGCCAAGAAGGCCGTGCTGGCCGAGCTGAACGGCGAGCAGCGCGACATGGGGCGGGTGCTGGAGACGGGCGGCGACTTCCGTCTGATCATGCGCGACGATCCCGCCGCCCTCTATACGATCCGTCACGACACGGCCCACGTCCTGGCCGAGGCGGTCCAGACCCTGTTCCCCGGCACCCAGGTCACCATCGGCCCGGCCATCGAGGACGGCTTCTATTACGACTTCTTCCGCGAGGAGCCCTTCTCGACCGACGACTTCGCCGCCATCGAAAAGGAGATGGGCCGGATCGTCGATCGTGATGCGAAATTCGAGCGCGAGGTCTGGGAACGCGACGAGGCGATCCAATTCTTCGAGACGCGGGGCGAGAAGTTTAAGGCCGAACTGATCCGCGACCTGCCGGGAACCGAGACCATCACCCTGTACAAGCAGGGCGACTGGATCGACCTGTGCCGGGGCCCGCACTTCCCCTCGACTCGCCACGTCGGCAAGGCGTTCAAACTGACCAAGCTGGCCGGCGCCTATTGGCGCGGGGATTCCAAGCGCGAACAGCTGCAGCGCATCTACGGCACCGCCTGGGCGACCAAGGAAGACCTGGACGCCCATCTGCAGCGACTGGAGGAGGCCGAGAAGCGCGACCACCGCAAGGTCGGCAAGGCCATGGAGCTCTTCCACATGCAGGAAGAGGGCCGGGGCATGGTCTTCTGGCATCCCAAGGGCTGGGTCCTGTGGCGCGTGCTGGAGGCCTATATGCGCCGCCGCCTGGACGCCGCCGGCTATGTCGAGGTCAAGACGCCCCAGGTCCTGGACCGCAAATTCTGGGAACAGAGCGGCCACTGGGACAAGTACCGGCCCAACATGTTCGTCTGCGAAACGGTGGAGGGCGAGGAGCTGTCCCTCAAGCCGATGAACTGCCCCGGCCACGTCCAGATCTTCGATCAGGGCCAGCGCTCGTACCGCGAACTGCCGCTGCGGATGGCCGAGTTCGGGGCCTGCCACCGCTATGAGCCGTCGGGCTCGCTGCACGGCCTGATGCGGGTGCGCGGCTTCACCCAGGACGACGCCCACATCTTCTGCCGTGAGGACCAGATCGTCGAGGAGACGGCCGAGTTCATCAAACTGGCCCGTAGCGTCCACGCCGACCTGGGCATGGAGACCGCCTACATCAGCCTGGGCACCCGCCCCGAGAACCGCGCGGGCTCCGACGAATTCTGGGACAAGGCCGAGGCCCTGATGGCCGAGGCCGCCCGCGCCGCCGGGACCGAGCCGGTCGTGACCGAGGGCGACGGCGCCTTCTACGCGCCCAAGCTGGACTTCATCGTCAAGGACGCCATCGGCCGCGAATGGACCTGCGGCACGATCCAGCTGGACTATGTCCTGCCCGAACGCCTGGACGCGACCTACATCGCCGAGGACGGTCAGAAGCACCGGCCGGTCATGCTGCACCGGGCGATCCTGGGATCGTTCGAGCGGTTCATCGGCATCATGATCGAGAACTACGCCGGCGCCTTCCCCCTGTGGCTCGCCCCGACCCAGGCCGTGGTGGCGACGATCACCTCAGACGCCGACGACTACGCCCGCGACGTGATGGCCCGGTTCAAGGCCGCCGGCCTGCGCACCGAGATCGACCTTCGCAACGAGAAGGTCGGCTACAAGGTGCGTGAACACTCGGTCGGCAAGGTCCCGGTCATCGCCGTCCTCGGCCGCCAGGAAGCCGAGCAGGGCCTGGTCGCCATCCGCCGCCTGGGCTCCCAGGCCCAGACGGTGGTCACGGTCGAGGAGGCCATCCGCATCCTGACCGACGAGGCGACCCCGCCGGACCTGAAGCGGGACCAGGCGGCCGATTGAGGCCGCGCCTTCGCGGTGATTGTCGCCTAGGATAGGGCGTCAGGCTTTAGCACGCTCCCGTGTCTGTGCCGGCAACGGTCTAAGGGGAGAGCGGGCATGCCCAGCACCATCCTGGTCACGGGCGGCGCCGGCTATGTGGGTTCGCACGCCTGCCTCGCCCTGTCCCAGGCCGGTTTCACGCCGTTGGTCTATGACAATCTGTCGAACGGCCATGCGGCCTTCGTCCAGTGGGGCGAGCTTGAGATCGGCGACATCCGCGACGCAGCCCGTCTGGATGCCGTGATCGCCAGACACAGGCCCGTCGCGGTTCTGCATTTCGCCGCCCTGATCGAGGTCGGGGAATCGGTCAAGGCGCCGGGCCGCTTCTATGACAACAATGTCGTCGGCGCCCTGACCCTGATCGAGGCGGCGCGGCGCGGCGGGATCGGGGCGATGGTCTTCTCCTCGACCTGCGCCACCTATGGCGACCCGGTCTATCTGCCGATGGACGAGGCTCACCCCCAGGCGCCGCTGAACCCCTATGGCCGATCCAAGCTGATGGTCGAACAGGCCTTGGCCGACTATTCGACCTATGCCGGCTTCCGCTCGGTCTGCCTGCGCTACTTCAACGCCGCCGGCGCCGACGAAGAGGGCCGGATCGGTGAGCGCCACCACCCCGAGACCCACGCCATTCCGCTGGCGCTCCAGACGGCGCTGGGCCAGCGTCAGGGGTTCAAGCTGTTCGGCGGCGACTACGACACCCGCGACGGCACGGCGGTGCGTGACTATGTCCACGTCATGGACCTG
The DNA here is from genome assembly GCF_049896085.1 of Brevundimonas sp. TWP1-3. Taxonomy (NCBI): domain Bacteria; kingdom Pseudomonadati; phylum Pseudomonadota; class Alphaproteobacteria; order Caulobacterales; family Caulobacteraceae; genus Brevundimonas; species Brevundimonas sp. TWP1-3. The sequence continues at coordinate 446,267 of NZ_JAFCTP010000001.1, read as the reverse complement.
GCCGACGCCCATGTGCGGGCGCTGCAATACCTGCTCGACGGCGGCGAGACGACGGTCTTCAACCTGGGCACCGGCGCGGGCACGACGGTCAGGGAATTGATCGACACCATCCGCCGCACGACCAACCGGCCCTTCCCCGTCGAGACCGCGCCGCGCCGGCCCGGCGACGCCCCCTGTCTGGTGGCCGACAACAGCCGTGCGCGCGAGGTTCTCGGCTGGCGGCCGATGCGGACGTTGGACGACATCGTTCGCACCGCCTGGCGCTGGCATGCCGCCGAGCGGGAAGCGCTTGAGGCCTAGGTCTTCGCAGCCTGCGCACGAAACCGAACAAAGGAACGCAAACCTGAAAGATCGCTTGTGACGGGGTGCGCGCCTGCGCCCCATCACAGATAGCGAGATACGACCATGGCCGAGAAAACCCTCGACACCCTGTTCCACGACACGCTCAAGGACATCTATTACGCCGAGCGCAAGATCCTGAAGTCGCTGCCCAAGATGGCCCGCGCGGCGCAATCGCCCGAGCTGAAGGCCGCCTTCGAAAAGCACAAGGACCAGACCGAAGGCCAGATCGAACGCCTGCAACAGGTCTTCGAACTGATCGGCAAGGCCCCCCGCGGCAAGACTTGTGACGCCATCGAAGGCATCCTGGCCGAGGGCGATGAAATCATGGAAGAATATAAGGACACCCCGGCCCTCGACGCCGGCCTGCTGGCCGCCGCCCAGGCGGTCGAACACTATGAGATCACCCGCTACGGCACGCTGAAGCGCTGGGCTCTGGTGCTGGGGATGAAGGACGCCGCCGCCCTGCTGGACGAGACATTGCAGGAGGAATCCCAGACTGACGAAGACCTGACCGGCATCGCCGATGCCGCCGTCAACGCCGCCGCCATGAAGACGGCCGCCTGATAGAACCGGAGGCGGTTTCGCGACCGCCTCCGACTTTTTTCTTTCAAGCCTTAAGTCCGAGACCGAACACAGAGCCTCTATAAAAGTCAGCGTTCACTGTATCTTAGGCGAACTGACCGAAGTTGCGTCATCGCCCTAGAGACCTCGACGATGACGCAACCAAAGACCGCCCGAGACCGGACCTTCCTGCAGCACCTGATCGAAGCCGGTCATATGCGGTACTGGATCATCGCCAGCTGGGCGGTCGCTCTGTTCACCGTCACCGACTTAAAGACCGCCGCCGCATGGTTCGTCGCGGCGACGCTCTCGGGCCTGCTGCGAACCTTCGTCGAGCGCGGACTGGTCATGTCGGATGCCGCGATGCATGGGCGGATCAAGCTAGGCGCCGCAACCCTCTCCTGCTTCGCCTGGGCGGCCGCGCCCTTGCTGGCCTTCCTCCATGGCGGAGCCTACGGCGTGCCGCTTGGCGTCGCCCTGCTTATCGCCGGCTATGTTCTGGTCTTCACCCAGATGCGCGCCGCGCCTCGCGAGGCCCTGATCGTCTCCGCCCCCTATTCCATCGTGGTGGCGATCCTGTTCGCCCATCTTTGGGGCACGCCGGGATTTTGGGTGGTGCTCAGCACGGTCCCCGTCCTGGCCCTGGCTCTGGTGATCAAGGTCGCCATCACCCAGATGAAGGACGGCGACCTGGAGGCGGTGAACCAGCGTCAGGCCGAACTGATCGCAGAGCTGGAGACGGCGCGCGACCGGGCCGACGCCGCCAGCGCCGCCAAATCCAACTTCCTGGGCGTCATCTCGCACGAGCTGCGTACGCCGATGAACGGGGTGCTGGGCGCGGCCCAACTGCTGCAGATGTCCAGCCTGGACGACCGTCAAAAGGAGTTCGTCGGCGTGATCCGCAACTCGGGCGAAGGTCTGATGGTGCTGCTGAACGACATCCTGGACATCACCAAGATCGAGTCCGGCAAGATGGAACTCGACATCGCCGACATCGAGACCGACACGTTGCTGACCCGGCTGACCGGGCCGTTCAAGGCCCAAGCGGAGGCGCGCGGCCTGACGTTCGCGACCGAGATCCGAGGCGATCTTCCGCCTGTCCTGAAGATGGACCCGCTGCGCCTGGCCCAGGTCACGCACAACCTTCTGTCCAATGCGATCAAGTTCACGCCGCAAGGCGAGGTGCGTCTGGTCGTCGAAAGCGAACCGCGCGCCGAAGGCCGCATCGCCCTGCGCCTCACTGTCTCGGATTCCGGCATCGGCATCGCTGACGACGATCTGTCGCGCCTGTTCCAGCCCTTCTCCCAGGTGGACGGCTCGTCCACGCGCCGGTTCGGCGGCACCGGCCTGGGCCTCAGCATCTGCCAACGCCTGGCCGTTCTGATGGACGGAGAGATCACGGTGACGTCGATCCCCGGCCAGGGATCGACCTTCACCCTTCACGCCACTTTCGATGCGCCCTCGATCGAAGGGGCCCAGATCGAAGCCGCCCGCGCGGCCGCCTGATCAGTCGCGCAGCAGTTCGTTGACGCCGGTCTTGGCCCGCGTCTGGGCGTCCACCCGCTTGACGATGACGGCGCAGTACAGCGACGGCCCGCCGTTGGGATCAGGCAGCGCACCCGGCACCACGACCGAATAGGCCGGCACCTCGCCGCGGAAGACTTCGCCCGTCGCCCGGTCCACGATCTTGGTCGAGCCCGACAGATAGACGCCCATGGCTAGGACCGCGCCCTCGCGCACGATCACGCCCTCGGCGACCTCGGCCCGGGCGCCGATGAAACAGCCGTCCTCGATGATGGTCGGATTGGCCTGAAGCGGCTCCAGCACACCGCCGATGCCCGCCCCGCCCGACAGGTGGACGTTCTTGCCGATCTGGGCGCAGGAACCAACTGTGGCCCAGGCGTCGACCATCGAACCCTCGTCCACATAGGCGCCGATGTTCACGAACGACGGCATCAGCACGACGTTTCTGGCGATATGGGCGCCGTGACGAACGATGGCGCCGGGCACCGAGCGGAAGCCCGCCGATTGGTAATCCGCCGCCGTCCAGTCGCCGAACTTGTTGGGCACCTTGTCCCAGAAGGGTCCGACAGCCGCAGGATGATCCGCCGACAACGGCATGACCGACGCAGGGCCGGCGCGCATGATCTGGTTGTCGTTCAGGCGGAAGGACAGCAGCACCGCCTTCTTCAGCCATTGATGTGTGGTCCAGACGCCGTCCTCGTCGCGCGAGGCGACGCGCGCCTGGCCGGAATCCAGCAGGGCCAGCGCCGTCTCGACGGCGTCGCGGACCTCGCCGTGTGTGGCGGCGGACACCTCGGCGCGCTGTTCCCAGGCGGCCTCGACGACGGATTCGAGATGCGACAGATCGGTCATGCGGCGTCCTTGAAGGTCAGGTCGGAGAGGAAGTCGAGAAGGTCGGGGGCCACATGGTCGATGTGGTCGCCCAGCGGCTTGCCGCGGCCGTCGCCGATCAGGACCGTGGCCATGCCCAGCGCCTTGGCTGGCTCCAGGTTCTTGGGCGTGTCCTCGAAAAAGGCGGCCTGGTGCGGGTCGATGTCGAACCGTTCCAGCATCCGGCGGAAGGTGGCGGGGTTCGGCTTGGGCGTTAGATCCCCGTCCTCGATAGCGAAGACGTCAGCGAAACAGTCGGCGATCCCGATCCGCTCCAGCACCCGATGCGCATACTCCCGCGCGCCATTGGTGAAGACGTAGCAGCGGCCGGGCAGGATCTTCAACCGTTTCGCCAAGCGTGGATTGGGCTCGACCCCGTCCAGCGGCACGTCGTGCACCTCGTGCAGGAACCGCTCGGTATCGACCGCATAGTTGGCCATCAGACCGGCCAGGGTGGTGCCGTGCTCGTCCAGGAACTGACGCTGCATCGCCGCCGCCGCCTCAGGCTCCAGCCCCACGGCCTCGACCACGAAGGCGTTGATCCGCGCCTGCACCAGCTGCATCAGCCCCTGCTCGCGCGGATACAGCGTGTCGTCCATGTCGAACACCCAGGCCCGCACATGCCCAAGGGATGCAGAATGGGGATCCGTCAAGACGCCTTCACCAGGGTGCCGGCGCCGAATTCGGTGAACAGCTCGACCAGCATGGCGTGGGGCCGACGACCGTCCAGAATGACCACAGCCTCGACGCCCGCACGCACGGCCGCCATGGCCGTTTCCAGCTTGGGGATCATGCCGCCGTGGGCGACGCCGCTGTCGATCAGAGCCTGCGCCTCCTCCAGCGTCATCTGACGAATGATGTCGCCGTCCGCGCCCTTGACCCCCGGCACGTCGGTCAGCAGCAGCATCCGCTTGGCGTTCAGCGATCCGGCGATGGCGCCCGCCACGGTGTCGGCGTTGACGTTGTAGGTCTGGCCGTCCTCGGCCACCCCGATGGGGGCGATGACCGGCACCCAGTCCTCGGTCTCCGACGCGATCAGGCCCTTGATCAGCTTGGGATCGACCTTGGTCGGTTCGCCGACATAGCCCAGGTCGACCTCGTGCTCGATCATGCTGTCAGGATCGCGCTTGGTGCGGCGCGTCTTCTCGACCGTCAGCAGGCCGGCGTCCTTGCCCGACAGACCGACGCCACGCACGTCCGCCTCCTTGCCGGCCATGGTGATCCAGTGGGCGATTTCCTTGTTCACCGCGCCCGACAGGACCATCTCGGCGACTTCCATCGTCGCCGGGTCCGTGACCCGCAAGCCATCGACGAAGCTGGACTTCACCCCCGCCTTTTCCAGCATGGCGCTGATCTGGGGCCCGCCGCCATGCACCACGACCGGGTTCACCCCCATCAGCTTCAGCAACACGACATCGGCCGCGAACTGGCGCGCCACGGCGCTCTCGCCCATAGCGTGGCCGCCGTATTTGATGACCAGGGTCTCGCGGTCATAGACCTGAATATACGGCAAGGCCTCGGCGAGCGTCTTCGCCGTCTCCCAACTGCGTTCTTCCGACTGGCGTTCTGTTTCGTTCATCACGCGCGCGAGATAGCGGGGGATGGGGGCGGTGTCACGATCAAAACCCCCGCATTGCTGAAAGGGTCGGCGTTGATGTAACGGCTCCTAAACCCCTACCCGGATTACTCCGGCAATCGCCGCGCATAATTCCTAGCTAAAAAAGAACGGGTCCCGATGACTACAGTTTGCATTGATGGCTTTAACCTTGCGCTCCAACAAGGGTCGGGAATTGCGACCTATGCTCGCAACCTTTTGATCGACCTAAATGCCATCGGCTACGAAACGCAGGTCCTTTATGGCCCAAAAGGGAAGAGAGGGAATGACGATGCCCTCAACGAAGCAATACTGGTTGACAGCGAACGCTCTGGAAAACCTCCAAAGCGTGCCTCCCGCTATCTTCGAACAATGGCAGCCACGGTTGGTGTATCTGCTCATTTCATTCCGCGTACCGGCCGTGTGATTTGGCCAGACGACGGAGCCGCGCAACCTCCTGCCGCCTCGTTTTGGAGCAGCCGCGACCTGTTTCGCACCTCCCATCGCGCATTTCAGCGGTACGGGACCACATCACGCCTGCATTTCACCGGCGCGCCCAAGCCAGATATAGTCCATTGGACTACTCCACTCCCCTTACACGCAGCAGGGTCGGTAAACGTCTGCACAATTCACGACCTTATACCCTTACGGCTTCCTCATAGCACCTCGGAAGACAAAAAGAACTTCTACGATTTGTTCAAAAAATCAGCCGCAACTTCGGATCACATTATTACCGTTTCCGAGACCACAAGGAATGATGTCATATCCTCTTTCGGAGTTCCGGAAGATAAAGTTACAAATGTCTATCAATCGATATCCATACCTAAGAACGCCCTGGCTTTATCAGACTTAGATGTTTCCACGCACTTATTTGACGTTTTTGGCCTAAAATGGAAAGATTACTTCATTCACTACGGAAACGTCGAACCCAAGAAAAATCTCGGACGCATATTTGAAGCTTTTTCTCAGGCCGATACTAGGAGAACACTGGTCATCATTGGCGGAAAAGGCTGGCTTCGTGAAAACGAAATATCTTTAATGCAACAAGTTATTGCATTGGAAAGTCCCTTATCGAAAAGAGTTATCTATCTAGAGTACCTTCCACTCATAACTCTGGTGGGTTTAGTGAGGGGCGCTCGCGCTACCCTTTTTCCCTCTCTATATGAAGGATTTGGCTTACCTATCGTCGAGTCGATGGCATTAGGCACTGCTGTAATGACTTCTAACTTGGGAGCACCGAAAGAAATCGCAGGCTCAGCAGCCGCTCTGGTCGATCCATTTAGCGTTGCGTCCATTAAACTCGGCATAGAAGCATTAGACAGAGACGACGATCTATTACGTGCACTCGAACACCACGGCAGAAAACGCGCGCTCCACTTTTCTCCAGAGCGCACCCAAGCGCGAATCAAAGAGGTGTACCGGCGGCTTCATCATTGAAAAGCCCATTTTCCACCCGTTTTAATGACCACGGCCTGCTCTTATTCGACCGCTCGACGTAGTCTACCATCGCCCTAAAGTTGGGCTTAGCGTAGCCACCCAATGGGCTGTGAATGTGACGAGACCATATCGGGCTAACGAATGGATCCTCGACAACAGCCCGTCCCCACCTGCGGCGCAATTCAAACAGTTCACCTTCGTCCCAAGCTATTTTGGCCTGAGTATCATTGAGTCCACGGGTCTTTGATTCCCTGTGAATGAGTTCTATTTCTGGGTCGTAGACAACAATATAGCCGAGCTCTCGGACACGGAGGCAGAAATCGACATCGTTGTAGCCAATCGGAAGTGAAACCTCATCGAAGCCTCCCGTCTTATGAAACAATTGGGCCGGGACGGCGAGGAAAGCCCCCGTCACAGCAGCTGCACCCCTGCGACAACTCCACCTCTCATTTGGTCCATTGTCAGATCTAGGGGAAAACAGACCTTCATGTTTCGGGGCGCCATTGTCGAATCCCAAAACAATTCCCGCATGCTGCTGCTGATCATCGGGATACCAGAGGCGTGCTCCGATTACGCCTACGTTTGGATCAGAAAAAATACGCCGTAGCTGATCGTCCCACCCATCGGACAACATGACGGTATCGTTGTTACAAAATACGACGATGCCTTCTTGCACGCCTGAGCTAGCCGTGTTGTTTAGCAGAGACCAGTTAAATCCTGCGTCATCCCTTATCGTTTTAATTCCATAAATGCGCTTCATTCGGTCGATGGCGACCTGCGTCTCTGGAAGATCGCTTCTATTGTCAACGACAATGACCTCGAGGCGAGCCCGAGATTTGCTACGAGCATAGAGACTTTCTATACATTCAACGAGCATGGATGACTGGTCTTTAGTCGGTATTATCACCGTCACTGGCAAATCCAATACCTGTTCGTTTCGCTTCAGAATTCGTATTGGTCTTATTGTTTCACTATTTTCTATTAACGATGCCGCATCAGGCAAAATTAGCTTGCTGGCCAAGCTCAGAGGTATGTGTGGAACAGGACAAATTCCTATCCGACTTTTGAGCAGCTTGTAGTGAACATAGTTAATGTCTGCGCGGCCGCCCTCAACAACTTCTAAATATGAGAGTGCCAGCTCATCAAATATTTTGATGCTGCCGGCTAGAAGTAAAGGCATCTGCGATTTAGCTTCCATCAATACAGGATCCGCCATTCCATATAAAGTTGGATCACTATATATCCGACCACAAGACCACTGCTCTCTCAGCCGGTCATGATCACAATACAATAGTTCAGCACCTGTTTGGCTAAGGCCCCAACCTAGCCATGACAAAGCTCGATCATCAAGAATGGTACCTGCAGCGATCGATACTACTACGTCATAGCTTTCGGCATGGACAGAGCCCAACAAGCCATCAAAGTCATTCTGAAATTTGATCCGCTCATCCGTACGTTGAAATGATGTGACGCTGTGAGAATTATCCGACATCCCCACTATGATTGCTGTCCAATTATCAGCCGATTGATCGATCAAACTCAAGAGCGTGCGCCGCAAAAGCGCAGGGTGTCCGACGCTCGCGTCTACGATTACTAAGTATTTTTTTGCAGCCACTAACGGTGCATCAGTGATCGGAAAGTCTCGCTTGAAAGCGTTCCACGCACCTCTCGGATAAGTCGAATTGGCGTTCCTTTGATTCAAAGCTGACATAACGTTCTGAAGGCTGGTTTCGAGCCTCAAGAGGTCGGACTGCATGATATCTGGACCCGAGAGAGTCTTAGCAACTCGTCCGTTGGCGCCCATTATCAGCAACATATAGCGCGCTTCGCGAGAATTCTCGTCAAGCTCTAATGCTTGGGCAAAACTCTCTATAGCGTCAGCAGACTTACCTACCTGCCGTAGCGCATGACCTAGGTGTATTAGGGTACTGGCTTTTGGTCCATTTTTGTCGATTATCTCACGATACCGAACAATTGCCTCGCCCGTCGCTCCGATATCCTTAAGGGCGTTTGCAAGCTTTAGCGCGGGACCAGATCTTGCAGGATCAAGCGAGCTTGCCATCTGATACGCGGCAATCGCAAGAGCCATGTCTCCTTCAGATGCGGCACGGTTTCCAATTCGCAAGGCGACATCAGCTTGTTTACGACCACCTCGGCGCGCGAGCCTGCTAAATCTCAGAATGGCGTTGCGTAGCTTGTCGATGGGGGTCACGCTGATGTACCATTCATATCTAAGGCCGCTTGGGGCTCGCTCGCATCAAGACTCTTCGATTTATCCAGCGCCTGAATCTTTGAACCTGCCATCTCGGCCCTTTTCTCGCTTGGCGCTGCCTTTCTAAATTTAGGCTAGCTTCATGCGCCTGGGATTGTTCAGCTAAAGAACCAAGCACTCGATCCCGCGTGTGTACCAAGCCCTCTGCATAGCCGTTCAGAACGTTCGCCGCTGCTCTAAACTCTTCTACATCCAAGGGATTGTTAACCAAGCTTCGCGCAAGTGTTGACTTTAGCCAACCCGGTTCTAGTTCGGGAATATCATAATCAAGCGGGCCTGCTCTCAGTTCAAAAAAATGTGAAACTTCATGATGGCGATGAATAACAGCCATTCTGGCCGAATAGAATTCGGCTCGCACTGTTCTCGACGAATGGTCAGATTTTTTCAAAAAGTCATAACCATCTGGCTTCCTGGCGACCACCACGAAACTCGCGGCTAAAGCTCGTCTAGCGTACTCCGTCATGTATTGATCAGGACACCCATCGTGATCGGACAGATGCGCAAGAAATTCGGTGAGTGACCCAGTCTTGAGCGCAGTCGCCAATGAGGGAGGCAGGAATCCTAAATATCGCTCAACCTGAGTGTGTATAGCGTTAGATGGACCCGCATATTTTGGTACTTGCGAGTCTTCGAGAATGAAATCGTCGCAAAGAACAGTTTCAACTGCCTGGGGCGTTAGATTAAAGTAATGGCTGGGAAATCCATGGTATCCCTGCATAAAAGCAGTGTCGATGACGAGCCTGCCCCCATCCTTCAAGACCCTTCTTGCTTCTTTTACAGATTTTATTGGGTCACGTAAGTGCTCAAACACCGCGCCAGAGACGACGAAATCTATGACTCCATCGGCAAACGGCAGAGCTTCAGCTTCAGCGACGATATCAACATTCTCGTTTGGTAGAACGTCCATCGATATCACGCGGCGATCAGATGCCGGTACGTTTCCCGAACCTAGATGAAGACATACACCATCAGATGAGAGCCATTCAGGCGGATAGTAACTGTCAATATTTTGCGATATTACTTGTGCCGACGGCGCAGCCAGGTGAAACGGCTTAACATCTCTGACAAGGATCGGACGGCCAGCGACTACGGGATAACGGTGATCGCCGCTAACCAACCAGTCGCCTTCGATCTTCAGTTCACCTTTAGTGATAGGACAACGAAGTATTGGCAACATCTCTCCCAGACTTTTAGCCATCGGCTGTAACCTCTCTAAAAATCTAAGATAATTTCTTGGTGATACACAAATTTAGCGAGTTCGGCACCGCTCACGCCACGTCCTCTCAATTCCTTGATCAAAATTGACCTTAGCGCTCCATCCCAACTGCGCGTGCGCCAAAGAGCAATCAAGGATATTTATAGGCACATCAGATTTTCGAGACGACTTGTAGATGACGTTAGAACTTATTCCCGACACCTTCTCGATCGCTGAGATGACTTCGTTTAATGTGCGGCCAATCCCAGATCCAATATTGTAGGTTTCATAGTCACCGCTATCATCCAAACATGTCGATATAGCCTCAACTACGTCATCTATGAATATGAAGTCTCTCACTATGCTACCGTCACCCCAAATCTCGATCGGCTCCCCGTTGCGGATGCGGTCAATGAATATGGGAATCACCCCCTGCGCCTTAGCCGCTGCTTGCGAGGGGCCAAAGGGGTTGGCGAGACGAAGGATCCGATGCTGCAAACCGAACTGATATTTATACACGGCGAGATAGCCCTCCAGAGAGGCTTTAACCGCACTGTACGCCGTCGTTGGACGCAGAAGCGCAGTCTCGGGCGTCGGCAGTAGATCAGGCGCTCCATAGATTGTTCCGCCAGATGACGTAAATATCACACGCTTAACAGACGCTTCGACGCACTTCTGAAAAAGCGCGACGCCGCCACGGAGATTCAGCTCCAGGTCCGCCAGCACATCCCCATTGGAGTTTGCTGGTCCACTGGATGACGCGAGATGGACGCAAACATCAGCATCCTTGACTAGGGCAGAGATGGCGTCGGACTCCTGAAGCGTCCCGACCAACACCTCGGCACCTTCGACGAATAATCCTGGCGCTCTTCGTAGACAGATGAGCGTATGGCCATCGGCTATGAGACGGCGGCACAGCGCTTTCCCAATAAATCCCCCACCACCAGTCACTGCGATCCGCATGGTTAGGCGCTCGCCGTTCTAACGGGCTTCGCCAAAGCCGTATCAAGCCGTTTGGCGAAGCTATCGACCGTGAAGTTCTTGAGAAAGACTTTCCTTCCCGCTTTTCCGATCCGCAAACACGCTCCGTCGTCGGCCAGCAACCCCGTCAGCGCAGCGGCGATATCTTGGGGCGAGTTGTGTTCCAGGATCACCGCAGATACGCCGTCCTTAAGGTATGCCGACGTTCCCGTCTGGCGGCTTACGACAAGGGTCTTTGCGAAGGACAAGGCGTCTAGAGAGACCAAAGGCAGCGTGTCATCTCGTGATGGCACCAGAACGACATCACACTCACGCAGTGAGGCTAGATACTCGCCGTATGATAACTCACCCTTCAAAGCGACCGTGGCAAAGCCCCGCGCCTTCTTGCCAATTGCATCTCGGAACCCCACGTCCAAGGTCCGCCCGTATGCAACGAAGTGAATTCTCGACTGAACTTCGGGAGGCAGCAGCAGCATAGCTTCGACAGCGAGATCCTGCCCCTTTCTTGGCTCGTACGAACCGAACAGTCCCACCCTGATTTTTACTTGTGCCAAAGCATCAGACGCATCTTCCACGCCATACTCAAGGACAAGAGGGTCCGCGCCGTAGGGCTCGAGCGCTTCAGCGGCCAGGCGGCTGCCGGACCAGATTGCGGCCGGCTTGAGCAGTGCCTCCTTGAAACCAGGCTCGGCCGCAAAATGATCGACTAGGGCCGTCTCGTGAGTGTACCAATAGACAGGCACCAAATCGCTGATCGCGCTGACCGTACGCCAACACACGATCGTATTCGCAATCACGATGTCGAAGTGAGATAGCGGCGCGGTCGCTGCATCGTGCCCGGTCAAGATCAATTCATCCACGACAACCGCAATACCAGCATCAAGCAGGCGTTGCCGCATCGGGCCGTCAGTCGGAGAAAACACCACGACGAACATCCCACTGGACTTAAGCGTGACGGCCAAATCGAGCGCTACTTTTGGAGCTCCGCTTCCAGTCAAATCATGCGAAATGATCGCCACAGATCTCGAATTAGAAGAATCATACGGCTCACCGTCAGGGAGAAGGAGACCGAATTCTTCTTGAGAATCAATATAGATTAAGTCTCGCATAGCCGGCGTAAAGAACGGATCTCTTGCGATAAACTGGCTCCAACGCCGCAATAAAAATACATCGGCCGTATCTTTTTTCTTCGGCGTTTTGACGTAGCTCTCGTCGCCAATAGACATATGACCAATATGTACCAACGTTGCGTGAGGATTATAGACGCAGCTATAGCCAGCCTCACGCGCCCTAAAGCATAGATCGACATCTGAGTGGTTTATCGGCGTGTTAAGGGCGTCATAACCGCCTATCTCGTTGAAGACATTGGCAGGCATCGCGAGCAACGCACCAATTATAACTGACACTTCCCTCACGCATTGCGCCATATTGAAATGGGCAGAAGTGTTGGAAGGATATGTGTGAAACGCCGTCCCCGTGAATCGCCGAACACCCGTGACTATGCCTGCATGCTGGATGGAGCCGTCCTCATACAGAAGCTTTGGCCCCACAACTCCCACACCAGGCAAAGTCAAATACTCTATGTGGCACTCAATCCAGTCTGGGGTTATGACACGGACGTCGTCGTTGAAAAATATCAGGTAGTCGCCAGAAGAGCTCGCTGCTCCGGCATTGCACTTCCCAGAAAAATTATAGGGCAAATCGTAAGCAGACCATTTAACCGCAGCATTTGAAATCTCGCGCATCAACTGATCGATAGTTTCCGATCTGGTGACGATGATTATTTCATAGTTCTTGTATGTGGACTTGCTCGTAATGGAATCGATCGTGGTCTTGATGTTTTCAATGTTGTCAGATGGGATTATGATTGACACTAGCGGGTGATCAATTTCAGAGCGGACCAACCGATTGCATGTCGGAAGCCCGACCGCTTCTCCTCCCCACCCCCTTCTATCGGCAGCATCCTGCAGGGCCGCCAAATTGCTGATGCGGGCATGAGGCTTCCCACCGGCCGCGCCCGACCCTTCGATTGCACGCCACCCATAAAGATAGCGCTCGACGTGAGCCACCTTAAGGTCCATCTCCGCCATGCGCAGCGCAAGATCGTAGTCTTGCGAAAAGTCATACTGAGAACGGAAACCGCCGGCTTTCAAAACTGCCGAGCGCCGATAAAGCGTCAGGTGGCCAGTATACATATAGTTCAAAAGAAACAGCGGCGACCAATCCGGCTTTGCAAAAAGCTCAGAAGGAACATTGCACTCATCGACCTTAAATTCGTCGCTGTAGAGCCAGTCTGGGTCAGTTCTGTTTATCTCACGAACCATCTCTTCGAGAGCGTCAGACGTTAGAATGTCATCGTTATCGACTAATGCGACATATCTTCCGGATGACATGGCCAATGCGTCATTAGATGCGGCCGATATCCCCCCGTTGTTCTGTCGCAACAGCACCTTGATACGTGGATCGTGAGATCCCAAACGCACCACAGCGTCTCTAGTCGATGCATTTGTGGAGCCGTCATCAACCAGACAAAGCTCCCAGTTTGCATACGTCTGGCGAAGAATTGAGTCCGCCATTTCAATAAGCCAACGCTCTTCAACGTTGTAGACGGGTGTCAAAATTGATATCAGCGGGCCGGTAAGGTCCACTGGCGGCATGTTGGCTAGCCGTGCCGAAATATCGGACATCTGCCGCGCCCGCTTTCGCTCCATCGGAGTCGCGTATACTGGCGCGGCAACGATGGCCGGGAGAGCCACCGTATCAGTTGCCTCCTCCGGCAAACTCGGTTGCGATTGATCCGGCTGATCTGCAGGAAGGATCGCGCGCGCCACATCGGCCGCAGCGAGAAGCGAACTAAGTTCGACATTTGCGTCTGTAATTGCCCCGCTCTGATGGGCCATCAAGTAAAATTTTGAGGCCTGCGGCAAGTCTCCTGCTCTTTTTGCTAGGTGACCGCGTGACATCATTAGATCAGGATCGTCCGATCTCAGTTCGGCTGCTTTGGCATACGCAGAACTCGCCGGGCCGATCTGACCCGCTTCCTTGAGCACATGCCCGAGCTGCACCCAGATTGCGTAGTCGCGCGGCCTACGAAGAAGATGGCGCTGATAATGAGAAGCAGCAGCTAGCCAATTTTTTTCTCCGCGTGCGAGATCGCCCTTTCGTCGCGCACTGCGCCCGATAGTTCCGCCACTCAAACGAGAGATTAGCCTGCGACCACGCGGCGGGATGACATTCAAGTTCATAAGTCTGTTTCTCCAGAGCGCACACAGCGCCGCGCACTCTGTGAAGGCTCTGCCATACACATTGACGCCGAGGTCGCATTTCGTTTAGGCCGTTGCAACCGACTTTATATCAATAGCGAGCGTTTATGCCCTGCCGCGTAATTTTTCTTCAGCCTCGCCGGTTTGGTGACGAACGGGGATGGTTTATGGAAACTTACTCTGAAGCGTCTGCGCTTGCGGCGGGTATTGATTCTCGTTTCGTGCAAGACAACCAGTCGTTTTCTGCCGCCGAAGGCACGATACGGGGCCTGCATTTCCAACGACCCCCATACGCCCAAGCCAAGCTTGTTCGCTGCGTGCGCGGGTCAATCATGGACTACGCCGTGGATGTGCGGCGCGGGTCGCCTACCTACGGGCAGTACGTCGCCGCAAAACTGACCGCAGAGGGCGGAGAGCAGTTGTTCGTTCCCATAGGGTTCGCGCATGGCTTCGTCACGCTCCAACCGGATGTCGAAATCGCCTACAAGGTGTCTAACGTCTATGCGCCGGACTGCGATGGAGGCATCGTCTGGAACGATCCGACAATCGGCATCGATTGGCCGTTGCCGGTTTCGGGCGCAGTCTTGTCTGACAAGGACAAGATCCTCCCCACCCTGGCTGAATTCGACAGCCCCTTTGAGTATGATGGCTGGCCGCTTGAGCCGCTGCCCATACTCTAACAGAAAGACCCCCAATGCGTATTCTGGTCACCGGCGGCGCCGGCTTCATTGGCTCGGCCCTCGTGCGGCGCTTGATCGAACACACGGATCACCAAGTTCTAGTGTTTGACAAGCTGACCTATGCTGGCGTGCTCAGTTCGCTTCAGACGGCGGCGTCCAGCGAACGCTATTCCTTTGTTCAAGCCGACATCTGCGACGCCGAGGCCGTGTCAAAGGCCCTGCGTGAGTTCAAGCCCGATGTGGTCGCGCACCTGGCGGCCGAGAGCCATGTCGATCGTTCGATCGACGGCCCTGGCGAGTTCATCCAGACCAATATGGTCGGCACCTTTGTGATGCTAAACCAAACTCTCGGGTACTGGCGAGAATTGGATGAGACGGGCAAGGCGGCCTTCCGTTTCCACCATATATCGACCGATGAAGTATTCGGCTCTCTGGGCGAGGACGGCTTCTTCACAGAGACCACGCCCTATGATCCCCGATCACCCTATTCTGCATCGAAGGCAGGGTCGGACCATCTGGTGCGCGCTTGGGGTCATACCTACGGCTTGCCGGTGTTAGTAACCAATTGCTCCAACAACTACGGCCCCTATCACTTCCCTGAAAAGCTGATCCCGCTGATCATCATCCGGGCCTTGAACGGCGAGCCCCTGCCGGTCTATGGCGACGGATCGAACGTGCGCGACTGGTTGTTCGTCGATGACCACGCCCGAGCACTGCAAGCCGTGTTTGAGACCGGCACTCCAGGCGAGACCTACAATGTCGGCGGAAACGCAGAGAAAAAGAACATCGATGTAGTCACAACCATCTGCTCTATCTTGGACCGGCTGCGGCCCAAGGCAGATGGTAAATACATCGACCAGATCACTTATGTGACAGACCGTCCAGGCCACGATCAGCGCTACGCTATCGACGCCTCGAAGATCCGATCAGAGCTTAATTGGACGCCGTCGGTGACCTTCGAGCAGGGTATCGAACAAACGGTGGCCTGGTACCTAGAGAACCAAGCCTGGTGGCAAGACATTCTGGACGCCCGCTATTCGACACAGCGTCTAGGCGTAGCCAATGCCTGATCCTGTACACATCCTAATCACAGGCGGCGCCGGCCAAGTGGGGCTCGAACTGCAGAGTGCCGACTGGCCTCAAGATGTGGTCCTCCACGCGCCGTCACGGGCCGAACTGGACTTGGGTGATGCCGGCTTAGTCCGCGCCGTTCTCGCCGCCACCCCATTCGCCGCGGTGATTAACTGCGGCGCTCACACCGCCGTAGATAAAGCCGAGACTGAGGTGGCCGTCGCCTTCGCGGCCAACGCCATGGGACCCGCCGTGCTGGCCGACGCGACGCGGGAGGCGGGCATCCCGTTGATCCAGGTCTCGACGGACTATGTTTTCGATGGGTCCAAGGATGGCCCGTATGTCGAGACGGATCCGGTGGGCCCGCTAGGCGTTTATGGCGCGTCCAAGTTGGCGGGCGAACTTGCAGTCCTCCAAGGCAATCCTCGGTCGGTCGTGTTGCGCACGGCTTGGGTTCTGAGCGTCCACAGAGCCAATTTCCTAAAAACCATGCTGCGCCTCGCTGCAGATCGGCCCGTATTGCGTGTCGTTGGCGACCAACACGGCTGCCCTACCTCGGCGCGCGACATTGCCGCCGCCCTGAAGACCGTCACATTAAAAATGATCGCTGACCCGCATGCGCCGACGGGAGTCTACCACTTCGTTAACACCGGCGACACGACCTGGGCGGGGCTAGCCTCTGAGATTTTTGCGCTCAGCGGCGCATCCGGCGGACCATCCGCGACCGTCGAAGCGATCGCCTCGCGCGAATACCCCACCCCGGCCAAGCGCCCGGCCAACTCGCGCTTGGCGACAGATAAATTAACCCGAGACTTCGCGATCACGCCTCGATCTTGGCAGGACGCCGTCGCAGAGATCGTCACCGAACTACACGCTGAAAGGACCTTCTCATGAAGGGAATCATCCTGGCCGGAGGTTCGGGCACCCGCCTGCACCCCATGACCTTGGTTACGTCAAAGCAGCTGATGCCGGTCTACGATAAGCCGATGATCTACTATCCGCTGTCAACCTTGATGCTGGCAGGCATCCGGGAGGTGCTCATTATCTCTACCCCCCGAGACATCCCTAGCTTCAAGACATTGCTTGGTGACGGCTCGCAGTGGGGAATGGAAATTCAGTACGCCGTTCAGCCCAGCCCAGATGGGCTGGCCCAAGCTTACCTCATCGGCGCGGATTTTGTCGGAGCCAATCCCTCGGCGCTCATCTTGGGGGACAACATTTTCTACGGCCACGGCATAAATAACCTCTTCACCAGCGCCATGGATCGGCCTGATGGGGCTACGGTGTTCGCGTATCACGTCAATGATCCGGAACGCTACGGAGTGGTCGAGTTCGACGAACATATGCGCGCCCTGTCCATCGAGGAGAAGCCGGCCGCGCCGCGTTCTAGCTGGGCTGTTACCGGTCTCTACTTTTATGATTCCGACGTGGTGAACGTCGTTCGAGACATCAAACCTTCACCGCGCGGTGAACTGGAGATTACCGACGTCAATCGCGTTTACCTCGAACATGGCAAGCTGTCGGTCGAGATTATGGGACGCGGCTACGCTTGGCTCGATACAGGAACGCCGGACAGTCTGCTGGAAGCCGCTGAATTCGTACGGGTCTTGGAGAAACGCCAAGGCTTCAAGATCGCCTGTCCCGAAGAGGTGGCCTTCGAGAAAGGCTTCATCACTCAATCTGAGCTTGAGAAGATAGCCAATTTGGCTGGAAAAGGAACCTACGGCGAATACTTGAGAGCTTTGGTTTATCGCTGATTGCCGTTGACACAAAAGACCGCCCTCCGTCCACCTTCTACTTTACTTAGAATTGGGCGAACTCCTGATATAGCATCCGGCAAACACAACTTTGCCCTCAAATGCCGGATGCGTCAGAATTCTAAATTGTGCAGCGCCAATATTAGACCATTTCTTCCGTAACTTAACGTCATACCAACCTCGTTTTTTTATGACGCCACTCCACGAGACGATATCCACGCCCCCGACGCCCCAGTCGACTACCAGGTTAGCCTGTGAACCAAACGGGTCCACGAATATCTTTGCGTGAACTTCCCAGTCTCCGGGTGGAAGATCTATATGTGGCCCATGGATTAGCCAGCGGCTGCGTCCTGTGAGATCAAACGCGACGCTGTTATCAAGGCGCTGGGCTGAGGAGTCAGTCTCAAATAGACTCAGAGGCCAGATAGTCTCCCCAGCAAACCCGGGTACATACATCGACAAAACGTCACAGCTTTGATTGGGCTCATCATTACGTTTTGGTTCAAACGTAAAACTTTCGAAGCCGTCAAGATATATAATATCTTTTCGAACATCAAAACATGGCGCGCCTAAAGACGACAGTAATGAAGATGCGGCGTGTTCGCTCGCCGTCCGCTGGATCGCTTCTTTTAAGGAGAGCCCATTTCTCTCAAAAAAGCTGACACCATTACCCGTGTCGTCGGAAACCACCATCCAAGGCGCTGGAGCAAAGGCATCTGCTGCATTCAACAGATTACAAAGTAAAAAGTCGGGTCGCTCATTCTCGAAATCCGATTTATTGAGCGAGGTATTTATTCTTGTGTCTAAAAAGTTGAACCCTGCTCCATTGGCCTTGGAGATGAATTCATCTACCCAAGAATCAGTGAGGTCTGAGCTAATAATAAATATATTCATTAATTCTATGCTCGAAGCCAACTATAAACGTCAATCGCTTCGTCAATATCATTAAATATTTTGGCTTGGCCGTTCTCAACGATCAACGCTCTGCTACAAAGGTTCCGAACCATAACCATGTCATGGGATGCCATTATAAATGCACGATTAGATCGGGTGTGAAAAAGCTCAGCATTACACTTGGCTTGAAACCGCGCATCACCAACGGAGACTAGCTCATCGATCAAGTAACAATCAAACTCGATGGCTAAGGATAAGCCGAATGCAAGCCTTGCTCTCATACCAGATGAGTAATGCTTCACAGGTTGCCGCAGGGCAATTCCTAGCTCCGCAAAATCATCAACTCGGTCTCTAAGTTCGCTATAT
Source organism: Brevundimonas sp. TWP1-3 (assembly GCF_049896085.1). Classification (NCBI taxonomy): domain Bacteria; kingdom Pseudomonadati; phylum Pseudomonadota; class Alphaproteobacteria; order Caulobacterales; family Caulobacteraceae; genus Brevundimonas; species Brevundimonas sp. TWP1-3. The sequence goes on along the minus strand of NZ_JAFCTP010000001.1, from coordinate 427,460 downwards.
TCCCGGTCGTAAACTCGCGCCAAGAAGCGAATGTTGTCTAGGCCGGACAAACTGCCTTGGAATCCCCCTCCGAATCCGATCGGCCAAGATGAGGTCATGGACCAATCTACTCGGCCCTCGTCCGGATCCAATATGCCGCCCAAAATCCGAATGAGCGTCGACTTGCCCTGGCCGTTACGGCCCAGCAGCGCCAATCGTTCGCTTTTCTTGACCGTAAAGCTGAGTTTTTGGAAAACAGGACTGCCTTTTTTCCCAGCGAAAGAGTGGCTCAGTCCAGTAACCGCCAAGCCGACCTCATCGTCTCGAAGCATCAACTCTGTCCATGCTCGCGTACTCCCGCCCACACCAACCAACCCACGCCGTACGTTATCAGACACGATGCAAAAATCGTCAGCAGCCTGAGCCATCTCTTTGGCAGAGAGGGTTCATCGGGAAGATTTGGATTTACTACGCGCTCTAGGTAAAGCTTCTTTCTAGTGGAATCGAGCTGAGCGGTATTGAGCGCAATACTAGCAGCGGACAGCTCTCGCTCTGCGAGCTCCCTTTCCAAGACCAGGCTTTCGTACTCACTGATCTTCCCTGATAGTGAAGAATTGTTGCCCGCAATTCGTCGCCGCTCTTCACTAACCTGCCCCTCAAACGCTGCAATTCGTCGATCTAGAGATGGCAACTGCGGGCTGTTGGGCGCTTCTTCGGCCAACTGCGATCGTTCTGCACGCAGGTTCGCCAGTGAAACCAGCAGTTCGCCGATAAGGTCTCCTCCCGCAAGTGCCTCGCGCTGCGGATCTATAATCTGCTCGCGGTTCCGAAAGGCGCTCAACTGAGTTTGCGCCGAGGTCAATCTATCACGCGCTTGCGCCTGCGCATCGATAGCGTTCGCGACTGCGTCCGTCCCTGCACGCGCATTAAGCCTATTTACTAAACCCTCACCACCCACGAGGAGCTGAGTGGCTGCCGCTTTGGCATCTTGAGGATTAAAGGCTCTTACTCGAATTGTGCTAATCCCAGTTGTAGAGTCGTAGCCTACAGTTACAAAGCGTTGAAATGCCTCAAATGTCCCTTCTTTAGTGCGCTCCTCCCAAGGCGATGGATACCTCGAGATGAAATCGGCACCCCTTCTGGATAGAAACCCATCCACATCCACTACCTTCGATAACTCTGCTACTCCGTCCCGAGATCGAATGTACTCATGCACTGCGAATGCATCAGTTTGGGTCGATGACAAACCCACACCCTGAAGAGCCACCCCGAGGGAAGACGGTTGGGCTTGGTTCGACGATCGAACAATGAACCTCGCCTCAGAGACATAGATCGGGCTGGCGATAAGAAAATAGTAGAACGCTCCGAGCGCAGTGGGGGCAACGACCACCGATGCAAAGGCCCAAGGGAACCGTCGTCTTTGACGCCGGCTATCCGTTGATGAACTCAGCGAATCCATGTCGCCAGCATAGGTGACTTGCGAGCCGCTCTGAATTTGATCTTGGTCGTGACGGTTAGGCATCTACTCGATATCCACCAATCGCTTCGCGCGTGCTAGCAATAAAAGGCCTATGAGATTGAGGAGCGTTCCCCAGGCCAAGGGATACCACCATGTGTAATAGGTTTTCACAAACTCACCGAACACGCCCGCACGCACCATCTCCACAGTATGTGGGATCGGCACCCACAACAGCACTTCTCTGTATCCAGTAGGAATAAAAGAAAGCATAAAGAATGCACCGGACAGCGGTATTAGAATATAAGTGATAACCGGGACTAGTCGCTCCACCACATCAGAGTAAAGCGCCATACCGCTCAGCGTCAATGCTAACCCCATGGAAAGCCAAGCCAGCGAGAACCAGCCAGCGTAAAGTATCATTGGGTCTGACGGCAGATGAACCTGGCCCATACCAAACAGTATGGCATAAACTATTATGAACGCGACTGTAGTACCTGCAAATTCTAATATGTTACGAGAAAGATATATATGCAGTATGCGGACACTTCTGTGATGGAGAAGACCTATGTTGGCTTGAAGCGCAGTTAAACTCATCGAAATGGCATGCCTAAGTAACAACAAGCAAACGTACCCTGTCATCACAAATGGCCCGACACGTATTCCATGTTCGTATTCCGGCTTGATCGCCGACCAAAGAACGAGAACACCAATACAGAACAATAGGGGCTCACCGACCAGCCAAAGAAATCCGATGCCCTCGCGACCATACCGGGTCACAATTTCGCGCATCATAAGCGCCCCGATAATACGCGCGTGTTTGGAAAGGGATTTAAACAGGTTCAAATCTCGCACTAGGGCAAAGAGATCGGCGCGTCTCCACAGGCGACGGCGCTGGCTAGGCTATTCCTGTTGCTTGTGCAACAGGCGATATTAAGGCGCAGACTGAGCCGTAAACCGCAGCACTAGCTATAGGTTCAGCAGCGCCGGATCCCCACCCTGCGCGGCGATGTTCACGCTGATCGCTTTTTCGGCCGCGTAGCGGATCAGGCTGTTAGGCCCGCCGGCCTTCGGCCCCGTGCCCGACAGGCCTTCCCCCCCAAAAGGCTGCACGCCGACGACGGCGCCGGTGATCGAGCGGTTGACGTAGACATTGCCGGCCGGAACCAGGTCGATCACTTCGGCGGCGAAGGCTTCGATGCGGCTGTGAACGCCCAGGGTCAGGCCGTAGCCGCGCGCGGCCAGCTTGCCGGCGACCGACTTCAGGTCGGACGGGGCGTAGCGATAGATGTGCAGGATGGGGCCGAACACCTCGCGTTCGAGGAAATCAGGCGTGGAGATTTCGGCGATTGTCGGGGCGAACAGATCGCCTTTTTCGGCGCCGAGCGGCAGGTCGGCGCGGGCGATGATCTTCGCTTCCTTCGACAGGCGTTCGACGTGAGCTTCCAGGGCGCGGCGCGATTCCGGGTCGATGACGGGGCCGATGTCGGTCTTGGGATCGGCGGGGTCGCCGACGGTCTGGACGGCCAGGGCGCCCTTCAGGCCCTCGATCAGGGCGTCAGCCGAATCCTTGGGCACATAGAGGACGCGTAGGGCCGAGCAGCGCTGGCCGGCCGAGCCGAAGGCCGACTGGATCACGTCGTCGATGACCTGTTCCTTCAGCGCTGTCGTGTCGATGAACATGCCGTTCAGACCGCCGGTCTCGGCGATGAAGGGGATGATGGCGCCGGGGCGGGCGGCGATCGAGCGGTTGATGGCCGCGGCCGTGTCGGTGCCCCCGGTGAAGGCGACGCCGTCGATTCCGGGGTGGGTGACCAGGGCCGCGCCCACCGTCTCGCCGCGCCCTGGGACCAGGGCCAGCAGGTCGGGGTTCAGCCCGGCCTTGTGATAGAGGCGCACGGCCTCGGCGGCGATCAGGGGGGTCTGTTCGGCGGGCTTGGCCAGGACGGCGTTGCCGGCGGCGAGAGCCGCAGCGATCTGGCCGGTGAAGATGGCCAGGGGGAAGTTCCAAGGGCTGATGCAGGCGAAGACGCCGCGTCCGTGCAGGAACAGCTGGTTGGTCTCGCCGGTCGGGCCTTTCAGCGTCTCGGGCGCGGTGAAGTCGCGTTCGGCCAGCAGGGCGTAGTAGCGGCAGAAGTCGGCGGCCTCGCGCACCTCGGCGACGCCGTCGTTCAGGGTCTTGCCCGCCTCGCGGCTGAGCAGGGCGACCAGGCGGTCCAGATCGGCTTCAAGCGCATCGGCCATGGCGCGCAGGATGACAGCGCGTTTGGCGCCGCCCTGACGGTCCCAGTGAACCTGGGCCTCAGCGGCGGCCTCGACGGCGGCGTCGATGTCAGCGGCTTCGGCCTCGGAGACATGGCCCAGCACCTGCGACCGGTCGAAGGGGTTGGTCACGGGCTGGGCATCGATGCCGGCGCGCAGGCGGCCAGCCACGATGGGGCCGGAGGTCAGTTTTTCGCGATCGACCCCTTCGAGCGCCTTGGCGTGGGCTTCACGGTCGGCGGCTTGGGAATAGTCGCGGCCGAGGGAGTTCTGACGATCGCCGTACATGTCTTTCGGAACCAGAATCTTGGGGTGACGGTCGGGCGCTTGCTCGACCAGGGAGATGGGATCGGCCGCGACAGCCGAGGCGGGCACGCGCTCGTCCAGCAAGGCGTGGACGAAGGAGGAGTTGGCGCCGTTTTCCAGCAGGCGCCGCACCAGATAGGGCAGCAACTCCTCATGACCTCCAACGGGAGCATAGGCGCGGACGATGACGGTCTCATCAGCCCAAGCCTCGTGCGCCGCGTCGTAGAGCGCCTCGCCCATGCCGTGCAGGCGTTGATGCTCGACCACCACGCTCCGCTCGCGGGCCATGCGGCGGACGGCGGCCAGGGTGTGGGCGTTGTGGCTGGCGAACTGGCTGTAGATCGCCGGCGCGGCCTCGATCATGGCCTTGGCGCAGACGAGATAGTTCAGGTCGGTCGCCGCCTTGGTCGTATAGACCGGATAGTCGGTGCGGCCGAAGACCTGGGCGCGCTTGATCTCGGTGTCCCAATAGGCGCCCTTGACCAGCCGCACCATCAGGCGGCGGCCAGAACGGCGAGCGAGGTCGGCGACCCGTTCGATCGTCTCCAGACCGCGCTTCTGATAGGCCTGAACCGCCAGACCCAAGCCGGTCCAGCCGCCCAGCGACTGCTCGTGCGCCAGACGGTCCAGCAGCTTCAGCGACAGGGCCAGACGGTCCGCCTCCTCGGCGTCCATCGTATAGTTGATGTCGTATTTGGCCGCGATCTGGGCCAGGCGCAGGATGCGGGGATACAGGGTCGCCCAGACGTCGTCCTCGTGCGTCGCCTCATAGCGGGGCGACAGGGCGGACAGTTTCACCGAGACGCCGTGTCCGTGTTCCGGCCCCTGCCCCTTGGATGTCTTGCCCACGGCCTCGATGGCGTCGGCGTAGATCTTCTCGTAGCGGTCAGCGTCGGCGACGGTGCGGGCGCCCTCGCCCAGCATGTCGAAGCTGCACAGCCAGCCTTCCTTGTTCGACCGCTTCAGCGCCCCCTGGATGGTGCGGCCGACCACGAACTGTTCGCCCATGATTTTTACGGCGGTCGCCACGGCCTGGCGGATGACCGGCTCGCCCAGACGGCCGGCGATCCGCTTCAGGAAGCCGGGCAGGTCGCTGCGCGCCTCGTCGTCCACATCGACCAGTTTGCCGGTCAGCATCAGGCCCCAGGTCGAGGCATTGACGAACAGGCTGTCGGACTGGCCTAGATGGCTGGCCCAGTCGGCGGAGCCGATCTTCTCGGCGATCAGCCGGTCGCGCGTCTCTTCGTCCGGCACGCGCAGCAGGGCCTCGGCCAGACACATCAGGGCCAGGCCCTCGCGAGTGCCCAGCGAAAACTGTTGCAGGAAGCTCTCGACCACCCCCTGCTTCTTCTGGCTGCGGCGGGCGTGCTCGACCAGGGCCGTCGCCTCCGCCACCACGGCGGCGCGCTCGGCGGCGTCCAACGGCATGCGGGCCAGGTTGGCGGCGACGGCCTCGCGTTCGTCGCGGAACTTGTGCGCGTCCAGACCGTCCCAGGCGGCCAGGCTCGTGGGCGTGAAAACGGGCGAGGTCATCGGCGGAAAATCCTGTGGATTTCCGCCGTATAGGCCGGAGTTCATTGAAGGTGCTTCGTATGATACGAGGCCTGACCGAAGATCGTTCGGTGCAGAGCTTCGATTTCCGATGATCGATATAGACGCCGTCGACCGCCGCATCCTGCGGGTGCTCCAGACCGACGGCAGGCTGTCGAACGCCGAACTGGCGCGGCAATGCAACCTGTCGCCCGCCGCCTGTTTCGAACGAGTCCGCCGCCTGCGCGAAAAGAAGATCATCACCGGCTACGCCGCCATGATCGACCCGGCCAAGGTCGGCCGCGACCTGCTGATTTTTGTGGAAGTGCTGCTGGACCGCACCACCGGCGACGTCTTCGAAGCCTTCGCCGCCGCCGTGCGCAGCCAACCCGAAGTGTTGGAGTGCCACATGGTCGCCGGCGGCTTCGACTATCTGATCAAGGCCCGCGTCGGCGATATGGACGCCTATCGCGCCTTTTTGGGCGATGTGCTGGTGCGGATGCCGGGCGTGCGGGAGACTCGGACCTATGCGGTGCTGGAGGAGGTGAAGTCGACGACGGTGCTGCCGCTCTGAGGCACGACCGGCGGGGCTACGAACAACCTCTGCGCACCTCTTTGCAATGATGGATTTGAGCGGCTTCGCAAACTAAGGACTCCTCCTACTGGACTTGCACGATCCAATCGGAGCAGCTTTGACCATGGCGATGATTTATCCGGTTATCATGTGCGGCGGGGCGGGCACGCGTCTCTGGCCCGCTTCTCGCCCCTCACGCCCCAAGCAGTTCATTCCGCTGGCAGGCAATCGGTCACTGTTTCAAGACGCGGTGGAGCGCGCCCTTCCGTTGATGGAGCAGGGCGGCGAACTGATTGTCGTGGGTGGAAAGCAACATCGCCTAGAGATTTTGGCCCAACTGGACGAGGTTGGCGCGAAGGCCACCATCTTCCTGGAGCCCGAGGGCCGCGATTCCGCCGCGGCAATGGCTGTCGCAGCCCTGTGGACCGCTCAACAGCACCCGCGAGCCGTCAATCTCTTCGTCGCCTCCGACCACCACATTCCCGACCATGGCGCATTTCACGCAGCAGTGCAGGAAGCCGCCGCAGCTGCAGACACGGGTCGCATCGTCACCCTGGGGGTCGTGCCCACAGAACCGTCCTCCGCCTACGGCTACATCGCACCGTCCGGGGCAGGCCTCACGGACGTCGCGGCCTTCGTCGAAAAGCCCGACGCCCTTACGGCCGAACGCCACATCCACAACGGCTATCTGTGGAACAGCGGCAACTTCATCGTGCGCGCAGATGTGCTGATCGAGGAACTGTCCCAACAGGCGCCAGCAGTCCTGATCGCGGCCAGAGACGCCCTGGAACACGCGGAGTTCAACGGACGGTTCCGGTTGCTCGGGTCGCAGTTCCTCAACGCTCCGACGATTTCGATCGACTATGCGGTGATGGAAAAGACAGGCCGGGCGTCGGTCCTTCCCGTGCGGTTCTCCTGGTCCGACTTGGGGGCCTGGGATGCCGTGCAAGCCTCCGGCGAAGGCAGCGTCGGGTTACATGTTCTGGAAGACTCGGAGGGTTGCCTGGTCCGGTCATCCGACGGTGTCATGGTCGCGGTTATCGGTCTGCGGGACGTGGGCGTCATCGTGGAACGAGACGCTGTTCTGGTCACCGACCTGAAGCGCAGCCAGGACGTCAGGAAGATCGTCGAACGGATCGGAAAACTATCGCCGTCGCATCTCGACTTTCCGGCTCTCACCCCTGAGTTGCTGAAAAGCGGTGCTGAGCGGCTGGCGACATGGTTGCGTCAGTCCGCGCTTCCCGTTTGGTGCACGTTGGGACAGGGGACGTCCGGAGCCTTCGAAGCCCTTCTGAGCACGAGCGGGCGTCGCATTGCGACATCGCCAGTTCTGCAAGTCCAGGCGGCGCAGCTGGAAGCCTACGCCCTAGCCGGTCGCCAAGACTGGCCTGGGCCATGGCGGGCGGTGGTCGAAAAAGGTCTGCCGCACCTGCCATTGGACAGCGATCAATCCGAACTAGGCGATCATAGTGGCTTTCCTGTCGCCTTGGCGGCTATTTTCGCAGCGACAGGCAACCCCTCGGTGAAGCGCGACGCCACCACCCTTCGCGACCGTCTTATAGGCGACCAGACCTCCCCCCCCGACCAAGCGAAGTCTCTCATCCTGCTGGAAGGCGCGCTTGCTTGGGCGGGCATAAGCACCGACCCAGGCTGGCGGCGGACTGCAGACCAGATCGTCAGCCTGATGCAAGCCGCATCAGACATCGATCATCCAGCGTCGCCTGGCGACCTGTTCTATCGGGCTTGGCTGCTGGCCCGCTACAGCCGATTGACATCCGACACTGCCTCACTCGTGAATGCCCGCAAGCTCTTCACGGCTGGGCTTCAAGGGATCGACTTGAACCGCGGTGTCGCCGTGGAGTCCGTCAGCGACCAAGGCCTCATCCAAAGGGGTCGCGCCCGGCTTTGGTCACAGACTCAATGGCTCAAGGCGTCACTGATCCTTGCGTCTATGGCTGACGACGCCCCCTGCGCGGCCTCGCTGGAACAGGCAGGGTGCGCGCTTCGCGCCGTATGGCTTTTCCTTACGCCTCAAGGCCTCTGGCGCGACGCCATGCTCGAAAGCGGCGACTTTATAGACGAACCATCACCGGCCTTATCGCTCCGCTCGATCATGACGGCTCATATCCAGCTTCGAGAAACGCTGGGGGCCTTGGCTCACGATGGAGACAATGCCCTTCGACTGTCCTGAGCCGAACGACAACCATACCGCGACGATGGAAATCGCTGTCTCGCCTTCGTCATTCGAACCGTCTAGAAGTTCCGCCCTTACTCAACGGCTCAGGGTCCGCCCGCCTCAATGCGCATCGTTCTGGCCACCGACGCCTGGGAACCTCAGGTCAATGGCGTCGTCCGCACCCTGACCCGCACGGTCGCGGAATGCCGCGGCATGGGCCATGAGGTCGAGGTCATCGAGCCTAGCCTGTTCAAGACTATTCCCTGCCCGACCTATCCGGAGATCCGGCTGGCCTTGGGTGCGGAGGAAGAGATTCGCGAAATGCTGCGCGCCTTCGAGCCTGAGGCTGTGCATATCGCCACCGAGGGTCCGATCGGCATCGCCACGCGTCGCATCTGCGTGGAATGGAAGCTGCCCTTCACGACCAGCTACCACACCAAATTCCCCGAATATGTCTCGGCCCGTTTCCCGATCCCGGTCCAGGTCGGCTATGCCTATATGAAATGGTTCCATAAGCCGTCGGGTCGGCTGATGGTGGCGACACCGACCCTGCGCGACGAACTGGTCGAGCATGGGTTCAAGAATGTGTCTCCTTGGTCGCGAGGCGTCGACACGGACGTGTTCAATCCCGACCTGGAACGGATTTACGATGAGCTTGGGGGCAAGAACTGGCCCCGGCCGTTCTTCCTCAACGTCGGTCGCGTGGCGGTCGAGAAGAATATAGAATCTTTCCTTCAGCTCGACCTGCCCGGCACCAAGATCGTCGTCGGCGATGGACCCGCCCGCGCGGAGCTGCAGGAGAAGTATCCCGAGGCCAAATTCCTGGGCGCCCGGTTTGGTGACGAGCTGGCCCGCTGCTTCCGCGACGCCGACGTCTTCGTCTTCCCCAGCTGGACCGACACCTTCGGCCTGGTGATCCTGGAAGCCATGGCCGCCGGCACGCCGGTCGCCGCCTACCCCGCGCATGGCCCGATCGATATCATCCCCGGCTCGAACGCCGGGGCGATCGACAAGGACCTCAGGACCGCCTGCCTGGAGTGCCTCGAACTCGACCGCAAGGTCGTGCGCGCCTATGCGGAAAAGTTCAGCTGGCGCGCCTCAGCCGATCAGTTCGTCGAGAACCTGCAACCCTATCCCGAGCCGGAGCGCGGCCGTTTCTGGCGTCGCCTGCGCCGCATCGCCCGTATTCGCAAACGCGCCGCCGCCTGAGCCCCACAGAATGCTCAAGCCCCGGCAGGACCTCACGCCGAACACGGCGGATTATGAAAATCTGGCCTTTGTTAAGCCCACTGGTTTCCGCGAATACGATGCGCGTTGGATCCTGGAAAAGGAGATCAATCTCCTTGGCATTCAGGCGCTGGGACTGGGCCTAGCCACTTATGTCCACGAGATCGGCGTCGCGCCGAAGATCGTCACCGGCCATGACTTCCGCGGCTACAGCCTCAGCGTCAAACAAGCCCTGATCCTGGGCCTGCTGGAAGGCGGGATGGAGGTTCTGGACGTCGGTCTGGCCCTGTCGCCCATGGCCTATTTCGGCCAGTTCGAGCTGGACGCCCCCTGCGTGGCCATGGTCACCGCCAGCCATAACGAGAATGGCTGGACCGGCGTTAAGATGGGGGCGAACAAGCCGCTGACCTTCGGCCCCGAAGAGATGAGCCGGCTGAAAGAGATCGTGCTGAACGGCGAGGGCGTGGCCCGGGCGGGCGGCAAACTGGTTCGGGTCGAGGACTTCCGCGAAACCTATGTCGCCGACGTCGCCTCCAAGGTTCAGATCAAGCGGCCGCTTAAGGTGGTCTGCGCCTGCGGCAACGGCACAGCAGGCGCCTTTGCGCCCGACGCCTTGCGCCGGATGGGCGTCGAGGTGATCGAGATGGACACCGATCTCGACTACAATTTCCCCAAATACAATCCGAACCCCGAAGACCACGCCATGCTGGTGCAGATGGCCCAGCGGGTGCGCGAGACAGGCGCAGACCTGGCTCTGGGCTTCGACGGCGACGGCGACCGCTGCGGCGTGGTGGACGACACTGGCGAGGAGATCTTCGCCGACAAGATCGGCCTGATGCTGGCCCGCGACCTGTCCAAGGTCTATCCAGACAGCACCTTCGTGGTCGATGTGAAGTCGACCGGCCTCTACAAGACCGACGAGGTCCTCAAGGCCAATGGTGCCGAGGTCGTCTATTGGAAGACGGGGCACTCCTACATCAAGCGCAAGACCGCCGAACTGGGCGCCCTGGCCGGCTTCGAGAAATCGGGACACTTCTTCATGGCCGGCGATCTGGGCCACGGCTATGACGACGGCCTGGTCGCGGCCGGGGCGGTCCTGGCCATGCTGGACCGCAATCCGGGCAAGAAGCTGAGCGAACTGAAAGCCGCCCTGCCGGACGCCTGGACCAGCCTGACCATGTCGCCCCATTGTGACGACGAGCTGAAGTACGGCGTGCTGGAGCGGATCGTGAAGGAATATTCGGATCTGGCGGCCGCAGGCGCCGAGATCCTGGGTCGTAAGATCCTTGAGGCCATCACCGTCAACGGCGTGCGGGTGCATCTGGAGGACGGATCCTGGGTCCTAGTCCGCGCCTCGTCGAACAAGCCGGAACTGGTGGTGGTGGTCGAGAGCATGCGGTCCGAAGACGACATGCGAGATCTCTTCCGCAAGGAGATCAAACCCCGCCTTGCCGCCTATCCGGAAATCGGCGCCTTCAACCAGGAAATCTGAAAGATCACAGAGGGCTGAACCAATCGGCCCCGTGACCGCTTCCTCCCTCGGCTGCTGCCAGGAGGAAAGATTGCCGCGCTACTTTTTCCATACCCAAAATGGCGACTGCATTCGCGACGACCAGGGCGAGGAGCTGAAGAGCGTCGATGCCGCCAGAGAGGAAGCCGTCGCCGTTCTGGGCGAAATCCTGCGTTATCGTGGCGCCTCCTTCTGGACGACCCGCGCCTTCAGCGTCATCGTCACGGATGCTGAGGGCCAGACGGTCGTCAGCGTCACCGCAGCCGCTTCCGACGATGCCCCTGACGGCTGGAGCCTGATGGAAAGCGCCCAATGAGCAAACTTCAAGCCGCGCCCAAGATCACGACACTGGTCGAGAAACTGTCCCTGCGTGACCGCATCTCTCCCGAAGAGATCGAGGCCCTGCAGAAGGCGCTGGAACCGCCCAAGACGGTCGCCGCCGGCTCGGACATCGTCCGCGAACATACCCGGCCGCTGCACAGCACGCTTCTGATCTCCGGATTCTCCGCCCGCTATTCCACGCTGGCGGATGGCGCGCGCCAGATCACCGAGATCAACGTAGCCGGCGACTTCATCGATCTGCACAGCCTGTTGATGAAGCAGATGGATCATGGGGTCGTCGCCCTGACGGAATGCGTCGTCGCCGAAGCCCCGCATAGCGGACTGATCGACATCACCGAGCGCCATCCTCATCTGGGTCGGCTGCTATGGCTGGACACCATCATCGACGCGGCCATCCACCGACAATGGCTGGTCGCCATGGGTCGGCGCAGCGGTCTGGGTCATCTGGCCCACTTGGTATGCGAGCTCTATCTGCGTCTTCAGGCCGTCGGCCAGACCGGTGACCTGACGTTCGATCTGCCCCTGACGCAAGCCGTCCTAGGCGACGCGCTGGGACTGTCGACAGTCCATGTCAGCCGCCTGATCTCGGAACTGCGCGGCGAGGGGTTGATCCACTGGTCGGGCGGTCGGATCGACATCCTCGACTGGCGACGCCTGGCCGAGATCGCCGAGTTCGACCCGACCTATCTGAGGCTTCAGAGCGACCCCGTCTGACCCCTTAACGCATGTTATCGCGCAGAACGCCGTTTTGCGGTCTATGCGATCCATGTCCATTTCGAACCTCGCGCGATCCCTGCTTTCCCTGCTGGCCGTTCAGGGATTGGACGAAGGCGACGCCTTCGACGCCGTGCCCGGCCAACGCACCGCCCTGACGCGTGATGGCGAACCGCTGGTGACCTTCATTCTCGACGGCGTCGCCGCACGCATCGGACCCAACGAGACACTGTCACGTGGTCTGGCCTCAAGCGACGATCTGATCAACTTCGATGCGGTGCTGGGGCGGGGCGAAAAGGAAGTCGCCCTGTGGCTGACGGCGGGACGGTTCCTGACGGTGCCGGCGCGACGGTTGGTCCAGCGCATCGATCGTGACACCCTGGTCGAGGCGACCCTGACCGACCTTCGTCAACGCAACGCCGCCCTTCAGGCCGAGCTGGGGCGTCATGCCGAGCTCAAGGTGACCCAACGCCTGGCCGCCCTTATCCTTGACGTTCACGACCAGGGCGGCGGCGACACGGTATCCCTGCGCCAGAGCGACCTGGCCGACCTGATGGCGGTGCGGCGCGCCAGCGTCTCGACCGCCTGCACCGAACTGTGTGCGGCCGGCGCGCTGCGCCTGCGGCGCGGCGCGATTCAGATCGCCGATGTGGAGGCCCTGCGCGAGACGGCGATCTCGCCTCACTCCACCGTGACGGACTTGGCCAGATTGCGGGGCTGATCGACGTCGGTGCCCTTCTGAACGGCGGTGTAATAGGCCAGCAGCTGGACCGGCACGGCATAGACCAGCGGCGCGATCAGGGGATGGCAGTCAGGCGCATGGATGCGGCGGATGCCGGCGCCGTGCGGGTCTGGCGCTTTTTCAGGGGCGATCATGATGACAGGACCGCCGCGCGCGGCGACTTCCTGCAGGTTCGAAGCGGTCTTTTCGAACACCTCGTCCAGCGGGGCCAGGGCGATGGTCGGCGTCTCCTCGTCGATCAGGGCGATGGGACCGTGCTTCAGCTCGCCGGCGGCATAGCCCTCGGCGTGGATATAGCTGATCTCCTTCAGCTTCAGCGCGCCCTCCATGGCCAGGGGGAACATGGCGCCCCGGCCCAGGAACAGGACGTCGTCGGCCTTGGCCAGGTCCTGAACCACCGCTCGGATGCTGTCGCCCATCGTCAGGGCCTCGGCGATCAGACGGGGGCTTTCGAACAGGGCCTTGACCAGCTCGGCCTCCCGGGCCGCATCGATCCGGCCGCGCGCCACGCCCGCTGCGACGGCCAGCGCCAGCAGGGCGGCGACCTGGGCGGTGAAGGCCTTGGTCGAGGCGACGCCGATTTCCGGCCCGGCGTGGGTGGGCCACAGCACGGCCGCCTCGCGCGCCATGGAAGAGGAATGGACGTTGACGACGGCGGCGGTGTTCAAACCCTGCGCCTTGCACCAGGTCAGGCTGGCCAGGGTGTCGGCGGTCTCGCCCGACTGGCTGACGGCGACCGCCAGGGTCTTTTGCGTCACCGCCGGGGAGCGATAGCGGAACTCGGACGCGATCTCGACGTCGCAGGGCAGACCCGCCAGCTTCTCGAAGGCGTAGCGGCCGATCTGACCGGCGTAGAAGGCGGTGCCGCAGGCGACGATCTGGATGCGGTCGATGGCGGCGAAATCGACGGTGTTGGTCTTGGCCGTGCCGGTCACCAGGTCGAGATATTCCGACAAGGTGTGCTGGACGCTGTCGGGCTGTTCATGGATTTCCTTTTCCATGAAGTGGCGATATTCGCCCTTCTCGACCATGGCCGAGGAGGCCGAGACCTGGACCACTGCGCGATCGACCGGCTTTCCGGTCACGTCGAACATCTGGGCCCCGGCCTTGGTCACGGCGACGTAATCGCCCTCTTCCAAATAGGAAATCTTCTGGGTGAACGGGCCCACGGCCAGCGCGTCCGAACCCAGATACATCTCGTCCTCGCCCCAGCCGACCACCAAGGGACTGCCGCGCCGGGCGCCCAGGATCAGGTCGTTCGTCCCGTCGATCAGCACCGCCAGCGCATAGGCGCCGGTCAGGCGGTCCAGCGTGATCTTGAACGCCTCCAGGGGGCTGCGGCCCGTGTTCAGTTCGGCGTCCAGCAGGTGGGCGATGACCTCGGTGTCGGTCTGGCTTTCGAAGACATGGCCCTCGGCGGCCAGTTCCGCCTTCAGCTCGGCGAAGTTCTCGATGATGCCGTTGTGGACCAGGGTGACGCGCCCGGCCTTGTGCGGGTGGGCGTTCGCCGTCGTGGGCGCGCCGTGGGTGGCCCAGCGGGTATGGCCGATGCCGACCGTCGCCGTCATCGGCTGTTCGGCCAGAACGGCCTCCAGATTGCGGATCTTGCCCTGGGCCCGGCGACGCTCGACCGCGCCATCGACAACGGCGGCGACGCCGGCGGAGTCATAGCCGCGGTACTCCAGCCGCTTCAGGCTGTCGATCAGCCGGGGAACGACAGGTCCGTTGCCGGTGACGCCGATGATGCCGCACATAAGCGAAGGCTCCGAGAGGTCAGGGAAAGGGGCGCCGCTTTGCACTGGCGGCGATCCGGGGCTAAGCCACACATCAAGCCCCACCGGCCGTCTATGCAATCTTAAGGCGGGCCGCATCAAAAAAGGGGTTTCGGAACGTTACCCGAAACAAAGGACCAGGCCTTGGGCGACAGAAAATACTTCGGCACCGACGGCATTCGCGGGCGTGCCAACACCTATCCGATGACGGCAGAGGTCGCGCTGCGCGTGGGTCTGGCCGCCGGGAAATTGTTCCGAACCGACGATGACCGCCGCCATCTGGTGGTGATCGGCAAGGACACCCGTCTGTCGGGCTATACGATCGAGCCGGCTCTGGTCGCCGGCTTCGCCTCGGTCGGCATGGACGTGCGCACCTTCGGCCCCGTTCCCACGCCGGGGGTGGCCATGCTGACCCGGTCGATGCGCGCCGACCTGGGGGTGATGATTTCGGCCTCGCACAACGACTATGCCGACAACGGGATCAAGCTGTTCGGGCCGGACGGCTACAAGCTGTCGGACGAGATCGAGCTGAAGATCGAGGCCATGATGGACCAAGGCCTGGACCAGGGTCTGGCGCCGTCAAACAAGCTGGGTCGGGTCAAGCGGATCGACGACGCCCAGGCCCGCTATATCGAGATCGCCAAACAGGCCTTCCCCAAGCGGCTGACGCTGCAAGGTCTGCGCATCGCGGTCGATTGCGCCAACGGCGCCGGCTACAAGGTCGCGCCCACCACCCTGTTCGAACTGGGCGCCGAGGTCTTCCCCGTCGGGGTGACCCCGAACGGGACCAACATCAACGCCGAATGCGGCTCGACCCATCCGGCGACCCTGGTCGATGCGGTCAAACGCTACCGCGCCGACATCGGCATCGCCCTGGACGGCGACGCCGACCGGTTGATCATCTGCGACGAAAAGGGCCAGGTCGTGGACGGGGACCAGATCATGGCCTTGGTCGGTCTGGACTGGGCCAGACGCGGCCTCCTGACCGGCGGCGGCGTGGTCGCCACCGTCATGTCCAACCTGGGGCTCGAACGGAAGCTGAAGTCAGAAGGCCTGACGCTGGAGCGGACCAAGGTCGGCGACCGCTATGTGATGGAGCGGATGCGCGAGGGCGGCTTCAACATCGGCGGCGAACAGTCGGGCCATATCATCCTGCACGACCACGCCACGACCGGCGACGGCCTGATGGCGGCGCTGCAGGTGCTGGCCGTCCTGGTCGAATCCGGCAAGCCGATGAGCGAACTGGCCCGCCAGTTCGATCCGGTGCCGCAAAAGCTTGAGAACGTCCGCTTCACCGCCGAAAAGCCGCTGGAGACCGACACGGTCAAGGCCGCCATCGCCGAGGCCGAGGCGGCGCTGAAGGGTCAGGGGCGGCTGCTGGTGCGACCGTCGGGCACGGAAAAACTGATCCGCGTCATGGCGGAAGGCGACGACGAGGCGCTGGTGAAGCGGGTGGTGGCGGATGTCGCCGGCGCGGTGCGCGCCGCCGGCTGAGGGTCGACCCTTAAGGCTTGCACGCCGCCGGCGGATCGCCGTCGCGTTCCCACAGCTTGCAGGACCGGTCGATCTCGCCCTGGATCAGGTCGCAAGGGTTGGCGGCGTTGCAGGGCGGGCGCGTCGCCGGGCTGACCTGGATGCAGCGCTCGACCAGGCGGGCCGAGGCGGCGGCCCCGATGGCTTCACGACACGGAACTTCGCTGACCGGAACCGGCTGAGGCGCCATGTCCGGCCCCTCGGGGATGCCGGCCTGGGGCTCCTCGGCGGGCTTTGCCGGCGCCTTAGCCGGAGCATCCGCCTTGGCAGCCGGCGGAGCGACCGGCGCGGTTTCCGACTGTAGAGGAACTGCATCGATCACGTCGGTGTTCGACGCCGACTCATTGGACGCGGGCGCTCCGGGGCCGGAGGGCTGACAGCCGGCCATCAGCACGGCGCAGACGGCAAGCGAAAGCCATTGGGATCGACGCATCGACTTGTCTCCGGTCAGGACCAACCGGGCAAGAATGCCTGCCTGCGACCGAGGGCGAAACCCCCTATCGCTTCACGGCCGCCAGCGCCGCCTTCTGCAAGGCGAACAGTTCGGTGCAGCCGGTCTCGGCCAGCGAGAACAGCCGGTCGAACTCGGCGCGCGAGAAACCGCGCTTCTCGCCCGTGGCCTGGACCTCGACGATCTGGCCCGAACCGGTCAGGACGAAGTTCGAATCCGCCTCGGCCTCGGAGTCCTCTTCGTAATCCAGGTCCAGAACGGGCACGCCGTTGCAGATGCCGCACGACACGGCCGCCACCTGGTCCAGGATCGGGTCGGATTTCAGCACGCCCTCGTCGCGCAGATAGTTCAGGGCCGAGGCCATGGCGACCCAGGCGCCGGTGATGGAGGCCGTGCGGGTGCCGCCGTCGGCCTGGATCACGTCACAGTCCAGCACGACCTGACGCTCGCCCAGGGCCTTCAGATCGACGACAGCGCGCAGGCTACGGCCGATCAGGCGCTGAATCTCCTGCGTCCGGCCCGACTGCTTGCCGGCGGCGGCTTCGCGGCGGCCGCGGGTGTGGGTGGCGCGGGGCAGCATGCCGTATTCCGCCGTGACCCAACCCTGGCCCTTGCCGCGCATCCAGCCGGGAATGCTCTCCTCGACCGAGGCGGTCACCAGCACCTTGGTGTGGCCGAAGGTGATCAGGCACGAGCCCTCGGCATAGCGGTTGACGCCGGTCTCGATGGTCACGGGACGCAGTTGGTCGTCGGTGCGTTGCGAATGGCGCATGATGAGTCCTTGGAAGCTGAGGCGGCGGTGCTTATCCTGAAACCGTGAGCCTGTATGCCCCCAAAACCCCGCCGTTCGATGGCGCCCAATCCCCAGGCATGGCCTTAGCGGGACTGGCGGGGCTGGACGCACGCGCCCGCGACATCTTCCGCCGCATCGTCGAGAGCTATCTGGAGACGGGCGAGCCGGTCGGATCGCGCACCCTGTCGCTGGGCGGGATCGCCCTGTCCCCGGCCTCGATCCGCAACACGATGCAGGACCTGACCCTGGCCGGGCTGCTGGCTGCGCCGCATACCTCGGCGGGGCGTATCCCGACCCACGCCGGCCTGCGGCTGTTCGTGGACGGCCTCTTGGAAGTCGGTGACCTGACCAAGGAAGAGCGGCGCGAGATCGACGGACGGCTGGCGGGGCGCGGGCGCAACTTCGAATCCGCCTTGGACGAGGCGTCCAACCTGTTGTCCGGCCTGGCTGGGGGCGCGGGGGTGGTTTCCAGCCCCGTGCGCGATTCCGGGGTCAAGCACGTCGAGTTCGTGGCCCTGGGCGGGGATCAGGCCCTGGCGGTGATCGTCGCCGACGACGGCACGGTCGAGAACCGGATCATGACCCTGTCGGCGGGCGTCACGCCGTCCACCTTGGTCGAGGCCTCCAACTTCCTCAATGCGCGCCTGCGCGGCCGGCCCTTCGCCGACGCCAAGCGCGAGATGACGCACGAGCTTGAAATCGCCCGGCGCGAACTGGACCAGACCGCGGCCCGCCTGGTCGAGGACGGGTTCGCCGCCTGGTCAGGGGGCCCCGACCGCGAGCGCGCCCTGATCGTGCGAGGACGGGCCAATCTGCTGCAGGACGGCGAGGGGCTGGCGGACCTGGAGCGAGTGCGCGTCCTGTTCGACGACCTGGAGCAGAAGGAACAGCTGATCGGCCTGCTGGACGGCGTCGATGCGGCCCAGGGCGTGCGCATTTTCATCGGCGCGGAAACACGGTTGTTTTCACTTTCGGGTTCCGCCGTGATCGCGGCGCCCTATATGAGCGGCCGACAAAGGGTTCTGGGCGCCATCGGCGTCATAGGCCCCGCAAGACTGAACTACGCCCGTGTCATTCCGTTGGTGGACTATACCGCCCGGGTGCTGGGCCGGATGCTGGACGGGAACGACAAGTGAGCGACAAACCCCTTAACGACGAATTCGACGCCCTGGATGCGGCCGAGACCGACGCCGAACACGGCCTGGACGCCCACCCTTCTGAAAATCGGGGTGACGATCTGACGCCCCTGGACGCCGTCATCGCCGAGCGCGACGAGTGGAAGGACCGCGCCCTGCGCGTCGCCGCCGAGATGGAGAACCTGAAGCGCCGTTCGGAGACGCAACAGAACGACGCCCGCGCCTTCGCCATCCAGCGCTTCGCCAAGGACCTGCTGGGCGTGGCCGACAATCTGGAACGCGCCCTGATGGCCGCGCCCAAGGACGCCGAGGGCGCCACCGCCGGCCTGGTGACCGGGCTGGAACTGACCCAGAAGGCCCTGCTTCAAGCCTTCGACAGCAATGGCCTGAAGCGCGTCGCGCCGGAAGCCGGCGAAGCCTTCAACCCGCACCTTCACCAGGCGATGATGGAACAGCCGTCGGACACGGTGCCCGCCGGATCGGTGCTCCAGACCATGCAGTCGGGCTTCGAACTGTTCGGCCGCACCGTCCGTCCCGCCATGGTCATCGTCGCCGCCAAGGGCTCCGGCGCGCAAAGCCCCAACCCCTACGGCGCCGCGCAGGCGCCCGAAGGTCAGGCCTTCGACGGCAAGGCCTGATCCCGGGTCAGCGGGCGGCGTCGGTCAGAACTGACGCCGCCAGGCCCCGATCAGTGCGAACTCCAGCGCGGCGTCCGCCACATGGCGCGGCTCGCGGCTGGCCACGGCCTGCAATGTCATGCTGGAGCCGTCCCACAGCCGACGCTCGCCGCCCAGGATGAAGTCGATCTGGCGACCGCTGGGCGACGCCGAGAAGCTGCGCCGCGAATAGGTCAGCGGGTCGAAATATTCGACCGGCACATCGGCCAGCAGCGCCAAGAAGGTCCCGCTCTCGATCCGAAGCGGCTGCGACAGGGTGAAGCTGATCCGGTCGCATACCATCGTACAGCCGGTCAGCAGGCCCAGCCGCCAGTTCGAACTGATCGCCGCCTGATCCATCGACAGGAACCGTCCCTCGATCTGCGTCGACCCCATGCCCGCTTCGCCGATCAGTCGCAGACCCGGCCTCAACGTCCAGTCGCCGCCCACGGCATAGAAGCTGGTGCGCGACGGCAGGGCGAAGTCCGACCCGCCGGGCAGGAAGGCGCCCAAGGGCCCAAGACGTTCATCCAAGGCGCCGACGCTGAACGACAGGCCGCCCTCGGCGCCCCGCCATCCGATCGCCGCCCGACTATAGGTCGAGGCGTCCTCCTCCACGCGGCGCAGGGGCATGCGGCGGTCGCCGCCGCCGCTTTCGGCCGACACGGTCACGGCGCCGAACCGCATCGCGCCGCGCACCGCATGGTCGGCCTGGGCCAGGGATGCAAACCCATCGCCGGCCGAGCCTTCGAACGGCGACGCCGCCCCGCCCTTGCCCTGCCAGACGGAGAAGTTCATCCGGCCGGTTTCCAGGTCCAGCATCGCCTCCTGGCGCGGTTCGTCGCCCATCCACGGCGCATCATAGAGGTCGTGGCGCGGCGCCACGGGTTCGGGCGTCGCGCTGGGCTGGGCCGCGATCAGGTTCAGCCGTCCGCCGCCCGGTAGGGCCAGGGTGGTGGTGGCGGTGGTGTTCTGTTCGAAGGGCGCGGCCTGATAGGATCGGCTGGGCGCCGTCGGATAGGCCCCGCCAAGCTGGACCGCGAACATCCGGTCATAGGCGTCGTACAGCACCGTGTTCAGCGCGCTCTGACGCAGGAAGGCGTCGCCGAAGGCCGCCCCGACGAAACTGCCCGGCTCGCTGAGGGTCACGATGGAGCTTCCGTCCGCCATCGGGGTCGAGGTCGTGCCGACCGGCCGGAAGGCGCCGGCCATGTCCAGCAGGCCACGTCCATAGACGATGTCGGTTCCTGGATCACCCGCATCCCGCGCCGTATCGACTAGAATGGCCAAGGCTGCCCGAGCAGTCAGATTGGGGAAGGCCTGCATCAGCAGGGCCAGGGCTCCCGAGACATGGGGCGCCGAAAACGATGTGCCGTTGACCCGCCAGCAGGACGTGCCTTCGCAGCCGGTGATGACGTCTTCGCCCGGCGCTGAAATATAACCGACCGCCGTATCGCCGGCCCGGTTGGAGAAGCTGGACATCACATCGGTCGCGCCATGCGAACCAACGGCGATCACGCTGCCGGCGAAGCGGGGGTCGATGGCGTAGCGCGCAGGCCAGCCGGGATTGGCCTCGCCGTCATTGCCCGACGAGGCCACGATCACTGCGCCGGAGTTCACGGCGCGCAGCAGCGCCGCCTCGAACGCCGACCCCAGCCGCCCGTCGCCGCCCAGCGACATGTTGATGATCTTGACCCCGTTGGCTACGGCGTAGTCCAGGGCGCGCACCAGGTCCGAACTGCTGAAACAGACCTCGGTGTTCTTGTCCGTGCAGTCCGAGATGTCGGTGCGGATCGACAGGATGGTCGACTGATAGGCCACGCCGATCGTGCCGAAGCCGTTGAAGTTCGAGGCGATGACCCCCGACACCCGCGTGCCGTGGCTGCCTGAGGCGACATAGGGGGTGTTGCGGCCCGCGACCACGTCGGTCGAGGCGCTGGATATCCGCCCTTCGAGCTCGGGCAGGGTGTTGGCGATGCCGGAATCGACGACGGCGACGGTGACGCCCGAGCCGGTCGCCCCGGCCTGCCAGGCGACCTGGGCCTTCATATTGGCCAGGCCATAGTTCCGCAGATATTCGCTCGATGTCACCGAGGGCGGCGGCGGGGGTGGCGGAGGAGGAGGCGGGGGCGGGGGTGGCGGAGGAGGAGGCGGTGGAACAGGGGGCGTGATCGTGCCACCACCACCACCGCCGCCTCCCCCGCCGCCGCACGCGGCCAGCGGAAGGAACAGCAGGCTCAGGCCCAGAACGACCACTCCGCGACGCCGCAATCCGTTCATATCCAACCCCTCACTCAGGCCGCCCTCCGCAGCCTTCACATCAGTAACGCCCTAATTCTTTAACGCTTTATCGAAGGTCGCCAGCAGTTTGGACCAGCCGTCCCTGGCGTCCGTCTCGGAATAGCTGGCGCGGTAATCGGCGTGGAAACCGTGCTGGGCGTCGGGATAGACGACGATCTGGCTGCCGCTCTGGCCCGCACGGGCCAGGGCCTCGCGCATACGCTCCACGCTGGCCAGCGGAATGCCCTGATCCTTGCCGCCATAGAGGCCCAGCACCGGCGCCTTGAGGTCGTCGGCGATATCGACCGGCCAGGGTTGACCCGACGAGATCTGCACCGGCGTCGCATCGGCGGCGGGCGCCAGACGGCCGTACCAGGCCACGCCGGCGCCGATGGCGGCGAAGCGGGCCGCCGCCTGCCACACCACCTTGCCGCCCCAGCAATAGCCGGTGATCCCGACCTTGCCGTCCTTGGCCCACGCCTGCTGGCTGGCCCACTCCAGCGTCGCCGACAGGTCGCCCATCACCTGCTCATAGTTCGCGGCGCCGACGATCTGCATGATCCGCTGCATGTCCGACAGGGGCGCGGGATCCTCGACCCGGTTGAAGAAGGCGGGCGCGATGGCGGCATAGCCCTGTTTGGCCAGGCGGCGGCAAATGTCGCGGATATATTCGTGGACGCCGAAGATCTCGGACACGACGACGACGACCGGAAAAGGCCCCTCGCCCGTCGGCCGCGCGACATAGGCCGGAAGCTGGAACCCGTCCGGCGCGGCATAGGTCGTGGTCTCCGTGGCAAGACCCGCGTCGTCGGTCGTGATCGGCTTGGCCTCCTTGGCCAGGGCCGCGACGGCATAGCCGGAGAACAACAGCCCCCCGAGCGCCCCCAGGCTTCGTCGGCTCAGCTTCAGGTCGTCGGCGGTCTGGCCTTCGGGACGGATCAGAACGGTCATCGGCAGGGGCTCCGGTCATCTGTCAGATGAGCTGACAGTGGCCCCGGCCGTTATCCGCGTCCAGTCACGAAGACGCGCAAGGAAGGGCGCTCAAGCAGCGAGACGCCGCGCGTCGAGCGGTAGCGCCCTTCCTTCCCAGATCAGTGCCTGAAGACGCGCACGCCGGTGAAGGCCATGGCGATGCCCTTTTCGTCGGCGGCGGCGATGACCTCGGCGTCGCGCATCGAGCCGCCGGGTTGGATCACCGCCGTGGCGCCGGCCGCGACCGCTTCCAGCAGGCCGTCGGCGAAGGGGAAGAAGGCTTCGGAGGCGCAGGCCGAACCCTCGGCCAGGGACTGGGTCAGACCCTTGGCTTCTCCGGCCTCCTTGGCGCGGATGGCGGCGATGCGGGCGCTGTCGAGGCGGTTCATCTGACCGGCGCCGATGCCGGCCGTCTGGCCGTCCTTGGCGTAGACGATGGCGTTGGACTTGACGTGTTTGGCCACGGTGAAGGCGAACAGCATGTCCTGGATCTCGGTCGGCGTCGGCTGGCGCTGGGTGACGATCTTCAGGTCCGACGGCTTGATCAGCGACCGGTCGCGGCTCTGAACCAGGAAACCGCCGGCGACCGAGCGGAAGACCTCGCCCGGCCCATGCGGGTCAGGCAGGCCGTCCGTGATCAGCAGACGCAGGTTCTTCTTGGCGGCGAAGACGGCCTTGGCTTCCTGGTTGGCGCCGGGGGCGATGACCACTTCGGTGAAGATGCCGGTGATGGCGCGGGCGTCGTCGCCGTTCAGCGGGCGGTTGACAGCGATCACGCCCCCAAAAGCGGAGACGGCGTCGCATTCCAGCGCGCGGGCGTAGGCTTCCGAAAGATCCTTGCCCACGGCCACGCCGCAGGGGTTGGCGTGTTTGACGATGACGACGGCGGGCTGTTCGAACTCGGCGACCAGCTCATAGGCGGCGTCGGCGTCGGCGATGTTGTTGTAGCCCAGCTCCTTGCCCTGGATCTGGGTCGCATGGGCCACGCCCGGACGGGCCTCGCCGGTGCGATAGAAGGCGCCGGTCTGGTGCGGGTTCTCGCCGTAGCGCAGGGTCTGGGCCAGCGAACCGGCGATGGACTTGCGGGCCGGGGCGACGTCCTCGACCTGGCTTGCGAACCAGCCGGAGACGGCGGCGTCATAGGCGGCGGTGCGGGCGAAGGCGCGGGCGGCCAGACGTTTGCGCAGGGCCAGATCGGTCGAACCGTCCGCCTTCAACGCCTCCAGGATCAGGCCGATGGACTCGCCATCGACTGCGACGGCGACATAGCCGTGGTTCTTGGAGCCCGAACGGATCATGGCCGGGCCGCCGATGTCGATGTTCTCGACCGCCGCCTCGAACGACCCGCCCGCCGCCACGGTGGATTCGAACGGATAGAGGTCGATCCAGACGATATCGATGGCGCCGATGCCATGGTCGGTCATGGCCTGGGCATGGTCGGCCGCGTCGCGCACGCCCAGCAGGCCGCCGTGGACCACGGGGTGCAGGGTCTTGACCCGGCCGTCCATCATCTCGGGGAATCCGGTCAGATCGGCCACGTCCTTGACCGGCAGGCCGAGCTTTTCGATGGCCGCGCGTGTGCCGCCGGTCGAGACCAGTTCGACGCCCAGGTCATGCAGGGTGCGAGCGGCGTCTTCCAGCCCGGTCTTGTCGGACAAGGAGATCAGGGCGCGTTGCGGCTTCACCTGATCGGGCGCGGGCGGAAAGTCGGGAGCGGCGGGCATGAGGCGGCGTCCGTGAAGGCTGGGGGAGGATGGCGCGCCGTCTAGACCCAAACCGGCGTCACGTCACCCCACGGACGGTTTCAGCTCGGATCGCCGCTCGCGCCGGCAGGGCTCAGCTTCCAGCGGATCTTGCTCTCGCTGTCTGTCCGGGCCGAGCCGCGCACCACGATCTGCAAGCTGCGGCGCGTCAGGCCGGCGTCGATATGGACGCTGGGTTCGATGGCCACATCCGGTCCGTCGGTCCGGAACCACCAGCCCCGGCCCGAGGCGCCGCGCAGCAGGATCGAGCGGCGGTCGCGCGCCAGCGAGGCCTGTACCCCCGGCTCCAGATGGAAACGGATGGCGTAGGGGGCCGCGATCTGGCGCACCATCTCCTTGCGGCCCGGCGTCGGGAACAGCTTCTCCTCGGCCCGCAGCTCGTCCAGCCGCTGGTCGAGATACAGCCGCCGCTGATGGTTCAGGCCGAACAGCTCGTTCCAGCCATCGTGCTCCATCTCCAGCCAGACCGCGCCGTCGCCGTCGCGCAGGTCCGTCGTCACATGGATCGGCGGTCCGACCAGCCGCGGGCCCAGCAGGTCGCCCTTCCAACCGCCCAGCGGCTCGTTCAGCGACCGCTCGCCCAGGGTCAGGGTCGAATGGGCGGGCGTCAGCCGCAAAGCCTGACGATCGGTCGAGGCCGGGGTCCAGCCCGAGCCGGTCACCAGTCGGTCCTTACCGCAGGCGATCTCCAGCGCCATCGGCTGGGCGCAGGCGGCCGCGCCCCAGGCGCCTCGGGCCGGCGGGGCGGCGTCCGCCATGATGGTCAGCAGCGGGCTGGCGATGCGCGTCAGGCCGGCGACCGTGCCGGCGGGCGAATGGGCGGTATCGCCCTTGGCCGGGGCGGCCTCGTCGTCATGGGCGCGGGCCGCCGCGACCCGTTCGGCGCTGGACGGACCGCCACCCTGGAAGCTAGCCAGACGGCCGTCGGGCAGGGTCAGAAGGCGCAAGCCCTGCGTCAGCCGCGCGATGGCCGCCGAAACGCCGTCCGGCGTCGGCTCGGACAGTTGCGACAGGGCGTCGTCCAGCGTCAACAGATCGAGCAGAAGCTCCAGCCCCGCCTCGGGACTGCGCGTGGTATGACCGCCGTCGTCCTGGACCGTGGCCTTCAAGGCGCCGTCCAGCCGCCCCAGCGCGCGACGACGCAAGGCCTGCCCCGGCGCGCCGGCCAGGACGGAGCCGCCGATGGCCGCCGCCGTCAGCCTTTCGGCCCGGCTGGCCAGCCCGCCGGGCGGTCGCAGCAGCTGACGCGTCTGGCGCGCCAGGCTGTCGGCCAGCTTCAAACGCTCGGCCTCGGTCGCGACGGCGCCCATCCGACGCGCGCCGCACGCCAGATTGACCACCCGCCGCCCCAGGATTTCCGGTCCCCAGGCGAAAGGCGACCAGCGGGCGAAGGCGTCGGCCCAGGCCAGGGTCAAACGCAACGCCTCGCGCGCGCCCCGTTCTCCCTGGGCCATCAAGCCCGGCAGCCAGGCGAAGGCGTGAAGTTCAACGGCGAACGGCCGCGAGGGGCTGGGCCGGTTCCACGGATCGGACGGCGCCTCGACCTCCATCGAGGCCCCCGCCAGCATGAAACGTCCGGCCAGGACATTGCGGCCCGGCGCCGCATCATGGGGGCGGAAGTCGCGCGGCGTGGCGGCGAAGGCCGTCACCTTGCCGCCGCCCAAGGTCAGTCCATAGCCGGGCAGGCCATAGAGCTCGATCCACAGCTGTCGCGTCGCCACCCGTCCGGCGATGGCCGGCCACAGGCCTGGCCCCGCGATCGTATCGCCCGAGCGTACAGGCGTGCGCACCGGGGCGCCGGGCAGGCCGGGGATCTGGCCCGAGGCGACGTCCAGCGTGGTTTCCTGCCCGCGCGGGGCGAAGGGGCCGAGCGGACTCACAGCACGTTCTGAGGGGTGGCCGGGGCGGCTTTCAGGGCGGCGATATTGGCCGCGTAATCGCCCTTGAACACGAAGGACCCGGCGACCAGCGCATCGGCCCCGGCGGCGACGCAGGCCCCGGCGTTGGCCGAGGTCACGCCGCCGTCCACCTGCAGGTGCGCCGCCGAACCGGCCCGGTCCAGAATGGCCCGCGCGCCGGCGATCTTGCGCAGCGAACTGTCGATGAACTTCTGGCCGCCAAAGCCCGGATTGACCGACATGATCAGCACCAGATCGACCAGGTCGACCACCTCTTCCAGGATCGACAGCGGCGTCGCCGGATTGAACACCACGCCCGCCTTGGCGCCCAGCTGGCGAATGCGGCCCAGGGTGCGATGCAGGTGCGGCCCGCTCTCGGGATGGACGGTCAGGACATCGGCGCCGGCTTCGCGGAACGCCTCCAGCCACGGATCGACCGGCGCGACCATCAGGTGCACGTCGAACGGCAGGCTCGTGTGCGGCCGGATCGCCTTCACGATGTCGGGGCCAAGCGTGATGTTCGGCACGAAATGCCCATCCATCACATCGACGTGGATCCAGTCGGCGCCCGCCGCCTCCAGCGCGCGGACTTCTTCACCCAGCCGCGCGAAATCGCTGGCGAGGATCGACGGGCAGATCAGAGGGGTGAGGGCCATGGCCTTCCGGATAAGGCGGGTTGCGGGCGGGAGCAAGGCAGTCCCGCTCAGGAAACCCGTTCCAGCTTGGCGGCGAAGAAGCCGTCCAGGCCGCCGTGTTCGGCCCACATGGAGGGCAGGATGCGCAGCCAGCCTTCGGGCGTCAGGGCCTCTGGCGGGGCGCCCAGGGCGGCCGGGTCGGCGGCGACGGTGCGGAAGGCGGCGTTGCGGCGCAGGAAGGCGATGATCTGGGTCTCGCCCTCCTCGCGTTCCAGCGAACAGGTGCAATAGACCATCCGGCCGCCCGGCTTGACCCGTTCGGCGGCGACATCCAGCAGGCGGTGCTGGACATCGGCCAGTTTGGCGACCTCAGCCGGCTTGGTGGCGCGCAGGACTTCCGGGTTGCGGCGGAAGGTGCCGGTGGCGGTGCAGGGCGCGTCCAGCAGGACGGCGTCGAAGGTGCGGTCGTCGTCCCAGTCCTCGGCGGGAACGGCGATCACCTCGGCGGTCAGGCCCGTGCGCTCAAGGTTCTGGGTCAGGCGTTTCAGGCGCGGGGCCGAACGGTCCAGGGCCACGACGGACGCGCCGGCGGCGGCCAGTTGCAGGGTCTTGCCGCCCGGCGCGGCGCACATGTCCAGGGCGGTCTCGCCCGGTTTCACGTCCAGCAGGCGACCGGGCACGGCGGCGGCGGCGTCCTGAACCCACCAGTCGCCGTCGTCGAAGCCGGGCCAGGTCGCCACGTCGCCGCGACGGCCGGTGCGCACGGTTCCACCCGTTAAGGCTTCGCCCTCGACGGCGGCGGCCACGGCGGCGGGATCGACACCGGGCTTCAGGCTGAGATCGGTCGCCGGCTCTTCACGCGCGGCCAGGGCCAGACCGGCCAGCGCAGCCTCGCCATAGGTCGCCTTCCAGCGGGCGGCGATCCAGTCGGGCAGATTGCTCTCGGCCGTCGTCAGACCGGGCCCTTCACGCCCCACGCCGCGCAGCACGGCGTTGACCAGGTTCTTGTACGGCCGGGTCTTGGGATCGCGCTCGGCCAGCTTCACCGCCGTCGAGACGGCGGCGAAGGCGGGCGTCTCCAGCACCAGGGTCTGGGCCAAGGCGATGCGCATCAGGGTGCGGACCGCCTCGGGCGGGGACTTCTGCAGGCGACGGTTCAGAATCTGGTCGATCTCGCCCAGACGCCGCAGGGCCGCCATGGCGACGGCGCGGGCGAAGGCGCGGTCCACGGGCTCCAGCGCGCGGGCGGCCGGTTGAGACAGAGCTTCGTCCAGGCCGTTGCGCTTCTCAAGCGCGGCGTTCAGCAGGATGCCGGCGACCACGCGGGCCTCGACGCCGATGTCGTCCTGGGACGGGGCAGCGGCGGCGTCCACGGCCGGAGCGGGGCGCGGGCGACCCTTGACAGCCATGCGGCGCCCACGCGCCTGCGAACTCTGTCCGCCTCGTCCCTCAGCACTCATACGGCCACCTGCGCGCCCAGCTCGACCACGCGGCCGGGGGGAATATGGAAGAAGTCGGTCGGATTGGCGGCGTTGCGCATCAGGAAGATGAACAGCCGGTCCTGCCACAGGGGCATGCCCTGTCGCGCCGAGGGGATCAGCGAGCGCCGGCCCAGGAAGAAGCTGGTCGACATGATGTCGAACTTCAGCCCCTGCTTGCGGCACAGACCCAGCGCACGCGGCACGTTAGGCGTCTCCATGAAGCCGTATGTGACCGTGACCTTTTTGAAGTCGTCGTTGATCGGCTCCATCTTAACCCGGTCGGCCTCCTTGACGCGCGGCCGTTCGGAGGTGCGCACGGTCAGGATGACGTTCTTCTCGTGCAGCACCTTGTTGTGCTTGAGATTGTGCATCAGGGCGACGGGGGCGACGTCCGGGTCGCTGGTCAGGAAGATGGCCATGCCCGGCGCGCGGTGCGGCGGACGGGCCTGAAGCATCTCGATCAGGTCGTTCAGCGGCAGGCTGTCCTTGCGCGTCTTGGCGGTCAGGATCTGGGTGCCGCGCACCCAGGTCCACATGATCACCACCAGACAGGCGCCCAGCACCAGCGGCATCCAGGCGCCGTCGGGGATCTTCAGCAGGTTGGAGGTCAGGAAGACCCCGTCGATGAAGGCGAACGGAATGAGCGTTCCGGCCACCGCCCACATCGGCCATTTCCAGCCCTTGCGGATGACGGAGTAGGCCATCAGCGTATTGACCAGCATGGTCCCCGTCACCGCCACGCCGTAGGCGGCGGTCAGGTTATGCGAGCTCTGGAACACGACCAGCAGCACCAGCACCCCGATCATCAGGAAGGTGTTCACCGCCGGCACGAAGATCTGCCCGGCCTGGGTCTCGGACGTGTTCCTGATGTCGATGCGGGGCAGAAGGCCCAGTTGCACCGCCTGCTGGGTCACCGAGAAGGCGCCGGTGATCACGGCCTGCGAGGCGATCACGGTCGCGGCGGTCGCCAGGATCAGCATGGGCCAGTAGGCGAACTGGGGCACCATGTTCCAGAACGGATTTTCTGCGGCGGCCGGATTGTCCAGGATCAGGGCGCCCTGACCCAGATAGTTCAACGTCAGGCAGGGCAGGACGAAGGCCAGCCAGCCCATGCGGATCGGCGCCTTTCCGAAATGGCCCATGTCCGCATACAGGGCCTCGGCTCCGGTCACGGCCAGGAAGACGCTGCCCAGGATGATGAAGCCCAAAAAGCCATCATTGATCAGCAGCATGACGCCGTAGTGGGGCGACAGGGCGCGCAGAACGCTAATGTCGTCGAAGATATGATACAGACCCAGCGCGCCCAGGCTCAGGAACCAGACGGCGGTGATCGGCCCGAAATATTTGGCCAAGCTGGCCGTGCCGCGCGACTGGACCATGAACAGGGCGATCAGGATGCCGGCCGAGATCGGCACGATGAAGGCGTCCAGCTTGCCCGCCAGACCCGGCGCGTCCTGCAATCCCTCCACCGCCGACAGCACGGAAATAGCGGGCGTGATGATGCCGTCGCCATAGAAGAGCGCCGCGCCGCAGACGCCAAGGACAAAGATCCAGGCGCTGCGACGACCGACCGCGACCTGGGCCAGGGCCATCAGCGACAGGGTGCCGCCCTCGCCCTTGTTGTCGGCGCGCATCAGGAAGAAGACGTATTTGAACGTCACCACGACCATCAAGGCCCAAAAGGCCAGGGAGACGACGCCGATCACGGCCAGGTCCCCGCCGACGCCCGACTGGGCATGGGCGATCGCTTCGCGCAGGGCGTAAAGCGGACTGGTGCCGATGTCGCCGAACACCACGCCGATCGCGCCCACGGTCAGAGCCCAGAAGCCGCCGTGCTTGGCGATCTGGCCCCCGGGGGCGTGGGACTCGGGTCCCGTGGCGTGGGTGGGTTTGTCCGGCGTGTTCGACGCGGCGGGGAGAGCGCCCGCGTCGTGGGGAGTATCCCCGGCCATGCGTATCCTCCGGGTCTCCGACGCGGCGTCGGTCCCTTCAAAGCGGCGAGCCTTTAGGCTCATTCCGCGCGGTCTTCAATCGTGCCGAGGGGGATTCGGTTTCGGCGTTCTGCGGATCGATTTGTGATTCAGGCCATGAGCGCCTATTTTCACACTAGGAACAAAACCATGTCAGACAGCCAGCGCTTCCCCGTCGCCGCCCACGCCCTGGCCTATATGGCCCACAAGGGCGCCTATGGCCCTGCCCAGGCGGCGCCCAGCGGCGTGCTGGCCTCGTCGATCCCGACCAACCCCGTCGTGGTCCGGCGCGTCACCGCCCTTCTGGCCAAGGCCGGGCTGATCGCCACTCGTCCCGGCGCCACCGGCGGCTCGTGGCTGCTGCGCCGGCCCGAGGACATCCGGCTGGACGAGGTGCTGAAGGCCGTGAACGGCTGCGCCCACATCGGCTCGCCCCCGGCCGGGGCCAAGGGCTGCCCGATCAGCGAACATATCCCGCGTCAGGTCGCCAAGGCCCTGACCGCCGCCGACGAGGCCGCGACCGAGGCCCTGTCCAAGATCACCATCGCAGACCTGCTGGCCGAGAATCCGATCTCGCTGGCGGCCTACACGCCGCACAAGTCCTGCCCCGTCGCGGCCTGACGGTCGGATGAGCCGCACGGTTCTGGTCACCGGCGCCTCGGCCGGCATCGGCGCGGCTCTGGCTCGGATCTATGCGGCCAAGGGCTGGAACCTGATCCTGACCGCGCGTCGTGAAGGCCCGCTGCAGGCTCTGGCCGACGAACTGACCGCCGCCCATGGCGTGACGGCGACCGTCATCCCCGAAGACCTATCGGATCCAGCCGCGCCCGAACGGCTGGTCGCCGCCGTCGCATCGCGCGGCCTGAGCGTCGACGGCCTGGTCAACAATGCGGGTTTCAGCCGGGTCACCGGCTTTCTCGACACGGACCTCGCTGCCCACCGCGCCATGATCCAGGTCATGCTGACCGCGCCGGTCGAGCTGTCGCGCCTGCTGCTGCCCGGCATGATCCAGCGTGGATTTGGCCGCGTGCTGAACGTGGCCTCTCTCGCCGGCCAGATGCCCGCGACGGGGGGCGACACCCTGTATGGCCCAATCAAGAGCTTCCTGATCAAGGCGTCGCAGGGCCTGTATCTGGAGACCTTGGGAACCGGCGTCCACGTCACGGTGCTGAACCCCGGCTACACCCTGACCGAATTCCACGACGCCAACGGCTCGCGCGATCAGGTGTCCAGCGCCTATCCGGCCTGGATGTGGATGGACGCCGCCCGCGTCGCCCGGATCGGCTACGACGCCTGCGAGGCGAACCGGCCCAGCGTCACGCCCGGCGTCATGAACAACCTCATGGCCGGCCTGGCGCGATTCCTGCCCGACGGCATGGCGCTCCGCATGGTGGCGAACCACGCAAAGCGGCTAGAGCGGCTTTAGACCTTAGATGTGGATCGCGTGCCCCAGCGCCCGCAGCGACGCCTCGTGGAAGGCCTCGCCCAGGGTCGGGTGGACGTGGATCGTGCCCGCCACATCGTCCAGCACCGCCCCCATCTCCAGCATCTGGGCGAAGCTGTTGGACAGTTCCGACACATGCTGACCCACCGCTTGGATACCCAGGATGCGGTGATCCGCCTTGGAGGCGATGACGCGAACGAAGCCGCCGTCCTCGCCCGCCTCGATGGCCAGGGCCCGGCCGATGGCGGCGAAGGGGAAGACCGCCTGGATCACGTCGTCGCGGCCCGCGACATCGTTCGGGCCCAGACCGGCCGAGACGATCTCGGGCTCGGTGAAACAGACGGCGGCGATGGTGACGGGATCGAACACCCGGTCGTGGCCGGCAATGATCTCCGCGACCACCTCGCCCTGGGCCGAACCCTTGTGCGCCAGCATGGGTTCGCCGGTCAGATCGCCGACGGCCCAGACGTTCCGCATGCTGGTGGCGCAGCGGTTGTCGATCTTCACGAACGGCCCGGCCATGGCCACCCCCATGTTTTCCAGACCCCACCCTTGCGTGCGCGGACGACGGCCGACCGTCACCAGCACCTTGTCGGCGTCCAGTTGCAGCGGTTCGCCGTCCCTCGTCGTGATCGACAGCTTGCCGTCCCCGAACCCGCCGGCGCGCGCGCCTAGGTGCAGTTCCACCCCGTGCGTCTCCAGCCATTTGGCGACCGGATCGGTCAGGGCCTTGTCGTAAAGCGGCAGGATCCGCTCGGCCATTTCGACGATGGCCACCTCGGCGCCCAGCTTCCTGAAGGCGATGCCCAGCTCAAGCCCGATATAGCCGCCGCCGACGACGACCAGCTTCTTCGGCACGTCCGACAGGCTCAGCGCCTCGGTCGAGGAGATGACGTCCCCGCCGAACGGCAGGAAGGGCAGTTCGACCGGCTCCGATCCCGTGGCCAGGATGACGTGTTCGGCCGTGATGCGGATTTCGCCGTCGTCGGTCTTCACCACGCAGGTCTTGGCGTCCTCGAAGGCCGCCCAGCCCTTGATGACCTTGACCTTGGCCTTCTTCAACAGAGCCGCGACTCCCGCGTTCAGCTTACGGACGATGCCGTCCTTCCACTCGACCGTCTGTTTCAGGTCAATGGCCGGCCCCGCCGCCGTGATGCCCAGCGTCCCGCCGCCGGCAGCCCTGGCAACGGTCTCGAACTTGCCCGCCGCATGGATGATGGCCTTGGACGGAATGCAGCCGACGTTCAGGCAGGTGCCGCCCAGCCCATCGCCGCCGTCCACCAGCACGGTGTCCAGCCCCAGCTGGCCGCAACGAATGCCCGCGACGTAGCCGCCGGTGCCTGCACCGATGATGAGGACTTTGGTTTTCAGGGTCTGGGTCAACGATAGGCCTCAAGGCGGGAGCTGAACTGCGAAGGAACTTGCTGGGGCTCGAAAACGCGGACAGCGCCGGTTTCTGTTTCCATGGCCAGTACGATGTCGCCGGGTTTGACGCGTTGGAAATCAACGCAGATCATGCCCTGATAGCCGCCCAACGGACGGGCGCTTTCCGCCGCCGTCAGTATGTAGGTCTCCTGCGGCTCGCCTTGAAGCGTCTCCAGCCTGGCGATGGTCGCCCTGGACTGAATGACTTCGATGGTCGGCGTCCGGCTCGGCTCCGGCAAACGCTCCACCGTCGTCACGCGCCCGATGAACAGCGCCGGTCCATCGGCGCGTAGCAGAGACGACCAAGACGGCGGCGGCTCGGGAATGCAGGCCTGAGCCGACGAGGCGAAGACGCCGACGCTGAAGGTCAGCGCTTTGATTTTGACTTGCCGCATCACACTTCCCTTCCGATCCTGATGATCCTCTCTTGCAGAGGAGAGAGGATCATCAGGAGCTATGGCGCCCATTTCGAGGTGATAAGCCCAAGATACTGGCGGACGTCGCTTTCCCGCTCGGAATGATCGGTATCAGCTCATCCACAACGTCGCCGGGTTTTCCAGCAGGCCCTTGATCCGCTGGACGAAGACCGCCGCATCATGCCCGTCGACGATCCGGTGGTCGAAGCTGGACGACAGGTTCATCATCTTGCGCACGACCATCTGGCCGTCCTTGACCACGACCCGTTCGGCGATCTTGTTGGGGCCGACGATGGCGACCTCGGGGTGGTTGATGATCGGGGTGTGGACCACCCCGCCTAGCGTCCCCAGCGAGGTGATGGTGATGGTCGAACCCGACAAATCCTCGCGCTTGGCCGAACCGTCCTTGGCCGCGCCCGAGACGCGCGCGATCTCCAGCGCCGTGTCATAGGGATCGCGCGCCTCGGCGTGGCGGACCACCGGCACCATAAGGCCGTTCGGCGTCTGGGCGGCGATGCCCAGATGGACCGGGGCGTGCTGGGTCAGGACGCCCGCCTCGTCGTCATAGGTGGCGTTGATCTGCGGCTGGTCGCGCAGGGCGACCACGATGGCGCGGGCGATGAAGGGCAGCAGGTTCAGCTTGGGCTGATCCTTCGCCTTCGTGGCGTTCAGGTGGGCGCGCAGCTCCTCCAGCGCCGTGACGTCGATCTCCTCCACATAGGTGATGTGGGGAATGCGGCGCACGCTCTCGGCCATCTTCTCCGCGATCTTGCGACGCAGGCCGATGATGCGGACCTCGGTGGTTCCTTCGGCCTTGGCATAGGTCGAGGCGCCGCCAGACGGGGCGGACGCCGGTTGCGAACCCCCGCGCGCGATGAAGCCGTCCAGGTCCTCATGCGTGATCCGCCCGGCCGGGCCGGAGCCGGGGACGAAGGTCAGGTCCACGCCCAAGTCCCGCGCACGGTTGCGCACGGCGGGTGAAGCGGACGGCCGCTCGCCCGGCGCGCGGCCGGTCAGGGCTGGGACAGGCTTGGACGGGGTCGTCGTCGAAGTCTTCGAAATCGCACTCGCAATCGTCGAAGTCACAGCGGAATCTGTCGTCGAATTCTCTGCCGGTTTTGGGGCCGGTTTCGACGCCGCGACGGGCGTCGAGACATTGCCCCGACCCTCGACATCG
The DNA here is from genome assembly GCF_049896085.1 of Brevundimonas sp. TWP1-3. Taxonomy (NCBI): domain Bacteria; kingdom Pseudomonadati; phylum Pseudomonadota; class Alphaproteobacteria; order Caulobacterales; family Caulobacteraceae; genus Brevundimonas; species Brevundimonas sp. TWP1-3. Next base: position 392,840 of record NZ_JAFCTP010000001.1, on the reverse strand, counting down.
AAGGCCACCAGAGGCCCGCCGACCGGCACCGACTTGCCGGCTTCGCCGTACAGGGCGACGACCGTTCCGGCGACCGGCGAGGTGATCTCGACCGTGGCCTTGTCGGTCATGATGTCAGCGATGATCTGGTCTTCCTCGACCGCATCCCCGACCTTGACGTGCCAGCCGACCAGCTCGGCCTCGGCCGTGCCTTCGCCCACGTCAGGCAGTTTGAAGACGTAGTTTCCGACAGGGGCCGGTGCAGGCGCCTCCACCGGCGGGGCCGCGACTTTCGGGGCTACAACGGGCGCCGGCTTGGCGGCGGCCGGAGCGGGCGCGTCCTCTGCATTCCCCGATCCCTCGACCTCGAACTCCACCAGGGGTCCGCGCACCGGCACCATGGCGCCGGGTTCGCCGTGAAGGGCGACGACCTTGCCGGACACTGGAGCCGTGATTTCGACCGTGGCCTTGTCGGTCATGATGTCGGCGACGATCTGGTCCTCGGCGACGATGTCGCCGATCTTGACGTGCCAGCCGACCAGTTCGGCCTCGGCGGTGCCTTCGCCCACGTCGGGCAGTTTGAAGACGAAACGACCCATCTTAACGACCTCCCGTCATGACGCTCTTCAAGGCGTCTGCGACCCGTTGCGGTCCGGGGAAATATTCCCATTCGAAAGCATGGGGATAGGGCGTGTCCCAGCCGGTGACCCGCGCGATCGGCGCCTCCAGATGATAGAAGCAGCGCTCCTGCACCAGGGCCGACAGTTCGCCGCCGAAGCCCGAGGTCTTGGGTGCCTCGTGCACGATGACGCAGCGGCCGGTCTTCTTCACGCTGGCCTCGATCGTTTCGATGTCCAGCGGCACCAGGGTGCGCAGGTCGATGACCTCGGCGTCCACACCCGCGTGTTCGGCGCCGGCCAGCGCCACCCAGACCATGGTGCCATAGGCCAGGATGGTGACGTCGTTTCCTTCGCGCATGACGCGCGCCTTGCCGATAGGCTCGACATATTTGCCGGTCGGCACCTGGGCCAGGTCCTGCGCCTTCCACGGCGAAACCGGCTTTTCGTGCCAGCCGTCGAACGGGCCGTTGTAGAGGCGTTTCGGCTCGAAGAAGACGACCGGATCGTCGTCCTCGATGGCGGCGGTCAGCAGGCCCTTGGCGTCATAGGGGTTGGAAGGAATGACGACCTTCAGGCCCGCGATATGGGTGAACAGACTTTCCGGCGACTGGCTGTGGGTCTGGCCGCCGAAGATGCCGCCGCCATAGGGGCTGCGGACCACGATGGGGCTGGTGAACTGGCCGCCCGAGCGATAGCGCATCTTGGCCGCCTCGGAGACGATCTGGTCATAGGCCGGATAGATGTAGTCGGCGAACTGGATCTCGACGACGGGACGCAGGCCATAGGCGCCCATGCCGATGGCGGCGGCGACGATGCCGCATTCGCTGATCGGAGCGTCGAAGCTGCGGGTCAGGCCGTGCTTCTGCTGCAGCTTGTCGGTGACGCGGAAGACCCCGCCGAAATAGCCGGCGTCCTCGCCGAACGACAGGACATTGGCGTCCTCGCTCATCTTGACGTCGATGGCCGAGTTCAGGGCCTGGATCATGTTCATCGGCACGACGCCGGTACCCGTTGGTTCCGAGGCGGGGGCGGCGTTCTGGTCGATCATGTCCGGCTCGACGCCGTCGTTGCGATCGGCGTCGGTGAAGGTGGTTTGCTCAGCCATGGTCAGACCCCCACCTCGCGGCGCTGTTCGATCAGCCGCCAGTCTTCGGTCGCATAGACCTCTTCGAACATCGTCTTCACGCTGGGGCGCGACTGGCCCAGGGTGCCGATGGCCTCGGACTCCTTACCAGCGGCGCGGACCTGTTCGACGGCCTCGCGCAGGGCCGTGGCGTGGCGCTCGTCGTCCCATTCGCCGATGACGGTCAGGTGCTGGCGCAGACGGTCCAGCGGGTCGCCCAGCGGCCATTTTTCGTGCTCGTCGCCGGGGCGATAGCGGCTGGGGTCGTCGGAGGTCGAGTGCGGCGCGCCGCGATAGGTGAACAGTTCGATCACCGTCGCGCCCTGGTTGGACCGGGCGCGCTCCTCGGCCCACTGGGTCGCGGCCCAGACCGCCAGGAAGTCGTTGCCGTCCACCCGCAGGGCCGGCAGGCCATAGCCGATGGCCTTGGAGGCGAAGGTGGTTTCCAGCCCGCCGGCGATGCCCTGGAAGGAGCTGATGGCCCACTGGTTGTTAACGATGTTCAGGATGACGGGCGCGCGATAGACGCTGGCGAAGGTCAGGGCGTTGTGGAAGTCGCCCTCGGCCGTCGCGCCGTCGCCGATCCAGCTGATGGCGATCTTGTCGTCGCCCTTGTAGGCGCTGGCCATGGCCCAACCGACCGCTTGCGGCACCTGGGTGCCCAGATTGCCGCTGATGGTGAAGAAGCCATAGTCCTTGGCCGAATACATGATCGGCAGCTGGCGGCCTTTGATCGGGTCCGCCGCGTTCGAATAGATCTGGTTCATCATCTCGACCAGCGGATAGCCGCGTGCGATCAACAGACCCTGCTGGCGATAGGTCGGAAAGCCCATGTCCTCGCGCGACAGCAGCATGCCCTGGGCGACCGCGATGGCCTCCTCGCCGGTGCACTTCATATAGAAGCTGGTCTTGCCCTGACGGTGGGCGCGGTGCATCCGGTCGTCGAAGGCGCGGGTCAGGATCATGGCCTTCAGGCCGCGACGCAGCGTCTCGGCATCCAGGCGCGGGTTCCACGGCCCGACCGCATTGCCCTCGTCGTCCAGCACCCGAATCAGGCGGAAGGCGAGGTCGCGCATCTCATAGGGCGTCGATCCGACCTCGGGCCGTTCGACCACGCCGGCGGGGTCCATCAGCAGGTGGCTGAAGTCCGGCGCATCGCCGGGTCGGCCGGACGGTTCCGGCACGCGCAATGACAGGGGCTGACTGTTCTTTTTCACGTTTTCGTCGTTCATGCGGGCGTCCATATCCATTCGGGGTCCGTCCGTGTTTCCTCTGGACGTGTGATAACACGGCCCCTAAGCAGGTGCTCGCTCAAATTGACCTTGCACAATCCCGATATCGGGTATTTTATTTCGCGATAATCATAATCGGAGAAACGCATTGGCCGACGAACTCGACCCCATCGACGCCCGCATCCTGGATATCCTGCAACAAGACGCCGGGCTGTCGGTCGCGGAGGTCGCGGATCGCGTCGGACTGTCGGCCTCGCCCTGCTGGCGGCGGATCAAGCGGCTGGAAGATTCCGGCCTGATCACCAAGCGGGTCACCCTGCTGAACGCGCAGCTGCTGGGCCTGGACTTCGAGGTCTACGCCATAGTCAAGCTGATGCTGCCCTCGGCCGACAATCTGAACCTGTTCGAAGCCGCCGTGGCCAAATGGCCGGAGGTGGTCCAGTGCGCCACCATCACCGGGCGCGAGGACTATGTGCTGCGCATCATCACCTCGGACATGCACGCCTTCGACCTGTTCCTGCGCGAGAAACTTCTGGCCCTGGGCATCGTCTCGGACTGCGAAAGCCACATCGTCACGCGCGGCGTGAAGAATGTGACCGCCCTGCCTCTTGGCATCATCACGCCTCACGTCGGATAACGTCGCTCAGGCGGGCCGATCCGCTCGGAGCCTGATCCGTTGAGGAAGAGTCGCTTCGCGATTCTGCCGATGCGGTGAATCAGGCTCCAAGTTCAAGCGAGAGCCTGATTCACGCCTCAGTCGGAACCGCAAAGCGGTTCCGCCGAAAGACGATCAGGCTCAGAGGACCACGACCATGATCGAACTGGTGATCGACGCGCGCCGCAAGGACCTGGGCGGGTTCGAGGTCGGGCGCGTCCTGCCCTTCCATTCGCGCCGGATGGTCGGGCCCTTCATCTTCCTGGACCAAATGGGGCCGGCCGAGTTCGCAGCCGGCGCCACGGCCATCGACGTGCGGCCGCATCCGCATATCGGCCTGTCGACCCTGACCTATCTGTTCGAGGGCGAGATCATGCACCACGACAACCTCGGCTATGATCAGGCGATCCGGCCGGGCGAGGTCAACTGGATGACGGCCGGCAAGGGCATCGTCCATTCCGAACGCACCGATCCGCTGAGAAAGAGCACCGGCGGGCCGATGCACGGCATGCAGGCCTGGGTTGCCCTGCCCGACGAGGCCGAGGACATCGATCCGGCCTTCCATCACCTGGGCGAGGACGCCCAGCCGGCCTATGAGAACGAGGGCCTGTTCGCGCGTCTGGTCGCCGGCGAAGCCTACGGCGCCGAGGCCGCCGTGCCTGTCTCTTCTCCGCTTTTCTATATCCATTGGGAGCTTCAGCCTGGCGTTCGCACCGCCCCGCCATCCGGCAAGGGGGCGGGAGGCATGAGCGAGCGCGCACTCTATGTGGCCAAGGGCGCCATCGAGGTTGGCGACCGCACCTTCCACGAGGGTCAGATGATCGTGCTGGAGCCGACGGCCGAACCGACCGTAAAGGCCCTGGTCCAGTCGACCGTCATGGTGCTGGGCGGCGAGCCGGTGGGCGAGCGGCTGATCTGGTGGAACTTCGTCGCCTCCAGCCAGGCCCGCATCGATCAGGCCAAGGCGGACTGGAAGGCCGGCCGCATGAGCCTGCCCCACGCTGACGACCTGGAGTTCATCCCCCTGCCCGACGAACCCGCCAAGGCCCAGGCCGCCCCGGCGCCGGTCGAACCCAAGCCAACCGACCCGGTCTAGCCTTTTCCCTCCCCTTCATGGGGAGGGGCGGCGAAGCGAAGCGTAGCCGGGGTGGGGAACTCAGGGACCTCGCTGACGCCCTTACGGACCCCACCCTGATCGCTGCGCGATCGTCCCTCCCCATGAAGGGGAGGGAGAATAAAAGCCGCTATTTGCCCCCGCTCCCGCAACCCGCTAACGCGTCCGCATGAACTTCGATTTCGACGCCCAGGTCACCGCCGCCCTGTTCGACAACGCCGGCGCCGTCTTCACTCTCGGCGACGGCTCTGTCCGGTTCGAGGACCGCACGCGGGTCGAGGCCCACGACGGCGCCGTGCTGTGCGCCTGCGTCCACCCGTCCGGCGACGGAATCGTCACGGGCGGCGACGACGGCAAGGTTGTCTGGAGCCGCCGCGACGAGGACCCGGTGATCCTGGCTACGGCCAAAAATCAGTGGATCGACGCCATCGACGCCTCGCCCGCCTCGGGCCTGATCGCCTTCTCCTTCGGCCGCACCCTGTCGGTGATCGATCCCAACGATATCGGCTTCCGCCGCGACTTCCAGCACGAGCGCACCGTCTCCGGCGTGGCCTTCGAGCCCAAAGGCCGGCGCATCGCGACCTCGACCTATGGCGGGGCGGCGCTGTGGTATGCGCGGATCGAGAAACAACAACCCGTAAGACTGGCCTGGGCTGGATCGCACACCGGCGTCGCCTTCTCGCCCGACGGCGCCTTCGTCGTCACCACCATGCAGGACAACCAGATGCACGGCTGGCGCATCAAGGACGCCAAGAACCTGCGCATGGGCGGCTATCCGGGCAAGGTCCGGTCGATGGCCTTCCTGGCCAATGGTCAGCTGATGGCGACCTCCGGCGCACAGGGCGCGGTCCTGTGGCCCTTCATCGGATCGAACGGGCCTATGGGCCGCGAGGCGACGGAGATCGGTTATGACGACACCACCCTGGTCAATCTGGTCTCGGCCCGCGCCGACCAGGGGCTGCTGGCCGCCGGCCTGACCAACGGGCGGGTGTGGGTCGCGCATCCGGCCGCCCAGGGGCTGAACTTCGTCAAGGCGGAGAAGGGCCCGGCCATCGTCGCCCTGTCGCTCAGCCCCGCGGTTGATAAGGTCGCCTGGGCCGACGAGGACGGCGCCGCCGGCGTGATCATTCTCTGATGGCGAAGGGTCGCAAGAGCTGGCGTCGGGTCCTGCTGACCGCCCTTCTGGTTCTGGCTCTGATCCCGGTCGCCGGCGTGCTGATCGTCGCCGTCGCGCCGCCGCCACCGACAATCCTGATGCTGCGTCAGCTCGCTCGCGGCGAGGGGATGGATTACCAGTGGCGCGGCCTGAACCAGATCTCGCCCAACCTGGTGAACGCCGCCATCGCCGCCGAGGACGCCCGTTTCTGCAGCCACCACGGCTTCGACATGGAGGCGATCCAGAAGGCGCTGGATCATAACGCCGAGGGCGGCCGCATTCGGGGCGGTTCCACCATCAGCCAGCAGACGGCCAAGAACGTCTTCCTGTGGCCGGGCCGCGACTGGGTCCGCAAGGGGCTGGAGGCGGGCTATACGCTGATGATCGAGACGGTCTGGTCCAAGCGCCGGATCATGGAGGTCTATCTGAACGTGGTGGAGTGGGCGCCCGGCGTCTATGGCGCCCAGGCCGCCTCGCGCCACTGGTTCGGCAAGGACGCCCGCGACCTGAGCCCGCGCGAGGCCGCGCGTCTGGCCGCCATCCTGCCCGCCCCGCGCCGTTACCAGGCGGCGGCGCCCGGTCCCTATGTCCGCAGAAGGGCGTCACGCGTCCAGGCGGCCATGGGCACGGTGCGCAACGAAGGACTGAACGCCTGCGTCGTCGGCCAGGGTTGACGCCAAGGCCTGGTTAACCGTTCCCCTTGAGGCTTCCCTTAACCGCCCGATGGCACACTGCGGTCATTCGGGCGGTATATGGGCGATCTGCGCCCTCGGGGATGATCTTGGCGCAAGCTTTCACACTGATCGGCAAAGCTGTTCGAAGCCTGCGCAATCTGGCGGCGCGCCTGTCGTCCGACCGGGGCGGCAATGTCGTGATGATATTCGCTCTGGTGATGCCGGCCCTGATCATGATCACCCTGGGCGGGATCGACATCAATCGCATCACCACGGTCAAGGCCCGCGTTCAGGACGCCCTGGACGCCGCCGCCCTGGCCGCCGCACGGTCTTCCTACACCGATCCCGATGACCTGCAGGCTGTGGCCGTGGTGGCGCTGCGAGCCAATCTGCGAAACGCCTCGGTCGAGCCGTTCGCCGACGATGCCGTCAAGATCGTCCTGACCAAGGATCAGTTGATCGTCGCCGACATACGGGTTCAGGTGAAGACCCTGGTCGCCAATGTCTTCCTGCCGCCCTACGGCAAGATCCTGGACGACACCTTGCCGGTCAGCGTCCACTCCGAGGTCAATCGGTCGTCCAAGGACATCGAGGTCTCGCTGGTTCTCGACATCACCGGATCGATGGCCAGCAACAACCGCATCGGCGATCTGAAGAATGCGGCGAAGCAGTTGATTGAGCTGGTGGTCCAGCCGGTCGCCAAACAGACCCCCTACTATTCGCGCATGGCCATCGTCCCCTATTCGATCGGCGTGAATCTGGGATCCTGGGCAGACAGCGCCAGGGGCGAGTCCGTGGAAGCCACCGCCATTACTGGCGCCTCATGGGCGGCCGCAGCCTCGAAGTCGATCAGCGGCATCACCCGCGCCTCGCCCGGCGTCGTCACCGCCAACGGTCACGGGCTGGCCACCAATGATTATGTCTGGATCAGCGGCGTCAACGGCATGACCCAGATCAACAACCGTGCCTATCGCGCTGTTCGTATCGACGCCAACAAGGTCTCCTTGCAGTATCAGTCGGGCGGCAACTGGTATGCGCTGAACACGAACAGCGGCTACAGCAACTACAGCTCTGGCGGCCAAATCCGCAAATGCACGCGCTCTGACTGTTTCATCACCATCACGTCGCCTAACCACGGCTTGTCGCAAGGCGAGGGCCTTCAGATTGCTGGCGTCCGCGGGATGACCGCGTTGAACACGACAAACGATGAAGGTCTCTACGAAGTCCTTGAAAGGATATCTAAAGACGCTTTCGTCATTCCCGTGGGCGGCGCCGCATTCGCCGACTACTCCAACAGTGGATCCGTTCAGTGTGGACGTGACGGATGCGCCAAGCGCGTGTTTCGCGATGCGCAGTACAATCGCTTGACGGCCTTCCAGAACACCACCTGCGTCAGCGAGCGCACAGGGTCAGAACCCTATTCCGACGCTGCGCCGGGCAGTTTGACCTACGTCGGCCGCAACTATGCCGCCCCTGAACGCACGACACCCGTTCGGTCTGCGGGCAATCCCTGCCCTGCCGCAACCATCCAGCCCCTGACGTCCAATATCGACACGCTGACCACTCTGGTGAGCGGCCTGAACGTGACAGGGTCCACGTCCGGTCAAATCGGTCTGGCTTGGGGCTGGTATACGGTATCCGACCAGTTCAACGGCCTGTGGACATCCAACACGGCCGCCGCCTATGCGCCGAACAAGGTGCTGAAGGCCGTGATCCTGATGACGGACGGCGAGTTCAACACCCCCTACTGCGGCGGCGTCATCGCGCGCGACGCCGGATCAGGCTCCGGCAATCTCTTCGACAAGATCGCCTGCAATGCGACCAACGGCGACCCGTTTGATCAGGCGGCGCAGCTCTGCACCAACATGAAGGCCAAGGGGATCATCGTCTATACTGTCGGATTCTCGATCACCAAGGGCAGCGAGGCCGCGAGCATCCTGAGCACCTGCGCGACGGACAAGGACAAGGCCTTCCTGCCTCAGTCCGGCGCCGACCTGTCCAGCGACTTCCAGGCCATCGGTCGCGACATCACCCGACTGCGGATTTCCCGCTGACGCCTTACAGCAGGCGGATTTCCCGCAGGCGCTCGGTCAGATAGTCCTCGGCCAGGATGGTCTTGCCGGCATAGCGGTCGGGATTGTCCGGCGTGATGGCGCTGGGCAGGGTCTCGATGGGGAAGTCCGGGTTGAAGTGCAGGAAGAAGGGCGTCGAATAACGGGCGAAGCCGCGACGTTCCGGCGCCGGATTGACCACGCGGTGGGTTGTCGACGGCAGAACGTGATTGGTCAGTCGCTGCAGCATGTCCCCGATATTGACGACCAGGGCGCCGGGCGGCGGCGCGATGTCCAGCCAGCTGCCGTCCTTCTCCTTGAGCTGAAGGCCGGCCTCTTCGGCGCCCAGCAGCAGGGTGATGACGTTGATGTCTTCGTGCGCGCCGGCCCGGACGCCGGGCGCATCGGCCGGGACCGGCGGATAGTGCAGCATGCGCAGAACGCTGTTGCCCATCTCGACCTTGTCCGCAAAGAAGTCGTCGCCCAGCTTCAGATAGCGGGCGATGGCGCGCAGGATCTTGGCGCCCAGGGCGTCCAGATCCTCGAACATCCCATACAGGTGCGGCTTGAAGCCCTCGACCTCGGTCGGCCAGACGTTGTCGCGCATGTAGCGGCGATAGGGATGCCCTTCAGGCAGCTCGCGACCGACGTGCCAGAACTCCTTCAGATCTACGGCATTCGCGCCCTTGGCCGCCTCGACCCCAAACGGCGTCAGCCCGCGCGCGCCGCCCGTTCCCGGCTGATGATACTGGCGCTTCACCTCCTCAGGCAGGGCGAAGAAGGCCTTGGCGTCGTCGATGGCGGCGGTGATACGCGCCTCGTCCAGACCGTGGTCGGCCACCACCGCAAAGCCGTATCGCGAGAAGGATGCGCCCAGGGCGTCGCTGAACGCCTGGAAGTCAGCGTCATACTGGGTCATCGAAACCGGCTGGATCGCGCGGTCGGCGGCAGGGCTGTCGTTCTGGGTCGCGCTCACGGGCGTCGTCCTCGGTCTGGGGATGTGCGGCGGTTCCCATACCCCTAATCCAGCGGCTTGTCAGTTCATCGTCAAACGGGAGCACGGACACCGTTCACGCGCCATACAGCTTGGAACCTTCACAGTAAGCATACGTTTCCGCGCCAGATCATATTCACGAAGAGGACCATTCCATGCGCGCCAAGATCATCGTCGCCAGCGTTTCGATCGCCGCTCTGCTGGGCGCCGCCGCCTGCACCACGACCGACCCCTATCGCTCGGGCCCCGTTCGCAACAACACCGGGACCGGCGCCATCGCCGGCGCTCTGGGCGGCGCGCTGCTGGGCTATCTGACCAATACGTCCAACGGCGAACAGGGCCGCAAGAACGCCCTGATCGGCGCAGGCGTCGGCGCCTTGGGCGGCGCAGCCGTGGGCCAGTATATGGACCGCCAGCAACGCGCCATGGAGGCTGAACTGTCCGGCTCCGGCGTCGGCGTGGCGCGTCAGGGCGACGTCCTGGTTCTGCGTATGCCGTCGGACGTGACCTTCGCCACCAACCAGTACTCGATCGACCCGCGCTTCCTGCCCGTCCTCGACGACGTGGCGCGCGTGCTGCAGCAGTACGACCAATCGACCGTCGATGTGATCGGCCACACCGATTCTTCGGGCGGCGATGCGATCAACCAGCCCCTGTCCGAACGCCGCGCCAGCAGCGTCGCCTCCGAACTGGTGCGTCGCGGCGTGATCGCCCAGCGCCTCTATGTTGCGGGAGAGAGCGCACGCAATCCGGTGGCTTCGAACGCTACGGCGGAAGGCAAGGCTCAGAACCGTCGAGTCGAAATCCTGATCCGTCCGTTCACCGGCTGATCGACAGCGGCATTTGAAGACTAGACAGAGGGCGGCGCCACGAGGCGCCGCCCTTTCTTTGTTCAATCACAGGCTTCGTGATTTGCGCGCAATCGCACGCCATGGTTCTCGACGTCATCGGATCATGGGAACGACGCAGTGACGCCTGAGGATCGGGAGTTCGGGCACGGCCTGAAGCTGACCGCCATCGCGGTGATCAGCGCCGTCCTGACGGCGACCTTCGTCATCGGCGCTGGCCAGGCGCTTTTGAGCGCCTCCAAACCGATCATAATGCCACAAGCAACCGTCTCGCACGCATCTGCAGACTGACCCCGCTCCCGTAATCCTGAAGACTTCTACGGCACAGAAAAAACGCCGCCTCCTTTTGGAGGCGGCGTTCTGTCTTTCGACGACTTCAAAGTCCGAAGATCGACCCGGAGATAAGTCCGGGCCGACCCCTCAGAGGTCTTAGAAGTTGATGTCGATGGTTGCGCGGCGGTTGAGCGGTTCACGCACACCGTCGGCGGTCGGCTTGGCCAGGTTGGTTTCGCCCTTGCCGTCGAGGGCGATGACGCCGCCGTTGACGCCTGCAGCAACCAGCGAGTCCGCGACGGTGCGCGAACGGCGGTTGGACAGACCCAGGTTATAGGCGGCCGAACCCGAGGTATCGGTGTAGCCGACGATCACGACGCGCGTCGGACGACCCGACTTGGCGTAGTTGGCGGCTTGCGTCACGACCGAGCGGGCTTCCGCGGTCAGGTCCGAGCGATCCCAGTCGAAGTAGACGACGAACTGGCGAGGCGTCGGGGTCTGAGCGACCGGCGCCGGGGGCGGCGGGGGCGGAGGAGGCGGCGGGGGCGGGGGCGGCGGGGGCGGGGGCGGGGGAGCCATTTCTTCCGCACCGAAGCTGTAGCGCAGACCCAAGGTCACGGTGTGCGACTGATCGTAGTCGCCGTCCCATTCGCCGAACTGCGTGGCGCCGGCGCCCGTGCCGACCGTCGTCGAGGCGAACGAAGCGTCGCCCGTCAGATAGCGGTAGGTCAGGTCGATGTTGGCGCGGTCGCTGATGGCCCAAGCCAGACCGGCGATCGCCTGAGCGGCGAATTTGGTCGAGCTGTCGTCAGCGGCGAAGGTGGCGAGACGGTTGGCACGCAGAGCGCCGACCGTGTTCGTATCGACGCGGTTCACACCAGCGCCCAGGCCGACGAAGGGACGAACGCCCCAGTATTCGAAGCCGAAGTCATAGATGACGTTGGCCATCAGGGTGGCGGACTCGATGTCGCCTTCGGGCGAGAAGCAGCCACCCGTCGCCGGGGTCAGGTTGCAGAGGCCTTGCGTGCCGGAAACGGCACGGACCTTGCCGATATCGCCCGAGCGATAGCCGCCTTCGAGTTCAACACGCCAGTTGGGGTTGAAGCGATAGCCGAGACGGGCGAACGCCGCCCAGCCGTCGTTCACTTCATAGTTCCACGACGCGCCGGTCGTGGACGACTCGGCGTTGATGTCGTCGATCATGTGGTAGCCGGCGTCGATGGCGCCGTACCAGCCGTTGGGTTCTGCCGACGCAGCACCAGCCGACAGGGCCAGAGCGGCCGCTGCGCTGGACGCCAGCACGAAAGTCTTCATACGCATAGGGGGGTATCCCTCCGCCTCTGTTAAGTAGGGGGCGGGTCTACCGCCTGCGCGGGTCTTACCAGCCTTGCCTTAGAAGGTCGAGGCGGAAACGTGACCGAAGGCGCTTCAACATCTCATACCGTGGCGTTGATGATACAGGTAAATTTGGCGCTTCAGCTACAAATTGTTAACATTCGGCCGTTCACGCGTCACAATCGGCGAAGGTGCGGGCGATCACTTGTCCGAGCAATGCCAAGCCACGCGCACCGCCTTAAGCCTGCAGGATTTGCATCCCGAGCCATTCGGCGATCAAAGCCGGCTTGTCACCACCTTCGATCTCCACGTTTAGTTCGTGCTTCAACAGCCAGCGACCGCCCCCCTTGTCTTCGGCGGACAGCAGTTTGAACCGGCCTCGGATGCGTGATCCTGCCAGGACAGGGGCCAGAAACCTCAGCTTGTCGAATCCGTAGTTGACGCCCATCACGACCCCGTCCAGCGGCGCAACCGCATCGTAGCTCATGGCGGATGCCAGGCTCAAAGTCAGGAACCCATGCGCAATGGTTCCGCCGAACGGCGTGGCCTTGGCGGCCTCGGGATCGACATGGATGAACTGGTGATCCTCAGTGCAATCGGCGAAGGCGTCGATCCGGGCCTGGGTGACGTCGAACCATTTCGACACCCCGACCTCCTGGCCGATCAGTCCCTGAAGTTCGCTGGCCCTGGTCATGGCGTCCACCCTTTATTGCTTTGAGGCGAGGTTGGCCGACCGGCACGACGAAGGAAAGCCCTCAACCGCCGAAGCGCCCTTCGATGATCTCGGCGTACAGGGTCGGATCGACATTGCCGCCCGACAGGATGATCGCCGTCGTCAGCCCTTCCGTTCCGATCTTTCCGGCTAACAGAGCGGCCAGAGAAACCGCGCCTCCAGGCTCGATGACCAGCTTCAGATGGCGAAAGGCGAACCGCACAGCCTCGGCCACTTCCGCGTCGGACACGGTTATCGCGCCCGCCAGTCGCCGGTTGATCGGCCAGGTCAGAACGCCCGGCATGGGCGACATCAGCGCGTCGCAGATCGACGGCGCCCCCTGCGAATGCCCGACACGCTCGCCCGCCGCCAGCGACCGCGCCGTGTCGTCGAAGGCCTCGGGCTCGACCACGAACACCCGTGTGGAAGGGCTGCGTTCAGCCATGACCAGATTGACCCCGGCCATCAAGCCACCGCCCGAGGCGCCGCACAAGAGCTGGTCGAACAGCGTATCGGCCTGATCTAGCATTTCCAGCGCGGCCGTTCCCTGCCCCTCGATGATGAAGGCATCGTCGAACGGCGGAACCAGGATCGAGCCGCGATCGGCGGCGATGGCGGCACCGATGTCCTCGCGGCTTTCGGTCCAGCGGTCGTACAGCCGCACCTCGCCGCCGAAGCCGATCACCCCCTCGACCTTCACCTGAGGCGAGTCCGACGGCATGACGATGATCGCCGGCGTGCGGACCATGGTGGCGGCGGCGGCCACGCCCTGGGCATGGTTGCCAGACGAGAAGGCGACGACGCCGCGCGTCTTCTCCTCATCCGTCAGCCGGCTGATGCGGTTGTAAGCCCCGCGAAACTTGAAGGCCCCGGCCCGTTGGAGGTTTTCAGCCTTCATCAGAACCCGACCGCCGACGACGGCGTTCAGGGCAGGGCTTTCGAGCAGCGGCGTGCGGACGGCGACGCCGTCGATCTGACGGGCGGCGTCGAGGACGCCTTCATAGCTGGGCAGGTGCGTCGTCATATGCTCCCCTTAGCGCGAACCGCAGGCGCCGCCCAAGACGGTGCAGGGAGAGAAACGCATGAGCCTGATCCTCGCCATCGACCAGGGCACGACCTCGACGCGGGCCATCGCTTTTGAAATCCGGGACCAGGATTTGCGCCCCGTCGCCGTCAGCCAGATCGAACTGGCCCAGCATTTCCCCAAGTCCGGCTGGGTCGAGCACGACGCTGCCGAGATATGGTCCGCCACCCTCCAGACCTGCCGCGAGGTCGTGCGCAAGGCGGGGGGCGTGGCGCGCTTCGCCGCCATCGGCATCACCAACCAGCGCGAAACGGCGGTGATCTGGGATACATCGACCGGCGAGCCCCTGCATCGCGCCATCGTCTGGCAGGACCGGCGCACCGCCGACGTCACCGCCCGCCTGACCGCCGAGGGTCATGAGCCCATGGTCCAGGCGGCGACAGGCCTGATTCTGGACCCCTATTTTTCGGCGACCAAGTTCGCCTGGCTGCTGGACGCCGTGCCGGGATCACGCGAGCGGGCGGCCAAGGGCGAGGTCAAGCTGGGCACGATCGACGCCTGGCTGATCTGGAAACTGACCGGCGGCCGGGTTCACGCTACCGACGCCACCAATGCGTCGCGCACCGCCCTGATGGACTTGAAGACGGTCGAATGGCGCGACGATCTGTGCGCCTTGTTCAATGTGCCGCGCGAGGCCTTGCCCGAGATCGTGCCGTGCGCGGGCGTGATCGGCGAATGCGACCCGGCGCTGTTCGGCCGCGCCCTGCCTATCGCCGGTTCCGCAGGCGATCAGCAGGCGGCCCTGGTCGGACACGGCGCGCTGAAGGCCGGCGACGCCAAGATCACCTATGGCACCGGCGCCTTTCTGGTCGCCAATGTCGGCGCCGAGCCGGTGACCTCGACGCGGCGGCTGCTGGGCACGCTGGGATACCGGGCCGACGGCGAGACAGCCTATGCGCTGGAGGGGTCGATCTTCTCGGCCGGGTCGGTGATCCAGTGGCTGAGGGACGGGGTCGGCCTGATCTCGGAATCGCGCCAGTCCGAGGCCATGGCGCAGGAGCTGCCCGACAACGGCGGGGTCTATATGGTGCCCGGCTTCACCGGCCTGGGCGCGCCGTGGTGGGAGCCTGAGGCGCGCGGGACCGTCGTCGGGCTGACGCGCGATTCCGGCCCGGCTCATTTCGTTCGCGCGGCGCTGGAGGCCCTGGCCTATCAGACGCGCGATCTGCTGGACGCCCTGGCCCAGGACGGCGCCCCGCCGCTGAAGACGCTGAAGGTGGACGGCGGCGTCACCGCCAACAGTTTCGCCATGCAGTTCATCGCCGACATCTGCGAGGTCGAGGTCGAACGCCCGGCCTTCCAGGAGATGACCGCCCTGGGCGCCGCGCGTCTGGCGGCCCTGGGCGTCGGCCTGCTGCCCGATCTGGAGGCCCGGCCCGCCGAGGCTCCGGCCTGCTGGAAGCCGCGCATGACGACCGCGGAACGCGAGCGTCTGCTTTCCGGCTGGCGCCGCGCGGTGAAGGCCGCCATCATCGCCGCGCCGGACCGGGCCTAAGACGCGGGCGGCGCCAGGAAAACGCTACAAGAACCGACTGGGCCGCCCATGACCGACGCCTCTTCCCTCGACGCACAAAGCGCCTTTTCCGGCACGCGCGAGGTCGATCCCCGCTATCGGCTGGACGAGACGGCGCTCGACGCCTGGATGACAGCGCATGTCGCGGGCTACGCCGGCCCGCTGGCGGTGCGCCAGTTCAAGGGGGGCCAGTCGAACCCCACATATGAGCTGACGACGCCCGCCAAGAGTTATGTGCTGCGCCGCAAGCCGCCCGGCGTCCTCTTACCCAGCGCCCATGCCGTGGACCGCGAGTTTCAGGTCATCTCCGCCTTAGCCGCCCAAGGTTTCCCGGTGGCCAAACCCCACGCCCTGTGCCTGGACGAGGCTGTCATCGGCTCGATCTTCTATGTGATGGACAAGGTCGAGGGGCGGATCTTCTGGGACCTGAAACTGCCCGGACTGACGCCTGCCGAACGCCGCGCCGTCTATGAGGCCCAGACGGATACGCTGGCCCGTCTGCACGCCTTTGATCCCGCCGCCATCGGCCTGGGCGACTACGGCAAGGCCGGCAACTATTTCGCGCGCCAGGTCGGCCGCTGGACCAAGCAGTATCGCGCCTCGGAGACCGAACCCATCGCCGCCATGGATCGGCTGATCGCCTTCCTGCCCGACAGCCTGCCGCCCGAGGGGCCGAGCCGAATCGTCCACGGCGACTTCCGCCTCGACAACATGATCCTGGCGCCGGACCGGGCGGAAGTGCGCGCCGTGCTGGACTGGGAGCTGTCGACCCTGGGCGATCCGATGGCCGACTTCTCCTATCTGCTGATCGCCTGGGCCATTCCGGCTTCCCTGCGCAATGGCCTCGCCGGCGCCGATCTGGAGGCCTTGGGCATCCCGTCCGTCGAGGAGACGGTCGAACGCTACGCCGCCGCGACGGGCATGCGGCCCGCCAATCTGGACTGGCTCTACGCCTACAACCTGTTCCGCCTGGCGGCCATCTGCCAAGGCATCGCCGGTCGCGTCCGCGACGGCACCGCCGCCAGCGCCCACGCCAAGACCATGGCCGCCCAGGTCGGCCCGCTCAGCGACGCCGCCTGGGGTTTCGCGAAGAAGGCCGGAGCCTAGCGCGGCGGCTTTACGCAAACGCATTCCGTCGATACGCCGGGTGTCATCTGGTGCTTTTCACAGGACGCATGGCGATGATCGCGCTGCCGAAAAGACGTCGATGGACCTGGGCGCTCGCAGCGGCGCTGGCCTTGGTCGTCGTCAAACCCGACCCCACGACAGCGCAGTCGGTCGAAGACGGGACGTCGCCTTCCAAATTCCACTGGCGCTCCTCCGCCCAGATCATCGCACCGAGAGCCGGTGACGGAAACGGGTATTCAGCGCTCAAGGACCCCTCGATCGTCCATGTGGACGGCGAGTATCATGTCTTCATGACCTCGGTCGGGGCCGAGGGCTGGCACATGGCCTATACCCATTTCACCGACTGGTCGCAGGCGTCGACTGCCACCATCGTCGATCTGAAACAGTCGGGGATCGGGCCCGGTTACAGAGCCGCCCCGCAGGTGTTCTACTTCGCGCCGCAGAAGCTCTGGTACATGGTCTATCAGAGCGGTCCGCCCGTCTATTCCACGACCGCGACGATCGGTGATCCGTCATCCTGGAGCGCGCCGAAACCCTTCTTCGACCAGGCCCCGGACATTATCAAGGCCGCCACGGGCAAGGAGGCCTGGCTCGACTTCTGGATCATCTGCGACGAGGCGTCCTGCTATCTGTTCAACACGGACGACCACGGCAACCTGTTCCGCTCACGGACCTCGATCCAGCAGTTTCCGGTCGGGTTTGCCGACACACGCCGCGTCATGACAGGGCCGCGAGACGACATCTTCGAAGCCAGCATGCACTACCGACTGGCCGGCACGAACACCTACCTGACCCTGGTCGAGGCTATCGGACCCCAGGGACGCTACTTCAGCGCCTGGACCAGCGATCGGCTGGATGGCGACTGGCGTCTGCTGGCGGGCAGTCCATCACGTTCGTTCGCCGGGTCAGACAATGTCGTCTTCGACGGCGAGGCCTGGTCTCAGGGCGTATCGCATGGCGAGCTGGTCCGCAGCGGTTATGACCAGACCCTGACGATCGATCCCTGCCAGCCCCTTCAGTTCCTCTATCAGGGCCTGGAGCCGCATGCGACCGACACGGCCTATATCGACCTGCCCTATCGCCTCGGCCTGCTGACGGCGACCGGACCCAATCCCCTCAGCGCCCTGTGCCCTGCGTCTCCATAAGACGGCGCGCGATCTTCAGTCCCTGACGGCGGCGCCCAGGATGCGTTTGTCGGTCTTGCCCTGAACCAGCACCGCCACCGCCTCGCCGGGACGGGCCGGGGGCAGGGTGTAGAGCATGGGGCGGCCGCGCCATTCGCCCAGGCGGGTCACGCCGCGCACGACGTTCATGTGCCGCACGGCCTGGCCGCGGTTCTCGCCCTGGCGGACCTCGACCACCTGGGGACCGGGCGTATAGGTCACGGCCACCACCTCGGCGCCGCCGACGGGCGCGCGGCCGGAGCCGACGCCGACGCCGTTTCCGCTCTCGCGGAATTCGATCTGGGGCGGCCAGACCTGGCGCACGGCTTCCTGGTCGATTGCGGTTTCAAGTTCGAGGCTGCGGGCGCCGGACACCTGACGACGGCCGTCGATCACCACCTGGGGCGTCGAGACGCCGCGTTGGCGCAGGGCGGCGCGATAGGCGCGCTGGCGCTGAACGAACTCCGGGCGGGCGAAGGTGTCGGTCCAGCCCAGATAGTCCCAGTAGTCGACGCCGTAGGTCAGGGCGATGACGCCGGGCTGGGCCGCCGCCTTCTCGACCGCCGCATTGGCCTCGACACAGCCGCCGCAGCCCTGGGCGGTGAACAGTTCGACCACCACCGGCGGGCCGTCGGCTGTGGCGTGGCGCGGCGCGAGCGGCGGACGGCCGGCAGCCGGCTGGGCCGCCGAGGCGACGGACAGCAGGGCGCCCGCCATGACCGTGCCCGCGATGATCCAGCCCTTGGTGTTCATGCCGTCGTTCTTAGTCCCCGCGACTCGCCGCCGCGCCTCATAATCGCGTGACCCACGGGCTCAAGCCGCGCGCGGAGCGCGATAACCCAAGCGACGACGGTCTCAAGCAGCGCCAAGCGCGGTAGCCCAAAGGAAAAAGCTCTCAATCCATCAGTTGTTGCGACAGATAGACATAGTGACGCGCCCAGCGGCGGGCGTTGGCGACCGGGTCGGCGTCGTTGGAGTGACCGCCGGCCGTGTCCTCGTAATAGAGATGGTCGTGGCCCTGGTCGCCCAGGCGGGCGGCGAACTTGCGCGCATGACCGGGATGGACGCGGTCGTCCCGCGTGTTGGTGGTCAGATAGACGCGCGGATAGGTCACGTCGGGCCGCAGTTGCTGATAGGCGGAATATTTCGCGATCCAGGCGGCTTCTTCCGGGATGCGCGGGTCGCCGTATTCGCCGATCCACGAGGCGCCGGCCGGCAGCTCGTGATAGCGCAGCATGTCCACCAGCGGGCTCTCGATCACCGCCGCATTGAACAGTTCGGGATGCTGGGTGATCGACACGCTGGTCAGAACCCCGCCGTTCGAGCGGCCGTAGATGCCCAGGCGACGCGGGCTGGTGACGCCGCGCTGTTCTAGGTCGCGCGCCACGGCGGCGAAGTCGTCGAAGGCCTTCTGGCGGTTTCCGTCCAGCGCCGCCTGGTGCCAGTCCGGCCCGAACTCGCCGCCGCCGCGGATGTTGGCCTGGACGAAGACCCCGCCCCGCTCCAGCCACAGCTTGCCCATCTCGGGCTTGTAGGCCGGGTTCAGGCTGACCTGGAATCCACCGTAGCCCAGCATGATGGTCGGGTTCGACCCGTCCAGCTTCATGTCGCGCGGCCGGGTGATGAAATAGGGAATTTTCGTCCCGTCGGTCGATGTGGCCTCGTATTGCTCGGTCACGTCGCGCGATGCGTCGAACTTGGCCGGGGCCGACTTCAGCGTGGTCAGGGTCGCGGCGCCCGCATCGGCCAAGCTTAGGGTCGGCGGAACCAGGAAACCCTGAGTCGAGACGAAGACCTCGCCGCGCGACTTGGACGAGTCGCCCAGGCCGACAGCGAGGTTATCGGGCACGGCGATGTCCGTCCGTGGCCAGCCCCACTCGCCACGATCATGGAAAACTGCCGCACGGCCGCGAACATTGTCGGTGTAGGACACCACGACGCGATCGGAGAGGACGCGGACGTCAGCCACGGCCTGACGCGCCTCCGGCCGGAAGATCACATCGGACGCATTGGTGAAGACGAAGTCTCCCGTGGCCGTCGCCGGATGCAGCACATCCAAAACCTCGGCCAAAAGGTCGCCGGCCTTGCGATCTTTGCCACGTCGCGACCAGGCTTCTTCGGCCGTAAAGACCAGCTTGCCGTTCAGCACCCCGTGGACGGAAACACGGGCGGGCAGTTCGAGGCGCACAGGCCGACCATCCACCAACTGCCACGTCTCGGACCGGAAGGTGTCCAACGGACGCGTGATGATCACTGCGGTGACCTTACCGTCCTGGTCGCGATAGACGGCGGGGCTGACGCCGTAGCCGCCGTCGCCCTGTTCGCCGCGATAGACCTCGACCGCCTGGGCCAGTGCCTGGCCGCGCTTCAACGTCTTGACGATGAAGGGGTAGCCGGACTCGGTCATGGTCCCCGCGCCGAAATCGGTGGCGACCAGAAGCGTGTCGCGGTCCAGCCATTCGATGCGGTGTTTGCCTTCGGGCAGGCTGAAGCCGCTGTCCACGAACCGCTTGGTGGTCAGGTCGAACTCGCGCACGACCACGGCGTCCTTGCCGCCGTCGGACAGGTTGATCAGGCAGCGGGTTTCGTCCGGCGCCAGGCAGTCGGCGCCCTTGAACACCCAGTCCTTGCCCTCGGCCTTGGACAGGGCGTCGATGTCCAGCAACGTCTCCCACTGGGGCGTCGCGGTGCGGTAGCTGTCCAGCGTCGTGCGGCGCCAGACGCCCTTGGGATTGGTCGCGTCCTGCCAGAAGTTGCCGACCCCGTCGCCCAGGAAGCTGGGCGTGGGGATGCGGTCGGTGGCGGTCAGTATGGCTTCGGCCTCGGCCCGGAAGGTCTCGTAGCGCGGGTCGCCGGTCAGTACGGCGAGGGACTTGCGGTTCTCCTCGGCGACGAAGGCCATGGCCTGCGCCCCATCCACCTGCTCCAGCGCCAGATGGTCGTCGGCGGCTGCGACGCCTGCCGGGGTCAGGTCGCGGGGGAAGTGCGGCGGGGGCGCCCGCTCGGCTGTCGATGCCTGGACTGTTGCGGTCTGAGAAAGCACGGGCGTCGCGCCCAACAGAAGCGCCGGGATGGCGGCGGACAGGATCAGGTGGCGCATGGCTAGAACTCCGCAAATCTGATCCTCCCCCGCATAGCGGGGGAGGGGGACCGCCGCAGGCGGTGGAGGGGGCGGAACCAGACAGGGTGCATGGGGTCGCCCCCTCCACCACTTCGTGGTCCCCCTCCCCCGTTCGCAAGCGCTCACGGGGGAGGATTGAGTTCTATTCCTGCGCCGGCGTGTCCATCAGGCGGCGCGACAGATAGGTGTATTCCAGCGCCAGGCGGCGCGCGGTCTCGCGCAGGTTCGCCCCGGCCGCATGGCCGCCATCGACGTTCTCGTAGAACAGCACCGGATAGCCCAGCTCCTCAAGACGCGCCGCCGCCTTGCGGGCATGGCCCGGATGGACGCGGTCGTCCTTGGTCGAGGTGTGGATGAAGACTTCCGGATAGGGCTGGCCGGCGCGCAGGTTCTGATACGGCGAATATTGCTCGATCCAGGCGCGCTGCTCGGGGATGTCCGGGTTGCCGTATTCGCCGATCCACGAGGCGCCGGCCAGCAGCTTGTGGAAGCGCAGCATGTCGAACAGCGGCACCTGGATGACGGCCGCGTTGATCAGGTCCGGCCGCTGGGTCAGCATCGCCCCCATGAACAGGCCGCCTTGCGAGCCGCCCATGATGCCCAGCTTGGGCTGGCTGGTGATGTCGCGGGCGATCAGGTCCAGGGCCACGGCCTGGAAGTCCTCGTGCGCGCGCTGGCGGTTCTGCTGCAGGGCCGCCTCGTGCCAGCGGGGGCCGAACTCGCCGCCGCCGCGCGTATTGGCGATGACGTAGACCCCGCCGCGCTCAAGCCACAGCTTGCCGACCGTCGCCGAATAGCCCGGCAGCAGCGAGCTTTCGAACCCACCGTAGCCGTAGAGCAATGTGGGGTTCGAGCCGTCCAGCGGCATGTCCGCCTTATGAACCACGAAATAGGGGATCATCGTGCCGTCGGCCGAGCGGGCCTCGTGCTGGTCCACCGTCATGCCGCCGGCGTCGAACTTGGCCGGCATGGACTTGACCTGATCGACCGCGCCGGTCGCCGCATCGGCCAGCCACAGGCTGGACGGGTTCAGATAGCCGGTGACGCTGACGAAGACCTTGTCGTCCTTCTCGGAGGCCGAGCCGATGCCGACCGAGACGTTCTGCGGCAGGTCCAGGGTCGTGTGCGCCCACTCCCCGTCACCCGGCGTATAGACCCGCACCGAGCCGCGCACATTGTCATACAGGGCCACGACCAGACGGTTGCGCGTGACGTTGACGCCCTCGATCGCCTGACGCTCGGTCGGGCGCAGCACCAGCTGGGCCGGGGTCGCCTGGTCGGCCAGCCAGGCCTCCAGCGGCCAGGCGATCAGGTCGCCGGTCTTGAAATCCTGGCCCGACGGCGCGGTCCAGTCCTGTTTCAGCGACACCAACAGCCGCCCGTCCACCAGGCCGGTGATGTCGGACTTGGCCGGCAGCTGAAGCTGGGTCAGGGCGCCGTCGTCGGTCAGCCGCCAGGTCTCGGACGAATAGAAGTCCACCGAACGGTTGATCAGGGTCGCCTTCACCACCCCGTCGGCGTCGCGCAGCGTATAGCCGGACACCGAGACGTCCGTCGGCTTGCCCGTGAACAGGGTCTCGGCCTGATCCAGGCCCTGACCGCGCTTCAGGCGCTTGACCACCATCGGATAGCCTGAGTCGGTCAGGGTGCCGGGACCGAAGTCGCGCGAGATCAACAGGGTGTCCTGATCGATCCACGACGCGCCGCCCTTGGATTCCGGCAGGACGATGCCGCCCTCGACGAACTTGCGCTCGACGCTGTCGAACTCGCGCAGGGTCACCGCGTCCTTGCCGCCGTTCGACAGGCTGAGCAGGCAATAGCGTTCCTCGGGCGCCAGGCAGGTCGCGCCCTTGTAGACCCAGTTCTGGCCCTCTGCCGCCGCCAGGGCGTCGATGTCCAGGATGGTCTGCCATTCCGGCGTCGCGGTGCGATAGCTGTCCAGCGTGGTCCGGCGCCAGACGCCGCGCACGTGCTGGGCGTCCTGCCAGAAGTTGTCGACATGGCCGTCGTGGGTGAAGCCGGGCGAGGGGATGCGGTCCTGGGCCTGGACGATCTCAAGCGCCTGCTGGTGCAACGGCTCGTAGCGGGCGTCGCCCTGCAGCACGGCGAAGGTGCGGTCGTTGTGGGCCTTGACCCATTCCATCGCCCGCTCGCCCTCGACCTCCTCCAGCCACAGATAGGGGTCGGTCGCGTCGCTGGTCGCGAAAGCGCCGGAAGCGGGGGCGGGAGAAGCTGAAGGAGTCTGGGCCATGGATACCGAGGTCAGGCTGGTGGAGGCGAGAAGGGCCGCGAGCGCGACGGCGGAAGAGCGGATCATGGACAGTCCCCGGAAAACGAAGCCGGCACCTTAGCGACGCCTTCCCGCGCGGCAAGTCGAGGGACCTTACCGTTTTGTCACACCGGCCACCCTTTCGGCTCAGCCTTCGTCGGGAATGCAGAGCAGGTTTCCACAGGCCTTGCAGTGGACGGCGTCCGGGTCGTGCGTCTGGAGGCCGCAACGCTCGCACGGATAGCGGACCTTGTGCGGCTTGATCAGGGCCTGGGCCAGACGCAGGAACAGGGTGATGCCCACCAGCATGATGGCGATGGACAACAGCTTGCCCAGCGATCCGGGCAGGGTCACGTCGCCGAACCCGGTCGTCGTCAGGGTCGCCACGGTGAAATACATGGCGTCGATATAGCCCGCGATCCCGTCATGCCCCAGGAAGGTCGCATAGACGAAACCCGTCGTGACGAAGACGAAGGTGACCAGGCTGGACAGGGCGCGCACGATGCCCTCGACCCGGGTGTCGTCGAACTTGGCCCCGATGGTGCGCCAGAAGAAGTCCGAGTTCAGCAGGGTCCAAAGGCGCAGCATCCGCAGGAAGCCCAGGTTGAACAGCCAGGCGGGGAACAGCAGCGTCGCCAGGATGAACAGGTCCAGCCAGACGATGGGCCGCTTCAGCCAGTCCCTGATGTCCGAATAGGCATAGGCCCGCGCCGCCAGGTCGGCCGCCAGGGTCGCCGCCACCAGATAGTCCAGCGCATAGAAGGCCCATCCCATATTCTTCAGGATCGGCGAGGCCAGGAAGAAGGCGATGATGGCGAAGTCCACCGCGATCACCATCAGTCGGAACTTCACCGCCGCCGGCTGGCTGCCGTGATAGAGATAACGCAACCGCGCCTTCAGCCGCAGGCCGTCGTCCTTGGGGTCGGTTTCGGTATGGGACACGCTGGTTTCCGGGACGCAGGGATGCGCCTATATGGCCTGCATGACCCGTCCTTTCGTCAAGATGAACGGCGCCGGCAATGACTTCGTCGTCGTCAATGCGCTGGAACAGCCGTTCGCTCCCCGCGAAGATCAGATTCGCGCGCTGGGCGACCGTGAAACGGGCGAAGGGTTCGACCAGCTGATCGCCATCGAACCCTCCGCGACGGCCGACGCCTTCATGCGGGTGTGGAACGCCGATGGGTCGATGGTCGAGACCTGCGGCAACGCCCTGCGCTGCGTCGGCTGGCTGTTGATGCAGGCCAATGGCGGGGATCGCGTCGTCATCGATACGGCGGGCGGCCCGACCACCGCGAGCCGCGCCGGCGACCACCGCGTGACCGTGGACATGGGAAAGCCCCGGCTGGACTGGACCCAGGTACCGTTGGCCGAGGAGATGGACACGCGCGGGATCGAGCTTCAGGTCGGGCCGATCGACGCGCCGATCCTGCACACGCCCGGCGCCGTCTCCATGGGCAATCCGCACGTGGTCTTCTTCACCGACCGCCAGGACGACGGCTTCGTCACCGGATCCGGCTCGCTGATCGAGCATCACCCCCTGTTTCCGCAAGGGGTCAATGTCGGTTTCGCCAATGTGCTGGACCGCGACCACATCCGCCTGCGGGTCTGGGAGCGGGGGGCCGGCCTGACGAAGGCCTGCGGCACCGGCGCCTGCGCCGCCCTGGTCGCGACGGCCCGGCGCGGCCTGACCGACCGCAAGGCGACCGTGGTCGTGGACGGCGGCGAGATGGTCATCGACTGGGATGCGCAGACCGATCATGTGCTGATGACCGGGCCCGTGGAAATCGAGCGCCCGGGCCTGCTGTCGATCTAAAAACAGGCCGTTTGCGGAAAACCGCACGCGACTGTTCCGTCGGGTCACCTTTTTCGCACAGAGCCGGCGACGGCTGCGGGTTTGACGGCCTTCGCGTCCCGAAACTGTGGGATAAGGCGCGATAGCCCGTCTGCGGTTGTCCCTTACCGTCCGCCGCTTTAGGAACAGACGAGCCAATCAGAAACGACGCGCCCGGAAACGCCCAAAGTCATGCCCGATCAAACCGAAAAACAGACCTTCTCCGACCAAGAGGCCCTGGATTTCCACCGCATCCCCACGCCGGGAAAGATTTCCATGGCGCCGACCAAGCCGATGGCGACGCAGCGCGACCTGTCGCTGGCCTATTCGCCGGGCGTGGCCGTGCCGGTCCTGGCCATCGCCGCCGATGCGGACAAGGCCTACGACTACACCTCGAAGGGCAATCTGGTCGCCGTGATCTCGAACGGCACCGCCATCCTGGGCCTGGGCAATCTGGGCCACATGGCCTCCAAGCCGGTGATGGAAGGCAAGTCGGTCCTGTTCAAGCGGTTCGCCGACGTCGACAGCTTCGACGTCGAGGTGAAGACCACCGATCCGGACGAGTTCATCACCGTCGTCAAGAACATCGGCGACACCTGGGGCGGCATCAATCTGGAGGACATCAAGTCCCCGGAATGTTTCGTCATCGAAAGCGAGCTTCAGGACCTGCTGGACATCCCCGTCTTCCATGACGACCAGCACGGCACGGCCATCATCTCGACCGCCGGCCTGATCAACGCCTGCCACGTGGCGGGCAAGAAGCTGGACGAGGTCAAGGTCGTGCTGGCGGGCGCCGGCGCGGCGGGCCTGTCGTCCATCGCCCTGATGAAGGCCGCCGGCGTCAAGGCCGAGAACACCGTCATCTGCGACCGCGACGGCGTCGTCTATCAGGGCCGCGAACACGGCATGGACCAGTGGAAGGCCGCCCACGCGACCGACACCCCGCTGCGCACTTTGGCCGAGGCCATGGTCGGCGCCGACGTGGTGCTGGGCCTGTCGGCCAAGGGCGCGATCACCAAGGAGATGGTGGCGTCGATGGCCCCGAACCCGATCATCTTCGCCATGGCCAACCCCGATCCAGAGATCACGCCCGAGGACGTCCAGTCGGTGCGTTCGGACGCCATCATCGCCACGGGCCGCTCGGACTATGTGAACCAGGTCAACAACGTCCTGGCCTTCCCCTATCTGTTCCGGGGCGCCCTGGACGTGCGGGCGCGCCGCGTGAACCACGAGATGAAGATCGCCTGCGCCCAGGCCCTGGCGGCGCTTGCGCGCGAGGACGTGCCGGACGAGGTCGCCGCCGCCTATCGCGGGCGCAAGCTGAAGTTCGGTCCGGACTACATCATTCCGACGCCGTTCGATCCGCGCCTGATCTGGTACATCCCGCCCTTCATCGCCCAGGCGGCGATGGATACCGGCGTGGCCCGCGTCCAGATCGAGGACATGGACGCCTATCGCAACGCCCTGCGTTCGCGCGTCGATCCGTCCGCCGCCCTGATGCAGAAGATCAGCTCGGCCGTGCGCGGCGGGCCCAACAAGCGCGTCGTCTTCGCCGAGGGCGAGGAGCCGGCCGTCATCCGCGCCGCCTGGGGCTTCAAACAGGCCGACCTGGGCACGCCGCTTCTGGTCGGGCGCGAAGATCTGATCCGTCAGAACGCCGCCGAGGCGGGTCTGAACTTCGACGAACTGGGCATCGAGATCATCAACGCCCGCGTCTCGGACCACAATGTCGAGGACACCGACTGGCTGTACGAAAAGCTGCAGCGCCGGGGCTATCTGCGCCGCGACGTGCAGCGGATGATCAACCAGGACCGCAACTATTTCGCCGCCACCCTGGTCGCCAAGGGCCGGGCCGACGCCATGGTCGCGGGCGTGACCCGCAACTTCAACATGGCGCTGAAGGAGGTCCAGCGCGTGCTGGACGTCGAGGACACCCTGATCGGCCTGTCGATCCTTCTGGCCAAGGGCCGGACCCTGTTCGTCGCCGATACCACCATCCACGAACTGCCCAACGCCGAGGAACTGGCCGACATCGCCGTCAAGGCGGCCGAGACGGTGCGCAGGCTGGGCCGCAATCCGCGCGTGGCCTTCCTGTCCTATTCCACCTTCGGCAACCCGCCCGGCGACCGCGCCGAAAAGGTGCGCGAGGCGATCCGCATCCTGGACAAGAAGGGCGTCGATTTCGAATACGAGGGCGAAATGCCGCCCGAAGTCGCCCTGGATCCCAAGGGTCACTCGGCCTACGCCTTCAACCGCCTGACCAAACCCGCCAACATCCTGGTCATGCCCGCCATCCATTCGGCCGCCATCTCGACCAAACTGGTCCAGGCCCTGGGCGGCGCGACCGTGATCGGCCCGCTGCTGGTCGGGCTGGAGAAGCCGGTTCAGATCGTGTCCCTGGGCGCCTCGGTCAGCGAGATCATCACGGCCGCCACCTTCGCCGCCTATGACGCCGGTCCCGCCTTTCAGGGGTCGGGCCTGACCTCGGCGCCGCGCCCGCCGGCGGCCGTGGTCGAGCGTTGAGCGAACTTTCGCCCTTTCCACCCGCCGCCCCTCCGCCCCGGCGGGTTGAATCGGGCCTGTATCTGGTCGCCACCCCGATCGGGAACCTGCGCGACATTACGCTGAGGGCGCTGGACGTGCTGGCCGCCGCCGACCTGGTGCTGGCCGAGGACACCCGCGTCACCGCCAAACTGCTGGCGGCCTATGGGCTGAAAGCCAGGCTGGAACGCTGCGACGACCACGCGTCCGGGCGTGCCGCCGAACAGGCCATCGAACGCCTGCGCGAGGGCCAGGTCGTGGCCCTGGTTTCGGACGCGGGCACGCCCCTGGTCAGCGATCCCGGCTTCGTCGTCGCCCGTGCGGTGATCGCCGAAGGTTTGCCTGTCCACCCGATCCCCGGCCCGTCCAGCCTGCTGGCGGCCCTGTGCATCGCCGGCCTGCCCGCCGACCGGGTGCTGTTCGCCGGCTTCCTGCCGCCTAAGACGGCGGGTCGCACCGCCGCGCTGGAGGCGCTGAAGGGCCAGCGCCAGACCCTGGTCTTCTTCGAAAGCGGGCCGCGCCTGAAGGACAGCCTGACCGACATGGCCGCCGTGTTGGGGCCGCGCCCCGCCGCCGTCGCCCGCGAGCTGACCAAACTCTATGAAGAGTGCGTGCGCGGGACGCTGGACGAGTTGTCGGTCGATCCGCGCTTGGACGCTCCCAAGGGCGAGATCGTCGTGGTCGTCGGCCCCGGCGAAGAGGTTCAGGCGACCGAAGCCGACGCGGACGCCGCCCTGATCGACGCCCTGCAGACCCTGTCCACCGGCGACGCCGCCTCGGAGGTCGCCAAGGCCCTGGGGCTGAACCGCAAGACCCTCTATCGCCGCGCGCTGGAGCTGAAGGGCAAGTGAACCCGCGTTTGCCTCGGCCCGCGCCGGTCCGTCGCCCCAAGGCGGCGTGGCGTCAGGCGAAGGGCGGGGCGGCGTTCAAGGCCGGTCACGCCGCCGAATGGATCGCGGCGCTTTGGCTGATGCTGCGCGGCTATCGGGTGCTGGGCTTTCGGCTCAAGAGCCGGGCTGGCGAGATCGATTTGCTGGTCTGTCGCGGCCGTGTGCTGGCCGTGGTCGAGGTCAAGCGCCGCGCGACGATGGAGGCGGCGATGCTGGCCCTGAAACCCGACCAGCACGACCGGCTGATCGCAGCGGGCGAGGCCATCCGGCGCAATCGGCCGGGCCTGCAACGTCTTGATTTGAGAATTGATATGGTGGCGCTGGCTCCCTGGCGCGTTCCACGTCATCTTCGCGGCGTCGAAAGGCGCTGACGAAGGGATCGCATGACGCGCGAGGAGGCCGAGGCCATCCTGACCGCGGCCGGTCAGGCCGAGGACGACGCCTTCCCCCTGCTGGAGGCTGCGATCGCCTGCGCCATCCACGACCAGCCCTTGCGCGATCCCGAGCCTGTGCGCGCCCTCGCCCGCAACGCCTGCGCGCGGTTGAAGGAACGGATCGGCGGCGAAGGCCCCGACGAGGCCCTGTCCGAGACCCTGTGCGCGGACCTTCGGCTGAACGGCGACCTGATCCATTTCGATCATCCCGGAAACACCGACATCATCGCGGTGGCCGAGCGGCGGCGCGGCCTGTCCGCCGCCCTGGCCGTCTTCTACCTGCATGCGGCACGGGAGGCCGGGATCACGGCGGCGGGCGTGGACTTCCCCGGCCATTTCATGATCCGTGTGGAGACGCCGGAAGGGCCGGTGGCTCTGGACCCGTTCAGCCAGGGGCGACTGATCCTGCCCAGCGAACTGACCCGCCGCGCCCTGCGTGCGGGGCTGATGCCGCATGTCGCGGATCGGCTGGATATCCTGATGGCGCCGGTGACGGATCGCCAATCCCTGATCCGGCTGCAGAACGTGCTGTTCAGCCGCGCCATTCGCGGCCGGGACTATGAGGCCGCCGAACGCTCCGCCCTGCGCCGCGCCCTTCTGGACCCCGAAGACCACCGGCCCTGGCTCGACGTCGCCTCAGCGCGCGAGAAACAGGGGGCGCTGGCCGGCTCGCTGCAGGCCTTGTCGCGCGCCCACGGTCTGGACGGGGTCGAGGAGGCGCGGCGGTTCACGACGTTCGAACGCGTACGGATGCAGTTGAACTAGACGACCGCCTCGCCACGCAGCAGGCGGGGCAGGTCGCCCGTCGCGCCGCCGGCCTCCTGCATGAAGGCGCGGCGCAACGGCCCGATCCGGTTGACCGCCGCCATTCCGAGGTCCCGCGCCAGACGCACCGGCGCGATGTCGTTGGAAAACAGCCGCACGAAGGCGTCGAAGCCTGCCGCCAGGGCCGCATTGTCGAACCGGCGCCAACGGGCGTAGCGTTCCAGCACCGTCTCGGCGCCCAGGTCTTCGCCCAGGCGCGCAGCCTCAGCCAGCACCTGGGCCAGGGCGGCGGCGTCCTTCAGCCCCATGTTCAGCCCCTGACCCGCAACGGGGTGAACCCCGTGCGCGGCGTCTCCGATCAGGGCGATGCGCGGGGCGACCAGTTTCTCGGCCAGGCTGAGCGCCAGCGGATAGACGAAACGCGGCCCCTCGACCGTCGCGCTTGATTGCTCAGGCGTGGCCAGAAACTCTCCGAACCGGCGCATCAGATGGGCGTGGAAGGCCTCATCCGACGCGTCGCGCAGGGCCTCGCCCCGCCGCGTCGTCTCGGTCCAGACCAGGCTGGCGCGCTGATCCGTCAGGGGCAGGATGGCGAAGGGGCCGCTGGGCAGGAAATATTCGTGGGCGATATTGCCGTGGTCGCGGCCCAGCCGGACCGTGGCTACGACCCCGCTCTGACCATAGCCCCAGCCGACGGTCTCGATCCCGGCGGCGCGGCGCACGGTCGAGCCCCGGCCCTCGGCGCCGACGACCAGCGGCGTGATCAGCGTCGATCCGTCGGCCAGGATCACTGTCGCCTTGCCCGCATCGGTCTCGACCCTGGCGACGGTCGCCGGCGCACGCACCTCGATCCCCGCGCGCGTGACGGCCTCGGCTAAAGCGACGCGGATGCGGCGGTTCTCGACCATATATCCCAGCGGCTCGCCCCCGGTGCGCCCGCCGATCTCGTCGGCGTCGAAACGGAGGAAGGCCGGCGAGGCCTTGCGGCTGGCCGCGCCGGGCCGCCTGCCGTCCGTCACCAGAATATGGTCCATCCGACAGGCGTGGGGACGCAAGGTCTCTCCCAGACCCAGGGCGTCCAGCATGCGGAAGGTGGAAAAGGCCACGGCCGTCGAACGCCCGTCGAACGTCGGCGCCATCTGGGCGCTGAACGGCTGCGGATCGACCATGACGACCTTCAGCCCGCCCTGCGCCGCCGCCAGGGCGAAAGCCGCCCCGGTCAGCCCCGCGCCGGCGATGACGATGTCGTAGCGTTCGGTGTCGGCCATGACAGGCTTGTCGCCCCGTCGAGGCCAAAGGTCCAGTGGGCGGATTGTCCGCCCCAAGGCCAAGCTGGTAAACAGCCCCTTAACCCTGGGGATGCGAGAAGGGGGTGAGTATCCTTTCGTCGTCAGGGTTCGCCCTCCCATGTCCACCGCCCTCGCCATCAGCCGTCAGGCCTGGATCAGCGCCCGCATCCTGTGGGACGCGCCCTTTGTGGTGCGGTTCAGGGGGGTGTTGCAGGCCCTCCTGGCGACCCTGCTGCTGGTCGCTCTGGTGTCGTGGAATCCGGCGGATGCCAGTCTGAATGCGGCCTCCAGCCTGCCGACCACCAACTGGCTGGGGGCGAACGGCGCCCTGTTCGCCGATCTGTTCATGCAGTCGCTGGGCCTCGCCGCCTGGCCCGCCGCCCTGTTGCTGGTCGCCTTCGGCCTGGCCCGCGCCGTGGGCGATGCGATCCAGCAAAGGCTCAAGCCCTCGCCGTTGAAAGCCTTCGCCGCGACCGGCGGGGTGCTGCTGCTCTCCAGCGCCCTGGCGGCGCTGGCCGCGCCTGCCGCCTGGCCCCTGGCGGCCGGTCTCGGCGGTCTGTGGGGCGATGCGGTCACGGGTCTGGCGGCGCGCGGGATCGGCGCCCTGCATATTCCCGGCGGACGGATCATCGCCGGCGTCATCTTCCTGATCGCGGGGCTGTGGCTGGTCGGTTTCGCCATCGGTCTGCGCGCCATGGACTTCATCGACGCCCTGCATTGGGGCAAGTCTCTGCGCCCGGCCGCCGCTCCCCGCGCTGCGGCCCAGCCTGCCCGCGAAAAGGCGCCGGCCAAGGCCCGCACGCCCCGCGCTGCGCCCCCGCCCGAGGAGGCTTCGCAAGCCGCCCCCGCAGATGCGCCGCAGACCGCCTATGACGACCTGCCGCCTTGGGAGGACGACGCGGTTCAACCCGCGCCGCGCCCGTCGGCCGCCCGCCCGGTCGAGCCCCGCGTCGCCGCGGTCAAGGCGCCCAAGGCTCGCAAGGACGACGTGGACCAGCAGGCCTTCGACTTCGTGCGGCCCGAGGGCGATTTCGACCTGCCGCCGCTGGGCATACTGACCAAGCCCCCCCAGCGCGTGGGTGCGGTCGACGAGGATTCGCTGAAGCAGAACGCCAAGATGCTGGAAGGCGTGCTTCAGGAGTTCGGGGTGCGTGGCGTGATCGACCAGATCCGCCCCGGCCCGGTCGTCACCCTGTACGAACTGGTCCCCGCGCCGGGCGTGAAACACGGCCGCGTTGTCGCCCTGGCCGACGACATCGCCCGGTCGATGTCGGCTCGCGCCTGCCGCATCAGCGTGGTTCAGGGCCGCAACGCCATCGGCATCGAACTGCCCAACGCCAAGCGCGAGACCGTCTATCTGCGCGACCTGCTGTCCAGCGCCGAATACGACAAGAAGGGCCACCTGCTGCCCTTGGCCCTGGGCGAAACCATCGGCGGCGAACCCTATGTCGCCGACCTGGCGCGCATGCCCCACCTGCTGATCGCGGGCACCACCGGCTCGGGCAAGTCGGTGGGGGTCAACGCCATGATCCTGTCGATCCTGTATCGCCACAGCCCGGCCGAATGCCGCTTCATCATGATCGACCCCAAGATGCTGGAGCTGTCGGTCTATGACGGCATCCCGCACCTGCTGGCGCCGGTCGTCACCGATCCGAAAAAGGCCGTCGTCGCCCTGAAATGGACGGTGCGCGAGATGGAGGACCGTTATCGCCGCATGTCCAAGCTGGGCGTGCGCAACATCGCCTCCTACAACGAGCGCGCCCGCGAAGCTCAAGCGAAAGGCGAGCATTTCGAACGCACGGTCCAGACCGGTTTCGACGACCAGGGCCGCCCGGTTTACGAGTCCGAGAAGATCCGTCCCGAGCCCCTGCCCTTCCTGGTCGTGGTCATGGACGAGATGGCCGACCTGATGCTGGTCGCCGGCAAGGACGTCGAAGGCGCCGTCCAGCGCCTGGCACAGATGGCCCGCGCCGCCGGCATTCACCTGATCATGGCGACCCAACGCCCGTCGGTCGACGTCATCACCGGCACCATCAAGGCCAACTTCCCGACCCGGATTTCCTTCCAGGTCACGTCCAAGATCGACAGCCGCACCATTTTGGGCGAACAGGGCGGCGAACAGCTGCTGGGCCAGGGCGACATGCTCTACATGGCCGGCGGCGGTCGCATCACCCGCCTGCACGGCCCGTTCGTCGACGACAAGGAGGTCGAGGACGTCTGCAAACACCTGAAGGCCCAGGCCGAGCCCGACTATCTGGACCTGATCACCGACGAACCGGACGGCGACGGGGACGGCGCTGTGGATGAGGGCGGCGGCGGATCCGGCGACGACCTCTATGACCGCGCGGTCGCCGTCGTCACCCGCGACCGCAAGGCCTCGACCTCCTATGTCCAGCGCCGGCTCCAGATCGGCTACAACCGCGCCGCCTCCCTGATCGAGCGGATGGAGCAGGAAGGCGTGGTCAGCCCCGCCAACCACGCCGGCAAGCGCGACGTCCTGGCCGGTCCGCCGCCAATGGTGTGAAAATACCCCGTCTCCTCCCTGCTTTGCGGGGAGGTGGCGCGGCGCGCCTTCGCGCCGTGACGGAGGGGCTCTTCACCGCATCACAGTCGCCCGTGGGACTTCAAGAGCCCCTCCACCACGCTGCGCGCGGTCCCCCTCCCCATCGAGATGGGGAGGAGACGACATGCAACCGTCCTCCCCAATGTCCGTTCTCCACCCCGCTATCTCTCCCAAGCTTCAGCATTTCGATGAACAGGGCTTCATCGCAGCGCCGGAATATGGTCAGGCTCGCGTCATTCCGACGCCAAGCCGACCGGGCAAGACGGCAGGATCGACAACCATCCCGAACGGGAGACGGACTTCATGACCTCCAAGACGCTCGCCATCGCTCCGACCGACCTTCAGCGCCGCAGCCTGCTGCTGGGCGCAGGGCTTCTGACCGGGTTCGCCGCGCTGGGCGTGTTCGACGCCGCCCAGGCCCAATCGAACCTGTCGGCCGACGACCGCGCCGTGGTTCAGCAGGCGCAGGGCTATCTGCAGGCCCTGACATCGGCGCAAGGCACGTTCACCGAGACGGGACCCAACGGCCAGAGCCGTCAGGGGCGGTTCTATCTGCAACGTCCAGGCAAGATGCGTTTCGAATACACCAACCCCGCAGGTCTTCTGGTGGTGTCGGACGGCTATAACGTCAAACGCTACGACCCTCGCCTGAACACCTTCCAGCAGGTGCCGCTGGGCCGCACGCCCCTGTCCACCTTCCTGGCGCGCAACGTCCGGCTGGACCAGGGCGTCCGCATAGAGCGCGTGACGCGAATGGCGTCCGGCGCCTTCGCCATCACCGCGCGCGACGCCAATCGTCCGAACGACGGACAGGTGATCCTGGCCTTCGCCGGCAATCCGATGCGCCTGCAGGAATGGACCATCACCGATCCGCAAGGCGCGCGCACCCGCACCCAGCTGACGGCGTTGCAGCCGGCGTCGAACCTGTCGGCGCGACTGTTCCAGCTGACCGACCCGACGCGTCGTCCCGGCCGAAACTAAAAGGCCTGGGGGGCAGGTGACCATTCCTCAACCCCTGTTCCTCTAGACTGGCCGCATGAGCGCGACCGCCCCGCCATCGCTGAAATGGATCGTGGCGGTCGGCTTCGGCGCCTTCGCCCTGTTTATGCTGGGCGCGCTGGTGATGGAGCCGGCGGTGCATCGCCTGATCGAACCGGCGGATGACCCCGCGCCGCATCGCCCGTCAAGCCGGGTCGAGGTCGGGGACGCGGTGCTGGCCGGCCGATACGCCACGGCCGGATCGACGTTGGTGGTCCAGATCGAGGGCGGCGAGCTTTCAACCGGCACGGAGGGGACGCTGAAGTCCGAGCCGCATCGCCTGGTCCAGGCGGATCAGCAGGCCAGCGTCTCCACGACCTTCGCCGACGCCATGACCGTGCCGACCCAGGCGCAGATCGAGATCCGACGTGTGACGGCGGAAGAAGACACCCGGCTTTGCGCGGGGCATCCCGTCGGCTGGCTGGCGCTGGCGGTGCGGCGCGACGGCTTCGTCATGATGCCGGTCCGACAAGGGCCGCCGCCCGGCGCCCTGACGCCCGACGATCGGCTGTGCGCGGTGCTGGACCTGAGCCGATGATGCGAGGGCTGTTGCTGGCCGCCTTGGTCGGGGCGGTCGCGGCGCTTCTGACCTGGACGAAACCGGGCGATGCGAAGCCCACCGGCGCGCCGGACACCATTGTCGTTCAGGTGCTCGACAACGGGTTTCATACCGATCTGGCCGTGCCGCGCGAGGCGCTGGTGCGACGCGGCGGCCCTCTGGCGCGCGCCGTCGCGGGGCTGACGCCCGGCGACTGGATCCTGATCGGTTGGGGCGATGCGAAATTCTATGTCGATCAGAGCCCCATTTTGAATCGCCTGCCAGACGGCGCCCGCGCCTTCCTGCATCCCCGCAACCGTTCGGTCCTGATGCTGGACCCGCGGAGCATCGATCCGCGTCTGACCTATGGCGAGGACAGCGCTACCCTGACCCTGACGCGCGCCCGGTTCGACCGCCTGGCCGCCCGCGTGGAGGCGTCGCTGGACCTGTCGGACGGCGCGC
The DNA here is from genome assembly GCF_049896085.1 of Brevundimonas sp. TWP1-3. Taxonomy (NCBI): domain Bacteria; kingdom Pseudomonadati; phylum Pseudomonadota; class Alphaproteobacteria; order Caulobacterales; family Caulobacteraceae; genus Brevundimonas; species Brevundimonas sp. TWP1-3. The sequence goes on along the minus strand of NZ_JAFCTP010000001.1, from coordinate 357,445 downwards.
CCCGCATCGCCGCAGCACGCCCCGGCGACGACGCCCGCTTCTTCGCCAGCCGCGAGACCTTCTCCATCCTGCACCTGTGCAACCACTGGACGGCGGACGTGCTGAACGCCGGCGGGGTTCCTGTCCGTCCGGTCCAGTCGATCACCTCGGTCGAGGTGATACGGTCGGTGCGGGCGGCCGAACAGGAGCGAAAACTGGACATGAGGCCGTCGCGAGACTAGACCGCCCGACTTTCGCTTATCCGGCCGGGTCCGAGCCCCGGCGGGCGAACAAGAAGGAGAGGCCGATGGCCCACAAGCAGTTTACCCGCAGTTCCTCCAGCGCCAGCCCGGCAGGAAAAGCGCCCAGCCAGCGCCAACTGCGCGCCGGCGAGCTGATCCGTCACGCCCTGGTCGACATCCTGCGCGAGGAGGATATCCGCGACGAGGCCCTGGCCGACGTGTCCATCACCGTGACCGAGGTTCGCCTGTCGCCGGACCTGAAGCACGCCACCTGTTTCGTCGAACCCCTGGGCGCCGGCGTCGAGGCCGCTGCGACCAACGGCCATGAGAGCGAGATCATCAAGGCGCTGAACGTCCACGCCAAGTTCATCCGCGGTCAGCTGGGCCGTCGCCTGGACATGAAGTTCACGCCCGACCTGAAGTTCCGCCACGACGAGAGTTTCGGCGCCGCCAACCACATGGACAAGCTGTTCGCCGATCCGCGCATCCAGGCCGACCTGGCGGCACGCGACGACGAAGGGGACGACGCTTGATTGAGCGGCCTCAAGCAGCGCGAAGCGCGGTTGGCCCAGCCTTGCGGCCTCAAGCAGCGCGAAGCGCGATAGGCTCAGCATAATGGCCCGCAAGAAGAAGGGCGACATCGTCGACGGCTGGGTCTGCCTGGACAAGCCATTTGAGATGGGATCGACCGAGGCGGTCAGCCGCATTCGCCGCCTGTTCAACGCCCAAAAGGCCGGTCACGCCGGGACGCTGGATCCGCTGGCCAGCGGCATCCTGCCCATCGCCCTGGGCGAGGCGACCAAGACCGTGCCGATGATGATGGAGGCGCAGAAGGTCTATCGCTTCACCATCAACTGGGGCGTCTCGACCGACAGCGTGGACCGCGAGGGCGAGATCATCGGCCGTTCCGACGTGCGACCCACGGTCGAGGCGGTGAAGGCGGCGCTGCCGGCCTTCGTCGGCGAGATCGACCAGACCCCGCCCCGCTTCTCGGCCATCAAGGTGGACGGCGCCCGCGCCTATGACCTGGCCCGTGACGGGGTGGAGTTCGAACTTCAGTCCCGCCGCGTGACCATCCATTCGGCCGAGGTCAGCGACGCGCCGGACGCCGATCATGTCGAACTGACGATCCGCACCGGCAAGGGCGTCTATGTCCGCTCGCTGGCGCGCGACCTGGCCGTCGTGCTGGGCGCCGAGGGTCATGTGTCGGCTCTGCGGCGCGAACTGGTCGGGCCGTTCAGCACGCAAAACGCCGTCACTCTGGATTCTCTGGAGGAAATGGTGCATAGGGGCGCCGCCTCGGAAGGCTTGCTTGCCGTTGCGACCGCTCTGGACGACATCCCGGAGCTGGCCGTGACAGAACAGGACGCCTTCTTGCTTCGGCAGGGACGCCCGATCGTTCTGCTCCCCCGTCAGGTGGAAACCCTCAAGGATCGCCTTACCGGCGGTTCGCGCACGGTTTCAGCCTTTCAGGGCCAGACCCTCGTCGCACTCTGTCAGTTGCGGGCCGGCCGGTTAGAACCCGACCGCGTTTTCAATCTTTCCTGATCGCCTGATCAGGGGACTCCAACCCGGCCTCAAGTAGCGCGAAAGCGCGGTAGGCCATCAAGGGAGACTTTCGATGTCGGTTACTGCTGAACGCAAGCACGAGATCATCGCCGATAACGCCCGCACCGCTGGCGACACCGGCTCGGCCGAGGTTCAGGTCGCAATCCTGTCGGAACGCATCGCCAACCTCACCGAACACTTCAAGACCCACAAGAAGGACAACCACTCGCGTCGTGGCCTTCTGAAAATGGTGTCGCAACGTCGCCGCCTGCTCGACCACCTCACCAAGGTCGACGCCGATCGCTACCAAGCGCTCATCGCCAAGCTGGGCCTGCGCCGCTAAGGCGTCGGATCAGTGTAGAATATGCTTTACGAGGCGCGGACGGTCACGTCCGCGCCTCGTTGTGCAACTAGACACGACCTGTGCGCCGCAGGACTTACGGCGCAGTTGCGAGGGCCATGCCGGTCCTCTCCCGGTCGATCGCGATGGCGCGGCGACCTCTGGATCGAAGGACTGAACGCCGACGCATCCGCCCCATGATGGGACCCCGCGCGGAATACGCCGCCCGGGATACGAAAGACGAAATATGTTCGATATCAAACGCAAGACGATCGACTGGGCCGGACGCCCGCTGACCCTGGAAACGGGCCGCATCGCCCGCCAGGCCGACGGCGCCGTGCTGGCGACCTACGGCGAGACCGTGGTTCTGGCCACCGTCGTCTATGGCCGCTCGCCCAAGCCCGGCCTGGATTTCTTCCCCCTGACGGTCAACTACCAGGAAAAGACCTTCGCCGCCGGCAAGATTCCGGGCGGCTATTTCAAGCGTGAAGGCCGTCCGACCGAGAAGGAAACCTTGGTTTCCCGCCTGATCGACCGTCCGATCCGCCCGCTGTTCGTCAAGGGCTTCAAGAACGAGACCCAGGTCGTCGTGACCGTGCTGCAGCACGATATGGAGAACGATCCGGACATCGTCGGCCTGGTCGCCGCCTCGGCCGCCCTGACCATCTCTGGCGTGCCCTTCATGGGCCCCATCGGCGCCGCGCGCGTCGGCCTGATCGACGGCGAGCTGGTGCTGAACCCGCACATCGACCTGATCGCGACCTCGGACCTCGACCTGGTGGTCGCCGGCACCCAGGACGCTCTGATGATGGTCGAATCCGAAGCCAAGGAGCTGTCGGAAGAGAAGATGCTGGAAGCCCTGATGTTCGCGCATGCGGGCATGCAGCCGGTGATCGACGCCATCATCGAACTGGCTGAACACGCCGCCAAGGAGCCCTTCGACTTCCAGGCCGAAGATCATTCCGACGTGGTCGCCTCGATCAAGTCGCTGGTCGGCGAGGACATCAAGGCCGCCTACACCCACCCCGGCAAGTACGACCGCCGCTCGGGCGTCGACGCGGCCAAGAAGACCGCCGCCGCCAAGCTGGTGAAGACCGACGAGAACCCCGACGGCGTCGACGGCTCCAAGTTCTCGGCCGCCTTCAAGGAATGCGAAGCCGAGGTTCTGCGTCGCGACATCATCGAGAACGCGCACCGCGTCGACGGCCGCGCCCTCGACAAGGTCCGCGCCATCGTGTCGGAAGTCGGCGTCCTGCCGCGCACCCACGGTTCGGCCCTGTTCACGCGTGGTGAAACCCAGGCCCTGGTCGTCGCCACGCTCGGCACCGGCGAGGACGAACAGTATATCGACAGCCTGTCGGGCACCTACAAAGAGAGCTTCCTGCTGCACTACAACTTCCCCCCCTATTCGGTGGGTGAAGCGGGCCGCATGGGTTCGCCCGGCCGTCGCGAAATCGGTCACGGCAAGCTGGCCTGGCGCGCGGTTCGTCCGATGCTGCCGTCGAAGGAAGACTTCCCCTACACCATCCGTCTGGTCTCCGAGATCACCGAGTCGAACGGCTCGTCCTCCATGGCCACGGTCTGCGGCGCTTCGCTGGCCCTGATGGACGCGGGCGTTCCGCTGATCCGTCCGGTCTCGGGCATCGCCATGGGCCTGATCCTGGAGCCGTCGGGCGAGTTCGCCATCCTGTCGGACATCCTGGGTGACGAAGATCACCTGGGCGACATGGACTTCAAGGTCGCCGGCACCTCGGAAGGCATCACCAGCCTTCAGATGGACATCAAGGTCGCCGGCATCACCAAGGAGATCATGAAGCAGGCTCTGACGCAGGCCTCGGCCGGTCGCCTCCACATCCTGGACGAGATGTCCAAGGCCATGGACGCGCCGCGCACCGAACTGGGCGAGCACGCGCCGAAGATCGAAACGGTCAAGATCCCGGTCGACAAGATCCGTGAAGTGATCGGTTCGGGCGGCAAGGTCATCCGCGAGATCGTCGAGAAGACCGGCGCCAAGATCGACATCGGCGATGACGGCACCATCAAGGTCGCCGCCAACGACCAAGAGAAGATCGACGCCGCCAAGGCCTGGATCCAGTCCATCGCCTCGGAACCGGAAGTCGGAACCATCTACTCCGGCAAGGTCGTGAAGGTCGTCGATTTCGGCGCCTTCGTGAACTTCTTCGGCGCCAAGGACGGCCTGGTCCACGTGTCCCAGATCGCTCTGGAACGCGTCGCCAACCCGGCCGACGTCCTGTCGGAAGGCCAAGAAGTGAAGGTCAAGTTCCTGGGCTTCGACGATCGCGGCAAGACCAAGCTGTCGATGAAGATCGTCGATCAGACCACGGGTGAAGACCTGACCGACAAGATCAACGCCGAACGCGCCGAGCGTGGCGAAGAGCCTCTGTCGGACGACACCGGCGGCCGTCCCAAGCGCGAAGGCGGCGGTGATCGCGGTGGCGATCGCGGACGTCGTCGTCGCGACTAAGCGACTGCGTATTCAAGACTGATGAGGCCCGGCGGAGCGATCCGCCGGGCCTTTTTCTTTGGCCGCACAATGCAGAGATCGGGGGCCTGTCTGGAATTTCACTTGCCGCGCCCGCGCCTGCGGTCTCCATTGCCGCATCCAATTTCGAGGGGCCGTTCCATGTTCGATCGTCGTCGTCTTCTTCAGTCCGCCGCGCTGGGCGCCGGCCTGGTCGCCGTGGGCGGTCCCGCCTTCGCCCGTAAAGCCGCCCCCCAAGGCGACGCCGCCGCCCAGCTCAAGACCTTCATGGACGCCACGTTCGAGCAGACGTTGGACAAGAGCCCCGAGGTCGTCACCATGTTCGGCCTGGACAAGGGCGACCGCGCCGCCGCCAAGTCCAAACTGACCGCGCCCACACGCGCAGAGGAAGACGACCAGCGCGCCTTCACGCGTCGCCAGCGCGCCGAACTGGCCCGGATCGACCGCACCAAACTGGATGCGCGCAACGCCAACTACTACGACAGCCTGGCGCAGAATCTGGACGGGGTGATCGCCACCTTTGACATCCCCTATGGCCAGGGCGGATGGCCCAATCCGTACCGGGTCAGCCAGCAGGGCGGCGCCTATCAATCCACGCCGGACTTCCTGGCCAATCAGCACACCATCGAGACGGCCGCCGACGCCGACGCCTATGTGGCGCGGGTCAACGCGTTCGCCGACGTGCTGCAGGCCGAGACGGACCGGGTGAAGGAGGAATATGCGCTCGGCGTCATTCCGCCGGACTTCATCCTGGCCAAGGCGATCCGCCAGCAGGACGGCTTCCTGGCGACCCCGGCGGCGACCTCGCCCCTGGTGCAGTCGGTCGTCGATCGCGCGCGCGCCAAGGGGCTGACCGGCGACTGGGGCGCCCAGGTCGAGCGGCTCGTGGCGGAGCGGGTCTATCCGGCTCTCGCCGCCCAGAACGCCGTGCTGAAGGCCGCCCAGCCGAACGCCGTGCACGAGGCCTCGGTGCGTCGCCTGCCGCAGGGGGAGCAGTATTACGCCAACAGCCTGCACTACATCACCACGACCCGGCTGACGGCGGACGAGATTCACCGCACCGGCGTCGAGCAGATGGCCGATCTGACGGCGCGCGCCGATGTGCTGCTGAAGGCGCAAGGGTTGACGCAGGGCTCGGTCGCCGAACGGATCAAGGCCCTGGGGGACGATCCGAAATACGTCTACGCCAATACCGACGCCGGCAAGGCCGAGCTGATCGACAAGCTGAACGCGCAGATGGCCGACATGCAGGCGCGGCTGCCGAACGCCTTCGGTCGGTTGCCCAAGGCCAAGGTCGAGATCAAGCGCGTCCCGCCCGAGATCGAGGCCGGCGCGCCCATGGGCTATTACAACTCGCCCAGCCTGGATGGGACGCGGCCCGGCATCTACTGGATCAATCTGAAGGACACGGCGGAATGGCCGTCCTGGACCCTGCCGACCCTGACCTATCACGAGGCTGCGCCGGGCCACCATCTGCAGATCAGCCTGCAACAGGAGAGCGAGTCCGCGCCCCTGCTGATGAACCTGTTGGGCTTCTCCAGCTATGTCGAGGGCTGGGGCCTTTACGCCGAACAGCTGGCCGACGAGATGGGCGCCTATGAGAACGATCCGGTGGGTCAGATCGGCTATCTGCAGTCGCTGATGTTCCGCGCCGCCCGCCTGGTGGTCGACACCGGCATCCATTCCAAGGGCTGGAGCCGCGAACAGGGCATCCGCTACATGATGGAGGCCTACGGCGATCAGGAGGGGGCAGCGACGTCCGAGGTCGAACGCTATTGCGGCTGGCCGGGCCAGGCCTGCGCCTACAAGGTCGGGCACAACGAATGGGTCCGCCTGCGCGAAAAGGCCAAGACGACGCTGGGGCCGAAGTTCGACATCAAGGGCTTCCACGACACGGCCCTGGCCGCCGGCGGCGTGCCGCTGTCGGTGCTGGAGCGGATCGTGGACGGCTGGGTCGCGACACAGGCCTGATGAACATCCCGGCCGCGCCGGGCCGACGTCGAAGACAAGCAGGGACCGCATCGGCGCGGCGCGGTCCCGTCACCGAGAGTTCACCGCATGATCGATCGTCGCCGCCTTCTGCTGACCGCCGCCGCCACAGCCGCAGTCGCGCCCTCTCTGGCTCAGGCCCAAGCCGCCGCGACCGATGCGGATGGGCGGCTGAACAGCCTGCTGGACGGCTGGTTCGAGGCGGACATCGAGGAGAACCCGGAGGGCGCGACGAACCTGGGCCTCGACCGGGGCGCACGGGCAGGGCTGTCGTCGAAACTCAGTGAGGCGGGACCGGACGCCATCCGCAAGGATCGTGCGAAGGCCGTGACGCGCTGGGGTCAGCTCAGCGGCTTCGATCAGTCCGGCCTGTCGCCGGCCGGATCGCTGAACTACGCCATCGCCGCCTTTGGCGCCGAAACGGCGGCCCAGACGGCGCGCTTCGACTATGGGGCAGGGCCGGGCCGGCCGTCGCCCTATATCGTGACCCAGCTGGCGGGCGCCTATTTCAGCACGCCGGACTTCCTGGACAACCAGCACAGGATCGAAGACGCGGCGGGGGCAGACGCCTTCCTCTCGCGGCTTGAGGCCTTCTCGGGCGTTCTGGAGGGCGAGACGGCCAAGGTCCAGGAAGACGCAGGCCTGGGCGTGATCCCGCCGGACTTCATCATTGATCGCATGTTGCCGCAGATCCGCACCCTGCGCGACACGCCCGCCGCCGACATGGCCATGCTGAAGTCGCTGGCGCGCAAGGCCGGCGGGCTGAACCTGACCGGATATGACGCCCGCGCCGCCGCCATCGTGGACCAGAAGATCAAACCGGCACTAAGCGCCCAGATCGCGGCGCTGGAGGCGTTACGCCCCCGCGCGACCCATGACGCCGGCGTCTGGCGCCTGCCGGACGGCGAGGCCTTCTATGCGGCCGGACTGAAGGCCAATACGACCACCACGCTGTCGGCCAAGGAGATTCACGCCCTGGGCCGCGAAAAGGTCGCCGAGATCAGCGCCGAGATCGACGCCATCCTGAAGGCCCAGGGCTATACGCAAGGGACCGTCGGCGAACGCATCCAGGCCCTGAACAAGGAGCCGGCCCAACTGTTCGCCAATACGGATGCTGGCAAGGCCGAGCTGCTGGCCTGGCTGAACCAGCTGGTCGCCGATCTGGAGCCGAAACTGCCGCAGGTGTTCGGCCGCCTGCCCAAGTCCCACGTCGAGGTCCGGCGCGTGCCCGTCTCGATCCAGTCGGGCGCGCCGGGCGGCTATTACCAGGGACCGCCGCTGGATGGGTCGCGACCGGGCGCCTATTACATCAACCTGCGCGACAGCGGGAACTGGCCACGTTTCGCCCTGCCGACCCTGACCTATCACGAGGCGTCGCCGGGGCATCACCTGCAGGTGGCGCTTCAGCGCGAGTCCGGCGAGTTGCCGCAATGGCGTCGCGCGGGCGGCTTCTCGGCCTATAACGAAGGCTGGGCCCTGTACGCCGAGGCGGTGGCGGCCAACGATCTGGACGTCTATGCGGCCGATCCGCTGGGCCGGGTCGGCTTCCTGATGTCCTATCTGTTCCGGGCCGTGCGGCTGGTGGTGGACACCGGCCTGCATTCCGAGCGCTGGAGCCGCGAACAGGCGGTCGAATATATGGCGGCCTCGGGCGCCAAGCCGCTGGACGCGTCCAACAGCGAGATCAACCGCTACTGCGTCTGGCCCGGCCAGGCCTGTTCCTACAAGGTCGGCCACACCGTCATAGCCCGCCTGCGCAAGGAGGCCGAGGCCACGCCCGGATTCGACCTCCGCGCCTTCCACGACAAGGTGCTGGCGAACGGCTCCCTGCCGCTGGCGGTGCTGGAGCGGATCGTGGGTGAAAAAGCCTAGTCGGCGACGGTCAGGCCGTCGGCCTTGCGCAGGCGGTTGTGGATGTCGGTGGCGGCGACGGCGGCCTCTGCGGTCGCCACGGCGATCTGGTTGAGGCCGCGCACCACGTCGCCGGCGGCGTAGAGACCCGGCACGCTGGTCGCCTGGTGCAGATCGACCTCCAGCCGGCCGTCGCCTGACAGGCGGGTGCCCAGCCCCTGGGCCAGTTCGGCGTTCGGCGACGTGCCCAGCGCCGAATAGACCAGGTCGAAGGCGCGGGTCTGGCCGCCCCAGGTCAGGGCGGTCACGCGGTCCTGTTCCAGCTCCACCGCCTCCAGCGGCGCCAGGATCAGTTCGACGCCCAGCCTGTCCAGCTCGTCGCGGCGCGAGAGGGCGTCGGCGGGGCCGATGTGGATCAGCGTCACCCGGTCGGAATAGGTGCGCATGAAGGCGGCTTCGCGCGCGCCCTTGTCGCTGTGGCCGATGACGGCGACCGCCTTGTCCGTGGCTTCATAGCCGTCGCAGATGGGGCAGACGCGGACCAGCGACCGTTGCACGGCGCGCTCGACGCCCGGCAGGTCGGGGTGATGATCGACGACGCCGGTCGCCAGCAGCACGGCGCGGGCGTGGATGGCGCGGCCGTCCACCTGGGCGACGAAGCCGTCGCCGTCGCGGGCCAGGGCCTCGACCCGGCCGGGCATGACGACCGCCCCATATTCCTCGGCCTGTTCGCGCATCCGCTTCAGGATGTCCGAGCCGCCGATACCGGCGGGAAAGCCCGGCATATTGTGGCTGACGGGGATCCAGCAGGCGCGCGGTTCGCCCGCGTCCACCACCAGGGTCCGCCTGCGGAAGCGGCCGAGATAGGTCGCCGCCGTCAGACCGGCCGGACCCGCGCCGATGATCAGGACCTCCGGGTCGTTCACTGCGTGCGCCAGGCGACGGGCCACAGGTCGGATCGCACGCCCGCGCATTGGCCCATCGTGCTTTCCTCCGTCAGGACGAAGCGGTCGCCGGTCCAGGCCCATGTCTGGGCCGATCCACAGTCGCCGATGCCGCGTCCCTTGGCGAAGGCCGACAGGGTGCGGGTCTTGGGATCATAGGCCCCGTTGACGGTGGAGTTGTCGGCCATGACCGGATCGGCGCCGGGTCCGGCCGTTCCGGCAAGGATCGCAGGACGGGCGTCGCGGCCGCCCGGTCCCGTCAGATACCAGTTGTGGGTGACATTATAGGCCCCTGCACCGCACGGCACGCCCCACAACTCGGTGCGGGCGTCCAGGCGGGCGGACATGACCATGTCGCTGATCGCCGGCATGGCCGATTCCTTCAGGCAGGTTCCGACCTCGGTGCGGGTGCGAAGGGCGGCGGGGACGGTCTGGTTCACGTCGCCGAAGCCCGCCTGATCCACGGCCGGGGCGCGCGTGACCGTCGGCAGGGGCGGGGCGACCGGGACGGAGGAGGCGGGACGGTCGCCCCGACGGATCAGGGCCGTGGTGGTGTTCAGGCGGCCCTGTTTCTCGTCGATCCACAACAGGGCGGCGGCGGCCCCGTGCAGGGAGACGTCCTGGGTCGAGGCGCCGCCGCGAATGGTCATGACCTTGCCCTGAGCCATGGCGTCGATCGCGGCGCGGGCGTCGGTGCGGATTTCTCCGATCGGTGCTTCCGCCTCGCCCTCCGAGCTGAGCGTGGAGTCAAAGGCGCGACCGTCGATCGTCAGCGCGATCTGGCCGGGACCCTTGGCGTCGCTGTCGGGCCAATAGCCGAACAGGATCTGGGGCTGGGCGTCCGGGCCGGTCGCCAGGGTGATGCGCACCCAGCCTGCGGCGAACTCGGGCGCGAAGCCGAAGGCCCAGCAGGTTCCGTCGTTGCCGCAGGTCGCGCTCCAGTCGCGGAACGACTTCGTCTCGCTGCGGATCTGAAGCACGGGCGCTGCGGCGGCAGAGGCGGCGGTCGCAGGCATGGCGACCTTGGGCGCAGCGGGCGCCTTGGCGGCGTCCTTGTCGCCGCAACCGGCGACGGCGAAGGCGGACAGGGCCAGGGCGGAAAGCGCGACGCCGCGAGACAGGGTCTTCATGCCTTTTTCAACTCCGACGGCTTGTGCGCCGCGCGCGCACCAGTCTTGGCGCTCTCGACGATATACTCGGGATTGTCAGGCGAAGCTGCGACCTTGTGGCCCTTGATGTGCGTTTCGGAGGTGACCTTCTTGACGACCTTGCCGGTCGTCGTGCCCTGGCTGTGGTCCCACTTTACGCGGTCGCCGGCCTTGAACGTCTTGTCGGGCATGGCTGCGCTCCCTGCTGTGTCGCTTCCTGTTCAGCGATCAGCCTGCGCATCAGTTCCGCATCGATCACGGGCGGGACTTCGCAGAAGGTGACGATCCACCGATCGACCAGATCACGTTCCTCCTTCGTCATTCCATCGTCCGTCGCCGCCCTTGGGCCAAGGAGAAGCCCAGACCCGCCAAAGGGTTCAGCGTGGCGTCGAGGTTTTCTCCGGGCGGGGTTAACGGACGGCGGGGTTTGCGTGGGCGCGCGGCCCCGCTATATCCCCGCCACGACATTCCTTCCCTACAGTCACAGGCGGACCGCACGCATGGCCAAGATCAAGGTCGAAAACCCCATCGTCGACATCGACGGCGACGAAATGACCCGCATCATCTGGCAGATGATCAAGGACAAGCTGGTCTTCCCGTTCCTGGATCTCGAACTGGACTACTACGACCTGGGCATGGAGCACCGCGACGCCACCGACGACCAGGTGACGATCGACGCCGCCCACGCGATCCAGAAGCACGGCGTCGGCGTCAAATGCGCCACCATCACGCCTGACGAAGCGCGCGTCGCCGAGTTCGGCCTGAAGAAGATGTGGAAGTCGCCCAACGGCACCATCCGCAACATCCTGGGCGGCGTGGTCTTCCGCGAGCCGATCATCTGCTCGAACGTGCCCCGCCTGGTTCCGGGCTGGACCCAGCCGATCGTCGTCGGCCGCCACGCCTTCGGCGACCAGTACAAGGCCACCGACTTCCTGATGCCCGGCCCCGGCACCCTGACGATCAAGTTCGTCGGCGAAGACGGCGCCGTGATCGAGCACGAGGTCTACAAGGCCCCCGGCGCCGGCGTGGCCATGGCCATGTACAACCAGGACGACTCGATCCGCGAATTCGCCCACGCCAGCTTCGCCTATGGCCTGCAGCGCAACTATCCGGTCTATCTGTCGACCAAGAATACGATCCTGAAAGCGTACGACGGCCGCTTCAAGGACCTGTTCCAGGAAGTGTTCGACGCCCATTACGCCGCCGAGTTCAAGGCGCGCGGCCTGACCTACGAGCACCGCCTGATCGACGACATGGTCGCGGCGGCGATGAAATGGTCGGGCGGCTTCGTCTGGGCGTGCAAGAACTATGACGGCGACGTGCAGTCCGACGTGGTGGCGCAGGGCTTCGGTTCGCTGGGCCTGATGACCTCGGTTCTGATGACGCCGGACGGCAAGGTGCTGGAAACGGAAGCCGCCCACGGCACCGTGACCCGCCACTATCGCCAGCACCAGAAGGGCGAGGCCACCTCGACCAACTCGATCGCCTCGATCTTCGCCTGGACCCGCGGCTTCAAGCACCGCGCCAAGCTGGACGACAATGCGGCCCTGGCGACCTTCGCCGACACGCTGGAGAAGGTGGTCGTGGATACCGTCGAGAGCGGCCACATGACCAAGGATCTGGCGCTGCTGGTGGGCGACCAACAGGGCTGGCTGACCACCGAGGGCTTCCTCGACAAGGTCGCCGAGAACCTGAAGACCGCCCTGCCGGACGTGGGCTGAGGCTAGGCGGCGGGCGTCCGTGCGGCGTCCGCCCCCTCCACCACGCTGCGCGTGGTCCCCCTCCCCCGCTTCGCTGGGGAGGAATGTCCTCAAGCAGCGCGGAGCGCGGTAGGACAAGCGAGATGGTCCTCAAGTAGCCCGAAGGGCGATAGGACAAACAACAATCCAGCCCCGTCGGAGCGATCCGGCGGGGCTTTTCGTTGTGTGATCGGCCGGGGCGTGCATGATCGGCGATAATGAGGAAGCGGTCTTGAAGCGTCTGTTCGGAAATCTGGTGTTGGCGGCCGTCGTGGCGGCGGTGCTGTCCTTCTTCGCCGCGCCCGCCGTGGCCTTCTTCGCCATACGCTCGGCGGCCGAAGCCAACGACGTGGCGGGTTTGGCGCGGCTGATCGACTTCAACGCCGTGCGCCAGTCGCTGCGGCCGCAGCTGGCGGGACGGCCCGAGGCGATGGCGCCCGCGCCGTCGTTCCTGGAAGATCCCATCGGCGCATTCCGGCGTCAGATCGAACAGAACCCCATCCTGCGCCAGCCGGACGTGGACGCCTATCTGACGCCGGCGGCCCTGACGGCCCTGCTGCGCGGCGAGGGCCGGTACGCTAGCCAGCGGACGACGGCGGGCGTGGCGCCCGCGTCGGCCCAGGCGCGCAAGCCCTGGCCCAGCCCGGCCTATTGGAGCGTCAACCGCACGCGGATGGCGGTGACGGACCAGGGCGGGTCGCGCACACTGTTCACATTCGAGCGGCGGGGACCGTTCGAATGGAAGCTGGTCCACATCGGCTTGCCGGACGGGACAGCGCCGGCCGTGACCGTGACGCCTCGCCCCTGAGCCCAAGCGCCGTGAGGCAACCGGGCGGTCGGGCGCCGCGTTGGCTTTTCAAGGAGACTGAATGAACCGCAAGATCGTCACCGGAGCCCTGATCGCCGTCGTCGTCGGCGTGGTCGTCGCCCTGTTCGCCTCACCCTTCATCGCCGCCCAGGCGCTGGTTCGGGCGGCGCGGACGGGTGATGCCGCGGGCCTTGAGCGGCAGGTGGATTTCCCAGCCTTTCGCGCCAGCCTGAAGAGCGAGCTGAACGCGCGGGCGGCGCTGGAAATCCGCAGCCGGGCCAAGGGGGATCGCGGTTTGGCGGCGCTGGGGATGCTGCTGGCCCCGTCGCTGGTCGAAGGCGCAGTCGACAACTTCGTCACGCCCCAGGGCATCGCCGCCATGGTGCGTTCAGGCGAGACGCCCGAGCCGGAACGGCCGGTCCCAGCCGACGACACGCCCGCCGCGCCCAAGGACAAGATCCATCAATCCTGGGCCTATCGCGGGATCAACACCTTCGCCGTGACCCTGACGCGCGACGACCGGCCGGACGACGCCCTGGTGCTGATCATGGAGCGCCGCACGCCGTTTACGTGGAAACTGGCGGGGGTCGATCTGACGTCCGATCCGATGGGGTGAGGCCGAGGTCGAAATTGCACTGCACCTCGAAAACGAGTGCAAAGTGCAAGAAGGTGCAATTTCGATCTGGATAAAAACTGAGTGCAGTTGGTGCACTTTTGCTCTGCATGACGTCCCCCATTCCGACTGTCGATTATACGCGCGATCGGAGGGGCGTCAGGGTGGCGGACGCTGCCGCGACGTAAGTCACTGAATAGCAAGCAAATTTCATCAAGAAATAGGATGGCCAGCCCCCTCTCCCAGTGGGAGAGGGCTTGAGCGCACGAGAGCGACAGCGATCGTCCTTGCGTGAAAGGGTGAGGGTCGGGTGGTGCGAACTGGCCCACCGGCCGACCCTCATCCGGCCCTACGGGCCACCTTCTCCCACTGGGAGAAGGGCGGTTTAAAGACGGCGATCAGCCCGCCAGCGCGTTCCGCACCGCCGCAAGGCCGTCCTCGGCCTTCGACCCATCCGGGGCGCCGCCCTGAGCGAAGTCGGGTTTGCCGCCGGCGCCCTGGCCGCCCATGGCGATGACGGCGGCGCGGGCCAGGTCGGCGGCGTTGACGCGGTCGGTGAGGTCGGAGGTGACGGCGACGGTGACGGCCGCCTTGCCCTCGGTCACGCCGATCAGGGCGACGACGCCGGTTCCGACCTGTTTGCGGAAGTCCTCGGCGACGCCGCGCAGACCCTTGCCGTCCACGCCGTCCAGCACGCGGGCCATCAGCTTGATCCCGCTAATCTCTTCCGGCGCGGACGACGCGCCCGAGCCGCCGCCCAGGGCCAGTTGCTTCTTCAGCTCGGCGACCTGTTTCTCCAGCGCCTTGACCGAGGCGGTCAGGCTGTCGACGCGGGCGGGGACGTCGGCGGTCTGGACCTTGAAGCTCTGGGCCAGCGAGCGGGCGACGCCGGCCTGGGCCAGCAGATACTGGCGCGCGGCCTCGCCGGTCAGGGCCTCAATGCGGCGCACGCCGGCGGCGACGCCGGTTTCCTGGACGATCTTGAACAGGGCGATGTCGCCGGTGCGGGCGACGTGGGTGCCGCCGCACAGCTCGACCGAATAGGGGGCGTTGTTGTCGCCGGTGAGGGCGCGGCCCAGGGTCAGGACGCGGACCTCGTCGCCGTATTTCTCGCCAAACAGGGCGATCGCGCCGGCCTCGATGGCCTCTTGCGGGGCCATCAGCTTCATCTCGGTGGGGACGTTCTGACGGATGACCGCATTGACCTCGGTCTCGATGGCCGAAAGCTCGGCCTCGGTCAGAGGGGCGCCGTGGCTGAAGTCGAAACGGGCGCGCTCAGAATCGACCAGCTGGCCCTTCTGGGCGACTGCGGGGCCGAGCACATTCTTCAGCGCCGTGTGCAGCAGGTGGGCGGCGGAGTGGTTGGCGCGGGTGGTGCGGCGTTTCTCGGCGTCCACCAGCTGGGCCGCGCGTGTTCCGATCTCCAGCTTGCCGGCCGTGACCTGGGCCACCAGGACATGCAGGTCGCCGGCGTGTTTGCGCACGTCGATGACCTCGGCGGCGCCTGCGGGCCATTCCAGGGTTCCGTGATCGCCGGCCTGGCCGCCGCTTTCGGCGTAGAAGGGGGTGGTATCGAACAGGACCTCGACGATGTCGCCGGCCTCGGCCGTCTCGACGGGGGCGCCGGCTTTCATGATGGCCAGGACCTCGCCCGAACCCTCGATAGTGTCATAGCCGTTGAAGACCGTCGGCCCCATGCGGTCGCGGATCGCCAGCCATTCGTTGGTGTTGGCGGTCTGGCCCGAGCCCTTCCAGTGTTCGCGCGAACGCTGGCGCTGTTCGGCCATGGCAGACTCGAAGCCGTCCACATTGACCGAGAAGCCGCGACGACGCGCCTCGTCCTGGGTCAGGTCCAGCGGGAAGCCATAGGTGTCGGACAGGGTGAAGGCGGTCTGGCCGTCCAGCATGTCGCCGGGCTTGAAGCCCTGAACCGCCGTGTCGAACAGAGCCATGCCCCGGCCCAGGGTGGTGCGGAAGCGGACCTCTTCCTGCTTCAGCGTGTCCTCGATGAAGGGCTGGGCGCGGGCCAGTTCGGGATAGGCGTCGCCCATCTGGGCCACCAGGGTCGGGACCAGGCGGTGCATCAGCGGGTCGGCGGCGCCCAGCAGGTGGGCGTGGCGCATGGCGCGGCGCATGATCCGGCGCAGCACATAGCCCCGGCCTTCGTTCGACGGCGTGACCCCGTCGGCGATCAGGAAGGAGGACGAACGCAGGTGGTCGGCGATGACCCGGTGGCTGGCGGCCTGGTCGCCGGCGGCCTTGGTCGAGGTGGCGTCTTCCGAGGCGGCGATCAGGGTCTTGAACAGGTCGGTCTCGAACACCGAATGCACGCCCTGAAGCACGGTGGTCATCCGCTCCAGCCCCATGCCGGTGTCCACGCTGGGCTTGGGAAGGTTGCGAACGATCTGATCGTTCTCCTTCTCATACTGCATGAAGACGTTGTTCCAGATTTCGACGTAGCGATCACCGTCCTCGTCCGGCGAGCCGGGAGGGCCGCCGGGGATCTTGTCGCCGTGGTCCCAGAAAATTTCGGTGCAGGGGCCGCACGGGCCGCTGTCGCCCATGGCCCAGAAATTGTCCGACCCGGCGATGCGGATGATCTTGTCGTCGGAAAAGCCGGTGATCTTCTTCCAGATCGCGGCGGCCTCCTCGTCGTCGATATAGACGGTGACCAGCAGGCGTTTGGCGTCCAGGCCGAAGTCCTGGGTGACCAGGTTCCACGCCTTCTCGATGGCGTGTTCCTTGAAATAGTCTCCGAAGGAGAAGTTGCCCAGCATCTCGAAGAAGGTCAGGTGGCGTGCGGTGTAGCCGACATTGTCCAGGTCGTTGTGCTTGCCCCCGGCGCGGACGCATTTCTGCGACGACGTGGCGCGCGGATAGGGCGGCTTGGACGCGCCGGTGAAATAGTCCTTGAACGGCACCATGCCGGCGTTGACGAAGAGCAGGGACGGATCGTTCTGCGGCACCAGCGGCGCCGAGTGGACCTTGGCATGGCCGTCCGCCGCGAAATAATCGAGGTAGGTGGCGCGGATCTCGTTCAGGCTGGGCATGGGCGTGTCTTCGGCTCGGCGGTCGCTAAGGAACCGGCGTCTTATAGGGTTTTGTCGGGGAACGCATCACCCGCCCCCTCCTGCCGTCATCCTGGGCCTTGTGCCCAGGATCCATACGCCCGGTATCGGACATCGGGCCTTGTCATCGACCGCGCCTTCACGGCGCGCACCGGGCGTATGGATCCTCGGGACAAGCCCGAGGATGACGAGGTGAGGGTGAAACTAAACCCGCGGCGGCGGGCCGAACTTGCCGGCCTGATAGTCCTGGACGGCCTGGATGATCTCTTCGCGGGTGTTCATGACGAAGGGGCCGTGGCTGAAGACCGGCTCGCCGATGGGCTGGGCATGGCCCAGGAGGACGACGGCGTCGGTCTGGGCCGTGATCTCGACCATGTCGCCGTCGCCCAGGGCGGCGAGATTCCATTCGGGCACGGGGGTTCCGGCGACGGAGACCTGGCCCTTGATCGCATAGAAGAAGACGTTGCGGCCAGGGGCGACTGGGGCCTGGAACCGGGCGCCGGCGGGCAGGCGGACGACGGCCAGATGGATGTCGATCAGCGACTTGATCGGGGCTGCGACGCCCAACCATTCGCCGGAGACCGGCTCGATGGTGACGCCGTCGGTGACGAAGGTCGGGATGTCGGCGGCTTGAAGCCCCACATAGTCGGGCTTGGTCATCTTCAGCCGCGACGGCAGGTTCACCCACAGCTGCAGGATTTCCATCGGCCCGCCGTCTCGCTTGAAGGCGGCGGGCGACAGTTCGGCGTGGATCAGGCCCGAGCCGGCGGTCATCCACTGGATCCCGCCCGCCTTGATGATGCTCTCGCCGCCGCCGGAATCGTTGTGGGCCAGCTCGCCGTCGAGGATGAAGGTGACGGTCTCGAACCCCCGGTGCGGGTGGGGGCCGAACGGCAGGCCGGCGTTGCCCGGCGCATAAGTCTGGGGCCCGTGGTGGTTCAGGAACAGGAAGGGATCGACCTGTTCCAGGCCCGGACCGGGCACGGGACGACGGGTCGTCAGATCGCCGATGTCGTCGCGATGGGCGGGATGCAGGCGAAGGACGGGACGGAGCTGGGTCATTCGCCACATATAGGGTGGCGGATCGGCTCTGGCGAGCCTCAGCCTGCGCGAGACACTGTCACAGGGCGGGCGCGACCGTTCTCGATCAGTTCGCCGGTCCAGCCCCTGGCGTCGGGTCGCAGGTGCAGCTCGCCGCCGGACAGGGGGATGACGGCGATGTCGCCGGTCCTGGAGGCCGGGCCGGCTGGACCAGCCTGGTCGGTTCCGGCCGGAAGGTCCAGCCGACGCCAGGCGCCTTCGATCATCCGCCCGCCGCCGAGGTCGGTCAGAGCCAGGGACAGCAGGGGCTTTCCATCGGAACTCGTCACGCGCCAGCGGCCGTCCAGAGGACCGCTGCGGGCGTCCGCGTCGATCTGGGCTTGGGCCACGCCCTGGTCATAGGCGATCTCTGCATCGGTGGGGCTGACCTCGTAGTCGCCGACATAGGCGTTCACCTCGACGGGGGCGGTCAGGGGACGGCGATGTCGATCCGTCGCGGCGTCGCCCTGGGCCTCTTCACGGCCAAAATTGGAGGGCGGTTCGAACGGACGGACGACCGGCGCCTGGTAGGTCTCGGGCGTCGCGTCCAGCAGACGCGTGGTCTGGATGGCGGGCTCCATGGCGACGGCGGCGATCAGGGCGAACAGGATCATGGGGCCTACCGTGCCAAATGCCGACCTGCATCGGCTAGCCGCCGATCAGCCTTCGAACGCAAACGTGATCCGTCGTGATGGAACCTGCGTAAGAGCGGCAATGCGTAGATGTTCGCCGCTGTGCGTTGACACCGGCCCCCCAGGGTCACAAAAGCCTTCGCAACCGCACACGGCGATTGAATTCATTCGCTTTTGAGAACCATTCGCATGACCCAGCCCAGCCCGACGCCGGGTGGCACCTCTAGAGACCGGACCGGTCGCTTCGTCACCCAACCGAACGGTCACATCGCGCCGCTTTCGCCGCACATGAGCATCTGGCGCTGGCACGTCACCATGACGGCCTCGATCCTGTTCCGGGCCACCATCATCGCCTCGACCGTCGGCGTCCTGTTCTTCGTCGCCTGGCTGGGCGCCATGGCCTTCGGGCCGGACGCCTATGACACGGCGCTGGCCGTTGCAGGTTCGCCGGTCGGTCTGTTCATCGGCTTCGGCCTTACGGTGGTGCTGTTCTCCTTCATCCTGAACGGCGCGCGTCACACCTATAACGACACCGGCAACGGGCTGACGGTGAAGTCCGCGACCCTGCTGTCGAACATCGCGGTGTGGGGGCCGGTCCCGCTGGCCGTGCTGTTCTGGGTCGTCCTGTTCTCCGTCGGGAGGGTCTCGCTGTGAGCGGCGCCGCCAAGTTCAAGAATAACGTCAAGGTCTCCGAGCGCCACGGCGCCGGCGAATGGCTGATCGAGCGGGTTCTGCTGGTCGCCCTGATCCCGCTGGGCCTGTGGGTCGCCTCAACCGGCTTCACCCTGGCGGGCGCCGGCTATGACGCCGTGCTGGCCTGGTTCGCCAATCCGCTGAACGCGGGCCTGCTGGCCATCACCGTCGTGGTCTTCTTCGGCTATGTCAGCCTGGTCTGGAAGGTGATCCTCGAAGACTATGTGCCCAGCGCAGGAACGCGCGGCGCGCTGGTGGGCCTGCTCAACATCGTCTTCCTCGTGCTGGCCGCCGCCAGCGTCTTCTTCATCGTGCGGCTGGCGCTGGGTTCGGCGCCGCTGCCCGCTGGTTTCGGAGCCTGATTAGCTGATGGCCGCTTACGAACTGATCGATCACGAATACGACGTCGTCGTCGTCGGCGCCGGGGGCTCGGGCCTTCGCGCCGCGCTCGGCGCCGCCCAGCAGGGGCTGAAGGTCGCCTGCGTGACCAAGGTCTTCCCGACCCGCTCCCACACTGTCGCGGCGCAGGGCGGCATCTCCGCCTCGCTGGGCAATATGGGCGAGGACAGCTGGCAGTGGCACATGTACGACACCGTCAAGGGGTCGGACTGGCTGGGCGATCAGGACTCGATCGAATATCTGGTCCGTAACGCGCCCAAGGCCGTCTACGAGCTGGAACACTGGGGCGTCCCCTTCAGCCGCACCGAAGAAGGCAAGATCTATCAGCGCGCCTTCGGCGGCATGACGCGCAACTTCGGTGAAGGCCCGGTGCAGCGCACCTGCGCCGCCGCAGACCGCACCGGCCACGCCATCCTGCACACCCTGTACGGCCAGTCGGTGCGTCGGGAAGTGAAGTTCTTCGTCGAATATTTCGCGCTCGACCTGATCATGCAGGACGGGACCTGCACCGGGGTGACCGCGCTTCAGCTCGACAACGGCCAGCTTCACCAGTTCCGCGCCAAGATGGTGGTTCTGGCCACCGGCGGATACGGCCGCGCCTATTTCAGCGCCACCAGCGCCCACACCTGCACCGGCGACGGCAACGCCATGGTGCTGCGCGCCGGCCTGCCGCTGCAGGATATGGAGTTCGTCCAGTTCCACCCCACCGGCATCTATGGCGCCGGCTGCCTGATCACCGAGGGCGCGCGCGGCGAGGGCGGATATCTGACCAACTCGGAAGGCGAGCGTTTCATGGAGCGCTACGCGCCGACCGTGAAGGACCTGGCGCCGCGCGACATGGTTTCGCGCTCCATGACCATCGAAATCCGTGAAGGTCGCGGCGTGGGTCCGAACACGGACCACATCTTCCTGCACCTGGACCACCTGGATCCCAAGATCCTGCACCAGCGCCTGCCGGGCATTTCGGAAAGCGCCAAAATCTTCGCCGGCGTGGACGTGACCAAGGCGCCGATCCCGGTCCTGCCGACCGTCCACTACAATATGGGCGGCATACCGACCAACTATCACGGCGAGGTGCTGACCCTGCGCGACGGCAACCCCGACAGCGTGGTGCCCGGCCTGATGGCTGTGGGCGAGGCCGCATGCGTCTCGGTGCACGGTGCCAACCGCCTGGGCTCCAACTCCCTGACCGACCTGGTGGTGTTCGGCCGCGCCGTCGGCCTGCGTTGCGGCGAGGTGGTGGACAAGGCGTCCGCCGTGCCGTCGGCCTCCAAGACCCAGACCGACGCCCACCTGGCCCGTCTGGACCGCTTCCGCTTCGCCGACGGCTCGACCCCGACATCCGAGCTGCGGCTGGCCATGCAGAAGGCCATGCAGGCCGACGCGGCGGTGTTCCGCACCGGCGAGACCCTGCAACAGGGCACCGACAAGCTGCGGGCCATCGACGCCGCCGGCGCCGACATCAAGACCACGGATCGCGGCCTGATCTGGAACACCGACCTGATGGAGACGCTGGAATACGACAACCTGATCGCCCAGGCCGTCGTCACCATCGAGAGCGGTCTGAACCGCACGGAATCGCGCGGCGCCCACGCCCGCGAAGACTATCCTGACCGCGACGACGCCAACTGGATGAAACACACCCTGGCGTGGAAGCGTCCGGGCGAACAGGTCCAGATCGATTATCGTCCGGTCCACAACTACACCATGTCCGACGACATCGCGTATATCGAACCGAAGGCGCGGGTTTACTAAGATGGTCCAGCTCACTCTCCCCAGAGGCTCCAAGCCGACGACGGGCAAGGTTCACAAGGCCGCGCCCGGCTCCAAGGACGTCAAGACCTACAAGGTCTATCGCTACGATCCGGAAACGGACGCCGATCCGCGCTGGGACACCTATGAGGTGCCGACCGGCGACCACGGCCCGATGTTGCTGGACGCCCTGATCCACATCAAGAACACCATCGATCCGACCCTGTCGTTCCGGCGCTCGTGCCGCGAAGGCATCTGCGGGTCCTGCTCGATGAACATCGACGGGCGCAACGCCCTGGCCTGCACCAAGGGCTGGGACGAGTGCGCGTCGCATAACATCACCATCGCCCCCCTGCCCCACCAGCCGGTGGTCAAGGACCTGGTGACGGACCTGAGCCTGTTCTACGCCCAGTACGACTCGATCCAGCCCTACCTCCAGTCGGACGAGCCGGACCCGGAGAAGGAACGGCTGCAGACCCCGGCCGAGCGCGAGAAGCTGGACGGCCTGTACGAATGCATCCTGTGCGCCTGCTGCTCGACCTCCTGCCCCAGCTACTGGTGGAACCAGGAAGAATACCTCGGCCCGGCAGCCCTGCTGCAATCCTATCGCTGGATTTCCGACAGCCGCGACGACGCCACGGACAAGCGTCTGGACGACCTGGAAGACCCGTTCAAACTGTATCGCTGCCACACCATCATGAACTGCGCCCAGGTCTGCCCCAAGGGCCTGAACCCGGCCAAGGCCATCGCCGAGACCAAGAAGCTGATGGTCGCGCCGAGCCGCAAGAAACAGGCGGCCTGATCGCCGGCGCGCCGTTCCCATGACCGCTGAGGTCCTGCTGTTCGCCTATGGCACGCTGCAGGACCCGGCGGTCCAGACGGCCGTCTTCGGCCACGTCCTGAGGCCGGACGCCCCGGACCGACTGAGCGGTTTTCGCCTGTCGCACATCCCCGTCGACGACCCCCAGGTCAGGGCCGAGACCGGCCTGACCCACTATCCGATCCTGATCCCGACGACGGCCGAAGCCCCGCCCTTCCCCGGCCGCCTCTACCCCTGACCCCCGCCGACCTGACCGCCGCCGACGCCTATGAGGGTGAGGCCTATCGTCGGGTGCGCGTGACCACGGAGGCGTGTGTGTATGTGGCGGCGGAGGTGTGAGGGGCGGGATTGCGCGGCAGAGAAATGCTGACGTGCCCGGCAAAGCTAGCGAAAATGCACCCCTCGGTCCTTATGTGTATTCGTGTGTATTGCGCTTGTTTATGCGATGTGCGTGCGTATTGATACACACATGAAAAGCGCGGACGCGATCGCCATGTTGAGAGCTGCGAGTTGGATGGTCGTGGGCCAAAAGGGCTCTCACATTCAACTGAAGCATCCGTCCGTGCCAGGGCGGGTCACCGTCCCGCACCCCAAGAGGGACCTCAAGGTGGGAACCCTCAAGAGTATCGAGCGTCAGAGCGGTGTCCGCCTTCGCTGACATCGTGGCCCAAAAGACTAGGGCCAGAAAGAATAGGAATGTCGACCGTCATTTATGTGGCCATTGTCGAAGGCGATCAGGACCGCGGTTACAGCGCCTTCTTCCCCGATCTTCCGGGATGCGTCTCCGCGTCGGACACCATGCTGGAGCTACCGGCCGAGGCGCGCGACGCACTGACTCTTCACCTCGCCGGCATGGCCGAGGACGGTCAGGCTTTCCCCGAACCGACCCCGCTTGAGCTGATCAAGGCCGATCCTGAGGTGCGTGAGGTCGGGCGACTCTTGGTCGATGCTGAGATTGAGGACACGCCTGTCCGCGTGAACATCTCCATAGGTGCCCAATTTCTCCGGCGGGTTGACGTGGCTGCCGAGGCGCGGGGTATGTCGCGGTCCGCGTTCCTGATCGAATCCGCTCGGGCTGCTATGGCCAAAGAACGCGTTGCCGACCTCAGCCTTCAAAGCGCGGCACCTGTGTCGCCGGTTGATTCTAGGGAACTTGGTCGGGTTATCGACCTGATGGAATCGCTTCACGCGCGCTTGGCGTCTCGCATCGAGCAGGACGGTGGACTCTTGGACCTGAACGCAGGGCGTGGGGCTGAGCTATTCTCTATGGGACACCTCCGCGACGGGCTTTACTGCCCTACCGCAGCGAGCAGTGCCGCACTCGCCGCCGCCAGCAGCGGCTTTTGGGCCAGTAGGCCCCGGCAGGGATGGAGCTTGTTCAAACGCTCGGCTCCTGAACAGCAAGCTTTCCGATATCTGCTCGTGCCCTGTGGCGAGAAACTGACGGCGATTTGGGACCGTATCGAAGAGCAGGTTGTCGATGTGATTTCGGACGGAACCACCTCGGCCCATGCGAAGCATCGGGGCTCCGACCGCCCAGTCCCTGATGACGCGATGGTGGCGGAGGTCAGACGACTCCTCGCGGAGAAACGTGCTCAGCGCGATGCAGGCAATGAACTCCCCGCGGCCCGGACCGGGTAAGGTGCTCATAAGGCGCTCGACGTCATGTTCAACCAGCAGACTGCCGCGCGTTTCGAGTTCGACGCCATCGAGGGCGTGGCCGATGACGACCGCGTCGAGGCGCTCTACTTCAACACCGTGGAATTCGCGGGCGATGGCCTGTCGTTTGCGACCCGGGTCACGCTGGAGCGTATTACGGGATCGACAGAGTTCCGCTCAACCCGGTTAGAACTCCTCGATCTGCGGGCGGCTGTGGATCGAGACGCCTACGGCGTTCAAATGGCGGGCGACCACGACATCGTCGTGGTCATCCATCCGGACAATGTGACCATGACCAATCCCGTCACTACGGAGAGCTGAGCGGGCGACCGCGTTCTACCGCCATACTTAGCCTTCCTACCATCCGCCCTTGCGCCCGCGCCCCGGCTTGATATGAGCGGCGCATGGCCAGCATCACCTATATCGAGCATGACGGAACCGAGCACGTCGTCGACGTGAAGCCGGGGCTCAGCGTCATGGAAGGCGCGATTCGCAACAATGTGCCGGGGATCGACGCGGACTGCGGCGGGGCGTGCGCCTGCGCCACCTGCCATGTCTATGTCGACGAGGCCTGGCGCGAAGTGACGGGCAAGCCCAGCGCCATGGAAGAGTCGATGCTGGACTTCGCCGAAGAGGTCGAGCCGAACAGCCGCCTGTCGTGCCAGATCCGGGTCTCGGACGCCCTGAGCGGCCTGGTCGTGCGGTTGCCGCAGAACCAGCACTGAATGGACGAGCCGGGGCTGATCGAGAGGATCGGCCGCTGGGTCCAACAGGCCGACCCGGCCGGACCGCCGCCGATCCTGGGGATCGCGGGGTCGCAAGGTTCTGGAAAGTCCACCCTGGCGCAGGACGTCGCCGAACGGTTCGACGGGGCGACCCTGTCGCTGGACGACGTCTATCTGACCAAGGCGGAGCGGGCCGATCTGGCGGGGCGGGTGCATCCGCTGTTCGCCACGCGCGGGCCGCCGGGGACGCATGACCTGGGTTTGCTGCATCGGCTTTTGGACCGGCTTTCGAGTGCGGGTCCGGGCGACCGGACGCCGCTGCCCCGGTTCGACAAGCTGACCGACGACCGGGCGCCCGAGGCGGACTGGACCGTCGTACGGGGGCGGCCGAGCGTGATCGTGCTGGAGGGGTGGTGCCTGGGGGCGACGGCGCAGCCGGCGACGGCCCTGGTCGCGCCGATCAATGGGCTGGAAGCCGGGCAGGACGCGGATGGCCTGTGGCGGGGCGCGATCAACGATGTCTTGGCCAGGGACTATGGGCCGCTGCGCGGGCGGCTGGACGCCCTGATCTTCCTGAAGGCGCCGTCGTTCGATGTCGTGCTGGATTGGCGCAGCGAGCAGGAGGCGGGACTGATGAAGCGCGACGCCGTGCCGCCTGAGCGGCGCGCGGCTCTGGCGGTCTTCGTCCAGCACTATGAGCGACTGACCCGGCACATGATCGAAGGCGGCGTCGCCGCCGACCTGATCGTCGATCTGGACCGGGATCGCCAGGTCGTGGGCCTGGAGGGCGCAAAATTCCTTGCGGCGACACGGGGCGTGGCGCCGCAGCCGGCCTCGCGCGTTATCCAACCATGAGCCTGTTTGGATCCAAACCCGCCGCCACGGAAGACAGACGGTCGGCGACGCGTCGGCCGGCCAATGCACGCGGCGTCGTCTGCGCGCCCGGCGTGGAGACGGCCTGCCTGATCGTGGATCTTTCGGACGGCGGCATGAAGGTGCGGCTGGACCGCGGGGCCGCCCTGCCGCGCGAGGTGGTGGTGGTCGATGTCGAGCAAGCCGTGGCCTATCCCGCGACCGTCGTGTGGCAAAGGACGAACGAGGCAGGTCTGAAACAGACCGGCGCCAAATCCCTGCGCGGCCTGGCGCCCGCCCGGCTGATCGGCGCGCGCGAGGCCTGGCTGAGGGCCGGGGGCCGCTAGAGCCCGGCAGGCATGGAGCCGGCGTTGATGGCGATCCGCCCCACCAGACCCTTGACGATCAGATCCAGAGCCGAACCCTCGCGGTAGTCGGCGGCGGCGACGAAGTTGACCCGGTCTTCCGAGATCAGGGAATAGACCTTCTTCTGGTCCCGCTCGTTCGAGCGCGGATCATAGACGGCGATGGAGAAGCCGCCCTTGGTGTGCATCATCTTCATGGTCGGCACGTCGGTGTCGCCGTCGCCGATGAAGATCATCCGGTCGAAGGGCACGGCGCGCTCGTCGTCGGGGATGAAGTGGTTGATCCGCTCATGCTCCCAGTGGTTCTTCACGCCCTTGTTGATGCGGAACAGATACTGGGTCTTGGTGGTGTAGTTGACGCCGACGGCCGGCCAGGCCGCCTCGCCCTTTTCGTCATAGACATAGTGGGAGGCGAAGACGTGGTTCAGGGCGGGGCGGATCGGGGTGCCGTCGATCATCTCCTCCAGCCCGGCCGAGATGATGTAGTGCTCGATCTCCAGCCCGTATTTGGCGCCGAAGGCGTTCATCCGGTCGAACCAGCTGAGGTCCTTCAGACCCTCGAACAGGGCCACGGCCTCGCCGTGCTGGCGCAGGGTCTCGCGCGTCACCGGGGCGCCGTTCTGGCGGGCGTGATGCAGCATCAGCTGCATGTACATCAGGATGCCGTCGCCGTCGGCGTCCTTGGTCAGGCGCTCGGCCTCCTCCCAGAAGGCGCCGATGCCCATGCCCACCGAGGGGATGAACGACACCTCCTGCATGTTGCCGCGCGCCAGGGTGCCGTCGAAATCATAGATCAGGGCGGTCTTCAGCAACGGGGTCTTGGGGTCGGACATGAGGGCGAGATCCTTGGTGGAACCCGCCCTCTATATCAGCCTGCCGCGCCCGTCGATTGGCGACGCTGGCCGAAGGTGGGGGCGGCGGCCTTCTGCTCGGCCCAGTAGTCCGCGCCTGTGGTCGGCTTGAACATGGTGCGCGGCGACCCATTGCGGGCCACGACGGCGAAGGTGTTGGTCGAGGCCTGATAGATCAGGGTGTCGCCGTTGGGCCGTTTCACCGTCTCGGCGTCGCTGGGCGGGCTGGAGGTGAAGGCCTTCACCTTGGCAATATAGTCTTGGGGCGACCGGGCGTCGAAGTCGGCGCCGTTGCGCTGAAAAAGACGCGCCGTCTTGGCGTCCATCGTCTCTGTTCGGGTAACCGTCAGGCCCGGCTTGATCTCCTGCGTCGTGGTGGTTTCGACCGTTTCAGACACGAAACCCTCAGCTGGCGCGGCTTCCGCCGTCCGGTCCCGTGTCTGGACCGCCGAACTGTTGTCGCAGGCGCTCAGCCCCAGCAGTCCACACAGGGCCAGCGCGGCCCCTCCCCTCGTCAGCGTTTTCATTCTTCCCTCCAGATACCCGCTGGGCGCGACGAAAGCACAACTTTATTGTTCGTGCAATGTTCTCGTCTCGACGGCGTCACGCGGGGCGGCTAGACGAAGGACATGGACAATCGCTCCCTTTCGAACCGCAAGATCCTGCTGATCGTCGGCGGCGGCATCGCGGCCTATAAGGCGCTGGAGCTGGTGCGGCTGATCGCCAAGGCGGGCGGACAGACGCGGGCAGTCCTGACCGAATCCGGGGCCGAGTTCGTGACGCCCCTGTCGCTGGCGGCGTTGAGCGGCCATCCGGTGCGCTCGGGCCTGTTCCATCCCGACGACGAGACCAGCATGGGCCACATCGAGCTGTCGCGCTGGGCCGATCTGGTGGTCGTGGCGCCGGCGACGGCGGGTCTGATCGCCAAGGCGGCCAACGGGATAGCCGACGACCTGGCTTCGACGACCCTGATCGCGACGGACAAGCGGGTGCTGCTGGCGCCGGCCATGAATGTGCGGATGTGGGAGCATCCGGCGGTTCAGGCCAATATGGAACGACTGAAGGCCTTTCCCGGCTTCCACGGCGTGGCGGTGGTGGGGCCGGACGAGGGCGAGATGGCCTGCGGCGAATACGGCTTCGGCCGAATGGCGGAACCGGCGGCGATCCTGGAAGCCATCGAGGGCCTGTTGGCTGGGGCGGAGGGACGACCGTTGGCGGGCAAGCGCGCCGTCGTTACGGCCGGGCCGACGTTCGAGCCGATCGACCCGGTGCGGGGCCTGACCAATCGCTCCAGCGGCAAACAGGGCTACGCCATCGCCGCCGCTTTGGCCGAGCTGGGGGCGGAGGTGACGCTGGTGTCCGGGCCAACGGCCCTGGGGGCGCCCACGGGCGTGACGCGGATCGACGTGGAGAGCGCGCTGGAGATGCAGGCGGCGACGCGGAGCGCCCTGCCCGCCGACATCGCCGTGCTGTCGGCCGCCGTCGCCGACTGGCGCGTGGACACCATCGCCGGCGGCAAGATCAAGAAGGGGCCGGGCGGCCCGCCGACCCTGGCCCTGATCGAGAACCCCGACATCCTGGCCGGGATCGCAGCGCCGGGACCAAACCGGCCGACCCTGGTGATCGGCTTCGCCGCCGAAACCACGGACCTGGAGGCCAATGCGCGGGCCAAGCTGTCGAAGAAGGGCTGCGACTGGATCATCGGCAACGACGTGTCCGATGATGTCTTCGGCTCTGACGGCAACGCCGTGCTGCTGGTCACCGCCGACCGGACCGAAACCTGGCCGCGCCAGTCCAAAGCCGCCATCGCCCGGGCCGTCGCCGCCCGTATCGCCGACCATTTCCAGGCCCCCGAATGACCGAGACCACGATCCAGATCCTGCGCCTGCCGCACTCCGAGGGCCTGCCCCTGCCGGCCTATGAGACGGCCGGGTCGGCGGGCATGGACCTGCGCGCGGCGGTGCCGGAAGACCAGCCGATGACGCTGGAGCCCGGACAACGAGCCCTTGTGCCCACGGGGCTGAAGATCGCCCTGCCGCTGGGCTACGAAGCCCAGGTACGGGCGCGCTCGGGCCTGGCGCTGAAACACGGCATCATCTGCCCCAATGCGCCGGGCACCATCGACAGCGACTATCGTGGCGAGTGCGGGGTGATCCTGGCCAACATCGGCGCCGAGCCGTTCGTCATCCGGCGAGGCGAACGCATCGCCCAGTTGGTGATCGCGAAACATGAGCGCGCCGACTGGGTCGAGGTCGAGACTCTGGACGAAACGACGCGTGGAATGGGCGGCTTCGGGTCGACGGGGCGGTAGGCGAATCCGGTGCGGACTCACTAAATCTCCCGTTGCAATTTTTCAATTCATGAGTTATACGCAGAGTCAAGTGGATTGGGGGTTCCCGGTCGGCGTTATGGCCTCGGTGGGTTCACCGGGGCCTTTCGCTTTTCAGGCCTCCGGGTAGATCAGATGCCCCACGCCTTCGTAGTCTTTTCCAACATTGGCTCTGCCGCCTCGACAGAAGAATTTCTTCTTCAAAAGGTCAAAGGCCCGATTGGCCTGACCACGGCGAACGACGCTGAGGCCTATAGGTCTCGCCACCAAATCCGCCAGTTGAAGACCGGAAGAGTTGGCCTTCTTGTCCGCAAATACGACCGAGAAAGGCAAAGGCGCCGCAAACCTGTTGGCGCCATCGCAAATCCGCCTGAACTCCAGCTCAAGCTCGGCGTCTTCCTTCTTTCCCCGACACTCGACCACGACGTGCGTCGTCCCGTCGAGCTGCCCCTTCTCACTCAGAAAATCACGCAGCTGTTCCAGGCAGAATTTCAGCGCGACATGATACGGGTTGCTTGCCGTCTGGCCGGTATCGAGCATGCGGCGCTTGTCGATGACGCACGCAACGAGCACGAATTTGCTGGCCTCTATGATCCGAGAAAGAGCGCCAATGAAACGGTTCTTTCCGGCTGCGTTCAAAAACCGGAACTGGCCGACTTCTTTGCGGATGTCTCTCTCGTGGAGAATGACGATGTCGTGGCCGAATTGGGAGAATTTGAACGCCTCAAGTGATGGCACGACAGCCCGCGCGTAATAGGCCTTCTGGAATATGCAGAGAGACAGCACGAACACGGGATAGGCGTCGTCTATGGCGACCATGCTGTGATCACCGCTTTCATCGACATAGACGATGTAGTCACTGAACCTGGGCTTCTCTGCCGCAGCCTCGCCGCCGAGGGTCTCGACGCCGGCGAAAAGAGGGAGTTGGTCGGCGTCGGACGGTGCGGATGCGTTCATGGTTGGGCTTGGGTTGGATTTCGCCTAAGCTATATATCCGTGAACGTGAGATTTTCGCTACTCCACAGCGAAAGCTATCCTAAACCGGCGGCGCCGTCGGCTGGATCAGGGCGGCCTTGCGGCGGACGTGTTCGCGCCAGGCGGTGTAGAGGCCGCTGGATCCGATCAGGGCGGCGCCGGCCACGGTGCTGAGGGTCGGGGTGGTGGACATCAGCCACCAGCCGAAGACGATGGCGCCGACGATCTGGAGATAGTCGAAGGGCGCGACCA
This sequence comes from Brevundimonas sp. TWP1-3, assembly GCF_049896085.1. Lineage (NCBI taxonomy): Bacteria > Pseudomonadati > Pseudomonadota > Alphaproteobacteria > Caulobacterales > Caulobacteraceae > Brevundimonas > Brevundimonas sp. TWP1-3. The sequence continues at coordinate 327,289 of NZ_JAFCTP010000001.1, read as the reverse complement.
CAGCGACCGGGGCCTTTTGCAGCGAGGCCGTCATGAACAGCTGGGCCAGGCCGCCGGTCAGGCCCGAGGCGATCAGCAGGGCGAAGGTCACGGGCGAATGCATCTGGCCCACGAAGGGCAACAGGATCGCCCCCACGATCGACGAGCCGACGAAGAACCAGAAGACGATGGCGGCGACATGTTCGGTGTCGCGCAACTGGCGCAGGGTGATGGTGACGCCGGCCGTCAGCAGGGCAGCGACCAGGCCAAAGGCGATCCCCTCGACCGGCACGGCGTGGTCCGTAGCGCCGGGCCGCATGACGATGATCACGCCGATGAAGCCCACGGCGACGGCGGCCCAGCGGCGCGGGCCGACCGCCTCCTTCAGGATCAGGAAGGACAGCAGGGTGGCGAAGATGGGGGCGGTGAAGCTGAGGGTCGTGGCGTCGGCCAGAGGCAACAGCGTCAGGGTCTGAAAGACGCACAGGATGGAGACGATGCCCAGGGCGCTGCGGCCGACATGGGCCAGGGGGCGGCGCGTGGTCAGGCCCGCCAGGCCGCCCGGCTGGGTCACCACCCAGGCCAGCACCACCGGCAGGCCGAAGAAGGCGCGGTAGAACAGCATCTCGGGCGCGACCACGCCGTCCAGCGACGCCAGTTTCAGCACCGCCGCCATGACCGAAAAACAGCCCGCCGCCGCGATGCGCAGGGCGATGCCGCGCGCAATATCCTCGCCTGACTTGGCCGTCGCCGTCACTACTCTATCCGCGCCTTTCGATGCGGCCGGAACGCCCGAGGCGCCTGGCCGCCGTTCGGCTTACGCCTGGCCGGTTTCGACCGGCTGTTGGGCGATCTGCTGCTGGCGGGCGATGTAGATGGCGGCGAAGTCGATGGGGTCGAGCTGGAACGGGGGATAGAAGCCGCCGTCGGCCGTGGCGCCCGAGATGATCTCGCGGGCGAACGGGAACAGGTAGCGCGGGCATTCGATCAGCAGCAGCGGCTCGATGTCCTGCTCGCTGACATTGGCCAGCTGGAACAGGCCGCCATAGACCAGTTCGACGTGGAAGACGGGCTGGTTCTCGTGGGTCGCCTTGATCGACAGCTTCAGGTCCAGTTCGAACAGGCCGTCGGGGCGGCCCTGGGCGGCCATTTCGACGCCCAGGTCGATGGCCGGCTTGCCGTCGATGCGCAGGGATTCCGGGGCGCGCGGGTTCTCGAACGAGAAGTCACGGACGTATTGCGCCAGGATGCGGAAGCCGGGGCCGGCGGGCTGGCCCTGTTGGGCCTCGCCTTGCTGGGGCTGTTCGGCGGAGGGTGCGACGTCGGTCATGAAAGCGGTCTTTGAACGGATTTGAGGGTGATCGGGCCGGAATGTGGCGCCGCGATTACCATGCCGGGACGCTTGGCCGCAACGTCGCGCGCGCGATTGGGGGGCGCGCTTCGCCTTGCCTCGTCCTATATGACCCCGTAATCACGCCAGACATAGGTTTGGCGCGCCCGTCGTTCGCTACAGGAAATCTCCCCTTGAACCTGCCGGTCCAGTTCCAGATCGTCGTCTTCGCCTTCATCGCGGCCTTCGTGCTGTTCCAGCTTTACAATGTGCTGGGCAAGCGGGTCGGCCGCCAGCCGCAGGAGGACGCCAAGGTCGTCGTACCCGGCCCGAACCCGGCCGAGACGCCCAAGATCGCGGCGATCGATCCCGTCACCCTGGCCTCCATCGCCAGCCTGAAGGCCCGCGACCCGGCCTTCGATCCGGCGCGGTTCCTGGACGGGGCCCGTCAGGCGTACGAGACCATCGTGCGGGGCTATGCCGCCGGCGACCGGGCCGCGCTGAAGCCGCTGCTGAAGCCGAACGTCTTCGCCTCGTTCGACGCCGGCATCGCGGCGCGCGAGACGCGTGGCGAGACCGAAACCGTCGAGTTCCTGTTTCCGCCCCGCGCCGATCTGGAAGGCGCTGTCGCCGAGGGCGACCGGGCCGTGGCCAAGGTTCGCTTCCTGGGTGAACTGCGCAGCCGCGTGACCAAGGTCTCGGGCGAGCCCGCCGACGTCGAGACCGGGGAGCCGGTGATCGAGGAGCGCCGCACCGCCGAACACTGGACCTTCGAGCGCACCCTGGGCGCAGCCGATCCCAACTGGGTCCTGGCCCGTGTCGAGCCGGCCAACGCCTGATGTCTATCCTGCGGCAGGTCGGAGCCTGGCCGCTGACGCTGGCGAGCGTGCTGGCCGTCGCAGCCTGTTCGACGGGGCCCATGACGCCGGTCGCGCCGGCGGCCCCCCAGACGGGACCTGTTCCCTATACGCCGTCACCGACGCCCGGCGTGCCACAGCCCGCGCCGTCCAACGCGCTTAGTCCCGCCGTCTTGCCGGGATGGAGCGCGGAGGATCACCTGGCGGCCTTCCGCGCCTATCTCGACGGCTGCGGCGCGGCGCGCGATACGGCCGCGCGCGCCGTCTGCGGGCGGGCCAAGGCCATGGCGACGACCACCACCGTCACCCCGTCCGACGCCCGCGCCTTCTTCGAGGCCAGCTTCAGCGCGGTCCCGGCCGCGACGGCGGACGGGCCGCCGGGCCTGCTCACCTCCTATTTCGCGCCAGAATATCCGGCGCGACGCCGCCCGGACGCCGAGTTTTCGGCCCCCGTCCTGCCCAAGCCCGCCAACCCGCGCGGCGCCGGCGACCGGGCCTATATCGAATCTGCCGCGCGACCGGATCAGGCCCTGGCCTGGATGCGGGCCGAGGATCTGTTCTTCCTGCAGATTCAGGGCTCGGGCTATCTGACGTTCGAGGATGGGACGCGCGGCCGGGCCGCCTACGCCGCCGACAACGGCAAGCCCTTCGTCGGCATCGCCAGACCCATGGCCCAGCAGGGCCTGCTGCCCCAGAACGGCACCTCGGGCGACGCCATCCGCGGCTGGCTGGCGACCCATCGGGGCTATGAGGCGCAGGCCGTCATGGCGCTGAACCCGCGCTACATCTTCTTCCGGCTGGACGGGGACGACGACGGCCATCCGGCCGGCGCGGCGGGGATACCCCTGACCGAGCGGCGCGCCATCGCGGTCGATCCCGCGCACTGGCGCTATGGCGAACTGGTCTGGCTGGAGGCGGACGGCGGCAATCTGCGCGGCGCCACGGCCAGCTATCGCGGCCTGGCCATGGCGCTGGACACCGGATCGGCCATTCGCGGACCTGTGCGCGCCGACCTCTATATGGGGCGCGGCGACGCGGCGGGGGCCGAGGCCGGGACCGTGCGCCACCCGTTGCGGATGTGGCGCCTGGTTCCGAAGGGTTAGGCCCCTCCCTTCAGGCCAGGTCCTCGATCTCGTCCTCGGTCAGTTCGCCGGGGACGATGGTGACGGGCAGCTTTCGCCCTCCCAGCTGGGCGCCCTGTTTGATGATGGCCGAGACCAGGGGACCGGGGCCGCGCGAGCCGGTTCCGGCGGCCAGAACCAGAATCTTGATGTCGGGGTCGGCGGCGACAACCTTCTTGATCGCGGCTTGGGCCTCGCCCCGTTCGATCAGGAAGATGGGGGCGGCGCCGGAGCGGGCCATGGCCTCTTCGCCGAGCCGGTTCAGCAGGATTTCCGCCTCTTCGCGCTGCTGGCGCTCGATCTCTTCGCGCACGCCCGACCAGTGGGCGTCGCTGTCGGTGGGCAGGACGCGCAGCATGACCACGCGCCCGCCCGTCGATTTCGCCCGGCGCGAGGCGAACCGCAGGGCGGCCTCGAACTCGGGACTGTCGTCGACGACGACGAGGAATTTTCTCGGCATGGCGGCCTCCCCAGCCAGATTAACGACTGAAGAGGCCGTGAGACGCCCGCTTCGTCAAGCGGCGAAGACGATCGCGCCTCTATCCGTTCACCGCCGCCGTCGCCAGGTCGCGGATCGTGGCGTTGGCGATGGTCAGTTTGGCGAAGGTCCAGCCGGAGCCGGACTGTTCGATCTCGTCCACCGAGGCGCGCACGCCCTCGACCGCCGCCTGTTTGGAGCCGATCCAGGCGTCCACGGCGCCCTCGGCCGCATCCTCGCTGACGCCGACCGACGGATCGGAGGCGCGGGCGACGGCGCGGGTCAGGGTCGCCTGCTCGTTCATCAGATCCTCGATCAGGCGACGGACGGCCAGGCGATCGAAATGATCCGCAGACGGAATGGAGCCGGCGGCGGCGCGCAGACGGTCGAAGTCGAAGGCCGCCCCGACCTGGTGATACAGGCGCGCCATGGCCGCGACGGGCCAGTTCGCTTCCTGGGCCAGGTCGCCGATGTCGGAGGCGGCGACCAGCGGGCGCATGATGGCGATGCTGCGGGTCAGATCCTCGGGCGCGCCATGGTCGGCGAAGGTCTTGACCCGCGCGTCCAGACGCCCCTGTTCGAAGCGCGACAGGACGGCCGAACCCTCCGCCTGAAGGGCGTCGGCGATCGGGCGATAGCGGTCGATCAACGCCTGGACTGACAGGCCGCCCTTGGCGCGGCGGGCCAGCCAGAAGGTCTGGCGACGCAGGACCACGGCGATTTCCTGATAGAGGGCCGTCTGGGCCTCGGCCGAGATCTTCAGGTCCAGGGCCGAGACGGCGTCCCAGGCCTGGTCCAGGCGGAAGACGCGGCGGGCGGCCTCGAAGGCGATGATCAGGGCGGTGGTGTCGCATTCCGCCGAGCCGCGCAGGCGGTCGGGGAAGGTCGGGCCGCACATGTTGACGACTTCGTTAGCCATGACGGTGGCGATGATCTCGCGCCGCAGCCGGTGGCTCTTCATCTCCGGCTCGAACCGGGCCAGGGCGTCGGGGAAGTAGCGGACCAGGATCTGTTCGAAGAAGGGATCCTCGGGTGCTTGCGAGGCGACGATGTCGTCCGACAGCTCCAGCTTGGCGTAGGCCATCAGGACCGCGAGCTCGGGCCGGGCCAGCGGAACGCCCGCCGCCATCAGCTCCTTGACGCGGGCGTCGTTGGGCAGGCCCTCGACCTTGCGGTCCAGCTTGCCGCGCGCCGACAGGGTCTGCATGAACCGCTGCTGGGCGTCCAGGGCGCCGACGCCTTCGGCCTGTTGCAGGGTCAGGGCCAGGGTCTGGTCGTAGTTGTGGGCCAGAACCTTGAGGCCCACCTCGTCGGTCATGGAGGCCAGCAGGGCCGGACGCTCCTCGACCGGCAGTTCGCCGTTGGTCACAGCCGATCCGACCAGGATCTTGATGTTGACCTCATGGTCGGAGGTGTCGACGCCGGCGGAGTTGTCGATGGCGTCTGTGTTGATGCGACCGCCAGTTTGGCCGAAGCCGATGCGGCCCGCCTGGGTGAAGCCCAGGTTGGCGCCCTCGCCCACCACCTTGACCCGCAGTTCGTCGGCATTGATCCGCAGGGCGTCTGTGCCCTTGTCGCCGACCTGGGCATCGGTCTCGGCCGCCGATTTCACATAGGTGCCGATGCCGCCGAGATAGAGCAGCTCGGCCGGCGCCTTCAGGATGGCGCGGATCAGGCTGACGGGGTCCAGCACATCGTCGGTGATGTCCAGCGCGGCCTTGATCTGGGGCGTAAGTTCAATCGACTTGGCCGAGCGGGAGAAGACGCCGCCGCCTTCCGAGATCAGGGCCTTGTCATAGTCCTGCCAGGACGAGCGGGGCAGGTCGAACAGGCGCTTGCGTTCCGTCCAGCTGGTCACATGGTCCGGGTTCGGATCAATGAAGATGTCGCGGTGATCGAAGGCCGCGACCAGGCGCGTGGCCTTGGACAGAAGCGCGCCGTTGCCGAACACGTCGCCGGACATGTCGCCGACGCCGACCATGGTGAAGGGCTGGGTCTGGATGTCCTTGCCCATCTCGCGGAAGTGGCGCTTGACCGCCTCCCAGGCGCCGCGCGCCGTGATGCCCATGGCCTTGTGGTCGTAGCCGATGGAGCCGCCCGAGGCGAAGGCGTCGCCCAGCCAGAAGCCGTAGGAGGCCGAAACCCCGTTGGCGATGTCGGAGAAGGTCGCCGTGCCCTTGTCGGCCGCCACGACCAGATAGGGGTCGTCCCCCTCCCACGCGATCACATTGGCCGGATGGGTCACAGAACCGTCGGCCGCGATATTGTCGGTGATGTCCAGCAGGCCCGACAGGAAGGTGCGATAGGCGCGGATGGCCTCGCCCTGAATGGCCTCGCGGTCCGTCGTGCGGGGCAGTTGCTTGGGATAGAAGCCGCCCTTGGAGCCGACCGGCACGATGACGGCGTTCTTGACCTGCTGCGCCTTGACCAGGCCCAGCACCTCGGTGCGGAAATCGTCGCGACGGTCCGACCAGCGCAGGCCGCCGCGCGCGACGGGGCCGAAGCGCAGGTGGACGCCCTCGACGTGCGGCGCCCAGACGAAGATCTCGCGATAGGGTTTGGGCAGCGGCAGGTCCTCAAGCTCGCGCGAGGCGATCTTGATGGAGATGTGCGGCTTGGGCGCGCCGTCGGCGTCCAGCTGATAGTAGTTTGTGCGCTTGATCGCCCCGATCAGGGCGGCGATGCGGCGCAGGGCCCGGTCGTGATCCAGGCTCTTCACGTCCTGCAGCAGGGCGACGATCTTGTCGTTCAGCTCGGCGGCGGCAGGCGCGCGATCATCGGCAGAGCCGCCAGTCGGTTCGAACTTGGCCTTGAACAGCGACAACAGGGCGCGGGCCACGTCGGGATATTCGCGCAGGGCCTCTTCCTGCACCGTCTGCGACGGGTCCAGGCCGGTCTGCTGGCGATAGTGGGCCAGGGTGCGGATCAGGGCCGCCTCGCGCCATTCGACGCCCAGTTCGATCACCAGGCGGTTGAAGCCGTCGCTTTCGTTGCGGCCGGTCCAGACGGCGGCGAAGGCATCCTCGAACGGGCCCTTCACATCATCGAAGACCAGCGCCTCGCCGCGCGGATCCTCCATCAAAAACTCGTGGACATGGATCTCAGTCTCGCCCGCCGGCCGGATCGGATAGCCGTATTCCTCCAGCGTCTTCAGGCCCATGTCCGCCAGGATCGGCAGAACGTCGGACAGGGGCACGGCCGGACCGCGCCGATAGAGCTTGAAGCGGAATTGCAGGCGGCTATCGTCAGCGGAACGGAAGGCGCGCACGGCGACGGCCTTGCCTTCGCCCGGCAGACCGGTCTCGTTCAGCCGGTTCACATATTTCAGATCGATCGCGGCCTCGTCTGCGTCATAGCGATCGCGGTAGGCGGCGCCGAAGGCGCGGGCCCATTGGGCGCTCAGCGGCCCGACTGACACCTCTTCCACGCCCGAACGGCGCAGGGCGCCCTCGAACCGGTCCACCCAGCCGCGTCCGGCCTCAGCGACATCGGCCTCCAGCTGGACCGGATCGGGGATCGGATGTTCGCCCGGGTTCACGCCGATGATGTAGTGGACCCGTACCAGGGGCGCATCCGACAGTTGCGGATACCAAGCCGAGATCCGGCCGCCCCAGGCGCGGGCGACGATCTGGCCGATCCGTTCGCGCACGGCGGAATCGAACTTCTCGCGCGGGATGAAGCACAGGACCGAGACGAAGCGGTCGAACGGGTCCTGACGCGAGAACAGGCGGATACGCGGCCGGTCGTAAAGGTGAAGGATGCCCAGGGCGATGGACAGCAGCTCGTCCTCCGTGACCTGGAACAGCTCGTCGCGCGGATAATTCTCAAGGATATTCTTGAGGCGTTTTTCGTTGTGACTGCCCGGCGCCTTGTCGGCGCGGGCCAGGGCGTTGGCCACCTTGCGACGGAGCAGCGGCACCTCGGTCGCCAGTTGGTCGTAGGCCTCGGAGGTGAACAGGCCGACGAAACGAGTCTCACCCGTCGCCTTTCCGTCCGGGCCGTAACGCTTGACCCCGACGTAATCCATGTAGGCGCGACGATGCACGCGCGAGCGGGCGTTCGCCTTGGCCACCGTCACCGGCTCGCTGAGGTCCAGCTGACGGCGCATCTGACGCGTCAGGACCGCCGGCTCGGACGCGCGGCGCAGCACAGTGCGTTCCGGGTCGGCGAGAATGCCCAGGCCGTCGGTGGACTGGCCCAAGGGCGCCTCGGCCTCATAGTCGCCGTCGGCGTTCAGCGGATAGTCGTAGTCGCGGGCGCCCAGGAAGACGAAATGGTCGCTCTTCAACCATTTCAGGAAGGCGATGTTCTCGGCAAGCACGGCGGGATCGACCGACGGAGGGGTCACCTCCAGCCGCTCCACGGCCTGGCGCATCAGGGCCGTCATGGCCTCGTGGTCGGCGACGGCGGCGTGAACGTCCGACAGGCTCTGGGCCAGACCCTCGCCCAGGACGTCGCGACGTTCCTGCGGCACGCTGTCGATGACCAGCATGATGATCGACAGGCGACGGCCGTCCAGCTCGACCACCGGGTGAAACAGGGCGCGCACCGAAACACCGGCCTCAGCCAGGGCGCCCATGACGCTGTCGACCAGGAAAGGGGCGTCTTTCTGGACGATGCGAACCAGGTCGTAATCCAGCGCCTTGCCGTCCGCGCCCTGCATCGGGCCGACGGTGATGGCGGGCGCGGCGGCGTCCGCGGGGTAGGTCTTGGCGGCGGTCCAGGAGGCGGCGAGCAGGGCGGCCAAATCCTCGCCGTTCAGCTCGGGCGTCTCGTCGGCGGCATAGTCCTCGTGCGCCTGGGTCAGATAGGCCTGCTCCGCCGCGCCCGGTCCGGTTCCCACGATCCGGGCGAAGGCCGCCTCCAGCGCGGCCTTGGTGATCGGCTGAACGGAGGATTGGCGCAGATCGGGGACGGTCATGGACGAGCAGTCTCGAACGACGCGGCAGGGCCGCAAGGAATGCGGCGCGACGCGGCGCCACCTCCGCTGACTAGGCCAGGTCCGGTCGCTCGGGAAGCCCCTGGCGATCGATCGTTGTGATGATCAGTGATAAGGTTGGAATTATTGTGCAGCGCCACAAAGCAGAAAGCCGCCGAACTGGGGGAGTCCGGCGGCCTGCGCGAGCGGCGCCTGGAGGGGAGGGGAGGGCGCCGGTCTCGCTTCGCTGCGGTTCGGAGGGGGGAGTGTCCCGCAGCGTCGGAAACAGAAATGGGAAGCGCGTTTCTGCGTTCAAGAGCGCGCGCCGGGGATTCTTCGCGACATTTTGGCCTCTGTCTGACGCCGACCGCTGGCGTGAACAACGGATTTCGATGCTATGCGTTGTGTGGGGTCAAAGGTGAAGCTGGAGCACCCGATCATATGCGTCGCTTTCTTTTAGGATCGATCGTGGCCGCCGTGGTCGGCCTGTTGCTCGCGGGTGCGGGATACTGGGCCTATTGGAACTTCTATTCGCGGTTCCAGCCGGTCACGATCAGCCGCAATCAGGCCGAGGTCCAACAACTGCTGGACGAGGCGTCGTGGGTGTCGGACGGCAGCGGCGGGCAGGCCCTCTATATCGTCACCTATCGCGACAGCGCCTCGGCCCATCGCTACCAACGCGACGAGGTCGCCAAGCTTAAGGCCGCAGGGATCGAGACCCGGTTCATCCTGTTCGCTCGCCCCGATCTGGAAGGCGCGCCGCAATCGACGGCGGCGGAACGCGCCACGGTCGCCGAACTGTGGCTGACGCGCGACTGGCCGCTTTACGAACGCTGGATGGCCACCCCAGCGAACAGTTGGACCGCCGCCGGCGTCCCCCAGGCGGACGGCAATCTGGCGCGGACGGCCGTGGTCGAGGCCGGGCGCCGGTTCGACGAACGGCTGAGCCGGCTGCTGAAGGAATCCGGCGTCGAGATCAGCTATCCGCTGATCCTGTGGCGCGACCAGAACGGCTTCCTGAAAGCTTGCGGATGCGCCGACCGTCGCGCCTGGGCCTTCATCCGCGACGATGTCGGCGCGCCGGATCGGCTGGGAGCGTCCGAGGATGCGCCGCTCGCGCCCGATGCCGAGGCGCCGGTGCAGGACGGTCAACCCTCAGCCATGCCCTATCCGGCCTTGCCGACGATCCCGCCGGTCGATGCGCCGAACACAGGCGTGACGCCGACGCCGGGCTCGCCCCAGACTGGGGCCCAGACCCGACCCACGACGCCGCCCGCGTCGAACCGGCCGACCACCCCGCCACGCACTGCGCCGGCGCCGACCAAGCAGGACGACACGACCTTCTATTGATCAGAGGGTTCGGCAGGCGGCGATCAGGCGATCGACGTCCTCGGCGTCCTGATACAGGCCGAAGCCGAAGCGGATCACGTCGTCGCGAACATCGGCGACCACGTCCGCCTGACGCAGACCCGCGCACCAGGCCTGGGCGTCAGGATGGCGCAGGGCCAGGAAACGGGCGCGCGGCGCATCGCCGACCACCGGGTTGAGGAATTCCGCCTGGCCCAGCATGCCTGCGCGACCGTCCCGGACCGCCGCCTGGAAGCGGCCTGCCAGATCACGAGAGTGGGCGGCGACGGCGGCGGTGCCGAGCCCGTGATCGTCCAGCATCCGGCGCGCCGCGTTGAAACGATACAGCGCCGAACAGTCGAAGGTCGCACCCCAGAACCGGCCGCCATCGCTGCGGTACTGAACCGCGCCGGGCGGTCCCGACAGATCGCCGAATTCCGCGAACCAGCCGGTGATCACCGGGCGCGGGCAGAAGCCGGGCGGGGCGTGCAGGAAACAGGCGCCCTCGCCCGCCATGGCGTATTTGTAGCCGCCGGAAACGTAAAAGACCCGATCCGCCACCGCCGACAGGTCCGTCGGCGTCGCCATGAAGCCGTGATAGCCGTCGATCAGGACCCACGGCCCCTCGGGCCGGGCCAGGGCGGCGAGATCCTCGATCCGGTCGAACATACCGCCGGTGCGGAAGAAGACCTGACTGACCACGATCCAGTCGTAGCCCCCCTTGCTGGCCTCGGCCATGAACCGATCAGCAAAGGTGTCGAAGGGCGCCAGAGGCACGCGCGTCACCACCGCCGCGCCGATCTCCTCCCACCGCTCGGCCTGACGGCGGAAGGAGTGAAACTCGCCGTCCGTCGCCAGGATGCGGACAGGCGTCCGCTCCACGCCCGAGAACAGGCGCAGCAGGAAGTCGTGGGTGTTGGACGAGAAGACGACGCTGTCGGGCGAAGGCAGTCCAAGCTCGGCCGCGACATGGGCCTGAGCCTCGGGGATCACCTGACCGAAAACGAGATCCCACTTGTGGTCGGCGTGAAGATTGGCGTCCAGCCAGGTCTGTTGCTGCGCCTCGAAACTGGCGTCGGGCCACAGGTGATGGCTGTGCGCCGCGAAATGCAGCCGCTCCGGGGCCGCCGACAGGGCGCGGGAGAAGAGGGACTTGTAAGTCATCCCTTTTCTTACCGGCCTAACCGCCGTCGCGCCAAGCGCTCAAGCAGAGAGCCGCCGCGCGGCGAGCGATAGCGCCGCGCGTAGCGCGCCTCTTAAACGAGCGCCCCGTGGCAGTGTTTGAACTTGCGGCCCGAGCCGCAGGGGCAGGGGGAATTGCGGCCGGTCATTTCCCAGCCGGGGGGCAGCATTTCGATCGGCAGTTTGGAGCGATCGTCGCCGATCAGCGTGCCTTCCGGGTTCTGGGCCGACGGATTGGCCATCTCGTTCTCGCCGGTGCCGGGGTTCAGGTGGATTTCCTGGAACTCTGGCAGTTCGGGCGGGGCCTGGAAGCGGAACTCGACCGTCATCAACCAGCGCGTCACGTTGTGGCGCAGGTCGTAGAGCAGGCTTTCGAACAGGGAGAAGGCCTCGGTCTTGTATTCGTTCAGCGGGTCGCGCTGGCCATAGCCGCGCAGGCCGATGACGCCGCGCAGATGGTCCAGGTGGACCAGGTGCTCGCGCCACTGCATGTCGATCATCTGCAGCATGAACTGCTTTTCGAGGCCGCGTGTCTGGTCGGCGCCGATCTGTTCCAGGCGTTCGGCCGCGCGGGCGTCGGCGGCCGCCAGAAGCCGGTCCTCGATCTCCTCGTTCGACACGCCTTCCTCGGCGGCCCAGTCGTGCAGCGGCAGCTCCAGACCCAAAGTCGAGCGGACCTTTTCGTCCAGGCCGTCGATGTCCCACTGTTCGGCATAGGCCTTGGGCGGCATGTAGCGTTCGACCAGATCGGACACCACGTCGCGGCGGAAGTCGCCGACCAGTTCGGACAGGTCTTCGGAGTCCATGAACTCCTGGCGCTGTTCGAACACGGCCTTGCGCTGGTCGTTCACGACGTCGTCGTATTTCAGCAGGTTCTTGCGGATGTCGTAGTTGCGGGTTTCGACGCGCTTCTGGGCGGTCTCGATGGCGCGGTTCAGCCAGGGGTGGGTGATGGCCTCGCCTTCCGCCACGCCGAAGGTCTTCATGATCGAGTCGAGACGGTCGCCGGCGAAGATGCGCAGCAGGTCGTCCTCGCACGACAGGTAGAATTTCGAGGTGCCGGGGTCGCCCTGACGGCCCGTGCGGCCGCGCAGCTGATTGTCGATCCGGCGGCTCTCGTGGCGTTCGGTGCCCAGGACGAACAGGCCGCCGGCGTCCAGGGCGATCTTCTTCTGGACGGCGATGTCGGCCTTGAACTGGGCCTCTTGGGCCACTTCCATCTCGTGGGTGACCTCGACCGCCATGTTGCGCTGTTCGAGCATCCACTTCTGCATCTTCATTTCGAGGTTGCCCCCGAGCTGAATGTCGGTGCCGCGGCCGGCCATGTTGGTGGCGATGGTCACCACGCCCGGTAGACCGGCGTCGGCGACGATATAGGCCTCCTGCTCGTGCTGGCGCGCGTTCAGGACGCTGTGCGGAATGCCGCGCAGCTTGGTCTCGTAGGTGATGTCATAGGCGGCGTCGCCGATCTTCTCGGCTTCCTTGGCCTTGCCAGCATATTCCGGCTTGAGCGCGCGCGAGACCTCGACCTTGTATTCGAACTTGCTCAGCAGGTCCGACAGCTGTTCCGAACGCTCGATCGAGACCGTGCCGACCAGGATCGGCTGACCCGCCAGGTGACATTCGGCGATCTGTTTGGCGATGGCCTGGTTCTTTTCGGCGTGGGTCCGATAGACCTCGTCGTCATAGTCCTTGCGCTGGATCGGCCGGTTGGTCGGCACTTCCAGCACGTCCATCTTGTAGATGTCGCCGAATTCCTGGGCCTCGGTCGCGGCCGTGCCGGTCATGCCGGACAGTTTTTCGTACAGGCGGAAGTAGTTCTGGATCGTCACCGAGGCCAGAGTCTGGTTCTCGGGCTGGATCTTGACGTCTTCCTTGGCCTCGATGGCCTGGTGCAGGCCTTCGGACAGGCGGCGGCCGGTCATCATCCGGCCGGTGAATTCGTCGATCAGGACGATCTCGCCGCCCTTGATGATATAGTCCTTGTCGCGCTGATACAGGGTGTTGGCGCGCAGGGCCTGGTTGGCGTGGTGGACCAGGCTGATGTTGGCGGCGTCGTACAGACCGGTGGTGTCGGCGGCGAAGTGACCGCCCGCCTCCAGCGCCTCTTCGATCCGTTCCGAACCCAGTTCGGTCAGCAGGACCTGCTTCTGCTTCTCGTCGAGCTCGTAGGCGTCCTTGTCCTTGATCAGTTCCTTGATCAGGCCGTCGAGGATTTTGTACAGGTCCGACCGGTCCTCGGTCGGGCCGGAGATGATCAGCGGCGTGCGCGCCTCGTCGATCAGGATGGAGTCGACCTCGTCGACGATGGCGAAGTTGTGCGGGCGCTGCACCATCTCGCGCCGGTCATAGACCAGGTTGTCGCGCAGATAGTCGAAGCCGAACTCGTTGTTGGTGCCGTAGGTGACGTCGGCGTTGTAGGCCGCCTGGCGCTGGCCCTGAGACAGGCCGTTGACGATGACGCCGACCTCAAGACCCAGGAAGCGATAGACCTTGCCCATCGTCTCGGCGTCGCGGCGGGCCAGGTAGTCGTTCACGGTGATGACATGCACGCCCTTGCCGGGCAGGGCGTTCAGATAGACGGGCGCCACGGCGACCAGGGTCTTGCCCTCGCCGGTCCGCATCTCGGCGATGCCGCCTTCGTGCAGGATCATGCCGCCGGCCAGCTGAACGTCGTACTGACGCTGGCCCAGCACCCGCTTGGACGCCTCTCGCACCACGGCGAAGGCCTCGGGCAGGATCTTGTCCAGGGTCTCGCCATTGGCCACCCGGTCGCGGAAGGCGTCGGTCATCATCCGCAGTTCGTCGTCGGACAGGGCCGCGAACTTGGGCTCCAGCGCATTGATGCGCTGGGCGTGGTCCTGGAAGGCCTTGACCTTGCGGTCGTTGGAAGAGCCGAAAAGTTTCTTGGCGAAGCCGAGCATGTTGGATCCGGTAGCGGTCGAGCGTCTGCGAGCTGAGCGGCTCTGAAATCCCGTGAGGGGCGGCGATACGGACGCCGCGAGAGAGGCCCTGAACGATCACGGCCCCGGAGCGCCGCATCAGGCGCGCGCGAAGGGCCGCGCAGACGATCAAAACCCCTCGACTTGGGCGCAGGCGGGACTTAAGCACCGGCCTAACCCCTGTCAACGCGAGGGGCTTTCGGCCGCCTTCGACGGAGCGCCCCCTTGACCCCCTTCCGCCGACCTTCGAACCTCCTGACGACGGCGCTTTTGGCCGCTGTCCTTTCGACAGCCGCCTGTTCGCGATCCGGCGACGACCGGCCGCCTGAACAGGGCGATCAGGCCGTGGCGACGGTGCAGGACGAGACCATCTGGGCCTCGGACGTGAAGCGCGAGGCGGTGGCGCAAGGGTTGATCGGCGAGGGCGAGGCGCTGGATGCGACCTCGGATCTTTTCCGCCGCGTGCTGGACGAGGTGATCGATCAAAAGCTGCTGGCGGGCGAGGCGCAACGGCGGCGACTGGATTCCTCGCCCCTGGCGCAGCGGCGGCTGGAGGCGACCCGCGAGCGTATCCTGGGCGACATGCTGGTCGAGAGCGTGGTCAACAAGGCCGTGTCCGACCAGGCCGTGCAGACCCTTTATAATGAGCAGCTTCGGCTGGCGAAGACCTCCGAAGAGATCCGCGTGCGCCTGATCCTGTCGCGCACCAAGCCCGAGGCCGACGCGGTGATCGGCATCCTGGGCCAGGGCGCCGGGTTCGAGGCGGTGGCGGCGGAACGGTCGGTGGACGAGGCGACGCGCTTCTCCGGCGGGGATCTGGGCTATTCGACGCTGGACGTCATGCCGCAAGCCTATGCCGACGCCCTGCGCGACAAGCCGGCCGGATCGACCGTCGGGCCGTTCCAGACCGAGGGCGGCTGGGCCGTGCTGCGGGTCGAGGATCGGCGCAAGGAGAACCCGCCCACGCTGGAACAGGCGCGCCCCCAGATCGTGCGCTATCTGACCTATGAGGGTGTACGACAGTTGCTGGAACAGTTGCGCGGCAAGGCCAAGGTCGATGTGCGCCTGCCTGCACAGTCGCCGCCCGTCGCATCCGCGCCGGCCCCGTCGTCCACCCCGTCTCCCGCACCGGCCGCCTGACATGACCAAGCCCCCCTCCACGACCGGCCAGAAGATCGAGCATGCGTTCGAAAAGGCGCTGGACCCGTTCGCCACGGCCCTGAAGCGCGCGACGCGCACGCCTGGATCGGACGCGGCGGCCACGACGCCCGCGCCCGCGCCCGCCGCCGGCAAACCGGGACTGAAGATTTCGCCCCTGGCCGTGCCGTTTCCCACCATTCCGCCCATCGGCGGGGTCGAGATCGCCACAGCGCGGGCCGGCTTCTACAAGCACGAACGCGACGACCTGGTGGTGTTCCGCTTCGCGCGCGGCACCAGCTGCGCCGGGGTCTTCACCCGCCACAAGATCGGCTCGGCGCCGGTCGACTGGTGCAAGAAGCATCTGACAGGCCCTGATGGCGGCAAAGACGTGCGCGCCCTGGTGGTCAACGCCGGTTGCGCCAACGCCTTCACCGGCAAGGCCGGCGCCGACGCCGCGCGCCGCACAGCCTCGGAAGTCGCCAAACGTTTCGGCTGTCGCCAGCGCGACGTCATGCTGGCCTCGACCGGGGTGATCGGCGTGGTGCTGGACGAAAAGAAGATCGTCGCCAAACTGCCCGAGATCGAACAGGGACTCGATTCCGACGCCTGGGCCAGGGCCGGTCGGGGCATCATGACCACCGACACCTTCTCCAAGGGGTCGTATGCCGAGGCCGAGATCGAGGGATACAAGGTCCGTATCGCCGGGATCGCCAAGGGCTCCGGCATGATCGCGCCGGACATGGCGACCATGCTGGCCTTCATCGTCACCGACGCCGACATCCATCCCAATGTGCTTCAGGCGCTGCTGGGCCTGCACGTCCGCACCACCTTCAACAGCGTGACGGTGGACGGCGACACCTCGACCAATGACACGGCCTTGCTGTTCGCCACCGGAACCTCTGGCGCGCCGCGCATCGGGCGGGTGGGGGATCGCCGGCTGAAAAGCTTCTCGGCCGCCCTCGACAAGGTGATGCTGGACCTGGCGCACCAGTTGGTGCGCGACGGCGAGGGCGCGACCAAGTTCGTCAAGGTGACGGTGGACGGCGCAGCCAGCCCCGCCTCGGCCCGAAAACTGGCCAAGTCCATCGCCGACAGCCCCCTGGTCAAGACCGCGATCGCCGGCGAGGACGCCAACTGGGGCCGGGTCGTCATGGCGGTGGGCAAGACCGAGGAGCCGGTGGATCGCGACCGCCTGGGCATCAGGTTCGGCCCGAACGTCGCGGCCGTCGACGGCGCCCCGTCCGCCACCTACGACGAGGCGAAGATGAGCGCCTATATGAAGAACCCCGAGATCGACATCACCGTCGACGTCGGCGCTGGCCGGGCCTCGGCGACCGTCTGGACCTGCGACCTGACCAAGGGCTACATTGAGATCAACGGCGATTATCGCTCGTGACCGACACAACGCTTCCCACCGTCCTAGTCGTGGCCGTCGCTCTCATCGATGTGGACGGGCGGGTGCTGATCGCCAAGCGGCCTCAGGGCAAGAAGCTGGCCGGCCTGTGGGAGTTTCCGGGCGGCAAGGTCGAGCCGGGAGAACGGCCTGAGGAGGCCCTGATCCGCGAGCTGAAGGAAGAACTGGGTATCGACGTCAGCGAAAACTGTCTTTCGCCGTTCGTTTTCGCCAGCCACGCTTACGATTCGTTTCACCTGTTGATGCCATTGTATCTGTGCCGACGGTGGGACGGCGTGGTCACGGCGCGTGAGCACGACGGCTTGGCCTGGGTGAAGCCGAACAAGCTTTCGGACTATCCCATGCCCCCGGCGGACGAACCCCTGGTCGCCTGGTTGCGCGACCTGCTCTGATCACCGCCGACCAGGGAGGCCGGCCATGAGACGTCTTATCAGCCGGTTCCTGCGTGACGACGGCGGGGCCACCGCCATCGAATACGGCCTGATCTGCGCCCTGATCTTCCTGGCGATCGTCACCTCGATCGCTGCTTTGGGCAACAGCAACACGGGCGGCTTCGCCGTAACGGTGGACAGGCTGACCACCGCCATAAAGGCCGCCATCGGCGGCTAGTCCGACTCTTCGCCGGTCATTTCCTTTACGCCCAGCACATCGGCAAGCCGCGTCTTGGCCGATCCGCGCGGCAGGGGCTTCTGCTGGCTCTCGTGCGGTTTCCAGCCGGCCAGATGAATGATTTCGAACGTCGCCGGGATGCGACCGTCAGCCTGGGCGTGGCGTTCGGCGTACAAAGTGGCGGCGCGGGCGACGATGCGGCGGTTCAGCGGCCGGACCGAACCATGCAGCACATTGGTCTCGCCCATGGCGCGTAGGTCCCGGATCAGGGCGAACAGATCGGCATAGCGGACGGTGAACCGGTCTACGTCGGAGACGGGAAGGGCCAAACCCGCCCGCTGAAGCAGGGCCGCACCGTCATAGCCGTCGGCGAAGGGCGAGACCCGCGCCTGGGCGCCCCCGCGTTCCTCCAGCTCGACCTCGGTCAGGACCGCGCGTAACTCCTTCAGGGTGCCCGCGCCGAACAAGGTGCCGATGAACAGACCGTCCGGTTTCAGTGCGCGGCGAATTTGAGCCAGGGTGCCGGGCAGATCGTTGGCCCAATGCAGGGTCAGCAGCGACACGATCAGATCGGCCGATCCGTCCGCCAGCGGCAGGCCCTCCGCGCCCGAGGCCGCGCGCTGCGTCAGGGACAAGGGCGTCAGCATCGGACCCACACGACCGGCGGCGTCGCTGGACCGAACCGCGCGTTCGAACACCCCTGGATGGGCGGATAGATCGACCGCAACGGGAAAGTCGCGCAGTATGGCTTCCAGGCTCTCGGCGGCGTTGGCGGCGGCGCGGGCGTGCAGGAAGTCGGCCTGGTCGAACCGGGCGGCGGACCGCGCCAGCCGCGCCTGACGCCGGCTGGTGTCGAAGATGCGCGGGGGGCCTTCGGAAGGAGATTGGGGGGCGGTCATGGACGAACAGGATGGGGGATGGCGACGCGCCTGGGAAGGGGCGGGGCGACAGTTGCGTGGGGCGGGACGCGGCTTGGCGGACCTGATCCTGCCGCCGATGGCGCACGACAGCCGCGAGGCGACGGCCGCCGCAGGCCTGACGCCCGACGCCTGGAGCCGCATCCGGTTTCTGGAGGCTCCGGTCTGCGACGGCTGCGGGGCGGCGTTCGAATATGACGGCGGCGCCTTCGCCGAGGACCGCTGCGCGGCCTGCACCGCCCAGCCCTATGCTTTTCAGCGGGCGCGAGCGGCCTGTCTGTATGACGAGGCGTCGCGGGGGCTGATCCTGCGGTTCAAGCACGGGGACCAGCAGCAGTTCGCGCCCCTGTTTGCCCGCTGGATCGGCCGGTCCGCCGCCGATCTGGTCGAGACGGCCGATGCGGTCGCGCCCGTACCGCTGCATCCCTTTCGCCTGCTGTCGCGCCGCTTCAATCAGGCCGCCGAGATCGCCCGGCCGCTGGCCCGCGACGCAGGCCGCGACTATCTGCCCGACGCCCTGGTCCGCACGACCCACACCACCAGCCAGGGCGGCAAGAGCCAGCGCGGGCGGCGTCTGAACGTCAGGAAGGCCTTCGCCGTGACCGAGGCTGGGCGGCGTCGGATCCGGGGGCGGCGCATCCTTCTGATCGACGACGTGTTGACCACGGGCGCGACCGGAGAGGCCTGCGCGCGCGCCCTGCTCGACGCCGGAGCGCGCGGCGTGGACCTGGCCGTCATCGCGCGGGTGCGAAACGCCCGTGAACTGACTATGTAACCCCTATCGCTCCCCGCGCGGCGGCTCGCTGCTTGAGGGACATATTATTCTGGAGACCTGATTTGGCCGACGTCGTCATCTACACCAAGCCCGGCTGCCCCTATTGCTACAGCGCCATGGCGCTGCTGAAGAAGAAGGGCGTCGACTACACCGAGATCGTCGCCTCGAACGATCCCGCCAAGAAGGCCGAGATGGTCGAGAAGTCCGGCGGCCGCATGACCTTCCCGCAGGTCTTCATCGGCGGCCAGCATGTCGGCGGTTCCGACGACGTCCACGCCCTGGATCGCGACGGCAAGCTCGACGCGCTTCTGGCGGCCTGATCCCATGAGCGGCGGGCTCGACATCGCCCTGATCCAGACCCGCACGCCGGCGACGGCGGAAGCGGCCCTGGCCCATGTCGAGCCCCTGTTCCGCGAAGCGGCGGCGGGCGGAGCGAAATTCGTCCTGACGCCGGAAGGGACCAATGTCTTGGAGCAGCGTCGCGACCGTCGCGACGCCGCCATCACGACCGAGGACGCCGATGTCGTCGTGCTGGGTCTGCGCCGTCTGGCGGCGGAACTGGGCGTATGGCTTCTGATCGGATCGGCCATCGTCAAGTCGGGTCATGCAGGAGACGGCCGCGCCGCCAATCGGTCCCTGGTGATCGATGCCTCAGGCGGGATTGTCGCCCGCTACGACAAGCTGCATGTCTTCGACGTGAACCTGCCGAACGGCGAGACCTATCGCGAGAGCGCGACGGTGCGGCCGGGCGACGGAGCGGCGATCGCGGACACGCCCTGGGGTCGGCTGGGGCTGACCATTTGCTACGATATCCGCTTTCCTCATCTGTATCGTCAGTTGGCCAAGGCGGGAGCGGCGATGATCGCGGTTCCCGCCGCCTTCACCGCCCCGACGGGCGAGGCGCATTGGGAAACCCTGCTGCGGGCGCGCGCCATCGAGACCGGCGCCTTCGTCCTGGCCCCGGCGCAAGGCGGCCTGCACGAGGACGGTCGCCGCACCTGGGGCCGGTCCACCGTCGTCGGACCCTGGGGCGAGATCATCGCCAAGACGGATCACGACGACCCTTGCATCGTGAAGGCGAAGCTGGACATTGAGGCGGTGGCCCGCGCGCGCGCGGCCGTGCCCGCCCTGACCCACGACCGCGATTTCCTGCCCGCCGTTTGATTGTCCCATGATCCGCTACGCCCTGAAATGCGACCAGGCCCACGACTTTGAGGCCTGGTTCGGCTCCTCGTCCGACTTTGACGATCAGGCGGGGCGCGGCTTGGTGGAATGCCCCTTCTGCGGCTCGCGATCGGTCCAGAAGGCGATCATGGCCCCGGCCGTCAGCGGCGCGCGCAAGTCCGATCCCGCATCGGACGTCGCCGCCAAAATGCAGAGCGTGATGATGGCCGCCGCCCGCGAGGTGCGCGCCCATGTCGAGGCCAATTTCGACTATGTCGGCGACAGCTTCGCCCGCGAGGCCCGCGACATCCACGAAGGGAAGTCCGAGAAGCGGGAAATCTACGGCGAGGCCACGCCCGCCGAGGTCAGGAAGCTGAAGGACGACGGCGTGCCGGTCTCGGCCATGCCCGACGCCCCGCCGGACCCGTCCAAGGTCAACTGAGGTGGCCTCGGGGGAGGAACGGTATCATGAGTTCGCGCCGCCGCCGGCCTTGCGGCCCTTCGTCCGCGTGATCTGGACCTATGCCGCCCCCGATCCCTCGCCGACCATCCAACGCATTGCGCCCGATGGCTGTCCCGAACTGATTTTCGACCTGGGCGCCCCCTATGCCGAACAGGATGATGACGGCCTGTTCCGCCTGCAGCCCTCGGCCCTGTTCGCGGGGCAGATGACCCGGCCCCTGGTCATGCGGCCGACCGGCCCGACCGAACTGGTCGCCGTTCGGTTCGAGCCGGATGGCGCGCGCGGCTTTCTGGGACGGCCGCTGAGCGAGGCGACCGACCGGCGGTTGGACATGGTCGAGCGCCTGGCCGGGTTCGTCGCTCCGGCCGGGGATCCGACGGGGCAGGTCGCGGCCATCGCCCGCTGGCTGGACGCGCAGAGGCGTGGCGCGGACTGGACCATCGATCCGGCGATCCGCGCCGAGATCGAAGACGCTGCAGCCGAGCGCTCGGCGCCGGCACGATCGCCGTCCGAGCAACGCGCCCTTCAGCGCCGGTTCGCGGATCGGGTCGGGGTGCCGCCGCGCCTGCTGCGTTCGATCTTTCGCTTTCGCCGGGTGTTCGATCATGCAGCCGACCCGGACAGGGCCGAGAGCTGGCTCGCGGCGGGGCTTGAGGCCGGCTATTTCGATCAGCCGCAGATGGCGCGCGACTTCCGCCGCTTCCTGGGCTGCACCGCCACCGAATGGGCGCGCGAGCAGCATGAACTGGCCCGCGCCATCGCGTCGCAAACCTACAAGCCGTCGGAACCGCACCCCGCCTAGTCTGGACGCATCGACCGGAGAGGGAAGACGACGATGCTGACCCCGCTGCTATTCGCCGCTGCGCTTCACGCGGACCTGCGACCCGACCTGGGCTGGATGTCCGGCTACTGGCTATCGTGCGAGGGCGGACGCGAGGTCGGCGAGACCTGGAGCGATCCCCGTCTGGGCCTGATGCTGGGAACCTCGTTGACGGTGCGCGACGGCCGGGCGGGGTGGGAACTGTCCCGCATCGGCCCCCTCGATCCGACCCCGGCCGCGCGCCTGGCCTATTTCGCCCACCCGGAAGGCCTGGCCGTCACCGTGTTTCCAGTGATCGACGCCGGTCCGAGCCGCGTCGTTTTCGAACAGGCCGCCGACGACGACTTTCCCAAGCGCGTCGTCTATGAACGCGAGGGCGATTTCCTGAACGCCCGGATCGAAGGCGTGATGGACGGTCAGGAAAGGATCATCCGATGGCGCTTCCAGAAGACGGAACTGAACGCGCGCTGCCCCAGCCCACAGCCGGGCTAGACTGGCGGCCCATGCGGCCTGACGACATTGATGCGGTGGTCGAGGTCGCCCGCCTGTCCTTCCCCGACCATTTCGAGGATCGCGCCTGTTTCCAGAACCGGCTGGCGCTGTATCCGCGCGGCTGTTTCGTGCTGGCGGAGGGCGACGCTGCGCCCAAAGGCTATCTGATCGCCTATCCGTGGAAGGCCGAGAGCGCGCCGCCGCTGAACACGGTGATCGAGGGCCTGCCCGCCGAACCGGCCCTGATCTATCTGCACGACCTGGCCGTGCATCCCCAGGCGAGAGGCGGCGGGGTCACCGGCGCGATCGTCGGGCGTCTGGCGGAACAGGCGACCGAGGACGGCTGGCCCGCCATCGCCCTGGTCGCGGTCAACGACGCGGTCCGCTTCTGGGCCCGGCACGGTTTCGTGGAGGAGGCGGCCGAAGGGATGGCGGCGAAACTGGCCAGCTACGGGTCCGACGCGCGCTATATGACGAGACTGCTCTAGGGCCGGTTGAGGGCGGTCTGCCCACCCGCTCTCACAAAATTTGTGCGGTGGGGCTGCGGCAGGGCGTTGTAGGCCCGGCGTCTCATCTCGCGTTCGCAGACCAGCGGATCGCCCATAGAGTCGGGCGTCAGGACGGTGCGATGCGCGGCGCACCATTCATGGCTGGCCACCCGGATACGCCCCGCAAGGATCAAGGCTTCGCCCGGTCGAGCCATGTGCAGACCCTGAGCATCGACGCGCATGTCCGGCGCGTCGCCAGCGAGCAGCGCAGCCGCAAGCATAAGTCCCAACATCATCATCTCCGCTTTGAAACCGAGCCTGGATCAGGCTTTTCATGCAGAAGAGACGATGGCGGATGTCATCGGATGCGGCTGAGCAGATGAAATATCGGTAAGCCGGCAATCACAGCTGTGAACGCCCGCTCTGGTGTTTCTGTCCACATGCCTGTAAGAGGCGCGCGCCTCCCGCATGCCTTTTCATGACCAGCGGCCGCCCGTATGCCGGCCGCGCCTTTTCGCGATTATCAAATGAACCTGCGCAACGTCGCCATCATCGCCCACGTCGACCACGGTAAGACGACCCTGGTGGACCAACTGCTCGCCCAGTCCGGCGTCTTCCGAGCCAACGAGGCGCAGACCGAGCGCGCGATGGACTCCAACGACCAGGAAAAAGAGCGCGGCATCACCATTCTGGCCAAGTGCACCTCGGTGCTCTGGAACGGCAAGGCCGGTGAAACCCGCATCAACATCATCGACACCCCCGGCCACGCCGACTTTGGGGGCGAGGTCGAACGCATCCTGGGCATGGTGGACGGCTGCGTCATCCTGGTCGACGCCGAAGAAGGCGTCATGCCCCAGACCAAGTTCGTGCTGACCAAGGCGCTGAAGATGGGGCTGAAGCCCATCCTGTGCATCAACAAGGTCGACCGCGCCCACGCCGATCCCGACCGGGTCCACAACGAGGCCTTCGACCTGTTCGCCGCCATCGGCGCGACGGACGAACAGCTGGACTTCCCCCACATCTACGCCTCGGGCCGCAACGGCTGGGCCACGATGGATCTGAATGTCCCGAACGACAACCTGGCCCCGCTGTTCGACCTGATCGTCGACCACGTGCCTGCCCCCAAGGTGCAGGACAACCGCGACAAGCCGTTCCAGATGCTGAACGTGCTGATCGAGTCCGACCCCTTCCTGGGCCGGATCCTGACCGGCCGGATCGAGAGCGGCAAGGCCGTTCCCGGCATGGCGATCCACGCCCTGGACCGTGAAGGTAAGGAAATCGAGCGCGGCCGCATCACCAAGGTGCTCGCCTTCCGCGGCCTGAAGCGTCAGGCCCTGGACGAAGGTTCGGAAGCGGGCGACATCGTCGCCATCGCCGGCATGTCCAAGGCGACCGTGGCCGACACCCTGTGCGCCATGGAAGTGACCGACGCGCTTCCCGCCCAGCCGATCGATCCGCCGACCATCTCCATGACCGTCTCGGTCAACGACAGCCCGCTCGCCGGCCGCGAAGGCGACAAGGTCCAGTCGCGCGTCATTCGTGACCGACTGCTGAAGGAAGCCGAGGCCAACGTCGCCATCCGCGTCACCACCACCGAGGGCGGCGACGCCTATGAGGTCGCCGGCCGTGGCGAACTGCAGCTGGGCGTTCTGATCGAAAACATGCGTCGCGAAGGCTTCGAGGTCTCAATCTCGCGTCCGCGCGTGGTCTTCCAGGAAGGCCCGAACGGCGAGAAGATGGAGCCCATCGAAGACGTCATGATCGACGTGGACGACGAGTTCTCGGGCATCGTCATCGAGAAGCTGTCGGCCCGTAAGGCCGAGATGACCGACATGGGCCCGTCGGGCGCCGGCAAGACCCGCATCAGCCTGAAATGCCCGTCGCGCTCGCTGATCGGTTATCAGGGCGAGTTCCTGACCGACACGCGCGGGTCGGGCGTGCTGAACCGGGTCTTCAGCCACTACGAAGAATACAAGGGCGCGATCGCCGGTCGTCTGAAGGGCGTGCTGATCTCGAACTCGGACGGCGACACGGCGGCCTTCGCCCTGTGGAACCTGGAAGATCGCGGCGTCATGTTCGTCGGCGCCGGCGAGAAGACCTACCAGGGCATGATCATCGGCGAGAACGCGCGCTGGGACGACCTGGACGTCAACCCGATCAAGGGCAAGCAACTGACCAACGTCCGCGCCTCCGGCAAGGACGAGGCCGTGCGCCTGACCCCGCCGCGCCAGATGTCGCTGGAACAGGCCATCGCCTATATCGACGACGACGAGCTGGTCGAGGTCACGCCGAAGTCCATCCGCCTGCGCAAGCAGACGCTGAACCCGTCGTTCCGCAAGAAGCGCGTTCGCCCCGAGTAATCCCTCACTGACGCGAAGGGGGATGCGGCCTATAGAAGGCTGACATGATCGCTTCGCCCAGTCTGGATGACCGCCTTGACGAGGCCGCCCGCGCGGGAGATCCGCGCGCGGCGGTCTCTGTCGTTTTGCGCGAGACCTATGACGCCGCCCGCGCCCGCGCCGAGCGCAAGCTGGACGGCGGCATGAAGGGGCGCGATGTCGCCCGCCTCTACGCCACAGCCGCCGACGACATGCTGGCGAGCCTGTGGCGGGTCGCCACCCAGGTCCTGTTCCCCGTCTCCGCCGTCGAGAGCGAACGGCTGTCCCTGGTGGCGGTCGGAGGTTACGGCCGGGGCGTGCTCGCGCCCTTTTCCGATCTGGACCTGCTGTTCCTGCGCCCGGCCAAGGCCACGCCGCGCGGGGAGAGCGTCATCCAGTTCGTCCTCTATGTGCTATGGGATCTGGGCATCAAGGTCGGGCCGGCGGTGCGCTCGGTCGAAGAATGCCTGACCCTGTCGCGCGCCGACATGACGGTGCGGACCACACTGCTGGAGGTCCGGCATCTGGCGGGGGACGAGCGGCTGTCGGACCTGATGATCGGCCGGTTCCGCGACATGGTCTCCAAGTCCGACCCGCGCCCCTTCATCGCCGCCAAGCTGGAAGAGCGGGCCGTCCGGCACCAGAAGGCGGGCGTGACGCGCTACAAGGTCGAACCCAACGTCAAGGACGGCAAGGGCGGGCTTCGCGACCTGAACACCCTGTACTGGATCGCGCGCTCCCTGGCGCCCGACAGCCGGCTGGGCGCGACGGTGATGGACGAGATGTTCACCTCGCGCGAGCGACGCGCCTCCGACGACGCCTTCGACTTCCTGTGGCGCGTGCGGATTCATCTGCACCTGATCGCGGGCCGGGCCGAGGAGAAGCTGACGTTCGACATGCAGCCCGAGGTCGCCCGCCGCATGGGCTGGCAGGGGCGCGGCGACGAGCCGGCGGTCGAGCGGTTCATGCGCCGCTATTTCCTGGTCGCCCGCGATGTCGGCGCCCTGACCCGCGCCATGTCGGCCAAGCTGGAGGCGCGACATCAGAAGACGGCGCAGGGCCTGTCGCGGCTGATGACCCCGTTCCGGCCCGCCCGCCGCAAGATGGAGGTCGAGGGGTTCTGGGTCGATCAGGGCCGGCTGTCGGTCGAAGGACCGGAGGTGTTCGCCGCCGACCCGGTCAAGCTGCTGACCCTGTTCGTCTGTGCAGATCGTCACGACCTGGACCTGCACCCCGACGCCTTTTCGGCCGTGACCCGGTCGCTGTCTCTGGTCACGCCGCGGCTGAGACGCGATCCGGCGGCGACGCGGGCCTTTCTGGACATTCTGGCGCATGGCCAGCGGCCCTATCGTGTCCTGACGATCATGAACGAGACGGGCCTGCTGGGGCGGTTCCTGCCCGAGTGGGGGCGGATCGTCGGCCAGACCCAGTTCAACATGTACCACGCCTACACGGTGGACGAGCACACGCTCCAGGCCATCGGCATCATCAACGACATCGCGCGTGGCAAGCTGAAGGACGACCACCCGCTGGCCACCGAGATCGTGCAACTGATCTCGGACATGGAAGCCCTGATGCTGGGCATGCTGTTGCACGACGTGGGCAAGGGCGGGGAGCGGGGACAGCTGGAGGACGGCGCCATCGCCGCACGCCGGGCCTGCGAGCGGCTGGGCGTCGATCCGCGCCGTATCGAACTGGTCGTCTGGCTGGTGCGCAGCCATCTGGCGCTCAGCGACTATGCCCAAAAGCGCGACCTGTCGGACCCCGCCACCATCCGCGCCTTCGCCGAGCTGGTGGGCGATCCCGAACGGTTGCGGATGCTGCTGGTGCTGACCGTCGCCGACATCCGGGCGGTGGGGCCGGGGGTGTGGAACGGCTGGAAGGGTCAGCTGATGCGCACCCTCTACAACCAGGTCGCCGGCCTTTTCCGGGGCGAGGACGTGGCGCGTGAAGACCCGCTTTCGGAGCACCCGGCCCTGGTCGAACGTGCGCGCCAGACGGGCGCCGCCGCCGAGGCCGCGCCGACCGCGCCCGTCGCGGGGCTGGCAGTCCAGACCACCGAGATTTCCATCGCCGCCGCCGACCGGCCGGGCCTGTTCGCGGACCTGGCCCAGACCATGGCGGCCCTGGGCGCCGACGTGACCGACGCGCGGGTGGCGACGCTGGACGGCGTGGTGCTGGACGTCTTTCGCGTTCAGGACGGGGCGGGTCTGCCCTATGGCCAGGCCGAACCGCGTCGGCTCAAGACCCTGGTCGAGGCGCTGGAGAAGGCGGCGCGCGGCGACGGCCGCATCGGCCAGGCGCCAGACCCGACCGGCAACGCCAGAAAGGCCGCCTTCGAGGTCCGGCCCGTGGTCATGGTCGATCACCACGCCAGCGAGGTCGCCACCGTGGTCGAGGTGTCCTGCGCCGACCGGCCCGGCTTGCTGGCGGCCCTGTCGCGCGTGTTCAACGACGAAGGCCTGAACATCCGCTCGGCCCACGTCGCCTCCTATGGCGAGCGGGCGGTCGACAGCTTCTATGTGGTGGATGGCAAGGGTCGAAAGATCACCTCGGAACAGCGGATCGCCGAACTGCGCACCGCTCTGGAGGCCGTACTGGACAGCCGCGCGCCCGCGCCGGCCGGTCGCAAGGTCGCCTCGGCCCGCGCCAGCGCCCGCGACGTCTCCGACCTGGGCCGTCGCAGTCCGCGCGTGAAGCCCGTATCGCCCAGCGAGCAAGCGCGCTAAGCGAAAGCCTTCCTCCGCGCCCTGTCGAATGTCCGCATGAGCCTCGCCCGCAATACCCTGGTGCAGTCGACCCTGACGCTGGGCAGCCGCCTGCTGGGCTTCGGCCGCGATCTGGCCCTGTCGGCGAACTTCGGCCAAGGCGCGCTGATGGACGTCTGGTCCACGGCCCTGATGCTGCCCAACATGTTCCGTCGCCTGTTCGCCGAGGGCGCCTTCGCCCAGGCCTTCGTACCCGTCTATGGCGGGGTCAAGACGCGCGAGGGCGACGAAGCCGCAGCCGTCACGGCCTCCGAGGCCATGTCCTTCATGTTCGCCGTGGTCGCGGCCTTCTGCATCCTGTTGCAGGTCGCCATGCCGTGGATCGTGCCCCTGCTGCTGTCGGCGTGGAAGGACGACGCCGAGGTGATGCGCGTCGGGGTGATCGCCACACAGTTGGCCATGCCCTATCTGGCCTGCATGACCATCGCCTCCCTGTTGTCGGGGGTGCTGAACACCGGCGGTCGGTTCGCCCTGTCGGCGGCGGTGCCGGTCTTTCTGAATCTGTGCACTCTGGCGCCGCTGTTGGGCGGCTTCTTGTTGCCGGTCTCGCCCGCCATGGTGTTGCTGGCCACCAGTGCGGCGGTCACCGTCTCGGGAGTGATCCAGGCCGGCCTCCTGTGGTGGGGCGTGCGGCGTCTGGGCGTGAAGCTGAAGCTGGGCCTGCCGCGCCTGACCCCGAACGTGAAGCGCGCCCTGGCCCTGGCCGTTCCCGGCGCTATGGCCGGCGGGGCCATGCAGGTGAACTCGGTCGTGTCACAGGTTCTGGCCGGGTCGGACGCCGGCGCCCGTTCGGTGCTGTACAACGCCGACCGCCTTTACCAGCTGCCGCTGGGTCTGGTCGGGGTCGCCATCGGTCTGGCCCTGGTACCGCGCCTGACCCGGGCCTTTGTTTCCGGCGATCATGAGGGCGGGCAGAAGACGCTGGACGACGGGATCAACCTGGCCATGGCCTTCACCCTGCCGGCCGCCGTCGCCCTTTTCGTCATTCCCTTCTTCATCATCGACGCCACGGTGACGCGCGGCGCCTTCACCAGCGCCGACGCCGCCCGCACCGCCGACGTGCTGCGCCAGTTCGCCTGGGGCGTGCCGGCCTTCGTCCTGGCCAAGGTCCTGACCCCGCCGTTCTTCGCGCGCGAAGACACCCGCCGGCCGATGTATTTCGCGGTCACCGCCGTGGTCATCACCGTCGTCCTGGGGTCCGGCCTATTCTTCTGGTTCCGCGCCCAGGGCTGGGACGGGGTGCTGGGTCTGGCCATCGCCACCAGCGTCTCGGCCTGGGTCAATGTCGGCCTGCTGGCCGGTGTCCTGATCCACGAGAACGCCTGGAGACCTTCGCCCGCCTTCGTCTCGCGCATCGCCCGTGTCCTGGCCGCCAGCGCGGTTATGGCCGGTCTGCTGCTGCTGGCCAGCATCAACTACGGGCTTCTGAGCCGGATCTTGCTGGCCAAGGAGATCGCCGTCCTCGTCGTCTGCGGCCTGGGCGCCGCCGCCTATGGCGTCTGCCTCTTCGCCTTCCGCGCCGTCACCCTGTCTGAGCTGAAGGCGACGCTGCGGCGCGAGCCGGGCGGCGGCGCGGTCTCCGGTCTGGACTGACGGACGGTGAAACGATAAGCGCGAGGCCATGACGACCTCGGGCCTGATTTCCGACCGGCGATGGCGCGGCTGAACCGCCGCCGCCTTCACCACGCCTGCCTTTCGACCTTCCGAGACCCGACCCCATGACCGACCAGACCCCAGCCGTTGCGACATACGACGGCCCGCGCCGCATCCTGTCCGGCATCCAGGCCTCCGGCGCGCTTCACCTGGGCAACTATCTCGGCGCCCTGAAACGATTCGTCGAGCTTCAGGACCAGGGCGCGCCGGTCTTCGTCTTCGTCGCCGACATGCACGCCATCACCGTCTGGCAGGACCCGGCCAAGCTGGCCGCCCAGACGCGCGAGATCGCCGCCGCCTATCTCGCCTCGGGCCTGGATCCCGCCAAGTCGATCATCTTCCCGCAGTCCGCGGTGCGCGCCCACGCCGAACTGGCCTGGATCTTCAACTGCGTCGCCCGCCTCGGCTGGCTGGACCGGATGACCCAGTTCAAGGAGAAGTCGGGCAAGCACAAGGAGCGGGCCTCGGTCGGCCTCTACACCTATCCCGTGCTCCAGGCCGCCGACATCCTGCTGTACAAGGCGACCGAGGTGCCGGTCGGCGAGGACCAGAAGCAGCATCTGGAACTGACCCGCGACATCGCCGCCAAGTTCAACAACGACTTCGGCGCGCCCGGCTATTTCCCGGTGCCCGAACCAATCATCCAGGGACCGGCGACGCGCGTCATGTCCCTGCGCGACGGGGCGGCCAAGATGTCCAAGTCGGACCCGTCCGACAACAGCCGCATCAATCTGACCGACGACGCGGACGCCATCGCCTCCAAGATCAAGCGCGCCAAGACCGACCCGGAGCCGCTGCCGGAAACCCTGGACGGTCTGAACGACCGGCCCGAGGCCAAGAATCTGGTCGCCATCTACGCCGCCCTGGCCGGCCTGACCCGCGAACAGGTGATCGCCCAGTTCGGCGGCCAGGGCTTCGGCGCCTTCAAGCCGGCCCTGGCGGACCTTGCCGTCTCTTCGCTAGCTCCGGTCACGGCCGAGATGCGTCGCCTGATGGACGATCCGGCCGAGATCGACCGCGTGCTGAAGGACGGCGCCGAACGCGCCGCCGCCGTCGCCGATCCGGTGGTGGACGATGTCAAGAAGATCGTCGGCTTCTGGAGGGCGTGATGGGCGTGTACGAGGCCAGGATCGCCTGGAGCCGGGGCGATCAGCCCTTCCTCGACAAGCGCTACAGCCGCGCCCACTCCTGGACCTTCGACGGCGGCGCCGTCGTGCCGGGCTCGTCGGCGCCGTCCAGCGTGCCCTTGCCGATGTCCGACGCCTCGGCGGTCGATCCTGAGGAGGCGATGATCGCCTCCTTGTCCAGCTGTCACATGCTGTGGTTCCTGGCCTTCGCCGCCAACGCCGGCCTGGTGGTCGATACCTATGTCGACGAGGCCTCGGGCAAGATGGGCAAGGACGAGAACGGCAAACGCTACCTCGCCGAGGTGACGCTGCGCCCCTTCACCAGCTTCTCCGGTCGCGAACCAGATCAGGCCGAGATCGACGCCCTGCACCACCAGGCCCATGAGCATTGCGAAATGGCCCATTCTGTCCGCGCGGCCATCACGGTCGAGGCGACCATCGGCTGAGCCTGATACAAGGCTGGAGCGCCTTGACTCTACGCGCTTCGGTTGAGAAAGACACTTCCTTCGGGGGAAGTAATATGTCCAATCAAAGCGGCCTGAGCGCCGACACTCAAGCCTTGATGGCGTTCGAAGCCAGCAAGAAGTCTGCTGGCGTCGCCTATCTGCTCTGGTTCTTCACCGGAAGCGTTGGCGGGCATCGGTTCTACCTTGGCCGCACAGGGTCCGCCGTGGCCCAACTCACTCTCTGTCTGACCGGCATATTGCTCGCTGTGGTGATCGTCGGGTTCTTCTTGATCGCCATTCTGGCGGTTTGGCTGCTGATCGATCTGTTCACCATCGGCGGCATGGTCGAGGAACAAAATCGAAAGCTGATGGACCGCCTAAATGTAGGCACGAAGCCCCAAGAGTCCGTCGTTGATGAACTGGCCAAGTTTGCGACGTTGCGGGATAGCGGCGCCATTTCGCAGGACGAATATGAAGCGCAGAAGCGACGCCTGATCGGCGCCCCAGTCTGACACCTATCTCGTCTCCTCCTCGACCAGCGAGCGGAACAGGCCGTGGGCGGCGATCATGCCGTCCGATGTGGCCAGGGTGATGTTGGACGCCGCCCGCGCCAGATCGCCGGCGGCGAAGACGCCCGGCTGGGTCGTCGCCTGCATGGCGTCCACCTTGATCACCCGGCCCATCGGCGTGTCGGTCATCTCGCAGCCCAGATGTTCGGCGAACGGGCTGGCCACGCGGACGCTGGCCCCGACGAAGATGGCCTTCAGCTCCACGAACCGCCCGTCAGTCAACCGCGCGCCGGTCAGTGTCGGGGCTTCGCCCTCCAGCCGGGCGATGGGGCTGGTCTCGATAGTCACGCCGCGCCGATACAGCAGATGGGCGTCCTCGGGCGACAGGCCGACGTCCAGACCCATGAATAGGGTGACTTGGCCCCATTCCGCGACGGTCGCAGCATACTGGACCGCATGGTCGCCGCGCCCCAGCACCCCGATAGGACCGCCCCCGATCTCGTAGCCGTGGCACCAGGGACAGTGCAGGGCGGTGCGGCCCCAGCGTTCCTTCACGCCCGGAATATCGGGCAGCACGTCCTCGACCCCATGCGACAGCAGAAGCCGGCGGCCCCGGGTCCGCGTACCGTCGGCGAAGGCGACCGAGAATCCGCCGTCGATCCGCTCGACTGCAACCGCCTCGGCCATGCGGAAGGCGGCGGTGGGATAGGCCGCGACCTGGGACCGCGCCGTCGCCGTGATCTCCGCACCCGGTCGGCCGTCGTTGGCCAGGACGCCATGGGCGCGGGCGGCGAAGCGGTTGCGCGGCCTTCCGTCGTCGATGACCAGCACCCGGCGACGGGCGCGCACCAGCTGCTGGGCGGCGGACAGGCCGGCGTAGGAACCGCCGATGATCAGGGCGTCGTGCGGCATGGGTTCAGCCTTCGTGGCGGTGGGCATGGAACAGATCTCTCTTTGGGTGTTCGGCCATCCGGCGCGAGAAGTCCGCCGCCAGATCGGCCAGGGTGATGTCATTCAACCGCGCGACCAGCAGGGCGCGGGCGGCGGCGTAGGTCTCGCCCAGGGCGTCGTTGACCGCCGCCTCGACCAGGCAGCCGTCGGCCTCGACCGGCGGGGTTTCGGGAAACAGGCCGGGCTCGCCCAAGGCCGTATTGACCTGGCCCAGGGTCACCTGGTCCAGCGGCCGGGCCAGCCGCCATCCGCCGCCATGGCCCTTTTCCGAGGCCACCAGCCCCTGTTCGCGCAGGCCGGCCATGGTCCGGCGCACCACGACCGGATTGGTCGACAGGCAGACGGCCAGCTGGTCCGAGGTCATCGGCGCCCCGGTCCGCGTCTCGTGCTCGGCCATGTGCAGCAGAGCGTGCAGGATGTTGGAGAGGCGGGAATCTCTTTTCATGTAACTTCAATTGTTACGTGAAGGGCTGCGCGTCAAGACGGGCCTGCGAGATTCTTTTCAGGCGTGAGGGGCGACGTCGGTCAGGAAGGCGCGGAAGCGGCGCAGGGCCTCTTCGGTCAGGTCCGGGTCGTGGCGCATCGGACCGTTGTTGGTCGGCTCGTCGAAGGCGTGGGTGCCGACGGCGATCCAGCTTTCGACCTCGGCGCCGCAGTTGCGGATCATGGCGTTGACCTGTTCGGCGTTGCGCTGCGTCGTCAGGTGATCGCGCTTGCAGGTGACGGCCAGCACCTTGGGGCAGTGCCGCCAGGGCTTCATCCGGTTGAAGGCGAACGGGCCGATGTAGGGATACATCAGCCAGACGGCGCGGACGCCCGAGAGGTCTGCGTCGCCGGGGTTCGTGACGCCCATCGTGTTGGGCAGCGGCGCGGCGCTCATCATCTCCATGATCGACCAGCCGCCGTGGCTCCAACCGCCCAGGGTCAGCTGGGTTTCGTCCACGTCCGGCCGGGCCGAGATGCCTTGGATCGCCGCCAGCACATCCCCGGCCCGCTCGTAACCTCGGAAGGACAGGCCGGTGCAGACCGCCGTCAAGGTGAAGGCTCGCCCCCAACCGCGCGGGGCATAAGAATCGATGATAAAGGCCCGCCAGCCCGCCGCCTTGGCCGCTGCGGCGTAGCGGGGCAGGTGGTCGCGCAGGCCGCCGCAGCCGTGGAACAGCAGCACAGCCGGCCGGGGCCGGTCGTCGTCAGGGCCCACGACGGTCATGTGGGGTTCGAGGCGGGCCCAACGGCGCTTGAGGTCTTCCATCCCCGATTTACGCCGCAGCTTGCGCCCGAACGCCAGCCCCTCTTGCGGATTTCGTTATTCAGATATATCTAATCACTTGTGAATAGATATATCGAAAAGGAATCGATCATGAGGTCCAAAGGGATTTTTCAGGGACGCCGCGACGGATGCGGTGAAAAACACGGTCGTCACGGCGGGTTCGCCTTCGGGCGTGGTATGCGCGGTGGACGCGGCGCCGACTTCGGTCCCGGCTGGGAAGGCGGCGAGGGGCGCGGTCACGGCCACAAGCACGGACGGCGCGGCGGCGGGCGTTTGTTCGACCACGGCACGCTGCGTTGGGTGCTGTTGTCGCTGATCGCGGAGAAGCCCAGCCACGGCTATGAGCTGATCAAGGCCGTCGAGACTCGGCTGGGCGGCGCCTACTCGCCCAGCCCTGGCGTGATCTATCCGAGTCTTACGCTGCTGGAGGAAATGGGCGCCCTGAGTTCTCAGGCCGAAGGCGGCAAGAAGCTGTATTCCATCACCGACGAGGGTCGGGCGCTGCTGGTCGAGAACGCCGAGGTTTTGCGCGGCGCCGAGGCGACGATGGACAAGTTCGCCGCACGCGCCCTGCGCCCAGCCGCGATCCAGGACGCCATCGGCCGCCTGCGCCACACGATCCATGGTCGTCTGACGAGCGAGACGGCGCTGACCGACGATCAGGTTCAGGCCATCGCCGCCATCCTGGCCGAGGCCGCCGACAGGGTCGAAAAGGCATGAGCGTGCGTGAAGCTCGCCGGGTGCGACACGAACTGAAGTTCCGCACCCTTTCGGTGGTCTCGATCGAGGCCCTGACCCCGACGCTGAAACGGATCGTGCTGGGCGGCGACGACCTGACCGGTTTCGTCAGCGCCGGGTTCGACGACCATGTGAAGATCTTTCCCGTGCGGGACGGAGAGGCCGCGGTTCTGCCGACGCCAGGGCCGGACGGGCCGGTCTTTCCCGAGCCCAGGCCGGTCGCGCGCGACTATACGCCCCGCGCCTATGATCCCGCGACCAACCGGCTGACGATCGACTTCGTCATCGGCCATGGCGGACCGGCGACGGAGTGGGCCGAGGCGGCGACGGTGGGAAGCGTCTTGGGCGTCGGCGGGCCGCGCGGCTCCTTCGTCGTGCCGACCGACTATGCCGATCATGTGCTGATCGGCGACGAGACGGCGCTGCCGGCCATCGCACGGCGGCTGGAGGAGCTGCCTGCCGGTGTGCGGGTCCTGACGGTGGTCGAGGTCGAAGACGCGGCCTCGCGTCTGGCCTTCACGACCCGCACGGACCTGACCCAGATCTGGGTCGAGCGGACAGGCGCTCGCGGACAGACCGACGCCCTGATCAAGGCCGTGTCTGCAGCGGCGGCCGGGGTCTCACGCGACGACGCCTATGTCTGGATCGCGGCGGAATCCCAGGTCGCCAAGGCCTTGCGTGTGACCCTGATCGCTCTGGGCTTCGATCCGAAGGCGATGAAGGCGGCGGGCTACTGGCGGCTAGGCGATGTCGGCGCCCATGAGGTGATCGACGGCTGAGGCTCAAGCCCCCGCGCAGCGCAGGGTCAGATTCAGACGCCCGCCATCGGGGATCAGGCGCGACGACCCCTCCAGCACGCGGTCGATCCCGTGCCGGGCCAGCCGCGCCGGTCCCGTCAGGGCGCAGACGTCGCCGCTTTCCAGCTTCAGCGTCGTGGTGCGCCCGCCCTCGGCTGCGCCGATGCGAAACATCGCCGTATCCCCCAGCG
Source organism: Brevundimonas sp. TWP1-3 (assembly GCF_049896085.1). NCBI lineage: Bacteria > Pseudomonadati > Pseudomonadota > Alphaproteobacteria > Caulobacterales > Caulobacteraceae > Brevundimonas > Brevundimonas sp. TWP1-3. The sequence continues at coordinate 292,025 of NZ_JAFCTP010000001.1, read as the reverse complement.
ACACCGACAGGACCGGCGCGCCCAGGTCGGCCTCGTCCTTGTCCTGGTGCAGGCCCATCTTCGCACTCTCGCGATACAGATTGACCAGACAGGCGTCCGGCGGTTCGGGCCAGCCGACCGTGGCGTCCCACAGGTCCAGAAGAGCCTGCGGGATCGCGGGCCAGGGCCGGGCCGTTTCGGGATGTGTCGCCTGATAGCGATAACCGCCACGATCCGAGACCCAGCCCAGCGGACCGAAATTGGCCATCCGCACCGAGAAGGGCCGTCCGCCCGGCGTGGTCGGTCGGTAGAGCGGAGCCTGATCCAGCCGCGCGAACACCTCGGCGACCAGATCGGCCTGCGCCGCCGCATCGAGCGCCCCCGGCCACAGCCGAAAGCCCTCGACGGCGGTCTTCACCTCAGCGGGTGTAGCTGTATTCGCCGATTTCGCAGACATTGATGCGTGAACGGATCAGCTCCTCGCCGTTGGTGAACTCGGCCTTGAAGTCATAGATGCAGGCGCCCGAGCCGTCATCGATATTGATGCGAACGTTCTGCCCGTTTTCCAGCACGTCGTCGCCCAGAATGTCCTCTTCCCAGTCGTCCTTGCGCGAGTCCGACGCATAGAAGCGCAGCATGGTCCAGCCGGTGCGGTTCTTGATGGTGACGTGGCGGTCGTAACCGTCGCGCGACTGAACCATCGGCGCCGTCGCGGGCGGCGGTGCGGCCGCAGCGCCTGCTCCGATCAGAACGGCCATGACGACCGCTGCCTTGAGCATGGTCTTGATCATTGTTTCCTCTCCCTTCATCGATCGCGATCCCCTGAGCGCGACGAAAATTCTTATGCCGCACAATCACGGACCTCGCATCTTCGAATTTCATCGTTCTGCGAAAGGGGTTGAATCGCAGAACGCCCTTGCAGGCGGGGGGGATTTTCCCATATCGGGGCCAGCTTCGGAGAAACCCCGCGAAACTTGGGGCTATCCAGCCTGATCCACGCCAACCCAACCGGGGGCGGTCACGCGCGGCGCTTCTTCGAAGGCCGCCGCATCGCCCGCTGAACGAGAGAGACTGAAGAGCACATGGCCAAGATTATCGGCATCGACCTCGGCACCACCAACTCCTGCGTGGCGGCCATGGACGGCAAGACCCCCAAGGTCATCGAGAACGCCGAGGGCAACCGCACGACCCCGTCGGTCGTGGCGATTCAGGACGGCGCAGAAGTGCTGGTGGGTCAGCCCGCCAAGCGCCAGGCCGTCACCAACCCGTCCAACACCTTCTTCGCGATCAAGCGCCTGATCGGCCGCAGCTTCGATGATCCCGTGGTCGCCAAGGACAAGGGCATGGTGCCCTATGAGATCGTCAAGGGTCCGAACGGCGACGCCTGGGTGCGCGCCTTCGGCAAGGACTATTCCCCCCAGCAGATCTCTGCCTTCATCCTGCAGAAGATGAAGGAATCGGCCGAGGCCTTCCTGGGCGACAAGGTGACCCAAGCCGTCATCACCGTTCCCGCATATTTCAACGACAGCCAGCGTCAGGCCACCAAGGACGCCGGCAAGATCGCCGGCCTGGAAGTGCTGCGCATCATCAACGAGCCGACCGCAGCGGCCCTGGCCTATGGTCTTGAAAAGAACGACGGTCAGAAGATCGCTGTCTATGACCTGGGCGGCGGCACCTTCGACGTCTCGGTCCTGGAAATCGGCGACGGCGTCTTCGAGGTGAAATCCACCAACGGCGACACCTTCCTGGGTGGCGAGGACTTCGACCTGCGCCTGGTCGATTACCTGGCTGACGAGTTCAAGAAGGAACAGAGCGTCGATCTGCGCCAGGACAAGCTGGCCCTGCAGCGCCTGAAGGAAGAGGCCGAAAAGGCCAAGAAGGAGCTGTCGACCACGACCCAGTACGAGGTCAACCTGCCGTTCATCACCATGAACGCGTCCGGTCCGCTGCACCTGAACATCAAGCTGACGCGCGCCAAGCTGGAATCCCTGGTCGAGGACTTGGTCCAGCGCACCATCGAGCCGTGCCGCAAGGCGCTGGCCGACGCCGGCCTGAAGGCGTCGGACATCGACGAAGTCGTGCTGGTCGGCGGCATGACCCGCATGCCCAAGGTCGTGGAAGCCGTGAAGGCCTTCTTCGGCAAGGAGCCGCACAAGGGCGTGAACCCTGACGAGGTCGTGGCCTTGGGCGCCGCCGTTCAGGCCGGCGTCCTGCAAGGCGACGTCAAGGACGTGCTGCTGCTGGACGTGACGCCGCTGACCCTGGGCATCGAGACCCTTGGCGGCGTCTTCACGCCCCTGATCGAGCGCAACACCACGATCCCGACCAAGAAGAGCCAGACCTTCTCGACCGCCGATGACAACCAGTCGGCCGTGACGATCCGGGTCTTCCAGGGCGAGCGCCCGATGGCGTCTGACAACAAGATGCTGGGTCAGTTCGACCTGATGGGCATCCCGCCGTCGCCGCGCGGCATGCCGCAGATCGAGGTCGCCTTCGACATCGACGCCAACGGCATCGTCAACGTCTCGGCCAAGGACAAGGCGACCAACAAGGAACAGTCGATCCGCATTCAGGCGAACGGCGGCCTTTCGGACGCCGACATCGATAAGATGGTCAAGGAAGCCGAGGCCAACGCCGCCTCCGACAAGATCCGCAAGGATCTGGTCGAGGCCCAGAACGCCGCCGACAGCCTGATCAACTCGACCGAGAAGGCCCTGGCCGAACACGGCGACAAGGTGGGCGCGGAAGAGAAGACGGCCATCGAAACGGGCCTGGCCGAGCTGAAGACCGCACGCGAAGGCACGGACGCGGAAGACATCCGCGCCAAGACCAACACCCTGGTCCAGGCCTCGATGAAGCTGGGCGAGGCCATGTACGCCCAGCAGCAGGGCGCAGGCGAAGGTGACGCCGCCCCGGCCGACGACGGCGTGGTGGACGCCGAGTTCGAGGAAGTCTCGGACACGGACGGCGACGACAAGAAGAGCGCCTGATCCGCCACAGTGCGCTGAAATGATACGGCCCCGCTTGTCTTGCGATAGGCGGGGCCTTTTTCTGAAACTTGCATCGTTCGTCCCGGCCCCCATGTCAGCCGGGACACCGTTTTCCTCCAGGGTCCGCAGAGATCCGGGGCGAACGGCAGGGGAAGTATGAGGACGGACGCCCGATGGCGCGTGATTATTACGAGGTTCTTGGCGTCGAACGCACGATCGACGCCCCTGGTCTGAAGGCCGCCTACCGCAAGCTGGCGATGATCCATCACCCCGACCGCAACGGCGGTTCCGAAGAGTCGATGGCCCAGTTCAAGGAAATCTCCGAGGCCTATACGGTTCTGTCGGACGAGCAGAAGCGGGCCGCCTACGACCGGTTCGGCCATGCGGGCGTGAACGGCGGCGCAGGCGGCGGCTTTGGCCAGGGCCAGCAGGGCTTTTCGGACATCAACGACATCTTCTCGCAGGTGTTCGGCGATGCGTTCGGGGACGCGTTCGGCGGCCGCCAGCAGGGTCGGGGCCAGCAGGGCGGACCGCGTCGCGGCTCGGACCTGCGCTACGATCTGGAGATCACGCTGGAGCAGGCCTACAAGGGCGAGGATGTCGATCTCGACATCCCCTCGACCATGACCTGCGACACCTGCGAGGGGTCCGGCGCCAAGCCGGGCACCAAGCCCGTCACCTGCACCACCTGCCAGGGCGCCGGTCGCGTGCGCCAGGCCAACGGCTTCTTCCAGGTCGAGCGCACCTGCCCCCGCTGCCACGGCCAGGGCCAGATGATCGCCGATCCCTGCACGACCTGCCACGGTCACGGCCAGGTCCGCAAAAACCGCACCCTGAACCTCAAGATTCCGGCCGGCGTCGACGACGGCTCGCGCATCCGTCTGTCGGGCGAGGGCGATGCCGGTCAGCGCGGCGGACCGCGCGGCGATCTCTATGTCTTCATCTCGGTGACGCCGCACGACCTGTTCGAACGCGACAACCTGGACCTGCTGGTCACCGTGCCCGTGCCGATGACGGTGGCGGCTCTGGGCGGCGAGATCGATGCGCCCTGCCTGGTGTCGGCCGCCTGCGACGGCAAGTGCAGGGCCGCCGTCACCGTGCCGGCCGGCGCCCAGACCGGCAAGACCGTCCGCATCAAGGGCAAGGGCATGCCCCATCTGAACGGCCGCAACCGGGGCGACCTGGTCGTCGAGCTGTTCGTCGAGACGCCCACCGATCTGACCGCGCGCCAGCGTGAGTTGCTGGAAGAGCTTGCCCTGTCGTTCGGCGAGGGGCAGAACCCTCGCAACTCCAGCTTCGCCGGAAAGGCGAAGCGCTTCTGGGCAGACATCCTGGGCAATCAGGATGCGGACGGATCGAAAGAAAACGCAGTTTGAGCGCAATCTTCCACGCCGGCATTTCCGGCTATCGCGGCCGGATGGGTCGCGCGGTTTCGCAGGTGCTGGACGCCCGCGAGGACGTGGTCGTCGCCGCCCGTTTCGACTGGGGCGAGACGGCCGACATCTCTCTGTGCGACGTGATCATCGACTTCTCGACCCCCGACGCCTCGGTCGCCCTGGCGCAGGCGGCGGCGGAACGCGGCGGTCCGGCCCTGGTCATCGGCTCCACCGGCTTTACGGCCGAGCAGGAGGCCGAGCTGATGAAGGCCGCCGAGAAGATCGCCATCGTCAAGAGCGGCAACTTCTCGCTGGGCGTGAACATCCTGATCGGCCTGGTCCAGCACGCGGCCCAGCGCCTGGACGCCCAGGACTGGGACATCGAGATCACCGAGGCCCACCACCGGCGCAAGGTGGATTCGCCGTCAGGCACAGCGCTGATGTTAGGCGAGGCCGCCGCCGAGGGCCGGTTCACTGATCTGTCCGAGATTCAATCCAAACCCTATGATGGGGTTCAGGGCGAACGCGAAAGCGGCAAGATCGGTTTCTCCTCCATCCGCGCCGGCGGCATCATCGGCGAACATACGGTGCTGTTCGCCTCGGAGGACGAGGTCCTGACCCTCAGCCACTCGGCCATTGATCGCAGCCTGTTCGCCAAGGGCGCCGTCGCCGCCGCCGCTTGGGTGCGAACCCGCAAGACCGGCCTCTATGACATGCAGGACGTGCTTGGCTTTCGCCAAGCTTGATGCCTGGGGCGCTGACGCGCCGCGCTATGTTCGCGACGCGGTCGCTCACGACTTGAGCGCCTCCGGCGTCTGCTGGCTCAGCGACTAAGCCGCATCTTCCTGCGCCGGCAGGCCATAGGCCTCCCACAGCGAGCGATCCTTCAGCGCCTTGGCCAGGAAGGCGACGTGGGCCGCCTGTTCCTCGGGCGTGGAGCGCAGCGCCAGCGGGCGCGGACGCTGGCCATAGGCGGCGATTTCCAACGCGCCGCCGGGTCCGCGGCCGACCGGGCCGGACGACAGGTCCAGCACCCGCTCCTTGCCGCCGCGAAGCTCCAGATAGACTTCCGCCAGCAGACGGGCGTCGATCAGTGCGCCGTGCAACGTCCGCTCGACCAGCGACACCTTGTAGCGTTTGCACAGGGCGTCCAGCGAGTTGGGCATGCCCGGAAACCGGGTCTGGGCCAGTTTCAGCGTGTCGATCCAGCGCGCCTCGCCCGTGATCGGCCGGCCGCACAGCTTGTACTCATGGTCGATGAAGTTGCGGTCGAAGGCGGCGTTGTGCGCGATCATTTGCGCGTCGCCGATGAATTCGATCAGGTCGTCGGCGATCTCGGCGAACTTCGGCGCATCCTTGACCTTGTCGTCGGTGATGCCGTGGACCCGGATCGCATCGGGCGGGATCAGCCGCTCGGGATTGACGAAACGGTGGAAGGTGCGGCCGGTCGGCAGCAGGTCCTGGATCTCGATACAGCCGACCTCGATCAGCCGATCGCCCGTCTTGGGGTCGAAGCCGGTGGTCTCGGTATCCAGAACGATTTCGCGCGCCATGTCCCCTTAATGGAGACATTCGCCTCAGTGCGAAAGGCCAGCCGCGCCTTGCCGGGGAGATATCCACGACGGCTCCAGAACGGTGGCGACGATCGCCTCCACATCCGCTCGTGCCGCGTCGAGGCCACGGCCGGTGTCGATCACGAAATCTGCACGGGCGCGCTTTTCGGCGTCCGGCATCTGGCGCGCGAGGATGGCGTCGAACCGTTCGCGCGTCATGCCGGGACGGGCCAGGACACGCTCGGCCTGGATCGCGGGATCGGCGGTGACGACCACCACGGCGTCGACGGCCTTATCGCCCCCGGTCTCGAACAGCAGAGGGATGTCGAGGACCGCCAGCCGGGTTCCCGCAGCGCGCGCCGCCTCAAGATCCTCTGCCCGACCTTGGGCGACCAGCGGATGGACGACGGTTTCCAGCCGACGAAAGGCGGTCTCGTCGCGGCCCAGCGCCTCGGCCAGGCGGGTTCTGTCCACGGCGCCATTGACGACCACGCCGGGGAAGGCCTCTCCTACGGGCTCAACCGCCGCGCCGCCGGGGGCATAGAGGCGATGCACCGCGTCGTCGGCGTTCCAGACGACCGCGCCCAGATCGGCGAACATGGCCGTCGTCGTCGACTTGCCCATGCCGATGGAGCCGGTGAGACCGAGCAGGATCATGCCGACTCGCCCAGATGCGCCATCAACAGGGCGCGCAGGTCCAGCGGTGGAGGAGGGCGACGAAACAGGGCCTGGAACGACGGCGCCGCCTGGCCGATCAGCATGGCCAGACCATCCACCGTCGGCAATCCACGCGCCCGCGCCGCCGTCAGGAAGGGGGTGGCCAGCGGCTTGTAGGTCATGTCCATCACCACCGTGCCCGGCGCGATCGATGCGAAGTCGATCTGTGGCGACACACTGAGCGCATTGACGACCAGGGCCGCGCCGTCGAAAGCGTCCGCCGCCGCCATGACCCGCACGGAAGGACCGAGATCGGCGGCCAGGGCCTGAGCCCGTTCCGGCGACCGATTGACGATGCGAACCACCGCCCCGGCCTCGACCAGCGCCCCCGACCCGGCGCGCGCCGCACCGCCGGCGCCCAGCACGACCACCGGCCGGCCGGCGACGTCCAAATCCGGCGCCTGTTCCTTCAGACCCCGCATCAGTCCGATCCCGTCGGAGCTGTCAGCGGATACGCGGCCGTCGTCGAACCTCAGGATGTTGGCCGAGCATGTCAGCCGCGCCGCCGGCGTCGCTGTGTCGGCCAGGGCGAAGGCCTGTTCCTTGAAGGGCGCGGTGACGTTCAGGCCCATAATGAGGCCCGCGCGCCCGGCCGCGACCAAGGCCTCGAAACCGGCTGCATCGGCGGGGGCGAAGGGGACATAGGCGCCGTCGATGTCGCCCGCCGCCAGCCAGGCATTGTGGATCACCGGACTGAGCGAATGGGCCACCGGATTGCCGGCGATCCCGGCGACCATGGCTGCGCCGGTAATGCGATTGACGCTCATGCCGCGATCACTCCCGCCCGCCGCAGTTCGGCCAGAACGGGCCACAGGGGCAGGCCCAGGACGGTGAAATAATCGCCGTCCACCGCCTCGAACAGCTGCGACCCCAGACCCTCAAGCCGGTAGGAGCCGACACAGGACAACAGGGCCTCACCTTCTGTCGCCAGATAGGCGTCGAGGAAGGCGTCGGAGAAATCTCGCATCCGCATCTCGACCGTATCGACGCCGGACCAGACGATCTGGCCCTTTGTCGCCAAGGCGGCGCCGGAATTGAGCTGGTGCGACTTGCCGCGCATGGATTTCAGCCGCTCACGCGCGGCGTCCAGCGACTTGGCCTTGGACACCAGGCCGCCATCGAAGGCCAGGGTCTGATCCGAACCCAGCACCCAGGCGGTTTCGTCGTCGCGCGACACGGTCAGAGCCTTGGCCTCGGCAAGACGCACCGCCAGGGCCGCCGCATCCAGATCGCCGGAGACGGCCTTGATCGCATCCTCGTCCACATCGGCGACACGCACTTCGAAGGCGACGCCGGCGTTTTCCAGCATGGCGCGACGGGCGGCGCTCTTGGAGGCTAAGATGAGACTTTCTGATTTCACCACGTCGTCCCGATCTTGTGGTTGCGATGTTCGCTGAGCAGGTTGGTGATCGCCGCCGCTGTTTCCTCGACCGAGCGACGGGTCACGTCGATGGTGGGCCAGCCGCGCCGCTCGAACGCGCGCCGGGCCTTGATCGTCTCGTCTCGAACGGCGTCCTGGTCGGTGTAGTTGGACGACTGGTTGGCGTTCAGATTGTCGATGCGGTTGCGGCGGATCTGCACCAGCCGGTCGGGTGACACCGTCAGGCCGATCACCAGCGGCTTCTTCAGCTTCGTCAGCCGCTCGCCGTCCTCCTGGCCCGGCACCAGCGGCACGTTGGCCGCCCGGATGCCGCGGTGGGCCAGATAGATGCAGGTCGGGGTCTTGGACGTGCGGCTGACCCCGCACAGTACGACATCGGCGCCCTCCAGTTGCTCCAGCGAGCCCTGGCCGTCGTCATAGGCCATGGCGAAGTCCAGCGCCGCTATGCGGTTGAAATAGTCGTGGTCAAGCGCGTGCTGGGCGCCGACACGGGTCGACAGCGCCGCGCCCAGATAGCGCGACATGGCGCCGACCAGGGGATCCAAGGCCCCGATCTGCGGCATGTCCAGCCGGCGGCAGCCTTCCTCAAGCTGTTCGCGCAGATCGCGATCGACCAGGGTGTGCAGCACCACGCCCGGCGCGGCCGCGACCTCGTGCAGCACCCGGTCCATCTGCTTGGCCGAACGGACAAGGGCGTAGATGTGCTCGATGGGGATGACGCCGTCGAAGCGGGCCGTCACCGCCTTGGCCATGGCGTTCAGCGTCTCGCCGGTGGAATCCGACACCAGATGCACATGGAAATAGGTGGCCAGACGGGCCGGTCCCGAAGGTCTCGCAGGGCTCATGGGACTGTCGGTCTCCCTGTTGAAAGTTGGGGGACGGCGTTGGACCGTCAGGGCGCCGTTTTCCTTAGCCCCTCCTCGCCCGGCCCGCGAGCGGGGATGACGGTGGATGGCGGTCCCCATCCGAGGGCGGATCATCCCAAGGCGGAAAACCGGTTTCTCCATCGCTGTGGAAAATCCTAACGAAGGGTTAACGACGCTTAACCGTGCTCACAGGCGCAAGTCCCCGCAAACCCCTGCCTGTTAAGGTTTCGTTAGGGATTGTCCACCGGCGGGATTGTCGCCCATGGCGTCCCCGTTAAGGATGCGCGGGGCGTGGATATCTGCTTTTGTTCCGCCGGCTGTCTTGAAGTCATCCCCGCCATTCCACCGCCCTACCTGCCACTTCGAATCTTTTAATTCTTAATCTGATTAGGGATTGAGAGCGGGGGGCTGTGACCTTAATCGTCCAGCATGACCGATCCGACCCAGAACGCCGATCAGACGCCCTTGATGATCCGGGCTCTCCGAGGAGAGACGTTGGAGCGTCCGCCGGTCTGGTTCATGCGCCAGGCGGGGCGTTACCTGCCGGAATATCGCCGACTGCGGGCCGAGGCGCCCCACTTCATCGCCTTCTGCCTCAACCCCGAAATGGCGGCCGAGGCGACGCTTCAGCCAATGCGGCGGTTTGGCTTCGATGCGGCCATCGTCTTCGCCGATATCCTGCTGATCCCCCGCGCCCTGGGCCAGGACGTCTGGTTCGAGACGGGAGAGGGCCCGCGTCTGGGCGAGATGCCGATCCCAGGTCGGATGGCCGAACTGGCGCCGGGGGCGGGCGAGTATCTGTCGTCCGTGGGCGAGACCCTGTCGATCGTGCGTGCGGCCCTGGAGCCCGAGCGGGCCCTGATCGGGTTCGCCGGCGCGCCCTGGACCGTGGCGACCTATATGCTGGACGGCGAGCACCGCACCATCGGCAAGGGCGAACGCGCCCAGGCCCGGACCTACGCCTATGCCGACCCCAGGCGGGTCGACGAGACGCTGGAGGTTCTGGTCGAGGCCACGGCCCGGTATCTGAAGATGCAGGCCGACGCCGGCGCCCAGGTTCTGAAGATCTTCGAGAGCTGGGCCGAGGGCCTGCCGGACGATCTGTTCGAAAGACTGGTCCTGAAGCCCCACCAGGCGCTTGTGAAGCGCACGCGGGAGCTGGGCGTCACCGTGCCGCTGATCGGCTTCCCACGAGGCTCTGCGGCGCTTGCAGAGCGGTATGCCCAGGAGGTCGAGGTCGACGCCGTCGCCCTGGACACCGCGTGTCCGCTGGAGGTCGGCAAACGGGTGCAGCAGATCAAGCCGATCCAGGGCGCGCTGGACCCTCTGTTGCTACGCGCCGGCGGCGACTTGCTGGCCCGCCGCGTGGATCAGCTGATGGAGGCCTGGGGGCAGGGGCCGTGGATCTTCAACCTGGGCCATGGCATCCTGCCCGACGTGCCCATCGATCACGTCGAACAGGTTCTGAAACGGATCGGCGCCCAATGACCGAAGCGACCCAAGGCCGCCGCATCGCGGTGGTGCTGTTCAATCTGGGCGGGCCGGACGACCAGGCCTCGGTCAAGCCGTTCCTGTTCAACCTGTTCAACGACCCGGCGATCATCGGCCTGCCGGGGATCGTGCGTACGCCGCTGGCCAAGCTGATTTCCAGCCGACGCGAGACCAGCGCCCAGGCCAACTACGCCCTGATGGGCGGGGGATCGCCCCTGCTGCCTGAAACCCGCCGTCAGGCCGGGGCGCTGGAGGCGGTGCTGAACGCCCGGTTGTCGGGCGACGCGGTGCGGGTCTTCATCGCCATGCGCTACTGGAACCCGCTGACCGAGGAGACGGCCGCCGAGGTCGCCGCCTACGGGCCGGACGAGGTGGTGCTGCTGCCGCTGTATCCGCAGTTCTCGACCACGACGACGCAGTCTTCGCTCAAGGCCTGGAACGCAGCCTACAGAGGCTCGGGCATCAGCCGCGCCGTCTGCTGCTATCCGGCTGCGGCGGGTTGGGTCGAGGCTCAGGCCCAGGCCATCGGCGAAAAGCTGGATGAGGCGGTGGGCCAGCCGGTGCGCGTGCTGTTCTCCGCCCACGGCATCCCCGAGAAGCTGGTGACGGGCAAGGGCGATCCCTATCAGGAACAGATCGAGACGACCGTCGCCGCCGTGGTCGCCGCCATTGAGGCGCGTCGCGGACCCATCGACTACGCCATCTGCTATCAGAGCCGCGTGGGGCCGATGAAATGGTTGGGCCCCTCGACGCCCGAGGCCATCGAGAAGGCGGCCAGGGACGGGGTGGGCGTGGTCATAACCCCCATCGCCTTCGTCTCCGAACATATCGAGACCCTGGTCGAGCTGGATATCGAATACGGCGAACTGGCCCATGAAAAAGGGGCCAGTCCCTATCTGCGGGCGCCGGCGGTCGGGATCGAACCCCTGTTCATCGACGCCTTGGCCGATGCGGCGGTCAGCGCCCTGTCTCGCACTGGCGTCGCGCCCTTCGGCCAGGGGTGCAAGGCGGACTGGAAGGCCTGTCCGCATCGCAACGGGAGACAGGCGGCATGAATACCTACGACCTGGCGCGTGGACTGCACATCCTGGCCGTCATCGCCTGGATGGCGGGGCTGCTGTTCCTGCCCCGCCTCTATGCCTATGACGCCGAACAGCAGTCCAAGCCTGAGCCGCTGAAAAGCGAGATGCAGGGCCTGTTGCGTCTGTGGCAGACGCGCCTGCTTCGCATCATTTTGAACCCGGCGATGATCCTGTCCTGGGTGTTCGGGTTGTGGCTGATCCACATCGATGTCTCTGCGCGCGGCGCGGGCGTCCTGGCCGAGCCGTGGATGATCGCCAAGCTGATCGGCGTCTTCCTGCTCAGCGGCTGGCATGGTTTCCTTTCGGCGCAGAGGAAGAAGATCGCGGCGGGGACGTCGAAATATTCCGGCAAGTTCTGGCGTATGACCAATGAGGTTCCCTTCGTCCTCGCCATAGTGATGGTGTTGTCGGTGACGACGGAGTGGACGTTCGGTTAAAGCCTCTCTTTCATTGGAAGAGGCGAGCGAGAGGTTCTGGGGGAGGTCCTGTGATAGCTGGCCTGTTGTCGCTGCTGATGCTCGGAGGTTCGCCTCAAGCTCATGCTGGAGCATGGCTGGATGACACAACGACTCCGCAGGGCCAGGTCCGACGCCTCGGTGAGAGCGAGATAGCGACCTATGTCGTCAATCACGGCATCTGGCCTGCTGGGCTCGTGGGAGAACTGGGTGAAATCTTTCGTCCAAACGGAACCTACTCCAGTGCTTCCCGTGGATCGCGGGTTGGGACCTATAATGTCGGGAACGACAGGCTCTGCGTAAGCGTCTCAATGCGGGAGAGATGCCGTGCTCTATACATCGACGAGGTTGGAGTCGTTTTCGCTGCAGCGGTCACCGGGGACGGGCAGGAAGGTGTTCTGCGTCCGCTCGAAGCTGACTGGTTGGAGAGATGACGATAGAAGTCAGGACGCGCCATTAATACCGCCGCTTGACCTGACCCACCGCCTGTGGTTCCGGTGGCGGTGAACCGTTCGGTGCGAAGTCTTTCGCTTCGACCGCCGGTCCCTCTCTCTTCGTGACGCCTGCAGGCCTTGAGCCAGCGGGAGCCCGTCGCGCCTCCCTTCGGCCTTACGGCCAGACATTTCCAGAGATCTGACGCCGTGCGGTTCCGTGCGCGCGTCCGCGAGCCTGTATCATGACCGACGTCACCGATAACACCCCCGAGACCGAAAACACCGAGGCGCAAGCCCCGACCCATCACGGCGCCGAGCACGAAGCCGGTGAAGTCGCAGGCGCCGACTCCGGCGTGGACACCACGGCCGACGACGATGACGACGGCGAACCCGTCGTCGCCAACGGCCGCATCACGCTGGCGGAACTGAACGAGAAGACGCCGGCCGACCTGGTCGCCTTCGCCGAACAGCTGGAGGTCGAGAACGCCTCGAACCTGCGCAAACAGGACCTGCTGTTCGCCATCCTCAAGGCCCTGGCCGACGAGGAAGTCGAGATCATCGCCGACGGCGTGCTGGAGATCCTGCCCGACGGCTTCGGCTTCCTGCGCAGTTCGGACGCCAACTATCTGCCGGGTCCGGACGACGTCTATGTGTCGCCGTCGCAGATCCGCCGCTTCGGCCTGCGTTCGGGCGACACCGTCCACGGCGCCGTGCGGGCGCCGCGCGAAGGCGAGCGCTATTTCGCCCTGCTCAAGGTCGACACGATCAATCTCGAAGACCCCGAGATGGTCAAGACCAAGGTCCTGTTCGACAACCTGACGCCCCTCTATCCCGAGGAGCGGCTGCACATGGAAATCCAGGATCCGACGCTGAAGGATCGTTCGGGTCGGGTCATCGACATCGTCGCCCCCCTGGGCAAGGGCCAGCGCTGCCTGATCGTGGCGCCGCCGCGCGTCGGCAAGACGGTGATGCTGCAAAACATCGCCAAGTCGATCGAGAAGAACCACCCGGAAGTCATCCTGATCGTCCTGCTGATCGACGAACGGCCGGAAGAAGTCACTGACATGCAGCGCACCGTGAAGGGCGAGGTTGTGGCCTCGACCTTCGACGAGCCGGCCACGCGCCACGTCGCCGTCGCCGAAATGGTGATCGAAAAGGCCAAGCGCCTGGTCGAGCACAAGAAGGATGTCGTGATCCTGCTGGACTCCATCACCCGCCTGGGCCGCGCCTACAACGCCACCGTCCCCTCGTCGGGCAAGGTGCTGACCGGCGGTGTGGACGCCAACGCCCTGCAACGGCCCAAACGCTTCTTTGGCGCCGCGCGGAATGTTGAGCAGGGCGGTTCGCTGACCATCATCGCCACGGCCCTGATCGACACCGGCAGCCGGATGGACGAGGTGATCTTCGAAGAATTCAAGGGCACCGGCAACTCGGAAATCGTGCTGGACCGCAAGGTCGCCGACAAGCGCATCTTCCCCGCCATCGACGTGCTGAAGTCGGGCACCCGCAAGGAAGACCTGATCACGCCGAAGGACCAGCTAGCCAAGACCTATGTCCTGCGCCGCATCCTGAACCCCATGGGTCCGCAGGACGCGATCGAATTCCTGCTCGACAAACTGCGTCAATCGAAGAACAACTCGGACTTCTTCCAGTCGATGAACACCTGATCCGTCTTCGGACGTTTCACGTGAAACAGGAGACGGTGTGATGAAGGTCAATGTCGAAGTGGAGTGCACCCCGGCGGAGGCGCGCGCCTTCCTGGGGTTGCCTGACGTGACCCCGCTGAACGAGGCCATGGTCGCCGAGATGCAGAAGCGGATGGAGACCAATGTCGCCGCCATGCAGCCTGAAGAGCTGATGAAGACCTGGACCAGTTTCGGCCTTCAGGCCCAGGACCAGTTCCGTCGTCTGATGGAAGCGGCCGTCAAGCCATGACCCGCCTGTCTCCCCAAGACATGGGGAGCGGACTTTGAGATTATGACCGATACTATCTTCGCCCTCGCGACGCCGCCTGGCCGAGGGGCCATCGCGGTCATTCGTCTGTCGGGGCCGGCGGTTGAACCGAGCCTGACGGCGCTCGGCGCGACAAGGCTGAAGCCGCGAATGGCTGCGGTTCGCGATCTGACCCACGATGGCGATCACATCGATCAGGCCCTCGTCCTGCGCTTCGTCGCGCCAAACTCCTACACCGGCGAGGACTCCGCCGAACTGCATCTGCACGGCGGTCGCGCCGTGGTCGAGGCCGCCAGCCGCGCCTTGATCGCGCTCGGCGTTCGTCCGGCCGAACCCGGCGAGTTCACTCGCCGCGCCTTCCAGAACGGTCGCATGGACCTGGCCCAGGCCGAGGCGGTCGCGGACCTGATCGACGCCGAGACCAGCGCCCAGGCCAGGCAGGCCCTGGGGCAGCTGGATGGAAAGCTCAGTGAGACCTATGCCGGTTTCCGCCGCGACCTGCTTCACGCCCTGGCTCTGGTCGAGGCGGAGATCGACTTCCCCGACGAAGAGGTGCCGGACAATCTGGCGCGCACCGCCGGGCCGGTGCTGGATCGTCTCGCCGACGATTTGCGCCGTGCGATCGATACCGGGCGACGGGGCGAGCGGGTGCGGGACGGCTATCGCATCGTCCTGATCGGCGAGACGAACGCCGGCAAGTCGTCGCTGTTCAACGCCCTCGTCGCACGAGAGGCGGCCATTGTGACGCCGATCGCCGGCACCACCCGCGATGTGCTCGACGCCGATCTGGTGATCGGCGGTTACGCCGTGACCCTGTCCGACACGGCGGGGCTGAGAGAAAGCGACGATCCGGTCGAGGCCGAAGGCGTTCGCCGCGCGCGACTACGGGCGGAACAGGCGGACCTACGTCTGTGGGTCCGCGCGCCCGGCGATCCGGACGGGGTGGCGGCTGACTATGCTCGACCGAGTGACTTGGTGGTCGCCAACAAGTCTGACCTTGGAGGCATTCACACCACAAGCGGTTTGGAGGTCTTGTCGGTCAGCACCGAAAGCGGGCAGGGCCTGCCAGAGCTTCACGACTGGATCGCCGCACGGCTGTCCGCCGATCTGGCGGGGGCGGATTTTCCCGCGATCACGCGTGAGCGCCACCGGCTTCGGTTGACCGAGGCGCTGTCGGCGGTAACCGCGGCACGCGTCGCCCTGGATGTCGCGCCGGAGATGGCAGGCGACGATTTGCGGCGGGCGGCAGATGCCTTGGCGCGGGTCACCGGCGCCATTGGGGTCGAGGATATATTGGGGCAGGTCTTTTCGACCTTCTGCATCGGAAAATAGGACCGGCGTTCCACGTGAAACATCGGCGGTTCCTCCAAAGCCTGAAGGTGGCGAAGTGGAGCCAATTGGACTATGTGCCCAGCATGAGTTCTTCCACCGATCTTTACTTCGACGTCGTCATCATCGGCGGCGGCCACGCCGGCTGTGAGGCCGCAGCAGCGTCCGCCCGTGCGGGCGCACGCACCGTGCTGCTGACCCAAAAGCTGGAAACCATCGGCGAGATGTCGTGCAACCCGGCCATCGGCGGCCTGGGTAAGGGACATCTGGTGCGTGAGATCGACGCCATGGACGGGATCATGGGGCGGCTCGCGGACGTATCGGGCATTCAGTTCCGCCTGCTGAACCGGTCGAAGGGTGCCGCCGTGCGCGGCCCCCGCAGCCAGATCGACCGGCGGCTGTATCGTGAAGCCATGCAGGCCGAACTGAAGGCGACGCCAAACCTGACCCTGATGGCGGGCACGGCCGAGAGCCTGATCCTGGACGGAGACCGTGTGGTCGGGGTGACGACGGGAGCCGGTGAGACGATGCGGGCCGGGGCGGTTGTCCTGACGACGGGCACCTTCCTGAACGGCGTCATCCACCGTGGTGACGAGCGGATTCCTGCCGGTCGTCACGGCGAGGACCCGTCCACGGGCTTGGCCGCCGACCTTCATGCCGCCGATCTGATGATGGGGCGGCTGAAGACAGGCACGCCCGCGCGCCTGGATGGGCGCACCATCGCCTGGGATCGGTTGGAGATGCAGCAGGCGGACGAGACCCCGTCGGCCTTTTCTTTCCTGACTGACAAGATCGACGTGCCCCAGATCGCTTGCGGGGTGACCCACACGACGCAAGAGACCCACAGGATCATCGCCGAGAACCTCGGCGAGAGCGCCGTCTATGGCGGCAAGCTGTCGGGGAGGGGGCCGCGCTATTGTCCGTCGATCGAGGACAAGGTGGTGCGGTTCGCCGACAAGGCCAGCCACCAGATCTTTCTCGAACCCGAGGGCCTTGATGATCCGACCGTCTATCCAAACGGGATCTCGACATCTGTCTCCGAACCGACCCAGCTGGCCTTCCTGCGCACCATCCCTGGTCTCGAAGCCGTGGAGGTGTTCCGCTATGGCTATGCCATCGAATACGACTATGTCGATCCGCGCGAGCTGAGCCCGGCGCTGGAGGTCAAGAAGAGGCCGGGTCTCTATCTGGCCGGCCAGATTAACGGCACGACCGGATATGAGGAGGCCGCCGCCCAGGGGCTGATGGCGGGGCTGAACGCGGCCCGTGCGGCGTCGGGACAGGAGGCGGTCGTGCTCGGACGGGACCAGGCCTATATCGGCGTGATGATCGATGATCTGGTGACGCGAGGTGTCACGGAGCCCTATCGCATGTTCACCAGCCGGGCGGAGTATCGGCTGACCTTGCGCTCGGACAACGCCGATCAGCGCCTGACTCCGTTGGCGATTGAGCTGGGGATCGTGGGTGACGGGCGTCGGGGGCGTTTCGAAGCCAAGGCGGCGGAGCTAGCAAGGGCGAGCGCCGTTTCACGTGAAACACTATTCACGCCCAACGAAGCGGGAGCCCTGGGGATCACCGTAAATGCGGATGGGCGTCGTCGGTCTATGCGTGAACTTCTGGCCTTCCCCGATGTCACCCTGGATCACTTCATCGCCGCTTGTCCGTCCATCGCGGACTGGAGCGCTGAAGTTCGCGAGCAGGTCGAGATCGACGCGGGATACGCCAACTACCTTGATCGGCAAACGCTCGACGCCGAGGCCTTGCGGACGGAGGAGGGAATGATCCTGCCCGCCGGTCTCGACTATGCGGCAATCGGCGGTCTGTCGAACGAGGTGAAGGAGAAGCTGTCGCGTGTTCAGCCTCGCACCCTGGGTCAGGCCGGGCGGATCGAAGGTATGACGCCCGGCGCCCTCACGGCCCTTCTGGCCCACGCGAAGAAGTCGCCCAAAGCCTCGGTCGCCGCCTGATGCTCGAAACGGAGAAGGCCGCCTTTCAGGCCAAGGCCCTGGCGACGCCGCAGCAGATGGCGGACCTTGAGGCTTTTCGTATTCGTCTCGGCGACGCCAATTCGGTGATGAACCTGGTCGGGCCCGACAGCCTGCCGGACTTCTGGAACCGACACGTCTGGGACAGCGCCCAGTTGTTGACGCATGCGCCCGAGGCGCGGACCTGGGCCGATCTGGGGGCCGGCGCCGGGTTTCCAGGCGTGGTGTTGGCAATCCTGATGAAGGGGCGGGAAGGCGCGCATGTGTGGCTGATCGACAGTCTGGGCAAGCGGTGCCGGTTCCTGCAGGAGATCGTGGATGCGCTCGATCTGCCGGCGACCGTCATCATCGGCCGGGCTGAGGAACAGCAGGTGGCATGCGACGTCGTCACCGCGCGAGCCGTGGCGCCGATGGAGAAACTGCTGGGTTATGCACAGCCCTACTTCCAAAGGGGTGCACAAGGTCTGTTCCTCAAGGGGGAGAGGGCCGAATCCGAGTTGATCGAGGCGCGGAAATCCTGGCATTTCGAAGCTGAACTGGCCCCGTCGCAAAGCGACGCGCGCGGCCGTATCGTGACAATCCGGAGTCTCCGACGTGCCCGCACACAGCGCTAGAAAGAGACCTGCCCGCGTTCTGGCGGTGTCGAACCAGAAGGGCGGGGTGGGCAAGACCACGACCGCCATCAACCTGGGCACCGCCTTGGCCGCCATTGGCGAGCGTGTGCTGATCGTGGACATGGATCCGCAGGGAAATGCCTCCACCGGCCTGGGTGTTCCACGTGAAACACGCCGGGTCACCATCTATGATGTGGTTGTGGATCAGCGCTCCGTCGACGATGCGGCGGTCCAGACGACGGTCCCCGGTCTGTGGATCGTACCGGCCGACGCCGACATGTCGGGGGTGGAGATCGAGCTAAGCCAGGCCGACCGCCGCTCCTATCGGCTGCGGGATGCGCTGCGGGCCCATGACGACGGCCCTACCGCGTATGACTACGTCCTGATCGACTGCCCGCCGTCCCTGAACCTGCTGACGCTGAATGCGATGGCGGCGGCGGATGCGGTGCTGGTGCCGCTTCAGTGCGAGTTCTTCGCCCTGGAGGGCCTTAGCCAGTTGATGCGGACCATCGATATGGTCAAGCACAGCCTCAATCCGTCTCTGGAAATCCAGGGTCTGGTTCTGACCATGTATGACCGCCGCAGCGCCCTGTCGGGGCAGGTGGCCAACGACGTGCGCGCCCATTTCGGCGACAAGGTCTATGAGAGCGTCATCCCCCGCAACGTCCGCGTCGCCGAGGCGCCGTCGTTCGGCAAGCCGGCCCTGATCTATGATCTGAAATGCGCCGGCAGCCAGGCCTATCTGCGTCTGGCCAAGGAAGTGGTGAAGCGCGAACGCCAGCGTCTGAAGCTGGCCGCCTGAGTTTTATTGGAAACGGAACAGTATCTTGGTTGAACGACAAAGAGGTTTGGGCCGCGGCCTGTCGGCATTGATGGGGCAGGACGCCGAGGCGCCGGCGGCGTCTGACGCACCGGCGCCTGCCGGCGTGCAGCGCGTGCCGATCGAGAGCCTGAAGCCCAACCCCGATCAGCCGCGCAAGACCTTCCGCCAGGAGGATCTGGAGGAACTGACTGCCTCGATCCGCGACAAGGGCGTGCTGCAGCCGATCCTGGTGCGGACCCATCCGGGCGAGGACGGCGTCTGGCAGATCATCGCCGGCGAACGCCGCTGGCGCGCCTCCCAGGCCGCGCGTCTGACCGAGGTGCCGATCGTCATCCACGAGATGGACGACGTGGAGGTGTTCGAGGTCGCCATCGTCGAGAACGTGCAGCGCGCCGACCTGAACCCGCTGGAGGAGGCGGAGGCTTACCGTGTCCTGATGGAGCGGTTCGGCCGGACCCAGGATGCGGTGGCGGGCGTCGTCGGCAAGAGCCGTAGTCACGTGGCCAACACCATGCGCCTGCTGCAACTGCCCGAGCGGGTGCTGTTCTATGTGCGTGAAGGCAAGCTGTCGGCCGGCCATGCGCGGGCCCTGATTAATACGCCCGATCCGGGCCAACTGGCGGACATCGCTTTCGTCGACGGCCTGAGCGTGCGCGAGACCGAGGCCTTGGCCCGCCGTGCGGTCGAGGGGCCCAAGGCGGTCAAGGCCAGGTCTGCATCCGCGTCCTCGGGCGGCGAGGGGGCGGCCGATGTCGTGGCGCTTCAACAGGATCTGGCCGACGCCCTGGGCCTGAAGGTCCAACTGGCGGACAAGGGCGGCAAGGGCGACCTGACCATCCGCTACGGCTCGCTGGAGCAACTCGACGACCTGTGCCGCCGTTTGATGCGGGGTTAAACGGCCGGATGTGCTAGGATGATCGCATGACCGAAGACAACACACCGACCGCCGCCGAAAAGCTGAAACAGGCGCTCGCCGCCAAGAAGGCCAAGGCGGGACACGGCTTCAACGCCCAGGCCGGCGCCAAGGCCGAAGAGAAGACCGTTTCCGCGCGCAACGTCGCCATGGCACAGCCTGCGTTCCGCAAGGCGTCCAAGCGAGGGTGATGACTTCTCCTCCCCACTCGTGGGGAGGAGACAAACGGGTTCAGAGCCCGAGCCGTCGCGCTCGTCCGGCGATTTCCAGAAGCAGGCGTTCGGCGATCAGTTGATCGGGCATGCCGGTCGTCTTGGTGGCCACGTCGGCCGTGTTGATGCTGTCCAGCACCTCGTCGAGCGCCTCCAGCCGCCAGGACCGCGCTTGGCGCAGCATTTCCGCCTCCTGTTTCCAGAAGACGCCGGCGGCCTTTGCGGCCTCCTTGGCGTTTGCGCCGTTGGCCTGCAAGATATTGATGCGGCGCAGTTTTCCTAGATGCATGGCGGCTGAACGGACGGCCAGAACCGAGGACTCGCCCTCGGCGAAGGCGCGCCTCAGCCCCGCTTGCGCCGGGCCGGGTCGGGCGCCGAAGGCCTGAAGCGCCGCGTCGGACAGGGAGGCGTCGGGCTCGACGCCCAGGTGATGCTCCAGCGCGTCCATATCCAGCGTCTTGCCCGAACCGGGGCCGATGAACAGGGCCAGGCGCTCGATCTCCTGGCGCATCAAACCCCGCTCGCGCGGCAGACGGGCGACGAAACGGTCCAGGGCGTCGGAGGTCAGGCCGACCTTGTCGGCCGCCAAGGCTTCGCGGACCATGCGGGCCACATCGCCGGTCTCGTCCTCGTAACAGACGATGCCGACGGCGCCGTTTTCCTTTTCGGCGGCCTTTCGCAGGGCGGACTCGCGACCCAGCTGGTCGGCCTCGACCACCATCATGGCGTCGGGATTGTAGCCGCCTTCGGCGTGGATTTTCAGCGCAGCGGCGACGGCCTTGTCCACGCCGGGCTTCAGCGTGGACAGACGGATCCGCACCAGACGACGGCCGCCCATCAGGGACATGGCCGTCAGGGCCTCTTCCAGCTTCGTCTCATCGCCGTCGATGTCGCTGTCGGTCAGGACGGTGACGTTGAAGGGGTCGTTCAGGTCGGGGGTGACGGTCCGGCACAGGACCTCGGCCCGTTCGGCGACGCCGGAGCGGTCCTTGCCGTGGATCACCGCCGCCCGGATCGCCGGATCGGGCGCCTTCAGAAAGCGATCGATCTCGGGGCGTTTGGCCAGGATCACGGGTTCGACAGCGCCTGCATGAGATCAAGCCGGATCAGCCGGGCTAGTTCGGAAGCGGCGCGCTCCTCGCCGTCCTGCTGGGCGGCGATGGCGGCATAGGGCTGATCGGCGGCTGCGTAGGTGGTGGTGACCGTCTCCGTTCCGCTGACGGGCGTTCCGCCAGCGGCTGGGGTCAGGGTCCAGGTCGCCTTGACCGTCAGTTCGTAGCGGGTCGCGGTGTCGTCGATCCGGCGGCCCAGCGAGCGGCGGTTCTGCTCGACCTGGGTGGTCAGGCGATAAAGGGGCGTGGAGGACCGATCCCAGGCCAGGGCGTCCTCCAGCTGTTCGCGCAGGCGATAGCCCAGCCTGTCATCCTGGGTCGTGACGGCGATCCGGCGCAGGGATGAACCGACAGCCGGTTCGGCGTACATGGGGGTGAAGCCGCAGGCGGAAACCGCCAGGGCGGACAGGACCGCGAAGGCCGCCGCGATACGCATCAGCCGGCCACCAGATTGACGATGCGGTCCTTGACCACGACGATCTTCTTCACGCTCAGACCCTCCAGCCGCGCCTGCACGGTCTCGTCGGCCAGAACGATGGCCTCGACCTCGGCGGGCTCCATGCCGCGCGGCACGCGGATTTCCGCGCGACGCTTGCCGTTGATCTGGATGGGCAGGACCACCTCGTCGTCGGCCGCGAGCGCAGCGTCCCACACGGGCCACGGCGCGTCCAGAACCATCCCGTCTTCACCCAGCCGCGTCCAGGCTTCCTCGGCCAGGTGCGGGGTGAAGGGGGCGATCAGGCGGGCCAGGGCCGACAGGGCCTGAAGTTTGGCGTCGCCCCCGGCTTGGGCGTTGTCGCGGATGGTGGCGACGAAGGCGTAGAGCTTGGCGATGGCCGAGTTGAAGCGGAAGCCCTCGACCCCTTCGGATACGGCCTTGATCGCCTTGTGCGTCTCGCGCAGCAAGTCGGCGTTGGCCTTGTCCTCGCCGGCGAAACCGGCGTCGTAAGTGTCGAACAGGGTCCAGGCGCGCTGGACGAAGCGGCTGGCGCCCTCGACGCCGCCTGGTGTCCATTGCACGTCGCGCTCGGGCGGGCTGTCGGACAGGACGAACAGACGGCCAGCGTCCACCCCGTGCGATTCCAGGATTTCGGCCGGGGCGACGACGTTCTTCTTGGACTTGGACATCTTTTCGATGTCGCCGATGATCAGGGTTTCGCCGGTCGACAGCTGGCGGGCGGAACGGACGCCATTGTCGTTGGTCAGGTCCACGTCGGTCGGCTCGACCCAGGCGCCGTCGGCGCGGCGATAGGTCTCGTGGACCACCATGCCTTGGGTGAACAGGCCCGCGAACGGCTCCTTCACCGATAGCATGCCGGCGTCGGACAGGGCGCGGGTGATGAAGCGGGCGTACAGCAGGTGCAGCACCGCGTGCTCGACGCCGCCGATATACTGATCCACCGCCAGCCAGCGATCGGCGGCGGCCTTGTCGATCGGCGCCTCGGCCGTCGGGTCGGTGAAGCGGGCGAAATACCAGCTGGAATCGACGAAGGTGTCGAGCGTGTCCGTCTCGCGCGTCGCGTCGGCGCCGCACGAGGGGCATTTGACGTGCTTCCAGGTCGCGTGGCGCGCCAACGGGTTGCCGGGCACGTCGAAGGTCACATCGTCAGGCAGGACGACCGGCAGCTGGTCGGCGGGAACCTCGACCACGCCGCAGGACGGGCAGTGGATGATCGGGATCGGGCAACCCCAATACCGCTGGCGCGAAACGCCCCAGTCACGCAGGCGATAGATGGTCTCAGCCCTGCCCTGGCCGGCGGCCTCGACCTTGGCGATGGCGACGGCCTTAGCGGCCTCGACGTCCAGCCCGTCCAGGAATTCGGAGTTGAAGATCCGGCCGGCGCCGACGTAGGCCTCCGTCCCAATCTCGATGGTCTCGACGTCGTCCGGCTTGACCACCGGCGTAACCGGCAGATCGTATTTTCGGGCGAAGTCCAGGTCGCGCTGGTCGTGGGCGGGGCAGCCGAAGATGGCGCCCGAGCCATAGGTGGACAGGACGAAGTTGGCCGCCCAGACGGGCAGGGTCTTGTCCGGATCGAAGGGGTGGCGGACGCGGACGCCCAGATCGACTCCCAGCTTGTCGGCCTTTTCGATGTCGGCTTCGCTGGTCCCGGTCTGGGCGCAGGCCTTGATGAAGTCCGCGACGTCCGGCCGGTGTTCGGCGATGGCCTTGGTCAGGGGGTGGTCGGGGGCCAGGGCCAGGAAGCTGGCGCCGAACAAGGTGTCGGGGCGAGTGGTATAGACCTCGATGGGGTCGCGGGCGTGGTTCGGCTCGCCCTCCGGCGAGGCCGGCAGGAAGGCCGGCGCCTCGGCGATGGGCCACCACAGGGTCGCGCCCTTGGACTTGCCGATCCAGTTCTCCTGCATCAGCCGGACCTTCTCGGGCCAGCGGTCCAGGGTCTTGAGGCCGTCGATCAGGTCGTCGGCATAGTCGGTGATGCGCAGGAACCACTGGTTCAGCTTGCGCTTCTCGACCAGGGCGCCGGAACGCCAGCCGCGCCCGTCGATCACCTGTTCGTTGGCCAGGACGGTGTTATCGACCGGATCCCAGTTGACCGTCCCGTCCTTGCGATAGACCAGGCCGCGCCGATACAGCTCCAGGAACCAGGCCTGCTGCTTGCCGTAGTATTCCGGGTCGCAGGTGGCGAACTCGCGAGACCAGTCCAGCGACAGGCCCAGCAGCTTCAGCTGCTCGCGCATCTGGGCGATATTGTCGTAAGTCCAGCCCTTGGGGTGGATGCCGCGCTCCATGGCGGCGTTCTCGGCCGGCATGCCGAAGGCGTCCCAGCCCATGGGGTGAAGCACGTCGAAGCCCTGGGCGCGTTTCGATCGCGCCACCACGTCGCCCATCACATAGTTGCGGGCGTGGCCCATGTGGATGTTGCCCGACGGATAGGGGAACATCTCCAGCACATAGTATTTCGGACGGCCGGTGTCCTTCGTCACAAAGGCTGACGCCTCGGCCCAGCGGGCCTGTTGGCGAGGTTCGGCGGTCTTGGGTTCGTAACGGGCCACGGTCGTCCTGAAAGTCAGAAGGGCGCTGACGCCCTCCCGGCTCAACTAGCCCGAAGGACGACAGCGCCCAAGAAGTAATGCTTCCCACAAACTCTTGGGCGCGTCGCGCTCAAGTAGCCCGAAGGGCGATAGCGCCTACAAAGAACCTAATGCTGGCGATCAGCCAGCATTAGACAGGTTCAGCTGGCGCGCCTTGGTCAGGATGGCGTTTTCCAGATCGGCCTCGGTCTGGGCGGCGACCGGGGCGGCGGTCCATTGCCCATCGGCGCCCTTCACTTCCTTGGTCACCGTGACGTTCAGCGCGTCGGCGCGCAGACGGGTGTCCAGGATGAAGACGGTCGCCTTGAAGCGCTCGTTCGGCGTCTGGGGGTTGATGTACCAGTCGTAGTTGATGACGCCGCCCCACGGATCGGCGGTCAGCAGCGGCATGAAGCTGAGGGTGTCGAGCGAGGCGCGCCACAGGAAGGCGTTGACGCCTATGCCCTGTTGCACGTTCGTCTTGGGCGCAGACTTCTTGCCGCCGACGAAGGGAATGCTTGAGCAGGCCGACAGCGACGCGCCAAGGGCCACGCCCGAGACCAGGACGACCGCGACGTTCCGAACCAGGGCCTTGTTGAGGCTCATCAAGAGAAGTCTCCGTAAACTCAGGGACGCGCGGGCCTCGCCCACACGCGCGCACGGCCAAGGAAGAATGCCGACTGCGGGGTTCTATAACACGGTGAAAAGGGGCGATGACAAGGCGAAGTCTGCGGCGGCCGCATCCGGCGTCGCGCTGTTTTGCGACAGGACCATGTCATCCAGCGGGATTCCGTCCAAATCCCGTGACGCTTGAGACACATGCGCGGACAACAATGCGCGGGAACCTTGTTATCGAAGACTCATTCCGTTGACCGCAAGGACACCCGGTGTCTAATCGCCTGGCTCACGACCATATAAGGTCGGTTCAGGGTTGAAACGCCGCGTCATGGCGGGGTTCGAAGGATTTGGTATGCGGTTCGGTGGTTTCCTGGCTGTGATGATGGCGACGACGGCGATGGCCGCGTCGACGTCGGCGCTTGCCCAGAGCACATCCACAGTCTCGCTGTCGGACGCCCAGGCGGCCCAGCGCAGCGCCCCTGCTCCCCAACGTCGTGGTCTGCGCCTGAACGACAACGGTCGCTGGGGCCTGGACTTCAACCTGAACCAGCCCGTCGGCCGCGAGACCGATTGGGGCGATGTGGAAGCGGGTGCCTATTACCGTCTGAACGACCGTCTGCGCGTCGGCGCCGCCGCCGCCGTTGGCGCACCTGAGGCCGATCCGGCCCGCGCGCCCGAAACCAATGGCCGCGCCCAGCCGCGCGTGCGCCTGGAAACGATCTTCAAGTTCTGATTTCGCCCTGATCTGTCAGCGGAACGCTGACTGGATCGCGTCGATCGCCGCCAGACCACAGGCCCCTGTGGCTGTGAGGCTCGCTGCGTTGGCGGCCTTGATTCCACCCAAGGCATAGACGGGCAGGGGAACGCTCTGCGATTTTTCCTCAAACGCCGCGATACCCAACGGCGGCTTGTCGGCCGAGGCGCCGCCGGCGGGGAAGACCGGGGATAGGATCAGCGCGTCGAGCGCTTTGATCGATGGGGGCCCGCCATGCCAGGCTGCGGTAATCAGCCAGCTAGGGTGCGCTAACCGGATCGCGGGCGCGCTATGTGTCTCGCGCTCAGGCAAGTGAACGCCGTCGGCGGCCAGGGTCTGAGCCAGATCCGCGTCCAGCCCAACCAACAGCTTCACGCCGCGATCCGTTGTCGCCTCGCGCAGACGACGGCCGGTTTCGACCGCGTCGGCCGCGTCGGCCGCGCCGAAAGCGCGATAAACCACCGCCGAGCCGGCAGGCAGGCGAGCAGCCGTCTCCCACGGGCGAGGCGTGCGTTCGGGGTCGGTGAAGAACAGCAGCGGCGGCAGGCCGGCGGCCTGCGGGCTGACAGAGGCGGCGGCGCGGTTTAGAGCGGTGGCCGCATCCCAGAGTGCGCGCGCATCGTCGCTGTAACCGGCCGGCAGGGTCATGACCTCTTCTTCCTCCGCTTTAGCTCCGTCGTCCATCGCCGAAAGGGTCGCCGACGTCCGCGCCCGCATCGACGCCGCCTGCCGCGCGGCCGGTCGCGATCCGGGCGACGTGACCCTGACTGCCGTATCAAAGACCCAGCCGCCCGAGGCCATCGATGCGATCCTGGCGACGGGGCAGCGAGTCTTCGGCGAGAATCGGGTGCAGGAGGCTCAGGGGCGCTGGACCGAACGCCGCGCGGCGCTGCCGGACCTGGAACTTCGGCTGATTGGACCTTTGCAAACGAACAAGGCCGAGGACGCCGTCGATCTGTTCGACGTGATCGAAACCCTGGATCGCGACAAGCTGGCCCGCGCCCTGGCCCAGGCGGCCGAGAAACGCGGCCGATCGCCGCGGGTCCTGGTCCAGGTCAATACCGGCATGGAGCCTCAGAAGGCCGGCGTCCTGCCCGATGCGGCCGATGCCCTGATCGCGGCGGCGCGCCAGACCTATGGGCTGACGGTCGAGGGCCTGATGTGTATTCCCCCGGCGGATCGGGACGCAGCACCGCATTTCGAGATGTTGCGCGATCTGGCCGAACGGAATGGCCTGTCGGTCCTGTCGATGGGAATGAGCGGCGACTATGAGACCGCGATCCGGTGCGGCGCGACCCATGTGCGGGTCGGAACCGCGTTGTTCGGGGAACGAAATCGACCTTAAAGCCCCTCTAGGCCGTAACCCGATGTGAATTCGCACCCCCAAGCCTTGGCGCGGGGGCCAAGCCTCGCCATTGTCAGCTCATGCCCACGCCCAAGACCATTCTGATCATCGACGACGACGACGACCTGCGCGAGGCGCTGGCCGAGCAGTTGAACCTGCATGAGGAGTTCAAGACCCAGCAGGCCGCGACTGCGACCGACGGGGTGCGAATGGGACGCGAGATCCGCGCGGACCTGATCCTGCTGGACGTGGACCTGCCGGACATGGACGGTCGCGAGGCCTGTCGCCTGTTGCGCAAGGACGGGGTTTCGACCCCGGTGATAATGCTGACGGCGCAGTCGGCCGATGCTGACGCCATCCTGGGTCTGGACGCCGGGGCCAACGACTATGTCACCAAGCCTTTCCGGTTCGCCGTGCTTCTGGCCCGCATCCGCGCCCATCTGCGCAGCCACGAACAGTCCGAGGACGCGGTTTTCTCGATCGGGCCTTACGAGTTCCGTCCAGCCGCCAAGGTGCTGATGGACGCCAAGGGCAAGAAGGTGCGGTTGACCGAGAAGGAAACCAATATCCTGAAATACCTCTATCGCGCCGGGGCCAAGCCGGTGTCGCGCGAGGAGCTGCTGACCGAGGTCTGGGGCTATAACGCCGGGGTTACGACCCACACGCTGGAAACCCACATCTATCGCCTGCGCCAGAAGATCGAGCCGGAGCCGGGCCACGCACGGCTGTTGCTCACCGACGCGGGCGGATACCGGCTGCAGCCGTAAGGCTCAGTCGGTCGTCTTCGGGCGGATCGTGAACATCGGCAGGAAGACGTGCACTAGAGGACCGATGGTCACGGCGTAAAGCACTGTGCCCAGCCCGACCGAGCCGCCCAGCAGCCAGCCGACGGCGATGACGGCCAGCTCGATACTGGTCCGCACCCATTTGACCGGCCAGCCGGTGCGGGCGACGATCCCGGTCATCAGGCCGTCGCGCGGGCCGGGACCAAGGCCGGCGCCGATATAGGCCCCGCTGGCGACGCCGTTCAGAACGATCCCGCCGATCAGCAGGCTTGCTTGCAGCGGTAGGCCCAGGTCCGACGGGATCCAGTTCAGGCCGAAGTTGGCGACCGTGCCGATGACCAGAACATTGGCCACCGTGCCGATTCCCGGCTTCTGGCGCAAGGGAATCCACAGCAGCAACACGGCCATACCGATCAGATTGACGACCAGACCGAAGCTGATACCCGCCGGCCCGGCGAACCGTTCGAACACGCCCTGGTTCAGCACATCCCACGGATCCAGCCCCAGATCGGCGCGCACGATCAGGGCGATGGACAGGCCATAGAGGACGAGGCCGATAAAGAGCTGGATCAGGCGACGGGTCATAAATGACCCAAATGCGCCAAACCGGCTATGGAAAAAAGGGCCAGTCATGGCATTCTGGCCTGATGCCCCTCCGTTCCATCGGTCTTGTCTCCCTGACCCGCCATCTCGGCGCCTGGCGCGCGCCAGGCGCAGGGGCCGCCTATCGGCAGCTGGCGGGGGCGGTACGACTGCTGATCCTGGATGGCCGACTGCCGTTGGCGGCGCGGTTGCCTGGCGAGCGCGAACTGGCGCAGGCGCTGGGTTTGAGCCGCACGACCGTGTCGGCCGCCTATGGACGACTGCGGGATGACGGCTTTCTGACAGGCGGGCAGGGGGCGGCGGCGCGCACCAGCCTGCCGGCCGGGCCGGGACCAGGCCGCGAGGCCGCCGCAGAGGTGTCCGCAAAGTCGGGCCTGATCGACCTGACCGCCGCCGTCCTGCCGGCCGATCCGAATGTCCATGCCGCCTATGTGCGTGCTCTGGAGCGATTGCCGGCGAATCTGCCGGGACACGGCTATGAGACGGCGGGTCTGGAGGAACTGCGCGAGGCGGTGGCGGCGGGATACCGGCGGCGCGGCCTGGCGACCTCGCCGGGCCAGATCCTGATCACCCACGGCGCCCACAACGGCCTGGTCCATCTGCTGCGGCTGACGACGCGGCCCGGCGCCCCGGTGGTGTTCGATCATCCCACCTACCCGCAGGCCATCGACGCCATCCTGGCGGCGGGCGGTCGCGCCGTGCCGGTGGCCTTGCCCGACGGCGAAGGCGAGGAGGGCTGGGACGTTGAGGGGCTCATTGCGGCCTGTCGCAGCAGCGGCGCGGCGATGGCCTATCTGGTGCTGGACCACAACAATCCGACGGGGCGGATGATGCGGGCGTCGGATCGGACGCGGCTGCTGGCGGGGCTGAAGGGGTCCGAAACCTTGCTGGTGTTGGACGAGACCCTCGTCGAACTGACCTTGAGTGGACCCCCGGCGCTCAGCGCCTCCGCCGTCGATGCCCCGCGCATGGTCCGGCTGGGGTCCATGTCCAAGAGCGTCTGGGGCGGCCTGCGAATCGGCTGGATCCGCGCCGACCGGGCGGTGATCCAGCGCCTGGCCCAAAGCCGCGCTAGTTTCGATCTGGGGGTGCCGATCCTGGAGCAGTTGGCGGCGGTCGAGCTGTTGAGCGACGGCGGAAAGGCGCTGGCCGTGCGACGGCCCTTGCTGCGGGCGAGACGGGATCACCTTCGGGCGCGGTTGGCTGAACGGTTGCCCGACTGGGCCTGCCCGCGACCGGCCGGCGGCCTGTCGCTATGGGCGCGATTGCCTGCATCGATCAGTTCCGCCCTGACGATCCGGGCCGAGGCCGAAGGCCTGCGCCTCGCCGCCGGTCCGCGATTCGGCGTCGACGGCGCCTTCGAACGCCGTCTGCGCCTGCCCTACACCTTGCCTGAGGCTGATCTGGACGAGGCGGTGACCCGCCTGGCCCGCGCGGCGAAGAAGGTCGGCCGAGGCGGCAAGCCCGTGACGGCGACCAAGCCGGTCGCCGTCTATTAGGGATCAGACGTCCAGGTCGACGGTCACCGGAGCATGGTCGCTGGGGCGTTCCCACTCGCGGACGTCGTCGTGGATGCGGGCGGTGTCCCTGACCACGGCGGGGGTCAGGCCGGGCGAGGTCCAGATATGGTCCAGGCGCAGGCCGCGGTTGGACTTGCGGAAGTCGGCGGCGCGATAGCTCCACCAGCTGGCCAGCTTCTGCGGCTCGGGGAAACGGTCGCGCAGGACGTCGGCGAAACCGCCGGTTTCCTGAAGCCGGTTCAGGGTCTCGACCTCCAGCGGGGTGTGGCTGACGATCTTGGACATGTAGCGGTGGTTCCACACGTCGCCCTCGCCCGGCGCGATGTTGAAATCGCCGGCCATGACCAGGGCGCGTGACTTGTCCTGCTTGGCCACGATGGCGGTCAGCTGTTCGTAGAAGTCCATCTTGTGATCGAACTTGGGGTTCAGCGCGCGGTCGGGCACGTCGCCGCCGGCCGGGATGTAGAAGTTCTGGACGTCGATCCCCGCGACACGGGCGGACACGCAGCGGGCGTGGCCCAGCTTGCAGACCTGGAAGGTGTCACTGTCCTCAAGCGGCAGGCGGCTGGCGATGGCCACGCCGTGCCAGCCCTTCTGGCCCGCCACCCGCAGATGGGGCATGCCCATGTCCTCGAAGGCGCCGCGCGGAAACTGGTCCGTGGTGCATTTTATCTCCTGCAGCATCAGGACATCGGGCGCGCGCTCGGCGACGAAGCGCGCGACCTGGTCGATGCGCAGGCGGACGGAGTTGATGTTCCAGGTGGCGAGGCGAAGGGTCATGCCCCCGTCTAGCAGGCGCGCGGCGTAAAAAAAGCCCGGCCGCAACGGGCCGGGCTATGGGAGGTTCGTCTCTCTCGCCGCCGGGGAGGGGATATTGTCCGTGGCGGTAGAACGGCCGCCGCCGTTCATGTGGTCAAAGTGTCACTCGCGAACACAAAAGTCAAATCGTCACAATCAACGCTTGCGCGTGCTTATTAGGAAACAGTCCGAGGTCGGATCAGTCCGGCGTGTTGCGCGTCAGAGGGGCCGTCGCCCATTCGCCACGCCATTCGTAGGTCAGGGTGACGCAATGTCGATAGGCGCCGTCCGACCACCGTCCGACCGCCTGCATGGTCAGCGGGCGGGGCGCCCGCACCCGGCTCATGATCAGCCAGACCTCGTCCGAGCCAGGGCACAGGGCGCGAGCCAGACCGCGGCCGTCGCCGTCCTGATCCACGCCATAGATGTCGCTTTCCTCGGCCCCCGGCGGCAGGGCGCGTCTCGCCGCATCGGGGCCGCCACGCGTGAAGCCGGCCGTGCCGCGCGCCGAGGTCGAATAAAGCCTTTCGACCTGGACCGCGCCGAACAGGCCGCGGCGGACCTCCAGCGTCACGCCCTTGGTCAGGGCCTGGGTGATGCGGTCCGACGCATTGTAGGACAGGAACCGGGTGTCGGCCTGGGCCGGCGCAGCGGCTGAAGCCACGGCGGCGAGAGCGAGGGCGGAGGCGATGAAACGGCGCATGCGTCCCTCTTCGTCAGGCTTTGCGGCGAGAACTAGGCTTCGCCCCGATCAGTGCTCGCCAAGACAGCGCAGGGCGACTTCCAGATTGCGCAGGCCGTCCTCGCCCGTCACCGCCGGTGTTTCGCCGGTTGTGATGGTGCGCGCGAAGGCTTCCAGCTCCTTGCGAAGGGGCTCGGCGGGCCAGCTGTTCAGCATGCGGGTGGAATAGGAGCCGTCGGGCTGCTGGCCGAAATACTCCGTCACCTGGCGGGTGATCAGGTCGGCGACGATGAATTTGGTCTTGGTGGCGACCTGAAGCGTGCGGGTCTTGTAAGGGGTGACCCAGTTGGTGGTGATGTGGGCGATCACCCCATTGTCCAGCCGGAACTGGAGCAGGGCCGTGTCCTCGCGGTCGGCCCGGGTTCGGGCCAGTTGCGGCTGGACCTCGACGATTTCCGAACCCGTCAGATGGCGGATGATGTCGATGTCGTGGACCGCCAGGTCGATGACCACCCCGACCTCGCCCATGCGCGGCGGGAAGGGACCGACGCGGGTGATCTGGATGGAGATGATCTCGTCGTCGGCTACGGCGCGCTTGACCGTCTCGACCGCCGGATTGAACCGTTCGACCTGGCCGACCATCAGGACGCGGTCGTTGGCCTTTGCCGCGTCGATCATGCGCTGGGCGTCGGCGACGCTGGCGGCGATCGGTTTCTCAACCAGGACGTGGACGCCCTTTTCCAGCAGCGCCACGCCGATCTCGGCATGGAATCGATTGGGCGTGGCCACGATGGCGGCGTCCAGACCGGCGTCGACGAAGGCCTGGGCCGTGGTGACCGCGTTCGCTTCATAGGCGGCGGCGACGCCCTCGGCCGTCACCGCGTCGGGATCGAAGACGGTGGTCAGGTCGAACTCGCGCATCTCGGAGGCGACGCGCGCATGGTTGCGGCCCATGACGCCGACGCCGGCGACGCCGATCTTGAGGGCTGGAGTGTTCGGCATCAGATTCAACCCTTGTAGCTGGCGACGGCGACGATGACCTTGTCCTGGGTCGCCTCGTCCAGATCGGCGTGCATCGGCAGGCTGATGACCCGATCCTTGAGCCGTTCGGTTACGGGAAGGCCGCCTTCACCGCGCGGGAAACGCTGATAGGCCGGCTGCAGGTGCATGGGCACCGGATAATAGACGGCGGTGGGCACGCCCTGATCCTTGAGGTGGGCCGCCAGACCGTCCCGATCCTCATGCTCGACCGTATATTGGGCCCAGATCGACACGCCGCCGTCGATCACACGGGGCACGGCCGCGACGTGGGGCGCCAGCTTCTCGTTGTAGCGCGCGGCGATCCGGTTGCGCCATTCGATCTCCTGACCGAAGACATTCAGCTTCTCGATCAGGATGGCGGCCTGGATGGTGTCCAGGCGGCTGTTCATGCCGATGCGCATGGCCAGGTATTTGGGATCGTGAGCGAACGCGGCGGCGCCCGCCTGAAGGTCCTTGGCGACGACCTTTCCGTGGACGCGCAGCGAATCCATCTCCTGCGCCAGGTCGTCGTCGTCGGTCAGCACCGCCCCGCCGTCGCCATAGCAACCTAGCGGCTTGGCCGGAAAGAAGCTGGTCGTGGTCACGTCGGCCCATTTCAGCGGGTGGTCGCCGTTCAGGGTGCAGCCGAAGCCCTGGGCCGAATCCGAGATCAGCTTCAATCCGTGGCGGTCGCAGATCGCGCGGATGGCGGGATAGTCCGCTGGTTGGCCGAAAAGATCGACGGCGATGACCACCTTGGGCGTGAGGCGACCCTCGGCCTTGACCGCCTCGATGGCGGCTTCCAGGTGCGTCGGGTCCATATTGTAGGTGCGCGGATCGACATCCACGAATACGGGCGAGGCGCCCAGCCAAGGCACGACCTCGGCCGTCGCGGTGAAGGTGAAGCTGGGGCAGAAGACCGCGTCGCCCGTCCTTATGCCCCAGGCGATCAGGGGCAGGATCAGGGCGTCGGTGCCGTTGCCGCAACCCAGGGCGTGTTTGGCCTGACCGAAGGCGGCGAGGTCGGATTCGAACTGGCGGACCTGTGGCCCCATGACCCAGGCGCCCCCGACGACGGCTTCCTGGACGGCGGCCTCGATCCTGCCGGCGAGGCGCAGGCGCTGGGCCTGAAGGTCGATGAAGGGGATCATGAGGGACGCTCTCCACGGGGGATCGGGCGGCGACTCGACAAGG
The DNA here is from genome assembly GCF_049896085.1 of Brevundimonas sp. TWP1-3. Lineage (NCBI taxonomy): Bacteria > Pseudomonadati > Pseudomonadota > Alphaproteobacteria > Caulobacterales > Caulobacteraceae > Brevundimonas > Brevundimonas sp. TWP1-3. Next base: position 258,408 of record NZ_JAFCTP010000001.1, on the reverse strand, counting down.
ACGGGCCGCGAATGTCGGGCCGTCCTAGCAAGATCGCGCGCAGGGGCCAAATCGCGCGGCGTCACATCGCGTTGCCCTTTGCTACCACATCCGCCCCTTGGCGCCCGAAAGGATGCATCCTAATCCAGCGCCATGATGTCTCTCGCCGCCGCCCGGATCAGGGTCTCGAACTGGCTGTTCGACCATGCCCTGCCGCTGTGGGCCGACAAGGGCGTGGACGCGCAGGGCCGCTTCTTCGAGCAGCTTGATTTCGACGGTCGGCCCGTCACGGGCGTGCGTCGCCGCACCCGCGTTCAGGCCCGCCAGATCTATGTCTTCTGCGAAGCGGCCGCCCTGGGTTGGGAGCAGGGACGAGCCCCGGCCCAGGCGGGCCTCGACTGCCTGATCTCGACTTGTCGCAGGGATGACGGTTTGTGGATCGCAGCGACCGACGACGCCAGCGCGGTGATCGATGAGACATCTGATCTTTATGATCTGGCCTTTGTGCTGTTCGCCCTTGCGGCCTCGCATCGCATGCTGGGAGATGCGCGTGCGCGGCCGTTGGCGCTGGAGACCGTGACGGCGATCAATCTGAAGATGGCGTCGCCGCATGGCGGTTGGGAGGAGGGCTTGCCGCCGCGCCTGCCGCGCCGCCAGAATCCTCATATGCACATGCTGGAGGCCATGCTGGCCTGGCAGGCGGCGGCTCCCGATCCTGTGTTCGAGGCGGCGGCTCAGGTTTCGCTTGATCTCTGTCGGCGTCATTTCCTGATCGACGGGGCGATCCGGGAGTATTTCACCGACGATTGGCTGGTGGACCCCAGCGAGGGTCACGTCATCGAGCCGGGCCATCTGCAAGAATGGGCCTGGCTCCTGAAACAAGCGGGTAGTGCCGGCCCAGGCGCAGGCGTCGCCGAGGGGCTGCATCGCCGAGCGGTGGCGCAAGGCCGTTGCGATGGTTTCACGATCCGCGAGATCGACCCGTCCGGCGCGCCGCGTGACGCCGGTCGTCGGCTGTGGGCCCAGACCGAGGCCATTCGCACAGGCCTGAGTTTTGGCGACGCCGCCGCTCCAGCCTTGATCGCCAAGGTCTTCGACACCCATCTGGCCACCGACGTTCCGGGCCTGTGGGTGGACAGTTATGATGCTGACGGTCGGTCGCATGACCAGGCCGTACCGGCGTCCAGCCTGTACCACCTGATGACGGCCTTTTCCGAAGTCCTGAGATACAAGCCATGACCGGTGTTCCCGCCGCCTTTCTGGATCGGGACGGCGTCCTGATCGAGGACAGCGGCTATCCGCATCGGCCCGAGGATCTGAAGCTGATTCCCGGCGCGGCGGCGGCTGTGCGACGCATGAACCAGGGCGGCTATCGCACCGTCATCGTCACCAACCAGTCGGGCGTGGCGCGGGGGCTGTTCAGTGAGGCGCAGATGGAAGCCTTCAATGACTTGTTGGTCGCCCGGCTGGTCCAGGACGGGGCCGTCATCGACGCGGTCTATGCCGCGCCCTTCCACCCCGATGCGGTCGAGGCGCGTTATCGCCATCCCGATCACCCCGACCGCAAGCCCAATCCCGGCATGTTGCTGCGGGCGATCGCCGAGCATGATCTGGACCCGGCGCGATCCTTCATCATCGGCGATCAGAAGCGCGATCTGCAGGCGGGCGAGCGGGCAGGCGTGGCGGGGTTCCTGTTCGAGGGCGGCGACCTGGACGCCTTCGTGCGCGATGTGGTGGGTCTCTAAAGACCGGACGTCGCATTTCCTCGTCTGGTGAATTACTCTGATCGAAAATCGGAGGAGATCGCCAATGAACGCGCCCTATCCCTTTGTCGAACGGCGCTGGACCTCGCCGGATGGTCTCAGCCTTTTCGCGCGCGACTATGCGCCCGGCCCCGGCGTCGCGCGCCCGCCGGTCATCGCCATCCATGGCCTGACCCGCAACAGCGCCGATTTCGAAGCCATTGCGCCTTTATTGGCCCAGAGCGGGCGGCGGGTGCTGGCGGTGGACGTGCGCGGGCGAGGCCTGTCGGATCGTGCGCCCGACCCTATGACCTACATGCCCGACGTCTATGCGAAGGATGTGCTGGCCCTGATGGAGCAGTCGGGGATCGACCGTGCGATCTTCCTTGGCACCTCCATGGGCGGGCTGATCACCATGGCGCTGACGGCGATGAAGCCCAGAGCGGTGGTCGCGGCGATCCTGAACGACATCGGGCCGGAAGTGGCGCCCGAGGGGCTGGCGCGCATCGCGGCCTATAGCGGTCAGCCGGTCGAGATCGGGTCGTGGGCCGATGCGGCCGTCTATGCGAAGCGGATCAATGCGGTCGCCTTTCCGCACTATTCGGACGCGGACTGGGACGCCTTCGCCCGGCGCATCTTCCGCCAGCAGCCGGGTGGGGAGATCGGGCTGGACTACGACCCCGACATCGCCGTGCCGATCCGCGCGGCGGGCGCCAAGGCGCTGGTTCCCAATCTTTGGCCCATGTTCCGGCGACTGGCGCGGAAAAAGCCGACCCTGCTGGTGCGCGGCGCCAACTCGGATCTGCTGAGCGCCGACATCGCCGAGCGGATGAAGAAGGCCGCGCCCGCCATGGCCTATGTCGAGGTTCCCGGTATCGGCCACGCCCCCATGCTGGACGAGCCGGAGGCCAGGGCGGCGATCTTCGAGTTCCTGTCCGAGGTCTATTAGTCCTTGGTGGGATCGACCTGCGACGCATCCCCATAGGTCAGGGCCAGGAAGACGTCTTCCAGGTCCGGATCCTCGGTGGTGATGTCGGCGATGGTGACGCCGGCGGCGCGGACGGCGTTGATGACCTGTTCCACCGACGACTGACCCTTCTTGTAGGTTACGGCGAAGGCGCCGCCGGGACGGGGCGTGACCTGGAAGCCGTCAAGGATCGGCGGAGTCATCTGCGGCGTCTCTGGGGTCACGACCACATTGCGGCTGTCCAGACGACGCAGAAGCTGCGGCGTCGGTTCGCAGGCCACGACCTCGCCCCGGTTGACGATGGCGATGGTGTCGCAGAGCTCCTGCGCCTCTTCGAGATAGTGGGTGGTCAGGACGATGGTCACGCCCTCGGCGTTGATCTGGCGGACATAGGCCCACAGCTGGCGGCGCAGTTCGACGTCCACGCCGGCCGTCGGTTCGTCCAGGATCAGGATCGGCGGATTATGGACCAGCGCCTTGGCCACCATCAGGCGACGCTTCATGCCGCCGGACAGGGCGCGGACATAGGCGTTGGCCTTGTCCGACAGGCCCAGCGCCGCCAGCAGTTCGTCCGAGCGACGCTCGTTCTTCGGCACGCCATAGAAACCGGCCTGGACCTCCAGCGACTCGCGCGGGGTGAAGAAGACGTCGGCGACGATCTCCTGCGGCACGACGCCCAGGGCGGCGGCGGCGTCGCGCGGCTCCTTGTCGATGTCGCGGCCCCAGATTTTCACCGAGCCTTCCGACTTTTTCACAACCCCGGCCAGAATGTTGATCAGGGTGGACTTGCCTGCCCCGTTCGGACCCAGCAGGCCGAAGACCGATCCGCGGGGAATGACCAGATCGACCCCGCGCAGGGCCGTCTTGGGCGCGGCCTTCTTGGACCCGGCGTAGGTCTTCTTCAGCCCGTGCACCTCGATGGCGTTGTCGGGCAGGGCGGGGGTCTCTGACATGATCGGCTATTCACTCGGGCGGGACGGCGAGCGGCATAGGTAGGGCGCGCGGCTGTATTCGCCAACCTGTCCCATGGCGAGGGTGCGACAAGCGTGCCTGTCCTTGTGTCAATGATGCTTGACTGACTGCAAATTTATGTCTAGGTTGCTTGTCATAAAGACAACCTAGCTTGATGGAGACAGTCAATGACCACCGTTCAAAAAGCCAAGACGCCCCTGACCCGCACCCGCCTGATCGGCTTCATCGCCATGGGCGTCTGCGCCATCGGCTATATCGGCGGGGGACTGGCGCTGCTGGCGGGCAAGACCGATCAGATCGAGATGACGCATGCCGCCATCGCCGGCGCCGCCTTGTTGGTCATCGGCGAGATCGGTCTGTGGGTCGGCGCCGGCTGCCTGGGTCTGACCCTGTTCAAGAAGCGCAAGGCGATGCTGAACCGTCTTCTGGGCCGTCGCCCGGCGGCGCCCACCGAGGTTTGACCTTCGGGGCCGGTCCGCCTAGGAAGCCCGCAAGCCTTCCACACCGGACCGCATCATGCCCCCCCGCCATTCCGACGCCATCATCCCGCCGCCCGAAGAGATCGTGGTCTCCACCAAGCGCGTGGCCTGCGACGGTGGCGGTGGTGCGCTGGGTCACCCGCTGGTCTACATGGACATGGGCGAGGACGACTTCATCGAGTGCGGCTATTGCGACCGGCGTTTCGTCCTGTCGGCCCATCCGCACGACGAGAACGAATATCTGAGCCCGGCCGCCCGCGCGCCCGAGGCCCACTGAGCCCGAGTCCCTGAGTTCGTAACCTCAGTTCAGTCGCGGTGTGACGGCGTCTGGGTCTATAGAGCGCTGACACGCTGTTCGGACGGAGACGAGCCTTGCGCTATCTGCATACCATGGTCCGGGTAAAGGACATCGACGCCTCGCTGCATTTCTACTGCGACCTTCTGGGTCTGCAGGAGGTGCGGCGCACCGAGAACGAGGCGGGGCGGTTCACCCTGGTCTTCCTCGCCGCGCCCAAGAACCTGGCGCAGTCGGCGGCGGAACGCTGTCCTGAAGTCGAGCTGACGTTCAACTGGGACCCGGAAGAGTATCAGGGCGGCCGCAACTTCGGCCATCTGGCCTACAAGGTCGACGACATCTACGCCGCCTGCCAGACGTTGATGGACGGCGGGGTGACGATCAACCGCCCGCCGCGCGACGGCAACATGGCCTTCGTGCGCTCGCCCGACGGCATCTCCATCGAACTGCTGCAGGAAGGCGCGCCGCTGGCGCCGGCCGAGCCCTGGGTCTCGATGCTCAATACCGGAGCATGGTGATGCGTGGGGGGCAGGGTCTATCGCTGACCTTGGCGGCGTTGGCCCTGACCCTGTCGGCCTGCGCCTCGACCACCGAGAGCAATACGGGCCGTACAGCGACGGAGCAGCTTCTTCTGGCGCGGGCGTCGGACAAGGCGGTCGAAGGCCTGGTCTTGCCGCTGCCGCTCGGGGCCTCGGTCTTCGTCGATGACGCCTATTTCCAGGGCGAGGGCACGCGTTACGCCGTCAGCGCCATTCGCAGCGGCATCTCCGACGCCGGTTTCAGCCTGGCGCGCAACAAGGACGAGGCGAACGCGGTGTTCGAAATCCGCGCCGGCGCCCTGTCGCTGGAGCAGATGCGGCGCGTGTTCGGCATTCCCGAGATGCGGATCCCGATCAACGAGACCCTGAACGTCGTCTCCCTGCCGGAACTGTCGGTCTACAGCCACCGCGACCGTGTCGGCGTCGCCGAGTTTTCAGGCTTCCTCTACGAGGCCAAGACGGGTGCGCCTCTGGGCGCCGTGGTGCCGATGATCGGGACGTATCGCATCCGCAGCCACAAGGCCTTCATGGTGGTGGCCTGGGGCCAGCAGCAGGCTCAGCCGGGTCAACGCGATCCCGGATCGAGCTGGACCGAATTCTGACGCTGACGCGGGGGCTTCGGCCCCCTATGTTCCGGCCATGACCGAGACGACCGCCCCCGAAACGACCGAGACCGAACATCCCCAAGATCGGGCCCAAGATCGAACACTGACGCAGGACGGCCCCGCGCTGCGGCTGTGGATGATCGACGCCTCGGCCTATATCTTCCGCGCCTATCACGCCCTGCCGCCGCTGACGCGCAAGTCGGACGGCCTGCCGGTGGGGGCGGTCCAGGGCTACTGCAACATGTTGTGGAAGCTGCTCAAGGACATGAAGGGCGCCGACGGTCCGACGCACCTGGTGGCCATATTCGACCATTCGGAAAAGACGTTCCGCAACACCCTGTACGACCAGTACAAGGCCCACCGCCCGCCGCCGCCCGAGGACCTGATCCCGCAGTTTCCGCTGGTGCGCGAGGCGACGGCGGCGTTCGGCGTCCATTGCGTCGAACTGCCCGGCTACGAGGCCGACGACCTGATTGCGACATACGCCTGCAAGGCGCGCGATGCGGGCGGCGAGGCGGTGATCGTCTCGTCCGACAAGGATCTGATGCAGTTGATCGGCGGCGGCGTCGTGATGTGGGATCCGATGAAGGACCGGCGTCTGGCCGAGGCCGAGGTGTTCGAGAAGTTCGGCGTCGGCCCCGAAAAGATGGTCGATCTGCAGGCCCTGATCGGCGACAGCGTCGACAACGTCCCCGGCGCGCCGGGCATCGGGCCGAAGACGGCGGCCCAGCTGCTGGACGAATACGGCGATCTGGACACCCTGCTGGCCCGCGCCGACGAGATCAAACAACCCAAGCGGCGCGAGACCCTGATCGCCTTCGCCGATCAGATCCGCCTGTCGCGCGAACTGGTGCGCCTGACGTGCGATGCGCCGGCGCCGGAGCTGATCGACGACTTCGCCGTGCGCGATCCCGATCCCGAAATCCTGTCGGCCTTTCTGGAGACGATGGAGTTTCGCTCGCTTCAGCGCCGGGTCGGCGACGGCAAGGCCGGCCCCAGCGACGTCTCGGCCTTTGCGCCCAAGCGCGCGCCGAACCTGAACGCCCCCATCGCCACGCCGCGTTACGGGCAGGTCGTGGAAGGCCCGACCGAGGTTCAGACATTCGACCACGCCGTCTATGAATGCGTTCAGACCGAAGAGGCGCTGGATCGGTGGATCGCGCGGGCGACCGAGGTCGGCGTCGTCGGCTTCGACACCGAGACCGACGCCCTGTCGGCGACCCATGCGGGCCTGTGCGGCATGTCGCTGGCGGTGGGGCCGAACGAGGCCTGCTACATCCCCCTGACCCACGAGCATGAGCCGCAGGCGAACGACGGCGGCCTGTTCGGCGAGCCGGGAGAGGCGCGCGAGCCGATCCATCAGCTGGACAAGCCGACGACCCTGGCGAAGCTGAAGACGCTGCTGGAAGACCCGTCGGTCCTGAAGGTGTTGCAGAACGCCAAATACGACATCGCCGTCATGGCGCGTCGAGGCATTCGCGTCGCGCCCTATGACGATACCATGCTGATCTCCTATGTGCTTGAGGGCGGGCTGCACGGGCACGGCATGGACGAGCTGTCACGCCTGCACCTCGGCCACGAACCGATTCCGTTCAAGCGCGTGGCGGGGACCGGCAAGAGCCAGAAATCCTTCAAGCACGTCGCCCTGAAGCCGGCGGCGGAATATGCGGCCGAGGATGCGGACGTGACGCTACGGCTGTGGCGCATCCTCAAGCCCCGGCTGGCGCGCGAGGGCCTGTCCACCGTCTATGAGACGCTGGAGCGTGGGATGCCGACCGTGCTGGCGGACATGGAGCTGAACGGCGTCCGTATCGATCCCGACCGTCTCAAACGCCTGTCCAGCGAGTTCGGCCTGCGCATGGCCGAGCTGGAGGCCCAGGCCCACGAGATCGCCGGACGGCCCTTCAACATCGGCTCGCCGCGTCAGATCGGCGAGATCCTGTTCGGCGAGCTGAACCTGCCGGGCGGCAAGAAGACCGCCTCCGGTCAATGGGGCACAGACGCCAGCGTGCTGGAGGAACTAGCGCTCAGTCACGATCTGCCGCGCGTTCTGCTGGACTGGCGCCAACTGTCCAAGTTGAAGGGCACCTATACCGACGCCCTGACCGCCGCCGCCGACCCCAGGACCGACCGCGTCCACACCAGCTATCAACTGGCCGCCGCCACCACCGGCCGTCTGGCGTCCAGCGATCCAAATCTTCAAAACATTCCGATCCGCACCGAGACCGGCCGCGAAATCCGCCAGGCCTTCATCGCCGCGCCCGGCAATGTTCTGATCAGCGCCGACTACAGCCAGATCGAACTGCGCCTGCTGGCCCATATCGGCGACATCCCCGAGCTGAAGCGCGCCTTCAAGGCGGGGCTAGACATTCACGCCGCCACGGCGTCCGAGATGTTCGGCGTTCCTGTCGAGGGCATGCCGTCCGAGACCCGGCGCCGCGCCAAGGCCATCAACTTCGGCATCGTCTACGGCATCTCGGCCTTCGGCCTAGCCAACCAGCTGGGCATCGATCAGGGCGAGGCCGGGGCCTATATCAAGACCTATTTCGAACGCTTCCCCGGCATCCGCGCCTATATGGACAAGACCAAGGCCGAGGTCCGCCAGGCCGGCTTCGTCTCCACCGTCTTCGGCCGCCGTATCCACATCCCCGCCATCCACTCGAAATCGGGCGCCGAACGCCAGTTCGGCGAGCGCGCCGCCATAAACGCCCCGATCCAGGGCGCCGCCGCCGACATCATCCGCCGCGCGATGATCCGCATGCCCGCCGCCCTGACCGAGGCTGGCCTTTCCACGCGCATGCTGCTGCAAGTCCACGACGAACTGGTCTTCGAAGCCCCCGAGGCCGAAGCCGACCGCGCCATAACCGTCATCAAGCGTGTGATGGAAAACGCATCCGACCCGGCCGTCGCCCTGACCGTGCCGCTGGTGGTGGACGCACGCGCGGCGTCGAACTGGGACGCCGCGCACTGATCTGGCTTCAGGCCGCCATCATGCCGATGTCGTCGGGGACTTCGCCGCGGCCCAGAAGGCCGGTTTCGAAGTCCATGAAGATGTCCATCAGCTCTTCGACGTTCACCGGGGCGGCGCCGGGGCCGAAGCGGAAGCGCCAGTAGCTGACGATGTGCTGCACCGCGCCCAGCTGGTCGCCCAGCTTGGCGAACATCGAGGGGGCGTCCAGCAGGAAGTCGCGGAAGGCGGTGGGGCGACCCTCCTGCGTCAGCTTGGCGTAGGCGTCGTCATAGATGCGAAGGGTGCGGCTGACTTCGTCGCAGGTCTTGATGATGCGACCGCGCAGGACGTCGCGGCTGCGGGCCAGATATTCCTTGGCGGCGCGATCGGTCTTGCCGACGGGCTTGATGGTGCGCACGGCCTCGGCGACGGCGGCGACCTCGCCCAGCAATGCGGCCAGGGTCCATTTGTAATAGAGGAAGCCCTTCCAGCAGAAGACGCCCTCCTGATACTGCTCCGGCGCCAGGCGCAGGGTCAGGCGCAGGGCGTCGAGTTGGTCTCCTGGCGTGTTGGACAGGATCTTGGACGCCATCCGCCCGGCCGAATCTGAGTTCACCGCGATGGTGTCGGGCCCCAGGCTGAGGGTCACCAGCGGTTCGATCTCGCTGCGGACGAAGGCCAGCATGCGCTGAAGATCGCTGTCGCTGATCGAGAAATAGCAGGGCGAGGGATCCAGGCCGCCGCGCCGCAACTGCTCGCGCAGCAGGAAGGGATCCAGCGACGGCAGTTTGTCGATCAGGCGCAGGGTCTCGATGTCCGGATGGGTGGCGGCGACGCCGAACGCCTCCATCATCATCCGCTCGAACCCGATCTGATTGACGAAGACGTAGCGGCCGCCAGTTTTGAGATCCGCGTCGTCGATGGGGATGACCACCTTGGTGGCGACCTGGCGACGGCCGGTGAACAGGTCGGTCTCGTTGCGACGCAGCCGGTGCTTGATGATCAGGCCGCGGTTCAGGGCCGGGGTGCGGAAGATCGGACGCGCGGCCCAATCAGGATTGCGCACGGCGCCGTCGGCGGAGCTGTCGCCGTTCTCTTCCCACACGCGCAGCAAGTTGAGCACGCGGGCGGTGGAGGCCGAGCTCTTGAGATGTTCGAGATTGCGGACGGCGCGATCAGTCATGTCGTGCAGATTGCACCGGCAATCGTGACCAAATGGCTTAGCTTGGTGCAAAAAAGAACGGGGGTCGCCGAAGCGCGCCCCCGTCAGATGACTTCAGCTATGGGGATCAGAAGGCGGCCGTGACCGAGATCCACAGGCGGCGCGGCTCCTGATTGTTGGCGAACTCGGGGGCATAGGCGACCGGGCTGCCGTAGGGCAGCAGGCTGACGAAGTCCTTGTCGAACAGGTTATAGACGACCGCATTGACCGTCAGATTGTCGTCGATGCGGTAGGCGCCGCCGAGGTGGAACAGGCTGTAGGCCTCATAGTCGCCCAGCGCCGTCTGGGCGTCGCCGGCGCCGCGATAGCGCGCCGAACGGTATTCGCCCCGCAGCCACAGGTTCATCCGGTCGGTGGCGTTCCAGCGCAGATTGGCGTTGACCATATGCTCGGGCGTGTCGGTCAGGGGCTGGCCGGCGGCGGCGCCCGACTTCTGTTCGCTGTCGGTGAAGGTGTAGTTGCCCTGAAGCGTCCAGGCGTCATTGAAGCGGTAACGCGCTGTCGCCTCGACCCCCTGCGTGACCGCCTCGTCGATATTGATGCTCTGGCCGAAGGTGGGGACGGTCGAGATATAGGCCGTATAGAAGCCTACGTCGAAACAGCCCGATGTGTTGTAGCCGCCGGCCGCATACTGGGCTGGGGTCAGGCCGAACAGGCAGTTGGCGATGGGCACGCCGGTTGCGATCTTGTCGTCGAACTGGTTGTGGAAGACGGTGATCCCTGCGCGCAGGCGGTCATGATCGTCATAGAGAACGGCGAACTCGGTCGAGGTCGAGGTTTCCGGCATCAGACCCGGGCTGCCCAGCAAGGGCAGGCGGCCCTGGGCGCCGAAGCCGTTGATGCCTGAGGCCAGCTGTTCCAGGCGCGGGGTCTTGAAGCCCTGGCTGACGCCGCCCTTGACCGTCCAGACGTCGGTCGGATTCCACACCAGATAGGCGCGCGGGCTGAAGTGCGAGCCGAAGGTCGAGTGGTCGTCGTGACGCGCGCCGACCGTCAGAGCCAGGGTGTCAGTGAAACGCCATTCGTCCTCGGCGAAGACGGCCCACTGGGTGTGGTTGAACGTGCCAGAGACCACGCCGTCCGTCATCTCGGCTTCCCAGTGCTGGCCGCCGACGGTGAAGGTGTGGTTGCGCCACTGCGAGAACAGCTTGGTGTCGAAGATGCGGTTCTCGCTCTCCAAATCGCGCGGGCTGCCGGCGCCGGCGACGCCATTTGGGATGATCCGGCCCTTGGTCTCGGTCGTGGCGATCGAATAGTTGGATTCCAGTGTGCCGAACGGCAGGCGCCAGTTATGGGCGATGGCGATCTGGTCGCGGTTGAACTCCAGGAACTTGTCATAGCCGCCGGCGGTGGTGGCGGTGCCCATCTGGCCCTTGGCGTTGTCGTACCACTGGCGGCCGACGTCGGCGTCGATCCACAGGTCGTGGTCGGGGTGCAGGTCGAAGGCCAGGCGCGCGCCGGCCGACCAGATTTCGTTGGCGGTGGCGCTGCGGCCGAAACCTGTGACCGGGGTTTCCGCGCCGGCGACGTTTTCGAACGTCAGGCGCGACTGTTCGCGTTCCGAACGCGAGCCGCGGATCGACAGTCCCACGCGGTCCTTGATCAACGGGCCGGCCAGATAGACGTCCCCGCCGCGGATCGGCCCGAACTCGTCATCGCCCTGGATCGTGTAATGGGCGCTGGCCGAGCCGTGCCATTCGTCACCGATCTTGCGGGTGATGATGTTGACCACGCCGCCCATGGCGTCGGATCCATAAAGGGTCGAGACGGGGCCGCGCACGACCTCGACCCGTTCGATGGCCGAGACGGGGGGCAGGAAGCTGGTGGACGTTTCGCCGAAACCGTTGGGGGTCACGCTGCCGGCCGTGTTCTGGCGGCGGCCGTCGATCAGGATCAGGGTGTAGTCAGAGCCCATGCCCCGGATGTTGATGGTCTGGCCGCCGGACTTGCCGACGGCGGCGCCGGTATCGACGCCTTCGACATTGTTCAGGATCTCGGCGAGCGAGACGGCGCGGACCTCTTCGATTTCGGCGCGGGGAATGACGCTGATCGAGGCGGGGGCCTGGTTGATGCGCTGTTCGAAGCCCGAGGCGGTGACCACGATCTCGCTCAGCTCGGCCGTCTGCGTCGCCTGTCCGGCCGTGACCGGCTGAACGGTCTCCGCCAGGGCGGCGCCCGAGGTCAGGCCGAAAGCGCAGGAAGCGCCGGCCAACAGGCGAGCGCGGGTCGAGAAGGTCATGATCGGAATAGCCCCTGATATTTGCGAGCGCCTCTCAACAGCATTCGCAATCATAGTCCAAGGGGGGTGCGCCCATCCGTCGCAAGCGGCGCCGTATCGCCACAGGCTGTGATGGGGCGCCGCTGGCGTGTGATGGTGATCCGGGTTTAGAACGACGGCATGCAGATCTTCGACATCCTGATCATCGTCGCCATCGCCGCCGTGACGATCACCCTGGGCTTTGGCCTCTATTCCCTGTTCCGGGGCGGGGACTATGCGCGGACCAATTCCAACAAGCTGATGCGGCTGAGGGTCGGGCTTCAGGCGCTGGCCGTGATCCTTCTGGTCGTCGGCATGATGTGGAAGGCGGCGAAGGGGGCCTGATCATGGTGACGCTGAACAAGATCTATACCCGGACGGGCGATGACGGACGGACGCGGCTGGCGTCGGGCGCCCCGGCGTCCAAGAGCGACGCCCGTGTCGAGGCCTATGGCGCTGTGGACGAGTTGAACGCCGTAATCGGCGTGGCGCGGCTGAACAGCGGCCAGAACGACCGCATCGACGCCATGCTTGGCCGTATACAGAATGAGCTGTTCGACCTGGGCGCCGATCTGGCGACGCCGCTGGATCCGCCCCCGGCCTGGGAGGCTCTGCGGATCATCGACACCCAGGTGGCGCGGCTGGAGCAGGAAATCGACTGGATGAACGAGAGCCTCAAGGCCCTCGACAGCTTCATCCTGCCGGGCGGCGCCCCGCTGTCGGCGCATCTGCATGTGGCGCGCACCGTCTGCCGCCGGGCGGAACGCGAGGCCGTGCGACTGGTCGAAAGCGGCGAGGCGGTGAATATCGAGGCGGTCAAATATCTGAACCGCCTGTCGGACCATCTTTTCGTCGCGGCCCGCCGCGCCAATGCGAACGGCGCCAGTGACGTGAAATGGAAACCGGGCGCGACCCGTTAGTCGTTACGCGGCGGGCCTTGCCGCAGCCAGGGCCGCCTTCTGGCGTTCGACCTCGACGGCGCGGGCGCGGTCCTCGGCGGCGAGTTGCTGTTCGATGCGGACCAGTTCCCGGTTCTTTTCGGCCGAGGCTTCCTCGCGCGAGACGCCGTTGGGCCGGCCCGTGATCTGGGCGATGGAGATGGGCTGGGCGCAGATACGGCTGTCCATGTCGTACCATTTGCCGGCCGCTTCGCACCGCTTGCCCGGTGCGACCCAATAATCCTGCAGGATGAAAATCCCCACGATGGCGACGCCGAACAGGCCAAAGAAAATCATCGCCAGGCGGGGAAAGGTCAGGAAACGCTTCATCTCGTGGTCCGTTGGGTGAGGGTCGCAGCCACAGCTTGACCCCGCGTTACGTTGACAGGCCTTCGCGACCGCTCCATGTCCTGCCCTCACATTCAGGCGATTTCACGGATAGACCCATGAAGGTACTCGTCCCCGTCAAACGGGTGATCGACTATAACGTCAAGGCCCGCGTGAAGGCGGACCAGTCAGGCGTCGATCTGGCCAACGTCAAGATGAGCATGAATCCCTTCGACGAGATCGCCGTCGAAGAGGCGGTTCGTCTGAAGGAAGGCAAGGAACATCACGCCGCCGGCACCGCGACCGAGATCGTCGTGGTTTCCATCGGCGTGACCCAGGCCCAGGAGACCATCCGCACCGCCCTGGCCATGGGCGCGGATCGGGGCATCCTGATCCAGTCGGACACGGACCTGGAGCCGCTGGCGGTCGCCAAGCTGCTGAAGGCGGTGGTCGAGGAAGAAAAGCCCGACCTGGTGCTGATGGGCAAACAGTCCATCGACGGCGACAATAATGCGGTGGGCCAGATGCTGGCCGCCCTGCTGGACTGGCCCCAGGCGACCTTCGCCGGCAAGCTGGTGATCGAAGGCGGCAAGGCGACGGTGACGCGCGAGGTCGACGGCGGTCTGCAGACCCTGGCCGCCGAACTGCCGGCGGTGGTGACGGTGGACCTGCGGCTGAACACGCCGCGCTACGCGTCTCTGCCCAACATCATGAAGGCCAAGAAGAAGGAGATCGCCGTCAAGGCGGTCGCCGACTATGGCGTCGATGTCGCCGACCGTCTGAAGGTGCTGAAGGTCACCGAGCCGCCCAAGCGGTCGGCCGGCGTCAAGGTGGCCGATGCGGCCGAACTGGTTTCCAAGCTCAAGTCCGTGGGAGCGCTGTAATATGGCTGTCCTCGTCATCGCCGATCACGACGGCTCGACCGTTCGCGACACCACAAACAAGACCGTGACCGCCGCGCTGGGCCTGTCGTCCGACGTGGATGTCCTGGTCGTCGGGCAGGGGGCGCAGGCCGCTGCTGATGCGGCTTCGAAAATCGCCGGCGTCCGCAAGGTGCTGCTGGCCGAGAGCGGCGGCCTGGGCCACGGCTTGGCCGAGGCGGTGACGGACACCGTCACGCCCCTGGCCGCCGGCTACGACGCCATCCTGACGCCCGCCTCGACCGACGGGAAGAATTTCGCCCCCCGGATCGCCGCCATGCTGGACGTCGCCCCGATCTCGGACATCATCGAGGTGGTCTCGGCCGATACCTTCGTGCGGCCGATCTACGCCGGCAACGCCCTGGAGACGGTCCAGTCGGCGGACGCCAAGAAGGTGATCACCGTGCGTCCGACGGCCTTCGCCGCAGCCGCCGAGGGCGGGTCCACCCCGGTCGAGAGCGTCGCCGGCGCCGAGGCGCCCAAGACGGCCTTCGTCTCCGAGGAAATGGTCAAGTCGGATCGCCCGGATTTGGGCGCCGCCAAGATCGTGGTCTCGGGCGGTCGCGCCCTGGGCTCCGCGGACGAGTTCCATGCCGTGCTGGAGCCCCTGGCCGACAAGCTGGGCGCCGCCATCGGCGCCTCGCGCGCGGCGGTCGACGCCGGCTACGCCCCCAACGACTACCAGGTCGGCCAGACCGGCAAGGTCGTGGCCCCGGCCCTGTACATCGCCATCGGCATCTCGGGCGCCATCCAGCACCTGGCCGGGATGAAGGACTCCAAAACCATCGTCGCCATCAACAAGGACCCCGACGCCCCGATCTTCCAGGTCGCGGATTACGGCCTGGTCGGCGACTACAAGACCATCGTACCGGAGCTGATGACCGCTCTGGGCTAAGTCTTGGTTAGACCAATATGCGAGGGCGCGGCTTCGAACGGAGCTGCGCCCTTTTTCTTGCCCGTAGAGGATCGGATGGCGAACCTGCCCATAAGGCTGCAGCCCGGCGCGGCGGTGGATCGCATCGAGGGCTGGGAGGCGGACCCCGAGGGACGGCGCGTGCTCAAGGTGCGCGTCCGCGCCCGTCCCATAGATGGAGAGGCCAATGACGCACTGATCCGGCTGCTGGCCAAGAGCCTCGGCGTGTCGAAGTCTTCCGTGACCGTGGTGCGCGGCGGCCAGTCGCGGTCGAAGATGGTTGTCGTCGATGGCCTAGATGACGAGACGCTGGGCGCACGAATCGCCGAAATCCTTTCCGACGACTGAGGGCGACCGTTTCGGTGATTGGCGCGTTCTCCATACAAGTTGGAGAACAGACCCATGACCACGGACGCCCGTATCCTTCACGCCCGCAGCGGCGTCGTTCTCGAACAGAGGGGCGAAGCCTTCGCCGTCTCAAGCCTGCGCCTGGCGGAGCCGTTGGCCTTCACGGATGTATCCCAGGCGCAGCTCGCGTTCGACAAAGAGGTCACGGCTTCCGAGCAGGACCCGGAGCTGATGTCCCGTTTAGGCGGGGCCTGAGGCAGCCGAGTTGCCTGGAACCTGCCGGCTTACATAGCGGGCTGACGGTGTGTTCCGCCGCTGGCTGACCATGACTCTTTGAGAAACTTTCCCCGAACTGTCAGAATCTGGTTGCGGACAAAAGTGGGTCTACGTATAGAGCCGCCTCGCTCGGAAACGGGCCGGCCGACGGGGTCGCGGGGGTCTTGATCCTCACGGTTTCACGGAAGGAGGGGTTGAAAAACTTCTTGCTTTCATCGGTTGGTTTCACTAGGTTCCGCGCTCCAATCGAATGACGGGTTTTTAGAGGTAAGCCTCGCTTTCCTCCGGTGGTTTCTTGCGGTCTGAAGGGTTCGCCTTTCTCTCCAAAAGATCTCTGAAAAGAGCGGTTGACATGAGGTTCGGCGGTCTTTAAATCCCCGCCTCCGCCGACGACACGGCGCTAAACAAGTCGGGCCGCTGATGCGGTTTAGGTCTTTGACATTGTTGATTTGGAAAGAGAAACGCAGGCGGCGGTGTTCTTGCGATGATCCTAGAAGGTCATCATACGACACTGACTATCTGCGGTCTTTTTGAAAAGATACCATGCGTCGGTCTTCGGATCGATGAATGGGAACTCGTCAATAAAATACGTAGAACTAATGCCAAGACGTCCTTCGGGATGTTCTTAAGCTTAGGTCAGAAGTCAACTCAACCTGAGAGTTTGATCCTGGCTCAGAGCGAACGCTGGCGGCAGGCCTAACACATGCAAGTCGAACGAACTCTTCGGAGTTAGTGGCGGACGGGTGAGTAACACGTGGGAACGTGCCTTTTGGTTCGGAATAACTCAGGGAAACTTGTGCTAATACCGAATGTGCCCTTCGGGGGAAAGATTTATCGCCATTAGAGCGGCCCGCGTCTGATTAGCTAGTTGGTGAGGTAAAGGCTCACCAAGGCGACGATCAGTAGCTGGTCTGAGAGGATGATCAGCCACATTGGGACTGAGACACGGCCCAAACTCCTACGGGAGGCAGCAGTGGGGAATCTTGCGCAATGGGCGAAAGCCTGACGCAGCCATGCCGCGTGAATGATGAAGGTCTTAGGATTGTAAAATTCTTTCACCGGGGACGATAATGACGGTACCCGGAGAAGAAGCCCCGGCTAACTTCGTGCCAGCAGCCGCGGTAATACGAAGGGGGCTAGCGTTGCTCGGAATTACTGGGCGTAAAGGGAGCGTAGGCGGACATTTAAGTCAGGGGTGAAATCCCGGGGCTCAACCTCGGAATTGCCTTTGATACTGGGTGTCTTGAGTATGAGAGAGGTATGTGGAACTCCGAGTGTAGAGGTGAAATTCGTAGATATTCGGAAGAACACCAGTGGCGAAGGCGACATACTGGCTCATTACTGACGCTGAGGCTCGAAAGCGTGGGGAGCAAACAGGATTAGATACCCTGGTAGTCCACGCCGTAAACGATGATTGCTAGTTGTCGGGATGCATGCATTTCGGTGACGCAGCTAACGCATTAAGCAATCCGCCTGGGGAGTACGGTCGCAAGATTAAAACTCAAAGGAATTGACGGGGGCCCGCACAAGCGGTGGAGCATGTGGTTTAATTCGAAGCAACGCGCAGAACCTTACCACCTTTTGACATGCCTGGACCGCCAGAGAGATCTGGCTTTCTCTTCGGAGACTAGGACACAGGTGCTGCATGGCTGTCGTCAGCTCGTGTCGTGAGATGTTGGGTTAAGTCCCGCAACGAGCGCAACCCTCGCCATTAGTTGCCATCATTTAGTTGGGAACTCTAATGGGACTGCCGGTGCTAAGCCGGAGGAAGGTGGGGATGACGTCAAGTCCTCATGGCCCTTACAGGGTGGGCTACACACGTGCTACAATGGCGACTACAGAGGGTTAATCCTTAAAAGTCGTCTCAGTTCGGATTGTCCTCTGCAACTCGAGGGCATGAAGTTGGAATCGCTAGTAATCGCGGATCAGCATGCCGCGGTGAATACGTTCCCGGGCCTTGTACACACCGCCCGTCACACCATGGGAGTTGGTTCTACCCGAAGGCGCTGCGCTGACCGCAAGGGGGCAGGCGACCACGGTAGGGTCAGCGACTGGGGTGAAGTCGTAACAAGGTAGCCGTAGGGGAACCTGCGGCTGGATCACCTCCTTTCTAAGGATGCTTCTCCAGGCCGTCTCTCACGAGGCTGTCTATTGAGGCTCCAATAGCGAAGCGCTTCACAGCGCCGAGCACAAACGGCGGAACGCCGCCGTCTCCGTTTCTCTTTCCACTTTCGTCATCGACGCATCGACCATTCGGGTCGTTGTATTGGTGACGCGATCGCGAGCCTGGGTCGCCATTTTCACTTGAAGAATGGGCCCGGCTGTCGCTGCCATAGGCCCGTAGCTCAGGTGGTTAGAGCGTACGCCTGATAAGCGTAAGGTCGGCAGTTCGAGTCTGCCCGGGCCTACCAGGACTTCTGGTTCGCCGGGGTTCTCAGCCT
This sequence comes from Brevundimonas sp. TWP1-3, assembly GCF_049896085.1. Classification (NCBI taxonomy): domain Bacteria; kingdom Pseudomonadati; phylum Pseudomonadota; class Alphaproteobacteria; order Caulobacterales; family Caulobacteraceae; genus Brevundimonas; species Brevundimonas sp. TWP1-3. The sequence goes on along the minus strand of NZ_JAFCTP010000001.1, from coordinate 240,238 downwards.
CAAGACGGCATCGCCGACAGCTCTCCTGGGCTTCGCACTATTCCTGTTGGAATGGGGCCATAGCTCAGTTGGTAGAGCGCCTGCTTTGCAAGCAGGATGTCGTCGGTTCGACTCCGTCTGGCTCCACCAGGATCTTGTGATCGCATTCAAGTTTGCCGTCGGCCTCAGGGTTGGCGTGCATTGAAATCGTAAAGGAAGAACGCAACCGGCTCCCCTGAGCTTTTAGGTTATGTTCGAGAAGAAGACATTGTCTGACAAATATCAGGCTTGGTCCCCCGGCAACTTTCCAGTCGGGCGGAATAAACCAAGCATGAGTTTTGCTGAGAAACGATCAAACGTTGAAGGGCTTCTGACGGATGCCTTGGCGTAGAGAGGCGATGAAGGACGTGGCAAGCTGCGATAAGAACCGGGGAGGCGCTAGCACCCTTTGATCCGGTTATTTCCGAATGGGGAAACCCACCTTTACAGTCTTCCAACTTCGTTCTGACTTCGGTCAGGGCGGCGATTGGCGGATTGTTAAAAGGTATAATGAACTGAATACATAGGTTCATTAAGCGAACCCGGGGAACTGAAACATCTCAGTACCCGGAGGAAAGGACATCAACCGAGACTCCCGTAGTAGTGGCGAGCGAACCGGGACCAGGCCAGTGCTCTTGTGAAATAAAGACGAACGATCTGGAAAGGTCGGCCATAGTGGGTGAAAGCCCCGTAGTCATCAAATAGCAAGAGACTCGAGTAGGGCGGGACACGTGAAATCCTGTCTGAACATGGGGGGACCACCCTCCAAGCCTAAGTACTCCTCTACGACCGATAGTGAACAAGTACCGTGAGGGAAAGGTGAAAAGCACCCCGACAAGGGGAGTGAAACAGATCCTGAAATCGGAAGCCTACAAGCAGTCGGAGCCCCCAAGCGGGGTGACGGCGTACCTTTTGTATAATGGGTCAGCGACTTCATGTGTCGAGCAAGCTTAAGCCGTTAGGTGTAGGCGCAGCGAAAGCGAGTCTGAATAGGGCGCTAAGTTCGACGTATGACGACCCGAAACCAGGTGATCTATCCATGAGCAGGTTGAAGGTTGGGTAACACCAACTGGAGGACCGAACCCGTGAATGTTGAAAAATTCTGGGATGACTTGTGGATAGGGGTGAAAGGCCAATCAAACCTGGACATAGCTGGTTCTCCGCGAAATCTATTTAGGTAGAGCGTCCGACGAATTCCTTGGGGGGTAGAGCACTGGATGGTTGCGGGCTGCGCGAGCGGTACCAATACTAACCAAACTCCGAATACCCAAGAGAACTATCGGGCAGACACACGGCGGGTGCTAACGTCCGTCGTGAAAAGGGAAACAACCCTAACCATCATCTAAGGCCCCCAAGTCACGGCTAAGTGGGAAACGATGTGGGATTGCTTTGACAATCAGGAGGTTGGCTTAGAAGCAGCCATCCTTTAAAGAAAGCGTAACAGCTCACTGATCAAGCGATCCTGCGCGGAAAATGTAACGGGGCTCAAGCCGTGCGCCGAAGATATGGGTTTGCAGTTTACTGCAAGCGGTAGCGGAGCGTTCCGTAGGCCGGTGAAGGTCAGGCGTGAGCCTGGCTGGAGGTATCGGAAGTGAGAATGCTGACATGAGTAACGATAGGAGTGTGAGAGACACTCCCGCCGAAAGACCAAGGGTTCCTGCGTAAAGCTAATCTGCGCAGGGTTAGTCGGCCCCTAAGGCGAGGCTGAAAAGCGTAGTCGATGGGAAGCAGGTAAATATTCCTGCACCAGCTGGAAGTGACGGATGGCTTAACTCGTACCCACTTATTGGATTGTGTGTGCGGGGGCGTTGTCCCAGGAAATAACTCCAGCAGAGACCGTACCCGAAACCGACACAGGTGGTCAGGTAGAGCATACCAAGGCGTTTGAGAGAACTATGCTGAAGGAACTCGGCAAATTGCACGCGTAACTTCGGAATAAGCGTGACTCACCCTGGGCAACCAGGACTGAGTGGCACAAGCCAGGGGGTAGCGACTGTTTAGCAAAAACACAGGGCTCTGCGAAGCAGCAATGCGACGTATAGGGTCTGACGCCTGCCCGGTGCCTGAAGGTTAAAGGGAGTTGTGAAAGCGACGAACTGAAGCCCAGGTAAACGGCGGCCGTAACTATAACGGTCCTAAGGTAGCGAAATTCCTTGTCGGGTAAGTTCCGACCTGCACGAATGGCGTAACGACTTCCCCACTGTCTCCAGCATAGGCTCAGTGAAATTGAATTCCCCGTGAAGATGCGGGGTTCCCGCGGTCAGACGGAAAGACCCTATGAACCTTTACTATAGCTTCGCCTTGGCGTTAGCGACCGTATGTGTAGGATAGGTGGGAGGCTATGAAACCGGGGCGCCAGCTCTGGTGGAGTCGTCCTTGAAATACCACCCTTACTGTCGTTGACGTCTAACCGAGGGCCGTTATCCGGTCCCGGGACATGGCGTGGTGGGTAGTTTGACTGGGGCGGTCGCCTCCTAAAGTGTAACGGAGGCGCGCGATGGTGGGCTCAGACCGGTCGGAAATCGGTCGTCGAGTGCAATGGCATAAGCCCGCCTGACTGCGAGACTGACAAGTCGAGCAGAGACGAAAGTCGGCCATAGTGATCCGGTGGTCCCGAGTGGAAGGGCCATCGCTCAACGGATAAAAGGTACTCTAGGGATAACAGGCTGATTTTGCCCAAGAGTCCATATCGACGGCAAAGTTTGGCACCTCGATGTCGGCTCATCACATCCTGGGGCTGGAGCAGGTCCCAAGGGTATGGCTGTTCGCCATTTAAAGTGGTACGTGAGCTGGGTTCAGAACGTCGTGAGACAGTTTGGTCCCTATCTGCCGTGGGTGTTCGAAGCTTGAGAGGATCTGTCCCTAGTACGAGAGGACCGGGATGGACATACCTCTGGTGTACCTGTCATGGCGCCAGCTGTGCAGCAGGGTAGCTAAGTATGGAATAGATAACCGCTGAAAGCATCTAAGCGGGAAACTAACCTCAAAACAAGGCTTCGCTGAGGATCGTGGAAGACTACCACGTTGATAGGCCAGGTGTGGAAGTGGGGCGACCCATGAAGCTTACTGGTACTAATAATCCGATCGGTTTGATCGTTTCTCAGCAAAACTCATTCGATGATTGCTCCTTGACCGAAGCAATCTCAGACAATGTCTTCTTCTCCTGACCTCAAGTAGCGCGAATGCGCGATAGGTCAGGATTCATGTGTGCTTGGTTGACCTGGTGACTATGTCGGAGGTTCCCCACCCGATCCCATTCCGAACTCGGTCGTTAAGCCCTCCAGAGCCAATGGTACTTCGTCTCAAGGCGCGGGAGAGTAGGTCGTCGCCGGGTCTACCAAGCACACATGATTTACGCGCTAACGGCCTTCGGCCTACTTGAGCGCGCTTCTCGAACCGTTCTTCCTTCACGACACTACCGTTTGCCGCGGGATGGAGCAGCCCGGTAGCTCGTCAGGCTCATAACCTGAAGGTCGTAGGTTCAAATCCTACTCCCGCACCCAAGAATACCTCACATTCCGGCGTGAGACTCTGATCTGAAGAACCCCACGCGCTATCGCCGTGGGGTTTTCTGCGTCATGGGCGCTCCCCAAGCCAACAGGCCGGCGGCTGTGACGTGACACCCTGAAACTCCTCCAGCAATAGCTGGAGGGCGCGTAAGCAGCATGGACGTGTCGGAGGCCAGGCGTCTGAAGGCGCTGGAGGGTGGAGAACGCCAAGCTCAAGCGGATGCTGGCGGAATCGATGCTGGACAACGTCGCGCTGAAAGATCTGCTGGGGGAAAAGTGGTTACGCCCGCTGCGCATCGAGCGGCGGCGGCGCACCTCCAGTCGGTCTATGCGATGAGCTAACGTCGGGCCTGCCGGGTGCTGGGCGCTGATCGGACGAGCGTGCGCTATCAGGCGACGCGACCGGACGACGGCGTCCTGCGGGATCGACTGAAGGCTCTGGCTCGGGAGCGTCGGCGGTTGGGCTATCGCCGCGTGCACGTGATTCTTCGGCGCGAGGGCCATGCGGTCAAGAAGCGGGTCCAGCGGATCTACCTCAAGCAGAAGTTGACCGCGCGTCGGCGCGGCGGGCGCAAACGGGCCATGGGAACTCGGCGTCCGCTGGCGATTCCTCTGGCCGCGAACCAGCGCTGGTCGCTCCACTTCGTATCGGATCAGATGACTGACGGGCGGCGCTTCCGCATCCTGATGGTGATCGAACCGAAGGCCGGCGTAGCCACAACTGCACGCGGGAATGCCTCGGCCTCGTCGCCGACACCTCGCTGTCGGGCCGACGGGTAGCGCGCGAGCAGGACGCCATTATCCTTCGACGAGGGCGACCTGAGACGATCATCGCCGACAACGGCACGGAGTATAGGTCCAAAGTCATCCTGGCCTGGGTCGATGACGTCGGCGTGGGCTGGCACTGCATGGCCCGGGCAAACCCTGGCAGAACGGCTTCAACGAGAGCTTCAACGGCCGGCTGCGCGACTAGCCGCTGTTCCGATCCCTGCCGCACGCCCGTGGCGTGCTTGAGGCCTGGCGGCGCGACGACAACGAAACCCGGCCGCACTCGAAGCTAGGATGGCTGACGACCAAGGCCTACGCACAGGCGCTCACCGGACAGAGCGGCCGGTCTGGTGCGCTGGTTAATAGCTGCTCAGACCAGCCTATTGCCAACCCCGCCAACACCAGTTCAGATCACCAAAGGACCCCTCGTTATGGCTGGATGAGAAACGGGGGTCACGTCACTTCTTCACCCGTTTTGACGGAAAGTTGCTCCGCGCGCACCGTGCTTCCAAGGGGAGGAAAAAGGCATGACGAATGCGGAACTGAGCGTGGCCTTCTTCCTGCAGATGGCCGTGATCATCGCCGTCTGCCGCATCGTCGGCTGGCTGGCCAAACGCTACCTCGGCCAGCCGCAGGTGGTGGGGGAGATGATCGCCGGGGTGATCCTGGGCCCGTCGCTGTTCGGCCTTCTGGCGCCTGATCTTCAGGCGGCCCTGTTCCCCAAGGAATCGAAGTCGATCCTGTTCGTCGGCGCCCAGTTGGGCGTGGGCCTCTATATGTTCCTGGTCGGGCTGGGCTTCCGGCGCGATCACTTCAAGGCCAATGCGAAAAGCGCGGCGGCCGTGTCGTTGGCGGGGATGGCGGCGCCCTTTCTGATCGCGGTGGCTATTGCGCCCTGGCTGGTCAGCCAAGGCCTGTTCGGTCAGGGCATCCAGACCTGGCAGGCCATGCTCTTCATGGGCGCGGCCATCTCGATCACCGCCTTCCCCATGCTGGCGCGCATCATCCATGAGCGGGGTCTGAGCGGCACGCGGCTGGGTTCGCTGTCGCTGGCAGCCGGGGCCATCGACGACGCCGGCGCCTGGTGCGTTCTGGCCATCGTCCTGGCCAGCTTCGGCGCAGGGCCGATGGTGGCGGTGATGGCCATCGCGGGCGGCGGCGCGTTCGCACTGTTCATGCTGACGGTCGGACCGAAACTGCTGGCGCCGCTGGGCCGCATCGTCGAGCGTGAAGGGCGGTTGAGCCCCACGGTGCTGGGGATCGTGCTGATCCTGTTCATGCTCAGCGCCTGGGCCATGGACGCGGTCGGCATTCACGCCGTCTTCGGCGGCTTCATCCTGGGCGTCGCCATGCCGCGCGGCCTGCTGAGCCAGGAGGTCAAGCGTCAGCTGGAGCCGTTCGCGGTGCTGGTGCTGCTGCCGATGTTCTTCACCTTCTCGGGCTTGAACACCCAACTGACCATGGTCAACAGCCTGGGCCTGCTGGCCGTGACCGCCGTCATCCTCTTGGGCTCCATCCTGGCCAAGGGCGGGGCCTGCTGGGCCGCCGCGCGCTTGACGGGCCAGGACAACGCCACGGCCATGGGCATCGGCGCCCTGATGAACGCCCGCGGCCTGATGGAGCTGATCATCATCAACATCGGCCTGCAGCGCGGCATCATCGGCCCGGCCCTGTTCTCGATCCTGGTGATGATGGCCATCATCACCACCCTGATGGCCTCGCCCCTGTTCGAATGGGTCTATGGCAGGAAGGCGCGCCGGCGAGGGGAACTGGGCCAGGTGGCCGACGAGGAATCCTGAGGCGATAGGACCACGCCGGCCTTCGATTTCCGTCCAGGCGCCCTCAATTTTATGAAACCTTTAGGTGCACGGCGAGGACTCACATCGCGCCATTACGTGGCTCCATGGTCCTGTCCCGCTCCAACTTGAGCGAGGAGGCCGGATTGGCCGACGTGATCTTTCTGGCGGTGGGGGCAGGGGCGTTCGCCGCCTTCGCCCTGCTCGCCACAGCATTGAAACGGGTATGACCATGATCGCCATGCTCTGGGGGGCGGGGGCGCTGGTCGTCGCCGTCTATATGGTCGCGGCGCTGCTGCGGCCCGAGCGGTTCTAAGGGACCGGGACTGAAATCATGAACATTCAAGGATGGGGCGAGATCGCCCTGACTCTTGGGCTGGCCGTCATGCTCGGCTGGCCCATCGGCGTTTATATGTCGCGCGTCTGGAACGGCGAGCGGACCTGGCTGGATCCGGTGCTGAGGCCGGTGGAGGCCGTCTTCTATGGCGCGGCGGGCGTCGATCCGAAGCGCAGCCAGGGCTGGCTGGGCTATTCCGGCGCCCTGCTGGCCTTCAACCTGGCGGGCTTTGTGCTGCTGTACGGGATACTGCGTCTGCAGGGCGTTCTGCCGATGAACCCGCAAGGTTTCGCGGGCGTCTCGCCGCACCTGGCCTTCAACACCGCCGTCAGCTTCGTCACCAACACCAACTGGCAGAGCTATGGTGGGGAGACGACGATGTCGACCTTCAGCCAGATGGTCGGTCTGACGGTGCAGAACTTCTTATCGGCGGCCACCGGCGCGACCATCGCGGCCGCCCTGGCGCGGGCCTTCGTCGCCAATCGGGGCGAGGGCGTCGGCAATTTCTGGGCCGACCTGACGCGCACCACCCTTTATGTGCTGCTGCCCGCCGCCCTGATCCTGGCCGTGGCCCTGTCCGGCCTCGGCATCGTCCAGAGCCTGGCGGCCAACGTCCATGCGACCGGCGTCGAGGGCGGGTCGCAGACCCTGCCGCTGTTCCCGGCGGCCAGCCAGGTGGCGATCAAGCAGTTGGGTATCAATGGCGGCGGCGTCTTCAACGTCAACGGCGCCCATCCGTTCGAGAACCCGAACGCCATCACCAACCTGCTGAGCGCCGTGGCGATCAACGTCATGGGCTGGGCCGCCTTCTTCGCCTTCGGCCGCACGGCCCTGGCGGGACGCGACATCAAGGCCCTGGCTGCGGCGGCCCTGATCATCCTGACCGTCTCAAGCGCGGCTATGTATGTGATCGAGACCCAGCCGGCCCCGGCCCTTGTCGCAGTCCAGGTGGACGCGTCGGTGAACATGGAGGGCAAGGAGGTCCGCTTCGGCGCACCGGCCTCCACCGTCTGGTCCGTCGTCACGACCGGCGCCTCGAACGGTTCGGTCAACTCGATGCACGCCAGCTATATGCCGCTGGGCGGCGCCTTGCAGATGTTCCTGATGCAGTTGGGCGAGATCCTGCCGGGCGGGATCGGTTCGGGGATCGCCATAATGGTGGTGATGGCCCTGCTGTCGGTCTTCGTCGCCGGCCTGATGGTCGGTCGCACCCCGGAATATCTGGGCAAGAAGATCGAGGCGCGCGAGATTCAGTTCGCCATGATCGCGGTTCTGATCCTGCCGCTTTCGGTGCTGGGTTTCTCGGCGATCTCCGCCGTTTTCCCGACGGCGCTGGCGGGCCTGCTGAACAAGGGGCCGCATGGGTTGTCCGAGATCCTATACGCCTACACCTCGGCGGCGGCGAACAACGGTTCGGCCTTTGCGGGCCTGACCGCCAATGCCCCCTGGTGGAACACGACCCTGGGGCTGGGGATGCTGTTCGGGCGGTTCGTTCCGGCCGTCGCGGTGCTGGCCATCGCCGGCAGCCTAGTGGTCAAGCCCAAGCTGGCGCCCTCCACCGGCACCCTGCCCACCGACAACGGCCTGTTCATCGGCCTGCTGATCGGCGTGATCCTCATCCTCGGGGGCCTGCAGTTCCTGCCCGCCCTCGCCCTGGGACCGATCGTCGAGCACTTCCAGGTGCTCGCGGCGGTCGCCGGCGCCTGATCCTTCGGACATCCTGACATGACACAACTTACATTGGATCCACGCGAGGGCGGCCGTTCGTCGCCCCTCGCGGGCGGGCTATCGGGACAGATGATCGGCCGGGCCGTGGGCGACGCCTTCGTCAAGCTGAACCCCGTCAAACTGATCAAGAACCCGGTCATCTTCACCACCTGGATCGTGGCGCTTCTGTCCACGATCTCGGCGGCGGCGGCCATCGCGGGCGGTCAGTCGGCGGGCTTTGCGGTGCAACTGGCCGTATGGCTGTGGGCCACGGTCCTGTTCGCCAACGTCGCCGAAAGCATCGCCGAAGGGCGGGGCAAGGCGGCCGCCGACAGCCTTCGCGCCACCCGCGTCACGACAAAGGCCAAGCTGATCGTCGATCCCAAGACCGGCACGGTGGTCCCGACCAACGCCTCCGAGCTTGAGGTCGGGTCGATCATCCTGGTCGAGGCCGGCGACGTGATCGCCTCGGACGGCGAGATCATCGAGGGCGTGGCCTCGGTCAACGAGGCCGCCATCACCGGCGAGAGCGCCCCGGTGATCCGCGAAAGCGGCGGCGACCGATCGGCCGTGACCGGCGGCACCACCGTCGTCTCCGACTGGATCAAGGTCCGCATCACCGCCAAGCCCGGCTCGACCTTCCTCGACCGTATGATCGCCATGGTTGAGGGCGCGGACCGGCGCAAGACGCCGAACGAACTGGCCCTGGCCGTGCTGCTGGCCGGCCTGACCCTGATCTTCCTGATCGCGGTCGTGACCCTGGTCGGTCTGGGCGCCTATTCGGGCGTCCGTATCGATCCGCTGGTGCTGGGCGCCCTGTTCATCACCCTGATCCCGACCACGATCGGGGGCCTTTTGTCCGCCGTCGGCATCGCCGGCATGGACCGCTTGCTGAAGGTCAATGTGCTGGCCACCTCGGGCCGTGCGGTGGAGGCGGCCGGCGACGTCGACACCCTGCTGCTCGACAAGACCGGCACCATCACCTTCGGCAACCGCATGGCGACCGAGGTAGTTCCGGTTCCGGGCGTGCGTCCGGAAGCCGCCCTGGCCGCCGCCGTCATGGCGTCCCTGGCCGACGAGACGCCAGAGGGCCGCTCCATCGTCGAACTGGGCCGCAACGCGGGCGTCTCGGGGGAACAGCCGGCCGGCGCCGTCGCCATTCCCTTCACCGCCGTCACCCGCCAGTCGGGCCTGGACGTCGGCAAGGACAGCTGGCGCAAGGGCGCCGTCGATGCGGTGCTGAAGGATCTGGGCCTGAGCGACGGTTCCGCCCCGGCAGAGTTCCGTCAGTCCGTGGACCGGATCGCCCGCTCGGGCGGCACGCCCCTGGCCATCACCCAGAACGGCGTGCTGGTGGGCGTCATCCACCTGAAGGACGTGGTCAAACCGGGCGTAAAGGCGCGCTTCGCCGACCTGCGGCGGATGGGGCTGCGCACCGTCATGATCACCGGCGACAATCCGGTGACGGCCGCCGCCATCGCTTCGGAAGCCGGGGTCGACGACTACCTCGCCGAGGCGACGCCCGAGGACAAGATGCGGCTGATCAAGGCCGAACAAGCCAAGGGCCGTCTGGTGGCCATGTGCGGCGACGGCGCCAACGACGCGCCCGCCCTGGCTCAGGCCGACGTCGGCGTGGCCATGCAGACCGGGGCCCAGGCCGCCCGCGAGGCCGGCAATATGGTCGATCTCGACAGCGACCCGACCAAGGTCATCGAGATCGTCGAGGTCGGCAAGCAACTGTTGATCACGCGCGGCGCCCTGACCACCTTCTCTGTCGCCAACGACGTGGCCAAGTATTTCGCCATCATCCCGGCGATGTTCGTGGTCGCCCTGCCGTCGCTGGGCGCGCTGAACGTTATGCGGCTGCACAGCCCCGAGAGCGCCATTCTGTCGGCGGTCATCTTCAACGCCCTGGTCATCGTCGCCCTGATCCCCCTGGCGCTGAAGGGCGTCAAATACCGGGCCATCGGCGCGGGCGCCCTCCTGGGTCGCAACCTTCTGATCTACGGCCTGGGCGGCCTGATCGCCCCGTTCGTCGGCATCAAGCTGATCGACCTCGTCATCTCCGGCCTGGGCCTGGCCTGATGCGCCAGGAGGTTTCCCGCATCCTTCAACTCGTCCTCGCAGTGCTGGTCATTGCGGCCCTGTGGGGCGTCGCGACGATGCGGGAAACCGACCAGCGCAACGGTTCGAACCTCAGAGCCATCCATCCTGTTCAGAATGAGAATCCCAATGCGTAAACCCCTCTCCAAGGCCTCGGGCCGTAACGACGCCTGGTTCGCCGCCGCCTGTATCATCGGCATCGCCGGCCTGGGCCTGTGCAGCGAAGCCAAGGCGCAGGACGTCTCGGCGCCCCATATCTCGGGCAACGTCGCCCTGACTTCTGATTACGTCTTCCGCGGCGTCAGCCAGACCCAGGAAAACCCGGCGATCTCGGCCGGCGTCGACCTGACCAGCAACGGCTTCTACGCCGGCGGCTGGGCCTCCAACGTCGATTTCGGCGACGACACCGACGCCGAGGTCGACCTCTACGCCGGCTATCGGCCCGAGGTCGCCGGCTATGCCCTGGACTTCGGCGTGATCGGCTACCTCTACGCCGGTCAGCCGGACGGCGCGGACTATGACTATGTCGAGCTGAAAGCCGCTGCCTCGCGCGCCGTTGGTCCCGCGACCTTGGGCGCGGCGGTCTATTATTCGCCCGACTTCTTCGGCGCATCCGAGGACGAGGCGACCTATGCCGAAATCAACGGCGCCGTCAGCCCGGCCGACAAATGGACCCTCTCGGGCGCCGTCGGGCGTCAGTGGGTCTCGTCGGACCTGGACTACACCACCTGGAACCTGGGCGCGGCCTATCAGCTGACCAGCAATCTGGCTTTGGACGTCCGTTATCACGACACCGATCAACACGACTTCGGCGACATCTACGGCGCGCGCGCCGTGGCGACGCTGAAGGCCAGCTTCTGAGGCGACGACCATGGTCAATCAACTTCGCCCGGCCCTCGTCATGACGGCCCTGTTCACCCTGCTGCTGGGGCTGGCCTATCCGCTGGCCGTCACCGGCGTGGCCCAGGTCGCCTTCCCGGATCAGGCCAACGGCAGTCTGGTGCGCGACGCCGGCGGTCAGGTGGTCGGTTCCTCGTTGATCGGTCAGCCGTTCGCGGGCGCGACCTATCTGCATCCGCGCCCCTCGGCGGCGGGCGACGGCTATGACGCCGCCGCCTCGTCCGGCTTGAACCTGGGGCCGCTGAATCCGGACCTGACGATGCGGGTCGCCGAAACCGCCCAGGCCATTCGCGCCGAGGACGGTCCGGGCGTCATCCCCGCCGATGCGGTGACGACCTCGGGTTCGGGCCTCGACCCGGACGTGTCTCCGGCCTACGCTCGGCTTCAGGCCGCGCGGATCGCCCGCGCCAGAGGCGTTCCCGTGCAGCAGGTCCAGAGCATCATCGACGCGCGGACCGAGGGAGCCTTCCTCGGCTTCATCGGCCAGCCGCATGTCAATGTCCTGATGACCAATCGCGCGCTGGACGCCCGCTTCGGCGCGGAGGGCTGATTGCCCGAGATCGAGGCCGAAACGCCCGCGACTTCAGCCGTTCCGCGCCGCAAGCGCGGGCGGCTGAAGGTGTTTCTGGGCATGTCGCCCGGCGTGGGCAAGACCTATGAGATGCTGCGCGCCGCGCGTCGGCGAAAGGCCGAGGGGCTGGATGTCGTCGTCGGCGTGGTCGAGACCCACGGCCGCAAGGAGACGATGAGCCTGCTGCGCGGCCTGGACGTCATGCCGCGCGCCCCCATCGACCACCGCGACCGCGCCCTGATGGAGTTCGACCTCGACGGCGCCCTGGCGCGGCGACCCGAACTGCTGCTGGTCGATGAATACGCCCACTCCAATGCGCCGGGGTCGCGCCATCCGAAACGGTGGCAGGACGTGGAGGAACTGCGCGATGCAGGCATCGACGTCTGGACGACGCTGAACATCCAGCATCTGGAGAGCCTGTCCGACGTCGTCCTGCGCATCACAGGCGTGCGCCAGAGGGAGGCCGTGCCCGACAGCGCCTTGACCGGCGCCGACGACATCGAGGTCGTAGACATCACGCCCGAGGACCTGCGGGCGCGTCTGGCCGAGGGCAAGGTCTATGTGCCCGAGACGGCGCGGGTCGCGTCCGAGAACTTCTTCAAGATCGAGAACCTGACGGCGCTTCGCGAACTGGCCCTGCGCCGCGCGGCCCAGACGGTGGACGATCAGTTGCTGTCGCATCTGCGCGAGCGCGGCGTGGCGGGGCCATGGGCGGCGAACGAGCGGATCCTGGTCCTGGTCGGCGGCGACGCCATGACCGCCTCGCTGGTGCGCACCGGGCGGCGGATGTCGGACATGATGATGGACGCCCCCTGGTCGGTCGCTCATGTCGAACGGCCCAGCGGATCGCGCGCCGACGCCCGCTCGGCGGGCCGCCTGTCCGAGGCCTTCAAGCTGGCCGAGCAGTTGGGCGGGCGGCCGGTGACGATCAGCGGCGACGACGTGGTGCGCGCCGTGCTGGACCATGCCCACCGTAACAACGTCACCCAGATCGTCATCGGCAAGACGCGCGGCGGGCGGTTCGCCGAATGGACCGGTCGGGCGCTGGCGACCGAACTGTTGCGCAAGGCCCAGGGCGTGGCCGTCCACGTCGTGACCGAAGGCGATCTGACGGCGCCCGAACCTGCGCTCAAGCCCGGTCCACGAGCGGCGCTGGAATGGCGCGCCTATACGACCGGCGCGGGCTTCGTCGTGGCCGCGACCGGCGTCGCCCTGTTGCTGGACACGCGGTTCGAGCGGGTCGATCTGGGCGTCATCTATCTGGCGGCGGTGGTGGCGGCGGGGGTTTTGAACGGCTTGCGGCCTGCGCTGGCGGCGGCGACCCTGGCCTTCCTGACCTACAACTTCCTGTTCCTTCAGCCGCTCTACAGCTTCCTGATCGGTTCGCCGACGGACGTGCTGACCCTGATCCTCTTCTGGGCCGTGGCCCTGGGGACCGGCGCCCTGGCGGGGAGGGTGCGCGAACAGGCCAGAGCGGCCCAGCGTCGCGCCGCCGCCGTCTCGGCCCTTCTGGCCGCCAGCCAGACCCTGTCGGCGGGCCAGGATCGCGCGACCACGGCCCGCACCCTGGCCGAACAGGCCTCGGCCGCCGCCGGGGCCGGTGCGGTCGTCCTGCTGCCCGAGGACGACGATTTGACCCTGACCGCCGCCAGTCCCGACGGCCTGACGCTGGCGCCCGACGCCATGGCCGCCGCCCGCTGGGCCTGGACCCATGGCGAGGTCACGGGACACGGCACCGGCACCCTGCCGCAGACCCATTGGCGGTTTCAGCCTTTGCAGGGCGTGCGCGGGCGGGCCGGCGTAGCGGGCATCGACGCCTCGGCCGTGGCGGCGGGCTCGGACGAGGAACGCCTGGCCATGGCCCTGCTGGACCAGGGCGCGGTGGCGCTGGAGCGGGCCGACCTGGCGGGGCAGGCGCTGGAGACCGAGACCCTGCGTCGCGCCGACCGTTTCCGCGCCGCCCTGATGAACTCGGTCAGCCACGATCTGCGCACGCCCCTGTCCACCGTCCTGGGCTCGGCGACGACCCTGATCGACTATGGCGCGACCCTGAAGCCCGAGGTCCGCGACGACCTGCTGCTCAGCATCCGCGAGGAGGCCGAACGCCTGTCGCGCTATGTCGGCGACCTGCTGGACATGACCCGGTTGGAGGGCGGGGGGCTGAACGTCCGCACCGACTGGAGCGATGTGCGCGACATCCTGAACGCCGCCGCCGACCGGGTGTCGCGCCGCCTGGGCCAGCGCCGCATCACGCGCGACTTTCCGGCCCAGCTCAGCATGGTCGAGGCCGATCCGGGCCTGCTGGAACAGGCGGTGGTCAATATCTTGGAAAACGCCATCGCCTACAGCCCCGACGGCACCACCATCGAACTGGCGGCCTATGAGGATCGCGGCGCCGTCGTCATCTCCATCGAGGACGAGGGGCGCGGCATTCCCGCCGCCGAGCTGGAGCGCGTGTTCGACAAGTTCCGCCGCATGGAGGAATCCACCGACCGCGCAAAAGGCGCCGGCCTGGGCCTGGCCATCGCCAAGGGTTTCGTCGAGGCCATGCGCGGCCGTATCGCCGCCGCCAGCCCGATCCACGACGGACCGGACGGCGGCAAGCTTGGCACCCGCATCCTGATCAGCCTGCCCAAGTCCATCGCCACCCACCCGGATCTGCTGTGATGTCCGCCGTTCGCCCCCAGGTTCTGGTCATCGACGACGAGCCCCAGATCCACCGCTTCCTGGCCCCCGCCCTGGACGCCGCCGGCTATGAACCGCGCCGCGCAGACAGCGGTCAGGAGGGCCTGCGCGCCATCGCCCTATGGAGCCCCGACGCGGTGGTGCTGGACCTGGGTCTGCCCGACATGGACGGCAAGGACGTCCTGACGCGGGCGCGGGACTTCTATCAGGGACCGATCATCGTCCTGTCGGCGCGCGACCGAGAGGCCGAGAAGATCACGGCCCTGGACCTGGGCGCCAACGACTATGTGGAAAAGCCGTTCGGCGTCGGCGAGCTGCTGGCCCGCATCCGCGCGGGTCTGCGTCAGGGCGCGCTGACGCCGGTGGCGGGCGGTGTGGTCACGGCGGGCGATGTCGTGATCGACCTGGATCGCCGCATCGTCACCCGCGCCGGCGAGCGCGTGAAGCTGAGGCCCAAGGAGTACGACGTGCTGGCCTATCTGGCGCGCAACGCCGGCAAGGTGCTGGGCCACGTCGATCTGCTCAAGACCGTCTGGGGCGCCGGCCATGCCGACGACGTCCAGTATCTGCGTGTGGTCGTGGGCCAGTTGCGGCACAAGCTGGAGGCAGACCCCGCACAGCCCGCTCTGCTCGTGACAGAACCGGGCGTGGGTTACCGGCTAATAAGCTGAGTTCACCCAAGACTGCATTCAGTCTGACCCAGACTCCGTCATGAAACAGGCGTCCGGGTCAGGATGTGCAACTCATCAGGCCAACATGCGCACCTTGGGCTCACGATCCCACTGGCGGGTGCGGGCGGGGGCCAGAAAGGCCTCGGCGTCCTTGGACAGGTCGATCACGCCTGCGTCCGGCTCGACGCCCGCCTTGTCCAGCAGGGGCTGGGCCTCGGGGGTGTAGCCGACGGCCTTGAGGTGACCGAAGGCGTCCTTGGCGAAGTCGACCGCGGCGCCTTCCTTCATCAACTGGGCGCAACCTTCCTCGGACAGGACGATGGCGACCGCGTCGAACAGGACCGAAGGGCTGCCGGCCAGCTGACCGTCGGCGACCAGGGTCTTGCCGCCTTTCAGCTTTGCGCCGCCGATCTTGGGGGCGACGATGAAGACCGAACCGCCGTCGCCTTCGACCGTCGCACGCACGGATTCGATGACCGCGCCGTCAGAGCCGTCGGCGACCAGGATGGCGACCTTTCGGCCCTTCAGGGTGTCGGGATATTTGCCGACGATACGAAGCGCAGGTGAGGCGTCCAGATCGATGGGGGCGACGGCCGGTTCCGACGCCTTGGGCAGGGGCAGGTTCAGGCCGTCGGCGACACGCTGGGCCAGGGTTTCATCGACGTTCTGCAGATTGGCCAGAACGCGCTCGCGGACGTGGGCCAGAGACACCTTGGACAGTTCGAACACGATGGCGCTTGCCAAATGGGCCTGTTCGATTTCGGTCTGCGAGCGGAAGAACAGCCGCGCCTGGCTGTAGTGGTCGGCGAAGGTCTCTGCGCGCAGCCGGACCTTTTCGACCTCGACCGGAACGGGCGCGGTGCGGAAGCCGCCCTTGGGATCTTCGCGCGGGCCGCCGTCCTCGCCCGCCTCGGCCAGGCTGTTGGGTTCATAGTTGGCGCGGCCCTTCGGCACGGCCATCTGCATATGGCCATCGCGCTGGAAGTTCTGGAAGGGGCAGCCCTTGGCCTGGTTGATTGGGATCTGGTGGAAGTTGACCGTGCCCAGGCGCGACAGCTGGGTGTCCTGATAGGAGAACAGCCGGCCCTGCAGCAGCGGATCTTCCGAGAAGTCGATGCCCGGCACGATATTGGTCGGCAGGAAGGCCACCTGTTCGGTCTCGGCGAAGAAGTTGTCGGGGTTACGGTCCAGGACCATGCGGCCGATCACGCGGATCGGATAGTCCTCCTCCGGCACCAGTTTGGTGGCGTCCAGAATGTCGAACGGCAGGGCGTCGGCCTGTTCCTGGGTAAACAGTTGCACGCCGAACTCCCATTCGGGGAAGTCGCCCTGGTCGATGGCTTCATACAGGTCGCGGCGGTGATAGTCGGGGTCGGCGCCAGCGATCTTGACCGCCTCGTCCCAGCAGGTGGATTGCGTGCCCAGCTTTGGCCGCCAGTGGAACTTGACCAGGGTGGCGACGCCCTCTGCGTTCAGCAGTCGGAAGGTGTTGACGCCGAAGCCTTCCATCATGCGCAGGCTGCGCGGGATGCCGCGATCCGACATGGCCCACATGACCATATGCATGCTCTCGGGCATCAGGCCGATGAAGTCCCAGAAGGTGTCGTGCGCGCTGGCCGCCTGGGGATAGCCCTTGTCCGCCTCCATCTTCACCGAATGGATCAGGTCCGGGAACTTGATCGCGTCCTGGATGAAGAAGACGGGGATGTTGTTGCCAACCAGGTCCCAGTTGCCCTCGGTCGTATAGAATTTGACCGCAAAGCCGCGCACGTCGCGCGGCGTGTCCACCGACCCCGCGCCGCCGGCGACAGTCGAGAAGCGCGTGAACAGTTCGGTCTTCTTGCCGACCTCGGTCAGGATCTTGGCGGTGGTGAACTCCGACAGGCTGTCGGTCAGTTCGAAGAAGCCGTGGGCGGCCGACCCGCGAGCGTGAACAATCCGTTCGGGGATCCGCTCATGGTCGAAATGCTGGATCTTCTCGCGAAGGATGAAGTCCTCCAGCAGGGTCGAGCCGCGCGGCCCGGCCTTCAAGGAGTTCTGGTTGTCGCTGATCGGCACGCCGTGATTGGTGGTGATGCGGGTCTGCGGCGTGGCGGCGGTCTGGTGAAGCTCGCCGGCGTTGCCGAGCGGGGACGCACCGGCGGGGGTGGGGGTCTTGGCCATCTGGAAACCTTGGGGCGACGGCGTCCACAAAGCGCGGCGCGCATCGTGACCGTAACGTCCCTCAGGGTCGATGGTTCTGCGCGGCATCGTTCATAACGATCAATGCCGCAGAGAGATGTCACTCAAGCCTTCTGACCGTCAGTGTTAGCGTGATCGGTTTCACCTCTGGCAGCAGCGGCTAAGTCGCGGCGCTCACCGTGTCAGAACTCTTCCCAGCCATCGCTGTTCGCGCCGACCGCGATGTCCCGGCCGCCGGCGACCTTGATCACGCGCTGTTCGATGCGAGGCGAGGGGCGCGTCATGCTGCGGCTTGACGCCGCGGCGGGCGCATGGCGCGCGGCGCCTTTTCCAGCGGAGACCTGGAAGAAGGCGACCTCGGATGACAGTTCGGCGGTTTCCTGACGCAGGGCGGTGCTGGCGGCGGTGGCTTGTTCGACCATGGCGGCGTTCTGCTGGGTCACCTGATCCATCTGGTTCACGGCGACATTGATCTCCTGAAGGCCGGTCGCCTGTTCCTTGGCGGAGGCGGCGATCTCGACGACCAGGGCGCTGATGTCGTCGACCTGCGAGGCGATGGCCTGCAGGGCCGAACCGGCCTGGCTGACCAGGCGCACGCCGTTCTCGACTTCGGAGCCGGACTTGGAGATCAGGGTCTTGATCTCTTTCGCGGCCTCGGCCGAACGTTGGGCCAGGGCGCGGACCTCGGAGGCCACGACGGCGAAGCCGCGACCCGACTCTCCGGCCCGCGCCGCCTCGACGCCGGCGTTCAGGGCCAGCAGATTGGTCTGGAAAGCGATCTCGTCGATGACGCCGACGATCTGGCTGATCTGTCGCGAGCCGTCCTCGATCTTCTGCATGGCCTCGACGGCGTTCATGACGACTGCGCCGGAGGCCTCGGCGCTCTTGCGAGCGCCATTGGTGACATCGGCGGCCTGGTTTGCGGCCTCGGCGGTCTTCTTGACCGTGACGGTGATTTCGTCGAGCGCGGCGGCGGTTTCTTCCAGGGCGGCGGCCTGCTGTTCGGTGCGACGCGACAGGTCCTCCGATGCCTGGCTGATCTCGCCGGCGCCGGAATCGATGCCCTGAACCGAACCCAGCACGCCCGTGACGGTCTCTTCCAGGCGGGAGATGGAGCGGTTGAAGTCGGTTTTCAAAATCTCGCTGCGGTCAGGGAAGGGGGCGTCGATGCGGTAGATCAGATCGCCTTCGGCCAAGGCCGACAGGCCCTTGCCCAGGCTTTCGATGACGACGGTGTTCTCGGCGGCTTCCTGCTGCGCCAGGGCTTCACGGCGGCGACGTTCGACTTCGGACTGGTCACGCATCGATTCCGTTTCCGTCTCCAGCGCCTCGGCGCGCAGGCCGTTGTCGCGGAAGACCTGCATGGCCTGGGCCATGGCCCCGACTTCGTCCTTGCGGTCGGTGTCGGGAATGGCGACGTCCAGCTTGCCGTTGGCCATGACCGACATGGCCCCGGTCATTCGGCGGACGGGCGCGACCATCAGGATGGACAGTTGCACGCCCAGGAAGACGGCGGCGGCGACCAGGATCAGCCCCCCGACCGCCAGGGCGATGAAGGAGGCGGTGATCGCCGACGCCTGTTCGGCGTCGCGCACGTTCATCCGCTCGACTTCCATATCGCGAAGGTCGGTGATGGCCTTGGTGATGTGGGTGACGCGCACCCTGTCGCCGGAATCGATCACGACGCGGCGCGCGGCCTCGATACGGGCAGGGTCCAGCGCCGCCTCGGTCAGCGGCGTGCCGAACTCGGTGCGCCAGGCGGCGGCGTCGGCCTGGGCCTTCTCGACCAGCGCCTTCTCTTCGGGCGTCAGGTTGGCGGCGCCGAGAGCGGCCACCGAGGCTTCGAACTGTTCCCAGCCCTTTTTGTAAACGTCCAGATAGTCGGCGTTCCCGGTCAGCAGCACGCCGCGCATCTGCGAGTTCAGGCGAATGAAACCCTTCTCGGCCACATGGGTGTGGTCGATGATCGACTTGCTTTCGGCGTTCAGTTCGGCCGCCGTCTTCATCGCCGACAATTGGAAGAAGACCGCCCCGATCATGGCGGCCGCTACAGTCAGCAAAAGGGCGAAGGCGATCGCCAGTTTCCGCTGCATCGGGATGTTCTTCGGGTTCATGCGGTCATCTCGGCGGCTTTGGGGCGGAAGCCCGGAACGGCGGACCGTTCCGGGCAAGATGTAGTCTAGAAGGCGGTCTGGACGCGGACGGTGGCGGTGTTGCCGTTGTCGTCGCCGATGAAGGTCCCGGTGCGGTTATCGACCGACCAGGCGCTCCAGTGGGCGGAGACGCGGGTGTTGTTCGTCGGGTACCAGTTGACGCCCAGCAACCAGGTGTCGGCTTCGCCGCCGGTCGGGTTGTCGCTGTAGTCGGCGGTGTCGTAGCGGCCGACGATCTCGACCGCGCCGTAGCCGTCGGTTCCCAGCGGGTTCAGCACCTTGGGTCGGCCCCAGGTTCCGGTGCGGGGCGAAAGCGGCGGTTTCTCGCCCGTGATGAAGAAGCCGGCGGAGAGGCTGTAGGCGTCCTGATCGAAGTCGCGCGCGGCGGTCTCGACCACGCGCTTGCCGCCTTCGGCCATCAGCCAGCCCGAGCGATGCACGCCGCCCAGTTCCAGCCCCAGACCCTTGCTGCCCTTGGGATCGGCGATCGTTCCGCCCGACAGGCGCAGATTATCATTGCCGCGCGACGAGAGGACCAGGCTGCGCGAGGCGATCGACGCGTTCGGCGTCAGGTCCTCGACAAAGCCCCAGCCGCCGAGATGTAGGAAGCCGGCGTCGGTCTTGAACGGCGACCAGTGGGTGCGGCCCATCAGGGTGACGCTGTCATTGGCTGTGCCGGTGCTGATGGCGTCGCCGGTGACCGAGAGCGAGGCGTGCCAAACGCTGCCGGTCAGTTTGGAGGTCACGCCGACACCATAGGCGCCGCGTTCCGGGCCGATGGTCGAGACCATCAGGCTGCGTTCCAGGAAGGGAACCACGTCTTCCGCCGTCCCGCCCTCGACGCCGCGGTCGTTCAGGCGCTGGCCTGCCGAGACCTCCAGGTCGCGGCCGCCGATCTTGGTGTTATAGGCGACGAAGGCGTTGGCGACGCTGACGGCGTTGTCCGCGAGGTCGGCTTCGATCCAGTAGGTGAAGCCGCCGGCGATCTTGCCTTGGCCGCCAAGGCGCAGGCCGCGCAGCTCGGTCGTGGTCAGATTGCGGTTGTCGAAGTCCGAGCCGAATGTGTTGGACAGGTCGGCCGTGACGCGGATGCGCGGCTTGAAGGTGAAGCCGCCGTCCGGGCTGCGCAGTTCAGGCAGGCCCGTGGCCCAATCGACAGGCGCCGGAGCCGGCGAGGCCGTGGTGGCGGCGGTTTGAACCGAGCGCGGCGCAGATGCCGTGAGGGCGGCCGGGCTTCCAGCGACGACGGGCCCGGCTTGAGCGGCAGTCTGCGACTGCGCCTCAAGCTGTTCGAGGCGGGCGGACAGGGCCTGCACCTGAGCGCGCAGAGCGGCGATCTCGTCGGCGGACGGCGCCGACTGGGCAAAGGCGGAGGTGGCGAGCGCGGCAAGGCCGACACCCGCCGCGAAAGTGCGGTGAATGTGCATGAACAACACGTCTAAAGGACGATTGTTAAGGAGCCCCCAAATCGCGATACGGAAAACTGCGTAGCTTGGGAGCAGCGCCGCCAGAGGTTTGCAAGCGCGCCGGGATCACGCAGGTGCGAACTCACCGCCTCTACCTGGGGGCGCGGGTCTCATCGATCAGAACGGGAAGAAGATCGGGATCGCCACCATGGCCGCCACCCAGGTGACCAGGTTCAGCGGCAGGCCTACACGCACGAAGTCCATGTAGCTGTAGCCGCCCATGTTGAAGACCAGCACATTGGTCTGATAGCCGAACGGCGTGGCGAAGGCGGCGGAGGCGGCCATCATCACACAAACCAGGAAGGGCCGGGGATCGACCCCCAGGCTCTCGGCCAGGGCCACCGCGATGGGGGTGATCAGCACCGCGACCGTGGCGTTGGACAAGAGTTCGGTGGCGAACAGGGTCACGCCGTACAGCACGATCAGCGCGCCCAGCGGACCCATGGGCCGGATCACGCCGATGAGACGATCCGCGCCCGCAGAGGCCAGGCCGGTCACCTCGATGGCCGTGCCGACGACCACCATGCCGGCGATAAGCAGCAGGATTTCGGGCCGTAAGCCGGCATAGGCCTCTTCTGGCGTGATGACCCTCAACAGGATCAGCCCCACCGCGCCCGCGAAGGCCGAGGCGGCGATCGGCGCCCAGCCCAACGCGGCCGAGGCGATCACCAGGACGAAGATGGCGAGCGAGATCATCGCCGGTCGCAACTGGAAGGGTCGATCCGCCGCTCCATACAGATCAACGTCGCCCAGGTGCGCATCGCCTGAACCGTCGGACTGATTGCGCGACTCGCCCAGGCGCGGCAGGCCGAAGGGCAGGATGCGTTTACGTCGCCCTGCGGCCTCCGCCTCGGTGCGCCGGCGCGTCTCTTCCATCTCGGCCAGGCGCGCGGCCTGCGCCTCGTCCATGGCGACTGACCGGC
Source organism: Brevundimonas sp. TWP1-3 (assembly GCF_049896085.1). Lineage (NCBI taxonomy): Bacteria > Pseudomonadati > Pseudomonadota > Alphaproteobacteria > Caulobacterales > Caulobacteraceae > Brevundimonas > Brevundimonas sp. TWP1-3. The sequence continues at coordinate 218,450 of NZ_JAFCTP010000001.1, read as the reverse complement.
CCAGTTGCCGGGCGCCGACGAAATAGAGCCACAGGCCCCCGACGACGGCGATGAACAGGCCCACCGGCGTGATCTCGAACAGGCCGAAGACGGGCTGACCGGCGTTGCGCGCCATGTCGTTGACCAGAAGGTTGGTCGAGGTGCCGATCAGGGTCAGCAGACCGCCCAGCACGGTGACGTGGCTGAGCGGCATCAGGAAACGCTTGGGCGACAGTTTCAGCGACTGAGCCACATCCCGGATCACCGGCGCCGCCAGCACCACCACCGGCGTATTGTTCAGGAAGCCGCCGACCGAGCCGCACAGGCCGATGACGATCCATATGCCCCTCGCGCCGATCCGGGCGGCCAGCTGGGTCGCCTGGCGGATCAGCAGACCCAGCAGGCCCGACAACTCGATCGCATAGGCGATGACGAACAGGCCGGCCAGGGCGATGACGGCGGGACTGGCGAAGGCGCCCTGCACCTCGACGGGGCGCACGACGCCCAGCAGCAGAAGCACGGCGGCGCCGGTCAGGGCGACGACGTCGGCGCGAACCTTGCCGTGGATCAGCACGCCGACCACGCCGATGAGCACCGCAAGCGCAGCGATCTGATCGAATGTCATGATCCCGTGCAGACCGCCCCCCGCCACGCTCGTCAACCTTTTTCGGATGGTCGCCCCCAAAACAGCGAACTGCGTGCTAGAGTGGTTCCATGCTCGAACCGATCGCGTCGCCTCGCCCGTCGGTCGTCGCGCTCGCGGCGTCCCTTCTCCTTTTCGGTCCCGTTCTCGGTGGTTGCCAGCGCGAGGAGGCCGAGCCTGCGCCACAGCCCGCACCCGTTGCGGCGCCGACGCCTGTGGTCACCGTCGCCTCCTCACCGACCCTGGATCGCGCAAGCCTGCTTCAGGCTGTGGACCTCGCCGCCTCGGCCTTTGCGGCGGGACATGAGGTCGGGGGCGCGTCCCTGGCGGGCCGACGGTTCGTCGTGCGCCAGGCCTTTGGCTGCGGCGGTCCGGCCTTGTCATCCGCTGAAACAACCCCCGACGACGGTCTGCCGACCCTCTCATGGGGCGAGCGCAATCAAAGCCTGAAACTGAGCCTGGCGCCCGGCGACTGGTCGCAATCGGCCCTGATCGCCGATGACGCCGAGACCTGGGAAGCGGCCGAGGGCTTCTGGCTGGCGCGTCCCTGGTTGCGGGCCGAGGGGTGTCCGGCCGCGCAGGGCGATCCTCTGACCCAGGGTCAGGCGTCGCCGCAGACCATGGGGCTGGCGGCAGTCTTCAACGAGGGCGGTTCGCGGACCGGGCGTCGCAACGGTCGCGCCTATGAGTTCACCGTGCGGGGCGAGGGCGACCAGCCGCCCGTCGCGCCTGCCCAAGGGTATCGACTGGTGCTGGAGGGCCGCATGGCCGCCTTCGCAGACGGTCGCGCCGTCCGCTGCCGCGCGTCTGGCCCGGATCAGCGGCCGATCTGCATCGGCGCCGTCCAACTGGATCGCGTCGCCTTCGAAGACGCCGACGGCAAGATGTTGAGCGAATGGCGCGACGGCTGAGGGCCTGGTCGGCCGTCAAGCGGGCTTCGGCCAGCGTCAGGCGGCGTAGTATTTGCGGTAGGCCTGGTAGTCGTAGCCGGCATGGCCATAGTCTTGTTTCGCCTGTGCCCTGACATCGACCTGGGTCAGGGTAACGCCCAGGGTGCGAGCGCCGGACTGGTTCAGGATGCGGATTGCGGCGGCGACGGCGCGGGCGGGGGTTTTGCGCCAGCGGGCCAGCAGCAGGACGGCGTCGGCCTTGGCCGCCAGGACGCGGGCGTCGGCCAGGACCAGCACCGGCGCTGTGTCGATGACGATCAGATCGAACGCCTGACGCAGTTCGACCAGCAGGGCGTCCATGGGCGGGGCGGCGAACAGGTCGTCTGCCGACAAACCGGCGCCCGACAACGGCAGGACGTGCGCGCCTGAGGCTGGGTCCAGCACCAGGAGGTTCCGCCAGGACGCCGCGCCGTGCAGCACCTCGGCCAGACCCGCATCGGGATTCAGGCCCAGCATACGCGTGACCCCGCGCCGACGCGGGTCGCCGTCGATCAGCAGGATGCGGCCGCCCGACCGGGCTGCGACGCGGGCCAGGCAGACGGCGGCGGTGGTCTTGCCCTCGCCGGGCAGGGCGGAGGTGATGGCGACGACGCGGCCGGCCGGCTCGCCCACGACGCTGACGATGGGGGTGATCGAGGTGCGCAGGGCGCGAAACGCCTCGGTGAAGACCGACAACGGTCGGTGCAGCACCAGGTCGATGGGATGCAGGTCGCAGTCTTCCAGGGCGGCGACGGACGAGGCCAGCGGGATTGCGCCGATGGGGGGCAGGCCCAGCTTGCGTTCGATGTCTTCGGGACCGCCGAGGCCGGTCTGCATCGTATTGGCGACGATGACGGCCAACGCGCCTGCGCCGACGCCCAGCACCAGACCCAGCGCGAGGCTGAGCATCAGGTTCGGCGCGCTCTGCGAGGTCGGCGGCGTGGCGCGCGAGACGATGCGGGCGTCGGCCTGTTCGACGCCGGTCTGGGCGCTGGTTTCGCGATAGCGGTCCAGGAAGGCGCGGTAGATGGCTCGGGCAGCCTCGGCCTCGCCTTCCAGTTCGCGCAGGCGGACCGAGGCGGCGTTGTTGTCGGCCAGGACGCTGCGCGCGGCGTTCAGGCTGGCCTGGACCGAGGCGGCGCGCTGCTGGGCGACCTGGGCCTGGGCATCCAGGTTGGAGACGACGCGGCGGATCTCGGCCTGGATCTGGGCGTCGATGTCGGCCAGCTCCTGGCGGGCGCGGATCATGTCGGGGTGCAGGGGGCCGTAGCGGACGGACAGGTCGGCGACGCGGGTGCTGATCGCCGCGCGCTGGGCGCGCAGGTTCTGCACCACGGGCGAGGTCAGGGCCTCGCCGACATCGTCGCCGTTCGATCCGGCCGCTATCTGGGACCGGGCGGTGCGCAGGCGCGCGTCCTGTTCGGCCTGCTGGGCGCGGGCGGACGCCAGTTGCTGATTGTAGACCGAGATTTCCTGCTCGGTCAGGGTCGCGCCCTGGGCGCTGAGCAGGCCGTTTTCGATGCGGTAGAGGGAGACGGCGGCGTCGGCGGCCTCGACCTGGCGGCGCAGGTCCTCCAGCCGGGCGCCGAGGAAGGCGTTGGCCTGGCTGTTGGCGTCGAACTTGGCCGTCAGCTGGGACTGTAGGTAGCGTTCGGCGAAGGCGTTGGCGATGCGGGCCGCCTTGGTCGGGCTGTCCGAGGTGAAGCCGACCGCCATCGAATAGGTCAGGCCGACGCGGCGCACGGTCAGGCGACGGCTGACGGCGTCGATGACCTGTTGGCGTTCGATCTCGCGGTCGGGGATCGCGGCGCGGCCGATGCGGTCGGCGAGGGCGGCGAAGGTGGATTTGCGCAGTCGGGCGTTGAACTCGGGATCCTGGGTCAGGTTCAGCGCGTCCACGACGCCGGCCGCGAGTTGGGGCGACTTCAGCACCTCGACCTCGGTGTCGACGATGGCGGCCTCGACGTCGAGGGCGGACAGGACCGCCGGGCCGGCGATCACCTGTTCCTTTCGGGTGTTGATCTGAAGGTTGGCGGTGGCGGTATAGACCGGCGTCTGGCCTAGCATCAGGGCGAGAACGATCAGGCAGACGACGACCGCGACCGCCAGGAACAGGCCGGCGCGACGGCGGAAGGCGGCGACGTAGCGTTGGAGGTCGATGTCGTCGTCGGAAGGCATGGTTCCGAGGGCAGGGTCGTTCGTCTGTGTCATCGCGCCATCGAACGGTGATCGTCCGTGTCAGTGGTGCGGCGGCGCCTTCAGGTTGTCAATCTTCGCTCGACCTAGAACCGGGCGGTGGAGCCCACGTAGAACCGCGTGGTTCGATAGTTGGGGCCTTGGGCGGCGCCGGACGAGGACTGGTCGAGCCATGTCAAGCCGGCGGTGAAGCCGTAGCGGCGATTGATCCGGTAGACCGCGCTGACCCCGGCCCCGAAGCGCGTGTCGGTTCGGGCCAGACCGTTGTAGGCGTCATCGGCATAGGTCGCCTGTGCCGTCAGGATCAGGTTGCGCAGCAGCTCGTGATCGACGCTGAGCGACAGGTCGGTGCGCAGGGCGCCGGCCGAGCCGATTACGCCCGTATCCTCGACGGTTCGTGCTGCGGCCGCAGTAACAGTCGTCAGCTGCGTAGGGAACCAGGACAGCTTCGCCCGGCCGCCGAAACCGTCCAGGTCGCCGAACGCCGCGTCCTCGAAGTCCTGGCGGATATAGCCGGCGGCGATCTCGCCCCGGATCAGGGCGCCCAGTTCGAAATCCACGCCCGCCAGGGTCTGATGGCCCGACGAGGTCCGCAGGGGCCGGCCGGCGATGCGGTCGTAGTCGCGGTCGTCGCTGGTGATCTGCAGGAAAATCGCCGTAGTGGGCGAGAGGGCGTAGTCGGCGCGGCCGGTCAGGGTGAAGACCGCGCGGTCGCGGTCGTCCTGTTCGATTACGGCGCCGGTGTCGCTGAAACCGTCGCGATAGTCGTAGCGATGAACGGCGGCGCGCGCCGAGACGCGCAGACGCCCCGTGGCCCGTTCGGCGCCGAGAGAGGCGGAGGCCAGGTCGAAGGCGATGGGACGTCGCGCGGTCGGATCGGCGCCGGCGGCGGTGCGGACCTCGTGGTCATGGGCGTAGTCGGCAGCGAAGGTGATGCTGGAACCGCGAACGACATCGAGGCGGCCGGCGCCGCCCAGATTCCAGTCGATGGTATTCTCGCTGTCGAAGTCGAGATTTCGGTCGATCTGGGTGCGGGCTTGGGCCTGGAGTGCGTGGCGGGACCAGTTGGATTTGGCGGCGATCTCGGGGCGCAGTCGCAGGGTCGTGGCGGCTTGGCGGTCGTCGTCGGCGGCGAAGACATTGTCGTCATGGACGATGTCGAACTCAAGCCGTGGGAAGACGGTGAAGCCGCCGGTGCGGATGCCCAGGGCGTCATAGGCGGGTTGCGGACGGTCGCGGACGGCGATGGCGCGGTCGCGGGCGAACAGGTCGACCGTGCGATCCTGGGCTGTCCTGACGGACTGGGCCGAGGCTTCTGACCCGCCGAACAGAGCCAGTGCGGCGGCGGCCGGAAGGATGTCGCGTCGCATCGGCCCCCGCCTTTCGCTTCAGCCGTTCTCGTATTGCCGCCACCAGGCGACGAACGTCTCCAGCCCGGCTTTCAGCGGCACCTTGGGCTGGTAGCCGCAAAGGGCGTTCAGTTTGGAGATGTCGGCATAGGTGGCGGTCACGTCGCCCGGCTGCATGGGCCGCATGACCTTCTTCGCCTCGACGCCAAGTGCGTTCTCCAGCGTCGAGATCATGTCCATCAAGCCGACCGGCTGGCTGTCGCCGATGTTGTAGACCTCATGCACGCCCTGAGCCGGCGGGTGGTCCAGCACGGCGACCACGCCGTCGACGATGTCGTCGATATAGGTGAAGTCGCGCGCCATCCGGCCCTCGCCATAGACCTCGATCGGGTCGCCGCGCACGATCTTCTGGGTGAAGCTGAAATAGGCCATGTCGGGCCGGCCCCAGGGGCCATAGACGGTGAAGAAGCGCAGGCCCGATTGCGGGAAACCATAGAGCTTGGCGTAGCTCTGGCTCATCAGTTCGCACGAGCGTTTGGTCGCGGCGTAGAGCGAGACGGGATTGACCGTCGGGTCGTCCTCGCGAAATCCCGAACCCTCCAGCGGCCGGTCGCCATAGACCGAGCTGGAGGAGGCATAGACCATATGGGTCACGCCATTGTGCCGCGCGGCCTCCAGCATCGACAGATGACCGGCCAGGTTGGACCGCTCATAGGCGAAGGGGTTCTCCAGCGAATACCGCACGCCCGCCTGGGCCGCGAGATGGACGATCCGCTTGACGCCGGCGTCGCCGACCAGCGCCCGCATCTGTTCGTGATCGGCGATGTCGGCGCGGACCATCCGAAAGCCGTCGCGGCCTTCCAGCCGCGCGGCGCGGGCCGCCTTCAGGCGCGGGTCGTAGTAGTCGTTGAAGATATCGACGCCGATCACCTGTTCGCCCCGGTCCAGCAGGCGCTCGGCGACGTGCATGCCGATGAAGCCGGCCGCACCTGTGACGAGGATCGGCGACCCCATCAGCCGCGCCCGATGCCCATGTAGCGGAAGCCGCGGCTCTTCATGTCTTCGGGCCGATAGATGTTGCGCAGATCGACCAAGACCGGCTGTTTCATCAACAGCTTGATGCGGTCCAGATCCAGGGCGCGGAACTGGTCCCATTCGGTGACCAGGACCACGGCGTCCGCGCCGACGACGGCGTCATAGGCGCTGTCCTTCATCTCGACGCCCGGCAGCAGTTTGGCGGCCTCGTGCATGCCCTCGGGGTCGAAGGCCTGGACCTTGGCGCCGGCGGCGATCAGGGCGGGCGCGATGTCCAGGCTGGGCGCGTCGCGCATGTCGTCGGTGTTCGGCTTGAAGGTCAGGCCCAGCAGGGCGACGGTCTTGCCCGCGACACTGGTTCCCAACGTCGTCGAGACACGATCGGCCATGGCCTTTTTGCGGGCGTCGTTGACCTCGACCGTGGCCTCGATCAGCCGGGTTGGAGCGCCGTACTGCTGGGCGGTGCGGACCAGGGCGATGGTGTCCTTAGGAAAGCATGAGCCGCCGTAGCCGGGGCCGGCATGCAGGAATTTCGAGCCGATCCGCTTGTCCAGACCGATGCCGCGCGCGACCTGCTGCACGTCGGCCCCGACGGCTTCGCACAGGTCGGCCATCTCGTTGATGAAGGTGATCTTCATCGCCAGGAAGGCGTTGGCGGCGTATTTGATCAGCTCGGACGTGCGTCGGCCGACGAACAGCAGCGGGCTCTCGTTCAGGTTCAGCGGACGATAGAGTTCGCTCATCACCTTCTGGGCGCGCGACCCTGTATCGCCTTCGATGTCGTCGATGCCGATGACGACGCGGTCGGGCCGTTTGAAGTCGCCGATGGCGGCGCCCTCACGCAGGAACTCTGGATTGGAGACCACGGCGAAGTCGGCGTTCGGATTGGTCTTTCTGATGATGGCCTCGACCTCGTCGCCTGTGCCGACCGGGACGGTGGACTTGGTGACGATGACGGTGAAGCCCTCGATCAGGCCCGCGATTTCTTCCGCTGCGGCGTGGACGTAGGAGAGGTCGGCGTGGCCGTCGCCGCGACGCGTCGGCGTGCCCACGGCGATGAAGACGGCGTCGGCCTTACGTATGGCCTCGGCGCCGTCCAGGGTGAAGAACAACCGGCCTTCGCGCACATTGGCGGCGACCAGGTCGTCCAGCCCCGGCTCGAAGATCGGAATCTCGCCCCGCTCCAGCCGTTCGATCTTGGACGGGTCCTTGTCGATGCACGTGACGACGTGCCCGAAGTCGGCGAAACAGGCGCCGGACACCAGGCCCACATAACCCGTCCCAATCATCGCTACGCGCATCGAAATCCCTCATCAGCGGCGACGCGACCTTTAGCGGGGCGGTGCGCTTGGGGACAATGGCTTTTGGTTTCTTGGTGCAACCGGATGCAGCCGACGCCTCGCGGCGCCGGCTGCAGGCAACAGGCCTAGAGGACGCCGATCATCGAGGCGACCAGCGGGTGACGGACGATGTCGCGTTCGGCCAGGCGAACCACGGCGATGTCCGGCACGGCCTCAAGACGAGCGGACACATCGGACAGGCCCGAGATACCCGGCAGCAGGTCGGACTGCTGGGGGTCGCCCGTGACCACCATGGTCGAGTGCCATCCCAGGCGGGTCAGCAGCATCTTCAGCTGGACGTAGGTGCAGTTCTGCGCCTCGTCCACGACGATGAAGGCGTTGTTCAGGGTGCGGCCGCGCATATAGCCGATGGGGGCGATCTCGATCAGGCCCTCGGCCATCAGAGCCTTGACCCGCTTCATCGACAGACGATCCGACAGGGCGTCGTAGAGCGGGCGCAGATAGGGAGCCAGCTTGTCTTCCATGTCACCCGGCAGGAAGCCGATCGATTCGCCGGCCTCGACGGCAGGGCGGCTGAGCACGATGCGGCCGATCTTGCCGGCCTCCAGCGCCTCGACGGCCTTGGCGACGGCGAGATAGGTCTTGCCGGTGCCTGCGGGACCGAGCGCCATGACCAGATTGTGAGTGGCGATGGCCTCCATCAGCTCGATCTGGCCCTCGGACTTGGGCTTCAGCGTCTTGAGATAGGCCTGGTCGCGGTCGTCGTTCGACGGGTTGGGCGACCAGCCCGACCGTTCATTGTGAGGGGCATGGAGCCGGCGAACTTTCGACTCCTCCATGAAGTCACGCGAATCCAGAATTCCGTGTTCACGCGTTTGACGCTTGGTTGCAGCACGCTTGGTCATGGACGCCTCCAGGGCATGAAAAAAGGCGGACCCGAACGGGCGCCGCCTTGGATGGTCTTGGGGAGGAAAGGGTCGCGGCCCGCATCGCAGCGACCGCCCGGATCGACAGCAGGGCCGTCCGCAACGGGACAGGCCCGCCGCCGAACAACCGAACCAGGATCCCAACGCGCCACGCGAAAGCCCCGACTAGTGACCGGACCGGGCTTGATCCGGCTTCGGATCCGGGGCCGAAATGACGCCCCACGAATCGCATCAACAGTTTGATGCTATCGTGGTTAGCGATCCGTTAAAGCCCTCATTTTTCAAAGATTAGGCGGTGCACTGATGACCATTTACGCTTTGGGCGACAGCAAACCGCAGCTTCCGCCGCTGGGCGAATACTGGGTGGCGCCGAGTGCGTCGGTGATAGGGAATGTGATTCTGCACACCAACGCCAGCGTCTGGTTCGGCGCCGTGCTGCGCGGGGACAATGATCCCATCACAGTGGGTCCTGACAGCAACATTCAGGACGGCAGCGTCCTGCACACCGACATGGGATCGCCCCTGACCTTGGGGCGCGGCGTGACGGTGGGGCACAAGGCCATGCTGCACGGCTGCGAGGTCGGGGACTACAGCCTGATCGGCATCGGGGCGGTGGTGCTGAACGGGGTGAAGATCGGGCGCAACTGCATCATTGGGGCCAACGCGCTGATCACCGAGGGCAAGATCATTCCCGACAACAGTCTGGTCGTGGGGCAGCCCGGCAAGGTGGTGCGCGAACGCGATCCGGCGCACATCGCCGCGCTGCAGATGTCGGCCGAACACTATGTGCAGAACTGGAAGCGGTTTGCGGCGGAGCTTCGGGCTCTATGATCCGCTGAGAACCGCCCGCGCCGCCGCCGCGTCGGCGTCGATCTGGGTCTTCAGCGCATCCAGCCCGTCGAACGTTTCCTCGCCACGCAGCCAGGCGACCAGTTCGGTGTCCAGCGTTAGGCCGTAGAGGTCGCCGTCGAAATCGAACAGCCAGACCTCCAGCAGCGGGGTCTCCAGCGCATACATGGGACGCACGCCCAGGCTGGCGACGCCGTCGATGGTCCGGCCGTCCGCCAGGCGGCTGCGCGTCGCATAGACGCCGTAGGCGGGCCGCATATAGTCGCCTAACGCGACGTTGGCGGTCGGCACGCCGATGGTGCGGCCGCGCTTGTCGCCGTGGATCACCTCACCCCGGATGGCGAAGGGGCGCCCCAGGATGGCAGTGGCGCGGGCCATGTCGCCAGCTTTGAGGGACTCGCGCACGGCGCTGGACGACAGTTTCAAGCCATCAGAGTCGTCCAGGCGTTCGGCCAACGAGACGGTGAAGCCCAGCCGCTCGCCATAGGCGCGCAAAGCCTCGGGCGAGCCGGAGCGGCCCTTGCCGAAGGTGAAGTCGAAACCGACGGCGGCGTGGCGGACGCCCAGGCCGTCGGACAGCACGCGCTCGGCGAAGGCGGCGTCGGTCATGCCGGCCATCTCGGCGTCGAAGGGCAGCAGATACAGGATGTCCACGCCCAGCGGCGCCAGGGCCTCGGCCATCTGGTCGGCGGTCATCAGGCGGAAAGGGGCGGCTTCGGGCTGGAACCAGCGGCGCGGATGGGGATCGAAGCTGACGACGCCGAGGGGCGCGCCCAGTCGTTCGGCGGCGTCATGCGCGCCGGCGATGACGGCCTGATGCCCCCGATGCACGCCGTCGAAGGCGCCGACGGCGACCGCCGCGCCCTTCAGGGCCTCGGACAGGCCGCGCCAGTCGCGGACGATCTGCATCAGCGCTGGGACGGTTTGCGCCGACGAGGGACGCGGACGACGGCGACGCCGTCCATGATCATGGACTCGCCGACGAAGCCTTCGCAGCTGAGCTTGACCCGCGCGCTCTCGGCCTCGACCTCGATCACGGTGATCACGATGCGAACGACGTCGTCGATGCGCACCGGCTGATGGAAGGCCAGGGTCTGGGAGATGTAGATCGACCCCGCGCCCGGCAGCATGGTGCCGACCACCGCCGAGCCGAACGAGGCGCTGAGCAGGCCGTGGGCGATCCGGCCGCGATAGGCGGTTTTGGACGCAAAGGCCTCGTCCAGGTGGACGGGATTGAAGTCGTCGGACGCCTCGGCGAACAGCCGGATGCGGTCCTCCGTGGCGACGACGATTTTCTCCGCGGCCATGCCGACGTGAAGTTCGTCCAGGATGTAACCACCGGACGGATGCTGCTGAACCAATTCGACCATGAAGCAGGCTTTAGCTGCGGTGCGACAAAATGGCGAGCCTTACCAGGCGAGTTCGAGCGCGGCGTATCGCGCATATGTTGTTTCAGCCTTCAGCAGATCGCCGGCGCGGGCGGGGTCAAGCGTACCGTCCTCGCCCTTGGCCTGGTCGCCATGGATGCCCTGGGCGATGAACAGGCAATCTAGCGCCTGGGCGTTGGCGCCCATGACGTCGGTGACGACGCCGTCGCCGATGCACAGGACGCGCGACCGATCGACCGGACGGCCCAGCAGGGTTTGCGCCTCGTGGAGGGCCAGGTCGTAGATGGGGGCGAAGGGCTTGCCCGCCATGACCACGCGACCGCCCAGGGATTCGTAGAGGTCGGCCAGCGACCCGCCGCAGTAGATCAACTGGTCGCCGCGCTGCACGACGCGGTCGGGGTTGGCGCATATCAGTTCGATATCGCGCGCCGCGCCGACGGAGAACCGCTCGCGATAGTCCTCGGGCGTATCGACCGTGTCGTCGAAGGGGCCGGTGACGGAGATGAAGGCGGCATCCTGGGCGCTGTCGGCGCGCTTGAGGTCCAGGCCGGCGTACAGGGGGGCATCACGCTCGGGGCCGACGATCCAGGCCGGACCGGGCGCGCGCTTGGCCAGTTCGGCGCGGGTCGCGTCGCCGGAGGTGACGAAGGCCTTCCACGCCTCGCGCGGCACGCCCAGCCCGTCCAACTGGGCGATCACATCCAAGGCCGGACGGGGCGAGTTGGAGATCAGGACGACATGGCCGCCCTCGCGGTTGAACCGCGTCAGCGCCTCGCACGGCGCGGCCCAGCTCTCGCGGCCGTTATGGATCACGCCCCAAACGTCGCAGAGCAGGATGTCATAATCGCCGGCGACGGCGCCGAGGTGGGGCAGGGCGTGGGGGAGGGTCATGGGAGGCAAGTAGAGGTTCGGGCCCTCGCGCGAAAGTCTCCTCTCCATGAAATGGGGAGGAGACGTTCAGCTCAGCCCGCTTCCTTCAACTGCCCTTCCAGGCCCTGTTCGCGGACCTTGCGGTACAGGGTTGAGCGGCCGATCCCGAGGCGCCGCGCGATCTCGCTCATATGGCCGGCATAGACCTCAATGGCGTGCTGGATCAGGTCGCGTTCGATGTCTTCCAGCGTCCGCAGATGCCCGCGGTCGTCCAGGATGCGGATCGGCTGGTCCGCCTGGCTGGCGTTATCGGCCTGGGCGCTGGCGGCCGTGGCGGCATACAGGGGCTGGGCGTCCGGCATGGGGGCGGCGATGCCCGATACGGCGGGGAAATCGTGCGGCTGAAGGAAGGGCGCGTCGGCCAGGACGATGGCGCGGAAGACGGCATTCTCCAGCTGGCGCACATTGCCGGGCCAGTCGAAGCCTTGAAGCAGAGCCAGGGTCTCGGGCGCGCAGCCGGCGATCCGCTTGCCTTCCTCGGCGTTGAAGCGGGCGATGAAATGATCAACCAGCGGCGCGATGTCCTCGCGCCGATCGCGCAGGGACGGGGCCTCGATCGGAAACACGTTCAGGCGATAGAACAGATCCTCGCGGAAGGCGCCGTCCTTGACCTGCTGGGCGGGGTCGCGATTGGTCGCCGAGACGATGCGCACGTCGATCTTGACCAGCCGCTTGCCGCCGACGGGATCGATCTCGCCTTCCTGCAGGGCGCGCAGCAACTTGACCTGCATATCCAGCGGCAGTTCGCCGATCTCGTCCAGGAACAGGGTGCCGCCGTCCGCCTCGCGGAACTTGCCCAGCGTCTTGTCCACGGCGCCGGTGAAGGCGCCCTTTTCGTGCCCGAACAGGATGGATTCGATCAGATTGGCGGGCAGGGCGCCGCAGTTGACGGCGATGAAGGGCTTGCCGGCCCTTTCGCTGGCGCCGTGCAGGGCGCGGGCGATGACCTCCTTGCCGACGCCGCTTTCGCCGGTGATCAGGACGGGGATCGAGGATTTGGCGGCCCGGGCACCCAGCGCCTTGACCATCCGCATCGGGGCGCTGTCGCCCACGATGTCGTCGAAACTGGTGCGGCCCTGGACACGCTTGGTCAGGCGTCCGACCTCGGCCGTCAGACGCTTCATCTGCATGGCGTTACGCACGCCGACCAGCAGCCGCTCGGGCCCGACCGGCTTGACGAAGAAGTCCTGGGCCCCGGCCTGCATGGCCTTGACCACCATGTCGATACCGCCGTTGGCCGTCAGCACGATGACCGGCTCGTTGATCCCGGCGCTGCGCAGTTCGGCCAGGCATTCCAGCCCCGACATCTCGGGCATGATCATGTCCAGCAGGATCAGGTCGGCCCCGCCGCCGCGCACCATCCGGTCGATGGCCTCGCCGCCGCTGGCGGCATGGACCACGGCGTTGCCGTCCCGCTCCAGCACGGCCTGGATCAGCCGGCGCTGGGTCGGATCGTCGTCAACGACCAGAATGGTCTTGGCCATGAAAGCCCCTTGTGCTGTCGCCACCCCTGTCGCGGATGGATCGTTTCGGGACGATTTCTAGGAAGTCGAGGTGAAAATCGGGTGATGGGGCATGGTGTCCGCCGCGTTAACGGCCGCTGGGATCGTCGCACCGAATCTCGGGCGTCGCCTGCAGTTTTTGACCCCCGACGATCAGGTCCGGCAGGGCGGCTGGCGCCGTGGTCACGCCTGTCGAGAGGGCTCCGTACAGGGCCTCGGCATTGCGGTTGCATGCGGCCTGATACTGCCCGACCTTGCGCCACTGCACGTCTTCGCCGTTCTGCTGGAACGCCAGGACCGTTTGCGCCATCGCCACCAGCAAGTCGTCTCGGCCGTCGCCGTTCAGATCCAGCGTCCGCACCGTGCATGGACTGGCCACGGAGCAGCCGAACAGGACATCGGCCTGGCTTTCGATCTGCGTTTGGAAGCTGACGGGAATGGTCTGACCTGCAACGGCTTTCAGACGAACGGCCGCCGCGCGATCCCGACGCGCCTTGGGCGTGTCGCCGGACCGGTAGGTTCTGGCCTTGGCCGCGCGGGCCAGGCGCGCGGTCTCGGCATTGGTGGATCGCGTCAACACATCAAGTGCGGCCGTCCCGACCTTGCCGCTCTCGAGTCTCAGGAAATCATAGTCGAAGTCCCGAGCCGAGACTGCGCCGCGTTCCAGTCGCGCGATCTGATCCTTCACCGATATCCGCGCGGGATCAGCCAGGGGGCTGAACAGGGCCAGGATGACCAGGACCGACAGGACGGCGGCGACGACATTGGTCCGCTCCAGCGGCTTCATCCAGCCGCCCGGCTTCGCTGCCGCCAGTACATAGCCCGCGCCATAGACCGCCCCGACCAGGGCGCAGGCGGCGGCGATGATCCGGTCGGGCGTCAGGCCGTGCTGGCCGATCCGCAGAGCCAGTCCCCACAGGGCCAGGACGACCAGGGGCGCGATCAGCACCGAGGCGACGCGCACGCCGTATTTCAGCACGATCGGCGGCACATTGTCGGGCCGCCCGTCCTGATAGGCCGTGTTGATCAGCACGATCAGGGCGGCGGCGGCCGACAGCACCAGGGCCGTGGCGCTGCGCGTCTCCCACAGGCCGTCCAGTCCGGTGAAGGGCAGGGCCGCCAGGAAACCGCCGACCAGCACGGTGATCACCAGCAGCAGCCAGGACAGCAGCATCAGGGCCACGGTCCGCACGCCCCGGATCAGGCCATCACGCACATCGGTCAGTTGGACCGCCGTGGCGAAGATCAGGACCGTGACGGGGATGGAAAACCAGGCTTCGCCCAGGATGTCCTGCAGGAAGCTGAGGCCGATCATCTTGAACAGGGCCGCGCCCAGGTGCAGCAACACCCAGAAGGCGCCGGTGAACCCCAGCGACAGGGCCAGCTGCACCCCGGCCTTCCAGGTCACGTCGAAATACTCGCTATAGTCGACGATCAAGCGCCGTTCGCGGATCGCCGGGACGATCAGATGATGGGCGATGAACAGGGCCGCCGCGCCGAACGCCAACACCGGGAAGCTGAGGAAGGGCGCCTGCCGGAAGGTTTCCACCGCCTGACGCGCCACATCGTGCGCACCCAGCAGGGCCAGAACCAGGGTGGCGACGGCCGTCCATGGAACCAGCGCCGCCGGCTTGATCCGCCCCGCCCCCGCCAGCAGGACGACGGGACCATAGCCTGCGGCCAGGGCCAGGGCGCCGAACACGGCCGGTGGGGTTTCAGGCCAGACATTCTTGTCCGCCGCCAGATACAGCAGATATAGCGCCAGTCCCTGAACCAGGCCGGTCGCCAACCGAATCGCGAACAGGCCCGACGCCCCGCCCAAGCCTGTGCGGCCGGTGTCTTGATGCGTCGTCTCGGTCATTCACGTGTCTCCAAAATGCAGGATCGCACGGCCGGCGCCGTCGAGAAAGCGTGACGGAAGGTTGCGACTGTCGTCTGACATCCCCAGAACAGGGGTCATGAACGCTCCTTTCAAGACGCCCAGCACCGAAGCCCCGCTGTGGGACCTGACCGATCTCTATGCGTCGCGTGACGACGCCAAGGTCGCGGCCGACCTGGAAAAGGCGCGGGGCCTAGTGGATTCGCTGAACGGCCTGAAGGGAAAACTGGCCGCCGAACAGGACGCCGCCAGCCTGGGCGCCGTGCTGGACCGGGCCATCCATCTGTATGAGCAGGCGTCGGACGTGCTGGGCGCGCTGGGCGCCTACGCCTTCCTGTCGGCCTCGACGGCGCGCGACGATGCGACGGCCCAGGGGTTCGAGGCGGATGTGCGCGAGAAGATCACCGCCATCGCCACACCGACGGTCTGGCTGACGCTGGAGATCAATCAGATCGACGATGCGGCGCTTGAGGCCGCCCTGACCGCCCACGCCGGCGCGGGGCGCTGGCGGCCGTGGTTGCGGCGGGTGCGGGCGATGAAGCCGCACGAACTGTCGTCCGAGCTGGAGACCTTCATCGCCGAGCGCGGGCCGATCACCGCTCAATGGCCGCGTCTGTTCGACGAGCAACTGGCTGCCCTGCGCGCGAAAGCGGGAAGCGAGAGCCTGACCCTGGCCGAGGCGCTGAACCGTCTGTCGGACGCCAAACCTGCACGCCGCAAGGCCGCCGCCGAGGGCCTGTCGGAGGCCCTGGCAGCCCGCGCCCCGACCCTGGCCTTGGTGCTGAACACGGTCGCCGCCGACAAGGCGATGGAGGATCGCTGGCGCGGTTTCAAACGTCCCGCCGACAGCCGCCACCTGGGCAATGAGGTGGACGGCGAGGCCGTGGACGCGATGGCCGAGGCCGTCGCCGCCGCCTATCCGCGCCTGTCGCATCGCTATTACGCGCTGAAGGCCAAGGCGATGGGCAAGGCGCGGCTGGATCACTGGGACCGCAACGCCCCGATCGAGACCACCGCGCCGCGCGCCTTCACCTGGACGCAAGGGCGCGAGATCGTGCTGGACAGTTTCTCTGACCTGGGCGGCGACTTCGCCGACCGTGCGGGCGGCTTCTTCGACAAGCCGTGGATCGACGGCCGGGCGAGGGCGGGCAAGCAATCGGGCGCCTATGCCCACCCCGTCACCGCCGACCGCCATCCCTATGTCTTCCTGAACTGGATGGGCGAGCGGCGCGATGTCCTGACGCTGGCGCACGAGCTGGGGCACGGCGTCCACCAGACGCTGGCGGCCGATCAGGGCACGCTTCTGGCCGACACCCCCCTGACCCTGGCCGAGACCGCCTCGATCTTCGCCGAGGGTCTGACGTTCGATCGCCTGCTGGCGACGGCGCCCAAGTCCGAGCAGCGCGGCCTGCTGGCCGGCCGGATCGAGGACGGGCTGAACACCGTCGTGCGCCAGATCGCCTTCCACCGTTTCGAGACCCGTTTCCATGACGAACGCCTGCAGGGCGAGGTGTCGCAGCAGCGGATCAATCAGTTATGGCTGGAGGAGATGGCCGCCTCGCTGGGGCCGTCGGTCAAGCTGAACCCCGGGTATGAACACTGGTGGCCTACGTCAGCCACTTCGTCCATTCGCCGTTCTACGTCTACGCCTACGCCTTCGGCGACCTGTTGGTGGCGGCCCTGATGGAGGCGCGACGCAATGACCCTACTGGCTTCACGCCCCTGTATCGCGACCTGTTGGCCGGCGGCGGATCGCGGACCTATGTCGAGGCGTTGAAGCCGTTCGGGCTGGACCCGCGCGACCCGGCCTTCTGGAGCGTGGGCTGCCAGAGGCTGGAGCGTCTGGTGGATCAGTTCGAAGCGCTGGCCTGAAACGATAGCTGACTGCGGGCTTGAGCGGGGCGGGCGCCTCGGTGTAAGTCCGCCATAACGACGAGGGGATTTAACGCATGGCCGACCTGCACGACACCGCCAACGCACCAGCGGATTCCGACGCGCAAGCCTATCTGCACGGCCATATGGAAGTGCGCGAGCAGGTCTCGACCTACCGTCTGTTCCTGAACCTGGCCAAGTGGGGCAGCCTGGCCATCGCCGTCCTGCTCCTGTTCCTGACCCTGTGGTTCCATCCGGGCGGCAGCTTCATCGCCGCCGTCATCGGCGCGGTCGTCCTGGGCGGCGCTGGCTTCGTGGCGCTGAAGTCCAAGCCGGACGCCGCGCACTGATCCCTTCATCGGTTGCGCGATTTCCCGCTGCGGCGGTCTGAAATCACGCGACCTGGCCAAGCTTTGGCATAACCGTGCTTTGACGGCTTGCGTCGGAACGGCCTAACCTTCGTTCAACGAAAAGAACGAGGGGATTCGCTTGGCCGTCGCTATCGCCGTCACGAGAGAACGCCGCGAAGGCGAGACGCGCTGCGCCGTCACGCCCGAGACCGTCAAGAAGCTGATCGCTCTGGGCGCGACCGTCACGGTCGAGGCCGGGACCGGCCTGGGCTCCTCCATCCCCGACGCCGACTACGTCTCGGCCGGTGCGACGGTCAAGCCGGACACCCGCGCGGTGCTGGAAGACGCAGACGTCGTGCTGAAGGTGCGCGGTCCCACGGCCCAGGAAACTAGCGCCCTGAAGCCCGGCGCCGTCGTCATCGCCATGCTGGACGCCTGGCGCGACAAGGCTACTGTCGAGGCCCTGACCGGGGCGAACGCCACCGCCTTCGCCATGGAGTTCGTGCCCCGCATCACCCGCGCCCAGGTCATGGACGTGCTGTCGTCCCAGGCCAATCTGGCCGGATACCGCGCCGTGATCGAGGCGGCCTACGCCTTCGGCAAGGGTTTCCCGATGATGATGACGGCGGCCGGCACGGTCGCCCCCGCCAAATGCTTCATCATGGGCGTCGGCGTCGCCGGGCTTCAGGCCATCGCCACGGCGCGGCGTCTGGGCGCGGTCGTCACCGCCACCGACGTCCGCCCCGCCACCAAGGAACAGGTCGAAAGCCTGGGCGCCAAATTCCTCGCCGTCGAGGACGAGGAGTTCAAGAATGCCCAGACCGCCGGCGGCTACGCCAAGCCAATGTCGGCGGAATACCAGGCCAAACAGGCAGATCTGACCGCCACCCACGTGGTCAAGCAGGACATCGTCATCACCACCGCCCTGATCCCCGGCCGCGCCGCCCCGGTGCTGCTGACGGCGGCCCATGTGGCCTCGATGAAGCCGGGCTCGGTCATCATCGACCTGGCGGTCGAGGCGGGCGGCAACGTCGAGGGCTCGAAGCTGAACGAGGTGGTGACCACCGCCAACGGCGTGACCATCGTCGGCTGGTCCAACCTGCCCGGCCGCATCGCCGCCGACGCCAGCGCCCTTTACGCCCGCAACCTGTCGGCCTTCGTCGGGCTGATGATCAAGGACGGCGCGTTGGCGGTCGATCTGGAGGACGAAATCCTCAAGGCCGCTGTCGTGACCCACGGCGGGGCCGTGGTGCATGAAGGCCTTAAGGGAGCAAACTAATGGAACACGTCGATCCCACCGTCTTCCGCCTGGCCATCTTCGTCCTGGCGATCTTCGTCGGCTATTACGTGGTCTGGAGCGTCACCCCGGCCCTGCACACGCCGTTGATGGCCGTGACCAACGCAATTTCCAGCGTCATCATCGTCGGCGGCCTGATCGCGGCGGCGGCCGTGTCGGGCGACGTGACCGGCCCCAATGCCTGGATCGCCAAGGGGGCGGGCGTGCTGGCCGTGACCCTGGCCAGCGTCAACATCTTCGGCGGCTTCATGGTCACGCGGCGGATGTTGGCCATGTACAAGAAGAAGGAGCGGCCGGCGCCCAAGGCCGCGCCTGATGCGTCGTCCGGGGCGTCTTCGTGACCGACGCCGCGCAGATCGCCATCACCGGCTCCTGGGTCGCCACCGGCGTCGGCTTCGGCCTGTGGCTGTACGGCTGGTTCGGGACCAAGATTCCGATCAAGCGCCAGCGGCTGCATGACTGCGGCATCGCCCTGGTCTTTTCGGCCATTCTGGTCCGGGTCGTGACCCAGGACCGGCCGCTGGGCGTCTTCGAATGGGCCCTGTTCTTCATCGGCCCGCTGTTCATCGTCGCCGCCCTGTGGCGGTTGGCGCGCACGTCTTGAGGGGAGGGGCGTGATGAACGCATCATTGGCCGCACTGGCCTATCTGGTTTCCGGCGTCCTGTTCATCCTGTCGCTGCGGGGGCTGTCCAGCCCCGAGACCAGCCGCCAGGGCAACACCTTCGGCATGATCGGTATGGCCCTGGCCATCGGCGTGACCCTGCTGACGCTGGGCACGACCGGCGCGCTGGACACCGTGACCCTGGCCCTGATCGCGGGCGGGGTCATCGTCGGCGGCGGGGGCGGCGCCCTGATCGCCAAGCGCGTCGCCATGACCGACATGCCGCAACTGGTCGCCGCCTTCCACAGCCTGGTCGGCATGGCCGCCTGCCTGGTCGCCATCGGCGCCGTCTATGCGCCAGAGGCCTTCGGCATCCTTTCGGACGACGGGACGGGCATCAAAACCCTATCGATCATCGAACTCAGCCTGGGCGTCGCCATCGGCGCCATCACCTTCACCGGCTCGGTCATCGCCTTCGCCAAGCTGAACGGCAATATGAGCGGCGCGCCGATCATCCTGCCGGCGCGGCACCTGATCAATGTGGGCCTGGCGCTCGGCCTGGTCTTGCTGATCGGCATCCTGATCGGCACCAATGGTGCGGCGACCTGGGCCTTCTGGGGCGTCTTCCTGATCGCCCTGATCCTGGGCGCGACCCTGATCATCCCTATCGGCGGCGCGGACATGCCGGTCGTCGTGTCGATGCTGAACTCCTATTCCGGCTGGGCGGCGGCGGCGCTGGGCTTCACGCTGGAGAACATCGCCCTGATCATCACCGGCGCCCTGGTCGGGTCGTCGGGGGCGATCCTCAGCTACATCATGTGCAAGGGCATGAACCGCAGCTTCATCAGCGTCATCCTGGGCGGCTTCGGCGGCGGCGATGCAGCCGCCGGTCCGGCGGGCGCCAAGGAGACCCGGCCCGTCAAACAGGGCTCGGCCGAGGACGCCGCCTTCATCATGAAGAATGCGTCCAAGGTCATCATCGTACCCGGCTACGGCATGGCCGTGGCCCAGGCCCAGCATGCGCTCCGTGAAATGGCCGACAAGCTGAAGGAGGAGGGCGTCGAGGTGAAATACGCCATCCACCCCGTCGCCGGTCGGATGCCGGGCCATATGAACGTCCTGCTGGCCGAGGCCAACGTCCCCTATGACGAGGTGTTCGAGCTGGAGGACATCAACGCCGAGTTCGCCACCGCCGACGTCGCCTTCGTCATCGGCGCCAACGACGTCACCAACCCCGCCGCCAAGACCGACCCGACCAGCGCCATCTACGGCATGCCGATCCTGGACGTGGAGAAGGCCGGGACGGTGCTGTTCATCAAGCGCGGCATGGGCTCAGGCTATGCGGGCGTGGAGAACGAGCTGTTCTTCCGCGACAACACCATGATGCTGTTCGCCGACGCCAAGAAGATGGTCGAGGGGATCGTGAAGGGGCTTTAGCTATCCGCGTCTATGGTTTCAGCGCAGACAGCGACTGTCCGACTTTCAGGAACACGGCACTGACGCCCACACTCGAAGGTAGGTTCGCCACTGTTCCCGCTTTCGATCATTGAGCGGCGGCCAGGTGCATGGGAATGGGACTGGACCGCTTCTCGTCCCGCTAGCTTGCACATTTCTCGATTGAAGCCGGGTGTGATGAGTGCGTAGCCACCGGTCCCTGCCGGATAGACGAAGAGTGTCCAGTTCTCGGTGTCGCCGCACGAAGCGATCATCAGCGAAGACAGCATCAGAAGGCCGAGGCGCGGAAGCCTCACGCTGCCGCGCTCGCAGGTCTCAACGTCCCCGCTTCCTGCATCAGTCTCTGCGCATTGATCGGGTCGATGTCGCAGCCGTTGGGCCAGGTCGGGACGCCCATCTCGACGAAGACGCGGGCGAAAAAGGCGGGGTCTTTCAAGGGTTCAGTCATAGGCCCCAAGGTCGTGAATTCGCTCAGATCGACGACGCCCATCGTGTCGTCGTCGAACACGATTTCCAATCGGTGATCGGCCAGCGCACGAACGCGTCGCGCACGCACCATTCTGATCTCAGTCATCCGACAGACCCTCGATCCTGAACGTCGGCTGTCCCGACACGGCCAAATCCCAATTCCGCATCAGATCGACGCGGTTCTTCATCAACCACTCTACCACATAGCGGGTTTCGCGTCGCGCCAGGCGTCCGGCTATGACCTTGCCAGTCCGAATGTCGAACAGGGCCTCGGCGTCGCCATAGGCGGCATGCAGATGTGGCGGTGCGTGATCGAAGAAGTTGATGCGGATCACGATGCCGAAGAAGATCGAGATGATGGGCATGGTTGGAGCTTAGCCGTTCTCTCACGTTCGCCCATCGCCGAAACCCCTATCGCGCAACCTTGACCGGCGCTATCACGCGTCCGTGAACGCCCTGTCCAAACCTGTCCCCGTCGCCCATCGCCGTTTCGAGGCCTTGGATTCCCTGCGCGGGGTCTGCGCCATCCTTGTGGTGATGTTCCACATGCCGGTGGCAAGCCATTGGCGCGATTGGGGTTTCATTCAGCACTCCTATCTGTTCGTCGACTATTTCTTCGTGCTGTCAGGCTTCGTCATCGCCCATGCCTATGCCGACCGGCTGAAGTCGGGGCGGGATGGGGGGCGGTTCATGGTGCGGCGGTTCGGGCGGATCTGGCCGCTGCATCTGCTGATGCTGGCGGCCTTCGTCGGGCTGGAGCTGGCGCGGCTGGCGTTTCATTTCGACAGCGCGCCGCCGTTCACGCGGGACCGGTCGATCGAGGCGATCTTCACCAACTTGGCGCTGATCCAGGCCTGGCATGTGCATCCCTATCTGACCTGGAACGGGCCGGCCTGGACGCTCAGCGCCGAATGGGCCTGCTATCTGATCTTCGCCGGCCTGGTGCTGGTCGCGCCGAAGCGTTTCCGCTGGATCGGCCTGGTTCTGGCGATCATCGGGGGCGTGCTGGTGGTCAGCTACGCCCGGCGCTGGATGAACACGACCTATGATTTCGCCGTGCCGCGCGCGGTCTATGGCTTCTTCCTGGGCTGTCTGTTGCAGGGGCTGTGGACGCGCATCCCCAGGCTCAAGGGCGGCGCCGCGACGGTGCTGGAGGTCGTGGCCATCGTCGCGGCCTGCATCTTCATCGGCTATGCCCAGGGGCCGATCACCGTGGCCGTCACCCTGGTCTTCGTGGTCCTGATCTGGGTCTTTGCGGGCGAGGACGGCGCCCTGTCACGCGTGCTGGATCATCCGGCGTTGGTCACCCTGGGGCGATGGTCGTTCGCCATATACATGGTCCACATGTTCATCCTGACCGTGATGATGATCGTGGCCAGGAAGCTGGACTGGGTGCCCGTGCGGCGGATCGATTTCGGCTCGGTCTGGCTGAACGACCTGTTCGCCGTCGCCATGTTCGGCTTCATCGTGGCGGTCGCGGTCGTCGCTCACCGACTGGTCGAACAGCCCGCGCAGCGGATGATCGACCGCTGGACCAAGCCGAAAGCGGCCTGAGCCTTTAGGCCGCCATCCGCCATTCCGACGCCCATCCCGACGCCATGTCGCCCGCGCGACCTTCGTCCCACAGCATGTCCTCGTCCGAATAGCGGCTGCTGGCGGCGGCTGAGATGACGTCGACGACCTGTTCCTCCAGCCGATCCCAGATCACGGCGAGGTCGGACGAGCCGTCGGCCTCGCAGGGCACGATGATGTAGCGGCTGGCGTTGATGGTCTGGGCGGGTTGGAAACGAGCCATGATTTGATCTCCTGAAGCGACGGCCTCTTGTCGATGATTGGGTTATGAAGCACTGTTGCGTCAGAAACGGACGTAGGTATCTGGAGCGACGGTGAGACACGACAAGGCGGCGATGGTGATCGAACTGGCGCGGCGCATGGCCGCCAGCGCCGAAGGTCTGTCCATCGACGAAATGGCCCGCGACATGCGGGTGGGCCGCCGCACCGCCGAGCGGATGCGCGACGCGGTGATGATGCTGTTCCCCCAGGTGGACGAGGTGTCGGACCCGCCGTCGAAACGCTGGCGCATTCGCGGCGGCCTGTCAGCCTTCGAACAGGCGCCGACGGCGACCGAGATGCTGGAACTGTCCAAGGCGGCGTCCGCCCTGCGGGCCGCAGGCGAACCGGCGCGGGCGATGGCGCTGGAGGGGCTGGAGCGCAAGCTGAAGGCGGCGATGCGGTCCACCACCCTGAACCGGATGGCGCCGGATCTGGAGGCCCTGGTCCGAGCCGAGACCATCGCCGTCCAGGCCGGGCCGCGTCCGTCAGCGGACGAGGCCATGCTGACCGCCATTCGCGGGGCGGTGCTGGCGCAACAGCCGCTGGGCTTCACCTATTCGCGGCCGGGCGCAGAGCCCCGTCGGCGCAGCGTCGCCCCATGCGGCGTCATGTTCGGCCGCGCCAACTATCTGGTCGCCGCCGACCGCGAGACCGGCCGCATCCAGACCTTCCGCCTGGACCGGATGAGCCACGTCGGCCCGCAGGAAGGGCTGGCCGTCCCGCCTGCCGATTTCGACCTGAGCGTCTTCGCCAGCCAGTCCTTCGGCATCTATCAGGACGAGATCGAGGACGTCGTGCTGCGGATCACGCCCCAGGGCGCGGCCGAGGCGAAGAGCTGGCGCTGGCATCCGACCCAGAGCTTCGAGGATCAGGCGGACGGCGCGGTTGTCGTGCGGTTCCGGGCCTCGGGCATGCGCGAACTGGCCTGGCACCTGTTCACCTGGGGCGAGCAGGCGCAGATCCTGGCGCCCGAACGGCTGAAGGCCGTCATGGCCGGGGAACTGGCGGCGGCGGCTCGCGCCCTGGAACGGGCGTCAGCCTGACGAAACCGTAAGCTGACGCGGCGCGTTCAGCACCGCTAGGCTTCGCGCCGACCATCCTTCAGGAGATCGCCCTTGCGCGTCCACGCCTTCGCTTCGTCCGCCATCGCCGCTGTGTTTCTCACGGGCGGCGCCTGTGCGGCCGGCCCGACCGTTTCGCGGCCTGCCGTTCTGGATGAGAGCGGACCCCAGGTGACCGTGACCCGCGACGGCGACCATCTGAACATCGACTATCGGTTCGGTCGCGACGTGCCGGTCTGGGCCTTCATGGATTCGGCCTTGGAGACGGATTCGCGCCAGCCCTGGCGGCCTCGCCAATGGGCGGTGCAGACGCCGGGCGTAGTGATGGAGCGGCGCGGGCACTACGACATCATCCGCAGCACGGACGGCGGCCCCGTGCCGCGCGAGGTGCAGTTCCGGGTCAGGCCCCAGGCGGTGGACCTGGAGGCGGAATATCCGACCCTGCTGTTCTCCAATGGCGCGGTCGCCCTGCCGACGCGACAACTGGATGTCTTCGCCCTGCCGTCCGCCCAGGCGGCGGAGGCGGTGCCGGACGACCTGAACCGGGTAACCCTGGACGGCGGATCTTCGCGCGTGACCTGGCGCGACGACAATGGGCCGGTGCTGTTCAATGGGCGTCGGCACGACCAACTGACCACGATGGACGAGCGCAGCTACGTCCTGCTGGGCGAGGCGACGGTCACGCCGGGCGAGGGGCTGTCGACCGTGATCGACCCCAACCTGCCGCCCTGGATCGGGGAAGAGATTCGCGGCTTCGCGCCCCGCGTCGGCCAATATTATCGCGACCGGCTGGGCGCGCCCGGCTCCGGCGGCGACACCCCCATCGTCATGGTGGCCTGGAACGGTCCGACCGAACAGATGACCAGCATGGGCGGCAGCGTCCTGCCTGGCCTGATCGTCATGTCGTTCGAGGGGCGGGGCGTGACCACGGCCCAGCCCGACATCATGGAGCGATCGCGTTGGTTCATCGGCCATGAGGCGGCGCATTTCTGGCTGGGCCAGACCGTCCGCTATCAGTTCGCCGACGAGGCCTGGATCACCGAGGGCGGGGCCGATCTGATGGCGGTGCGGGCGCTGAAGCGTCTGGACCCCGCCTATGACGACCGCAGCGAGCTTCAGTCCGAGGTGGACGACTGTGTGAACCTGGCCAGGAAGCCTGTGGCCCAAGCCGGAGCGCGGGGCGAACACCGCGCCTATTACGCGTGCGGCGCCGTCTTTGCCATGGCGGCGGAGGGCGCGCAGAAACAGCGGACCGGTGGCGACTGGCTCGACTTCCTGAAACCTCTGCTGCGCCAGCCGGACGGCGTGTTGAGCCGCGAGGAATGGCTGACGGCCCTGACGCGGACATCGCGCGATCCGTCGCTGCGCGGGGATATGGAGCGGCTGCTGGACCAGGGCGCGGCCGATCCGTCTGCGGTGATCGCCCGCCTGTTCCAGCGCACCGGCGTAGCCTTCCGCCTCGACAATGGCCGTATCGTCCTGAGTTGAAAACGAAAACGGCGACCGGATTAACCGGCCGCCGTCTCACGATCCGCGCTGGGGGATAATCAGCGCGGCGTCGTGGCCTCGGTGATCAGGACGCGGGCCTCGGCGACGGCCTCGGCTTCGGTCGTTTCGCCGTCCGCGATCTGCTGGGCCAGGTCCATCAACGGCATGCCGGTGACGGACCCCGTCTCGCCGATCTCCTGCAGATGGACGCCGTTATGAGCGGCGATGGCGGCGTCCCAGGCGTCGCGCACGGCGGACCAGAAGCCTTGCGTCTTGGTCCAGTAGTCGTCGCCGGCCTGGGGCGAATAGCTGGTGGACCGGTCGTAGGTGTTGATGACGTCCTCCTGGACGATGGCGACGGGCTCGCCGCCGCCCTTGCCCGACATCTTCATATTGTCCTGGATATGGACCCAGCCGTCCGGCGTCAGGATGTGGCGGTTGGTGCCGAGATAGCGGTCATAGACCGGGTTGCGCACCGCATCGCGACGCGCCAGCGGCCTCCACGTGGCATTCGAAGTCCAGGCCGACAGGCCGTTGTCATAGGTCCATCGGCCGACGCCGCCGTAGCGGGGCGAATCGTCGGTCTGCCACACCGTCTGGGACCAGGCGCCGGTGCGCTCGGCTTCGGGCACCGCCGTCAGGCTCCACTGGTTCGGCCCGGCGTAGGTCAGGACCGTCTGGGGCTGATAGACCCAGTCGTGGCGCCAGTGTTTGATGACCATGACCTGGCCCTCATGCTCCATGACCAGGATGTGCTGCAGGCTGATGCGGTCGCCCTTGTCATAGACCACGCGGACGATCTCGCTGCCGCCCGACAGCTTCTCTTCCAGCGGGTCGTAGTCGGCGCGGAAGCTGACGTTCTCGCGCATGTCGAAGTGGACGCGGTACTGGCCGGCCTGGGCCAGGATCGACTGGCGATCCCGTTCGAAGGCGCTGGCGGGCGCAGAAGCCTGCACGGTCTGGGCGGCGGCGTCCGACGCCTGTGCGGTCGAGGCGGCGGCCGTCAGCAGGGCGGCGGCGATCAATATGGCGCGCATCGGGCGGCTCCTTGAAGGGTGGGAAGATTTCATGGTCGCTTACAGACGTAGGGTCAGTGAGACGCCGAAGTTGCGGCCCGGCTGGGTGTAGGCGTCCTTGATAGTCGAGGCGGCGGACAGGCCGCGCACGTCGCTCCACCAGCCATAGGTCTCGTCCAGGACGTTGAACGCGCCGGCCCGCAGCGTGGCCCGCTCCGTCACGTTCCAATAGGCGGTCATGTCGAGCAGGGTGAAGCTGTCGCCCAGATAGCAGGCCGAGCCACACGACAGACCGCCATAGGTCGCCGCGTCCTTCTTGCCCGACCACGTCACTGTCGCCGAACCGCCCCAGACGCCGGATTGAGCGGCATAGTTCAGGCCGGCGACCACCTTGACCGGATCGATGCTGCCCAGCTCGGAGCGACGTCCGTCGGTCGTCTGTTCTCCCTCGGCATAGGCGGCCGACCCGATCAGACTGAAGCCGTTGTCCCAAGAGATGTCGGCGCGCGCTTCCAGCCCCCGGATGTCCACCTCGGTCAGGTTGACGTACTGATAGACCAGCGGATCGACGCCAGGGACGCCTGTGCCGCTGACCGCCACCTGGTCGATGAAGTTGTCATAGTGGGTGGCGAAGGCGGTAGTGTTCAGGCGCATCTTGCCGCCCTCCACATCGATGTCGCGCAGACGGAAGCCGGCCTCGAAGCTCTCGCTGGTCTCGGGCGACAGGTTTGGGTTCGGGATCGAGCGATAGCCGAAGACCGGGTTTTCGAAGAAGTTGTTCACCTGCATCGGCGACGGCGCGCGGAAGCCCAGGCTGTAGTTGGCGAAGACGCCCAGGTGCGCCCCGGTCCAATAGACCACGCCCAGCTTGGGCGAGATGTGATCGTCGCTCTGGCCCGAAGCCGCCGCCGGGAACTGGGCGTCGATCTTGGGCGACAGGTCATACCAGTCATAGCGCACGGCCGGGATGATGCTGAGCGCGCCGTCCAGCAGCTCGATCTCGTCCTGCACGAACAGGCCGGCGAGCTGGAACTCGGTCTTGGGGAAGGCGCGGATGGGGAAGGTCTCGCCTACCGGCGGGGTCACGCCGTCGCGGATGCCTTCCTGTGTGGTCATCGACCAGTCGCCGCCGACGATGACGCGGTGCTGAATGGCGCTGCCCTCGCCGAAGACGCGGGCGCCCTGGGCGGCGAAGCCATAGACCGTGTTGTCGAAGGTGGTGTCGCGGACGCGATCCACCGCAGGGGTGCGGTCCTCGAACGTATACTGACGCGTGGTGGCGTCCTGCCAATAGAACGACACCGAGCCGTCGCTGAGGCCGGCGAAGTCCTGGAAACGCCAGTCCGCGCTGACGCGGTCGCGCTGGGTTTCGTCATTGGCGGTGACGGCCAGAACGGTCGCCGAGCGGCTGCTCAACGCATCGCCGTCCATCTCCGAATCCAGATGGTCATAGGTCAGGCGCAGCGTGTGGTTCGGGTTCACCTCCCACACCAGCTTGCCCAGTATGGCGTTGGAGCTGAAGTCCTGGGGGTTCGGTTCGGTGCGGGTGGGGCCGACACCGCCGACCGAGCCCTTGTTCTCGGTCTCCTGCGCATCGCGACGCGTATAGGCCAACAGGCCCGACAGCGATCCCGACCGACCGGCGAAGGCCACGCCCTCGGTCCAGCCTTCGTCGGCGGAGTTGTAGGCCACGCGCCCGCGTGCGCCGAACGTCTGGTCGCCGGTCAGGAAGTCGGACGGATCCTTGGTCGTGAAGGCCACGGCGCCGGCGATGCCGTCCGAGCCATACAGGGCAGAGGCCGGGCCGCGCAGGATCTCGACCGACTTGATCAGGTCCAGGTCGTTGTAACCGCCACGGCCCACAGCCTGGGCCCCGAAGGAGAAGCCGGCGGGCAGGCGCACGCCGTCATTGATGATCAGCACCCGGTCGCCGCCCATGCCACGAATGGTGAAGCCGGAGTTGGCGTCGCGGCCTGCGCCGGACAGGGCCAGGCTGAACCGGGCAGGGGAGGTGGGAACGCTGACGCCCGGCTCGAACCGGATCAGATCCTTGATGTCGGTCGCCAGCATCTTCTCGATCTGGGCGGCGTCGATGACGCTGACCGTCGCCGGCGTATTGGAGGCCAGCCGTTGCGAGCGGGTGCCGATGACCACGACGGGATCAACTTCGGCCACTGGGGTTTCTGCTGCCGGAGCTTCGGCGTGCGCAGGCTGGACGATCAGGGCCGAACCGACGGCCGCTGCGGCGGTGGTGAGAAGGAGAAGGTTACGCATGAATGGCCCCGCTTGATGACAGGCAGGCGTATTAGTGCGAACGATTATCAGAATCAACCGCAATGACTGTGCAGTTTTGAACCCGAACCTTGGCCGTGACGTTGTGGCGTGATGAAAACAGCCCTGTTCCCGATGGCGGCCGCCATCGCCGCCCTGGCCGCCTGCGGCGATCAGCAGGTCAATCCGCCCAACGAGCCGGCCGCGCCGCTGAGAACGCCTGAGGCCATGCAGCAGGTGGAGGCGAAGGGGCCGTCCTCTCTGGCGGCGCGCGGTCCGCGCAGTTTCGTGGGGGTGTGGGCGGCCAATCCGCAATGGTGCGCCCGGCCTCAGGGCGAGCGCAGCCCGATCACCCTGACGCCGCTGCGGTTCGACGCCTATGGGCACAACTGCGACATCGCCAGCATCGACGAGACGGGCTCGGGCTATGTCGCGGCCTTGCGCTGCGCGACCCAGGGCCAGGCCAAGACCGAGCGGGTGCATATGAGCACGACCGGCGACGTGATGAACCTGACCTACATCGACCGGGACATGACGACGGTGAAGCTGGCGCGCTGCCCCGGTTCGCCGCGTGCGCCCGATCCCGCCAATCCGTTGGAAAAGATGATGAAGAAGGACGGGGCTGAGACCCCGCCCGCAGCGCCGCCTAGTTGAACAGGAAGTTCATCACGTCGCCGTCCTTGACGACATAGGTCTTGCCTTCGGCGCGCAGCTTGCCGGCCTCGCGGGCCTTGGCTTCGCCGCGCAGGGCGACGAAGTCGTCATAGGCGATGGTTTCAGCGCGGATGAAGCCCTTTTCGAAGTCGGTGTGGATCACGCCGGCCGCCTGAGGGCCGGTGGCGCCGACGGGGATGGTCCAGGCGCGGGCTTCCTTCGGGCCGACCGTGAAATAGGTCTGCAGACCCAGCAGCTTGTAGGCCTCGCGGATCAGGCGGTTCAGGCCGGGTTCTTCGAGGCCCAGGGTCTCCAGGAACTCCTTCTGCTCCTCGTCGTCCAGCACGGCGATCTCGGATTCGATCTGGGCCGAGATGACGACAGAGTTGGCGTTGTCCTGGGCGGCGCGGGCCGCGACCTTGTCGGACAGGTCGTTGCCCTTGTCGGCCGAACCTTCCTCGACGTTGGAGACGTAGAGGGCGGGCAGGGCAGTCAGCAGTTGCAGCATGTGCCAGGCCTTGGCGTCCTCCTTGGACACCTCGGCGGTGCGGGCGGGCTTGCCGGCGTTCAACTGGGCCAGGGCCAGATCGACCAGCTTCAGCGTCAGGCCGGATTCCTTGTCGCCGCCCTTGGCGCGTTTTTCGAGCTGGGGCCGACGGCGCTCCAGGCTCTCCATGTCGGCCAGCATCAGCTCGGTCTCGATGATCTCCAGATCGGCGATCGGATCGATGCGGTCCTCGACGTGGGTGATGTCGTCATCGACGAAGCAGCGGGCCACGAAGGCCACGGCGTCGCAGTCGCGGATATTGGCCAGGAACTGGTTGCCCAGGCCCTCGCCCTTTGACGCGCCGCGCACCAGGCCGGCGATGTCCACGAAGGTGATGCGCGAAGGGATGATCTCCTTGGACCCGGCGATCTCGGCCAAGGCTTCCAGACGCGGCTCCGGCACCGCCACGTCGCCGGTGTTCGGCTCGATGGTGCAGAACGGGTAGTTGGCCGCCTGGGCCGCCGCCGTCTTGGTCAGGGCGTTGAACAGGGTGGACTTGCCGACGTTGGGCAGGCCGACGATCGCGACTTTAAGAGCCATGGTATTCCTCGTGAGGCGCGAGCCTTTAGCGGGTTCCGACCCGTTTGTCAGGCTCGCGCTTCAACTGGGGTCAATGTGCGCCGTGACCCATGCCCGCCATGGCCGGCTGACGCACCGCCGCCTGCACCGTGATCGCCGGCGCCGAGGCGAACTGGAAGGTCAGAGGCACGGTTTCGCCTGCGACCAGCGGAGCGGTCAAGTCGATCAGCATCAGGTGGTTTCCGCCGGGCGCCAAGGCCACGGCCTGACCGGCGGGCAAAGGCAGACCCGCCGTCAGTTCGGCCATCTTCATCATGCCGTTCTCGGTCTTCATCTCATGCACCTGAAGCGATCCGGCGCGAGGGGTGGATCCGCCGGTCAGCCGATCGTCCGTCGCTGCGGTCAGGGTGACGTAGCAGCCCCCGGTCTTGGCCCCGTTCGGAGAGGGGCGGCACCAGGCATCGGTTGCGGTCACGGCGGCGGCCGTCGTTGGGCCAGATGTCTCGGCCGCCGGGGCCTTGGCCGGCTCGGATGGATTGCAGGCCGCCAGAGACAGGGCGACGGCGGCGAGAGCGAGCTTGATTTTCATGACGTCGGGTCTTTCACAAGGCGGCGGAACGGCGCCGGATCATCGGGCGTACGGCTCGATCGAGCAACACGGCCGCGACCAGGCTCAGTCCCGTCAGAGGATAGAGGATGGCGAGGGGAAGGACGATGCCCAGGACAGCGGCGCGAACGCGCGGTCCTGGCGGGGCGGGCGGCGCGCCCAGGCGGCGGCGCGACAGGTTCGGCGGACGGCGCTTCCACCACATGACCAGGCCGCTGATCGCCAGCAGCCAGACGCCGATACAGCCCAGCAGCATGACGATGCGGTTGGCCTGTCCGAACTGCGTACCCTGGTGGGTGTAGATGCCCAGTTCGATGGCTTTCGCGCCCGCGCCGAACTGATCGTAGCCGATGTCGCCCAGCAGCCGCCCGGACGTGGCGTCGATATAGAGCGAGCGGCTGTCCTGAACGCGGCGGGCCTGGGTCGTCAGCGTATAGGCCGTGCCCTCGGCCGCCGGTATGTTCACGGCATAGGGGCGTGCCAGACCGGCCTGATCCGCGACGTGCAGCACCTGCGCCAGACCGCCGTGACCGGCGTGGTCGTGTGTCATCACCATGCCCTCCATGGTCCAGCCGGCGCCGACCGGTGCGTCATGGTGCTGGGCGCGTTGCCAGGCGCCGGCGACGGGGGCGGGCGGTCGCCCCAACCCCGTCTCCTTGATCAGGCCCATGACCCGGTCGCCCCAGACCGCCGACCAGGGCATGCCCGTGACCGCCAGGAACAGGACGACACCCCCGACATAGACTCCGGTCAGCGCATGCAGATCGCGCCAGAACGGCCGACGCCCGGTGTCGGTCGTCTGCGGTCTAAAGGTCGCGACGGCTCGCCCGCGCGGCCACCACAGATAGAGACCCGTGGCGAACAGGATGATGGTCCAGCCGGCCACGATCTCGACCAGGATGTTGAACGGCCGACCCAACAGCGTCAGGCTGTGGGTCTTCTTGATCAGTTCCATGAACCCGCCAGCCGGAATGACGCCGGTGGCGCGACCGGTGTGCGGATCGACGAAGACGGTTTTCTGCACCCCGTCCGGTCGATCCACGCGAAGCCTGACGGCCTGATCGGCGCCGGCGGGCAGGACCAGATTGGCGACCCGTCCACCTCCGGCGGCTGTGGACGCGTTGGCCAGCCAGGTTTCGGGCGCGGCCTGGGTCTGCACGGCCGGCACACGGATCATGTCGCGATACAGAAACCCGTCGATCTCGTCCTTGAACAGATAGAGGCCGCCGGTCAGCGCCAGCAGCATCAGCACCGGCATGACGAACACGCCCGCATAGAAATGCCACCGCCACACGGCGCGGTAGGGACCGGACAGGTCGGCCGTTGGCTCAGAACGCATAGCGAACTCCCACATAGGCCGAGCGTCCCTCGCCGGGCACGAACACAGCCGTCGGGGCGACCCGCGCATCCGTCACGGCGTTGACGGAGGAGATGTAGTTTTCGCCTGTCAGGTTTCGTGCATCCAGGAACAGGGATACGCCATTGTCGAACCCCCAGCCCGCATTCAACGACAGGATGGCGTAGTCCGGGGCCGTCAGGGTGTTGGCATAGTCCACGAGGACATCCGACGGCGACCACTCCAGGCTGGGCGCGACGAACCAACCGGTAGGATGGACGTATTTCAGCTCGGCCCGGTACAGATGTTCGGGCACGACCGGCAGGCGATTGTCGCCGTAAGTCCGATCACCGGCGAAGACGAAGTCGGACCAGGCGTAGGTCTGTCGCAGCGTCAACCGGCCGTGGGGGCCGGCCATGATCCGCCAGTCCAATCCGGCTTCGATTCCCTGGTGAACCGTGTCGCCCGCATTGAATGTGGAGGCGGGAATGTCCGGGGTGACGATGAAGTTCAACAGTTCGCCGGTGATCTCGGCGCGATAGGCCGACAGGTCGAAGGTGAAGGGACCGCGACGTCCTCGGGCGCCGATTTCGGCGGTCCAGGCATCCTGAATATCGACATCGACGAAGCGCGGTATCGCGCCTTGGACCAGCGCATTATAGCCGGGCGCCTCCACCGAACGCGTCAGGTTGGCATAGACCTGCGTGCCCGTCTCGTCTTCCCAAAGCAGACCGATGCGCGGCGAGAACCAGTCGAAGGTCACGTCCGCATTGTTGCTCGGGGCCAGATTGTTGGTGAAATCCCGCTCTGCGCGGCCATAGCTTCCGCCCGCGACTAGAGCCAGTCGATCGGTCACGAACAGGCGCCCCTCTGCGAAGACATCCAGGCCGATGGCGTCCTGAACCGAATCGCCGATCCTGGCGCCGGGTCGCGCGCCGCCCGCCGCCACGAAGGTGAAGGCGTCGGTCGCGCC
Organism: Brevundimonas sp. TWP1-3; assembly: GCF_049896085.1. Classification (NCBI taxonomy): domain Bacteria; kingdom Pseudomonadati; phylum Pseudomonadota; class Alphaproteobacteria; order Caulobacterales; family Caulobacteraceae; genus Brevundimonas; species Brevundimonas sp. TWP1-3. The sequence continues at coordinate 185,195 of NZ_JAFCTP010000001.1, read as the reverse complement.
GCCGCGATAGCTGAAGCCGGCATAGGCGTCGGCGCGCAGCCCCATCACCTGCCCGTTCCAGTCCACGCGGCCATAGCCGCCCCATTGCAGGCTGTTCTGGTCGATGACGATGGAGATCGGGTGATACAAATCCTTGTCCACGACATAGGCCGCGCCCTCCAACATCAGGCTGTCGTCGATCCTCCAGCGACCCAAAACGGTGGTGCGCAGGGACTTCACGTCTCTGGCAAAGGCCAAGGTGCGATTGCTGGCGGGCACGTCTCGCGGGTTGGTCAGGGCCTGTTGTCGCGTCACGGCGGATGACACCGACTGGTCCAGATCATTGCCCTGCACGATTAGGCGCAGCTCGCGGTCCGTGCCGAACGTACGACCCAGGTTCAGGGTCAGGCGTTTGGAGTCCGAGCTTTGATTGTCCCGGAAGCCATCGGAACGGGCGACAGTGGCGGCGGCGTAGACGTCCCAATCGCCCAGATCGCGGGCGATGGCGACGTGGCCGCGTTGCGTATCGAACGATCCGCCTTCGATACGGATCAGGTTCCGACTGGCGGCTGTCCGACCGGTGGGTGTCACCACATTGATCGCGCCGCCCAAGGCTGCGCCGCCAAAACGAAGGGCGTTCCCGCCCTTGTAAACATCAATATGGCGCGCGATCAGGGGATCGATCTCCTGAAACTCACCGAATCCGTCGGGCGCGTTGAAGGGGACGCCGTCCTGAGCCAGCAGGACGCCACGCAGATGGGCGCCGTTGCCGATGCCCGAGCCCCGAATCGAAAGCCGCACTTCTTCGCCCCAACGGCGCTGGGCGAAGACGCCGGGCACGCCGCGCAAAGTGTCGGCGAAGCTGAGCGCATAGCGGTCCTGATAGGTCTCCGACGCCACTACGGCCACGGCGCCGGGGGTGCGCGACAGCAGGGCGCGGGCGTCTGCGACAACGGCGGGGTCTTCGGCGTTGCGACGGCCGGTGACGATGACACTATCGAGCACGGTGGGCTCGGAGGTCTGCTGGGCGAAGGCGGGACTGGCCCATCCAGCGCTCGCCAAGGCGGTAAGCAGCAGCGCGCACGGCGCTGCGGTGGTCTTGAAAGACATGATGATCCTGAAATCAGAACAATAAAGACGCGCGGGCGTGAAGGCCGGCGCGGGCTTGAGGTCTGGTTCAGGTTTTGGGTGGTGCGGTGGACGGCGGGCGCGGCGGGGCACGCGCTGGTGGGGGCGGGCTGACGCTGGCGACGACATAGACGACGCGTTCGGCGATACGAACGACCGGGGCAGGTTGCGGCGCGGGCGGGCAGGGCAGGGCGGCGGCCAGAGGCATGACGCAGGCCGCGCACTTGGCCCCGACATGCTTGTTGACCGGGCCGTCCATCCCGCCGGACTGGATCGTCTGCGGCCCTTCGGCGGAACAGATGACCAGAGGCTGGCCCGGTTGAACCGCCGCCAGGGCAGCGAAGGGCAGCAGGCTTCCAAGCACGAGCGCGAAGACCGCCGCCAGGAAGGCGAGCGATTTCGAGGTGGACCAATTATCGGCCTGGCAACGGATCACGCCTCGCCTCTACGGCGTTTTGGGACGACGGTATAGGCGGCGGTTTGTCCTAAAGCTCGCCGCGTGCCGCCTGACGTGGGCTGAACTTGGGCGCGGGGGCCAGGCGCATGACCTCGCCCTGATAGCGTTCGTCATCGCCGGTGGCGGCGAAGGGCAGGGCGTCGGCGCAGGCCTGGAGCATGGCGTCCAGCCACGGCTGTTCGGCCTTATGGAAGTCGCCCAGTACGTGGGGCATGACCAATTCCTTCTCGCCTGGATGGCCGATGCCCATACGGGCGCGGCGGAAGTCGGCGCCCAGGTGGCTGATCAGCGAGCGGACGCCATTCTGGCCCGCTGCGCCGCCGCCAGTCTTCATGCGGAAACGGCCGGGCGCTAGATCGATCTCGTCGTGGAAAACGATGATTTCGGACGGCTTGATCTTGTAAAAGCGCGCCGCCTCTCCGACAGCCCGGCCGCTTTCGTTCATATAGGTCTGAGGCTTCATCAGCAGGACCTTGACCGGCCCATCGGCCGTCTCGACCTGGCCCTCGCTGACGATCGACTGGAACTTGGCCCGCTCGGGACCGAAGTGCCATCGGCGCGCGATCTCGTCGGCGGCCATGAAGCCGATGTTGTGGCGGTTCTTCTCGTATTTGCCGCCCGGATTGCCGAGCCCAGCGATGATGATCATGGCGTTCTCATGCCGTGTGCGTCGGGCAAAGAAAAGCCCCGCCGCGGCGAACCGGGCGGGGCGCAATCTTCTCGAAGAGCCGAAGGATCAGTCTTCGGTCTTCTCGACCGGGGCGGTTTCGGCAACGGCTGCGTCGGCGGCTTCGTCAGCGGCTTCAGACAGGGCGGCCGACGAGATCTTGATCGTGGCGATCACGAAGTCACGGTCGGTGATGGTGGCTTCCGCACCCTTGGGCAGCTTGATGTCCGAGATACGGATGGTGTCACCGATTTCGGCCTTGGCCAGATCGACCACCAGCTCTTCCGGGATCTGGTCGGCGCGGACCAGGATTTCAACAGCGTGACGCACGACTTCCAGCGAGCCGCCCTGACGCGAGAACGGCGCTTCGTCGGCGTTCAGGAAGTGGACCGGAACTTCGATCTTGAGCGGGGCCTTCGCGTCGACGCGCATGAGGTCGAAGTGCAGGGGACGGTCCGACACGGGGTCGAATTGGATGTCCTTGGCGATGACCGGCTGGGTCTCGTCGCCGTACTTCAGGGTCACCAGGTGGCCCAGCAGCTTGCCGGTGTAGAGGGACTTGCGGAAGTCCTTCTCGTTCACGGAGATGGCGACGGGGGCTTGTTCGCCGCCGTACAGGACGCCCGGCACGAAACCGGCGCGACGCGCGGCGCGAGCGCCGCCGGTGCCGACGCCATCGCGGACGTCCACGTTCAGAATGATCTCGGCCATGTGGCTCGCCTCAACAACAACGGAAACGCCGCGCCAACCCTGGGCTCTCGCGGCGGGGGTGATGAACCCTCGAATTCAAGAGCGCGGGCTATTACACGCATCAAGCCCAGGGCGCAACCGTTAAAGGTTCCGCTTAAGCCGCCTGGGCCCGATCCTTCAGCAGGGCGCCGGGCGCATCCACGATGCCCAGCAGTTCGGCGGCGTTGAACGGCTTGGCCAGGTGGTGGTCGGCTCCGGCCGCGCGTCCAGCGGCCACGTGTTCGGGCATGGCGTTGGCGGTCAGCATGACGATGGGCGTGCGATCCATCCCCATCGTGGCCTCGTGCAGGCGAATCTCTTGCGTGGCTGTCAGCCCGTCCATGACCGGCATCTGCATGTCCATCAGAACAAGGTCGAACGTGTCGGCCCGGAAGGCCTCCAGCGCCTGGACGCCGTTCTCGGCGATTACGATCTGGGCGGGGGTCTGGGCGAGAATCAGTTCGATGACGCGGCGATTGGTCGGGTGGTCGTCCGCCACCAGCACCCGCACGACGCGCTGCTCCTCGTCGGTATGGGTCTCTGCAGCCAGAGGCTCCCGGCTCTTGGGAGCTTCGCATTGCCTCAACGGCAAGGTCAGGATGAAGGCGGCGCCGCCACCCGGCTCGCTTTCGCATCCCAGGTCGCCGCCCATCATTTCCGCCAACTGACGGCAGATGGACAGACCCAGGCCGGAGCCCCCGAACTTGCGCGTGATGCCGCCGTCAGCCTGTTCGAATCGGCTGAACAACCTGCTGCGAGTCGCGGCGTCGAAACCGATGCCGCTGTCCTCGACGGTGAAGCGCAGCATCGGGCGCCTGTCCTGATCCAGACCGCGCTGGACGATCAGCCCCACGAAGCCCTGGCTGGTGAACTTCACCGCATTGGAAATCAGATTGGTCAGCACCTGTTTCAGGCGCACCGCGTCCCCCAGCACCCAAACGCCGTCTTCCAGATCAATGTCGATGTGGAAGTCCAGGTGCTTCTCGCGAGCGTTCTCGGCATACAGCTGAGCCGCCTCGCGCACCACGGTCGCCAGTTCGAAGGCGTCTTCGGTCAACTCCAGCTTGCCCGATTCGACACGCGCCAGGTCCAGAATGTCGCTGAGCAGGGTCTGCAGCGTCTTGCCCGAGGCCTGCATCAGATCCAGCATCTCGCGCTGGTCCGGCGTCAGTTCGGTCTTGGACAGGGCCTGCGACAGGCCGATTACCCCATTCAGAGGCGTGCGAATTTCGTGGCTCATATTGGCCAGGAACTGGCTCTTGGCGACGTTGGCGGCCTCTGCGGCGTCGCGCGCCTCGGCTAGGGCCTGGGCGTCGCGTTTCAGATCGGTGATGTCGTTGCAGACGGTCACCGTGCCGCCTTCCGAGGTGCGCCGATCCTGGATGCGCAGCCAGCGACCGCCGGCGATTTGTTGTTCGCCGTTGGACGACAGCTGACGTCGCGCCGCGATACGCTCGTTCAGCCATTCTTCTTCGCGCCCCAGCGCCTCGGCGTAGCGGCCTTCGTCGATCCCGATCCGCAAGGCCTCACGGAAGGGAAGGCCGACGACCAAATGGGGTGCAAGCTCGGGGTTCACCTCGGCATAGCGGGCGTTCCACAGGACCAGCCGATCCTTCGAATCATAGAAGCCCAACCCGTCAGGCATCGCATCGACCGCCTCTCGAATGCGGCGCAGCGCCGTTGCGCGCGACATATAGGCCATGACGCCCAGGGCGGAGGCGACGCCGCAGATCAGCAGCAGGATGGCGCCCAGCAGCACGCGCATGGCTTCGGTGGAAATGCCCTGATCCGTCGAAACGCTGGGGCTAGGGGTGACGGTGATCGCCGCCATGCCGACGAAATGAAGCACGATCACCGCCATTGCGAGGCCGGCAGCCGTGACGACCAGCCTGACGATCCCGCCGCGACGATAGAAGAAGGCGGTCGTGCATCCGACGGCCATGGCGCCGATGATGGAGGCCGCCACCATGCCGGGGTCCCAGCCGATATGCGCCGGCGCCCTGATCGCGGCCATGCCGAGATAGTGCATGGCGCCGACGCCCGCGACGGCGATCACGGCGGCCAGGACGCGCCAGATTCGACCCTTGCCCATCATCGTGGAGCCGATCGTCAGGCCGATCATGGCGAGGGCGACGCCCAGGGAAGCCAGTGTCAGAAACAGGTCGTAGCGCACCGGTACGCCGGCGACGAATCCCTGCATGGCCACGAAATGGGTGGCCCATATGGACAGGGCGCCGATCAGCGTCGCCATGAGGACCGCACGGCGGCGTCGAACAGGGTCGCGCGCGCTCATCCGCTGCATGACATGGGTCGAAACACCCATACCGACCAGGCAGATCAGGGCGGCGAACACAGTGATCCGCCAGTCGTGATCGCGCGTGATGCAAAAGATGATGCGGTCCACGAGGCTTCTCCTTGGCGAATACGCTCGCAGAAAATCCTAAAGAAACCGTGCGGCGAAGCTTGCTCAATCAGCAGGCTGTCGGAGCGCCGTCACAGAATCCGTGCAAGGATCGCAAAACGCGTTCCAGAACGAGGTCGCTCCGACTCCATGCCTTACGAAGTCTCGCCATCGCCCGTCGCGCCGGTTTCCACCTCGCGCCTATGGACGGTGGGCGCCAGCATCGGCATCGCCATCGTGATCCTGCTGGTCCTGGCGATCCTGCATCCCGAGTTGGCGAACTGGCTGGTCGGCGGGGCTGTGGTCGTGGCGGCTTCGGCCTGGCTTCTGAATATGTCTGAAACGGCGGCGACGGCACCGACCGCGAATGAATCCGCCGCGGCGGAGTCTTCCACGGATGTGGTGACGGGCGACCTGCTGGATCGGGTGTTCGAGGCGCTGGACGACCCGGTGCTGGTCGTCAGCGGTGGCGAGCCGGACGATATCGCCGGCCGGCGCATCGTCATGGCCAATGGCGCCGCGCGCGACCTGTTGCGGATTCAGCGTCAGGGCGCCTTGCTGGTTCAGGTCATTCGTGAGCCCGGCGTGCTGGAGGCGGTGGACGAGGCCCTGTTCGGCGGTACTGCGCGCACCACCGACTACGCCACGGGCGGTCAGAGAGATCGGCGGTGGCGGGCCTGGACCCGGCCCCTGTCGGTCGAGACAAGCACGGCGCCGGGGGCGGAACTGGCCTTGCTGGTTCTGCGTGACGAGACCGACGCGCGGCGCACCGAAATGATGCGCGTCGATTTCCTGGCCAACGCCAGCCATGAACTGCGCACGCCGCTGGCCTCGCTAAGCGGCTTCATTGAGACGCTTAAGGGCCATGCCCGAGACGACGTCGCCGCGCGCGACCGGTTCCTCGACATCATGTCGGCCCAGGCGGATCGGATGGGGCGTCTGGTCGCGGACCTGCTGTCGCTCAGCCGCATCGAACTGAACGAGCATATTCCGCCCTCGGGCCGGGTCGATCTGGACCGCGCCGCTTCCGACGTGGTGGACGCCATCAGCGTGCTGACACGAGAAAAAGAGATCGTCATCGCCCTGGACCAGGGGGAGGCGAGGGCGTCGATCAGCGGGGATCGCGACGAGATTCTGCAGGTCGTGCAGAACCTGCTCGACAACGCTGTCAAATATTCGTCACGGAGCGGGACAGTCGAGATTTCGGTCCGTTCGGACCTGTCCTTCGACGAGGCCTGGGCGTCGCGCATGCCCGGCGCGACCCGGCTGCCGCTGGTCACGCCGGACCGTGCCTCCGGCATTTCCTATGCCGCCGTGACGGTGCGGGATCATGGACCCGGCATGGCGCGCGAACACCTGCCACGCCTGACCGAGCGCTTTTATCGGGTGGAAGGCCAGAAGAGCGGTGAGCGGCAGGGGACCGGCCTGGGGCTCGCCATCGTCAAGCACATCATCAATCGGCACCAGGGCGGCCTGGTCGTCGAAAGCGCGCCGGGCATGGGCGCCGCCTTCACCGCCTGGTTCCCCCAGCCGGTCGAGCGGCGCTAGAGCCGCAGGGACCGTCGCTGTCACCCAACTGTCATCGACCCGTCGTAATCCGCTGAACATTCGCAGGCAGTAGTCGCGCCGCGTCGGTCCCGATGTTCAGGACCTTCGCCGATTCGCGCACGGCGCTTCGGACTTCTGAATGATCTGGATTTATCTGCTGATCCTCATCGCGCTGAGCGCGGCCGCCTTCGTCGGCGGACGCGAGCTTGCGCGTCGTCGCGCGATCGGCGCCAAACCCCATTCCCGGCCGGGTCAGCACGGCGCCTACGCCCTAATCTGGGTCGCGGCGCCCGCCCTGCTGGTTCTGATCCTGGCCTCGGTCTTCTCTGCACCGCTTCAGCGCCAGCTGACCGCCGTCGGCACGCCTGACGCCGTCGCCGCTCTGGAACACTTCCGCCGCGACGCCTTCTTCGCCGACGCCCACCGCGTCGGTCGCGGCGAGCCTGCGCTGCAGATCTGGGAGCGCCCGCTGGCCGAGCATCTGCCGGTCGAGGCGCGCCGCATGGTCCGCATCGAGCGCACCCTGTCCTGGGGCGGCGGGATCGCCGCCATCCTGGCCGCCATCCTGGGCGGCCTGTTCGCCCTGACCCAGATCAAGCCCCAGACCCGCGCCCGCAACCGTGTCGAGGGCTGGATCTACGGAGCCCTGTTCGTCTGCTCGGCCATCGCCGTCCTGACGACGCTTGGCATCATCGCCTCACTGGCGTTCGACAGTTTCCGCTTCTTCCAGACAGTGCCGATCCTCGACTTCCTGTTCGGCACCCAGTGGAGCCCCCAGATCGCCATCCGCGCCGATCAGGTCGGGTCGTCGGGCGCCTTCGGGGCCGTGCCCCTGTTCGCCGGCACCCTGCTGATCATGGTGATCGCCATGTGCGTCGCCGCGCCCATCGGCCTGTTTTCGGCCATCTATCTATCAGAGTACGCCGGCCGCACGACCCGCGCGGTGATCAAGCCGCTGCTGGAGATTCTCGCCGGCGTGCCGACTGTCGTCTACGGCTTCTTCGCCGCCCTGACGGTGGGGCCGCTGCTGCGGGTCTTCTTCAATGAGATTGGCCTGTTCCTGATCGGTGGGCCGCTGGACGGACTTGGCCAGTATCTGGCGCTGGTGCAGAACCAGATGGCCCTGACGGCCGGCGCCGTGATGGGCATCATGCTGATCCCGTTCGTGTCTTCGCTGTCGGATGACATCCTGAATGCGGTGCCGCAATCGCTGCGTGACGGCTCCTTCGCCATGGGGGCGACCAAGTCCGAGACGGTCAAGCGGGTTCTGCTGCCTGCCGCCTTGCCGGGCATTGCAGGCGCCCTGCTGCTGGCCGTGTCGCGGGCGATCGGCGAGACCATGATCGTGACCATGGCCGCAGGCCTGGCTGCCAACCTGACCTTCAATCCTCTCGACACCGTGACGACCGTCACCGTGCAGATCGTGACCCTTCTGACCGGCGACCAGGAGTTCAACAGCGCCAAGACCCTGTCGGCCTTCGGCCTGGGCCTGACCCTGTTCCTGGTGACCCTGGTGCTGAACATCATCGCCCACCGGATCGTCCAGACCTATCGGGAACAATATGACTGACGCGACCCCCGATCGGATCGACGGCGTGGCCGCCAAGGGGCGGCTGGATCGTCTGCGCGCGGGCCTGAAGCGTCGGCACGCCAAGGAAACCCGCTTCAAATGGTATGGCCGTCTGGCCATCGCCGCCGCTATGCTGTTTCTGGCCGTCCTCTTGGTCCGCATCGTCGAACAGGGCCACACCGCCTTCTACACCCATACGGTGACCGTGCCGGTCTATATGGACCCCGCCCGCGTCGATCGCGCCTATCCGCAAGGCTCCAACTTCGAACAGTTGGCCGCCGAGCAGCAGTTGGCCCGTATGGGCATCCAGGACGACGCGGCCGGAACCAGGGCCGCGCAGATGAAGCGGCTGTTCTCGTCGGAACTGAAGTTCGTCGCCGCCGACCTGGTCTCCAAGCGCAGCGAAGTCATCGGCGAGACCGTGCCCCTGGCCGTGCCTCTGTCCGACGACGCCGACCTGTATCTGAAGGGCGAAATCTCCAGGGATACGCCGGAGGACCAGCGCCGCCTGACCGACCAGCAAATCGTCTGGCTGGACCGGATGCAGACCGAGGGCGTCATAGGCTCGCACTTCAACACCGCCCTGTTCACCAACGGCGACTCGACCCAGCCGGAACTGGCAGGCGTGCTGGGCGCCGTGGTCGGCTCGGCCCTGATGCTGATGGTCACGGCCCTTATCGCCATTCCGCTGGGCGTCGGCGCCGCCATCTGGCTGGAAGAGTTCGCGCCCAAGAACAAGCTGACCGACATCATCGAGGTCAACATCAACAACCTCGCGGCCGTGCCGTCGATCGTCTACGGCCTCCTGGGGCTGGCCCTGTTCATCAACTGGATGCACCTGCCGCGCGCCAGTCCGATCGTCGGTGGTCTGGTCCTGGCCCTGATGGCGCTGCCGACCCTGGTCATCGCAACACGCTCGGCCCTGAAAGCGGTGCCGCCATCGATCCGCGAGGCGGCTCTGGCCATGGGCGCGTCCAAGACGCAGACCGTGTTCAGCCACGTCCTGCCGCTGGCCATGCCCGGCGTCATGACCGGCGCCATCATCTCCATGGCCCATGCCTTGGGCGAGACCGCGCCGCTGCTGCTGATCGGCATGGTCAGCTTCGTGCCTGGCGTGCCGGCGGCCATCGACCAGCCGGTCGGGGCGCTGCCCTCGCTGATCTACATCTGGGAGAACGCCTCGGAGCGGGCGTTCCACGAACGCACCGCCGCGGCGATCATCGTCCTGCTGGTCTTCATGATCATCATGAACGCGGCGGCCATCATCCTGAGGCGGCGCTTCGAGCGCCGGTGGTAAGAGAATGAAATTCCGTATTTTCCGCTCCGCCGAAGACCAGTCCGGCGCCGGCCCGGTCGATCCGACCGAGACCCCGCGCATGGGCGGCCAGGTCCTGCCCGAAGTCACGCCGTCCAAAGCCCGCGCCGCCGCCGAGCCGCGTCTCGAAGACGCAACGCCCGTGTCGAACGCCACCGTCGTGGACAGCCCGCCGGTCGGCCCGATCAAGATCGCCGCGCGCGATGTCTCCGTCTTCTATGAGGGCAAGCAGGCGCTCTACGACGTCTCGCTGGATATCCCGGACAAGACCGTCACGGCCCTGATCGGCCCGTCGGGTTGCGGCAAGTCGACCTTCCTGCGGACGATGAACCGCATGAACGACACCATCGCCGGGGCCAAGGTCACCGGTCGGATCGCGATGGACGACGAGGACATCAACGACCGTTCCATCGACCCGGTGCTGCTGCGCGCCCGCGTCGGCATGGTGTTCCAGCGCCCGAACCCCTTCCCCAAGTCGATCTACGAAAACGTCGCCTACGGCCCGAAAATCCACGGCCTGGTCTCGTCCAAGGCCGAGATGGACGACGTGGTCGAAAAGGCCCTGAAGCGCGCCGGACTGTGGGAAGAGGTCGCCGACCGCCTGCAATCGTCGGCCATGGGCCTGTCGGGCGGTCAGCAGCAGCGTCTGGTCATCGCCCGCGCCATCGCCGTGAACCCCGAAGTGATCCTGATGGACGAGCCCTGCTCGGCCTTGGACCCCATCGCCACGGCGCGGATCGAGGAACTGATCGACGAACTGCGCGAGCGGTTCTGCATCGTCATCGTCACCCACTCGATGGCCCAGGCCGCGCGGGTGTCGCAACGCACCGCCTTCTTCCACATGGGCCGTCTGGTCGAGACCGGGGATACGGAAGACATCTTCCAGAATCCGCGCGAACGGCGCACGCTCGACTACATCACGGGACGCTTCGGCTAATCCGATGAACCAGCACACGGTCAAGGCCTACGGCGACGAGCTGAACCAGATCACGGCGGAGGTCGCCCGCATGGGCGGCCTCGCCGAGGCCCAGGTCGCGGACGCCATCGATTCCGTCGCCCGGCGCGACATCGCCCTGGCCCGCGCCGTGGTCGAGCGCGACCTGAAGCTCGACGCCCTGCACCGGGATATCGAGAAAAAGGCTATCCGCCTGATCGCCCTGCGCCAGCCGGTCGCCAGCGACCTGCGCCGCACCTTGGGCGCCATGAAGATCGCCACCGATCTGGAGCGCACCGGCGACCTGGCCAAGAACATCGCCAAGCGCGCGCTGATCCTGGCCGAGGGCGAACCGATGCAGCCCCTGACCCGCTCGATCGAACGGATGGGCCGGTTGGTCTCCACCCGTTTGCGCGACGTGCTGGACGCCTACACCGCGTCGGAACTGGATCGCGCTGTCGCCGTCTGGCAGACCGACGACGAGGTGGACGAGCATTACAACGCCCTGTTTCGCGAACTGCTGACCTACATGATGGGCGATCCGCGCACGATCGGCGCCTGCACCCACCTGCTGTTCATGGCCAAGAACCTGGAACGGATCGGCGACCACGCGACCAATATCGCCGAGACCGTCCACTACGAGATCACGGGCGAAGACATCGTGGGCGAACGCCCGCGGGCCCAGCCCACGGCCGAGGATTCCGATCCGACGCCAAACCTTTCGACGCACTGAGCCGAGACCGGAGACACGACGTGCAGCCTTATATCCTTGTGATGGAAGACGAGGACGCGCTGGCGACCCTTCTTCAGTACAACCTCGAAAAGGAAGGCTACGACGTCGCCGTCGCCGCCGACGGCGAGGAAGGCATGCTCCAGATCGACGAGCGCCTGCCCGACCTGGTCCTGCTCGACTGGATGCTGCCCAAACTGTCGGGCATCGAGGTGTGCCGCCGCATCCGCGGCAAGGCCGAGACCCGCAACCTGCCGATCATCATGCTGACGGCGCGCGGCGAGGAGAGCGACCGGGTTCGGGGTCTGGACACCGGCGCCGACGACTACCTCACCAAGCCCTTCTCGATGGTCGAGTTGATCGCGCGCATCCGCGCCGTCCTGCGTCGCATCCGTCCCGGCCTGGCCGACGACCGCCTGAACCACGGCGACATCATCATCGACCGCGTCTCGCACCGGGTAAAGCGCTCGGGCCAGGAAGTGCACCTCGGCCCGACCGAGTTCCGCCTGCTGGACCACTTCATGCAGCATCCCGGCCGGGTGTTCAGTCGCGAACAACTGCTCGACGCTGTCTGGGGCTCGGACGTCTATGTCGAAGCCCGCACCGTCGACGTCCACGTCGGCCGCCTGCGCAAGGCCCTGGCCATCGCGGACGAAAGCGCCAACCCGATCCGCACGGTCCGCTCGGCGGGCTATTCGCTGGATCTGGAAGGCTGAGACAAAAAGGGCGGCTCTCGGAGCCGCCCTTTCCAATTCAGATCTGCTCGGCGACTACTTCGTCGGGGTCCAGCGCATAGACCGTGGCGCAGTATTCGCAGGTGACGTGAATCTTGCCGTCATCCTCCAGCATGTCCGTGCGCTCGGCCGGGTCGAAGGAGGCCAAGACCGAGGCAATGCGGCCGCGAGAACAACGACAAACGGCCGTCAGTTCGCGCGCGCCTTCCAGCCGCACGCCGTCCTCGTGGAACAGGCGGAACAGCAGGGTCTCGGGCGAGATGGTCGGATCGACCAGTTCATCATCGCCCAGGGTGCCGAACAGGGCGCGGGTGCGATCCCAGACTTCTTCCGTGGAGCCGCGTGCGTCGTCGCCGGCGATGATCTGAATCATCGCGCCGCCGGCCCGCCATTGCGAGCCCGTCTCGGTCTGAACCTGACCGACGGCCAGCCGCACCTTGGTCGGCACCTGTTCGGACTGTTGGAAGTAATGCTCGGCCGCCAGCGAAAGGCTCTCGCCCTCGATCGGCGTGATCCCCTGGGTGCGTTCGAAGTCGGGGCCGCGATCCAGCGTCATGATGAAGACGCCCTGGCCCAGCAGCGATCGGGCGCCGGGACGCGCGAACCCGCTGGATGCCTCGGCGACCTCGGCCTCGTCGTAGCGGCAATAGCCTCGCAAGCTGCCGTCGGTGCCATAGTCGGCGACCACATAGCGCACCGGCCCGTCGCCCTGTGCCTGAACCAGCAGGCGGCCCTCGAACTTCAGGCTGGAGCCGATCAGGGCCGCCAGCGCGCAGGCCTCGCCCAGCAGGGCGGCGACCGGCTCTGGATAGGCGTGGGCGGCCAGGATCTTGTCGATGGTCGCGCCCAAACGGACCAGGCGGCCGCGCACGGGCCAGCCCTCGATCTGGAACGCGGCGGCCAGATCGTCGGAAACGGGGGTGTGAGGCGCGTGATCGGTCACGGCGAGGTCCTTTGGCGACGTCATTTCGGGATCGCGGCTATTTAGGCGCCCGAAGGCCCGATGATAAGGGGTTGATCTATTGCGGCGCGGGGAGGCGTTCTGCGCGATGATTTGTTCTGCCTCGCCAACACGACGGAACCGTTTCCAGCGCGGTTCGCTCTTTTGGCTCAAGCGGAGCCGTCGCTCTGCCTATCACCACGCCAATCACTGAAGAGGTTCCGCCGATGATCCGCGATATCGATCCGATTGAAGAGATTCGCAAACATCCCGGCATCACCGCCGGCAGCCTTGCCGCCGTCGTCCTGGGCGCGGTCGCGGTCGTCTATCTGACGCAACGCAGCGGCCCGACCCGTTATCAGCGCATCAAGACCCGCATCGACCCGCGCGGATGGGTGGATACGTCGGAACTGCGCGATCGCTTCCATGACGCCGTCGACGCCTTCCGCCACCGGGCCGAGGATGCGGGCGAGCGCGCCGGCGAACTGTCACGCGACGCACGCCATCGCGCCGCCGACGCCGCCTATGATGCGCGTGATCGGGCCGATGAATGGTTCCGTTCGGCCCGCAAGAGCTCCAAAAAGGTGTTGAAGAAGCAGGGCAAGACGGCGCGCCGTTATGCCGACGATGCCGGCGCCTATGCTCGCGATCATGCGCGCGAAGGCGGGGCGATCCTGGCCGTGGCCACCATAGCCGCCGCCATCGGCGCGGCCGTGCTGGAAAGCCGCCGTCCTGACAGCCGCGTGCGCCGCATCGTTCGCTTCTGACATTTTCTTGCCGCCCGCCGTGTGAAAATCGCGACGGGCGGCAAGGTTTAAGCGCAACTGAGCCCAATCATCAGCACGGCTTGGCTTTGCCGCAAGCGCGAAGGCCGCTAAGACGCCGCCCATGAGCGCGCGCCCCACACTGATCTTCGACTTCGATTCGACTCTGGTAGATTTCGAGACCCTTGAGGCCCTGGCCGATATCGCCTTGGCCGATGCGCCGGGCGCGGCCGACACACGGGCGCAGATCGCGGCCCTGACCGATCAGGCCATGGCCGGAGAGCTGGAATTCGGCGAGGCCCTGCGCCGTCGTCTGGCCTTGCTGCCCCTGACGCGCGCCGATGTCGCGGCTTTGGCGCAGACGGCATCGGATCATCTGACGGCGTCCGTCCGCCGCAACCTGAACTTCTTCCAGCAGAACAAGGGCAAGGTCGTCATCCTCTCGGGCGGCTTCCGGGAGGTGATCGCGCCGGTCGCCGAGGAACTGGGTGTCCCGCCCGACCGAATCTTATGCAACGACCTGGTCTATGACGCCGACGATCGCGTGATCGGCGTGGACGACGCCAATCCGCTGTCGCACGCCAACGGCAAGCCGGCCGCCATCCACGCCCTGAACCTGTCGGGCCGGGTGGTCATGATCGGCGACGGCTGGAACGACGCCGAGGTCAAGCTCGCCGGGGCCGCCGACGTCTTCTACGCCTTCACCGAGGTCGCGCGCCGCGCGTCTGTGGTCGAGGTCGCCGACGCCGAGGCTGCCTCGTTAGACGAGGTGCTGCATGCCGAGGGCCTGGTCGGCCGCTGGTCCTTCCCGCGCAGCCGGATGAAGATGCTGTTGCTCGAGAACATCCACCCCGCCGCCGTCGAACGGCTGGAGGAGGCCGGCTATTCGGTCGAGACGGTCAAGGGCGCTCTGGACGAAGAGGACCTGATCGCCGCCATCAAGGGTGTCCATGTCTTGGGCATCCGCTCCAAGACCACGGTCAGCCGCCGGGTGCTGGAAGAGGCCGATCGGCTGATGGCCGTCGCCGCCTTCTGCATCGGCACCAACCAGATCGATCTGGACGCGGCGTCGGATCACGGCGTGGCGGTGTTCAACGCGCCCTATTCGAACACCCGCTCGGTCGTCGAACTGGCCATCGGCCTGATGATCGTCCTGATGCGCGACGTGGCGGACAAGTCGGCGGCCATGCATGTCGGCAAGTGGAACAAGTCCGCGACGGGCTCCAAGGAGCTGCGCGGCAAGACCCTGGGCATCGTCGGCTACGGCGCCATCGGCAGCCAGTTGTCGGTGCTGGCCGAGAACCTGGGCATGCGGGTGCTGTTCTACGACCTGTCGGAACGGCTGGCTCTGGGCAATGCGCGGCGGATGCGTTCGCTGGATGCTCTGCTGGGCGAAAGCGACGTGGTCACCCTGCATGTCGATGGGCGCAAGGATAACGCCAACATCTTCGGTGCGGCCCAGTTCGCCAGGATGAAGGAAGGCGCGCTGTTCCTGAACCTGTCGCGCGGCCACGTCGTCGATGTCGGCGCCCTGTCCCAGGCCATGGATTCGGGCCGCGTCGCCGGGGCCGCCGTGGACGTCTTCCCGGAAGAACCCCGCACCAATGCGGATCCGTTCGAAAGCCCATTGCAGGGCCTGCCCAACATGATCCTGACGCCCCACATCGGCGGCTCGACCGAGGAGGCGCAGGAAGCCATCGCCGAGTTCGCGGCCGAACGGTTGCTGGGCTATCTGAATCGCGGCGACACCACCTTCAGCGTGAACCTGCCGAACGTGCAGTTGGCCGAGGTGTCCGGCACGCACCGCATCCTGCACATCCACAGGAACCAGCCGGGCGTCCTGGCCGAACTGAACCGCGCGCTGGCGTCGGCGGGTCTGAATATTCTGGGGCAACACCTGAAGACGGACGAGCGCACCGGCTATGTCATCACCGACGTGGACCGCGACTACGATCCGGAAGCCTTGCGCGAACTCAAGACCGTGCCGGGCACGTTGAAGTTCCGCACTTTGCAGTAGGCGTTCGATTTTCCTCCGAAGGCTGACGTTGCGGCATCTTGCGCTCTGCGCCAACTGGCGCATCCTCTCGTCCAACGGCCGCGAACCATGACGGCTGCGGGAGGATTCATATGTCACGCTATCTCACCGGCGGCGCCGTCGCCGTTCTGGCGCTCGCCGCCTGCGCCTTTGCAGGCTCGGCCTCGGCCCAGACCTACAACCGTCTCGTCGTGTTCGGCGACAGCCTCAGCGACAACGGCAACCTGTTCCTGATCTCGGGTGGGACCCAGCCGCCGTCGCCGCCCTATGCCCGTCGATTCTCGAATGGGCCGACGTTTGTCGAGCTGCTGGGCTTCAACGCCGCCAACTTCAACGGCTCGGTCACGGGCAGCATCAACTACGCGTTTGGCGGCTCGCGCACCGACGCCTCGGCCGGCGTGCCGTTCGGCATGTTGAACCAGCTGTCGCGCTATACGGCTGCGGGCGGCCGATTCAGTTCGACCGATCTGGTCAGCGTCCTGGGCGGCGCCAACGACATCTTCCAGGGCCTGCCCGCCGCCGGCGCCTCCGCCAGCCCGGTCGCCGCCATCACGCCGGTCGCCACAACGGCTGCCGCCAACATCAACAGCCTGGTCAACACCGTGGCGGGCGCGGGCGCAGGCACGGTCCTGGTCACCAACCTGCCCAAGCTCAGCCTGACGCCACAGTTCCGCGGCACGATGGGGGCGCCCTTGGCTGACTACGCCGTCACCACCTTCAACACCGCCCTTCAGACAGGGCTGACGACCACGGCCGCCGCTCGCCCGGGCAGCAACATCATCATGATGGACCTGTTCAAGGTCAGCGATACCCTGGCCGCCAATCCGGGCCAGTTCGGCATCACCAACATCACCCAGAAGTGCTTCAACGGGGTGACGGTCTGCGCGAACCCCGACAGCTATTTCTACTTCGACGACGTCCACCCGACCGCGGCGGGGCATAGGATCCTCGCCCAACTGGCGACCGATTATCTCTACTATGGCGACATCGGCGCCCAATCGACCTTGCAGGGCGAGACGACCTATCGTCACCGCGAGGATGCCCTGGACGCCGCCGGCGAGGCCCTGTCGGGCCGCGAGGCCTGGGAGGCTGGGGTGTCGATCACCACGGCGGCCTTGATCGACAGCGTCGATACCGATGCGCGGGGCTCGGTAACCGAATCGTCCAGCGACGGGTGGGGCGGGCGGATCGCGCTGGAGGCAGGACCCTCGGCCAACTGGCGCTTCGGCCTGGCCGGCACGGCGCGCAAGACCGACGTCGAAAGCCAGGCCCTGAACTTCAACGTCGAGAGCTTCGGCCTGGACGTCTATGGCGGCTGGCGCTCGGGCGACCTGTTCGTCAACGCCGCCGTCGGTGTGGCGCGCGACAATATCGACGACATCGAACGCCTCACCAGCCTGGCGCCCATCGTCCATACGGCCGAGACACGCGCGCTCAGCACCGGCGCGCGCCTGCAGGGCGGGATGTGGTTCGACATGGGCGGCATCGCCCTGTCGCCCCGAGCGGCCCTGGCCTATGTCTCAAGCGACGTGGACGGCTATTACGAGCAGGGCGTCGCGGCCCAGTATCAGTATGGCGACCGCACGGTGAAGGCCCTGACCGGCGAGGTCGCCCTGCGCGCCGAGGCCGAAATGGGCCGGTTCGGCGTGTTCGCCGAGGGCGGCTATCGTGACGCCCTGGACGACAGCTCCGATCCGGTCCGCGTCGGCATATACAACAACCCCGCCCAGGTGCTGTCGCGCGAGATCGAAGATCCGTTCGGCGGTCAGTTCCTGGCCTCGGCCGGCGTCGAGGGTTCGTTGGGACCGGTCAAGGTGACGGTGGCCTATCGCGGACGCTTCGGCGACCACGCCGACAGTCACATGGGCGGCATTCAGCTGAAGCTGCCTCTGTAGGCCGAAGGTGCGGGGAGGGGCCTCAGCGCCCCTTCTTGCGCACCCACATGGCGGCGTCGGCCTCGGTCAGCCAGGTCTCGGCGTCGGTATGGCCGTCCCAGGCGCGCACGCCGAACGAACCGCCCAGTTCGGTCTTTTGTCCATCCCAGACGAAGCCTTCGGTCTTCAGGGCCTCGGACAGTTGGCGCGCCTTGGCCCGGCCCTCGTCGTAGCCCGCATGCAGCATCAGCAGCGCGAACTCGTCGCCGCCCAGCCGACCCACGGCGTCCGACTCGCGCAGATTGGCCAAGAACAGCTCCGCCACCGCCACTAGTGCCGCATCGCCGGCGGCATGGCCCAGCCGGTCGTTGACGCTCTTGAACCCGTCCATATCCAGATACAGCAGCACGGCCGGCACCCCGTGACGCTGGCAATAGGCCATCGTCTTATGCAGGGCGGCGATGAAGCCGCGGCGGTTCAAGGCGGGCGTCAGCACATCGTGGTCGGCGGCGGCCTCGGCGGCGGCGGCGCGCGTCTTCCACGCTTCCAGCTCGACGCGCAGGCGCTCGATCTCGGCGGTCAGGTCGTGTTCGGCCACGTCGGTCACGGCGCAGGGATGGCTCCGATGGCGCGACTCAGTCTGCGTCGCGCGGTCGAACGATGGTAGAGCGTGATCCGCCGACATTGAAGGCCGACAATAAGGGCCTGTGAGCCTGAAACCGCCCGCTTGCGGTTGCGGGCGTCACCCGCGTGCTGTAACGGGCGCCTTTCCGCGAGGGGCCTTACAGACATGGCGACTTCCGCACCGCCGGTGGCGATTATCATGGGCAGCCGGTCCGACTGGCCGACCATGAAGCTGGCCGCCGACCGCCTGGACCAACTGGGCGTCGCCTGGCAGGCCAAGGTCGTCAGCGCGCACCGCACGCCCCAGCGCCTGGTCGAGTTCGCCACGGGCGCCAAGGCCGCAGGATACAAGATCATCATCGCCGGGGCCGGGGGCGCCGCCCATCTGCCGGGCATGGCCGCCTCCATGACCGAACTGCCGGTTCTGGGCGTGCCGGTCCAGTCCAAGGCCCTGAAGGGCATGGATAGCCTGCTGTCCATCGTCCAGATGCCGGCCGGCGTGCCCGTAGCGACCCTGGCCATCGGAGAAGCGGGCGCCGCCAACGCCGGCATTCTGGCCGCCCAGATCCTGGCCCTGTCCGACGAAGGGCTGGCGGAACGCCTGGCCGCCTTCCGCACCGCCCAGACCGATTCCATCGCCGAAACCGTCGAGGACTGAGTGCCCGATCTTCCGCTTCCCCCCGGTTCGACCTTCGGAATCATCGGCGGAGGCCAGCTGGGCCGGATGCTGAGCCAGGCCGCCTCGCGCCTGGGCTTCGACGTCGTCATTCTGGACCCCGAGGCCGACAGCCCGGCGGGCCGCGTCTCGGCGCACCAGATCGTCGCCGCCTATGACGATCCCGACGCCCTGACCGCCCTGGGCCGCGCCGCCGACGTGGTCACTTTCGAATTCGAGAACGTCCCTGCCGATTCCATCGAACGCCTGGCCGAGGCCGGCGCCTTGGTCGCGCCGGGGCCGACCGCGCTGCGCGTGTCGCAGGACCGGGTGGACGAAAAGACCTTTCTCAACGCCGTCGGCGCGCCGACGGTCGCCTTCGCCGTCGTCGATACGCTGGACGATCTGGTCGTCGGCCTGACGGCCCTGGGCGTGCCGGCTCTGCTGAAGACTCGCCGCGAAGGCTATGACGGCAAGGGCCAGGTCTGGATCCACGCCATCGAGGACGCGCCCGCCGCCCTGGAAAGCCTTGGCGGCCGTCCGGCCATTCTGGAAGCCAAGGCGACCTTCGTGCGCGAACTGTCGGTCATCGCCGCCCGCGACTGGGACGGCCATATGTCGGTCTATCCGCTGGGCGAGAACCGGCACGAGGGCGGCGTCCTGCGCACCACCCTGGCCCCCGCCGCCGTGGACGAAAAGACCCAGGTCCGCGCCCGCGCCGTCGCCGAGGCGATTCTCGACGGGCTGGACTATGTCGGCGTGGTGGGCGTCGAACTGTTCGACCTGGGAGACGACGTCCTGTTGGTCAACGAGATCGCTCCGCGCGTCCACAACACCGGCCACTGGACCCAGGACGGCTGCGTCTGCGACCAGTTCGAACAGCACATCCGCGCCGTGACCGGCTGGCCGCTGGGCCCGACGACCGCCCACGCCCGCATCGAAATGACCAACCTGCTGGGCGACGAGGTCGAAGACTGGCGCAAGCTGTCGGCCAAGTCCGACGAACGCCTGCACCTCTACGGCAAGGCCGAAGCGCGGCCGGGCCGCAAGATGGCGCACGTGAATAGGGTGCTGGGGGCGGTCTGATATTTGAGTTGCGCTGAACGCAACTTGCGTCATGGTTGAACCATGTCGGTGTCACTCGCTCTTTCGCTCGCGCTTCTGCTGGTCTCGACCTCGGCTGCTGGGGTGATCAGTGCATGGAGTCCTCGCCGATCGTCGCTTTTCGGCGCTCTCGGCGTGTCCTTGGTCGCGGCCGCCATGGCCTTGATTGTCGCCGGTGTGGACCTTGGTGGGCGCCTGGGACGAGATGCTGCCGAGCGCGACAATCGATCCCCAATCACCAAGAGCGTCTGAACATGAACACCTCAATGGTCCTGTTCTTAATAGCGATGGCATTAGCCCTGATCAGTTCGTCAGCGGCTGCCTACGGCGTGCGCGCAGACCGGACGGATTCAAACAGCGGCCGCTCACGCGTCGTGGCAGGCGCCACACTTGGCGTCGCGGTTCTGATCCTAGGCGTCGGGGTCTACCAGCTTGGACAACAATCCGGTCGCGATCAGGCGCTTCGCGATAATCGTGCCGAGCTTCGGTCCGCTAAGGTCTAGGCTTTCGCCCCATACCGCATCCGGCTCAGCGCATCGCTGACCTTTCGGAATGGCGCATCGAAGTCCTTGCCCGCCTTCCACTTTTCGAACGCCATGACGTTCTCAATGCGGCGGGCGACGAAGGCTTCCGCCGCCTCGCGGCCGTCGAACCAGCGCATGGTCAGGGCGGGGATCAGAATGCCCGAGAGGATGGTGCGCTTCGAATAGTGGTTCCAGTCGGTCGCCTCGTCCCCGGCCCAACGCCACAGATGGTCGGCGCTCTCCCAGGCCAGTTTCAGCCCCAGGTCGGCGTTGGTCGGCAGGGCCAGGAAGGCGGCACAGCGGCGCGTGGCCTCCAGATCGGCGGCGCCGGCCTCCATTCGTTCGGACACGGCGCGGGCGATTCGCTCGCGAATCTTCAGGGACTTGGCGTCGATCTGGCCCAGGACCGCCAGAGCTCGCGCGTCGTGGCGGCGTGACAGCAGGGCGGCGAGATCGCGCGCGCCGTTGGGCAGCAGCAGTTCCTCGTCGCCGCGCGACAGGCCGCACGCCTCGCAGGCCTCGCGCACCAGACGCGCGTTCCAACCCAGCGCCGGCGCGCGGGCGATGGCGGCGTCCAGCACGCTCTGTTCGGTCCGGTCGGCCCAGTCTGTCGTGTCGATCATGGCCTGATCATACGCCTGTCGCGCCGGGGTTTCGAGCCTTGAAGAATGGTCGCGACGATCTGGACAGGTGCGGGCGGCTGGTGTATCAGCGCGCCTTCATCCGAGGGCCCGACTTTCGGAAGACGATTTTATTTTGTTCGCCCGTCTCCCTTACAGGACGCGGCGGGCGGCCAAAGGAGAGTTCAACCTGGTACAGATTTTCGTTCGCGATAATAACGTCGATCAAGCGCTCAAAGCCCTAAAGAAGAAGATGCAACGCGAAGGCAGCTTCCGTGAAATGAAGCGCCACGTGCATTACGAAAAGCCGTCGGAAAAGCGCGCCCGTCAAAAGGCCGAGGCGATCCGTCGCGCCCGTAAGCTGGCCCGCAAGCGCATGCAGCGCGAGGGCCTGCTGCCCGCGCCGAAGCCGCGCGTTCCCGGCGCTGGCGCCGGTGGCGGCAGCCGGTAATATCCTTGCGTAAGCCAAAAAGATTTGAGGCCGCCTCCTTCGGGAAGCGGCCTTTTTCTTTGTCCCCTCCCCGCGAAGCGGGGAGGGGGACCGCGCGTAGCGGGGTGGAGGGGCTCTTGGTATCCCACAGGCGCCTGTGATGCGGTGAAGAGCCCCTCCGTCACGGCGCGAAGATGCGCCGCGCCACCTCCCCATCGCTGCGCGATAGGGAGGAGACGGATCCGCGCCCCTACGTCCGCCCGGTGATCGCCCGGCCGAAGCTTTTCCAGCTCAGCTTCACGTCCGACAACGCCCCTGCGCGGAAGGCGCGCCCCGCGATCCAGACCATCAGGGCGGCGGTGGCGAACATGCCCACCAGCGTCAGAATCACCTCGACAAGCGGCGGATCGCTGGGCGCGCGGGCGCTCATCAGGAAGGGGGTGAAGAAGGGAATCCACGACAACACCTTGACCACCGGGGCGTCCGGGCTGGTCAGGGCCATCTGCATGACCAGGATCGGCACGACCAGGATCATCATGATCGGCCCCATCAGCGTCTGGGCGTCGCGCGGCGTCTCGCAGAAGGCGCCGATGGCTGCGAACAGCACGGCATACATCAGGTATCCGCCGACCATATAGGCGATGAAATAGAAGATCAGGCCGTCGTGCAGCAGCACCTGGCCGATCGTCGCCGCCGTCTCGGGCGAGGCCGACAGCAGGCTGAACGTCCCGATTCCACCCCAAACGCCCATGACCGTCAGGGTCAGCAGCGCCACGCCCAACACCTTGCCCGTCAGGATCTCGGTCGCCGAGGCCGAGGACAGCAGCACCTCCAGGATCTTGTTCGACTTCTCCTCCATCACGCTGTTCAGCAGGATCGAGGCGCCGGTGATGACCAGCGACCACAGCAAGAAGCCCACACCCAGGCCGATGAACGACGGAATCCGATCGCGCATCGACACCTCGCCCCCGCTGGCGGCGTTGGGCGAGAAGGCCTTCACCTCGGGCCGGAAGTTCTGGACCTCCTGCGCCATGGCCGGCGCGACGCCGGCGGCGGTCAGCAGTTCGGTGCGTCGCGCGTCGCGAAGGGCCGTGCGAACGAAGCTGGACACGTCATTGTCGGTGGCGCGGGCGGTCCACACCTGGGCGGCGGGCTTGCCGTCCACGCGGTTCAAAAAGACCACGGCGTCCAGGCGGCGGTCCTTGGGCGCCGCCTTGTCCAGCGCGGCCTTGATGGCGGCGTCGCGCGCCGGGCCGGTCGCATCGGCGATGGCGGACGGGGGGGCGACCAGGCGGATCTTGGGCCCGCTGATGGAGGCCACGGCGCGACCGGCGCCGACCTGACCCTTTTCGGCGGCCTCGCGCAGGCGTTCGTTCTGGCGATCCAGATCGGATTGCAACGAGGCGCGGACGGCGGCGGCCAAGCCCGTCGCGGCCGGCCCTTCCTCGATCACCGCCACCGCCTTGATCGGTTCGGCCGAGCGGATCAGCAGGGGAATGCCCCCGCCCAGAACGGCGAACAGCGGCAACGCCAGCAGCGACAGCCAGAAGCCTACGGTCTTCGCATAGGCGACATATTCGCGTCGCGCGATCAGCAGGGTGCGGTTCATCGGGCGGCCTCCGCAGGTGCAGCGGGTTGATCGGGATGGTCGCCGGTCAGGCCGATGAAGGCGTCGTGCAGCGTCGTTTCCTTCAACGCAAAGCCGCGCACGTCCAGACCGTTCAGGAAGGCCGTTTTCAATGTTTCCTGTCCCCCCGCGCCGGGGGAAAGGGCGATCTTCAACCGCCGCACGCCGTCCACATCCGACAGGGTCTCGACGCCGGCCACGCCGGGCAGGGCGGCGGCGGCCTGCGCGCTGATCGCGCCTTCCAGATCGAGGAAGCGGGGCGAGGTGGCCCTGGCCTGATCCACCGTGCCCTCGAACGCCTTGCGACCGCGCGCCAGCAGCACGACCTTGTCGCACAGCCGTTCGGCGTGCTGCATCACATGGGTCGAGAACAGGACCGTGGCGCCGTTCGCCGCCAGGTCGCGGATCATGGCCTCCAGGCCCTGCTGGTTCATCGGGTCCAGACCCGAGAAGGGCTCGTCCAGGATCACGAACTCGGGCTGATGCACGACCGAGGCGATCAACTGCACCTTCTGCGCCATCCCCTTGGACAGCTCCTTCATCTTCTTTTTCTGCGCTGCGCCCAGCCCCTGCTGCTCCAGCATGGCCTTCGCGCGCTTCTTGCCTTCGGCGACCGGCAGGCCCTTCAGGGCGCCGAAGAAGCTGATGGCCTCGACGGGGGTCATCTTCTTGTAGAGGCCGCGTTCCTCGGGAAGGAAACCGATCCGGTCGCGCACCTTGCGTCCGTCGTCGGCGCCCAGGATCTCGATCCGCCCCGACGTCGCCGGCTGCAGGCCCAGGATCATCCGCAGGGTCGAGGTCTTGCCCGCCCCGTTCGGCCCCAGAAAGCCGCAGATCGCCCCTTTCTCGACCTGAAAACTCAAATCCCGCACGGCGTCGAAATCGCCGTACCGCTTGTTCACGCCATCCAGCGTCAACGCCGCCATATCGCCCCCCGTACTGTGGCGCTCAGCCTAGAAGCGCAGGTTGTGCGACGCCAGTGGATTTGGCGTCGCGGCCGTCAATCCAATACGGGCAGCTCGATGTAGGAGGCGTCCTCTCCAGCATGGTGAATGGCGTTGTCGGCGACGACGCCTTGGCGCTCAGCCTCGTTCGGCCCGCCCGTGTTCAGGTTGCGAACGAATTTGGGGAAGTTCGAACTGGTGACCTCGACCCGGATGCGGTGCCCCGGCTGGAAGGTGTTGCTGATCGTCATCGGCGTCGGTTGGACCGTCGCCACCTGGCCGGGCGTCAGCGGCATGGGGCGGTCGTATCCATCCCGATACCGGGCCCGCATGATGGTGTCGCCGAGGATATAGGCCGTGCCGTCCGGCGCCACGTCCACCAGCTTGACCGCGAAATCGGTATCAGCCGCCGAGGACGACACTTTCAGCACCGTGTCGATGAAGCCCGTGACCTGCATTGGTTTTGTCAGGGCTTCGGAGGTGTAAACCAGCACGTCGTTTCGCGCCTCGATCTGGCGCTGGTCGAACGCTCCGGCGGTGACCAGGCCGCCGTTGCAGCAGTCGCCGCCGCCGATGGTCTGGACCGGGTTCATCGGATCATAGCGATAGCGGTCGGCCTGTTCGCCTGCCGGCGGCGCCTCCAGGCTGAGCATGCCGTCACCGTTGAGGCTGTTGGCCGCTCCGCCCGAGCGCAGATACATCCGCACGGTCTTGACCCCGGCGGGCGGCCATTGCGCGGCGGTGCGCCATTCGTTTTCGCCCATGTTGAAGTATTGGACGTGGGGCGTGCTCTCGGGGAAGGCGCGGCGTTCGCCCTTCAGCCAGCGGTCGAACCAGGCGTGGACTAGGGCGTCGCTGTCAAAGCTGGCGTCGCCCAATGGCCGCTCGCCCGACTTGTAGTTCGGACCCAGGCCACCGAAGGCGCAGTGGTTGTTCGGGCCCACGACCACATATTGGTTCTCGGCCGCCTCGCGATCCTGCGTCGTCGAACGGGCATGGTTGAACAGTTCCATGTTCGGGCCGATCGACACGTCGTACCAGCTGTTGAACCACAGCGACGGCACGCCCCAGCCCATGTCGTCGTGATAGAGGCCGCCTTGACGCCAGGCTGGGTCGGCCGGTGTGCGGGCGATCAGTTCCTCAAACGTGCCGGCCGGCTCTCCGAGGTCTTTCAACATTTCATTGACGGGCAGGTGGCGGATCTGGCGGGGCCAGTTCACGTCCGGCTTCTTGGCGTCCAGGTCGTTGTAGCGGACCAGCCTGGCGCGCGTTTCCTGGTCCATGTCGCCGGGGATCTGCGCCCGCTGCGGATTGTCGACGCCGTACAGCCAGACGAAGAACAGGTTGCGGGGAACGCCGCCGGTGTACCAGTTGCCCTGTTCCTGGAACCGACCGACCTTGCCGATGCCGGCGCCCGAGGCCTGGG
The DNA here is from genome assembly GCF_049896085.1 of Brevundimonas sp. TWP1-3. Taxonomy (NCBI): domain Bacteria; kingdom Pseudomonadati; phylum Pseudomonadota; class Alphaproteobacteria; order Caulobacterales; family Caulobacteraceae; genus Brevundimonas; species Brevundimonas sp. TWP1-3. Next base: position 159,436 of record NZ_JAFCTP010000001.1, on the reverse strand, counting down.
GCACCATGGCGGCGTGGGCCGGATGGTTCTGCGCCGCCAGCGCCAGTTGCCATTCCGCTGAGGACGAGCATCCCAGCGTGCCGACCTTGCCGTTCGACCAAGGTTGGGCCGCGATCCAGGTCAGGGCGTCATAGCCGTCGGTCTGGGGGTAGCCCAAAATCTGGTAATCGCCGCCCGAGAAATAACGCCCCCGCTCGTTCTGGACGACGAAGGCGTAGCCCTTGCTGACCCAGCTCAAGGCCGAGCGCGTGGTGCGCGCGTTGTAGGCCAGCTCGTTGTAGGGCGTGCGCACGAAGACGGTCGGCAAGGGGCCCGATGCGTTCTTGGGGCGATAGACATTGGTGGCCAGGCCCACGCCGTCGCGCATCGGCGCCATGACCGCCATCTGCACATCGGCGAGGCGCGACAGCTCGGTTTGCGCGGCGGCGTCGCTGTAGCGGCCATAATCCTGGGCTGATACGGCGACAGGCGTGGCGGCCAGCAAACCCGCGACGACAGCGGCGACGATCTTGTGCATTTCCATCCCTCCCAGAACCTGGGGGGGAGACTAGGACGGTTGGGACGATCCCCGCAACATCATCAGGCCTTGGGCTTCACAGTCACTTCGAAATGGCGATCGACGACCTTGGTCGGATTGACCTGGGCGCCGTTGCGGCGGACTTCGAAATGCAGGTGCGGCCCGGTGGAATAGCCGGTGGAGCCGACCAGGCCGATGCGCTGGCCCATCGTCACGGCGTCGCCGTTCGCCACGTCTATGCGGCTGAGATGGCCATACAGGGTGCTCATGCCGTTGGGGTGGCGCACCTCGATGAAGTTGCCGTAGCCCTCGGGGTCATAGCCCGTGCGGACCACTTCACCCTCGGAGGCGGTGAAGACGGTGGTGCCTTTCGGGGCGGCGATATCGACGCCCTTGTGCGCACGGGCCTTGGCCTCGATGGCCAGTTTGCGCAGGCCGAAGGGGGAGTTGATCGCATAGCCGCGCACGGGGGCGGTGAAAGCGATCTGGCGTGTGATCGGACCGGCTTTCTCGACCTCGGCCTTGACCGGCGGGGCGACGGGAATGGCGATCTGGGCGGGCGGCGGCGTTGCGGCTTCACGGGCGGCATTGGGCGCGGCAGCGGCGGCGAAGACGGCCACAACGGCGAAGGCGGCCGTCTGACCGGAGTGTATCAAGAGGGTCTTGCACCGCGCCAATGGCGCGTTGGTAAGCAGGCGTCGCATTCGGCGGCGTCTCCAGCGTTTTACGCTCTGGAATGAAGGCCCGCGGCGTCCGACGACGCACGGCGTTCCGTGGAAGCGCCGGCTTATGCCCTCGGGCTGGGGCGACTTTGGGGCTGAGGCGGGGCGGCGGATGGTCGCACGGAGGAACCGGCCGCTCGCCGTCGTCCGATCAGGCGATGATGTCGGGCAGGATCTCGTCTTCGATCTTCACGATCTCGTCCTTCAGCGCCAGCTTCTTGCGCTTCAGCCGGGCCAGCATCAGTTGGTCGGGAGTGACGGCCAGGCTCAACGCGTCGATGGAGGCGGCCAGGTCGGAGTGTTCCTGACGCAGCAGCTTCACCCGTGCGTGAAGCTCGGCCATCTCTGCGGTGGTTTCAGGCGTGTCGTCGTTCATCGTGTCGTCCCCAAGCCGCTTATAGCCACGCCGGCCTCAGGTCGGAAGGGCGTCTGCGAGCCGGATCAGCGCCGGTCGCGGTGTGATGTTGGCCCACACACGCGCCGTCACGACGAGAGCGTCGATGGCAGGACGCGGCGGGCCGGCTGGCGCGGGCGCCAAGGCCTCCAACGCCTCCAGCAAATGTCTTTCCGCCTGAAGCTCCAGCGCCTTGATGCGGTTGCGCACCGCCTCGCGCGGGCCGTCGTCGATGTCGGGAACGGGAGCCTTTAAGGTGCGACGGATCGAGCGCAGCGGCGCGACGACGACGCTATCCCAGGCGCGGGCTGTGTCGCAGGCGGCCTCGATGGTCTCCGCATCCGGCTTGCGGCCGGTTGCGGCGACCCAGCCAGACCAGAGCAGCACAGGCACGTTCTGCTCATGGCTGTCCTGCAACGCCAAGCATGCCTCGCCGACCCCTGGCGCGGCATAGGCGGCGACCGCCCAGTCCCACAGCCGCATTATTTCAGGCCTTCCCAGCGACGCACCGCGCCCCAGTCCAGGCCGAACAGATCCAGTGTCCGTCCGACCGACTGATCCACCATCTCCAGAATCGACGCGGGCTTGGCGTAGAAGGCGGGCAGGGGCGGGGCGATGATCGCGCCCATCTCCGTCAGGGCCGTCATGGTGCGCAGGTGGCCCAGGTGGAACGGCGTCTCGCGCACCATCAGCACCAGCGGTCGCCGCTCCTTCAGCGTCACGTCCGCCGCGCGCGTCAGCAGGGTCGAGGTCACGCCGGTGGCGATTTCGCTCATCGTCTTGACCGAGCAGGGCGCCACGATCATGCCCAGTGTGCGGAATGAGCCGGAGGCGATGGTCGCGCCCACATCGGCCAGTTTGTGAACGACGGACGCCTTGGACATCAGGTCGTCGGGCGACAGATCGGTTTCCTGTGACAATGTCAGCAAGGCCGCCTTGGTCACCACCAGATGGCTCTCGACCCCCAGATCATTCAGCGCGTCCAGCATGCGCGCGCCGTAGATCGCTCCGGACGCCCCTGAAATTCCGACCACGACCCGGGCGGGCGGGTTCCGTATGGCTCCGTTCACATCATCGACCATTTTTGGGGTCAGCCTCCGTGGGTCCGGCGAGACGGGCTGTCACTGGAAAGTGATTACACAGCTCGCCAAACCGGGCGCTCACTCTACTGGTCCCTAACCTGAGGAGGCGCAAGCCATGACCATCGAGGCTCGTATTCGCGAACTGGGTAATCGTCACCGTAGTCTGGATGAGACCATCCAGAAGGAACTTACCCGTCCGTCCACGGATCCGTTGCAGGTCAGGGCGCTGAAGCAGAAGAAGCTTCGGCTGAAGGAAGAAATCACCAGTCTGGAGGCGCGGGCGCATTAGCGACCGACGTCCTGAAAACGACGACGGCCCCGGAGATCGCTCTCCGGGGCCGTTTTCGTTTCGTGAAGCGAAGATCAGTCCTTGGTGCCGAACACCGAGGCTGCGGTCGGCTCTGCCGTCGGACGCTGACGGGCTTCCGGCACGAATTCGGGTTCGGCCTCGACCTGTTCGACGGGCTGGATGGTGCCGCCGCCCTTCTTGAGGTCGTCCTTGGTCTTCTTGTCGGCGGCTTTCTTGACGATCTCGTCCAGGGCCAGCTGGCCGACCAGGCCCAGGGTCACCGGATCAACCGGCTTGATGTTGGCGCTGTTCCAGTGGGTGCGGTTGCGCACGCTTTCGATGGTGGACTTGGTCGTGCCCAGCATCTTGGCGATCTGGGCGTCGGTCACTTCCGGGTGATTGCGCACGAACCAGGCGATCGCGTCCGGGCGATCCTGACGACGCGAGACCGGCGTATATTTCGGGGCCGGCTTGGCCGACTTCATCAGTTCGGCGTGACGGCTGACGATGGCCTTCATCCGGTAGTTCTCGTCGCTCTGGGCCTTGTCCAGCTCTTCGCGCGTCAGCTGGCCGCCCGTGACGGGATCGACGCCGCGGATGTCGCGCGCCACGTCGCCGTCGGCGATGCCGCGGACTTCCAGCGGGTGCAGGCCGCAGAAGTCGGCGATCTGCTCGAAGCTGAGGGAGGTGTTGTCGACCAGCCAGACCGCAGTGGCCTTGGGCATCAGAATGTCGCTCATGGGGCGTTCGTCCCGGTGTTGTTAAGCCGCCGAATGAGGCTTCGGCTGGCGTTGGATACGACGGCGCCCGGCCTTTCGACCGGGCGCGTAGTGTTTCGATATAGGCCTATTCGCCTGAAAAGAAAACGCCGCCCGACAATCCTATACAGCAACGGTTCATCCGTCCTGACGCAACCTTCGCCTTAGTGAAGACTTACAGCCTTGGGAGAGGAGAACCATCATGTCACTGCTATTCGCTGCGGCCCTTGCGGCCGCCATGTCGTCCCCGGTCGAGCCGCAACAGCAGCGCGTCGCACCGAGAGGCAGCTACGCTCAGAGCTGCACCGAAGCCTATGTGAACCGGGGTCGGCTCTACGCCGACTGCCGAGACACGCGCGGCCAGATGCGCGGCACCTCGATCGAGCTGGCGCGCTGCGGCAACGAAGAGATCAACAACGACAACGGCCTGCTGGTCTGCGGTCGCTTCCGTGGCGATTACGAGGGCGCCCAGCCCGGTCGTCCCGGCGGTCCTGGCAATGGCGGCCCCGGCAACGGCGGTCCGGGTTGGGGCGGCGGAAACGGCGGCGGTTGGGGCCGTTCGTCCATCACCGTCTATGAAAACTCCAACTTCCGCGGCGCCTCGCGCGAGTTCACCAGCGAGGATCGCAATCTCGGTCGAACGCCCTTCAACGACCGGATCAGTTCGGTTCGCGTCCAGGGCCGTTGGGAAGTCTGCACCGACGCCGAGTTCAGGGGCCGTTGCCGCGTCGTAGAAGGCGACGTCCGCAATCTGAGCGGCGGCTTCAACGACAGTATCTCGTCCATGCGCCCCGTGCGCGGCGGCGGGCGCTACTAGGCCTCAGACGGTCAAGACCATCTTGCCGATGTGCCCGCCGGCTTCCAGTTCGGCGTGCGCATCGGCAGCCTTTTCGATTGGAAAGACCGCCTGAACCGGCGGCCTGACCGCGCCTGACACCACCCAAGGCCAGACCGTCGCCTCGACGGCGGCGGTTAGTCGGGCCTTTTCGTCGGCGGGACGGCTACGTAGCGTCGATCCCGTCAGCGTCAATCGCTTCAGCATGATCCGCTGCAAATCCATTTCGACCTTGGCGCCGGTCAGGGACGCGATGACGACCCACCGCCCGCCGGCGTTCAGGCTGTTAAGGTTCAGGGCGGCGTAATCGCGCCCCACCATGTCCAGAACCACATCGGCCCCGCCCGCCGCCTTGATCTGCGCTTCCAGATCGTCGGCCGAGGCGTCCAGGCTGATATCGGCGCCAAGCGACTTCGCCGCCTTGGCCTTGTCCGCCCCGCGCGACGTGGCGATCACCTTTGCGCCCGCAGCCTTCGCCATCTGAATCGCCGTCACGCCGATGCCGCTGGTCGCGCCGTGGATCAGCAAGGTCTCGCCGGCCTTCAGCCCGCCGCCCTCGAACACATTGGCGAAAACGGTGAAGACGGTCTCGGGCAGCACGGCCGCCTGGACGAAATCGAGACCCTCGGGGATCGGCAAGACATGCCGCGCATCCACCACCGCCTGTTCGGCATAGCCGCCGCCGCCCAGCAGGGCGCAGACCCGGTCGCCGACATGCCAGCGGGTCACGCCCTCGCCGACGCCCGCGATCTCGCCTGCGATCTCAAGGCCCAGGATGTCGGATGCGCCTGGGGGAGGGGGGTATCCGCCATTTCGTTGCAGCAGGTCGGGCCGGTTGACGCCCGCCGCTCGCACCCGGATCAGCACCTGTCCTGGATCCGCAACGGGATCGGGGCGTTCGGCGATCTTCAGCGCCTCGGCCGGGCCTGAACCGCCTTCGATCTCGATCACGCGCATCGCACTTCCCTTGCATTCGTCCGTATCCGGGCGTTGAGATAAGGGTCCTGGGCCGCCTTGGCCATGACAGCGCGGAAAGGCGACGACGATGTTCGAAGATATTGAACCCCGCCCGCAACGCGGCGAACCCCTTCGCGCCCTGTCGCGCGAAGACCTGGATGTCTATTCCATCGAGGATTTGCAGGAGCGGATCGCCGCTCTGGAGGACGAGATCAAAAGGTCGGGCAACGCCATCGAGGCGAAACGCTCCAAGAAAAACGCCGCCGACGCCCTTTTCAACTTCGGTTCCTGATCGCGAATGGCACGTCTGCATGGCATGAGCGTTGCATCTATCCTGCGAACGGTTCCGCCAGGCGCCGATTGCAGGACGGACTCGCATTTCCCTAATGATCAAAGCTCAAATGACCTCCGCTCCGTCCTTCGCTGACCGCAGCCGCACCGTGCGCGATTTCGCCCGCTCTGAGCTGTTCGACCGCACCTTCCGTGAAGGCATGGAACTGGTCGAGGAGACCGCCGCCTATCTGGACGGCGAGGGGCGTCGCGATTCCAAGATGCTGTCGCGCGCCGCCGCCCTGGCCTATGCGGCCGAGAGCATGAAGCTGACGACGCGGCTGATGCAGATCGCCTCGTGGCTGTTGGTCCAACGGGCCGTGCGCGAGGACGACATGACGCCGGAAACGGCCTGCGAGCCGCGCTATCGCCTGAACGAGCGCCGCATCGAGGCCGAGCCCAGCCACGCCGAACTGCCCATCGCCCTGATCGAATATCTGGTGCGGTCGGAAAAGCTGTTCGACCGCACCCTGTATCTGGATCGCCGCATGTATATGGACGATCAGGATCAGGCCCCCGAGAACCCGGTCCTCAGCCAGATGGGTCTGCTGGAAGCCGCCTTCAGGGGCTGACCGCCCCTGTTACGGCCCGACATCGTTGGCGTCGGTACGGCCGTCATCGACCGGCTTGGGCAGGTTGACGCCGATGCCTAGAGCCTCAGCCAGCTTGTCGTCGCGGCCATAGACATCCTCGCGGAACGCCACGCGACCCTGACCGTCCACGAAGGCGGTCCAGTACAGCAGTCGCACCGAAATCTCGCGCCCGGTGGTGACGCGCGTCGTCTCACGCGTGTCCTGGGCCGTGTCGAACTGGGCCAGCTTGGTCGGGTCGGGCGCCAGCAGCAGGCGCGCGAACTCCACCGCATTCTGCACCCGCACGCAGCCGTGGCTGCGCTGGCGCGTAGACAGGTTGAAGGCGGCCTTTGACGGCGTGTCGTGCAGGAAGATGGCGTAGCTGTCGCGCAGCTCGAACTTCACATAGCCCAGGGCCGAACGTGGGCCGGCGCGCTGGATGACCGTGCCGTCCTTCACATACATGTCGTTGGCGGCCAGATAGCCCGGACCCTTGGGCAGGATCTCGCGACGCGCGATGCCCGCCGGCACGTACCAGGGCGGATTGGCCACGACCGAGGCGAAGGGCTTCTCCAGGCTGGGCGTCTGATTCTCGGCCGAGCCGACCACGACGCGGTTGGAGTGGACCGGCTTGCCGTCCTTCCAATAGACCATGATGGCGGCGGCGGTGTTGACCTCGATCCGCTCGGGCGCGACGTCGCGCTTCAGCCAGCGACGGCGTTCCAGGTTCAGGGCGATCTGGCGGGCGCGGTCCTCGGCCGATGCGCCCAGCGAGCGCTGGGTGCCCGTGCCGATGCGGCCGTCGGCGCCCAGGCCGTGGCGATTCTGGAAACCCTGCACAGCACGCTGCAGTTCGGCGTTGTAGGTCAGGCCCTGGGCCTTCAGCCGTGCGCCGTCGGCGGCCGACAGGTCGCCCTCGGCCGTCAGCCGGTCGATCAGGGCGGGGATGCGGCGATCGCTGTTGCCCGGCTCGATTGTGCCGCCCGGCGCGAACGCGGGCCAGCCGCCCTGCGCCGCCAGCCGGCGATAGCGCACATAGCCGGCCGACAAGTTCTGATAGCCGATGTCGGTGGGCGCCAGGCCGTCGTACCAGTTGGCCAGCACATTGCGGTTCAGGGCGTCGCTAAGGCCGCGCGGCAGGTCGACGCGGTTCTTCTGCATCTCCCACAGGTCTTCGACCGTCTCGGGCCGCACCTTGCCCTCGGCCAGGACGCGCGCATAGGCGAGGGCGGCCGTGGTGGTGCGCAGATCGGCGCTGGCCGGATCGGCCGCCAGTCCCACGAAGTCGAAATAGTCGGCGCCCGACAGGCCGTGGCGATCGGCGCGGGCGGCGGCGGCGTTCAGGGCGCGCATCCGATCTGCGTTCCACACCGGCCGCCAGCCGTTCAGCTCATAGAAGGCGCGCACATCCGCCTGCTGTGTCGCGGGCAGACGCGAAATCTGGTCGTTGAAGCTGTTGTAGAAGGCGGTCGCCTCCGGGCCACGCTGCACGAAGACCTGCTGCGCGCGCGCCGTGGAGCCGAGGGCCATGGCCGCCGTCGCGACGCCCAGACCCAGTTGCCGTCTATTCATATCCAGTCCGCTTCTTCGAATGTTTCGGCCAGCGTGGCCAACGCCCCTGGTACCCGAACGCCGCCACATTATCGGTGTTCCGGCCAAACAAAAAGCGCCGGTCTCGCGACCGACGCTCTTCGTGATGTGTTTGCTGCAGTATGCCGCAGCCTTGGCCTTACTTCTTGATGAAGCCGGCGAACTTGTTGTTGAAGCGCGAGACGCGGCCGCCACGGTCCAGCAGGTGGGCGTTGCCGCCGGTCCAGGCCGGGTGGGTGGACGGATCGATGTCCAGGTTCAGCGTGTCGCCTTCCTTACCGTAGGTCGAACGGGTCTGGTAGGAAGTGCCGTCGGTCATCACAACATTGATGAAGTGATAGTCGGGGTGCGTGTCCGCTTTCATGGTCGTCGTCCGGTCTCTGCGCGATGACGATGCCGACCGTCTGTGCGCGTGAAATGAGAAACCCGCCAGAAATCCGGCGGGAATGAGGGGCGGCGTTTACACCGGGGGGCGTTCCGGGGCAAGAGGCGGGCGCAATGACCGACCAATCCAACGCCACCGCCCCTTCCGCAAACCGCGCTTCAGGCGTGGCCTCGATGGAGGGCCGGCCCAGCGCCGGGGCCCTGCTGGCCGATCAGATGTCCGAGGCGGGCGCCAAGCGCGCCAAGCGCCGCGACATCCGCCCGCTGGCGCGGCTGATTCCCTTTGCGATGCGGCACAAGGGCCATGCCCTGATGGCGGTCTTCTGGCTGTTGCTGTCCACCGCCGCCTCCCTGGGTCTGACCGCCCTTGCGCGCGGGGCCATCGACCACGGGTTCGAGGCCGGCGGCGCCAATCTGAACATCTGGTTCCTGCTGCTGGGCGCCAACGCCCTGTTCCTGGGTCTGGCGACGGCCGCCCGCTACTATTTCGTCACCCGCACGGGCGAGCGCGTCATCGCCGATGTACGCAAGGGCCTGTTCGGCCGCATCCTGACGCTGGATCCCTCCTTCTACGCCCATATGCGCACGGGCGAGGTGCTGTCGCGCCTGACCACGGACATCGCCCTGGTCGAGACGTTGATGACGACGTCCATTTCCTATGCGCTGCGCAACTTCCTGACCCTGATCGGCGGCGTCGCCTTGCTGTTCTTCGTCAGTCCCAAGCTGACCGGCTTCGTCCTGCTGATCGTGCCCTTCCTGCTGGGACCGATCTTCATCTTCGGTCGCAAGGTCAGGAAGCTGACCGTCACATCCCAGGATCGGTTCGCCAACGCCGTCGGCTTCGCCGGCGAGAGCGTGGACGCCATCGAGACGGTCCAGGCCTTCGGGCGCGAAAAGAGCGCCATCGCCCGCTTCGGCGCGGCGGTCGAGGACGCCTTCTCCGCCTCGCTCACCCGGATGAGGGCGCGCGCCTGGATGACCGCCCTGATCATCGTCGTCATGTTCGGCGGCGTGACCCTGGTGCTGTGGCTGGGCGCTCAGGACGTGGTCGCCGGCGTCATGTCGCCCGGCGCCCTGCTTCAGTTCGTGCTGCTGTCGGTCTTCGCGGCCGGGGCCGTGGGCGCCCTGGGCGAAAGCTGGGGCGACGTGCAAAAGGCCGCCGGCGCCATGGAGCGGATCGAGGAGCTGATGCGCGCCGTGCCCGATATCGCACCTCCGGCCAACGCCACGGCCCTGCCGTCGCCGCCGCGCGGCGAGGTGTCGATGTCGGCCGTCGGCTTCTCCTACCCCGGCCGACCGGATCTACCCGCGCTGAAGGGCTTCAGCCTGACCGTGCGTCCGGGCGAGACCGTGGCCCTGGTCGGCCCGTCGGGTGCGGGCAAGTCCACCGTCTTCCGCCTGCTGCTGCGCTTCTATGATCCGCAGACCGGCATGGTGTCGGTCGACGGCGTCGATGTGCATCAGGCCGATCCCGTCGATGTGCGCGAGCGTTTCGCCTGGGTGTCGCAGGAAACGCCGCTGTTCTCGGGCTCGGCCCTGGAGAACATCCGCTTCGGCCGCGAGACCGCCACCCTGGAAGAGGCGCGCACCGTCGCCGAAAAGGCCCAGGCCCTGGGCTTCATCGACGCCCTGCCTGAAGGCTTCGACACGCCCTTGGGCGAACGCGGCAAGAGCCTTTCGGGCGGCCAACGCCAACGCCTGGCCATCGCCCGCGCCCTGGTCCGCGACGCGCCGATCCTGCTGCTGGACGAGGCCACCAGCGCCCTGGACGCCGAAAGCGAGCGCCTGGTCCAGGTCGCCCTCGACCAGGCTATGGAAGAACGCACCACCATCGTGATCGCCCACCGCCTGGCCACCGTGCTCCGCGCCGACCGCATCGTCGTCATGGACGACGGCCGCGTGGTGGAAGAGGGGACGCACGACCAACTGGTGGCCAAGGGCGGCCTCTATGCCCGGCTGGCGGAACTGCAGTTTCGGGCGGGCTAAGCCTGCACTTGGGCTAAAGGCCCGCGCGCGCGAGCGCCGGGAAGTCGCTGAAGATCGCGTCCACCCCCGCTTCGGCGAAGGCAGCGGCATAGCCTGGCATGTCGCCATGCTCGGCCAGGCCTTCGCCCCGCCGCCGTTCGGCCGGCAGGAAGGCGTTCTCGGCTCGCAGCGTCCAGACGACCACTTTCAGCCCCGCTGCATGAGCGTCATCGACCAGGGCGCTGGGCGCGGTCGTGCGGCCCTCGGCGTCGCGCGGCAGGACCAGGGTCATCTCCGGCGCGACCCATGCGGCATAGGCGGCCATGGCCTGCAGGCCTTCGGGCGTGATCATCTGGGCATAGGTCATGTCCGGTCGGTCCGCCGGTCCACCCACGCCGGCGACCAACTGGGCCAGAGGGGCGTCGATGCGAGCCGCCAGCCGCTCCAGCGGCCCGACCTCGAAACACTGGATGATTACGGGTGCGTCCGCGCCCGTCAGGCCCAGCCGTTCCAGCTCGGCGACGAAGGCGTCCTCCATCGGCAGGCCGATCCCGGCGAAATAGGTCGGGTGCTTCATCTCCGGCGCCACGGCGATGGTCCGTCCCGTGCGGGCAGAGGCCGCGCGGGCGATGGCGACCACCTCCTCAAAGGTCAGGATCGGCTCGCCCCCGTCATAGGCGGCGCTGCCCGGTCGAAACGCGGGCAACCGCTCCTTGGCCCGCAGCGTCTTCAGCTCGGCCAGGGTGAAGTCTTCGGTGAACCAGCCGGTGGTCTGGACGCCGTCGATGGTCTTGGTCGTCTTGCGGTCTGCGAACTCGGGTCGGCCGGCGACGTCGGTCGTGCCGCCGATCTCGTTCTCGTGCCGATCCACGAAGACGCCGTCCCTGGTCAGCACCAGATCCGGTTCGATCACGTCCGCGCCCTGTTCGACCGCCAGTTCATAGGCCGCGCGCGTGTGCTCCGGCCGTTCGCCGGACGCGCCGCGGTGGGCGATGATCAGGGGCTGAGCCAAGGCGGGCGTTCCGACAAGGAGGGCGACGGCGGTGACGATGGCGCGGATCATGCCCGATGGGTAGGGTCGCCGCGCGACAAGCGAATGACGACGGCGTCTCTCCCTCCCCCTGCGGGGGAGGGGGGCGAAGCGAAGCGCAGCCGGGTGGGCCGGGCCGGGCGACGCCCCACAGACCTGATCGTCTCAGTCCGTGCGCCCTGGCCTTGCCGTCCTCACCCCGTCGCTTCGCGACGCCCCTCCCCGGTCGGGGAGGGAGAGGCGGCTATGCGGTTTCAGGACGCCTGCAGCACCTTGCGCAGCTGCGGATGCAGTTCGCTGTTGGTCGCCAGGACGGACACGCCCGTCTTGGGATCGCCGTCGTTCTCGATGGTCGTGACCCGGCCGCCGGCCTCGGTGACGAACAGGATGCCTGCCGCCACGTCCCAGGGCTTCAGGTTACGCTCATAGAAGGCGTCATACCGACCGGCCGCGACCCAGGCAAAGTCCAGCGCAGCCGAGCCCAGACGGCGCATGCCGGCGACCCGCTGGCCGACGGCGTGGATGTCCTTGATGGCCTGGGCGTGGCCCGACTTACCGATGAAGGGCAGGCCGGTGGCGACCAGGCTTTCCGACAGGTCGCGACGACCGGCGACGCGGATGCGGTGATCGTTCAGATAGCAGCCCTTGCCCTTTTCGGCCCAGAACAGCTCGTTCATGACGGGGTTGTAGGTCACGCCGGCGACGATCTCGGACGAACCGTCCGGCGCGCGCCGCTCCAGGCCCACCGTGATGGCGAAGTGGGGCATGGCGTGCATGAAGTTGGTGGTGCCGTCGATCGGATCGACGATCCAGGTGTGGGACTTGTCCGTCCCCTCCATCATGCCGCGCTCTTCGCCCAGGAAGCCGTAGCCGGGTCGAGCCTTCATCAGCAGTTCGTAAAGGGTGTCCTCGGCCTTCAGGTCGGCGGCCGTGACGAAGTCGCCGGGGCCCTTGCGCGAGACCTGCAACTGGGAGACCTCGCCGAAGTCGCGCAGCATGGGGCGGGCGGTCTTGCGCACCGCGTCGAGCATGACTTGGAGCAGGGCGGAAGCGAGGGCCATCGGCGGATCTCCTGGTCCGCATGTCCTGAAAAGGCGCTGGTTGGCCCGGAGATGCGGAGAAGTTCAAGAAAGGGACGGCCTCGAATGAGGCCGGTCGTCGGTATCAGTCCGCGCGGCGGACGTATTCGCCGGTCGCGGTATCCACGACGATGCGCTCTCCGGCCGACATATAGGGCGGGATCATGATGCGCACGCCGTTCGACGCCATGGCGGGCTTGTAGGAGGACGATGCCGTCTGACCCTTAACGGTCGGCTCGGTCTCGGCGACTTCCAACACGACCTGATCCGGCAGCGACAGGCCGATCGGACGCTCTTCGTGCATCTCGATGACGACCTTCATGCCCTCTTGCAGATAGGGAATGCGGTCCTCGCCGACCCAGTCCTTTTGCAGTTCGATCTGCTCGTAGGTGCCGTCGTCCATGAAGACCAGGCTGTCGCCGTTGTCGAACAGGTAGGAGAAGTCCTTCTGCTCCAGCGTCACTCGCTCGACCTTGTCTTCCGACCGGAAGCGCTCGTTCAGCTTGTTGCCGGTCTCCAGGTTCTTGGCCTCGACGTTGGCGAAGGCGCCGCCCTTGCCGGGCTTGACGTGGCTGGCCTTGGTGACGACCCACAGGCCGTTGTTCACTTGCAGGACCATGCCGGGCTTGATGGTGTTGCCGTTGATCTTCATGGGGTCACATCGGGAATAGGGTTGCGCTCTCGCGCCGTTCGGGGCGAGGCGAATAGGGCGCGATCCCTAGAGGAAGCCCCGAGAAAGGGCAAGGCGGCCCTAATGCAGGGTGCGCTCTCGCGACGCCTCGTCCGCCTTGCGATGCAGGAAGTTGCCGAGCCGCACGCCCGATCCGGTCGGAGAGGCCATCTTGCCTGCGCCCTCGTTCAGCTTGCGGGCCTCATGCGCGAAGGCGGCGGCCAGACCGGCGGACGACATGGCGGCGATCACCTGACGCGCCATCGACGACGGGCGCAGGCCCAGCCAGACGGCGTTGACCGTCTGGGCCGCGACCCAGAGGCCCATGGCCGTGGTGCGCTCGCGCTGTGGCGGGGCGTTCCACACTCTAACGGCAGACAGGGTGGTGGCCGAAAACACGGCGGGCAGGATCAGGCTGAACGCGCCCCGCGGCTTTTCGGTGATCGGCAGATCCTTGTTGCGGGCCTGTTTCAGATTGCGCTTGGGCTTCATGGCTCCCGAGGCGATGCCGTGCGCCAAAAGGGCGAATCCGACGGTCAGAGCGATGCCGGCAAGGACATGTCCAGTGCTGCGGCCCTCGCTGTTCAGCAAATCCTTGGCGGCGTCGCGCACGTCGTCGATCGCTTCGTCGATATCGGTCATGGTCCGCTCCAGCTTGGCCCTGAAAGGCTAATGACCAGAGCGGACCAGAGTTCCGTCAGAGGTCTGAGCTTAGTTGCCAGTCGCGGCGCTGTCGGTGACGATCTCTTTCATGGCCGACTGCAGATAGTTCTGCGCGCCCATCAGTTCGATCAGCTTGTGCTGGTTTTCCAGGAAGTCGATGTGCTCCTCGGTATCCGCCAGGATCTTCATCAGCAGGTCGCGGCTGACGTAGTCGCGGGTTTCCTCGCACTGGGTCACGGCGGCGGCGGTGGTGGCGCGACTGTCGAGTTCCAGCTGAAGATCGGCGCCCAGGCATTCGATCGGATCCTCGCCGACCTTCAGCTTGTGCAGATCCTGCAGGTTCGGCAGCCCGTCGAGGAAGAGAATGCGTTTGATCAGCATGTCGGCGTGCTTCATCTCGCCGATCGATTCTTCGTAGATCACGTTGCCGAGGTGCGACAGGCCCCAGCTTTCGAACATGCGCGCATGCAGGAAATACTGGTTCACGGCCGTCAGTTCATTGGTGAGCACTGCGTTCAGCGTGCGCAGGATTGCGGGGTCGCCCTTCATGGCCATGGTCCTTGGTCTCGCCACGGCGCATTCGCCGTCTGTCTAGCGAGGCAATACCACAGTAAAACGCGCGTTGTTTATTTGCGAGTTTTTATCACTACATTGATAGTGCGAGTGATTTTCGGCCGCGATACGCGGTGAGGACTATTCGGCTGCGAGTGCGAACGCTTCGCGGCTGTCCTGAATCATCTGGCGCATCTCGCAGACGCATTTGGCGCACTGGGCCTGGCACTGGTTGCGCGCGAAGATGTCGCGCGGACGGCAGGCCCCGGCCTCGATGGCCTGGGCGACATCACGCTGGCGAAGACCGTTACAGTTGCAGACGTACACGAGGCGCTACACGTTCCATCGACTGAGAATGGTTCGCTATAGCACGGGTTAAGGCGATTGCAAGTCGTTCGCATAGCTCGAACGTTGACGGATCGTCGCGGGGGAGGGAAGGACGAGTATGGCCCGAACACCCACCGCCCCCGCCCGCCCGCCTTGCCGGCTGTATCTGATCACGCCTCCTGCGATTGCAGACTTGGGCGCCTTTGCCGAAACGCTGGATCAGGCGCTGGCGGCCGGCGATGTCGCGGCCTTGCAGATCCGGTTGAAGCCAGCCGACGATGCGACGATCCGTGCGGCGGTCGCGGCGCTGGCCCCCGTCGCGCGTCGTCACGACGTGGCCGTGCTGCTGAACGACCGGCCCGACCTGGCGCGGGAAACAGGGTGTGACGGCGTCCATATCGGTCAGGCGGACGGCTCGCTGGCCGAGGCCCGCCGCATTCTGGGGCCGGACGCCATGATCGGCGTCACTTGCCACGACGACCGCGACCTGGCCTGGGACGCGGCCGAGGGTGGGGCGGACTACGTCGCCTTCGGCGCCTTCTATCCCACGGACACGAAAGAGACCGTCCATCGTCCGGGGCTGGAGATTTTGACGGTCTGGCAGGAAACGGTCGAGACCCCCTGCGTCGCCATCGGCGGAGTCACCGTCGACAATGCCGCCGACCTGGCCCGTGCGGGTGCGGACTTCGTCGCCGTCAGCAACGGCGTCTGGGGTTACCGCGAAGGCGCAGCCGAAGCGGTTAGGTTGTTCAATCAAAGATTGAATTTCTGACTTCAGGGGATATTAGGAACCCTGTGGTTTTTTACCCCGCCTCTATTTGGTCGGGACGGTTCCATGATCCTGAGCCGCGCGCTCAACAGTAACGACCCATCGGTGTCGTCTTTGACGACGTCGCCAGAGGTTGTCCAACAACCGGGTGATCTGACCGACAGCGTTCATCCGTTTCAGCCTCTGGCTCCTGTACTGACGGGTGTAGCCGTCGCGATCCTCGTCGCCCTGGCCATCGCCTATGGCCGGTCGGCAGGGCTGGTCGCGGGGCTATGGGGCGCCAGCGGCGTCGCGGTGGTCGTATGGTTGCGGACCAGCCGTGGTCGCCGCAGCGACATGACGTTTGCGGTGGTCCTGACCGTCAGCATCCTGATCGGAGAGATCATCGCCGGCAACAAGCCGGCTTTGGCGCTGGCCTTCACCATCGTCAACATGATCGAGATCGTGGCTGCGGTCCTGCTGGCGCGGCGGTTCTCGCCGACGTTGAACCTGTCCAGCCTGAACGGCGCCGTCAACTTCCTGTTCTTCGCCGCCGTCCTGGCGCCGATCCCGGCGGCCCTGGCCAGTTTGGTCATCCTGAATCAGATGGGACAGGGGGAGATCTGGCAGGGGTTCCAGACCTGGTGGTTCGGCCATGCTCTCGGCATCGCCGTCCTCGGCTCCATGGGGCTGTCGCTGACGCGCAGCACGCTCAAGAAACTTTTTCGACCGGCGAAGATGACCGAGGCCGTCATCCTGTTGGGGTTGGTTCCCATTTTTTACTACGTCGCTTTCGCGGGAAACGTTCCCATGGGGTTCGTGTTGCTGCCCCTGCTGCTGGGCATTGCCGTGCGGTTGGGCGTGGCGGGCATCGCCTTCACCCTCGTCGTCGTCAGTTTTTTGTTGGTAGGCGGGGCGATGATCGGCCACGGCCCCTATAACCAGGGATCGCTTCCCGAACAGGTTATGATGGCCCAGATGCTGGTCCTGATCGGTTATATGCCGGTCTTGCTCGTGGCGTCGCTTCTGGAAGAGCGCGACTTGCTGGCCGAACGCGCGCGTCTCGGGCGTGAACGCGCCGAGAAAGCGTCCGAAGCCAAGTCTCGCCTGCTCGCCAATGTCGCCCACGAAATCAAGAGCCCGGTCGCCGGCATCATCGGCATAGGCGATCTTTGGCGTCAGGGCCAACTAGGCCCGATCACGGCCCAGCAGGCCGAAATGTCGGAAATGCTGGTCTCGACAGCCCGTCAGGTCGAAACCCTGGCTCATGACCTGCTGGACGTGGCGCGGGCCGAATCCGGGGCCGTCAGGGTGGAACTGCGTCCGACCGACATTCCGGGATTGCTGGAGGATGTGCGCCGCACCTGCCTGCTGCGACCCGACGCCGACAAGGTCGCCATCGAAGTGGTGTGCGAAGGCGACGGCCTGATCGCCATCGCCGACTCCCAGCGTCTGGCGCAGGTGCTGACCAATCTGATGATCAACGCCCTGAAATATGGCAGTTCGGGCGGCCGCGTCATTCTTCGGGCGCTGCGTGAGGACGATCATGTGCGGATCGAGGTCATCGACTTCGGCCCCGGGCTGTCCGTGCAGAAGCAGGCCCAGCTGTTCGAACCCTTCAACCGCTTGGGGCTGGAACGTTCGACGGTAGAGGGTCACGGCGTGGGCCTGGCGCTGGCCAAGCGTCTGGTGGAGTTGCAGGGCGGGTCCATCGGCGTGATCTCCGCGCCGGGCGAGGGGGCCACCTTCTGGGCTCTGTTGCCCAAGGCGTGAGGTCGCGCTTGCGGTCGGTGCGTTGGCGCGCGATTGTCCGGCCATGCCCATGATCGCCCTCGCCGCCGCCCTTCTGATTTCTGGACAGGCGACCACGCCTCCGCGGCGCGCCACGTCGGACCTGACGCGCGATCTGAACAGCGCGCCCCCTTCGGCCGTCACGCCGCCATCGTCAGCCAATGCGGCGCCGGCGCAGGTCCCGGCGCGCGCGCCGACAGCGACACAACCCGCCACACCGCAAAGCCCGACCGCCGCGACCGCATCCCCTCGGCCTGCGCCGTCGACTGCGATTCGGCCTGTTCAAACGCCGGCTTCCACGCCGCGTCCGGCGCCCTCGACATCGACGCTGCCCCCGATCGGCGGCGGATCTCAAACGCCGCGCGCGTCCCCGGCTGCGCCGCGCCCTGCGCCTTCGGCATTGCCGCCTATCGGCGGTGCGCCTCAAGTCCAGCCCGCTGCCACCGCCGCAACGCCGACGACATCAGCCCCTGCTGTCCCTGCGCCGGCCGCGCTCGGCGCCGCCGCCATCGCGGCCCTGCCGTTGAGGATCGAATTGCCTGCCGGACTGACGATTACGCCTGCACGCGCGGGCGCCGACGCCAGCATCTACCGGGTTCAGCGCAGCGATCAGACCTTGCTGATGATATACGCCGGGCCGTCGTCGCAGTTTCCGATCTATGACGGCGAGATGGTGCGCGCCGGCGGCCGCGCCTCGGTGGTGGTGACGGAAGGCGGACGGCGCCTGGCGATGGAGCATCTGTTCCAGCGACCGACCGTCCCCAAGGAAATCCACGTCTGGATCACCAGCATCACCGGCGCCGACCGGGATCTGGCCGAACGGATCGGCCAGTCCATCGACGCCCGCTAAGCCGTCAGCCCTCGGACCAGACCGCCATTTCGGTTCCGGCCGGATCGGCGAAATGGAACCGGCGACCGCCGGGGAAGGCGTAGATCGGCTTCAGGATGCGACCGCCGGCCGCCTCGACCTTGGCCAGCATGGCTTCCAGGTCATGGGCGTACAGAACGGGCAGGGGCGTCTGGGTCCGCTCGGCCTGATCGGCGTCGAACCCGCCGTCCAGCCCCTGATCGAAGGCCGCATAGGTGGGGCCGTAGTCCACGAAGGTCCAGCCGAACGCCTGGCTGTAGAATTCCTTGGTCGCGGGCAGGTCTGCGGCGGGCAGTTCGAGATAGTCCAGCTTTCCGTCTTCACGCACGGTTGATCTCCTCAGTTCGACGCCACCGACCGATCCCTCTTGCACGACGCCCGAACATGCGCAAACCTGCAAACGGTTCGCAGTTGCAGGAGTCGGCGATGATCGTGATGACGACGGGATTGTCGGGCCTCGTCGCCCTGATGCGGCAGGAGGAGCGCGCGGTCGAACCGCCGCCCAGACCGCAAGCCGGTCACCCGCAAAGCCTTCAATCCATCATCTCGGCGCGCAGACCGAGGCGATAAGCCGTCAGCCGACTTGGGCGCGGTGCCTCAGGAAGGCATCGGCCAGGACGCAGGCGGCCATGGCCTCGACCACCGGCACGGCCCGCAGCGCGACGCAGGGGTCATGGCGACCCTTGGTGCGCAGGTCCGTTTCCTCACCGTCGCGCGTAACCGTCTGACGCAGGGTCAGGATCGAGGATGTCGGTTTAAACGCCACGCGCGCCGTCACCGGCTGCCCCGTCGAAATCCCGCCCAGCACGCCGCCCGCCTTGTTCGACAGGAAGACCGGCTGCTTGTTTAGGTCCAGCCGCATCTCGTCGGCGTTCTCTTCGCCCGTCAGTTCGGCCGCCTCGAAGCCCGCGCCGATCTCCACCCCCTTGGCGGCGTTGATCGACATCAGGGCCGCCGCCAGTTCGGAATCCAGCTTGCCATAGATCGGCGCGCCCCAACCGGCCGGAACGCCCGTGACCTCCAAAGCGACCACGGCGCCGACCGACGACCCGGCCTTGCGAATGCCGTCCAGATAGGCCTCCCACGCAGGCACGACCTCGGCCGAGGCGGCGAACAGCGGATTGCCGGATACGGCGTCGAAATCGACCTGATCGGGTGCGATCCGGTGGGGTCCGATCTGCACCACGCCTGCACGAATCCTGACGCCTTCGCCCAACACCTTGCGCGCCACGGCGCCGGCCGCGACGCGACTGGCGGTCTCGCGCGCCGAGGATCGGCCGCCGCCCCGGTGGTCGCGCACGCCGTATTTGGCTTGATAGGCATAGTCGGCGTGGCCCGGCCGATAGGCGCGGGCGATCTCGCCATAGTCCTTGGACCGCTGGTCCTCGTTCTCGATCATGATCGAGATCGGCGTGCCGGTGGTGACCGGGCCGTCGCCGTCGTCGAAGACGCCCGACAGGATGCGCGCCGTGTCGCTTTCCTTGCGCTGGGTCACGAAGCGGCTTCCGCCGGGCTTGCGCTGGTCCAGCCACGGCTGGATGTCCGCCTCGGTCAGCGGGATCATCGGCGGGCATCCGTCCACGACGCAGCCGATGGCCGGCCCGTGGCTCTCGCCCCAGGTGGTCACGCGAAACAGATGGCCGAAGGTATTGTGCGACATGCGCCGACTTAGGCCGCCAGACGCTCCTGCGTCCAGACCCGCGTGAACCGCAACAGCAGGTCTTCCGCCGCCGACGGCACGTCCGACGACGGCGTCAACGTCACGAACAGATGCCCGGCCTCGCGCGATCCGCGCGCCGGCAGACCCAGGCCTTTCAGGCGAACCCGCACCGGCGCGGCCATGTCCGCCGTGATCCAGGCCGAGCGTGTGCCCGCGTGGGTCTCGATCTCGACCCGGCCGCCGTCGGCCATCAGGCGCTGTTCCGTGGGCCAGGTCATGAAGATGTCGTCGCCGACGACCGACAACCCGTCCTCGGGTCGGATCAGAACCGACAGATACAGGTCGCCGCCGTCCGCCGCGCCGCGACGCAGCCGCAAATGATCGCCGCTTCGCAGGCCCGCCGGCGCCGTGACCCGCACCGTCCGCGCGCCCAGCCGCAGGTCCACGCGCGCCCCGGCGATGGCCTGCATCGGACTGAGCACTAACACGGGCGCAGGCGCGGGACGCAGCTTGGGAGCGGACAGGGCAGGGCGTGCGGGCTGATGCGCCTGGATCAGGCGATAGGCGGCGATCACGCGCCGGAACCGCTCGGCGTCGCCTCCGGTCTGGTCGGGGCGCGCCGCCTTGACCGCGGCGCGGAAGGCGGTCTTCAGCGCGGCGGCGTCGACATCGCCGCTGAGACCCAGCATCGAAAGGGCCTCGCGGACGCCGGAAACATCGGAGGGGTGACCATGCGCGCTCATGCCGTCACCGTTCGCCCATCAGGGTCAATGGGCGGTTAACCGTGCTGCGCAAACGGCCGTTTTGACCTCGATCATTTCCAGAACCGCTCACAGGGATTAGATCACCAACATGACCGCATCCGTGATCCCGCCCAGCCCGTCGCGTGAGGAATACGCCCGCGACTATGCCGCCGCCCTGGCCGCCAATGGCGACGAGACCATCTTCTCGCGCGCCGAACCCATCGGGCTGTTCGTCGAGTGGCTGGCAGACGCACGGGCGCACGAGCCGAACGACGCCAACGCCATGACCCTGTCCACCGTCGATGCGGATGGCCTGCCGGATGCGCGGATCGTGCTGCTGAAGGACGTCGATGCGCGCGGCTTCACCTTCTATTCCAACAGCGAGAGCGCCAAGGGCGTGGAACTGGCGGCCTGCGCCGCCGCCGCCCTGACCTTCCACTGGAAATCGCTGCGGCGTCAGGTGCGGGTGCGCGGCGCGGTCGAGCCGGTGTCGGTCGCTGAAGCCGACGCCTATTTCGCCAGCCGCGCCCGCGAAAGCCGGATCGGCGCCTGGGCCTCGGACCAGTCTCGGCCCCTCTTGGACCGCACGGTGCTGGAAGAGGCCGTGGGGCGCGAAACCGCGCGGTTCGACGGCCAGGACGTGCCCCGTCCCGCGCACTGGACCGGCTGGCGGATCGTACCGCGATCGGTCGAGTTCTGGCGCGATCGCCCCTTCCGCCTGCACGATCGGCTAAGGTTCGAGCGCGACGGCGAGGCCTGGCGGTCGGGACGTCTTTGGCCCTGACCCCCGATCAGTCGCGGAAAAGCAGAGATCCGTCGCCGTAGGAATAGAATCGATAGCCGTCGGCGATGGCGTGGGCGTAGGCCGCCTTCATCGTCGCGCTGCCCGCAAAGGCGCTGACCAGCATGAACAGCGTCGACTTCGGCAGGTGGAAGTTGGTCATCAGCACATCGACCGCGCGGAACCGATAGCCCGGCGTGATGAAGATGGCCGTGTCGCCGTGGAAGGGCCGGATCTCGCCGTCCTCGGCCGTGGCGCTTTCCAGCAGACGCAAGCTGGTGGTGCCGACGCAGACGATGCGGCCGCCGTTCGCGTGGACGGCGTTCAGGGCGGCGGCGGTCTCAGGTGAAACCTCGCCCCATTCGCTGTGCATCTTGTGATCGGCCAGGTCGTCGGCCTTGACCGGCAGGAAGGTGCCGGCGCCGACATGCAGCGTCACGGCGTGGGTCGAGACGCCCTTGGCGCGGATGGCGTCGAGCAGGGCCGGGGTGAAATGCAGGCCGGCGGTGGGGGCCGCGACCGACCCGTCATGCTCGGCGAAGACGGTCTGATAGTCCGAACGGTCGCGGTCGTCCTCGGGCCGTTTGGCGGCGATATAGGGCGGCAGGGGCATGACCCCCACGTCGCGAATGGCGTCATCCAGCGCCGGGCCGGACAGGTCGAACGTCAGGGTGATCAGACCGTCGTCGCCCTTGGCCGTCACCGTCGCATCGAGGCGGCCCAGATCGCAGGCGGCGTCGCTCTCGTTTCCGAAGCGTATCCGGTCGCCCGGCTTGATGCGCTTGCCCGGCTTCATGAAGGCGGACCAGACGTCGGGCGCGTCACGGTGGTGCAGCGTCGCCTCGACCTCCACCGTCAGGGTTTCACCCTCCGCCCCGACACGCTGGCGCACGCCCGACAGACGGGCGGGGATGACACGTGTGTCGTTGAACACCAGGGCGTCGCCGGGTCGCAGGAAGTCCGGCAGGTCGCGGATGACCCGATCCTCCAGCGCGCCGCCCTTCACGACCAGCAGTCGCGCAGAGTCCCGCGGATCGGCCGGACGCAGCGCAATCCGGTCTTCAGGCAGGTCGAAATCGAAATCGGCGGTCTTCATCGCGCGCTCTATACGAGCGTCGGGCGGACCGCGCCACGAGGTAAGGTGGATGAAACGCGGAGCTGAGCCTTATGAACTTGTTCATCGACGCAGAACAAAATGCTTGGATGATCACTCGCGACCGTCTCATCGTCTCGGCAGCCGCGCTCCCCGCTGTGTTCGGGTTTGGTTTGGCGATCGCCATATCTCGCGATCTGATTATCGCTGGCGCCGTTGCGGTCGTCGCGTCCCTCATCTCTGCCGGGATTACATTCACACCGTCAGTGCGCGCTGCGCGCATCCGCATAATGCGGCGGAAATATCCGGACGCTTCCTGACTAACTTCCGTTCGCCCTGTCAGGCGAGATGGGCTGAGAACGCGCTGCCAGCGCATTTCGCTCGAGCCGGTCCTTGATTTCCAAAAGGATTTGTCGCCCGAACGGCTTCTACCCTAACGCGCCCTATCCATGCGTTAGAATGATCGCCGATCTTTGACAGCTTAAGTTCAGGCAACCCACACGGCCAATTCCCGCCTGCGTCTCACGGCGACCACACCGGGAGATTAGACGAATTAGACACTCTAGACGGTGAATTCTGGTCCGCGCCTCAGGGCGCCGACGCCCAGAGATCAGACGAATTAGACAGTTTAGACGGTAAAAATCGCCGGTCAGCGTCTGATGTCAGTTGTAGCCGGGCGCAAACGCCCCCGCCCAGGCGCCGTAGCGGTTCAGGGACAGGTCGCGCGTCTCGATCTCGGGCGACCGGCCGTCAATCATGTCGGCCAGCACGCGGGCCGAGCCGCACGACATGGTCCAACCCAAGGTGCCGTGGCCGGTGTTCAGATAAAGGCCTGGGATCTTGGTCGCGCCGATGACGGGCGTGCCGTCCGGCGTCATCGGACGCAGGCCGGACCAGTAGCTGGCGCCCGCCAGATCGCCACCGCCGGGGAACAGGCTGCCGACAGAATGGGCCAGGGTTTCGCGGCGCAGGGCCGGCAGGGTGTTGTTGTAGCCCGACAGTTCCGCCATGCCGCCCACGCGAATGCGGTCGCCCAGGCGAGTGATCGCCACCTTGTAGCTTTCGTCCATGACGGTGGAGACCGGCGCGCGGTCGGCGTCCAGGATTCGGGCCGTGATCGAATAGCCTTTCACCGGATAGACCGGCAAATCCAGGCCCAGGGGCTTGGCCATCATCGGCGAATAGGAGCCCAGCGCCAGCACGACCAGATCGGCGGACATCGCCCCCTTGCTGGTCAGGGCGCCGGTCGCGCGGCCGTCCGTGGTCGTGATAGCGTGGATTTCGGTCTCGTGATGGAAGACCACGCCCCGCCCCGCCGCCAGCTTCGCCAGGGCGTTGGTGAACAGGAAACAGTCGCCGGTCTCGTCATGCGGTAGGCGCAGCCCCCCGACGAAATCGACATCGGAGGCGGCCAGGCCCGGTTCGGCGGCGATGCATCCGGCGCGGTCCAGCACCTCGCACGGGACGCCGGCCGCCTTCAGCACGTCCACATCCTTGTGCACGTCAGCCAGCTGTTTTTCGGTGCGGAACAGCTGCAGCGTGCCCTGCTGGCGGCCGTCATAGGCGATGCCGGTGTCCCGCCGCAGCAGGTCCAGCTGGTCGCGGCTGTATTCGGCCAGACGCACCATGCGGCTCTTGTTCAGCGCATAGCGGTCGTGGGTGCAGTTGCGCAGCATGGCCAGCGTCCAGCGCACCATGGCCATGTCCAGCCTGGGTCGAACGATCAGCGGGGCGTGGCGCATCAGCAGCCATTTCATCGCCTTAACCGGGATCGATGGCGCGGCCCAGGGCGCGGAATAACCGGGGGAAATCTGGGCTGCGTTGGCGAAGCTGGTTTCTAGGGCCGGACCCGCCTGGCGATCGACCACCGTCACCTCATGTCCGGCCTGATTGAGATACCAGGCGGTGGTGACGCCGATGACGCCGGAACCCAGAACCAGAACCTGCATGTGACGCTTCCGAAC
Organism: Brevundimonas sp. TWP1-3; assembly: GCF_049896085.1. NCBI lineage: Bacteria > Pseudomonadati > Pseudomonadota > Alphaproteobacteria > Caulobacterales > Caulobacteraceae > Brevundimonas > Brevundimonas sp. TWP1-3. The sequence goes on along the minus strand of NZ_JAFCTP010000001.1, from coordinate 135,072 downwards.
CGTGTTGATTGTCGGCGAAGTTACCCTCGCATCGTTCGATGATCCTGCCTGTTTGCGCAATGATCTGCGGCTGGTAGATATGTGACGCAATAATCTGCGGTCGAAAGGCGGAAACTTGTGCCCCTGCTTGATCCCATCGACCAGCGCATTCTTCAACGGCTTCGCGCTGATGGCCGTGTGAGCAATGCAGACCTGGCCACAGCGGTCGGCCTGTCGCCGTCGGCGTGCCTGCGCCGGGTGCGACGGCTTGAGGAACGCGGCGTGATCCGGGGCTATGCCGCCGTCCTCGCCAATGACGCCGACGACGGGGTGGTGGCCTATGTCGAGATCACGCTGGAAAAGCAGACCGACGACCATATGCGCCGGTTCGAGGCGGCGGTGCGCAACCATCCCGAAATCCGCGACTGCTATCTGATGGCGGGCGAGGCCGACTATATCGTGCGGGCCGTGGCCCCCGACATCGCGGCCTATGAGGTGATCCACAAGGACGTGCTGTCGCGCCTGCCGGGCGTGTCACGCATCCACTCCAGCCTGGCGATCCGAAACGTTCTGGCGGCGCGCGGCTGAACCCTCGCCGTCGTGCGGTGTTCAAACGGCATGAAGATCACCGAACTGTTGCCCTCCGCTCTCATCGGCGCCGTCGCCAGCGCCCGTTCCATGACCCCGATGGCGGCCATCGCGGCGGCCGAGTTGGCGCACAAGCCGACGCCGGGGCGGGTCTTCCTGTTGAACCAGCCGCTGTTCAAGTTCGGGGCGCTGTTGATGGGCGTGGGCGAACTGTTCGGCGACAAGATGAAGTCGGCGCCCGACCGCACGGTCTTTCTGGGCCTGTTGGCGCGGGTGATGAGCGCCGGCATCGCGGGATCGGCCCTGGCGCCGCGCGGCAAGGAAAAGCTGGGCGCCGGCGTCGCCGTCGCCACCGCCGTGCCGCTGGCCTATCTGACCCTGGCCGGTCGCAAGAAGGCCATGGCTCGCATCGGCCAGACCCGCAGCGGACTGATCGAGGACGCCCTGATCGTCGGGGCGGGCGCTCTGGTCGTCGGTCTGACGGTCGCCCGGTTCAGCCGCCGCTAAGCGCTCGACAGGCGAGGGGCGGGCGGCGATAGATGCGACAGCATCTCCACAGGAACCCGCCATGATCACCCGCATCCAGCCCGGCGCCCGCATGAGCGAAGCCGTCATCCACGGCGACACCATCTATCTGGCCGGCCAGGTCGGAGAGCCGGGCGACGACGTCATCGCCCAGACGAAGACGGCTCTGGCCGAGGTCGAGGCCTTGCTGGCCGAGGCCGGCAGCGACAAGTCCAAGATCCTGATGGCCCAGATCTGGCTGGCGGACATCGGCGATTTCGACGCGATGAACAGCGTCTGGGACGCCTGGGTGGACACCGCCAATCCGCCCGCCCGCGCCACGGGCGAGAGCCGGCTGGCGTCTCCGGAGTATCTGGTGGAGGTGATCGTGATCGCCGCCAAGGGTTGATCGCGACGGCTAAGCGGTTGACCGGGCGGTATGCAGACTGCAAACCGCCGACATGTTGCAGAACCTCGAAACCCTCGCCCGCGAGGCCAAGTCCTGGCCGTTCGAACAAGCCCGCAATCTGCTGGCCCATGTGCTGAAGAAGCGTCTGACCGACGCCGAGCGGGACGCGGCGAAACTGCTGATCGACGCGGGCAAAGCGGACGAGGCGCTGGCGACCTTCCCGGCGCTGCAACGGCCTGTGATCCTTGAAACCGGTTATGGCCCCTCGGGCCTGCCCCACATGGGCACCTTCGGCGAGGTGGCGCGCACGACCATGGTGCGCAACGCCTTCCGCGCCCTCACCGGGGACCACTGGCCGACGCGCCTGATCGCCTTCAGCGACGATATGGACGGGCTGCGCAAGGTGCCCGAGGGCATCCCGAACCCGGAAATGCTGCGCGAAGACCTGCACCTGTCGCTGACGCGCGTGCGCGATCCATTCGGCACGCACGACAGTTTCGGGGCGCACAACAATGCGCGGCTACAGGCCTTCCTGGATTCGTTCGGCTTCGACTACGAGTTCATGAGCTCGACCGAGACCTATAAGTCCGGCCGGTTCGACGGGACGCTGCTGACGCTGCTGGAACGGTTCGATGCGGTCATGGCCATCATGCTGCCGACCCTGGGCGAGGAGCGGCGCGCCACCTATTCGCCCTTCCTGCCGGTTAGTCCGATCACCGGCCATGTGCTGCAGGTCCCGACCCTGGCGCGCGACGTCGAGAAGGGAACGATCACTTTCGAGGATCCGGCCGGCGAACCTGGCAACCGCACCGAGGTTCCGGTCACCGGCGGCCATGTGAAGCTGCAATGGAAGCCCGACTGGGCCATGCGCTGGGTCGCGCTGGACGTCGATTACGAGATGTCGGGCAAGGACCTGATCGAGAGCGTGCGCGAGTCGTCGAAGCTGTGCCGCGCCTTGGGCGGCACGCCGCCGGAAGGCTTCAACTACGAGCTCTTCCTCGACATCGAGGGCAAGAAGATCTCCAAGTCCAAGGGCAATGGCCTGACGATGGACGAATGGCTGCGCTACGGCACGCCGGAGAGCCTGAGCTGGTACATGTTCCAGTCTCCGAAGTCGGCCAAGAGCCTGCACTTCAACGTCATCCCACGCGCCATCGACGACTATCTGGCCTTCATCGAAAGCTACAAGACGCAGGAGTCGGCCAAGCGGATCGACAACGCCGTCTGGTCGATCCATGCGGGCGATCCGCCGACTCATACGTCGCCGGTTTCCTTCGCCCTGCTGCTGAACCTGGTGGGGGTGGCCAACGCCTCGACCAAGGAGCAGCTGTGGGCCTATTTCGCCAAATATCTGCCCGAGGCGACGCCTGAGAATGAGCCGCTGCTGGACCGGCTGATGGGGTCGGCGCTGAACTATTACGAGGACTTCGTGAAGCCCTCGAAGTCGTATCGCTTGCCGGACGACAAGGAGAAGGCGGCGCTGCTGGACCTGGCGGAAAGGCTGAAGGCCCTGCCGGCGGACACCACTGACGGCGAGCTGATCCAGAGCGAGGTCTATGCCGTGGGCAAGGCGCATGAGTTCGAGCCGCTGCGAGCTTGGTTCGGGGCGCTGTACGAGGTGCTGCTGGGCGCCAGCCAGGGACCGCGCTTCGGCTCGTTCGCGGCCATCTATGGCCTGGCGCAGACCATCGCGCTGATCGAGGCAGGGGCGAACGGCGAACTCGCGTAACCTTGATTTTGGTCAGGATTGTTAACCTGGACGCGTTTGGATGGGCGCGTAGCCGGGGAGGCGACGTTGCGTTACGAAATCGACGAGGCCGCGCGGATCTTGTGGCTGGACCTGGTCTCTGCCGGGTCAGCGGACAAGGTGTTGACGGCGACGGTCAATCTGATCACCGGTCGGCCCGAGCTTTGTAGCTGGGACTGGATCGTTGAATGCGAGCCGATGCCAGATGACGCGACGATCCAGCATCTGGGCAAGCTTGCAGAGGCGTGGGGGCCGCCGCCAAGCGACGAGGCTGTGACGGTCTTCGTGACCCACGATCGCCTGCTTTATTTGTGGGCGCGGGTGCTGGATTTTCAGTTCGTGCGTCGCAAGCATCTGATCGAGCAGGACATCGAGGCGGCGCGACGGCTGGTCCAGCGTCGGCGAACGGCGCGAGCAACCAAGATGAACGGAAAATAACGGCGAAGCTCCGGGAGCCTTCAGGTTCGTCCGGGCATTCTCCCGTCATCGGCAAACGCGCTGACAGGAGAAGAGTTATGTCGAACAAGATTTTCAAGACCGGTCTGGCCACGGCTGCCGCTCTCGCCGCCATGGTGACGGCCGCCCCGATGGCCGCCCAGGCTCAAGCCAATGGCGTGACCAACTGCGACGCCCCCGGCGGTCGCCAACGTGCAGGCGCCCTGATCGGCGCGGTTGTCGGCGGCGTGGTGGGTTCCAATCTGGCGCGTAACGAGCGCACGGCCGGCACCATCGTCGGCGCCGGCGCGGGCGCAGCGGCGGGTTCGTACATCGGCTGCAACCAGCAGCGCGCGCGTGCGGCGTCGGTGTCCAACGGTTCGCAATATCGCGCCTCGTCAAACCTGCGTATCCGCAGCGGTCCCGGCACAAACTATCGCCAGGCCGGCACCCTGTCGGCCGGCCAGCCCTTCACCGCTGTCGGTTCGCAGGGTGAGTGGGTCCAGATCGCCGGCGGCGGCTGGGTGAACGCCCACTACGTCACGGCCAACTAGGTCTGAACGGATCACCATCGAAAGCCCCGTCCGGTTCGCCGGGCGGGGCTTTTTGCTGGCGCCTTACTGGCTCACCCAGAGGATGCGCGCCATCCACTCGATCTCGCGGCGCGAAACGACACGGGGCGGATAGTCGGGATTGATGGAGGAGAGGGTGACCGTACGGCTGGTCAGGCTGGTCACCTCCTTGGCCACGGTCTCGCCGGTCGTCAGGCGGGCCACGACCCGGTCGCCCCGCCGCACGCGCGTCGCCTCCTGATCGACGATGACCCGGTCGCCCTCGCGATAGAGCGGCGACATGGAATCGCCCGTGATCTTCAGGCTGAATAGGGTGTCCTTGGCGCGCGGCAGGTCGGTCTGGTCCCAGCCCTCTCCGGTCGGCAGGCCCGCATCATCGAAAAACCCGTCCTGTCCCGCCTTGGCCAATCCGAGAAGCGGCACGGTCGTCGGTCTATCCGGGGCATCGTCGGCCAGCACCGCGAAGTCGGAAAGCGACACGCCGGTCGCCTGCAGCATCAAGGTCATGCTCTCGGTCGACGGCCAGCGCGGACGCGGCGGATCGCCGGGACCAAAGCGTTTGGACGGATTGAAGCTGGTGGCGTCCAACCCCGCACGCCGCGCTAGACCAGACGGCGTCAGCCCCTCACGCCGCGCCAAGGTATCGACGGCCTTCCACAGTTTGGCGTGCGATAGCGGCATGGCGTCCCGACGATCGATTCGCCCACAGAATACGATGCTAGGCTAGGAATTTCTACCTAGGTGGGCTGTGGCGGCTTTTCGGTCCTGCCATGCCCAGAAGGTGCCCATGGTGATGCAGCCGATGATCAGATAGCCGGTGAAGTTCATGACGGTATACAGCGACGCTACCGACACGGGTTGCCCCGTCAGGATCATGATGTGGGACATCACCACGATCAACTGAAGGCCGCTCGCCCACACAGGCCAGGATCCACGATATCTCCAGGCGATCGTGACGAAAGCGGCCAAAAGCGCCAAATCGATCACGAACATTCCCAAGGGAACGCCACGGAAGCCGCTATTCTCCTGCATGACGATCGTGGCAAACCAGGCGAACAGATAGGCTCCCGCGCCAAGCCGTTCCGGCTTTTCGCCTTTCAGAAAGGCGAAAAGCGCCATGCCAACCATGAAGACCGCGCCTACGACGGCGTAGATCATGTTCACCATGCGAAATCGCCCCCACGCAGAATGCGCAGGGGCGATAATGACCTAAGTCAGCCCAAACTGAAATCTCAGCAAGCTAAGCTTACCAAGAATTCACGCCACGCGGAGATGGCCCATCGGACGGGTCTGCTCTTGCGGATCCAGCCAATCATCAGGCTTGCCCACAGGACCGGCGGCATAAGTGCCGTAGCCGAGGCGGCGGTGATCTTTTTGAAGTTCGGCGTGGCAGGCCACGATGGACTCGCGCGCGGCCGACAGGGCGGCGATGGTTTCCATGGCCTTGGCCTGGGAAATCGTGCCGCTGACCGGCGAAAGCGAAAGCGCGGCGCGGGCGCCGATGAAGGATTGAACCAGCGTCGTCGCCTGGGTGATCGCGGCGTCAATCGCGAGTTCGGTAGCATGCAGATCGCCAGCAACGCTGGTGACGACTTCGGTGTGGTCCATGAAAGCCCCTCAGATAAGGTTACGTGAGGCTTATAGTTATCACGTCTTAACCATGCTTGGTAGGGGTATCTTCATAAGTGCGGCAATCGCGCGTTGAAGCGCCGCCATAAGGATGGCGTTGAAGTTCAGCGTCCGTGGGGATCCAGGCCGAATCGGCGCTAGGGCCAGCGGTGACTAGCCCTGGTTGTCCAAGAGGAAGTGTGCGGTCAGGGACGCGATTGGCTGTGCACGTTCTTCCTGCCAAGCCTCGGCCTGAACATGGGCGACGCGGCGGCCGGCGCGGCTGATGCGGGCGCGGGCGAAGACATCTAGAGGTCGGCCAGTGCGCAGATAGGCGACCGTTACATTGATCGGGCGCGGAAGGCGAGAGCTGGGGAAGGTGATCGCAACCTGGGCCATGGCGGTCATTTCCAGCAGGGCGGCCGTCGATCCACCGTGCAGGGCGGGCAGCATGGGATTGCCGATCAGCTTGTCTGCGAACGGCATGATCACCGTGATCTCGTCGCCGCTGACCAGGGTCTGAAGGCCCAGGAAACGGGCATAGGGCATCCGGTCCAAGATGTCGGTCATGCGCCGGCTCCGGTCGAACGCTCACGGGTCTGGTTGAGGATATAGGCGGACTGGGCGGCAGCAACGGGATCTGAGGGATCGTCCTCGAACGCCCAGGCGCGCACGAAGGCGATGGTCGGCGTCAGGCGATAGCAGAGCCCCTGGGCCAGCAAATCCTGACGGGGCCGCGCCGCCCGCATATAGTCGACCCGCAGGTCCAGGGTGGCGATGGGCTGGAAGGTGTCGAGCGCCGTCCAGACCGCCAGGCCGCCGATGTGATCGAGCAAGGTGGTGACCAGGCCGCCGGCGAAGACGCCGCTGTCAGGATCGCCCACCAAATCTTCACGCCATGGCACGCGAATGCGCGGCTCGCCGTCGTGCAGTCCATCGAAGGAGAAACCCAGCGCGCCGGTATGGGCCGCGCCGGCCGCCAGTTGCGGCAGGATGGTGGTGAGGAAGCTCTCTTGCATCGTGCGGGCTAAACCTTTTGAGCCGATTTTCCGATCATCTTGTATGAGGCGGCGACCTGACGGCGTCGAGAGCGTTACCGCAACATGATCCGCCCCGAAGACCTGCTGCACCCGACGCCTGCCGGCCTCTATTGTCCGCCTGGAGACTTCTATATCGACCCGGTTCGGCCGGTGGATCGGGCCGTCATCACGCATGGCCACGCAGACCATGCGCGCGCCGGACACGGTGCGGTTCTCGCCACGCGCCAAACCCTCGCGATCATGGCCGAGCGCTATGGCGCCGATTTCACGGGTCAGCCGCAGTCGGTGGACTATGGCGAGGCGACCGCGATCAACGGCGTGGACTTGCGGCTGGTCCCGGCTGGCCACGTCCTGGGGTCTGCCCAGGTCGAGGTGCGGTGGAAGGGACTGACCATGGTGGTCTCGGGCGACTACAAGCGTCGCCGCGACCCGACGTGTGCGCCTTTCGAGCCCGTGCCGTGTCACGTCTTCATCTCCGAGGCGACGTTCGGCCTGCCCGTCTTCAGCCATCCCCCGGCCGAGGAGGAGGTCGGGCGGTTGGTGCGGTCGCTGGGTCAGTTTCCCGAGCGGGCGCATCTGGTCGGGGCCTATGCGCTGGGCAAGGCGCAACGGATCATCCGCCTGTTGCGCGAGGCGGGCTGGGACCGCACCATCTATGTCCACGGCGCGATGGAGCGGCTGAACGCCTTGTATCAGCGCGAAGGCGTGGATCTGGGGCCGCTGGCCCCGACGCGCGACCTGCCCAAGAATGCGCTGGGTGGAGAGGTCGCCATCGCCCCGCCATCCGCCATCCAGGATCGATGGGCGCGGCGGTTCGCCGATCCAGTTACGGCTTTCGCCTCGGGCTGGATGGGGGTGAAGGCGCGCGCACGCCAGCGGGGCGTGGAGTTGCCGCTGGTCGTGTCGGACCATGCCGACTGGAAAGAGCTGACGGCGACCTTCACCGAACTGAAGCCCGAGGAAATCTGGATCACCCACGGTCGGGAGGAGGGTCTGCTTCGATGGGCGGAGATCAACGGCCAGAAGGCGCGGGCGCTGCGGCTGGTCGGCTATGACGAAGAGGACGAGGAGGCGCTGGACGTCCGTCCAGACTGAAGATCAGGCGGCGGACCGGTCGCCTTCGTCTTCAGAGAGCCGGTCGGCGTGGCCGGCCTCTTCCTGGGCCGCTGACAGGGCGGCGTTCATCGCCATTCGCAAACGTTCAGGCTTGATCGGCTTTTCCACCACGGCGGCCATGCCGATGGAGAGGTAGTGTTTGGCGTCTTCGGGATCGGCGTTCGCGGTCAGGGCCACGATGGGCACGCGGCCGATGGCGCCGGGCAGGGCGCGGATGGCCTGTGTGGCCTGAACGCCGTCCATGCGCGGCATCTTGATGTCCATCAGCACGAGGTCGTAGCGGCTTTCCTGAACGGCCTGAAGCGCCTCAAGGCCATCCTCGGCCAGCTCGGAACTGCAGCCGAACATCTCGCAAAGGGCCTGGGCCACGACGCGGTTGGTGGCGTTGTCATCGACGATCAAGATGTGAGGCGCCGACTTGAGGTCGAATCCCGACAGATCGGATACGTTGGATTGCGTTTCAGCCTCGACCACAGCGCGTGGAGCGGTCAGGTCGAAGGCGAAGGTGGCGCCGCGGCCCTTGTTGTTCTCGGCCCAAATCCGGCCGCCCATGCGGTCGATGACCTGGCGGCAGATCGACAGGCCCAGGCCTGCGCCATCGGGGCCGGAGCCGTGAACGAAGGGTTCGAAGATCGAGTCGACGCGCTCGGCCTCCACACCGGGCCCGTCGTCGCGGATGCCGGCTTCCATATGAATCTGGTCGCCCTCGACCCAGGCTTTCAGCCCCGCCTCGACCACGCCGTTGCGGGCGAACTTCAGTGCGTTGCCGATCAGGTTGTTGAACACCTGCTTCAGTCGCGTGCCATCGATGACGGCCGCCAGCTCGGTGTCGCCTTCATAACCGACCAACAGCGTGACGCCGTCCTGAGACGCGCGCGGCTCCCACATCGACTGGATGTCGTCCATCACGGCGCGGAGGGCGGTGGGGGTGTTGTTCAGCTCCAGTTCGCCCGCCTCGGCCTTGGACAGGTCGACCGCGTCCTGAAGAATGCGCAGCAGGGTTTCGGACGAGTCCATGATCGTCTGGACGTGCGCCTGGGCCGCTGCGTTCAGCGGCTGACGTCGCAGCAGTTCGGCGACGGCCAGCACACCGTTCATCGGCGTGCGCAGCTCGTGGCTCATGATCGCCAGGAACTGGCTCTTGGCGCGGGCGGCGGCGATGGCCTGGGCGCGGGTGTCGCTGAGGATCGCGGCCTGTTCGGCCAGCTCTTCGTTCTGTTGGCGCTGACGCGTGTTTACAGCCTGCAACAGGGTCGCGGCCGTGCCTACGCCCAGATAGGCGCCGTTATGCGTGACGATGAAGCCGCGCAGCAAGGCGGCCGGGCCGCCCTTCAGCATGATGTCGCAGAAGGCGTCGATGCGGACGCCGGCCTCGACCACGGCCGGCTCGGGGTCCATGGCGAAGGTGATGGGGCGCAGGTCGTAGAGGGCGTGGCCGAAACGGGCGGCGATTTTTTGCAGGAAGGCGGTGCGTTCGACCAATCCGACCGGTCGATTTCCATCGACGACGGGAATGACGAGCGTGTCGGGCTCGCGCTCGAAGCGCGCCAGCACCTCGCACCCGAGCGTCGTCGGAGCCACCGGCTGGGGACGCTCGGAAAGGGTTTCGATGGTCGGCATACTGCCTGGAACTCCTACTCGTTGGGACTAATGCCCAAAATCGCTTGCGGATTTGTTAAGCTGGCTCAGCTTGATGCATATCGCTGCAAACGGTGATTTTGCACCGCATCCGGGTCTGGTGTATGAGGCCCGCCTGACCCATCTGGGTCCCATCCCTTTGTGCATGCGCGCGGCCGACCGGCCGACCGCAGATTCGTCATGAGCGTCATCCTGGAAAAGACCTCCCCCACTGCCATAAAGACGGCCCTCGTTCTCTTCTCCGGCGGGCAGGACAGCGCGACCTGTCTGGCCTGGGCGCTGGAGCGGTTTGAGCGGGTGGAGACGGTCGGGTTCGACTACGGCCAGCGCCATCTGGTCGAGATGGAAGCGCGCCAGGCGGTACGCGCCGGGATGAAGACGGCTCTGCCGCAGTGGGCCGACCGGCTGGGCGACGACCATGTGGTGGACCTGACAGGCTATGGTCGGATCGCCGAGAGCGCCCTGACAGCCGACCGCAAGATCGAGATGGATGCGCGCGGCCTGCCGACGACCTTCGTGCCTGGGCGCAACCTGATCTTTCTGGTCGCGGCGGCGGCGCTGGCGGATCGACGCGGGCTGGAGGTGCTGGTCGGCGGCATGTGCGAGACGGATTTTTCGGGTTACCCGGATTGCCGCCACGAGACGATGGAGGCCATGGCGCGGGCCCTGTCGCTGGGGCTGGACAAGCCGGTGGTGATCGACACCCCGCTGATGTGGTTGACCAAGTCCCAGACCTGGGAACTGGCCGATAGACTAGGCGGGGCCAAACTGGTCGAGCTGATCGTCGAGGATAGCCATACCTGTTACCGGGGCGACCGGACCCATCGGCACGCCTGGGGCTATGGCTGCGGCGAATGCCCGGCGTGTGAGTTGCGCGCGGCGGGGTATGCCGAATGGGTCGCGAGCCGGTGACCTATTCGGCCAAGGAAGTCTTTCTGACGGTGCAGGGCGAGGGCGGGCAGGCGGGGCGGCCGGCGGTCTTCCTGCGTTTCGCCGGTTGCAATCTGTGGAGCGGGCGCGAGCAGGATCGCGCGACGGCCGTCTGCAGCTTCTGCGACACGGACTTCGTCGGGATGGACGGGGACGGCGGGGGCAAGTTCGCCACGGCGGACCTGTTGGCCGATCATGTCGCGGCGATGTGGCGAGGACGCGAGGGCGACCCAAAACTGGTCGTTTGCACCGGCGGCGAGCCCTTGCTTCAACTGGATCCGCCGTTGATCCATGCCCTGCACGCGCGCGGTTTCGAGATCGCCATCGAGTCCAACGGCACTCTGGCCGCGCCCGATGGCATCGACTGGATATGCATCAGTCCCAAGGCCGATGCGGCGGTGGTTCAGACGCACGGGGCCGAACTGAAGCTGGTCTATCCGCAAGCCAAGGCCATGCCGGATCGGTTCGAACACCTTGATTTCGAACGGTTCTGGCTCCAGCCGATGGACGGTCCCGACCAGGCGGCGAACACGGCCGCCGCCATCGAATACTGCCTGACCCATCCTCAGTGGCGCCTGAGCGTCCAGACCCACAAATACATCGGCGTCCGCTAATGCCTATCTTCGAGATCACCAAACAGGCGACCTTCGACGCCGCCCATCATTTTCCGAACGAACCCGAGGGCAGCATCTATCGCCGCGTTCACGGCCATTCCTTCACGGTCGAAGCGACGATTCGCTCCGAGACCCTGGACGCCGAACACGGCTGGGTCGCCGATCTGGGGGCGCTGGATCGCGCGCTGAAGACGGCGGCCGAGACGCTGGATCACGGCATGCTGAACGAACACGAAGGGCTGGAAATGCCCAGCCTGGAGAACCTGTGTCTGTGGTTCGTCAAGACGCTGCAACCCGAGTGGCCCGGCCTGTGCCGGGTTCAGGTGGCGCGGCCGACGATCAACGAGCGCTGCGTGCTGAGCCTCTGATCAGCAGCGCTTGCCCTGGCGTTGCCGCTGTTCGCACCGCCTTTGCTCGCGCTCGTAGTCGCGCTGTTCGCGCTCGCGGCGCAGCTTGGTCTCCTCGTCCGAGGTGGTGACGGCGTCGAAGCCGGCGCCGACCACCGCGCCGGTGGCCTTGGCCGTCCCGCCGACGACGGCCGCAGTGCCTCCGACGACAGCGCCGACCAGGCAGCCCTGGAGCATCAGACAGCCCCCCAGGACGACGACGATTTGAGATACGGAAACGAGGCGATTTCGACGACGCATGAGGGACGACTCCAGAGATTTGGAATAGTCGCTGATAATCATGAATGAGGGCTGACTTCAGGCCGTGCGTTGCGGCAGCAGTTTGCGGCGCTGGCGCGAGAGGGCCAGCGGGGTTCCGTCGGCGCCCCAGGCGGAGGCTTCGTCCACTGTCCAGCCCAGCCCCAGGTCCAGCATCCTAAACTCGAAGAAGGCCCAGCCGTCGGGCGCTGTCTGCGGCGCCGGATCGGTCAGGATGTCGATGCGCAGGTCCACGGTTGTCATCGCTGTCGGCGTCTTCGACAGGGTCCACGCCGGCGGATAGAGGGCGTCCAGCAGGTAGCACAGCCCGACCTCGTCCAGCGGCCGGCCGTCCTCCATCCGCATCCAGGTCCGTTCGACCGCCGGTCGGCCCTCGTTGCCGCCCAGGATGTTGGGGCCGCCGTCGAACCGATATTCGACATGCTGCGAGAAGTGCGGGGCCATCGGACCGTGGATGGTCGCCCTGGGGTTCAGGCTGTCCAGCGGCGGGGGCGGCAGGTGCAGGGGCGTGACCGGCGGCGTGGCGCCGCCCAGTCCGTATGTGCCCGTGGCATGGTGGGTCAGGCGACCGTCCTGTTCCGCCTCGACCGCCGCATAGACGACGTTGCGGCCGCCGCGCAGCAGGCGCGGGCGAAAGGTGACCTGATCGCCGAACTTGGCCGCCGACAAATATTGCACCGACAGGGTGCGCAAGGGCGCGGTCAGGGCCAGACCCTGGCGCATCGACTGGGCGCACAGGGCCGCCAGCAGGCCGCCGAACGGAAAGCCCTTTTCCGGCGCCATGCCCGACGGGCCGTTGGAGAAATGGCCGGGCACCGGGGCGGACAGGCCGCCGTCATCCAGGGTCTGGAAGGCCAGGGCGGCGTCGAGGGAGATCGGCAGCGTCATTGCGCAATCCTGCGTCAGGCGAAGAGGCGGCGGAAGACCCGATGAAGATCTCCCGCCGAAGTCGAAGGAACAAGGCGGCGAACCGAGAGGCCCGCATGTCCGTTGCCAAACAAGACTGACTTGGACCGTTCTGATTTGCAACCCTTGCCAAATGCCTGACGCGGCGTCACTTTCGCCGCATGGGACGCACCGCCGACTACAGCCGCCAAAGCTGCTCCATCGCCGCCACGCTTGAGGTGATCGGCGATCCCTGGACCCTGCTGGTCATCCGCGACGCCTTCAACGGCGTCAGCCGGTTCGAACAGTGGCAAGACAATCTGGGCGTGGCGCGCAACGTCCTGGCGGCCCGCCTGAAAAGCCTGGTCCAGCATGGGGTGCTGGAGCCGCGCCTCTATTCCCAACGTCCGCCGCGCAACGAATATATCCTGACCGCCAAGGGCAAGGATCTCTACGGCGTGCTGGTGACCCTGCACGGCTGGGGGGCCAAGCACGTCTATGGCGACGCCGACAGCGGCATCGACATGATCCACAAGACCTGCGGCTCGACCCTGACGCCCCGCATCGCCTGCGGCTGCTGCAACGAGATCGTCAAACCCCGGGACATCCTGCTGACCCGTGCGGAGAACCGGCCGACGGTGGGCGATGTGATGCCGAAAGAAGCCGCTTAGGCGCTATCGATCATCGCAGACTTTCGCCGGTCCATTCTTCCGATATAGCCCAAAGCCGCTCGGCCAGATCAATGTCAGCCGCCCAGGCGGCGACACCCCTGCGGCCGGTTTCGCCGGTGTTGAGCGGAGCGATGTCGCAATCTTCGCAATAGACTCCGCCCAGCTCCGCCAGCGAGGGGCTGGTTGCGCACCAAAGGCTGGTGGCTGCGCCTTGATCGAGGCTCTTCATGCCGCGGTCAGGATCGATGATGGGCTGTCCTTCGGCGTCCAAAGCCTCGAATCCTGCGATCTCTTCTTCTGAGAGATGACGCGCCAGATCCGTCAGAATTTGACCCGGATGAAGAGAGAAGGCGCGGACACCATTCGCCGCGCCGCGCTGATCCAACGCCATGGCGAACAAGGCGTTTGCGGTCTTGGACTGACCATAGGCAGCCCATTTGTCGTAGGGGCGACGCAGGAAGTCGATGTCGTCGAAATCGATCCCAGCGATTTGATGGCCCCGCGAAGAGACGGTAACGACGCGCGCCCCTTCGGCTGTCAGCAAGGGCCAAAGGGCGCAGGTCAGGCGGAAGTGGCCCAAGTGGTTGGTGGCGAATTGCCCCTCGTGTCCGTCCGGATCACGGAACAGCGATGTCGCCATAACGCCGGCGCTGTTCACCAGGATCGAAACAGAGCGCGCCTCGTCTCGCATCTTCGAGGCGAATGCCAGTATTGAGCCGGGCGCGGTCAGGTCCATGTCCGCCACCATGGCGCCCGTGACGCCGTCCAAGGCGGCCTCGGCCCGAGCCCGATCGCGAGCGGGTACGACAACGCGGGCGCCGGCGGCAGCCAGGCTGCGAACGGTGACCAGGCCAATGCCGGAATAGCCGCCGGTGACGACTGCGGTCCGGCCGCCCAGATTTACCCCCGACATGACGTCATCGGCGGTGCTTGCCGCGCTGAAACCTGATCCGATGGGTTGCTGTCGCGTGATCATAGAAGATGTCCTGTTTGGCTGTAGCCAAAGGATCGACTATGGGGATCGAATGAAACAGACTTCTAAATACGTTTTTCTGTCGTGATAATCCAGAAATCGCCAGTTGATCCCTTATCCAGCGTCTTGGGCGCTATCGGCTTCAGCGTCGCCTGTTCGGTGCGATTGACGGCTGGCGGCGATTGGGCGCTGCGCTTTCAACCCATCGCGTTGAAGTTCAATGCTGTGCGCCACGGCGGCTGCTGGCTGACATTGGAAGGCGAGACGCCGATCAGGTTGGAGAGCGGCGACTGTTTCATCGTCTCCGGGCGGCCTTTCGTGCTGGCCAGCGCGCCTGATTTGCCTGCGGTCGATGCGGCGAAGGTGTTTGGCGAGAATGGTCTGTCAGCGGTCTACGGCCAAGGCGAGGATGTGGCCTTTCTGGGCGGGAGCGTGGAATTCACTGACACGGGGGCGGGTGATCTTCTGAATCTTTTGCCGCCCGCGTTGGTGATCCGAAGAGGGGCCGATGGGGCGGGCGTTATGGGCTGGCTGCTGGAGCAGCTGGATTTGGAATGGCGTGAAGGTCAGGCCGGCGGGCAGGCGGCCTGCGAGGACCTGCTGCGATTGATGTTCATCAACGCACTGCGCGGCCATTTGACTCAGGCGGACGAGGGGGCGCTGGGATGGTTGGCGGGTTTGAATGACCGACCGACTGCGGCGGCCTTGCGAGCCATACATGCGGAGCCGGCGCGTGCTTGGCGGCTTCCGGAACTGGCGCAGGAAGCAGGCCTGTCGCGAACAGGCTTCGCTGAGCGGTTTAAGGCCAAGGTTGGTCGGACGCCCATTGAATACGCCACACGCTGGCGGATGCGCGTCGCAGCACGCCGTTTGAAAGATGGGCGTCGCAGTATCTCTGATGTCGCTCAGGAACTAGGCTTTTTGTCAGACAGCGCGTTCGGCGCGGCTTTTCGCCGTGTGCATGGCGTATCGCCTGGACGCTATCGGGCCACTCACAAGGCATCCCGAGGGGATTGATGCTGCCGCTTTCTGGCAGCAAGTCTGCTAGGGTCGTCGCGTGTCCCGGTCCGAACGCCTGCTTGATCTGCTGAACGTCCTGCGGCGGCATCGTCGGCCGGTGAGCGGGCAGGTGTTGGCGGATGAGATGGGCGTCAGCCTGCGCACCCTGTATCGCGACATCGCCAGCCTGCAGGCGCAAGGCGCGACGATCGAGGGGGAGGCGGGGGTCGGCTATGTGCTGAAGCCCGGCTTCATGCTGCCGCCGCTGATGTTCACGCCGGAAGAGATCGAGGCCCTGGTGCTGGGCTCGCGCTGGGTGGCGGACCGGGCGGACCCACGCATGCGGGATGCGGCGTTGGCGGCTCTCGGGCGGATTTCGGCGGTGTTGCCGCCCGATCTGCGCGACGAGATGGAGACCTCGGCCCTGCTGGTCGTGCCGGGCGCGCCGTTCCCGGCGGACCAGGTCGATCCGGGGCTGTTGAGGAAGGCGATCCGCACCGAGCGGCGGCTGAGGCTGTGCTATCGCGACGAGGCGGGCGCGGCGTCCGAACGGGTGGTCTGGCCCTTCGCCCTGGCCTTCTTTGATCGGGTGCGGCTTCTGATCGCCTGGTGCGAGCTGCGCGGCGACTTCCGCAGTTTCCGTACCGACCGCATCGTCGAGGCCGAGGTGATGGAGGCCCGCTATCCTGCGCGTCGGCAGGCCCTGATGAAGACCTGGCGCGAGGCGCACGAAAGGTCGAGGTCGTCCGAAGGCTGCTGACGGAAACTGGCAGCAGGACCGGCTAGGCTCCGTCGTGTTGGAGCAAGGGACGGGCTGATGATCGAGATCGAAGACATTCTTCTGGCTGTCGCGGATCCAGAGACCAGCGCGCGTTTCTATGCGGGCCTGCTCGGTTGTCGGCCGGTGATGGCGGGGCCGGATCGGGCGCTGTTCGTGCTCAGTTCAGGCCGTGCGCTGGGCCTGTTGCGGTGCGCGGGCGATCGGCGCGAGGTGTGCGAGGTCGATTTCCCTCTGGACGGCGCAGCCGCCGTTGATCAGGCCCACATCGACTGGTGGGACCGGGGCGCGCGCATCCTGACGCCGCCGATGGATACGCAGCCGGGTCGCAGCTTCGTGGCTGGCGACCCGGACGGGCATCGGTTGAGGGTCTATGCCGTCGCGACTTGAGGGGACCGATGAGCGGGCCCCCTCGGCTAAGTCGGGCCTATTTTCGCACGTGTTTGTCCAGAACCGCCGCTATGCGACGACTGCCGTCGTGTCGCGGATGAAGCCGCCGCCGAGCACACGTTCGGTGTCCACAGGGTCGTAAAGGGCGCAGGCCTGGCCGGGGGCCACGCCTTCTTCGCCGTCATCGAAGACGATGCGGACTTCGCCGTCGATCATGGTCAGGCGGGCAGGGGAGGGCTGACGTGTCGAGCGGACGCGGGCCAGGACCGGGATGTTGGCTTCGGCGGCCTCGACGATGGTGGCCTCGTCGCCCAGCCAGTTGGTTTCTTCCAAAGTCAGGGACGCGGTCAGCAGGGCTTCGCGCGGGCCGACGATGACGCGGCGCGTATCCGGCTCCAGTTTCGTCACGAACAGCGGCTCGCCCACGGCGACGTTCAGCCCCCGGCGCTGGCCGATGGTGTAGTCGGTGATGCCGGCGTGGGTTCCGAGAACCCGACCGTCCATATGCACGATCTCGCCGGCCTCGCGCCCCTGCGGACGCAGCCGGTCGATCAGGGTGCGATAGTCGCCGGAGGGGACGAAACAGATGTCCTGGCTGTCCGGCTTGGCGGCGATCTTCAGCCCTAGTTCGGCGGCGACGCCGCGTACCTGGGGCTTTTCCAGATCGGCCAAGGGGAAGCGCAGATAGTCGAGCTGATCCTGGGTCGTGGCGAACAGGAAATAGGACTGGTCTCGGGAATGGTCGATCGCCTTGCGCATCTGCGAGCGATTGCCGACGGCGGCGCGGCGGACGTAGTGGCCTGTGGCCATGGCCTCGGCGCCCAGGTCGCGGGCGACGTCCAGCAGGTCGCGGAACTTCACAGTTTGATTGCAGCGAATGCAGGGGACCGGGGTCTGGCCCTTCAGATAGGAGTCGGCGAACTGGTCGATCACCGCGTCCTTGAACCGGCTCTCATAGTCGAGGACATAGTGCGGGATGCCGATCATCTCTGCGGCCAGACGTGCGTCGTGGATGTCCTGGCCCGCGCAGCAGGCGCCCTTCTTCTTCAGGGCCGCGCCGTGGTCGTAGAGTTGCAGGGTCACGCCGACGACGTCATAGCCGGCCTTGTGCAGCAGGGCGGCGACGACGGTGGAGTCCACCCCGCCCGACATGGCCGCGACAATGCGCGCCCCCTTCGGCAGACCGACCGCCGCCCGCGCGCTCTCGACCGCCGCATCCATGTCGGTGTGGACGATGTTCGGAATAGCGCAGATGTCTTCGACCAGGGTCATTGAGGCCATTTAGTGCGGAACCCGCGCGATTTCGAGGCCTGTAACGAAAAGGGCCGCACCCGTCGCCGGATGCGGCCCTTCCTCGTCTTCGGGGGGAACTCTTATGAGCGGTAGCTCTGGATCCGCGTCGTGCGCAGACCCTGCATGCCCCACTTATCGATGGCCTTCTGCCATGCGAGGAATTCTTCGGCCGTCAGGCGATACTTCGCCAGGGCGTCGTCAAGGCTGAGCAGGCCGCCGCGAACGGCGGCGACAACCTCGGCCTTGCGGCGGATCACCCACCGGTCCGTATTGGACGGCGGCAGATCGTTCAGGGTCAGGGGCGTGCCAGTCGGTCCGACCACGTATTGTTCGCCTTTGCTATTCAGGCGTCGCTCTTGCAACATGGGCTTATGCCTCTTTCACCAACACCGTAGTGTCATGAAAATAGGCGGTCCCGACTAAGGTCCGTTTAAGCGTCGTGGTGAAGGAACGGATAAAATCCGTCCCTCCCCGAACGACTCTGTAAACCTTGATTGCGCGACGATTCATCGAGACTAACGCTTACTTACTCGCCGATCAGCGTTTGATGTTGATCAGCTCGGCCAGCATTTCATCGGCCGTGGTGATGATCTTGGACGAGGCGGAATAGGCCCGCTGGGTTGTGATCAGGCCCGTGAACTCGGCGGACAGATCGACCGTCGAGGACTCTAGCTGCTTGGCCGCGATCTCGCCCGCGCCGCCCGTGCCGGCGGCTTTAAGGTTGAAGGTGCCGGACTGCAGGCTGACGGCGTAGGCGTTGCCGGAGACTTCACGAAGGCTGTCGGGGCTGGGGAAGGTGGCGACCGCGACCTGGGCGATGCGACGCATCACGCCATTGTCGAAGATGGCGGTGACGTAGCCGCCTTCGTCGATCTTGATCTCGCTCAAATTGCCGAAGGCCGTTCCGTTGGTGACCGTCGATTGAACCACCGAGGCCGTGTTCAGTTGGCTGAGGCCGCCTGCGGAGGTGTTAAGCTCCAGTGTCACGGCTTGGGCGGCGATGCCCAGGCCGCCGGCCCAGGCGACCTGGCCCGGCGCCATGGTCAGGTTGTTCGGATCGGACATGCCGAAGTCCATCGTGGCCATGGTGGGGTCGGCAAACAGGCCCATGCCCTCCGGCCAGGTCTTCATCGTCTCGACATCCAGACGACCCGACGGGGTGAATGCGATCTTGCCCGTCTTGATCTGGCCGTTGGAATAGGGCGCGCCGGTCACGACATCGTCGGCCGGCACAGAAACGATTTCAGAATACCAGATGTTAGGCTCGTCGCTCTTTAGGAAGCGAATTTCCAGATTGCGCTGGCCCCCTTTGGAATCCGAGACCGGAATATTCATCTTGAAGTCGGGTTTGACGCCGACGGGGTTGTCGTCGTCGGCGTTGTACATGGCCATCGAGTTTACCGACGGATCATATTTCGTCCTGGCGACATTGGCGTTGCCCAAGCCGATGTCCGCCAGATTGACGGTATAGGGCGCGCCGGTCGCGGGCGTGAACTGCAACTGGGTCGGCGGCGTGCCGACAGGGGTGGCCGAGCCCGCGTTCGCGCCCGTGATCGTAAGGCCGGTCAGGGCCCCGGTCGTCGGGTCGAAGGTCGCCGCGCCATCGATCCTTTGCGAGCCGGATTTGATGACGACGTCATGGCTGTCGGCGCCGGTGCGGGTATAGCGGACCGAAACGTCGTGCGTGACCGGCGGCGTCGCCGTGTCGGTGACCCCCGTATAGGATTGGGCGCTGGCGGCGGCGGACGATGCCTGGTCCGAACGCAGGTTGGCATTGATCTGGATGCGAGTCGTCGGTTCGGCGGTGCCGCCGACGGATCCGATGTTGATCGAGCGCAGGCGCGACAGGTCCGACGGATCGGTCGCAATCTCGCCGTTGGAGTCCACCGGCCAACCTTGCAGATAAAGGCCTGCGCTATTTTTCAGATAGCCCTGCTTGTCGACGGTGAAGGCGCCGGCGCGGGTGAACAGGCGAGTGTCCGTGGCGCCGACGTCCTCGGCCTGTGTCGTGGTGACGAAAAAGCCCTGGCCGCTGACGGCGAGGTCGGTGCTGGAGGTCGTGCGCTGAAGCTGACCTTCCTGACTGACGAACGATCGCGTGTTGGTGGTCACGCCGCCGGCGGAATAGCTGCCGCCGGTCGAGGACTGGCTGTTGACCAGGGTCTGGAACTCGCTGGCCGTACGTTTGTAACCGACGGTGTTGACGTTGGCGATGTTCTGGGAAATCGCCGCCAGGGCGGCGGAGTTGGCGGCGAGACCGGACACGCCGGCCAGCATTGCACTGTTGAGGCTCATGGAAGAACGCTCCTTAAATGAAAATCATCGGGAAGACGGCGGATCGCATCATGCGGCCGCCTCCTCGGTGGGGACGTTCGGATTCTCCGTATCGTCGGTGTCGTTGTCGGCCTGCGCCTTGATCTCGTTGAGCGAGATCACAGTCGAGAGCGGAAGTATGGAGTCGCCGATCACCAGGTATGGCGCGCCGTCGTACATTTCGACGCCGGTCACCCGACCCTGGATCAGAGCCTGGGCGTCGACCTTGGCGCCTGTCGCGTTGGTCGCCGCGACCTTGAGCGTGTAGACGCCGCCGTCCTCTGCCGTTCCGCCGTTGTTGAGTTTTCCGTCCCAGTTGAAGGTATGCAGGCCGGAGTTCTTGTCCGGCGCGGCGCCCTCCCAAACCACGGCGCCCTTGCTGTCGACGACCTGCAACGTGGCCTTGTCGGCGTCGGCGCCCAGTTCGTAGGCCCAGGTCGCCTTGCCGTCGTTGAACTCTGTGGCCGTCCATGCCGCCGTGACGCTCTTGCCGATATAGTTGGAGGCGTTGTCGAGGCCGCCTCCCGCCTGAGCGGCGAGCAGGCTGGTCAGCAGGTCGTTGGTCAGCAGTTGCTGCTCGACGCCTGCCATCTGGGTCAGCTGTCCGGTGAACTCGTTGGAATCCAGCGGCGACAGTGGATCCTGATTTTTCATCTGTGTGGTCAGCAGCGTCAGGAAGGTCTCGAAGTTCGAGGCCAGCATGGTGGTGCTGCTGTTCAGACGACCAGAGGCGTCGGCGGTGGAGATGGCGTCGACCATGGGGTCAGACCTTCACATCGACGCGGTCAGGCGTCTGGGAATGGTTGATCCAGGCGCCGGGCGCCGGGACGATGGGGGTGTCGGCCTGGGCCGCCAGGCGAGAGCCGCCGGCGAACAGGGCGTTGCGTTGCTGCTGACGGTCGAAGGCGCCGCCATTGCCGGCCGACGGATCGCGTTGCGAGAAGTCGAGCGCATCGCCTGCGACCTGGAAGCCGGCGTCCTGAAGCTGGCGACGCAGTTCGTCGGCGCGGCCTTTGAGATCGGCGGCGGCGGCGGGATTGTCGAAGGCCAGGCGAGCGGACAGCTGGCCGTCCTTGCCGATCTCGAGGCTGACATCCACACGGCCCAGGTCTTCCGGCGTCAGCACCATGTCGAACCGTGTCGAACGGTTGTCCAGCCTGCGGGCGATCTGGGCGGCGAGTTGTGCGGTCGTCTCGACGGTCGCGCGCGACAAGGTCGAGAGACCTAGGTCGCGATCAGGCGCGACGGCCTGCTGGACGCCTTGAGGGTCAGCAGGAGCCGCCGTGCCCCCCGTCTGTGCGGCGTCAGCTACGACGGGGAAAGGCGTCGGCTCGGCAGTTGCGTCGGCTGTCGCCGTCGGTTTGGCGGAAAGGGGCGAGGCGGCGCCGGCGTCCGCCAGAGACGGCGTTTGTACGCCTGTCGCTTTTGCGTCGGCCGTGTCGATCGAGACGGTCGATGTCGCGGCGTTGGCGGTCTGATGGGCGACTTCGTGACGCAAGGGCTTTAGAGGCGGCGCGGGCATTGTCTGCGGCGGCAGATCGTGAGCGGGGCCCGCCGCAGCGTCTGCGGACAGGTCGGGCATGCCGATCGCTGCGGCGATGTCGGCCGATACGATCTGAGCGGGCTTCGGCGACGCCGCAGCGACGGAAATTTGGACCAGAGCCGTCGGGATTTGGGCGGCGGTCATGGCTTGGGCGATGGGCGAGGGCGCGGACGGTGTGGCGTCGCCTGACGACATCGCCTGAAAGGCGGCCTTCTCGGCCCCTGATGCGGAAATATCGACGCCCGAAGGTTCGGCGGAATGCGTCGCGGTTTGTATCACGGGTCGGACCGTAGGCGTTGGCTTTCCCGACTGCTTCTGAGCGCCCGATCCGGCCGCCGAACGAGCGGCTTCGCTTTGCGGCCCATCGGTTGTCGTTTTTCCCGACGCTTCCGCGGCAAAGCTTGAAGAGGGGGGAGCGTTTTCCACCGCCATAACGTCGGTCGCCTCGTCTGCAGTCGCTTCAGGCGCCGCGGGCGGCACAATGGCGAAGGTCGCGCTTGTGTTAGCCGGCGCGGCGACGAGTTCGCTTGCGGCAACCTCTGTGGCCAAGGCCGTCAGCGGCGTCGGCTGCGCTGAGAGGAAAGATGACGCAAAAGCCGCGACCGCACTGTCGTCGTGGTCCAGCACTTCTTCGACCGCGATCGTGGTCTCGTCGGACGCTGAAGATGCGATTCCAGACTTTGAAGCGCCCTGCGTGCTCTGTGTTTGGCTTTCGAGCGGCGGCTCAAATGCGACGTTGTGACTTTCGTCATCTATGGCTTGCGTCACGGCGACGCTAGGCGTGCGGGAGATCGTAAAGCGGCCGAACGCGCCTCGTTCGACCGACGTATTGCCGAGGCCGGCGTCCAGAATGCTGGCGACCTTGCTGGAGAACAGGCCGGCGTCGCCCATGTCTGCGGCGCCGGAGGCGGCAACCGGCGTTCCGGTCGGAACCGGAGCGTCAGGCGCAAACAGTGCGGAAACGATCGACATTGAAGCGCGGCGGCTTTCGTGAGGGACGAAGACGGCGCCTGCTGCGCCCAAGGGTTCGCCGAACTCAACGCAAGGGGCGGGCCAAGACCTTAGTTTAGCAAAAACAATAGCTAATGGAGGTCGATCGATGTGCGATCGTCAGGGTGGAGGTCGTTTATTGCCGCGCTATCGCCATTTTTTGCCCGGCTGTCGGCGAACGGCCTTCGCTGCGGCGTTGAGCCTCAAAACCGCATCCGCGATGTTGGCCCGACCTTTGCGCGTCTTGCCGATCATGACGGCCGTCCGATCTGCGATCTTGTGGAAAAACAAAGCTCTGTGCGAGCGGGGACGGCGCGTGGCTGGGCAAGAACTGCGCGCGACGATGCAGCGGTTGCCGGGTAGGGCGGGGGAGACGCGTCAATGTCGCTGAACTCGATCATGAACATCGCGACGTCGGGGCTGAAGACGGCCCAGACCCAGTTGCGCGTGACCGCCGACAATATCGCCAACGTCGATACGCCCGGCTACATCCGCAAGGTCGCAGACCAGTCGGCTGCCGTCACCAACGGCTATGGCTCCGGCGTCGATGTCACGCGGGTGCGTCTGGCGACCGACCGCTTCCTGCAGGCGGCGAGTTTGAGCGCGGGGTCGGACGCCGCGCGTCAGACCGTGCGTTACGAGCTTTACGACCAGATCCAGAACCAGTTCGGCGATCCCAGCAGCGACAGCAACTTCTTCGCGCAGGTGGACAAGCTGTTCGCCAGCTACGCCACCCTGGCCGAAAGCCCGACCTCGTCCGCCGGGCGTCAGGACACGATCTACAAGACCCAGGCGATCTTCAATCAGGCTTCGGGCATCGCCGCGCAGATCCAGTCGGCACGCCAGGAGGCGGACGGCCGACTGTTGAGCGCAGTCGAGACGGTCAATCCGCTGCTTGAGCAGATCGCCAAGCTGAACAAGACGATCGCCTCGGGCACGGTGACCAATGAGGATGTGACCGGCGCCCAAAACGCCCAGCTGGGACTGATCAACGAACTGTCCAAATATATGGACGTGAAGGTCGAGGCCCGCTCCAATGGCGGCGTGACCCTGCGCACCAATGCCGGCACCACCCTGGTGGGCGAAGGCGCGGCGACGCTGTCGTATCAGTCGGCCGGCACGGTCGACGCCACGACGGCCTTCTCCGACATCATGATCAGAGAGCCCAGCGGCACGCGCTGGCCGCTGCTGGACGGGCTGTCGTCGGGTGAGATTCGGGGCCTGGTCGAAATCCGCGATGTCGATGCCCCAGCCGCCGCCGCGCGCCTGGGCGAACTGACGGCCAAACTGGCCGATGAACTGAACCGCGCCCACAACGCCAACAGCAGCGTGCCGGCGCCGACGACCCTCACAGGGCGCAATACCGGACAGTCGCTGGAAAATGCCCTGACGGGCTTCACCGGCACGACCACGATCACGGCGGTCGATGCGGCCGGCGTGGTGCAGGCTTCGGCTCGGATCGTCTTCTCCGGCGGCACGATGACGATCAACGGCGCAGCCGCCGACCCGACCACCTTCCTCAGCGTCCTGAACGCCCAGATGGGTGGGGCGGCGACGGCCAGCTTCTCGGACGGCAAGCTGCAACTGGACGGCGCGGGCGGCAACGGCGTCGCCATCGCCGACGACGCGACATCGCCCAGCGCCAAGAGCGGTCGCGGGTTCTCGCACTGGTTCGGTCTGAACGACCTGGTTTCGACCACCACGCCCAGCTTCTACGAGACCGGTCTGACTCTGGCTTCGCAACACGGCTTCGATCCGGGCGAAAGTCTGACCCTGCGCGTCTCTGGGCAGTCCGGTTCGCGTCAGCGCGACATCACTGTCTCGGTGCCGGTCGGTACAGGGACGATGGGCGAGATGCTGGGCGCGTTGAACGACCCGATCACGGGCGTCGGACGCTATGGCTCCTTCAGCCTGGACGCGGCCGGCAAGCTGGCGTTCAAGGCCTATGATCCGGCCGCCACGACCCTGAGCGTGGTCAATGACAACACGACCCAGGACCCGTCGGGCGTTTCGATGTCGCAGTTGTTCGGCCTGGGAGAGATCGGGGCGACGCGGGCCGGCGCCTATACGGTTCGCAGCGACATTCAGCGGGACCCCGGCAAGCTTGCGCTGGCGCAACTGAACCTGTCGGCGGCGGCGGGCGCGCCGGCGCTGAGCAAGAGCGACGGACGCGGCGGCCTGGTGCTGGGCGACGTGGGCAAGAAAAACGTCGCCTTTGGCGCAGCCGGTGGAAACTCGGGCGGGACCAAGACCCTGTCGTCCTATGCCGCAGACTTCGCCGGCGAGATCGGCGGCAAGGCGTCGGCCGCCAAGACCCGCAGCGAGACCGCGACCGCTTTGGCCAGGGAGGCGGACAGCCGCCGCACCTCGGCCGAGGGCGTGAACATGGACGAGGAACTGGTCAATATGACCACCTTCCAGCAAGCCTATAATGCCTCCGCCCGCCTGATCCAGGCGAGCAAGGACATGTACGACGTTCTGATCGGAATCCTGCAATGAACCGCGTTGCGACCAACGGAAACTATCAGTCGGCTCTTCTCAGCCTGATGAACGCGCAGAGCCGCGCCCAGCAGGCGCAAGAGCGGATCGACAGCGAGAAGATCGCCACCGACATGTCCGGCTATGGCCGGGGCGCCGAACAGCTGACCAGCCTGACCTCGACCCAGGCGCGGCTGGATGGTTTCATCGCCACAGGAGAAGCCGTCGCCGCGCGGTTGAGCGCGCAGGATCTGGCCATGAACCGAATCTATGAAGGCGGAACCGGCGCGCGCGAAGCCATCGCCACCAGCCTGGCCGCCGGTCGGATCGACAACCTCATGGTCGAGCTGGGCCTGAATTATCAGACCGTGCAGGGCGGTTTGAACGCCGAGCATCAGGGGTCTTATCTGTTCGCGGGCGGACAGGGGGATGTCGCGCCGGCCACCGCCGGAACCATGGCCGCCTTGGCCACGGCGCCGTCGACCGCCTCGACCTTTGCCAACGATACGCTGAAACAGAAGTCGCGCATCGACGAGAAGACGACCGTCGAGACCGGCTTTTTGGCCAGCGAGATCGGCGGACCGCTGACCGAGGTGTTCCGCAACATCCAGGCCTTCCAGAATGGTGCGCCGGTGACGGTGGGCGGCGTGACCTATACGCCGACCGGGCCGGGCACGCTGACGGGCCAGCCCAACGCCGACATCACCGCCTTCCTGAACGCGCAGATGGGCGAACTGGACAAGGCAAATGCGGGTCTCACCAACCAGACCGCCAAGAACGGCCTGATGCAGAACCACGTCGAGTCGGCGCTGGAGTCTCAAGAAGGGCAGAAGACGGCCCTGCAGAAGATGATGCAGGACAAGTCCGGGTATGATCCTGCGCGTGCGATCACCGACCTGCAGATGGCGCAGGTGGCGATCGAGGCCTCGGCCCAGATCATCAACTCGCTGAAGAACACGTCGCTGTTGAACCTGCTGCGTTAAGCCGCCGCTTTAAAAAAGAAAACGGCAACGCTGGACCGATTGGTGGTCGAGAACGTATCATGAACAATGGCTCGTCTCGATCTGCGTCGAAAACTGTCCGTTCTCGCCGATGCGGCGAAATACGACGCCTCGTGTTCGTCGTCGGGGACGTCGAAACGAAATTCGCTCGGGGGCAAGGGGATAGGCTCGACCGAGGGCATGGGCATCTGCCACGCCTATACGCCGGACGGGCGTTGCATCAGCCTGTTGAAGATCCTGCTGACGAACTTCTGCATCTACGACTGCGCCTATTGCATCAATCGCGTGTCGTCGAACGTGGAGCGGGCGCGGTTCGATGTGGACGAGGTGGTCGATCTGACGCTGAACTTCTACAAGCGCAACTATATCGAGGGGTTGTTCCTGTCGTCGGGCATTATCCGGTCCGGCGACTATACGATGGAGCAGCTGGTTCTGGTCGCCAAGACCCTGCGCGAGGTTCACGACTTCCGCGGCTATATCCACCTGAAGCTGATCCCCGAGGCCGATCCCAAGCTGGTGGAGATGGCGGGCCTGTATGCCGACCGTCTGTCGGCCAATATCGAACTGCCGCGCGACGAGGCTCTGGCCCGATTGGCCCCGCAGAAGGACGTCGGCGTCATCAAGAAGGCGATGAGCCAGGTGCGGCTGGGCGTTGAGGCGGCCAAGCCGGGCAAACGCGACAAGATCAAGCCGCCGAAGTTCGCGCCGGGCGGTCAGAGCACGCAGCTGATCATCGGCGCCGACGGCGCGCCGGACACCGAAATCCTGGATCGCAGCGCGTCGCTGTATGGCGGCTATGGATTGCGGCGGGTCTACTATTCGGCGTTCAGCCCGATCCCTGATTCCAGCGCCGTCCTGCCGCTGTCCAAACCGCCCCTGATGCGTGAGCACCGGCTGTATCAGGCCGACTGGCTGATGCGGTTCTACGGTTTTTCCGCGCCAGAGATCGGGGAAGGGGCGTCGGACGGCATGCTGGACCTTGCGGTCGATCCCAAACTGGCCTGGGCGCTGAACAAGCGCGAGCAGTTTCCGGTCGATGTGAATCGGGCGCCGCGCGAGATGCTGCTGCGGGTTCCCGGCTTTGGGGTGAAGGCGGTGGACCGGATCGTGTCGGTTCGGCGCTATCGGACCTTGCGGCTTGAGGATGTCGGGCGGCTGACGCGGTCGGTTGCGAAAATCCGGCCGTTCATCACAGCGCTGGACTGGACGCCGGGCGGGCTGACGGATGCGGCGGACCTGAGGGCGCGCGTGACCAGCCGCACGCCCGAGCAGTTGAGCCTGTTCTGATGGCGACGGCGATGCTGGACGGCGAGACGGACTTCGACGGCTGGCGCAAGGCGGCGCGGGCGTTCCGGCTGGCGGGCGTGGAGCCGGCGGCGGCGCGGTTCGTGGTGCGCGGCGGGCAGGAGCAGGGGGGATTGTTCGATAAGGCACCGGCTGCTCACCCCAGCCTACGGGCAGACGAGCGGCAGGAATTCAGCGTCCCGAAAGACTTCGTGGAACTGGCCCAGAACCTGATCCTGCACCGGTCCGGCGACCGGTTCGACCTGATGTATCGGCTGCTGTGGCGGCTGCGGGACGAACCGGATCTGATCAAGGTGATCTCCGACCGCGACGTGGCGGACGCGCTGGAGCGGGTGAAAAACGTCAGTCGTGCGTCGCATAAGATGAAAGCCTTCGTGCGCTTTCGCCAGGTGCATGACGACCGCGGCGAGGCCTGGGTGGCGTGGTTCGAGCCGCCGCACCGGGTGCTGGAAAAGACCGCGCCCTTCTTCCAACGGCGGTTCACGACCATGCGCTGGTCGATCCTGACGCCGGACGGCTCGGCCTTCTGGGACGGCGGGACCCTGCGGTTCGGCCCGCCCGCGACACGCGACATGGCGCCGGCCGAGGACGAGATCGAGGACTTCTGGAAGACCTACTACGCCTCGACCTTCAATCCCGCGCGCCTGAAGGTGAAGACCATGCAGGGCGAGATGGCCAAGTCCTACTGGAAGAACCTGCCCGAGGCCGCGCTGATTCCGGAGCTGATCGCCGCCTCGTCGGTTCGCACCGACACCATGGTCGCCGCGCCCGCGCCCGAACCCAATCCGCGCTTCGCACGCCTGACTGCGCCCGATCTTCACGCCGCGCGGCCGGACGCCGAGGCGGTGCCCAACAGCTTGGCCGATGTGACGGACGGGGTTCAGGCCTGCCGCCGTTGCCCTCTGTATCGTGATGCGACCCAGGGCGTGTGCGGGGAGGGACCGGCGACGGCGCGGCTGATGATCGTCGGCGAACAGCCGGGCGATCAGGAGGATCTGGCGGGCCGCGCCTTTATCGGGCCGGCGGGTCAGGTGCTGGATGCGGCGCTGGCCGAGGCAGGCATCGACCGATCCGACGTCTATGTCACCAACGCCGTCAAACACTTCAAGCACGAGCCGCGCGGCAAACGCCGTCTGCACAAGACGCCCAACGTAGGCGAGGTCCAGGCCTGTCGCTGGTGGTTGGATGCGGAGCGGCGGCTGATCAAGCCCAAGGTCGTGCTGGCGCTAGGCGCGACGGCCGGTTTGGCGCTGTTGGGGCGCAAGCCTGCCGTGATGCAGGAACGCGGTGCGCCGATCGCGCTGGAGGATGGATCAAGCGCCGTCCTGACCGTACACCCCTCCTATCTGCTGCGCCTGCCCGATGCGGAGGCCAAAGCTCAGGCGCGTCGGCTGTTCATCGACGATCTGGTCGCGGTTCGGCGTCGTATGGATTGATCCGAGAACGAATCCCGTTCGGCCGCGTTTGGCATCAGCGTGAGCGTGACAGTTGGGGAAAATCGAATGGGGGAGGCGGTCTCGACACGGTCGAACGACAAACATCTGCGCGAATGTCATCGCGCGTTGACATCGTCTGCCGGCTTGACCATTAGCGCGGTAGGGATTTCGGCTGCCTGGAGAGGCGGCCTGGGGAAGATCGCGATGTCCAACCGGTCGTTCGAGGCCCGATGAGCCAGCCGCAGTATGAAATCGTCGATGCGGACGGCGCGGCCAATCTGCGCCTGTCCGGCGATTGGACGACAACGGCGCTCGGCCGGCTGCCGACCGAGCTGAGCCGCGACCTGGAAGGCCGCGAGATCGCAAGCATCGACACTGCCGATCTGGGCCGGTTCGACACCGCCGGCGCTCTGGCCCTGGTGCAGGCGTCCAGCGGGCGTCTGTCGAAAAGCCAGTGGAAGGACCGGCCCGAGGCCGGTCGCATCTACCACATGATCGAATTGCTGGAGCGCGAGAGCGCCCCAGCCCCCAAACGCCCCAGCGCCTTCATCCGCACCTTCGCCAAGATCGGCCGGGGCGTCTATGATTTCGGCGGCGAGGCCATGCTGTCGCTGGCCTTCCTGGGTCGGTTGATGGCGGCTGTGGTCGAGGCGGCCAAACATCCTGGCGGCATTCGCTGGCCCGCCTGGGTCAGCCAGGCCGAGCGGGCCGGGCTCGACGCCATCCCGATCGTCATGATCACCAACTTCTTCATCGGCGCCGTCATCGCCTTCATCGGTGTGGATCTGCTGACCGACTTCGGGGCCCAGGTGTTCGCTGTTCAGCTGATCGGCGTGGCCATGTTCCGCGAGTTCGCGGTCGTGATCGCCTCTGTCCTGCTGGCGGGGCGTTCGGCGTCTGCGTTCGCGGCCGAGATCGGCTCGATGCGGATGAACCAGGAAGTCGACGCCATGCAGGTCATGGGAGTCAATCCGTTCCAGGCGCTGGTGATCCCACGCGTTGCATCACTGGTGCTGATGCTGCCGCTGTTGACCTTCATGGGCATGATCGGCGGCCTGCTGGGTGGTCTGGTGGTGTGCTGGAGCTCATTGAATCTTGGCCCGTCCTTCTTCTTCCAGCGTCTGGTCGAAGACGGCACCATGGCGCAGCACCTGATGGTGGGCCTGGTGAAGGCGCCGGTCTTCGCCCTGGTCATCGCCGCCATCGGCTGCCGTCAAGGCATGTCGGTCGCCGGCGATGTCGAAAGCCTGGGGCGCCGGGTGACCGCCGCCGTGGTGCAGGCCATCTTCGCCATCATCTTTCTGGACGCCGTGTTCGCCCTGATCTTCCTGGAGCTGAACATATGACCGATGCACCGGAAAACATGATCGAGGTGCGAGGCCTGCTGAGCCAGTTTGGCGAGCGGACGATTCACGAGAACCTGGACCTCGACCTGGTGCGCGGCGAAGTCATGGGCGTGGTCGGCGGGTCCGGCGCGGGCAAGACCGTGCTGCTGAACACCATCATCGGCCTGAAGGAGCCCGAGGGCGGCACGGTCAATGTCCTGGGTTACGACCGCGCGACCCTGACCGATGATCAGTCGGCTGACATCGAGAAGCGGACAGGCATCCTGTTCCAGCAGGGCGCGCTGTTCTCGTCGCTGAGCGTACTGGAGAACGTCGCCTCGCCCCTGGTGGAGCACACGAAACTGCCCAAGGCGATCATCTATGAGTTGGCCGAGCTGAAGATCGCCATGGTCGGGTTGAAACCCGAACACCACCATCTGAAACCCGCCGAACTGTCGGGCGGTATGAAGAAGCGCGCCGGCCTGGCGCGGGCGCTGGCGCTGGACCCGGAACTGGTCTTCCTGGACGAACCGACGGCGGGTCTGGATCCCATCGGGGCGGCGGCGTTCGACGAGTTGATCCGGCAACTGGCGGACGACCTGGGTCTGTCCGTCTTCATGATCACCCACGACCTCGATACGCTGTACGCCATCTGTGACAAGGTGGCGGTGCTGGCGGACAAGCGAGTCGTGGAAAAGGCCACGGTGCAGGAGCTGGAACGCTCCGACCATCCGTGGATCAAGGAATACTTCCTGGGGCCGCGCGGTCGCGCAGCCACCAAGACGGCGGCCTGAGGAGAGCCGACTATGGAAAGAGACGCACATTACGCCGCGGTCGGGATCGCCACCGTCTGCCTTCTGGCGGCGCTGGCCGTGTTCACCATCTGGCTGGCCAGGCTGCAGTTCAACAGCGATTACGACATGTACGACATCGTCTTCTATGGACCGGTGAACGGCCTGTCTGAAGGCGGCGAGGTGCATTTCAACGGCATCCGGGTCGGCGAGGTGACCGACCTGAACATCGACACCAAGCGCGGCGACCAGGTCATCGCCCGCGTTCGCGTGGACGGCACCACGCCGGTGCGCGTGACCTCGCGCGCCCAGTTGGAGCCGCAGGGCATCACGGGCCTGAACTACATCCAGATCACCGCCGGCTCGCCCAACAGCGCCCTGCTGAAGGAACAGTATCCCGACAATGTCGTGCCGGTGCTGCAGAGCCAGCCGTCGCCGATCGCCGAGCTGCTGAGCGGTTCCGGTACGGTGCTGGCCCAGACGGTGGATGCGCTGAACCGGATCAACCGCGTCATGTCCGACGACAATATCCGCAGCTTCTCGACCAGCGTGAAGAACGTGGAATCCCTGACGACCGAGCTCGAAGCCCGCAAGGCCATCTTCCAGCAGTTGGAAGAGGCCGTGACCAACGCCAACGCTGCGGTGAAGGAATACCAGGCCCTGGCCGTCGATACACGCCAGATCATCAACACCGACGGTCGCCAGGCCATCGCCAACATCAACTCGGCGACGGCGGAGGCGCGCACGGCCATCGCCTCGGCCAACCGGTCGATCAGCGGGCTGGAGCGTCCGCTGGGCGATTTCACCACCAACAGCCTGCCGCAACTGTCCGGCACGATCGAAGAGCTGCAGGACGCCACCCGTTCGCTGCAGTCCCTGATCGACGATGTTCGCGCCAGCCCGCGCGACTTTATCGGTCGTCCCCAATCCAAAGAGCTGGAGGTGCAGCCGTGATCCTTCGTCCTGTCCTTCGAATGGCCGTCGCTACGGCCGCTATGGCCGCTCTGAGCGGGTGCGCCCTGCTGTCGAGCCCGGACCCGGTGCAGAACTATCGGTTCGGCCTGCCGGTCGAGGCGCCGTCGGCCGTGGGCGACACGCCTGCGCCGCTGACGGTCTCGATCCGGCGCATCGAGTTTCCGCAGGCGACTGGCGACGACCGCATCCTGGGCGTCACCGGGCTGGAGACGGCCTATATCGGCGGGGCGCGGTGGGTGTCGCCGGCCTCGACCCTGTTCGACGACAGCCTGAAAGCCGCCTTCGCCAATCGGGCCGACCGAATCCGCGTTCTGGGCCGTCGCGAAGCCGACACGCCGCCGCTGGTGTTGCAGGTAACGGTCACGACGTTCGAGGCGCGTTACGCCGCGCCGGGCGCCGTGCCGGACGTGGTGGTGACGGCGCGCGCGCAACTGCGCTCCACGCCTGAACGGCGCGCCGCGTCCGGCGGTACCATTCGCCCGGAGGAAGGGCGTTCGGTCGAACGCGTCTTCACCGTGACCCAGCCGGCCGGCGACAATCGCGTGTCGGCCATCGTCGCGGCCTTCGATACCGCCACGCGCGACATCAATACCCAGATCACCGACTGGACCATCAGTTCCGCCAACTGACGGCCGGTCGACCTTCATTCAGGGCTGCAGGACGAAGGCCTGCGGATGCGCTAGGCTGTCTCCGAATCTGACCCGGAGTTGTCATGAGTTTTTCCGCCACCGACGCCGCCTTCGAAGGCTTTCGGGTCGTTCGCCGTCATCCGTTCGTGGCCCTGGCCTGGGGGCTGGTCTATCTGCTGATGTATGTCGTCATGTTCGGCCTGGGCGCCGACAAATGGGCGGCCCTGATGGCGGCGGGCGAGGCGTTGGAACAGTCGGCCAATCCGTCGATGGCAGACTTCCAGGCCTTGGGTCAGGTCTATGCCGGCGCGCTGGCCTGGGCGGCCCCGGCCGGGCTGTTGATCGGGACGGTGCTGAGCGCCGCCGTCGCACGTTCAGTGCTGCGTCCTGAAGAGTCGCGCTGGGGCTATGTCCGCGTGGGCATGGACGAGGTGCGGGTGCTGGTCGTCAGCCTGCTGGTCAGCCTCATCGTCGGTCTGGCCTCCGGCGTGGGCATGGCCTTGGTGGGCGCCGCCATCGGCTTCGGCTCCGCGTCGGGCCAGCCTCTGCTGATCCTGGCGGGCGTGCTGCTGGTCTTCGCCGTCTTCGCCCTGATCGTCTGGCTGGCGATCAAGTTCAGCCTGGCCGTGCCGATGACCGTGGATCGCCGCAAGATCACGCTGTTCGAATCCTTCACCGCGACCAAGGGGCATTTCTGGGCGCTGCTAGGGATGGCCGTCATCGCGGTCATCATGTCCCTGATCGTCAGCATCCTGGGCATGATCATCGGCGCGGCGACCGACCTGATGACCGGTGGGATCAAGACCCTCGCCCGCTTCGACGGCGTCGGCACGATGCAAATCCTGGCCCAGGCCTGGCCGGCCATTCTAGTGTCGTCGGTTGTCAACGCCCTGATGTCGGCGCTGCAACTGGCTGTGCTCTATGCCCCGTTCTCGGCCGCTTGGGCGGCGCTGAAGCCGCGCTGATCTTTCCTGCTCCATCGCCGCCCATGTCGTGCGGCGATGGAGGGTCGGTCGGCTAGGCCGAAGCCTTTGCCCGCCTCTTCTTGGCCGGCTCGCCGACGGATCCGCCTAAAGCAGCGACCCGCGCCTTGCGTCGGGTTTCGTGCCGATCCAGCACCTCCTTGAGGTATTTTCCGGTCCAGCTGGCGCTGTTGTCCGCCACCTGTTCCGGCGTGCCGACCGCGACGATCTCGCCGCCGCCGTCGCCGCCTTCGGGGCCGAAGTCGAGCAGATAGTCGGCGACCTTGATCACATCCAGATTGTGCTCGATCACCACGATGGTGTTGCCGGCCTCGACCAGTTCCTGAAGCACTTCCAGCAGTTTGCGCGTGTCCTCGAAATGCAGGCCGGTCGTCGGCTCGTCGAGGATGTAAAGGGTGCGGCCCGTCGCGCGCTTAGACAGCTCCTTGGACAGCTTGACCCGCTGGGCCTCGCCGCCCGACAGGGTCGTCGCCGGCTGGCCGACCTTGACGTAGCCCAGGCCCACGCGCTCCAGCGTCAGCATCTTGTCGCGGATCGGCGGCACGGCCTTGAAGAAGGTCGCGGCCTCCTCGACCGTCATGTCCAGCACGTCCGAGATGGACTTGCCCTTGAATACGATCTCAAGCGTTTCGCGATTGTAGCGTTTGCCCTTGCAGACGTCGCAGGTGACATAGACGTCGGGCAGGAAGTGCATCTCGATCTTGATGACGCCGTCGCCCTGGCAGGCCTCGCAGCGCCCGCCCTTGACGTTGAAGCTGAACCGGCCGGGGCCGTAGCCGCGCGCCTTGGATTCCGGCAGGCCGGCGTACCAGTCACGGATCGGGCCGAAGGCGCCGGTATAGGTCGCCGGGTTCGAGCGCGGGGTGCGGCCGATGGGCGACTGGTCGATGTCGATGACCTTGTCGAAATGCTCCAGCCCCTCGATCCTATCGAAAGGAGCGGGGGCCTCTGATGCATTGTTCAGGCGGCGCGCGGCGGCCTTGTAGAGGGTCTCGATGGTGAAGGTCGATTTGCCGCCGCCGGATACGCCGGTGATGCAGGTGAAGACGCCGACGGGGATTTCGCCGGTGACGCTCTTCAGGTTGTTGCCGCTGGCGCCGCTGATCTTCAGCATCCGCTTGCGGTCGATGGGGCGGCGACCGTCGACGGGGATCTCGATCTCGCGTTCGCCGGTCAGGTATTTGCCGGTCAGGGACTTGGGATTGGCCATGACCTGGGCCGGCGTGCCTTCGGCGCAGACCTCGCCGCCGTGAATGCCGGCGGCCGGGCCCATGTCGATGACATAGTCGGCGGTCAGGATGGCCTCCTCGTCATGCTCGACCACCAGGACGGAGTTTCCGAGGTCGCGCAGGCCTTTCAGGCTTTCCAGCAGGCGGGTGTTGTCGCGCTGGTGCAGACCGATGGAGGGTTCGTCCAGCACATAGAGGACGCCGGTCAGGCCTGAGCCGATCTGCGACGCCAGACGGATACGCTGACTCTCGCCGCCCGACAGGGTGCCGGAGGCGCGCGACAGAGACAGATAGTCGAGGCCGACGTTATTCAGGAACCGCAGCCGGTCGCCGATCTCCTTCAGGATGCGCCGGCCGATCTC
The DNA here is from genome assembly GCF_049896085.1 of Brevundimonas sp. TWP1-3. Lineage (NCBI taxonomy): Bacteria > Pseudomonadati > Pseudomonadota > Alphaproteobacteria > Caulobacterales > Caulobacteraceae > Brevundimonas > Brevundimonas sp. TWP1-3. Next base: position 99,878 of record NZ_JAFCTP010000001.1, on the reverse strand, counting down.
CATCTGCTTGTCGCTGAGCGCCTCGGGCAGGGCCTGGACCCAGTCGTAGGCCTTCTTGATCGACAGGGTGGAGACATCGGCGATATCCTGGCCACCGACCTTGACCGCCAGGGCCTCGGGCTTCAGCCGCTTGCCGTGGCAGGCGTCGCAGGGCGTCTCGGACTGGTAGCGGGCCAGTTCCTCGCGCACCCAGGCGCTGTCTGTCTCGCGCCAGCGGCGCTCCAGGTTCGGCAGCACGCCCTCGAACGGCTTGGAGACCTCGTATTTGCGGGCGTTGTCGTCATAGGTGAATTTGATCTTCTCGGCGCCGGTTCCGTACAGGATCGCCTTGTGCGCCGGGGCCGGAAGCTCGCGCCACGCCACGTCCATTGAGAAGCCATAGTGGCGGCTGAGTGACTGAAGCGTCTGTGTGTAGAGGGGCGAGGGACCGCGCGCCCACGGAGCGACCGCACCCTTATGCAGGGTCTTGTCGCGATCCGGGATCACCAGATCGGCGTCGAAGGCCAGCTTGACCCCCAGGCCGTCGCAGACCGGGCAGGCGCCGAAGGGATTGTTGAACGAGAACAGCCGCGGCTCGATCTCGCTGATGGTGAAGCCCGAAACCGGACAGGCGAACCGTTCGGAGAACAGCAGGCTGCGCGGCGCCGTCTCGCCCTCGGCCACGCTGGCCCATTCGGCGTTGGCGATGCCGTCGGCCAGACCGAGCGCGGTCTGAAGACTGTCGGCGTAGCGGGCTTCTTGGTCAGGCTTGGTGACGATCCGGTCCACGACGATGTCGATGTCGTGCTTGAACTTCTTGTCCAGGGTCGGAGCTTCGTCGATGGCGTAGAACTGGCCGTCGATCTTCAGGCGCTGGAAGCCCTGACGCTGCCACTCGGCGATTTCCTTCTTGTACTCGCCCTTGCGGCCCCGGACGACGGGGGCCAGCAGCAGGATGCGCTCGCCGTCGGGCAGGGCGACCAGCTTGTCGACCATCTGGCTGATGGTCTGGCTTTCGATCGGCAGGCCGGTGGCCGGCGAATAGGGCACCCCGACCCGCGCCCACAGCAGGCGCATATAGTCGTGAATCTCGGTCACCGTGCCGACGGTCGAGCGCGGGTTCTTGGACGTCGTCTTCTGTTCGATGGAGATGGCCGGCGACAGGCCCTCGATCAGGTCCACGTCCGGCTTGCCCATCAGTTCCAGGAACTGGCGGGCATAGGCCGATAGGCTCTCGACATAGCGCCGCTGGCCTTCGGCGTAGATGGTGTCGAACGCCAGCGACGACTTGCCCGAACCCGACAGCCCGGTCATCACCACCAACTGCTCGCGTGGGATGTCGAGGTCCACGCCCTTGAGATTATGCTCGCGGGCGCCGCGAACGCGGATGAAGTTATGCTTTTCGGTCATGCTGTCCGGAGAACGCGGAGGAGGGCCGGTCGGGTCCGGCGCGACATCGCTATATGGGGATGAATCGCAGGATTGAAGCAAGAACAATGTGTGAACATTGCGGGGATCCGCAGGCTGGGTTATCGTCGCTGCATGGCCGATGGTTTCGACATCCATCTGAACGAAGATCAGGCGCGCCGGCTGAAGGCTGCGGCCGAGGCGGCGGGCGTTGAGCCGACGGCCTATGCCTTGAAAGCGCTGGAAGGCGTGATCGGCGATATCAGCATCACAGGCGTCAGCGAATATCCGGCGGCTTGGGTCGCGGAGGACGCCGAACGCTGGGCGGAATATGAGCGGACGGGCGTGACCATTCCGCTGGAAGAGGCCTTGCAGGACTTCCACGCCAATCTCGCTCGGCGCCTGGCGGAGAAGTCGTGAACTATAGGGTCCGTTTGCTGCCGCCCGCCCGCAGCGATCTGATCCGGGTCTCGAATTTTCTGGCCGACGTTGCGCCGAACGCCGCTCTACGCGCTGCTGATGTGCTGGACGAGGCGCTCAGGACACTCGAAACCTTTCCTGAGCGTGCGCCGAAGAACCAGTTTGGCGGTCGAGACATGATCGTACGATTTGGGCAGGCTGGTTATGTCATCCGCTATCATGTCGAGCGGGCGAATGTCGTCATAACCCGTATCTTCCATACGCTGGAGCATCGTTCGTCCTGACTTAATCTGGCGTCCAGACCTGCGTCGGCCGCGCGAACCGCTCGCCCTTGGCCAGAAGCGTCCCGTTGGCGGTTGCGATCCCCAGTTCCAGGCTTTCGGCGATGCGGCGGGCGCGTTCGATGAAGTTATTGGCGGCGACAGGCGGGCACAGGTCGCGGGCGGTCTCGACGAACAGCTCCAGCCAGCGGTCGAAATGGCGGGCGTCGATGGGCAGGGGCAGGTGTTTGGGCATCGGCCGGCCCTGATAGACGCCGGTCGAGAGCGCGATTGACGACCAGAACAGCTTCATCTGCGCCAGGTGCGGCGCCCAGTCGGTGATGCGGGCGGCGAAGATCGGGCCGATCAGGGCGTCGTCGCGGACGCGGGCGTAGAAGCCTTCGACCAGGGCGTCGATCATGGCCTCGTCGATGCCGGTCTCGTCACGCAGGCGCTGGACCGCTGCCTCGCGGCGCGCGGCGGCGCCGGCGGGATCGTCGATGCGGAAACGGCTTTCCATGGCTGTCGGTGTAGCCGGAGCGAGCCTATTGGTCGAGGAAGTCGCCGGCGTTGAAGGACAGGATGCAGACGGGATCGCCGCCCGCTGCATCGGTGGAGCAGGCATCCACGCCGAACAGATCGGCCTGGACCTTGGCGGTGGAGCGGAAGGTGCGGCCGTCGCGCTGGAACACCGAGCCGATCTTGTCGCTCCACGGGATCAGAGCCGTCGCGAAGGCGGCGGCCGGCGCGCCGGTGCAGGTGAACAGCAGGAACTCCGCGCCGCGCCCGTCATCGGTGCGGCGATAGGCGCCGGCGGCGACGGCCTGTGCGAGGCAGGCGGCGTAGAGGCGGGCATTCGGCGTCGGGTCCTGGGTCGGAACGGCGGCGTAGTTTGGAGGCGCGGGCAGGGCATCGGGCGCGGTGGCGCAGGCGGCAGAAGCTAGAGTGGAAAGCAGGGCGAGAGCGGCGACGGGCTTCATGAAAGTCTCCTGACGGTCAAGCTTCTCACGCGGCCGTGTTCGATGCCAGACTTGCGCATTGCAGGATTACGACCCATCCTCCTTGTTCTGACGCGTTTTGCAGAAGGTTTGACGATCATGATCATCGCATTGGCCACCGGTTCCGCCCTGTCCGCCATGCTGCTCGTGATCCTCAATGCCAACCAGCCCAAGCCGAAACGCGTCCCCGTCCGCACGCGCGACACTCGACAAGGTCGCCGCTAGGACGCCGGACGGCGTAACCCTATTCGATAATCTGAGCCTGACGTTCGGGCCCGAGCGCACCGGCGTCGTCGGTCGCAATGGCGCGGGCAAGAGCACGCTGCTGCGGCTGATCTCGGGCGCTGCCGCGCCGGCCGAGGGCGTGGTGGCGCGGACCGGCTCGGTCGGTGTGCTGGATCAGCGGTATGACCCTGCGCCTAATGAGACGGCGGCGCAGACCCTGGGCGTCGCAGAAGACCTGGCCATCATTGCGCGAGTGTTGGCCGGCGACGGCACGGCCGATAACTTGGCGGAGGCCGACTGGACGCTGGAGGCGCGGCTGGGCGAGGCGCTGGCGGCTGTGGGACTGTCGGGGGTGGCGCTGGATCGGCTGACCGCCAGCCTGAGCGGGGGCGAGCAGACGCGGCTGAGGCTGGCCGGCTTGATGCTGGCGCAGCCGAACCTGATCCTGTTGGACGAGCCGACCAATCATCTGGACGTCGAGGCGCGGGCGCTGGTCGCCGAGGTGATCGGGCGCTGGGACGGCGGGGCCGTAGTGGTCAGCCATGACCGCAACCTGCTGCGTCGGATGGACCGGATCGTGGAGGTGTCGGGCCTGGGCGTGGCCATCTACGGCGGCGGCTATGACCTCTATGTCGCGCGCAAGGCGGCCGAGCGGGAGGCGGCGGAGCGAGGGCTGGCCGAAGCTGAGCGCGACGTCGCACGGGCGGGCGCAGAGGCGCAGAGGCGAACCGAAACCAAGGCGAAGCGCGACGCAGCGGGGCGTCGCAAGGGCGCCAAGGGCGACATGCCCAAAATCCTCCTGGGCGCACGGGCCGAGTGGGCCGAGAACAGCGGCGGGCGCGACCGGCTGCTGGCCACGCGACAGGCCGAAGCGGCGCAAGGCGCGCTGGCGGCGGCGCAGGAGCGGGTGGAGCGGACGCGGGCGCTGGCGATTCCGATGCCGACGACGGGACTGGCGGCCGGGCGAACGGTGCTGACGCTGGATCAGGCGTCGTGGGCGGCGCCCGAGGGGCGGACCATCGTCGGACCTATCTACCTCAGACTGGTCGGGCCGGAGCGGGTGGCGGTGACCGGGGCGAACGGGGCGGGCAAGACGACCCTGTTGCGGCTGATCACAGGCGATCTGGAACCGACGGCGGGGTCCGTCGAGCGGCCGGTGCGGGCGGTTCTGCTGGATCAGGAGGCGGCGATTCTGAAGCCGGACGAAACGCTGGTCGAGGCGTGGCGGCGGCTGAACCTGCAAGGGAGCGTCAACGACGCCCAGGCGGCGCTGGCGCGGTTCCTGTTTCGCAATACCGCGGCCCAGCGCCGGGTCGGGGATCTGTCAGGCGGCGAGCGGCTGAGGGCGGCTTTGGCCTGCGTTATGACCGGGACGACGCCGCCGCAACTGCTGGTGCTGGACGAGCCGACGAACCATCTGGATCTGGACGCCATCGCGGCCGTGGAGGCGGCGCTGGCCGCCTACGACGGGGCGCTGGTCTTGGTCAGCCACGATGCGGATTTCCTGGCCGCGCTGGAGGTCACGCGCACCTTGGTCCTGTGACGGGTTGAGGCCGTCAGCCCCAGGCTTCGACGGCGCCCTTGCGGCGGACCATCGACGGGCTGCTGAGTTGGGTGCGGGGTTCGGCCTCGGCGCGCCCGAACAGCCAGCCTTGGCCGTATTCGACGCCTGCGGTCTTCAGCTCGGCGGCGACGCCGTCGGTTTCGATCATCTCGGCGATGGTTTCCAGCTTCATCGAGCGGCACAGTTCCACGATGCTGTGCAGCATGGCCCTTGACCGTTCGTCCGTCTGGATGTCGCGCACGATGGCGCCGTCTATCTTGACCGCATCGACCGAGAGCTTTCGCAGATAGTCGAAGGCGGCGGCGCCCGCGCCGAAGTCGTCGATGCAGACCCTGATGCCGGCTTCGCGCAGGGCGGCCAGACGACGGTCGGCGGCCTCGATGTCGGCGAGGGCCGAGGTCTCGGTGACTTCGACCATCAGGCGTCGACGTTCCTCGGGCGCGCCGGCGGTCATGCGCAGCAGGTGTTCGACATAGGAGTCGTCGCCCAGCGAGGCGCCGGAGACATTGATCGCCATCTTCAGCAGGCCGGCGCCTGACTGACGCATCCGCTTAAGCACCTTTTCCGCGACGGCGAGATCGAAAGATTTGATCAAGTCCAGCTCCTCGGCCATGCGGATGGCGTCGGCGGGGCCGCTGTTTGAGTTGAAGCGGGTCAGGGCCTCGAAATGATGAACGGCGCGAGTGTCGAGGTGGACGATGGGCTGGTAGTGCACCTGGAATTCGCGCGACTTGACCAGGCTGCGGAAGGTCTCGGCGTCGCGGAAGGTGCGTTTCAGCGAGTCCGCGAAGGCGATCTGCGGATTGATCAGGCCATCGCCCTTCAAACAGCCCTCTATGGCGAACCGCATGGCGCGCAGGACGCACAGCGAATCCGATCCAGGCGGCACGGGTGAGCTGAAGGCTTCGGCGCCGAGGGACAGACCTTCGGCGCGGCCCGCTTCGACGATTTCGGCGGCGATGTCGCGGCGGTCGTTGGCGGGACGCAGCAGGGCGAACCGCACGCCGGTCACCTGGGCCGCGCTTGATCCCTCGACGGCGGCGGATTGCAGGGTCGCCTCGATGCGGCGGTTCAGACGGTCGGCAGCGTCGCCACTGACGTTCTCCAGACCGCGAATGTCCAGGAAGGACAGGGCGAGGTCCGTGTTCGTGTCAAGCACCCGTCCGGCGTCGGCCAGGAATTCTTCCGCCTCCAGCAGAGGGCGGGTCTCAAGATCTTCGAGCGCGAAGGCCGGGCCTTCATAGGATATGGCGCAGGACACGGCCGGCGCCATCTGCGGCAGCACGAAGGCCCGGAACGTGGCGCGACGCACGCGGTCGGGTCCTGCCGCCACGAGAATGGACGTCGAAGGAATGCGGACGCCGGACTTCATCTTGCCCAAGGCCGTCAGGGTGGATGCGCCCTCGTGCAACAGATCGAGAAGCGGTCGGCCGGTCCAGGTCGCGCCGGCGTCCTCGCCGGCCGAGGCTCCGGCGCCGATCGCGAAGGAGACAACGCCCTTGGAATCCACCTCCACCAATGTGTCGGCGGATGCGAAGGCCAAGCCTAAGAGGCGGGTGGTCAGCGTCATGAAGACATGCTGACACGCAGTCGCTTAAAAAATAGGCAATAATCCTTAGCCGCGAACCGTGATTTGCGGCCTTGATGACGTCGCCCCTCAGGCCATCCGGTTCAGGGCGACGGCGCGTCCGTCCCCCAGGGATGCGCGGCCATCGGCGGCATAGGCGGAGGCCGGCGTGCGGGCGGCGGTGACTTCTGCCGCGATGGCGCGGACCAGGCCCTCTGAAATCTGACGGGCGGCGTCGACGGCGCGTCCGTGGCGGGTCAGAACGGCGTCGAACTCGCGAGTAGCGTCGATCAGGGTCTTGCGATCTTCGAGGGGCGCGCCGCTCAGCAGGGCCGGGTTCGCCTTCACGTGGGCGGAATCGCGACGATAGAGATTGGCCATCTCCTGGGTTTCGGCCAGGCCTGAGGCCACGTCCTGTGGGCGGCCGTCGGCGAAGGCGAGGGTCTCGGCTTCCAGGCGCTCGGTCAGGCGCAGCGTCAGGGTGGTCAGTTGGCGCACGCGCGCCTGGGCCAGTTCGGTATCGCTCATTGCCGCCCCTCCTGCATCTTCAGCATTTCGGCCATGACCGTGTTGCTCAGGCCGATGCCGCCGGCCTTGACCGTGCTCTTGGCCATCTCGTCCAGCATGAAGCTGCGCCAGGTCGCCTCGCCCTGACCGCCGCCGAACAGGCCGTCGGTCGAAATGCCCTCGAACATCGGCTTCAGCATCTGCGAGATGAAGGTGGCCTCAAAGGCCTTGGCAGTTTCCTCGATCTTGTCGCGGTTCGGCGCCGTGGGCGCGGCCGCAGCGGGCCGCAACAGATCGGGGGAGACGGTTAGGTCGCTCATGCTCACATCACCTCGATGTCGGCCTGAAGGGCGCCGGCGGCCTTGATGGCCTGAAGAATGCTGATCATGTCGCGCGGGCTGACGCCCAGGGCGTTCAGGCCGTTGACCAGGGTGGACAGGTTCGCCCCGCCCCCAACCATCCGCATCTGGGTGCCGAGGTCCTCTTCGACGCTGACCTGGGTGGACGGCACGACGGCGGTCTGGCCCTGGCTGAACGGGGCGGGCTGGCTGACGATCGGCTGTTCGTCCACCGAGATGGTCAGATTGCCCTGGGCGATGGCGACGCGCGAGATGCGGACGGCGTCGCCCATGACGATGACGCCGTTGACCTCGTCGATGATGACCTTGGCGGGGGTATCGACGCTGACCGCCAGGTTCTCGATCCGGCTGATGAAGCCCGCCATGCCCAATTCGCCGGGCGCGCGCAAGGCGACGACGGTGCCGTTTTCCGCCAGGGCCGAACCGGGGTAGGCGGCGTTGACCACGGCGGCGACGCGCTGGGCGGTGGTGAAGTCGGGGTTGCGCAGGTTCAGGCGCACCTCGTTCATATTGGCCATCTGGAAGCCGGTCTCGCGTTCGACCACGGCGCCCGAGGCGATGCGGCCGGCGGTCGGAACGCCGCGCGTCACCGACGATCCCGAACCGCCCGAGGCCGAGACGGCGCCGGTCTGGACCGAGCCTTGAGCCACTGCATAGACCTGACCGTCCGCGCCCTGCAGGCTGGTGACGACCAGCGAACCGCCAAGCAGGCTCTTTGCGTCGCACATCGAGGCGACCGATACGTCGATGCGCGAGCCGGGCGTGGCGAAGGCCGGCAGGTCGGCCGTGACCATGACGGCGGCCATGTTCTTGGTGTTTGCGTTGGCGCCGCGGATGTTGACGCCCAGCCGCTCGGTCATGCCTTCCAGCGACTGACGGGTGAAGGGGCAGTTGCGCAAGCTGTCGCCCGTGCCGTTCAGCCCCATCACCATGCCGTAGCCGACCAGTTGGTTGCCGCGCACGCCCTCGACGGCGGCGATGTCCTTGATGCGGGACTGCGACTGGGCCAGCGCCGGCGTCGCACCGCCGGCGACGACGAGCGTCGCGGCGACGGAGGCGATGAGGCGGGCAAGCAGATTTTGCATCGGTCAGGCGTCCACGCAAGGTTACGCCTCTTTCACTGCGAGGATCGTGCCGGATAATTAACGACGTGAATTCAATGCAGGCGGGCTTTGCCGCAGTACGGAAGCGGCAGGATTTGCCGGGGCGTTAACCAAACAGTCACCGCCGCCCGTCATGCATGGGGTCATGACGCGGAGCACCTACGCATGAAGGTTGTCGGCCCAAACGGCGTCAGCACGCCTGCAAGCACACGCACGACGCGATCCGCCAGCGGCTTTTCGCTGGGCCAGGCGCCGGCTGCGGCGTCGCCTTCAGCCGCGACGGCCAGCTCTGCAACCGGCGGCGTTTCGGACGTTTCGGCCCTTATGGCTTTGCAAGGGATCGAAGGGCCGCTTGAGAAGCGTCGCCGGGCGATCCGACGGGGCGGCGGTCTGCTGGACCGACTGGACGAACTCAAGCTGGCGCTACTGACGGGCGATGCGGACGAAGGCTCGCTGGATCAGCTGGCGCGAACCCTGCGCGAGGAGCGCACAGACGACGGTGATGCGGATCTGAGCGCCCTGCTGGACCAGATCGACCTGCGAGCCTCCGTGGAACTGGCGAAGGCTGAAATGCGCGGGAAACGGGGCTGAGGCGGAATAATCCCCTAATCTCAGTCGGCTAAGCTTCCCGGGTGAGTGAGATTTGTCACTGTAAGCCCTCGGATCGCCGTAATCGGATCACGGAATCGAGAACCGCGTTGCCGCGACTCGACAGGCTGACTATACGGCCATCTACGCCACAGGGGGGCGTGTTAGAGAGCGTGAGATCGATGAACGCTTTGGCGTCCGTTGTGTCCGACGAAACCGGCCCGTATCGGCCGTCTGACAGCGAACCGTTCATGAACGAACGGCAGCAAGCCTATTTCAAGAAGAAGCTGATGGATTGGAAGGACGAGATCCTTCGCGAGTCCAAGGGCACGGTGGTCAATCTGAAGGCGGAGACCGAAAACCACCCCGATCTGGTGGATCGCGCCTCTTCTGAGTCTGACCGCGCCCTTGAGCTTCGCACCCGGGATCGCCAGCGCAAGTTGATCTCCAAGATCGACGACGCCCTGCGCCGGATCGAGGACGGCTCCTACGGCTACTGCGAGGACACCGGCGAGCCCATCAGCCTGGGCCGTTTGGAAGCCCGCCCGACGGCGACCCTGTCGGTCGAGGCCCAGGAACGCCACGAACGCCGCGAACGCGTCCACCGCGACGACTGATATTGAGCCCGTTCAGGCGGGAAGAGCCGGGGTCAGATCGGTCTGGCTGAAGTCGTCGCCCTTGAACAACAAGGGGGCGTCGCTTTCCTTGGCCAAGGCGTAGGCAAAACAGTCTCCGAGATTGAGCCTGGCGGGCGTTCGCTTGCCGAAGTGCCACTCAGCGCGTGCGGCAAGGGACGCGGTGCGTGATGTGGCGGCGGCGATCCGTATTCCCAAACTGGCGATCACTTGGTCCAGGTCGGCGACGCCAGCCTCTCCGCGAAGGGCTCTAAGACGCGTCGCAGCCTCCCAATATCCAACGGGCGATAAGACGAGGTCTGTTTCACGCGCCATGAACCGACGAAACGCCATGTCTTCAGGTTCTCGGAGCAGCACCGCCACCAAGGCGGAGGCATCGACCACGATCATTTGGGCAGACCGTCTTCGTCATAAATGTCATCGTCGGTCAGCAGGGGGCCAATGATCGGCAGGCTGTTGAAGTGAGCGACGATTTCTTCAACTGCGGCGAGTTTGGCCTCGATTTCAGCCTCTCGTCTGGCGACCAGACGCTCGTCGCGCTCTCTGACCATCTCCTCGACTAGGTCGGTGATGGACTTGCCTTCAAGACGTGCAAGTTCACGCAGCCGTTCGGCGACTTCGGGCTTTCTGATCTGAACAGGCGCATTCATGACGGATCGAAATCTATCATGATAAGCCGTTCAATCCAACCCGCGCCTTGACTTCGCCGGGTTGCGGGGCGACCTAGCCGCCTCGCTTTCGAGGTCGTCTATCCATGTCCGTCAAGGTCCGTTTCGCCCCGTCTCCCACGGGTAAGCTGCACGTCGGCAATGTCCGCACCGCCCTGGTGAACTGGATGTTCGCCAAGGGGCAGGGCGGTTCGTTCGTGCTGCGCATCGACGATACCGACCTGGCGCGCTCCACGCCCGAGTTCGAACAGGGGATCGAGGACGACCTGACCTGGCTGGGGATGCCGTGGGACGAGCGTTACAACCAGTCCAAACGGTTCGGCCGCTATGAGGAGGCCGCCGCCAAGCTGAAGGCTTCGGGCCGGCTGTATCCCGCCTATGAGACCGCCGACGAACTGGACCGCCGCCGCAAGGTGCAGCTGTCGCGCGGTCTGCCGCCGATCTACGACCGCGCCGCGCTGGAGCTGACCGAAGACCAGAAGGCCGCCTATGAGGCCGAGGGCCGTCGCCCGCATTGGCGTTTCAAGCTGGAAGGCAAGCGGGTCGCCTGGGAAGACCTGGCGCGCGGTCATGCCGAGGTGGACACGGCCTCGATGTCGGACCCCGTGCTGATCCGCGAGGACGGCCTGTTCCTCTACACCCTGCCGTCGGTCGTGGACGACATCGACATGGCCATCACCCACATCATCCGGGGCGAGGACCACGTCACCAACACCGGCGCGCAGATCGAGATCTTCGAGGCGCTGGAGGCGACGGTTCCGGGTTTCGCCCATATGCCGCTGCTGGTCGGCGCCGATGGTGCCGCCCTGTCCAAGCGCCTGGGTTCGCTGTCGATCAGCGACATGCGCGATCAGGGCTACGAGCCCATCGCCATCACCAGCCACCTAGGCCGTATCGGAACGTCAGATCCGCTGGAAGTCGGCGCCTCGGTCGAGGCCTTGGGTCAGAGCTTCGCCTTTTCCAAGATGGGCCGGTCGCCGGCTCGTTACGACACGGCGGATCTGGACCGGCTGAACGCCCAGGCCCTGCATGTCATGGACTATGCGACGGCCCAGCCGCGTCTTCAGGCCCTGGGCGCCGATCTGGGCGAGACCTTCTGGTCGGTGGTGCGCGGGAACCTGACCAAGTTCGCCGATGTCGTGGAAATGGCGAAGATCGTTCATGGGCCGGTTCAGCCGGTGATCGAGGACGTCGCCTTCATCGAGACGGCGCTGCGTCTATTGCCGGACGTGATCGACGAGAACGCCTGGTCGGCGTGGACCTCGGCCGTCAAGGCCGAGACGGGCGCCAAGGGCAAGGCCCTGTTCATGCCGCTGCGTCTGGCGCTTACGGGCCAGCCGCATGGGCCGGACATGGCGGCCATGGCGCCGCTGATCGGTCGCGAGACGATACAGCGGCGTCTGAGAGGCGAGGCGGCCTAAACCGCCTCGCGCTTCGTTAGGCGTTGCAGACGGCCAGTTCGTCGGCGCTCAGTTCCACGCCCTTGTAGGAGAAGGCGGTCACGGGACCGAACTTTTGAACCACGCGACGGCAGGCGCGCGTTGCAGGTTGCGGCGTGCCGCCCGACGCGGTGCAGGTCGCGCCTTCGCAAGACCAGCGCGCGCCGTCGATGATGGTGGCGCGGGCGGGCGCCGAGGCGGCGTCGACCAGGGTCAGGCTTGTGGCGGCGGGGGCCTGGGCGACGGCCGGAGCGGCGACGAACAGGGCTGCGGCGATGAGCAGGGCGCGCATGGAAAAACTCTCCGAAATGAAGAACGGCGTCGTGCCGCTGCGCCCCAATGTCAGTTTTCCATAAAAACTGTCAATACGTAGTCGCGCGAATATTAGCGTCGATCACTTACCGCTGATCATGTTTCAACTGCGGCATGTCGCCGCCAGCCTGAACCTGGGCCATCGCCTCTTCGACCGTCTCGGCGACGGTCCAGGCGTCGAGGAACGATGGCGGGGTCATGCCTTCCTCGACGCTGTGCTTCATCAGGGCGAAAAAGCCGTTCCAGAAGCCGTTCAGGTTCAGGAAGACGACCGGTTTTTGGTGCAAGTCCAGCCGCTTCCACGACAGTAGTTCGACGACCTCTTCCAGGGTGCCGATCCCGCCGGGAGCGACCACGAAGGCGTCCGACTGATCGTACATCAGCTGTTTGCGCTCGTGCATCGAGGTGACGACGACGGTCTCGACCTCGTCGAACAGGCGTTCGCGGCTGCGCAGGAAGGCCGGCATGATGCCGACGACGCGGCCGCCGGCTTCGTGTGCGCCCCGCGCCGAGGCGCCCATCAGGCCCACGCCGCCGCCGCCATAGACCAGCCGCCAGCCGGCCTCGGCCGTCGCCTTGCCGAAGGCGTAGGCGGCCTCGGTGTAGGAAGGATCGGCGGTTTCGGAGGCGCCGCAGAACAGGCAGACGGAAGAGCCGTCGAACGGCAGGAACGAAACGGGGGGCAGGGACATGGAGCCTCGAAGAAAACGAATACCCGATCTGGCCATGGCCAAACCGACGGCGCTCAAGCTAACACAGGCTCAAGCCGCTGGGTCGCCAGTCCTATATCGTAGAGGCGAAGGATGAAACGTCGGATGATCGTCGCGTGTGTCGCGGTCCTGGCTGCGGCGGCCTGTTCCGACCCGCAGGGCGGCGTGGCGGGGCCGACAGGGGCGGACGAAGCTTCGCCCTGGGTCCGGCCGCCGCTGATCGACGGTGTGACACGTGATGGCGGGGTGCTGGTCGTGCGCGGGGCGGCGGGTCCGAATGCGCGCGTCGTGCTGCGTGCGCCAGGTGCGGCTGCGGTAGCCGCCAGCGCGGATGGGGCGGGCCGATTCGAGCTTCGGCTGCCGCCCCTGCACGGCGATGTGCGGTTCACGCCCGAGGTGCAGGTGGGCGAGGACGCCGCCGTCTCGCCAGAGACCCTGGTGGTCATCCAGGGCGGAGCGGGGCCTGTGGCTCTGATCGCCGCAGGGCAGCCAACCGTCCGTCTGGACGGCGCGGGCGGGCTGGACGCGGTGGATTCGGACGGCGCCACGCTGATGGCGTCGGGTCAGGCGGAAAGCACGGCGCCCGTCGTGACGATCAACGGCGTCGGCGTGACGGCGACGGCGATCGGGCGCGGGCGGTGGCGCGCTGTCACAGGGCAGTCAGGCGCAGCGACGATCACGGTGAACGGCAAGAGCGTCGACTATCCGGGCGCGGGCGGTGCGACGGGTTTCGTCATCGAGCGAGCCGGGCAGGGCTGGCGGATCACCTGGCCCGTGGCGCCGAACGGTCGCCAGTCGGCGTGGCTGCCGGATCGAGGCGGTTGACGTCCTGGAAACCAATTCGGTTAACTAAGAGGATAGTCCTCAGGGACACCGTCACCGAACCTTATTTCAGCCCGGCGCCCCCCGCCGGGCTTCTTTTTGATCGAAGATCAGCCCTTGTCGGGCGTGTCTTTCGCCTTTTCCGTGCGGTCGCGGAACAGGGCGGCACGGGCCAGAAGGATCAGGGTGACCGGCGTGGTGACGGTCAGGAACAGGCCGATCAGGATTTCGCGCGGCATGAAGCGCCCCTCGACTGTCGTGAACCACACCACAGACGCCGCGAGGATCAGCGCCATGCCCAGCGTCGCGCCCAAGGTCGGCGCGTGGACACGCTCGTAAAAGGTCTTCAGCCGCGTCAGGCCGACGGCGCCCAGCAGCGACAGGGCCGAGCCGGCGAGGGCCAGACCCACGACGACGAAGGCGGCCCATGTGGGAACTTCAGCCTGGGTCATTCGATCACCTCGCCGCGCATCAGGAACTTGGCCAGGGCCACGGTGGCGGCGAAACCCAGCATGCCGATCACCAGGGCGGCCTCGAAATAGAGATGGCTGTTGGTGCGAATGCCGAAAACCACGACCAGAAGCATGCCGTTCAGATAAAGGGTGTCCATGCCCAGCACGCGGTCCTGGGCGCGCGGGCCGTGGATGATTCGCCACGCGGCCAGGCCCATGGCGCAGATCAACATCAGCTGGGCCAAGCCCAGGCCCCAGGTCAGCACCGCCGCCGTCATTCGAAGATCTCCATCAGCCGGCGCTCGTATCGGTCCTTGATCAGACGCACCCAGGTCTCTTCGTCCACCAGGTCGAGCACGTGGAGCAGCAGCCGGCCGGTCGCGGACTCGTACTCGACCCACAGGGTGCCGGGCGTCGAGGTGACGATGATGGCCAGGACCGCCAGGCCATATCGGTCGCGCAGGTCCAGCGGGATATGGATGAAGCCGGACGTCCGCTCGTGGCGACGACGGCCCAGGATAATCTGCGACACCGCCCAGTTGGAGCGCACGATGTCGCCGGCGACGTCAATGGCGAGGCGCGCCATGGCCTTGGGCGCCTTCAGCCGCACGCGATCCACGCCCAAGGCCAGCATGATGATTGGCGCCAGCAGGGCCAGCAGCAGGGCGAGCACCAGAGACGGCGGAGCGACCGAGGCGCTGAGCAGGATCGAGGCGACGAACAGACCCAGCGACAGGACAGGGTAGGGCAGGATGCGTCTCATCGGCCGCCACCGCCCAGGACAGCGTGGATGTAGCCCTGCGGCTCGGCCAGCCAGGCCGCCGTATGGTCGGTGTAGATCAGGGCGGAGCCGGCGAAGATGGCCAGGAACACGCAGGCGCCGAGCAGGGCGGCGACCGCCGTCAGCTCGGCCGCGCCCACGACGAACGCCGGCGCATCCTCGTCGCGGGTCCAGATGGCGCCGACGCCCAGGCGGGTCAGGCCGATCAGGACCCCGAGGCTGGAAACCGACAGCACCGCCACCAGCGTCCAGGCCGCCGCTCCGCCGACGCCGACCAACGCGCTGATCATCGACAGCTTGCCGACGAAGCCCGCCAGGGGCGGCATGCCCGCCACCATCAGGGTGCAGATCAGGAAGGCGCCGCCCAGGGCCGCCACGGCCGCCGGGATGACCAGGCCGGGCTCGTTGCGTTCCTCATCGTCGAACGGGTCACGATATTCATCGTCGAAGACGGCGCGCGCCTCACCGACATCGGCCTCGCGCCCCCTCTGCAGAATCTCGGCCAACAGGAACAGGGCGGCGCAGGCTAGGGTCGAGCCAATCAGATAGAAGAGCGCGCCGCTGAGGGCCGCTGGGTCGCCGACGCCCAGGATCGCCAGCACGGTGCCCGACGAGATCATCACCCCGAACCCTGCGGCGCGGGACAGATCGCGCGAGGCGATCAGGCCGAAGGTGCCGAAGGCGATGGTCGCCAGGCCGCCGAACATCAGCCAGGTGAGCCCAAATCCGGCCGAGGCCCCTGCGTCTGCGCCGAACAGCAGCAGGCTGAGGCGGATGATCACATAGACCCCGACCTTGGACAGGATGGCGAAGACCGCCGCCGCCGGGGCGCTGGCGGCCGAATAGGTCGAGGTTAGCCAGAAGCCGACCGGCCACATGGCGCACTTGATCAAAAAGGCCGTGCCCAGCACCGCCGCCCCGATGTGGAACAGGCCCAGGTCATCCGCCGCAATGGTCGGAACCCTGATCGCCAGGTCGGCCATGTTCAGCGTGCCCGTCACGCCGTAGATCAGGCTGACCCCGATCAAGAACAGCAGGGAGGCGGTCAGGTTGACGGCGATATAGATCACGCCCGCCCGCACCCTGGCCTCGCCCGAGCCGTGCAGGGCCAGGCCGTAGGAGGCGGCCAGCATCACTTCGAAGAAGACGAACAGGTTGAACAGGTCGCCGGTTAGAAGCGCGCCGTTCACCCCCATGATCAACAGCAAAAACAGGGCGTGGAAACGCGGCCCGGCCCGGTCCCAGCGCGCCAGGGCGAAGATCAGGGCGCAGCCGCCCAGCACGCTGGTCAGGGCTACCATCATCGTCGATAACCGGTCGGCGACCAGGACGACGCCGTAGGGCGCGGCCCATGACCCTAGGCGATAGACGCGGGCGGTATCGCCGCCGCCCACCGCGCCATTGGCGCTCTCGTGCAGCAGGATCAGCGCCATGATCAGAATGGCCGCCATGGCTGCCAGGCTGAGCGAGGCCTTCAGGATGCGGCGGCGCTCGTTCGCCATCAGCATGGCCGAGGCGATGATCATCGGCAGGACGATGGGGCCGATGATCAGATGGGAATGCCAGTCGGTCATGCGTCAGGCTCCTTGCCGTCGACATGGTCGCTGCCGGTGATGCCGCGCGCGGTCAGGATGACCACCAGGAAAAGCGCCGTCAGGGCGAAACTGATGACGATGGCCGTCAGCACCAGGGCCTGGGGCGTGGGGTCGGTGTAGCGGGCGGGATCGAACACATCGCCCTTCAGCACCGGCGGTGCGCCCGACTTCGGCCGTCCCATGGCGAAGATGAAGATGTTGACCGCATAGGACAGCAGCGACAGGCCCATGATCACCTGGAAGGTGCGAGGCCGCAGCATCAGCCACACGCCCGATGCCGACAGCACGCCGATGGCCAGGGCGAGAACCAGTTCCATCATGACGACTCTCCTTCCTTGGCGTCTCTTTGCTTGGGCTTGCGCAGCGACTGGTGCGCCAGGGCCACCAGGGTCAGGACCGTCGCGCCGACGACCAGCACCACTACGCCCAGGTCGAACAGGACGGCGCTGGCCAGGGGCACGCGGCCCAGTATCGGCAGGTCGGCATACTGGAACCAGGAGGTCAGGAAGGGATAGCCGAACACCCAGGACCCGATCCCGCTGAGCGCTGCGATCACCAGGCCGGCGCCGATCCAGAAGATCGGCCGGATGGCCAGCCGCTCCTCCACCCACCGGGCGCCCGAGGCCATGTATTGCAGGATGAAGGCGATCGACAGGGTTACGCCGGCTGCGAATCCGCCGCCCGGCAGGTCATGCCCGCGCAGGAACAGGTGCACGGCCAGCAGGATGATGAAGGGGAAGATCCAGCGCATGACGACGCGCGGGATCAGCATGGTCTCCTTCAGGGTATCGCCTTCCGAGCGGGTGTCGTGATCGCGGTCCGAGGCGTTCTGGGCCTTCTGCTGACTGGGGTCCGGCAGGGTGTCGTCCGCTGGGCGGAACCGGCGCAGCAGGGCGAAGATCGTCAGGCCGACGATGCCCAGGACCGTGATCTCGCCGAAGGTGTCGAAGGCGCGGAAGTCGACCAGGATGACGTTGACGATGTTGCGACCGCCCGCGTCCTTGTAGGCGTGCTCCACGAAGAAGCGCGAAATCCCCTCGACCGACGGCCGCGTCATCACAGCGTAGGAGATGGCGGCCAAGGCCGTGCCTACGGCTGCGGCGATGATTACGTCGATGCGGCGGCGACGACGCGAACGCCGCTCCATGGCCTGGGGCAGGCGGATGGTCTCCAGCCGTTTCGGCAACCAGCGCAGGCCCAGCAGCAGCAGGACGGTGGTCACCACCTCCACCAGCAACTGGGTCACGGCCAGGTCCGGCGCCGACAGCCAGACGAAGGACAGGCAACTGGCCAGACCCGCCCCGCCCATCAGAACGACGGCCGCCAGCCGGTGATACTTCGCCTGCCAGGCCGCCGCGACCGCACAACTGCCGCCGACCAACCACAGGCCCGCAAAGGCCCAGTTCGCCAGGGTCGGCGTCGGCATGATCGGCCTGATGACCAGGCCCGCGCCAAGGGCGGCCAGACCGCCCGCCAGCAGGGCGACCAGGACGATGGCGCGCAACTGCGGTTGTTGTCGTGTTGCGCCGAACAGGCGGACCAGGGCTTCGGAACCCTTGAATAGGCCCGTCATCGCCCGTTCGAACAGCCAGCCGCCGTTCAGCCGCTTCCAGCCCCAGGGCCCGCCGCGCGGATTGGCGTTGATCCGCTTGCCGAAGACGACATACAGGCCGACGCCTCCGGCCAGGGCGACGAAGCTCAGCACGAGCGGCAGGTTGAACCCGTGCCATAGGGCCAGGCTGTAATAGGGCAGGTCGAAGCCCAGCACCGAGACGGCGGCGCTCTTCAGGAACGGACCCACCGTTACGGCCGGGAAGACGCCGACGACCAGACACAGGGCCACCAGCACCTCGACCGGACGCCGCATCCAGGCGACCGGCTCGTGCGGCACGCGGTCCAGCTTGGTCGGCGGCGGGCCGAAGAAGGTCGTGTGGATGAAGCGCAGCGAATACAGGACGCTGAAGGCGCTGGCCAAGGTCGCCAGGGCGGGCAGGAGCAGGTTCAGTCCGTGGGTGTTCACGCTGGCCACCGCCTCGGCCAGGAACATCTCCTTGGACAGGAAACCGTTCAGCAGGGGCACGCCCGCCATGGCCGCCGCCGCCACCATCGCCAGGGTCGCGGTGAAGGGCATGAAGCGGAACAGGCCGCTGAGCTTCCTCATATCCCGCGTGCCGGCCTCGTGGTCGATGATGCCGGCGGCCATGAACAGCGAGGCCTTGAAGGTGGCGTGGTTCACGGTGTGGAAGATGGCGGCGATACAGCCCAGCGGGCTGCCCAGCCCTAAAAGCAGGACGATCAGGCCCAGATGGCTGATGGTCGAATAGGCCAGCAGGCCTTTCAGATCATGCTGGAAGATGGCGCACCAGGCGCCCAGCAACAGGGTCGCCAGACCCATGCCGCCGACGATTAGATACCAGCTCTCCGTCCCTGCAAAGACCGGCCAGAACCGGATCAGCAGGAAGATGCCCGCCTTCACCATGGTCGCGGAATGCAGATAGGCGCTGACCGGCGTCGGCGCAGCCATGGCGCGCGGCAGCCAGAAATGGAACGGGAACTGGGCGCTCTTGGTCATGGCGCCTAGAAGCAGCAGGATCAGGGCAGGCAGATAGAGCGGGCTCTCCTGAATGGCGTCTCGCGAGGCCAGGACGACATCCAGATCGTAGCTGCCGACGATCCGCCCGATCAGGATCATGCCGACCAACAGGGCGATCCCGCCCGTCGCCGTCACCGTCAGCGCCATGCGCGAGCCTTCGCGCGCCGCCGCGTTCTGATGCCAATAGCCGATCAGCAGGAACGAAAAGAGGCTGGTCAGCTCCCAGAAGACGACCAGCTGGATCAGGTTGCCCGACAGCACCACCCCCTGCATCGCGCCCATGAAGGCCAGCAGGAAGGAGAAGAAGCGCGGCACCGGATCCTTCGGCGACATGTAGTAGCGGGCGTACAGCACCACCAAGGCGCCGATCCCCAGGATCAGGGCGCTGAACAGCCACGACAGTCCGTCCAGCCGCAGCACCAGATTGACCCCCAGCGACGGAAGCCAGGGGATCTCGTAGCGCAGCGTCTCTCCGTCCTGAAACATCGGCCACAGCGCCGCCAGACACCCCAGGCTGACCAGGGCCACGACCCACGACAGGATGGCGGCGGACGTTCGTGCATGGCGCGGCAGGCCGGACGCGACGATGGCGCCGAGGAAGGGCAGGACGAGAATGACGACGAGGAGGAAGCTGATGGACATTACGGCGGCGCGTCTCTCCGAAGTCTCGCGAGGGGCTTGGCCGAACGCTCAAGGTTCGGCAAGGTTCTGATCGCCTCTCACCTACGAACTGGAAAGCGACGCGTCAAAGCGACACCACGGCGCGGCGGCGCTTGATAGCGGTCATGCGGTCTGACGACGGCAAGCAGCCCGGCGGGCTATGCCTGGCGAATATTGCTTTGTCGGGGAGGGGCTTAGGTCAAAGGCCTGTAAGAATGGCGGCCTTTACTCCCGAGTGGCTCCGCGGGTAGGATTCGAACCTACGACCAGCCGATTAACAGTCGGCTGCTCTACCACTGAGCTACCGCGGAACATGCTCGGGAGGCGGGCCTATAGCAGCGCCTGTTCTGATCTTGCAATGGGAAATTGAGCAAATCGACCCGATAATTATCGACGATCCCGAAGACCCGCGTGTTGCGGCCTATCGAGACATCCGTGAACGCGATCTGACGGGCCGCCAGGGCCTGTTCATCGCCGAGGGGGAGGTGGTGGTGCGTGGGCTGGCGTCGGCGGCTTCGCGCTGTCGGCCGTTGTCGCTGCTGCTGGCCGAGAAGAGGGTGGCGGCTCTGACGGATGTGATCCAGGCCCTGCCGCCTGCGACGCCGGTCTATGTGGCGCGACAGCCTGTGCTGGACCGCATCGCCGGATTCGAGCTGCACCGGGGCATATTGGCCCTGGGCGAAAAACCTGCGCCGCCGTCGCTGGCCGAACTGCTGGCGGATGTGAGGCATCAGGACGTGTTCGTCGTCGCCAGCGGCATCGGCAATCACGACAATATGGGCGGTCTGTTCCGGAACGCCGCCGCCTTCGGGGCAAAGGCCATGCTGCTGGATGCGACCTGCTGCGATCCCTTCTACCGCAAGGCCATTCGCGTCTCGGTCGGGGCCGTGCTGCGCACGCCGTTCGCCGTCGCAGAGGCCGAGGTCATCGTGGACGCGCTGCAACAGGCGAGCATCGAGGTGCTGGCCATGACGCCGTCGGCGACGGAGCGCCTGTCGGATTATCGACGGACGGGGCCGGTCGCGCTGGTGCTGGGGTCAGAGGGGCCGGGTCTGCCCCGAACTCTGATCGACCGCTGCCGGCCCATCGGCATCGCCATGGCGGGCGGGTTCGATTCGCTGAACGTCGCCGCGACCAGCGCGGTGGTCCTGCATCACCTGACGACGACGGCGCTGGCGGGGCGCTGAAAACGCGAAGGCCGCCCCGAGGGGCGGCCTTCGTCCGTATCGTCGCGATGGAGGCCTGACCGGGAATCGAACCCGGGTGCAAGGATTTGCAGTCCTCTGCGTCACCACTCCGCCATCAGGCCGCTTTTGGTCCCCGATTTCTCGGGGGCGGTCATCGCGAGGGGCGTTCGCTATCAGATCGGATTGTCCGCTGCAACGCACGGACCTATAAGCGCGCGAGTTTTCCTCCCGGATTATCGTTGAAGGCTGCCCTACAGATGGATTTCACCGCAGAGCGCAAGGCTATGGTCGACTCGCAGGTGCGGGTGAACGACGTGACCGATCGCGCCATTCACCTGGCCATGATGGCCGTACCGCGTGAATCGTACTGCGCGTCCGATCGCGCCTTCGCCGCCTATTCCGAAGAATCGGTGGTCATCGCCGGCGAGCGTCGCCTGATGCCCGCCCGCGACATCGCCAAACTGCTGCAGGCCGCCGATGCGCGGGCAGGCGAGAAGGCCCTGGCCATCGCCGCCCCCTACGCCGCCGCTGTACTGGCGCGCATGGGCGTGAGCGTCACCGCCCAGGAATCGGACGACGCCGTCTTCGCCGTGGTCGGCGAGGCCCTGGCGGCCGAGGGCGTGACGACGGTCGTCGCGCCGCTGGCCCAACCGGCCGGTGAAGGCTGGGACCTGATCATTTCCGAAGGCGGCGTGCAGAGCCTGCCCGAATCGTGGGGCGCGGCCCTGCGTCCCGGCGGCCGTATCGTGGTGGTCGAGCGTCGCGGCGCCATCGGCAAGGCGGCCCTGTATGTGCAGACACGCGAAGGCCTGTCGCGCCGCGAGCTGTTCGATTCGTCGCCGTCGGTCCTTGCCGAGCTGACGCCGGCGCCCACTTTCGCGCTGTAAGAAACAAGAGACGCGCGGTTGCGACGGAAATCCCGTTCGCAACCGTGAAGAAAACTTAACTGGCGTGTGGTTCGGTCAGGCCGCAGTTACGCTTGAGAAAACATTCGGGCGTTCCTCGGGGCGTCAGGCAAGGACGGACAATGTTGAAACGCTCGCGTGTGCTGGCTTCGGCCGCAGTGGTCGCCGTGATGACCGGACTGGGTGCGCCTGCCTGGGCAGAGACGCTGCAGGACGCCATCGCCTTGGCCTATCGGACCAATCCCAACCTGTTGGCCCAACGCGCCAACCAGCGCGCGCTGGATGAGACGGTGGTCCAGGCCCGCTCCGGCCTGCGCCCGACCGTCAGCGCCTCGGCGGGCGTGGATTACACCCGCAGCGACTTCCCCACCGTGACCCAGTTTGTGGACACCAACGGCGACGGCGTGCCGGACACCCAGGTCTCGTCGTCTTCGTCGGAAACCGACGGCGCGAATGTGGGCGTCAGCCTGAGCCAGAATATCTGGACCGCGGGCCGCACCTCGCGCGCCATCGATCAGGCCCGCGCCAGCGTCCTGGCCGGCCGCGAAAACCTGCGCGAGATCGAACAGTCGGTCATGCTGTCGGTGATCCAGGCCTATGTGAACGTGACCCGCGACATGGAAATCCTGCGTATCCGCCAGGAAAACCTGACCGTCCTGCAGCGTCAGCTAGAAGAGACCAGCGCCCGCTTCGAGGTCGGCGAGATCACCCGCACCGATGTGGCCCAGGCCGAGGCGTCGCAGGCGCAGTCCGAAGCCGATCTGGCCAACGCCCAGGCCCAGCTGTCCACGTCGCGCGCCGCCTATGCCGCCGTCGTGGGCCAGTCGCCTAGCGATCTGGAAGCCGCGCCGGCCCTGCCGGCCGTGCCCACCGACTTCGACGTCGCCATCGAGACCGCGCTTCAGCGGAATCCCGGCGTGCTGGCCGCCACCTATACGCTGCAAGGCGCAGAGGCGGCCGTCGCCGCCGCCCGCTCGGAATATCTGCCGTCTGTTCGCGCCACCGCTTCCTATGGCGGCTCGACCAACGATCTGGGCGATCTGGGTGAACTGGCGGACCGTCGCAGCTTCACCGCCGGCGCCACCCTGTCGGTGCCGCTGTTCACCGGCGGTCTGAACCGTTCGCGCGTTGCGCAGGCGCTCGAGCGCGCCAATGCGGCTCAGATTTCCATCGAAGGCGAGCGCCGCACGGTGCTTCAGGACGTCAGCTCGGCCTACGCCCAGGTGCTGTCCACCCGCGCCACGGTGTCGGCAGGCAGCGAGGCGGTTCGCGCCGCTTCGGTCGCCGCCGAGGGCGTGCGCCAGGAGGCCCAGGTCGGTCTGCGCACCACGCTGGACGTGCTGAACCAGGAACTGGCCCTGCGGAACTCGCAGACCCTGGTGGCCAGCGCGCGCGCTGCGGAATATGTGGCCCGCGCCTCGCTGCTGGCCGCCATGGGGCAGCTGGAGGGCCCCGCGCTGAACCCGACCCTCGACGCCTATGATCCCGCGACCAACTACGATCAGGTCAAGGGGCGCGGCGGCCTGCCGTGGGATGGCGTGATCGAGACGCTGGACCGCGTGGCCTCGCCGCCGATCGTCGCCGCCGCCGACGCCGCCGATGCGCCGATCGACACGCAGTTGAAAGGCGAGGTCGTCCGCACCGCGCCGCAGAACTGACGGCCGCCGAATACGGACTGAAACCGCCCGTTGATTCCGACGGGCGAAGATGCGACGACAGGGCATAGGCGCCCAACGATCCGTCGTTCGGCGCCTGACGCTTTCGCGGCGAGCGGCCTAGTCCGTAAGCCAACTTCTTCCCAGGCCTCGCCCAAGGTTGCGCCATGACCGATCAGTCCGCCCAGGAACCGACCATGGAAGAGATCCTGGCGTCGATTCGCCGGATCATCTCCGAAGATGACGCTCCGGCCGAGACGCCCGCCGCAGCTGCGCCTGAAGCCACGCCTGAACCTGTGCCGGAGCCGCTGGCGGCCGAGACCATCTTCGCCGCACCCGTAGAGCCGACGCCGGAACCCGCAGCCGTCGAGGACGACGTGCTGGAACTGACGGACCGCTACGAAGCGCCGGCCGAAACCATCGGCGACCTAGACGTGGTCGAGCACACGCCCGAACCGTATCAGCCCGAGCCGGAACCCGCGCCGCTCTATGCCGAATCGGCGCCCGAGCCTGCGCCCTCCTATGACACCCTGGTCGGCGACAGCGCCGCCGCCAGCGCCGCCTCGGCGTTCGCCGGTCTGGCCGCCTCTTTCAAGAAGCCGGAGCCGACGCAGGCCGCGTCGGGCGACCTGCCCTTCGTCAGCGGCAACACGGTCGAGGCCATGGTCGCAGAGATGCTGCGCCCGTTGCTGAAGGACTGGCTGGACAACAATCTGCCCGGCATCGTCCAGGCGGCCGTACAAAAGGAAGTCGAACGCATCGCGCGCAGCGCCTAGCCCTTCGCTTCACCGCAGACTAATCGAAGGGCGGCTCCTGCTGGGGCCGCCCTTTGTCATTCGAGGCCCCGTGCGGCCGCGCCGCTTGCGCCGCACGACAACGATCAAAGAAGTCCCATGCTTGAGAAGACCTTCGAACCCCAGGCCGCCGAGCCCCGTCTGTACGCCCAGTGGGAAGAGAGCGGCCTGTTCGCGCCGCGCGCCGCCGCCGCGACTGACGGCGCCGCCGACGCCTATTCGATCGTTATTCCGCCGCCGAACGTGACCGGCAGCCTGCACGTCGGCCATGCGCTGAACAATACGCTGCAGGACATCCTGGCCCGCTATCACCGGATGAAGGGCAAGGCGGTGCTGTGGCTGCCGGGCACGGACCACGCCGGCATCGCCACCCAGATGGTGGTCGAGCGTCAGCTGGCCGCCGCCGGCAACGTCGGTCGCCGCGACATGGGCCGCGACGCCTTCATCGAGAAGGTGTGGGAATGGAAGGCCGAGAGCGGCGGCGCCATCGTCCAGCAACTGCGTCGCCTTGGGGCCTCCTGCGACTGGTCGCGCGAGCGGTTCACCCTGGACGAGGGGTTGAACGCCGCCGTGCGCAAGGTCTTCGTGCAACTGCACAAGGAAGGCCTGATCTATCGCGACAAGCGGCTGGTGAACTGGGATCCGCATTTCCAGACCGCCATTTCGGACCTGGAGGTCGAGCAGCGCGAGGTCGAGGGCGCCTATTGGCATTTCTCCTATCCGCTGGCCGACGGCGTGACCTACGAACACCCCGTCGCCTTCAACGAGGACGGCAAGGCGACGGAATGGGAGACGCGCGACTTCATCGTCGTGGCGACGACCCGGCCGGAGACCATGCTGGGCGACACCGGCGTTGCGGTTCACCCCGAAGATGAGCGGTATGCGGGCCTGGTCGGCAAGTTCGTGACCCTGCCCATCGTCGGCCGTCGCATCCCCATCGTCGCCGACGACTACGCCGATCCGACCAAGGGCTCGGGCGCGGTGAAGATCACGCCGGCGCATGACTTCAATGATTTCGGGGTCGGCAAGCGGGCGGGTTTGCCGTCGCTGAACATTCTCGACGCCTTTGGTCGCATCACGGTAGACGATACGACCGACGTTCCCGTTGAATACGTCGGCATGGACCGCTTCGCCGCGCGCAAGGCCATCGTCGCGCGCGCCGAGGAGGACGGCTGGCTACGCGAGATCGAGAAGACCAAGCACGTCGTCCCGCACGGCGACCGTTCCGGCGTGGTCATCGAGCCTTGGCTGACGGACCAGTGGTACGTCGACGCCAAAGTCCTGGCCCAACCGGCGCTGAAGGCGGTGGAGCAGGGCGACACGGTGTTCGAGCCGAAGTCGTACGAGAAGATCTATTTCGAATGGCTGCGCAATATCGAGCCCTGGTGCATCAGCCGCCAGCTGTGGTGGGGCCACCGCATCCCGGCTTGGTTTGGTCCCGAAGCAGGTGACAACGGCAAATGGGCTTATGGCCCGCAGCGCATTTTTGTTGCGATGGATGAGGCTGATGCCATCGCGCAAGCAGAGGCATTCTACGGCTGCCCAGCTACCGTCAGTGATGAAGTGGGGCACGAACCCGCACGGCCAGCCGATGACAGCGAAAACTATCCGTACAAGGCCGTGCGTCTGAAGCAAGACGAGGACGTCCTCGACACCTGGTTCAGCTCGGCCCTGTGGCCCTTCTCGACCATGGGCTGGCCCGAGAAGACCGAGGATCTGGAGCGGTTCTATCCGACCAGCGACCTAGTAACGGCGGCGGACATCATCTTCTTCTGGGTCGCCCGGATGATGATGATGGGCCAGCACTTCATGGGCGAGGTTCCGTTCAAACGGGTCATCATCAACGGCCTGGTCCGCGACGAGAAGGGCCAGAAGATGAGCAAGTCCAAGGGGAACGTCATCGATCCCTTAAGCATCATCGACGAACTGGGCGCCGATCCGCTGCGGTTCACCATGGCCATCCTGTCGGGCACGCGCGACATCAAGCTATCGAAGCAGCGCATCGAAGGATACCGCAACTTCGGCACCAAGCTGTGGAACGCCGCCAGGTTCAGCCAGATGAACGAGGCGCGGCGGGGCGAGGGCTTTGATGCCGCGACGGTCGAACAGACGATCAACCGCTGGATCCGCGGTGAACTGACCAAGGCCGAGCGCGCCGTGTCCGAGGCCATCGAGGGCGGGCGGTTCGACGATGCAGCGGGCGCGCTGTACCGGTTCGTCTGGAACGTCTTCTGCGACTGGTATCTGGAACTGGCCAAGCCGGTGTTCAACGGCGCCGATGAGGCCGCCAAGGCCGAGACGCGGGCCATGACCGCCTGGACCCTGGACCAGACGCTGAAGCTTTTGCACCCGGTCATGCCCTTCATCACCGAGGAGCTGTGGGCCGAACTGGGCAAGGAGGGGCCGGCACGCGACGGCCTGCTGATCGGCGCTGAATGGCCGGTGCTGCCGGACGCCTTCATCGACGCCTCAGCCGAGGCCGAGATCGGCTGGCTGGTCGATCTGGTTGGGGAAATCCGGGGCCTGCGCGCCGAAATGAACGTACCGGTATCGGCCAAGCCGCCGCTGGCCTTTGTCGCTCCCGACGCCGTGACCGCCGAGCGTATCGCACGCCACCGCGACCTGATCCTGACCCTGGGCCGGGTGTCCGAGGTCGGATCGGCGGAGGCCGCGCCAACGGGCGCGGTGACCTTCGTTTCGGGCGGATCGACGGTCGCGCTTTCGTTAGCCGGCATCATCGACCTGACCGCCGAACGGGCGCGTCTGGAAAAGGAAATCGCCGCCTTCGACAGCGACATAGGTCATTTCAACAAGAAGCTGGGCAATCCCAACTTCGTGTCGCGGGCCGCGCCGGAAGTCGTGGACGAGCAGCGGGCCAAACTGGCCGAGGCCGAAGCCGGCAAGGTCAAGCTGCAGGCGGCGCTGACGCGGTTGGCGTCGCTGTGAGCCCTTCTCCCCTCGGGGGAGAAGGTGGCCCGCAGGGCCGGATGAGGGGGTTGGTTCAGCCTGATCCCCTCGTTGATGTTCGGTCCGAGTGTGGCAGCCCCCTCATCCGTCTCGCTCCGCGAGCCACCTTCTCCCCTCGGGGGAGAAGGGCGTGAGGACGCGGATCGATCAGCTTTTGGTCGCGCGCGGGCTGTTTGAAAGTCGTTCGCAGGCGCGCGCGGCGATCGAGGCGGGGCTGGTGGCCGCCAACGGCGTAGCCGTGCGAAAGCCTTCGGAGCAGTTCACTGACGATGCCACACTTCAGGCTCAGCCCGCCCACCGTTGGGTCGGACGGGGGGCGTTGAAACTGGATCACGCCCTGACCGTCTGGCCTGTCGTGGTCGAGGGCAGGGTGGTGCTGGACGTCGGCGCCTCGACCGGCGGATTCACCGAGGTCTGTCTGGATCGCGGCGCGGCCCAGGTGTTCGCCGTCGATGTCGGCTTCGGCCAGATGCACGAGCGGGTCGCGGCCGATCCGCGTGTGGTCAGCCTGGAGCGAACCGACGCGCGCGACCTGACGCCGGATCTGATCCCGGAAAGGCCGTCGCTGATCGTGTGCGACGCCAGTTTCATCAGCCTGATCAAGGTGCTGCCCGCCGCTCTGGATATGGCGGCGCCGGCGGCGGACCTGATCACCCTGGTCAAGCCGCAGTTCGAGGCCGACGGTCCCGGCGGCGGCAAGAAGGGCGTGGTCAAGGATACCGCCGCCCACGCGGCGGCCGTCGAACGTGTGCGGGACTGGCTGGAGGCGATGAGCTGGACCGTGCAGGCGACGACCGAGAGCCCCATTACCGGCGGCGACGGCAATGTCGAGTTCCTGTTGTGGGCAAAAAAGCCGGGCTAAACAGGCTTGCTGCCGGTAGCCCTCAAACACGGGCTCAAGTCGCGCGAAGCGCGATAGCCCCAAAATAAAGAGAAACCGCCGGAGGATTGCTCCTCCGGCGGCTCCGTCACGCCGTCGATCGACAGGGGGGCTGAAAATTAATCGACGACGCGATAGCGGCCGTACTGGTCGGGGCAGGTGCGGACATATCGAGTGTCCGTGCGACCATCGGGCAGACGGACCTGGCTTTCGGCCAGACGGCATCCGTCTGAATTCTGATAGGACTCGACCGGGCGCGAGCGGTCGTCGTAGTAGCCGCCACTGCTGTAGGCATAGTCGTCGCGACGATCCTCGTAACGATAGCCCTGATCGCCGGTGTAGCGATCGTCGTAGTAGCTGGGCTGGCTGTAGCCCTGGGCGTAGTAGCCATTCGACCCATAGCTGCTCTGGCCATAGTTGTTCTGATAGCTGCGGCAGGCGTCCGAGCTGGAGCGGCCGACCTGCGACCCGACCACGGCGCCGAGGACGCCGCCCAGGATGCTGCCTTCGGTTCGACGACCGCGCGCCGCCAATTGCGAGCCGATAACCGCGCCCGCGCCGCCGCCGATCACTGCGCCGGCGCCGGTGCGACCCTGGCGTTCACGCGCGCAGGGGTCGTAGGACTGCTGATAGCCGCGCCCGTAGTTGTAGTACGGAGCATACGCGCCGGTGCCGTAGTTCTGGCTGTAGCCGTTGCCGTAATAGACTTGCGCCGACGCCGTGAGCGGGGCGGCGGTGACGCCGAGCGCCAAGGCGGCGACGGCGGCGAGCGATGTTTTGGTGAGACGCATTTTCCAAACCTCTGAGGACCGAACGGTTTCCGTCAATCGTTAACGGCAAAGCCTCGTGTCTCGTTGCAGAGAGATTTACGACCGCGAAGCTGAACGGCAATTGATCGGTTCGTTCATATTCGTTCATGTTCGCCGCGCCCGCTATAACGTCCGCAAAACGCCGCGTGGGTTGAGCGGCGGGGTACGCACGGCTAGAAGCCCGCCGATGGACATCTTCACGATCGACCGCGTCGGCGGCCAGGGCGACGGCGTCGCCCAGACGCCGTCGGGGCCAGTCTTCGCCAGCCTGACCCTGCCCGGCGAAACGGTGCGCGGCGTGGTCGTGGACGGCCGGTTGGACCAGGTCGAGATCGTCACCCCCAGCCCCGACCGGATCGCACCGGTGTCGCCGCAGTATGGCGACTGCGGCGGGTGTTCGCTTCAGCACTGGTCCGAGGGGCCGTATCTGGACTGGAAGCGCGAGCAGGTTCGGCTGACGCTGGCGCGCGAGAGTATCGAAACCGAGATCGAGGCGACCGTGGCGACGCCGCCCGGAAGCCGTCGCCGCGTGGCGCTGCATGCCCGTCGGACGCAGGACGGGCGGGTGGTGCTGGGGTTCAAGGCGCGTCGCTCGTGGCGGCTGGTCGAGGTGCGGGCCTGTCCCGTCGCCGATCCCCGGATCGTGGCGGCCATTCCGGCGCTGGTCGAGTTGGCTGCGGCCTTTTTCGAACATCCCAAATCCGCGCCGACCCTGCATGTCACCTGGACCCTGTCGGGGCTGGACGTCGATGTGACGGGGGTCGAGCGGCGCTCGGGCGGCGGGCTGTCGGCCGATGCTCAGTGGAAGGCCATCCAAGCGGCGCATCGGGCCGATCTGGCGCGGCTCAGCCTGGCGGGCGACACCCTGGTCATGGTGCGCCAGCCCAAGGTGGCGTTCGGCCCGGCGACGGTCTCCCTGCCGGCCGGCGGTTTTCTGCAGGCCGTGCCCCAGGCGGAAGACGCAATGACCTCGCGCGCGGTAGCGGCGGTGAAGGGGGCCAAGAAGATCGCCGACCTGTTCTGCGGCGCGGGCGCCTTCACCTTCCCTTTGGCGACCGTGGCGCCCGTGATCGCGGCGGACGCCTCCAAGCCAGGCATCGACGCGCTGAAGGCCGCCGTCGGTTCGGCCAAGGGCCTGAAGGCCATCACCGCCGAGGCGCGCGACCTGTTCCGCCGACCGCTCAATCCGTATGATCTCAAAGGGTGCGACGCCATTGTGTTCGACCCACCGCGCGCCGGGGCCATCGACCAGACGACGCAGATCGCGGATACGAAGGCCTCGGTCGTCGTCGGGGTGTCGTGCAATCCCCAGACCTTCGCCCGCGACGCCCGCGTGTTGATCGACGCCGGGTTTCGGCTGGAGACTGTCACGCCGATCGACCAGTTCCTGTGGTCGTCGCATGTCGAACTGGTGGGGGTGTTCAGGCGATGACCATGGACGATCAGAACGACGAAGGCTTTGTTGAGGATGGGGGCGGTTTCGACGCCGAGGACTGGACGCGGCTGAAGCCGTTCGTCGGCGCCGTGGGGACCCTGGACGATGTGCAGGCGCGCCGGGCCGTTTTCGCCCTGGGCGACACGGACGATCCCCGCCCGATCGTCATGGACCTGCCCCAGCCGGTGATCTGGTGGGAGGAGGACGGCGAGCAGGCGGCGGTGGCCGTGCAGGCCGAAAGCCACCTCGGCCCTGACGGCGAGGAGATGGAGATTCTTGGCCTGATCCTGCCGGACGGCGAGGGGGCGGTGGCCCTGATGGAGGATGTCGATCTGGTCGATGATACCGATCCGACCTGGCGCGACCTGGTCACCCGCGCCATCGATCCGTCTGCGGCGGACGACTAACCCAGCGCTGCGGCGACGCGGGCGACGAAGTCCGGCTGCGCCGGGATGTCGCCATGGTCCGCGCGGGGGAACACCAGACGCTCGACATCGACGCCGCGCGCTTCAAGATCCTGAGCCAGTTTTCGGCTGAGCGCTGGCGGCAGGGTCTCGTCGCGACCGGCTTCCAGCACCACGACTTTACCCGGATAGCCTTCCAGCGTCGCCGGCACGTCCACGGTCGCCAAGGCATCGGCCAACTGGACACGGACCAGAGGCCGCCACAGGCCGATCATCTCGTTCACGGCGTCGCGGGC
The DNA here is from genome assembly GCF_049896085.1 of Brevundimonas sp. TWP1-3. Taxonomy (NCBI): domain Bacteria; kingdom Pseudomonadati; phylum Pseudomonadota; class Alphaproteobacteria; order Caulobacterales; family Caulobacteraceae; genus Brevundimonas; species Brevundimonas sp. TWP1-3. The sequence goes on along the minus strand of NZ_JAFCTP010000001.1, from coordinate 68,902 downwards.
GGTGGGCGTCGTCGCCTCAAGAACAAGGGAGTCAGCGCGTATGACGCGCGCGGCCTCGGCGCAGATCGGACCGCCCAGGGAATGCCCCCAGGCGATCAGTTTACGGCCCTCGGCGTCGGCCTGTGTGCGAGCGGTCGCCGCAATGACCTCGCCTGCCGACCTGTAGGTCGCGAAGTTCGCCTGTCCAGGCGTGTCGCCCGAGCCGGGATAGTCGAACATCAGCACGTCGCCGAATGGCGCAAGTTCGGTCGCCACCTGCGCGCCGCTGACGCCGCGCCGGAAGAGATTGCCGCCGCAGTAGAGGATCAGCGGTGCGTCTGTGCGACCTGTCCGCACCCGCGTGGCGGCGACCGCGCCTCCAGGATATTGCAGGGACAGGGTTTCGGCCCCGGGAATGGCGCGACCGGGCGTTAGGTCGATCTTCTCGGCCTTCACGCGCGCGTCAGGATAGAAGAACTGTCCCTCGGGCACGCTGACGGTCATGCAGCCGGCCAGGACGCCGGACAGACACAGGGCGGCGACGGCCGCAGACAGACGCTTGATCATGAAATCCCCCAAGGATGCGCGACGCTAACCTGAAGGTGTAGGTTCAAGCAATCTTATCGAGGGGCAGTTCGAAAAGATCCATCTGCGGCCGAGCGTCGGCGGGCACGCGGAACTGGGTTTCGTCCAGCAGGCGGTGCGGCGTGTCGAGGCCGTAGCGTTTGACGGCGGCCTTGAACCGCGCGCCGATCAGTTCGGCCACCGGGCCGGTTCCCTTCATGCGCTGGGACCAGTCGGCGTCGTAATCCTTGCCGCCACGCGTCTGGCGGATCAGCGACATGACGCGCGCCGCGCGGTCCGGCCGGGCGTCGGCCAGCCATTCGCGGAACAGGTCCTTGATTTCCAGCGGCAGGCGAAGCGTCACATACATGGCCCGCGTCGCCCCGGCCTTTGCGGCGGCTTCGAGGATGGATTCCAGTTCGTGGTCGTTGAGGCCGGGGATGACGGGCGCAAAGCCGACGCCGACGGGACAGCCCGCATCCGCCAGGCGGCTGATGGCCTCCAGCCGTTTGGCCGGGGTGGAGGCGCGGGGCTCCATCGCGCGGGCCAGACCCCGATCCAGCGTGGTGATGGAGACGAAGGCCGAGGCCAGCCCTGCCTTGCCCATCGGCCCCAGGATGTCTGCGTCGCGCCCGATCAGCACCGACTTGGTGATGATGCTGAACGGGTGGTTGAAGCGTTGCATGACCTCCAGGATCGAGCGCGTCGATTTCAGATCTCGCTCCACCGGCTGATAGGGGTCGGTGTTGCCGCCTATGTGGATGCGTTTGCACCGGTATCGGGGGGCGAGGAACGCCTGTTCCAGCAGACTTGCGGCTTGGGGCTTGAAGAAGATCCGGCTCTCGAAATCCAGGCCCGGGGATAGGCCCATCCAGGCATGGGACGGACGGGCGTAACAGTAGATGCAGCCATGTTCGCAACCTTTGTAAGGGTTGATGGAGCGGTCGAATCCGATGTCTGGGCTGTCGTTCCGGGCGATGATGGTGCGGGCATGCTCCGGGGTGAGGGTGGTGCGCAGCGGCGCGGTCTCGGCGTCGTCGCGCGTCCAGCCGTCGTCGAACGACTGATGCTGTTCAGGCTCGTAGCGGCCGGTCGCATTCGAACGCGCCCCTCTTCCCTTGGCGGTTTCCATGGGAAGGACGATGCGACATCATCTGGAACAAAGCAAGAACATTTGTTCTCGCTTTTTGGTCACCTCAGTTAGGGGCGATGACCATGCAAGTAACGCGACGTTCAGCCAGGGCCTCGCACGCAGTCTTGGCGCCGGTCTCCGTCAGGCCGACGAAGCGAGAGCGATACCAGTCGCCGGCCGTCTGGACGTTGCGTTCGGCCGTGGCGAACTGGGTGCGGAAACGCCGGTTGAGCTCGGTCAGCCAGTCGCTGGCGACCTTCTCCTCACGGAAGGCGCCGACCTGAACGGCCCAGCGTCCGGCGGGCGTGCGGGCCGCGGCGCGGGCCGGCTCTCGCGCCGGGGGCGGGGTCGCGCGACGCGGCGTGGTTGAGGGCGCGACGGCCGCGCTCGATGGTGCGCCGTTCAGCGAGGCGGTGACATTGTGGGGCGCGCGAGCGGTCGGAGACGAGGCCGCAGCCTGGCCGATGGCCTGTGCGGTTGCGGCGGTGCGCTGGCTGGCCGCGCGTTCCGACGGGGCAGGCGCGACGCGGGTCGGCAGGGCGGCGGGCGGCGGGGCCGCCGTATAGGCGACGGCGGTGGATTCGGCGCCGATCCCGTCCTCGTCGTCATTGACCGAGGCGTAGGCGATCGGGGAGTCGGCCGAAACGCCGCCGACGCCGAAGCCGCGCTGTTCGAAGAAGGTCTGGGCGATCTGTATCCGCTCGCCTTGGGCGCGACGGCGTTCGACCTCGAAGCCGGTGTCCATCAGTTCGGCGACGTGGGCGTTGCGGCTGGCGGTCGAACGGCCGCCCAGCACGATGGTGATCAGTCGGCGTCCGTCGCGCACGGCCGAGGCCGCGAGGTTGTAGCCCGAGGCGTTGGTGTAGCCGGTCTTCATGCCGTCATAGCCGCGCCCGGTGGGCAGAAGGCCGTTGGTGTTGCGATAGTTGCGGCCGTTGTAGGCCCAGTCATGCAGGCCGAAGTAGCTGTAATACTGTGGGAAATCACGCATGATTGCGCGCGCTAGGATGGCCTGGTCGCGCGCCGAAGTGATCTGGCGCGCATCGGGCAGGCCGTTGGCGGTGAAATAGCGGGTTTGGGTCATGCCCAGCTGTTCCGCCTTCAGGGTCATCATATTGGTGAAACGGGCTTCCGACCCGCCGATGTGCTCGCCGATGGCCAGGGCCATGTCGTTGGCGGACCGCACCGCCGTGGCGCGCATTGCGTCGTCGAGGGTGATGGTCTGGCCGGCGGCGAGGCCCAGCTTGGACGGCGGTTGCGAGGCGGCGCGCGGCGAGATCGTCAGCACGTCGTTCACGTTCGCCTTGCCCTGAGAGAGGGCCTCGAACGCCAGATACAGGGTCATCATCTTGGTCAGGGACGCGGGATAGCGGCGGCTGTCGGCGTTGCGGGCGAACAGAACCTCGCCGGTGGCGGCGTCGATGACGATGGCGGCGTAGCGGCTGTTCTCCTGGGATTGGGCCTCGATCGGCCGGACATTCGCGCCCAGGACCAGCGAAAGCGCGAGAACGGCGAACAGGCCACGGCGGAGAAAAGCGATCATGGGCGGGACAACCCCTCGGTGAACAGGGTGCGACAGGGCCCCCCGGCCGTCACGAAGAAAGAGCTAGCATAGGAAGCGCGGGTTTCGTGGTGGTTAACCGCTCGTCAACGGGAATTTGACCCGACGACCAAGGTTATCGCTGATAATATGCTGCATTGCACAATAAGCTTGAAAAACCTTCGCACTTGCAGCATAAGAAGGGCCTGCGAGGAGCATCCTCGCCTGAAATTTCCGCCCAGCGCCCGTCACCTCGGGCCACATCACCGGAGAGACGACCATGGCCGACGCCACCGAAAACGTGAAGAAGACTGCCGATCAAGCCACCGCAGCCGCGACTTCGGCCGCGGCCAAGGTCAAGGCTCAGGCCGAAACCATGCAGGCTGCAGGCACCCAAGCCTTCCGTGAAGGCATCGAGAAATCGACCGCCTCGCTGGCCGAGCTGAATGCGCACGGCAAGAAGAACCTGGACGCCATGGTCGAGTCGGCCACAGTCGCCCAAAAGGGCGCCGAGGCCCTGTCGCAGCAGGCGCTGGGCTTCGCCAAGTCGTCCTGGGAAGAAGGCGTCGCCGCCTCCAAGGAACTGTCGACCGCCCGTTCGGTGCAGGAGTTCTTCGAGCTGCAGACCGCCTGGGCCAAGAAGTCGATGGAGCGCTATGTCGCCGAACTGACCAGGACGAACGAGATCGTCACCGCCACGGTCAAGGACAGCATCAAGCCGATCAACGAGCGCGTCACCGCTTCGGTCGAAACCTTCCAGGCCGCTCGCTAACCACGGCGTCCTCTACGGATCGAGAAGGCCCCGGAGTTCGCTCCGGGGCTTTTTTACGTTTTGGATCCGTCGTTTGCTCTTCACGCAATCCGTGACTGGACGCCGCTTCAATTCAGGCCATCATTCCCTATCTGTTGAAGACAAGACGACTCCCCGATTACGGAATACGAATGCCCATACAAAGGCCCGGTGATACCGGGGGCGGTCAAGGCACCGCCACCGTCACCGAAACAAAGCCCAAGCTTCAGAAGCCCTCGCTCTATCGGGTGTTGATCCTGAACGACGATTATTCGCCGATGGAATTCGTCGTTTATGTGCTGGAGCGGTTCTTCCAGAAGAGCCGCGAAGAGGCCACCCGCATCATGCTGCATGTGCATCAGCATGGCGTGGGCGTCTGCGGCGTCTTCACCTACGAGGTCGCCGAGACCAAGGTCGCGCAGGTCATCGAGACCGCGCGCCGACACCAGCACCCTCTGCAATGCACGATGGAAAAGGACTGAGAGGAACCTCCCGATGCCTTCATTTTCCCGTCCTCTCGAAGAAACCCTGCACCGCGCGGTGGGATACGCCAATGCGCGCAGGCACGAATATGCAACGCTTGAGCACCTGCTGCTCGCGCTGATCGACGATCCCGACGCGACCGGCGTGATGCAGGCCTGCAACGTCGATCTGACTGCGTTGAAAGCGGCGCTGACCCTGTATGTCGACAACGATCTCGCCGCCCTGGCCACGGCCGACGGCGAGGACGCAAAGCCGACCGCCGGCTTCCAGCGCGTGATCCAGCGCGCCGTGATCCACGTCCAGTCCTCCGGCCGCGAGGAAGTGTCCGGCGCCAACGTGCTGGTCGCCATCTTCTCCGAACGCGAGAGCCACGCCGCCTACTTCCTGCAAGAGCAGGACATGACGCGCTACGACGCGGTCAACTTCATCGCCCACGGCATCGCCAAGAAGGCCGGCGCCAACGAGGCCCGTCCCGCCAAGGGTTCTTCGCCTGAGGAGGCCGAGGACGCCTCGGCCGTCAAGTCGGGCGGCGAGGCGCTGGAAGCCTATTGCGTGGACCTCAACGAGAAGTCGCGCCAGGGCAAGGTCGATCCGCTGATCGGTCGCCAGGCCGAGGTTGATCGCTCGATCCAGATCCTGTGCCGCCGCACCAAGAACAACCCGCTGCTGGTCGGCGATCCCGGCGTCGGCAAGACTGCCATCGCCGAAGGCCTGGCCCGCAAGATCGTCAACGGCGAGGTGCCCGACGTCCTGAAGGACGCCACCATCTACAGCCTCGACATGGGCGCGCTGCTGGCCGGCACCCGTTATCGCGGCGACTTCGAGGAACGCCTGAAGCAGGTGGTCAAGGAGCTGGAGAGCCACGAGAACGCCGTGCTCTTCATCGACGAGATCCACACGGTGATCGGCGCCGGCGCGACCTCCGGTGGGGCAATGGACGCCTCCAACCTGCTGAAGCCGGCCCTGGCGTCGGGTTCGCTGCGCTGCATGGGATCGACGACCTACAAGGAATATCGCCAGCACTTCGAGAAGGACCGCGCCCTGGTGCGTCGCTTCCAGAAGATCGACGTCAACGAGCCGACGGTCGAGGACACGGTGAAGATCCTGAAGGGTCTGAAGACCTACTACGAGCAGCACCACAAGGTCCGCTACACCGACAGCGCCATCCGCACCGCGGTCGAGCTGTCGGCCCGGTACATGACCGACCGCAAACTGCCGGACAAGGCGATCGACGTGATCGACGAGGCGGGCGCCGGCCAGATGCTGCTGGTCGAATCCAAGCGCAAGAAGGTCATCGGCCAGAAGGAGGTCGAGGCCGTCATCGCCAAGATGGCCCGCATCCCGGCCAAGTCGGTGTCCAAGTCCGACACCGAGAGCTTGCGTGAGCTTGAGGTCGATCTGAAGCGCGCAGTGTTCGGCCAGGAACAGGCCATCGACCAGGTCTCGGCGGCGATGAAGCTGGCGCGGGCGGGTCTTCGCGATCCGAACAAGCCCATCGGCAGCTTCCTGTTCAGCGGTCCGACTGGCGTTGGTAAGACCGAGGTGGCCAAACAACTGGCGTCGACCCTGGGCATCGAGATGCAGCGGTTCGACATGTCGGAATACATGGAGCGCCACACCGTCAGCCGTCTGATCGGGGCGCCTCCGGGCTATGTCGGCCATGATCAGGGCGGGCTTCTGACCGACGCCGTCGATCAGCACCCGCACTCGGTGGTGCTGCTGGACGAGATCGAGAAGGCGCACCCGGATGTCTACAACATCCTGCTGCAGGTGATGGACAACGGCATGCTGACCGATGCGGTCGGCAAGAAGGTGGATTTCAGGAACGTCATCCTGATCATGACCACCAACGCCGGGGCCGCCGACAACGCCCGCGCCTCCATCGGCTTCGGCCGGGGCAAGGTCGAGGGCGAGGACGACAAGGCCATCCAGCGCCTGTTCGCGCCGGAGTTCAGGAACCGCCTGGACGCCATCGTGGCCTTCAAGCCGCTGCAGGCCGACACGATCCGCTCAGTGGTGACCAAGTTCATCCTTCAGCTGGAAGCCCAGCTGGCGGATCGCAACATCACCATCGAATTGACCGACGAGGCGGCCGACTGGCTGGCCAAGAACGGCTTCGACGAACTGTACGGCGCGCGTCCGCTGGCGCGGGTCATCCAGGACTCGATCAAGAAGCCGCTGGCCGACGACATCCTGTTCGGACGTCTGACGCGCGGCGGCCATGTGAAGGTCCAGCTGAAGGACGGCAAGATCGACTTCGACATCGCCAGCGCCAATGCGCCCGCGAAGGCCGAGGAAGAAGAGACGGCCTGATCCTTAAAAGATCGAAAGCAGAAGGCCCGGCTGGAAACAGCCGGGCCTTTTTCTATGTCGACTTGTAGGGCGACAATTCTTCGGTCATCGCCGCCATCTCGGCCTGCATCGCCGGGCGTTCGCCGTCCAGATAGCGGGCGACGGGATCGCGCAGGGCCGGGTCGGCGATGAAGTGGGCGGAATAGACGGGGGAGGGCAGGTAGCCGCGCGCGATCTTGTGATCGCCCTGGGCGCCGGCCTCGACGCGGGACAGGCCGCGCGAAATGGCGAAGTCGATGGCCTGATAGTAGCAGAGCTCGAAATGCAGGAAGGGCACGTCTTCCAGCGTGCCCCACTGGCGGCCGTACAGGGCGTCGCGGCCGATGAAGTTCAGGGCGCCGGCGATGGGCGTCTGGTCCCTAAACGCCATGACCAGGGCGATCCGGTCGGCCATGGTTGCGCCGACGCGGCTGAAGAAGTCGCGCGTCAGATAGGGCTGGCCCCATTTGCGCGAGCCGGTGTCCATATAGAAGGCGAAGAAGGCGTCCCAGTGCGCCTCGGTGATCTCGGCGCCGGTCAGGACGCGGATGTCCAGATCGGCCTGGGCGTCGCGGCGCTCGCGCTTGATGGTCTTGCGGCGGTTGGCCGACAGGGCCGCGAGGAAGTCGTCGAAGGTCTGATAGCCGTTGTTGCGCCAGATGAACTGGATGTCCTGGCGCAGCAGCAGGCCCGCCTCGGCCATGGCCGACCATTCCGGCTCGGTCGGGAAATTGACGTGCAGGGACGAGACGCCCAGCCGCTCGACCAGCGTCACCGCGCCCTGGATCAGAGCCTGGCGCACCGTGGCGGCGTCGGTCTCGGGGTGGTTTAGGAAGCGTGGCCCGGTCGCGGGCGTGAAGGGCACGGCGCCCAAAAGCTTGGGATAGTAGCGGCCGCCCGCCCGTTCATAGGCGTCGGCCCAGCTGTGGTCGAAGACGTATTCGCCCTGGCTGTTGCCCTTCAGATAGAGGGGCATGACGCCCAGGACGGCGTTGTCGTCATCCCGCAGGGCCAGATGACGCGGGGCCCAGCCCTGACGCGGCGCAGCGCTGCCCGATTCCTCGCAGGCGTGCAGGAAGTCGTAGGAGACGAAGGGATCGCCGGTGGGATGCGCGCACGCGTCCCAGGCCTCTCGGCCGATGTCGGCGATCCCTTCGTGAACCGAGATCTGAAAGATCAGCGGATCTCCACGATCGCATCGATCTCGACGGCGAAGCCGAGCGGCAGCTTGTAGACGCCGACGGCCGAACGGGCGTGCTTGCCCGCATCGCCGAAGACTTCGACCATCAGGTCCGAGCAGCCGTTGATGACGGCGGGAATGGCGATGAAGTCGGGACCGGCCTGGACGAAGCCGCCCAGTTTGACGATGCGGACCACCCGGTCCAGATCGCCGTCGCAGGCCGCCTTGATCTGGGCGATCAGGTTCAGACCGCACAGGCGGGCCGCTTCCGTGGCCTGTTCGGGCGTCACGTCCACGCCGACCGTGCCCTTGATCCCGCCCGAAGCGTCGTTCGACAGCTGGCCCGAGATGGTGACCTGATTGCCCGAGCGGACATAGGAGACATAGCTGGCCACCGGCTTGGCGGGTTCAGGCAGGGTGAGGCCGAGTTCGGCGATACGGGCTTCGATGCTCATGGGGGCTCCTTTTATCTGGGCGCGGTTTAGCGCGCGGCAAGGGCGGCGTCACGTCCATCGCGCGGCTTTAAAGGTTCGCCAACCGCGCCGTGTCATTGTCCCGATCATGGATATGCATCTGACCCCCGACGTCGCCGCCTTCCATGCCGTGCTGGCGCGACTGTCCCCCGACGACCGGGCGCGCGTGGACGCCGTCGCCGGACCGGCCGCGCAAAAGGCCGCCGAGGCCGCGCCGCACTGGGATTTCGAAATGCCGGCCAAGGCGGTTGACGCCCTGTTGGGCGCCGAGGCTTCGGACGATGTGCGGCGGGGCCTGGTCGCCGCCTGGGCGTTGCAACTGCCCGACCGCGCTGCGGCGATGAACCTGCCGCCCGAGGTGATGGCCCTCTATCCCTACTGGGTCGAACAGCTGGCGGCCTTTCTGGACAAGGCCGAGGGCGACTACGTCTTCGACCACTGGTCCAAGGATGTGCGCTTCACCCTGGCGCTCAGCGTGCCGGGCGCAAAGAGCCAGGTGATCGACCTGAGTTCGCCGGTCGGGCCGGGCCAGATCGTCAAACACGTCCGCGACGGCTGGGGCATCAAACCCCTGTTCCGTTATCTGGCGGCGGGCGCCAAACGCGAGCCGTGGCTGGAGGTTCACACCGAAAGCCGCTGGCTGAGGGGCTTCAACGAGGACGGCTGGAACGAGGCCTGGGCGACGGCCGCGGAGCTGTGCCGCGCGCGACCGGAACTGGCGGGGATGATCGGCTCCAGCTGGTTCTACGACCCGCCGCTGACCGAGATCAGCCCGCGCCTGGCGCACCTGCGCCTGAATCCGCTGAAGGGCGGCGCCTTCATGGTCCACCAGGGACCGGCGCCGATCCATACCGAACGGGCTGCGACGGCCTCGGCGTCGAGGAAGGCGTTGATCGACAGCGGGGAATACACCGCCCGATCCTGGCTGATGATCTGGCCCCGCAAGGAACTGATCGCCTGGGCGGATCGACGCAAGGCGGCAACCCCACTCCCTGATTCGTCATCCTAGGCCTTGTGCCTAGGATCCATAGACTCAGGCTTCACCGTTTACTGAAGGTGTTAGACGTCGGTCATTGATCGGCTGACACCGAGCGTATGGATCCTAGGCACAAGGCCTAGGATGACGATCTTTAGCGAGTTTAGGCCGTCGCCACCCGCCACGCTGCCGCGACCGGCTGAATGTCCAAATCGGCCGCCTTGGCCAGGCGGATTAGCCGGTCGATGTCCTCGGGACGACAGCCGTAAGGCGTGGGCGCATCGCTGACGTCGTGACCATAGGCGATCAGCCAGCCCCTGGACGCCGCCGTCCCCGCCACCAGCGCCTCCAGATCGTAACCGGGCAGGCGCCGGCTCTCCAGGCCGATGGCTTGCAGCAGGTTCCGGTCGGCGCGGCCGGCGTTGATGCCGTCGCGCACCCCGCGCCCGCAAAGGAAGCGTTTGTCGACGATCGCCTTGGACCCCAGGGCGCAGTCGCCGAACGGATAGGCGAAGGTCTGCATCTGATACCCGTCCAGCCGCTCGGCCACCCAGGCGGCGTTGCGGGCCAGGCTGGCGTCCAGCTCTGCCGGCGACAGGGTCAGGGCCGAGACGTGTTCGAAGGTGTGGCAGCCAACCTCGTGGCCGGCCTCATGCAGCGCCTGCAAATGCTCTACCTCGAACTGCGGCAGGTCCAGATTGCGACCGCCCGCCAGGCCCCCGCAGACATAGTAGGTCGCCTTGACCCCGTGCTGGGCCAGGATCGGCCCCGCCTCGGTCCACGCCGATGCCGGGATGTCGTCGAACGACAGGCTGAGGACGCCGCGCGCGGGCTGGATCGTCTCGGCGCGGACATCGAGATACCGGCCGGCGCGGCGACGCATCTTGTCGAGAAAGGCGTTCATCCCGCCCTTATGGCCCAACGGGCTTAAGGCAGGGTTTCAGACCGTGACGGGCTGAGCCGTCAGGCCGCGCACGCCGAAGACGCGGCGATAGCGTTCGATCTCGGCCGGATCGCCGACGGCCTTTTCCGGGTTGTCCGACAGTTTGACGGCCGGTCGGCCGCCGGCCTCGACCACCTTGCAGACCAGGGAGATCGGCTCCAGTTCCGGCGCGAAGGCGGGCGAGCAGTCGCGGAAGTCGTTGGTCAGGTTGGTGCCCCAGCCGAAGCTGAGGCGGGCGCGACCGTGGAAATGGGCGTGGGTCGCCTCGATGCCGTCGATGTCCATGCCGTCCGAGAAGATCAGCAACTTCTCCTTCGGATCGCGGCCATGCGCGCGCCACCAGTCGATCAGGCGGTCTCCGGCCGGGATGGGCGGGGCCGAGTCGGGACGGAATCCGGTCCAGTCCGCCACCCAATCGGGCGCCTGCTTCAGAAACGCCTCGGTGCCGAAAGCGTCGGGCAGGACGATCAGCAGATTGCCCGCATAATGCCTGCGCCACTCGTCCAGCACGGCATAGGGAACCTGGGCCAGCGCCGCGTCGTCGGGCGCCAGCGCCGCCATCACCATCGGCAGTTCGTGCCCATTGGTGCCGATGGCCTCCAGATCGTTCTCCATGGCGTGGAGCACATTGGACGTGCCGATGAAGGAGGATCCCAGCCCCTCCTTGAGCGCCTGGATGCACCAGCGTTGCCACAGGAAGCCGTGCCGTCGCCGGGTGCCGAAATCGGACAGGGCCAGGTCTGGCAAGGTGCGCAACCGTTCGACCTTCGACCACAGCCGCGTCTTGGCGCGCGAATACAGGATGTCCAGCTCGAACCGTCCCAGCCGGCGCATGCCGACACGACAGCGCAACTCGTTCAGGATCGCCAGCGCCGGAATCTCCCACAGCGTCACCTCGGCCCAGCCGCCCGAGAAGGTCAGGACATACTGCCCGTCCTGAACCGACAGGTCATAGTCCGGCAGGCGGTAGTCGGTCAGCCATGCGATGAAGTCGGGCGAGAATATCTGCTTCACCCCATAGAAGCTGTTGCCCGCCAGCCAGACCAGTTCCTTGTTGGTGAAACGCAGGGTGCGGGCGTGATCCAGCTGTTCACGCAGGGCGCCGATGTCGATCTCGTCAGCCAGGCGGACGCGGCTCGTGCGGTTGATGACCTGGAAGACGACCGGCACGTCGCGATGCTCGCGCCAGATCATCTGCAGCATCAGCAGCTTGTAGAAGTCGGTATCCAGCAAGCTGCGGACGATGGGGTCCAGGCGAAAGCCGTGGTCATAGGCGCGTTTGGCGAGGTCCATGGCGCTTCCTACGGCTTCAGCGCGCGGCCCGCCACCACGGCGTCCTTGCCGAACTTTTCGCGCAGCTTGTCGATGGCGCGTTCGGTCTTCAGCGTGCGGGTCTCTGGCGTCTGGAACAGGCCGGCGGGCGCGTCCTCGGCGTCCTGAACGTCGGCCATGCCGATGCCGATCAGGCGATAGGACGGGCCCAGTTCCGGCTTCAGCAAGTCGCGCCCTGCCGCGAACAGCGCGCGCGCGGTCTGGACCGGGTCGGGCAGGGTGATGCGGCGGGTGATGATCTTGAAATCGGTGCGGCGCAGTTTCAGCACCAGAACCCGGCTGGCGACGCCGTCGCGCCGGGCCTTGGACGCCAGCTTCTCGCACAGGGGCCACAGCTCGGCCTCCAGCGCCTCAGATGAGGTCAGGTCTTCGTTGAAGGTGGTCTCGGCGCTCATCCCCTTGCGGTCGCGCTCGGGGTTCACGGCGCGGGCGTCGCGGGCGTGAGCCAGTTCGTGCAGGCGCAGGCCCGATTCGCCGTAACGTTTGACCAGATCGCGCACATCCGCACGGGCCAGATCGCCGATGGTCGAATAGCCGTCGCTGCGCAGCGCCTTGCCGAACACCGGGCCGACGCCGGGCAGGGTGGTGACGAGGCGCGGCGCCAGCAGGGCCTGGGCGTTGGCGGCGCCGACGACGGAAAATCCGCGTGGCTTGTCCATCTCGGACGCCATCTTGGCCAGGAAGCGATTGGGCGCCAGGCCGATGGAGACGCTCAGGCCGGTCTCCTCCTCGATGTGCTTTTGAAAACGGATCAGCTGAAACGCCGGAGGCCCGCCGTTCAGCCGCTCTGTCCCCGACAGATCGACCCAGGCCTCGTCCAGCGACAACGGCTGGATCAAGGGCGTCAGCCGACCCAACGCCCCCAAGATACGCTGCGATTCGAAGACGTATTTGGTGAAGTCGGGCTTGATGACCACCGCCTCGGGACAGGCCTTCAGCGCCTTGAACATCGGCATGGCGCTGCCAACGCCATACTGGCGCGCCACATAGCAGGCGGTGGAGACCACGCCGCGCTTGCCGCCGCCGACGATGACCGGTTTGTCGCGCAGTTCGGGCCGGTCGCGCTTCTCCACCGAGGCGTAGAAGGCGTCGCAGTCCATGTGGGCGATGGACAGCTGGTCCAGTTCGGGATCGGCGACGATGCGCCGCGACCCACACGCCGGACAGCGGCGCTCGGGCGGTCCGGCGGGATCGGCGCCGGTCCACAGGCAGTCGCGACAGATGGCCTTGATGGCCACGCTTAAGGTCTCCGTAAGGTTGGCTTCACCCCAACTTAAGACTGCTCGCCTACGAATGCGACCAACGAGGCGTCCCGCGTTCGAGGGTCGCGCAGGTCAGGTGATGATGTCCAAGAAAGTCCTCATCGTCGAGGATAACGAGCTGAACATGAAGCTTTTTCATGATCTGCTTGATTCCCAGGGCTACGAGACGCTGCAGACCCGCGAGGGCTTGCAGGCGTTGGCCCTGGCGCGCGCCCATCATCCCGATCTGATCCTGATGGATATTCAGCTGCCGGAAATCTCGGGCCTGGAAGTCACCAAGTGGCTGAAGGACGACGAGGAGCTGAGCCACATCCCCGTCATCGCCGTGACCGCCTTCGCCATGAAGGGCGATGAGGAGCGGATTCGTCAGGGGGGGTGCGAGGCCTATATCTCCAAGCCGATCTCGGTCATGCATTTCCTCGAAACCATCCGGCAGCACCTCGGATGAGCGCTCGGATCCTCGTCGTCGACGATGTGGACGTGAACGTCCGCCTGCTCGAAGCCAAGCTGACCATCGAATATTACGACGTGCTGAGCTGCAACGACGGCGCGACGGCCCTGACCATCGCCGCCGAACATCAGCCCGACCTGATCCTGCTGGACGTCATGATGCCCGGCATGGACGGGTTCGAAACCTGTCGCCGGCTGAAGGCCCAGGCCGAGACGCGCCATATCCCCGTCGTGCTGGTCACCGCGCTGGACGGCCGCCAGGATCGCATTCGGGGGCTGGAAGCCGGCGCCGACGACTTCCTGACCAAGCCCATCGACGACGTGATCCTGTTCGCGCGGGTCAAGTCGTTGACCCGGCTGAAGCACGTCATGGACGAGCTGCGAGAGCGCGAGGAAAGCGGCCGGCGTCTGGGCGTCGATTCGGACAACGCGGCTCGGCTGCGCAGCGAGGGCGGACGGGTGCTGATCGTCGATGACGACATGCGCCAGGCCGAGAAGATGTCGGCCGAGCTGAGCGGCGAACACCGCGTCACCATCGAATCCGATCCCGAGGCGGCGCTGGTCGCGGCCAAGGGGGCGCTGGATCTGATCATCGTCAATGTCGCCGCCGCCGGCTTCGACGGTCTGCGGATCGTGGCCCAGGCCAAGTCGGGCGACGCACGCCGCGCGCCGATCCTGGCGGTGGTGGAGCCGGCCGAACGGCCGCGCATGGTCAAGGCGCTGGAACTGGGCGCCGCCGACATCCTGCCGCGTCCCATCGACACCGAGGAGCTGTCGGCGCGCGTCCGCACCCAGATCCGACGCAAACGCTATACCGACTTCCTGCGCCAGAAGCTGGACAGCAGCATGGAGATGGCCGTCACCGACGCCCTGACCGGCCTGCACAATCGTCGCTACATGACCAGCCAGCTACAGGCCCTGGTCGGCCGCGCGGCCCAGGGCGGGGCCCAGGTCGCGGCGCTGGTGCTGGACATCGACCACTTCAAATCCGTCAACGACAGCTTCGGTCACGATGCGGGGGACGAGGTTCTGGTCGAGTTCGCCGTGCGCCTGGCCACCAACGTCCGCGCCGTCGACCTTCCATGCCGGATGGGCGGGGAAGAGTTCGTGGTCGTCATGCCGGGCGCCAGCCTGGAAGACGCCGGCCGCGTCGCCGAACGGATTCGCCGCGATGTCGCCTCCGCCCCGTTCCGGGTCATGGGCGGCAAGGAACAGATCACCATCACCATCTCGATCGGCGTGTCCGCCACGACCGGTGACGGCGATACGCCCGAGGGTCTGCTAAAACGCGCCGACGAAGGCGTCTATGAGGCCAAGGCCGCGGGCCGCAACAAGGTCATCGCCAAGGCGGCCTGACCGCCCCTCCAGACAACTAAAAACGCCCGGCTGGAGACCAGCCGGGCGTTTTCAATTTCTCAGCCGATCAAGTGGTTACTTGATCTTGCCTTCCTTGAACTCGACGTGCTTGCGCACGACGGGGTCGTACTTCTTGACGACCATTTTCTCGGTCATGGTGCGGGCGTTCTTCTTGGTGACATAGAAGAAGCCGGTGTCGGCCGTGGAGTTCAGGCGGATCTTGATGGAAGCCGGTTTGGCCATCGGAATTACCTCTGCGACGGCGAAAGCCGCTTAAAATAAGAGGCGCGGAGCATACTCAGGATCGCCCCAAAGTCAACGGGCGCGATGCCACGTTGATGCGGTGAGATGCACATATAGTCTGAGCATATGAAAATCGCATCCTTGCTGGCCGCTGCGGCCCTGGTTTCCCTGTCGTCAGCCGGCGTTGCGGCTGCTGCGCCGGATCCTGCGCAAGACGCGTTCCTGGCGCGGCTGAACGCCCTGTGCGGCCAGCGATTCGAAGGCCGGGTCGTCACGACCGACGCCGCCGACGCCAAGTTCGCCCGCGAGCGGCTGATCATGCACGTCCGCAACTGTTCGGCGGACGAGGTGCGCATTCCCTTCGCGGTCGGCGACGACCGCTCTCGCACCTGGGTCGTGACGAAGACGGACACAGGGCTGCGCCTGAAGCACGATCACCGGCATGAGGACGGCACGACCGACGTGCTGCACTGGTATGGCGGCGACACGGCCAACGCGGGCACGGCCGAGCGGCAGGAGTTTCCCGTCGACGCCGAATCGATCGCCCTGTTCAACGCCAATGATGCGGCGGTCTCGACCACCAATGTCTGGGCGATGGAGGTCCATCCCGACCGCATGTTCGCCTATGAACTGCGCCGCCCCAACCGCCATTTCCGCGTCGAGTTCGATCTGACGAAGCCGGTCGCCGACTAAAGGTCAGACGACGCGCCAGGACTGAAGCGGCCGCACGGTGGCGCAGGCCGGGCCGCCATCCTTCGCGCGGCCGGGCAGGACGACCTCCAGCAAGCGCCCCTCACGCGCCTGAACCAGCAGATCGGCGGGGATGTCGTGGACGTCGATCTTGGCGCGTCGGCTCCATTCGCCGGCGTGCTGGCCCGCAGAAGTGCCGATGGCGATATAGACGAACCGCCGCGACGGCCCCTCGCGCCGCACGAACGTGCCGGTCAGTCGTCCGTCGTCGGACAGGGTGATCGGCGCATCGAAGCTGATCGGGCCGTCACCGGCGATGCGCGGCTCGACCGGCATATTGGCCTTGTCCTGCAGGCTGTAGGCGACGCCTGCGACCGGATCGGCGATGGTCAGGCGCAGGGTGATCGTCGATCCGGCCATGTCAGTCCCTGTGTTCGACCGTGTGGCGGCCCCGCACCATCTGCACGAAGGGCAGGGGACGATCCGGGTGTTCCAGTCTCTCCGCCAACTCCCCCAGCACGAAACGGGTGATGGCGGGCAGGTCCAGGCTGCGAGCCTCGTCCAGCGGCAGCCAGGCGATCTCGTCCAGTTCGCCTGACCCGGCGGTCGGTTCCGGGCTCAGCAGAGCCTCGGCCGGCGCCATGAAGAACCGGGCGTCGAACCGCCGTGTGCGGCCCGGCGGCGTGATGGCGCGGGCGATGTAGGACAGGACCGACAGATCGGGCAGGGCGCCCGCCTGACGATACTCCCGCCACGGTCCGGCGACTGAGGCGCTCGGCGCGGGCCGCCCCAGGATCAGCCCGGTCTCCTCAAAGGTCTCGCGCACCGCCGTCAGGGCCAGGGCGCGCGCGCGGCGGGCCGGCAGTTCGCCTTCCAGCCGCCGCACGACATCGGAGGGCAGGTCGCCTGTCGCGGCGGCGGTAAAGTCGCTCCGGTCGATCCGCCCGCCCGGAAACACCCATTTCGACGCCATGAACACATGACCCGGGGCGCGGCGGCCCATCAGCACCTCGGGCCGCGAGCCGCCCCGCGTCAGGATCAGCGTCGCCGCATCTTTCGGCCGCTGGACGCCGCCGACGCGCGGGGCGTCGGCCAGATCCTGTGCGGCGTCGAAGGGAGCGGTCACGACAATCCTCCCCCATCGGGGGAGGATTAGGAGGGCTTTCGTCACTTCCGCTTGCCCTTGCGCACACCCTTCAACCCGCCTGAGGGCCTGCCGCCCTTTGCTGGCTTGGGACCGCCTGGGCGACCCTTGCCGCGCATCGGCGGGCCGTCGCCGCCGCGTCCACGCACGCCGTAGCGCGGGGCCGGGGCGTTAGGATCGCGGGGTTCGGGCTCGCTGAGCATTTCGAACACCAGGCCGCCGGTGACGGGGGTGGCCTCCATCAGCTTGACCTCGACCTTGCGGCCCAGGGTGAACCGTTTGCCGGTGCGTTCGCCGACCAGGGCGTGGGCGCGGTCGTCGTGGGCGAAATATTCGCTGCCCAGGGTCGAGACGGGGACCAGGCCGTCGGCGCCCGTCTCGTCCAGCCGGATGAACAGGCCGAAGCGGGTCACGCCGGTGATCCGTCCGGTGAAGGTCGCGCCGACCCGGTCTTCCAGGAAGGCGGCGATATATCGGTCCATTGCGTCGCGTTCGGCGGCCATGGACCGGCGCTCGGTCATGGTGACGCCCTCGGCGATGGCCGGCAGTTCGGCGATCTCGCGGTCCGTCAGCCCATCCTTGCCCAGGTTCAGCGCCCGGATCAGGCCGCGGTGGACGATCAGGTCGGAATAGCGCCGGATCGGCGAGGTGAAGTGGGCGTAGCGGTCCAAGTTCAGGCCGAAGTGGCCGATGTTCTCGGGGCTGTAGATCGCCTGCATCTGGCTGCGCAGAACCACTTCGTTGACCACGTCAGCGTGTTCAGTGTCGCGCGTCTCGTCCAGCAGTTTGTTGAACCGCTTGGTCGTGCCCGGCTCGCCCTTGTTCCACGGCTTGCCGATGGTCGAGAGGAAGTCGGCCAGGTTGAAGATCTTCTCCTGGCTGGGCGTGTCGTGGATCCGATAGATCAGCGGCGTCTTCTTCTGCTCCAGCGTCTCGGCGGCGCAGACATTGGCTTGGATCATCATCTCCTCGATCAGCCGGTGCGCCTCCAACGAGGCGCGCTTCTCGATAGAGGCGATACCGCCATCCGGAGCCATGCGGATGCGGCGCTCGGCCGATTCGATCTGCAAAGGACTGCGCTTCAGCCGGCCCTTCAGCATGGCGTGGTAGGCGTTCCACAACGGATAGAGGATCGCCTCCATGATCGGGCCGGTGGCGTCATCCGGTTGCCCGTCGATGGCGGCCTGGGCCTGTTCGTAGCTGAGCTTGGCGTGCGACCGCATCAGGCCGCGCACGAACTTGTGGCCGGTCTTTCGGCCGTCCTTGTCGAACACCATCCGCACGGCCAGGCAGGCGCGGTTCTCGCCTTCCTTCAGGCTGCACAGGCCGTTCGACAGCACCTCCGGCAGCATCGGTTCGACACGGTCGGGGAAATAGGTCGAGTTGCCCTTGTCGCGGGCCTCGCGGTCCAGATGGGTTCCAGGGCGGACATAGGCGGCGACATCGGCGATGGCGACCCAGACGATCCAGCCGCCTTCGTTCTTCGGATCCTCGTCGCGGGCCGCATAGACGGCGTCGTCGTGGTCGCGCGCATCGGCGGGGTCGATGGTGATGAAGGGAACCTCGCGCAGGTCCTCGCGCCCCTTCAGCGTCGGCAGGGCCTGATCCTCGGCCTCGCGCTCGACGGCTTCGGAGAAGCCGGTCGGCACACCGTGAGCGTGGATGGCGATCAGGGAGGCGGCGCGGGGATCGTCCTCCTTACCGATATGTTCCAGAATCTTGCCGCGCTTGGGACCATAGCGCTGCTCGCCCTTTTCTATGGCGGCCAGGACCAGGTCGCCGTCACGCAGGTCGCCGGACTGGGCCTGGGGCACCAGCAGCACGTCCTTGGAACGACGATCGACGGGCTCGACGCGGGTCTCGCGCGCCGACTTGCGGATCACGCCCAGGACGCGGTTCGTACCCACATCCAGCTTCTTGATCAGCCGGGCTTCCCAGCCGTCCGCGCCGCGCTGGAACTTGACCAGCACCCGGTCGCCCAGACCGGGCGCGGGGCCGGGCTTGGACTTGTCGGGCATCAGGATGGCGCGGGGCGCATCGGCGCTGGCCTCGACCAGGCGGACATACAGTTCGCCGTCGCCGTCGCGTTCGACCACATCGGCGACGCCGACGGGAGGCAGCGCGCCGGCCTCGGAAAAGCCCTTGCGACCGCGCTTGCCCAGTTTTCCTTCTTCTTCCAGCTCGCGGATCATTTCGCGCAAGGCCCGGCGGTCGCCGCCCTTCAGCCCGAAATGGCGTGCGATATCGGTCTTCTCGGCCGATCCGGCCTCGCGCAGGAAGGCGAGGAGGGTGTCTTTGTCGGGCAGGCCGGCGGGCGGCCTCTTGGATGAATTGGTCATTATGTCTTTCGTAGCGCGGAACCGCGCCCTTGGGTAAATCTTGAGGTCAAATCTTGCGTGAGTTGACCGAGTGAATGCGGGGCTTCAGCTTCCGCCGTCCCCGAATGGAGTCTTCGATGTCCCTGCATGCCCCCGCCCTGAGCGCGACTGTGAAGTCGCCGCTGGATCTGATCGGCAAGACGCCGATGGTGGAGGTGACGAAGATCGACACCGGCAAGTGCCGCCTGCTGCTCAAGCTGGAGTCCCAGAACCCCGGCGGCTCGATCAAGGATCGGATCGCGGTCGAAATGCTGGACGCGGCCGAGAAGGAAGGCTGGCTGAAGGAAGGCGGCACCATCGTCGAGGCGACAGCGGGCAATACGGGCCTGGCGCTGACGCTGGTCGGCCGGGCGCGGGGATATAAGGTGCTGCTGGTCATTCCGGACAAGATGTCGAAGGAAAAGATCCAGCATCTCAGAGCCATGGGCGCCGATGTTCGCCTGACCCGTTCGGACGTGCCGCACGGACACCCCGAATATTACACCGACATGGCCGAGCGTCTGTCCCAGGCCATTCCGGGCGCCTATTACGTCAACCAGTTCGCCAACCAGTCGAACGCCGACGCCCACGTGAAGACGACGGGGCCGGAGATCTGGGAGCAGACGGGCGGCGACATCGACGCCTTCGTCGCTGGCATCGGATCGGGCGGGACCATCACCGGCGTGGCGCGCTATCTGAAGAGCGTCGGCTCCAAAGCTCAGATCATCCTGGCCGACCCGGTGGGTTCGACCCTGGCCGGGATCGTCAACGACGGCGTGCCGGGGCCGGACGGCAGCTATACCGTAGAAGGCATCGGCCAGAACTTCGTGCCCGACACGGCGGACATGAGCCTGATCGACAAGGCCTATTCCATTCCGGATGCGGAGGCGATCGCCACCGCGCGCGAACTGCTGCTGAAGGAAGGCATTCTGGCCGGTTCGTCGTCGGGCACCCTGATCGCCTCGGCCCTGCGCTGGTGCCGCGAGCAGACCGAAGCCAAGACCTGTGTCACCTTCGTCTGCGACACCGGGGCCAAGTATCTGTCCAAGGTCTACAACGACGCCTGGCTGGCCGATCAGGGTTTGGGCGAGCGTGAGCTGCACGGCGACCTGTCGGACCTGATCAACCGCAAATACGAGAAGGGCGACGTGGTAGTGGCCGGACCGGGCGACACCCTGGACACCGCCTTCAAGCGGATGAAGGGCGCCGACGTGTCCCAGTTGCCGATCATCGAGGACGGCCGCCTGGTCGGCATCCTGGACGAAAGCGACCTGATCCAGGTGATGAACACCGACGAGATCACCCGCAAGGAACGGTTCGCCAAGCCGGTGGCCTCGGCCATGACGCGCGATCTGGACACGCTTCAGGTCAAGGAGCCGCTGGACGCCCTGATCCCCGTCTTCGACCGCGACCGCGTGGCCATCGTGCTGGACGGCGAGACGTTCGTCGGCCTGATCACCCGCACCGACCTGATCAACCACCTCAGCCTGAACCGGTAATCCCATGGCCGACAAGAAGAACAGCCAGGGTTTCTCGACCCGCGCCATCCATGCGGGCCAGCATCCCGACCCGACCACGGGCGCGGTGATGACGCCGATCTACGCCACCTCGACCTATGCCCAGGAAAGCCCGGGCGTGAACAAGGGGTATGAGTATGCGCGGGGCAAGAACCCGACGCGCGAGGCGTTCGAGGCCTGTATCGCCGACCTGGAGGGCGGCACGCATGGGTTCGGCTTCGGCTCGGGCATGGCGGCGACCTCGACGGCGCTGGAGTTGCTGGACGCGGGCGATCACATCGTCACCGGCGATGATCTGTACGGCGGCTCTTGGCGGTTGTTCGAGCGGGTGCGTCGGCGCACCATGGGGCTGGACTTCGCCTATGTGGACCTGAGCGACATTGCAGCGGTCGAGGCGGCGATCACGTCCAAGACCAGGATGCTGTGGGTCGAGACCCCGACCAATCCGCTGATGAAGCTGGCCGACATCGCGGCGCTGTCGAAGGTGGCCAAGGCGCATGGCCTGCTGCTGATCGTGGACAACACCTTCGCCACGCCGTTCTGCCAGCAGCCGCTGAGCCTGGGGGCGGACGTGGTCATGCACTCGGCGACAAAATACCTGAACGGCCATTCGGACATCATCGGCGGAGTGCTGGTGACCGCCGACGCCGATCTGGCGACGCGGATCAAGTTCCTGCAGAACTCGGTCGGCGGCATCATGGGGCCGTTCGACGCCTTCCTGGCCAACCGGGGGCTCAAGACCCTGGCGTTGCGGATGAAGGCGCACTGCGAGAACGCCCTGACCGTCGCGCGCTGGCTGGAGACCCGCAAGGGCGTGGCCAAGGTCATCTATCCCGGCCTGATCGCCCATCCGCAGCACGAGCTGGCCGCGCGCCAGATGAGCGGCGGCTACGGCGGCATGGTGACGGTGATTCTGGAAGGCGACCTGGAGCGCACGAAGCGCGTGCTGGAGCGGGTCGAGGTCTTCACCCTGGCGGAGTCGCTGGGCGGGGTCGAGAGCTTGGTGAACCACCCGGCGATCATGACCCACGCGAGCGTGCCCAAGGACGTCCGCGAGGCGGGCGGCGTGACCGACAACCTGATCCGGCTATCGGTCGGGGTCGAGAACGTCGAGGACCTGATCGCGGATCTGGATCAGGCCCTGGGCTGATCTCAGCTGGAGGGAAGGGCGGTCTGGTGGCCGGTGACGGGCGGCAGCTTCTTCTTGGGAGCGGCGCGTTTCACCGGCGCCTTGGCGGCCTTGGGCAGGGCGGCGCGGCGGGCGATCTCGGTGTCGATCACAGGCAGGATATCAGCGGCGGCCATCACCTGAGTGGAGGCGCCGGTTTCGGCCAGTCGCGTGGCGTTGGCGCGCAGGCTGTTGAGGTCGGCGTCGGTCATCGTCGGGATTTTTTCGGCGAGGGTCGTCATGGGTCACGTCCTGATGGAACGGGCTTCAGGGCCGGCGCGCGAGGCGCCAGCCCTTCAGCTGATTGAAGGCGATCTCGACCACGACGCGGTCGCCCAGCACGGATAGGCCTTTAGGCGAACCGAGCGAGGGCAGGACCGAGACGACGTGGCCGTTGTCCAGGCGGACCTTACGGCCGCCCAGAGGCAGGTGCTTCGTCACGACGCCATTGAAAGCGATGGCGTGCGTGTTGAGAAGCGTGTCCTACTCTGCCGCCGTAAGGCGACCAGCGGATTCCTTGCCGGAGCGCGAGTCACGTTCGATTTCGTAGGAAATCTTCTGGCCTTCGTTCAGCGAACCAACGCTCGAAGTTTCGACGGCCGAGGCGTGGACGAAGACGTCCTTGCCGCCGTCATCGGGAGCGATGAAGCCGTAGCCTTTGGTGGGGTTGTACCATTTTACAGTGCCGGTAGCCATTTGGAGACCTCCGTCTGGCGTTGACCGCAGGGAGGGATCCCTGGTCGGCCTGTCGGGTCTGAATGGGATCGGCTTTTGGACCTCGGTGCGTGATGCAAAGGGAGCAGCGGCGTTACGCAGAGAGATCGACAGCCCCTATATGGGCCTCCAGCGCCCTTTGTGCAAGGCGCGGAGCTCAGAACGCGTAGGCGACCTTGGCGACCAAGGCGTCTTCGTACTGTTCGCCGAAGGTGTGGGCGTTGGTGTCGTAGTAGCGCAGGTCCAGCTCGATCGCGTCCGTCAGGGCGTAGGTCGCACCGGCGTTCCAGCCTGTGTAGTCGGGCGCATTGTCCTGCTCGCGCCGGCCCAGCGCGACCGTGCCGTTCAGACGATTGGTGAAGTCCCAGCCCACCCGGCCTTCGATCCAGGTGAAGGCTTCGGTCGAGCCGGCTGCGTCCGGCGAATACTGGATCTGCAGGCGCGCACTGGCCGGGCCGATGGAGCGGCTGGCGTTGCCGGTGAACTCCCAGGCGTCCTCGTCGTAACCCGCCTCGGCGTCGAGGCGGTTCTTGTAGGCGACGTTGAAGTCGAAGCTGTAGCCGAACGCCTCGGGCTGATAGCCGGCGACGAACTCGGCCTCGACGTTGGAACCGCCCGACTGGATCGTTTCGAAGCCGGGGCCGACATAGAACAGGCCGTCCGCGCTTTCCCAGGTCGCCGAGCCGAAGGCGTAGCCGTCGTTGCCGGACTTGGACGCGTTCTTGGAACGGTTGTCCGTCCCGGCGCCCAGTTCGAACGACCAGGAGTCGCGTGCGGACGACGCCGGGGCGGATTGGGCCGCTGCTGGGGTAGCGACAGCGGCGGCCAAGGCGGCGGAAAGGGCGGCGAGGACGGTCGTGCGGATCATGGCGGCTCCAACGCGCGAGATACGGATTGGCGCCGCCTTTAGCGCGCTCCGGCCTTGATGGCGAATTCATCCGTGGCCTGAGCGAACTCTTGTCGCAGGCGCGCGACCAGTTCGGCGGTCGGCAGGATGTCGTGGATGGCGCCCGCGCCCTGGCCGGCGGACCAGACGGTCTTCCAGGCCTTGGCCTCGTCGCCCATGTCCAGCTTGTGTTCGGGTAGGTGCTTCGGATCGATGCCGTTCTCGATCAACGACTTGCTCATGAAGTTGGCCGGGATGCCCGACACCGCCGGGGTATGGACGATGTCGGTCGCGCCGCTGTCGATGACCATCTGCTTGTAGGCGTCGGCGGCCATGGCCTCGGTCGTGTTGATGAAGCGGGTGCCCATATAGGCGAAGTCGGCGCCCAGCATCAGCGCCGCCGCGACATCTTGCCCCGTCGAAAGGGCGCCCGACAGGATGATGGTCCCCTTGAAGAAGCTGCGGACCTCGTTGACCAGGGCGAACGGGTTGATGATGCCCGCATGGCCGCCGGCGCCGTTGGCGACCAGGATCAGGCCGTCGACCCCGGCCTCGGCCGCCTTGCGCGCATGGCGGATGTTGGCGATGTCATGGAAGACCTGACCACCATAGCCATGGACCGCATCCACCACGTCGCGCACGGCGCCCAGCGAGGTGATGATCAGCGGCACCTTCTCCTCGACCGACACCATCATGTCGGCCATCAGCCGGGGATTGGTCGGGTGGACGATGTGGTTGACGCCGAAGGCGGCGGCGTCTGGCTTGAGCCGGCCCTTGATCTCGTGAATCCAGTCGCGATAGCCCTCGGTCGTGCGCTGGTTCAGCGACGGGAAGGTGCCGATCACCCCCGCGTTGCAGGCCTCGACCACCAAATCCGGCCCGGAGACCAGGAACATGGGCGCCGAAATGATCGGCAGGATCAGACCTTTTTGCAGCGAAGCGGGAATGGCCACGGGCGTCTCCTGGAGTTTTCTTTCGCTACGCTTAGCGGGCTGTCGCGGGGGAAGGCAATCGGGAGGATTTCAGACGGTGGGGCAAAAAACAGAGTCTAATTCGTCTAATCTCGGGGGTAAGGGGCATCGGGCAGGGTTGAAATCGGCAAGGGTCCGGCGTTGTCGGAAAACCGGCCATCCTACGACGGTTGTGACGGGTGGTCGGTCGATTGACGCTGGTCGGTGTGAAGGCGTTGAAATCGAAAACGAAGTTTTCGAGAAATAGGATGGGTGGCCAATGCCTTTCCTTCTCCCAGTGGGAGAAGGTGGCCCGAAGGGTCGGATGAGGGTCGGGCGGTGGGCCAAGTGGCACTATCCGACCCTCACCCTTTGGCTGCTTCGCGCCGCCCTACGGGTCGCGCCAGAACGACGGCTTTCGCCGACGTGCGCTCAAGCCCTCTCCCAACGGGAGAGGGGCGCGGACTGCGGGGAGGATTTTCAAGCCGGTCGCAAGCGCCTAAATGCGCCCCATGACCCACTATACCGACAACCTCAGCCAGCTCGGCGCCCAGACCGCCGCCCCGACCAGCCCCGAGACGGCCGTGCTGGAGCGGGTGCCGAACCCACATGCGGACACCCTGTATCTGGCCCGGTTCACGGCGCCCGAGTTCACCAGCCTGTGCCCGGTGACGGGCCAGCCGGACTTCGCCCACATCGTCATCGACTATGCGCCGGGCGAGTGGCTGGTCGAGTCCAAGAGCCTGAAACTGTACCTGACCAGTTTCCGCAACCACGGCGCATTCCACGAGGACTGCACCGTCGCCATCGGCCGGCGACTGGCGGACCTGCTGGAACCGAAGTGGCTGAGGATCGGGGGGTATTGGTATCCGCGCGGGGGGATACCGATCGACGTCTTCTGGCAGACGGGCGTGGCGCCGGAGGGGCTGTGGCTGCCCGATCAGGGCGTGCCGACCTATCGCGGGCGGGGGTGAATGCTTGCGTCCTTCTCCCCTTGCGGGAGAAGGTGGCCGAGCGGAGCGAGGTCGGATGAGGGGTTGTTCGGTCTCGCCGCCTGTTCTCCCATTCCCGTCGAGGTTTGTGTGACCCCTCATCCGTCGGCCTGCGGCCGCCACCTTCTCCCGCAAGGGGAGAAGGAATGAACCACCGCCTACCGCTCGAAGCCTGGGGCCGTCGTCTGATGGCGCGGGCCGAGACCTGGGCCGACCAATCCCGCCCTCGTCTCTACGCCTACGAATTCCTCTGGTTTGGGCTGAAACAGGGGTGGGCGTGTCTGTTCGGGGGGCTGATGCTGGGCTTGATCCTGGCGACCTTCCTGTTCTGGCCGGATCAGGCGCCGATCTCGCGGTATGATTTTCTGGCGGTCGGGGCGGTGGTGATCCAGGCGGCCATGCTGGCGTTCCGGCTGGAGAGCTGGGAGGAGGCGCGGGTGATCTTCCTGTTCCATGTGGCGGGGACGATCATGGAGCTGTTCAAAACCGCGCACGGGTCGTGGATCTATCCCGAGGACAGTCTGCTGAGGCTCGGGGCGGTGCCGCTGTTCTCGGGCTTCATGTATGCGGCGGTGGGCAGCTATATCGCGCGGGTGCAGCGGATCTTCCATATCCGGGTGCGAGGGTATCCGCCGCTGTGGACGACCTGGGTGCTGGCGGCGGCGATCTATGTGAACTTCTTCGCCCATCACTGGCTGCCGGACGTGCGGATCGCGCTGTTTGCGGCGACCGTGCTGCTGTTCGGGCGGGGGTGGTTCTATTTCACGGCGGACCGGCGCAGGCGGTCGATGCCGCTGCTGCTGGGATATGGGCTGGTCGCGCTGTTCATATGGTTCGCGGAGAACCTGGGCACGCTGGGGCGGGCCTGGGTCTATCCGGGACAGGAGGCGGGGTGGGAGATGGTGTCCCTGGCCAAGCTGGGCAGTTGGTTCCTGCTGATGATCATATCCGTGGTGCTGGTGTCGCTGGTCCACCGGCCGGAGGAAGAACCGTCAGGCGGTGTGGGCCAGGGGCTGGGTCGCGCGGGGCCATGAGACGGGCGACAGGGCCTCGACCGCCGGTTTGGCCAGCAGATAGCCCTGCATCAGGGTGACGCCCAGGTCGCGCAGGAAGTCGTGTTCGGCAAGGGTCTCGACGCCTTCGCAGACCGGCTCGACGCCCAGGTCGCGCAGCATGTTCAGGGTGTTGCGCACGATGATGCGTTTGACCGGATCCGTGTCGATGTCGCGGATCAGGGCCATGTCCAGCTTGACGATGTCGGGCTGGAACAGGGCCAGCAGGCCCAGGCCCGCATAGCCGGCGCCGAAGTCGTCGATGGCCGTCTTGAACCCCATGGCCCGATAGGACCGCAGGATGTTCAGGATGTGGGCGGCGTCCATCGCCTCGCTCTCGGTGAACTCGAAGATGATCCGGTCCAGCGGGAAGTTGGTGCGCATCGCCGCCGCCAGGGTGGCGCGGATGCAGGCGCGCGGTTCGTAGACCGCATTGGGCAGGAAGTTGATCGACAGGCTGGCGCCGTCGGCCGTCATGTCCAGACCGGCCGCCAGGTCGATGGCGGTGGTCCGGCAGACTTGGTCGAAGGCGTAGCGATTGTCTGGCGAGACCTGCGACAGAACATGGCCGGCGCCGGCGCCGTCCTTGCCGCGCACCAGGGCCTCGTAGGCGAAGACGGTCTGGTTCGCGACATCGACGATGGGCTGAAACGCCATGGTGATCGGCAGGTCGAACCCGGCCCCGTCTTTACAACCCACACAGGACATCGGCCGCCACGTCTCCAGTCAAGGCGCTGATGTTAGGGAGGAAAGATTAATATCCGCCACTGCTCCGCTTAAGGCAGGCGCGTGACCTTGGCGGCCATGTCGGGGCGGGGACGCTCCAGAGGCGGCTCGGTCAGGGTTCCGATATGGATGAAGCCGGCGACGGTTTCACCGTCTGTCAGGCCGAACAGGGTCGTGGCCTGAGGGTCGTAGCTGTACCAGTCGGTGATCCAGCTGGACGCGTAGCCGAAGCCGGCGGCCGCGTGTTCCAGGTTCATGCAGACGGCGCCGGCCGACAGCTGCTGCTCCCAGATCGGCTTGGCGGCGCGAACGGGGGTCGAGACGACCAGGATGGTGAGCGGGGCGGCCGTAAGCTTGGCCAGGACCGCCTGATCCTTGGCCGGTCGGTTGTGCAGTTCGGCCAGCACCGCCAGCCGCTCGGCGATTTCGGCGCGCGATTGCGGCCCCATGACCACGAACCGCCAGGGGAACAGCTTGCCATGGTCCGGCGTGCGGGCGCCCAGGGTCAGGATCTGCTCCAGCTCCGCCTCGGACGGGCCGGGCGCGACCAGGGCCTGGGCCGGGGCCGAACGGCGCGTCGCCAGACGGTCGAGAAAGGCCTGTGACGGAACGGGCAGGGGTAGGGGTTCGTTGAGGGCGACCATGCCGTCTAGCTAGGCTTTCATCCGCGTCTTCGCCATAGGTGAGCCATGCGCAATTCCGACGAACCGAAATGGGCTGAGGGCCTGTCCAAGCCGCCGGCGTGGCGCAGCGACGGAACCGAGACCGTGTTCGACAGCCCGTGGATGACCCTGACCCGACATCCGGCGACGGCGCCGACGGGGCATGCGGCCGACTACGCCGTGGTGCGGTTCAAGAATGTCGGGACCGGCGTCCTGCCGGTGCATGACGACGGCACGGTGACCCTGGTGGGTCAGCAGCGGTTCGCCCTGGCCAACTATTCGTGGGAGATGCCCGAGGGAGGCGCGCCGCTGGACGAGGATCCGTTCGACGGAATCCGGCGCGAGCTGGCCGAGGAGGCGGGGCTGAAGGCTGAGCATTGGCTGCCGGCGCTGAAGGTGGAGATGTCGAACTCCATCACCGACGAGATGGGCATGACCTGGATCGCGTGGGGACTGGCGCCTGCGCCCGTCGCGCCGGACCCGACCGAGATCATCGCCGTGGTGCGCGTGCCCTTTCTGGATCTGCTGGACGAGATCGGGCGCGGGACGGTGCGTGACAGTTTGACGGTGGCGACGGCGTACAAGGCCTATCATATGGCCCAGAACGGCGAACTGCCGCCGGCGCTGGCGCAGGCCATGCTGGGGCGGGTATGATGTCGTCGAAGGAGCCTGTCATGGCCAAGCTTGAAGTCGTCGCGGAAACGGAAGTCGACAGCGTATGGCGCCAGTTGCGCGCCTCGGCCGAGGCCGCCTCGCGCGAGGAGCCCCAGCTGGGGTCGCAAATGAATGCGGTCATCCTGTCGCACGACGATTTAGCCGGCGCGCTCAGCTTCCAGATCGCGCGCAAGCTGGCCGACGGGGAAATGAGCGCCATGTCGGTGCGTGAGGTCTGCCTGTCGGCGTTCAAGGCCGATGCGACCATGGTCGAGGCGGCGGAAGCCGATCTTCAGGCGGTGGCCGAGCGTGACCCGGCGATCCGCAATCTGTTGCAGCCGTTCCTGTATTTCAAAGGCTTCCAGGCGTTGCAGGGCTGGCGCGTGGCGCACTGGCTTTGGGGGCAGGGGCGCGAGACCCTGGCCTTCCACTTCCAGAGCCGGATTTCCGAACTGTTCCAACTGGACATCCATCCGGCCGCCCAACTGGGCAAGGGGCTGTTCCTAGACCACGGCACCGGCATCGTCATCGGCGAGACGGCGGTGGTCGGCGATGACGTGTCGATGCTGCACAATGTGACCCTGGGCGGGACAGGCGCCGAGCGCGGCGACCGCCATCCCAAGATCGGCAAGGGCGTGCTGCTGGGCGCCGGGGCCAAGGTGCTGGGCAATATCCACGTCGGCGACTACGCCAAGGTCGCCTCGGGCTCGGTGGTGCTGAAGGACGTGCCGTCCGGTTGCACTGTGGCGGGGGTTCCGGCGCGGCTGGTCAACTGCCCGACCAACGCCGAACCGGCCAGGACGATGGATCACACCCTGGCCGAGGTCGTCTACGACTTCGTCATCTGAGCCGTCGCCTCACAGCGCGATCCTGAGCGAGGCGCGCACGCTGCGGGGTGCGCCGGGGAAGATCCATAGGGCGCTGTAGGAGCTGGCGGCGTATCGCTCGTCGAACAGGTTGTCGACCTCGATCCGGGCCGTGACCTGGGGCGTCAGGCCGTACTCCAGCGCCGCCTTGGCCTTCCAATAGGCGGGCAGGCGCACAGGATTGAGTGTCAGGGCGCCAGCCCGGTCCCCGACATAGGCGGCGCCGGCCATCACCGACCAGGTCGTGCCGTGCGCCGTGGCGAACCGGCCGATGGCGAACAGCGAGCCGGAATGTTCGGGCACGTTCAGCACGGCGTCTGTGGCGAAGGCGCTGTCGTCGGCCGTGGCGTCGGTCCAGCCGTAGTTGGCCACCACCTGCCAAGCGTCGTCGATCCGCAGGGACCCGTCCAGCTCGATCCCGCGCGTCGTCAGCTTGCCGACCGGAGCCAGGTAGTTGGGGTCGACCGGGTCGGTGGTCAGGATGTTCGACTTCTCGATGTCGAAGACAGTGGCGGCCAGGTCCAGCCCGTCCCAAGCGCCGGCCAGGCCGATCTCGTAACCCTTGCCGTCTTCGGGCGCGAAGCCCGCATCATTGCGACCCGTCCCTGAGTTCAGCACGAACGATTGGCCATAGCTGGCGTGGGCGGTCAGGTTGTCGGTCAGGCGATAGCGGGCGGCGAAGCGGTATTTCAGCGGCGTATCGCTGGCCTCGCCGATGGCGCCGGTGCGGTTGTTGCGGATGGTCTGGTCGTAGTCGTCGAACCGCAGCCCGGCCAGCAGGCTGAGACGGTCGTTCACCTCCCACAGGTCCTGGGCATACAGGGTGACGACCTCGCGGGTTTCCAGATTGTCGGTAAAGGGCAGGGGCGTCGGCGGCGTCACCGCGCCATAGACGGGGTTGAAGACGTCGATCGGATAGGGATTGGCGGCGGTCGGATTGATGCGCAGCCACTTCTCGCCATAGGTCAGCTGATAGGCCTTCACCCCGAAGCCGAGGTTGTGGACGCCCAGGCCGGTCGAGACCACGCCGTTCAGCTCCAGCCGGGCCGACAGGTCCTCGACGGTGAAGTCGCGGCCCCGGCGTTGACGCCACAGCTGGTCTCCAACCAGGCGGGACTGGTCGCTGGACAGGCCCTTCAGCGAGCCGCCGCGCCAGGCGATTCCGCCGTTCACGCTCCAGCCGTCGTTGATCCGGTATTCGCCGGTGATCTGGTGCCGTTCGTTGCGGAACCGGGTCACGCCGTCGCCCGGCTCGCCGTAGTAGTTCGATTCCGGCAGGGCCAGGGCGTCGCCGTCGATCGCCGGCATCCCCCGGTCGAACAGGGTGGTGAAGGTGGTGAACTCGCCCACATAGGTCAGGCGCAGGTCGTCGTTGGGCCGCCAGGTCAGGGACGGTGCGATCACCGTGCGGTCCAGGCCGACATGATCGCGCCAGCCGCTTGACGTCTCGCCCGCGACCACCAGCCGCCCGGCCAGGGTGTCGTTGATGGGCCCCGTCAGGTCCAGTTCGCCGCGCCGTAAACCGAACGAGCCGACCGTGCCGGTGAAGGCGGCGCCGGTCGCGAAGCGCGGGGTCTTGGACACGATGTTGACGCGTCCCGCCGGGTCGATGTCGCCGAACAGAGCGCCGGACGGCCCCTTCAGCACCTCGATCCGCTCGGCCGTGGCCGGGTCGCGCGGCGGGGCCATACCCCGGTTGGCCAGGAAGCCGTCGACGTAATATTCCGCGCCGCCGTCGGGCGTGCCAAGGAAGCCGCGGATGGCGAAGTTGTCCATCACCCCGCCCCGATTGTTCTGCTGGCTGACGCCGCTGACCAGTTCCAAAGCGTCGGCCAGGCGGGTCGCGCCCACAGCCTTGATCAGGTCGTTCTCGATGGAGCGGCTGGACGGCGACATCGCCTCCGTCACCGGCCCGGCGCCCAGGGTCAGGTCGCGCGGCGCCTGACGGCGACCCAGAACCACGATCTCGCCCACCGTCTGGGGCTCGACCGCCTCGACGGGGGCAGGGGCGGGGGCGTTGGCGGCGACCAGCAGGCAAGCGCCGGCGCAGCTCATGAGGAGGGACAAGGCAGACTCCGTTTGAAACGTTATAATATATCGGCTATCCGCTCCGGCATGACGATGTCAACCACTGCAACGCCTGTTCCCGCCTTCGCCTCTTCGACCGCCGCCCCGATCCGGGCGGGCGGTCGGATCCGATCCGTCGACGCCCTGCGCGGGCTGGTCATCCTGCTGATGCTGGTCGATCACACGAGAGAGTTCTTCTTCTTCCACGCCCAGGTGCCGGACCCGATGAACGTCGCTGAGACGTCGCCCGATCTGTTCTTCACCCGGCTGTCTGCGCATTTTTGCGCGCCGATCTTCGTCGCCCTGACCGGACTGGGGGCTTGGCTCTATGGGAACAAGCAGGCGGTGGGCGAAAATGGTGCCAGGGCTGCGTCCGGCTTCCTGTTCAAGCGCGGGCTGTTTCTGGTTGTGCTGGAGTTGACGGTGGTCAGCTTCGCCTGGAGTTTTTCATTCACGCCAGAGATCATCTATCTGCAGGTGATATGGGTCATCGGCCTGTCGATGATCGCCCTGGCCGCCTTGGTGCATCTTCCGAAATGGGCGCTGATCGCGGTCGGCCTGACCCTCGTGCTGGGCCACAATCTGCTGGACCCAATTACCATCGCGGCGGGCCAGCCAGGGCATCTGGTGTGGGCCGTTCTGCATGACCGCAGCCTGATGGACATGCCGTGGGGCGGGCAACTGCGCACCTCCTATCCGCTGTTGCCGTGGATCGGCGTGGCGGCGCTGGGTTACGCCATCGGGCCATGGTTCGTGGGCGAGCAGAGGACACGACTGCGGCGACTGGTGCTGCTGGGGTTGGGCGCGCTGGCGCTGTTCGCCGTACTGAGGGCGATCAACGTCTATGGCGATCCGACGCTGTGGGCCGTGCAGGCGACGCCGATCCAGACGGTGATGAGCGTGCTGAACCTGACCAAATATCCGCCGTCGGCCGACTTCCTGCTGCTGACGCTGGGCGTCGGGGCGCTGGTTTTGGCCGGGCTGGAGAAGGCGCCGGATCGACTGATCGGTCTGCTTGCCGTGTTCGGCGGGGCGCCGCTGTTCTTCTATCTGATCCACCTCTACGGCCTGCATTTGCTGAACCTCGCGGCCCTGGCGGTGTTCGGCGCCAATCAGGGCGACGGCTTCGGCTTGCCGGGCGTGGCCTGGCTGTGGTTGCTGGCGGCCATCGTCGCCGTGCCGTGCTGGTTCGCCTGCCGATGGTTCGCAGGCGTGAAGCGGCGCAGTTCGCACTGGTGGATGCGCTATCTCTGAAACGGGAAAATGCGCATCGCCGGTTTCCCTGAACGGCCGATGTCTCTAGGGTCCGCCGCCAACCTTCAGACCATGAGGCCCCCCGTGAAAGACACCGACCTGAAGCGCATCGAGGCCCACCTCAAGCGCACCTTCAACACTGGCGGCATCATCCTGAAGGCCCGCCCGAAACAGAACGACTCGGCCGAAGTCTATGTCGGTGACGAGTTCATCGGCATCGTCTTCGAGGACGAGGACGAGGAAGGCTCGTTCATGTTCGAAATGGCGATCCTGGCCGAAGACCTGCCGGAATAGGCTTTCGTTCCAAGACGTGATCGCCCTGCCTCGACCGACGCGGGGCGATCACGGCACGACCGGCTTTCAGGCGGACGGGGTTTCGTACATCTTCGCTGCTCTGCCCTCGCGTGCGCCGGACAAAAGGCATTAGTGGCCATCCACCGGCATCTGCGCCTCGAACACTGCCAGGTCACGCAGATAGGTTTGCAGGATTATGGCCTTGCGCGACCGACAGTTGGTCGCTCACGCTGACCTTTCAAGAATCCTTGTTTGAGGTTCCCATGCCCGTGAAAACCGTCGCCGAGTTTGTCGCCGCCTACAAGGAGAAGGACGTCAGCACCGAAGCCTTCGAACTGGAGAACCAGTATCTGCTGGAGGTGCGGCTGAACGGGTCGGTCTGGGCCAAGTCCGGGACCATGGTGGCGCGGACTGGTCAGGTGAAGTTCACGCGTCAGGGCCTGATGGAGCAGGGCCTCGGCAACCTGCTGAAGAAGGCCGTCAGCGGTGAGGGCATGGTGCTGATGAAAGTGGAGGGGCAGGGGCGCGTCTATCTGGCCGACACGGGCAAGAAGATCACCCTGCTGCGGCTCGACAACGAGACCATCTTCGTCAACGGCAACGACGTGCTGGCGCTGGAAAACGGCGTCAGCAACCAGATCACCATGATGAAGCGGGTCGCGGGCATGATGTCCGGCGGCCTGTTCAATGTGAAGCTGAGCGGCAGCGGCATCGTCGCCATCACCTCACACTATGACCCGCTGATCCTCAAGGTCAGCGCGGCGACCGGCCCGGTCTTCACCGATCCGAACGCCACCGTGGCCTGGTCGGGAAGCCTGTCGCCGGAGATCGCCACAGACATCTCGTTCAAGACCCTGGTGGGCCGTGGCTCGGGCGAGAGCATCCAGATGAAGTTCGCCGGCGAGGGTTGGGTCGTGGTCCAGCCCTATGAGGAAACCTACATGCAGGCCGCCAGCGGGGGCTGAGGACTACCCCTCCAGCCGTCATCCTCGCCCTTGGGCACAAGGCCCAGGATGACGGACGATACGGGGATGGGGAGGGACTGGCGTCGCGCCCGGCGGCATCACTCCGCGCGTTCCAGCCCCGCAATGGCTTCGCTGATGTCGTCCGCCTTCTTCTTCAACACGGCCTGGGCGTCATAGAGGGCGCGGTTGTAGAAGAAGGGGCCGATTTCGCGGGCGAGGAAATCGATCAGCATCTCGGCCGGAAGATCACGCAGTTCGACGTCCAGCTCGTCCCGGAAATAGGGGCGCAGCTTCGCCGTGATGGCGGCAGTCTCCTCACGGCTGAAGCGGATGGGTTTCACCCCGCGACCTCGGCCAGGGCTTCCTCCGCTGCGACCCAGGCGGCCTCGGCCGTCGCGAGGTCGGCTTCGGTCTTGGCGCGCGCGCGGGTCAGGCCCTCCAGGGCTTTCGGATTGTTGACCGAGGCGGTCGCCATGTCGTCGTCGATGCGGGCGATTTCGGCGGTCAGGCGGGTCATGTTCTCCTCCGCCTTCTTGACCGCGTGACGCAGGGTCGAGGGCGAGGGGCCTGATTTCTTGTCGTTCTTGCGATTCTTGTTGTTCTGAGCGGGGGCGGCGGCCGCAGCCTCTTCCTTCTTGATCTGGCTGGGCTTGGATATGGCGGCCTTGGCGCGGTCGAGGACGAATTTGGCGTAGTCCTCCATGTCGCCGTCATAGGGTTTCACCGTGCCGTCGGCGGCCAGCCACAGCCGGTCCGCCACCATCTCCATCAGCGACCGGTCGTGGGTGATCAGGATGACGGCGCCGGTGTACTCGTTCAGCGCATCCAGCAACGCCCGGCGGCTGTCGATGTCCAGGTGGTTGGTCGGTTCGTCCAGGATCAGAACGTGGGGCGCATCCATGGCTACCATGTTCAGCAGCAGGCGCGCGCGCTCGCCGCCCGACAGGCTGTCGACCGTGGTCTCCTGCTTCTCGTAGCCTAGGCCGAACTGGGCCAGTTTGGAGCGGCGGGCGCTTTCGGGCGCATCCGGCATGGCGCGGCGGATGATCTCCAGCGGCGTATCGGTGGGGTCCATCGCCTCGATCTGGTGCTGGTGGAACCAGCCCACGCGCATCTTCTTGTCCCGGTGCAGTTCGCCCTCGGAGACGTTGAGGGCGCCGGCGATCATCTTGGCGAAGGTCGATTTGCCGGCGCCGTTGACGCCCAGCAGGCCGATACGGTCATCCAGGTCCATCCGCAGGTTCAAATTGCGAAGGATCGGCTTGCCGACGTCATAACCCACATTGGCCCGCTCCAGCCGGATCAGCGGCGGCGCCAGCGGGCGCGGCGGCGAGGGCAGGGTGAAGGGGGCGACGCGCTCCTCGATGGTGGTGGCCACGGGCTGCATCTTCTCCAGCCGCTTCATGCGCGACTGGGCCTGGGCGGCCTTGGAGGCCTTGGCCTTGAACCGGTCGACGAAGGACTGCAGGTGGGCGCGTTCGGCGTCCTGCTTGGCCTTGGCCGACAGCTGCAGGCGAGCCTTCTCGGCGCGGGCTTTTTCGAAGGCGTCGTAGTTGCCGGTGTAGAGGGTCAGGGTGTGGTTCGCGAGGTGCAGGATATGGGTGCAGACCTCGTTCAGCATCTCGCGGTCGTGGGAGATGATCAGGGCCGTGTGCGGATATTTCTTCAGCCGCGCCTCAAGCCACAGGGCCCCTTCGAGGTCGAGGTAGTTGGTCGGTTCGTCGAGCAGCAGCATGTCCGGCTCGGCGAACAGGGCCGCCGCCAGGGCGACGCGCATGCGCCAGCCGCCCGAGAACTCGGACATCGGCCGGGCCTGGTTCTCCTGGTCGAAGCCCAGGCCGACCAGGATTTCAGCGGCGCGCGCAGGGGCGGCGTCGGCGTCGATCTCGATCAGGCGGGCCCAGATCTCGCCCATCTCTTCGGGCGGCGCAGTCTCCAGCCGGCCCAGGAGGGTGTGGCGTTCGACGTCGGCTTCCAGGATGGTGTCGATGACGCTGACGGGGGTGGCCGGGTGTTCCTGATCGACCGAGCCGATGCGGGCGGTCTTGGGCAGGCTGATCTCGTCGCCGGCGGCATGAAGCTCGCCCAGGATCAGCTTGAACAGGGTGGACTTGCCGATGCCGTTGCGACCGACCAGACCGACCTTGGCGCCGGGCGGCAGGCTGACGGAGGCGTCCACGAGGAATTTGCGGCCCCAGGCGTTGAAGGTCAGGTCGGTGATCTGGAGCATTGCGACGAAGGTTCTTCGATTGAGCGACATCCCTCAATCGGCAAGTCTGCGTGCGACGTGCGTCAGGGATGCAAAAGGGACAGTTGGAAACTCGGGAGGTCGTCGCTATAAGCCCGCGACACTCAATCTCCCAACAAGAAGTCACTTTCCATGACCGAACGCACATTCTCGATCATCAAGCCCGACGCCACGCGCCGCAACCTGACCGGCGCGATCAACGCCGTGATCGAAGGCGCCGGCCTGCGCATCGTCGCCCAACGCCGCGTCAAGCTGTCGACCGAGCAAGCCCAGAAATTCTATGAAGTTCACGCCGAGCGTCCGTTCTACGGCGAACTGGTCGAGCAGATGACCGCCGAGCCGGTCGTCGTTCAGGTGCTGGAAGGCGACAACGCCGTCGCCGCCTATCGTGAAGTCATGGGCGCCACGAACCCGAAGGACGCCGCTGACGGCACGATCCGCAAGCAGTTCGCCCTGTCGATCGGCGAGAACTCGGTCCACGGCTCGGACAGCCAGGACAACGCCAAGATCGAGATCGCCCAGTTCTTCACCGACGACCAGATCGTCGGCTAAGCGCATCGCGCTCAAGTCGCGAGGGACCGCGTCCCTAGCGTAGCGCAAAGAGGATCCGTCCTCTTCAGATAGCGTGACTATATAGGCCCGCGTCCGGAACCGGACGCGGGCCTTGTCGTTTGAGCTTCATCGATTCATCCCTCTCCCGGAGAAGACCCATGAAGACCATGATCAAGCTGGCCCCCGTCATCGGCGTTGTCGCCCTGCTGGCCGCCTGCGGCCAGACGATGGAACAACGCGCCGCCACGGGCGCCCTGGGCGGCGCCGTCGCCGGTCAAGTCGTCGGAGGCAACACGGGTTCGACCGTCGCCGGCGCCGCCATCGGCGCTGTCGCCGGTGCGGCGACCACGCCCCGCTAAATCCAGGGCGAAAGCCCAGGATGACAAAAAGGCCCGGAGCGTTCGCTCCGGGCCTTTTCTGCGTCTGACGACCAGCGCCGCTTACCAGATGCGAGCGCGGGCGTCGGGCGCGATATACTCCTTCTGATCCGGCGAGACGCCGAAGGCCGCATACCAGGCGTCGATGTTGCGCGGCGAGGTGGCGGCGCGGACCGAACCGGGCGAGTGCGGATCGGTGGTCAGCTGCTCCTTCAGGGCCGCCTCGCGCGACTTCTCACGCCAAACCTGGGCCCAGCCCAGGAAGACGCGCTGGTCGCCCGACAGGCCGTCGATCACCGGGGCCGGCTGGCCGTTCAGCGACTTGTGGTAGGCGTCCAGCGCCAGCAGCAGCCCGCCCAGGTCGGCGATGTTCTCGCCCATCGTCAGGTCGCCGTTGACGCGGACGCCGGGCAGGGGCTCCAGCGAATTATAAATGTCGCCCAGCACCTTGGCGCGCGCCTCGAAGCGGGCGGCGTCTTCCGGCGTCCACCAGTCGCGCAGCACGCCGTCGCCATCGGACTTGCGGCCCTGGTCGTCGAAGCCGTGGGTGATCTCGTGGCCGATGACCGCGCCGATGCCGCCGTAGTTGACCGCCGGATCCGCGTTCGGATCGAAGAAGGGCGCCTGCAGGATGGCGGCCGGGAAGACGATCTCGTTGCGCGGCGGGTTGTAGTAGGCGTTCACCGTCTGGGGCGTCATGCCCCATTCCAGCGGATCGACCGGCTGGCCGATCTTGCCGCGCTTGTAGGCCCACTCGAAGGCCGATGAGCGCTCGACGTTGCCGTACAGGTCGTCTGCCGTCAGCTCCAGCCCGTCATAGGACCGCCACTTGTCGGGATAGCCGATCTTCACCCCGAACTTGGACATCTTGTAGAGGGCCTGTTCGCGCGTGGGCTCGCTCATCCAGTCCAGGGTCTTCAGCCGCTCGGTCATGGCCGCGCGGATGTTGCCGACCAGGTTCTCCATCTGGGCCTTGGACGAGGCGGGGAAGTGCAGGCGAACGTATTCCTGGGCCAGGACCTCGCCCAGTTGGCCGTCGACCAGGGCCACGCCCCGGTTCCAGCGCGGACGGTTCTCGGGCTGGCCGCGCAGGGTCTTGCCACGGAAGTCGAAGCGGGCGTCGACGAAGGCCTTGGACAGATAGGGGCTGGCCTGATCGACCACATTGAACGCCTGCCAGGCCTTCAGCGTCTCGATGGGGGTGTCGGCGAACACCTGAGCAATGCCGGGGATGGCGGTGTTTTCCATCAGCACCAAGGTGTCGACATCCGACACCTGGGCGCCGGCCAGGAAGCCGGACCAGTCGAAGCCGGGGGCCAGGGTCGCCAGGTCCGCGACCTTGGTGGGGTTGTACAGCTTGTCGATCTGGCGACGTTCGACCGTGGTCCACTGCTTGTCCGCGACCTTGGTCTCGAAGGCCAGGATGTCGGCGGCGGTCTTGGCCGGGTCGGCCCAGCCGATGGCGGTCAGGGTAGTGGTCAGATAGGCGAGGTAGGCCTCGCGCTGGGCGGCGAAGTCGGGCTTCAGATAGTAGTCGCGGTCCGGCAGGCCCAGCGATCCCTGACCCAGATAGGCCGAGTTCAGGTCGGGCTTCTGCAGGTCTTCGAAGACGTCGATGCCGAACAGAGAGGCGCCGAAGCCGGAGTGGCTTTCGCCCATCAGACGCGCCATTCCGGCATGATCGCTCACGGCCTTGACGGCGGCGAGGTCGGCGGCCAGCGGCGTGGCGCCCAACTGCTCGATCTTCGCCTCGTCCATGAAGCTGGCGTACAGGGCGCCGACCTTCTGGGCGTTGGCGTTGGTCGGGTTGGCGGCGCTGGTCTCGATGATCGACTTCAGCTGGGACTGGGCGTTCTCATACAGGACATCGAACGGGCCGAAGCGGGCCTTGTCGGCCGGGATATCGGTGGTGCTGAGGTAGGTTCCGTTGGCGTATTCGTTGAAGTCGTCGCCCGGCTTCACCGCCGTGTCGCGGCCCGCGAGGTCGAAGCCCCAGGGCGTGATGCCTGGCGCGCCGTGTGAATGGCCTTGGGGCGAATGGTCCTGGGCCGAGGCCGCGCCGCCGGTCAGGGCGACGACGATGCAGGCCGAGCAGGCGGCCATCAGACGAATGCGATTCATGGAAGACTGGTCCCCATTTTTATCGGCGGCACCATCGCGCCGGTGCGGCGGTCTGTCGCATGACGTTTTTGTAATCTTCGGGCCGTCAGCCCCGTTCCAAATCCCGGCAGAAGGCGCCCAACACCTGCGGATAAAGCCCGTGCTCCGCCGTCTTGACCCGTTCGGCCAAGGTTTCCGGCGTGTCACCCGGGACGATCGGCACGCGGGCCTGGCCCAGGATCGGGCCTTCATCCACGCCCTCGGTCACCAGATGCACGGTGCAGCCGGCCTCGGCGTCGCCGGCGGCGAGGGCGCGGGCGTGGGTGTCCAGACCGGGATAGAGGGGCAGCAGGCTGGGGTGGATGTTCAGCATCCGCTCACGCCAGCCGCCGACCAGCCAGGGCGTCAGCACGCGCATGTATCCGGCCAGGGCGATGACCTCGACGCCAGCGTCGTGCAGGGCCTCGTCCACGACGCGCTCGTGCGCCTCGCGATCCTTGCCGAAAGGCTTGTGCGGGATGGCGACGGTCGCGACCCCCTTGGCCGCCGCAATGGCCAGGCCGCCTGCGCCCTCGACGTTCGACAGGACCAGAACGACCTCATAGCCGCTGTCGGGCGCCTCACCGGCGTCGATCAGGGCGGCCATGTTGGAGCCGGCCCCGGAGATCAGGACGGCGACGCGGGTCTTGGGGCTGGGCATCACTCGGCGGGCGGCATGGCGGGTGCTTCGAACGAACCGGGCGCACCGGGGAAGACCACGGGGCTTTCATAGCCGTCCGCCGACACGGCGGAGACGCCGAAGAACCAGTCGTCGATGACGATGTTGGGCAGGACCAAGGTCGTCGCATCCGCAGGCGCAGCGCGGCTGAAGGTCCATTGCGGGGCCGTGGTCGCGCGCCACCAGACGCGGTAGCTGGCGGCGCCGGGGACGGCGGTCCAGGCGATGGTGGTGTCCGGCTTGACCGCGCCCTCGATCGTTACGCCGGTCGGGGCGGCGGGGGCCGAGGCCAGGGCGGCCATCGTCACCGTGTTCAGCCGCGCCACTTGGCCCAGATAGTCGAAATCGACGCCGTCGATGGTGTCGCCGTAGTGGATGCCGTTCTCGACCCGCAGGTCCTGGTGCTGGCGATCATAGTTCTCGGCGCCCTCGCTGATGCGCACGGCGGGGAAGCCGGCCTTGAGCATCTCGACCTGGTCGCCGCCGCGGCCGTAGCGGTCGGTGCGATAGATCATCTCGACGTCGAAGTTGGTCAGATAGCGGTCGGCGATTCCGTCCACGAACCGGGCCAGGTTGCGCGACGAGGAATCGACCTCTCCCCCGTTATAGCGACGGCGTTCGGCCTGTTCCGGGGTCTCGACCGTCTTGGTGCCTTCGGAGAAGACGCGGACGCGGGTGGTGTCGCGCACGCCGTTCTGGCCTTCGGAGTTGCCGACGATGTCGTTGTTCAGATTGGCCTCGACCTTCCAGCCCTGGGCTGCGGCGTAGTCGGCCAGGATCTTGCCGCCCAGCAGGCCCTGCTCCTCGCCCGACAGGACAGCATAGACCAGGGTGGCGGCGAACTTTTGCTTGGACAGGACGCGGGCGGCCTCCAGTACGGCGGCCACGCCCGAGGCGTCGTCGTTGGCGCCGGGCGCGTCGGAGGTGAAGTCCATCACGTCGGTAACGCGGCTGTCGATATGGCCCGAGATGACGATGACGCGGTCGGGATCGGTCGTGCCCCGCTGGATGGCCAGGACATCGACGACTTCCGTCGGGCTCGGCACGCGACGGCCGGTGACGGTGTCGGCGGGAAGGGCGATGGTCAGGCAGCCGCCGCACTCAGCGGCCATGGCGCGGAACTGGCGTTCGGTCCAACGGCGGGCGGCGCCGATGCCGCGCGTGTCGGACTGGGTTTCCGACAGGGTGTGGCGCGTGCCGAACCCGACCAGGGCCTCGATGTCGGCACGCATGCGGTCAGGCCGGATGTCGGCGGCGACGCCGTGCAGCAGGGGCTGCTCTACTGCGGCGGGCATCTGGGCCTGCGCCGCCCTCGTCGTCAGGGCCAGGGTGAGGACGGCGACGGAGGCGAGCAGGGCGGTGCGCATGGGATCAGGCCGCTTCCAACTGTCCGCAGACGAAGGCGACTTCGCCGGCGTTGAGCAGGGCGGCGAGGACCGGCTCGGCGTTTTCGGGCGAGACGATCAGCATGAAGCCGACGCCGCAGTTGAAGGTGCGGCGCATCTCGTGGTCGCTGATGCCGCCGGTCTCGGCCAACCATTGGAAGACGGCGGGCATGGGCCAGGCGTCCCAGTCAAACGACGCCTGCAGGCCCTCGGCGATGCAGCGGGGCGGGTTCTCGATCAGGCCGCCGCCGGTGATGTGGGCCGCGCCCTTGATCAGGCCCGCCTTCATCAGCGGCAGGACCGGCTTCACATAGATGCGGGTCGGCTCCATCAGGGCCTGAGCCAGCGAGCGGTCCTTGGCGAAGGGGGCGTCGTCGCCCCAGGCCAAGCCGGACTTCTCGACCACCTTGCGCACCAGCGAATAACCGTTGGAGTGCGGGCCGGACGATCCCAGGCCGATGATGATGTCGCCGGCCGCCTGGCGATCCAGATAGGGCAGGGCGTGGCCGCGCTCGACCGCGCCCAGGCTGAAGCCGGCCAGGTCATAGTCGCCGTCGGTGTACATGCCCGGCATTTCGGCGGTTTCGCCGCCGACCAGGGCGCAGCCCGCCTGGCGACAGCCCTCGGCGATGCCGGCGACGACGCGGCGGGCGGCGTCGATCTCCAGACGGCCGGTGGCGTAGTAGTCGAGGAACAGCAGGGGCTCGG
This sequence comes from Brevundimonas sp. TWP1-3, assembly GCF_049896085.1. NCBI lineage: Bacteria > Pseudomonadati > Pseudomonadota > Alphaproteobacteria > Caulobacterales > Caulobacteraceae > Brevundimonas > Brevundimonas sp. TWP1-3. Next base: position 26,822 of record NZ_JAFCTP010000001.1, on the reverse strand, counting down.
CGCCTTGCGCCAGCAGGTCGTTGACGCACATGGCGACCAGGTCGATCCCGACGCCGTCATGACGGCCGGTCTCGATGGCGATCTTCAGCTTGGTGCCCACGCCGTCGGTGGTGGTGACGATCAGCGGGTCTTCGAACCCGGCGGCCTTGAGGTCGAACAGGGCGCCGAATCCGCCCAGCGAAGGCTCCGATCCGGGGCGCGCCGTCGATTTCGCCAGCGGCTTGATATGTTCGACCAGCAGTTCGCCGGCGTCGATGTCCACGCCCGCATCGGCGTAGGTCAGGCCGTTTTCGAGAGGCTTTTGGGTGTCGCTCATGAGATCTCGGGCCTGAATCGGGGCGGAAATGCAGCGCGGCTCTTGCCACAGGTAGGATGCGGGGGGCTATAGCATCGGAATGACGCCGATCACCACCACCGAGGCGCTGGCCGAATTCTGCGCCCGCGTAGCCACAGCCCCCTTCATCACGGTCGATACCGAATTCATGCGGGAAACGACCTACTGGCCCAGGCTGTGCCTGATCCAGGCGGCCACGGCCGAACACGCCGCGATCATCGATCCGATGGCGGAAGGGCTGGATCTTGAGCCCTTCCTGGCGCTGCTGCGCGACGAGAAGATCATCAAGGTCTTCCACGCCTGTCGCCAGGACGTCGAAATCTTCGTGCGCCTGGGGGCCATGCCCAAGCCGATGTTCGACACCCAGGTCGCCGCCATGGCCGCCGGATTCGGTGAACAGGTGGCCTATGATTCGCTGGTGCGGCAGATGCTGCGCATCGAGGTGGACAAGGGCAGCCGCTTCACCGACTGGGGCCGTCGTCCCTTGTCGGACAGCCAGCTGGTCTATGCGCTGGGCGACGTGACCCACCTTGCGGCCCTGTATCCCAAGCTGCGTGATCGGCTCAGCAAGGAAGGGCGGCTGGATTGGGTGATGTCGGAGATGGAGAGCTTGGTCGATCCGGCGCTCTACGACACCAATCCCGAAAACGCCTGGAAGCGGCTGAAGCCCAAGAAGTTCTCGGCCAAATATATGGCGGCGTTCAAGGCGGTCGCCGTGTGGCGCGAGCGTGCGGCGCAGGAGCGGGATCAGCCGCGCGGTCGTATTCTGAAAGACGAGGGCATCGACGAGATCGCCCAGCAGACGCCGACGGATGTCGAGGCCTTCAACCGTCTGCGGTCGGTGCCCAAGGGCTTCGGCGGGTCGCGCCTGGGTCTGGAACTGGCCGAGGAGTTGAAGCGGGTTCTGGCCGATCCCGAATCGCACGCGCCCGACATGGAACGTCCGGCCCACCGCCAGCCGGCCCCGCCGTCGGTTGTGGAACTGCTGAAGGTGCTGCTGAAGGCCAAGAGCGACAACGCCGGCGTGGCGTCCAAGCTGATCGCCACCGTGTCCGACCTGGAAAAGATCGCCATCAGCGACGACGCCGATGTGGACGCGATGAAGGGCTGGCGCCGTCAGTTGTTCGGCGAAGACGCGCTGAAGCTGAAACGCGGCGAGATCGCCCTGGTGCTGAACGGCGCGCGGGTCGAGATCGTCGAGATCGAGTAGCTGCCAACGTCTCCTCCCCACTCGTGGGGAGGGGGACCGCGAAGCGGTGGAGGGGCTCTTGAAGTCCTACGGACGCTGGTGATGCGGTGAGAGCCCCTCCGTCACGGCGCGAAGGGGCGCCGCGCCACCTCCCCGCGAAGCGGGGAGGAGACAGCTTTCTCCCCTAAATCTTCAATCCCAGATCCATCGCCTCCGCCAGAGCCTTGGCGCGCTTTTTGGTCTGTTCGCCCAGCAGAACGTCGGCGTAGCCTTCGGTCGCCGTCAGGCGCAGGTCGCCGCCCTTCACCTTGGCCGTCGCATTGGCCAGCAGTTGCGGCGAGCGGCCCGACAGGTCGCAGGCCAGGCGGATGGCCAGGCCGATGGCGCGGGCGCGTTTGGCGGCGTCGCCGCTCAACAGCCGCTCGATGATCTCGGGCTGGGGCGTCGCCGGGCCGCCGCCATACCGGGCGTTCAGGGCACTGGCCAGGAAGGCGCGCTCGACGTGGCTTATGCCAGCGACGGGCGCGCGCAGCACCTGGTCGAACACCAGTTCCAGCCGGTGATCCGGATGCAGCCGGGCGCCCAGGTCCGCCAGGCGGCAGGCGGCGGCGACCAGGACCGCGTCACGCTCCTCGCCGAACACGGCGGGCAGGGCGGCGACGATCTCGGAAATCCAGCCGTTCAGCGCGCCGGGCAGGGCCGGAGCCACGCCCTGTCGTCCGCCCAAGGCCCTGCAGCCGGCCAGCAGCGGATCGGCCGTGCGCGTCGCCTCGTCCAGCGTCTCGAACAACAGGCCCTCGCGCACGCCCCAGGCGGACATCTCGATCGACTTCAGGCCCAGGTGCTGGATCAGCCCCTCCAGCACCAGTCCGGCATAGGGCAGGGTCTCGGCCCGTTTCTTGGACACGCCGGGCAGTTTGGCCAGGCTCGCGACCGACTGCTGGGCGACCAGCCGCGCGGTCTCCAGCGCGTCTTCGGCGGACATCTGATACTGATGCACCACCCTCAGCGGATAGGCTTTCAGCGTCATCTGCACCTGGGCCAGGGTGCGCCAGGCGCCGCCGACGGCATAGAGGCGGTCGCTCTGGAACTGGGCCGCGACGGGTTTCAGCGCCTGGTCGATCCGGGCCTTGATGCGCTCGGCGTCGAACCCCTTGCCGTCGGCCAGGGCGAAGGGACCCAACGGCAGGGTCAGGCCGTGCTCGACCCCATTTCCGTTCAGCCGCGTCAGCTCTAGGCTGGCCCCGCCCATGTCGGCCGAGACGCCGTGCGCCAGGGGGGCGCCGGCCAGCACGCCCATCGCGGCGTATTTCGCCTCTTCCTCTCCGCTCAGGACGCGGATGTTCAGACCGGTCTCGGCGGCGACACGCTGACAAAACTCCGGCCCGTCGATGGCTTCGCGCACGGCGGCGGTGGCGGCGATCAGGGTCGCATCAGGTCGCACGCCTTCCAGCACGGCGGCGAAGCGGCGCAGGGCGGTCATCGCCATGACGACGCCCTCGGGTGACAGCTTGCGCGTCGTCGGCAGGTCGCGGCCCAGGCCGGCCAGCACCTTCTCGTTGAAGACGGTCCAGATCGCCCGGCCCTCCAGCCGGTACAGAACCAGCCGCACCGAGTTGGAACCGATGTCGATCGCGGCGATGTCGCGGTCGGTAAGCGTGATGTCGGGCATCAGCGGCCGGGACGCTCGTAACGCAGGACGGCAGGCAGGCTCTTGGCCTTGCGGCCTCGGCCCGACAGGCTGGGATTGGTCATGAAATATTTGTGGGCCGAGAAAGGCCGCTCCGGGTCCGCTGGGGTGACGCGTGTATAGCGCCCTTCCGCGTCCAGAACCCAGCTTTGCGCATCATCCTTCAGATTGGCGACCATGATCTGGTCCAGCACCTGGTCGTGGACGGTGGCGTTGCGGATCGGCGTCATCAGCTCGACACGGCGATCCAGGTTGCGCGTCATCCAGTCGGCCGAGGAGATGAAGACCTTGGCCTTGTCATGCGGCAGGTCCTTGCCGTTGGCGAAACAGACGATGCGGCTGTGCTCCAGGAAGCGGCCGACGATGGACTTGACCCGGATGTTCTCCGACAGGCCTGTCACGCCGGGCCGCAGGCAGCAGATACCGCGCACGACCAGATCGATGCGCACGCCCCACTGGCTGGCGCGGTACAGGGCGTCGATGATCTCGACATCCACCAGCGAGTTCAGCTTGACCCAGATGGCGGCGGGCTTGCCCACGGCGGCGGCCGACATCTCCTTGCCGATCAGGTCGATCAGCGTGGATTTCATGTTCAGCGGCGAGACGACCACGGTCTCCAGATGGTCCGGCGTGGCGTAGCCGGTGATGTAGTTGAACACCTTGGTCGCATCGCGCCCCAGCACGGGGTCGCAGCTGAATAGCGACAGGTCGGTGTAAACCTTGGCCGTGACCGGGTGATAGTTGCCGGTGCCGAAGTGGCAATAGGTCTTCAGCGCCTCGCCCTCGCGCCGCACGACGACGCTGAGCTTGGCGTGGGTCTTGTATTCGACGAAGCCGAAGACGACGTGGACGCCGGCCCGTTCCATCGCCCGCGCCCAGCGCAGGTTGGCCTCCTCGTCGAACCGCGCCTTCAGCTCGACCAGGGCCGTGACGTTCTTGCCGTTCTCGGCCGCCTCGATCAGGGCGGCGACGATGGGGCTGTCCTTGGAGGTGCGGTACAGGGTCTGTTTGATGGCGATGACATTGGGGTCGCGCGCCGCCTGACGCAGGAACTGCACCACCACGTCGAAGCTCTCGAACGGGTGGTGGATTAGCAGGTCCTTTTCGCGAATGGCCGCGAAGACGTCGCCGCCGTTGTCGCGGACGCGTTCTGGATAGCGCGGCTCATAGCCCTTGAACTTCAGATCCGGGTGCCCGCCGCCGATCAGGTCCGACAGCTGGGCCAGGCCCAGCATGCCGTCGACCAGAACCACGTCCTGGGGCGCGGCCTCCAGTTCCCCGACGATGAAGTCGCGCAGGTCGGACGGCATGGACGCCTCGATCTTGACCCGCACGACCGAGCCCAGGCGACGCTGCTTCAGCGCCTCCTCGAACTCCAGCACCAGGTCCTCGGCCTCTTCCTCGATCTCGATGTCCGAATCGCGGATCAGGCGCAGCACACCCTTTTCCTGAACCTCGCAGCCGGGGAAGAGGTGGTCGATGAACAGCAGAAGCATGTTCTCCAGCGTGATGAACCGCTTGTGCCCCGGCGTGGACCGGCCGTCGGTGGGCAGTTGCCAGAACCGCTGCACCTGGGTCGGCACGGGCACCAGGGCGTAGAAGGTCTTGGTCTCGCCCTTACGCTTCAGCTTCAGCGCCAGGGAGAAACCCAGGTTGGGCAGGAAGGGGAAGGGGTGCGCGGGGTCGATGGCCAGGGGCGTCAAGACCGCGAACAGCTGGTTCAGGAACTCGGGCTCTAGCCGATCACGCTCGGTCTTGGTGATCTTCTGGCGATCGACGACCTCGATCCCGGCCGTGGTCAGTTCCTTCTTCAGCTGGCGCCAGCGCAACTGCTGTTCGGCCATCAGCTCGCCGGCGGCGATATTGATCTGCTCCAGCTGTTCGGCGGGCGTCAGGCCGTCGGCGGACAGGACGCGCACCCGCTCGCGCAACTGGCCCTTCAGACCGGCGACGCGGGTCATGAAGAACTCGTCCAGGTTATTGGCCGAGATGGACAGGAAGCGCAGCCGCTCCAGCAGCGGGTGATTGGGGTTGGCCGCCTCTTCCAGCACGCGCTCATTGAACGCCAGCCACGAGATCTCTCGATTGAAGAACCGGGTGGGCGAGGCCATCAGCTCTTCGCTCAGCGCCAGTTGAGGGGCGCGGGAGGCGGGGACTTCCTCGCCTCGGGTGTCGTCGTGGATGGCGGCGTCGGTCATGACCCGGTTCTCGCGCGCGTCTGTGACGGCCGCAAGCGGGTGCGTAGAAAATGTCGCGGGGCGACGTCTATTCGGCGGCGGCGTCCATCGCATCCAGCACCTGACGGGCAAGGACGCGGGTGACAGGGCGATGCAGGGCGTCCAGCCGCTCCACTACGGCGGCGGCCGTGTCCGCCGACCGATCCAGACGGCGCACCAGATAATCGATCACGTCGTCGGCCGGGGTGATGCTGCGCTCGGCGAAGCGGGCGCGAAGGATGGCCGACAGGACGGCGTCGTCGGGCGCCGCGATGGAGACGGCTCGCACGGCGTCCAGGCGCGAACGCAGATCGGGCAGGTCCACCGACCACTGACGCGGCGCCGACCGCGACACCAACAGCAGCGCGCCTCCGCCGGAATTGGCCAGGTTGATCAGGTGAAACAGGCTCTCGTCGTCCGCATCGGCCGCCCGGTCCAGCAGCACGGGCCGGCCTTCCAGCTCCAGCGGATCGATCAGGGCGGCCTCGGCGCCGTTCAGCGGCACGGCCCCGACCCGTTCGGCCCAGTCGGCGGCGAGGCGGCTCTTGCCCGATCCCGCCGGCCCATGCAGGGCCAGCACCGCCCCCGCGCCGTCGGGCCAGCGCGTCAGCACGCGCACCGCCTCGGCGTTGCTGTCCGAGGTCACGAAGGCCTCGCCCACGACATGACGCTCCAGCGGCAGACGCAGCTGTTCGGCGGTCGGACGGGGCAGGGCGCTCAGCGCGGTCATGACCTCGTCTTAGCAGAGGCCAGGGTTAATCGCGTCAGGCCCGCTCTGTTGGTTCCGGGGAGCGAACCTCGCCCCTGTGGATGGAATCAGGCGAATTCGGCCAGGGCGGGGTTCAGCTTGCCCGCCTTGAATTCTGTGACCTGATAGTCGGCCAGACCATGAACCTGGAACGGATCGGCCTTCAGCAGGGCCTCCAGCTCTTCCTTGGTCCCGCCGCTGCGCACCACCAGAATGCCGCCGGTGCGCGGAACCATCGGCCCGGCCAATAGGATCAGGCCGCTGGCCACATGCTGATCCAGCCACTCGCGATGCTCGACCGTCTTGGCCTCGATGGCTTTGATCGGCTGGGTGTAGGTGATGGTGACGATGAACATGGCGGCCTCGAGTGGGACAGGAGCGCCAGATATCATGGGTGGCGGCAGGCTTTGCAACGGCTGAAACCTTGACTTTCCGGGGCGATGATGCGCCCTACGCCGCTTCGATTTCGGGCGCCGACGGCGTCAGATTCCACCGCCAAAGTCTCCAGACGGTCTGTTCCATGCACGCCTACCGCTCCCATACCTGCGGCGCCCTGCGCGCCTCCGACGCCGGTTCCGCCGTTCGCCTGTCCGGCTGGGTGCACAGGAAGCGCGACCACGGCGGCCTGCTGTTTATCGATCTGCGCGACCACTATGGCCTGACTCAGCTGGTGCTGCACCCGGAGACGCCGGGCTTCGCCGCCGTCGAGCGTCTGCGCGCCGAGAGCGTGATCAAGATCGACGGCGAAGTGGTCGCCCGCGAGGCCGGCGTGGTGAACCCCAACCTGCCGACCGGCGAGGTCGAGGTGCGGGTGCAGGGCGTAGAGGTCCTGTCGGAAGCCGCCGAACTGCCGATGCCGGTCTTTGGCGATCAGGAGTATCCCGAGGATATCCGTCTCGCCAACCGCTTCCTGGATCTGCGTCGCGAGCGTCTGCACAAGAACATCGTCCTGCGCTCCAGGGTCATCTCCTCGATCCGCCAGCGTATGGTCGCCCAGGGCTTCCTGGAGTATCAGACCCCGATCCTGACCGCCTCGTCGCCGGAAGGCGCGCGCGACTTTCTGGTGCCGTCGCGTCTGCACCCCGGCAAGTTCTACGCCCTGCCGCAGGCGCCGCAGCAGTTCAAGCAACTGCTGATGGTCTCGGGCTTCGACCGTTATTTCCAGATCGCCCCCTGCTTCCGTGACGAAGACCTGCGCGCCGACCGGTCGCTGGAATTCTACCAGCTCGACGTCGAGATGAGCTTCGTGACCCAGGAAGACGTCTTCGCCGCCATCGAACCGCTCATGCACGGCGTGTTCGAGGAGTTCGGCGAGGGCAAGCCGGTCTCGCCCATCGACGGCGCCCATGTCTTCACCAACGACTTCGGCGAGACTTTCGAGCACAAGGGCTTCGAGCGCCTGACCTACGCCCAGTCGATGGCCTGGTACGGGTCGGACAAGCCGGACCTGCGCAACCCGATCAAGATGCAGGTGGTGTCCGACCACTTCCGCGACGGCGGTTTCGGCCTCTTCGCCAAGATCCTGGGCGCGGACGAGAAGAACGCCGTCTGGGCCATCCCAGCGCCGACCGGCGGATCGCGCGCCTTCTGCGACCGCATGAACAGCTGGGCGCAGGGCGAGGGCCAGCCGGGCCTGGGCTATATCTTCTGGTCCGACGACCAGGGCGCCTGGGGCGGCCCCATCGCCAAGAACCTGGGTCAGGAGCCGACCGAGACCCTGATGTCGTCGCTGGGCCTGGGCAAGGGCGACGCCGCCTTCTTCACCGCCGGCCTGCCGTCGGTCTTCGCCAAGTTCGCGGGCCTGGCCCGCACTCGCGTGGGCACCGAGCTGAAGCTGATCGACGAGAACCAGTTCAAATTCTGCTGGATCGTCGACTTCCCCATGTTCGAATGGTCGGAAGAAGAGAAGAAGGTCGATTTCAGCCACAACCCCTTCTCGATGCCGCAGGGCGGGATGGAGGCCCTGGAAAATCAGGACCCGCTGACCATCCGCGCCTATCAGTACGACATCGTCTGCAACGGCTATGAGCTGTGCTCGGGCGCGATCCGGAACCACAAGGCCGAGATCATGCTGAAAGCCTTTTCCATCGCCGGCTACGACGCCTCGGTGGTGGAAGAGCAGTTCGGCGGCATGCTGAACGCCTTCCGCTACGGCGCGCCGCCGCATGGCGGCCTGGCCCCCGGCATCGACCGCATCGTCATGCTGCTGGCCGGCGAGACGGCCATCCGCGAGGTCATCGCCTTCCCGCTGAACCAGCAGGGTGAGGATTTGCTGATGAACGCCCCGACCGAGGCTGAAGAGCGTCAGTTGAAGGATGTCCACATCCGCACGGCCCTGCCGATCAAGGTGTGATGCGCAAGGTCTGATCGGGCGGGCATCGCCGAACACGACAAAGGGGACGCCGCGAGGCGTCCCCTTTTTAGTTCACGCGCCATTCGCGTCGAAGGCGAGCGGGGTTGTCTGCAACTGCAAACCGAAGTCTACGTTCGACACGAACGTTAATCTTTCGGTAACCAAATGCGACGCGCCATCCGCCTGGGTCTTTTCATCGGCACGGTTCTGGGCATGAGCGCTTGCGCGACGCAGTATGACGCCGACGGTCGGCCGGTTTCGGGCGCCTATGGGTCGGTCGATGCGGGACGGGTGGGCTGAGGCTCAAAGGAAAACGTGGCGCTAGCCGCGATCCTGCCCTATCGTAGCGTCGCGGACGCCGGATGTTGCGCCGCGTCGGTCCCCACACCCCCCTAGATGTTACTCATCGCTATTGTCGTCGTTCTGCTCCTGGTGGTGCTTAACGGCTTGTTCGCCATGACTGAATTGGCGGTCGTCTCCTCGCGGAAATCCAAACTCCAGGCGAGGGCGGAACGAGGAGACCGGGGGGCCAGGGCGGCGCTGAAGCTGTCGGAAGAACCGACTCAGTTCCTGTCCGCCGTTCAGGTCGGCATCACCCTTATCGGCATTCTGGCGGGCGCCTATGGTCAGGCGACCATCGCGGGCGAGTTGGATCGTATTCTGGAAGTCAGTTTCCCAGCGCTGGCGCAATACACCGAAGTCTTCGCCACGGCCCTGGTGGTCGTGTGCATCACCTATGTGTCGCTGATCGTCGGCGAACTGGTGCCCAAGCGGATCGCCCTGATCTTCCCGGAAGCGGTGGCGTCCAAGATGGCGGGGCCGATCTCGAAGATGGCGATCGTGCTGAAGCCGTTCGTGCTGCTGCTGACCGCCTCGACCTCGGGCATTCTCAAGCTGCTGGGCGTCAAGGACCGCGACGGTTCGGACGTGACCCAGGAAGAGGTGGCGACCATCCTGGCGGAAGGCACCTCGGCCGGCCTGATCGAGCCCGAAGAACAGGTGATGATCGAGGAAATCCTGCGCCTGGGCGACCGTCCGGTGCGGGTGGCCATGACGCCGCGCCACGACGTCTTCTGGATCGCGCTGGACGACCCCGAGGAAGTCCTGCGCGAAGAGATTCGCACCTGCCCCTATTCGCGGATCGTGGTGGCGCGCGAGAGCGACGTCGATAATCCGCTGGGCGTGGTCCACAAGAAGGACCTGCTGGACAGCCTGCTGACGCACGGCAAGTTCGACATCGAGCCCCTGGTCGCGGAACCGGCCTTCATCCCGCAATCGACCTCGGTGCTGAAGGCGTTGGAGATCCTGAAGGGGTCCAAGGTCCATATGGCCTTCATCGTCGACGAATACGGCGCCTTCGAAGGCGTGGTGACGGCGACCGACATCCTGGAAATGATCGCCGGCGACTTCAACGAGGGTCACGACGAGGAACAGGCCTGGATCCATCAGCGCGCCGACGGCAGCTGGCTGGTCGACGGTCAGACGCACCTGGACGAACTGGCCGACAAGCTGGGCGAGGATTTCGGCGATCACGAGGGCTACCACACCGTCGCCGGCCTGATTCTGCACCAGCTGTCGCGCGTGCCGGACGAGGGCGAAGTGGTCCAGGTCGGCCGATTCGAGGTCGAGGTCGTCGACATGGACGACCGTCGCATCGACAAGCTGATCTTCAAGGAACTGATCCAGGCTCAGGAAGAGCGGGCCGCCATCGCCGCGCATCTGGAAGACTAGTCCGAAGTGTCATATCGCCCTTGAAATGCAGGGCGGTGTCGGGCATACGCCCCCCTCTGGCGAACGCACGGACCTGAGGGTTCGAGCGGTTGTCTAGGAGTTTAGCTCAGCTGGTAGAGCACCGGTCTCCAAAACCGGGGGTCGTGGGTTCGAGTCCCCCAACTCCTGCCAATCCCCCCTGTCGCTTCCGGATGGGACTTCCCATCTGGGGCGACAGGAACAATTGTGTGAAGAGCAACTGATGGCCAAGGCCAAAACTCCCGGCAAGCGGCCTCAGGGCAGCGCAAAGCCCCAGATGGGCGCCAAGCCCCAGGCGGCCGGCGCCGCCGCCATCACGGTCGATTCGCCCGAGCCCAAAAAGCCCCGCACCAGCCCCGGCCAGTTCTTCAGCCAGGTTCGCGCCGAGGGCCGCAAGATCGTGTGGCCCAGCCGCAAGGAGACCTGGATCACCTCGGTGATGGTCTTCATCATGGTGATCATCGCCGCGATCTTCTTCTGGATCGTGGACACCGGCCTGGGCTTCGCCTTCCGCTACATCATCGCTCTCGGATCCTGAGAAAGACGCGCCCATGACCGATGCAGCGCCCGCAAAACCCGCCAATCCGCGCCACAAGTGGTATATCGTCAACGCCTACTCGAACTTCGAGAAGAAGGTCGCCGAGCAGATCCGTGACCAAGCCAAACAGCAGGGCCTGGAAGACGCCTTCTCCGAAATCCTGGTTCCGACCGAGGACGTCGTCGAGATCCGTCGCGGCCGCAAGGTGAACTCGGAACGCAAGTTCTTCCCCGGCTATGTGCTGGTGAAGATGGAAATGACCGACCAGGCCTATCACCTGGTCAAGAACACCCCGAAGGTCACCGGCTTCCTGGGCGCCGCAGGCGGCACCAAGCCCCTGCCGGTCTCGGAACGTGAAGTCCAGAACATCATCGGTCAGGTGGAAGAAGGCGTCGAACGTCCCAAGCCCACCATCCGCTTCGACATCGGCGAGAAGGTCAAGGTCATCGACGGCCCGTTCGCCAGCTTCGACGGTTCGGTCGAAAGCGTGGACGAAGAACACGCCCGCCTGCGCGTCGCCGTTTCCATCTTCGGTCGCGCCACGCCGGTCGAGCTGGAATACGCCCAGGTGGAGAAGGTTTCGGGCTAAGGCCTACGCACCTCCCAGATTTGAAGCCGCGTCCGAAAGGGCGCGGCTTTTTCGTTTCGGCGTCGCGAGGACGTTGGCGCGTTGCCTTTCCACCCCCCCTCTGTTACACGCGCGCCTTCGCTCGGCGGGCCTCGGCTCGCGGGGCGGCAAATCCGTGGGAGGCAGCCATGCCGCACCACGGCTCACCGGCCCTGCGTTCAGTCGTCGGGTCGTTCATAGGAGAGACCAATGGCCAAGAAGATTCTCGGCTATATCAAGCTGCAAGTACCGGCCGGTTCGGCCACGCCTTCGCCCCCGATCGGCCCCGCTCTGGGTCAACGCGGCGTGAACATCATGGGCTTCTGCAAGGAGTTCAATGCGCGCACCGAGAAGGAAGCCAAGGGCACCCCGCTTCCGACCGTGATCACCGTCTATCAGGACAAGTCGTTCACCTTCCTGACCAAGACGCCGCCGGCGACCTGGTACCTGAAGCAGGCCACGGGCCTGAAGTCGGGCTCCAAGCTGGTCGGCCGCGAGACGGCCGGTACGGTCAAGGTTTCGCAACTGCGCGAGATCGCTGAAAAGAAGATGAAAGATCTGAACGCGAACGACCTCGACGCCGCGACCAAGATCATCGAAGGCTCCGCCCGCGCGATGGGCCTCGAAGTGGTGGAGGGCTAAACCATGGCCAAGCAAACCAAGGCTCAAAAAGCCCGCACCGGCGTCAGCCAAGACCTGCTGCCGTTCTCCGACGCCATCAAGCTGGCCAAGGAAAACGCCAAGTCGAAGTTCGACGAATCCCTTGAGATCGCCGTCAACCTGGGCGTCGATCCCCGTCACGCCGACCAACAGGTCCGTGGCGTGGTGAACCTGCCGTCGGGTACGGGCCGTGACGTTCGCGTCGCCGTCTTCGCCAAGGACGCGAAGGCCGCCGAAGCCACCGCAGCCGGCGCCGAACACGTCGGCGCCGAAGATCTGTACGAGAAGATCGCCGGCGGCTTCATGGAGTTCGACCGCGTGATCGCGTCGCCGGACATGATGGCCCTGGTCGGCCGTCTGGGTAAGGTGCTGGGCCCGCGCGGCCTGATGCCGAACCCGAAGGTCGGCACCGTGACCCCGAACGTGGCCCAGGCCGTCAAGGACGCCAAGGGCGGCGCCGTCGAGTTCCGCGTCGAGAAGGCGGGCATCGTCCACGCCGGCATCGGCAAGGTCTCGTTCACCCAGGACGCCCTGGAAGCCAACGTGAAGGCTATCGTGGACGCACTGGTGCGTTCCAAGCCGTCGGGCGCCAAGGGCACCTATGTGAAGCGCATCAGCCTGTCTTCGACGATGGGGCCGGGCATCAAGGTCGACCCGTCCTCGCTGGGCGCCTAAGACTAGACAACCGGTACTGAAGAACGGCGGGGAGCGATCCCCGCCGTTTTTTCTTGCCCGAATGTCGTCCCAGCCGTCAGGATGCGCCCCTATCTGGGGGATGACATGAAACAACTCATAGGCGGCCTGTGCATGGCCGTGACGCTGCTGGTTGCGCCGGGCGCCGCCCTGGCCGACGCACGTAGCGACGAGGCGGCGCGCCTGGCCCTGGCCAACAAGTTCGTCATGCTGATCCAGGGCGAGGAAATGACGACCGCCATGGGGCAGATGGTCGAGTCCATGATCCCGGAGTCCGATGAAGACCTAAGCGCCTCCGACGCCGCCGCGATTCGAGAGGTGGTCGTGGACATGACCCAGGCCATGATGCCTCGGATGTTCGAGGCCATGGCTCCCGTCTATGCCGATATCTTCACGCTGGAGGAGCTTCGAGCCATGGTCGCCTTCTATGAGAGCGATGTCGGCCAGAACCTTTTGGTCAAGAGCGTGCAGGCCATGCCGCGACTGAATGCGGCCGCCATGTCTGTGATGCCCGAGATGCTGGCCGGCATGGGCGACGCCATGTGCAGCCGCCTGAAATGCACGCCAGACGAACGTCGCGAGATGAAGGCCGCCATGGCCGAGGCTGCGCAGGGCATGGCGGCCCAATAGGCCTCAGTAGGCTGCGGTGAAGCGCGCGCGGCTGTGCTGGGGGTTTTCCAACTCGTCGACCATGGCGACGGCGTAGTCCGAGAAGCCGATCCTGCTCTCGCCCTTGTCGTCCACGACCAGTTGGTCTGTTCCGGTGCGGAAATGGCCCAGGCGGGGCGTTTCCTCGATGACGGCGGCGGGCGAGAAGAAGGTCCAGTCGATCTCCGTCTCGTGGCGCAGGGCGTCCAGGAAGACGATGCCGCCCTGGGCGAAGGCCTTCCACGCCTCGGGGAACTCGGGCGTGTCGATCAGGCGGACGCCGGGGGCGACCTCCAGGCTGGCGGCGCCGCCGGTGACGAGCAGGCGAGGGACGCCGGCGGTCTTGAGCGCGGTCAGGATGGTCTCGGCCGGCACGTCGAAGTGCAGGGCGCTGATGACGGCGTCCGAACCCTTGATCAGCTCCGCCAGTGCAGCGGCGTCCGAGGCGTCGCCCGCCACAGGCGTGACGCTGTTGGCGGCGGGGATGGCCTCGGGCTTGCGGGCGATGGCGGTGACGGCGTGACCGCGCGCGGCGAGTTCCCTGGTGATTTCCGAACCGGCGCGACCGCTGGCGCCGAGGACTGCGACTTTCATGGAAGGCTCCTTGAGGTATCCAATGGATACCAGGTGCGCTATGGGGTGCGGCCATGCAAGACGGCACCTTTCAGACACCTGGTCACCCGCAGGAAACCCGGACGCGCGGCGATGTGTTCGCGGCGAACTGTCCAACGCGGCAGTTGCTGGACCGGATCGCGGACAAGTGGAGCACTCTGATCCTGATCGTGCTGGGCGAGGGACCGATCCGGTTCAATGCGCTAAAGCACCGGGTCGATGGCGTATCGCAGAAGATGCTGAGCCAGACGCTGAAGTCGCTGGAGCGGGACGGTCTGGTGTCGCGATCCGTCGTGGCGACCGTGCCGGTGTCCGTAACCTATGCGGTGACGCCGCTGGGCTGCACCCTGATGGCGGCGATGCAGTCGATGATCGACTGGGCCGAGACGCAAATGCCCCAGGTCGCGGCGGCGCAGACGGCCTATGATCAGCGGTCATCCGAAGCCCACTGATTTTATTATCGCATGCGGCGAACGGCCACGCTCGACCTGCGTTCCTGTCGCGACCTTGAAGGGGGCGATATGTTCGGACTGGGAAGATTGATGGGCGATAAGGCTAATGTGGGCCTCGGCTCGGGTGGGGGCGATCCGTGGAAGGGGCGACTGGCGTTCGGCGCTATCGTGCTGGTCTCGGCCTATTTCGCCGTCCAACTGATCGTGACCCTGCAGACGCTGTGGCTGCTGATCTTCGGAGCCATCGTCGTCGCTGTGGTTCTTCGCGCCCTGGCCGATCCCCTCGTGCGCTGGCTGAAGGCGCCGGATCCGTTGGCGGTGTTTCTGTCCCTGCTGATCGTGGTCGGGGTTCTGGCGGGGATACTGACCCTTTTCGGCGCGCAGATCACCGAGCAGGTCGTGGCTCTGTCTGCCGTGGTGCCCCAGGGTTGGGACCAGGTGCAGTCCTGGATCCAGGCCCAGCCCTACGCCGCGCAACTGTTCGAGCAACTGCAGGGGTTGGGTGATCGGGCTGGCCAGGCGTTGCAGGTGGCGCAAAAATTCGCGCTGGGCTTCGCCTCCGGCGTGACCACCCTGGTTCTCGTCATCGTCGCCGGCGTGTTCCTGGCTATCGAACCGGCCAAGTCGCGCGAGGGTCTGCTGTCGATGGTTCCGATGGACCGTCGGGACCGTCTGCGCGAGGTGCTGAACAGCTGCGGCAAGGCGTTGAAGGGTTGGCTGAAGGCGCAACTATTCTCGATGGTGCTGGTCGGCACGCTGACGGGCGTCGGTCTGGCCATCATCGGCGTGCCCTCGGCGCTGGGCCTTGGGCTGCTGACGGGCCTTGCGCAGTTCGTGCCCATCGTCGGACCCATCGTCTCGACCATTCCGGCGGTTCTGGTGGGGGCGACCCAAGGGTGGGAGACCGCCGTGATGACGCTGGCCCTCTATGTCGTGGTGTCCCAGCTGGAGAGCAACTTCATCACGCCGATGGTTCAGAAGAACGTGGCCAACCTGCCGGTCGTGCTGGGCATCTTCGCCGTGGTCGGGATCGGCACCCTGTTCGGGCCGCTGGGCGTGCTGTTCGCCACGCCGCTGGCGCTGGTGCTGCATACCTTGATCACCATGCTCTATAGGCAGGACGTCCTGGGGGACCCCGATGCGAAGGCGCCCGGCGAAAAATAGGACGCCTGCGTCAGTTCGCTTGACGCAGGCGGCGCGATCACCTTTGGAACGCGCTGATCCTTTCGCTGGTGCAAAACGTCGCATGGCCTGTCTCAAGACTCGATCCTTTCGGAACCGCGCCTGATGGCTTCGGGAGTCAAACGCACCTCGCGATCCGAAACCCGTCAGGTCGCGGCCCTTCCGTGGCGGCTGACGGACGAGGGTCGTCAGATCCTGATGATCACCTCGCGCGAGACCCGTCGCTGGGTCATCCCCAAGGGCGGCCGGATGGTCGGCAAGACCGATCCCGAGGCGGCGGCCCAGGAGGCCATGGAAGAAGCCGGGGTGCGCGGCGAGATGGACCAGACCTCCATCGGCGTCTTCCGCTACGCCAAGGGTCTGAAGGATGGCGGCGTTCGCCAGTGCGTGGTCTCGGTCTATCCGCTTCAGGTGCTGGTCCAGTTGGGCGCCTGGCCCGAGGCGCACCAGCGCGAGCGGCGCTGGATGAGTATGAGCGAGGCGGCGGACCTGGTTCATGAACCCGACTTGGCCGCCCTGATCCGCGACTTCGACGCCACGCCCGTCACGGATTGACGTCAATCTTGGCAATCGAGTTGCATTCCCGGCGCTTCGACTGTAAAAGCGCCGCTTCCCGTCACAGGTTCATTCCTTTGGCGGTCCTGTCCGAGAACTTCGGGGCGTGGGGGTCACCCAGGCCATAACTGTCAGAGAGCCCTCTGACGCCGTGGGGAGATGGGGACGCGACCCTGCGCTGTCAGCCCGCATTCCGGGACGGACGCCGTCAGACGCATCCTTCGGACAATACGACCGGCTTTAACGCTTCGCGGCGACGCGGCGCGCTTTGGCCAATCCGTCGTCGGGAATAAGCCCGGCGGCGAATACCAAGACTGGAGACCGCAATGGACCGCGCTCAAAAAGCCGAGTCGATCGAAACGCTCAAGGGCGTATTCGCCGACGCCGGCTCCGTGGTCGTGACCCAAAACCTGGGTCTGACCGTTGCGGAAATGGAAGATCTGCGTGGTCGCCTTCGTAAAGAAGGCGGCGCGTTCAAGGTGGTCAAGAACCGCCTGGCGCTGAAGGCGCTCGAAGCCGAAGAAGGCAGCGAATTCCACGGCCTGTTCAAGGGTCCCGTGGGCATCGCCTATTCCGAGAACCCCGGTACGGCCGCCAAGGTCGCCACCGAGTTCGCCAAGGCCAATGATCGCTTCAAGATCATCGGCGGCTTCATGGGCGACACCGTCGTCGACCAAAAGGGCGTGGAAGTTCTTTCCAAGCTCCCGACGCTCGACGAAGTCCGCAGCCAACTCATCGGCCTGCTCAATGCGCCCGCGACCAAGATCGCCGGCGTGCTGCAAGCACCCGCCGGTCAGCTGGCTCGCGTGTTCAACGCCTACGCCACCAAGGAAGCCGCGTAAGCGGCCCAGCCTTTCATCTCTGCATCACTCTCTAAAACCAATCCTCCGAAGGAACACTGACAATGGCTGACCTCGCCAAGATCGTCGAAGACCTGTCCGCTCTGACCGTTCTCGAAGCTGCTGAACTGTCGAAGCTGCTTGAAGAAAAGTGGGGCGTCAGCGCCGCTGCTCCCGTCGCCATGGCCATGCCGGCCGGTGGTGGCGCTGCTCCGGCCGAAGCTGCCGAAGAGCAAACCGAATTCACCGTCGTCCTGCTGGACGGTGGCGACAAGAAGATCAACGTGATCAAGGAAGTCCGTGGCGTGCGTTCGGACCTGGGTCTGAAGGAAGCCAAGGACCTGGTCGAAGGCGCTCCGCAGAACGTCGTCGAGAACGTCTCCAAGCAGAACGCCGACGAAGTCGCCAAGAAGCTGACGGAAGCCGGCGCCAAGGTCCAGATCAAGTAAGATCTGACTTTCGGCATTTGCTGAATATCGGAAAGGCCCGGCGGGACACCGCCGGGCCTTTTTGTTTGCTGGGCCCTACCGCGCTTCGCGCTACTTGAGGCCGATGGACGGCACTACGGCTAGGGCTTGGTCTGTATCAGTTCTGCGGGCGCGTCCGCGTCGCGAAGAAAGCCCAGAGGGCGTCGTTGTCGGCGACCCAGCTGTGGCCGCCGCCGGCGGTGATGCGGCCCACCACGTCCGCGCCGTCGCGACAGGCGGCGTAGCCTTCCTCATAGATTTTGTCTGCGACCCAGCGGGTGTCGCGCACCTGGGTGCAGCCGTTTAACTGGGCCCAGCGCTGTTCGGCGGCGTGCATGGTGTAATGCCAGTAGCCTGCGCCGCCGCCCTGGATCGGGTTGGTCGTGTCCGCGTCACCGGCGAAGGCGATGACAGGCATGGGGCGCGAGGGGCGGCAGGTGGCGGTATCGGGTTCTTCCGGCCGGTCCTTGCGGGGGTTGCCGGCGCGCAGGCCCACGACCGGGGCGATGGCGGCGAAGCGATCTGCGGCGACGCATGCCAGCCAGGACGTCATCCGTCCGCCGCCCGATAGGCCCGTGGCGTAGACGCGGCTGTCATCGACGCAGCCCTGATCCGCGAGCACCCGGATGGCGGTCGTCAGATAGGCGACGTCGTCGGCATCGCCAGGGCCGGGCACGGCGCCGGTGATGGTCGGGACGCCCGGAATGTTCCAGACGAAGCCCTGCTCGACCGGAATGCCGGCGTCGGGCGCGGCGACGATGAAGCCGTGTCTGCCCGCCGCTTGCGCCAACCGAGACGAGGCCAGCATCTTCTCGCCCGTGCCGCCGCTGCCGTGCAGCAGGAAGACCAGGGGCGCGGGCGTGTTCGGATCGAAGCCGGCGGGCAGGTGGAGCAGCATCGTGCGGCCGGTCCGGCCGATGGCGACGGCCTGGGTCGCGCCCGCCTGGCCGATGCCGCAGGGCGCCGGAGATGAGGCCTGAGCCGCCTGGGTAAAGGCCATTAGGCCCAGCAGGGCCGCGATCATGCCGATCCAACGCTTCATGCGGTTCGTTCCTCGTGAAGAGAGCTGGCAGGGTGGGTGTTTTTCCATGCAGAGGCCAGCCTTGAGGCGCAGCGTGCGGCTTCCCATCTGTGGACACCCCAAGAGACGGAGCCTTCCTTATGAACATCCTGCTGGTGCTGACGTCGCACGATCAACTCGGCGACACGGGCAAGAAGACCGGCTTCTGGCTGGAAGAGCTGGCGGCCCCCTATTACGCGCTGAAGGATGCGGGCGCGCAGGTCGTGCTGGCCTCGCCCAAGGGCGGACAGCCGCCGCTGGATCCCAAGAGCGACGACGCGGACGCCCAGACCGACGACACGCGCCGCTTCAAGGCAGACGCCGAAGCGCAAGCCGCCTTGGCCTCGACCGTCGTTCTGTCCTCGGTGAAGGCCGATGATTTCGACGCCGTCTTCTATCCCGGCGGTCACGGGCCGCTGTGGGACCTGGCCAATGACGCGGATTCCATCGCCCTGATCGAGGCTTTCGCCAAGGCCGACAAGCCGACTGGCTTCGTCTGTCATGCACCGGGCGTGCTGAAGTCGGTGACCGGCGCAGACGGCAAGCCGCTGGTCAACGGCCGCAAGGTGACGGGCTTCACCAACTCTGAAGAGGATGCGGTGGGTCTGACGGACGTGGTGCCGTTCCTGGTCGAGAACGTGCTGATCGCCAATGGCGGCGACTATTCCAAGGGGCCGGATTGGGGGTCGTATGTGCAGACCGACGGAAAGCTGGTGACCGGCCAGAACCCGGGGTCGTCGCGTGAAGCGGCCGAGGCGCTGCTGGGGTTGTTGAAGGCGTAGCACGAAGGGGCTCCCAGTTTCAGGTAACACCACCTGTCGGTTGATCATCGGTAGATGAACCGCGGGCCGTCGTGGGCGCCGAAATCGTGGTCGCCAGTTCCGTGACCTGTCTGTAAGCGGTCCGCTGTTCCGCGAGACAAGCTCCTTTGATGAACAATCTGGCCAAGGCGCTTCTGGGCGACTACGTGGGCACCATGCCGCTTCACATGATCAAACTGGGCGTCGGGGTGCCGGATGTCGAATGGCTGGAGGCCCGCGCCGACAAGGGCGGGCCTCTGGTGGTCCACACGCGGATGACGCCTAAACGCGCGCCGGAAATCGAGGACGGCGGCTCGCTGTACTGGGTGGTGAAGGGTACCATCGTCTGCCGCCAGCCCGTGCTCGACATCGCCACCCTGGGGGAGGGCAAGCAGAGCCGGTGTGAAATCACCCTGGCGCCCCAGGTGATCCGCACCGCCCCCATGGCGCGGCGGCCCTTCCAAGGCTGGCGCTATTTCGAGCCCAAGGACACGCCGGTCGACCTGACCGAGCTGGATGCAGGCGAGGCGCCAGAGGAGTTGGTGCGCCAGCTTCGCGAACTGGGCGCCTGGTAGGCTGAACCCACAGAGTTTTTGGGTGTTGACCGCGACGGGTCCGCGTGGCCTGTGCCGCCTCCGATGATCGCGCTCAGCCCCCAGACCCGTACCGCCTTCCGAGACCTGCTCAACCTGGCTTGGCCGGTGATCCTGTCGCGCCTGGGAATCATGACCATGGGCCTGACCGACGCCATCGTGGTCGGGCGGTTTTCGAGCCAGGAATTGGCCTTCCACTCCCTGGCCTGGGCGCCGACCTCGATCGTGGTGACGACGGCGGTCGGGCTGATGCTGGGCGTGCAAGTGATGACGGCGCGGATGCTGGGCGAGGGGCGTCGGCACGCCGTCGGCTCGGTGCTGCGTCGGGGCATGACCTATTCGCTTCAGATCGGCGTGGTCTCGATGATCGCCCTCATCGCCGTCGGCCCCTGGGGGCTGGGTCAGATGGGGCTGGACGACGGTCTGGCCGAGGGGGCGGGACCGGCCCTGGTCGTCTTCGCCCTGTCCATGCCCTTCTATCTGATCTCGGTGACCGGGCAGTTCTTCCTGGAGGCCCTGGGGCGGCCCAAGCCCGGCATGGTCGCCATGTGGGTGGCGAACGGGGTCAATCTGGCGCTGAACATCGTGCTGGTTCCCGACCTGCTGGGCATCGGTTTCGACGGCGCCTTCGCCTCGGCTTGGGCGACGTTCGGGGCGCGGGCGGCGCTGGCGATCTTCCTGGTGGTCTATATCCTGCGCCTGCCCGAGGCGCGGTCGCTGGGCATATTCGACAAGCCCGAGCGTGATCCCAAGGCGGCGCGGGAACAGGTCAAGGTCGGCCTGGGCGCCGGCGCATCCTATTTCATCGAGGTCGGGGCCTTTTCCGGCTTCACCTTCTTCGCCGGTCAGATCGGCACGGCGGAGACGGCGGCCTGGGCGGTGGTGCTGAATGTCTCGGCCATCGTCTTCATGCTGCCCATGGGCCTGTCGTCGGCGACGGCGGTGCTGGTGGGACGCAGCTATGGGGCGGGCGACGGGCAAGGGGTGTTGAGGGCCGGTCTGGTGGGCTTGAGCGTCGTGACGGCGATGACCTTCATCGTCGCCCTGCTGGTCTGGCCCAGCGCGCATCTGATCGTGGGCGCCTACAATCGCGATCCGGTCCTGCTGGCCATCGCCGCCCCGGCCCTGGTGCTGGCGACCCTGTTCTTCGTCGCGGACGGAATCCAGGTGGTGGCGGCCCAGGCGAACCGCGCGGCGGGCGACGTCTGGTGGCCCACGATCATGCATTTCGTGGCCTATGGGGCGGTGATGATGCCGCTGGGCTGGGTGCTGGCGCACCGTATGGGCGTCGATGGTCTGGTCTGGGCGATCGTGATCGCCAGCTTGGCGTCTTCTGTCCTGCTGACGGGGCGGTTCGTCCGGGTGGCGCGGCGGCTGCCTTAGAATTCTCCCTCCCCTTCATGGGGAGGGGCGGCGAAGCGTAGCGCAGCCGGGGTGGGGAAGTTAGAACTCCGCCCAGGCCCATTCGGGCCCCACCCTGATCGCTGCGCGATCGTCCCTCCCCATGAAGGGGAGGGAGAGGTGACGTCGCCGCTTCCGCTCTCTATATCCCTGCGCTTCCCCGAACTCCTGGACGATCATGGCCCGCATCCTCATCACCTCGGCGCTGCCCTACATCAACGGCATCAAGCACCTGGGGAATCTGGCGGGCTCGATGTTGCCGGCCGACGTCTGGGCGCGGTTCAAGCGGGCCCAGGGGCATGAGGTCCTCTATATCTGCGCCACCGACGAACACGGCACCCCGGCCGAGCTGGCCGCCGCCGCCGCCGGCCAGGACGTGCGGACCTATTGCGACGAGCAGCACGAGATCCAGAAGGCCGCCGGCCAGGCCTTCGGCCTGAGCTATGACTGGTTCGGCCGGTCGTCGAATCCGCAGAACCATCGCCTGACCCAGCATTTCGCCGAGGCGCTGGAGAAGAACGGACTGATCGAGGAGCGGGTGGATCGGATGATCTACTCCATCGACGACGTGCGCTTTCTGCCCGACCGCTATGTCGAGGGGACCTGCCCCCACTGCGGCCATGTCGGCGCGCGCGGGGATCAGTGCGACAACTGCGGACGCCTGCTGGACCCCACGGACCTGATCGACCCCTATTCGTCGGTGTCGGGCTCCAAGAACCTTGAGGTGCGCGACACGCGCCACCTGTATCTGCTGCAGACTAAAATCGAGCCGCAGATCCGCGCCTGGGTCGATGGCAAGAGCGGCTGGCAGGTGCTGGCCAAGTCCATCGCCTACAAGCATCTGGACGAGGGGCTGATCGACCGGGGCATCACCCGCGACCTGGCCTGGGGCGTGCCGGTGCTGAAGGACGGCTTCCCGCGTCCGGGCATGGAGGACAAGGTCTTCTACGTCTGGTTCGACGCCCCCATCGAATATATCGCCGCGACCGAGGAATGGGCCGAAGCGACCGGCGGGTCGTGGCGCGACTGGTGGCGTCTGGACGAGGGGGCCGAGGACGTCCGCTATGTCCAGTTCATGGGCAAGGACAATGTGGCCTTCCACACTGTCAGTTTCCCGGCGACCATCATCGGCTCGGGCGAGCCGTGGAAGACGGTGGACCAGCTGAAGGCCTTCAACTGGCTGAACTGGTACGGCGGCAAATTCTCGACCAGCCAGAAGCGCGGCGTCTTCATGGACCAGGCGCTTGAACTGCTGCCGGCCGACTACTGGCGCTGGCGTTTGACGGCTTACGGCCCGGAACATGCGGATTCGGCCTTTACCTGGGAGGATTTTCAGGCCTCGACGAACAAGGACCTGGCCGATGTGCTGGGCAACTTCGTCAACCGGATCGTCAAATTCGCCGAGTCGAAGTTCGACGGCGTCGTGCCCGAAGGCGGCGAGGCCGGGCCTGTCGAGATCCAGCTGGAAGCCGACATCAAGGCGGGCATCGCCGAGGCGACCGAACAGTTCGAGGCCATGGAGTTCCGCAAGGCGGCCCAGGCCCTGCGCGCCGTCTGGGTGCTGGGCAACGAATATCTGCAGGTCGCCGCGCCCTGGACCGCGCTGAAGACCGACCGCGACCGCGCGGCGGTGGGCGTGCGGACGGGGCTGAATCTGGTGGCTCTGTTCGCCCGTCTGGCGGCGCCGGTCCTGCCGTTCTCGGCCGAGAAGATCGCGGCTTCGGTGGGATCAACCGACCTGAGCTGGCCGGGCGCGGACGAGAATGTGCTGAATAGTCTGGCCGTCGGTCAGGCTGTGGCGGCCCAGGGCGTGTTGTTCGCCAAGATCGAGGACGCCCAGGTGGCGGAATGGTCCGAACGCTTCGGCGGCGCGGACGCCTGATTGGGCGGGCGGGGATATGCGATGACGCCGACCTTGACGCTCTTGACCGACGAACGGCGCGCCGCGATTCGCGAGCGAATGGCGCGCACAGGCCGCACGCAGATCGAAGGCATCCTGGCTTTGAACGACGCTCAGGGACTGTATGAGGCGGCGACGACCGCCGACTACAATGTCGTGACGCGGCGCGGGAAGGGGCATGTCGATCTGCCCGCCGCCTGGCTGGCGTCGCTATCGCCGGATCAGAAACAGGCCTTGGGGCAGGCGGTGCAGGCGTCGGCCCAGACCGACTTTCAGTATCTGTACGACAACCACCCCATCTACGACCTGGTCGAGGCGGGGCAGGCGGCGCCGGTGTGGTCCGACCTGCTGGCCTTCCTGAACGACGAGGCTTTCCTGAATCTGATGCGCGATGTGACCGGCGAGCCGCGCATCGCCCTGGCCGACGCGCAACTGACCCGATATCGCCCCGGACATTTCCTGACCGAGCATGACGACCATGCGGACGGCAAGAACCGCTTCTTCGCCTATGTGCTGAACCTGACGCCGGCCTGGCGAATCGAATGGGGCGGCCTGCTGGCCTTCCACGGCGCCGACGGCAATGTGGCCGAGGCCTTCACCCCGCGCTTCAACACCCTGAACCTGTTGAAGGTGCCAGCGCCTCATTCGGTGACCCAGGTCGCCCTGTCGGCGGCGGCGGACCGGATATCGGTTACGGGGTGGTTGAGGGGCCTCTGATCAGGCCTGTTCCGCAACGATCACAGGCAGGCCGGCGGCGTGCCAGGCCTGGATGCCGCCAGTCAGGTTGAACAGGGGCTGGCCCTCCGGGCCGGTCGGGCCGACGAAGGCGCAGACCTGGTGGCTGCGGCCGCCCTTCAGGCACTGGACGACGATCTTCTTGTCGGCGGGCAGGTCCAGCGCCTCCCAGGAGGCCGGCATCTGGCTCAGCGGGGCCAGGATGGCGCCGTCGATGCGGGCTGCGGCGAACTCGTCCGGCTCGCGCACATCGATCAGGATCGCCTCGCCTGATTGGAGCCAGGCGGCGGCCTCTTCGACCGTGACCGTTGCGACCGTCATGCCGCAGGCGCCGCAGCCGGGGCCGTCGGTTCGGCGGGCGCCGGGGTCGGGCTGGTCTCGGTGCGCCTCTGGCCCAGGTGTTTGGCGGCTTCCTCGGGACTGATCTCGATGAAGGCCGGGGCCGAGGCGTTGAACTCGTCCATATGGCCGGTGCGGACCACCACCTGACGGGCGCCGTCCCAGATCATGTGGATGGCGACATACAGAACCACGACAAGGCCGACATAGCCGATCCAGCGGTAGCGGTGCAGCAGCTTGGCGATGAAGGTGGCGGCCAGACCCATCAGGGCGATCGACAGAATCAGGCCGAAGACCATGATCCAGGGGTGGTCGTGGGCGGCGCCGGCGACGGCCAACACATTGTCCAGCGACATGGTCAGGTCGGCGATCATGATCTGCAGCAGGGCGGCGCCGAAGGACTTGCGCTTCAGGCCCAGCTCCTCGGGCGACGGCCCCTTGCCGTGTTCGATGCTCAGGGCCAGTTCGAGTTCCCTCTCGGCCTCGGCCTGGTCGTGGGTGCGCTGTTCCTGCAGTTCGCGCCACATCTTCCAGCAAACCCACAGCAGCAGAAGACCGCCGGCCAACAGCAGGCCGACCAGGGCCAGAAGCTGGACCGTGATCAGCGCAAAGCCGATGCGCATGACGACGGCGGCGGCCAGGCCGATCAGAATGGCCTTCTTGCGCTGTTCCTGGGGCAGGGCGGCGGCGGCCAGGCCCACGGCGACGGCGTTGTCGCCGGCCAGAACCAGATCCATCAGAAGGACCTGGCCCAGAGCGGCGGCCTGGCTGGCGAATTCGGGAGACGAGAAAAATTCCATTTCCGCTCTCTAACGCCGGTGCGACCTTCTGTCAGCCGCGTTGAGCGCGAGACGCCTCATAAAGGGCGACGGCGGCCGCATTGGAGACGTTCAGGCTCTCGAATCCGCCCGGCATGGGGATCTTGGCCAGGACGTCGCAGTGCTCGGCGACCAGCCGACGGATGCCGTCGCCCTCGGACCCCATGACCAGGACGGTCGGCTGACGGTCCAGCGCCTCTTCCAGCGTCTGCTCGCCCATCCCGTCCAGACCCACGGCGCGCCAGCCCAGGTCGGCCAGCCGCTCCAGCGCGCGCGACAGGTTGGTCACCCGGGCGTGGGGCAGGCGTTCGGTCGCGCCGACGGCCGCCTTGGCCAGGGCGCCGGCCAGGGCGGGGGCATGGCGGTCCTGGACGATGATTCCCCGCGCGCCGAAGGCCAGGGCTGAGCGGAAGATGGCGCCGACGTTCTGCGGATCGGTCAGTTGATCCAGCATGACGATGATCCCTTGCGCCGGATCGGCCAGCTCTTCCAGCGACACGCCTTCCAATGGCTGGACCTTGAAGGCCAGGCCCTGATGAACGGCGCCGGGGGGCAGCATCCGGGTCAGGGCCTGGACCTCGACAACCTCGATCTTGTGACCGTGGGCCAGTTTGCCCTCTTCGATCTCGGCGGCGCGCTCGGCCGTGGCCAGGAGGCGACCCGTGCCGCGACGCGCGGGATTCGCCAAAGCGGCCAGGACCGGGTGACGGCCCCACAGAAAATTATCGGCGTCCGACTTGTTCCGATCCGGCGCACGGGGCGGGCGGGGCGCATCGTCGCGCCCGGAAAAGCCTTGCGCGGCGGGCTTTTGCCCCTTGTCGCGCGGCCCCTCAGGCCGGTTTCCGAAGACCGGTTTTTTACCGCTTCTACGGTCGTTGCGTTCTGTTTTCGACGACACTATAAGACGCCCTCCGATTTGGAGCCCCAAGGGCTTTCGGGTCTGGGCGCCCCCTCTATCCTAGAGGAGGCGACAAGCCGAAGGCTTTTGTTTCGTCCCGCCTCTTTATGGCGGAAACGAGGGGTCCGACGGTTCGACAAGGCGCGCTGGGGGAATGTCCCGAGTGGCAAAGGGGGGGGACTGTAAATCCCCTGCGTAAGCTTCGTAGGTTCGAGTCCTACTTCCCCCACCACGCGCCTTGACGGATACGACGGATCAGGACCCGAAGAGGATCGGCTGCGGCGTTCCTTCGCGAACTTCCGCAGTCCCCGCGCGGGTATAGCACAATGGTAGTGCAGCAGCCTTCCAAGCTGAGGATGTCGGTTCGATCCCGTCTACCCGCTCCAGGTTTTTTGATCAGCATCGCGCCCCTCAACCCGGGCCATCAGGAGTTTGGCCATGGCCAAGGAAAAGTTCGAACGGAACAAGCCGCACTGCAACATCGGCACGATCGGCCACGTTGACCACGGCAAGACCACGCTGACGGCTGCGATCACGATGACGCTGGCGAAGGCCGGTGGCGCTAAAGCTATGGCCTATGCCGACATCGACGCTGCGCCGGAAGAAAAGGCCCGCGGCATCACGATCAACACCGCGCACGTGGAATATGAGACGGCCAACCGTCACTACGCCCACGTCGACTGCCCCGGCCACGCCGACTATGTGAAGAACATGATCACCGGCGCCGCGCAGATGGACGGCGCGAT